>CAVRQD010000008.1:0-18990 GCA_963723285.1 uncultured Alphaproteobacteria bacterium | reverse complement strand
CGATGGCGACTGCCAGCACCAGCACCGAGGTCCCGACATTGCTCCAGACGAGGATCGGCCGGGCTTGGCGCGGCGTGATCAGATCCGCTTTCGCCATGCTCATCAGGATGACAGTGATCGCGTTGGTGCTCTGGACGAGGGCGCCGGCGAGCGTGCCAATGGCGGCGCTCATCGCATAATTGCCGGTCGAGCGGGCCACCCAATGCCGCAGGCTGCGGCCGGCAAGCTGACCGAGATTGGCGGCAATGCCCTTAGTGCCGACGAAGAACAGCCCCAGACCCGCGAGAATCGAAGCGAAGATGTCGAGGGTCACCATCCAGTACGGCTATTCAGCCGGCATGACAGTTTTACGACAAGGGGCGGCGGCAGGCGGCCCGTGCACTGTTTAGGCGCTTCACGTTGCCGAGAGAATGGAGAGCGCCGCGTCGCGCGATGGAAGAATGTCGAGAATGCGATTGAAGCCGCTGATCTCAAACACTTCGGCGATCTGCGGGTTGAGCGAGCAGAGCACGAGGCGGCCGCCGGCGGATTTCATTCGCTTTGCGGCGAGGAGCACGATCCGCAGCCCTGCGCTGCTAATGTAAATGAGATCGGCGAAATCGAGCAGCAGGCGGCGCTCGCCGCCATCGATCTGTTGCAGCACGTCGCGCTCAAAGGCCGGCCCAGTGGCACTATCAATGCGCCCCGCCGGCCGCACCTCGCAAATGTCGTCCGCCATGCCCGAAAAGTCCCGCCAACAATGCTCTGAAGCTAGGGCAAGATATAGCTCATTACGCGGCTTGCAGCAACGCCGTCGCGCTTTCGGTAACCGCGCGGCCGGGGGCCTTAGCCTTTCGCCGCTGAGAGAAGTTGCAGCTGAGCCAGGGGACGAGCTGCAGCAGCAATGCGACGGTCGGTCAAAAAGGGGCCCGTGCGCGACCCACGTTTAAAGCTTATCGTCGAGATCATCCCTATCGATCTCAACGAGTTCTGGGGATTCGGTTTTTCGATCGATACGGTCCGCTCCGACAAAGTGCAGAGACGCCGTATTCAAAATCCGATCCGGCTTAAAACCATTGTGGAGCTTAACAAGCGTGCCGCTGACTTCGACGACGGTGTAAACTGAACGACCATCCGACCACTCGCCATCGACCGACTTAATCGTCCTGATCAAGTATTCTTTTCCGATCTCAAACATTGCTGCCTCTTCTGGTCAGAATTTGATCAAATTCGATTCGGAACATCCTCAGGGAGATCGGCGAAAGCCGCGTCAGCGCATATCGAAGTCCTCTCAGAACTCGCGCTCTTCGTTGAGTTCGATCTGAAGCAACTTCTCTCCCCGCCATTTAAAGCGGTAGAAAATCAGCGGGATACCGTCCATCGTGGAGCCGAAGTCGATCTGTATATCTCGATCCGATCCGTGAACCGCGTCTTGCAGGTCGCCAACGGTCAGCGGTCCTCCACCTCCGGTTCGCATCTGCCCAGGGCGTGGTGTGTCGGACATTTTTCGCCTCCTGATCGCTTCAAAGCAGAGAAGTTGTCGTGCAGATCAGCCTTTGCGCAAGCGCACGCCAGGACCTTCGCCGTTTTTCTCCACGAAAATAACGCCGCGTCCCGCTGGGCGGACGCCCCGCACGAACTCGCGCCGCCCTTCGGCGTCATGGCGGAGCATATCGATCTGCGTCGTCGGGGCGATATTGTAGCAGGCGCGCAGGTTCTGCGGCGCCGATGATGCTCAAGAATTCGTGGATCTGCTGCCAGCTATAATGCTGGGTGAAGCGGCCACACATGCAAGAGTAAATTAGCGCTGGATAAGAAATGCAGCCCCAGGATTTTCTATTTCTGGGACCGAAATACTCCACGTCTTGAAGATGGCGATGACCGCCAATTGCTCGGGTTGCACCGACTGACCGGTTTGCAAATTGAGAAGTCTGAGGCCGGAATTCGGTTTTGTATGAGCGATAAGAATATCCGATCCCGATACACACAGATCGCCAGCCACCGCGTTCGTTGCTAAATTGAAAGAATCCGCTCTCGCAAGGTTTACGGAATAGTTCACGCCATAACTCAGCGCGGTCAAGAAAGCCTCGCGGTAAACGCTATTGCTGAAATCAAAGGGCTCTACGTATAGAAAACTGTCGAGCGAGACGATGAATTGCCTGTTCTCACTCCCAATTCCGACAAGCCCGATTTCAGCCTGTTGTGCCTTAGGCGCCTGGAAGCCGACGAGCTCCGCTGCTTCGAATTGCGCAATCGGCTTCGTGACAATGATCGGATTGATGATCATAGACGCATGGTCCCTGCCGGCATAGCCAACTGGAGATGACGAACCTATGCCCACAGCGGGACAAGTTCAAATCTGCGTTACCCAGAATGTTACCCGAGCCGTTCTTGAAGGCATTTGAGAGGGGAAAATTTTTACTGAGTCATTGATATTACTGGTGCGCAAGAGGGAGCCGCAAAAGAGATTTAACGCATTGATATAGAATGATAAAAAAATCAGCGAAAATTTATGTACCATCAAATATACCATCAAGCTTTCATGCTAGGCGGCCTCATCCTCTTTAAGCGCCAACAATAGCGCTCTAACGGCGTCCCTGCCCAATGCCGCAAACGGATTTGCGGCGGTCGGCTCGGGCTTGGACAAAGCATTTATGATTTCAGCCTGCCGATGCGCGCCGACGGCGCCATAGCTGGTGAAGGTCGTCAGGACATTTTCGTGCGCCAGATTCTGGCTCCAGGCTTTCAGCTCTTCCGGCGTCTTGCAAATACGCTGGCCGAAGGCGGCGAGCGTCTTCCGGAAAAGGTGCGGATGGAAGTAGGGCAGGCCTGCCGCCTCGAAGGCTTGGCGGAAAATCCGGCGGATGGCGCTCGGATTAGTCCAGCCGTTCCGCGCGAGACCGGCCGGCGTGAATTGCCTGTTTTCGTCCAGACTAATGCGTGTCGACGGAAACAGCGGGTCGTCAGGACCAAACAGCTTTTCCTTGGTCAAAAACGTAATCCAATCGGCGACAATTTTTTCAATGTCATCGCCGACCGGGAAAAAGGTCGAGGTAATCGTCTTGCGGTTCTTGGTGCGGACGCTCCGGGCATCGTGAAAGACCGTCCGGCGCTCCAGGTCTACATGCTTGATGAGCATAGAGGCGATCGCGTCGTCGCGGGCGCCGCTCAGGATCGTGAAGGCAACCAGCGCGCGGTCGCGCATTTCTATATCGGTTCGGCCGGGCATGGACGCCAGAACATGGCGGATATGCTCCAGTGTCGGGATCGGTTTTTCGCGCGAAGCATTGGCGATTCGCCCGTCGTTGTTGGACGGGTTGAAGAAGTCGGCGTCGGAATAGCTCAGTTTCGATTTGTAGCCGGGCTGGCCGGCGAGCCATTTGAAAAAGTCCTTCAACGCCATCAAGCGCGAATAGGTCGTCGCCTTGGAAAGTGGCTTGCCGGTTTTCGGATTTATCGCCGTGTCGAGGTGGCGCTTGAACTTGCGCGCCTGTTCGGGATGGTAGACAGCGAAATCCTTGTAGCCGTTCATCGAGTCGAACTGGTCGATAGCTGCCGCGATCTGGTCGGCGCTGGTAGGGCTCAGGCCCTTCGCCTCTTCGAGATAAATCAGATATTGACGCTTGATCCGCACGTTTTTGGGATGATTCTTGCGCATCGGCTCGGGCTCCTATTCCAAGTGCGTATTCAGGGAGGAATGATCGCGGTCTATTAAGCGCGGATGGTCCTGCGCGACTGATATGTCCAGAATCGCGCTCAGAGCCGGCAGTGCTGCGCGGCCGATGCGCCGGTGCATGATCGTTTCGCAGGCCGGGCAGATGGCGCGGAGGTTTCCGCCGGTCGCCGTATGCGGGATAAATTCGGCCATCCCACCCGCCGGCTTTTGCGGCTTGCGACATTTGACGCAATAGCATTCGTCCGGCTCGCACTTCTGGCGGCACGCCCGCGAGGCCGTCAGAAAGTCTTCCAGGTCTCCGCCCTGGAAGAGCCAAGGCTTCCGGTCAGTCAGCGCAGGCAAGCCGCCGACTTTGATCCACCGCCGCACAGTGGGCTTGCCTACGCCAAGCGTCCTCGCTGCTTCATCGACCGTATATGTGCGGTGGATTTTGACGCGCCGCCGGTTCGCCATGCTCAGCGCCCAAGACGCTCAATGAGGGCGCGAACGTCCTCGACGCGCCAAGCGGTCGTCTTGGGGCCAAGCTTCACGGGCTTCGGAAAGCGCCCGTCTTTCACGCCCTGCCACCATGTCGACTTGCCGACTGGAATCGGACCGCGCGGCGCAAGGATGGCAGAAAGGCGGACGAAACCAGTCTCAGGGAGTTTGTGCATTAGGAATTGCTCCAGTCCGAATTGACGTGGAGCAATCCTGAAACGACCGACGCTCGCCAAATAGCTGGGCGGGTTATGAAAACGCGCCCTGAAAATGTAGCTTAGAGCGGCAAGGTTTTGCCCGAACTATCGGGTGGTCTTTGCGTTGCCCGTACCTAAAGGTCTTTTTGAGACAATATCTTATGGGGACGGCAGGTTATCCTGTGGGCGTCTTCGGTGCGCCACCTCCAGGCTGCCAATTCGCAACTTTGGCGGCCTCCTCAATCCCCGTTTCATTTGGTTTTCCGTCTTCGTCGGTCAGGCCGAACTCATGCGCATGCTCTCGAAGCCATTTAGTCAGCGCCTGCTTGGGCGACTTTCCTTTCGAAGCTGATTCGTCGCCGGTCGCCAACCACGCGAAAACCGCTGCGGCAAGCTTTGGCGCATATCGCGCGTGCCGGGGATCGAGATAGTCCTGAGCGACGGACTTTTCAGGAAAAAAGAAGCCGGTTTTCAGTCCACGGGCTGCGAGCCATGCTTTAAGGGAATTGACCTCGATTTGAGATTTGTAAATGTCGACCGAACCTGGAATTTCCTGGATGTAAGCGTGGGCGTCCTCTTCATAAAGCGGAACAATCTGGCCTTTGATGGCGCCACGCCTTAAGGCATTTGCGATTGCCTCCCGCGCCGCTTCGTAGCCAACCGGCGGATGAACAGTTCTTTCGGCATTGTATTGAGCGTTACCCGAAGGTTCGCGACCGGCTACCAGCAAGGCGGCCTGAATGACGGTTAGCTCATCGCAAAGACGCCAGTAATCCAAGCCCTCCATCTCACTCGATTTGTCTTGGATATATCCCGAGGAGGGCGTGCCTAAGTTTAAGGAAGGCGGCAATTTCTGCATGGCCTGCGATTATTGGTCGGACTGCATCCGGCGCCTGCAAAATTAGGCAATATCCACGTTGACGCCATCCTACTTCTATAGAAGGCGGCTCAGGGAAAGGGAATGGTGCGTTTTTTCGGTACGCGGGAGCCGCTTGGCTGCGTCCTCCGTGTTCGATGCGCCCGTTTTTGCGCGCGGCTCGCTATTCTTGTCACGCCTTACCGCCGCGGATCGACGGCTCGGCAGCGAGTTTTTGCCGCATTAAGTCGAGTGGGCCGCCCAGCGCGACGATAGCCTGGTCGAAGCCCATACACTCCGTTAGGAAGCGCCGGTCGAGTTCGTGCCGATTGGTGTCGGTGTGCAGATCGTGGAGAGGTTTCAGTTCGAGCTTCGAAAGATCGTCAAAGACCTTCACACCCTGGGCAACCTGAGAGGCGGTAAGGGCTGTCACATCTAGGAAGGGAAGGGTGGCGAGTTGATTCTTTCCAATATTTCCCCGTCCAGATTGCTGCTTGTTTGCCCAATACCAGTGAACAAGTAGCCCGAGCGTGCAGTTGCCCCACAGGCTGGCGACCTTCTCGGCATCTTGCGAACTGCACTTGATCGCTATCCATGCCCGGCCGCCAATGGACAGTCTCGGCGAATATTGGACGGCCGTGGATTGGCTGTTGAATTGGAAGTTCTGGTTGAAATGTAGATGTGACGCGGTCGCCCACACATCCGTAACCTTCCGAGCGATGATGTCCTTTTCGTTGGCATTCTTGGCAATGCGAGGCACCGCTTCTTCTGCGGCGTCGAAGGCTATGGTTCGTTCGCGGTCTGCGTCGTGGCTCCACAAGCACGGATAGGTGGGTACCTTGCCCTTTGAGATCGCGGTCACATTGAATGGGCCACGAACGCCTCCCTTCGTGGTATTACCTTCAATGTCCGCATGGTACGGGCCGATCTTCCCAAGCTTCTCAACGGGGGTCATCGGAATGTCAGCGGCGTTTGAATGCGCCATTGTCGGAAGCCAAACCCTGCCCATTCGGGTAAGCTGGTGAGCAGATTGCGCCAAGGCCATGTCGGCAATCCGAGCGATGCTCCAGCCGCCCTCCTCCGGCAACGGCGCGTCGATCATAGTTCCGATCACATCGTCGCCAAACCGGATGTCGGTGCCGCCATTCGGACCATCTTCCAGTTTGGCTATCGCCCCCGCTCGCAGATTTTCCGTGATCTGTTGCGCGGCGTTGGCCCCGATCATTGGGAAGGAAGGAGTATGGTCGAAAGCGACGAAGACCGCCCGCTTTTGCTTGACACTCGATTTCCTCTTCTGCGCGACCAACATACATTCGCCCATGCCAGTATCGGCAGAAAACGACATCAGGCCCCCGTCTCGGCCAGTGACGGAGAGAACAATCAGGTCGCTGTAGTCCTTGCGGAATAATTGTCGACAGCCCTCCCATGCGTCACCTGTAACCATGCTTAGCGGGAGGATAAGCCCGAGCTTGCCGCCGTCTTTTAGCTTCTTGTCGGCCAACGCCACAAAGATAGACCCTTCACCTGCGTTTCCGTGAGAGCAGGTGCCGGCCGTCAGCCGTTTTGTTGCCCTCGACATTTGCCGCTGTTCTTCGTCCGACGAACTGAATGCCGCGAACATCGGGTTAGGAACGCCGACCTTGTTTCCCTCTTGCCCAGTGGCTCGGGTAAAGGGCGGGTTCATCACCACGATGTCGAAGCTTTTGTCAGGAAGGTCTTCCCAAGTGTCGCTTTGAGACGTGCCTTTGGCTTCGATCTTTTGGGCCGTGATCGTCAAAACCGCGGCCCGACGTTGGCTGTCCAGTAGATCGATGGAGCCCAGCGCGACGCCCCCATCGACTTGCAAGCCATAGGCCAGCGTCATGATGTGGCTGCTCTTATAGACCACAGCAGGGTGCGCGCCGGAAAGCATCGATGCCGTGAGGTGCGCCGCTGCGGGCAGCACGTCGCAGCCGACGAGAACCTTGCCCATCATGTCGGCATGGATCGCTTCGCTGTCGCCGCCATAAAGTTCGTGAATTTGGCCAATGCGCTGGTAGATGGTTGAAAGGAGTGTTCCCGTGCCGCAAGCAAAGTCCGCGATCCGCAACGAGGTCAAGCTTGAGTTCAACCCCCATGCGCCACCCGGAGGCGGTTTGCTTTCCGGAAGGACCAGCCCGGCCATTAGCGCTGCGGAAGCCGGGGTCGTGTAATAGGCGGCGAGAAACTTTCGATCTGAGATCAGCTTCTGAAAAACGGCGCCGGTGAGGTCGTGAGATCGCATCAACTGGTTCTCGACCAACTGATCGGCGGTTTCTGCCAGTTTCTCGACCAGCACTTTGCTTTGGCCGGTGGGCACCGCCTCCAAGATGCGGCGCGAGATGTCGAAAATCGGCCAATAGTTGACCTCTAAGATTTTGCGCCACTCGGTCAACAGCTTCGTTTTGTTGAGTTCTCCGGCGCTGCGAAGTTCATCAAGACTTCGAACGTCCTTGAGTTGATCCGTGGCGCCTGCAAGGGCTTCATGGAAGACGAACGCATCGGAGAGAATTGTCGCGGCCATGCGTCTCGTTTGTGTCCCATCCTCTTGGCAAAGTGCGGTCGCAATTTTACCGAGTGCGATCGAGTGGGTCGAGGCGATCTGGTCAAGTATGCCGGCCGCTTCCGAAACCCCCGAAACAAGGTTATTCACCGCGTCTTCAATCAAGGCAGGTGGGACGGCGGCTGATTGTGCAAGTATTGATATGTCCTTGCTGCTGCCTATGAGCCATCCCGATGAAGGCCAGCGTTCCGCTTCCGTATGATCTTTTCCAGTGAACAGCGCGTATTCCAGGCCAGTCGCTTGGTCTAATTCATGGGTGAGTGCTGTATCGGCCAGTGCGCGCAGCCGAATAGGCAGTCGAACGGCGATACTCGCCAGAATGGGCCTGCCCGTGCTCGCCACTAGACAGCCAAGGCGCGAGCGCGCTTCCTGCTCGACCGTCACCGCGGGTAGGACTTCAGTTTCGATTGTGACCGGCGAAATACCTGACTCTTGGATAAGTATGTCGGGTCGGCCAGCAGAGTTCTTGAGAGTCTGTGTATTCTCCGAACTCACGGCTCCGTGAGTAGCCCAAGCGCGCTTGGTCTTCCTCAGCACGGATGCCAATGCATCGTTTATCGTATGCTCGGTCGTCGCCATTTCCGCCCCCGCCAATGCCTTGCGTGCGCATACCAGCACGCTTTGAAAGGCGTTTCGGTCATTGGGCGCGAAGGCTCGACGAATTTCCCAAGAGATAGCAGGGCGATTGCGTGGAGCCTAGGCCCTTTCAGATCAGCCGCCGGCGCGCATGGCGATAACCTGCCCGCCGCGCCGAAATTCGCCGCATTTGTCGGCCCACCAAGTCATCATTCTCACCCGCTCATCCCAATATTCCGAACGGGCATAGGCGCGGCGAACGCTGTCATTGTCGATGTGGGCCAACTGCCGCTCAATGGCGTCATGGTTCCAAAGTCCACTTTCGTTCAGGATCGATGAAGCCGCCGAACGGAATCCATGCCCGGTCATCTCGTCTTTGGCGAAGCCGAGCCGCCGCAACGCCGCATTGATTGTGTTTTCGCTCATGCAGCGCGCCGGAGAACGGACGGATGGAAACAGAAATTTGCCGCCGCCGGTTATCGCTTGGAGGTCTCGCAGGACGGCGAGCGCCTGCGGCACCAAGGGAACGCGATGGGGCCGGCGCATTTTCATCTTGTCCGCCGGGATCGACCAAACCCCGGCCTCAAGATCGAAATCGGTCCATTCGGCAGCGCGAAGCTCGCCAGGACGCACGAAAGTGAGGGCAAGCAATTCTAGTGCGGCGCTGGTTTCGGGGGCTCCTTCATAGCTTGCGATGGCGCGAAGCAGACCGCCAAAGGCTTTCGGCTCGATAATCGCGGCGCGATGCTGGACAACAGGCGAGGCGAGCGCACCCCTAAGCGCGCCGGTCGGATCGGCATCGGCCCGACCGGTCGCGACGGCATAGCGGAAAACCGCGCCGATGGTCGCGCGAAGGCGGCGCGCGCTTTCACGTTTGCCTCGTGATTCGACCGCCCGGAGAACGGCCAGAATTTCCGGTGCGGTTATCTCCGTAATGGGCCGCGCACCAATGCCGGGGCTGGCTAGGCTCAAAAGCCATTCGAGCTTGCCGAGCGTGTTATCTGCCTTCTTCTCTCGCCGTTTCTTGTCCAAAAGCTCGGAGGCGATGGCATCGAATGTGTTCGCCGATGCTGCGATCTTCGCGGCCTTGGCGAATTTCTTGGCCGATGAAGGGTCTTGCCCCTGAGCCAAGAGCCGCCTGGCTTCGTCCCGGGACTGCCGTGCGTCCTTGAGGCTTGTCGCGGGATAGACTCCGATGGCGAGGAGCTTTTGGCGGTCGGCGAAACGGTAAGCGAGACGCCAGCGCTTTGCACCGTCAGGCGTTATCCACATTTGAAGGCCGCCACCGTCCGAAAGCTTGGCGAGCTTGGCGCCGGGTTTGGCACCGCGAATTTCCGTGTCGGTTAGAGCCATGTTGGTATCCGCCGCGCTGGTAACTCCGCCATACCAACGCATATACCAACATTTCATCTCGGATACCAACAGGCTCCTGAGGACGGTCCCGGACATAAATCAAGGCGTAATCGTATGATTTTAAATCAGATTTGGACGATTTTGGCTGTTTTTGGAGAAGTTTATGGTGCCGCAAGAGGGATTCGAACCCCCGACCCCCTCATTACGAATGAGGTGCTCTACCAGCTGAGCTATTGCGGCGTTCCAGAGCGTCTCCGGAAAAGTCGCATGACTTTTCCGATAAGAACGCGCTCCAAATATTTTACTCACTCGCGGCCGAGAAGTCTGCCGCGCGCCTCTCTTATGCCGGTTGTCGCTGATTTGGCAACCGGGCGCGCGCGGGCAGGCGTCGAATCCTTTAGCTAGACGAATGAGCAGGCGGCGCAGCCGGTCAAGGCAGGCCGATCCGCTCTCGCGGCGGCGGGCGCCTCCGGCTCCTCGGCGAGGCCGGGGTCATCCGGCGCGGCGGGCATTGGGAAAATCACCTTCTGGCCCGCCGCTGCGCCATTGGCGCGGAAGCTTGGCCTTTCCACCTTGGCCGGAGCGATGATCTCGGGTGCCGCCGCGGATGTCTCAGGCGCGGGAGTCTCGGCCGCCGCTGGCGGCGCGGCTTCGGGCGCGGCGACGAGCCGCGGAGGCTCTGGGGGCGCGAGTTCGGCGGCGATCCCCGCCTGCGCGATCCAGGAATCGGCCTCGATCGTCGTGCCCAGCCGGTCGGCCGGCGCCTGCCAGACGAAGGCGTCGAGGCGACCCGTGGCGGGCGAGATCGGCGCCCATTTCGAAGTGGCGATGCCGTCCGCCATCCAGACCGGATCGCGCGGCGCGCGGGCGCTGCGGGCCAGCCATTCGCGCACCTTGCCCTCGTCGCCTGTCTCGCGGTCTTCGAGCTCGGCCATGATCAGGCACATGCGCTGCGTCGGCCGCTTATCTTCGTCGATCAGCGGCGCCATCGCGGCGCGGGCGGCGGCGAAATCGCGCGCGGCCAGAGCGGCGCGGGCGACGACGATATGGCTTTCAGGATCGCTCGGCCGGATCTTGGCGAGCGTGCGCGCCTTGGTCAGCCGGTCGGCATTGGAATCGCCCGGCCGCAGATCGAGATAGACCTCGGCGAGTTCGGGATGCGGCTGGCGGTCCCAGGCGGCCTCGACGATCTTCGCGGCTTTGCGCAGATCGCCTTTGTGGGCGAGAATCCGCGCCGCCAGGACGCTGGCGGGGATTAGGTCCGGCGCGCGGCCGAGCGCCTTGCGGGCGAGGGCCAACGCCTCGTCCGGCTCGCGCGTTTCCTTCTCCTGCGCCATTGCCGTCTCGAGCACGGCGCGCTGGCGTTCGCCGGCATCCTTGTCGATGAGCTTGGCGGCGATCTGCCGGTCGAGTACGTCGAGCGCGTTCTCCCACCGGCCTTGCGCGGCGCGATGGTCGAGAACCGCCTTGCTCGACCAGGCGAGCGGGGCAATCTTGTGCGCCTCCTCGGCGAAATGCAGCGCCGAGTCCTGGTCGCCGCGCCGCTGCGCCTCGATATGCAGGCCGCGAAGGCCGAGCAGCTTGGTCGCCGCATCCTGCGTCAATTTATGGAAGGCGGCTTCGGCGCCGGCGCGGTCGCCCGAGAGCTGCGCCGCCTGGGCGCCGAGTAGCAGAGTCAGCGGCTCCTGCTCCAGATGCTTGCGGGCCTCGGCGGCGGAGCGGCGGGCGAGCTGCGCATCGCCGGCGCCGACCGCGATCATGCCGCGCGAGAGGGCGGCATAGCCCTTTTCCTTGCGCCGCCGCCTGGCCTGCTGCGCCAGATGCACGGGCAGGTTCCAAAGATAGCCGAAAAAGCCGAAGACGAGCGCCAGGACCAGCGCGATCGCCGCGATGATGCCGGTCGCGACCGCGACCGTCGTCTGGATATTATAGCCCTGCCAGGTCAGCGAGATTTCGCCAGGGTGATTGGCGAGCCAGGAAACGCCGAGCGCTGCGGCGATGAGCAGGAGAAGGAAAATCAGAACGCGGATCATCGGCAAACTCGTCTTACAGGCCGGCGCCCCGGCGGAAGCCTAACACAGGTTCGCGCAAGCGAAAGCGCCGTGATGGCTGGCGCTTCCGCGGTGCGGGTCTCATGATTTCGCCTTGCCGAGATTGGCAAGCGCATTGGCCTCGATAGTGCGCGCCGCAGCGATCGTGTCGAGCCGCCGTTTCGCCGCCGTGCCGAAATCCTGAGATTTCTGCTGGGCGGCGGCGGGCAGCGCCGTCCACTGCTGATAGGCCGTCTCGACCGCGCCAGTATCGAGCGCCTTCTGGATGCGGACCACACGCGCGGCAAGGCCGTTGCCGCTTGCCTCGCCGACCTTGCGGATACGCACCAGCCCTTCGGCATCCTTCAGCAGGCGATCGAGAAAACCGCTAGCATGCGGCGCGGGCGCGGTCGCAAGGATGGCGTCGGTCTCGGCCGCGAATTGCGCGGCGAGCGCAGCGCTGGTCGCGACACCGCTCTGCGCATTTGGCGCAAGGCTGGCGAGCGCCGTCTTCTCGGCGCCATGCGCCGTCAGCGCCGCGAGATCGTCTGTGAAGGGGAGCCCGGCTTCCACCTTGCGGAGCAGGCTGCCGGCAATGAGCGCGATAGCGGTGTCGTCGGCATGGGCCGCCGTACTCTGTGCGACGAGGTTCTGCGTCGCGGCGACTTGGCTCTTCTGTGCCGCGAGACCGCCCGAGAGATTGCCGACCTCGCTCGTCAGCGCGGTCAATTTGTCTTGCACGGAGGCAACCTGCTGCGTCAGCGGGCCAAGATCCGGCGCCGCCCCGGCTGCCGCGACGGGTTTGCGCGCGGCGAGTTTTTCGACCTCGGCGCGCAAGGCGGTCATGGCGTCGGCATTTGCGTTAGCCGCAGCCTCGACAGTCGCCAGGCGTTTCGTGAGATCGGTCTGCGCGTTGGCGAGCGCTTCGTTCTGGGCGTCTTGCCGGGCGAGATCGGGTTGCTGCATCTCAAGATGCGCGAGCTGTACCCTGAGCGCGTTGATTTCGGCGTCGGAATGATCGAGATAGCGCAGGCCATAGGCACCGCCGAAACCCGCCGCGCCGCCGATGATGAGCGACAGCAGCGCAGGGGCGAGAATGCCGCCGCGCGTCTTCGTCTCGTATTCGCGGGGTGGCGTTTCAGGCGAAGACGGCTCGATGGGGGCTTCTTCCGGCGCGGGCTCCAGCGGCTCGCTCGCGTCCTCGGCAGGGGCGGTGGCCTCGCCGAAGGGAAGCGCAGCTTCGGCGACGGGCTCCGATGAGTCCGCCGTCTCGTGCGGTGGCTCTTGGTGCAGCGCCTCCTGATGCAGCTCTTGCGGCGTCAGATCCGCGGCCGTGCCGTCGATGACAGCCGCCTCGCGCCGCAAGCCATTGACGGAAAAATCGGGCTTGGGCGGAACTGTCCCCGTGTCTTCGCCCGGTTCGGGATCGGCCATGAAGCCTCCTCGCTTGCTGCCCCGCGTCCGGCGCGGGATGCGAAGATGTGTATAGCGCTTTTTCGCGCAAATCGCGCCCAACTCGTACGAAGGGGCCGCCCGATCTGCGTTTAGGTTGATTGAAGCTAAACAGAGCGCGATCCAGCGGCGGCGCGCGGCGGACGCAACGCCGTCGGGATCGCGTCTGGGTTAGCGTAATCGGCGGCCGGGCCGTCTGAGGGCAGGATCAGGCGCAAAACGCGATCCTAAGAAGGACGTGGTCGTAAAAAGTAACTTTCTCCAGGTTCCGGCGTGGCCCCGCCGGAACCTGCACGACGGTCGGATATTTTTAGCCGGTGACGGACTTGGCCTTGGCGAGCAGCGCCTCGGCCATGCGGATTGAGGCGATATCGATCAGCCGGCCGTCGAGCGAGACGGCGCCTTTGCCTTCTTTCGCCGCCTGCGCCATCGCCTCGACGACGCGGCGTGCCTTGGTCACTTCCGCTTCCGACGGCGTGAAGACCTCGTTGGCAAGATCGATCTGCGAGGGATGGATCGCCCATTTGCCTTCATAGCCGAGCACGGCGGCGCGGCGCGCGGCGGCCTTGTAGCCGTCGGGATCGGAGAAATCGCCGAACGGCCCGTCGATCGGGCGCAGGCCGTAGGCGCGGCAGGCGACCATCATGCGCGTTTGCGCCGCGTGCCATTGGTCGGCCCAGAAATAGTCGCGGTGGCCGTTCGCGTCCTTGTCGGAGAGCACGCCGTAGTCCGGGTTGACGCCGCCGATGACGGTGGTGCGGGCCCGGGTCGAAGCAGCATAATCGGCGACACCGAAGCTCATCGCTTCGAGCCTTTTGCTCGATTGCGCGATAGCCTCGACATTGGCCATGCCGAGTGCGGTTTCGATCAGCACTTCGAAGCCGATGCGCTTGTCGCGCTTCTTCGCGGCCTCGATCTGGGTGACGAGCATATCGACGGCATAGACGTCGGCCGGCACGCCGACTTTGGGGATCAGGATCATGTCGAGGCGCGGACAGGCTTCGACGATATCGACCACGTCGCGATACATGTAATGCGTATCGAGGCCGTTGATGCGCAGCATCAGCGTCTTCGTGCCCCAATCGATCTCGTTGAGACCGGCGATGATGTTTTTGCGCGCCTGCTCCTTGTCGTCGGGCGCGACGGCATCTTCGCAATCGAGGAAGATGATGTCGGCTTTCGACTTCGCCGCTTTCTCGAACATCCCGGGGTTCGAGCCGGGTACCGCCAATTCCGAACGCTGCAGGCGCGCGCGCGCCTGCTCCACCAGGGTGAAGCTCATGGGTCGTCCCTTCTCAGTATGAACAAAGTAAAGGCGGGATGGATGCGCGCTTCGCACCCATCCCGCGCTGATGAAACGAGGGCCCGGCCGCTTAGGCCGATACGCGGTGCGAAGCCTGGCTCTTGGCCAGAACCTGCGCCATCGTGGCGCCGAATTCACTCGGGCTCGGCGCGACGGTGAGGCCGAAGGAGCGCATAATCTCGGACTTCTCGGCGGCGCTGTCGCCGGCGGCGGAGATGATGGCGCCGGCATGGCCCATGCGGCGGCCCTTCGGCGCCGTGAGACCGGCGACGAAGCCGACGACCGGCTTTGTCATGTTGTCCTTCACCCAGGCCGCGGCTTCAGCCTCCTGCGGGCCGCCGATTTCGCCGATTATCAGCACGGCTTCCGTCTCGTCGTCATTATTGAAGAGCGTGAGGTGGTCGAGGAAGGAGCTGCCGTTGATCGGGTCGCCGCCGATGCCGACGCTGGTGGTGATGCCGATGCCGAGCGTCTTCATTTGCGCGGCCGCTTCGTAGCCGAGCGTGCCGGAGCGGGAGATGACGCCGACCGAGCCGCGCATATAGATCTGCGGCGGCATGATGCCGAGCATCGCCTTGCCGGGGCTGATGATGCCGGCGCAGTTCGGGCCGACCATCATCGTGCGCTTCTCCTTCGGATAGCGCATCAGGTAGCGCTTGACGCGCATCATGTCCTGCGCCGGGATGCCGTCGGTGATCGAGCAGACGAGCTTGAGCCCCGCATCGGCACATTCCATGATCGCGTCGGCGGCGAAGGCCGGCGCGACGAAGGTGATGGAGGCTTCGGCACCGGCTTCGCGTACCGCTTCCTTCACCGTGTTGAACACGGGAAGGCCGATATGGGTGCGGCCGCCCTTGCCGGGCACGACACCGCCGACGATGTTGCTGCCGGCAGTGATCATATCCTTGGCGTGGAAGGTCGCCTTTTCGCTGGTTAGACCCTGCACGATAATCCGGGTTTTCTCGTCGATCAGAATGCTCATGGCGCGTTCCTTAATGTGCGGCGGCGAGAGAGGCTTTGAAGTCGCGGCAGGCGGCGACGGCTTTGGCCGCCGCTTCGCCCAAGGTTTCCGCGCTGATGATCGGAATGCCGCTCTCCTTGATGATCTTGCGGCCGGCCTCGACATTGGTGCCGGCGAGACGAACGATAAGCGGCACCTTGATCTCGGTTTCCTTCACCGCCTGGACGACGCCTTCGGCGACCCAGTCGCAGCGATTGATGCCGGCGAAAATATTGACCAGCACGCTCTTCACGTTCTCGTCGGAGAGGACGAGGCGGAAGGCGGTCGCGACGCGTTCGGCCGAAGCGCCGCCGCCGACGTCGAGGAAGTTCGCCGGGCTGCCGCCGGCATGCTTGATCATGTCCATCGTCGCCATGGCGAGCCCGGCGCCGTTGACGATGCAGCCGATCTCGCCGTCGAGGCCGATGTAGTTGAGGTTGTGCTCGGCCGCCTGGGCTTCGCGCGGATCCTGCTGCGAGGAATCGTGCATGGCCGCGATATTGGGGCGGCGGAACAGGGCGTTGTCGTCGAACGACATTTTCGCGTCGAGGGCGAGGATGTTGTCGTCGGCGGTCAGGACCAGCGGGTTGATCTCGAGCATCAGCGCGTCGCAATCGCGGAAGGCGCGATAGGCGCCGAGGATCGTCGTCGCCGCGCGCGCGACCTGCTTGATATTGAGGCCGAGCTGGAAGGCGATTTCGCGCGCCTGGAAGGCCTGGAGGCCGACGGCCGGTTCGACGACGACCTGGATTACCGCATTGGGATCGGTCTTGACGATCTCCTCGATCTCCATGCCGCCGTGCTTGGAGGCGATGACGCGGACGCGCTCGGCTTTGCGGTCGAGCACGAAGCCCAGGTAGAATTCCTTCTCATAGGGCGTGGCGACTTCGATATAGACGCGCTGTACCGGCTGCCCGTCGGGCGCATTCTGGGTGGTGATCAGCCGCTTGCCGATGAGATCCTGCGCGGCCTGGCGCACTTCCTTATAATGCGAGCACAGCTTGACGCCGCCGGCCTTGCCGCGGGCGCCGGAATGGATTTGCGCCTTCACGGCCCAACGCGAACCGCCAAGTTCGGTTGCGACATAGACGGCCTGCTCGGGCGTGAAAGCGACGGCGCCGGGCGCAACGGCGACGCCGAACTGCGCCAACAATTGCTTGGCCTGATACTCATGAATATCCATTGCCGACAAACTCCTTCGCGCGGCGTTATCTGCAATGCTCGTTAGCCGAGTTTATCGAGCTTCGCCAGATAGCAATGCGCCGCCGAGACGCGAAGCTATTGTCGCGGAGCGCTTTTTTCGCGTTGCGGTATCGCTTTGCCGGCTTGCGGCCGCGCCCCTTTTCGGCACGGATCACATGGCAAATCAGTGCGGCTGCGGTTTCGCGTCGCGCTGTAAGCCTGGCGAAAACTGCGCTAACGTGCCGCAACTTTTTTGCAGTGCCATATAAGGCTCAGCTTGCCGGGCGGCTTGCGATTCCGCAGCGGCTGCAACAAAAACTTCAAATGCATCGGGCCGGGAGAACGCAATGGACGAGATAAGCGCCAGCGACGCGAACGGGCTTCTGCCCGCCCGATTGATCGAAGGCTATGAGGTCTTCCTGCGCGGCCGTTTCCGCCGCGAGCAGGATCGCTATCGCGAACTCGCCGACTACGGCCAGAGCCCGAAGGTTCTGCTCATCGGCTGCTGCGATTCGCGCGTCTCGCCGGAGGTGATCTTCGACGCCGACCCGGGCGAAATCTTTGTCCTGCGCAATATCGCCAATCTGATTCCGCCCTACGCGCCGGATGGCGAACGCCACGGCACGTCGGCGGCGCTTGAATATGCGGTGAAGGTGCTGAAGGTCGCGCATATCGTCATCATGGGACACGCCATGTGCGGCGGCGTGCGCGCCTATGTCGAGACGCAGTCCGGGGAGGATGTGAAGCTCGCCCCGGGCGATTTCATCGGCCAATGGATTTCGCTGCTCGGTACGGCCGCGGCCAAGATCGGCCCGCGCACCGGGCCGGCGGCCGCCTATGCCGAAGAGCTCGGCCGCGCCGCGATCATCGAATCGCTCGCCAATCTGCGGACCTTTCCTTACGTCCGCGAGGCGGAGGCGGCGGGGGAACTCGCTTTGCAGGGCGCCTATTTCGGCGTCTCCGACGGGCGGCTTTTCGGCCTCGACGCCGCCTCAGGCGAATTTCTGCCGCTGGCGGAAAAGGCGCATGCGGCGGCGCTGAAGACCCCGCGCTTCTGACGCGGATGCCCGGCGCCGACAACCTCCAGCGCTTCGTCGAGGCGCAGGCGCCCGTCTATGGCGAGGTCTGCGCGGAGCTGCGCGCCGGACGCAAAGCGTCGCATTGGATGTGGTTCATCTTCCCGCAGATCGTAGGGCTCGGGCAGAGTCCGATGGCGCGGTTTTACGCGATCGGCTCCGCCGTCGAGGCCGGCGCCTATCTGGCGCATCCGCAGCTCGGTCCGCGGCTGCGCGAGTGCACCGATTTGGTGCTGGCGATCGCGGGCCGCTCGGCGCGCGAGATTTTCGGCAGCCCGGATGACCTCAAATTCCGTTCGTCGATGACCCTTTTTGGCGCGGTGGCGGGCGATCCGGCGCTTTTCGATGCCGCCTTGCAAAAATATTTCTCCGGGCACAGTGACGCCCGCACCCGCGAGATTCTCCTGCACGGTGCTTGATAGGGGCGAAGGTGCCGCCCGGGATTTTATGAAAACGTCATGCGCGAATGCGATCGCGCACGCTGCTGGCGCCGGCGCGAAAGCTCTACTAAGCTTTCGTCCGGACGTTTGTCGGAGCCTGCCGGCGGTCCGTCGAATTGTTTAAGACGTGTAGGAGATGTTCATGTTGAAATTCGTTTTAAGCGGGTTGCGGATGACGCGCGTCTTTCGAGCCGTTGCGGCGTTCCTTGTTCTGTCGACGGCGGCCTATGCCGATTGCGCCAGCCTGCAAAAGGGCAAGGAGATTTTCGCGGATAGTTTTACCGACAACACCGGCGGCTGGCCGACTGATCCGGACGCCTCGCTGGGCAAGACCGGTCTGACCCTGAAGCTCTATACGCCCAACAGCTCGTGGGTCTATCTGAACAACACGTTCAACGCGACGGACGGCGATTATTGCGTCGAGGGCACGGTGCCGGCCTCGCCCGCCGCCAACAACCTCGCCTATATCGGTCTCGTCTTCCTGGCCAAGGACGCGAAGACTTTTGACGTCATTCAGGTCGACAGCAGCGGCGGCATCCAGCTCTACCGCAAGGTCTCCGGCACTTGGACGCAGATCAACGGCAGTCTCGCCCGCCCCTCGCTGGGGATCAAGCCGGGCGCCGCCGTGATCTTGCGCGCGGTCGTCAAGGGCTCGCTCCTCGCGGTTTCGGTAAATGGGGTCGATTTGCAGAAGATTCGGGTGCAGGTGCCCGACGGCCCGCTGCAATTCGGCGTCTATGTGCAGACGGATAGCAACGTCGCCAAGCCCGGCGTCAGCTTCGAGTTCTCGAAGTACCGCGTCACGGCAGGCG
>CAVRQD010000007.1:0-367063 GCA_963723285.1 uncultured Alphaproteobacteria bacterium | reverse complement strand
GGCTGGGGCGGGAGGATTCGAACCTCCGGATGGCGGAATCAAAATCCGCTGCCTTACCACTTGGCGACGCCCCAAAACCTGCGGCGCGCTGCGCGGCCGGATGAACTCATCCGGTCGACGAAATTGCGCCGATTTATAGTGTTAGAGCGGAATCCCGCTCCGGGAGACTGGCCCCGACGCATGGCGTGCCGCGGGGCCGACGGCGGCGCGACCATAAAGCCAGGTTTTGCGGGTCGCAACCTCTTCCGCCGCGGCTGAGAGTTGATAAATAGCCGGAACGGAGTTCCCATCAAACCACCCATGCCGGCTTCCGCCCCCCCAAATCCGCGCCCTGTCGATCTCGGCCCGCTCGATATCGCGCTCGCGCCCGGCCGCGACGGCGTGCTTTATGCCCGTTCGCCCATTGCGCTCGGAACGTATGACGCCAAGGTCACCCATTGGCTCGACTGCTGGGCGGAGCTCCGGCCAGAACAGACCTTCCTCGCCGATCGCGCGGCAGGCGGCGATTGGGCGCGGATCAGCTATGCGCAAGCCCGCGCCAAGGCGCGCCGGCTCGCGGCCGCGCTGTTGGCGCGCGGCCTCGGCGCCGAGCGGCCGCTTGTGATCCTTTCCGGCAATAGCATCGCCCATGCCCTGCTTGGCCTCGCGGCGCTTTACGCTGGCATTCCCTATGCGCCGGTCTCGCCCGCCACTGCGCTGGATGCGCGGGACTTTTCGCGCCTAAAGAGCATCTTCGCCTTGCTCACGCCCGGCCTCGTCTTCGCCGAGGATGGTGCGGCCTATGCGCAGGCGCTTGCAATAGCGCCGGAGACGGCGGCACGCCTTGTCGCAACTGCGCCGCCACCCGGCGCGGAGCTTTTGTCCGACCTGCTCTCTGCCCCCGAAGCGGCGGCCGCGCTCGACCGCGCCGAGGTGGGCCCGGAAACGATCGCCAAATTCATGTTCACCTCGGGCTCGACCGCCGCGCCCAAGGCCGTCATCACGACGCAGGGAATGCTCTGCGCCAACCAGGCGATGATCGCCCATGCGCTGCGCTTTCTCGCCGCGGAGCCGCCGGTACTCGTCGATTGGCTGCCCTGGAGCCATAGTTTCGGCGGCAACCAGAATTTCAATCTCGTCCTGGCGCATGGCGGTACGCTCTATATCGACGCCGGACGGCCGACGCCGGAGGGCATCGCAGCGACGCTCGCCAATCTGCGCGAGATTTCGCCGACGCTGCATTTCAACGTGCCGGCGGGGATCGAAGTCCTGCTGCCGCATTTGGCCCGCGACCGAAAACTCGCGACAAATTTCTTTCGTCATTTGCGGCTTACGTTCTTCGCCGGCGCGCCGATCGGCCGCGCCACTTATGACGCGTGGAACGAGGCCGCCCTGGCGGCGTGCGGCGAGACAATTCTGGCGATGAGCGGCTATGGTGCGACCGAATCCGGCCCGGCGACGACCTTCTGGACGCCGGCGATCCGCGCCGAAGGCGGCGTCGGCCTGCCGCTGCCCGGCGCCGAATTGAAACTCGTGCCGCGCGGCGAAAAGCAGGAAGTGCGGGTCAAAGGCCCAAATGTGACGTCCGGTTATTGGCGCGATGCGGCCGCGACGCAGCAGGCGTTCGACGACGAAGGCTTCTTCCGCTTAGGCGATGCTCTGCGGCTCGCTGACCCTGCCCGGCCACGCCAGGGCTTTTGCTTTGACGGCCGCGTGAGCGAGGATTTCAAGCTGGCGACCGGCACCTGGGTCAGCACCGGCCCGCTGGGCGAGGCCTGCCGCGTTGCCTTCGCGCCTTTCGCCCAGGATGTTGTCCTGGCCGGCGCGGGCCAGCCCTTCGCCGCCGCGCTCATCTTCCCGAATTTCGAGGCCTGCAAAAGCCTCGGCCTCGATCCCACGGCGACGCCGGCCGAGATCGTCGCCGATCCCAAAGTCCGCGCCAAGTTCCAGGTGCTTCTCGACGCTTTCGCCGCCACAGCGGGGGGATCGTCGCGGCGGATCGCGCGCTTGATCCTGCTGCGCGAAGCGGCCACGGCCGCGGCGGGGGAGCTGACCGACAAGCAGGCGTTAAACGCCGCCGCGATCCTCGCCAACCGCGCGGATATACTCGCCGGTCTTTTTTCCGCCACGCCGCCAGCGCAGGTCATCGTCGCGGCTGGACTGGCGGCGGTGGCCGAACTTCGGCAAGACTTTGTAATCGCGAAATGAATTGGCGTTTGCCCGCCATTCACCTTGCCCGCCGAAAGGGATCGCGCCGCCGACGCGCAATTGCTAAAGAGAAGCGCAAATTCGAGAGATGCCCGTGAGCGCCGACCAAAATTCCGCCGCTGCCAAGCGCGCCGCGTCCGCGGCCCTTGTCGCGCATCTCGAAGCCTCCGGTTATCCGTGCTACGAGCCGCCGATCCTGCAAAGGGCGGCGCTGTTCTTCAATTCGGGCGAGGATATCCGCAGCCGTCTCTATCTGACGAGCGATCTCTCCGGCGCCGAATATTGCCTGCGGCCGGAATATACGATCCCGGTCAGCCAGCATTATCTCGCCTCTGACGCGGCCGGCCGCGCCGCCACCTACAGCTATTGCGGACCCGTGTTCCGCTATCGCACCGACGGGCCGAGCGAGTTCCTGCAGGCGGGGATCGAGAATTTCGGCCATCCCGACCGGGAAGCGGCCGACGCCGAGATTCTCGGCGTCACGCTCGATGCCGTCGCCGCCCTCGGTCAGGGCAATCTCGACGTGCGCTTCGGCGACAACGGCTTGGTCCGCGATCTCGTCGCGGCGCTCGATCTCTCGCCGCAATGGCAGCGGCGGATTCTGCGCGGCCATGCGCAGGACAAATCGCTCGACGCCATTCTGGCCCCGCGCACGAACAATAAGGGTCCCGACCACACCGGCGTGCTCGCCGCGCTCCAAGGCGCGGACAAGCCGGGCGCCCGCGCGCTCGTCGAAGACCTGCTCTCGATCGCCGGCATTTCCAGCGTCGGCGGCCGCACGGCAGCAGAGATCGCCGAGCGTTTTCTTGAACAGGCGGCGCTGAAATCCGGCCAGGATTTTCCGGCCGAGCAGCGCGCGATCCTGAGAGAATTTCTCGCCATCGAGACGGACCCGGACCAAGCCTCGGCCCGGCTGCGCCAGCTCGCGGCGACAACGGGTGTCAATCTGAATGCTGCGCTCGATCGCTTCGACGCACGGCTTGGCTTCATGGCCGCGCGCGGTCTCGATGTCGCCGAATTCACCTTCTCAACGCGTTTTGCCCGCGATCTCGAATATTACACCGGCTTCGTGTTCGAGGCATTTGATCGCGGTCGCCCGCAGGATAAGCCCATTGTCGGCGGCGGCCGTTTTGACGGCCTGCTCAAATCACTCGGCGGCGCGGGCGACATCGGCGCCGTCGGCGCGGCGATCTGGATCGAAAGATTGAATTTGCCCGAACGCGGTCAGACGGATTGGTGGCGATGAGCGAACTGGAAAAGCCTCAGCTCATTCTCGCCGTGCCGTCGAAAGGGCGGCTACAGGAGAATGCCGCCGCTTTCTTCGCCCGCGCCGGTCTGCAATTCGTGCAAGGCCGCGGCGTGCGCGATTATCGCGCCAAGATCGCCGGGCTCGACGGCGTCGAAGTCGCCTTTGTCTCGACCTCGGAAATCGTTACCCATCTTGCCGCCGGCACCGCGCATCTCGGCATTACCGGCGAGGATCTGGTGCGCGAAAGCATCCCGGACGCCGATACGAAATGCGAGCTGCTGGCGCCGCTCGGCTTCGGCTATGCCAATGTTGTCGTCGCCGTGCCGCAGGCTTGGATCGACGTCAAGACCATGGCCGACCTCGAGGATGTGGCGGTCGCCTTCCGCGCCAAGCGCGGCGAGCGGATGCGGGTTGCGACCAAATATGTGAATCTGACGCGGCGCTTCTTCGCCGAAAGCCATGTCACCGATTACCGTATTGTCGAGAGCCTCGGTGCGACCGAGGGCGCGCCCGCCGCGGGTACGGCAGAGCTTATCGTCGACATTACGACGACGGGCAGCACGCTCGCGGCCAATGCGCTGAAGATTCTCGACGATGGCGTGATCTTGCGCTCGGAGGCCAATTTCGTCGCCTCGCTCGCGGCGCCCTGGACGGACGAAACGCGCGAGGCCGCGCGCATCATCCTCTCGCGCATCGCGGCCGAGGAAGTCGCGCGCACGACGCGCGAAGTCTCGGCCCGCATCGCCCAGGCGGATGTCGAGCTTTTCGCCCATGCGGAAGTTCTCTTCTCGGCACGGCCGCGCCGCCATCTCGCCGATGGCTGGCTGACGCTGACCTGCCCCAAAGATAAAGTGTCAGCGCTCGCCGATTGGCTGCTGGCGCAGGGCGCGGCGGAAGTCACCGTCGCGCAACTCGACTATGTCTTCGACGAGAAGAACAAGCTCTACGAAAAGCTCGCGGTGCGGCTTTCGTAGAGCGGCGGACCTTACTCCGCCGCCTTCACCACATTGTCCTTCGGCGTGAAGACGCCGCCGCCCGACGGCTGCATTTCGAGCCGGCGCTCGTGGTACTGCTCGATCGTCGAGCGATGGCCGATCGAGACGATCGTGGTCTTGGGCAATCTTTCGCGCAAAACCTGATAGATGCCGGCTTCCATCGGCTCGTCCATCGCCGTCGTCGCCTCGTCGAGGAACAGCCAATCCGGCTTTTCGAGCAGGGCGCGCGCGATCGACAAGCGCTGCAGCTCACCACCAGACAGCTGCTGCTGCCAGACGCCTTCGACATCGAGCTTATCCGCCAGATAGCCGAGCTGCGCAGCTTCGAGCGTGCTGCGCAGGGTCGCCTCGTCATATTGCTCCGGGGCGCCGGGATAGGCGAGCGCGGCGCGCAAACTGCCGATCGGGATATAGGGCTTTTGCGGCAGCAGCATCAGCTTCGCCGACGGCGGCAGGTCGATCTTGCCCTGGCCATAGGGCCAGATGCCGGCAATGGCGCGGAATAAAGTCGATTTGCCAGAGCCGGAGGGGCCGACGAACAGCGCAGGAATCTCGGAGACGAGATCAAGATTGGCATCCTCGACGATCGTGCGGCCATCCGGCAGACGCAGCGTCACTTCGGCGAGGCTGACATTGTCGGCGCCAGGCGCGACTCGCGCGGGTTGCGGGCGCAGCTCGTAGGCATCCGCCTTTTCGATGGACTGGTCGAAGGACGTCAGACGATCGAGGACGGATTTGTAGTCGGCGAGATAGACGTAATAGGTGACGACGAAGGTCAGCGCATCATTGACGCTGCCGAAGGCACGCGCCGTCTGCGTCATGATGCCAAGCGTGATCTTGCCGGCGAAATAGAACGGTGCCGAGACGATATAGGGAATGAACGGGCTGATCTGCGAATAGGAGGCGGTGAACGCCGTCAGCCGCTTGCGGCAGGAGATGATCTCGAAATAATTCGCCACGATCGCGGCAAATCGCGCGCCGAGCGAGCGCTTTTCTGTCTCCTCGCCCGAGAGCAGCGCGACCTGTTCCGTATATTCGCGCAAACGCGCCAGCGAAAAGCGGAAGTCGGCCTCATAGCGCTGGCGTTTGAAGGAGAGCGGCGCGAGCGGCTTGCCGATCCAATGCGTGAGCCAGGTGCCGACCGCGGCATAGATCAGCGCCGTCCAGAAAAGGAAGCCCGGCACGGCGATATGCGTCCCCGGCAGCGTGAAATTCGCCGAGAGAATCCAAAGCAGGATGGCGAAGGAGACCAGCGAGCTGAGGTTCGAGATGAGCAGGATCGAGAAGGAATAAATCCCATAGCCGACATCGCCGCCATCGATGAAGCGGCTGATATCCTCGGAGATGCGCTGGTCCGGGTTGTCGGCCGGCGAACCGGCGAGCGACATGCGGTAATGGCGGTGATTGCCAAGCCAGCGATCGAGATAGAAGCCGGTGAGCCAGCGCCGCCAGCGGATGACCAGGGTCGAGGTGACGACATATTCGACGACGGCCGCGAAAATGTAGAGGAAGGCCCAGACCATGAAGACGGTGAAGAGCTGATACCAGAAGGCCTTCGCGTCCTTGTTCTGGATCGCGTTGAACCAATCGCGCGAGAAGAACGAGAGGCGGATGTTGATGCCGACCTCGGCCTGATTGATGAGGACAAGGAAGACCACCATCGCCGCGCCGATCTTGCGCTCGGCCGCGCGATAGGACGGGAGCGGCCAGACCCTGGCGCTCGAGACATCGGGCGAATTGAAATAGCGGTCGGCGATCCGCATCATCGAGCGGACGAGCGGCACAAAGGAGATCGCATAGACACCGATCGCGAAAAACGCGACGCTGAGCGGCAGGCTCTCGGGAATCTCGATAATCGGCCCATTCGTGGGGCCATTGATGGAGCTGCGCCGCGAGACACAGCACGCCGAAGACGATGACCTCGATCGCAAAGATCGCGACGAAAATCCGCAGATAGCTCGAAATATGCTGTGAGCGGAATGTCGTATAGGCGCAGATGAGCGAGGTTGCGGCCAGCAGGCCCGTGGTCGTATCGCCGATCCTGACCGCGACGAAGGCGGCCATGGCGGCGAAAAGCGCAACGAGAATTGCAAGACTCTTCATGCAGACCGTTCAACTAGAGCGAAGGACGCTGGTATCGAGGCGTCATGGCGTCCTTATGTCTTTTTAATCGCATCGGATTCGCTCGAAAACCGCTGCGCGCTTCTCGGTCCGGTGCTCTATCCTGCATTTCAAGCGATCAAACACGCTTTAGCGCACAGGCGCAAATTGCAGCCTAGTTACAGCTTCGTAATCTTCGCGGTTTTTCTGAGAACACGCGGCCGGGCTGGATTTCGCCGCGCCGGCCCGGCTAGTCCTGCAATTCCTGTGCAGATTCGGCGCTTTCGCCGTTGATGAGCGCGACAAGGACCGGGGAGGGCCGGAAGGTGAGGACCCGACGGGGCTTGATCGGCACCTCGATGCCGGTGCGCGGATTGCGGCCAATACGCTCCCGCTTCGCGCGGACCGAGAAAAGACCAAACGAGCGAAGCTTGACGGTCTCGCCGCGTACGAGCGCAGCGGAAATTTCTTCCAATGTCATTTCAAAAATATCGCGTGCCTGGGCGCGGGAGAGGCCCTTGCAGGATTCATAAACGGCATTCAACAGATCAGCCCGCGTGGCTGTTTTCTTGCTTTCCGTCGGCGGCAACTGACCCACTTTTGTCCCTCCTGGCCCAAGTTCTTGGAAGCGCGGGATACGCAATTTAGATCGATCCGCGCCGCGCGGCGCTGTTTTAGCCAGCGATCCGCACGCGACAAACAGTTATTCTCGTCCTATGCACCAGGCCGCACAAGTGAAGTAAACAAAAAGCCCCGGAATCCCGGGGCTTTTAAGTGTCGTTTCGCACAAAGGCGAATTAGAAGTCCATGCCGCCCATGCCGCCCATGCCGCCGCCCGGCATCGCCGGAGCTTCTTTCTTCGGCTGCTCGGTGATGATGGCCTCGGTCGTGATAAGGAGGCCGGCCACGGAGGCCGCATCCTGCAACGCCGTGCGAACGACCTTGGTCGGGTCGATGATGCCGAGCTTGACCAGATCGCCATATTCGCCCGTCTGGGCATTATAGCCATAGCCATAATTGCCATTCTCGAGCAGCTTGCCGACCACAACCGCGCCATCGGCACCGGAATTGTCGACAATCTGGCGCGCCGGCGTCTGGATCGCCTTGCGGACGATGTCCACACCCGCCTTCTGATCGGCATTGGTCGTCTTGACCGCGTCCAGTGCCTTCACCGCGCGCAGCAGCGGAACGCCGCCACCCGGCAGAACGCCTTCTTCGACCGCGGCGCGCGTCGCGTTGAGCGCGTCGTCGACGCGATCCTTCTTTTCCTTCACTTCGACTTCGCTCGCGCCGCCGACGCGGATGACGGCGACGCCGCCGGCGAGCTTGGCCAGGCGCTCCTGGAGCTTCTCGCGATCATAATCGGAGGTCGTGTCAGCGATCTGCGCCTTGATTTGGGCGATACGCGCCTCGATGTCGGTCTTGGCGCCGGCGCCGTCGATGATCGTCGTCGTTTCCTTATCGATGCGGACGCGCTTGGCACGGCCGAGCAATTGCAGCGTGACGTTCTCGAGCTTGATGCCGAGGTCCTCGGAGATGAGCTGGCCGCCGGTGAGGATCGCGATATCCTCCAGCATGGCCTTGCGGCGATCGCCGAAGCCCGGCGCCTTGACGGCCGCGACCTTGAGGCCGCCGCGCAGCTTGTTGACGACGAGCGTGGCGAGCGCCTCGCCCTCGACGTCCTCGGCCACGATCAGCAGCGGCTTGCCGGTCTGCACGACGGCTTCGAGCACCGGCAGCAGCGCCTGGAGCGACGACAGCTTCTTCTCGTTGATCAGGATGTAGGGATCTTCGAGCTCGGCGATCATCTTCTCGGGATTGGTGATGAAATAGGGCGAGAGATAGCCGCGGTCGAACTGCATGCCCTCGACGACGTCGAGCTCGGTCTCAAGACTCTTGGCCTCTTCCACCGTGATGACGCCTTCATTGCCAACTTTCTGCATCGCGGTGGCGATGATCTGGCCAATCGAAGTGTCGCCATTGGCCGAAATCGTGCCAACCTGGGCGATCTCGTCGTTGGAGGTGACCTTCTTGGTGTTGGCCTTGAGGTCGCCCACAATCGCCTCGACAGCGAGGTCGATGCCGCGTTTCAGGTCCATCGGGTTGAGGCCGGCGGCCACTGCCTTGGTGCCTTCGCGGACGATCGAGGAAGCAAGGATCGTCGCGGTCGTCGTGCCGTCGCCGGCGATGTCGTTCTGCTTCGAGGCAACCTCGCGGATTAGCTGGGCGCCGAGATTCTCAAACCTGTCGGAGAGCTCAATCTCCTTGGCGACGGTCACGCCGTCCTTGGTAATGCGCGGAGCACCGAAGCTCTTTTCGATCACGACATTGCGGCCCTTGGGACCAAGCGTGACCTTTACCGCATTGTTGAGGATGTCAACGCCGCGCAACAAGCGGTCGCGGGCATCGGAGGAGAAACGTACGTCTTTGGCTGCCATTGTGGGAAACTCCTGAATTGGGGGTTCGCTAGAGCCGGGACATTCAGCCGACGATGCCGAGAATGTCGCTCTCCTTCATGATGAGGAGGTCCTGGCCATCGATCTTGACCTCGGTGCCGGACCATTTGCCGAAAAGGATGCGATCGCCGGCCTTCACATCGAGCGGGACGAGCTTGCCGCTTTCGTCACGGGCGCCAGGGCCGACGGCGACGATCTCGCCCTCCTGGGGCTTCTCTTTCGCCGTGTCCGGAATGATGATGCCGCCCTTCGTCTTTTCCTCGCCTTCGAGACGCTTGACGACGACACGGTCATGCAGGGGTCGGAAAGTCATTTGCGTTGCTTCCTTGAACGTTTCGCGAACAACGCCAAAAGCCGAGGGCACCGGCGCTGGACGGATTGAAAATGACTGGGGCTGTTAGCACTCGATAGACGAGAGTGCTAACAGCGGCTTGGACATAGGCGGCGCCTGTCGGGCTGTCAAGGACGGCTCCACTTCGGATTCGCAAATACGGCGGGTGGATATGCGTCCGATCACGCGACTCGGTTAACGGCCGCGCGCTCTAGAGATTGATCGCGACGAAGCGCACTTCGCCTTGTGGCGTCGAGACGAGCAGCAGCGCGAGCTTCTTGCCGGCGCTCTTCAGATTGCGCATTTTCCGAGCCACGTCGGCTGGGGCGCGCACCGGATCCTGATTGACTTCCAGGATCACCTCGCCCGGCAGGATGTTCTTCTGCGCCGCGGGGGAATCCGAATCGACCCCCGTGACGACAACGCCCGCCGTAACCGAATCCTTGATCGCATATTTCAGCCGCGAGGTCTCATCAAGAGACGAGAGGGCCATGCCCAGCGTCTTCTCGGCCGGCGGCACCAGCAATTTCCGGCTCTTCCCGAGATCGTCGGCCGTGAGCGAGGCCTTCTGGTCGCCGTCCTCGAGCTCGCCGAGCTTGACCGTCTTGGTCAGCTCCTGGCCCTTGCGGACGATGACGATCGCGACCTCCTTGCCGACTGGCGTGGAGGCCACGAGCTTGGGCAGATCGTGCGATTCGGCGACATCGACGCCGTCGAACTTGACGATCACGTCGCCCGTATCGATCCCGGCCTCAGCCGCCGGGCCGCCGGAGTCTGTGCCGGCGACGAGCGCGCCGCGCACCTTGCCGAGATCGAGACTCTCGGCGATCGAATCGTCGATCGATTGAATCCGCACACCAAGCCAGCCGCGCCGCGTCTCGCCATATCTGCGCAATTGATCGATGACCGGCATGACCGTGTCGGAGGGTGTCGCAAAGCCGATGCCGATCGAGCCGCCGGAGGGCGAAAGAATGGCGGTGTTGATGCCGATAACTTCGCCGTCCATGTCGAACAACGGGCCGCCCGAATTGCCCTTGTTGATCGCCGCATCAGTCTGAATGAAATTGTCATAGGGGCCGGAATCGATGTCGCGGTGGCGCGCCGAGACGATGCCCGCCGTCACGCTGCCGCCGAGACCGAAGGGATTGCCGACGGCGATGACCCAATCGCCGACGCGCATCTTGTCGCTGTCGCCGAACTTCACCGCCTTCAGCGGATGATCGGCCTTCACCTTAAGCACGGCCACGTCGACCTTCGCATCCTTACCGATGACCTGGGCTTTCAGCTTCGTGCCATCGGTGAAGATCACCGTCACTTCGTCCGAATCGGCAATGACGTGGTTGTTGGTGATGATGATGCCGGACGGATCGATGACAAAACCGGAGCCAAGCGAATTCGAGCTGCGCATTTGCGGGCGCCCGGCATCGCCACCGCCGCCCTGCTGACGGCGGCGCAGAAACTCGTCGAAAAGATCGTCGAACGGCGTTCCGGAATCGAGATTCGGGGCGCCTGCGGAATCCTTGTCCTCATAAGTCTGCGTCGCAGAAATATTGACCACCGCATCGCTGACCGAGGCGGCGAGATCGGCGAAGGAATCCGGCCTGTCGCCGGCGGACGCGGCCGGCGCCCCGGCGACGCCCCAAAGCACGAGGCCGCTCGCGGCCACCGTCAACAGAATACGCCGCGCGCCGGGAAAAGCGGCCGCCACTTGCCGGAACGAAATCATCCACATCTCCTGCACCTAGAGCGGGATACGAAAAAGTGGAGACCGGTTTTTCGCATAAATCCCGCTCTAAGTATTTAGAACTGAAAACTAGCCCATTGCGCGCGTGAGTTCACGCGGATTTTGAGACATCCGGGCGTCCCCGCGCCCGCAGATCAATGCGCGGCGGATGCCGCCGCCCCCGCCTCGCCCGAGGGCGTGAAAAAGCGGAAGAAGGCGGAGTTCGGACTGAGCACATAGCGCGTGTTCGCCGGCTTCAATCCGGCGACATAGGCCTGCATCGAGCGGTAGAAGGCGAAAAAATCCGGATCCTTACCGAAGGCCGCCGCGAAGACGCGCGCACGCTCCGCGTCGCCCGCGCCGCGAATCTGATCGGCGTCACGCTGCGCGTCCGCCTTCAGGACCACGGCGTCGCGATCGGCCTTGGCGGTGATCTCCTGCGCTGCCTCCGTGCCCTGCGCGCGATAGAGCGCTGCCTGGCGCGCCCATTCGCTTTGCATGCGGCTGAACACTTTTTCGGAAATCTGTTGCGGCAGATCGGTCCGCCTGATGCGCACGTCGACAGCGGCGACGCCGAGCTTGGCCGTCTGCTGATTAACCTGCTCGCGAATGGCGCCCATCAAAGCTTCGCGCTCGCCGCTGACGATCTGGATAAGACTGGCATCGCCGAGAACCCGCCGCACGGCCGAATTGAGGATATAGCCGAGCTGTTCGCCAGCGCGGTCAGTGTCGCCGACGGTCTGATAGAATTTCAGCGGATCGGCGATCCGGTATTTCAGGAACGAATCGACTTCGACGCGCGTGTTGTCGGCCGCGAGCACCTCTTGCGTTGGCGTCTCGACATCGAGGATGCGCTTGTCGAGCAGAACGACATTCTCGATGAAGGGAATCTTGAAATGCAGCCCCGGATCGGTCACGAGGCCGCGCCCGGCAACCGGATCGCCGAAACGCAGGACCAGCGCCTGCTCGGTCTGGCCGACGGTGAAGATCGACGCGGCCGCGACGACGATCGCGACGACAGCGGCGAGGACGATGAAAAAGCCCATCGCGCTCTTCATTTCGCTCCTCCATTGGCGTCGGAACCCGGCGCAAGCTGCGGCAGCGGCAGATAAGGCAGAACGCCCGGACCCGCGCCTTGCTCGATGACCACCTTGTCACTGTCGCCGAGAATCTTTTCCATCGTCTCGAGATAGATGCGCTCGCGCGTCAGGGCCGGCGCGTTCTTGTATTGCGCCTCGACCTGGGAGAAGCGCGAGGCTTGGCCGGTCGCCTCATCGACCGTCTGCAAGCGATAGCCTTCCGCCTGCTGGCGGATCGCCGCCGCCTGGCCGCGCGCCACCGGCACGACGCGATTGGCATAGGCATCGGCCTCATTGCGCATCCGGTCGCGATCCTGCTGTGCCGCGGTCACGTCGCGGAAGGCGGCAATGACCTCTTGCGGCGGATCGACCGATTGCAATTGCACCTGCAGAACAAGAACGCCGGTTTTGTAATTGTCGAGGATTTTCTGCATCTGATCCTGCACCGCCGGCTCGATCACTTTGCGCTCGGCGGTAAGGATGTTCTGGATCAGGCTGCGGCCGATCACGGCGCGCATGGCGCTCTCGGCCACCGCCTTCACCGTATCGTCGGGGTCGGCGACATTGAAGGCATAATCCTCCGGATGCACCGGATCGATCTGCCAGATCACCACGAATTTCACATCGGCGATGTTCTGATCGCCGGTCAGCATCAGGCTTTCCTCTGGCAGGTCGAAGGTCGCCTGCTCGCCGGTGCGGTCATCCTGGCGGGTGATGAAGCCGATGTTGATCGTGTTGCGATCTGTCACCGCGAGCTTTTGGACCGCGCCGATCGGATAAGGCAGATTGTAATTGAGGCCCGAGCTCGTCTTGCCCGTATAGCGGCCGAAAATCATGTTGAGGCCAACCTCGTTGGGCCCGACCGTGTAAAAACCCGAGAGCAGCCAGAGCAGCACGCCGAGGAGGCCGAGCGCGACGAGCACCTGGCCGCCGATGCCGCCGCCCGGCAGCCAACTGCGCAGCCGCGCCTGCGCCCGGCGCAGCCATTCCTCGAGATCGGCCCGATTGGGCCGCGGCGGCTGACCCCAGGGGCCAGGATTGTTCGGCTTCCACGAGCCGCCGTCCTTGCCGTCATTGCTCCAGGGCATAAAAATCCTTCCTCGACACGGCGCCGATCACTCGGCACGAATATAATCAACGAACGCATAGGCTGCATCGGCGCCTTCGCCCGGCGGGTGATCCTCGCGGAAAATCTCCCGCCAATGTGACCAGTCGATGGGCGGAAAAAAGGCATCGCCCGCCGGCGCGAGATGCACATAGGTCACATGCAACCGGTCCAGCCGGTCAATTATGGCCGCATAAATCTCGCCGCCGCCGGCGACAATGATTTCCGCCGCGCCAAGCGCTTTGGCGCGCAGCTCGCCAAGCGCCCGAGCCGCATCCGACGTCCCCCGCCGTGAAAACGCCGGGGGGAGGCACGAAGTTCTTATCACGTGTAACGACGATCGTCTCGCGTCCCGGCAACGCCCGGCCGAGCGAAGCGAAGGTCTTGCGCCCCATGATCAGCGGCTTGCCGAGCGTCAAGGCGCGAAAGCGCTTGAGATCGGCCGAAATATGCCACGGCAAGGCATTGCCTTGGCCGATCACGCCATTGTCGGCGATAGCGACGACACCGACCAGAGGCAGGCTCATGCGCGTTCAACTTCCGCGGAGAATTTCGCGAGCGCGGCGCCCTCCATCCGGCAAATGGTCCATTCGGACTTAAGCTGCGCGCCCGCGCTCTGATAAAAGCGGATGGCGTTTTCGTTCCAGTTCAGCACCGACCATTCGAGCCGGCCGAGCTTTTCCGCGACGCAGCGGCGGGCGATCCCATGCAGCAGGGCGGCGCCGAGGCCGTTGCCGCGAAATTCCTGCCGCACATAGAGATCTTCGATCCAGATGCCGTGGCGACCGACGAAACTGGAGAACGTATAGAACCAGAGGATGAAGCCGGCCGGCGCGCCATCATATTCGGCGATCTCGGCGAATGCGCGGGGATTAGCACCAAACAAGGCCGCTTTGAGTCCCGGCTCGTCAGCCTGCACTTCATGCGTGAGATGCTCGAAGGCGGCGAGTTCGCTGACGAAAGAGAAGATCAGCCCCGCGTCAGCAGGCGTTGCAGGGCGAATGGCGATTTTTTTGTCTTCTTTACCGGCTTGCGCGCTCATGGCGCCTTTTGCGCATAGAAGCGCGTCGGGCGCAACCTAAAGCATCGGACCGAAAAGTGCGCCGCGGTTTTCGGACCAATCCGATGCGGTCGACAAAGACCCGAAAACGCCAGTGATGCGCGTCCGCTGCCCTATTGGCTGCGCCGACCGAAGGAGACGGCATAGGCGCCGTCGCGCACATCGACGAGTGGATCGTCCGATTCCTCGATGCCAGATATCAACGCCCCCGGCAGGAACAGCAGCTTTTTCTGCTCTTCGAGAGAATTCGCGTCGATCTTGTCGATCGTCAGCACGCCGAGATCAACCACTTTGCGGTCCGCCGGCCAGGCGATTGTCGGATCCTTGGTCACATCGCCGGGGGCGGAAAGCTGCGCCTCCAGGTGGAAGACCACGGGATGTTTCGCGATGCGTGTGGCGATCTCGTCGAAGAGATAGTTCGGCGGCTTCTTCGCCGCTTCCGCATCGCTGATATGCACGAGCTTTTCCGGCGCCGCGATGTAGCGGAAGGCTTGCTTCTTGCCGCTCTTGTCGACGAAGACGAAGGCATCGACGCCGTTATATTGCTCGTCGGCCAAGCTGTCCGGCTGCTGAAGCGCGGCGAAGGCCGCCGGGGCGCGCGGATACGCCTTGAAAAAGAGATCGAGCTTGGTCGGCTTCGGCGCATCGGGTGGGCTCGCGGCAATGGCGAGCAGAAGATCGCGGAATCCCTCGCCCGTCGCGACGGGAAAGAATTTTAGCGAGTTGATGACGATGTCCGTCTCGCTGCCGTCCTTGAGATGGAACTTGATCGCAAGCCCATGCGGCACCGCCTGCGGCGACCCGTCGGGAACGTTGGGCAAGCCGCCGCTGTCGGAAAAGCGGATCGTCACGGGGATCGTGTCGCCGGTGAAGATCGCCGCCTTGCTCAGCGTGGCGGCTTCAGGCGTCGCCTTGAACGTGCCCTGACCAACAATGCCTTTGGCATGATTGGCGCGGAAGCCCGGATGCACGCCCCAGACCTTGTTCAGGGCGTTGACGATCTCTTCCGGCAGAGACTGCGCTTCGGCGGACGTGAGACTAAGGCTTAAAGACGAGAGAAGACCGGCGGCGAGGAAAAAGCTGCGGAACATGGGGACGTCTCTTGCTCATTGACTTCGGCTGCATGTCAAATGTCATGCAACAACGTCAAGGCTAATCGACGAATGTGAAATCTCATAGAAGGAAATATTTCCTTCAAAATCGACCGATGGCGCCGGCATTACACTGCGACATCGGCCTTGATCGCGTCGTGCGGCGCATAGTCTTCGACGACGATGTCTTCGTAGCGAAAATCGAAGATCGATTTGACATCGGAATTGAGCTTGAGCCGCGGCAGCGAACGCGGCGTACGCGCAAGCTGAAGACGCGCCTGGTTGATATGGTTCACATAAAGATGCGCATCGCCGAACGTATGCACGAAATCGCCGGGCGCGAAGCCCGTCACATGCGCGACCATCTGCGTCAGCAACGCATAGCTCGCGATATTGAATGGCACCCCAAGAAAGACATCGGCCGAACGCTGATAAAGCTGGCAGGAAAGCCTGGGCACGCCGTCCCTGCCCGCGGCGACATAGAATTGGAACAGGCAATGGCAGGGCGCGAGATGCATGGCCGGGAGATCGGCCGGGTTCCAGGCCGAGACAATGAGGCGGCGCGAGAATGGATCGCGCTGGATCGCGGCGATCACCTCGCTGATCTGATCAATCGTGTGCCCATCGGGCGTCGGCCAGGCGCGCCATTGCTTGCCATAGATGGGGCCAAGGTCGCCGTTGGCGTCGGCCCATTCGTCCCAGATGCCGACGCCATGCTCCTTGAGATAGCCGATATTGGTGTCGCCCTTCAGGAACCACAGTAATTCATAGATGATCGAGCGCAAGTGCAGCCGCTTCGTCGTCACCAGCGGGAAGCCCTCGGCAAGATTGAAGCGCATCTGATGGCCGAAGACCGACAGCGTGCCGGTGCCGGTGCGGTCGGACTTCTCGGTGCCTTGCGCGAGGATCGTTTCAAGAAGATCGAGATAGGCGCGCATGGCTAACTCCCGGAAAGGCCGGCGCTGAAGAAGGCGATGAGATTATTGACGGCGTGAAACAGCATCGAGGTTCTGGTACTTCCGGTCCGCTCACGCAGCGCGGCGAGAACGAGACCAAGAGGAAAGACCGCCAACGCGTAAAGATGCGTCGATTCATAATGCGCGAGCCCAAACAGAAGCGCCGAAATCACCACGGCCGGCCACAGCCCCAGGCGGAATCTCAGGCTCGTGTAGATCCAGCCGCGGAAATAGGTTTCCTCGACTAGCGGCGCCCCCACGACCGCGAGCGCGAGCAACAGGGCGGCGCTCAAATGGTCGCGCGGAATGAGGAGCCAGCTGTCCGATTTCGGATAGAAATAGCCGAGCGCGGCGCTGGAGGCGAAGCCATAGAGGAGCCCGAAAGCGGCGATGCCCCACAGCACTTTGTCACGCCAGGGCCACGCCGGTGGCCGCCACGCCACAAGGCTGCGCCAATCCGCGCCGCCGCGCCAGCGCGCGATGAGGAGCAGCGCCACCAGCGCCGCGGCATAAAGGAAGAGGCCAAACTCCAGCCGGGCCGTGCTGAATTCATTGTCCCCCTGCTGCGCCGCCACGACCGACGCCAAAGCGGCGCGCGCGCCAGCCCAGCCATGCAGCACGCCCGCTGCGAGAAAGGCGGCCCCGACGACCGCCGCCATGAGGATTGCGGTCAGGAAAAGCGCCGCGACAAGGCTCAGGCAGAGGCCGATCAGGCCGTAAGGTGCGAGCGTCTGGCCTGCTCCGATCTCCGCGTCCGTTTTGGTGTCCATCGGGTCCCAGTGTCTGTGGTAAGTCCATCCCTGGCTTCGCATTCCCGGCACGCGCGCGGAAGTCGCGACGGCGCCGCGTCCCCAGCTTGTGCATCCGTCCACATGCCGGCCGCACCCGGGACTTTCTAATTTACCAGTCTCTGCCTATATTTGGGCCGCTGCCTTGTGCAGCTATGGCGATAAACGGCATCGCAATAAGCTCTTCGGACCCGGGGGCGGTACCCGGCGCCTCCACCAAAGTTCGCTCCGATCATACCGGCGGCGGATTTTGGCGGGGGCGAAATAGGTTCGACGGGGAGTGTAAAGGGTGTTCTTTTGCTCGGCATGGTTCCACCGTCATCGGGCTAATCTTATAGTTGCCAACGACAACTATGCTCCGGTGGCTGTTGCCGCGTAATGCGGTAATAGTACCGATTTAAAGTCCTTAGGGGTAGCACTCTAAGGCGGGGTTCGGAGGCACCTGGCAACAGAAGCCTCCACTTCCCGGGGCAGGGACATTGGAATGGCGACTGATCTCATCCGTTACGATCTCCTTGTGCAGGATGCCCTGCGCTCCGTTCTCCGCAAGGTCTTGGCCGAGGCGGCCCGCGACGGGCTGCCGGGCAACCACCATTTCGTCATTGCCTTCCGCACCGATGCGCCGGGCGTGCGGCTCTCGCCCAAGCTGCGTAAGGAATTCCCGCACGAAATGACCATCGTGCTCCAGCATCAGTTCTGGAATCTCACCGTCACCGAGCAGGGCTTCGACGTCGGCCTTTCGTTTCAAGGCAATCCAGAAACCCTGGCGGTCCCCTTCGACGCCGTCAGCGGCTTCTTCGACCCTTCGGTGGAATTCGGCTTGAAATTCGAGATCGCGGCCGACGCCCAAGAATCCGCGCCGTCTGGTACGCCGACTATTGCCGCCGCTCCATCGCCCCGCGCGGTCCCGCCCGAAAAAACCAAGCCGCGCGGCAGCGGCAGCGAACCCGCCGAGATCAGCCCCAAGCCCGTGCCCGCCGCGAAGCCCGCGAGCAAGGCCGCGGCGAAGCCGGACGCGGAAGAGGCTAAGCCCGAGGAAGCGGCGAAAGTCGTCTCCATCGATTCCTTCCGCAAGAAATGAGCGAGATCGTCAATCTGCGGCAGGTGCGCAAAGCCAAGGCTCGCGCCGCGGCGGCGGACAAGGCGGCGGAGAATCGCCAGCGCTTCGGCACAAGCAAGGCCGAGCGCACGGTCGAGTCCAAAAATCGCGAGATCGCGCGCCGGCACCTCGACGGCCATCGCCGGACGCCGGATTCGGGCGATGCCTGAGGCGGCCCCGAGCGCCATCGCAAAACATTCGCTCACGATCGCCGGCCATCGCACCAGTATTTCGCTGGAAAGCGCCTTCTGGGACGCCTTGCGCGACATCGCCCGCGCGCGTGGCCTCCCGCTCGCGGCGCTCATCGGCGAGATCGACGCCGGGCGCGGGACGGCAAATCTGTCGTCAGCCATCCGCGTCTATGTGCTGACGCGACTCCGCGCTGCGACTTAATAACGCCCCGCCGCGCTCGGATCGGCCGGCACTGGCTGCGGCTGCGTAGGCGCCGGTGCCGCCTGCTGCGGCACGGGGCTAATCGGCAAAGGCTTTTGCGTTGCCGGCTCTTCGGTTTTCTCTGGCGGCTTTTCTTGCACCTTCTCTTGCGCCTTCTGCTGCTCCACCGTCAGCAATTGGCGCAAGCGATCGAGGGTCGCCTGCCGCTCCCGCGCCCGCGCGGCCGCGCGTTCGACATCCGCGCTCGCTTGCTGCCGGTCGGCCTCCTCCCGGCGCAGGGATTGTAGCCGGTTGAGCGCGACGGCGTGCTCATGGACATCGAATTCCTGCGCCTCGATCCGCGCCGTCTCGCGCGCAATGGCGCGCGCGGCGAGCGCGTTGACGAAGCTCGTCGCATCGAGATTGCGCACCGGCGCTTTAAGCGGACCGGTCCATTCGACCCCCACCTGCGGCGGCGCACCGCTCCAATTCCGCGGCAGCGCGGTGAGCGTGATGACGCTGCTTTGATCGAGCCGCAATGTCTTGAGGTCGAGCGAAGCCTGCGTATCCTGTGTCACACCACTGGTGCCGGCGGCGGGCGCCGATCCTTTGCCGGTGAACCGCAACACGCCCGCGACGAGACTCGCATCGAAATTCGCGTTCGCGACTTCGAGCGCATGCTGATCGAGCGCATCCGAGAGCGCGCGATCAATCTCCGTCTCGTCGAGGCTGAGCCGGTCTTCCTCGACATCGCCTAAGACGCGAGCGAGCGCGCCTGGATCGCTGCTCAAAAGCAAAAGCTCGGTAACGGTGAACGCGCCGGAGCCGGCGAGCCCGGCGATGAGTGCATCGGCGCTCTGCCCCGTCCCCGCGAGATCGAATTTACCGGAAACGGTACCCTTCGCGGTCGGCAAATCGAGCGCATAGTGATCGAGGCTCATATGCCCTTCGGCTGCGGCGGTCGCACCGCTCCGCCGCAACGTCAGATCGCCGAGGAGGCGGCCGCCGCCGAGCTTCGCCGAAAAATTCTTGAGACCGACCTGACCCTCCGCAAGCGCGAGATTGAAATCCGCATCACGCGCAACCCCCGCGCCCGCAAGACCGAGCACGCCAACATGCATGGCGACGAGGGCCGGCGGCAATTTGATCGGTGCGGCGAACGGCGCCGAGGACCAGAGCTGCCCGCTTTTCACCGGACGCGGCGGCCCCAGAGCCAATTGCAGCACCGCACCGAGCGACAGCGCATCCGTCTGCAATGTGCTGGTGACGCCACGATCCCCACTATAGCTCAGCGAGCCCGCGATCTTGTTCCCGGCGCACGAACCGCTGATCGCGCGCAATACCAGACCGTCGCCGTCTGCCTGCACGGCGGCGCTCACATCGAGCGGCAGAGTGATTGCAAGATCGGGAGCCGCCAGCCCCAGGGCGCGCAACAGCGCGGAAAGATCGGCGCTGGCGATCTTCACCGTGCCCGCGGCGCGCGGCGTCTTCGCCGCCTCGGCAATATCGCCGGTGAAATCGAGATTCGCGCCCGCGACCGACGCGGAGAAGCGGGTGTCGAGATGGTCGGGCGATCCATGCGCTGTCGCGTCGATGGCCGCCTCACCTAACCGTTTTCCCGGCACGGTCGCGAAGCCGAATTGGCGCAGCAAGGCGCGCCCGTCCGGCGCTTGGGCGCGCAGCGAGAGCGCGATGTTCTTGCCCTGCCCCGGTGTCCCGCTGGCAAGGAACCGAGTCTCTCCGGCCGTGCCGGCGAGACTCAGCCCCGTTAAGCTCATGGCGCCATTATCGGTGGTGCCCTCGATCGCGAGGCCGAGATGGGTAGGCGAAAATTCCGCGCTATGCGCAGCGATAAAATTGGTCTCCGGGCTTGGCGCAAGATGCGCCACGAGCGCCGCGATTTCATCGACGCGGCGGGCGTCGAGCTGAAGCGCGAGATCGCCACCTTGTGGGTTCCAGCGCCCGTTCGCCGTAACATTCGCGCCATCGAAGCCGCTGACGTGCAGGCTTTTCAGCACCGCCGCCGCGCCGGTCTTCTCGAAATCGAACTGGATTTGCCCGGTCTCGATCGCCCCCGCGCGCGATCCCGCGAGCTTCACCGATTGCGCATCGAAACGCAGGCCGAGATCCATGTCGCGCGTCTGCTGCGCCAAGGCCGAGAGATCGGGCAGGCTCGGCAATTCGAGCCTTTGCGCCGAGAGGTCGGCGAAAAGCCGCGCCGGCTCTGCGGCAATCTCCTTGGTATAGGCGAGCGTGCCCGTCAGCACTGAGCCATTGACGCGCAAGGTGAGATCGCTGCCGACGGCGCCGACCTGCGAAATATTGGCCGCGCCATCGACGCCAAGGGATTGGAGCGGCCAATCCGGCAACGCGAGTTTCGGCAGGTTCGCCGCGAGCCAAGCGTTGAGGCGCGGAAGATTATCGGTGCCGCCAGCGACGTGGCCTTTGAAGGCGGGCGCGGCCCCCGTCTCGATCTGTCCGTCGACGGCGATATGCGCACCGACGAGATCGCCTGCGGAAAATCTCACCGCATCGCGCTGCGGCCCAGACACGGCAACCGCGCCTGCGACATTGCCCAGGGCCTCGCCGCCGAGGATCAGTGTGTCGGCGGAAAAATCCAGCCCGAGCGGCAGGCCAAGGAGCGAAATATTCGGCGCCGCCGCGAGATCGGTGAAGGTGGAGAAAAGCCGCTGCGACGGGGCTGCCGCATCTTTGGCCGTGAGCAGCCTATCGAGATCGAGTTGCTGCGCATGGAGTTTCAGATGCGCAGAGGCTGGCGCGGCGAGATCGAAGGCGGCGCTGCCGTCGAGGTTCGCGGCGAGATCGTTACCGATCTGAATTTCAAGGCCCGAGAGCGTGGCCTTGCGCAGCGCGGCGCTGAGCGTGCCGCTCGCCTGCCACGGCAGATCGAACGGGCCGCTGCCCGTCAGATGCAAAGTGCCGGCGGCGCTGGGCAGCGCGAATTCGGCTGCATGTTGGTCGAAGACGAGATTGCCGTCGAAACCGGCGCCCGGATGGCGGGCGTTTTCGTCGAAGATCGCTTTGAGCGGCAGGCTCGCGCCCTGGCGCGTGCCGGTCGAGAAGCGGAAAACGTTCGCCGCGCCGGCCATGTCGAAATGTCCGTCGCCGCGGAAGGGACCGGTCAGCGCATCGGCCTCGGCCGAGAGGACGATATTGTCGAAATGATAGGCGCGGCTCACCGCCGGATCGTCCACGGTGAGGCTGCCGCCCGTGACCGAAATGCGCTCGAAGCGCATCTGCCCGGTGAATCCATGCGTCGGCCGCCACAGCGGCAACGCTTCGTTCTCCAGGCGCAGACGCACATGCGGATCGACGAACTGCGCCTCGACGAAATCGACCTCGCCGCGCGTCAGCGCCATCAGCGCGATCTCAAGATGCAGTTCGGCGACGTTGACGTCGGTGCCCCGCGCCGGCACCGAGAGTTCGACCTCTTCAAGCTGAAGATAGGGGGTCGGCAGAATCTTGAGATCGATCCCGCCGCGGATTTTGACCTCGGCGCCGGTGAGGTTTGAAAGCTGCGCCTCGACAAAATGGCGCTCGGCATTCCAGTCAATGAAATAAGGCACCGCCAAAGCGGCGGTTAGAATGATGATCAGAATGATGGCGAGGATTGTGAGGATTTCGCGCACGATTCTTTCGCCTGGGCGCACAGCGGACTGCGCCAGCTGTCCCTAAGACCCCGCTGGCGCCCAGACAATAGAACTTTTGACGGCGTGCGCGTGAACGCGGTTTAGAGGTAAGGTCCGGGCTCGCTCGAAAGCGCGGATTTGACCCGGCGGGAGGTTTCGTCGGCCAGAACCTCCTCGCGGCCGCTTGCCACCGCCTCAAGAATTGCGGCCGCGACCTGCTCCGGCGAGACTTTCGGTGCGTCTACCCCGGCCGCCATGTCGGTATCGATCAGCCCGGCGTGGACGCCGATAACCAGGGTCTTTTGTTCCTTCAACTCGTGCCGCAGGGCATTTGTCAGCGCCCAGGCGGCGGATTTCGAGGCGCAATAAGCGCCAAGCGAGGGAAAAGTGATCCAGCTCAGGACCGAGAGCATATTGACCAGCGCCCCGCCGCCATTCTTTGCGAGGATCGGCGCGAAGGCATTGGCGACCCGCAGCGGCCCGAAATAATTGGTCTCCATCACCGAGCGGGCGGCTTCGAGAGCGGGGTCGCTGGCCAGCGTCCCAAACGGCGCGACGCCGGCATTGTTGATGACCAGGGTCACATCGCCCAGCGCCGCCGCAGCGGCCGCGACATCGGCCGCGCTGGTGACATCGAGCTTGACTGGCGTGACGCCCGGATAGGTGATCTTCCCCGGATCGCGCGCCGCGGCGTAGACTTTCCGCGCCCCCTTGGCGCGCAATTGCTCGGCCAAGACCTTTCCCAACCCGCGGTTGGCCCCTGTGACCAAGGCGACTGACCCTTCGATATTCATGGCTCTCTCTCCAGCTAAAAAGGCGCATATACACCTATAATCGTGAATATGCGGCCGCTCTCGGAAAGATCAAGAGCGGCCGGAAAAGAGCACGCGGGCCGGTGCGCGACAAGTCGCGCCGGGATATGGCTTGGGTTTAATTTTTTTCCTTGTCGACCAGCTTGTTAGCGCCAATCCAGGGCATCATGCCACGCAATTTCGCGCCGACCTGCTCGATCGGATGCGCCTGGGCGCGAGCGCGGCTCGCCTTGAACGAGGTCTGGTTGACCTTGTTTTCCAGCATCCAGTCACGGGTGAATTTGCCCGATTGGATGTCTTCGAGCACCCGCTTCATCTCCGCCTTGGTGGCAGGCGTGACGATGCGCGGGCCGGTGACATATTCGCCATATTCGGCGGTGTTCGAGATCGAGTAATTCATATTGGCGATGCCGCCCTCATAGATGAGGTCGACGATCAGCTTCACCTCGTGCAGACATTCGAAATAGGCCATTTCCGGCGCATAACCTGCTTCCACGAGCGTCTCGAAGCCGTTGCGGATCAGTTCGACGAGGCCGCCGCAAAGCACCGCCTGCTCGCCGAAAAGGTCCGTCTCGCATTCCTCGCGGAAGGTCGTCTCGATGATGCCGGCGCGGCCGCCGCCGATGGCCGAGGCATAGGAGAGCGCGAGATCATGCGCATTGCCGGTCGCGTCCTGCGCCACGGCGATAAGACAGGGCACACCGCCGCCGCGCTTATATTCCGAACGGACCGTGTGGCCGGGGCCCTTGGGCGCCGCCATCAGCACGTCGAGATCCTTACGCGGCTCGATGAGGTTGAAGTGGATGGAAAGCCCGTGCGCGAAGAGGAGCGCGGCGCCCTGCTTGAGATTATTGGCGAGATGCTCGCGATAGATGTCGCTCTGCAACTCGTCCGGCGTCAACACCATGACGACATCGGCGATTTTCGCGGCCTCGGCGACGGAGAGAACCTTGAGGCCTTCGGCGGCAGCCTTCTTCGCCGAGCCTGAACCCTCGCGCAGCGCAACGATGACATCCTTGACGCCGGAATCGCGCAGGTTGAGAGCGTGGGCATGGCCCTGGCTGCCGTAGCCGATGATGGCGACCTTCTTGCCCTTGATGAGATTGAGGTCCGCATCACGATCATAATATACGCGCATGGATAGCTTTCCCGGTTGTTGGACCGCGCGCCCGGCGCGGCTGATTGAAGTTCAAGAATGCAACGTCCGCCGATCAGGTCGGGTCCTTGCCGCGTGTAATGGCGGCAATGCCGGTCCGCGCCACCTCGACGAGGCCAATCGGCCGCATCAGCTCGACGAATTCGTCGATCTTCGACGCCGCGCCGGTCAGCTCGAAGACGAAGGATTCGGTTGTCGTATCGATGACATGGGCATGGAAAATCTCGCCGAGCCGCAGCGCCTCCTGCCGCGCGATGCCAGTGCCCGCGACCTTGATCATCGCCAGCTCGCGCTCGATCGCATTGCCGTGCAGCGTCAGATCCTTGATGCTGTGCACGGGTACCAGCCGCCCCAATTGATGGCCGATCTGCTCGATCGCCGCCGGCGGCCCAGAGGTGACGATGGTGATGCGCGAGAGATGCTCGGCATGGGCGACCTCGGCCACCGTCAGGCTCTCGATATTGTAGCCGCGCCCGGAAAACAGGCCCACGACCCGCGCGAGCACGCCCGGCTCGTTGTCGACGACGACGGACAGCGTATGCGTCTCGACATTCTCCTTGCCGAGCGCGGAGGAATACGGCGAAAGCGGCGCGGTGGGGGCGTTCATGTCAGCCATTCCCGATCTCAGACGAGGATTTTGCCGGCCGAATCGATCACGTCGCCGATCGCTTCGTCCGTATCTGGCAGGATCATTTCATTATGCGCCTTGCCCGACGGGATCATCGGCAGGCAATTCTCGGTCTTGTCGATGCGGCAATCGAAGACGACCATGTTCGGCGTCTCGATCATCTCGGCGATGGCCGCATCGAGATCGGCCGGGTCGGAGCAGCGGATGCCGTGGCCGCCGAAGGATTCGGCCAGCTTGACGAAATCCGGCAGCGCCTCCGAATAGCTCTCGGAATAGCGCCCGCCGTGCAGCAGCTCCTGCCATTGCCGCACCATGCCAAGATATTCATTGTTGAGGATGAAGATCTTGACCGGCAGGCGGTATTGCGCCGCCGTCGAAAGCTCCTGGATGTTCATGAGGATGGAGCCTTCGCCGGCGATGTCGATGACCAGCGCGTGCGGATGCGCCATCTGCGTGCCGATGGCGGCCGGCAGGCCATAGCCCATCGTGCCGAGGCCACCGCTCGTCATCCAGCGGTTCGGCTCGTCGAAATGAAAATATTGCGCGGCCCACATCTGATGCTGGCCGACCTCGGTCGTGACATAGGTGTCGCGCCCCTTGGTCGCCGCATAGAGCCGCTCGATCGCATATTGCGGCTTGATGACCTTGTCCGAATTCCGATAGGCGAGCGATTTGCGCGCCCGCCAGGTGTCGATCTGCCGCCACCAGGCTTTCAGCGCCTCGGCATCCGGCTTCTCGCCGCGCGCCTTCCAGCGCGCGAGCAGCGCCGCGATCACATGCGCGCAATCGCCGATGATGCCGAGATCGACCTTGACGTTCTTGTTGATCGAGGACGGATCGATATCGATGTGGATCTTCTTCGAGCCGGGCGAGAACTGGTCGAGCCGGCCGGTGATACGGTCGTCGAAGCGCGAGCCGACGGCGATGATGAGATCGCAATCGTGCATCGCATTATTGGCCTCGAAAGTGCCGTGCATGCCGAGCATGCCGAGCCACTTGGGGTCATGCGCCGGGAAGGCGCCAAGACCCATCAAGGTCGAGGTGACAGGATAGCCGGTCACGGCGACGAGATCGCGCAACAGCCGCGAGGCCTCCGGCCCCGAATTGATGACGCCGCCGCCGGTATAGAAGACCGGGCGCTTGGCGGCGGCCATCATATTCACCGCCTCTTCGATCTTCTCCGGGTCGCCTTCGAGGCGCGGATGATAGGTTTTGTGCTCGACGTTCTTGGGGCCGAAATATTCGCCGCGGGCGAATTGGACATCCTTTGGAATGTCGATGACGACCGGGCCCGGCCGGCCATGCTGGGCCACATAGAAGGCCTCATGCAGGACACGCGGCAGATCCTCGATCGAGCGGACGAGGTAATTGTGCTTGGTGCAATGCCGGGTGATGCCGACCGTGTCGCATTCCTGGAAGGCGTCCGAGCCGATGAGATGCGTCGGCACCTGGCCGGTGATGCAGATGAGCGGGATCGAATCCATCAGGGCGTCGGTGAGGCCGGTGATGGAATTGGTCGCGCCCGGGCCGGAGGTAACCAGCATGACGCCGACCCGGCCGCTGGAGCGGGCATAGCCCTCGGCCGCGTGGGCAGCGCCCTGCTCATGCCGGACCAGCACGTGGCGCAGGGCCGTCTGCTGATAGAGCACGTCGTAGATCGGCAGGACGGCGCCGCCGGGATAGCCGAATAGCGTATCGACGCCCTGATCCTTCAAGGCCTCGATCACCATTTCCGCGCCGGTCATTATGCGTGCCATGTCGTCCTCCGCGTGCTTTCTGCGGGATTTAGGAAATTTGGGCAATAAAAAAGGCCCCTGAGGGCCTCGGGCAGCGCCAGACGCGAGAAGCGGGGCCTATCCCCGTCCCGTCTCTGACGCCCAGCTTACGATAAGGTTCGTCCGCACTTCGGTTCTCCAACTCGTCAAGTGACATTTAGACGAAGGCGGGGAAATTGGCAACCTGCCGGAGGCAAATGGGGATTTCCCGGCGCGCGGCGCCCCCGGCCACAATAGCCCGTGCCGATCATCAAGGAGCCAGACTTGCTCGGCGAAACCCCAGTGAAAGCTCTGTTTTTCGACGTCTTCGGCACGCTGGTCGATTTCCGTACGGGCGTCGCGCGCGAGGCCGAACGCCTGCTGGCGGCGCTTGGCGCGCGGCTCGACTGGAGTGGATTTGCCGATGCTTGGCGTGGCGAATATCAGGCAGGCATGGAAGAAATCCGCGCCGGACGCGAGGGCTATGTCCGGCTCGATATCGTCCACCGGCGCAACCTCGATCGCATCCTGCCGCGCTTTGGCCTCGCGGACCTCGTTGAGACAACCCGCTCGGAACTCAACCTCGCCTGGCACAGACTCGATGCCTGGCCGGAAGTGCCGGCCGCACTTACGCGGCTGCGCAGCCGCTTTCGGATCGCGCCGCTTTCGAACGGCAATATCGCCCTGCAAGCCGATCTCGCCCGACGCAACGACTTGCGCTGGGATGCGATCCTCGGCGCGGACTTCTCGCGCGATTACAAGCCGAAGCCGCGCCTTTATCTCGATGCGGCCGCAGCCTTCGGCCTCGCGCCGAACGAATGCATGATGGTCGCCTGCCATAGCAGCGATCTCGCCGCGGCGGCGAGCCACGGCCTGCACACCGCTCATATCGCGCGGCCGAACGAACACGGGCCTGGCAAAGGCGAACGCGCGCCCTCGGTCCCGGTTGATTTCGCCGCCGCCGATCTTGCAGCGCTGGCGGATGCACTCGGCGCTTAAACCGTCACGCCCCCGAAGCTTTGCCGCGAAACCAGCGCACGGATATGCGGCAGCAGTCCTTCGGGCCCGATCTTGAGGCTGGCGATTCCGGCCGCCTGCCCCGCCGCGACATCGATATCCTTGTCGCCCGCCATGAAGCTGCCTGCGAGATCGACCGGCCAATGGGTGATGAGATCGCAGATCATGCCGGGGCCGGGCTTTCGCCACGCATGCTCCCCGCGATAGGCTTCGACCGCGGCCTCCGGGTGAAAAGCGCAATAGCGGAAATCGTCGATATGCGCGCCGCGGTCGCGCAACTCGCTCTGAATCCAGGCGTGGAGCGATTCGACATCCTCTTCGCGATAGAAGCCCCGCGCCACGCCCGCCTGGTTGGTCACGACAAAAACGTAGAAGCCCGCGTCATTGAGCAGGCGGACGGCATCGATCGCGCCCGGCAGCCAGTGGAAATCGGCGATGCGATGAACGTAATTGCGATCCTCGTTCAGCGTGCCGTCGCGATCGAGAAAGGCCGCCGGCCGTCTTCGCCAGTTTGGCAAAAGAGTTCTGGGCGCGCGCAAAATCCTCGGGAACGCCGATGTCGATGAAGCCCCCCGATACGCGATGCGCCCGCAATGACCCGGCGTCGGCCAGCGCGGGCAAAACATCCCGTTCCAGACTGCACTCCGGCCGCAGCGCGGCGACGATCTCGCGCGAGACGAGATAGACGCCTGAATTGACGTCGCCGGGCCCGCCGCTCTCCGGCCGGTCGCGGAAGCGCCGCACGGCGCCGCCGTCGGTCTCGACGACGCCATAACGGCTGGCGTCCTCCACATGCCGCAGGCCGAGCGTGGCAACGGCGGCATCGGCCCCGTCGGCCGTAACCAGCGAAAGCCAGTTGAAGTTGGACCAGGAATCGCCGTTCAGCAGATAGAAATGTTCGTCGAGCGCACGCCGCGCGTGCCAAAGCGCGCCACCCGTCCCGGCCGGCTTGTCCTCGACAAGAAGATCGATGTGAAGCCGCAGCCGCCGCGCGATGTCGCTCTCGGCGAGATAGCGCGCGACCTGATCGGCCCGATAGCCGGCGAGAAGCAGCACCCGTTTGAAGCCGAACCGCGCCGCTTCAAGCAGGAGATATTCGAGAAACGGCCGGCCTGCGACTGCGAGCAAGGGTTTCGGCATATCCGCGGTGAGCGAGCCGAGCCGCGTGCCGAGGCCGCCGACGAGAACCACGCATTGCTCCGGCGCGCGCATCCCTAGCCTTTCGGGCACAGAGCGGATTCGACCAGACCACAGATGATATGCGCCGCCGTGATGTGCAATTGCTGAATCATCGGCGTGCGGCGCGAGGGCGCGTTGAGCAGCAGATCACAATAGCCCGCCATGGCTCCGCTGTCGGCGCCGGTGAAGCCGATTGTCCGCAGCCCTTTGTCGCGCGCGATGGCGAGCGCCGCGAGGATGTTCTTGGAACACCCCGAGGTCGAAATGCCGACGAATACATCCGATGGGCGGCCGAGCCCGGCGACCTGCCGGGCGAAGACATGCTCATAGCCATAATCGTTGCCGATTGCGGTGAGCACAGATGTGTCCGTCGTCAGGGCCAGCCCGGCGAGCGGCGAGCGGTCGTAATTGAGACGCGAGACGAATTCCCCGGCCATGTGCTGGGCGTCCGCGGCGCTCCCACCATTGCCGGCGAACAGAACCTTGCCGCCCTCCCGCAACGACGACACGATGGCCGCGGCAATCGCTTCGATCTGTCGCGCGAAGGCCTCCGACTGCGCGGCGGCGGTCAGCGCCTGCGCCGATTCCGTCAGTTCCGCCGCGATGAAGTCTAGGAATTGACGCGCCACGTCTCGGCTCCGACATCGACGAAATGAACCGGGTGCGCGTCCGCCCCGGTGGCGCGCATGGCGGAGACGAGCCTGTAGCGATTTTCCGGATCGGTCAGGAACATCATGAAGCCGCCGCCGCCTGCGCCGGAGACCTTGCCCGCCCAGGCACCGTTTTCCATGGCGATGTGATAGAGCTTGTGAATGGCCTGGGTGGTTATGCCCTCGGCGGTCTTTTGCTTGGCGTTCCACGATCGATTCAATATCGCCGCCAGGCCGCGAAGATCGCCCCGCAGCAGCGCGCTCTTCATCTCCACGGCATCGGCTTTCAACTGATGCAGCCCTTCGATCGTCGCCGCGTGTTGTGTCTCGATTCCCTTGAGCTGCGCGCCGATGATCTGATCGGAGCGGCGCGACTGGCCGGTGAAGCAGACGACAAGCGCCGCCTCCAGCTCATTCAGCGCCGAACGCGACACGCGCAGCGGATTTACGATGACACGGTCCTGCGGCAGAAACTCGATGAAGTTCATGCCGCCGAAGGCCGCCGCGTAGTGGTCTTGCTTGCCGCCGGCGAGCTTAAGATCGGCGCGCTCGATCTGATAGGCGAGATGCGCGACATCGTATGGCCCGAGCGGCAGCGCGAAGGCGGCGCGGAAAGCCTCGACCAGAGCGACGACCAGAGCGGAGGACGAGCCGAGGCCCGACCCCGGCGGCGCGTCCACCGTCGTCGAGACTTCGATCGACGGCGCCGTGCCTTCGAGAAAGTCCCGGACGATCCGATTATAGACCGCGCGATGCAGCAGCAAGGCGCCCTCCATCGGGAGATCGGCCTGCGCCGCAAGCTCTTCCTCGACGCCCACATCGCTCGCCCGGAACCGGAGCTGCCCCCTATCGAGCGGCCGCATATGCGCATAGGCGTAACGGGCGATCGTCACATTCAGCACCGCGCCGCCATAGGTCTCGCAATAGCTCGCCAGGTCCGTCCCGCCGCCCGCGAGGCCGAGACGCAAAGGCGCGCGCGAGCGCAAGGGCCGGACCGCGCCGTCCTCGGCAAGGATGCTGGGGATTTTTTCTAAGCGCATGTTTCTATCACAGGGCGAGCACTCAATTCTTCAAGGCTACCTTATCTCGCGCACGCCGTCGGCGGTAGCGAGACCTGATACGACTTATCTAGTTCAAAGCGCTTGCAGCCGTCGAGACTGTCCGACGCGGCGGCCCGAACTTTCGGCGCCAAGTGCGTCGGGGTGCGATAAATGAAGGCGGCCAGATGCGGGTCAATGTTTTGCCCTCCCCCCATAAGCAGGAACCAGGAGCCGTCCATCGGCTCCGAATAGCCGATTTGAATCGTCCCCTGACGGCCCAATGGTGCCGCAAGCCTAATGGCGGCGGCGCTGTCCTGGAGACCGCGAGACGCAACGAGCAGACGGCGGCCCGCGCCGCCATCGAGGAAATAGGCCGAGAACGACAGCGCCTGTGCGACAAAGAGGATCGCGAACAAAGAAATCGCCGCGATATTTCTCCAATTTGCCGCAGCGTCGCCAAAGGGGACCGCGAGAAGGCCAAGCAGAATGCCGAAAGCCCATTGCGGCAGAAGCATATAATAGGCATTGGGATGGCTGGTTCGCGCGCTGATCGCAAACACCGCCGCCGCAATGACGATGAAATAGACCCCCGCTTTCCATCGCGGCCCAAGCTCGGCCGGCCGGTTCGTCACGCGAACGAGGAGCAGGCCGGCCGCGGCCGCGATGATCCCCCAGAAGCAGGTCGCGTGAACGGCCTGTGCCCGTCCCCATTCCCCGAGGTTCATGAAATTTCCGGCGCTGAAAAGATAGGCCAGCAAATCCGAGGAGGTGCCGAGCAGATTCCCGCCCGAAATGTGCCGGTCCCAGGCGGCAGCGATGTGGCTGAAGTAATAGGCGTAGAAGTACAGATCGTAGGCCGCGACAAGAACGATGGGCACGAGCCTGGGAGAGAGCGCACCCGCGTCCTTCCTGCGGAACAGCGCATATTGCGCAGCGAGCGCCGCCGGAATGAACATGGCGGTTTCCTTCGCATTGTTCGCGATCGCGACCGACAGCAAGATCGTGAGCGAAAATGCGAGCAGACGCGACCAGCGGATTTCAGCGGCGCTAACGACGTAAAAATTCAAAATCAGCGCGGCCGTCGCAAAAATGATCATCAATTTGTCATGCTGCGTCGCCTGCCAGAGCAGCATGTCTGCGACCGCGGACGAAAGCAGGGTCAGAGCGAGGGCGAAGAGCGATACGTAAATGTTCGCGGTTATTTGCAGGGAATGAAGGAACAAAAGAAACAGGCCGATGCCGAGAAGGCCGATCTGAAGCAGATTGACCCACGCGACATTCGGGCCGAAAAAATCCGTGGCGACACCGGCGAACCACATGCTCGCTGGTCGGGCGTTCGCGCCAGACGGCGCCAGAAGGAACGTGAACAATGAAAAAGTCGGGTGATTTTCTCCCGAGAAATAAAAGCGCGCCTCTTGCATAACCCAATAATCGCGAAAGATGGCCGCCCAACAGAACATCGCGAACAACGTCACTGCCGCCCCGACGGCCAGCGATGAACTCCAGCTCAGCTCCGCCGTCCGCTCACGTTTCACGTCAACCCCCGGATAAAATTCCAACGATACCCCCTCAAAGAATTGCCGGAGTTTGGCACCGTGATTTTTTCAAGGCGGCTCTCGCGTCCCCGCGCAAGCGGTCCACAAGATGCTCAACATTTCCGGGAGCAGCGATCAGATAGTGCGGTACCAGGCGATCCGTGTACGGCCTTGCGAAATCGTCCCGCGTGAAAGGTCGGCCGAACAAATCGTAGAGATGATATCCGAGCCGTTCGAATAGGCGGAAAAAGTCGTTTTCGCTGTAACCCGCAACGGCCGCTGCCTCGGCTCGCCCGCATTCCAATGCGATGACCGGCTTTTGACGGCGCAGCAATTCCCTCGCGCCAAGTAAGGCATGATATTCGCCGCTTTCGAGATCGAGCTTGATGAAGCGGATGGGTTTTTCGGCGAGCGTGTCCAAGCGGAAGCGCGGAACCTTGATAATTTCGACCGCTTTGTCGGTATTGATAAAGCGGCGCGCGACGCTCGAAAGCCAAGGCTCATCCTTCATCAGATGAAACGAGGTTTTCCCATTCTTGTTGGAAAGCGCCTCCACGAATATCTTGATCTGCGGCATCTCTGAAGCAGCCGAGGAAATGCAATCCGCGAGAACGCGAATAGGTTCGAAAGCAAAGACCTCTCCCGCTTCTCCGACAAGGCGGGCCATGGGAAGCGTATGCATCCCAAGATGCGCTCCGCCATCCACGGCGCCGTCTCCGACCTTGAGGATATGCGAATAGCACGCCTCGATCAGTTTCTCGAACACACCTTCTTTGTCCTGCAAATCGAATAAGCGAGCAGCCTCGTAGTCTGACAATGGCATCTGGTCGCCGTGGCCGCTCAACTCCTTCACCGGCTCACCGAACGCATTGCACATCTTCAGGTGCAGGGCACCGAGGAAGGCGTCGCGCGCCTTTGCTTCATTGAAACGCGTATCGATGACACGCCGGCCCGCTTCGGCCAGCGAGAGCAGCAGGCCGTCGTCCTTGTAGAGGCGCACGACATGCGCCGCGATCTCGGCCGGCGTGTCGCCGACGAGAACCTCGACGCCCGGCTTGAGGCCGATGCCCTCGCTTCCGATCGGCGTCGTCACGACGGGCACGCCTTGTTCGAGGCTCGAGACGATCTTGCCCTTGACGCCGGCGCCATAGCGCAGCGGGCTGACCGACATGCGGGCACGCGCATAATAGGGATCGAGCTGCGGTACGAAGCCGATGACCTCCACACGGTCCCGCGCGAGCTGCCGGACCTCCGGCGGCGGTTTGCTGCCGATCAGCATAACGCGCGCCTCCGGAACCTGCGCCCAGACAAGCGGCATGACCTCTTCGACCAGCACTTTCGCCGCATCGACATTCGGCACATGCGCATAGCCGCCGACGAAAATGATCTCCTTGCGGAGCGGCAGCGGCGGTGGGGCGGCCGGCTTGGCCGCACTCTTGTAAAAATAAGGTGGGAGCACGCGCACTTCCGCGCCCGGCACGAGCGTCGCGATAATCTCCGCCTCTTCCGCGCTCGGCGTTGTGATGCAATCGACCGATTTGAAAATATCGATCTCGATCGGCTTCAACCTTTTGCTTTCCGACAGAGCCCTGGCATCGCCCTCGATCTCGTAGCGCCGCGCCTCGCGCAGATAATGCAGATCGTGCGTGTAATAGAGAAGGCGGGCGCGCGTCTTCTTGCGGATAGGTTTGATGTAATGTCGCGCGACGTCCGGACGCGCCACCCAGACGAAATCGATGAACCGCCCGGCGCGGTCGAGCCAGGCCGAGAAATCGACATCGCCATAGATGACCTCGACGCCGGCCTGCTGCAGCTCCCGCGTATAGGGCTGCGTCGCTTTTAGCGCCTGTGGCCAGTAGACGACCTTGAATCCAGTCTCGGCAAGCAGGTGGATATATTGCGTCATCGTCAGCGCGCCGGCGTGCTTGTCATATTCCGGCACCGCATCGTCGATGATGAGGATGGTGCCATATCTGGCGGGGCGCGCCCGGGCGCGGAAAATCTCGGCCTCTCCCTCGGCCTGCATCGGCAGCCGCTGCGCCCATTTCTCGACGAAGCGTCCGTGATTGATGAGAGACTGCCGGTCGCGAACCTCGACGCCATAGGACGCGCTGCCGAGATGGTAGACCTCGCTCGCCGGCTGGTAGAGCACGCGATAGCCTTTGTCCTGCAAGGCGAAGGCGAGATCGAACTCCTCGTAAAACGCCGGAGCGTAACGGTCGTCGAAACCGCCCACCTCTTCGAACGCCGAGCGCCGGATGAGCATTGAGGCGCCGATGACGCAATCGACCTCGCGGACGAAATTCAATTCCGGCAGGCCGCGGTCCAATCCGCGCCCATAGGGATAGCCCCAGCCGTTGCGGAAGATCGCGCCGCCGGCCTCTTGCACCGAGCCGTCATAATTGAGCAGCTTGCCGCCGATCATCCCGCTTTGCGGCATGCGATCGGCAAGACCGACAAGGGCCTTGAGCCAGCCGCGGGTGACGATCGTGTCGTTGTTGAGGAAGAGGATGAATTCCTCATCCGTGATCTCGGCCGCGCGATTGCAGGTTCGCAAAAAGCCCAGATTCTTCGTGTTGGCGATAATCTCGACGCCCGGGTGATCGGTCAGCAAAGGCCCGACCGGGCGCTCCGGACAATCATCCATAACGACGAGCCTAAACGCGACATCGTCCCCGCTCAGCCGGCTGATCGAGGTCAGGCAGCGATAGGTATCGAAATAGCTCTTGTAGGCCGGAACGACGATCGCGACGCGCGCGGCGTCCTCATGCGCCGGCATGGCAAACGGCGCGCGAATGTCGGGATCATCTCCCAGCGCCCGCGAGCCGAGACGCCCCTCGCCCAGCCCACGGCGGACATAATGCATATAGGGATCGAGGCCCGTTTCAACGACGTCCGGATATTTGGTCAAATACCAATCCGCCTCGAAGAGCGGATGGACAGCAAACTTTCGCGCCTGCCCGTGGCGAACGTAATGCACCAGGGCGTTACCCTCATAAGCATCGACGTCCGGATGCTCGAACGCATATCCTTTGGCATCGAAGACCGCGTTGGGCGCGTGGCCCACACGCGCCCCCTCGGTGACATAATGGAGCAGCGGATTAATGTCGTCCGTCCGCCCATGCAGATAGGTGCGGCGATAAAAGGCACCGTCGAAAAGCGGATGCGGGTCCGCGCTCCCACCGTTCGCCGCATCGAGAAAATGCAGCAGCGGATTCTCGACCGTCTCCGCATCCGGAAGTTGAGAAAGATAATATTTCGTATCAAAGAGCGGATGCGGATTGCGCCGTTCCCGTGCGCCGTAGGTGACGTAGTGAATTAGCGGGTTTATGCCGCTCGCGACGACATCGGCATTGGTGTCGAGATAATAGCCAGCATCGAAAAGCGGGTGGGGATTGCGCCGCTCGCGCCCGCCGTAAACGATGTAGTGCAAGAGCGGATCGCCGCCGACCACCGCGATATCCGGATTGGCGCCGAGATAATAATCGACATCGAAAAGCGGATGCGCCGCAAGCCGCTCCCGGCTGCCCTGCGTGACATAATGCAGAAACGGATCGAGCCCACTGGCGGCAACCTGCGGATTTGTCTTCAGATAATAGCGCGCATCGAAGAGGCTGAACGGAACTCGATCGGGCGGGCAGCCGTGGTGAATGTAATCGGCAAGTGGATTGACGCCGCGCCGGCCCCGCAAATGTCTGCGGCGATAATAGCCGCAATCAAAAAGCGGATGGGGATTTGCGTCGGCCCATTTCTGATTCAGAAAGTGCAGCAGCGGATTTTTGATCTTCTCCGGCGCATGCGATTGCGAGAGATAATATTCCGTATTGAAAAAGAGATGCGGATCGCGTTTCTCGCGCGCGCCATGGAGCACATAATGCTCCATGGGATCGCCGGATATGCCGGGATTGTGCGCAAGATAATAGGCGGGATCGAAAACGCCCGAGTCCCGGATTGCCTCGACCTGCCGGCGAGCCCTGCGACACTGCCATAGGCGCGTCAATTTCCTTGCGATCTCGCGCCAAAACGATCCGCGTTTCGCTGGCGCGGCAAGGAGTGCGTCCAAGGCCCGCTGCAATTCCGCGGCGGATTTCTTGGCGCCCTCCAGGTCCCGTTCGAGCGCTGCGACGTGACTGTCGCGCGCGCCCAGGGCCTCATCGAACAGCCGACGCTCGCGGTCACGCTCTGCCGAAACTCCGCGGAGATCTCGCATAAGTGCTTCGACCCCGCGCTTTCCCTGCTGCGCCAGCCGCATTGGATCAGATAGATCGGCGACAGCTTCGGCGGGCTCGGCGGCGATGGCCCTGAATCGTGGCACCTGCGCCTCGAAAACCTGGATTCTTGCCGCGATCTCGGCAGCCAAAGTTGGGGTGACCGCGGAGCCGAGTTCGTAGCGCAATATTTTAAGGACGGCGTCCGGACGCAGCAGGTAGGGCGCTCTGCTGAGACATTCCCAAAGTTCGGGCAGCGATATGACCGGCGCGATATTGAGTTCGTAATGCGTGAGCCCCACCGCCAGATCGCGCACGAAGGCGGCGGATATGCCGACCGAAGCGGCAAAATCCTCCCATTTCGCGGGCAGATCGATGGCGCCGCTGTCCCAAAAGGCGAAGGGCCGCTGATAGGCCGCGGCGACGATCGCGCCATGCAGGGACGCGGAGAGAACGAATTCCGCGGACGCGATCGCATCGATAAAAGCCTCGATGTCGCTCTCGTGTGTGCCGATATTTGGGCGCAAGACCAAATCTGCGCCGCTTTGAGCAAGCAGAAAATTATCGGTGCGCCGATCATGAAAATGCGGAACACAGATGGATCGGCCGACAAATTTCGTTCGTTGCTTCGGCTGGTAGAGCGCCGGCAGAAAAAGTGCCGGGTCGCCGATAGGAATCTCCGCACCAAGCGCCAGCTCGCTGGCCGACAGAGGCCCGCGGACGGAGAGAATCTCGAACTCTTTTTTGTTTTTCGGGAGTCAATCCGCCGCGTTCGCGGATGCCGCCGCCCCAAACGATAAGTGGCGCGCGCTCATCGGGCGCGGGACGCCCCCTCGGATAATCTTCAGGGACAAAGTCGTCGTGCAGACAACTTCCGATGATCCGAACCCGGACCGCGCGCCTCAGGGTGCGAAGGAAAAGTTGCTCGGATAAGTATAGGGAGAGCGCGTCGCCAAAATTTTGCTCGGCCTCACCCTTAAGCCAAAAAACGAGCTCGTCCATTTCGACTAAAACGAAAGAAAAATGAAAGGTCGAACAAGACCCTGACGGGTATTTCCTATAGCAATACTGCTTCCCGCTGTCTAGGTGACGTAGCGTTCTTCAACAAGGAACCGGCACACAATTGATCATTTAAGATAGCGTCATCTACGGCATGATCGGTCACAGACAAAAGTATACGTGCATATACATGCAGATGGCAAATGGCTGGCCTGACCGAACCCGTCAGGCCGCGGCTGAACACGCGTGCTGCCGCCGTCTGTTTCCATTCCCGCGACGCGGCGATTTTTTCGGTACGTAATTTGAGAACCGATGCATAAATGGCTCGATGCTGTAACGTCGGCCCCGACTTTCAAGACCGGCGCAAAACCGCTCAAGTTTCTTTGGCAATCCTTGCGAGATATTTCCCATATCCCGATTTGCCGTAGCGCGCGGCAATGTCCAGCAATTGCGCGCGGGTGATCAAGCCCTGACTAAAGGCAATCTCCTCGGGGCAGCACATTTTCAGGCCTTGCCTACGCTCGAGAATTTCGACGAAATTTCCGGCTTCGAGCAGGCTGTCATGCGTGCCCGTATCCAGCCAGGCAAAGCCCCGGCCCATGATCTCGACATTCAGCTTGCCCCGCTCCAGATAGGCGCGGTTGATATCGGTGATTTCCAATTCCCCGCGCGCTGAAGGCTTGACCGCCGCGGCGATCTCCAAGACATCGTTGTCATAGAAATAAAGCCCGGTGACCGCCAGATCGGACTTCGGCGCAGCGGGCTTTTCGATGATCGATACCGGCCGGCGCTGCGCATCAAGTTCCACGACACCATAGCGCTGCGGATCCCGCACAACGTAGCCGAAGATCGTTGCGCCTTCGGTTCGGCCACTTGCCTGCTTGAGAAGCTCCGGCAGGCCGTGGCCGTAAAATATGTTGTCGCCGAGCACGAGCGCGACATTGTCCTGCCCCACGAAGCGGCGGCCGATGATGAAAGCCTCGGCGAGGCCACGCGGCGCATCCTGGACGGCATAGCTCAGCTTGACGCCGAATTGGCTTCCGTCGCCGAGCAATTTCCGAAACGCGTGCTGATCCTGCAGCGTGGTGATGATCAAGATGTCGCGGATGTCCGCCATCATCAAGACCGATAGCGGATAATAGATCATCGGCTTGTCGTAGACAGGCAGCAATTGCTTGGACAGCGCGATCGTCAGCGGATAAAGGCGCGTGCCGCTGCCGCCCGCCAGAATAATTCCCTTCAAGCGTGCGTCTCCACGGGTTGCAGCAATGTCCGGACTGCCTCAGTGACTCGCGTGCGCCAGGGAATGGCCCGATAGCCGAAGGTGGCCGCAAAGCGGCTGCTGTCGAGCTTCGAATTCAGCGGCCGGCGCGCCGGCGTCGGATAATCGCTGGTCGTGATGGCCGTCACAGGCGGTCCCAGCCCCGTCCATCGTGCTTGCGCTGCGACAATGGCCTCGGCAAAGCCGTGCCAGCTCGTCGCCTCCGGACCCGCGAAGTGATAGGTGCCCCAATCCGCGGCGCCTCGATCGCGCACGGCTTCGTCGATCGCGAAGATCGCCTCGGCAAGGTCTTGCGTCGCGGTCGGGCAACCCGTCTGGTCGGCGACGACGCGCAATTCCGGCCGCTCCTGGGCGAGCCGAAGAATCGTCTTCAGGAAATTGTTGCCGAAGCGGCCATAGACCCAGGCCGTGCGCAGAATGATGTGGCGCGGCGCGGCGGCGCGCACCGCCGCCTCGCCCTCCGCCTTCGTCCGCCCGTAAACACCGAGCGGCGCGACGGGATCGCTTTCGACATAAAAGCCGCGCTTGCTGCCGTCGAACACATAATCCGTCGAAAGATGGACAAGCGGGACATCGGCGGCGGCAGCGGCGCCCGCGACATTCGCCGCACCCAGGACATTCACAAGCCGCGCCGCCTCCGCCTCGCTCTCGGCCTTATCGACCGCGGTATAGGCGGCCGCGTTCACGATGAGCCGCGGCCGCGTCTCGGCGATATGCCGCGTGACGGCAGACAGATCGAGGACATCGGCCTCTAAACGTGTGAGCCCGACGATATCGCGGCCTTGCGCTGCGGCCTGCGCCAAAATCTCCTGCCCAAGCTGGCCCCCGGCCCCGAAAATCAGGATGGGATCGCTCATGCGACGTGGCCCAAACGCTCGCCGCCGTAGACGCTTGAGCGGACGCGCCGCCACCAGGCCTCGTTATCGAGATACCAGCGCACCGTCTTGCGCAGGCCGGTCTCGAAGCTTTCCGCCGGCGCAAAACCGAGTTCGCGCCTAACCTTGCCGGCGTCGATGGCGTAGCGCTTGTCGTGGCCCGGCCGGTCGGCAACGAAACGGATCAACTCTCGGCGCGGACCGATCGCGGCATTCGGCACCATCTCGTCGACCAGTTCGCAAAGAGCTTCGACCACTTGCAGATTGGTGCGCTCGCTCAAGCCGCCGACATTATAGGTTTCGCCGACGCGTCCTCGCTCGGCGATCAACACCAAGGCGCGCGCATGATCCTCCACGTAAAGCCAGTCGCGAATATTGTCGCCCCGGCCATAGACCGGCAGCGGCTTGCCTTCCAGCGCATTGAGGATGACGAGTGGGATCAGTTTCTCCGGAAAATGGTAGGGCCCGTAATTGTTGGAGCAGTTCGACGCCACCGCCGGAAGCCCATAGGTGTGATGCCATGCGCGCACCAAATGATCCGCCCCGGCCTTTGAGGCGGAATAGGGCGAATTCGGCTGATAAGGGCTCAACTCAGAAAAGAGCCCCTCGTCATCGAGCGAGCCGAAGACCTCATCGGTCGAAACATGATGGAAGCGGAATGCCGCCTTGCCATCCTGCGGCAAGCCCTGCCAATAATCGAGAGCGACATCGAGAAGGTGGAACGTGCCCACCACATTCGTCTGGATGAATGCGGCTGGCCCATCGATGGAGCGATCGACATGGCTCTCGGCGGCGAGATGCATCACGACATCGGGCCGGAACTCGGCGAAGAGCGCGCGCACGGCGGCCACATCGCAAATATCAAGTTGAGCAAAATGGAAATGCGCGCTTTGCGCCACGGGCTCGAGATTTTCGAGATTGCCCGCGTAAGTCAGCTTGTCGAGGACGCAAACCTGATGGCCGAGATCGCCGATCAGGTGCCGCACGACGGCCGAACCGATGAATCCCGCGCCGCCCGTGACCAGAAAACGCTTCATGATCAAAACCTAGTCTCTGGCTTGCCTCAGACGATCAGGGAGCCGAGAAGAGCCGAGGCCCGAATGGCACCGGCGGCAGATCTCCCCGAAATAAATCTCTTGGACCTATGCCTTAAACGATCAAGCGAATGATTGTGAACGGGAAAATATCACGCCAAGGATTTGTCGAACACTAGGCAGAGACTCTACCTCCCCGCGCAATGTTGTAGTATGGATATGGAGGCTACGATTTGCTTGCGGGCTGGAACCTCGGCGAAGGCGGTGCGTTTCGTAGCGAACGACGAGGCGCCGTCGCAATTCGGGGCGGTAATTTCGGCGTACGAACCCTATGCGTCGGCACATGAATTTTTCTGCTGCACAAAAGGTCAGCGAATTTCTTCGCGACTATGGGCTGCTCGCGCGCAGCGGCCTGTTTATGCATCGCGCCTACAATAGACACTATTTCAAAAACCGTTATTTGAAGTCAGAACTTTTCGCATTTTTATCTTTGCCGCATTATCTGTTGCACGGGGAGCGGCGTGGATGTCGTCCCAACCCTTTCTTCGATCCGGTTTTCTTTGAAAGGCGTGCGAAGACGCGAGGGTTCGCCAACTATTTGCGCGACCCGGTGCTTTGGACGCATTCGACCTCCGATTTTTTTGATGCGGGCTGGTATGCGAAGGCGCAGACCACACCTCCTCTGGTTGAAGTGAATCCGCTTCACCACTTCTGGCATGTGGGCTTCGACCAGGGATTCTCCCCATCGCCGCGCTTCGAAACGACATTTTTCAAAGCCGCGATCGCCCGCGACGAACGGCACTTCGAGAAGCACTACACCTTCGAATATCTTTGCGATGCCGATCAGAAACCGCTGTTGAACGCGGCGGAGCTCGAGGCGAACCAACGCAACTTCCGCGACTCGATCGACCTGCGAACGCTTAAATTCGCCCCTTCGGCCGCGAGAAAATTCCTGGTCTTCGTCCAGGCGGGAAGTGAATTTGTTCCTAAATTTGTCACGCCGGACGCGCCCTTCGATGTTTTGATCAATTTCTATGATGGGATCGGCAATACCGACGGCGCCCGATACGCTTTCGCGCAAAGAGGCACCAAGACGACGGCGATCAAGACGCTTATGGACTCCTTCCCCGAGCTTTTCGACCGTTACGAGGCGACGCTCTTCCTCGATGACGATGTCGAGATTTCGCAGCAGGACATCAGCGCACTGTTTCAAGCCCGGGCGGACTATCAACTTGATTTGCTTCAGGCTTCTCTCTCGCCTGGGTCAAGCTGCTACTATCCGTTCCTCAAGCAGCCTGCCGCCGGCACTGGCCTGCGCTACGCCTCGGGCGTCGAGATCATGATGCCACTGATTTCGCGCCGTGCTTTGAAGGACTGCGGCTGGGTCTTCGGCGAATCGATCAGCGGTTGGGGGGTCGATATGCTGCTGAGCGCCGAGGTCCGGCGCCGCTATGGGAATTCGATTGGCGTGCTTGGCGATGCCGTCGCCGTTCACAAGCGGCCGACGCGGACGCACGAAAATCCGCTTTATAAACTTCTCTCCGCGCATGGCATAAGCGCGACCGCCGAGGCAGGCCGGATCGCCCTGAAATATCACCTCGACGACAATGGAACCTGGATCGGACCATGTGATCCGGCGGCCGCGCGGCACCCGGTCGCATATTTGGATAGAGCCGCATCAAGTTGCGAGAACGCAAGTCATGTATATTGAACTTTGCGTTGAGCGAGATTTGAATGGAAACGACGGGTTTCTCCATTTCCGGCCCGCTGCTGTTGCGGCCGAAGAAAATTGAAGATTCGCGCGGCTTTTTTTCGGAAACTTATAACGAAAGACTTTTCCGCGAGGCGCTCGGCGACGTCCGCTTCGTCCAAGACAATCAGTCGCGATCCACGCAGGCCGGAACGATCCGCGGATTTCATTTCCAATCGCCGCCAGCCGAACAGGGCAAGCTCGTACGCGTCGTGCGCGGGGCGGTATTCGACGTTGCGGTCGATATCCGGCGCGGCTCACCGACCTATGGCAAATTCGTCTCGGCGACCTTGAGCGCAGAAAACTGGGCGCAGCTCTGGGCGCCCGCCGGCTTCGCGCACGGCTTCTGCACGCTCGAACCCGATACCGAAGTCATCTATAAGGTGACGTCCTATTATAGCCGCGGGCATGACCTTGGCCTCGCCTGGGACGATCCGGCACTTGCCATTCCCTGGCCCGTTGCGCCGGACCGCGCGATCCTCTCCGAGAAGGACCGCGCCCATCCCACGCTGAAGGATCTGCCGGCCTATTTTGCCTAGCATCCGACCGAAAAGTGCACAGCGGTTTTCGGACAAATCGGATGCGATTATAAGGCGAACATTGCGGCCGCCTCTTCCGGCGTCACCCATTGGAACTGCGGCAATTGATGCCGTGCGAAGGTGAATTGCCGCTTGGCATAGGCGCGCGTGTCGCGCTTGGCGAGGTCCGCCGCCGTGTCAAGATCCGTCTCGCCCGCGAGATATAGCAGAAGCTGCGGCACGCCGAGCGCGCGCATTACCGGCAGAGCCGGATCGAGCCCGCGCTCTTTGAGTGCCGCGACCTCGTCCAATGCGCCGCCCGCCAGCATCGCATCGAAGCGGCGGTCGATGGCCGCGCGGAGCGCCGCGCGCTCGGGCGCCAGGAAGATCGCGCGGCAGCTTTCCATATCGAGCAGCGGCTTGCCCTTCGCCGCCTGGAAGAAGGCGAGGCTCTGCCCCGTCGCCGCATGGACCTCCAGCGCACGCAAAATGCGCTGCGGGTCGCTCGGCTTGACCCGCGCGGCCATCACAGGATCGCGCGCCGCAAGCTCGGCATGGAGTGCGGCGACCGGCATCGTTTCGGCGCGGGCGCGCCATTCCGCCCGCACCGCCTCCGGCACGCGCGGCATCTCCGAAATCCCCTGCGTCAGTGCCTTGAAATAAAGCCCCGTCCCGCCGACGAAGATCGGCAAGCGCTCCGCCGCGCGCGCTTGCGCCAGGGCCGCCGCCGCATCCTCGAGATAACGCCCGACGGAATAATTGATCGCGCCATCGACATGGCCGAATAGAAGATGCGGTGTCTGCGCCGCTTCCGCCGCGCCCGGCCGCGCGGTGAGGATGCGCAGATCGCGATAGACCTGCATCGAATCCGCGTTGATCAATGCACCGCCGAGACGCTCCGCAAGACGAAGCGCGAGATGCGACTTGCCGCTCGCCGTTGGGCCTGCGATGAGAAGCGCGGAAATTTCGTCTTTGGTCATATGACGTTCTTATGCCTCAGGCCGCGCGCTAATCCAAAGGAGATCGCCTTGCTCGTCTTCTATTTCTCGCCCGGATCGAGCTCGCTCGCCGTGCATATCGCGCTGCATGAGGCCGGCGCGGCGTTCGAGGCGCGGCCGGTGCTTGTCGCCACGCAGGAGACGCGCAGCCCGGAATTCCGCACCATTAACCCCGAGGGCAAGGTGCCGAGCCTGCTGATCGACGGCCGGCTTCTGACCGAGGTTCTGGCGATCCTCTTCTACCTCGGCCGCAAATATCCGCAGGCGAAACTGCTGCCCAAGGATATCGAAGGCGAAGCGCAGGCGCTCTCCTGGATGTCGTTCCTCGCCTCGACCGTGCATGGCGCGCGGGCCGATGCCACCGAGGCGCGAGCCGCTTTCGCGCTCGCGGTGCAAAGGCTCGGCACACGCGAATGGGCGCTCGGCGACTACTCGGTGGTCGATATCTTTCTCTTCCGGCTGTTCTGGCGTTTCGCGGCGCGGTTCAATTTTGCGCCCGGCGAATTTCCGAGCCTCGAGACGCATCGCGCGCGGATGCAGGCGCGGCCCGCCGTGATCAAAACGCTCGCCGCCGAGGCGCGGATCGCCGAAAAGGCGGGGCTACCGTTGCCTTAGTGGATCACGCGTCGGATTCTCTGAAGTCGGCCGGATCGAATTCGCGATAGGTCGAGCAGAATTCACAGGTGACGCCGATCTTGCCGTTGTCACCCACCATGTCGTCGCGCTCAGCTTGCGTGAAATTGCGCAGCATGGCGGCGACGCGTTCGTCGGAGCAGCGACAAGCGGCGCGTACGGGTTGCGGCGCGAACACGCGCACGCCGCGCTCGTGGAACAGCCGATAGAGCAGCCGCTCGCTGGAAAGACGGGGGTCGACCAGCTCGTGATCCTCGACGGTGGCGGCCAAAGCCTTGGCCTCGGCCCAGGCATCGTCCTCGCGAGTTTCCGGCAGGATCGCGCCTTCCGGCGCATCGCCCGGCGCAAGATCGGCCTGGCGCTGGCGCTCGATCGAGGCCGGCAAAAATTGCAGTAAAAGCCCCCCGGCGCGCCAATTCGTTGCGGCACCCGTCAGGCTTTCGGCAACGGCGAGCCGCACGAAGGTCGGGATCTGCTCCGATTGACGGAAATATTGATGCGCCGCCTCTTCGAGCCCCTGGCCTTCGAGGGCGACAACACCCTGATAGCGCGCGACATCGCTGCCCTGCTCGATCGTCAGCGCCAGATGGCCCCGGCCGAGAAGCTCGGTGCCCGGCGGCACCGCGGCGAGCTTGGCCTCATCGAACCGCGCGAAGGCGCGCAGCCGGTCCGGCGCATCGAAATCAACGACGATCATGTCGATGATGCCGTCGCTGCGCGTCTGCAATTGCAGCCGGCCTTCCGACTTCAGCGCCGCGCCAAGAAGCGCGGTGAGCGCCGCCGCCTCGCCGACAAGCCGGGCGATGGCGGGCGGATAGGCATGGCGGGTAAGGATTTCGTCGAGCGCCGGCCCCAGCCGCACGAGGCGGCCGCGCACGTCGAGCGGCTCGACCGCGAAGGGCAGGACGCTATCGTCATAAGCTTGATCGGAGACCGCGCGCAGCGGGGTTTCCGACCCGCTCATCCTGCCACCGCATCGAAGCACCAGGCGAGGATGCCCTTCTGCGCGTGCAGCCGATTCTCGGCCTCATCGAAAACCACGGATTGCAGCCCATCGATCACGTCGTCAGTGACCTCCTCGCCGCGATGCGCCGGTAGGCAGTGCATGAAGATGGCGTCCTTGGCGGCCGCTTTCATCAGCTTCGCATTGACCTGATAGGGGGCGAGCAGATTATGGCGGAAGGTCTCGTCCTTGTCGCCCATCGACACCCAGCAGTCCGAGATCACCGCGTCGGCGCCACGCACCGCCTCGAAAGGATCGCGGGTGATGTTGAGCCGCGCATTATTGGCCTTGGCCCAGGACTTCAGCTCCAGCGATACGTCGAGTTCCGCCGGGCTCGCGACATTGATCGTGAAATCGAAACGCTGCGCCGCGTGAATCCAACTCGCGAGCACGTTGTTGGCGTCGCCCGTCCAGGCGACGGTGCGATCCTTGATCGGGCCGCGATGCTCCTCGAAGGTCAGCACATCGGCCATCACCTGACAGGGATGCGACTTCTTGGTGAGGCCGTTGACGACCGGCACCTCGGCACTGCGCGCCAATTCGGCAAGCTCGTTATGGTCGAGCACGCGGATGACGATGGCATCGACGAAGCGCGACAGAACCCGCGCCGTATCGGCGATCGTCTCGCCGCGGCCAAGCTGCATCTCCTTGCCGGTGAGCATGATCGTCTCGCCGCCAAGCTCGCGCATCGCGACATCGAAGGAGACGCGCGTGCGGGTCGAGGGCTTGTCGAAGATCATGGCCAGGACTTTTCCCGTCAGCGGCCGCTCGGCCGCGAGCTGACCTTTACGCCGGCGGCTTTTGATCGCGCCGGCGAGCGAAAGAATCCGCCGCAATTCCTCGGCCGAGATTTCGGAAAGATCGAGGAAGTGTTTCGGCGCCGTTGCGGGATGCAAGCCGGTGCTCATCACGCGGCTCCCCGCTGCGCGCGCTTGGCCCGCGCTGAAATCTTTTCCGCCGCGGCGTTGAGACGGGTCAGTGCCAAGGCGACCTCCACCTCGCTCACGATGAGCGGCGGGAGCAGGCGCACGACATTGTCGCTCGCCGGCACGGTGATCAGCTTCTCCTCCAGCGCGATATTGACGAAATCGCCGAGCTTGCCGACGACCCGCAGGCCGTACATGAGGCCCTTGCCGCGCACCTCCTCGATCACATCGGGATAGCGCCGCTGCAATTCGGCGAGACCCTGGCCGAGCGAGGCGCCGATTTTCACCACCTGATCAAGAAAGCCCTCGCCAAGCACGATATCGAGCAGCGCGTTGCCGACCGCCGTGGCCAGCGGATTGCCGCCATAGGTCGTGCCATGCGTGCCCGGCGTCATGCAGGCGCCGACCTTGCGCGTGGCCAGGAAAGCGCCGAGCGGAAAGCCGCCGCCGATGCCCTTGGCAAGGCCCATAATGTCCGGCGTGATGCCGGAATACTGATAGGCGAAGAGCTTGCCCGTGCGGCCCATGCCGCTCTGCACTTCGTCGAAGATCAGCAGCAGTCCGTGCGCGTCGCAGAGCGCGCGCAAGGCTTCGAGCAACTCCGGCGTCGCGACGCGGATGCCGCCTTCGCCCTGCACCGGCTCAAGCATGATGGCTGCGGTTTCGGGCGTGATCGCCGCCTTGACGGCGGCGAGATCGCCGAACGGCACCTGGTCGAAGCCCTCGAGCGGCGGCCCGAAGCCCTCAAGATATTTCGGATTGCCGCCCGCGGCGACGGAGGCCATGGTCCGCCCGTGGAAGGCGCCCTGGAAAGTGACGATCCGGTAGCGCTCGGGATGGCCGCTGACGAACTGATAGCGCCGCGCGGTCTTGATCGCGCCTTCCATCGCCTCGGTGCCGGAATTGGTGAAAAAGACGAGATCGGCGAAGCTAGCCGCGGCCAGCCGCGCGCCAAGCTTTTCAGCCTGCGGAATCTCGAAAAGGTTGGAAACGTGCCAGAGCTTCTCGCCCTGCTCTTTCAGCGCCTTGACCAGATGCGGATGCGAATGGCCGACGGAGACGACGGCGATGCCAGCGCCGAAATCGAGATATTTGTCGCCGTTCGTCGCAGTGAGCCAGGCGCCCTCACCCCGCTCGAAGGCAAGATTGAACCGCGCATAGGTAGGTAGAAGCGACGACGTCACGGCTAAAGCTCCACCGATTTTCTGGCGGCGGCGGTCCTGTTGCTCCGCGGCGCCGCGCTTGTTTGGGCGATCCCCCAAAGAAAAGTGCCGCCCCAGCGGGAGCGGCAACAGGAAAACACCATTTTAAGGGGCTCGGCGCCGCCGGTCAAATTTTTGCCCTCAGCCGGCCTTTCGCGCCGAAAATATCATGCCGGTTCACCGCCCCCGAGTCACAATGACGCGGCACCGGCCTCAGCAAGCTGGCTTGTTGAAAACGCCAGTGGGCGGACCGCTACGACTCTTGCGCAAGATTCAACGCCTAGTGTAGCCTCCCAAACGTCGACTACGACATCTCGTGCGGCGGGCCATTCATAATGCGTAACATTTTGTACGACGCCGGTTTTCCGGCGCTGCGGCAATTCCGGATTCTCCCTGCCGTACCGCGTTTGTCGGGTCTCGTTAGCCGCGTTCAGGCTAATTTTTCCGATCCAGATCGAGGAGGACTGAATGTCCTGGACCGATGAACGGGTGGAACTTCTACGCAAACTTTGGCTCGAAGGGCTCAGCGCCAGCCAAATCGCGCGCGAGCTTGCCAATGGTATCAGCCGCAATGCGGTAATCGGCAAGGTTCACCGGCTTGGCATGTCCGGGCGCGTCAAGACGGCGGCCCCGACGCTCGCTCGGGCACGGCCGAAAGTCGCGCGGCCGGCTGTACACCAGCGCTCGAGCGCACCAATCATGCGCGGCAATACCGCCCTCGCCATTCGGCCGCAGCCGACCGCGGCCATTCTGTCGGCACCTGAGGAAGATGTTGTGATCCCGATGTCGGAGATGGTTACGATCTTGGATTTGAAGGAATCCATGTGCCGCTGGCCGATGGGCGACCCGGCCACGGGCGAGTTCCGCTTCTGCGGTGCCAAGAAGGGCGCCAACCAGAGCGGGCCTTATTGCACCTATCACAGCCGCATCGCCTACCAGCCGGTACAGGACCGCCGCCGGCGCGCCCAGACGGCGTGACGATAACGACTGAGCGAAACCGCTCAGTCGTTTTTGCCGAAGGTCTCGTCGAAAGAATAGCCCGCGCCGCGGATGGTGCGGATGGGGTCACGTTCGCCCCCCTGCGACAGCGCCTTGCGCAGGCGCCCGACATGAACGTCGACGGTGCGCTCATCGATCTCCGCTGAGAAGCCCCAGATCGAGTCGAGCAATTGCGCGCGCGAAAAGACACGGCCGGGCTTGCCCATCAGATATTCGAGCAACCGGAACTCCGTGGGCCCAAGATGGACATTGCGGTCGCCGCGGCTGACCCGCCAATTCTCCCGGTCGAGCGCAAGATCGCCGGCCGTAAGCAGCGCCGCGACGCGATCCGGCCGCGCCCGGCGCAGCAGCGCCCGTACCCGCGCCATCAATTCCGGCACCGAGAAAGGCTTGACGATGTAATCGTCGGCGCCGATCGAAAGGCCGCGCACCCGCTCGCTCTCGTCGCCGCGCGCCGTCAGCATGATGACGGGCAGGCTGCGCGTCGCATCGCGCGCGCGCATCCGCCGGCAGATTTCAAGGCCGGAAACACCCGGCAGCATCCAATCGAGGATGACAAGGTCCGGCGGCGATTCCACAAGCCGCAACTCCGCCTCGTCGCCGCGTTCGACACGCTCGACGATGAAGCCTTCGGCCTCAAGATTGTAGCTGAGAAGCAGGCTCAGCGCCGCTTCGTCCTCGACGACGAGGATGCGCGGCGGCGCCACGGCGGCTGAGCTCGCCCGCGGCGGTGTGCTGCGCGGGTCGGAGGCGGCGGGGCGCGGTTCCGGAACAGTGATGATCTGATTGTTCATCTACGGCTCACTTCGGCAAGGGCAGATAATCGGTCGCCGGCGACGGTCCTTTCGGCCGGTCCATTGGCAAGCTCTCGCCGGTGACGAGATAAACGACCGTCTCTGCGATGTTGGTGGAATGATCGCCAATCCGCTCGATATTCTTCGAGCAGAACAACAGATGCGCACAGAACGAAATGTTACGCGGGTCTTCCATCATGAAGGTCAAAAGATCGCGGAAGACTGAATCCTCCAGCGCGTCGAGCTCCACATCATGCGTCCACACCATGCGGGCGCGCTCGACGTCGCGCAGCGCATAGGCATCGAGCGCGTCCTTCAGCAGCATCGCCGCCGCCTCGTGCATCGATTTGAGCCCGACGATGGCGCGTGGCAGCCGCGTTTCGCCGGAAAGCTTCAGTGCCCGCTTGGCGATGTTCTTGGCGAGATCGCCGACACGCTCGAGATCGCCGGAGATGCGGATCGCCGCGATAATCTCGCGGAGATCCGCCGCCAGCGGCTGGCGCTTGGCGATGGTCAAAATCGCCTGTTCCTCGATATCGCGTTGCAGCACGTCGAGACGCTGGTCCATGGCGACGGTCGTCCGTGCCAGGCTGGTGTCGAGCGTCGCAAGGGCATCCATTGCATTGCTGAGCATCTGCTCCGCAATGCCGCCCATTTCCGCAATTTTGCGGCCGAGGGCCTCAAGCTCGTTGTCGTAAGCTTTGACGGTATGGTCGGTCATGGCTTTTGGTCCTGGAATTGCTGGCCTCAGCCGAAACGGCCGGTGACGTAGTTCTGAGTCCGCTGGTTTTCGGGCGCCGTGAAGATCTGCGTTGTGGTTCCGAACTCGATGAGTTCGCCGAGATACATGAACGCCGTATATTCCGAGACGCGCACCGCCTGCTGCATGTTATGCGTGACGATCGCGATCGTATACTTTTCCTTCATCTCGTCGATCAGCTCTTCCACTTTCGCGGTGGATATGGGATCGAGCGCCGAGCACGGCTCGTCGAACAGGATGACCTCGGGCTGGATGGCGACGGTGCGGGCAATGCAAAGCCGCTGCTGCTGTCCGCCCGAGAGCGACAGGCCGCTCGCGTTGAGCTTGTCCTTGACCTCGTCCCACAGAGCCGCGCCGCGCAGCGCCGTTTCGACCCGCGCGTCGAGATCGGCCCGCGAGAGCTTTTCATAGAGCCGGACGCCGAAGGCGATGTTTTCGTAGATCGTCATCGGGAACGGCGTCGGTTTTTGAAACACCATGCCGATGCGCGAGCGCAGCTGATTGAGATCCTGCCCCGGCGTAAGAATGTTCTCGCCGTCGAGCAGCACCTCGCCTTCCGCGTGCTGGCCCGGATAAAGATCGTACATCCGGTTCAGTACACGCAGCAGCGTCGACTTTCCGCAGCCCGACGGGCCGATCAGCGCCGTCACCTTATTGGCGTAGAGCGGCAGGGTGACGTCTTTCACCGCATGGTTCTGCCCGTAATAGAATTGCAGCCCACGGACGGCGATCTTCGTCGGAAGCTCGGCTTTTACCGGTGCTGTTGTCGCTACGGCGGTCATCGGCTGGATCCTCGAGAGCTAAGAGTTCCGCGCCAGGATCGACAAGCCAAGCACGGCAAAGGTAATGAGGAGCGCGCCCGTCCAAGCCAGGCCCTGCCAGGCCTTGTACGGGCTCATCGCGAATTGGAAGATGATCGCCGGCAGGCTCGCCATCGGCGCGTTGAGATCGGTCGAATAAAACTGATTATTGAGCGCGGTGAAGAGCAGCGGCGCGGTCTCGCCGCTAACGCGCGCGATGGCGAGCAGAACGCCGGTGATGAGCCCGGCCTGCGCGGCCTTGTAGGCGATCTTCCCTACGACCGTCACGCGCGGCAGGCCGAGCGCGCTTGCCGCCTCGAACAAGGTGCCGGGAACGAGCAGCAGCATATTCTCCGTCGTCCGCACGACGATTGGGATGACGATCACGGCGAGCGCCACGGCGCCGGAGATGCCGGAGAAATGACCCATCCGAGTCACCATGACCTGATAGACGAACAGGCCGATGACGATCGAGGGCGCGCTCAGCAGAATGTCGTTGATGAAGCGCACAATCTTGGTGAGCTGTGTATGGCGTCCGTATTCCGCCATATAAGTGCCGGCAAGGATGCCGAGCGGCGTCCCGATCGCGACACCCAGGACGGTGATGATGAGACTGCCGACGATGGCGTTCAACAGGCCGCCCTCCCCGTCGGGCGGCGGCGTATTCTGCGTGAAGACCGCGAGCGAGAGCCCGGAAAAGCCGTGCCACAGCAGCGTGACCAGAATGAGCACCAGAAAGAAGAGCCCGAAAGCGACGGAGGCGTAGCAGAGGCCGAGCCAAATCGCGTTCGCGCGCTTGCGGGAATTGTAAAGCGCCATGATTATCCCCCCTGCCTCTCGAGCCGCATCAACATGAACCGCGAAATCGCGAGCACAATGAAGGTGATGACGAAGAGGATGAGGCCCAGTTCGATGAGCGAGGAGGTGTAGAGGTCGCCGACCGCCTCGGTGAATTCATTGGCGATCGCGGCGGATATGGTCGTCCCGGGCGCGAGCAAGGATCTCGGAATGACGTCCGCATTGCCGATGACGAAAGTCACCGCCATGGTTTCGCCGAGCGCACGGCCGAGGCCGAGCATCACACTGCCCAGCACGCCCACCCGCGTATAGGGAATGACGATGTAGCGGATCACTTCCCACGTGGTGAAGCCCATGCCATAGCCCGCCTCCTTCAGCAACGGCGGCACAGTCTCGAAGACATCGCGCGACACCGCCGAGACAAAGGGCAAAACCATGATTGCCAGGATAAGGCCCGCCGTCAGCAGGCCGATGCCGTAGGGCGGCCCGGCGAACAGCATGTTGAGAACCGGTATTTTGGCAAAGACGTCGATCAGCCCCGGCTGCACATATTGCTGCAGGAACGGGGCGAACACGAACAGACCCCAGATGCCATAGATGATCGATGGAACGCCAGCGAGAAGCTCGATGGCCGTGCCGATGGGACGGCGCAGAACATCCGGGCAAAGTTCGGTCAGGAAGATCGCTATGCCGAGCCCGATCGGCACGGCGACGAGCATCGCGATGAAAGACGTGACGAGCGTGCCATAGACCGCAGCCATGGCGCCGTAATGATCGGTCACCGGGTTCCAGACGTTGGTGACGAGGAAGCCGAGGCCAAAGGCACGGAAGGCCGGCACGGAGCCGTTGACCAGTGACGCGATGACGCCGCAGAGGATCAGCAGCACCGCGAGCGCCGCGCCGAACGTCAGCCAATGGAAAGCTTTATCGCGGAGCCGAAAACCGCTGAGTACGCGCGCACGCCGCGCGGCATCTTCGTAAGCCACCCGGCCGCCCTTCACCGCTATGTCCGCCAAAACGCCGTCTCCGCCACTAGGAAATCGCCAAGGCTTGGAACGCCCCGCGGCGATCTTTGAGTATGGATGCGGCGGCGCCCGCCGCATCCGAATTTTGTCCCCGATAGCCGGACCTGCTTAGTTCAGCAGAGCCTTGCCGTCAGTATCCTTGATCTCGCTCGCCCAGGTCTTCTTGATCAACTCAATGACGGAGGCCGGGATCGGGATATAGTCGAGCGACTTGGCGGCCGGGCCACCCTTCTCGAACGCCCAAGCAAAGAACTTCAGCGCGGCCTTGGCAGCCGCAATGTCCTTCGGCTGCTTCGGCAGCAAGATGAAGGTCGCAGCAGTGATGGGCCAAGAATCGGCGCCCGGCTGATTGGTGAGGATCAGACGGAAGCCCGGCGCATGCGCCCAATCGGCATTCGCGGCGGCCGCCTCGAAGCTGGCCGTCATCGGCGCGACGACCTTGCCGGCGCTATTGATGAGCTTGGTGTAGGTCAGCTTGTTCTGCATGGCATAGGCATATTCGACATAGCCGATGGCGCCCTTGGTCTGGATGACGTTGTTGGCGACACCCTCATTGCCCTTGGCGCCGATGCCGGCCGGCCATTGCACGGCCGTCGCCGAGCCGACCTTGGAAGCCCAGTCCGGCGAAACCTTCGTCAAATAATTGGTGAAGTTGAACGTCGTGCCCGAACCATCAGCGCGATGGACGACGGCGATCGCGGTCGAGGGCAGCTTGACGTCCGGGTTCAGCTTGGCGATCGCCGGGTCGTCCCAGGTCTTGATGTCGCCCAGGAAAATCTTGGCGAGCGTCGGACCGTCGAGAACGATCGCGCCGGCCGCAATACCATCGAGATTGACGACCGGAACAATGCCGCCCATGACCTGCGGCCACTGGACGAGGCCATTCTTGTCGAGATCGGCCGGTTTCAGCGGCGCATCGGTGGCGCCAAACGTCACCGTGCGGGCCTCGATCTGCTTGATGCCGCCACCCGAGCCGATCGACTGATAGTTCAGCGCGTCGCCGGTCTCTTTCTTGTAGGCATCAGCCCACTTCGAATAGATCGGATAAGGAAAGGTGGCACCAGCACCAGAAATATCGGTGGCTTGGGCGGCGACGATGGCGCCGATCACCGCGCCAGCGATCAAACCCGTCCTTACGAGGGTCTTGAAACTCATCTCATGCCTCTCAAAACTGAGAAAAATGCGCTGCATGTCGAACCCTTCAGGCTGACCCGCGCAAGCGGCACCCTAGGGAGGGCGAACAAAGCATTTAAGACGGTCACGTGACGTTTACATGACGCCTGAGGATAGCGCGGCTTAGTCCTCGAAAAGCGGCAACGTCACCGTAAACGTCGCGCCTTCACCCAGTTTAGATTTAATGTTTAAGCGTCCGCCGTGGCGTGCGACAATGTGCTTCACGATGGCAAGGCCGAGCCCTGTGCCGCCCTTGGCGCGGCTCTGCCCCGCATCGACACGATAGAAGCGCTCGGTCAGGCGCGGCAGATGTTCCGGCGCGATGCCCGGGCCGTAATCGCGCACGTGAATTTGTGCCTGGCGGCCGTGGGTCGTCAATTCAACATCGACGCGCCGGTCGGCGGTGCGCGGGTCGGCGGCGCCGTATTTGATCGAATTTTCGATCAGGTTTTCGGCGACGCGGAGAAGCTCGTCGCGATCGCCGGGGACGACGATCGTCTTCGGCGCGATGATGTTGAGGGTGACATCGCGCTCCTCGGCGACCGGCGACAGCGTATCGGCGATATGGCGGAAGATGCCGATGAGATCGACCGGCGTCTCCGGCCGCACATGCAGATGCTGTTCGATCCGCGACAGCGACAAGAGATCGTCGACGAGGCGCGACATCCGTTGCGCCTGCTCGCGCATGATGGCGAGGAAGCGCGTGCGCGCCTCGGCATCGTCCCTCGCCGGTCCCTGTAAGGTCTCGACGAAGCCGAGCAGCGAGGCGAGCGGTGTGCGCAGCTCATGGCTCGCATTGGCGACGAAATCGACGCGCATGCGCTCCAACCGGCGGGCATCGCTCAAATCATGCAGCGAAAGGATCAGCGCCTGCTCGAAATTCTCGTCCGCGAGCGGAGCGATATTGACCTCGAACAGCCGCTCGACCGGAAATTTCTCCAGCCAGAAGACGCGCTGACTGCGCCCGGCCTCGCGCACCCGATCGAGCGCGTCGAGCACATCCGGCGCGCGCAGCGTGCGCGCCAGCGGAATATCCGTGTGCAGGCCCGGCAAAATCGCATGTGCGGCGGAATTGGCGGCGAGGATGCGGTCGTTGCTGTCGATGACGACGACAGCCTGCGGCATCGCCTCGGCGAGACTGCGGATCAGCGAACGGTCGTGATTACGTGTCTTCTCGTCCATGCGTCTCTAGATCGCGATGCGCTGCGGCTGAATCAACCGCGACTCATGTGACGCGACCGATTCCGATAAGTTGGAGCGGAATTTACGCGAAAAACCTTCGTCCGCTTTTCGCCTCCCGCGCTAAAGACAGGCCCCGGTCTGGAAATCAGGGAGCGCCGCCCGGCGTCCAAAGAATATCACCCTCGCCGAAGCGGTTGAGATGCCGCGCGGCGACGAAGAGAAAATCCGATAAGCGATTGATATATTTCAGCGCCGGTGCGCCGACCTTTTCATCGGGCTCGGCGGCGAGCTTGACCATCAGGCGCTCCGCCCGGCGCGTCACCGCGCGCGCGACATGCGTGGCCGCCGCCGCCGGCGAGCCGCCCGGCAGGATGAAAGATTTGAGCGGCAAAAGATCCGCATTGAGCGTATCGATCTCGCGCTCGAGCCGGTCGACCTGATCCTGCCGCACGCGCAGCCGCTCCGGGGCGCCCTCGACCTCAGGCGCACAAAGATCGGCGCCGAGATCGAAGAGATCGTTCTGGATCGCGGCGAGGACAGCGGCGAGCTTGACCTCGTTCGGCGCGTCGGAGAGCGCCGCGCGGGCGACGCCGATGAAACTGTTGGCTTCGTCGACCGTGCCGTAGGCCTCGATGCGCAGATCGTCCTTCCGCCGCCTTTTGCCGTCGCCGAGCGAAGTCATGCCGGCGTCGCCGCCGCGCGTATAGATCTTGCTGAGCGTAACCATCGGCCTACTTCCGGAAAAACAGCACGCCGATAATGATGATGATCGCGATGAACTGCAAACCGACGCGCCAGCGCATGAGCTTTTGCGATGTGTTTGCGCTGCCGCCGCGCAGCATATTGACGAGCCCGGCGATCAGGACCGCGACAACGCCGAAAACCGCCACACCGACGAGCGCATTGGTGAGTTGATGCATGATCGCCTCTTGATCCAGGCCGCCCGTGAAGTCAACAGATCGTCACAAATATTGATCCGGTTCAATAGGGCGTCAGCAGCCGCTCGAGATAATCGAGCTCCTCCTGCGAACGCCACGGATCGGCGAGCCGGCGGCGCAATTCCTCCAGCACGCGCTGCGCGCGCTCGGCCGCCGGCAGACCTTCCGTATTCAAGCGCGAATTGGGATTGAGGACCGGATCGTCGGCCATCGGCCGCCCGAGCGGATCGGTATCGCCGGCGCCTTCCGCCTGGCCCGGCCCCTCCTGGCTGCCGGGCTGCTGGCCTTGGCCCTGGCCCTGCTGCATCGCCTGGGCGAGCTGCTCGGCGCCCTTGCGCAGACCTTCGAGCGCGCGGCCCTGGGCCGCGACGGCGGAATCGCCGGGGCTCTGGCCTTGGCCCTCCTGCTGGCCTTGATCGCCCTGGCCTTGCGAGCCTTGTTGACCATCCCCCTGCTGGCCTTGATCCTGCTGGCCTTGGCTCTGCTGCGCCTCGCCCTGCTGATCCTCGCCCTGCTGATGGCCGGGACTGAGCGATTTCTCCGCCTGCTCCATGGCCTTCTGCGCATCCTTCAGCCCGGGTTGATCCTGCCCCAATTTCTTGAGCTGGTTCTGCAGGTCCTGCAGCCGCTGACGCAGATCCTGCTGCAAATCGTGCAATTGCTGCGCGCTCATCGGCTTTTGCGGGCCGCCGCTTTGATCCGGCTGATCGGAGTTCTGCGCGCGGGCGAGGCGCTGCGTCTCGTCGCGCAATTTCTGCTGGTCGCGCGTCAGCCGGTCGAGATCGCGCATGGCCTGCGTCATCGCCCGCGTACTCGGGTCCTGGTTCTGTTGCCCGGCCGCCTGCAGGTTTTCGAGCGTGTTCTGCAATTGCTCGAGCATTTTTTGCGCATCTTCGCGATCGCCCGCATTGGCCATCTGCATCATGCGGTCGAGCATGTTCTGCAAATCCTGCGGTGTGACCGATTGCGGCGCATTAGGCGAACGCATGCCGCTCTGCGCATGCTGCTGCGCCTGCCGCGCTGCGAATTCACGCAAGAATTTGTTCATCGCGGCGCGCAGAGCCTCGGTCAGCTTGCGGATTTCCTCCGGCGGGGCGTTGCGCTGCAAGGCTTCGCGCAATTGCTGCTCCGCCGCGCGCAGATCGCGCTCCGCATCGGAGAGGCTGCCGTTCTCGATCTGCAGCGCCATCGCCCAGAGAAAATCGGCGACGCCGACGAGATCCGCGTCGCTCTGCGCGTCCTCCAGCATATCCGAAGCCACAACGAGGCCGAGGAAGACCGGCGCGCTTGTGCCGAAAAGGTCCGGCGCGATCGTCAAGGCATCGAGCGCCGTCTGCACCCGATCGCGCTCCTCGGGATAAAGCACGAGATCGCGCCTTTGTTCGACCAGCGCCTTGGCGATCGGCTTGACGAAAGGCTGTTGCGGCAAAGTCAGCTCGATGGGATCGCTGCGGCCGACATTGCCGCCTTCATCCCGCGCGACGAGAAGTCATCGTCACCCGCGCCCCGGCCCAGGGGTGGCTGGAGAGATCGCCCGTCGTCTCCGCCTCGCCCACGCCGCCTTGCGGCAGGACCAGCGAGAGCTGCGGCGGCTTCACCAGCGAGCGCACCGTCCCGCTCGCGCCCTCGACGCTGGGATCGCTGAAGACTGCGTCGGCCGAGACGGCCCCGTAATCGTCGCTGATCTTATAGGCGAGCGTCAGCGAGCCCCGCGCGTTGAAGTGCGGCGCATCGGTCAACTCGATCTCAGGCGGCAGGTCCGGAACGACCGCGATCTTGAAGATTCCGACAGTCGAGCCGGCATGTTTAAGGGTCAGCTCGGCATCGCCGCGCAGCATGAGCCGGTGCTCGTTCTCGTCCGGCGCTTGCGGCGCGTTCGTCCGTGGTGCGGGCGCAAGACCGCCCTCCGTCTCGACGCCAACGTCGCCACCGGCGGCGCGCACGATCAGCGTCGAATTGATCGGCGCGGCGACCTCCTCGGGCGCATCCGGCCGGCCAAGATGAAGCAGCACCGGCGGCTTGCCCGTATAGGCCGGCGGATCGAGCCAGGCGTCGATGCGATAGCCGGCCGCGACAGGCATGGCGCCGCGCCAATCGAAGGCCGCCGCGACCCGCGCATATTTTTCGGGCCCGGCGAGGAAAGCGCTGGCGACGACGAGGACAAGCACGGCGGCGCGCACAGCATAGCGGTCGCGCGCGGCGACATGCGGCGCGGGGGCTCCTACGCGTAGCCGGGCGACGCGCGCCAGAAGCCGCTTGCGGTGCAGGTTCCACAGCGCGCGCGTCGCGGGATCGCTGCCGGCGTTGGCGAGCTCATCGTCGAGCCCCGAGGCAGGATGATGGGCGATGTCCGAGCTTTGATCGATGCGGGCGAGCGCGGCTTTGCGCGCCGGAGGGCGCAGCCACAGGAGCGGCAGAAGCGCGATGAAAAGCGCCACGCCGAATAGGCCGACGCCAATCTCGCGCCAGAGCGGCCCGACTTCCAGCCAGAGGCCGGCGAAAGACACGGCGACGAACAAGCCGATGACAACGAGCGGCGGCACTAGGGCGCGCCACAGCGCCTCCCAAAAGAGAACCGCGCGGGCGCGCGCGACGAGATTGTCGAGCTGGCGCAGCGCGGGATTGAGGCTTCTGCTCGGTCTCTTCTCGGCCAATCAACGCTCCGGACCGGGGGTGCCGCCTCCTACCTAGGCTGCAATTTCGTCCCCGAAAGGGCGATTATCGGAGCCAAGGCGGCAATTTGTCGAGGCCGATCAATTGCTCATAGGTCTCGCGCGGCCGCACCACGGCATAAGCGTCGCCCTTGACCAGAACCTCAGGGACCAGCAGGCGCGAATTATAGGTCCCGGCCTGGACGGCGCCATAGGCCCCCGCCGAGAGGACGGCGAGCAGATCGCCGGGCTTGGGCTCGGGTATCCGCCGGCCGAGCGCCAGGAAATCGCCCGTTTCGCAGACCGGGCCCACGACATCAGCGACGATCTCCCGCGCGCCGGGTACGGGGGCGACCGGGACAATCTCGTGGTACGCCTCGTAAAGCGTCGGGCGGATCAGATCGTTCATGCCGGCATCGACGATGACGAATGTCTTGGCCTCGGCCTTTTTCACATAAAGCACGCGGGTGACGAGAATGCCGGCATTGCCGGCGATGAGCCGCCCCGGCTCGAAGATCAGCTGCCGGTTGAGGCCGCCGAAGTGCCGGCGGACGATCTTCGCGTAAAGGTCGGGATGAAAGGCATCCCCCCTATCGTCCGGCCGATAGGGAATGCCCAGGCCGCCGCCAAGGTCGATATGATCGATCCGATGCCCGTCGGCCTCCAGCACGCCGAAAAATTCGGCGGCGAGCGCGAAAGCATTATCGAACGGCTCAAGATCGGTGATCTGCGAGCCGATGTGCATATCGATGCCGGTAACCTTGAGCCCCGGCAATGCGGCCGCGCGGCTATAGACAGCGCGGGCGCGGCTGAGCGGAATTCCGAACTTGTTCGCCGCTTTGCCGGTCGCGATCTTGGCATGGGTGCGCGCGTCGACATCCGGATTGACGCGCAGCGCGATCCGCGCCGTGCGGCCGCGCGCCGCCGCGAGGCCGGAAAGCGCCTCCAACTCCGGCTCGGATTCGACATTGAAGCAGAAAATATCTTCGTCCAGCGCGTAATCGATCTCGGCCGCCGTCTTGCCGACGCCGGAAAAGGTGATCTTGCCGGGCGCGACCCCGGCGGCGCGGGCACGGCGCAGCTCGCCCTCGGAGACGACATCCATGCCGGCGCCAAGATCGCCGAGCGTCTTCAACACCGCCTGATTGGAATTGGCCTTCACCGCATAGCAGACCAGCACCGGTAGGTCGCCGAACGAGCGCTTGAACACCTCGTAATGGCGGGCGAGCGTCGCGGTCGAATAGCAATAGAAGGGCGTGCCCACCGTGGCAGCCAGCCCGGCGAGATCGACCCCTTCGGCGTGCAGAACGCCGTCCCTCAGCTCGAAATGATTCATTCCCGGATCATTTCACCAGAGGGTCGAGGATGAAGCTCTTGCCCTCTGTTCCGGCGGTCTGGCCTGTCGCATTGGTTTCCTGCCGCGACGGTGCACTGGGCGCCACCAGATCACCAGCCATCGGATTGGGCGACTTGATCTGCTGCGGCACCACTTGGCTGGCGGGCACGCCGGGTGGCGGGTCCAGATCGCCGCGGCGCCCGCAGCCGGCCAGCGCCAGCGCGAGGAGGACGAGGCAGAGAAGGCCGCGTCTGGCGCGGGAACGAGAAGTCACACCAAAGCTCCGGTAAGCCTGCGGCTTATATAGACGAAGCCGACGCCAAAGCGAAAGCCGTGGGCCGGAATCTGGCTTAATCCTACGGGGTTTTCAGCCGATCGAGCCAGGCTTGTGCCTGCTCTGCCACATTGGCCGGCGCCGTGCCGCCATAGCTCGTCCGGCTGGCGACGGAATTTTCCACCCCCAGCACGGCGAAAACCTTGTCCGTCAGCCGCGGCTCGACAGTCTTGATCTCCGCAAGGCTCAGGGCTTCGAGGCCAATGCCGCGCTCGGCCGCCGACGCGACCAGACGGCCGGTGACGTGATGCGCCTCGCGGAACGGCAGGCCAAGCTCGCGGACAAGATAATCGGCAAGATCCGTCGCCGTCGCATAGCCGGCACCTGCGGCCGCCTTCATCCGCGCAAGGTCGGGCACGAAGTCGCCGACCATGCCTTTCATCGCCGCAAGGCAGAGCGAAAGGGTTTGGAGCGCATCGAACGTGCCTTCCTTATCCTCCTGCATGTCCTTGGAATAGGCGAGCGGCAGGCCCTTGAGCACGATGAGCAGGCCCATCAGCGCGCCGATGACCCGGCCGGACTTGCCGCGCACGAGTTCGGCCGCATCGGGGTTGCGCTTTTGCGGCATGATCGAGGAGCCGGTCGAGAACTTGTCGGAGAGCCGCAGGAAGCCGAATTGCGGCGTCGTCCAGAGCACGATCTCCTCGGCGAAGCGCGACAGATGCACGGCGCAGAGCGCCGCCGCCGAAAGCGTCTCGATCACGAAGTCGCGATCCGAAACGCTGTCGAGCGAATTGGCGGTCGGCCGGTCGAAGCCGAGCGCCTTGGCTGTGGCGAAACGATCGATGGGGAAGGAGGTGCCGGCCAGCGCGGCGGCGCCCAGCGGGCTTTCATTGAGCCGGGCGCGTGCATCACGGAAGCGGCCACGATCGCGGCCGAGCATTTCGACATAGGCGAGCAAATGATGGCCCAACGTGACGGGCTGGGCCGATTGCAGATGAGTGAAACCAGGCATGACCGCGCCGGCATAGATCTTGGCCTTCTCGGCCAGCGCGAGCTGGAGCGCGGCGATCTGGCCGTCGAGCGCCTCGATCGTGGCGCGGATATAGAGGCGGAAGTCGACCGCGACCTGGTCGTTGCGCGAGCGCGCCGTGTGCAGCCGCCCGGCCGCCGGGCCGAGGAGATCGGCGAGCCGCGACTCGATGTTCATATGGATGTCTTCGAGCTTGCGCGAATAGGCGAAATCGCCCTTCTCGATTTCGCCACGGATGCGGCCTAGAGCGTCAGTGATCTTCGCGGCGTCGTCTTTCGACAATATGCCGGTCTCGCCCAGCATGGCGACATGGGCGAGCGAGCCTGCTATGTCGTGTGCCGCGAGCTTCTGGTCGAAATCAATCGACGCATTGATTTCTTCCATGATCGCGTCGGGGCTGTCGGCGAACCGGCCGCCCCACATCTTGTTGCTCATTGGCTCCGCTTTCAAAGATCAGGCATGTCAGACCAAAAACCACCGAAGCGCGGCCTGCCCGCCCCGGCCATATCGATCATCGCCTTCGGCCTGATGCTGGCCTTCGTATACGTGATGAAGGGCTTACACCGCAACGAACCCGCCGCCAGCGACGCCTGCCCGGCCGCCCGCGCCGTCGCCGCCCGGCTCGCGCCCCTGGTCAAGGGGGAGGTCGCGGCGCTGGCGCTCGACAGCGATCCGCGGCCCCTGCCGCCGCTGACCTTTACCGACGGAGACGGCAAGCCGGTGACGCTCGCGCGCTTCCACGGCCACGACATCCTCCTCAACCTGTGGGCGACCTGGTGCGTGCCCTGCCGCCTGGAAATGCCCTCGCTCGACCGCCTGCAAGGCGCGCGCGGGAATGCGGATTTTTCCGTCGTCGCAGTCAATATAGACACCGCCCGGCTCGACCGGCCGAAAGCTTTCTTGAAGGAAATCGGGGTCAAGAACCTCAGCTTTTACGCCGACAACAGCGCCAATATTTTCGAGACGCTGAAGCAGGACGGCAAAGTGCTCGGCCTGCCGACGACGATCCTCGTCGCCAAGGACGGCTGCGGCATCGGCACGATGGCGGGACCGGCGAAATGGGATTCCCCCGACGCGCTCGCCCTCATCGGCGCCCTGCAATCCGCCGACGGGGCGCCGCAGCCCAAAAGTTAGTTCGAATGCTCGAAGGCCTGCCCCCCAACAACGCGGCTTATCTGATGCGCCTGCGCTGCCCCGACGCGACAACGGCGCGGCAGGTCGCGGACGTGATCGTCGAAACCTTCGACCCGGCCGAGACCGCGGCCAGCGCCTTCGAGGAAGCGGCCGACCGCCCCGAGATCGAGGGCCCCTGGATCGTCGAGGCCTATTTCGGCCTGGCGCCGGACGAGCCGCAAGTCCGCGAACTCGTCGGCCTCGTGGCGGGCGCGGCGTTCGCCGCCCAGGTGGAATTCGGCCGCGTGCAGAAGGCCGATTGGGTCGCGAACGCGCTCGCCGGCATCGCGCCGGTCCGCGCCGGACGGTTTCTGCTGCATGGCGAGCACGACCGCGGCACCGTGGGCGTGAACGATCTCGGCATAGAGATCGAGGCAGCGCTTGCCTTCGGCACCGGCCATCACGGCACGACGCGCGGCTGCCTCATCTTTCTCGATGCCATCGCCAAGCGGCGGCGCCCTTGGAAAATCCTCGATGTCGGCACCGGCACCGGCGTCCTCGCCATCGCCGCGGCGAAGGCCTTTCACCGGCCCGTCGTCGCCGGCGACATCGATGCCGTCGCGGTGGCGACGGCGCGCATCAACGCAAGGCGCAACGGCACCGGCGCCTTCGTCCATATCGTCGAGGCGCGCGGCATCGATCATCCCGCCCTCAAAGGCAAGTTCGATCTCATCACCGCCAATATTCTCGCCGCGCCCTTGCGCAAGCTCGCGCCGGCTTTGGCGAAGGCGCTGGAACCGGGCGGAGACATCATCCTTTCCGGTCTGCTCGGCCGCGATGTGCCAGGCATTATCAGCGCCTATCGCACGCAAAACCTGCGGCTCGTCGCGCGGCTTGACATCGATGGCTGGGCGACGCTTTTGATGCGCAGCTAACAGAGAAAGACGAATGAGTTCAGACCAGATTGTCATCGTCGGCGCCGGCCACGGCGGTGTGCAGCTTGCCGCCTCGTTGCGCGAAGAAGGCTATGGCGGCAGACTGATCCTGCTCGGCGATGAGAAGGATTTGCCTTATCAGCGCCCACCGCTTTCCAAGGCCTATCTGAAGCGCGCGACGCCGGAGGATGGCGTGCTGCTGCGCGGGCCGGATTTTTATCCGCAGAACAAGATCGAACTCGCCCTCGGCGAGCGCGCCGTCGAGATCGACCGCGCGGCGCGGCGGCTCACGCTCAAATCCGGCCAGGTGCTCGACTATTCGCAGCTCGTGCTGGCGACGGGCGGCGTGCAGCGCCATCTGCCGATCGAGGGCGCGCATCTCAATGGCGTTTTCTCGCTGCGGACGATGGCGGAAGCGCGCGCCTTGCGCGACTGGCTCGAAACCGCACAGAACATCATCGTTATCGGCGCGGGCTTCATCGGCCTCGAATTCGCCGCTACCGCCGCCTCGCAGGGCCGCAAGGTCGATCTCTTTGAATTGGCCGACCGGCCGATGGCGCGCGCGGTGACGCCGCAGACCTCCGCCTTCTTCGCCAAGGCGCACAAGGCCTTTGGCGTAAATCTCCATTTCCGCAGCTCGGTCACCGCGATCAAGGGCGAGAACGGCAAGGTGTCCCGTGTCGTGCTGAGCGACGGCACGAGCCTGCCGGCCGATATGGTGCTGATCGGCATCGGCCTCGTGCCGAGCGACGAACTTGCCCGCGCCGCTGGGATCGACGCGCCGAACGGCATCAAGGTCAATGAAAAGCTCGCCACCTCGGACGAGAATATTTTCGCGATCGGCGACACGGTCTATCACTACAACACCCATCGCGGCGCCGAGATGCGGCTTAAATCGGTGCAGAACGCGACCGACCAGGCGCGCACGCTCGCCAAGCTCATTGTCGGCAAGCCAGCGAATTACAACCACGTGCCGTGGTTCTGGAGCGACCAGGGCGATCTCAAATTGCAGATCGCGGGCTTTCTCGACGAGAGCGACGAGATCGTGCTGCGCGGCTCTTACGAAGACCGCGCCTATTCGCTCTTCGGCTTCAAGAACGGCGTTTTGACCGGCGTCGAATCCGTCAACAAGGCGGGCGACCATATGCTGGCGCGGCGGCTCCTCGGCGAGCACATTCCGGTGACGCCGGAATTCATCGCCGACCCGGCATCGGACCCCAAAGCGCTGGTGCGGCCGAAAAAATAGCTCGTCGCGCTGCGACGATTCAGTTGATTTCTTTCTGATACATATTCTCCGCCGCATTAAATATGCTTCGTGAAACGTCAGGCTCCTTGCGCACCCGCGCTTCAAAATAATGGAGGCAACGGGAGGCCGTCATCAAGAATTCGGCAACCTTTCTGGAGGCCGCCCGGCGGAAACTGGGGATCGGACCCAAGCTCGCGGCATCGGACAATTGCTTCATTTGTTCATAGATTTCGCGGCCGCACGTTTACCACCCACTCTGCCGGCGATGCTAGAAGGATATGATGCTAGAAGGATATCTTGATCTTGATCTTGATCTTGATCTTGATCTTGAGCTCAAGCGCAGTGATAAATCAGCCACACTGTAACTTAATGATTTCTTTAACGGCTAAGCTTGGCTGTACGTCATCCGGCTGTCATGCGCGAAAAATAGCGCCGATGTGGGCATAAAAAACACATCGGGCTGGTACATAGATGCGAGGCTCGTTTCTTTCAACTACGTCCACCAAGGGATTTCTTTAGAAGATACAGTAACCTATTGCGCTACGTGCCGCCCCAGCACTTCGCGCACGGCGCGCAGCAGATCGGCCTCGGGCACCGAGAATTGTGCCTTGGTGCGCAGCTCGAGATAATCGGCGCGTTCCTTCGAGGTCGCGGCGAGCTCGGCGCCGAGCACGAGATCGCGAATGGCGATCTCGCCTTTTTCGCGCTCGTTCGAGCCTTGAATGATTGCGCAAACCGCATTGCGTTTGTCGGCATATTTCAATTGCGCGTTCATGCCGGACGAGCCGAGATAAAGCTCGGCCGCGATGCCGGCGTTGCGCAAGGTTGAGACGAAGCCCTGGTAGCGCGCGAGTTCGCTCTGATCGAGCACGAGGACGATGACCGGGCCACGTTGCGCCGCGCCCGCGACGATGGGCGAATTGATCGCCTTCAACGCCGCATAGAGGCGCGAGACGCCGATGGAAAAGCCGGTCGCCGGCACATCCTCGCCGCGAAAGCGCCCGACGAGGCCATCATAGCGTCCACCGCCGCCGACCGAGCCGAAGCGCATCGGGCGGCCATCCTCTTCCGCGATCTCGAAGGTCAGCTCGGCTTCGAAGACGGGGCCGGTATAATATTCAAGGCCGCGGACGACGGAGGGATCGATGCGGATGCGGCCATCGTTGTAACCCGCACTCTCGATCAGCCCCCAGATATTCCTTAGTTCGGAAAGCCCAACTAACCCAACCGATGACGTCCGCACGATGGATTCAATCCCACCCATTACGCCTTCAAGTCGGATGCCTTCGAACTTCCATTGGTCAATAATCCCCGCATGAACACCCGATTGGAAAACTTCGTTATTTGCTCTCGCTTGGGCAGCAAAATCTTCGATTTTGAATAAGTCGATAATCTTTTCTATTCCGGCTAGGTTTAGCCCTGCACCCTTTGTAAAATCACCGCTGTCATCTTTACGACCAGCACCAAGAAGCGCGCGCACTCCCTCGGTTCCCAACCGATCAAACTTATCAATCGCCCGCAGCACCGTTAGCCTGCGTCCCACATTTTCGGTGCCGGCCAATCCGATCGCCTCGAGCATCCCATCCAGCACCTTGCGGTTATTCACCTTGATGACGTAATCGCCGCGCTTAACGCCGAGCCGCTCAAGCGTATCCGCCGCCATCATGCAGAGTTCGGCATCGGCGGCGACGGACTTTGTGCCGACCGTATCGGCATCGAATTGCATGAACTGGCGGAACCGCCCCGGCCCCGGCTTCTCATTGCGGAAGACAGTGCCGGCGCGAAACGAACGATAGGGTTTCGGCAGCTTGTCGAAATTCTCCGCGACATAGCGGGCGAGCGGCGCGGTCAGATCATAGCGCAGCGACAGCCATTGCTCGTCGTCATCCTGGAACGAGAAGACGCCCTCGTTCGGCCGGTCCTGATCGGGCAGGAATTTGCCCAGCGCCTCGGTATATTCGATGAAGGGCGTCTCGACCGCCTCGAACCCGTAGAGCAGATAGCTTTCCTTGATCGCCGCCAGCATCCGCTCGGTCGCAGCGATCTCCGCCGGGCCGCGATCACCGAAGCCGCGCGGCAATCGGGCCTGGGTCCGTGACGTTTTTTTAATGTCGTTCATTCTGCGCAAAACCTTTCCGGCGTGCTTCTAGGCCATCGCGGAAAGAAGCGAAAGCTGGCCCCTTGGAGGCGCCGCAATCTCCTCCCATATTTTGCCCAGGCGGGGATCGCCGAACCACGGGAGAGAATCATGTCACCCGAAGCACGCCAGTTGCTGAGCGGTCTTTTCGACCGCATCAAAGGGTCCGCCAATGTGCCGCGCGATCCGGAGGCCGAGGCGTTGATCGCGAACGCCCTTAGGTCTCAGCCCTATGCACCTTATTTCCTGGCGCAGGCGGTGATCGTCCAGGATCAGGCTCTCCAGGCCGCCAATCAGCGGCTTGAGGACTTGCAGGCGCAGGTCGAGCAGCTTCAGCAGGGGCAGCGGCAGCAGCAGCCCGGCGGCGGTTTCCTCAGCAGCCTCGGCTCGATCTTTGGCGGTGGCCCCTCGGCCGCGCCGCCTCCGCGTCCCAGCCAGCCGCTTCCGGGCGGCCCCTGGGGCCAAGAATCACAAGCGACGCAAGCGCCGCGCGGCTATCCGCCCCAGCAATCCTATCCGCCGCAAGGCGCGCCGTGGGGCGCCCCGCCGCCCGGCGGTGGCGGCTTCCTCAGTGGCGCGCTGCAGAGCGCGGCCGGCGTTGCCGGCGGTGTGCTGCTGGCCGATTCGATCCGCAACCTCTTCGGCGGCCATGCAGGCGGACTTGGCAGCGGATTTGGCGGCCTCGGCGGCATCGGCAGCGGGCTTGGCACCCTTGGCACCAGTGTGCCCGGCGTTGGCACCGGCGGCGAGACCATCGTCAACAATTATTATGACGACACCGGCCACGATAACGCGACTGACGCTGATTTCTACGACGATTCCAATAGCAACAGCGACAATTCCAGCAACAACGACGACGGTTCGTTCGACGTATAGTTGCAAATTCCGGCGTTTACACAGGCCTCGCTGCGCGTGCAGCGAGGCCTTTTATTTATACACGCCGCAGCGGGTTTTTTCTCAGCTAGAACGGAACGATTTTTCTGCTCGCCCGTTATTTGAAGGGTGCGCACGACATCTGGGCGCGCCTGCTCGAATTGGGGGAGCTCATGATGGCCAGCCGTGCCCGGCCGCGCGATGGCGCGATCGAGCGCCTTGGACCAGATCACAAGTTAGAGCGGGATCTAGGCGAAAAACCCGTATCCACTTTTTCGCATCCCGCTCCAGAAGCAGGGATCATGGAAGATTCGCTCTCGGCGAAGCGAAGCCTTATGGCGCCTGCGCCGGCCCGTAATTGGGCGCTTTTTCTCGACCTCGACGGAACCCTGCTCGATCTGGCCGCGACGCCTGCAGACGTCGTTGTGCCGCCCGACCTTGTCGGCGATCTGCAAGGCGCGGCGCGGGCGCTGAACGGCGCGCTCGCCATCGTCAGCGGCCGTGCGCTCATCGACATCGATCAGCTTCTGCATCCCCTGCATCTCGCGGGCGGCAGCGAGCATGGCGCCGTCGTCCGCCTGCCGGACGGCATACAGGACCGGACCGGTGCGCCGGTCCCGGCTCGCTGGGTGCAAGCCTTCATCGAACTACAGCGCGACTGCCCAGGCGTGCTCATCGAGGTGAAGCCGCATAATCTCGTCGCGCATTTTCGCAACGCCCCGGCCGCAGCGGTGCAGCTGCGAAGCCTCGCCGAAGAGTTGCTCATCCGCGCGCCGGACGGGTTCGAACTGCTCGAAGCCAAAATGGCGATCGAGATTCGCCCGCGCGCGGCAACCAAGGCGCGGCCGGTCCATCGTCTCATGGAACTCGCGCCGTTCGCCGGGAGGTGTCCTGTCTTCGTCGGGGATGACGTGACGGACGAGGACGGCTTCGCCGCCGCCCGCGCGCACGGCGGCCTCGGGCTCGATGTCGCAACCTATTTCAGCGGCCGGCCGCAGGACGTGCGCCACTGGCTCAAACGCGTCGCCGATCTTTGAGGGTGGACGCCAATGCAAACGCTTGACCTTGCTGCCATCGGCAATTGCGCGATCGCCAGCCTTATCGACCGGCGCGGCCGGCATGTATGGTTCTGCTTCCCGCGGCTCGACGGCGACCCGGTCTTCTCGGCGCTCGTCAACGGCGATGATCCGCAGCAGGGCTTCATGGATGTCGTCGTCTGCGACGCGATCGAGACCAACCAGCGCTATCTGCCCAATACGGCGGTGCTGGAAACGACGATCAGCGACCGCCACGGCGGACAGGTGCGCATCATCGATTTCGCACCGCGCGCGCAGCGTTTCGGCCGCAGCTTCCACCCGCCAATGCTCATTCGCCGCATCGAGCCCGTCACCAAGCACGTGCGGCTCGCGGTGCGGATACGCCCGCATTTCAATTATGGCGCGACAAAGCCCTCGATCAGCTTCGGCAGCAATCATGTGCGCTACGGCGGCGGCCAAATGGCCTTGCGCGTCACCGCCGACATGGCCATCGCCTATATTCTCGAGGAAGCGGAATTCGCGCTCGACCGGCCGATCAATCTCGTCATCGGCCCCGACGAATCCGTGCCGGAAGCGCCCAATTCGCTGGCACAGAGCTTCCTCTCCGCGACGATCGAGGACTGGCGCGCCTGGGTGCGCGGCCTTTCGATCCCCTTCGAATGGCAACAGGAGGTCATCCGTTCGGCCATCACGCTCAAGCTTTGCAGCTGCGAGGATACGGGCGCGATCGTCGCGGCGCTGACGACTTCGATTCCCGAGGCGCCACACACGGCGCGCAATTGGGATTATCGCTTCTGCTGGCTGCGCGACGCCTTCTTCACCGTCGGTGCGCTGAACCGGCTCGGCGCGACGCGGACGATGGAAAATTTCATCCGCTTCATCATCGACGCCGTCCTGCGCGAGAACGACATCGCGATCGCGCCGCTCTATCCGATTTCGTCCGGCACAAGTTCCGAGGAGCGCCTCGCGCCAAGCCTATCCGGCTATCAGGGCATGGGGCCGGTGCGGATCGGCAATGCCGCGGTCTCGCAGATTCAGAACGACGTCTATGGCTCGATCGTCCTGACCGCCGCGCAAATGTTCTGGGACGCGCGGCTGACCTACAAAGGCCTCGCGCGGCTCTATCAGCAATTGCGCGGTGCGGGCCAGCTCGCGGCGCGCTACGCCCTGACGGTCGATGCCGGGCCGTGGGAATACCGTGGCCGCTCCAACATACACACCTATTGCGCCGCCATGTGCTGGGCGGCGCTGAACCGGCTTTCGCGCATCGCCGAGCGGGTTGGCGAATCCGCCGAGGCCGTCACATGGGCGGTGCAGGCAGCCAAGCTGCGCGCCGAAATTCTCGAGCGCGCGACCACACCCGAAGGTTGGCTTTCCGGCGTCCTCGATACGCCGGTCACGGATGCGACCTGCCTGCTGCTGCCGGAGATCGGCTTCCTGCCGGCGAACGATCCGCGGATCGGCAAGACGCTCGACATCATCGCCCAGCGGCTCGTGCGCGACGGTTTCGTCATGCGCTATGACGAGGCCGACGATTTCGGCCATCCGGAGACGGCCTTTCTCGTCTGCACCTTCTGGTATGCCGATGCGCTCGCCTTCGCCGGACGGCGCGACGAGGCGCGTGAGATTTTCAAGAATGCGCTTTCGGTCCGCAATTCGGCGGGGCTGTTGTCGGAAGATGTCCTCACCGGCACGCGGACACCCTGGGGCAATTTCCCCCAAGCCTATTCGCATGTCGGGCTCATTCATTCGGCGGCGCGGCTCTCGCGCGGCTGGGAGGAGGCATTATGGCGCGCGTCGTGATCGTCTCGAATCGCGTGCCGCTGCCCGCCAAGGGCGCCAAGGCGGGCGGCCTGACCGTCGCCTTGAAGGACGTGTTCAAGCAGGGCGCGCTTTGGCTCGGCTGGAGCGGCGAGATTGCCGCCGAAACCGCGACCTCCGCCAAGATCCACGACACCGGCAAGCTCGATTTCGCGACCATCGATCTTTCCGAAGAGGACTATCGCCGCTTCTATGTCGGCTTCGCCAATTCCGTGCTCTGGCCGCTGCTTCACTTCCAGCCGGGCCTCCTGGAATTCGACCGCGAGGATTTCGAAGGCTATCTCGCCGTCAATCAGACTTATGCCAAGGCGCTTGCCGAATTGCTGCGCCCCGACGACCTCATCTGGGTGCATGATTATCACCTGATCCCGCTCGCCGAAGCCTTGCGCGCGCTAGGCGTGAAGAACCGCATCGGCTTCTTCCTGCATGTGCCTTTCGTTCCGGCAAGCATGTTCGCCATTATGCCGCCAGCCGAGCGCCTGCTGCGAATGATGTGCGTCTACGATGTGCTCGGCTTCCAGGCGCGCCAGCATCTGCATGATTTCGAGGATTGCCTGCTGAGTTTCCTCAATATCGCCCGGCAATCCGGTGAATCGATCTCGATCGACGGCCGCGCGGTGACCGTCCGCGTCATGCCGATCGGTATCGATTCGCGCGGTTACGCCCGGCAGGCCAAAAAAGCGGTTCTCGGCCGCACCGCGCATCGCCTGCTCGAAAGCATCGCCGGCCGGGCCTTCATGATCGGTGTCGACCGGCTGGATTATTCAAAGGGCCTACCGAACCGTTTCGAGGCCTTCGGCTATCTGCTCGACCGCTTCCCCGAACATCGCATGAATGTGACCTATCTCCAGGTCGCCGCCCGCTCGCGCGAGGATGTCGCGGAATACCAGCGCCTCAAGCGCGAACTCGACCGGCTGTCCGGCGAGATCAACGGCCGTTATGCCGATTTCGACTGGCAGCCCTTGCGCTATATGACCCGCGCGGTCTCGCGCACGAGCCTCGCCGGATTCTATCGCCAGGCGCGGGTCGGCCTCGTCACGCCTTTGCGCGACGGCATGAACCTTGTCGCCAAGGAATATATCGCCGCGCAAGACCCGGACGATCCCGGCGTCCTGATTCTCTCGCGTTTCGCCGGCGCGGCGGAGGAATTGACCGAAGCGATCGTCATCAATCCCCATGACCCGGAAGAAATCACCGAGGCCATGCACGCGGCGCTGATCATGCCGCTCGACGAGCGCAAAGACCGGCACGAAAGGCTGTTCGCGAAAATCTGCCAGACGACCGCGGCCACCTATTGCCGCGACTTCCTCAACGCGCTGGCCGGCACTGCGGCCAACATCGGCACCCTTACATCACAATGACCTTGGTGCCGACGCCGACGCGATCGTAAAGGTCGATGACGTCCTCGTTCATCATCCGGATGCAACCGGAGGAGACATTGGTGCCGATCGAGTAAGGCTCGTTGGTGCCGTGGATGCGATACAGCGAGCCGCCGAGATAGAGCGCGCGGGCCCCGAGCGGGTTCCCGATGCCGCCTGCCATATGCGTGGGTAGATCCGGCCGGCGTTTCAGCATTTCCGTCGGCGGCGTCCAATCCGGCCATTCGGCCTTGCGCGAAATTTTCTCGACGCCTGACCAGGCGAAGCCCTCGCGGCCGACGCCGACGCCGTAACGCAGCGCCTTGCCGTCCTTCTCGACGAGGAACAAGAACTTGTCTTTTGTATCGATGACGATCGTGCCGGGCCTCTCGGAGCCGGGATAATCGACTTCCTGGCGCTGAAACGCCGGGTCCACGGTACGTTGCGGCTCGGCCGGCTGCGCCTCGGCGCGGTAAGCGGACGCCGCGGGCTGATTATAGGCCGCGCTGCTGCCGCCCGAGAGCAGAAATTCGAAAAATCCGCCGCCGTAACTGCCGGGAGGCGGCCCGGCGCTCGCCATCTGGCGATGTTCGGGATCGTTATAGGTTTGCGCGGCAGACGGAAGAGCAAGAACAAGCACGGCAAGACTGGAGAGCGCCGCGCCAAACCAGATGGATGCGCAGGGTTTCGACATTGTGCCACCCCGAAAGATAAGATGCGCATTTATAACCCAGAATTTTGCGGCGTCGCTCACATCCGATTGTTGTGGTTAGGAAAGCGATAACGCTAACGCGCGCCGCCCTATGGTGAAGGATGGGTAAATTGGACCCCTGCTTTCTTTTAGCAAATTCGCCAATCTTCGTTGGCCCCCCGCGCTCGGGGTGCTAAGACTTGCATGTGGTCCGATTCATGCGACTTGCCCCCTGGCTGGCGATTTTGATCATCGCCGTAGTTTCGCTGACCCCCGGCGGATTGCATCCGCACGCGGTTTCGTCGGAACTGGCGGAGCGTTTCCTGGCGTATTTCTTGACGGCTTTGATCCTGGCAATCCGCTTTCCGCGGCCAGCTGCTGGTATCGAGATCGCTGCCTGGCTCAGCATCTATGCCGGCAGCCTGGAAATCCTGCAGCTCTTAATTCCGGGGCATAACGGGCGCTATGGCGACTTCGTCATGAGCTCGCTCGGCGCCTTGTGCGGCGTCGCCTTCGGCCTGCTGGCGACGATCTGGTGGGAGCGTTCGCACAACCAGACCGCCGGGCATTAAAATCGCTCAGACGCGATTGTAGACGTCCTCGATGCGGACGATATCGTCCTCGCCGAGATAGGAGCCAGTCTGCACCTCGATCAATTCGAGATCGATCTTGCCCGGATTGGCGAGGCGATGCACGGCGCCGATCGGCAGATAGACCGATTCATTCTCACGCACTTGGAGGACTTCGTTGTTGCGCGTCACCTCCGCCGTACCGCGCACGACGATCCAATGCTCGGCACGATGGAAATGCTTCTGTAGCGAGAGCCGCGCGCCGGGCTTCACGACGATGCGCTTGACCTGATAGCGCGCCCCGCTATCGACGGATTGATAATAGCCCCAGGGGCGATAAGAGCGCTTGTGCTCCAGCGCTTCGCGGCGGTTCTCGGCCTTGAGGCGATCGACAAGCTGCTTGACCTTGTCGCCATGCGTGCGATCGAGCACGAGGACCGCGTCCTGCGTCGTCACCACAATGACGTTATCGACGCCGACCACCGTCGTCAGATGCTCGTCCGAGCGAATCTGGACATTCTTGGCGTCAAGCACGATGCCGTTGCCGCGCACCGAATTGCCCTGCGCATCGTGCTCCGACAATTCATAGACCGCGGCCCAGGTGCCGACATCCGACCAGCCGATATCGGCCGGCACGACCGCCGCCTTTTCGGTATGTTCCATCACCGCATAATCGATAGAGATTTTCGGCGCGCGAGAAAACGCATCCTTGTCGAGCAGCAGGAAATCGAGATCTTTGCGCGCCTTGGCCAAGGCCTCGGCGGCGGCCGCCTGCACCAGCGGCGCGAAATGGCGTAATTCCTCCTGCATCACGTCGGCGCGGAAGAAGAAATTTCCGGCGTTCCACAAATAGCCTTCGGTGACGTAACGTGCGGCGGTCGCCGCATCCGGCTTTTCGACGAAAGCCTCGACCTCCAGCACCGTGCTGTGGGCGAGCACCGGCTTGCCGGTCTTGATGTAGCCATAGCCGGTCGCAGGCTGCGTCGGCTTGATGCCGAGCGTCACGATATGGCCCTGCGCCGCGGCGGCAGCGGCCTCGCGGCACGCGGCGTGGAAGGCCGCACGATCTCGCACGATATGATCGGCCGCGAAAATGGCGACGATCGTGTCCGGCGCAATTTCGGCGGCGAGTTCGGTGCCGACGGCGACGGCGGGCGCGGAATCGCGCCGCACCGGTTCGAGCACGACGCGCGCGGCGCGGCCGATCTCCTTGACCTGTTCGGAAACCAGGAAGCGATAATCCTGATTGGAAATGACGATCGGCGCCTCGAACAAGGACTCGTCGAGATTTTCCAGCGCCAACTGGAACGTCGAACGCGCCCCGAGGAGCGGGATGAATTGCTTCGGCAAGCTCTCGCGCGATTCAGGCCATACGCGCGTTCCGGAGCCGCCGCACATGATGATGGGGAGAATTTTCACGTCCATGTCCTGTCCCGAATGTCCTATCCCGCTCTAGATTTCAACAGCTTAAGCCATGCCGCGGTCCGCGGATAGGGCACCGGCGCAAGTTTCGGTCAGAGAGATTAATCCCGTGCCAACCCGGCCCAGAATGGCTTGACGTCGAAAAGCGCCTCGCGCGCCTTCTCCGCTCCTTTATGGAACTGCCGCTTGCCGCGGCGGCGCAATTGGGCCGCAAGCGTAGCACCCGCAGCGACGGCTGCCGCATCCGCGCGCACGCTATCCTCATCCTCGCCGAGCCTGGCGAAATAGTGCTGCGCCATCTCCGCGTCGTTCTCCTCCCCGAGGAAGGCCTGCAGCTTCTTCAAAGCCGCAACAAAGGCGCGCAGCCGCTTGCGGAACGCTTTGCCTTCGGCGCCGACCGCCAAACCATCGAAAAATTCGGCGCCATAACGCAGATTCTTGGCTCTGATCCGTGTCTGGTGCCGCTCAGCCGGGCTCGCCTCTTCGAGCTCCGTACACCGACAACAGAATTTTGGAACGCTTTTGCTGAATTTGCGCTGAACGAAATTGCCGGTCGGCTCGGCGCGGGCGTCCGCGCGCGCGGCATCCGACGTCCAATCGCCAGCTTCGATCCAGGTGATGACGCGCAACAGCCCATCTTCCGTCTCGGGCGCGTTCAGAACATCGACAAGCGCCGCATAAGCCTTTTCCCGGCGCGCTTCGAGCAGTTTGCGCACCGGCGCCGCAGCGGGGTCGGCATCCTTGCCCGCGAGGCGCGCGAGCAACACGTCGATGTCCCGGGCCGCGCGCAAGGGATTTTTGATCCGGCGCAGATCACCCTTCACGGCTTTGGCGCCAGCCCCCACGATCAGCGGGCGAAATAAGTCTTGCACGGTGGAAAAGCGGCGCAGCGCGACACGGCATTGATGCACGCCCTCGGCGTCGTGCAAACGCCGCACGCGCACCTGCGCCAGCAGGAAATGATCGATGGCAGCGCGCGCGATTGCTTGAAAGGCGGCGGCCACCGGCATATCCGCCGTCAGCCGCGGCGTGACGGCGGCGGGAGACGCAACATCGCGGTACCCTGCGGTCTGATAGGCCGTGAGCGCCAGCGTTTCGCCGGTCAGGCGCAGCGGCACGCTCTTGCCGAGTGTGGCGATGAAGCCAAGCGCGAGGCTCGCGGCCGCATCCGGATAGATCAACGTCAGCGAAGCAAGCCGCGTATGGATGCCATTGGCGATGTTCGCCTGCTCGAGCGCGAGACCGGCATCGCCGCCGAAGGGCAGAGACCAGAAGCTGTGCTGCGCCTCGCTCTGGAAGACGAGCTTGAGGTTTTGCCTGGCGTTCGGACCGCGCAGGAGCTTTTGCAATTCGCGCGCGTCGGTCGGTGCCGCGACAGAGAGCGCATGGCGGAACGTCGACCAACCGCCCGCGCCCGGCTGGCTGCGGGCGAAGCGGCGCAGCGCCTCTTTGGTGTCGTTGAGCGTGACATCGCCCCGCCGGCGCACGCCAAAGCCGAAGCCAAGCTTGCCGATGGCACTGTCCGGCGTGTCGAGATAGAGCGAGAGCAGTTTCGTCTCGGCCGTCCAATGCGCGCCGGCCTTGCTGAGCCGCGCCAGCAACAGCTCGCAATCGCCGGGATCGAGGGCGAATCTCAGGGTCTTCTCTGAGCCTTTAGGCATAGCTCGGCCACGCAGGTTTCGGCGACGGAACGGGGCCTGCGATCCTGAAACCTGTGCGGGACGGCTATGCAAACCCATGCGATGCTCTCTAGCATTGATCCTGGACGACCGACCATATTCAACAGCCGCAGCTTAGCTTATGATCGATCTCAAACTTTATCCGCCTTGAACGATATTCGTACAAATGCCCCTTTATCCGACCTGGCAAGACATCGCGTTGCGCCTCGCTCTCACGGTGCTCGCTGGCGCAATTATCGGCATCGATCGCGGTGTGCGCGGACATGTCGCGGGGGTGCGAACGATGATCCTCGTCGCGCTCGCAGCCGCGCTGGCCATGGTACAGGCCAACATCCTGCTGCCGCTCGGCGGCAAGACCGCGGCGTCCTTCAGCATCATGGACCAGATGCGCCTGCCGCTCGGCATATTGACGGGCGTGGGCTTCATCGGCGGCGGCACGATTTTGCGCCGTGGCGACCTCGTCACTGGCGTCATCACGGCAGCGACGCTCTGGATCGTGACCGTGATCGGCCTCTGCTTCGGCGGCGGCCAGATTTATCTCGGCATCGCCGGAACGGTCCTGACGGTGTTTACGCTTTCGGCGCTGCGCTGGCTCGACGCGAGGATTCGGCGCGAGCAGCGGGCCATTCTCATCCTGCGCGCCGCGCCGGACGATGGGCTCTCCGACCGGCTCAACGCCCTGATCGCACCACTCGGGTATCGGGCCACATTCCAGCGCCAGAGCGACACGTCGGGCGAACGCAAAGTCTGGTTCGAACTGCTCGGCAAACGCGCGGAAGCCGCCGGGCCGCCGCTCGACCTCATCAATCTGATCAACCGAAGCTTCGACGTCGCGCGATTTGAACTGGCGCCGGAACCGCACAATTAGTGCGTCGAATCAAGCGGCCTGTTGCTTCGGCCGGACCTCGGCGGAATAATCCTCGACGAACGCGCGGGAAAGCGTCCCGGGCTTGAACGTGTAGAGCCCGATCTCGGACACCGGCGTCACTTCCGCGCCCGTGCCGGTGAGGAAGCATTCCTCGAAATTCGTCAGCTCTTCGGGCAGAATGCGCCGCTCGATCACCTCGACGCCACGGCGGCGGGCCAGATCGATCACCGTGCGGCGGGTGATCCCGTCGAGGAAACAATCGGCGATCGGGGTATGCAGCACGCCATCCAAAGCGAAGAAGATATTGGCGCCGGTACATTCGGCGACCCGGCCCTGCCAATCGAGCATCATCGCATCGGCATAGCCGCGCCGTTCGGCGCGATGTTTGGAGATCGTACAGATCATGTAGAGGCCGGCCGCCTTGGCCGCCGTCGGCGCGGTCTGCGGATCGGGGCGGCGATAGTCGGCGATATCGAGGCGAATGCCGCGCATCTTCTCGGCGACATTGAACATGCTCGGCCAGGGCCAGACAGCAATCGCCGTGTTGATCGTTGAATTCTGCGCCGCGACGGCCATCATCTCGCTGCCGCGCCAGGCGACGGGACGGACATAGCAATCGGTGAGATTGTTCTTGTCGACGACGAGCTGCTTGGCCGCGTCGAGCTCTGCGACCGAATAGGGAATTTCAAAATCGAGCACATTGGCGGAGTTCTTGAAGCGCTCGGAATGCTCGGTCGATTTGAAAATCTGCCCGCCATAGGCGCGCTCGCCCTCGAACACGCAAGACGCATAGTGCAGGCCGTGCGAGAGCACATGCAGCTTCGCCTCCCGCCATGGGACGAGATTGCCATTCATCCAGATGAAACCATCACGCTGGTCGAACGGCAAAACCGACATAGCAGGATCTCCTCTCACGCGGCCCGGTCGTGGCCGGTGCGGCGCATTTTGACTCCTAATGGGCCGCTGCGCAAAATGTTTACGGACATTTCTTGCGCGGGGACCGCACCTTGACGGCTAGCAATCCCGCCGAAATATGTCAATATCACTGACTTAAATAGCATCGGCCGGGCCTGACGCGGTCTTTGCGGCGTGCTATGGCGTCTCAGTTCTGTCATCGCGTTGGTGTCGCGGGAAGGCGGCTTATGGAATCAGCGTCGCGGAGAAAAGCCGCCGAGCCTAGCCCGCTGGCGGCGGCGCGAACCGCAAACGGGGCAGCGGATACGGAGCCTATGTTCGATTTGATCGAACTTCTGTTTTTCGCCTATCGCGATTTTGTTGGCGACGCCGACCGGCTGCTCGAAAATTTCGGCTTTGGCCGCGCCCATCACCGCGTCTTGCACTTCGTCAGCCGGCGTCCGGGCCTCACCATCGCCGAGCTTCTCGATATTTTGAAGATCACAAAACAGAGCCTCAACCGCGTGCTCAAGGAATTGCGCGACAAAGGCTATGTGGAAGTGCGCGCCGGAATCATCGACCGCCGGCAACGCCAGCTTTACCCGACGAAGACCGGCACCGCGCTGGCGCTCAATATTGCGAAGCTTCAAACGCAGCGGTTCCGGCGCGTTTTCGGCCATTTGCAGAAAAATGCGCGCCCGGATGCAATTGCGTTTCTGCTCGCGATGATCGACCCGCGCGAGCAGGAGAAGGTCGCAACGCTGGTTGCCTCCGGTGCCCGGCTTAAGCCGCTTGGCCGCGAGCTATGAGCGACCCTGATCTCGAACACGAATTCGAGCGCCGAGAGCGAGGCGCCGATCCCGGCAGACGATGCCGCGCATCTCTTGATCGTCGACGACGACCGGCGCATCCGTATTCTGCTGCAACGCTATCTCAGCCAGGAGGGTTATCGTATCACGCTCGCGGGAAATGCCGAGGAGGCGAATGCAGCGCTCAAGAATTTCTCATTCGATCTCATCGTGCTCGATGTCATGATGCCGGGCGAGAATGGACTTGAGTTCGCCACCCGCTTGCGTGCCGACAGCTCGGAGCGCGGCCACGTGCCAATCCTGATGCTGACCGCCAAGGCAGAGACCGAGGACCGGATCGCCGGCTTCGAAAAAGGCGTCGATGATTTTCTCCCCAAGCCTTTCGAGCCGCGCGAGCTCTCGCTGCGCATCGCCTCGATCCTGCGGCGGGCACAGCCGACGGAGCCGCCGACGCAGATCACCCATGTGCATTTCGGCGGCTTTACCTTCGACCTGCATCGCGGCGATCTGCGGCGCGGCGAGGAAATCGTCCGCCTGACCGAGCGCGAGCGTGATATGTTGCGGCTGCTCGCCGCGCACCCCGGCGAGACGGTGTCGCGCGACGTGCTCGCCGGGCCTGGCGGCGCGGGCAACGAGCGCACCGTCGACGTCCAGGTCAACCGTCTGCGTCACAAAATCGAGCGCGACCCCGCCAATCCGCTGCATTTGCAGACCGTGCGCGGCGCGGGCTACCGGCTTCTCATTGACCGTTGATGATGCGAACACCGACCCGCCCACCGCTGCCAACCTATCTGGCGAAGCCGCTCGGCCTCTGGCGCGGCTTTCTGCAGAAGCTGAAGGCGATCATGCCGAAGGGCCTTTATGCGCGGGCTTTGCTCATCGTCATCCTGCCGATGGTGATTTTGCAGACCGTCGTGACCTATGTCTTTCTGGAGCGGCACTGGCAGCTCGTCACGCATCAGCTTTCGACGGCTTTGGTTCAGGATATCGCCTCGATCATCGATATCCATAATTCCTATCCGCAGGACAAGAACAACGAGACGCTGACGCGCATCGCCCAGCAGCGGATGAACATCGATGTCGAGTTCATGCCGAAGGGCCCGCTGCCGCCGCCCCTGCCGAAACCGTTCTTCTCGATCGTCGACAGCGCGCTGTCGAAGGAGATCAGCCGCCAGATCAACAAGCCCTTCTGGCTCGACACGGTCGGACGCTCGAACCTTATCGAAATCCGCATCCTGCTCGACAATTCGATCTTGCGCGTCGTCGCCTATCGCAGCGCCGCCTATGCCGCCAACTCCTATATCTTCCTGCTCTGGATGCTCGGCACGTCCTTCGTGCTGATCGTCGTCGCCATGGCCTTCCTGCGCAACCAGATCAAGCCGATCGTGCAATTGATGAACGCAGCCGAAGCCTTCGGCATGGGCCGGGAAGCGGATTTCCGCCCGCATGGAGCGCGCGAGATTTGCCGCGCCGGCTATGCCTTCATCGAGATGAAACGCCGCATCGAGCGCAACATCGAGCAGCGCACCGCGATGCTCACCGGCGTCAGTCACGATCTGCGCACCATCCTCACCCGCTTCAAGCTCTCGCTCGCCTTGATGGGCGAGACGCCGGAAGCCGAGGACATGCAAAAAGACATCGACGAAATGCAGCGGATGCTGGAGGCCTATCTCGCCTTCGCCCGCGGCGATTCGGGCGAGGCAGCAGCGAAGATCGACATGCGGGATTTTCTCGCCGCGCTGCGCAGCGAAGCGGAACGGCATGGCGCGGACATCGCCGTCTCGCTGCAAGGCGACCCGCAGGTCATCGTCCGCCCGGCCGCGTTCAAGCGCTGTCTTTCCAATCTCATCGGCAACGCCTTGGTCCATGCCAAGAAAGTGCAGGTCGAAGCCTTCCGCGACCAGCGCTTCCTCACCGTCAATGTCGATGACAACGGCCCGGGTATTCCGCCGGAACGGCGCGAAGACGTCTTCCGGCCGTTCTTCCGGCTCGACGCCTCCCGCAATCAGGACCAGGGCGGCACCGGCCTCGGCCTCGCCATCGCCCGCGACATCGCCCGCTCGCATGGCGGCGACATTACGCTGAGCGAAAGCCCGCTCGGCGGCCTGCGCGCGACTGTCCGCGTGCCGGTCTAGAGCGGCTTAAAGCATCGGCCCGAAAAGTGCGCAGCGGTTTTCGGACAAAGCCGATGCAATAAAAAAGTATTCAGAAAGCCGTCGGCGTGTTCTCGTCCCCGCCGGTCTCGTGCAGGCTCGAGCGGCGACGATCGAGAAACGAGCGGGCGATCGAGAACAAAGGCGCGGTCAGCCGGCCCACGTCCTCGACGCGCGCCAGCACCGAACTGCCGCGCGTGAGCTCGCGATCGAGCGCCGCTTTCGTCGCGGCCAGGTCGGGGCTGTCGTCGGTGAACCAAGTCGTCAGCACGTGCCGCCAGGCGAAGGCGAGACCCTGCAATTTGACGACGCCGATGGGGCCTTCCGAATCGATGCCCGCCGCCTCAAGCATGAAGCGCATGGAATTGACCATTTCGCGGTTGAGCGCGGCAGCGCCGAAGGGGTCGCGCGAACTCCACTCGCTGATGCTCTCAAGACCGGGCCGATAGGGCTTCAAAGCATCGAGCCGGTGCAGCAGAACCTCGAAGAGCCGGTCCTTCGACGCCTGATCCGTCTTGGGCGGGCTGCCGTCGAGCACGATTTTGTCGATCTTGCGCATGAAGGCCGCGAGCACCGCGCCCTTCGATGGGAAGAACTCGCGGAAGGTCGACAGCGAGACATTGGCGCGCGCCGCGATATCCGAGATCGGAATATCTTCCCAATGCCGCTCGCCAGCGAGCTCCAGCAAGGCTGAAACGATGGCGTCGCGCGCCGATGTGGGCGCGGATTTCTGGCTTGTTTCCGATGCTTCGGCCATTTCCGCCTCCTCCGCCGAACCTTGGCTGGGGGGAGACTAGTGCCCGCGGGCTTTCAGTCAAGCTCGGCGCGACAGAGCTAAGTTCAGCCGGACAATTGCTGCGCCCGCTTGCGCGCTGCCGCAACGGCGCGGCCGATCAGCTTCGCCAAAGCATCGCCGCCCTTCAATTCGGCTAGCGCGGCCTCGGTCGTGCCGCCGGGCGAGGTGACATCCGCCCGTAATTTGGCCGCCGTCGCCTCGGGCAGCGCGGCCAGCAGGGCGCCAGCGCCTTCGATCGTCGCGCGGGCGAGCTCTTCGGCGACAGCCGGCGGCAGACCCTGAGCGACACCGGCCTCGGCCAGACATTCGGCAAGATAGAAGACATAGGCTGGGCCGGAGCCGGAAACGGCGGTCACCGCATCGATCAGGTCTTCCTCGCCAAGCCATTCGACACGGCCGCCGGCGGCAAGCAGGGCCTGCGCCTTTTGCCTTTGCGACGGCGTGACGGCGGGATCGGCGACGGCGCCGGTGATCCCCGCGCCGATCGCCGCCGGCAGACTGGGCATGGCGCGGACGAAGGCTCCGGCCGAAGACAGATGCCCGGCCAGCGTCTTCAGCGTCTTGCCCGCGAGGATCGAGATGACGAGCGTCGCCGGCCCAGTGAGTGGCACCAGCGCTGGCGCGGCGCCGGCGAGAGCCTGCGGCTTGATCGCGAGAACTAGGACCTCAGGCGGGGTCGCGGGCGCGCCGAGTTTGACCCCGCGTGCCGCGCAGAAAGCCCGCACCTCCGGCGAGGGCGCCGGATCGAGCACATGAACCCGGGCGGGATCGAGTCCGAGCTTAAGCCAGCCTTGCAGAAGCGCGCTGCCCATCTTGCCGGCGCCGACGAGCAACAGCGAGGCGGGGAAATCGCCCCCGCCGGAGATCGTCATTTCAAGCTTCGCCTTTGGTTTCGAGCATGGCGGTTTCGAGCGCCTCGCGGCCACCCTTGCCGGCCCAGACCACGAACTGGAAGGCCTGATAATAGCGCTCGCAGGCGGTAACCGCATTACTCAAAGCCGCCTCGCACTGGCTGCCATTGAGGACCGCGCCGCCGGTCAGCAGAATTGAATGGCGGAACATGACGACGCCATCCTGCGGCCAGACGTCGAAATGGCCGATCCAGAGCTGCTCGTTGATAAGGGCGATCAGGGCCAGCGCATCGCTGCGCCGTGCCGGTGGCACCTTGAGATCGAAGGCGCAGGCGACATGCAGCGCCTCAATGTCCGAGAGCCAGGTGAAAGCGATATTGTAATCGGTCCAAGTGCCGGTGACGGCGATCGAGATCTCGTCCTCGTCGTCGCGGTCAAAGGCCCATTGATTGCGGGTGGCGATCCTTTCGATCTGATCGACGGGATTTTCGGCTTCGGTCTGCGGAAATTCAATCTGCGAGAGCGACATGCTTTTGCCCTGGAACCTTCGCGGCGGGGAGCTGCGACCAAATTTCAAACGCTGCGAGGACGACTCCCCGTAGCGGCTCACACACGGCAACACTACGCTTCGCTCTATGCCCGGCACGGCAGCGCTGATCTTTCGCGGCTCGGGCAATGCACCGCGACTCATCTCGCGAACGCTTGAAACTGAATCACATCGTCCGGTGATTCTGCAACATGGTGACGACGGGGATAACGCGGACAAAATAGTTACGCACTCTTGCGCGAGCGCACGGCTTGCGCACTGGCATGGCGATTCGCGCGGCCTTGGAGAGAGGAAGGCTTTGCCGCCGCCGGACCGGACGCGGCGGCGGGGGCTTGCTCGAAACTTGTGAAAATCGCCCGCGAAAACAGTGGATAAAAAGGAGGCGCGGCTGCCGTCTCAGATCGACCAGTCGCCGGAATCGTCGAACCGCTCGATATGCTGATGCGCGACGAGATAGGCGATAACCTGCGCCGCAGACTGCGCCGGCGTGGCGCCATTATGCCCGAGTATCAGCTCCGGCTTTTCCGGCACCTCATAGGCCTGATCGACACCGGTGAAATTCTTGATCTCGCCGGCCAACGCCTTTTTGTAGAGACCCTTCGGATCGCGCTTGATGCACTCCTCAAGCGGCGTATCGACGAAAATCTCGACGAACTCGCCGTCATTCGCGAGTTCGCGCACCATCCGGCGGTCGGCTGCGAAGGGCGAGATGAAGGCGCAGAGAACGATCAGCCCACCATCGGTCATCAGCTTCGCCACCTCGCCGATGCGGCGGATGTTCTCGACCCGATCGGCCTCGGTGAAGCCCAGATCCTTGTTCAGCCCCTGGCGGATGTTATCGCCGTCAAGCAGGATGGTATGGACGCCGCGGGCATGAAGCTGCGCCTCGACCAGATTGGCGATGGTCGATTTGCCCGAGCCGGAAAGGCCGGTGAGCCAGAGCACCGCCGGGATTTGATGTTTCAGCCGCGCGCGCGCCGCGCGCGTGATGGTCAAATCCTGGATATGAACATTGGTCGCGCGCCGCAGGCCGTGGGCAATGAGCCCGGCCGCTACGGTCGCATTGGTATAGCGGTCGACCAGGATGAAGGCGCCGGTGGTGCGATTCTCCTTATAAGGATCAAGCGCAATCGGTGCCGTGGCGGCGAGATTGCAGAAGCCGACCTCGTTCAGCGCCAGCGATTTGGCGGGCAGTTCCCCGAGCGACGTCACGTCGAGCCGATATTTGACACTCGTGACCGAGACCGGCAGCGAGCGGGTGCCGACCTTCATGAGATAGGAGCGCCCGGCCAGCAATGCCTCGTCGCTCATCCAGATGAGCGTCGCGGCGAATTGGTCGACGACCTCGGGACGCGCCTGCGGCGTCACGAAAATGTCGCCGCGGCTGACGTCGATCTCGTCCGTGAGTGTCAATGTCACGGCATCGCCCGCCCCCGCACTCGGCAAATCGCCGTCGGCGGTGACGATGCGCGCGACATGCGAGGCGCGGCCGGAGACCGCAACCGTCACCGGATCGCCCGGGCGGATCGTGCCGGACACGATCGTGCCACAAAAGCCGCGGAAATCGAGATGTGGCCGGTTGACGGCCTGGACTGGCATGCGGAACGGGCGGCCGCTCAAATCCTCCTCGACCTCGATCATCTCGAGATAATCGATCAGCGCCGGGCCGTGATACCAAGGCGTCTTGTCGCTCTTGTCCGATATATTGTCGCCAAACCGCGCCGAGATCGGGATCGGCTGCAGCGTGGCAAAACCGAGCTCTGCCGCGAAGATTTTGAACTCGGCGACGATCCTGTCGAAGACCGCCGGATCATAATCGACGAGATCGAACTTGTTCACTGCCAGCACGACATGGCGGATGCCGAGCAGCGAAACGATGGTCGCGTGGCGATGCGTCTGCGCCAGCAGACCCTTGCGGGCATCGACGAGCAGGATGGCGAGATCGCAGTTCGAGGCGCCGGTCGCCATGTTGCGGGTATATTGCTCATGGCCGGGCGTATCGGCGACGATGAAGGCGCGCCGCGCAGTCGAGAAGGCGCGATAGGCGACATCAATAGTGATGCCTTGCTCGCGCTCGGCCTCCAGCCCATCGACCAGCAAAGCGAAATCGATATCCTTGCCGACCGTGCCATGTTTCCTCGAATCGCGTTCGAGCGCGGCGAGCTGGTCCTCGAGAATGAGTTGCTGGTCGTAGAGCAGACGGCCGATCAGCGTCGACTTGCCGTCATCGACCGAGCCGCAGGTCAAAAACCGCAGCGTCGGCAGATTGCTCTGCGCCACCGCGCCTTCGTCGCGTGCCAAAACTCCGATTTCGGCTCCGACTTCGACCCGCTCGTCCATCAAAAATAGCCTTCGCGTTTTTTCTTTTCCATCGAGCCCGATTCATCGTGATCGATGAGCCGGCCTTGACGCTCTGACGTGTTGGCGGTGCGCATCTCGACGATGATCGCCTCGAGCGTATCGGCATCCGACCGGATGGCACCCGACAGCGGATAGCAGCCGAGCGTGCGGAAGCGGACCCGTTCCAGGCGCGGCGTCTCGCCCGGCTTCAGCGGCAGGCGCTCGTCATCGACCATGATCAGCGTGCCATCGCGCTCGACGACCGGCCGCTCCTTGGCGAAATAGAGCGGAACCACGGGAATGGATTCGGCCGCCGTATAGTCCCAGATATCGCGTTCGGTCCAATTCGAGAGCGGGAAAACGCGCATGGATTCACCCGGCTTGATGCGTGTGTTGAAGAGGCGCCAAAGCTCCGGGCGCTGGTTGCGCGGGTCCCAAGTGTGGGCCGCGGAGCGATGCGAGAAGATACGCTCCTTGGCGCGGCTCTTTTCCTCATCGCGGCGAGCACCGCCGAAAGCCGCGTCGAAGCCATATTTGTCGAGCGCCTGACGCAGCGCCTCGGTCTTCATCACCTGGGTGTGCAGGGCCGAGCCCGACGCCACTGGGGAAATGCCGCGCTTCAGCCCCTCCTCGTTGACATGGACGATGAGATCGACGCCGATCCGCTTCGCCATGGCGTCGCGGAAGGCGATCATATCCTTGAACTTCCACGTCGTATCGACGTGCAGCAGGGGAAAGGGCAGCTTGCCGGGATAGAATGCCTTCTGCGCCAGATGCAGCATGACGCCGGAATCCTTGCCGATCGAATAGAGCATGACCGGCCTGGCGAATTCCGCCGCGACCTCGCGCATGATGAAGATCGATTCCGCCTCAAGCCGGCGCAGATGCGGCGTCAAAGCCTTATTTACGGTCTGCACCTGTAATAAACTCCAATTTACATTTTCCGCGGTCATAAACCCGGAATTTGGGGGGCGCAATGCCGATTTGCGAGCCGTCTAAAGTCTATAATTTTACTACTGTAACGCGGCCCGGTTTCAGGATCAGCGGCAGGCCCGCAACGACCAGAACCGCGGCGTCGCAAGCAGCCGCGATCGTCTGGTTAAGCCGCCCCTGTGCGTCCTGAAAACGCCGGGCCAATACATTATCCGGCACGATGCCGGCGCCGACCTCATTGGTAACGAAGATCACCGGGCCGGCAAGACCAGCTATGATTGTCGCGAGGTGCTGGCCTTCCGCCTCGGCATCGCCGCCGGCCAGCATCAGGTTCGACAGCCAGAGCGTCAAGCAATCGACCAGAACGATTGCGCCGGGCGCCGCCGTCTCTTGAAGCGTCGCGGCAAGAGTCAGCGGCGCCTCGATCATGCGCCAGGACGCGCCGCGCGCCGCCTGATGCGCGGCGATCCGTGCCGCCATTTCCGCGTCCTTGGCCTCGCCGGTCGCGATGAGCACCGGCTTTTTGCCCGATTGTTCCGCCGCCGTCTGCGCATAGCGGCTCTTGCCGCTGCGGGCGCCGCCGATCACCAGCAGCGAGCGGATGTCGCCCTGCGCCTCAGCCATCGGCCATCCTCCCCCGCCGCGCTTGACAAGACCCGTGCTTCGCCGTGACAGATTCCAAGGATGACACGCCCCAGCCTCGCTTCGCTGCTCTTATGTCTCATGCTGCTTGCCGGGGCCGAACCTGCCCATGCGGGCGGACAAGTCAATATTCTCGGCTGGCCGGACTATATCGACGCGCAGGTTCTTGAGGATTTCACCAAGGAAACCGGCATCAAGGTCGTCTACGACACGTTCAATTCGGAGGCGGCCCTCGAAAGCCGGCTGAACGACAGCGACGCCGATTACGATGTCGTCATGCCCTCGGCGCCGCTGCTGCACCGGCTGATCAGGGCGGGACTGCTGCAAAAGCTCGACAAGACCCGCCTGCCGAACGCGAAGAACCTCTGGCCGGAGATCATGGCGCAGCTCGCGCGCGACGACCCCGGCAACGACTATGCCGTGAATTACCTGTGGTTCACGGCCGGCATCGCCTATGACGCGGACAAGGCGCGCGAGCGGCTGGGCGATACGCCCCCGGACTCCTGGGATCTCGTCTTCCAGCCGGACAATCTGGCGAAATTCGCCGATTGCGGCGTCGATGTCCTCGACGATCCGCATACGATGTTCGCGCTGGCGCTCATCTATCTAAAGCGCAATCCGGCGACGCGCAATCTCAGCGACCTGCGCCGCGCCGCCGATCTTCTCGCCGGCCTGCATCGCAATATCACGCGCTTTACCTCGACCGATTACGTCAATGCTCTGGGCAATGGCGATATCTGCCTCGCGGTCGGCTGGTCGGGCGATGCGTCGCAGGCGCGGCGCGGCGCGGAGGAGGAGGACAACGGCACCGAGATCGGCGATGTGACACCGAAGGAGGGCAGCGTTCTCGGCCTCGACAATCTCGCCATCCCGGCGAACGCGCCGCATCCGGGCGCAGCCTACGCCCTCATCGATTATCTGATGCGCCCTGAGATCGCCGCACGCAACAGCGAGGCGACGGGATTCGCCAGCGGCATTCTCGCCGCCAAACCGCTGCTGTCGAAAGAGCTCGCCAACGACACGGCGGTCTATCCCGACGCCGAGACGATGACGCGCCTTTATGCGCAAACCAACCCCGACCCGATGATCGAACGCTACATCACGCACGCCTGGGCGCTGATCAAAGCGGCGAAATAGGGTGCGACAAGATCGGGCTTTCCTGCCGCGGCTTTGTTTGCACAATAACGCCGTGCCCTGCGAACACATCTCTTGCGTCAAAGGCTGATCGGATTGCGCCTGCCCAACATTCTTCATGAACGCTACCTGGATCGTGTGCGCCGCGGCGAGTTCGAGCACGATCCGGCGCAGGAGCATGTGGTGCTTGGCCTGCAAGAGCTTGCGACGCAGCTCGCCTTCTACCGCCCGACACGCAAGAGCGCAGCGCTCGGCTGGCTGATGGGCCAGCGGCAGAAGGCAGCGCCCGTGCGCGGCGCCTATATCTGGGGCTCGGTCGGGCGCGGCAAGACGGCGCTGATGGACATGTTCTTCGAGGAGGCGCAGCTCAGCCACAAGCGGCGCGTCCACTTCCACAGCTTCATGGCCGATGTGCATGCGCGTATCTTCGCCTTCCGCCAGCTGGTGAAGGAAGGCCGCGCCAAGGGCGAGGATCCGATCGTGCCCGTCGCCGAGGCGCTCGCCAATGAGAGCTGGCTGCTCTGTCTCGACGAATTCGCCGTGACCGACATCGCCGACGCGATGATCCTCGCGCGGCTGTTCAAGGCCTTGTTTGAAGCCGGCGTCGTTGTTGTCGCGACCTCCAATGTCGCACCGCGCAACCTCTATAGCGACGGGCTGAACCGGTCCTTGTTCCTGCCCTTCATCGATGTGCTGAACGAATATATGGACGTGGTGGAGCTCAACGCGCGCACCGACTTCCGGCTCGAAAAGCTGAAGGGCGAGCAGGTCTATCATGTGCCCGCCGATGCCAAGGCCTACGCGGCACTGGCGCACGCCTTCACGGCCCTCACCGGCGTCGAGAAGGCGGGCCCAGCGACGCTCGAATATCTCGGGCGCGGCCTGCGCGTGCCGCAGGCGAAAAATCGCGTGGCGCGGTTCAGCTTCGCCGATCTCTGCGTCGCGCCGCTCGGCGCCCGCGACTTTCTCGAAATCGCCGAGAATTTTCACACCGTCATCGTCGACGACATTCCGATCATCGGCAAAAGCCAGACGAACGAGGCCAAGCGCTTCATCCTGCTGATCGATGCGCTCTACGATCAGCAAGTGAAGCTGCTCGCCTCGGCCGCCGCCGAGCCGCACGAGCTCTATGTCGCGCAGAGCGGACGCGAAGCCTTCGAGTTCTCGCGAACGGTGTCGCGCCTGATGGACATGCGCTCGGCCGCCTATCTTGCTTTGCCGCACGGCCGGCTTGGCGCGGCGCCGAGCGGCGTCGCGGAGACATGAGGCCGGCCATGGCATTGCGCAGCCTGTCCCCGCCGAAGCCGTCGACCGATCTGCGCCTGCTCGACCTTGCCACAGAACATGTCCGCCGCTACGGCGCCGCGCGGCTGACAGTAACGGAGGTCGCCCATGCGGCCGGCATGTCGCATGCGAATGTCTACCGCTATTTCCACTCGAAAACGGCGCTGCTCGAAGCCGTGACCGCCACATGGCTCGCGCCGCTCGAAGCCAGCCTGCGCGTCATCGCCGACGCCCCGGACCCCGCCCATGACAAGCTCGAACGGCTGCTCTTTGCGATTCACCGCGCCTATCGCGACAAGCTCGCGACCGACCCGAAGATTTTCGATCTCTTCTGCGCGGCGACGGCGCAGAATGCGGAGATCGCGCGCAGGCATCAGCAACGCATCGCCCGCGCCATCCAACGCATTCTCGACGAGGGCCACGGCAGCGGCGCCTATCTCATCGACGATCCAACCATCGCCCTGAACTTCGTGCTCGATGCCATGTACCGTTTTCTGGCGCCGGGCACGTTGCGCACCGACATCGACAGCCCCCGTGCCGAAGTCGAAAATCGCGCCGTCCGCCTGCTCAATCTGGTCAGCCAAGCGCTTGCGCGCGGCAACCTGTAAATGCATTACAGATTACATGTTTTGTAACTTGATGTTGCCTATTTCTGGGGCAACGCGGAGAGATTTATTGGCCTAATTGATTGAAAAATAGGTATTTTTAGATTCCTTTCCCAATTCCGCCATAAACGGGGAGCTTAGCCGAATAGCCAAGGTTGTCAGGCTTGCTTTTGCCGGTCAGATTGGCGAGAACCCGGCATCGCCATGCCGCAGTGCAACAGGCACAAGTCGAGGAAAAAATGGCACGCAGCAAGATCGCATTGGTCGGCGCCGGACAGATCGGCGGAACACTCGCCCATATCGCTGCGCTGAAGGAACTGGGGGATGTCGTTCTCTTCGACATTGCCGAAGGCATCCCGCAAGGCAAGGCGCTCGATCTCAACCAGTCCGCCGCCCAGCAGGGCTTCCACGGCAAGATTTCCGGCGCCAATGATTATGGCGCGATTGCCGGCGCGGACGTCGTGATCGTCACCGCCGGCGTGCCGCGCAAGCCGGGCATGAGCCGCGACGATCTTCTCAGCATCAATCTCAAGGTGATGGAATTGGTCGGCGAGGGCATTCTCGCCCACGCGCCGGGCGCCTTCGTCATCTGCATCACCAATCCGCTCGACGCCATGGTCTGGGCGCTGCAGAAGAAGACCGGCCTGCCGGCCAATATGGTCGTCGGCATGGCGGGCGTGCTCGACTCGGCCCGCTTCCGCCATTTCCTCGCCGAGGAATTCAACGTCGCGATCGAGGACGTGAGTGCCTTCGTACTCGGCGGCCACGGCGATGACATGGTGCCCTCGCTGCGCTATTCGACGGTCGCCGGCATCCCCCTGCCCGATCTCGTCAAGGCGGGCTGGACGACGCAGGCCAAGCTCGACGCCATCGTCGAGCGCACCCGCAAGGGCGGCGGCGAGATTGTCGGCCTGTTGAAGACAGGCTCGGCGTTTTATGCGCCGGCCGCCTCGGCGATCGCCATGGCGGAATCCTATCTCCGCGACGAGCGCCGGATTCTGGCCAGCGCGGCGCAGCTCAACGGTGAATACGGCGTCAACGGCCTTTACGTCGGCGTGCCCGTCGTTATCGGCGCCAACGGCGTCGAGCGGGTCGTCGAGGTTACCCTCGACGCCGACGAAAAGAAAATGTTCGAGAAATCGGTTGCCTCGGTGCGAACGCTGGTCGAGGCCTGCAAGACCATCAACCCGGCCTTTGCAGCTTAAGCGTCCCGCGCGCCGGGGCACGGCGCCGAACTGTGACTGCAATGAATATTCACGAATATCAGGCCAAGGCGATCCTGCGGGATTTTGGCGTGCCGGTTTCGTTGGGCGTCGCGGTGACCGACGCTGCGGCGGCCGAGACTGCGGCCGCGAGCCTGCCCGGGCCCGTCTATGTCGTAAAGGCGCAGATCCACGCCGGCGGGCGCGGCAAAGGCACGTTCAAGGAGGCTGAAGCCGGATCGGCGGGCGGCGTGCGCCTCGCCCGCTCGCCGCAGGAGGCCGCCGCCGAAGCCGCCAAAATGCTCGGCAAGACGCTCGTCACCGTGCAGACGGGCGCCGCCGGCAAACAGGTCAACCGGATCTATATTGAAGACGGCTCGGCGATCGCCAAGGAATTCTATCTCGCGCTTCTAGTCGACCGCGAGACCGGCGAAGTCGCCTTCGTCGTTTCGACCGAAGGCGGCATGTCGATCGAAGAGGTCGCGCATAAGACGCCGGAAAAGATCGTCAGTTTCAGCGTCGATCCGGCGACCGGCATCATGCCGCATCATGGCCGCGCCATCGCCGCCGCGCTCAATCTGTCCGGCGATGCCGCGAAACAGGCGGCCGATCTCGCCGACAAGCTCTTTGCTGCCTTCCTCGCCAAGGACGTGGCGCTGCTCGAAATTAACCCGCTGATCCTCGACAAGAGCGGCGCTTTGAAGTGCCTCGACGCCAAGATCGGCTTCGACGACAACGCGATCTTCCGGCATCCCGACATTGCCGCCCTGCGCGACGTGAGCGAGGAAGACCCGAAGGAAACCGAGGCGGCGAAGCACGATCTCTCCTATGTCGCGCTCGACGGGACGATCGGCTGCATGGTCAACGGCGCCGGGCTCGCCATGGCAACGATGGATATCATCAAACTTTATGGCGCCGAGCCCGCCAATTTTCTCGACGTCGGCGGCGGCGCCACGACCGAGAAGGTGACGGCCGCCTTCAAGATCATCACCGCCGACCCGAATGTGCAGGGCATCCTGGTCAATATCTTCGGTGGCATCATGAAATGCGATGTGATCGCGGAAGGCGTCATCGCCGCGGTCAAGGAAGTCGGGCTTGAAGTGCCGCTGGTCGTGCGGCTTGAAGGCACCAATGTCGAGCTCGGCAAAGCGATCATCGCCGAATCGGGCCTCAACGTCATCGCCGCCGATGACCTTGACGACGCGGCGCAGAAGATCGTCGCCGCCGTGAAGAAGGTCTGAGCCCATGTCCATCCTCATCGGCAAAGACACCAGGATCATCTGTCAGGGCTTCACCGGCAAGAACGGCACGTTCCATTCGCAGCACGCGATCGCCTATGGGACGAAAATGGTCGGCGGCGTCTCGCCCGGCAAAGGCGGCACGCAACATCTGAACCTTCCCGTCTTCGACACGGTGAAAGAAGCCCGCGAGGCGACCAGCGCCGAGGCGAGCGTCGTCTATGTGCCGCCGCCCGGCGCGGCGGATGCGATCTGCGAGGCGATCGACGCCGAAATCCCGCTCATCGTCGCCATCACCGAAGGCATTCCGGTCCTCGACATGGTGCGGGTGAAGCGGGCGCTCTGCGGTTCGAAATCGCGCCTCATCGGGCCGAACTGCCCCGGCGTCGTCACCGCCGGCGAAAGCAAGATCGGCATCATGCCGGCCAACATCTTCCTGCCCGGCAGCGTCGGCATTGTTTCGCGCTCCGGGACGCTTACCTACGAGGCCGTGTTCCAGACGAGCCGCGAGGGCCTAGGCCAGACGACGGCGGTCGGCATCGGCGGTGACCCGGTGAAGGGCACCGAGTTCATCGACCTGCTCGAGCTTTTTTTGGCCGACGATAAGACGCAATCGATCATCATGATCGGTGAGATCGGCGGCGGCGCGGAGGAAGACGCGGCGCAATTCCTGCGCGACGAGGCGAAGCGCGGCCGCAAGAAACCGATCGTCGGCTTCATCGCCGGCCGCACCGCGCCAAAAGGCCGCCGCATGGGCCATGCGGGCGCCATCATTTCCGGCGGCAAGGGCGGCGCCGAGGAAAAGATCGCCGCGATGGAAGCGGCAGGAATCGTGGTTTCGCCGTCGCCAGCCCGGCTGGGAAAGACCCTCGCGGAGATCTTACGGCGGTAATTTTCCGGCCGCTGCATAAATAGGACGTTGGGGGAATGCGCCGCGGCGGCGCGAAATCCCAGAAGAGCGAAAGCTCGGAGAGCATCATGGCACGACAAGGCACCAATGGTCAGAACGGCTCCGGCGGCGCGGCGCTTGCCCGCTCGACGAGCAATTCCACCTTCGCTTTGACCTCCTTCCTCGACGGCGGCAATGCCGCCTATGCCGAGCAGCTTTATGAGAACTACACGCGCGATCCGAACTCCGTCGATCCGCAGTGGCAGAGCTTTTTCGCCGAGCTGAAGGACGACCCGGCTCTGGTCGAGAAGAGCGTCCAGGGGCCCGCCTGGAAGGCCGAGATCGCGCCGCCCGCGCGGGACGAAACTCTGGCTGCCCTCGACGGCGATTGGGACGCGATCGAGAGCGCGCTCGGCGCCAAGCTCAGGACGGTGCATCAGGGCGGCCATTCCGACGCCGAACTGCGCCAGGCGACGCGCGATTCCGTCCGCGCCATCATGATGATCCGCGCCTTTCGCATGCGCGGCCATCTCGAGGCCGATCTCGACCCGCTCGGCCTCCAGGCGAGAAGCGAGAACGAGGTGCTGCACCCCTCGCATTTCGGCTTCACCGAAGCCGATTACACCCGCCAGATCTTCATTGACGGCGTGCTCGGGCTCAAATTCGCAACGCTCCCGGAAATGCTGGCCATCCTGCGCCGCACCTATTGCGGCACGATCGGCTACGAGTTCATGCACATTTCCGACCCCGCCGAAAAATCCTGGCTGCAGGCGCGCATCGAGGGCCCCGGCAAGGAGATCAGCTTCACCCGTGAGGGCAAGCGCGCAATCCTTAACAAGCTCATCGAGGCCGAGGGCTTCGAGAAATTCATCGACCTCAAATTCACTGGCACCAAGCGCTTCGGCCTCGACGGCGGCGAATCCATGATTCCGGCGCTGGAACAGGTCATCAAGCGCGGCGGCGCACTCGGCGTGACGGAGATCGTCTTCGGCATGGCCCATCGCGGCCGCCTCAACGTTCTCTCGCAGGTGATGGCGAAGCCGCATCGCGCCATCTTGCACGAGTTCAAGGGCGGCTCGTTCACGCCGTCTGAGGTCGAAGGCTCGGGCGACGTCAAATATCACCTCGGCGCCTCGTCGGATCGCGACTTCGACGGCAATCACGTGCATCTGTCGCTGACCGCCAATCCCTCGCATCTCGAGATCGTCGATCCCGTCGTGCTCGGCAAGGTACGCGCCAAGCAGGACCAGAAGCATGATTACGTCGAGCGCAGCAAAGTTCTGCCGCTGCTCATCCACGGCGACGCGGCCTTCGCCGGCCAGGGCGTCATCGCCGAATGTTTCGGCCTCTCGGGCCTCAAGGGCCACCGCACTGGCGGCTCGGTGCATTTCATCATCAACAACCAGATCGGCTTTACGACCTATCCGCGCTATTCGCGCTCGTCGCCCTATCCTTCGGATGTGGCGAAGATGATCGAGGCGCCGATATTCCATGTGAACGGCGACGATCCCGAGGCCGTTGTCTATGTCGTCAAGATCGCTGTCGAATTCCGCCAGATGTTCCACAAGCCGGTGGTCATCGACATGTTCTGCTATCGCCGCTTCGGCCACAACGAAGGCGACGAGCCCTCCTTCACGCAGCCCTTGATGTATGAGCGCATCCGCTCGCATCCGACGACCCTGCGAATCTATGCCGAGAAGCTGACCCAGGAAGGCGTCGTCACCGAGGCCGAAGTCGATGAGATGAAGGCCACGTGGCGCGCCAAGCTCGATGAGGAATTCGAGGCCGGCCAGCAAGCCTACAAGTCCAATAAGGCCGATTGGCTCGACGGCCGCTGGTCGTCGCTGCGGCCGGCCGATCAAGTCGATGAGGCGCGCCGTGGTGCGACGGGTGTCGCGATCGGGAAATTGCGCGAACTCGGCACCAAGCTTTGCGCCGTGCCCGAGGGCTTCCATCTGCATAAGACGATCCAGCGCTTTCTCGATTCGCGCAAACACGCGATCGAATCCGGCCAGGGCATCGATTGGGCGACGGGCGAAGCGCTCGCCTTGGCCAGCATACTCGACGAGGGCTATCCTGTCCGGCTCTCCGGTCAGGACAGCGAGCGCGGCACTTTCTCGCAGCGCCACAGCGTACTGACCGATCAGAAGACAGAGGCGCGCTATGTGCCGCTCAACCATCTGCGTGATGGCCAGGCGCGCTATGAAGTCATCAATTCCATGCTCTCAGAGGAGGCCGTGCTCGGCTTCGAATACGGCTATTCGCTCGCCGAGCCGAACGCTTTGGTCATGTGGGAGGCGCAGTTCGGCGATTTCGCCAATGGCGCGCAGGTCGTCTTCGACCAGTTCATTTCCTCGGGCGAGCGTAAATGGCTGCGCATGTGCGGGCTCGTCTGCCTGCTGCCGCATGGCTATGAGGGCCAGGGGCCGGAACATTCCTCGGCTCGGCTCGAGCGCTATCTGCAACTTTGCGCCGAAGACAATATGCAGGTCGCCAATTGCACGACGCCGTCGAACTATTTCCATATCCTGCGGCGGCAGTTGAAACGCGACTTCCGCAAGCCGCTGGTTCTGATGACGCCGAAGTCGCTGCTGCGCCACAAGCGCGCGGTTTCGCAGCTTGACGCGTTCGATATCGACAAGACCTTCCATCGCCTGCTCTACGATGATGCGGAGATGCTCGAAGGCGGCGAGATCAAGCTTGTCCGCGACGACAAGATCCGCCGCGTCGTCCTCTGCTCGGGCAAGGTCTATTTCGATTTGTTCGAGGAACGGGCCAAGCGCGGCATCGACGACATCTATCTGCTGCGCGTCGAGCAGCTCTATCCTTTCCCGATCAAGGCGCTGATCAAGAAATTGTCGCTCTACAAAAAAGCCGACATCGTCTGGTGCCAGGAAGAGCCGAAGAACATGGGCGCCTGGAGCTTTGTCGAACCCTATCTCGAATGGGTTCTGGGCCAGGCCGGCGCCAAGGTGCAGCGGCCGGTCTATGTCGGACGCCCGGCGGCGGCGGCGACTGCGACCGGTCTGATGTCGAAACATTTGGCGCAACTCAAGGCCTTCATCGACGAAGCGCTGGCTGCCTGACGGACCGAACCTGAGGGATCAAACATGACAATTGAAATCCGCGTTCCGGCTCTGGGGGAATTGGTCAGCGAGGCGACGGTCGGCCGGTGGTTCAAGAAGGCGGGCGAGGCGGTGAAAGTCGATGAGCCGCTGGTCGAACTCGAGACCGACAAGGTGACGCTCGAAGTCAATGCGCCCGCCGCCGGCGTTCTCGCCGAGATCGCGGTCGAGAGCGGCGCGGTGGTGAAGCCCGACGCGCTGCTCGGCGCCATTGGCGAGGGTGCCGCTGGCGTAGCCGCCGCCCCGGCAAAACCGGACTTCGCGCCTGCCGCTGCGTCCGCCCCCGCTGCCCCTGCGACGGCCGCATCGGCGCCGCCGCCGTCGCCCGCCGCGGCGAAAATCGCCGCCGACAATAGCGTCGATCTTGCCGGTGTCGCGGGCTCCGGCAAGCGCGGCCAGGTTTTGAAGGGCGATGTTCTCGCAGCCCTGACCGAGGCGCCGACGGCGCCGTTCGTGCCCGCGCCGCCGCTGCCGCAGGCCCGCGTCCCGGTGCCAGTGGAGGATGCGCCGCGCGAAGAGCGCGTGCGGATGACCAAGCTGCGCCAGACCATCGCCCGGCGGCTGAAGGATGCGCAGAACACCGCCGCCATGCTGACGACCTTCAACGAGGTCGACATGAGCGCGGTGATGGCCCTGCGCACCCGTGCTAAGGACGCTTTCGAGAAGAAGCACGGCATCAAGCTTGGCTTCATGGGCTTTTTCGCCAAAGCCTGCGTCGCGGCGCTGAAGGACATCCCGTCCGTCAATGCCGAGATCGACGGCACCGATCTCATCTACAAGAATTATTACCACCTCGGCATCGCCGTCGGCACCGACAAAGGGCTCGTCGTGCCGGTGGTGCGCGATTGCGACCGGCTCTCGCTCGCGGAAATCGAACGCACTATTGCCGACCTCGGCAAGCGCGCCCGCGATGGCGTGCTGAAGATCGAGGAGATGCAGGGGGGCACGTTCACCATCACCAATGGCGGCGTCTACGGTTCGCTGATGTCGACGCCGATCCTCAACGCGCCGCAATCCGGCATCCTCGGCATGCACAAGATTCAAGAACGCCCTGTCGCCATCGCCGGCAAGGTCGAAATCCGGCCGATGATGTATCTCGCCTTGACCTACGACCACCGCATCGTCGATGGCAAGGAGGCGGTCACCTTCCTCGTCCGCGTCAAGGACGCGCTCGAAGATCCGGCCCGCCTGATCCTGGACATCTGAGGACGGCCATGCAGTCGGCCGAACTCGTCGCGCTGGAACTCAGTGTGGCCCTGTTCATCGCGCATGTCCTGGCGCAGGTACTGACCCAGACCGGTGAGCTCGGCCATGATTACCTGATGAGTGCACGGGATGAGTTGCGCGGGACGACAAGCGCGTTGGCCGGGCGTGCCAAACGTGCGCTCGATAATTTTCTTGAGAATTATACGCCCTTCGTCGCGCTCGATCTCGCCCTTGTCGCGACGGGACGCACGGGGGGCCTCGGCGCTTTCGGCGCCGTCCTCTGGATTACCGCTCGTATCGTCTATCTGCCGATCTATCTCGTGGGCGTGCCTTATGTCCGCACCGGCTGCTGGGCGCTCGGCGTCATCGCGCTTTTGATCATGCTGGCGCGTCTCGCCGGGCTCTGAAGTTTGAGGAGAGTATTGTGGCTTACGATCTCATCGTCATCGGCACCGGACCCGGCGGCTATGTCTGCGCCATCCGCGCCGCGCAATTGGGTCTCAAGGTTGCCGTCGTCGAAAAGAACAAGACCTTCGGCGGCACCTGCCTCAACATCGGCTGCATCCCGTCGAAGGCTTTGCTCGCGGCCTCGGAGAAATTCGCCGAGGCGGCGCATGATCTGCCCGCCTTCGGCGTCATCATCGGCAAGCCCTCGCTCGATCTCAAGGCGATGATGAAGCACAAGAGCGACACGGTCGCGGCCAATGTGAACGGCGTCGCCTTCCTGCTGAAGAAGAACAAGGTCGATCCCTTCATCGGCACCGGCACGATCATCGCGCCCGGCAAGGTCGAGGTGACGGCCGAAGACGGCGGCAAACAGACGATCGAGACGAAAGCCATCGTCATTGCGACGGGCTCCGATGTCGCGTCGTTGCCGGGCGTTGTGATCGACGAGAAGGAAATCGTTTCCTCCACCGGCGCGCTCGAACTGCCGAAAGTGCCCGGCCGGCTGCTCGTCGTCGGCGCCGGTGTCATCGGCCTTGAGCTCGGCTCGGTCTGGCGCCGCCTCGGCGCGGAGGTGACATTCGTCGAATTCCTCGACCGCATTCTGCCCGGCCTCGATGCCGAGACGGCGAAACAGGCGCAGCGCATGCTCGAAAAGCAGGGGCTGAAATTCGTCCTCGGCCACAAGGTCGCGAAAGTCGAGAAGCAGAAGAGCGGCCTCAAGGTCGCAATCGAGCCGGCCGCGGGTGGCGCGGCTTCAGAGATCGACGCCGATGTCGTGCTCGTCGCCATCGGCCGGCGCCCCTATACGGACAGCCTCGGCCTCGAAAATGCCGGTGTCGCGCTGGAACGCGGGCGGGTCGTGATCGACGATCATTTCGCCACCAATGTTCCGGGCATTTATGCCATCGGCGATGTGGTGCGCGGGCCGATGCTGGCGCATAAGGCGGAGGACGAAGGCATTGCGGTCGCCGAAATCCTCGCCGGACAGCATGGCCATGTGAATTACAATGTGATCCCCGGCGTCGTTTACACCAATCCCGAGATCGCCTCGGTCGGCGCGAGCGAGGAAGAGCTGCAAGCCAAGGGGATCGCCTACAAGGTGGGCAAATTCCCCTTCAGCGCCAATGGCCGCGCCCGCGCCATGCGCGCCACCGAGGGCTTCGTGAAGTTTTTGGCGGATGCTGCGACGGATCGCGTGCTCGGCGTGCACATCATCGGGCCTTTCGCCGGTGAGCTGATCGCGGAAGCCGCGGTGCTGATGGAATTCTCCGGCTCGTCCGAGGATTTGGCCCGCACCTGCCACGCGCATCCGACTCTATCGGAGGCGATGAAGGAAGCCGCGCTCGCCGTCGATAAGCGCGCCATCCATATTTGAACTACCGCCGCCGCCAGGCGCGCGGCGGTTTGCCCGCCCAGCGGCGGAAGGCGCGGGTGAAATGCGCGGCGTCCGAATAACCAAGTTCGTAGCCGATGGCCGTCACCGCGACGCCGGCCTGCGCCAAAAGCTCGGCCGAGCGGTCGAATGATGCCCGCCGCACGATTTCCTCGAAGCTGACGCCCTGCGCCGCGAGCTTGCGCTGCAGACTGCGGCGCGACAGGTTCAGCCGCCGGCACAGCCAATCGAGCCGCGGGCGCCCATCCAGCAGAGCGAGCGCCACGAGCGCATCGACGCAGGCGAGAAGGTCATCCGGATCGGGCACCACACTTTCGTCATCCGCCACGCCCACAGGGGCACGGGGATTTTCGACGCCGAGCAAATCCGCCGGGAAAACCAGCGCCGCGACATCACTCTGGGATATCGCGCAGCGAAGCACATTCTCGTTGGCGGAGCGTCCCGCGAGCAGCCCCGGCACGTCGGCGCGGATCGGCGTCCAGCCGGGACCGAGGAAGCCACGGAACAAGTCGAGCATATAGCCGAGCGCGAGAATTTCATTCTTCTGCCGCCCGGTCGCGATCGGGTCCGTCACCCGATAGGTCCAACGGGCCTCGCCGCCGGAAATCGTCAGCGTCAATGACGTCGCGGATTGCAGCTGCGATGTCATCAGCGCGTTGCAATGGACGATTGCGGCGTCGAGACTTGGCGCAATGCTCACGCGATGCCCCAAAGCGCCGAGGAATTTGATTCCGCCTTCTGTCGCAACCCGCGCCGTAAAGGCCTCGTCGCCAATTTCGCGGGCGGCGCATTCGACAAGATAGAGCTGGTCGCGCAGCAGGATGAGCCGTTCCGGCTCGTCGATGAGCTGGAGCGGCAGTTCGGCGCGGCGGAAGACGCGGGCGATCGAGCCGCCGGCGCGCTCGACAGCCTCCGCAACCGGCCCCATCGAGCGGGCCTTGGTCAAGCCATAGTGAGCCATGGACGTTTCCCAGATCGCGGTGTGTTGAGGTTCGATCGACCTCAACACATATAACGCGATCGATTTTTATAAATTACAGCGGGATTGTCGCGAAAACCCGGTGTCCACTTTTTCGCATCCCGCTCTGCCGAGGAGCATCGCGGGCGTGGCGCAAAATGGCAAGTTCCCATTTTCCCGGCGTGCCAGCCTCAGCGTCAGACAAAATCTACCGGGAGGAAGAAATGACCGATACGCATCTCGATGCCGATCGCGGCCCTGTGGCGGCCGATTGGCGCAAGGCTATAGCGGCCAACACCGCTTTGCTGCGCGAGGCGGCCGTTGTCGAACTCCCCGCCTGCAGCGAGGGCTGGATCGACAGCGGGATCGATGTTTCGGCAAGCGAAACCGTGAGCCTGCTCAGCGCCGGCGCGGTGCAACTCGCCGTCGAGCCGGATATCCGGCTTTTCGGCAACGTCAGCCTGTGGTGGCGCATCGGCCGCGACGGACGCGCGACGAAATCGATCGGCGAGACGACGACCTTCACAGCTCCTGCCTCCGGGCGGCTGTTCCTCATCGCCAAACATCCCGGCGAATGGGCGAATGAGCGGGGCGATCTCGACCCCGGCTGGCCGCGCGTCGGCGCGACGGGCGGTTTCACGGTCGCGGTGCTCGCCTGGCGCGGCGCGGCAGCTGCGGGTCTCGGTCAATTCAGCGCCACCGATGCAAGTGGCCTTGCCGCCGCCGAAGCGGCGCGGCTCAACGCCGGCAAGAGGGTGCCACGCGGCTGGCGGCCGCTTTGGCTTGTCGGTGACACCGGCATCTTCTGCGAGGAAGCCGACGCGGCGAACCCGGCGCATATCGCCTGCCGCTGCCGTTTCGACGCCGGCATTCTGCAATATCCCGTCGATGTGGCGCTCGATCCGACGACGCGCCTCGACTGGTCCTGGCGGGTGACGAATCTGCCCTCGGCCTTGGCCGAGGACAGCGGGGCGACGCACGATTATCTCTCCATCGCCGTCGAATTTGAGAACGGCCGCGATCTTACCTACGCCTGGAGCGCCAGCCTGCCGGTCGGGACCGCCTTCGCCTGCCCGCTGCCGTGGTGGGACAAACGCGAGACGCATATGATCGTGCGTTCGGGAACGGCGGACCTTGGCCGCTGGCTGGACGAGGAACGGCCGGTCGCGGAAGATTATGCGCACGCCATCGGCGGCCCGCTGCCGTCGCGCATCGTCGGTGTCTGGCTCATCGCGCTATCCTGCTTCCAGCGCGGCTATGGCGCGTGTGATTATGCCAAGATCAAACTGCGCGGCGATAAAGGCGACGTGATCATCGGGCCTTGAAACGCCCTGCGCTAAATATCCCGAAAGGCGAAGGGCGCGATCGTGCGCATGGATTCATCGACGTGCAGCGGCCGCAGCACCGGCGGTGCGGCGCGTTGCGGGCAGGCGGGCCGCTCGCAGAGGCGGCAATTGACGCCGATCGGCGTCGTCTCGACCGTGTTGAGATCAAGGCGCCTAGCATAGACAAGGCGGTTGGCGTAGCGCATCTCGCACCCGAGGCCGAGCGAATAATGCGCCTCGATCGAACCGTAGGGAGTTATGGCAGGCCGCACGGTCCGTGCGATCGAGAACCAGCGCGAGCCGTCCGTCAGTTCGATCACCTGCGTCAGAATCTTGCCCGGCTCGGCAAAGGCCGCATGAAAGATTCCACAGCGCGCAAGTGCCGCCGAATTGGGCGAAGGGGAAACGCCCGGAGGCCAGTCTTTTCGAAACATTCCCCGCGCCATCGACGCGCAACATGAAGAAGGGAATGCCGCGCGCCGTCGAGCGGCCGAGTGTCGTCAGGCGATGCGCGACCTGCTCGTAGCTCGCGCCGAATTTCACGCCCAGAACGTCGAGATCGTAGCCGGAGAGCTCCGCGGCCTCGTGAAATTTGCCGTAAGGCATCATCAAAGCGGCGGCGAAATAATTGGCGAGCGTGATGCGCATCAGCCGCCGCTCGACATCGCCTTCGGGCAGCAGCCGGATCGCAATTTGGTTCAGCAGCGCATCGTGATCGGAAAAGGCGAGCTGATGCGCGGCCTGAAAGGCGCGGCCGGACGGATCGAGGATTTCGGAAATCAGCAATTGCCGGCGGTGATGATCATACCAGCGCAGACGCTCGCCCATGACGTCAAGCGGCAACACCCGCACCCGGATGCCGTGGCGGGAGCGCAAATGCTCGCTGATCGCATAGAAGAGCTCGTGCCCCGTCAGCGCGATATCGGACGCGACCGATTCCGCCGCCGCATCGACTTCATCGAAATGATTGCGCTGCGTATGCAGCACGGCGCGAACGCGGTCGATCGGGCTTTCGCGCATGATCGCCTCGGTGCGGTCCGCATCGGCGCGCTCGGTGAGGCTTGTCTGGCTCGCTTCCCGCGCGGCGACATAGGCGCGATAAAGCCGCTGCATGGCAGCGAGCAGGAAGGGCGAATTCTCGGCAGCGTCCTGCACCTCGGCCCGCGGCACGCCGGCATCACGCAACACGGGATCGCTGAGAAGCTGCTCGATCTCGCCGACCGTCTGGCTCGCCTCGCCCTCCATGAATTCGCGCGGATCGATGCCATAAACATCTGCTAGGCGGATCAGCACCTGCACGGTAATCGGCCGCTGATTACGCTCCATCAGGTTGAGATAGCTCGCGGAAACGTCGAGCTCCTCGGCCATGCGAGCCTGCGTTATCAGGCGCTCACGGCGCAGCCGCCTAAGCCGGGCGCCAGCGAAAATCTTGCGCGAGGAGGAGGTTTGCTCTGCCATTCATCGCAAGATAAAGTAGTAAATTAATTTACACAATAACAAATTTACTAAGTGCAATTTTGACAGAATAACTCGATTTCATACTTCAAAAGGGTTGCGGGAAACCGCATTTTCCTAGTTATACAGCGCCAGATCGCGGACGAAAACGCATCGATTGTCAATCGCTGTTAAGTCTTGAAATAGCCCGTGAGGATTTGGCCCGCGGGGGCGATCGTAGTTTTATCCGGAGATAACGATGAGCAAAGCGCCGACTTTCGAAGATTTGGTGCCGTCCGCGCCCAAGGGCCGGTTCGACGGTATTCGCCGCAGCTATACGCCGGCCGACGTTTTGCGGCTGCGCGGTTCGTTCCCGATCGCTCACACTTTGGCCGAGCGCGGCGCCAACAAGCTGTGGGAGCTCATGCACAAGGAGCCCTTCGTCAACGCGCTCGGCGCGCTCACCGGCAACCAGGCGGTGCAGCAGGTCCGCGCCGGCCTCAAGGCCATCTATCTCTCCGGCTGGCAGGTCGCGGCTGACTCCAATGTCGCCGGCGCCATGTATCCCGACCAGTCGCTCTATCCGGCCAATTCCGGCCCGGAACTCGCGCGCCGCATCAACAATGCACTGAAGCGCGCTGACGAGATCGAGCACGCCGAAGGCAAGATGTCGCGCGACTGGTTCGCCCCGATCTTCGCTGACGCGGAAGCCGGCTTCGGCGGCGCACTCAACGTCTTCGAGATCATGAAGGCCTATATCGACGCCGGCGCGGCGGCGGTCCATTTCGAGGACCAGCTCGCCTCCGAGAAGAAGTGCGGCCACATGGGCGGCAAGGTGCTGATCCCGACCGCGCAGCACGAGCGCAGCCTCAACTCCGCCCGTCTCGCCGCTGACGTCTCCGGCGTGCCGACGATCGTCGTCGCCCGCACCGACGCGGAATTGGCCAAGCTCATCACCTCCGACATCGACGAGCGCGATCGTCAGTTCATCGAGCCCGACAGCCGCACGGCGGAAGGCTTCTTCCGTCTGAAGCCCGGCACCGGCCTCGATCATTGTATCGCCCGCGGCATGGCCTATGCCGAGGTCGCCGACGTTCTATGGTGGGAGACCTCGCACCCGGACCTCGACGACGCCCGCAAGTTCGCCGAAGCGGTGCACAAGAAGTATCCAGGCAAGCTGCTCGCCTACAATTGCTCGCCGTCGTTCAACTGGCGCGCCAAGCTCGACGACGCCACGATCGCCAAGTACCAGCGCGAACTCGGCGCCATGGGCTACAAGTTCCAGTTCGTGACCCTCGCGGGCTTCCACGCGCTGAACCTGTCGATGTTCGACCTGGCCGACGGTTATCGCGACCATGGCATGGCGGCCTATACCAAGCTGCAGCAGGCGGAATTCGACGCCGAGCCGCGCGGCTATTCGGCGACCCGCCACCAGCGCGAGGTCGGCACCGGCTATTTCGACGCCGTGGCCGAAGTCCTCTCCGGCGGCAAGTCCTCGACGACGGCGCTCGCCGACTTGACCGAGGCCGATCAGTTCCACAGCGCCAAGAAAGCCCACGCGGCCGAATAAGGCCAAAAATGCTTCGGCTCACAAGTTCGCTTGTGAGCCGGGCGCGAAAAGGTTATAGGGGCGCCTCGCGCTGAGGCGCCCCTATTTTTTGCGGCCTGCGCGCCGCCCCAACATCTGGATATTGACGATGAAATCGGAAGGTCATCCGAACTATCACTTCATCAGGGTCGTCGCGACCGATGGCAGCGAATATTACACCCGCTCCACCTATGGTGAGGAGGGCGCGACGCTGAACCTCGATATCGACCCGAAGACGCATCCGGCCTGGACCGGCGGCTCGCAGCATCTGCTCGATCGCGGCGGCCGCCTGACGCGCTTCAACTCGCGCTTCGGCAACCTCGGCATCGGCGCCAAGAAGTAAGACGCCAAACGCCGCCTACCGGGAACATGCCTAGACGCGCGTCATACGCGGACTTGATCCGCATATCCACGCGCACCTAAGTCTCGGCACGCTTTTGGCGACTGCCGGCTAAGATGATCTTCGCAGAAGAAAATATGCTGGGATGCGCGGGTCAAGCCCGCGCATGACGCCCGATCTTCGCAGCCGGCCCGCTATTCGCCGGTCGCAAACGCGGCGCGCAGCAATTCGAGCTGCGGCTCCAGCGGGCGCGCACGCTGCGTCGGCATCGTGCTCTCATCGGCCAGCTGGTAGATCACCCGATCGAGATGCAGGATGCGGCTCTGCAGCCGCATGGAGCGATCGACGATCGCATTGAGCTTCGCCGGCAGTTTCGCGAGCACGTCCGGGCTTGTCGTCGACTGCTGCTCGCTGAGCCGCACCTTGCGTTTTTCCGAAGCCGCCTCGTTCTGGGTCAGTTCGCCTTCGTTGACCGCCCGTTGCAGCAAAAGCCAGGACGCCGCCTGCATCAGGCGCGTCGTGAGCCGCATGCTTTCCGTCGCATAAGCGAGCGCGGCGAGACGTGGCAATTTCTTCGCCTCCTCGCGCCCGTCACCGTCGAGATAATTGGCGGTTTCCTCGACCAGCGCCATGCCATCGCGAAACAGGGTTTTGAAGGATTCCGACGCCACCAATTTATTGGCGAAGGAAACCGCGGCTTCTTGCTCGTGACCCGACAATTGAACCATGCGACGCCTTAAACCCTCACTCTTCCGCTCGCGGCTTTCTCCGCGCAGCGGATACTAGGGGCTTTGGCCGCCCGGCGGGCATTAAGTTTTAAGTAAGGTTAACCGACTGAAGTCGGCCCTGCCCGCGAAAAAAGAGCCGCCGAAGCGGCTCTGAAAGTGGGTATTTGGGGAGGGAGAAGCCGCGGCCAGAGGCCCTCGGCTCAAGCCGGTTCGACACCGGCAGACGAATGCTAGAAGCTAAAACTCTAATAAAAGGTTAACGATTGCCCTCTTCGCGGGGCGCAACCGGCGGTTTTCAGTCCGCCGGCTTAAAGAACGCCGCTGCGCCGGCCAGGCTCGCCTCCTTGGCTGCTTGCGCGGCCTCGAGCCGGGCGATCTCCGCCTTCAGCGTGGCAATACGCAGGTCCAATTCCTCGATCGACAAATCATCGAGAGGCTGGCCCACCATATGCGCAGGCGCCTTCTTTGGCGGCGCGAACGGATCGTCATCGTCACGGCTCATGGCAGGCCTTCCTCGGGGCGCAATTTTGGGCTAGCGCATTATATCAGTCTCGCAACCGATATGGCGTGCATTGCTTTGCGCCGCCGGGTCGCTTAGAAAAGGCCGATTCCCCCAAAACGGACATTAAGATGCGGCATTCAGGCTGCGCTTGAGTTTGTCCGGCCGCGTGCAGACGCGGACACCAATTCCGGTCCTTGGCCCCCGCGCGCCCTCGCGCCGGCGCCGCCGAGGCCCAAAGGAGATGATGATGACCGACGCCCCGCTGATGCCCAAGGCCACCGCCGTATGGCTCGTCGAAAACACCTCGCTCAGCTTCGACCAGATCGCCGATTTCTGTAAATTGCATCCGCTGGAAGTGAAGGGCATCGCCGACGGCGAGGTCGCGGCTGGCATCAAGGGCCATGACCCGATCACCTCCGGCCAATTGACCCGCGAGGAGATCGCCGCGGGCGAAAAGGACCCCGCACACGACCTTCAGCTCGCCCAGTCCAAGATGCGGCTGCCGGAGATCAAGCGCGCCCGCGGTCCTCGCTATACGCCCCTTTCCCGCCGCCAGGACCGCCCGAACGCCATCCTCTGGCTGTTGCGCAACCATCCCGAGCTGAAGGACGCGCAGATCATGCGCCTCGTCGGCACGACCAAGACGACGCTGCAGGCGATCCGCAACCGCACGCATTGGAACTCCGCGGCGCTGACGCCGATGGACCCGGTCACCCTCGGCCTCAGCTCGCAGATGGACCTCGATTTCGAGGTCAACCGCGCCGCCAAGGAGCGCCCGCCGGTGGAGGAGGAGCGCAAGCAGACCCTGGTTCCGGCGGAGATCACGACCGCGCCGCGCGGCGAAGGTATCCACGACGACGACGTTTTCGGCTCCCACCCCGCGGCGCCACCGGCGGCGCGCGAGAAGGAAATCGACGTCGCATCCGTCTTCTCCAAGCCCAAGGCTTGATCCCAAGGTTTGATTCCCAAGGCCTGACCTGCTCAAGCGAGAGGCAAGCTTAGCGCGTCATTCTCCGGCGAATCGCGGCGGACCGGCCGCGCCGGAGCTGGACGAATGCCGGGCATTGCAAAGACGAAGACGGGGCGCCGGTTGCTCCCTTGCCTTGCTCTGGCTTGCGTTTGTGCCGCCGGGGCCGTGCGGGGTGCCGATCTCGACCGGCCCTATTATCGGCCGCCGCCGCCCCCGCCCCCCGCCGCGTTTCTGTCGCCGCCGCCGAGCTGCGACATCGTCGCCGACCCGCAGATGAACCTCTACAATGAGGTGACGCGCACCGGAATCCAGCGGGTCTGTGTCACCCGGGGCGTCTATGCCGACCATTTCTGGCCTTATGCGCCGCCTTATTGGCGGCCAAATCACCGCCAAGGCTATGGCCCTGAGTAGTCGCCGGGGAGTTGAAGTAACCGGCGGATAAGGATAACCCTCTTAGATGGCGGCGTGGCCATGGGGGCCTTAGAGCGTGTTCCGGAAAAGTCGCATGACTTTTCCGATCAGGACATGCTTCAGCGTTTGGAATTCGGCGCGATTTCTTATCGATCAGATGTTTCCATCTGGCCGGAAAGCGCGCTAGATCGAAAGCGAATGCCGATGCCGTTCCATTTTTCCTTCCTTCGCCATTTTGCGGTGTGCGCCGCGGCCGTGGCTTTGGCCGCCATGCTCGCAGGCTGCGTCGGCGAGGACGATTCCAGCGATTTCGTCGACCGTGCCTATCAGCCGCTTTCGCCGCAGATGCTGGCCTTGATGCAGGCCAAGGGCACGAACCCGCAGGCCCCGGTCCTCTTCCGCACCTATAAGAAGGAAGCGGAATTCGAAATCTGGAAGATGCGCGACGACGGGCGCTATGTGCTTCTTAGAACCTATCCGATGTGCCGCTGGTCGGGCCAGCTCGGCCCAAAGAAGCGCCAGGGCGACCGGCAAGTGCCGGAAGGGTTCTACGCGATCTATCCGGCGCAGATGAACCCGCGCTCCAGTTATTATCTCTCGTTCAATGTCGGCTACCCCAACGTCTATGATCGCGCGCACGGCTATAGCGGCGACTCGATCATGGTGCACGGCATCTGCTCCTCGGCCGGCTGTTTCTCGATGACCAACATGCAGATCGCCGAAATCTACGCGATCGCGCGCGAGGCCTTCGCCGGCGGTCAGCCGGTGATCCAGATGCAATCCATGCCGTTCCACATGACGGCGGAGAATTTCGCCAAATACCGGCTCGACCCCAACATCGCCTTCTGGCGCGAATTGAAGAACGGCACCGACAATTTCGAAGTGACGAAAGAGGAAGTCCACGTCGGCGTCTGTAACTTGCACTACGTGTTCAACGCCACGCCGGCGAACGGCGAGAGGTTCGATCCGAGTGGGCCCTGCCCGGCGCTGAGCCGCGACCAGATGGTGGCTGAAGAAGTTGTCGCCAAGCAATCGCGCGATGACGCCCGGATCACCGAACTTGTCGCCGGCGGCCTGCCGGCCGTCCACACGGTCTATGCCGACGGCGGCCAGAATCCGAGCTTCAAGGGCGCGCAGATCGAGGACGTGAGCCGTCCGGAGGCCTTAGCGCAGGGTCCGGTTGATGTCGCGATCAAGCGGCACGGCAAGGCGCCGACCGAGGCACAGTTGAAGGCGGCGCGCGCCAAGGATCTTGCCGCGGCTGAAGCCGCCGATAAGAAGGCCAACGCGCTCGCGCTGGCGCGCGGCGAAACTGAGCCGGCTGTCGATCCGCAGCCGACCGCCTCGACCACGACCGCCGCGCAGCCGGCAAGCACCGGCACGGCGCAGGCCACGCCCCAAGTGATTCCTCAAGCAACTCCCCAAGCGACGCCGCAAACCGCGGCGCCAGCGACCCCTCTGGCCGCGCTCCAAGCGGCAAGCGCACCAGCCCCGCGGCCGGCGCCAAGCCAGAACTCGTTCTTCTCGTTCTTCGGGGCGAAACCGGCGGCGCAACCGGTTCCCGCGGCGCAAGCCGCGGCCGCGAGCCCGGCCCCCGCGGCCGCACAGGGTGCGACGACCACGACCAGCACCCCCGTATCAACACCCGCGCAATAAGGACTACCCGGCTCTGGCGGCGGCCTCGGCGCGATATTTCGCCCAGCCTTGCGCGCGCAATTGGCAGGCCGGGCAGGTGCCGCAGCCATAGCCCCACTCATGCCGCGTGCCGCGCTCGCCGAGATAGCAGGTGTGCGTATCCTCGATGATGAGATCGACCAGCGCTTGGCCGCCAAGCTCCTCGGCGAGCTTCCAGGTCGCCGCCTTGTCGAGCCACATGAGCGGTGTATCGAGCACGAAATCCTTTTCCATGCCGAGATTGAGCGCCATCTGCATGGCCTTGATCGTCGCGTCGCGGCAATCGGGATAGCCGGAAAAATCCGTCTCGCACATGCCGCCGACAATATGCTTGAGCCCGCGCCGGTAGGCGACCGCCGCCGCGAAAGTCAGGAAGATCAGGTTGCGGCCGGGCACGAACGTGTTCGGCAGACCGTTGGCCTCGGTGACGATGGCGACATCACGCGTCATCGCCGTCGCCGAAATCTGTCCGAGTACGGCGAGCTCGATCAAATGGTCTTCGCCGAGCCGGCGCGCCCAGAGTGGATCGCGCAACACGATCCCCTCGCGGATTTTCGCCCGCTGATCGAGTTCGACGCGATGGCGCTGGCCATAATCGAAGCCGATCGTCTCGACATGCTCGAAGCGCGCGAGCGCGAGCGCGAGGCAGGTGGTCGAATCCTGCCCCCCGGAAAAAAGCACCAGCGCCTTGGTCATCGCAGCGTCTCACCCGGATATAACGTAAGCTTCTGTTTTGACGTATAAACGTCTCAAGGCCGCGAGCAAGATTTAAGCCTCGTGCGGCCTTGCGGATTTTCCCGCCCTGGTCCAAATAGAGGGCGGGAGGTTGGCGGTGGACGCACCACTCGCCAACCGGGTCAGGTCCGGAAGGAAGCAGCCCAGACGAGACCGGGCGGGTCTCTGTCCAGCCTCCCACCTTTCGACCTTATACCTTCGATCGGGAAAGGTCCGTCGCTGCGTCATTGCGAGGCGCGCAGCGACGAAGCAATCTGGAAATGGGCTGGATTGCTTCGTGGAGCTTATCGTCGGGCCGGCCGAAGGCCGACTTACTGGCTCGCAATGATGGGCGAATGGCCGAGGATCACAGCGCCGAACCTTCCCTTCTGCTGCAAGGCCACGAGGCCGCGCCGCCGACGCCTTATCGGGTGCTCGCGCGCAAATACCGGCCGGCGAATTTCGACGACCTCATCGGCCAGGAGGCGATGGTTACGACGCTGTCGAATGCCTTCGATCTGGGCCGTATCCACCAAGCCTATATCCTGACCGGCGTGCGCGGGGTCGGCAAGACGACGACGGCCCGCATCCTCGCCCGCGCTTTCAATTACGAATTGCCGGCGCGGGGCGACCAACCCGCTGTCACGACACCGACGATCCACATGCCGGAACTCGGCGTCCATTGCCAGGCGATCATCGAGTTCCGCCATGTCGACGTGATCGAAATGGACGCGGCCTCGCATACCGGCATCGATGACGTCCGCGAGATCATCGACAATGCGCGCTATCGCCCCGTCCTGGCGCGCACCAAGGTCTACATCATCGACGAAGTGCACATGCTCTCGAAACAGGCTTTCAACGGCCTGCTGAAGACGCTGGAAGAGCCGCCGGATCATGTAAAATTCATCTTCGCGACGACCGAGATCGAGAAAGTCCCGGTGACGGTGCGCTCGCGCTGCCAGCGTTTCGATCTGCGCCGTATCGAGGCGGACCGGCTCGTCGCCCACCTTTCGAGCATTTGCGCGAAGGAGGAGATCGCCGCCGAACCGGAGGCTCTCGCGATGATCGCGCGGGCAGCGGAAGGCTCCGTCCGCGATGCGTTATCACTGCTCGACCAGGCGATCGCCCATGCCAGGGGCAGCCTGCGCGCGGAAGTCAAAGCCGAAGACCTGCGCCAGATGCTCGGGCTTGCCGACCGGGGACGGCTGATCGACCTCTTCGCCGATGTGATGCGCGGCGATATCGCCGCCGCGCTCGCGACGATGAAGACGCTCTATGATTCAGGCGCCGATCCGCAGCGCCTGCTCGGTGAGCTTGCCGAATTCACCCATATCGTGACCCGGCTCAAGCTGGTGCCGGAGACGGCGAAGGATCCGGCGCTGAGCGAGGGGGAGCGCGTTCGCGGCGCCGAATTCGCGCAAAGTCTCTCGCTGCCGGTGCTGACGCGCGCCTGGCAATTGCTGCTGAAGGGCCTGCAGGAGATCAAGGATTTGCCGCGCCCGCTGGCCGCCGCCGATATGATTCTCGTGCGGCTCGCTTATGCCGCCGATCTGCCGACGCCGGACGAAGCCTTGCGCCGGCTCGGCAATTTGCCGCAAGCGGCGACCGCGGCTTCCTCCGCAACCCCGGCGCGCGAATCCGTGCCCACCGGCGGCAACGCCTCGGCGGCGGCGCGAACTCTCGGCGCGGCGGTGCGCAGCGCTCCGGCGCCGCAGCCGGAAAGCGCAGAGCCGGGGCTGCGGCTCACACGCTTCGAGGATGTCGTGGTGCAGGCGGGCGCCGTGCGCGACATTCAATTGAAGCTCGCGCTGGAGCGCGATGTCCGCCTCGTGCGCTTCGAGGAAGGCACGATCGAATTCGCGCTCGTCCCCGGTGCCTCGCCGCAGCTCGCGCAGACGCTGATGCGCCGGTTGCAGGAATGGACGGCCCGGCGCTGGATGGTTGCGATTTCGCGCGAGACCGGCGCACCGAGCCTGAAAGAACAGGCCGAGGCAGCGGCGGCGGCAAGCCTGCATGGCGTGCGCGCCGATCCGCTGGTGCGTGCGGTGATGGACGTTTTTCCCGGCGCCGAGATCGTCGCGGTTCGCGAGGCGGAACCGGCGGAAAACGCGGCAGCGGCCGAAGACATCGCCTATATAGATTCGGCAGCCCCTGAAGACGATCTGTAATTTTTCGAGGAAATTATCATGGCCGGAATGTTCGACCTTATGAAGCAGGCCCAGGCCATGCAGGCCAAGTTTCAGGAGGCTCAAGCCGAACTCGAGCGGATCGAAGTCGAGGGCCAGTCGGGCGGTGGCCTCGTCCGCGTTACCTTGACGGCAAAGGGCCTGTTGAAGGGCCTCTCGCTCGATCCCTCGCTGCTGAAGCCGGACGACAAGGAAATGCTCGAAGACCTCATCGTCGCCGCCTATGACGACGCCCGCAAGAAGGCCGACCGGCTGATGGAAGAACGCATGAAGAGCCTGACGGCGGGCCTGCCGATCCCGCCGGGCCTGAAATTGTTCTGAGATGGCGGAGCGCATCGCCGGCCCGGAGATCGAGCGGCTGATCCAATTGCTGGCGCGGCTCCCGGGGCTCGGCCCGCGCTCGGCCCGGCGCGCCGCGCTGCATCTGATCCGCAAGCGCGAGGAATTGCTGGCGCCGCTCGCCGAGGCGATGCAGGTGGCGCGCGAGCGCATCGTCGTCTGCTCGGTCTGCGGCAATGTCGATTCCTGCGACCCTTGCACGATCTGCCGCGACGGCCGGCGCGACAGCAAATTGCTCGTCGTCGTCGAAACGGTGGCCGATCTCTGGGCGCTGGAGCGCGCCGGGGCGCTATCGGCGCGCTACCACGTTCTCGGCGGCACTCTATCGCCGCTGGACGGCATCGGCCCCGACGATCTCAACCTGAAAAGTCTCGTCGGCCGCGTCGCCAATGATTCGATCGAGGAGGTCGTGCTCGCGGTCAACGCGACCGTCGATGGCCAGACGACCGCGCATTACATCACTGACCTTTTGGCGCCGCTCTCCGTACGCATCACGCGGCTCGCGCATGGCGTGCCCGTCGGCGGCGAGCTCGACTATCTCGACGAAGGCACGCTTGTCGCGGCGATCCGCAGCCGCACGGATTTCTGAAGCCGCAGCGGCTTCACCGCCTTCCATCGCAGCTTCGCCTCACGCAATCCTAAGTTGATCGACATCATCTATCTCCCCTTCGTCGATTGCTTCGAATTTATTCATTCTTTTCGCCTAAAAATTTTCAAAAGGGCATGCGGCAGGGGCTCTTGCGCCCGTCTTGGTCAATGTTGTGACCGTTCGCGCCGTCGCGCCCGCTCGATCGGGAGGGGTCTGTGGCATCGCAGAACCTGGTTATTTCGAAGAAGTTGATCGTCGCATTTTCCGCCGTGCTCGGCGTCGTCGCGCTCACGTCCATCGCCATGGAATTCGCCATCCATCACGCGGAAGATGCGATCGAAACCCGCGACGCTTCCTTCCAGCTCGTCGATCGCCTCGACAATGCCATGGCCGCCCAATTGGACCAGAGCAGCGATGCGCGCGGCTTCTTGCTCTCCGGCCAGGCGCGCTATCACGGACTCTATGCCACGGCGGCCAAGCAGTTCGATGGCGAGATCGCCGCAGCCCGCAACGCCGCGGCAGACTGGGCCGACATCGCGGCGTCAATCGATCAATTCGCAGCGGCCAGCGCGGCATGGCGGCGCGATATCGGCGATCCGGAAATGCAGCTCGGCGGCGACCCGCAGACGGCGCCGGAAGCTATCACGATCGCCAAATCGCCGGCGAGCGTCGATGCGATGCTGCGTGTCCGCGCGGCGGACGCCGACCTTCGTGCCAAGGCCGTCGCGCTTTCCGCCGGCGCGGCCGCGGCGCAAGCCGGCGCGCTCTGGCTCGTCCACCTCGCGCAGATCATCGGCGGCCTCCTCGCGCTTCTGGTCGCGGCCTATGCCGGCTATCAGCTCGATCGGCGGATTGCTTTCCCGATTCGCATCCTCAATGATTGCATGCGGAAATTGGTGCAGGGCCGGATTGACGTCGCTGTCCCGTCTCTGGGCGAAGGCGATGAGATCGCCGAGATGGCGAAGCGCGTGCAGGTCTTCAAGGAAAACGCGGTCGAGAAGGCCCGGCTGGAAGCCGAGGCCGAAGCGGCGCGCAAGGCGGGCGAGGAGGAGCGCGCGCGCCAGGAGATCGAGACCCAGCGCTATATCGAGGCGCACCATATCTTCGTCACCTCGATTACCGAAGCCTTGCAGCGGCTCTCGGACGGCGATCTGACCTTCCGGCTCTCGAGCGCGTTCACCAGCGAATACGAGAAGATCCGCGCCAACTTCAATGTCTCGATCGAGAAACTTCAGCAGGTGATGCTGCACGTCAACTCGAACACTTTAGCAATTCGCTCGGGCACGCAGGAAATCTCCACGGCGGCGGACGACCTCTCGCGCCGCACAGAGCAGCAGGCCGCGAGCCTCGAAGAGACCGCTGCGGCGCTCGATGAAATTACGACCACGGTGCGCAAGACCGCCGACGGCGCGACCCACGCGCGTGAGCTTGTCGCGACCACCAGGTCCGATGCCGAGAAGGGCGGCGGCGTCGTCCGCCAGGCGATCACCGCGATGAGCGCGATCGAAAAATCCTCGCAGCAGATCGGCCAGATCATCGGCGTCATCGATGAAATCGCCTTCCAGACCAATCTGCTGGCGCTCAACGCCGGCGTCGAGGCGGCGCGCGCGGGCGATGCCGGGCGTGGCTTCGCCGTCGTTGCGTCCGAGGTGCGTGCTCTGGCGCAGCGCTCGGCCGAAGCGGCGAAAGAGATCAAGGGCCTGATTTCCGCCTCCAGCTCGCAGGTCGAGCAGGGCGTCGATCTCGTCGCGGAAACCGGCAAGGCGCTCGAGCGCATTTTCACACAGGTCGCTGAGATGGATTCGATTGTCGCCGACATCGCCACCAGCGCTCGCGAACAGGCGACCGGCCTGCAGGAAGTCAACACCGCCGTCAATCAGATGGATCAGGTGACGCAGCAGAACGCCGCCATGGTCGAGGAATCGACCGCGGCAAGCCACACGCTGTCGCAGGAGACCGAGGAGCTGACCAGGCTCATCGGCCGCTTCCAGGTCGGCGAGATCGAAACGCCGCGCAAGCCGCAGGCGCGGGGCGCTGAGAAGATTGCCGCGCGGGCGCTCAAGACCGTCGGCGTTCGCGGCGGTGCTGCGCCGAAGCCGGTCAACGACGAGTGGGAAGAATTTTAAGGCCTCTCGCGCAGACTTAAGCTGGGTTTTGTAGGGGGCGATGGCGAATGAGCAAGACGATTCTCACTGTCGATGACTCGCGTACGATGCGCGATATGCTTTTGCTGGCTTTGTCCGATGCGGGCTATCGCGTCATCCAAGCGGAAGACGGCATGCATGGGCTCGAAGTTCTGGCGGAGGAGAAGCCCGACGTCATCGTCACCGACATCAATATGCCGCGGCTCGATGGCTTCGGCTTCATCGAGAAGGTGCGGCACGATGCCAAGCATCGCGCCATCCCCATCCTGGTGCTGACGACGGAAAGCGACGCCGAGAAGAAAGATCGCGCCCGGCGTGCCGGCGCCACCGGCTGGATCGTCAAGCCGTTCGATCCGACCAAGCTCGTTGCGGCCGTGCGGCGCGTCGCCGCCTGAAGATTCGGGGGAAGCCATGGACCCGATGGCGGCAATCAAACAGACTTTTTTCCAGGAATGCGAAGAGCAGCTCGCCGAACTTGAGGCGGGCCTGCTGGCGATGGAGAACGGCGAGGCCGATTCGGAAACGGTGAACGCCGTGTTCCGCGCCGTCCATTCGGTGAAAGGCGGCGCCGGTGCCTTCAGCCTGGAAGATCTCGTCCGTTTCGCCCATGTCTTCGAGACTGCGCTCGATCACGTCCGCGCCGGCAAGTTGGAGCCGACGCCGGAGGTTTTGAAAGTTCTGCTGCGTGCCGCCGATGTGCTGGCCGATCTCGTCCGTGCCGCCCGCGACGGCGGTGGCGTTGATGAGAGCCGCAGCCAGAAGGTCGCCGACGAATTGCGCGCGCTCAACCCCTCGGCCGGGGCGGAGCCCGAGGAGGATCTTTCCGGTATCGAATTCCAGCCGGTGCATGTCGCTTTCGACTTCGACGAAGAAGAGCCGGCCGCGCCGCCGGAAAATGTCTTCATCATCACATTCAAGCCGAGGTCCAGCCTTTATGCCAAGGCCAACGAGGCGGCACTGATTCTGCGCGAGCTTGGCGAGCTCGGACCGGTCGAGACCTCCTGCGATATTTCCGAGCTGCCCTTGCTGAGCGAGCTCGACCCCGAAGGCGCTTATCTCACCTGGACCATCAAGCTGACGACGCCGAAGAGCGCGGACGCCGTCCGCGAGGTGTTCGATTTCGTCGTCTGGGATTGCGAGCTCGAAATCGTCGGCGAAGCCGCGCCGGCGGCCGAAACCGCCGGCGGCCTCGACAATGAAGTCGCCGCCCTTTTGGCGCGCTTGCAGAGCGGGCTCGATGCGCCTGCCGCCGAGGACGAAGCGACGGCCGATCCAATCGTCGCCCCGGCACCGGCGCCGGCTTTGGTTGAGACGAGCGAACCTGCGGCGGCAAAGCCTGCGGCCGGGGCGAAGCAGGCTGCGGAGGCCGAAACCAAGGCGGTCGCGACCATCCGCGTTGATCTCGACCGCGTCGACCGGCTGATCGATCTCGTCGGCGAGCTTGTCATCAATCAGGCGATGCTGGCGCAACGCGTCGTCGAGGCGGGCCTCGCCCGCGCCTCCGGCATCGTTATCGGCCTTGACGAACTCGAGCAATTGACGCGCGAGATCCAGGACAGCGTGATGGCGATCCGCGCCCAGCCAGTGAAATCGGTGTTCCAGCGCATGCCGCGCCTTGTCCGCGAACTCGCGGTGATGACCGGCAAATCCGTGCGGCTGGTGACGGATGGCGAAGGCACGGAGGTCGACAAGACCGTCATCGAACGGCTGACCGATCCGCTGACGCATATGATCCGCAACGCCATCGACCACGGGCTCGAAAAGCCCGAGGCGCGCATCGCCGCCGGCAAGCCCGAGGAAGGCACGGTGCGGCTTTCGGCGCTGCATCGCTCCGGCCGCATCGTGATCGAAATCTCCGACGACGGCGCCGGCATCAACCGGCCGCGCGTCAAGCAGATCGCGATCGACAAGGGCCTGATCCCCGCCGATGTGCAACTGAGCGACGAGGAGATCGACAATCTGATCTTCCTGCCCGGCTTTTCGACCGCGTCGGAAATCTCCGACATTTCCGGCCGCGGCGTCGGCATGGATGTCGTGAAGCGCTCGATCCAGGCGCTCGGCGGGCGGATTTCGATCGGCTCGCGCCCCGGCAAGGGCTCGACCTTTACCATGAGCCTGCCGCTGACGCTCGCCGTGCTCGACGGCATGGTCGTCACCGTCGCCGACCAGACCTTGATCGTCCCGCTCACCGCTATTGTCGAAACGCTGCAGCCCAAGGCCGCCGAAGTGCACGGCATGGGCGGCACGGCGCGGGTGATTTCCATCCGCAACAAATTCACGCCGCTTATCGATATCGGCCGCGAGCTCAGCTATCGCGCCGCCGTGTCCGATCCGATGTCGAGCGTCGTCATCCTTGTCGACACCGAGGGCGGCGGCCGCAGCGCCTTGCTCGTCGATGCCATCCAGGGCCAGCGGCAGGTCGTCATCAAGAGCCTTGAAGCCAATTATCGCCACGTGCCGGGCATTGCCGCGGCCACGATCCTCGGCGATGGCCGCGTCGCGCTCATCCTCGATGTCGATGCGGTGATTGCCAACGCCCAGGCACAAACGCTGCCGGCAGAGGCAAGCGAGGCCGCATGACCCGCGCCCCCGCCTCCGCCGCCGAGAAGACGCAAAGCGCCGCCATCACGGCCGAATTCGCGATGACCGACGCGGATTTTCGCCAGATCGCCGATATGCTGCATGCCGACGCGGGCATTCATGTGCCGCCGGGCAAAGCGGCGCTTGTCTATTCGCGGCTGGCGAAGCGGTTGCGGGCGCTTGGGCTCAAGAGCTTTCGCGATTATTGCCATCTCGTCGCCTCGCAATCGGGCGCGAGCGAACGCCAGCAGATGCTGGCTGCGCTGACGACCAATGTGACGCGGTTTTTCCGCGAGCCGCACCATTTCGAACATTTGCGCCGCCATGTTCTGCCGCCCTTGATCGAAAGCGCGCGCCGGGGCGGGCGGGTGCGCTTATGGTCGGCGGCGTGCTCGAACGGCGCCGAGCCCTATTCGATCGGGCTGACGCTCCTCTCGCTTCTGCCCGACGCTCCGTCCCTCGATATCAAGATTCTCGCCACCGATATCGATCCCAACATGATCGCCGAGGGCGACGCCGGCACTTATAGCGACGCGCTGATGCAGCCGGTGCCTGCCGATCTGCGGCTGCGCTGGTTTACGCCCTCGCGCGGCGAGGATGGCAAGAACTGGACCGCCGGCGCGGCATTGCGGTCGCTCGTCACCTTCCGTGAACTCAATCTCGTCGGCCAATGGCCGATGCGCGGCAAATTCGACGCGATCTTCTGCCGCAACGTCGTGATCTATTTCGAGGACGACACGCAGGCCCGGCTCTGGGGCCGCTTCGTGCCGCAACTCCAGCCGGGAGGCCGGCTCTATATCGGCCATTCCGAGCGTGTCTCGGGACCGGCCGCGGCGGCCTTCGAGACCGAGGGCATCACCACCTATCGCTTGAAGCAAAAGGATCGCGGCAAGTGAGCAAGACCAAAGTTCTTGTGGTCGACGATTCGCGGACGATGCGGCTCCTGATCTCTCAGGTCCTCGCGCAGGATCCCGATATCGAGATCGTCGGGCAGGCCGCAGACCCTTACGAGGCGCGCGAGGCGATGAAGGCGCTCGAGCCCCATGTCGTTACGCTCGACGTCGAGATGCCGAACATGAACGGCATCGAATTTCTCTCCAAGATCATGCGGCTGCGGCCGACGCCGGTGATCATGATCTCGAATCTGACGGCGCGCGGGACGGAGGCGACGATCAAGGCTCTCGAAATCGGCGCTTTCGATTGCATCGCCAAGCCCTCTTCGACGGATCGCGAGATTTTCCCCGACCTCGCGGCGAAGGTGAAAGCGGCGGCATCGGCGCGGGCTCAACTGACGCGGCCGCCGCGCCATCCAGCTGCGCCGGCGGCGCCCGCGACGCGCAACTTCATTTATGAGCCGGATGGCCGGATTGTCGCCATCGGCGCCTCGACCGGCGGGGTCGAGGCGTTGATCGAGGTTTTGTCGCGGTTTCCGGACAATTGTCCGCCGACGATTATCACCCAGCATATGCCGTCGACCTTTACCAAGAGCTTCGCCGAACGGCTCGACCGCCTCTGCGCGGCGCAGGTCAGCGAGGCCCGCGACGGCGCGCCGCTGCTGCCGGGTCAGGTTTATTTGGCGCCGGGGACGGTGACGCATCTCGAAATCGTGCACGGCAAAAGCCCGACCTGCCGCCTGAGCCAGGCGAACCCCGTCAATGGGCACCGCCCGTCGGTCGATGTGATGTTCAAGTCCGTCGGCGCGACTGTCGGCGCGCAGGCTGTCGGCGTGATCCTCACCGGCATGGGCCGCGACGGGGCCGAGGGTTTGTTGAGCCTGCGCCAGGCGGGCGCGAACACGATCGGCCAGGATCACGCGACAAGTCTCGTCTATGGCATGCCGCGGGTCGCCTTTGAAATGAAAGCCGTGGAGCGGCAATTGCCGCTCGAAAAAATCGGCGGTGAAATTCTGAGACTAACAAATCGGATCGAAGAAGGGGGGACGGCATGCCGTTCGCGTCTGCCATAAGGGCAATGATCGTTGACGATCAGCTCACCAGCCGCGCGCTGATTCGCGATGGTCTGCAGCAGCTCGGAATCGAGAACATCGAAATGGCCGGAGACGGCGAGCAGGCCCTGAAGTCGCTGTTGCAAAAGCCCGCGCACCTCGTCATTTCCGATCTCAACATGCCGAAACTCGACGGGCTGCAATTTTTGCAAGCCGTGCGGGCGCACCCGGCGACGCAGAAGTCCGCCTTCATTATGCTGACCGGCCGCGGCGACCGCGCGCTGATCGAGCGTGCCATCAAGCTCGGCGTCAACAATTACCTCGTCAAGCCTTTTACGGTACCTGTGCTGAAGGGTGCGATCGAAGCCGTCTTCGGGAAGCTGAAATGAGCCGGGCCCCGGCGGCCGCAGCCGCAGACCGGGAAGAGGCGCATTATCGGAAGGTGCATATCGTCCAGGGCGAATATTTCGTATCCGACGATCCGGCTGTCGTGCTCGTAACCTTGCTTGGCTCCTGTGTCGCCGCCTGCATTCGCGACCCGTTGGCGCGGGTCGGCGGCATGAATCATTTTCTGTTGCCCGGCGACGATAAAGCGGCGCGCAACGGCGAGGCGGAGCGCTACGGCGTGCATCTCATGGAGCTTCTGGTCAACGGCCTTTTGCGCCGTGGCGCCCGCAAGGACCGGCTCGAAGCCAAGCTCTTCGGCGGCGGCCGGACGATCGAGAACTTCTCCGATATCGGCCAAAAGAACGTCGCTTTCGCCGAACGATTTCTAAAGACTGAGAACATAGCCTATATCGGCGGCAGTTGCGGCGGCGAGAGCGGCCGGCGGCTCCAATTCTGGCCGGTCTGTGGCCGGGCGCGCCAAGCCTTCATCTCCGGCGTGGAAGTGCCGGTGGTGATTGCACCGCCGCCGCCGCAGACTGCCGATGTCGAATTTTTCTAGAGCGGGATGCGAAAAAGTGGATACCGGTTTTTCGCGTAAATCCCGCTCTGACATATTGAAAATCGATCGCGTCACATGCGTTGCGGCTAATTCAACCGCAACGCATCGCGATCTAGGATCGGGAGCAGAATGACCACCGACTCCGAGCTGACAAATTCAATGAGCGTCCCGGTCGCCGACGTGACCGACCGCGTCGGCGAAGCCCTGAGCGAAATCGGCGAATCCGTGCATCGCCTGCAAAGCTTGATCGCGCCGCTGATTCTGGAGGCCGCCGCCAGCAATCCCGCTCATTTGCGCGAGCTACAGGACTTCGATCACATCAGCCAAAAATTGAAGAACCTCGGCGACTTTCTCGGCGCGCTCGCACTCGCGCTGCCGGATCACTGGCGGCTCGACCCCAGCGTCGCCGCCAAGGTTCTGACGCTCGCCGAGCTGGAAGCCCGCCTCGCCTTCGCCGCGAAGGACGAAGGCAAAACGCATGCGCCGGGCGATTTCGAGCTGTTCAATTAGCGCTCACATCGCCGGTTCGATCGCAGCGTTCTTGGCGAATTTCTTGCCCTTTGTGTCGGACGCGGCGACGTCCATCTTGTCCGAACCGTTCGAGATATAATCGAAGCGGAAGTTCGGATCCTCCGAAATCGAGATCCCGCCGGTCACCGTGAAGATCAGCGCGCCGCCTTGCGTGACACGCAGGGAATTGACGTAGCGCGCCGGGATATAAAGGTGCGTCTCCTGATCCATCTGCATACCGGAATTGTTTGGATGCTTGATCATCACGACAGCTTCCTTACGGCGCGCGTCGTTGCTGACATATTCCGGTTTGATATTCCGCACACGGATCGTGCCGAGCGGCGGGCCGTCGGCGGTATCTGTATCGCCGCTCGGCGCTGAGCAGCCGCCGGCTGCGGCGACGAAAGACTCGCTCACATAGAGCTTGCCGCCCACGGTCTCGGCCACAGCGTGGAGCTTGGTGTTCTGATTGACGCGCACACGCGTTTCGATCTTGGTGACGCCCGCCTTCGGGCCAAGCTCGAACACCGCGGCGACGGGCGAGGGATTTTCGTCGATGACGAGGGTGACCTTCTTCACTCGTCGCGGATCGTTCGCCGGCAGATCGGGGTCGGTGTAATTCATATGCAGCGTCACCGGCACGAGCGCCGCATCCTCCGCTGCCAGCGGCGTGCCAAGCTTGATGATCGTCCCGTCCTCGGTCAAGGTTTGGTGCGGGAAGAGCGCATCCGCCAGATTCTTCCAATTCTCTTCCGGCGTCGCATTGGCGGCGCGCGCTGGCGGCGCCAAAGTCAAAAAGCTCGCCGCGAGCGCGACGACCAACGTCGTGAGTCCATGCCATCCGCGCATGTCGTTTCTCCCTACTGCTGTCTTATAGCGCATTTGTCAGCTGCCTTCACTGCCATTCGAGTTCGGCGTAGCCCGCAGTGGCGTTACGCGGATTATAGACTCCGAAGAGCTGCCATTTGCCGGCTTCCGACTGGGCCGCCTTTTTCGCCGCGATGTTAATGTCCGCGCCGCGCGCGAGGAATCCACGCAAATCCTGAGTGAGCTTTGTGAAATAGGTTTTTTCCGCCGCCAGCGCCTGCGGCCAGTCAACCCCGATCGCCCCGTGGCCCGGGATTACCAGCTTGGCGGGGATTTTCGCCAGCTCGGGCATGGCCTTGAGCCAGCCCAGGACACTCGCATCGACGACCGGCACATGCTGCAGGAAGACCAGATCGCCGGTGAACATAGTGGCGGTCTTTTCATCGAAGATCGTCACGTCGCAATCGGTGTGCATGGGAGGCCAGGCGCGCAGGTCGAGCACGCGATGGCCGAGATCGAGATGAACATCCTTGTCCGTGCCGACGAGCAAGGTCGGCGGCACAAGCTCGACCCCCTTGATCAGATCTTCGCCCATCATGCGGCGGAACGTGGCGATATATTCCGGCCCCCGCTGCGCCATCTCACGCGGCAGGTTCTTATGGCCGACGAAAATCACGCCCGGCGCAACGAAGGCGGCATTGCCAAATATATGATCGGGATGTTCATGTGTGTTGATGACATAGCGGATCGGTTTCGAGGTGACGGCCTCGATCGCCTTTTTCAGCCGCTCACCGATGATCAGCGCACCGCCCGTATCGATGACCGCGACGGCGTCGTCGCCGACGATGAAGCCGATATTGGCGATATCGCCGCCGCTCGCGGCATTCATCTCCGTTACCGGCGCCTGATGCGCGTAGACGCCCGGCGCGATCTCGCGCACCGGCAGCGGCGTGATCGCAGCCGCGTCACAGAGCGCATGTCGCGGCAAAACCATAGAAGCCGCGACAGCGAGTGCCAGCATAATCAGTAGAGTCAAATGCTTCGCCATGAAGCTTCCCGCGCTCCCGCCGCCCGGTCTATTCAGCAGTACTATCGAAAGCATCGACGGCACGCGCCGAATAGATGAGCGCCGCGCCCTCATTGAGGGCAATCGCGACGCCCAGCGCCTCGACAAACTCCTCTTTCGTCGCCCCCGCCTTGCGCGCCCCCGCGGTATGGTAGGCAATGCAGCCGTCACAGCGAGTTGTCACCGCGGCCGCGAGCGCGATGAGCTCGCGCGTCTTGGCATCGAGCGTCCCGGGCTTCGGCGCGGCATTGGACAGGATTTCGTTGCCCTTGAGAATATCCGGGCTGACGCGCGCGATGCCGCCAAGCGTTTTATTGAGCTGGTTCCGGTATTCACCCCAATCGAGCATTTGCTGGCTCATAGCGCTTCCTCTTCTTTCTTCCCTACCTTCTAGTCGGTAGCTGCACGCCCGTCAATCCGCTGCGGACGGCGCGCCCGAAAAACTTGACTGTTCTGCCTACCAGTAGGTAGGTAATGAAGCATGTCCGCAGACACGCGCGAAAAATTATTGGCCGAGGCCGAAGTGCTGGTGAGAAAGCGCGGCTGGTCGGGCTTCAGCTATGCCGATCTTGCCGCGGCCGTCGACCTGCGCAAGGCGAGCATCCATCATCACTTCCCGACGAAGGAAGACCTCGGCCTCGCACTCGTTGCGGCCTATGGTGAGCGTTATGACCGGGCGCTGGAGGAGATCGCGGCGGCCAGCGAGGACGGCCTCGCCCGCGTCGAAGCCTATGCGAGGCTGTATCTGCATGGCCTGCGGGAGGAGCAGGGCTGCCTCGCCGCGGCCATGGCGGCCGAGCTCGCAATCCTGCCGCCGCGTATCCGCGAGGGCATCGCGGTCTTTTTTCAGCGTCACATCGCCTGGCTGAAGCATGTTCTCTCGGAGGGGCGCGCCAATGGCACGATCGGGGCCGACGTCAAACCCGCCCAATCCGCCCGGATGATCGTGGCGACGCTGGAAGGCGCTCTGATGATGGAACGCCTGCTCGGCGGACCGGCCGGCTTCAAGGAAACGATGTCCGCACTCCGCAAAAGTCTAAAATAGTACCAGGGGAACCCAAGGATGAGACCATTTCTTCGCTTTGCCACTGCCTTTGCCCTCTGCGTCCTTGCCGCAGCGCCCGCCGCACGGGCGGACCAGCCCGTCCCGGAACCGGGCGGCTATCGCAGCTCGGACTATAAAGCCGCGACGCCAGCGACGCTCGACGGCAGGCCGGCGCTCACCGTCGCCGAAGCCCACGCGTTCTGGGAGAAGAAGGCGGCCATCTTCATCGATGTCCTGCCGCAAGTGCCGAAGCCCGCCGGCCTCGCGCCCGGCACGATCTGGCGCGACAAGCCGCGATTGGACATCCCCCGCAGCATCTGGCTGCCGGACACGGGCTACGGCGCGCTGGCGCCGGTCATGGACGATTATTTTCGCCAGGGCCTGAAAACGGCCAGCGGCGATGACCGCAATAAGCCCCTTGTCTTCTATTGCCTGCGGCATTGCTGGATGTCGTGGAACGCTGCCAAGCGCGCCAAGGCTCTCGGTTACACGCATGTCCTCTGGTACGCGGACGGCACTCAGGGCTGGTCCGAGGCGGGCTACCCGCTCGCGCAGCAGACGCCGGTGCCGCGCCCCTAGAGCGTCTTCCGGTCCGAGAGGACAATTGGCCTTTGGCCCGTTCTCCTATAAAGGAGGCGGCTGAAAGAAGAGGGCTGCCGGAGCGGCGCGCGTTTTCGCTGCGCATCGGCCGCCTGCTACAGACTTTGGTGCCTGATGACGCTGATGCTCGCGAGCGTCGCCGACGCTGCGGAAGCCGAAATCGCGCTGATCGAAGGCGCCGATATTCTCGACCTCAAGAACCCGGCCGACGGGCCGCTCGGCGCGCTCGCGCCGGCGGCGATTCGCGCCATCGTCGCCGCGATCGGCAAACGCCGCCCGGTCAGCGCCGTCGCGGGCAATCTCACCGCACCCGCCGAGCTTGCGGCGGCGGCCAAGGCGATCGCCGCCACCGGCGTCGATTATGTGAAGGCCGGCATCCCCGGCGAGAGCGCCGCCGAGAGCATCGCGGCGCTGGCGCCCCTCGCGGGTGAAACCAAGCTGATCGCCGTTCTCTTCGCCGATCGCGGCCTCGATCTCACGCTGATCCCGCGCCTCGCGGCGGCCGGCTTCAAAGGCGTGATGCTCGATACGGCGGCGAAGGACGGCAAGCGGCTCGTCAATCATATCGGCATCGCCGGCCTGCGCGAATTCGTCGATCGGGCGCATGAAGCCAACCTCTTGGCGGGGCTTGCCGGCTCGCTTGAACCGCCGGACATCGCCCGCCTGCTGCCGCTGCAGCCCGACCTCCTCGGCTTCCGCGGCGCGCTCTGCAGCGGCAACGACCGCAAGACGCAGATCGATGCCGCGCAGGTCCGTTTCATCCGCGACCTGATTCCGCATGAACCCACGGCATTGGATGCGCAGGACGAATTCAAGGTCGACTGGCGTCTTTTGTCGGCGCGCGGCTATGCGCCCGGGCGCGACGAGAAGGTCGAGACCGATCGCGTCTTCGTCCACGATCTCATCCTCTCGGTCTCGATCGGCGCCTATGATTTCGAGCGCGACAAGACGCAGCGGGTGCGCTTCAACATCGACGCCGACGTGTACCGCACGGCGCACCACGCGGAGGATATGCGCGACATATTTTCCTATGACGTGATTGTCGATGCCATCCGCCTCGTTCTCTCGCGCGGTCATATCGATCTCGTCGAGACCGCCGCCGAGCGTGTCGCCGACGCCCTGCTCGCACATCCGCGTCTTGTCGCGATCAAAGTGCGAGTTCGAAAAGCTCGATGTCATCGACGGCAGCGTCGGCATCGAAATCAGCCGCGAGCGGGCGATCCAGGCCGGCACGCTGCATCAGCTTTTCGCCAACATGTCCGATCCCGCCGCCAAGTCCGGCGGCTGATCGACGCCGTGCCATCCTACAAGACACCGCGCCCCTTGGTCGTAAAGCTTGGCGGTAGCCTCGCGGATACGCCGCTGCTGCTCAGCTGGCTCGAAGCGCTCGACCGCTATCCCGACCCGCTTGTCATCGTGCCGGGCGGCGGCGGCTTCGCCGATGCCGTGCGCGTGATGCAAACCAAAATGCGCTTCGACGACGATGCCGCGCATCACATCGCGCTGGTCGCCATGGAGCAATATGGGCTGGCCCTGGCGGCGCTCTGGCCACGGCTCGCCGTCACGGCGACGCCTGCCGCCATCAGCCGGGCGCTGCGGACCGGCCGCATCGCCTGCTGGGCACCGGCGCAGATGGCTCTCGCCTCACCGCTGCCGAAATCCTGGGACGTGACCTCCGACACGCTGGCCGCCTGGCTCGCGGCAAAACTGCAAGCCGAGCGGCTCCTGCTCATCAAAAGCGCCGGGATCGAAGCCGACGCGGCCCTTACTTTGACTGATCTCGCCCAAACGGGCGTGGTTGATCGCCTGTTCCCGCATTTTGCCGCGGCGAGCGGCGCTGATATCTTCATTGCCGGGCCGGCCGCCTTGCCGGAAGCGCCGACGGAATTTTTGCGCGGGCAGATTCCGGGCCTGCACGTGCGGCGCGTTTAAAGAGAGAAGTATGGCCGAACGTATCCTGCTTCTGACCGGACATCTCGCCGCGCCGCGTCTCGTCAAGACGATGAACGGCCTCGGCCCGACGCCTTTCGCCTGGCGCATTTTCGATGTCGGGGTGAAGGTCGCCGCACTGATGACGGAAGCGATCATCCTGCGCCGCGTGCCGCGCCCGATCGAGGCCGACCGGATCATCCTGCCAGGCCGCTGCCGCGCCGATATCGATGCGCTGTCGCGCGAACTCGGCGTCAAAGTCGAGCGCGGGCCGGACGAGATTGCCGACCTGCCGGCCTTTTTCGGCCGCGGCGGGCGGCCACCTGATCTCTCCCACTACGACATCCGCATTTTCAGCGAGATCATCGATGCCTCGGGCGTCTCCGTCGACGAAATCCTGCGCCGCGCGGCAGAGATGCGCGCTGAGGGCGCCGATGTGATCGATCTCGGCTGCTTGCCCGATACGCCGTTTCCGCATCTTGAGGATTGCGTGCGCGCGCTGAAGGCGGCCGGGCACAAAGTGAGCGTCGATTCCGCCGATGCCGGCGAACTCGAGCGCGGCGCGGCGGCGGGGGCGGATTTCCTGCTGAGCCTGACCGAGACAACGCTCGACATCGCCCGCAGATATCCGGTAACGCCGGTGCTGATCCCGCGGCCGCATTCCGATCTCGGCTCGCTGGTGCGGCTCGCCGAAAAGGCGCAAGCGGCGAAGATTCCCTTCGTTGTCGATCCGATTCTCGATCCGATCCATTTCGGCTTCTCCGCCTCGCTGGCGCGCTATATCGAGGCGCGGCGCCTGCTGCCCGAGGCCGAGATGATGATGGGCACCGGCAATCTGACGGAACTGACCGAGGCGGATACGAGCGGCATCACCGCCATGCTGCTCGGTATCTGCTCCGAGCTTTCCATCCGCAACGTGCTTGTGGTGCAGGTGAGCCCGCATACGCGCCGTACTGTCGCCGAGCACGATGCGGCGCGGCGGCTGATGTATGCCGCGCGCGCCGACGAGGCACTGCCAAAAGGCTATGGGGCGGGCCTTGCGCAAGTGCACGATCTCAAGCCCTTCGTCACGACGCCGGCCGAGATCGCCGAGCGCGCAAAGGATGTGCGTGACGGCAATTATCGCATCGAGGTCGCCGAAGACGGCATCCATCTCTATAACCGCGCCGGGCATCATGTGGCGCGCGAGGCGATGGCGCTGTTCCCGCATCTCGCGGTCAAGGGCGACGACGCGCATGCCTTCTATCTCGGCACGGAACTGATGAAGGCCGAACTCGCTTTCATCCTCGGCAAGCGTTACGTGCAGGACGAGCCGTTGGACTTCGGCGCCGCCACCGAGACGGCGGAGGAAGATCTGACGCGGCTGCGCGAGATGGGTCATACGTTGCGCGCGAAAGCGGAGGGATGAAATGCCCATGATCCGCGAGTGCGTCGTCACGACCACCGATACGCATGGGCGCGTGCATATCGCGCCGCTCGGCCTGATCGCTGAAGCGGACCAATGGGTGATCGCGCCGTTCCACCCCTCAACGACGCTCGACAATCTGCGGGCGGTGCCTTTCGCGATCGCCAATTACATCGACGACGTGCGCATCTTCGCCGGCTGTCTCACCGGGCGGCGCGCCTGGGCGCTGACGAAGATCGAAGGCTTTCCGGTGCCGCGTCTCGCCGCGGCTCTGACTCATGCGGAACTCGTCGTCGATCATGTCGAGGAGCACGAACAGCGCCCGCGCTTTCGCTGCCGCGTGCTGCGCCAGCAGCAACATGCCCCCTTCGAGGGGATGAACCGCGCCAAGGCCGCCGTGCTCGAATTGGCGGTGCTCACGAGTCGGCTCGACTTTCTGCCGCGCGAGAAGATCGAAAGCGAAATGGCCTATCTCAAGATCGCGATCGACAAGACGGCGGGGCCGGAAGAAGCCGAGGCCTGGGGCTGGCTCGCGGAGAAAGTCGCGGCACATTACGCGCGCTCTTCCCTCTCCCCATGAATGGGGGGGAGAGGGTTAGGGTGAGGGGCCGGGGCATTTGGGGCTAATCACTCCGCCCCTTACCCCCTGCAAGCGGGGAGAGAAGGTTAATTGGCCAGCAAGGCCACCGCGCAGGCCGGCAGGCAATCGGCGGCCTTGCGGCGCAGGTCCGGCGCGGCAGGGAGCAAATCCGCACAATCGACATAGGGACGCCCGAGCCGCGCCGCGAGACGCTGGACGACGAAGCGCCCCGCCCCGGCGCCGACGACCGGCGCATCATTATCGAGCATGGCCGCCGACAGAGCGAGGCAGGCGCCATCGAAAATCTCACGTAATTGCACCTCGGCGAAATAGGCGGCGAGCTGATCGAGCGCCGCGGCGCCGACATCGCTTGCGTCATAGCCAATCTGCCGCGCCAGCCGCGCGCGGGATGCTGCGACCGTTTTCGGCTGCTGATCAGCGGTCGGCATCAGATCGGCATCTTCGGGCAGATCGCCAGGGATGCGATAAACATCGCTCGTTGTGGCAAAAGCCTCGTTCATGATCGGCACCCAATGGCCGCCGAAAGGCACATGGCGCAGCCCCGCCATCAGGAAACTGCGCACGATCCCGGCATAGACCAATTCGCCCCGCGCCATCCGCGCCGCGTCGCTATAGCCGCGCGCGGCGACCTTGCCCGCTTGCAGCGGAATAATATCCGTCGTCGTCGAACCCATATCGACAAATAAAGCATCAGGAATCTGCCGCGCGACGAAGGCGGCGCTGGCGTGCCAATTGGCCGAGGCGATGGCATCGATATGCGCCACCGCCTGCTCCGCCGGCACGAAACCATGCGGCCCGGCGTAGAGCCGCACTGGCCCGAGCTCACGCACGGCGGCCGCGGCAATCGCGGCAACACCGGCCTGCCGATTGGGGAAGGCATCGGAGAGTTCGCCCGTCATCGTTGCGACGTGATGCGCCACGGGCCCGAGCGCCGCCTTGGCCTCGGCGAAGGCCCGATGCAATTGATCGAGGCCGAGCCAGAGCGGACAGGCGATCTGCACGGCGGCGGTGATCTCTTCGCCCTCGCGCCGCGCGGCCTTCAAATGCGCGCCGCCAATGTCCCAGCCGATCGTATTTGGCATTTTGCCTTGCCCTAATATCCAGCTAGTGAGGCTCTATCACGCGGGTGCTTCCGGACCCAAGCAGCGAGGATGAATTGGACGTCGTTCCGGTGATCGATTTGAAGGGCGGCGCTGTCGTTCGCGCCCGCGGCGGCGCGCGGCATCTTTACGCGCCGATTGCGACGCCGCTCGCCCGCACGAGCCGTCCGCAGGATGTTGTCGCAGGCTTTCGCGCGCTGTTCTCGTTCAGAAAAATCTACATCGCCGATCTCGACGCGATCTCCGGCACGGGCGATCACGACGCGATCATCGCGGAACTCGAAACGGTCTTTCCGGAGATCGAATTCTGGGTCGATTCGGGAATCGCGACGGAGGCGTCAGCCGCCGCCTGGCTTCAGCACCATCGCGGCGCGCTCGTCATCGGCAGCGAGAGTCTCCCCCATCTCGATAATTCGCCACGCTTCGATCTGCCGCGGCGCATCCTCTCGCTGGATTTTCGCGGCGACGACTTCCTCGGACCGCCGCAACTCGCGGCCGATGCCGGGCTTTGGCCGGTGCGCGTGATCGCGATGACGTTAGCCAAGGTCGGCGCGGGTCAAGGGCCGGATTTTGGCCGCCTTGCCACGCTCCGCACCTTGGCCCCGGACCATAGCGGGCTTTATGCGGCAGGCGGGGTGCGCGACGCCGACGATCTGCGTCGGCTCGACGCGGCGGGCGTCAAAGGCGCGCTCGTCGCCTCGGCTCTGCATGACGGCAAGATCTCGGCGCAGGATCTGCACGCATCAAGTTCAAAATAAAAAAGGGGAGCCGAAGCTCCCCTTTGATCGCAGAAAATTCCGCCGATTATTCCGGCGAGAAGGGGTGCTTGGCGGTGTTGCGCTTGGCAACGACTTCCGAAGCCTTCGGCTCGCCGGTGACGGCGCGCAGAATCAATTCCTTCGTGGCCTGATAGTTGTAGTCGTGGATCTTCTTGTCGTCGCTGGCATCCCAATGGATGAAGACGCCGACGCAGATGAAAAGATCGTCAGCTTCCTCGACCGGGATCACGCCTTCGGCGACGCTATCGGCAACCGCCTTGGCGACCGCGTGCTGCGCCGGGCCGAACATCTGGACGGCCTGCTTGGCGCCCTTGATGGTGACCTTGTTGAAGAGGATCGTGTTGGGCTTGGCGAGCAGGTTCGGGGCGACCACGGCGAGCAGCGTGGTGAACCCGTCCTTGTTGTTGACGAGCGCGTTGGTGAAGGCCGTTTCCGCCGAGCTGCCGCGCGGTCCGATGATGAGATCGATGTGCGCGACCTCGTTGCCCTCGCCGACGAGCGATTCGCCAACACCAAGTTTGGTTATCTTGGCCATATGTACTTCCTCCGGTGGAACAAAACACAACTTCCCGCCGAGACCTCGACGGGACCAATGACCTATCCTTGTTATCGACGCCCGTCAGCCATCAGCAGCCAGATAAAGCATGCCAATCGCTTTGGGACAGGCCGGTTGGCCAGATAGCGGCGGAGCCTTCCGCACGGGGCGCAATCAATCATCATTGCGGCGGCTCGGCAAGCCATTGCGCAAGCGATCGGCGAAAAGTGTCGCCACCGTCAGGTCCGCGCTGGTCCCAGGGTTAAGACCACGGACCTTGAGGCTTGCGTCAAAAGCGAGCAGTTCAGGCAAACAATCCCCTCGCCGGGACTGAAAAAGCAAAAGCATCTCCGTGGCTTCACGCCGCACTGCGGCGGCCGTTGCGGTGCCGAACTTGCGAAAAATATGCGTATCAGGAAACGCACTAAGAAAGGCGAGATAGACCGCGACCGCGCGCAAGGGCGGCTTAAGGCCGCGCGATTCGGCTTGCGCAAGTGCGAAAAGCCCCGTCACGAAAATATCATCGAAATCCGACGCATATTGGTAGGCGATCCGGTCGCGCGGCGCCGCCTCGCGCATCGCCTCCAAAAGGCTGGTTTCGGCTGGCGCATGGACATCGTGTCGCGGCGCGTCGCCCAATCCGCCGGGGTTCGCCAGGGCGATGGCGCGGAACACCTGGTCCGCATCGTCGCGGTCTAGGGCGGCGAGAACCTGGGCCAGCGCCGGGCGCAGTGCGCCGCCGCGCTCGGCCGCTGCGGCAAGCGGCGCGCAGAGTAGAACGATGCCAAGGTTGGTGTTCATCCCCACGGCCTCGAAACTCGCCGCCACCGCACCGAACACCCGCGCGCCGACCGAGGCGCCGGACGCCGCGATCGGCCCGACCGAGACTTCTGCGCTGGTCAGGAAATGCGCGGCCTCCATATTGTGGCCGCCGGCGAAGATATGAACATTGCCGGGCTTGGGCGCCTCGATCTCCTCGCGGCAGGCGGCGCGGAAGGCGGCCGCGATCTCGGCCGCAGGGATCAAGAGGCCATCTCGGCCGCGCCCGCGGCGAGGCCGTTGCGCTGGAGGAGCAGGGACGCGAGTTCGTCGGCAATGGAAAAATCGGTCACGCTCTGTAGCCCCTGCCAGCCGGGCATGGAATTGACCTCGATCACGTACCAGCGCCCGTCGGCGCCGCGCAATAGATCGACGCCGGCGAATTCCGCCTCCACCGCCGCCGCCGCGCGCAAGGCGAGATCGCGCATTTCGTCGTCGAGTTCCACAGGCTCCGGCTTGGCGCCGAGCTTCACATTGGTGATCCAGTGTGGCGCGCGCCGCGTCATGGCGGCCAGTACGCGCCCACCCGCCACCAGCACCCGGCAGTCGGAAAAGCCATCGCGCTCAACGCCGATGTAGCGTTGCAGATAATAGACGCCCGCCATCTCGGCGATGTCCGGCAGATCAGACTCCTGCCGGATCAGCTTGAGGCCGCGCCCCTGCGCCCCGAACAGCGGCTTGAGCACCAGCGGGCCGCGAGCGCATTCGCGCCGCACCAAGGCGCGCGTCTGGCGCGGGCTTTCGAGCGCGAAAGTCTCCGGCGTCGGAATGCCTGCGTTGAAACAGCGAAAACTCGTCGCCGCCTTGTCGACGCATAATTCGATCGCGCGCGGCGAATTGGCGATGGGCACGCCCATGTCCTTCAGCGCATGCAGCAAACCGAGCCGCAACGTGATCGATTCGAACGTGCCGAGACCGACCGCGCGCACCAGAATGAGATCGGGCAGTCCAGTGCCGAAGCCGGGAATCGCGATGCCGCCCGGCCGCCGCGTATCGAGGCTGAAGGCCGAGAGACGCATCGGCACGGCGCGCGCGCCGTGCTTGGCGAAAGAGCGCGTCAGCGCCTTTGCATGGAATTCGATCTTGTCGACGAGCAGGGCGATCCGCGGACCGGCCTCAGGAGAAGGAGGCATTCAAGGCGCTCTCGTTGATCTCGCCCGCAAAGAAGGTCTCGCCGCTTTCGACCGCCGTCACCGCGGCAACGGCCGGGCTGAAAAGCATCGGATCGATCTTGTAGAAATCGCCCTTAAACTTCTTGAAGATGTCGCCGAACGGCTCGCCATAATCGCGCGACGTCTTGCTCGGCAGTTTTTCGGCGAGCGCGCGCGCCTCGTCGGCCGGCCCGGTGACGAAGAGATGCGTCAGGCCGCCATAGATGATCGCATCATTGGTGCGGCCCATCGCCTGGATGAAATCCGGATGCGGCGGCGACAGCGGCGCCGTGCCGATGCCATCGATGATACGCGACAGCGGGAATTTCAGCTCATGCGCCTTGTGCAGCGCGACTTCGAGGACGCGGGCGACAACCTGGAGACTGCCGGCGAGACTGCGTGTCGGCGCATAGATGAACGTGAGACGGTGTGCATCGACGCCCGTATCCTTGGCAACCTTCTCCACGACTTCCGGCGGCGGCGGCTTGTCGCCTTCGACCACCAAAGTCGCGCGATTGGCCTTGTCGGCATAGCCAAGGTCCGCGAACAGCGGCTCTTTGAGCGCCAAAGCCCGTCCAGGACCGGAGCCGAGAGCGAACCATTTCTCGTGTGACAAAGCCCAACCGGCATATTGGCTGGCAAGGCAGGCGATCACCGGATCGGCGGTGCGGACGGTCAGATGGAACGGCCATTTCGCTGTCGCGGCATAGGGGGTGAGCGTCACCGTGCCGAGGCCGCCGAGACAGATTTCAGCCATCAGCAGGCCGACATCGAAGCCGCCGACCGCCTTGACGCCGGCATCGATCAAAGTTTCACCGAGCGAGCCCTCGGATACGATGATGCGCAGACGGTCAGCCTCGGTGACCATGCGATCGACGATTGCGCCGGCTAGGCTGTTGACGCTGATTTTCGGGGCTTCCGTCATGCGGCACATTCCTTTTCGGCTTCACGCAACAGATAATCGTCGAACCAAGCGAGGCGCTCGCCGACACTGGCGCGGGCCGCGGCGGCGGTTTCGGCCTCGGCCGAGATCGTGCAGACGGGATCGCCCGCGCGCAGAAACGTCCCCGGCCTCTGACGGTCCTTGCACCAGTCCGGCCAGACGAGGGCGGGCATGGAGGGAAATTCGCGCGGCGCGTAAGCGATCGCCGTCGCGGCTGCCTTGGTAAAGACCAAAGGCCGCCGCGGCAAGTGGCCGCGACATGCGGCCAAATGCGCGGCGAAAAGCGCGCCCTCCGCATCAGCGAAAATATCCAGCGTGGCGCCGGGGCGCGGATTGACCTCGATCAGATGATAGCCAGCAGCATCGGCGAGAAAATCCAGGCTGTTCAGCCCGACGAGGCCGAGCGCGCGCGCAATTTTCTGCGCGGCCTCGGCAAGAGCCGCGAGGGCTGGCGGATTGAGGGCCGGGCGCACGGCGCCGCCGAAGCGGAACGGCATCCCGGGCCAGGGCGTGGTCCATTGCGAACTCGTGCCGAGAATTTGCGCCTCGTCTCCGTCGCAGAGCAAAAGCACCGAAACCGGTGTGCCAGGGACGCGCCGCTGAAAATATTCCTCCGAGGAAATTTCGTCCTGCCCCGCGAGCCGGACGTGCAGGCCGCCGCCGCCGCCTTGGCGCTTGACGAGCCAGTTTTGGGGATCGCACGGCGGATCGAAGGCGATCTCGGGATGCGGAATTTCGAAACCCCGGCAAAGCGCCGCGAGCACACGCGGGTCTTTCGCGCGGGCGACCGTCCGCGCGTCATTGCCGAAGACGAAAAAATGCCGCGCGAGAATATCAAGAATTTCCGTGCGGTCTTCGAAGCCGCTGCCGCAGACGAGACCAGCAGACGTCTCGCCCACCGCAAGTTCGCGTAAAAGCGAAAGAAGCTCGCCTGCTTCGAAGCCGCGCGCGGGATCGGCGATCTCACGCGTCGCCGCCGCCAAAGCGCGCGTGTCGCCATCGCCGAAGAAATCGACGACCAGCGGTCTGTAGCCTGATCGCCGCGCCGCGGCGGCGAGCGCGCGCCCCGAAGCAGCGGCGATCAGAATGGCGTCTGGCTCAGACAAGCTCGCGCGCGAGCTTGAACGCATCGCGGAAGTCGATCGCCAGCGGCGTGTCGGACGTCGCCATCTTCTTGAACAGCCGGAACTCGGTCTGATATTTCACATTGCCGATAGCGAGCGCGCCGATCCCGAAGGCGCCACCCGGCAGCTCCTTGCCATCATCGTGCAGGCCGACGCCCTCGATACCGAGCGGCGGCACCGCATTGACGTCGGCGCCGACGAGCAGATTCTTCGCTTTGCTGATGTCCTCGGCGGAGAGGATCTGCACGCCCGCCTTGCCGGCGCAGAGCGCGACTTCCGAATTGACCAGCAGATTGAGCACTTTTTCATGATCGCTGGCGTCGGCGAAATAGGTCTCGACCCCGAAACGCTTGCGGATCTCATGCGTCGCTTTTTCGACGCGTTCCGGCCCGTTATAGCCAGCGAGCGTCACATGGGCGCCCTCCAGCGCGGCGATGACGGAGGAGGAAAAGCCGACAACGCCGGTCGCACCATAGACGACGATCTTAGTGCCGAAGAGCGAGCGGTTCTTCTTCTCTTTCAGCACTTTCTCGACGCAGGCGACCATGGCCGCGGCGGTGGTGAACGAGCCGGCGGGATCGGCAAAGATTGAAATCTCGAAAGGCTTCAACAGCGTCTTCTTGGCTTTCTCGACCATGTCGAGCGCCTGGATCGCATCCTTGCCACCGATAAAGACGCCGGTGCGCACGGCATCGCGCGGCGAACGGGAGAACATCGCATCCTGCACGAGCGGCTCGATCTCCTCGAGCGTGACACTTGTATAGGGCGTCACCGAATCATAGCCCGCGTCGAGCGCCATGTTCACGTCGAACGGGCTCATATGTTTCAGCGGGCTCAGCATGTGCAGAATGAGTTTTGCCATTATTCGATTCCCTGTCGAAGGTCTTGCGTGCCTGGTTGGTCTTCCACGTTCCGAATGTCGCCTGGGAGAGAACTCGCCGTTATTTTGGCGCCCCGGTTGATGGCCTTGCAAACGACCAGGACCGGATCGGCCCTGCCCTGCGCCTTTTGCGCGCGCCTTTCTTCCTGAACCAGCCGGACAAGTCTCTGCGCTTCATCGTCGCTGGCGGCAAAGGCAAAGCCGGTCGGCCCCCAGGAGCTTTGGCCGACCCCCTGGGCGCCGAAATGCGCGAGGCGGCCGATGACCTCGCCAACTCGGGCGCTTGTATAGCGGGCGCCACCTTGGGCGGGAGCGAAATAATCGCCCAGGATTAGCTGAATATGACCGACCGCCTGGCCGAACTGGGCCAGATCCCGCTCCGCCAGTGCCGGCAGGGCCTGCATCAGCAGCCGGCGGCAGATGTCCGCGGCCGCCGCGGCCGGAAATTGCGGCAAGGCGGCGAAGGCCGCCTGCTCGTCGGCGCCGTGGACCCCGGCGAAGGTGCTGTCCATAACGAGAATGACGCGCCAATCTTCCGGGAAGGGCAGATGGCAGAGGACAGGCGGCAGCACCGTCTGCGGACCGTGGCCGCCGTCGACGACGAGGCCGCCGCGCGAAAATAAAGCCGCGCCGATGCCGGAGCGTCCGCCACGCTGGAGCAGCAGGGCATCGCTGGCGAAATCCTCCGGCAGACCCTCCAGCCGGCGCAGCCCGGCGGCGAGCGCGAAGGCGAGCTGCGTGCCAGAGCCGAGCCCGGCATGGGCGGGAATGGCCTCTTCGATCCGCACGCCATAGGTCGCGCTGAGATTGAGATGCCGCCGCAAAATCTCGATATGGGCGGCGACGCGCTCTGCCTCCGGCCCCTCGACCGAGGGCGCGCGGGCGCGAAAGATCGTCAGTGCCGTCACCGGCCGGTCGATCGCCAGCCCGAAACTGCCGAAACGCCGGCCAAAGCCGCCGTTGAGATCGAGAAAGCCGAGGTGAAGACGGGCCGAAGTCTGCACCGATACGCGAGTCTGCATACGTCTTCAACCTAACATCAAATGCTTACGGCACGATCAAGCACACCGATATTGCAAACAGATAGCGCCGCCGCGCCGGGAGCTTATACGCCGCTCTGCACAATGTGCCAGACTGGACCTATAACATCGATATTGCCATAGTGCGCACAGGAGGAGGCTTTGCCATGAGCGAACGTCAGAACGAACGCACGTATGACGAAGCCGAAATCAAGGCGCGCCTCGAACGCGAATTGCCGCATTGGCACTACGAGGATGGCTGGATAAGACGAAAATACCGTACCCAGAGCTGGAAGGGTACGCTGATGGTGATTAATACGGTCGGCCACCTTGCCGAGGCCGCTTGGCATCATCCCGACATCACAGCGTCTTACGCCTGGGTTGAAGTCCGCTTGAAAAATCATGCCGCCAAGGGCATCACCGACAAGGATTTCGAACTGGCGAAGAAGATCGAGGAGGTTGTGCATTGGCAGCCCGGCAAGGAAAATTCCGCGCTCGAAGGCACGCCCGCCGAAGATCAGCGTTTCGCTTATATAAAGTACGATAAAAACTGACTCTCTCTCCATGACCTCGGATCGCGACGGCGACGACGTGAGGATTATATGACGGCTTATATTGATGGCGCAGCGGTCCCGCTCGAAGCGGCGGCTGCGGAGGCGGCGCGTTTGCTCGAAGGCGCGCGGCTGCCCGTGGTCGCCGGTTTGCAGACCGATGTCGCCGGCACGCGCGCGGCGATTCTGCTCGCGGAACGGCTGCGCGGCGCCTATGACCACGCGGCGAGCGATGCCTTGCTGCGCGATGTCGGTGTGCTGCGCCAGGCCGGCCGCATGGTGACGACAGCCAACGACGTGCGCATCCGCGCCGATCTCGTCTTGTTGATCGGCCAGCGCCTGACGCGTCTCTGGCCCGATCTGGCGGAACGGCTCTCCCTCGGCGCGCCGCCGCGCCTTGCCGCGGAACAGACAGCGCGCAAAATCTTCTGGCTCGGCGGCGAACCGGGTGCCGCGGCGGCGATCGGCGCGACCGAGATCGCCGTCAGCGCCGAGCAATTGCCCCAGGCCGTCGCGGCGCTGCGCGCGGCGGTCGCCGGCCGCAAGAGCCGCCTCGGCGGGGCTTTGGCCAAGAACATTGCCAAGCTTGCCGGGCATTTGCGGGCGGCGCATTTCGGCGCTCTCGTCTGGTCAGCCGAAACGCTCGATGCCCTGACCATCGAGGCGCTGACCGGCCTCGTGTTCGATCTCAACCTGAAGACGCGCTTCACCAACCTCGCCTTCGGGCCGCCGCAGAACGCGGTCGGCGTGCTGCAGACCTCAGGCTGGATGACCGGCTTCCCGATCCGCACCGGCTTCGGCCGCGGCTATCCCGAACATGACACCTGGCGCTTCGACGCCAACCGGCTCGTCGATACCGGCGAGGCCGACGCGGCTTTATGGATCTCGGCCTATGGCGCCAGCGCGCCGGGCTGGCGTCGCAAAGTGCCTTTCGTCGCGCTCGCGGCGCCGGGCACGAACTTTCCCTATCCGCCGAAAGTGAGCATCGAAATCGGCGCGCCGGGACAGGATTATGACGCGATCGAATGGTCCCGCGAGATCACGACCTTCACCGCAACGCCCGCCAAAGCAGCGAGTGAAGCGCCAAGCGTCGCCGACGTGGTCGACCGCATCAGCGAACATCTGAAAGGATAACGAGGCATGTTGATACGCCTGGCCGGAGGCCGCGTCGTCGATCCCGCCAATGGGCGCGACGGCATCGGCGATATCTGGATCCGCGATTCGCGCATCATCGAAGCGCCGGTGGGCGAGACACCGGACGAGGTCTTCGACGTTTCCGGCAAGATCGTCATGGCCGGCGCGATCGACATCCATTCCCATATCGCCGGCGGCAATGTGAATACCGCCCGCCTGCTGCTGCCGGAGAACCATCGCGCCCATATCGCGCGCCCGGCGGAGACGCCGCTCTCGACGGCCGGCTGGTCCACCTTCGAGACCGGCTGCCGCTATGCCGCGATGGGCTTCACCACGGTCATCGAGCCGGCGGTACCGACCCATTACGCGCTGCATTCGCATCTCGAGCTGGCCGACGTTCCGATCATCGACAAGGGTATTCTGACCGTCGTGGGCGAGGACGATTTTCTGCTCACGCTCCTGCGCGAGGGCGGCAACCGCTCGGCCATCGCCGATTATCTCGCCTCGACGCTCGCCCAGACCAAGGGCCTCGGCATCAAGAGCATCAACCCCGGCGGCTCGGTCGCCTTTGCCGACAACGCCCGCACCTTTGATCTCGACGACACGGTGCCTTTCTACGGCGTCACCTCGCGGCAGCTCACGCAGGCGCTGCAACAGGGCGTGATGGATATCGGCATCGCCCATCCGTTGCATCTGCACACCAACAATCTCGGCGTCGCCGGCAATGTCGATACGGCGCTGCGTACGTTGCAGGCTGCCGACGGCAAGCCGCTGCATCTCGCGCATCTGCAATTCTATGCCTATGGCAAGGAGGGCAAGCGCGGCTTCTCCTCGGGGGCGGCGCAACTCGCCGATGCCGTCAACAAGACGCCGAATGTCACCATCGACATCGGCCAAGTGATGTTCCGCCAGACGGTGACGATTTCCTGCGATGTCGTGCGCCAATATAGCTCGATCGGCATGGCCAAGCCGCGCAAATCGGTGATCTTCGAGGGCGAGGCCAATAGCGCCGGCGTCGTGCCCTATCTCTATAAGTCGGACAATTACTACAACGCGGTGCAATGGGCGGCTGGGCTTGAACTCTTCCTGCTCATCACCAATCCGGCGCAGGTCTTCTTCACCACCGACCATCCGAACGGCGCGCCCTATACGACCTATCCGGAATTGTTCGCTCTGATCATGAGCCGCGATCTGCGCAACAAATGGCTCGCCGATCTGCCGAAGGAAGCCCTCGAGCAGATCACGCTTCCCTCGATCGCGCGCGAATATTCCTTCAGCGAGATCGCGACCATGACGCGCGTCGCGCCGGCCAAGCTCCTCGGCCTCAGGGACCGCGGCCATCTGACCCCGGGCGCCCTCGCCGATGTCGCGATCTACGACGACGATCCGGCTGACCGGGCGCGGGCTTTCCGCCATGCGCATCTCGTCTTCAAGGACGGCGATCTCGTCGTCCGTGACGGCAAGGTCACCCATTACCGCCCCGGCCGCGCGCTGACCGCGCAGCCGAGCTATGATTCCAACATCGACCGCCGCCTGTCGCGCTATTACGACGAGGCCTACGGCCTCTCGCGCGACCTGTTCAAGGTGCCCGAGCACGCGGTCGGTCTGGACCATGCCTTCGAGGAGGTTGCATGCCAGGGATAACCCGCAACGGTGTGCGCATCGACGATAGCTTCGCCGAAGCTTTCCCGATGCGCGGCACGGCGATCCTCATCACCGGGCCCAACCGCAAATGGGCGCGCCAGGCCGCCGTGACGCTGACCGGCTTTGCCACCTCGGTCATCGGCTGCGGCGTCGAGGCCGGCATCGACGGCGAAGTCGACCCGCGCGACACGCCGGACGGGCGGCCGGGCGTGCGCGTGCTGATCTTCGCCATGTCCAGCACCGAATTGCAGAACCAGCTCACCAATCGCGTCGGCCAATGCGTGCTGACCTCGCCGGGCTCGGCCTGTTTCGCCGACCTCACCGCGCCGGACGAACTGAAACTCGGCAGTCTGCTGCGCTATTTCGGCGACGGCTGGCAGATTTCGAAGAAGTTCGGCGGCCGGCATTTCTGGCGCATTCCGGTGATGGACGGCGAATTCCTCGTCGAGGCCATGACCGGCATGACCAAGGCCGCCGTCGGCGGCGGCAATCTGCTGATCTGCGGCGCCGATTACAAATCGACCCTGCGCGCCGCCGAGGCCGCGGTCGAGTCCATGAACAAGGTGAAGGGCGCGATCATGCCCTTCCCCGGCGGCATCGTGCGCTCCGGCTCCAAGGTCGGCTCGCGCTATAAAGTGCTGCACGCCTCGACCAACGACGCCTTCTGCCCGACCTTGCGCGGCCAGGTCGCGACCGAGCTCGACGACGATCTCGGCTGCGTGCTCGAAATCGTCATCGATGGACTGACCGAGGCCGCGGTCGCGGATTCCATGCGCGCCGGGCTCGCCGCCATCGTCAAGCTTGGCCCGAAGCGGGGCGCGCGCCGCGTCAGCGCCGGCAATTACGGCGGCAAGCTCGGACCCTTCCATTTTCACCTGAAGGAATTGGCGCCGTGACGCTTGTTCTTACGCTCAAAGCGCAGCCGCAGCAGCGGCTCGATCTTTCGCCGCTGGTGCCGCATCTGCTCGAAGGCAAGAGCGCGAAGGCGATCGCCGATATCGATCTGGCGACGACGAAGGAACCGGCGAAAGCCGGTGACATTTTCCGCATCCGTGCCGGCAGCGTCGCGGAAATCCGCTTCGAAGGCGGTTCCGAGCGCTTCGACAATCTTGGCCATGGCTCGACAAGCGGCCGTATCGTCCTCAACGGCGACGCCGGCAGCAATGTCGGCCGCAAGCTGGCGGGCGGCGAAGTGATCGTCGCCGGGCATGTCGGCCCCTATGCCGGTTCCGGCCTCGAAAGCGGCCGGCTGGAAATCAAGGGCGACGCGGGCGACTTCCTCGGCGCACCGCGCGAGGGGGAGCTTCACGGCATGAACGGCGGCCTGCTGATCGTGCGCGGCACCGTCGGCGAGCGCGCGGGCGACCGCCTGCGACGCGGCACCGTCATTGTCGAGGGCGACGCCGGCGATTGGCTGGCGAGCCGCCTCGTCGCCGGCACGCTGATCGTCCTCGGCGCGGTCGGCCGCAATCCCGGCTACCTGATGCGCCGCGGTACGCTGGCGCTGGCCAATCCGCCGGATCTGCCGCCGAATTTCGTCGATGATGGCGGCTATTTCGCCGCCTTCACCGCCGTGCTCGGGCGCGCCTTGCAGGCGGAAAGCGCGGGCGTGGCCAAATTCCTCCGCGGCCCGCTGCACCGCTTCGCTGGCGATGTTTCGGTGCTCGGCAAGGGCGAGATTTTCGTCCCGGGCTGAGCGACTTTGTTCCGCCGCCTTTTCCCTCTATGTTAGGCAAGCCTTAACCATGGAGCTGGCGGTGGAAACTCCGACGCCGCGTTCGAACGGCGGCCAGCCGGCGGATGCCCCGGCCGAGCCTGTGCGCACCGGCGAAAGGTTGCGGCTGGCGATGCGCCAAGCGCGGGTCGACGATGCCGAGCGCGGCCGCGTCGTCGCCGAATTGCGCGGCGCCGAGGTCGCCCGGCTCGAAATGCTGCGCGACGAACTTGTCCCCGTCTTCGCCGAAGTGCCGAAGGACGCCGATCTCTTCGACCTGGCTCTGGTTCCGAGCGAGCGGCCGCGGCTTTTCATCGACATGATCGCCTTCGTCGAAATGGACCGCGACCGCCGCACCTATCGTTTCCTGCAGGATACACGCCTCGGCCGCGTCCTCATCGCCGAGGGGGAGCGGCTCGAACCGATGGTGGAATCGATCACCGATTATGTCGCCCGCCGGTTGATCGAGCGCGAAAAAGCCATCGCTGGCGATACGACGTTGGAGCGCGCCGCCCGCGCGCAGATCGAAACCGAGCAGAAGCTCGCCGCGCGCCATCCATCAGCAGCGGAACAGCCGCAACGCAGGAATGGCTTTGCCGTGGCGCTCGGCTTTCTCATCGAAGTCCTCGGCTCCATCGTGCTCATCGGCTTGGTGGGGCTCGGCGGCTGGACCGCGTGGAAATATATCGCCCCGCTGCTCGCGCACCACGGCGTCATTCGCTGACGCGCTCTACGCGCCCTTCTCGCCGCTCCGCTCGACCAAAAATTCGGCATGGCGGCGGATCAGATCTCCGGCCAAAGCATCGGCGATCAATTGCCGCGTCTCGGCAATGCCATAGAGCGCCACGAAGGAGCCGAAGCGTGGCCCGCGGCTCTCGCCGAGCAGCACCTGATAGAGCATGTTGAACCATTCGTTGGAGACGCCAGGCCGCTCTGGCGTCGCGCCCTTGGCCTTCATATCCTGATAGCGCGGGATCGGCCGCGCGATGTCGTAAAGCGCGGTCTGGATATCCTCCGCGCTCGCGTCCGCGGGCAGGCGCGCGAGCATGTCCGAGAGCTGCTGCAAGGCGGCGCGCTCGACCTCGTCGGCCGCGCGATAGGTCTTCGACGGCCGCACGAAGTCGCGGAAATAGCGCACCGCATAGACGATGAGCCTGTCGAGCCGCGGCTGCGTCTGCGGCGAAACACCCGGCGCATAGCGGCGCAGAAATCCCCAGAGCACCTGCGGGTCTTCGCTATTGGCGACGGCCGCGAGGTTGAGCAGCATGCCGAAGGAAATCGCCGTGCCCTGCCCCTCGTGCCGCAGAAGCTCGGGCGCGGGCGGTGCGCCGGAATGGATGTGCCAGACCGGATTGCCGAGCTGCTCCTTCACGCCCTGGCGCGGATAGGCCTCGAGGAAGGTGAGATAATCGTCGACCGTGCGCGGGATGATATCGAAATAGAGCCGCTTCGCCGCTGTCGGCTTCTGATACATGAAGAGCGAGAGGCTTTCCGGGCTCGCATAGGTGAGCCATTCCTCGATCGAGAGACCATTGCCCTTCGACTTCGAAATCTTCTGCGCCTTCTCGTCGAGGAAGAGCTCGTAATTGAAGCCTTCGGGCGGCGTGCCGCCAAGCGCGCGGACGATCTCGCCCGACAGCTTGACCGATTCGATCAAATCCTTGCCGGCCATCTCGTAATCGATGTCGAGCGCATACCAGCGCATCGCCCAATCGGGCTTCCATTGCAGCTTGGCGTGACCGCCGGTGACAAGCGTTACGAAGCTCTGGCCCGAAACCGGATCGCGCCAGGCGATCTTGCCCGCCGCCGCATCGACGATTTCGATCGGCACTTGCATGACGACGCCGGTCTCCGGGTGGATCGGCAGAAAGGGTGAATAGGTTGCGGCCCGCTCCTGCCGGAAGCTCGGCAGCATGATCGCCATCACCTGCTCGTAGCGCGCCAGCATGTGCAGCAACGCGGAATTGAAACGGCCGGAGGTGTAATAGTCGGTCGAGGAAGCAAATTCGTAATCGAAGCCGAACTCATCGAGAAAGCCACGCAGCCGCGCATTGTTATGCGCGCCGAAGCTCGAATGCGTGCCGAACGGATCGGGAATCTGCGTCAGCGGCTTGCCGAGATGCGCCGCGATCATATCCTTGTTCGGAATGTTGTCGGGGACTTTGCGCAACCCGTCCATATCGTCGGAAAAGGCGATGAGCCGGGTCTTCACATTATCGCCGGTCAGCAGACGAAAGGCGTGGCGCACCATGGTGGTGCGCGCCACCTCGCCGAAGGTGCCGATATGCGGCAGACCGGAGGGGCCGTAGCCCGTCTCGAAGATCACTTCTTTCTGGCCGGTGCGGCCGATCCGGGCGACGATCTTGCGGGCTTCCTCGAAGGGCCACGCACCAGCCTGGCTTGCGGCTTCGCGAAGCGTCAAGGCCGAGGCGGCCGATTGATCTGAGGCGGTCATCTTCAGTTCCGGATTGTGCGCGGCAGCACCCAGCGTGCGCGCTCCGAGGCCCTACTATTAAAACAACGGCTCGGCAATTGGGCGGCGATGTGCGCGGCCAGGGCTCCGCAGCTTCGGGAGGGCAAGTGCGTCAGTTCGTCTCCACCTTATCGCCACCTATCCAGCCTTGCATCCGGCATGACAAGATCGCGTGCCTCTCAAGGTTTCTCAACCGCTCCCTGGACTCTGAGCAGGTTACGACATGAATCGATCCGTGCATCCATCCAAACCGCTCCCGCCCACGTCTTCCGCGAAGCTATCGCAATGGCGCACGGCCGAAACGCAGACCATTCTCGACCAGCTTTCCGATTCGCTGCGTCAGGCGCTGGCCGATCATCAGGCGATGCTGGGCGTCCTGTTGCAGCGGCATGTCGAATTGCCGCTTGAGATCGGCGAACTCTTCGAAGATGCCGGCAATGCCTACGTGGAAATGTCCGAGCGCGTCAGTCAGAAATTCCTCATCGCGCGCAACCATACGCCCGGCTAGATCGCGATGCGTTGAGGTTCAATCAACCTCAACGCATATGACGCGATCGATTCCAATAGATTAGAGCGGGATTTGCGCGAAAAACCGGTATCCACTTTTTCGCATCCCGCTCTAAACGATAAGGCCTGGCGCATCGCCGCCCCTGCGCCGATGCGCCAGCCCATGTTCGGTCTTATGCCAATGGAAGGGCTGCCGGACGAGATCGAGGACGGCCGCCCAGGCGGCGGCGCAAATGAGCAGCGAATAGAGCGGCAAAAGCGCCAGGACAGGCCAGAGCCGCAGGAGACGGCGGCGTTTCATCCCCAGAAGGGCGGGCCAGAGCAGCCCCGGAACGCCGGCCACGATCACCATCGCGCAGACCCCCGCCAGCCCATCTTGCCAGCCGTCGGCAGGCATGGCCGCAGAACCGAGAACAGCATCGAAGGCGAGGCATAGGCCGCAGAGCGGCGCGGCGAGCGAGCCCAGGATGTTCGCGCCGAGCGTCAGCGCTATCGCGGCATACCGCGCCGGCCCCAATTCGCGCAGCAGCCGAAGCGGATTCCGCCACAAGACGATCAGCGTCTGGTACCAGCCTTTGCACCAGCGCCGACGCTGATTGAAAAAGGCGGCAAGCGTAAAAGGCGCCTCTTCACAAGTCGTCGAGTCCAAGGTCTCGACGTCATAGCCAAAGCGGGCAAGCCGCAGGCCGATATCGGCATCCTCCGTGACGTTCCAGGCGTCCCAGCCGCCGATCCGCCGCAGCACGCCGGTGCGAAAATGCGGACTTATGTAGCAAGCTCACCTAAGCAACGCGCAAGACTATTTCGTATTCGCAATTCAACACTTGTGTAGAGTTTGTTCGCGCGGACTACGCCAAGGGGCGAGTTAAGATCAAATCCACTGGGAAAACCCCGTAATCAACGGATTTAATTACTGTTTCCGACTCGACTCTCGCTCCAAGCGAGGGTTGATTCGGTTGCAGTAAGTTGATTCGTATCTGGAAAGGCGAAACGGCCCGGATGCAGCAACATCGCGGGCCGTTTCATTGTGTGGGGGCGGATGGTCGGGTCGCAGGTTGTCCAGCCGGCACGCCCACGGGTTCGTGTCCCGTCGCCTCCACCAATCCAGACTGAATCATGAAACGCGGTCGGCGTCTATTGTTTGCGAGCCGCACGTGACTGGAAAGTAATTCCAGATGGCTCGTTATCCACGCCGCCAACGAAGGCAATCCCGCGTGCCTCTAGGGCAGCTTGAATTGCCGCTAGATTATTCGAGATCGGCTCGCGGCGCCCCGCTTCAAAGTCGCGTATCGTCGAGTTGCCGACGCGGGCGGCGCTGGCAAGATCATCCTGCGAAAGCCCAAGCCATGCTCGGGCTGCTCGGCATTGTTCCGGTGACATGCCAGACAGATACGAAAAATAATCGCCAGCGTCAACGATTTTCGTTGACACCAACGCTTTCAACGCTTATTGATGAGGTCAACGGAAATCGTTGGCCCCATGTCTCAGCACTTCCTCCTTTCCTCTGTGGCACGTTCGCTAAGTTTAGCGAAGGTGGCGCGCATGTCCGAGGAAGAAGCTCGGGACGCCTTTCGGCTCATTCGCTGGTCGGCCACTAACGGCAATCCGGTTTGCCCGCGTTGCCAGTGCGCCGCCGTTTACACCTACAAGGCTCGCGCCCTGTTCAAGTGCAAAGCCTGCAATCACCAATTTTCCTGCACATCCGGTACGATCTTCGCCAGCCGCAAATTGCCGGTCGGCACCTATCTTCTCGCCATCGCGATCTTCGTGAACGGTGCGAAAGGCCATAGCGCGCTTCAACTCAGCCGCGATCTCGACGTGCAATACAAGACGGCCTTCGTTCTCTCACACAAGCTTCGCGAGGCGATGGCTTCCGAGACTGCTGACGAAACCCTAGAAGGCGAGGTTGAGGTTGACGGCGCGTATTTTGGCGGCCACGTCCGCCCCGCCAATTACAAAGCGAACCGCGTTGATCGTCGCCTTGCTCAAAACCAGACCGGCAAGCGTAGCGTTGTCGTCATCATGCGCGAGCGCAACGGAATCACGCTTCCCTTTGTGTTCAAGTCCGAGGCGCAATCGGTCCAGACTATTGCGGAACGCGTGAAGCTCGGCTCAACAATCTATGCTGATGAAGCTACGTCATGGGACGTGCTGCATACCCGCTATCTGACAAAGCGGATCAATCATCAGGAGGCTTATTCGACCGACGAAGCCTGCACTAATCAGGCCGAAAGCTTCTTCTCGCGCTTGCGCCGCGCCGAGTTCGGCATCCATCATCATATCAGCGGGCGCTATCTCACGGCCTACGCGTCAGAGATGGCATGGCGCGAGAACAATCGACGCGTCAGCAACGGCGAGCAATATTTGATGACCGCCGATTTGGCCTTATCGCACCCGATTTCTCGCCAATGGAAAGGGTATTGGCAGCGCGGCTTATCAAGCTGATTTCCGTCCCGGCTTGTCTTTGCCAAAGGACCGGAAGCGAGGATCAATAAAATCGCCTTCCGCGTGCGGGATATCATTTTCTCGCCATTGTAGCAGCAATTCCAGTTGCTCTTTGTCCCTTTTTCGCGGCGGCGCGGTAGGCCCGTAAGCAGGTTGAGGCAACGGCGGCAATTTCGGCGGATAGCCGTCCAAGATATCGGCCACGGTCGCAACTTGGAGACGAGGCAAGCGGCCGTGCGCAGAGTTCCGCAGGAAGCCTGCCGCGACCGCTTCATTTTTCATAGGAGTTGTCGGATCAGCCAGCGTAACCAAAATCCCCATTTCCGCATCTTCACGCTCAATTACGCCGCGAAGATCGCGAACATCGTGGACGCCTATGTTCTCGCCGCCCTTCACTGAAACAATAATCCGGCCGGTTCCATAAGGCCCATTGGCAAAGAAGATATTGCCGTCAATACCACGATCCGCCCCGCGTTTCGTTTCACGATAACTTTGTGATCCCAGTCGCCAGGCGGCCCACCACTGGAATTGATGTTTGTCACGACGTGCTAGATCGCGCGCCCCTTCCAAGGTCGTCGGGCGCCCCTGAATCTCGAATTTTGCGTTGGGGTAGCTTTGATTGAGACGATTTTCTATGAGCGTGATGGCATAGTGGGCAACATCGATTCCGACCCATGAGCGGCCTAATTTTTCAGCCGCTTCAACGGTCGTGCCGCAGCCGCAAAATGCGTCCAAAACAACGTCACCCTCATTGGACGAAGCCTTGATAATCCGCTCCAGCAATGCAACGGGCTTTTGCGGTAATATGGCGCAAACGCCGGAAGAGTTTCGTCATCGCCTTCTTCAAGAACGAATTTCACATCGAGTTTGGCGCGCGGATAAGAGAGTGCATCAATCGCCGCGAGCAATTGCGGCACGACCCGCGCCTCGCGGTAAAGCGCGATGACGACGGAATAAAGCGGCAGATCGGCATCCGCCAAAGCCGGAGCTTGAGGCGCCGGCGCCGCGAGGCTGGTGGCGCAGATGGATAGGCGCAGCCAGAGAATCGCCAGGAATACGAAACTGGCCAGTGCCGTGCCGATCGTCACCGTATCGAACGGTGCGAGAGGGGCGAAGAAGGCAACAAGACTCGCCGCCACGGTCAAGGCAAGAAGCTGCGGCGTGGTCATGCCGTCCCGAGCGCAGAGGCTCGCGTCGAAGGCATGGAGCGTGAGGCTGGCGGCATTGGCGATCTCGACGCGGGCGGCGGCGCGGCCGAGACGCGAAAGATGCGTCGGCGTCGTGATTGCGAAATTCCTGGCATGCCCTTGTTGCCGGGCCGCCGCGATCAGCGCCGTAATCGCCCCGCCGCGCGGCGCGACGAGAAAGTCCGGTCCGGAGCCCAGCGCGAGCGGTGCAAGGCCCGCCCGAATCGCCGCCCGATAATTGACGTTGGCGGCCAGCGCGATATCACCCTCGACGAAGCCGACGCGAAGATGGCGCGCGAGGCAACGATAAAAATGTTTTTCCGAGACGAGACCTTGGGCAATCAGAACGCTATCCGCCGTGACCCCGAGATCGCCCGCTTTCTGTGTCGCAATTGCCAAAGACGCTGGCGAGACGTCATAGTGGACGAGGAAGCCGATCTCGCTCGGCAAGCGCGTGGCGCTGCGCGCGTGCGAGATGGCGGACGGAATGGATGATGACTGATCGGCAAATTTTGGGGCAGCGCCGGGCGTACGCGATGTCGCCAGCTTACGCTGCACGCTGGCGGGGGCAGAGCCGCGGTCACGCGCCTGCTCAAACCACGGCTTCGAACGCAAGTTACACGCCCCCGGCAGCAACTGGCGCCGCGCAGCGGCATGCCAGCGTGAGTTATGTCGCGGCATTCACTAGACTTTGCCGCGATTTTTACACGCTTTGCATGGCAATTGCAACGCTTACGCTCGCTTTGATCGTGCCGGATGCGGCGTCGGCGCAAACGAGCCGGCCGGTGACAGTGCCGAATTATTTCGATCTGCAAAACCGCCTGGAGAAACCTGACCTCAGCACAATTCACACGCTGCGGTTTTTGACGGAGGACGATTACCCGCCGTTCCACTTCGCCTTGTCGGACGGAACGCTCACCGGCTTCGATATCGACCTTGCGCGCGCCATTTGCGAGGAATTGAAAATCGCCTGCACCATCCAGGCGCGCCGGTTCGATCTCCTTGCCGACGCATTGAACAATGGCGAGGGCGATGCGCTGATCGCCTCGCTGCGCATCGACGCCGCGAGCCGCGCGCGCTTCGATTTCACCGCGCCCTATTACACGACGCCGGCGCGTTTCGTCGCGCGCAAGGACGCGACCTTCGAAGCGACGCCCGAGGGCCTGGCGGGCAAAAAGATCGGCGTCATCGGCGAGACGGCGCACGAGGCCTTCCTTAAAGCCTTCTTTCCGCAGGTTCACCGCGAGACCTTCGCCAACCGCGGCGAGCTTTATGCCGCTCTGCAGGGCGGCCAGATCGATGCCTTCTTCGACGATGCCATCACCTCGAGCTTCTGGCTCGCCGGAGCGGCGTCGAACAATTGCTGTGCCTTTCGCGGTGGCCCCTATACCGACAGCAATTATTTTGGCGAGGGCGTCGGGATTGCGGTGAAGAAGGGCAACGACGACCTGCGCCGCGCGCTTAACTACGCCCTGACGGAACTCGCCCGGCGCGGTGTCTATACCGATATTTATCTCAAATATTTTCCGATCGGCTTTTATTGAGCGCGATCAGAGATAGGTCTCCAGATCCTTCGCGGCAACCAGTGGCGGGCGCTCAATATCGAAGGCCGAGACGAACTGCCCCTGCTTGTCCATTAGATAGATGATCGCGGTGTGATCCATCGCGTAGCTTTTGCCGTCGGCCGACGGCTCCTTGCGCGCATAGACGCGATATTCCTTCTCGACCGCATCGATCTGCGCCCGCGTGCCCGTGAGGCCGACGATGCGCGAATCGAAACTCGCCAGATATTGCTTCAGCACCGGCGCGGTATCGCGCTCGGGATCGACGGTGATGAAGAGAACCTTGAGCGGCTTGTCCGTCCCTGCGGCTTTCAGCATCTGCGACAGTTCAAAGAGCTCAGTCGGGCAGACGTCCGGACAATGCGTGTAGCCGAAGAAGACCAGGAAGGGTCGGCCCTTGAAATCGGCGTCGGTGACCTCGCCGCCGTTCGACGACACAAGCCGGAACGGCCCGCCGATGGCGGCAACCGGCGCCTCGGTCTGCTTCGAAACCGTCATGAAAGTGCCGATCCCGACACCGGCAAGGCCGATGAGAAGGATCGCGAAGGGGAGCAGAAGGCGGCGTGACATGGGTTCGAGCTAACGGAAAACTCGGGCGAGAAAAAGTCTTAACCTGCGTTCTGTGCCAGCCGCGGGGCCGGCGGTTCCGGCGGCCATAACAGGATCGTGATGGCGCCCATGCCCGAAGATTGCCATAAACGTTATAGTATTACATAATCCGTTTTCTTCTCCATGAGGTTCCAACATGTCGCTCTTCCGCGCGATCAAAGCACATCGCAGCAAGCTCTCCTTCCTTCTCTCAATCGCAGGCTTGGCACTGACATCGGCCCTGGCGCAGGCCGCGCCGGTTCCCGTCGTTGCCGCTGAGAATTTCTATGGCAATGTCGCCAAGCAGATCGGCGGCGACGATGTCGCAGTCACGAGCATCCTCAGCAATCCCGACGAGGACCCGCATCTCTTCGAGGCGAGCCCTTCGGTCGCCCGCGCCATCTCGGCGGCGAAAATCGTCATCGCCAGCGGCGCCGATTACGACCCCTGGGTGCAGAAACTGCTCGGCGCCGCCAAGAGCGCCGACCGCAAGGTGATCGTCGTGGCCGACCTCGCGGGCAAGAAGTCCGGCGACAATCCGCATATCTGGTACGACGTCGATATCGTCACCGCCTTCGCCAAGGCGTTCGCCGCCGATCTCGGCGCGATCGATCCGGCTCACAAGGCCGATTACGACAAGCGCCTGGCGCAATTCGAGGAATCGCTGAAGCCGATCCGCGCCAAGATCGCCGCCCTGCATGGCCGCCTCGCCGGCCGTGCTGTCACCGCGACAGAGCCGGTGTTCGGCTACATGCTCGACGCGCTGGGGTTGACGAGCCGCAACCAGGGCTTCCAGATCGCGGTCATGAACAATACCGAGCCGAGCGCCAGCGATGTCGCCGGCTTCGAGAACGATCTAAAAGACCACAAAGTTGTCTTGTTAGTATATAACAGTCAAGCGTCGGACCCGATCGCCGAGCGAATGGAAAAACTGGCGAAGCAATCGGGCGTACCCGTCATCGGCGCGACCGAGACCGAACCACTCGGCGTCACCTATCAGCAATGGATGGCAAACGAACTCGATGCGGTCGATCACGCCCTGCCAAAGTAGAGGTTCATGAACGCCATCGAGCTGCGCGATGTGACCCTGGCCCTGGGCGGGCGCACCATCCTGGCCGACATCAGCCTGGACATTCCCGCCGGGCAATTCATCGGCGTGCTAGGGCCAAACGGCTCCGGCAAGACCACGCTGATGCGGGCCATTCTCGGTCTGCTGGCACCGAAGTCGGGCACGCTGCACGTGCTTGGCAAGCCCGCGACCCGCGGCAATCCGGAAATCGGCTATCGGCCGCAGACGGCGAGCAATATGCCGGTGCTTGGGATCAGCGGCTGGGATTTCGTGGCCAGCGTCGCCGATGGCTACCGCCTCGGCCTGCCGATCCTGAGCGCCGCCGCCCGCGCGCAGGTGCATGAGGCGCTCACGCGTGTCGGCGCCGAAAAGCTCGCCGCCCGTCCGCTCGGCGAACTCTCCGGCGGCGAGCGCCAGCGGCTGTTGCTGGCGCAGGCGCTGATCGGCGACCCCAAATTGCTGCTTCTCGACGAGCCCTTGATCAACCTCGACCCCCGCCGCCAGCACGAAGTCGTCGAATTGGTGAAAAGCCTGCAGCGCGAGCTCGCCATCACGGTCCTGTTCAGCGCGCATGAATTAAATCCGCTGCTCAACGCCATCGACCAGGTACTCTATCTCGGCAGCGGCCAGGCGGCGCTTGGCCCGGTCGCGGAGGTGATTACGCCGCCGGTCCTCTCCAAGCTCTATGGCTCGCCCATCGATGTCATCCAGGTCCAGGGCCGCATTTTCGTGATGTCCGGCAGCCATGATGTCGAGGCCGACGCGCATCGGCACGAACATGGCCACGCGCATGGCCATTTCCATGACGATGATTCCCACGGCGCGCACGCGCACGAAGAGTCGTCGCATGTTTGAATATGATTTCATGCGCAACGCCTTTGCCGCCGCGACCGTGGTCGCCATCGTCTCCGGCATCGTCGGCTATTTCCTCGTCCTGCGCGGGCAGACCTTCGCCGGCCATGCGCTCGCCCATGTCGGATTCACCGGGGCGACAGGGGCCGTGCTCGTCGGCCTGTCCCCGCTCGCGGGTCTCGTCGCGATGACGGTGGCCGCCGGTGTTCTGATGGGCCTTATGGGCGAACGGCTGGCGCAGCGGGACGTCGCAATCGGCCTCGTGCTCGCCTTCGCGCTGGCGCTTGGCCTGCTCTTCCTGCATTTCTTCACCAGTTTCGCGACCCATGCGACGGCGCTGCTCTTCGGCAATGTGCTGGCGGTCGATCCGGTGACGGTCGTCGCACTGCTCATCCTCGGCGGAATCTGCCTCGGCACGCTGGCGCTCATCTCGCGGCCCTTGCTCTTCGCCAGCCTGCAGCCCGAACTCGCCGAGGCCAAGGGCGTCTCGCTGCAACTTTATGGCGTGCTCTTTCTCGCCATCGTCGCCCTCGCAACGGCCGAATGCGCCCAGATCGTCGGCGTCCTGCTGGTCTTCGCCCTGATGGTCGGACCCGCCGCCGCCGCACAAAAATTGGTGAGCGGCGTCGCCGCCGGCGTCCTGCTCTCGGCCGGGCTGGCGCTGATCGAAGCCTGGGGCGGCATCACCCTCGCCTATTACACCGATTGGCCGACGAGCTTCTGGATAACCGCGCTCAGCACGCTTATCTATGTCCTCGCCGCGGCGCCCCACCAGATCCGCGCCTGGCAGACGGCCTGACCCCTATTCTCGCCACGATGCGAGTTAGAGTTGGCGCCCTAACCCCAATCGACCCCTCCCGGAGTTTGGCATGGCCGAAAAAATTCCCGTCACCGTGCTTACCGGCTATCTCGGCGCCGGCAAGACAACGCTGCTCAACCGCATCCTGAGCGAGCCGCACGGCAAGAAATTCGCTGTCATCGTCAATGAATTCGGGGAAATCGGCATCGACAACGACCTCGTCGTCGGCGCCGACGAGGAAATCTTCGAGATGAACAACGGCTGCATCTGCTGCACGGTGCGCGGCGATCTGATCCGCATCATCGAGGGGCTGATGAAGCGCAAGGGCAAGTTCGACGCCATCATCGTCGAGACCACCGGCCTCGCCGATCCGGCCCCCGTCGCGCAGACCTTTTTCGTCGACGCCGACGTGCAGGACGCCGCGCGCCTCGATGCCGTCGTCAGCGTCGCCGACGCCAAATGGCTGTCGGAGCGCTTAAAGGACGCGCCCGAAGCCAAGAACCAGATCGCCTTTGCCGATGTCATCCTGCTCAACAAGGCCGATCTCGTGAGCAAGGACGAATTGGCCGAGGTCGAGGCGCGGATTCGCGCGATCAACCCCTATGCCAAGCTGCACAGGACCGTGAATTGCGCCGTGCCGCTCGACGCCGTGCTCGGCCGCAATGCCTTCGATCTCGACCGCATCCTCGAAATCGAACCGGACTTCCTCGAAACCGAGGACGAGCACGAGCATCATCACGGCCATGATCACCACCATCATGGTCATGATGATGATCATGATCATCATCATGACCACGCGCATGGGCACGATCATCACGAAGGCCATGAGCATAAGCACGGCCTCAAGCATTATCACGACGAGGAGATGCAATCGGTCGCCCTGTCGCTCGACGGCGATGTCGACCCGGAGAAATTCCTGCCCTGGCTCAACGACTATATCCAGAAGGAAGGGCCCTCGATCCTGCGCTCTAAAGGCATTCTCGCCTTCAAGAACGAGCCGAAGCGCTTCGTCTTCCAGGGCGTGCATATGATGCTCGACGGCGACGTGCAGCGTGACTGGCGGCCGGACGAGAAGCGCACGAGCCGTGTCGTCTTCATCGGCCGGCATTTGAAGGAAGATGAAATCCGCCAGGGCTTTCTGGCCTGCGCCGCCTGATGGCCGAGACGAATGATTCCCTCGTACCGCGCGTGCGGCCAATCGCGGCCGGCGCGCATGTCACCGCCGCCGCCTTTCTCGGGCCGGTGGCCGTGCTGGCGCTGGGCGATGGAACGGCCCTGCGCTGTGATGCCCAAGGCGACGAGCGCATCGCGCTGCATCCGGACGGCGCTATTCTCGTTGCAATGACCGCCGGCAAAAGGCTCGTCACCGGCGGCGACGACGGCCGCGTCGTCGCACTCGCCGCCGACGGTGCGCGCGAAGAGATCGCGCACGAAAAAGGCAAGTGGATCGACGCGCTTGCCGGGCGCGAGGATGGCGCGCTCGCCTGGTCCTCCGGCAAGCAGGTCTTCGCCCGCGATGCGCAGGGCGCACTGAAGAGCTTCACCGCGCCCTCCTCCGTGCGCGGCCTCGCCTTCGCGCCAAAGGGCTACCGGCTTGCGATCGCCCATTACAATGGCGCGACGCTCTGGTTTCCCAATGCCGCGGCAACCCCGGAAATCCTCGAATGGAAGGGCGCGCATGTCGACGCGACGTTCTCGCCGGACGGGCGCTTTCTCGTCACCTCGATGCAGGAGAACGCGCTGCACGGCTGGCGGCTCGCCGATAAGCGCGACATGCGCATGTCGGGCTATCCGGCGAAGACGCGCTCGTTGTCGTGGTCCAACGACGGCCATTGGCTGGCGACCTCCGGCGCCGAGGCCTGCATTGTCTGGCCGTTCAAGGACAAGGACGGGCCGATGGGCAAGCAGCCGCGCGAATGCGGCGTGCGCCGGGCGAAAGTCTCGCGCGTCGCCTGCCATCCGCGGACGCTGGTCGTCGCAATCGGCTACGAGGACGGCTGGATTCTCCTCTGCCGCATGACCGATGGCGCCGAAATCCTGGTGCGCCGGACGGAGGCGGGGACGCAAGACCCGGTCACCGCACTCGCCTGGGACGAGGCCGGGCGCCATCTCGTCTTCGGCACCGGCGAAGGCAACGCCGGGCTGCTCGAAATGCCGAGCTGATCGCATACCCGCGGATGATGCCCTATAATAATGCGGTCTGGTCCTTGGAGCCCGCATGATCATCGGCCGTTTCGCCCTGTTCTTCGCCTTCGTCTTCGGCCTGGTCTCGACGCAGGCGCCGGAATTCTGGCAACAATATAAGCAGAGGCTCGGCGGCGCCATCGACGAGCTTGCCGCCATCGTCACCCAATTCGACGCCGACGCCACCGCGCACCAGCTGACCCAGGCGCAGGCGATCGCCCGGCTCGAATCCGACCCCGATCCGCTGGCTCAGGGACGCGGCGTCGAGATGCAGCACCTCATCGACCGGCTGGCGAAGCTGCGCCATGCCGCTAGCGCCTTCGACGCGCCGAATGTCGCCGCCAAATGGGTCGCGCTCGCCGAGACCTTCGATCCGCAGATTGCCGCGCGCGCCTACGAAGCTTATGAGCCGGCCATTCCGACGACACCGGACGGCTTCATTTCCGGACTTATCGGTTTCGTCATCGGTGGCGGGCTCGTACATCTCATCGGCCTGCCGATCCGCCACCGCAAGACGCTTTTTCGCCGCCGCCGTGCCCCAGATGTCGTCGAAGCCTGACATGACCGTGAACGTACTTTCCATCGCCGGCTTCGATCCCTCTGGCGGCGCCGGCGTGCTCGCCGACATCAAGACCTTCGCCGCCCTGCGCTGCTATGGCGTCGCCGCGATCACTGCTCTGACAGCGCAGAACACGCAGGGTGTGCATGCTATCATGCCGGAGCCGCCCGAATTTCTCGCGGCGCAGATCGATGCGCTCTTCGCCGATATCGAGATTGCCGCGGTGAAGATCGGCATGCTGGGCACGATCGCCAATGTCGGCGCCGTCGCGGAAAAGCTCGCGGCCTATCGGCCTGCCCATGTCGTTCTCGATCCCGTGCTCGCCGCCTCGCACGGCGAAGCCCTCGCCGAGGCCGATCTCGGGCAGGCCATCCTGCGGCGCCTCGCGCCGTTCGTCACCCTGGTGACACCCAATCTGGCGGAGGCCGCGCAGCTTGCCGGCGCGCCGGAACTGGCCTCCGTCGCCAAGATGGAGGCTGTTGCGGCGCAGCTTCATCAGGCCGGATTTAAGAACGTGCTGATCAAGGGCGGCCATCTGCCGACCCGCGAAACCATCGATGTCTTCTACGACGGCGCCGGCTATCAGCATTTCCGCGCGCCGCGCATTGCAACGAAGAACACGCATGGCACAGGCTGCACGCTGTCCTCGGCCATCGCCGCAGGGCTCGCCAAGGGATTGGAGCTGCCGCCCGCGATCGAGACGGCGAAGGCCTACGTGAGTCGGAGCCTCGAGGCGGCGGACGAACTCAGCGTCGGTCGCGGCCCCGGCCCGCTGCAGCACTTCAACGGCCTTTGGTAGCCGCCCACCGCTCCGGTGCAAAATGTGTGCGGTTTGGTACATAAAGATGCGCCGTAATTTTGAATCTGGGCTATCGACCTGGACGCGAGCGGCGGCCGATGTTCCGAGCGCAATTGATCGCTCCGGGGCGATTTCTGAAAGAGGGGGCACAGCATGAGCGTGTTGAAGGAATTTCGCGATTTTGCTATGCGCGGCAATGTCGTCGATCTCGCCATCGGCGTGATCATCGGCGCCGCTTTCGGCAAGATCGTCGATTTGCTGGTCAACGATGTCATCATGCCGACCATCGGCGCCATCGCCGGCGGTCTCGATTTTTCCAACTACTTTTTCCCGCTGTCGCACGCGGTGACGTCGCACGTCCTGGGTGACGCGAAAAAGCAGGGCGCGGTTCTCGCCTGGGGCAGTTTCGCGACGATCGTACTGAACTTTTTGATCGTCGCCTTCGTGCTCTTCCTTGTCGTGCGCGGCATCAATATCCTGCGCACCAGATTCGCCAAGGAAGAAGCGCGGAAAGAAGCGGCCGCGCCGCCGCCGCGTCAGGAAGTTCTGCTCGAAGAAATCCGCGATCTGCTGGCCAAGGACGCCAGATAGAATACGAAAGAGAATATCGGCGGCTTTCGCACCCCCTCTGCATGCTGCCGAGGGGATGCGGAATCACGTTTCAATCAGTGATCTTCATCGTCAGGACCGTCATTATCCTGATTATGATCCATCCCCATGCCGTGGTGGTCCATCTCCATTCCGGGATGGTCCATGTTCATCATCCCCATGCCGGGATGATGGTCCTCACGGTCGTGCGAATTGCTTTCATGGTCGTCGTGATCGACTGCGTCATGCCAGCCGAGGAAATGACCGCACATGAAATGAAAATGCCCGGCATGCAGAAGGAATGGCAGGCGGTGCTTCTGATCGTCGCTGAGCGCGGCATAAAGCGGCGCTGCCGCATCGGCGAGCTTCTTCAGCGCTTCGCCGCGCGCCACCGTATCGGCGCTCATCCGTTGCAGCCAGGCAACGGGGTTGGCCGGGTGCGGCTCGCTCTGGCGCGCCGCGCGCTGTGCGGCGATGACCTTGTGGGTGTCACGCAAGGCGCTTTCGACCGGGGGCCATAATTTCTCCTGCTCCACAGTCAGCGACAGGCCTGCGTGTAGCCCGGCGATCCGCGCATCGAGGAAGGCCGCGCGGTCGGCATCCGTGAGCTTGAAGTGATCCGGCGAATCCGGCGGTGCTTGATCGGCAGGCGGCGGACCGACCGGATCAGCACAGGCATCGATCGCCATGGAGGTAAGGCCGGCGCCGACGACGCCAACAAGCGCAAGAACGAGCGGCAAGCGCGATTTCATAACGAATCTCCCCTTCGACTCTCGAGTTGACACGAGAGAGCTAGGCCGCGCGCCGCGCGCCTTCAAATTAAGCTTTCGCAATCTTGCGCGATGACATTCGCTACAGCGTGCTTCACGAAAATGTTTGCGAACGACATGTGCCGGAAACACCCTTCAACGCGCTGACGCGGAGTATTTTTCATCCCCTGATGAAATTCGGCCGAACAGAATCTGCTACGGTTTCATCACGAAGACTTGATACGGTCCGGTGTGTGGCAGCAGCGCGAGCCACGCGGGCGGCGTTCCAGTCACAATCTGCGCGGCGAAAGATTTCGGCCTATGCGCCGCCAGCGCGGCGAACTCGCCGAGCCCGTCGCAATTGACGACATAGGTCACCCGCGCATTTTTGAGAATGTCATGCGCCCGATCGGGTGTCGCGAGAAGCGCGTCAAGCACGGTGAGATTGCCGTGATTGTCGCGATGATAGGGCGCGGCAAGCACGGAATGCGGCGTCAGCGCAAGAATGTGCGAGCCGGCATCGATCGGCGCCGCAATGAGGCCGGGCGGCAATTGCGCCAGCGGCGCGAAAGCGGATGTGGCAAGGCAGCCCTTGCGCGTATCGAGCGCGCCGCCGCTGGTGCCCGGCACGGCAAGCGCCCAGCCGAGCGAGGAAAAGGGTACGACCAAGAGGAAGGCGAGCGAAGCCGCCTCCCGCCACCGCGTCGTCTGCAAATAATCCTTGAAACGCACAATCACCCAGGCGCTGCCGAGCAGCGCGAGCGGGCAGGCAAAGGCGATCAAGCGAATCTGCCAGAAGACCAGCAGAAAGCCGGCGCCGGTCATGGCCGCGACGACAATCCAGCGCATACGCGTGAGCCCGTGCTCGCGCCATATGGCGACGAGTGTCGCCGCAAGTCCGAGCACGACCGGCATGGCGAGGACAACAGCGACGGTCGGCCGCGACGCAGCGAAGCGCGCGAGCGGCTGCGCCTCTTCGACATGTTTCAGCCAGATCTCGCGCAGCAACGGATCAATCCCGGCATAAGGATCGAGGAAACAGCCGGGCCGGGTGAGCGCGACGGCGACCAGCACGGCGCCGCCGGCCGCGAACGCGGCGACAAGACGCGACGGCCAGCTTCGCAGCCGGGGCGCGAAAAGACCCAAAAGCGTCAACACGCCCGCGCCCGCGAGTCCGGGAATGAGATAGGCGCGCGAGAAAGCATCGCAGGCATTATCGGACCAGCGCGCAGGCCCGATGGTCGCGAAGAAAACCAGGGGCAATGCGAGACCGAGGCCGAGACCGAACGCGAGCAGCGGCTTGCGCAAGTCTTCGCCGCGCGCGACCCAGAGCAGGACGGCGCTCGTCGCCAATGTCGCGATGAAGGGGAGATCTTCGAGACTGATCGCGAGAGAGACGGCGGCCAAGACGCCGGCGAGAGCGGCGCTGTACGCGCGCGATGGCGCCAGAGCGGGATGCGAAAAAGTGGATGCCGGTTTTTCGCCCAAATCCCGCTCTGACTTATGAAAATCGACCGCGGCCACGAAACTCCAGAGCATGAAGACGAGAAGAACGACTTGGCTCGCCGAATGGGTGATGTGCCCGGGCTGGAATTGGCCGAAGACGGAGCAACTGAGCAGCGCCAGCAGCAGCGCCGGCAGCACGCCTTGCGCACCCATGAGCTGTCGCGCGAGTCGCGCGACAGCGACATAGAGCAAAGTCAGCAAGATCAGCGGAAAGAGAATGCGCGTCAGCCGCTCGGCATCCGTGGCGGGCATGAAGAGTTCGAACAGCCGGATCAGCAGTGCGAGCGGCGCGTCGATCAGGCGCGACCAGTGCATGAAGACGCCCTGCGGCGGATCGAGCCGGGCGGCGGTGAGATCAAACCAATTCTGGCCGTTGAGCAGACCCCGCACCTCGACAAGCTGCATCGCGTCGTCGGAATCGAAGAACGTGTTTTTCTGCCAGACGCTCGCGATGCTGGAGGCGGAGAGCACCGCACTGAAGCCAGAGGCGATTACGACCAAGAGCCAGGCGGGAGGCGGCTGCTGCGCGCGGCTACGAGACGGCCGCGCCGCGGCGGCAAATCCGGTCGTCGTATCGGTGCTCGACACGCAGGGTCTCCGAGGCTCAAGCCCTGCAATGCGGGCCTTTCGCGCTTTATGGCCGAGAACCTTTTATGTCCCGTTACGGCTATCGCCGCCCTTTTAAGGTTAATCTGTTCTTAAGCGGCCTGGCGTTCTATGCGCGGTGCGCCGTTCTTGGCGCTGGCAGGGCCTCATGCAGCCGATCCGGCAGCCTTCCTTCAGCGATATCCTCGAAGATCTGGCGTTCGATCCGCACGCGGCGGAAGATTTTGGCGCGGCGATGCCGGCGGCCTCGAATCCGGACTGGCTGTTCCATGTCTTCGCCGCGGCGGCCGAGGACGTCGTGGCCGATTCGCAAAGTTCGCGCGCCGCCTATTACGAAGCAGATTCCGAAGAACCGCCGGTCCTCGTCTCGCTGAGCGAGGAAGAACGCATCATCGCCGAGCTCGAACTCCAGACCGCGAAGACCCTCGACGATCTCGCCCGCATCCGCCGCGCCTTCGCGCGCCGCAACCATCCCGATCTGATGCTGCATCCCCGGCTTGCCGAGCAGGCCAATGCGCGGATGAAGATCGCCAATATGCTGATCGACCGCCGGCGCAAAGAACTCGCGCGCCGCTAGAGCACGGACCGCTTGTGCGGCCGGGGCGCGCGTGCATTCATGCGCGCATGCGAAGCATCGATCTGAATTGCGATTGCGGCGAGAGCTATGGCGCCTATGTGATGGGCGACGATGCCGCCATGCTGGAAATCGTTACCAGCGCCAATGTCGCCTGCGGCTTCCACGGCGGCGATCCCGAGGTGATGGCCCATACCTTCCGGCTGGCGAAGGAGAAGGGTGTCGCCGTCGGCGCGCATCCGGGCTTTCCCGACCTGTGGGGTTTCGGCCGACGGCGGCTGCCGTTTTCAGCGGCAGAGATCGAGCGGCTCGTCGCCTATCAGATCGGCGCGGCGCAGGCGCTCGCCGCCTATGCGGGGCACAGGATCACGCATGTGAAACCGCATGGCGCCTTGAGCAATATCGCCGCCGAGGAAGCCGAGATCGCACGGGCGATCGCGCGGGCGACGAAGATCGTCGATCCGCAGCTTGTATTTCTCGCTGTCGCCGGCACGCAGCTGGAGCGCGCCGGCGCGGAGGCGGGCCTTGCCGTCGCACGCGAGATATTCGCCGATCGCGGCTATGGCGAAGATGGCCAGCTTCTGCCGCGCGGGCAGGACGGCGCCGTGCTGCACGATCCGCAAATCATCGCCGCGCGCGTGTTGAAAATGGTGGAAGAGGGCGCGGTGATCGCTGCGTCCGGCAAGCGGCTCCCGACGCAAATCGATTCGATCTGCGTCCATGGCGATACACCGGGCGCTGTTGTAATCGCCGCGACGGTGCGGAAAGAGCTTGTCGCGGCCAGCCTTGCTCTGCGGGCCTTCGCGAGAGCAGCGGGTTAGTCGCTGCCGGTCTTTGGCAATTGATGGCCGGCGCTGGCGGGATCGGCGACCTGCCAATCCTCCGAATGGCCCAATTCGCTCGTCGAGCGGATCGACAGGAGATTGGCGAGCCGGTTGCGCGCCCGGTTGACGCGGCTCTTCATCGTGCCGACGGCGCAGCCGCAAATCTCCGCCGCTTCTTCATAGGCCAGACCCGAGACGCCGATGAGGATCAGCGCCTCGCGCTGATCGTTCGGCAATTGCTGCAAGGCTTCGTGCAGATCGCGCAGGTCCATATGGCTGTTCTGCGCCGGCGCGGTGGCGAGCTTGATCGCCATCGCGCCATCCGGGTCGGGAACCTCACGGCGGCGCTTGCGATATTCGGAATAATAGAAGTTCCGCAGGATGGTGAAGAGCCAAGCCGGCAGATTGGTGCCCTCGACGAAGGAATCGAGATTTCCCCACGCCTTGACCAAGGTTTCCTGAACGAGATCGTCGGCCCGGTCCGGATTGCCGCACAGGGAAACGGCAAACGCTCGCAGATTCGGGATGACGGAAATGAGCTCCGCCTTGACCTGCGCGCTCGCGGGCTTCGCCCGGCCGGCGCTTTCGCTCGGCGTTCCGGTCACTTGCGCTCCTTCTTCGCCGGTTTTTCCGCCTCCACCTGTTGCTCGCCGGCTTCGAGTTGCGCCAGAAGATCGAGAAAGCGCTCCGGAACCGGCTGCGAAACCACCGAATTATAGATGGACGCCAGACGGTGGCCAATGAGGTCGATCATTTCGGGGTTTGGCGGCCCCTTTGCCTTGCGCCCGACGGGCAAGACGCTGATGTCAGCGGAAAATTGCTCGTCCCCGTTGGGATCGCACGTCTTCGCCCGCAGCTTCTCAACCCGGCCCGAGGTTGATGCGCCCGCGCTTTTCGATTTAATTTCAATGGGTTTCGTCACTGTTACGCCCCTGTAGAGGTTCTCGTCCTGATCCATCGCGGCAACTCAGCCAAATCAGTGGACCGTCCCGCCCCCACGCGGACAACCCGGTTGCGATCTCAAACATTCGCCACTGGCTAATGCATTTCTCCTGGCGAACTCCTACGTAAATAGCCAGTTTGCGCCGGCTCTCGCCACGCCGCATGCATAACGCGATGTTTTGACGAAGGTTCCTTCTATGGGAACCAAATTTCTCCTGAGACATTAGGTTTTAGCCTAAGCTGGTCGGTGCTGAAGGAGGAAAAATGTCCGTCTCGAAGGCTATTTCCGCGCATGTCCCCTATTTGCGCCGCTTTTCCCGGGCGCTGAGCGGGACGCAGGCCGGCGGCGACGCCTATGTCCTGGCGACTTTGGAAGCCCTCGTTGCGGAGCCGGGCACCCTGGAGGCGACGGCCGACCTGCGCGTCGACCTCTACCGGCTGTTCCTCAAGGTTTGGGAATCGATCCCGGTCAACGGCTTTGTCGATCAGGCGCCATTTTCCGCCGACGAAAAAGGCGCGCGGCGCAATCTCGAGGCGATCCCGCCCGAGCCGCGCATCGCCTTCCTGCTCAGCGCCCTCGAACATTTCAATGTCGAGGAGGTGGCCCGCATCCTCGATTGTTCGACGGAGGCGGCCAGCGGTCTCATCGACCGCGCCGGTAAGGAGATTTCCAAACAAATCCGCACCGATGTGCTGATCATCGAAGATGAACCGCTGATCGCCATCGACATTCAGATGCTGGTGGAAGAGCTCGGCCATCGCGTCGTCGCCATCGCCCGCACCCGCGACGAGGCCATTGCGGCGGCAAAATCGGCCCCGCCGGGGCTGATCCTCGCCGATATCCAGCTCGCGGACGGTAGTTCCGGCCTCGATGCGGTGAACCAGATCCTCAACGATTTCGAGTTGCCGGTGATTTTCATCACTGCCTATCCGGAACGGTTCCTGACCGGCACGCCGCCCGAGCCCGCCTTTCTCATCACCAAGCCGTTCGGCATCGATAGTTTGAAAGCGGTGATCAGCCAGGCGCTCTTCTTCGATCGCAAATCGCACCGCAAGGCGCCGCCGGATCAAAGAGCCGTTTTGGTCTGAGCCGGGTCAGTCCTTCTTGCCGGAAACGCCGCGGGCGAGGACGAAGCCCGCCGTCACCGCCAGGGCGACGAGGCCGAAGGGCCCGGTTTGTTTGCTGAGCTCGGCACCGACGCGCAGCGCCAGTTCGGCCGGCTGCATATTCGCCTCGTGCAAGGCGCTGAGGATCGGCGCGACCGTCTCATCGATATTCGCGGCCAGAGCGGCGCGCCGTTCGGCTTGCTCCGGTTCGACGGGCTTGGGTTGCGGCGCGCGCGGCGCCGGGATGCGCCGCAGCCGCAAGATGAGGATCGCGATGAGCGCGAGCAGGATGAATGCGCCGCCGACCGCCAGTGCGGCATAGAAGGTGCCGGCCAGCGTCGCGACCTTGAGATAAAGCGCCACCGTCAGAAAGGCGAGGCCGGCGAAAATCGCGATGATCGCCAACACCGCCAGAACGATATTGACGATCACGCGGCCCGCCGCCCTTTCGAGCATTGCGGAGATTTCGCGCGCCTGGCGCGCCAGAAATTCATTCATTTGTTGGGGCGCACCAGAATCCCGATCAAAAATCCGGCAAGCGCGCCGGCGAAAATCGCTGCAAACGGATTGCGCTCGATCGTGGTTTCAAGATCGGACGTCAATGCGCCAACGCGGTCGCGCGCCTCGGCGGACTGGTCCTCGAATTTTTGCCGCGCGCCATCGACGGCCTCGAAAACCTGGGTTTTGGCGGTCGCGGCCTGGTGCTGCACCAGTTCCAGCACCGAGGTCGAAAGCTTCGATATATCATCGCGCAAGGCGGCAAGATCGGCTGCGAAATCTGAACTGACCCGCGCCTCGACGGATTTAAGGTCTGCCATGACTCTCTCCTTTACTCATGTGCATCAGAGATAGGGCGCCGTGCGCGAAATTCTCTGATATCGGTCAATCGTGCTGGATTTAACGCTAATACGGGGTTTTAGTTTAAGGTGATCGCTGTGCCGGATCGGCAAAACTGCCAATCATCCAATGTGAACCGGCCGACGGGAACCTTCGTCGCGGCGGCGCGTTTCCTTCCCAACCAGCTCTCATAGCGAGGGAAGTGCATGACAAATACGACAGATTTGCCCACGAGAACATCGACGCGCGGTTTCGCTTCGATGGACCCGGAGAAGCAGCGTGCCATCGCGCGAAAGGGTGGCGAGAGCGTGCCGCATGAGAAACGCAGTTTCTCGCAAAACCCGGCGCTCGCCGCGCAGGCTGGCCGCAAGGGCGGCCAGAGCGTGAGTCCAGCCAAGCGCAGCTTCTCGCAAAACCATCAGCTCGCGTCCGAGGCCGGCCGCAAGGGTGGCCATGCCTCGCACGGCGGCCCCAAGGCGGCCAAGACCGAGCATTGACGGCTTGAGAAGCCCAACGGGGGATGAAAGCAGCGTGCGCCCTGCGCACCTGCTGAGAAGTGAAGAACTTGCCCCACGCGAGCCGATGGTTTATTGCCGCCTTCCACGGGCCGCGCGACGCGGCGTCAGCGAGTGGAACTAGGCCTTGCCGGAACGCGGCTCCATCAATTGGCTGCATGTCTCGACCTTGATCGCGGTCGGCATTCTTGTCGGCACCGAGATGGTCGGCGCCTCCTGGGCCGCGGGCTGGGCGCTTGGCGGTCTGTTGCAGTTCTCCCCTATCGTGAGCCGGATCATCGAAGGGCTGTTCGCCCTCTGCGGCGTCGTGCTGCTCTATTATTTCATGCGCACCGCCGTCAGCAACGAATCGATCCGTAATTAGACGAGGCTGATTTCTTGCGCCCACGCGGGACTTATCAAGCCGGCGCGGCGCGACTATAGTTCTGCTGGTTGTCCTGCCCGGAACAATTCCATGCACCGCGCTTTGGTCTTCGCACTTCTACTGCTCGCCTTCGGCGCCGGTGGCGCACAGGCCGCGGGCACCGATATCGGCCGCCCGCCGATCTTTGGCGACGGCATCGCCTGCGACGCCCGGCTGCTGCCTTGGCGCTCCGTCTGGTATGGGCATTTTTCCGGCGGCATTGCCCGCTATGCGCCGAATTCGCCGTCCGCGCTCGTCGACTGGCACGATGACAAGCTCTGCTTCCCCTCGCGGCGCGAATGCCTGCACTGGCAGCGCGCCGAGCGCCGCCTTTATCATGAGATCAAGGGCGACTGGGCCTGCCTGCCTTTGCGCTGACCCGAAGGAAAGCGATCCCCGAAGCGATGTTCGATCAGATCAAAAATTTCGTCGCCGAGTTGACCGGCGCGCCCGAGGCACGCAGCTTTTCGCCGGATGATTTCCGCCTCGCGGCGGTCGCGCTGCTGGTCCATCTCGCCAGCGCCGATGGCACATTTTCCGCCCCCGAGCATAAGCGGCTGCGCGACATCATCGAGACGCGCTTCGGCCTCGACGCGGGGACGACCAGCCGTCTCATTGAACTCGGCGAGGTGCAGGACCGCCAGGCCGTCGATTTCTTCCATTTCACCCATGCGCTCACCAAAGCGCTCGATCAGGACGGCCGCCAGAAGATCATCACCATGATGTGGGAGATCGCCTTCGCCGATGGCACCGTGACCGAAGTCGAGGAAAGCGTCGTCGCCCGCATCGCCGATCTGCTTGGCGTTTCGCGCCAGGACCGGCTGCGGCTGCGCCAGCAGGTTGCTGACGAAGTCGCGGCGGGCACGGCATTTGCTGGCCCCTGGGCGCCGGCAGCGGCAAAGGGAGGCCTGTCTTAATCTTCCTGCCTTAGTCTTGCCGACCATTTCCCCGAGAAATGACGCGTCTCGGCAGATAATGTTTGGCTATGGCGACGAATCAGCAGGCCCCCGGCAAGATTCTCATCGTCCTCCACCAGGAGCGCTCTTCCCCGGGTCGCTTCGGCTGCCTCCTGAATAGGCGGGGCTATGAACTCGACATTCGCCGCCCGCAATTCGGCGATCCGCTGCCCGAAACGCTCTGCGATTATGCCGGCGCGATCATGTTCGGCGGCCCGATGAGCGCCAATGACGGGGACGACTGGCTGCGGCGCGAGATCGACTGGATCGACGTGCCGCTCGCCGAGGAAAAGCCTTTTCTCGGCATCTGCCTCGGCGCGCAAATGCTCGCCCACCACCTCGGCCACCGGGTTTATGCCCACCCCGAGGGCAAGGTCGAAGTCGGCTATTATCCGATCCAGCCGACCGCCGACGGCCACAATGTCTGCGACTGCGCCTTTCCCGAGCATGTCTATCAATGGCATGGCGAGGGCTTCGAGCTGCCGGGTGGGGCGGTTCTTCTCGCCTCCGGCCAGGACTTCGAAGCCCAGGCCTTCCGCTACGGAACATGCGCCTATGGGCTGCAATTCCACCCCGAGGTCACCTTCGCCATGATGTGCTGCTGGATGGGGCGCAACGGCGGCCGCCTGGAACAGCCCGGCGCCCGCCCGCGCGAGCAGCATCTCCAGGGCTGGTATCAGCACGACATGGCCATCGCGCACTGGTCCGACGCCTTCCTCGACGCCTGGACGGGCGTTTCCCGCGCGGCCGCCTAACTAACTTTCATTCAGCGGGTGCAGATCGCGCACCATGGCCTTCATCCGCGCGTCGAGCACGTGGGTATAGATCTGCGTCGTCGAAATATCGGCATGGCCGAGCAATTCCTGCACGACGCGCAGGTCGGCGCCGTTCTGCAAAAGATGGCTCGCGAAAGCGTGGCGCAGCACATGCGGGCTGACGCGTGCCGTGGCAATGCCGGCGCAGGCCGCGATGGTCTTGAGATCGCGGGCGAAGACCTGCCGGCTCAGATAGCCGCTGGCGCCTTCGGCCGGGAAGAGCCATGGCCCAGCGGCGTGACCCCGCGCCTCTAGGAGCGCGCGATAGGCAGCAACCGCCTGGCGCGCCGGCTCTGAGAGAGGGACGAGCCGCTCGCGCCCGCCCTTACCGCGCACGAAGATGAGCGGCTCGGCGCGTTTGCCCGCCGTCTTCGGCAGCGCCACGAGCTCGGAGACGCGCGTCCCCGTCGCATAGAGCAATTCGAGCAGGCAGACCGTGCGCAGCGCGTTGAGCCGCGCGGCGGACTTTTCCGGTGCCTCGGCCGCGATGGTATGCGCGGCGGCGAGCAGCCGCTCCACCTCCTCGATGGAAAGGATTTTGGGCAGGCTCGGCGCCCGCCGCGGCCCCTCCAGGATCGCGGCGGGATCATCGCCGCGCAGAGCCTCGGCATAGAGGAAGCGGTGCAATTGCCGGATCGCCGAAAGCCGCCGGGCGCTGGAGGACGGGGCGAAGCCGCGGCTCTTCAGCCCGCGCAGATAGGCCTTGATATCGTCCGTCGCGGCATTTTGCAGGGTCTTGCCGGCACGGACGAGGGCGCCCTGGTAATCGGCGAGGTCGCGGCGGTAGGCCTCGAGCGTGTTGGCGGCGGCGCCGCGTTCGGCGGCCAGCATCTCCAGAAAGGCTGCGATGCTGCGCTCTTTCGCCATGCCGGCCTACTTGTTGAGCCGCGAGGCGGGCACGGTTTGGACGATTTCGTGCGGTTCGGGCGTCACAAACGTCACCAGAGCCAGCATGCCGAGGTAGACGAGCCCGGCCAGGGCCGCGATCGTGAAGATGAACCGGAAAAGGCTGGGCAACCCCGAACTCCCAGGCGAATCGCTGAATTCTGCTATGTGATATAAGACCAAAATGGCGACTAAAACATCGCCCCCCGGTGCCGCCGACGCCGCCGGCCCGCTTAAAACTACCTTGCGGCCGTGATACAGCAAGGAAATGACCAGCGCGATAAAATCCATCGGCGAGGAAAGCCACAGCGCGCCGCAAAGTCCCCGTGCCGCAGCCGTCGCCGCGGCTTTGGGGCAGCGCCCGGTCGTGCTCGTCGGGCTGATGGGTTCGGGCAAATCGGCGATCGGGCGCAGATTGGCGCAGAGTCTCGGTCTTGAATTCGTCGATTCCGATATTGAGGTGGAACGTGCCGCCGACATGACCATCCCGGAGATTTTCGCCCGCTACGGCGAGCCCTATTTCCGCGACGGCGAGCGCCGCGTCATGTCACGCCTGCTGACCGGTGGCCCACGCGTGATCGCGACGGGTGGTGGGGCTTTCATGAGCGGGGAGACGCGTACGCGGATCAGGGAAAACGGCATTTCCGTCTGGCTCAAAGCCGATCTCGACGTTCTCTGGCGCCGCGTGCGCAAGCGCGGCCACCGTCCGCTGCTGCATAACGCCGATCCGGAAGGCGTGTTGAGGAATTTGATGGAGGAGCGCTATCCGATCTATGCGCAAGCCGACATCGCCATCATCTCCCAGGAGGGGCCGCATGATGCCGTCGTCGAGGATTTGCTCGTTACATTGCAGAAATATCTGGGCGCCGAGAGCGCGGAGGATACGGGTGTGAGTGAAGTGCAGGAAAAGCCGGCCGTCTTCGAGAGGGTCAACGTCGCGCTCGGCCGGCGCAGCTACGACATATTGATCGGCGAGGCGATCCTGCCGCAGACTGCCGCCCATGCGGCGCGGCTGGCGCCGGGCGCGGCGCTTGCCATCGTCACCGACGCGAATGTCGCGCGCGCGCATCTGCCGGCGGTCGAAGCGGCGCTGACAGCGGCCGGCATCCGGCATGAGAGCATCATCGTCGCGCCGGGCGAAGAATCGAAATCCTACGCGACATTCGAGAAGGTCTGCGACGCGATCATCGCCGGGCATTTCGAGCGTGGCGATCTCGTTGTCGCGCTCGGCGGCGGCGTGGTCGGCGACCTCGCCGGCTTCGCCGCGGCGAGCGTGCGGCGGGGGATGCGCTTCATCCAGGTGCCGACCTCTCTTCTGGCGCAGGTCAATTCCTCGGTCGGCGGCAAGACCGGCATCAATTCCTCGCATGGCAAGAATCTCATCGGCGCCTTTCATCAGCCGCGCCTCGTCCTCATCGATACGCAAGTGCTGAAGACGCTGCCCCTGCGCGAATTTCGCGCCGGCTATGCCGAAGTCATCAAATATGGCCTTATCAACGATCACGCCTTCTTCGAATGGCTCGAAACCCATTGGCGCGGCGTCTTTGCCGGCGGGCCGGACCAGGTGCATGCCATCGCCAAGAGCTGCGCTGCCAAAGCGGCGATCGTCACGGCGGACGAGCATGAGGCGGGTGAGCGTGCGCTGCTCAACCTCGGCCACACCTTCGCCCATGCCCTCGAGCACATCGTCCATTACGACAACCGCCGGCTGGTTCACGGCGAAGCCGTGGCGATCGGCTTGGCCTGCGCCTTCCGCTTCTCCGCCGCCCGCGGGCTCGTGAGCGCGGCGGAGGCGGAACGCGTCGTCGATCACCTGCGCACCGTCGGGCTGCCGACTGGAATCCGCGATATTCCGGATTGGGACGCGGACGAATCGACGATTCTCGAAGCCATGTTCCAGGATAAGAAAGTGCAGCGCGGCGTGCTGACCTTCATCCTGGCGCACGGCATCGGCCAAAGCTTTATCGCCCGCGATGTCGCGGCGGCGGATGTGCGCGCCTTTCTGGCAAGTGAACTCCAGGCCCAATGAGACGGGAATCTTGATCATGCACGGCGTTCACGCCGAGGGAGTGACGCTCAATCTCTGGGTCGCCGCCGCCATCGTCATCTTCTGTATTCTCATGGCGGCCTTCTTCAACGGCTCCGAAACGGCGCTGACCGCCGCCTCGCGCGCGCGCATGCATGCGCTCGAAAAGAGCGGCGACCGGAATGCCCTGCGCGTCAACCGCCTGCTCGCCAAGCGCGACCGGCTGATCGGCGCCATCCTGCTCGGCAATACGCTTGTCAGCATCGGCTCCTCGGCCTTCTTGACCAGCGTGCTCGAAGCCATCTTCGGCTATCGCGGCGTGCTCTATGCCACCGGCCTGATGACGCTGCTCCTGCTCGTCTTCGCGGAAATCCTGCCGAAGACTTTGGCGATCAATTATCCTGACCGGTTCTCGCTCACCGTCGCGCCGGTCATCGGCTTCTTTGTCGCGATCTTCGGGCCGATTCTCGCCGCCATCGAAACCTTGATCCAAGGCCTGCTGAAGCTCGTCGGCATCGACACCAAGGTCCACCACGCACTTTTGTCGGGCCATGAGGAACTGAAGAGCACAGTCGATCTCATGCACCGGGAAGGCGGCGTGCAGCGCTCCGAACGCGACATGTTCGGCGGCCTGCTCGACCTGCGCGACCTCGTCGTCGAGGACGCGATGGTACACCGGACGAAAATGTACACGATTGACGCCGATCTGCCGCCGCATGAATTTCTCCATGCGGTGGTCGATTCGCCCTATTCGCGCGTGCCCATCTGGCGCAGCGAGCCCGACAACATCATCGGCGTGCTGCACGCCAAGGATCTCTTGCGCGCCATCGAGGATTCAGGCGGCGACATTTCGCATCTCAAGATGGAGGATGTCGCGCTCGATGCCTGGTACGTGCCGAACACGACGAGCCTGCAGGATCAGCTCCAAGCCTTCTTGAAGCGCAAGATACATTTCGCGCTCGTCGTCGATGAATATGGCGTCGTCCTCGGCCTCGTCACACTGGAGGATATTCTCGAAGAAATCGTCGGCGACATTTCCGACGAACACGACCCCGTCGCTCTCGGCGTGCGGCAGAATGCGGATGGCTCCGTCACCGTCGAGGGCTCAGTGCCGATCCGCGATTTGAACCGCGTCATGGGCTGGCAATTGCCGGACGAGGAGGCAACGACCATCGCCGGCCTCGTCATCCACGAGGCCCGCGCCATCCCCGAAGTGGGGCAGATCTTCACCTTCCACAATTTCCGCTTCGAAGTGCTCCGCAAGATCCGCAACCGGCTCACGACGCTACGCGTCACGCCGCTCGGCGGCCCGCAGGCGCCGTCGCCAACCTAGATCGCGACGCGTTGAGAAAGACGCAAGGATATCGAACGGCCTTCCGCCTCCCCCGGAATCCTGTAGTCTGCCCTGCAACCAAAGGGGGCGGCCATGTCCACCAACGCGTTGTCGTTTCGCTACGCTCTGGAGAAGCAGCCGCCGCACACAGGTTCCGGCGGGATCACGCGCGGCGCATCGGTGCATCAGTTCCCGGCGAGCATCGGTATCGCCGGCGTCTCCATGCGTCTCCAACCCGGCGTGATGCGCGAACTCCACTGGCACGCCAATGCCGCCGAATGGGCCTATGTCGTCTCCGGCAATTGCCGCACGACGATTCTCCACCCGGAAGGCGGCGCGGCGACTGACACTTTCGGCCCGGGCGATGTCTGGTATTTTCCGCGCGGCTGGGGCCACTCGATCCAGGGCCTCGGGCCGGGCGAATGTCACTTCATCCTGATCTTCGATAATGGCGATTTCTCCGAGGATCACACATTCAGCCTCACGGATTGGCTGTCGCGTACGCCGCCGGAGGTACTGACGCAGAGCCTCCACCTCTCGCCCGCCGAGGTCGTGCTGTTGCCGAAGGGCGAAGTCTATTTCGCTGCCGGCCCGGTCCCCAACGACCGCTCGCCGGATGCCGCCGCGCGCGCCGAGCCCGCGCTCCTTACGACGCATCGCTATCCGCTTGGCGCGCAGCAGCCGCGCCGCGTCCCCGGCGGTGGCCTGCAGCGCACCGTCACCGTCAAGGAATTCCCGATCTCAAAGAGCATGGCTGGTTCGCTGCTCGAGATCGAGCCCGGCGCAATGCGCGAGCTCCATTGGCACCCCAACGCCGATGAATGGCAATATTATCTCGAAGGCACAGGCGAGATGGCCGTCTTCCTCGCCCAAGGCAATGTGGTGAAGGAGGAGTTCGAGGCGGGCGATATCGGCTACGCTCCGATGGGCGCCGGCCACTATATCCGAAACACCGGCGACACGATCCTCAAGGTTCTCGTCGGCTTCAACAGCGGCCACTATCAGGCGAACGACCTCTCGGCCTGGCTCGCCACAAACCCACTCGACGTGCTTGCCACCAATCTCGGCATTCCGCGGGAAATCGCAGCGAAGCTTCCGCAGGGTCAGGCTTTTTTCGTGCCAGGCTAGAGGCGCTCCCCTGCGGAATTGCTTCGCAAGACGCCGATCAGCGAAAAGCCACCTTCAGCACTTCGTAGCTCTTGCCGCCGCCGGGCGTATTGACCTCGACGGAATTGCCGACCTTCTTGCCGATCAAAGCGCGGGCGGTCGGCGAGGTGATCGAGACGCGGCCGGATTTCACATCGGCTTCGCTCTCGCCGACGATCTGATAGACCTTCTTCTCTTCCGTATCCTCGTCGACGAGCGTGACCGTCGCGCCGAACTTGACCGTATTGCCGGAGAGCTTCGAAATGTCGATGACCTCGGCGCGGGAGAGCTTATCCTCCAATTCCGCGATCCGGCCCTCGTTCAGCGATTGGGCCTCCTTGGCGGAATGATATTCGGCATTTTCCGACAGGTCGCCATGCGAACGCGCCTCGGCGATCGCCTGGATGATGCGTGGCCGCTCCTCCTGCTGGCGATGCTTCAGCTCCTCCGACAAAGCTGAATAGCCCAGCGCGGTCATCGGAATCTTTTCCATTCTCTCGATCTCTTCCTATGCTGGCGAGCGCCGCCGTTCATTGAAATTCGATGTTCTAGCCCCGCCGCGGCTGAAGCGGCGGATAGCAACCCTCGCGGAACGCACCAAGCGCGTCCGCTGTTCTGCCATTTCCCGAAACAGTGTCTTGCACCACGCGCTCGTCTGGCGCGGGGGCGGCCGGATCAGATAATCTAGCCCATTCTTCCCGCGAAAAGCGAACGTTGCAATTGTAAATCAGGGCGCACATGGGTCCGCCTCAGCGCCCGTGACCGAACGCCGCGCCAGGCGCCCTGCTGCAGCGGACGGAGACAGTCACCACAGAAAAATGTGATTTTAATTCAGAAGCTTATTCAGTTCTATCCACAGTCGTCAGCGAAATAATCCTGCAGCGGCTTCACTTCCAGATCGCCCGCCTTATAGGCGACGATCGCTTCCGTGGCGGCGATCGCCCCGGCGAGGGTCGTATAATAGGGTACTTTATGGAGCAGGGCCGCACGGCGCAGGGAGCGCGAATTGGCGAGCGCCTGCGCCCCTTCGGTCGTGTTGAAGACGAGCTGGACGCCGCCGTTCTTGATCGCATCGACGATATGCGGGCGCCCCTCGGACACTTTGTTGACCTTCTGGGTCAGGATGCCCTGGCTTTCGAGGAAACGCGCCGTGCCGCCCGTCGCGCAGAAGCTGAATCCGAGCCCGAGCAATTGCTGGATCGCCGGCACGATTCGCGGCTTGTCGGTATCGCGCAGCGACACGAAGACGGTGCCGCTGACCGGCACTTTGGTGCCGCCGCCAAGCTGGCTCTTGGCGAAGGCGATGGCGAAGGACTTATCGAGGCCGATGACCTCGCCGGTCGAGCGCATTTCCGGCCCCAGAACAGTATCGACGCCGGGGAAGCGCGCGAAGGGAAACACGGCTTCTTTCACGCCCACATGGTTGAGCGGCTTCGGCGCGAGATGGAAGCTCGCGAGACTTTCGCCGGCCATGACGCGCGACGCGATCTTGGCGATCGGAATGCCGATCACCTTGGCGACGAAAGGCACGGTGCGCGACGCACGGGGGTTCACCTCAAGGACGTAAATCTCGCCGTCCTTCAGCGCGAGCTGCACGTTCATCAGCCCGCCAACATTGAGCGCCAGCGCCAGCCTGCGGGTCAGATCCTCGATCCGTGTGATCGTCTCCGGCGCAAGCGAACGCGCCGGCAGCGAGCAGGCGCTGTCACCCGAATGGATGCCCGCCTCCTCGATATGTTCCATGATGCCGCAGATGAAGACATCCTTGCCGTCGCAGAGCGCATCGACATCGATCTCGACCGCATCCGAGAGATAGCGATCGAAGAGCAGCGGATTCTTGCCGAGGACGGTGTTGATCTGGCCGGTCTTGTCGTTGGGATAGCGCGCCTTGACATCCGAGGGCACGAGCCCGGGCAGCGTCTCGAGCAGATAATCGTCGAAGGTCGAGGCATCGTGAATGATCGCCATGGCCCGGCCGCCGAGCACATAGGACGGCCGCACGACGAGCGGTAGACCGAGATCGGCGGCGACGAGGCGCGATTGCTCGACCGAATAGGCGATGCCGTTCATCGGCTGTTTGAGGCCGAGCTTGTCGAGCAGACGCTTGAAGCGGTCGCGGTCCTCGGCAAGGTCGATCGAATTGACGCTGGTGCCGAGGATCGGGATTTCCGCCTGCTGCAAGGCCAAGGCGAGCTTCAGCGGCGTCTGGCCGCCGAACTGGACGATGGCACCGTGCAGCCGGCCGGCCGAGCGCTCGACCGAGAGAATTTCCAGCACGTCCTCGGCCGTGAGCGGCTCGAAATAAAGCCGGTCGGACGTATCGTAATCCGTCGACACCGTCTCCGGATTGCAATTGATCATGATCGTTTCATAGGCCGCCGCGCGCAGCGCGAAGCTCGCATGGCAGCAGCAATAATCGAATTCGATGCCCTGACCGATGCGGTTCGGGCCGCCGCCGAGGATGACGATCTTCTCTCGCGTCGAGGGCCGCGCCTCGTCGGCCGGAACGCCGGCGAAGGGCGTCTCATAGGTCGAGTACATATAAGCCGTGGGCGAGGCGAATTCGGCGGCGCAGGTATCGATCCGCTTGAAGATGGGACGCACATCGAGGCTGTGGCGCAGCGCCCGTACGCTCGCCTCGTCCGTGCCCGCGAGCGTCGCGAGCCGCGTGTCGGAAAAGCCCGCCGCCTTCAGCATCCGCAGATTGTCGGCATCCTCCGGCAGGCCGAAGGCGCGAACCTTCTCTTCGAGATCGACGATCTCCTTGATGCGCGCGAGGAACCAGCGGTCGATCTTGCAGGCGTCGTGGATTTCGTCGAGGCTCATGCCGTGGCGCAGCGCCTGCGCGACGACGAGCAGTCGGTCCGGCGTCGGCCGGCCGAGCGCGGCGCGCAAAATCTTCTTGTCGTCCTCGCGCGCGATGCCCTCGATCTCGACCTCGTCGAGGCCGGTGAGACCGGTTTCGAGCGAGCGCAGCGCCTTTTGCAGGCTCTCGGCGAAAGTGCGGCCGATCGCCATGGCCTCGCCCACCGATTTCATCGCCGTCGTCAGCAGCGGCTCGGCGCCGGGGAATTTCTCGAAGGCGAAGCGCGGCACCTTGGTAACGATGTAGTCGATCGCCGGCTCGAAGGAGGCCGGAGTGGCGCCGCCGGTGATGTCGTTGGCGATCTCGTCGAGCGTATAGCCGACGGCCAATTTGGCCGCGACCTTGGCGATCGGAAAGCCGGTCGCCTTGGAGGCGAGAGCGGAGGAGCGCGAGACGCGCGGGTTCATCTCGATGACGACGAGGCGGCCGTTCTCGGGGTTGACGGCGAATTGCACATTCGAGCCGCCGGTCTCGACGCCGATCTCGCGCAGCACCGCGATCGAGGCATCGCGCATCACCTGATATTCCTTGTCGGTGAGCGTCAGCGCCGGGGCGACGGTGATCGAATTGCCGGTGTGGATGCCCATCGGATCGATGTTCTCGATCGAACAGATGATGATGCAATTGTCCGCCTTGTCGCGGACGACCTCCATCTCGAATTCCTTCCAGCCCAGCACGCTCTCCTCGACCAGCACTTCGTTGGTCGGCGACGCGTCGATGCCGCGCTCGATGATCTCGATGAATTCCTGCTTGTTATAGGCGATGCCGCCGCCGGTGCCGCCCATGGTGAAGGAAGGACGGATGATGGCTGGCAGGCCGATGTCGTCGAGGATTTCGAGCGCCTGCATCAAAGTCTTGATCTGACGCGAGCGCGGCGTCGCCAGGCCGATGCGGGTCATCGCCTCACGGAAACGCTCGCGATCCTCGGCCTTGTCGATGGCGTCGGCGGTCGCGCCGATCATCTCGACATCATATTTGGCGAGCACGCCCATCTTCTTCAGCGAGAGCGCGCAATTGAGCGCCGTCTGGCCGCCCATGGTCGGCAGCAGGGCGAAGCCGCCCGGCACCGCGTAGCGCTCTTTGGCGATGATCTTGGCGACGACTTCGGGCGTGATCGGCTCGACATAGGTGCGATCGGCCAAATCCGGATCGGTCATGATCGTCGCCGGATTGGAATTGATGAGGACGATGCGATAGCCCTCCGCCCGCAACGCCTTGCAGGCCTGGGTGCCGGAATAGTCGAATTCGCAGGCCTGGCCGATCACGATGGGACCGGCGCCAATGATCATAATGGTCGAAATATCCGTCCGGCGGGGCATAGGTCGGTTGGCTCTCCTCCTCCGGGCGCGCCGGAAGGCCGCCATCGCGAGGGCGGGGCGGCAAAAATTGCGAGTTCAGGGCTAGAGCGATTGCCTTAAAGAAGAAAAGCCGCCCTGTGAACCCCGGCTTTTCAGGATAAATCGGCGGCGTGGGCCTTGAGATCGGCCAAAGCGCAATGAGCGAGCGCTCCCTCATGCGTCGCCTTGAGCGCTACGCGGGGCGCCTGGCCCGCCGCGAACGCCTCCTGCCAGCGCGGCGCGCAGAGGCACCAGCGATCGCCCGGTTTGAGGCCCGGGAAACCATATTCCGGCGCAGGTGTGGACAGGTCATTGCCCTGCGCCTTGGAGAAGGCGAGGAAATCATCCGTCAGGACGACGCAGACCGTATGACTGCCGGCGTCCTCACCCGACGTGTCGCAGCAGCCGTTACGGAAAAAGCCCGTCAGCGGGTTGAACGAGCAGCTTTCCAGCCGCTCGCCGAGAACATTGCGCGCCGGCTTGCGGCCGCCGCCACCGGAGACATCCCTGAACATGCCGATCCGCCTCGTCGAAGATGAGCCAGCAATACAGTCTTGTTGCGCAAATGCAACAAGAGCGGGTCCGGCCCCGCCTCTGTTTGACATTTCTATTTGGGGGACCGCGCTTTAAGAGCGTTTCTCACCGCGGACCTGGTAGGCGGCGTCGTCAAATCCTACGCATCGGTGGCAAATGATAGGTGAAGGGATCGGCAAATCCTCCCTTCCCTTTTCTGATTAGACGCCCTTCGGCTGCAAGGTGGCGGCATACCGAATTGACTCGCTGCTGATACGCGTTCTGTCTTCCAAAAATCAACGCGGCAAGATCAATTTCAGTCAGACCCGGTTTGCGCCTTACCTCGTCAAGAATATCGTCGGCAACGGTCATCGCACGCCCAACCCACGTTAAGCTATGCATAGCATGGCTTAAGCCCAGGCCGCGTCAAGAGCCGGAATATAAGGCTGAGACCCTACCCGCGATCTAGCTCGCCTTCTGCCCGCGGATCTGGAGGCAAAATTGGCGCGAGCGCACGAGCAGACGCTCCGTCTGCTCCGAGAGCGAACTGGTCGCCTGAAGCATTTCGGCCGCGATCCTCTGGCTTTCGCCCGTCGATTGCGCCACCGCTTGCAATGTCGTGGAAAGCTGCTGCGCCTCGCCGGCCGTGGCGACGACATAATCGCCGATGCGGCCGGCCGCCTGTTCCCGCACCGTCGTGCCTTCGCGGATCATGTCGGTGATGGCGCCGATGCGGCCGATCCGCTCGACCGTCACGCCGACCGCCTTGACGACCTGCCCGGTCGCGCTCCGCACGACGCCGATCCGCGCCGCGATGTCGGCGGCGGCGCGCGAGGTCTCTTGCGCCAGAGCCTTCACCTCGCCAGCGACAACCGCGAAGCCACGCCCCGCCTCGCCGCAGCGCGCCGCCTCGATCGTCGCATTGAGGGCGAGGAGATTGGTCTGATAGGCGACCCCGCCGATGAAATCGGCGATCTGGCCGATGGTCTCGACCGCTTCGGCCAGTTCGCCGGCCGAATCCGACGTGACCTTGCCGTCGGCCGCGGCGCGCCCGGCGATCTGATCGGCCTTGAAGAAATCCTGGTTGGCGCTGTCGATCAGGGAGCTGAATTTCTGCGCGGCGGTGGAGAGAGCCTCGACCATCTCGACGCTGACGCGTGAGGATTGGACGACATCGCGGGCGCGCCCGTCCGTGGTATGGGCGATGTCGCGCATCGCCGCCGCATTGCGCTGCAATTCCTGGCTCGCGGCCGAGAGCGCGGCGATGACATGCAGCACATCGTCCTGAAACGCTTCGATGAAACGCTCGCGCTCAGCCGCCAGCGCCTGCTGGGCGCGCGCCTCCGCCGAACGGGTTTCCGCCTCCAGCAGCTTCAGCGTCTGGCCCTTGTCGCGAAAGACCTGGATGGCGCGTGCCATGTCGCCAAGCTCATCCACGCGCCGCGTATAGCCGATCTCGGCATCGAGCCGGCCGGCGGCGATCTCGCGCATCGCCGCGGCAAGCCGCAGCAGGGGCCGCGCAACGGCGAACGAAGCCAAGGCGAGCGCCGCCAAAAAGAACAGGATGTAGCCGCCCGCGAACAGAGCGCTGAGCCGCTGAAAGCGCGGCGCGGCGACATTGTCGACATGGGCGATGCGATCGTTCATGTCGCCCGCGGTCTCGTTCGAGACTTCATTGAGCGCCGCTTCGAGATCGTCGCGCAGCGGCCCGAAGCGATAATCGATCTGGAACTCGCGCGTCTCGGCGCTCGGCGTCTGCCGCGCGAAGCCCTCCAGAAAGGCGAGCAATTTATCGAAGCGGGCCGAAATGCCGTCGAGATTGTCCCTGGCCTCCGGCAGGAAGGCGCCGGCGATCGCGATCCAGTTGCGGAAGCGCTTCGCCTCGTCGCGGAAAGCCCAGGTCGTCTGCTGGGCGGTGTCGGGGTCCGCATGCGCGAGCTCGTAAGCGAAGGCGGTGAAATTCGCTTCCGAGGCCTTGGCTTCGACGATGGCGACGCGGGCGGCATATTGCCGGTGAATGATATCGGTATAGACGCCGCGCAATCCGTTGACCTCCTGCCAGAAGATCGCGGCACAAACGGCGGTCAGAATCGCAAAGGTGATGATGATCGCGGCAAATCGGTGGGTCAGCCGCAGTTTTGGGGCGAGGTTCAACACTTGAATCTGCTTTGGGCACGCGAATCGGAGAGATCACGTGCAATTCTCCTCTGGAGGAGTTAGCGAATTCTGTTGCCTTTTTGTGACAGGACCAAATTTCGATTCAAAAGACCGTGTCTTTCAAGTCCTATTGTTGCCCGATCACAACAGACTTCGGCGTTGACCTTTGCTATACGAAAATCACTGACGACGACCTGTTTCAGCCGGCCGGGGGGCGACGGTTCAGAAACAGGACGAGGGGCAGGCAAAAGCCCGGTTCTGGGGGGAACCGGGCTTTTTTGCGGTCTTATGGCGCAAACGCCGGAAGGGCGGCTAAGTGAGCCGCGCCGCGCGATGCGCGCACTTTCGTAGATTCAATTCGCTGCTATGCTTATGGTCAGTTTTCCTCGCCTTCCGGCTGACGATTAAAATGACCGATTGGGGAATGTGGGACTGGATTGCTTATTCCGGTCTTTGGATTGCTGCAGCCATAATAGCCATAAACGGCGCCCTTGCTGCCGCTCCTACATTGCGCAGAAGAACTCCAGGTTGGCTGCGATCAAATCGCTGGAGCTTCGTCCCAATTACGTTATTGGCGTTAAGTCTCCTCGCTTTTTACTTGAGCTCAAATCCTCCAATCGTGGGCGGCGTTATGTATATGCCAACGTGGGAACTCACCGGCCCATACAGTTTTAAGTTAGGCGTTCCGGGTTCTTTTCAAGGCACTTCAGAGAGCAGAGCAACAGTAGATTGTTCAAAAATACCTAGAAAATATCATACTGACTTCAAAGCTATGATCGTTCTGTTTCATTGGGATGGTAGAGAAGATATAAAGGACGCGATTATTACATCAAAGAGCGCTAAGTATGACATTGAAGATGATACAATACCTATAGAAATACCTTGGTCCAGTGAATTTATAAGTGAGATGATAAAGGGGCAATCTGAGACAAACTATGTGTTGCTCGCAATTCCCAGCAACGCGTCCACCGATTTTAAGACGATACGGGAGGCAACAAGCCTCGGTGCCGTGGTGTTGCAACTCTCAGGTGGCCCTCCCTAGGTCAAAGATCATCAAGCTGGAAACTGTTGGCGCCGATTGCTGCTAGTGCCGCCAAAAAGAAAGCTGCCGGCACCGTTGCTCTCGCCAGCTTGTTCGCGATGCTCGCTTTCGTCTCCTGAAAGCCGTGCTTTTTGAGTCTTTCGGCTAGCTCCTCATAGGTCACGTCCGCGCGTTTCAGCTCGGCTTTCAAGTGTCTAGCCGCTCTCTCAGCCCATTCCTGTTCCGTCTTGGCAAGTGCCATTGGCAATCCTATATCGGTTTCGATCTTTCGTTATCATATACGATAATTTCCTATTGACAATGATACCGTATCCGATATTGTGTTCTCAGAAACGAGAACGCAATGAGCCAGCATTTCCTCCTCTCCCGCGCCGCAAAGACCCTGAGCCTCGCTCAGGTGCTTCGCCTGTCGGACGCGGAAGCCGAGGCGATGTTTCGGCAAGTCCGCTGGCCGGAGACAAACGGCAAGCCGGTTTGCCCGCATTGCGGAGGCTTGGAGCCTTATGATTGCCGCCGTCCGAACGGTGCGCCGCGTTTCGAGTGCCGCGCTTGCGGCAAGGATTTCAGCCTGACCAGCGGGACCCTGTTCGCTTCTCACAAGCTCCCGCTGCGCACCTATCTCGGGGCTATCGCGATCTTCTGCAATGAAGTGAAGGGCAAGTCTGCGCTCGCCCTCTCGCGCGATCTTGGCGTTTCCTACAAGTGCGCTTTCGTGCTGCTGCACAAGCTCCGCGAAGCGATGGCTTCGGAAATGAAAGGCCGCGTCGTTGGCGGCGAAGGCAAGGTTGCGGAGATCGACGGCGGCTATTTCGGCGGTTACGTGAAGCCTGCCAATCTCAAAGAGAACCGCAAAGATCGGCGCTTCACTAATAACCAATCCGGCAAGCGCAAGGTTGTTGTGATCGTCCGCGAGCGCGGCGGCAACTCAGTCCCGGCGGTTTTCCGGTCCGAAGGCCAAGCGTTGAATTTCATCCGCGCGCGTGTCGCGAAAGGAACCGTCATCAATGCCGACGAGGGCAACGGCTGGAATGACCTTCACGGCCAATACGAAATGAAGCGGATCAATCATCAAGAGGCTTACAGCCTCAACGGCGCTTGCACGAATTGGGCGGAGGAATATTTCAGCCGTCTCCGCCGTGCCGAGATCGGCCATCACCACAATATCGCTGGCGTCTATCTGCTGCGCTACGCGCAAGAGGCTTCATGGCGCGAAGATCATCGCCGCATGGCGAATGGCGATCAGGTGCAGCGGCTGGCGGGATTGGCTTTGCGCAACAAGCCGAGTGTCGATTTCAGCGGATATTGGCAGCGCCACATTCATTAAAAACAAATTAAACTTTTTGAATTTTTAACTGTTTGCACAACATTTTGTATCTAGAATTCGTCCGCCTACTACGTTTATCCTCTTTGGCGCCAAACGAATCGCCCCGCCTTTAAGGGGCGGGGCGCTCTATGGCGAGGTGGCAGAATGGTTATGCGTCGGGCCCTGCAAACCTGAAGACGCTGGTTCAATTCCAGTCCTCGCCTCATCTTCACTTGGGCCTCTCGCGAGAGAGGCCCTTCTTTTTTGCGCACTCGACCGCAAGAGTCGATTCGCTTTTCGTAACGAAGTATACGACAATGGAATTTCATTGCAATTCTATTGTTTTTACAATGCCAAAAAGCGACGATCCCCAGGAAAAATCATTTCAATTCACAATCTCGCTTCCGAAGTATGCCATTGATTTAATTGAAGGGCCGCTCGCTAAATATCAGCTTTACGGGCGCAAACGCGCGACGATTTGCCAGCGTCTTATCCTTGAAAAGCTGCGCGATCTTTATCCGCCGCCCCCATCCGACCCCCAAAAGGGCTAGGTCATAAATCCGAAGCCCTATGGCGAAATGTCTCTGGAGGAGCTGCGGCAGGAGATACGTCACTACGCCGTGGGCGATAATCGCAGAACGCAAATCCAGGCCGAACTTGATTTACGGCAAGCTAAAAATACTGAAAACCTTTTGTTCTGGTCTACGATAGCAGCCGCAATTGCAGCTTGCGGTTCAATGATCGCGGCCATCGCTAGCGTTGTAGTGGCGTTTCATTCGAAATAGCACCTACGCTATTCCCGCAGCGACCATAGCGCATTGAGCCTGTCGCCTTCCTTCCTGACCAGCCCGCGCTCCCGCAGCAGGTAGTTCAGGTTCGCCCGCACGCGGTTTGTCATGCCGCGCTTGGCGTCCGGACCGTGGCCTAGCTCTGCAACTACCGCGTCCGTCACTTCGCCGGTGCCGAGTGGCTTTCCGGCCTTCCTGAGCGCGTTCAAGATCAGCCGGTTCAATTCTCCCGCGTTGAACAGCTTCACCCGCTTGTAGGGCTTCTTTGGCGGGATGGCGGAGCCGTCTAGATCGGGATTGAATAGCCGAATGGTATGATCGACGGCTTCGGCCATCTTGCGGAGATAGCGTAGGCGATCTTCCAAACTCGAAATCTCACCCGCGATTGTGGCGCGGCGCTCTTTGAGAGCGGCAAGCGCATATTGGTTTGTGGTCGGTTCCATGCCTTCAAGATAGGAATGGGCTTGGAAATATCTTCCGGCGTTTGCGCCATAAGACCGCTTTTTTGCGTGTTATTATTTGATGTCGAATTTATTCGCCCGGTCCGTGTGCCGAGCCGAAATCAGATATTTAAATGGATTTCGATATCGTCATTCCAACCTTGAACGGTGCACGCTGGCTCGGGCAATTGCTGGACGCGTACCGGAAAGTCGGCGTTGAGCCGCTTTATGCCGTCGATGATCGAAGCGACGACGGCTCGCTGGCGCTGCTGCACGGGCGGGGCGCCAAAATCGCCCTGATCCATCAAGATGGTCTGCACGTCGAGAACGGCGTTTTCGCGCAGGTATCGCGGTTCGTGGATCGCGACTGGATATTGCGTCTGGACGACGATGAATTTCCCTCCCGCGACCTTTTGAAATGGGCGGAAAAGACGCGTGCGCCGCCCGATATTTCTTCGTGGTGGCTGCCGCGCGTGACGCTCTTCCAGCACAAGGGGGGGCTCAAATACAGCCGGATAAAGACCCATTATCACCTCTATCCGCGCAGCCCGCTCCTCGACCCGCAGTGCCGGCTCTATCGCCACCGCGACGTCAGCTACATTACCAACGTCCATACATCCGGTTTCAAGTCGGCCAACGAGGGGCTCGCACCAGCGTCAGCCTTTTTCCTGCACCTCGACGTTCTCTTGCGAAATCCCGGCGAGCGGCTGGCGAAAATGCGCCGCTACGAGACAATCAAGCCGCGATCGACCTGGAAATTCGCCTATCATTATCTGCCGGATTTGTTTCCCGCCGTTCAAAATCCGGCGCCTTTCAAGGTTCGGGATTTCGACGCCTTGATCGCTTCCCTGCCCAAACCTCCGCGTCAGTCCGAGGCTCCCGCTGAAAGTGACTTGAAGACGGGCCAAGTGGCGGCCGCGCGTTATCTCAGGGCCTGGCATTTGCGGCACGGCGGAACTTTCAGGAGAACCCTCAAGGACCTCACGGTCCGCGTCCTGTCGCGAAAGCCGGTCGCCGAATTGCTTTGCACCAGCGCCCGTTTCCTCTGCCGCCAAACCTGGGCGCCGCGCCGGTTGCCGACGCAGCTTCATAGGATCGGCAACGATCTCTACTGGCGGGCGAATTTGCGCGCGGCGGGCAACGCGGCCGAGGCGCCGCGGTCACCCGCGGAAGCCCCGTCGTTGCTTGGCAAGAGCCTCAACTAATCCAGGCTTGCGCAGAAGCGCTGGATCTTGGTGCAGGCGTCTTCCAGCACATCGGTCGACGTCGCATAGGACACCCGGAAGTTCGGCCCCAGACCGAAGGCCGAGCCTTGCACCACGGCGACGCCTTCCGTCTCCAGCAGCGCCGAGACGAAATCCTCATCGTTGGCGATCTTCTTGCCGTTCGGCGCCTTGCGGCCGATGGCCTCGGCCAGCGACGGATAGACGTAGAAGGCGCCTTCCGGCGACGGGCACTTCAGATATTTCGCCTGACCCAGCATCGAGACGACGAGGTCGCGGCGGGCCTCGAAAATCTTGCGGCGCTCGGGAATGAAATCCTGCGGCCCGTTGAGCGCCTCGACGGAGGCCCATTGGGCGATGGAGCAGGCGCCCGAGGTCTGCTGGCCCTGGAGCATATCCATCGCCTTGATGAGCTTGTCCGGACCGGCGGCATAGCCGATGCGCCAGCCGGTCATGGCATAGGATTTCGAGACGCCGTTCATGGTCAGCGTGCGATCGATCAGATTGGGCTCGACCTGCGCCACCGTGACGAATTTGAAATCGCCATAGGTGAGATGCTCGTAGATGTCGTCGGTCAGCACCCAGACATGCGGATGGCGCAGCAGCACATCCGTCACCGCCTTCAACTCGTCGCGCGAATAGGCGGCGCCCGAGGGGTTCGACGGCGAATTCAGAATGATCCATTTGGTCCGGGGCGTGATCGCGCGTTCGAGATCCTCGGGCTGCAGCTTGAAGCCCTGCGCCATCCGGGTCTCGACCGGAACCGGCGTGCCGCCGGCGATCGCCACCATGTCCGGATAGCTGACCCAATAGGGAGCCGGGATGATGACCTCGTCGCCAGGGTTCACCGTCGCGAGCAGCGCGTTGAACAGGACGTGCTTGCCGCCGGTGCCGACGATCGTCTGCGACGGCTTATAGTCGAGCCCGTTCTCACGCTTGAACTTGGCGGCAATCGCCTCGCGCAGCGGCTGGATGCCGGCGACGGGCGTATATTTCGTCTCGCCCCGCTCGATGGCGTCGATGGCGGCGCGCTTGATATTGTCCGGCGTGTCGAAATCCGGCTCGCCGATCGACAGCGAGATGATATCGCGCCCGGCGGCTTTCAGCTCCCGCGCTTTCTGCGTCGCCGCGATGGTCGCGGAGGGTTTGACACGCAGAAGGGCGTCGGAAATGAAAGCCATGATGGATTGTCCTGAGAGTTGGGAAGACCTTGCATATTGCGGCGCGAAACTAGTGTCCGCGCCGCCGAGCCGCAAGCTCTGTTTCAGCCTGCGGCCGCGCCGCCGCCTAACGCGGCGTGAATCCGATCGCGTGAATGTCCGCGCGCCGGTCGGCGCAATTTTAACGACATTCGACAATTTCGTTTTCGTGGCGTCGCCGATGCTGCGCAGTTCAAGAAAGCATCGGCCAGACGCAGCGATCGGAGCCCCGCCAATTATCTAACACATTGTTTTTGAACATAAAAAGTTCAGTCATTCGCCCGGGCACAGCAAATTCGCGCCGATTCCCGCGATTCCGCGCCGCAACCAAAAATGCGCTTTTGAGTTGAATTTGGCGCTGACCGGGCTCCGATCTGCGGCGAATACGCAACTGTCAAACGAATTTATTCGGGTCTCGGCAACTTTTCCCGGGAATGTTGCGTTGGAGCGACGCACGAGTTCTTTACCGGGTCGCGGCAAGAATGAGCGAGATCAAGGCCACATAAAGCCGTTAGCGCCAAGCTGCCAATGTGCTTTTGCGCACAGGCAAGCGGACGGGGACGGCCTAGCTGTTGGTGGTCTCGAAGCGGCGTGCTGAGAGGAGTTCGAAATGTCAATTGCCGATCATTTTGATCATGCACCTGATGCAGGCTTTATCCGCAGCTACGATCTGCGGTCGGCGCGCCGGCAATTTCAGGTCTCGCTGATCCTGATCGTCATCTTGACCGTTTCGGCCTTTGCCCTTGGCCTGCTGGTTCGCTTCGATCCGCCTGCGGGCATTTCGCAAGCCCCGACGGCGGCGCATGATGTCCATTTCGCCGGTGTAATGCCGGATTTGACGGGTTTCGCGCCGCACTCATAGCGGTCGCGAACATTTACCACGACCCCCGATGCCCCCCGTAGGAGGTCGTGTCTGAGGGCCGCGCTCCGTAAGGACGCGGCCCTTTCTTTTTGCCCGCTTCCGTCTCCGATGCTGGAGTTTCGGCGATCGCGTCAATCGTTTCGTAGGGCGGCCATCCTAGGCTCTGCCCATGTCCATGCCTCCTGCAAAGACTTTCGGCCGTCGCGGCCTGGCTCAAGCGCCACGGGGCGCAGCGCCAGCGCGGCCGAATACGCGGCCGGCGGAAAATTTGGCGCCGACGCTGCCGCGTGAGATCGTCGCCGCGATAATGAGCGGCCCGGACGGCGGCAGCGCCGTGCGCGCCAAGCCCTCCGAAGTCACCCGCGTCGGTTGGTCGTTCCGCGCCGCCCTCCTCGCCGGCCTGATCGTCGGCCTTATCAACGCTGCGGCGCGCGCCACGAGCTTCCTCAGCTTCGGCTCACTCGGCGGCCTCGACAAGCTGCCGCTCGACACCCTTGGCTTGGGCCAGATCTCGCTCGGCGAAGCCAAAGTGCCGGTCATGCTGCTGATCGCGATGGCCGGCCTCTGGAGCGGCGCCCGCGCCAGCGCGCTGGCCCTGCTGTTCGCCCATAAGATTCTCGCCCGTCTCGGCCGCACCAGCCTTCTCGCCTACAGCCTGGGCGGCGCGGCGGCCAGCCTTGCCTATGCGCTGGTCGCGGCCCTTTTTTGGGCCGACGCGACGCCCTTCTCCATCGGCATGGAAGTGCTCTCGGGATTGGGCGCCGGCTTTTTCTACCGCCTGTTCGCGGCAACCGAGCGCGGCTGAGGCATCGAAATGACAGCCGCTTTCATCTCGGGCGAAGCCGCCCCATATTGCGGCCATGCCCAAAACGCCGCGAAAATCCGCCCCGCCCAAAGCCGGTAAGCCCGAATTGAAGCCGCTCGGCGAGCACCTCGCCGCGCTGCTCAACCCGGCTCTGAATGGCGGACCGCCGATCGGCTTCGCCGAGGCGCCCGCGACTTTCGACGGCGGCACAATCGGCGTCGCCGCGACGGCGGCGTCGCTAAAAGACCTGCTGGAGCGCGGCGACCCCAATCTGCGCGACAAGGCGCCGTGGATGCCGCACCGGCCGCCCCGCCCGGAAAAGTCGGAGGGCGGCGTCGAGTTCAAGATCACCTCGGAATATGAGCCGCGCGGCGACCAGCCCGCGGCAATCGAGGAGCTTGTCGACGGCATCAACGCCAATGAGCGCGACCAGGTTCTGCTCGGCGTCACCGGCTCGGGCAAGACCTTCACCATGGCGCAGGTCATCGCCCGCACGCAGCGCCCGGCCTTGATCCTCGCGCCGAACAAGACGCTGGCGGCACAGCTCTATGGCGAGTTCAAGAGCTTCTTCCCGGAGAACGCGGTCGAGTATTTCGTCTCCTACTACGACTATTACCAGCCGGAAGCCTATGTGCCCCGCTCCGACACCTATATCGAGAAGAAATCATCGATCAACGAGCAGATCGACCGGATGCGCCACGCCGCGACGCGCGCGCTGCTCGAACGCGATGACGTGATCATCGTCGCCTCCGTCTCCTGCATCTATGGTATCGGCTCGGTCGAGACCTATACGGCGATGACCTTCAGCGTGAAGGCGGGCGAGCGCATCGACCAGCGCCAGTTGATCGCCGATCTCGTCGCGCTCCAATACAAGCGCTCCGGCGGCGATTTCTATCGCGGCGTCTTCCGCGTCCGCGGCGATACGATCGATCTGTTCCCGGCCCACTACGAGGATCGCGCCTGGCGGATCAATTTCTTCGGCGACGAGATCGAGTCGATCATCGAATTCGATCCCTTGACGGGACAGAAGACGCAGGACCTCGAATTCATCAAGATCTACGCGAACTCGCATTATGTGACGCCGCGCCCGACGCTGATTCAGTCGATCAAGGGCATCAAGGAAGAGCTGAAGCAGCGCCTCACCGAGCTTTACGCCACCGGCCGGCTGCTCGAAGCGCAAAGACTCGAACAGCGCACGCTCTTCGACCTTGAGATGATGGAGGCGACCGGCTCCTGCGCCGGCATCGAGAATTATTCGCGCTATCTCACCGGCCGCCAGCCGGGTGAGCCGCCGCCGACACTATTCGAATATCTGCCCGACAATGCGCTCGTCTTCGCCGATGAATCGCATGTCACGATCCCGCAGATCGGCGGCATGTATCGCGGCGACTTCCGCCGCAAGGCGACGCTGGCCGAATATGGCTTCCGCCTGCCCTCGTGCCTCGACAATCGGCCTTTGCGCTTCGAGGAATGGGATGCCATGCGGCCGCAATCCGTCCATGTCTCGGCGACGCCGGGCAAATGGGAGATGGAGCGCTCCGGCGGCATTTTCGTCGAGCAGGTGATCCGCCCGACCGGCCTCATCGACCCACCGGTTGAGGTGCGTCCCGCGCGGGCACAAGTGGACGATCTACTCGGCGAGGTGCGCGAGGTGGCGCAGAAGGGCTATCGCGCACTCATCACCGTGCTGACCAAGCGCATGGCCGAAGACCTCACCGAATATCTGCACGAGCATGGCGTGCGGGTGCGCTACATGCATTCCGACATCGACACGCTGGAGCGCATCGAAATCATCCGCGATCTGCGCATCGGCGCTTTCGACGCGCTTGTCGGCATCAATCTGCTGCGCGAGGGCCTCGACATCCCGGAATGTGGCCTCGTCGCCATTCTCGACGCCGACAAGGAAGGCTTTTTGCGCAGCGAAACGTCGCTGGTGCAGACGATCGGCCGCGCCGCCCGCAATGTCGATGGCCGCGTCATCCTTTATGCCGACCACATCACCGGCTCGATGCAGCGGGCGATGGCCGAGACCAGCCGCCGGCGCGAGAAGCAGGAGCGCTTCAACATCGAGAACGGCATCACGCCGGAATCGATCAAGCGCGGCATCCAGGACATTCTGGGTTCCGTCGCCGAGCGCGATCATGTGACCGTCGATGCCGGCATGGCGCAGGCGGGCAATCTCATCGGCCATAATTTCAAGGCGACGATGGCCGATCTCGAACGCGAGATGCGCGACGCCGCGGCCGACCTCAATTTCGAAAAGGCGGCGCGACTGCGCGACGAGATCAAAAGGCTGCAAGCCGTGGAACTCGCCATTTCCGACGATCCGCTGGCGACGCAGACCGATGTCGAGCGCGAGGCGGGCGGTTATCGCGGCCCGCGCCCCTTCGGCGATGCGGCCAACATGCCGGCGAACCGGCCGCACAAGCCGACCGACTCAGAAATGGGGCCGCATAATTTCGGCGGCGGCGAAGCCAAGCCACGCAGCACTGGCGGCAAGGGCGGAACAAGGGCGTGGAAGGGGAAGCGGCGGGGGTAGCTTGCAAACCAGGGCATAAGTACGGCTTGCCCTTACCACCGCGTGCCCTTTCCTTTACAGACAGCACGAACGTCGGCAGCCAAAGCCACAATTGGATGGCGGCACCAAAAACTGCCGAGACTGCCTTCGTAGAGGGAAGCTCGTGCCCTAGAGCCGTAATTTTCGGTATCGAGCTCGCAGGAGCAGACATTCCAAGCGTGCAATTTCCCCACCACTGCAATCTGGCGTCAATCGACATAGGTAACTTGCGTGTGAATTTCGTATAGTCTATATCGAGTGCATTATAGATAGTGCTACATAACATATTATAATATGTAGACTTTTTCAACCTGCACATTGCAGATATGTTATTAGCAATGACTATATATTGCTTTTCATTGCCACCGCGTGCCCTTTCCTTTACAGACAGCACGAACGTCGGCAGCCAAAGTCATAATTGGATGGCGGCGCCAAAAAACTGCCGAGACTGCCTTCGTAGAGGGAAGCTCGTGCCCTAGAGCCGTAATTTTCGGTATCGGGCTCGCAGGAACAGACATTCCAAGCTGCAATTACCCCGCGACCGCCGCGCGGTGAGCGGGGTGTTTATGTTAGTAAATTAGTATTGACGCTATTCGTAATGATATGAGTTTGCCAGATACATGTGTTTTCAAAGGCATTATGCGAGCCGGCTATGGATTTCATCTAGCGTGCCTTGCCTCGGTAGTCATTTTAAGTGCTGACGCTGCTGGTTGGCTATGCTATCCGGACCATAAGCCTCCCTTTGGAGCACCGCCATGTCCGCAAAAATTTCGCTCTCAAAAGGTTCGCTTTCGATCGCCTTCGAAGGCGATGAGCCGTTTTTCATCGAATACGTTCGGCCACTTTTCTTGACGATCCTCGAAAACGGTCAGACGTATGACGCGCCGAACGCGGACGATGCGCGCGGGCAAGCAACGATGAGACGGCAAGCGATCACAATGACTGCCAAGTCCATCGCTTCAAAATTGGGAGTCGATAGCGGTACGACACTGGCGTATGCCGCCGCGGCGGCGCTCTCACTTATGCAAGGCCGAGAGCAATTCTCGCGACAGAATTTGCATGATGAAATGAAAACAGCGACCGGATTCTACAAACAGACATATGGAAGCAATCTCAGCAACTATATCGATACGCTAACCAGGCAAGGCACACTCATCGAAGTTGCGAAAGACGTGTTCACTGTGAAGTCTGCTGAACTTGACGCTATGCGGAGCAAGCTTGAAGCGTAAGTTCTAAGCGAAGAATGGAAAGGCAGCGCAGGCCACTGCACCGCGAGAAACTTGTTATGACCAGCTACCTTGAACAGGACGATCTTCGGACGTTGCTTCACGAACGTCGGTCGCACAGCGACAAGATTCTGATAATACTGGCGACGTTTGATGTACCTATTTCCGTCAATGAGATCATTAGTCGAGCGGCAAAAGCGGGGCTGAGGGGCATCAAGGCATGGAACGTCTCAACTCTCTTACACCGTACAAACGGCCTTGCGATTAGGACGACAGACGGCTGGGAGCTCTCTCCACACGGTATCCAGCATTTGCAGGATATTGGCATAAGCTCAGTGTCACGGGTTCCCCATTCACAAGAGCCCATCGTTGCGTCACAGCTACTTTCGTCGGTGCCTTTTATCGATGCGAATTATTTGAAGGATCTAAACCGGCAGGCTGAGCTCTACAAAGCTCTTCATGTCCAAGAGAATTCCATTCGTTACCTAATCGAACGCGTATTGACCAGAAAACTTGGGTCGGATTGGTGGAACACCGCAGCAAATACCCAGATGAAACGGAAACACGAGGAGCGTTTGTCTAAGGAGAAGGATCGCAAATGGTTGCCGGCGAGATCGGAAACCGGCCCTCTCTACTTGATTGATTGGTCTGACTTGGTGGCATTGATCCGCAGGTACGAAGCTGATTTTCTACCCTTCATCGGAGAGATCGACTTCATGCATCGATACAACGACTTGGGATTGCTAAGGCATGTGATCGCTCACAACGGCTTCATTGAAGATCAATCGGATATAGATCGCGCAGTGTTGGCGCTTCGGGACTGGAATAAACAGGTAGCGCATAGAGCACGTAGCGAATTTCCGTGAAAGCTCGGCTGTGGCTGTGCCGACAACACTAAGTCGCGACGCGCGTCAGAATGAGCAAAGAGGAGCAGGCCATCCGACCGCCCGCGTGCGTCGCAAAATAATTCCCGCAACCATTTTGCTTGCGCTCGCGTTAGCGGCGGCCATGTTTCATTTTCGCGCCACGCCGCAGACCGCGGCTGCCCTCTGCGGCGCCCACCCCTATGCGCTGAGCCATAGCGGCGGCGCGCCGCATATCGAGATCGACATCGGCGGCACGCCAGCCCGCGCCATGCTCGATTACGGCGCCACCCAAAGCTCGTTGCGGGCGAAGACGCCGGTCGACCTCGGTATGCTTGTCAAAGCCGCGACCTCGCTGCCGTTGCCGGGCGAAAGCGAATTTCTCACCCGCCACGCCGATCCCGGCACGGACGCCATCATCGGCACCGATCTTCTCGGCCATCTCACCGTCGCGCTCGATGCGACGACGGCCGCGATCTCGTCAGCGCCCTGCGCCGCATCGCGGCTGCGGGATGCGGGATTCGTACCGATCGACCAGCGCAGCTTTTTCTCGCCCGGCCGCGCTCACGTCGCCTCGGACCGGCCGAACGTGCCGGTGGTCTTTCTGCGGATGGGCGAGGCGAAGACCTGGGCGCAGATCGATACCGGCTATGACGACGATCTCTTTCCGCATTCGCTCGACATCAATCAGGCCTATTACGACGCCTTGGTCGCGCATGGGGCGTCGCTGAAGCGTGAAGGTTACGTGACGGTCAAGACCTGCGCGGGCTTCGAGCGCCGGCCCGTCTATTCGAGCCGTCAACCGCTTGTGATCACAAATGAGAGCGGCGCGGCTGTCACCGAGGCGCGCGATTATTATCTGATCGTCAAGCCGGCGAATATCTGCGGCGGCATCGCCGCACAGACGATGCCGGCGGCGCAGCTTGGCGTGTCGTTCCTGCGCCTGTTTCAAGCGATCGTTTTCGATCCGCAGGCGGGACGAGTGTGGATCAAGAAGCAATAGCGCCACGTCCTTGATGCTCGGCGCTCTCCGCACAGCGGCGGCACACCTCGCCTTGATCTGAAAAAAATGAGCGGGCACCGCGTAACAAACCTCTCACCGGCTGCGAATGACGAGGAAGCGCAGTTCGGTGAGATGAGAAAAGCATGCCCTCAAAAACGCCCGTTACCCGCGCGCTGTCGCGCGTCGTCATTGTCGCCGTCTGCGGCGCATTTGCGATCGGCGTCGTACCTACATGGGCGGCCGAATCAGCGCCCGCTGCGACAGTCCGTCCCTGCTTGACCTGCTTTACGGCCGACACCAAAGCGACCGCTCCGGATGCACGGCAGCGCGACCCACTCGGCCCGATCCTCTGCAAACGCGGTATGGATTCGTCGCCCCCGCTCCGTCCTCTATGTGGCGAGTACAGATAAAAAGCCTGGCATGCGGTGACGTCGGCACAAAGTCAGATCAAGTGCGACGGCCCACCCGATCTACTCCGCGTTGACCTGCTCGGGCAACATCCGCGCCAGATAGCCATCCTTGCGCACGACGACATGCCAGACGACGCCGAGGATATGCACGGCGAGGAAGAAATAGACGAGATATTGCCCAGCGACGTGAATAGCGCCGGCGAGATGTGCGAGGCTCTTGTTCTCGGGCACTTGCGGCAAGGGAAGGCCGAAGAGCGAGACCGGATGGCCGCTGGCGCTTGAGGCGATATAGCCCGTCACCGGCATGACGATGAAGATCAAATAGAGAAAGGCATGCGTCGCATGGGCGAGGCCGACTTCCCATTTGGGAGTCTGCGCCGGCAGGCCGGGCGCCTGGCGCAGCGCCCGCCAGATAAGCCGCGCGAGGATGAGCCCCAGCGCCAGGACGCCGAAGGACTTATGCAAAAAGAACAGCGCGCCGCGCGCCGGATTGTGCTCATCCATGTTCACCATCACCCAGCCGAGCGGCAGAATGGTGAAGATGACGGCGAGCGTGATCCAATGGAGCGCCTGCGCGGGCGCATTGTAGCGGGCGAGCCCGGGTTTACGCGAAAAGCTCTGTTGCAGCACGGCGGCCTCCGATTGGGGCGCCAATCATAACCGCCCAGGCGCGCGAGAAAAGCGCACGCCGCAAATCGTGATCGTCTCGTTTTTCCTAGTGCAGATCCCAATCGCCTGGCTTGCCCTCGGGCACATAGGCGCCGTCGGCGCGCAGCGTTCCCCGCTGCGGCGCCACCGGCTCGGGCGGCAGGACGTCGCTCGACAAGGCCTGATAGTCGTGCGCGTAAGAGCGCGGTGGCGAATAGGGCGGCGGCGGCAGCGAGCCATCGGGCGAACCCGGCCCGGCATGCAGGGAGACCGGCTGATCGGCGCCGGAACCCGCCTGCGAGATATCCATCTCTTCGTCGAGCGGCGGCGGCTCCGGCAGGCCGTCCGGCGGATGATCCTGCGGCAGGATATCCGGATGCGGCTTGCAGACGCGGCGCGGCCCGGTCGCCGTGTCGCCGCGCATCGCGAGATCGAGATGGAAATGGTTGTAATGGAGGAAATTATAGCCCGGGCCCAGGACGGTGGTGAAATCGCCGCAGGCGCCGTTGTCGACATCGCGCAGGAAGGCCTGCGATTGCGGATCGCCGAAGGTCCAGTCGTGCGCGATCACGATCTTGCGCCCGTCCTGAAACTGGAAGCCGGAGACGTCGATGGCATTGCCGAAGGCGTGCTCGGAGAGGCGCGAGCCGAATTCGCCATTGATGCCGCGGCAGCTATAGGTGCCAAAGGTTGTGATCTCGACGACGCGCTCGTTGAACCGCGTCTGGGCGGCGGGCTCGACCACATCGTGAACCCAGGCATTGAGCGCCGCGATCATCGGGCAATCGAGGACGTAATCGCCGTCGAGCATCACCGCGCCATCGAGAAGCGCCGCGACCTTGAACGGACGCGTCAGGCCGCAGATACCGGGCCCGTCGATCGCCTCGACCGGGCGGACATAAGCCAATTCATGGATGAGATTTTGCGCCAGACAGGCATTTTCCGCCTCGGCGCGCCAAGCCGGCCGCTGCGCTTCGTAATTCGAACAGCCAGCAAGCTCAACGACAAGCGCCGCCGCAGCGGCGAAAGGCAATACGCGACGCGCCATTGCCTCAAATTGTGCGAAATATGTTAAGTGCTCTTAAAATAACGCGGTTAACGTCTCGCCTCGGCCGCGGAATACCCCGGCGGCCGGCCCCAGAAGATCGAGTTTTCCCGATGGATGACACGCCCGCCACCCCGCCTGCGCTTTCGGCCACAGCCCAAACGATGCCCGGACTGGTCTGGGCCTTCCGCATTCATGCCGACGGCACGCCCGAGGCGCTGCCGATCGACCAGCCGATCGACACCGCCAGCGACGACGGCTGGCTGTGGCTGCATTTCAACCTCGCCGACGCGCGCGCCTGCGCCCTGCTGCCGCGGTTCGAGGAATTGCCCGCCGAAGCGGCGGTTGTGCTGACGGCGCCAGACGGCGCCCAGCAACTTCATGTCGACGACAATTGCGTCTACGGCATTTTCGCCGATCTCATCGCCGACATCGACGGCGCCACGCAGCATTTCGGCTATCTGCACTTCGCCATGACCGATAGGCTGTTGGTCAGCGCGCGGCGGCGGGCGATGAGCGCCGCGGAAAGCGCACGCCAGGCGCTCGACCGCGGCCGCAAGCTGCATCGCGTCGCCTCGCTGTTCGAGCTGATCGTCGATCACGTAGCCGACTCGATCGACAAATATTCCGATCAGCTCGATGAGGATATGGACGAAATCGAGGATGAGCTGTGGCAGCACGCCGCCAGGGACCAGCGCGAGCGGCTTGCCAAGGCGCGCAAGGCCGCCGTGCATCTGCACCGCCAGATGCAGGGCCTCTTGGCCTTGTTCGAGCGTGTCGGACCCAAGCTCGACAGCGCGCCGCCGCCGGATTTGCGGGTCAAAACCAACATCCTGATGCAGCGGCTCGAAAACCTCGACCGCGACATCATCGCCACGCGCGAGCGCGCGCATATGCTGCAGGAGGAGGTCGCGCTCAAGATCGCCGAGGACACCAACCGCAGCCTCTATCTGCTGACGATCATCACCACCTTCTTCCTGCCCGCGAGCCTCGTCGCCGGCATATTCGGCATGAACGTGAAGAACCTGCCTTTCACCGACATCAGCAGCGGCTTCTTCTGGTCCATGGTGATCCTGGTCGGAGCTTCGCTCGCGATTCTCGTCATCATGCAGCGCATGCGGATTCTCCTGCGTTAGAGGCGCGACATTTAGATGCCGAGAATCGCCGTTGCCAAAAATCTTTCGATCGACCAAAGCGAGCTCGAATTTTCATTCGCGCGCGCCTCCGGTCCCGGCGGCCAGAATGTCAACAAAGTCGAATCAGCGGTGCATTTGCGCTTCGACGTGCGCCGCTCGCCTTCGCTCTTCGATGACGTGAAGCTTCGGCTTGAAAAGCTCGCCGGAAGCCGGTTGACGCAAGAGGGCATCCTCATCATTTCCGCGCAGAGATTTCGCACCCAGGATGCCAACCGGCAGGATGCGCTGGCGCGGCTTTGCGCGCTGATTGCCAAGGCGGCGGTGCGTCCGAAGCGCCGCATCGCGACGCGCCCGACGCTGGCGTCACAGAAACGTCGCGTCGAGGCCAAGCAAAAACGCGGCGCGATCAAGAAGCTGCGCAATGCGCGGCCAGACTAACCCTCCAGAGCGTGTTCCGGAAAAGTTGAAAGACTTTTCCGATCAGAACACGTTCCAATATTCCGACTTGGCGCGATTTCTTATCAGCCAGATGATTTCATCTGGCCGGAAAGCGCTAAGGCCCGGAAGTGGATTGCCGTCGCCGTCCATGCTATGGCGGGCCCTTGAAAAATTGGGAGGGACGCATGCGTGTGACTTTTGCAATGACGGCGGCGCTGGCTTTGATCTTTGCAACGGCCGCCGCGGCCGATGATTATCCGGCGCGCAAGCCCGGCCTCTGGGAAGTCAGCGTGCATAATCCTTCGATCCCCGATGTTACCATGAAGATGTGCATCGACGCCGCAACCGATCAATTGTTTCACCAGTTCAGCAGCAATGTGCGCTCCAAACATTGCAGCAAGAACGACATCAAGGCGGCCGGCAGCACCGTGACGGCGGACAGCGACTGCACGATCGGCGGGACCAAAGTAACGACGACCGCCACCACCGTGTACACCGGCGATACCGCCTACCATGTCGACATCAAATCGCATTTCGACCCGCCGAAGCTCGGCCAGAGTGACGTGACCATCACACAGGATGCCAAATGGACCGGCGATTGCCCCGCCGACATGAAGCCTGGCGATTTCGACATGGGCCACGGCATCCGGGTCAACATCAAGACGATCAGGTTTCTGAAGTCGCTCCTGCCGGGCGGCGGCGGAAACAGCCAGTAAAACATCCCTTATTGCAAGAGCGCCGCGGAGCCATCCACATCTGGATCGCTTCGCAGCACTTTTTTCATGCGGGCTAAGGCTGCGGCCCTCCGCCCGCGATCTTAGACGCGGCCTATTCAGCTCGCGGGGGGCGGATTGGGCGCATCCGGTTGCGGCGGCTGCGCATTGCGCTCCGCCATGAAGCGCTCGAACTCCTCGCGGTCCTTGGCCCGGCGCAGGTTCTCGACGAAGGTCGTAAATTCCTGCTCGGCGGCACGCAGCCTTTCGCGCTCGGCCTCGATGCGCGCAAGTTCGGCCTCACGCCATTCGTCGAAGGCGAGATTGCCGGTCGAAGCCGACCGCCACTGCCAAGGCGGGCCACCGAAGCCGCGCCGGTCGCGTGGATCGCCGAATGACCAATTATAGAAGTCCTGCCGACGCAAACCATGACGGCGCATCTTCTGCTCCCATTTCTCTTTGAATTTTTCCTGGAATTTCTGTTGCATCTGCGCGCTGACGAAGCTCGGCAGGTCGCCGGCATAGGCGCTCTTCTTCTGCCAGATCTTGGCGATGAGGATGGCGAGCCCGATCGGCCAGAAGAGAATGAAGCCGAGAACCATCGCGATAATTTCGATTGGCCGCCAATCAGACCAATGAGGAAGGCTCACCGAAAGACCTTCGGGCGTGCGCCCGTAGCTACGTGCTCCACACATAAGTTCCTCCACGCAGCAGAAGCGCTGCAATGTTAATGTAATATACTTTAACATTGGCCGCTTGTCGAGATGGCTTCCGTTCAAATCGTTCAACATGCTGATCTACTGCTTATTTTTTGCGGAGCGCGGCGGTAATCAAGGCCTCGGCGCCGCGTTCGAGGATTGCCGCGGGATCGTCTCCGGAAGCCGGATTGAAATGGCCGGCGAGGGTCAGCATCGCCGTTCCATGCGCGAGCGCCCAGAGTTCAAGCGCCAGGCGGCGGATTTCGGCCGGATCGCCGCCGCCCCGGAGAATCACGCCGGCCGCGGCGCGGCTCAGACCCTCGAAAGCCTTGGTGGCGATGAAGTTCGCCGCCGCGCCGCGCAGGCCCCTGGCATTGTCGAACATGGCCGTGTAGAGACCGGGCTCGGCGGTCGCGAAATTGAGATAGGCGCGGCCCATACGCTGCAGGGCGGCGCGCGGCTCCGGCCGCCCCTCGTCCCAAGCGCCGGCAAGCCGCTCGCCGAAAAGATCGAAGCCGCGCCGGGCAAGTTCGCCCATCAGCTCCTGCCGATCGGCGAAATGCCGGTAGGGCGCCGCCGCCGTGACGCCAACGCGCTTGGCCGCCTCGGACAGAGTGAAACCGCCCGGCCCATGCTCGGCCATCAAGGCGCGCGCCGCCTCAACCAGCGCCTCCTTGAGGCCACCGTGATGATAGCCGCGCCGCTCGCCGAACGGACCGCCGTGTTTCCAATTCCGTTTCATGTGCTTTGGAATCATCCGAACCAGTTTAGACGCGCTCGCTGTCGCGCGCGAGGGCGGGTCGCGGTTCACGCTCCCGGCCAAGGTTACCAAATTTTGACGTATCCGCGGTAATCTCGCGCTCAAGGCCATTTTTAGAAAAGTATTAACCAAACGTCCAAGGACCGCATTTGATGTTTCCGCGTCTCAACCGGAAGCAGCATGAGGTGCCGTCGCAAGTTGCGGCGGATGAGAATCATTTTGCCGAAATGATCGAGGCGCTGCCGGAGACAGGCGGCGCAACGCAATTGCCGGATGGACGCTTCGGCCGCGCCTTGATGCGCCTCGTCCAGACGGCGCGGATCGCCGATCTCGATCATTTCGGTCTGATCGCTACGCTCTCGAAAGAAGCCTCCGAGACAGCCGTCAACACGATCTGGATCTCGCATGACGCGCGCGAAATAAGCCGCTCCGCCCGGGCGATTTCCGGCGCGGTGGAAGAACTCGCGACCTCGACCAAAGCCATCGCCGACAATTCGGCCGAAGGCGCCATGCTCGCCACGCAAGCCGCCGACGCGATGACGCGTTGTGCGGTCGACAGCCAAGCGGCAACCGATGCGATGGCGGTGATCGAGCGCCGTGCCGGCGATATCGACGCCCGCCTTAACGTTCTCGAAGCCGCCGTGGCGCAAATCGGCGCGATGGCCGGGCAGATCGAAGCCATCGCCGAGCGAACCAACATGCTTGCGCTCAATGCCACAATCGAAGCGGCGCGCGCCGGCGAAACCGGCCGCGGCTTTGCCGTCGTCGCCGGAGAGGTGAAAGCGCTCTCGCGTCAGACAGGCGGCGTGACCGAGGACATTCATAAGCGCCTGCACGCTTTGGCGGCGGAAACGGCTCTTATTCGTGCTGCCGCCGTTGACAGCCTCGGCGCGGTCGGGGAGGGCCTTGGCATCGTCCGCAGCGTCGCCGAGCAAGTCGTCAGTGGCGGGACCGCGATGGCCGAGGTCGCCCGGCGGGCACGCTATCTCGCCGAACATCTGGCCCAGCAGCGCGCCGCGACCGCCGAGATCGCCGAAGGTACCTCCACCATTGCCGGCAAGATCAGCAAGACCGAGACCGAGATCAGCGCGATCAACACGCGACTGACCGGCTGCGAGAACGTGTCGGAACAACGTTTCGATGCGGCGCCGACGCTGGCCGGCGTCGCGCGCATCCCAGCCGATGCCGCGAGCTTCAAGCACAGGCTCGCCGCGATCCTGATCGGCGCCAAACCGCCACAGATCGTGCCGCAATGGCTAAAGCGCGATTCTCTCGAAGCGAGCCTGCAGAATTTCCCCTGGCTTCGCGGCGACGCGCGGGTTGAACGAGTCGCACAGGGTGCGGCCGAAACGGGAAGCCTGGGAAGCGCCATTGCCGCCGCTGTCGCGCGGAAGGATTGGAACGATGCCACGCGACTTTACCGAAGCTGCGAAACCGCGCTGGGCGAGGTCATCGCCGACGCGGCGCTTCTCCTCGAAGCCGCCAAAGATGCGGCGTGAGCCTGACCGCGGCGGCTTGGCACGCCGCGCGAGATGCCTCTATCATCGGCGCATGTGCAATCTCCCGCGCGCGTTTCTTCTCGCTCTGAGCCTCACGCTGCCCGCCATCGCGGCCGCGCAAACTGCGACGCCCGCCGAAAATAAAGGCGCGCTGGACAAGATCCCCTCCGATGTCTCGGTGCTGGCCTATGGCGCCACGCATCCCGATTGTCTGGAATGGACGGATAGCTGCCGTACCTGCCTGCGCAGCCCCGACGGGCGTCTCGGCTGTTCGACCCCCGGCATCGCCTGTCAGCCGAAGGACATCGTCTGCAAGAAAGAGAAGTGAGCGTATTCCATGTAGCTCGGCCGCTCCAAATTAGTTTGGAAAATAATCAATCGGAAATTCGTCTCGCACGTCGGACAATAATATCTTCGGTATCATCGCTTGAAGGGTCAATCCCCAAAGGCACTGTACTTGCCTCGCAAAGCCGAGGTCGAACATTCTCTCCCAGCTTAATCGACATTTACGCTCGTCCCATTCGAAACGTCGGGGACGCTCGCCATCTGGCCGATCGCGATCACAATCCAGAAAAATCTGCTGCCGGTCAGCTTTGTCGATAGGAATATACGGACAACACGTAGACCAGCTGGCAGGCCAATGCGATTCGGATCCTATCAAATGCGCCATTATGCAAAGTAGTCGGCGCCACGGCTCATAGAACGAAATTAATATTCTCGATTTTGGGATTTCGAGACGAAGTAGCTTGTCATTTTGCCGATTTGAAAACTGGGGACGAGAGAGAAGCCTCCAAATCGGTAGCTCTCCCTGATACTTTGTAAGCCGTACTCCCATCTGCGCCTGCATCCAGCTATAGGCGGCTTTCTTTCCTCGTTTGTTGTCCTCTGAAGAGAACGCAAAGTCCGCATTGACCAATAGCGACCCGTTGACGTGTAAATGCTCAATGGCGGCTGAATGTTGCATCGACCAAATTTCAATGAGTGTATCATCCGAGCAGCTTATAAGTTTTTGAATGTCCTCAAGCGTTTCATCGCCGCTGACTGAATAAGTGTCGGTCATAGACTGTCACGCCGCCTGAACGAAGCTTTCCAGCACCATCTTGCGGCCGGCCTTGTCGAAATCGACGGTGAGCTTGTTGCCATCGACAGCAGCGACGGTGCCCGGCCCGAACTTGATGTGAAACACCCGCGCACCCTTGTCGAAGGATGAGGCCGCGGAGGATTGCGCCACAAGCTCGCCCTCGATCGTCAGCGGGCCGCGGCGCGACGCGCTGTCGCGCGCAAAGCCACCCTTCGCCCCGCCCTGTTCCGCCTCCGCGCGGCGCTGCGCCCGCTGCCAGCCGGGCGTCGTATAGGACGAGCGATAGGTATCCATATTGGCGAAGCGCGATTGCGCATAATTGCCATAGCTGCGGCCGGAGGCCGAATCCACGACCTCGACATGCGCCTCCGGCAATTCGTCGACGAAGCGCGAGGGAATTGTCGTCTGCCAGAGGCCACGGATGCGCCGATTGGTGGCGAAATAGATTTTCGCCCGCCGTTTGGCGCGCGTGAGGCCCACGTAAGCGAGGCGGCGCTCTTCCTCGAGCCCGGCGCGGCCCTGCTCGTCGAGCGAGCGCTGATGCGGGAACAGACCCTCTTCCCAGCCGGGCAGGAACACGGTCTCGAATTCGAGGCCCTTGGCGGCATGCAGCGTCATGATTGAGACGCGCGGGCCGGCATCCGCGCTGTCGGTATCCATCACCAGCGAAATATGTTCGAGGAAGGCGGCGAGGCTCGGAAACTCCTCCATCGCGCGCACAAGCTCTTTCAGGTTTTCGAGCCGGCCGGCGGCCTCCGCCGTGCGATCCTTCTGCCACATGTCGGTATAGCCCGACTCTTCGAGAATTGTCTCGGCAAGCTCGCCCTGCGGCTTCTGCTCGACCAGTCCAGTCCAGCGGTCGAGATCGGCAAGGAAATCGCGCAAAGCCAGGCGCTGCTTCGGCTTCAATTCCTCCGTCTCGATCATGACCCGCGCTGACTGCGTCAACGAGATGCGCTCGCGCCGCGCGTGATCGTGCAGGAGCTGAATGCTGGCGTCGCCGAGGCCACGCTTCGGCACATTGACGATGCGCTCGAAGGCGAGATCGTCGTCGGCCTGCGCGGTGAGCCGCAGATAGGCGAGCGCGTCGCGGATTTCGGCGCGCTCGTAAAAGCGCGGGCCGCCGATGACGCGATAGGGCAGGCCGAGGGTGATGAAGCGCTCTTCAAATTCGCGCATCTGGAACGAGGCGCGGACGAGAATGGCGATCTCGTCGAGCCGCGCGCCCTTGTGCTGCAACTGCTCGATCTCCTCGCCGATCGTGCGGGCTTCCTCCTCCGAATCCCAGAGGCCGGAGACAGAGGGCTTCTCGCCCTTGTCGCCATCGGTGAAGAGCGTCTTGCCGAGCCGGCCCTGGTTATGCGCGATGAGACCGGCGGCGACATCGAGAATATGCCCGGTCGAGCGGTAATTGCGCTCGAGCCGGATGATCTTCGCGCCCGGAAAGTCCTTCTCGAAGCGCAGGATGTTGTCGACATCGGCGCCGCGCCAGCCATAGATCGACTGATCGTCGTCGCCGACGCAGCAGATATTGTTGCGGCCCTGCGCGAGCAGCTTCAGCCACAGATATTGGACCGTGTTCGTGTCCTGATATTCGTCGACGAGCATGTAGCGGAAGCGTTCCTGATATTGCTTCAGCACGTCGGGATTTTCGCGGAACAGCCGCAGGCTTTCGAGCAGCAGGTCGCCGAAATCGGCGGCGTTCAGCACCTTCAGCCGCTCCTGATAGGTTCGATAGAGTTTCGCGCCCTTGCCATCGGCGAAAGCGGCGGCTTCGCCCGCCGGCACATGCGCGGGATCAAGGCCGCGATTCTTCCAATTGTCGATCTGATAGGCGAGCGTGCGCGCCGGCCAGCGCTTGTCGTCGATATTTTCCGCCTGCAGAACCTGTTTCAGCAACCGGATCTGATCGTCGGTGTCGATGATCGTGAAAGAGCTTTTGAGCCCGACGAGTTCGGCGTGGCGGCGCAGGATCTTGGTCGAGATGGCATGGAAGGTGCCGAGCCAGGGCATGCCCTCGGCCGCGGGGCCGACGAGCGTGGCGATGCGCTCCTTCATCTCCCGCGCCGCCTTGTTGGTGAAGGTGACGGCGAGGATTTGGCTCGGGAAGGCGCGGCCGGAACCGAGAATATGGGCGATGCGCGCCGTCAGCACCCGCGTCTTGCCGGTGCCGGCGCCGGCGAGCACCAGAAGCGGCCCGTCGAGCGTCTCCACCGCCTCACGCTGCTCGGGGTTCAGCCCCTCGAGATAGCGGGCGCCCGCCCGGGCGCGTGCGGCGATGCCGCCCGGCCGCAACGCGGGCGGCTCGTAGCCGAAGCCGGCTTCCTCAAAACTGTCGGGAGCACTCAATCCCGCATCACTCCGGCCGGGAACGAAAGACGAATCATTGATCCCAATGTGGGGTCTTTGTCCACCTCTGTCGACCCGCCAAGGCGGGCGCCGCACAGGCGGCGCGCAAACCCCGCGCAATTAGGCGTCCGGAGCGCCTCAATGCTTCGCGCGGCGCGCCTTCTGCGCCTGAGCGGTTTCGCCGTGGCGCTCTTTTCTCAAGGTTTTAGGCCGCCAAGCCATTCCGCGAGCACGCGCGCCGCCGCGCGCTGCAGCGGCGGGCAATGGGCCGCCGCCGCCTTGCGGAACGCGCGCGGGTCGAGCTTGGCGTGCGCGAGATCGCCCGCATAGCCGATGAGCCAGCGCTCCAGTTCCGCTGCGCCCGGCTCGGGATGGAATTGCAGGGCGAGAATATTGGGGCCGCGCGAAAAGGCCTGATGCGCGCAAAGCGGCGTCGAGGCCAGCAGCGTCCCCCCTTCGGGAACCGCGAATGTGTCGCCATGCCAATGCAGCACGTCGACATCGGCGAGATGCCGCAACGGGCTTTCGGCACCCGCAACGTTAAGCGTGAGGCGCGAGAAGCCGATCTCGCTATGGCCCGCGGGCGCGACCTTGGCGCCCAGCGCCGCCGCGATCAATTGCGAGCCGAGGCAGATGCCGAGCGTCGGCCGGTTGGCCGCGAGCCGCGCTTCAAGCAGGCGAATCTCGTCGAAAAGAAAGGGATATTCGCCCGTCTGATAGACACCGAGGGGGCCGCCCAGCACGATGACGAGATCCGCCGCCTGCGGATCGAGCGCGGCAAGGATGCCGCTGTCGACGTCCGCATAAGTCACGCTGTAGCCGGCGCTTTGCAAGACCGGCGCGAGCGTGCCGAGGTCTTCGAATTGAACATGCCGGATGGCGATGGCAGTTTTCATGGACGCATTTGCGATGGGCGCCGATAAGATCGGCACCTATAGCCTCGCCACTGCGCCGCTTCAAGGCGCAGGCCGTGAATTATCTTTCAACAATGCGGAAAAAGCCTGCGCCGCGCGCGTGACCCCGCGCTCGCGATGCCTTAACGCAAAAAACCGCCGTTTCGGGAGCGCAACGTCGAGTTGCTGCAGGGCGCCACACCGCAAGATCTCCGCCACGACGAGGCGCGACAGAGGCGCCGCCCCGGCGCCCGCCGCGACCGCGGTGCGCACCGCTTCGTTCGACGGCAATTCGAGCACGACATTGAGGTCTTTCGTCGCGATCCCGAAATCCTTCAGCAGCACGCGCTCGAAGATCGACCGCGTCGCCGAACCTTTTTCGCGCAAGACCCAGGGTAAATCCTTGAGCCAAGCCGCCGGCTTCGATTTCGGCGCGCGCATCGCCGCGCTCGCGACGACGATCAATTCGTCGCCCGGCATTGACGCGGCCGTCAGGGCTGGATCATCGACCTCCGCCTCGACGAGGCCGAAATCGGCAAGACCGTCGTGGACCAGTTCCGTCACAAGCGGGGTCGTGCCGATACGGATGTTAAGCGCGATGCCGGGGTAGGCTTCGTGAAATCGGAGCGCCAGCGGCGGCAGCCAATAATTGCCGATGGTCTGGCTCGCGGCGAGTGACAGCGTGCCGCTCTTGAGACCGGTGAGGTCGGCCAAGGCCGCTTCCGCGTCGGCGGCGCGCGAAAGCACACCGCGCGCCTCTGTTAAAAACACATGGCCCGCCTGCGTCAGCACAATCCTGCGGCCGACACGATCGAACAATTTGATTGCATAGCGCGTTTCGAGCGCGGCGATCGCGGCGCTGACGGCGGACTGCGTCAAATGCAGATCGCGGGCCGCCTGAGTCACGTGTTCGCGCTCGGCCGCGGCGACGAAGATGCGGAGCTGCTCCAGGGTCATCCGCGCATCATGTCGTCATCTTCACCAAAGCCAAGCTGAAAGTGGCGATGAAGAGAAATGACGCGAGACCGAGAAGCAGGGGCCGCAGCCCCTTGGCGCGCAGTTTGCGGATGTCGGTTTCAAGTCCCATGGCGGCGAGCGCCATCGACAGGAGAAACGTCGTAAGCATCACGATGCCGGACTTGAACGGGGCGGGCAGCGTCACGAAACTGTTTACCCCCACGAGCGCGACGAAGCCGAGCACGAACCAGGGGATCGGCGCCGCGGCGCGGTGATGCGTCTGTTCCGCCCGCAGTCGAGTCAAGAAACCGAGACCGATGACGACCGGCGCCAGCATCATGACGCGCGAGAGCTTGGCAATCGTGCCAAAATCGCCGGCCGCCTTGCCGTCCTGGAACGCCGCCGCGACGACCTGTGCGATTTCATGGATCGACGCGCCGGCCCACAAGCCATAAGCGTGCGGAGAGAGATGCAGCAGACCGGGCAACAACGGATAGGCGAACATGGCGATCGAACCGAAGACGGTCACGCAGGCGACGGCATAGGCCACGTCTTCGTCATGTGCATTGGTCACCGTATTAGTCGCGATCACGGCCGAGGCGCCACAGATCGACGTACCGGCGGCGATCAGTTCCGCCAGCTTCCTGTCGACGCCAAGAAGCTTGCCGAGCCATTTGGTGAAAGCGAAGGTTGTAAGCAGAGTGACGATAATCACGCCGACACCCTTGGGGCCGACTTCCGCCACTTGCGCGGCCGTCAACTGAAGGCCGAGGAGAATGATGGCGAGGCGCAGGATCCGCCGCAGCGAAAAGGTGACGCCTGCCTTCGCCCGCGCCGGCGTGCCGACGAGATTGTGGAAGGCGATGCCGATGAGGATCGCGAGAATCATCGGGCTAAAAGCACGGACACCCGGCAGCGCATGGGTGGCAAAGGCTGTCGCCGCGATCGTCGCGGTAAGAAGCAGGCCCGGCAGGATCGCGAAACTCAAATGTCCCGGCAGCATCCGCCGCCGTGACACAGGCAAATCGAAATCGGGATTGGCGCTCGTCATCGTTCAGCTCCTCTTGGGAGCCGAATATCGCTTAAGCAGATAGATAAATATAATTCATTATTTCTTTTATATCGATCTGCTTTTCAGATTGATTGAGCTAGAGCTCCCCGGTCAGAAATTGCGCGCGGCCGTTGCCGAAGGACCAATCCTCGTCCGTGTTCTGCACAAGCGAAATCATCACGTCCGAAGTCGCAATGGCGCAGTGCTCCCAGAGCTCCTGGCAAAGCAATTTGTAGAAGGCTTCCTTCTCGGTCCGCGAGCGCGGCCGCGTCGTCACCGTGACGAGCACAAATTTCTGCGTGCGCGGAATATCGAGGCCCGTGTCCTGCGCGATGAGATGGCTGACCGGATGTTCCGTATAAACCTGATAGCGGTCGCGCTCCGGCACTTTGAACGCGGCGAGCATGGCGCGATGCGCCGCGTCGAGCAGCGTCTTGATTTCGTCTTCAGAGCGGCCGGCGATGGCGTCGATACGGATGAGCGGCACGAGGCTTGACCCTTGCTTTGGTGACGGGAAAGACAGTTTTGGCCTATACTACAAGGCCGCGTCGACCAAGACATAAGGTCCTGACATTTTCGCGAAGCCGATCTGCATGTCGAGCGGCCTTGACTTGTTTGTACTGATAGGTACAAACAAGTCTGAAAAGTACAGGAGCCGCCGTGACCGCCCTCGTGCCGCCCTTCACCCGCGAAACCGCCACCGCCAAAGTCCGCCTTGCGGAAGACGGCTGGAACAGCCGCGACCCCGAACGCGTCTCACGCGTCTATACGCCAGACTCGATCTGGCGAAACCGCGCAGAGTTCCCGCGCGGACGCGACGAGATCATCGCCTTTCTGACGCGCAAATGGGCGCGCGAATTGGACTATCGCCTCATCAAGGAACTCTGGGCCTTCACTGATAATCGCATCGCCGTGCGCTTCGCCTATGAATGGCACGACGACGCCGGCCAATGGTTCCGCTCCTATGGCAATGAGAATTGGGAATTCGACGCGGAAGGCCTGATGCAACGCCGCTTCGCTTCAATCAACGATCTGCCGATCAAGGCACAGGATCGCAAATTCTCCTGGGCCTTGGGCAGGCGCCCGGACGATCACCCCAGCCTCAGCGATCTGGGGCTGTGACGTCGTCGCCGGGCGCGGCAGCAATGTCGTCTGACGGTGGCGCGCCTTGCGCCGCGTTCTCCCAATAGGGCGGCTTGCCGAAACGCGCGGCGAAGAAAGCGAGAAAGGTGCGCACTTTCGGCGCGACAATGCGCTTCGGCGGATAGATCCCCCAGATCGCCCGCTCCGCGCCGGAGGCGATCGCCCAATGCCACTCCGTCAAAAGTGGCGTCAGCAGGCCGGCGCCAAGTTCATCCACCATGATCCACGTCGGCAGCAACGCAATGCCAAGCCCGTCGCGCGCGAGTTCTCGACGGGGTCGCCGCTGCATTCGCCGCGCTCGGCATCGCCCTCAACGGCCTTATCACGGCGCTCATCCTGCCGCTGGTACCGCTGGTCTGGCATTAGAAAATCATGTTTTATACCTTGACTTTAATGTTTTAAACATCTATAACGATGTTCAATATCGAAGCTAGGGGCGCGACGCATGATCACTGCGGGGCAGATGCGGGCAGCGCGCGCTCTTCTGGCGATGGATCAGCGCGAGCTTGCCGAACTGTCCAGCCTGTCGTTGCCGACGATCCAGCGGATGGAAGCAAGCGAAGGCGTCATCCGCGGCAATGTCGATTCGCTGATGAAGCTGATCGCCGGGCTGGAATCGGCCGGCGTCATCCTGATTGGTGAAGGCACGACGAGCCCGAGCGGTGGCCGCGGCGTCCGGCTGAAGGATTGAGCCGATGATCTGGCGCCTGCAAGCCTGTCGGATAAGGGGGCCGCTATGGCGCTCTTGCTGACGTGCCTTGCGGGCTATCTTGTCCTCGCCGGGCTGGCGATCGGTTTTGCCCGTCGACCCATCGCGACGCCGCTCGTTTATGGCGGCACCTTTATCCTCTCGCTGATTTTGAGCGCTTTGGCCGTGCTGGCCATGGCGAAGGGCTCGGCGTCGATCACTTTGCCGCTCGGCCTGCCCTGGCTCGGCGCGCACTTCCGCCTCGATGCGCTCGCAGCCGCCTTTCTGCTCATCGTCAATTTCGGCGGCGCCGGGGTTTCGCTCTACGCTCTCGGCTACGGCCCGCATGAGCCGGAACCGGGCCGCGTGCTGCCGTTCTATCCGGTCTTTCTCGCGGCGATGAATCTCGTCGTCATCGCCGCCGACGCCTATAGTTTTCTGCTCGCCTGGGAATTGATGTCGCTTGCCTCCTGGGCGCTCGTCGTCGCGCGTCATCGCACGGCGGGCAATCTGCGCGCCGGCTATATCTATCTGCTGATGGCGAGCGCCGGCACGTTCGCTTTGCTTTTCTGCTTCGGCCTGCTTGCGGGCGCGCACGGCAATTACGCCTTCGAGGCGATCCGCGCACATCACCTTGCCCCAAGCCTTGCCGGGCTCGCGCTGGGACTCGCAATCATCGGCGCGGGTTCGAAGGCGGGCCTCGTGCCGTTCCACGTCTGGCTGCCGCTCGCCCATCCCGCCGCGCCGAGCCATGTCTCGGCGCTGATGAGCGGCGTCATGACCAAGGTCGCGATCTATGCCTTCATCCGCATCGCCTTCGATCTGATGGGCCCGCCGCTATGGTGGTGGAGCTTGGCGCCGCTGCTGCTCGGCGGCGCGACTGCGGCGCTCGGCGTGCTCTATGCGCTGATGGAAACCGACATCAAGCGCATACTCGCCTACAGCACGATCGAGAATGTCGGCATCATCTTCATCGCCATCGGCCTCGCGCTCGCCTTCAAGGCCAGCGGCTTGCCCGGCGCGGCGGCTTTGGCGCTGACGGCGGCGCTCTTCCATGCGCTGAACCATATGCTGTTCAAGAGCGTGCTCTTCTTCGGCGCCGGCACGCTGATTGTCGCCACCGGCACGCGCGACATCGAGAAGCTCGGCGGGCTGATCAACCGCATGCCTTATTCCTCGGCCGCCGTCCTCGCCGCGAGCATCGCCATCTCCGCCCTGCCGCCGTTCAACGGCTTTGCCTCCGAATGGCTGGTCTTCCAGAGCATTCTGGTGAGCCCGCAATTGCCGCAGATGGGGCTGAAGCTCATCGTCCCGGCCGTCGGCGTGCTGCTGGCGCTCGCCGCCGCGCTCGCGGCCGCCTGTTTCGTCCGCGCCTTCGGTATCACCTATCTCGGCCGACCGCGCACGCCCGCCGCCACCGGTGCGCGCGAGGTCGACCGCTGGTCGCTCGCCGCCATGCTCGGGCTTGCCGGGCTCTGCCTCGTTGTCGGCCTCTTTCCCGGCTTCGTCATCGATTGGCTGCAGCCTGTCGCGAGCGCCATGGTCGCGGGGCGGATGCCGCCGCAAGCCAACATCGCTTGGCTTTCCATCATCCCCGTCTCGGCCTCGCGCAGCTCCTATAACGGCCTGCTGCTTTTCGGCTTCATGGTCGCGGCCGCGGTCATCGCCGCGACGATGGTGCATCGCTTCGCCTCACGCGCGGTGCGCGTCGCGCCCTTCTGGGATTGCGGCTATCCGAACCTCGGCACCCAGGTGCAATATTCCGCCACCAGCCTCTCGCAGCCGATCCGCCGCGTCTTCGGCAGTGTCACCTTCGGCGCGCATGAGACGGTCGACATGCCGGCGCCCGAAGATCCCCGCCCGGCAAAGCTTGTGCGCTACATCCGCGATCCGGTCTGGGATTTTCTCTACGCGCCGATCGCCGGCCTCGTCGACCGCGCGGCGGGCCTCCTCGACCATATCCAGTTCCTGACCATCCGTATCTATCTCGCGATGGTCTTCGTCGCTCTTGTCGTCCTCTTGACGGTGCTCGCGCTATGGGGATGATCGGCGAACTCGCGCTGCAATTCTGCCAGATGATGCTCGTCGTCGTCCTGGCTCCGGCCGTGGTCGGCCTTGTCCGCAAGATGAAGGCGCGGCTGCAACAGCGCATCGGGCCGCCGATCTTGCAGCCCTATCGCGACCTGCGGCGCCTCTTCGGCAAGGAAGTCGTGTTGCCGGAAAATGCCTCCTGGCTGTTCCGCGTCGCGCCCTACCTCATCTTCGCGCTCACCTGGGTCGCTGTGGCTTTGGTGCCGACCTTCCGCACCGGGCTGCTGTTTTCCTGGTGCGGCGATCTCATCGCCATCGTCGCGCTGCTCGGCGCCGCGCGCTTTCTCCAGACACTCGTCGCCCTCGACGCCGGCACCAGCTTCGGCGGAATCGGCGCCAGCCGCGAAGTGATGATCGCCTCGCTCGCCGAGCCGGCGATGATCATGGTCGTCTTCACCGTCGCGCTCGCCGCCGGCTCCTCGCAGCTCTCGACCGTCGCCGACTTCATGGCGCATGTCGGCGGCCTGCGCGTCTCGTTCGCAATGGCGCTCGTCGCCCTCGTCATCGTCGCGCTGGCCGAGAATGCCCGCATTCCCGTCGACAACCCTGCCACCCATCTCGAACTCACCATGGTGCATGAGGCCATGCTGCTCGAATATTCGGGCCGGCACCTCGCCATGATCGAATGGGCGACAGCGCTGAAGCTGCTGCTCTATATCTCCGTCATCGGCTGCATCTTCCTCCCCTTCGGCCTCATCACCACGGGCGGCGGCCCGCTGGCCTATGTCCTCGCAATCGCCGCCTATCTGCTCAAAGTGCTTCTCGCGAGCGTGCTGCTCGCCGTGCTCGAAACATCGATCGCCAAGATGCGCGTCTTCCGCGTGCCGAACCTGACCGGCATTGCACTGATGCTCGGCCTGCTCGGCACCCTGCTGCTCTTCGTCTCCGGAGGCCTATGATGACGCAAGCCTTCGCCTTCGACGTCGCGCACATGTTCGCGGGCCTCTTGGTTCTGGTGAGCTTCATGATGCTCTATCAGGACCGGCTGCTGCCGTTGATCGACACGCTCTCGCTGCATTCGTTGCTGCTGGCTTTCTCGGTCGCCTGGCAGGCCTATGTGCAGGATAAGCCCGACCTCTATGTGACGGCCTTCATCGCGCTCGCCTTCAAGGCCATCGTCATCCCCATGGTCTTCCGCCGCATGGTGGTGCGCATGAACCTGCATCGCGAGATCGAGACCGCGGTCGGCACCGGCATCACCATGCTCATCGGCATCGGCCTTGTGGCGCTCTCCATGGACCTGATGCTGCGGGTGACGGCCGGCGCCAGCGCCCTGGTGCGCGAGGATGTGGCGCTGGCGCTCGCCGTCGTCCTGCTCGGGCTCTTGATGATGGTGACGCGACGCAACGCCATCAGCCAGGTGATCGGCTTCATGTCGCTGGAAAACGGCCTGATCCTCGCCGGGACCGGCGCGCGCGGCATGCCGCTCGTGGTCGAAATTTCCGTCGCCTTCTCGGTTCTCATCGCCTTCATCGTCATCGGCATCTTCCTGTTCCGCATCCGCGAGCGCTTCGACACCGTGGACTTGCAGGCGCTCGACAATATCCGCGAGGCGCGCCGATGATCTTCTCCGCGCTCAATCCCGTGCTCGCGCTCCTCGCCACCTCGCTGATCGGCGCGGCGGTCCTCGCCTTCATTCCCGATTACCGCTTGTCGGCGCGGCTCAACGTTCTCTTCAGCGGCGTCGTTCTCGCCTTCGCGGTGACGCTGTTTCATGCCCGCCCGCCCACTAACAACTTTCTCCTCACCGACGATCTCAATGTCGTCTTCATCGTGCTCAATGCGCTCGTCGGCTTCACGACCAGCATATTCAGCGCGAGCTATATCGGCCACGAGATCGAAACCGGCCGGCTGACGCCCCGCTATCTGCGTTTCTACCACGCCATTTATCAGCTCATGATGTTCGGCATGGACCTGGCGCTGACCGCCAATAACATCGGCCTGATGTGGGTGGCGGTCGAGCTCGCGACGCTCTCGACCGTGGTGATGGTCGGCATCTACCGCACCAATGACGCGCTCGAAGCCGCATGGAAATATTTCATCCTTGGCAGCGTCGGCATCGCGCTCGCTCTCTTCGGCACGATCCTCGTCTATCTCGCCGCCGTCTCGGCACTGGGCGAGGGCATGGACTCCATGGCCTGGACCAATCTGCTGCATGAGGCGCGCCGGCTCGATCCCTCGCTGCTCAATGTCGCTTTCGTCTTTCTGCTGCTCGGCTATGGCACCAAGGTCGGCCTCGCGCCGATGCATGCCTGGCTGCCCGACGCGCATGCAGAAGGCCCGACGCCGGTCTCCGCCGTGCTTTCCGGCCTCCTGCTCAATGTCGCGCTCTACGCGCTTTTGCGCTTCAAGATGATCATGGCCGCCAATACGGCGACGATCCCGGTCGGGCCGCTGATGATCACGCTCGGCATCGGCTCGCTGATCTTCGCCGCCTTCATGCTCTACCGGCGGCGCGACATCAAACGCCTGTTCGCCTATTCCTCGATCGAGCACATGGGCATCATCGTCTTCGCCTTCGGCATGGGCGGCCCGCTCGCCAATTTCGCCGGGCTTCTGCAGATGACCATGCACAGCCTGACCAAATCGGCGATCTTCTTCTCGGTCGGCCATATCGCGCAGGTGAAGGGCACGCAGCGCATCGCCGACATCCGCGGGCTGACCGCGAGCCATCCGGTGCTTGGCTGGACGCTCGTCGCCGGCGTCGTCGCCATCGCCGGCCTGCCGCCCTTCGGCCTCTTCATGAGCGAATTTCTGGTGCTGACGTCCGCTTTCGCCCGCGCGCCGGTGCTCGCCGCGCTTGTCGTCTTCGGCCTGCTCACCGCCTTCGGCGCCTTGCTCTGGCGGCTTGGCGGGCTTGCCTTCGGCGAACCGCAAGGTCCGACGACGCCGGTCACCGCCTCTTATCTGCCGATCTTCGCGCATCTGTCGCTAGTATTCGTCACCGGCTTCTACATGCCGGGGCCGATGGTCGCCTGGTTCCAGAACGTGGCGGGCCTGCTCAAATGACCGACCCGCGCCGCACCGATCCCTTCTATGGCCTCACAGGCGAACCGGTTGCACGGCATCAGCCTTGGCCGCGCCTCGTCGTGCGCGGCGAAGTCTGGGACGAGGCCTGCGAGCGCCTGCGGAGCGGCACCCTGACGCTGATCGATCTCTGGGGCGAGCCGCAGATCGTGCATATGGCGCTCGCCGCCAGCGCCGAGCCGGGCCGCATGCTGGTGCTCAGCATGCCGTGCCCCGACGGACGCTATCCTTCCGTCGGACAGACGCATCCGCCGGCGATCCGGCTGGAGCGCGCCGCCGCCGATCTCTTCGGCCTCGTCCCCGCCGGGCTGCCGGACCGGCGGCCCTGGCTCGACCACGGCACCTGGGGCATCACAGCGCCACTTGGGGCGCGTCACCCGGCGGCGACGCCAGCGACCGGCTATCCCTTTCTGCCCGTCGATGCGCAGAACATTCACGAAATCGCCGTCGGCCCGGTCCATGCGGGCATTATCGAGCCGGGGCATTTCCGCTTCAGCGCTGACGGCGAGACCGTGGTGCGGCTCGAAGAGCGGCTCGGCTATGTCCACAAAGGCATCGAAGGGCTGATCCAGGGCACCGAGCTCGAAGAGGCGGCGCGGCTCGCCGGCCGCTGCTCTGGCGATTCGACCGTGGCCTATGCCTGCGCCTTTTCCCGCGCTGTCGAGGCGGCGCTCGGCTGGACGCCGCCGCCTCGCGCCATATGGCTACGCGCGCTGATGGCGGAACTCGAACGGCTCGCCAATCATCTCGGCGATGTCGGCGCGATCTGCAACGACGCGGCCTTCGCGATCATGCTCGCGCATTGTTCGGCGTTGCGCGAAGACGTCCTGCGGCAGAATGACAAAAGCTTCGGCCATCGGCTGATGATGGACCGCATCGTGCCGGGTGGCATCAAGAGCGACCTCGATGCGCCGGGCATCGCGCGGCTGAGCCGGCTGATTCTCGACATCGGCCGCGGCTTCCAACCGCTCGCCGATCTCTATGACAAGACGGCCTCGCTACAGGACCGCACCGTCGGCACCGGCGTGCTGCGACCGGACCTCGCGGCGCAATTCGGCGCCGGTGGCTTCATCGGCCGCGCCTCGGGCCGCACATGCGATGCGCGGCGCTCGCCGGGCTATGCGCCCTACGAGACGCTCGATTTCGAGATTCCCGTGCTAACAGACGGCGACGTGAACGCCCGCATCTGGATCCGCATCCGCGAGATCACGCAATCGCTGCGGCTCATCCAGCAAATTCTGGCCGACCTCCCCGCGGGCGCGATCTACGCGCCGCCACCGCTGCGCGCCGCCGTAGCCGCGGAAGGCGCTGCCTTCGCGGAATTGTTCCGCGGCGATGTTTTCGTCTGGACGCGGATCGAGGCGGACGGGCGCGTCGGCCGCTGCCGCCTGCGCGACCCGTCATGGTTCCAATGGCCGCTGCTCGAAGCCGTCATCGAGAACAACATCGTCGCCGATTTCCCGCTCTGCAACAAATCCTTCAATTGCTCCTATTCGGGGCATGACCTGTGAGCCGGACCGATGCGTAAGAACTCTCTTCGACGCGCTGTTGCGACGGCCCTTTACCGAACCGCCGGGCGCCCCTGCAGATGCCGGGATCGCCCGCGCCGCCGCCGCGCTCGACAAAGCGGCGCAGAAGCGCCTCGGCCGCTCGCTGGCGATCCGGCTGGTCGATGCCGGTTCCTGCAATGCCTGCGAGCTCGAGCTCAACGCGCTCGCCAATCCCTATTACGATCTCGAACGGTTCGGCCTGCGCTTTGTCGCTTCGCCGCGCCACGCCGACGTGCTCGTTGTCACCGGACCCGTGGCGAAGAACATGCGCGAAGCTCTGCTGCGCACCTATGACGCCATGCCTTCGCCCAAGTGGGTCGTCGCGGTCGGCGATTGCGCGGCTTGCGGCGGCGCCTTCGCGCGAAGCTATGCCTGCCTCGACGGTGTTGCCGCGCTGCTTCCGGTCAATCTCGCCATCGCTGGCTGCCCGCCATCGCCGGCACGGCTACTTGAAGGCTTGCGAGCCTTGCTCGCGGGCTGACCAAAAAGCTTTCAAACCTTGGACAGATTGTCCAAGCCCAGCATGCGATACCGCAAAAGAACTCGCAGATTTCGCAGTAGATTCTTTATCTTGATCAAGATCAATTCGATTCAAAGCGACGCACAGTAACGTCCCGCGACCTTTAGGATCGTTCCCGCCGCGCGGACCGACGTCTATGTGTAAACTCGCCCGCATATCCTATTCGTGCTTTCGCTCTTTCTCGAATATCGGCCTCGTGGGCACTCTCACAGGTCTTCTTCGCACTGGTATTGCGTGATGCCGATCGAACTTTCAATACCGCGCCACCCTGGGCGCTTCACCTATTGGCGTGAGATCACCGCGGTCTTGTGCCTGAAGGTGATCGGACTCACGGTGCTTTATTTCCTTTTCTTCTCTCCCGCCCACCAAATGGTGCCGACGCAACAGGACGTCGCGCATCATCTCATCGATAGAACAATGGCCAACACGGCCGAGAGGTGAGTCATGATCGATAATGTCACGGTGGAGCTGTCGCGGCTCCAATTCGGCCTCACAGCCATGTATCATTTTCTCTTCGTCCCGCTCACCCTCGGTCTCTCGGTCCTGCTTGGGATTTTCGAGAGCGTCTATGTGATGACCGGCCGCACGATCTGGCGCGACATCACCAAATATTGGGGCCTCCTGTTCGGCATCAACTTCGCCATGGGCGTTGCGACTGGCATCACCATGGAGTTTCAGTTCGGTACGAACTGGGCCTATTACTCGCATTATGTCGGCGATATTTTCGGCGTGCCGCTGGCAATCGAGGGCCTGATGGCCTTCTTCCTTGAAGCGAGCTTCATCGGCCTCTTCTTCTTCGGCTGGGACCGGCTCTCCAAGGTCGGCCATCTCGTCGTCACCTGGCTCGTGGCGCTCGGCTCCAATCTCTCGGCGCTATGGATTCTCGTCGCCAACGGCTGGATGCAGCATCCGGTCGGCGCCAAGTTCAATCCCGCCTCGATGCGCATGGAAGTCGCCAATTTCAACGACGTGCTGTTCAACCCGGTGGCGCAAGCGAAATTCGTCCATACCGTGAGCGCCGGCTATGTCACGGGCTCGGTTTTCGTGATGGCGATCAGCGCCTGGTTCCTACTCAAGGGCCGCAACGTCGCCTTCGCCAAGCGCTCGATGACGGTCGCGGCAAGCTTCGGCCTCGCCTCGGCTCTGTCGGTCGTCGTGCTCGGCGACGAGAGCGGCTACACCGCGTCGGAAAACCAGAAGATGAAGCTCGCCGCTATCGAGGCGATGTGGCAGACGGAAGCGGCGCCAGCGAGCTTCACCGCTTTCGGTTTTCCCGACCTCGCCACCCACACCACGCATGACGCGATCGACGTGCCGTGGGTGATGGGCCTCATCGGCACGCGCTCCTTCAGCGACAAGATTCCGGGCATCCTGAATCTCGTCGATGCCAACAAGGCGCGCATCGCCAGCGGCGAGGTGGCCTATGGTTCGCTCGAGCAATTGCGCAAGCACCCCGACGACGTTGCCGCACGCACGAGCTTCAACGCGCATGTCAACGACCTCGGCTACGGCCTTCTCCTCAAGCGCTATACCGACAAGGTGACCGACGCGACGCCGGAGCAGATCTCGAAAGCGGCGTGGGACACTGTGCCGAACGTGCCGGCGCTGTTCTGGACGTTCCGCATCATGGTGGGCTTGGGCTTCTTCTTCATCGCCTTCTTCGGCTTCGCCTTCTGGCTCTCGGCGAAGCACAGGCTCGACACTTACAAATGGTTCTTGCGGCTTGCGGTTGTCATCTTGCCGCTGCCCTGGATCGCGGCCGAGCTCGGCTGGTTCGTCGCGGAGAACGGGCGCCAGCCATGGACGATCGACGGCATATTGCCGACCTTCCTCTCCACGTCGAGCCTGTCCGCGGGCAATCTCTGGCTGAGCCTCGGTGGCTTTGTCCTCTTCTACAGTGTGCTTGCGGTCGTCGAGCTCTATCTAATGGTCAAATATATCAAGCTCGGCCCGGAAGCCGAATTCGCGCCGTCGACCGCGCTTGGCGCGCCGGCTTTGTCCTCGCCTGAAGGGGGTCGCTAATCATGTCATACCTCACTTATGAACATCTGCGCGTCATCTGGTGGGTGCTGCTCGGCGTCCTCCTCATCGGCTTTGCCTTCGCTGACGGCTTCGATCTCGGCACCGCCATTCTGCTGCCCTTCGTCGCCAAGACCGACGGCGAGCGCCGGGTCGTCATCAACACGGTCGGGCCCGTGTGGGAAGGTAATCAGGTTTGGCTGATTCTCGGCGGCGGCGCGATCTTCGCCGCCTGGCCGCTGGTCTATGCCGTGTCCTTCTCCGGCTTCTATTTGGCGATGCTGCTGGTGCTCTGCGCGCTGATCCTGCGCCCGGCGGGCTTCAAATACCGCAGCAAGGTCGAAAGCACGCGCTGGCGCGAGACCTGGGATTGGCTGCTCTTCGTCGGCGGCTTCATCCCGGCGCTGATTTTCGGCGTCGCGGTCGGCAATGCGCTGCTCGGCGCACCCTTCACCTTCGATGACACGATGCGCATGACCTATCATGGCAATCTGTTCGGCCTGTTGACGCCGTTCGCCTTGCTGTGCGGATTGGTTTCGGTCGCGATGCTGACGATGCACGGCGGCGCGTGGCTCGCAGTCAAGACCGAAGGGCCGGTCGCCGCGCGCGCCCGCAGCGCGACGCTCTACGCCGGCCTGGCACTGATCGTGCTCTTCGCCCTCGGCGGTCTCTGGGTGAAATATCTCGACGGCTACCAGATCGTCGGCACGATCGCGCATGATGCGGCGTCCAACCCGCTCGGCAAAACGGTCGTGCGCAAGAGCGGCCAATGGCTCGCCAATTATTACGCGCAGCCATGGACCATTCTCGCGCCGATCTTGGGCTTCGGTGGCGCGCTGCTTGCCATGCTTGCGACGCGGGCACAGTTCGCCATCGGCGCCTTCATCGCGACGTCGCTTTCGGTCGCCGGCGTTGTCGCGACGGCGGGCCTCAGCCTATTCCCCTTCATCCTGCCGTCGTCGACAGATCCGTCCGCCGGCCTGACGGTGTGGGACGCCTCCTCGAGCCAGACGACCTTGTTCATCATGCTTATCGCCGCGCTCGTCTTCGTGCCGATCATCCTCGCCTATACGTCGTTCATCTACTACGTGCTGCGCGGCAAGGTGACGGAAGAGAAGGTCGAAGCCGATCATTTCAGCTATTGAGAAAGGGAGAGATTCCCATGTGGTACTTCAGCTGGGTCTTGGGACTGGGACTTGCGTGCTCCTTCGCCATCCTCAACGCCATGTGGCTTGAAGTGAGGGATTCTGACGCGCGCGCCAAGGAAAACGGCTATTCGAACAACACGCACTAAAAGTTTTGATCTGTCTTTGGAGGGCGCTTGCGAATTGCTCGCAGGCGCCCTTCGCGTATGGCGGCCGCCGGGCTGATCGGATTCCCTGGGTCTGGCTACTACGCCGCGACCAAATTCGCCGTCGAGGGCTTTTCCGAATCTCTGGCCGAGGAAGTTGCGCCGTTGGGCCTGCACGTGCTTCTGGTCGAACCGGGTCCGTTTCGCACCGATTTGGGCTGGCCGGTCCTTGAAGCAGTCACCGCGTTTCATCGCTGATTATAAACAGACCGCCGATAAACGAAGGCTTGAAACCGCCGGCTATAGCGGCAAGCAGCCTGGCGATCCCGCGCGGGCGGCGGAAGCGATCATCCAAGCCGTTCAATCCCCGGCGCCGCCTCGGCATCTTGTGCTCGGACGCGAGGGCTTCGAGCATGTCGAGAAACAATTGCGCGCCATTTTGGACGAGATCAATCTTTGGAAAAAGACCAGTCTCGCCACCGATTATCCGGCGGCTGAGTGAAGCATTCCGGTTAAAGGCAATCGCTTTGCACCGGCGTTCACGGGATGCGGGTGCAAGGCGATTCCCTAAATCCAGCCCGGAGCCAGATGAACTCTCGCCTCAGGCCCTCATCCTGGTCATTTGGTCCGAGGAATGAACCCAGGTATGCCGGTATCGACCACTGCGTTGAAGCGGGTTTCTGTCGTGATACCTCGAATCTCCCGCATAGCGTCTTCAGGCAATGTCGAGATCTCGAAGTTCTCTCGGATATGCCGAGGCGAGGTGGAGGTGGTGAGGAGAGCAGTACCACGTTGTACGGCCCATGCTAGCGCAACTTGAGCAGGGGTCTTGTTCACGCGCTGCGCAATGGCCGTAATTATCGGATCGTCTATAACCTTTGGCTCCATTGCATGTCCCAGCGCGGCGAATGCGAGTACGACGATCCCCTCTTGCCGGCAGAAATCGAGTAACTCCCACTCGGGAAGATACGGATGTGATTCGACCTGCACCACGGCTGGTTTGATCCGGGCAATTGCGACGATCTCCTGCAAGCGCTTTAAGCCGACATCTGACAAACCGATTGATTTACATCTGCCGTCATCCAGCAGGTGCTCCATCGCCCGCCACGTCTCGGCCAATGTCACTCCTGTGTCGTAAATGATCCGGCCCTTCTCATCCCTCGGGTCCTGCTCGTCGCCCGGTTGAAAGGCAAACGGAGTGTGAATGAGATAGCAATCGACATAATCGACCCGTAATCGGCGGAGACTTGCTTCCAAAGCCGGCTGGACCCGCTCAGGACGATGATTATTGTTCCATAGCTTGGTGGTGACGAACACATCCTTTCGCTGAAGCGTCCCTGCTTTGAACACCTGCTGCATCGCCTCACCGACGGCGTCTTCGTTGCGATAGCGCTCCGAACAATCGAGATGTCGAAATCCCACCTCTAATGCTGTCTTGGTTGCTTGCTCGGTCAGGACAGGATCGGGAATGAGCGTGCCAAAGCCGAGCGCCGGCATTGCGCCAGATCCTTGGGCGAGAGGTATTGTCGTATCGCGAAGCGTGTCTGGAGTTGTCATCCTTCTATTCCCTATCTGGGTGTTTCCATGGTGGAAGAAGGAATCGACATCGCGCTGCGATAGGCAAGCTGCCCGATTCCTCGCCGCGGGCCACAAAGGTGTTCGAGGTGAGCATTTCGCTGCAGACGACCTTTTATCGTTGGTGGTAGAGATGCGGGCATTAGTGCGGCTTTGAGAATCCAGGCTCGTCGTGGAGAGCCTTCATCAAATTGCCTTCAGGTTTGTGCGCCGTTCGAGCTTCGCGGCTTCCTCTTTACGTTCGCTATAGCGGCTGGTCAGGTAGTTCGATGGTCCGCGCGTGAGCAGGGTGAACTTCACCAACTCTTCCATCACATCGACCACGCGGTCATAAAATGGCGATGGCTTCATGCGGCCGGCCTCATCGAATTCCTGGTAGGCTTTGGCGACAGACGACTGGTTTGGGATTGTGATCATCCGCATCCAGCGCCCAAGCACGCGCATCTGGTTGACCGCATTGAAAGATTGGGAGCCACCGCTCACTTGCATGACGGCCAAGGTTTTGCCCTGTGTCGGTCGGACCGCGCCGGTCTCAAGCGGTATCCAGTCGATTTGCGCCTTCATAATGCCGGTCATGGCCCCGTGCCGTTCGGGGCTGCACCAGACTTGGCCCTCAGACCAGACCGACAGGTCACGCAGCTCTTGCACCTTGGGATGATCCGGAGACACCGCATCTGGCAGTGGCAGGCCTCGCGGATCGAAGATGCGTGTCTCTGCCCCAAACGCTTCGAGGAGACGCGCCGCCTCACAAGTCAAGAAGCGGCTGTAGGACCGTTCCCGGAGGGAGCCGTAAAGCAATAGGATGCGCGGAGGATGAGAAAGAGCGGGCGCGTGAAGAGCCGCAACGTCGATCTTCGCAAAAGCACCATGATCGAGATTAGGGAGGCTTTTGTCCTCAAGCATGGGGGGTCTTCGCGACAGCGGAAGGCTGCAGCCCGCGCTCATACCAGCCCTTACTGCGGTTAACGATGGCTACGACCGACAACATAACAGGTACCTCAACCAGAACCCCTACGACAGTTGCGAGGGCCGCACCCGAGTTTAAGCCGAACAAGCTGATGGCTGCGGCAACCGCAAGCTCAAAAAAATTGCTTGCCCCGATGAGGGCCGAAGGCCCGGCGATGCAATGTTGTTCACCAGCCAAGCGGTTGAGGACGTAAGCAATTCCAGAATTGAAATAGACCTGGATGATGATCGGCACGGCCAGCAGGGCAATGATGATCGGCTGACGGATGATCTGTTCCCCCTGAAATCCGAAGAGAACGATAAGGGTCAAAAGCAGGCTGGCCAGCGACAGAGGTTGCAAGATATCGAGAACGCGCACCAAGGCCGACTTGTCAGTACCAATGACAAGACGGCGACGCAGAAGTTGCGCAGCGATTACAGGCAGGACGATGTAGAGCGCGACCGACAATATCAGTGTATTCCATGGCACGGTGATCGCTGAAAGTCCGAGTAGCAAACCGACGATAGGAGCAAAAGCAAAGACCATGATGGTGTCGTTGAGCGCCACTTGGCTCAAGGTGAAATGCGGTTCGCCCTTCGTCAAATTCGACCAGACAAAGACCATGGCCGTGCAGGGTGCGGCAGCGAGCAGGATGAGGCCGGCGATGTAGGAGCTGATTTGACTCGCTGGCAAATAAGGTCGGAACAGGTAGCTAACGAATAGCGTCGCAAGGACCGCCATTGAAAACGGCTTTACCGCCCAATTGATGAAGAGGGTGACTCCTATTCCGCGCCAATGCTCATGAACATGACGGAGCGCCGCAAAGTCGATCTTCAGAAGCATTGGAATGATCATCAGCCATATCAACACCGCGACCGGAATGTTGACCTTGGCGATTTCAAACGCGGCGATGGTTTGAAAGACACCCGGCAACAGATGGCCCAAAGCGATGCCGACGATGATGCACAAAGCCACCCAAAGCGTCAGGTAACGTTCAAATTTAGACATGAATCCCCTCAGGCCGTTGCGACACGATGGCCGTGCTCATCGACTACTCTTTCGCCGTCCTCCTTTATGAACTCGCCCCGCTGTGGCGGGAGAAGATCGAGAACCAGTTCCGAAGGGCGGCAGAGGCGAACGCCTTTTGGGCTGACGACAATCGGCCGATTAATCAGAATCGGATGGGCCATCATAGCGTCGAGCAATTGACCGTCGGAAAGATTGGGATCGTTCAAATGAAGTGCCGCGTATGGCGTGCCTTTCTCGCGGAGAAGGCTGCGGACGGAAATGTCCATGCGTGCAATAAGCTGAGCAAGGAGCGCCCGCGAAGGCGGTGTCTTCAGATATTCGATGATGCGACTCAACGCCGGCATTGCGGATCATCGCGAGCGTGTTGCGGGAGGTCCCGCAATCGGGGTTGTGATAGACGATGACGTCCATTACGGGGCCTATTTTTCAGACACGTCAATGTGGCCGAAGGTTTCGCCGGGCAAGTGCCCAATCTTGCGTAGTTCCTCTTGAAGCGCCAAGTCGTTGAGGCCCTTGATCGGGAGGTTGCCGAAGGCATTGATCCGATTGGAGAGATATTTCACGGCTAGCACGAAGGCCCGTTCCTTTTCGATAGCGGTGCCTTCGACAGCAACTGGGTCCTCTATCCCCCAATGCGCAGTGAAAGGGTGACTTGGCCATACAGGGCAGGCCTCGTTCGCGGCGTTGTCGCAGACGGTGAATACAAAATCCATTTTGGGCGCTTCAGGCCGTGCAAATTCATCCCAGCTCTTCGGATGTAGACCTTCGGTCGGTAAGCCTTTCTCAGCGATCATTTTTAAGGCGAGCGGATGAACCTCGCCCTTCGGATGGCTGCCCGCAGAGTAGGCACGGAAGTGTCCTTTGCCCAAACCGTTCAAGAGCGCTTCGGCCATGATGGACCGGGCCGAATTACCGGTGCAGAGAAAGAGCACGTTGAATATACGATCAGGCATGGGCTTGCCTCTTCTTTTTCGACTTGTGCGGTGGGCAGCAGGGAGTCGTCAGCTCCTCGATAAGCGGTTCGCAGAGTTCAGGACGGCTGCCGCAACAATCTCTGACGAGGTAAAGCATCAGATCGCGTAACCGCATCAGATCGGCGCGATAGATGATCGACCGGCTATGCCGCTCGCTTCGTATCAGTCCCGCGCGGGCCAAAATGTTCAGGTGCGATGAGAGCGTGTTTTGTGGCACGGCGAGTTTTTGGGCGAGTTCGCCTTGCGGAAGGCCTTCAGGTTCGTGCTTCACCAGCAACCGGAAAGCATCAAGCCGTGTCGCCTGGGCAAGTGCCGCTAAAGCCAGGATTGTTGCTTCTCTATCCATATATCTAGAATAATAGATATGATTGGCTGGTGCAAGTCCCGTCTTATTCATGACCACCGCCCCCATGCCGCGCGGGCCTTGAACCGCGGGGGGGCGCCCCGCCAAGTCCCCTTCCTCCAGCACGTCCAGAAAAGTGCCGGTCTCCTCGTCGCGGTGAAAATCCGAACGATGAACCGCGTCCGCGCTCGAACCCTCGCGCCAAACGGCATCAACGCCTCGCGTCACGAATAGATCGGGCTAGACGGCAGCTTTCTCTCGATTGACGCTTAAAACCAGCCAAACCGGTTTCGGCCAATTTGCGTCTTCCGCTCGGCCCACGCCGACCGCGGCTGCCGGCCCGATACTTGCGGCGGTGCCAGAATTCGGCACGCCACACCGAAACGAGTGACCAGCTGGTAACCGAAGCGCTTTCCGGCCACTATAAAAACCGGGAAAGGGCTTTTTCCGCCTGGAGAATTTGGAGCGGGCGAAGGGATTCGAACCCTCGACCCCAACCTTGGCAAGGTTGTGCTCTACCCCTGAGCTACACCCGCATCCGCGCCGGGGCAGGCCCGGCGTCCCGGCTATATGCCGCAAACCTTCCGCCATTGCAATCAAGCTGGCGTCACAAAATTTCCCCCCGTCCCGCCCTGGCCTTCAAAAAATTGGCGTGCAGTTGCGAAAAGCTTGACCCCGCCGCATCTATGCAGGATGCGCAGAGGCACCTAGAGCGGGATACGAAAAAGTGGAGCCCGGTTTTTCGGGCAGATCCCGCTCTAACCTTTGGGAATCGATCACGTTTATGATCTGGCGAGCGGAATGAGGGAGAGCGGCGGATGGCGCAGCTATCGGATCAGGTGACGGATTTGCCGCTGGAAGCGCCCGTTTCCAGGGCGACGACAACGGCGACCTTCGCCAATGACGTGCTGACCGAATCCGGCCGCCAGCCGGTCCTCGTCGATTTCTGGGCACCCTGGTGCCAGCCCTGCAAGCAGCTGACCCCCATTCTCGAGAAGGCGGTGAAGGCGGCGCAGGGAAAGGTCAAGCTCGTCACCATGAACATCGACGAGCATCCGCAGATCGCCGGCCAGCTTAGCATTCGCTCAATCCCCGCCGTCATAGCTTTCCAGCGCGCCCAGCCGGTCGACGGTTTCATGGGCGCATTGCCAGAAAGCCAGGTGCGCGGCTTCATTGAGCGGCTGGTCGGTCCGCTGCCCGAGGAGGAGGATTTGCGCGGCATCGCGGAGGCGGCGCTGGCGGCCGGGGATCCGCTCGCCGCGCTCGAAATTTTCCGCGCCCTCCATGCCGAAGACCCGAGCGACATCGGCGCGAGGGCCGGCTTGATCAAGGCGAGCGTGGCGGCGGGCGAACTCGCGGAAGCCGAAAGGCTGCTGGCGGACGTGCCGGCGAGCGCCGCGCAGGATCCGGCGCTCACGGCCGCGCGGGCCGCGGTCGACACCGCGATCCAGGCGGCCGGCATCGGCGAGTTGGGCGAACTTGAGCGCCGCGTCGCCGCAGAACCAAACGATCATCAGGCGCGTTACGACCTCGCCATCGCGCTCAATGCGCAAGGCCGGCGCGACGAAGCCACGGATGCGCTGCTCGCCATCATCAAACGCGAGCGCGACTGGAACGAGGCCGCCGCCCGCAAGCAATTGCTGCAATTCTTCGAGGCTTGGGGCAACATGGATGCGGCGACCGTCGCCGCGCGGCGCAAATTGTCGGCGCTGCTCTTCTCCTGACCCGGCACGACGCGAGGCATAGCCATGAGCATCAACAAACCCTATCGCGGGCCGGGCGATCTGCCGAATGTCATTCCCGTCTTTCCCCTGTCGGGGGCCTTGCTGCTGCCGCGCGGGGAGTTGCCGCTGAATATTTTCGAGCCGCGCTATCTCGCGATGGTCGACGCCGCGCTCGCGACGCATCGCGTGATCGGCCTCATCCAGCCGGAAAGCGCAGCGGCGGAAGAGGACGCAACACCGGCGCTGCAATCCATCGGCTGCGCCGGCCGCCTGACGCAATTCGGCGAGACGGGCGACGGCCGCTATCTCATCACGCTGGCGGGCATCGCGCGCTTTCGCATCGTCGAGGAGATCAGGGCGGAAACGCTTTACCGTCAATGCCGCGTCGATTTCTCGCCCTTCCACGACGATTTCACGCCCAGCGAGGGCGAAGATGCGGTGGATCGCGAAAGCGTGCTACGCACCTTGCGCGAATTCGCCGAAGTCAACGAGGTTCCCGTCGATTGGGACAGCGTCCGCGAGGCGCCGAACGAGGCGCTGGTCAATGCGCTTTCGATGATGAGCCCCTACGGCCCGCGCGAGAAGCAGGCGCTGCTTGAAGCGCCAAGCCTCAAGATGCGCGCCGAAGTTCTGGTGGCGATCACTGAATATGAATTGGCCCGCGCCAAGCGCGCGTCGTCACGGTTGCAATAGGGAAGAACCCATGGCGGAGCAGAACCAAACCACGGCGGCCGAAACTCCGGCGCCGAAGACCCGGATCGACCCGCGGCTGCTTGAAATCCTTGTCTGCCCGCTGACCAAGACGACGCTGGAATATGATGCGCAGAAGCAGGAGCTGATCTCGCGCGCGGCCAAACTCGCCTATCCGATCCGCGACGGCATCCCGATCATGCTGCCCGAAGAGGCGCGTCCACTCGACGCGTGAGCGTCGCGGCGGGCAGAGGAATCGGGCAGGGGGCGAGCCGAAAATCGAATGTCCAGCGCTGTCGCCAAACTTGTAGAGACGCTCGATCTCGAACGGATCGAGGACAATATCTTCCGCGGCCACAGCCCGCAGGCGGGCTGGCAGAGGGTCTTCGGCGGGCTGGTGATCGCCCAGGCCTTGGTCGCAGCGGAGCGCACCGTTACGCCGGACCGCCTGCCGCATTCGCTGCACGCCTATTTTCTTCTCGCCGGCGATCCCCGCGCACCGATCGTCTACGAGGTCGACCGGATTCGCGACGGCAAGAGCTTCGCAACGCGGCGCTGTAACGCCGTCCAACACGGCCGCCCAATTTTTTCGCTTTCTGCCTCTTTCCACGTCAGCGAATCAGGCTTTAGCCACGCTTTTCCGTTGCCGGACATCATCCCGCCGGAAAATCTACCGGATGAAGCCACATTCTTCACCCAGTTCGGCGAGAAATTGCCGCTCGGCCTCCAGGCGCTGCGCGGCTGGTTCGAGCACGAAGGCGCGATTGAGCTACGCCTCGTCGACCCATCGCATTATCTTGGGCATAAGCGGCCGGAGGCGACACAATATGTGTGGGTGCGGGCCAGAGGCCGGCTACCCGATGACCCGGCGGTGCATCGCGCGGTTCTCGCCTATCTTTCCGATATGACACTGCTCGACGTGGCAATGGTCGCGCACGGCCGCAGCTTATTCGACCCCGACATTCAGATCGCCAGCCTCGATCACGCCCTTTGGTTCCATCGGCCCTTTCGCGCCGACGACTGGCTACTCTATGCCCAGGACAGCCCGAACTCCGGCGGGGCGCGCGGACTTACCCGCGGCTTGATCTACAGCCGCGCGGGCGATCTCGTCGCCAGCGTTGTGCAAGAAGGCCTGCTGCGTTTGCGCAGCCCGGACGCGTAGAGCGGCCCTGAACTCCCCAAAAGCTGAGCCATAGCGCGCTAAAGGAGTCAAATTGCTTTTGGCCCGGTGAATCGGCCTGTCCTGGCCCATGCCTTGCTTTCAAGCGTCTTGACCATGGCCGTCTACGCCCACTCCGCGTGATGAGTATGGGGGCATGGTCACGATTGCAGCGATCCGGTTCGCACTTCCCGCGTATCGGTCAGCAGGACAGACCAAAGCGAATTCTATCGCAGCCGTGCCGTGCCCGGAGTTTTCCGCGGCACGCCGCGGATGGGAGCAATAGTTCTGCTGCCTGAATGTATGTGATCCGGACCTGCGCTCATTGGAGGGTAAAATGAAAATTGTGACGGCCATCATCAAACCGTTCAAGCTCGATGAGGTTAGAGACGCGCTCACAACGCTCGGCGTGCACGGCATGACCGTGAGCGAAGTCAAAGGGTACGGGCGTCAGAAGGGCCACACGGAAATCTACCGTGGCGCCGAATATGCCGTGAACTTCCTTCCCAAGTTGAAAGTCGAAGTCGCCATTGGCGCCGAGCTCGTCGACCGGACGATCGCGGCGATTACCTCTGCGGCGCGGACTGGGGAGATCGGCGACGGCAAAATATTTGTCAGCCCGCTCGACGAAGTCGTGCGTATCCGGACCGGCGAAAAGGGCGCCGACGCCATCTGATGCTCAACCGAGATTAGCAGGAGTAACGAGATGAAATTGATTCCGTCACTGAGGACGGGCCTTACTTCGGTTTGGGAAGCGTGCAAAAAGCCCTCGCGGCTGGCGCTTACCGCTCTGGTTTTGGGCATCCTCTTTTCCGTAAACCTCGCCGCTTTCGAAAGCGCCCATGCCCAAACGCCGGCCCCTGCCGCGGCTCCCGCCGCTGCGGCGCCCAAGCCCGCAACCCCGCCCGCGCCTGCGACCCCACCGCCGCCGCCGGCCTGCGACGCCAACCATCTGACCGTCTGTACGCCGAATAGCGGCGACACGGCCTGGATGCTGACCTCCATGGCGCTCGTGCTGATGATGACCGTGCCCGGCCTCGGCCTCTTCTACGGCGGCATGGTCCGCAAGAAGAACGTCGTCGACACGGTGATGACCAGCTTCGCGATCACCTGCCTGATCACGTTCCTCTTCGCTGCGATTACCTACAGTTTGGCGTTCACGCCGGGCTCGCCGTTCATCGGCGGCACGACGCGCGCCTTCCTGCAAGGCATTTTAAGCGACGTCTCCAACAACACGGGCAATCCGAACCCGCTGGCGCCGACGATTCCGGAAACGGTCTATATGGCGTTCCAGATGACCTTCGCGATCATCACCCCGGCGCTGATCGCCGGCGCGTTCGCGGAGCGCATGAAGTTCTCAGCCATGCTGATCTTCATGACGCTGTGGGCGATCTTCGTCTATGCGCCGATCGCGCATTGGGTCTGGGGCCCGGACGGCCTTCTCTCCAACGGCAACCCCAAAGCCTGGGTCCACGTCCTCGACTACGCCGGCGGTACGGTCGTTCACATCAACTCCGGCGTTGCCGGACTGATGACCGCTCTGTTCCTCGGCAAGCGGCATGACACTGGTCCCGCGCACAACGTCATCCTGACCTTCATCGGCGCCTCGCTTCTGTGGGTCGGCTGGTTCGGCTTCAACGCCGGTTCGGCGGTCTCCGCTGGCGTCGTCGCCGGCATGGCCATGACGGTGACGCAGATCGCCACCGCCGTTGCCGGCTTGACCTGGATGTTCGTCGAATGGGCGCATCGCGGCAAGCCGACCGTCATCGGCATCTGCTCGGGTGCGGTTGCGGGCCTCGTCGCGATCACACCGGCCTCGGGCTTCGTCGGCCCCGCCGGTTCGATCTGGATCGGCATCGCCGTCGGCATCTTCTGCTACTTCACGGTGACCTTCGTGAAGGGCTGGATCGGATACGACGACGCGCTCGACTGCTTCGGCGTCCATGCCTGCGGCGGCGCGCTCGGCGCCATCCTGACCGGTGTTTTCGCCATCAATCAGTACGGCGGCACCCCCGGTCTGATCGAAGGCAATCCTGGCCAGGTCGTGAACCAGCTGATCGGCGTTGGCGTCGTCATTGCATATGACGTCGTTGTTACCTCGATCATCCTATTCTTGATCAAGGTCACGATCGGGCTTCGGGTTACCCCCGAGGTGGAACGCGACGGTCTCGATCTCGCCCTGCATGGCGAGGTTGTTCAGTAACATCCGGCACCTCCCCGCTGGAAAAACTTGGGGCTCCTACGGGAGCCCCTTTTTTATGCGCCGCCCATTTTTTGCGCCGTTCGCGAGCGCGCCGCTATGTGGCCCGGCTTAAACCCCGCCTTAACCACGTCTCTTTAGGCTGGGGGATGCGGGTGCGGATCGCGTATCGCGACCCCGCGCGTTGGACCCGGGGCCAGTTCACCTTGATGCGTACGACGACCAGTTTCACGGCCTTGGATCATATCCCGGACCCGCTACGCCTTTTTGCGGCGCGCCGCGCGGCCGAAATCAGCGGTTTGGCGCTGGTCTCCGGCGCCGGCGCCCTCGCCCTGGCACTGCTCACCTGGTCAGTCCAGGATCCGAGCCTCAACCACGCCACCGGCGCCCCGGTTCACAACCTCCTCGGCGCTCCCGGCGCCATCACCGCCGACCTGTTCATGCAGATGCTGGGGCTCGCCGCCCTGGCGCTGCTCGGCCCGCCGGCCATCTGGGGTTGGCGGCTGTTGCGGGCGCGGCGGCTCGACCGCGCCGGTTGGCGCGTCCTCTTCTGGCTGATCGGCAGCGTCGCGGCGACCGGCTTTGCCGCCGTTCTCCCGGTAACCAGCCGCTGGCCTTTGCCGACGGGCCTCGGCGGCGTCCTGGGCGATGCCTTTCTCTTCATCCCCAAGCATATTTTTGGTGCACATGGCGTGACCATGCTGATCTTCGCCATGGTTTTCGCGGCCGTGGCGATCCTGGCGCTCGCCGCCGCGGTCGGCCCAACGAAGCCCGAGGCCTATCTCGACGACGAGGATGAAGAGCCGGCGCCGGTCAAGCGCAAGCGCGCAAGCGAGGAGGAAGACCTCGCCGGCGAGCCGGGCTTCGCCCTGGTCGCGGTCGGCGGCATAATCCATGGGTTGTTGTCCGCGAAGGCGGGTCTCGCACGGATGCTGGCCAAGCGGCGCGAGACGCGGCCGAGCCTCGCCCCTTGGCAGGATGCGGCGCGGCGCGTCGGCGCCTCGCTCGATCAGCGGCATATGCGCGAAGACCCGAATTTCGACCTCGGCTTCGAGCCTTCCGCCTATGCGCCCCCGGCCGCCCGCGCCGCCGCGCAACAGGCCGCGGAAGCCGAAGCGGACGCCATGGCGCCGCCCCTGCCTGCGGGCCGCAGCCGCGTCACCCCCGGTGCGGCCAGCCTCAAGAGCGGCCAGCGCCTGCAGCGCGAAGTCCAGCCCTCGATGCTCGACAAGCTGAGCAGGACCAAATATCTGCTGCCGCCGCTGCTGATGCTGAGCGAGCCGAAGCGCGGCGCGGCGGCACGCGTCTCCGAAGAGGCCTTGCAGCAGAACGCCCGCCTGCTCGAAGGCGTGCTCGACGATTTCGGCGTCAAAGGCGAGATCATCAATGTGCGGCCGGGCCCGGTCGTCACGCTCTACGAGCTCGAACCCGCCCCCGGAATCAAGTCGGCGCGTGTCATCGGCCTCGCCGACGATATCGCCCGCTCGATGTCGGCCGTCTCGGCCCGCGTCGCCGTCGTGCAAGGCCGCAATGTGATCGGCATCGAACTACCTAACCAGCGCCGCGAAACCGTTTTCCTGCGCGAGCTTCTCGCCTCACAGGATTTCGAGAATACCAAGTACAGCCTCGCCATCGCGCTCGGCAAGACGATCGGCGGCGAGCCGATCATCGTCGATCTCGCCCGCATGCCGCATCTGCTCGTCGCCGGCACCACCGGCTCGGGCAAGTCCGTCGCCATCAATACGATGATCCTGTCGCTGCTCTACCGGCTGCGGCCCGATCAGTGCCGGCTCATCATGGTCGATCCCAAGATGCTCGAGCTTTCCGTCTATGACGGCATCCCGCATCTTTTGACCCCGGTCGTCACCGACCCGAAGAAGGCCGTCGTCGCGCTCAAATGGGCGGTGCGCGAGATGGAAGAGCGCTACAAGAAAATGTCGAAGCTCGGCGTGCGCAATATCGACGGCTTTAACGCCAAGATCGCCGAGGCCGCCGCCAAGGGCCACACCATTACCCGCACGGTGCAGACGGGGTTCAGCCGCGAAACCGGCGAGGCCGTCTACGAGCAGGAGGAAATGGAACTTTCCCCTCTGCCCTATATCGTCATCATCGTCGATGAAATGGCCGACCTGATGATGGTCGCCGGCAAGGATATCGAAGGCGCGATCCAGCGGCTCGCGCAGATGGCCCGCGCCGCCGGCATCCATCTCATCATGGCGACGCAGCGTCCCTCGGTCGATGTCATCACCGGCACGATCAAGGCGAACTTCCCGACCCGCGTCTCCTTCCAGGTAACGTCGAAAATCGACAGCCGCACCATTCTCGGCGAGCAGGGCGCCGAGCAATTGCTCGGCCAGGGCGACATGCTTTACATGGCGGGCGGCGGCCGCATCATCCGTGTCCACGGCCCCTTCGTTTCCGACGGTGAAGTCGAAAAGATCGTGGCGCATTTGAAGAGCCAGGGCACGCCGGAATATCTCGAAGCCATCACCATCGAGGACGAGCAGCAGGACGAGGATAGCGAAGGCTTCCCGACCGGCGCCGAGAGCGAGGAAGGCGGCGATCTCTACGACCGCGCCGTCGCCATCGTCCTGCGCGACAAGAAATGCTCGACGAGCTATGTTCAGCGCCGCCTTTCCGTGGGCTACAACAAGGCCGCCTCGCTGGTCGAGCGAATGGAGAAGGAAGGCGTCGTCAGCCCCCCGAACCATTCCGGCAAGCGCACCATCCTGGTCGGCGGCGGCATCGACCGCGGCGCCTTCGAGCCCAGTGCCGATTATTAGAGCAAGGGCGCTCCGCCAACCGTCCTATTGCCGCCACATCGCCCCGTTACCGCTCGCGAACATCAAGGCACGGTCGGCGACCAGCGGCGTGGCCGCGCTCGATGCGGCCGGCCCGTGCTATAAATCTCCGTGAGAGCGAATCAGCGCCGGGCGCGAAAGGCGAGATGTATGTCGATGACTGTTTTTGACCGCGCGGGCGTCTCTGGTTTGCTTCTCGTCGCGGCCTTGGCTCTGCCGGCGGCGGCTCTCGCCGATCCCACCGCAGCGCCGTTGCCGAAGCCGCGCCCCGTCGAGATCGCGCCGACGCCAACGCCGGCCAATCCGCCCGCCGCAACGCCGGCGCCGGCGCAGCCCTTCCAGCCGATCGACCCCAATGTCGCGATCCAGAAGGCGGATGATTATTTCAACGCGACGCGCACGATGATCGGCGATTTCGTCCAGATCAGCGGTGATCGGCGCTCGGAAGGCAAAATCTATCTGCAGAAGCCGGGCAAGCTGCGCTTCGAATATGCCGAGCCCGCGACGCTCGACATCGTCGCCGACGGCCTGACCGTTGCGGTGGTCGACCGCAAAATGGCAACGCAGGACTTCTATTTCATCTGGCAGACGCCGCTAAAATTCCTGCTCAAGGACAGGATCGATCTCACCCGTGACGTGCTGGTCCAGGACGTCACCAGCGATCCGGACAATGTGACGATCACGGTCGTCGACAAGGAAACCTTCGGCGGCACCTCGCGCATCAAGCTGATGTTCGATCCCGCGACTTTCGCGCTGAAGCAATGGGAAGTCACCGACCCGCAGGGCAACGAGACCCTCGTGTCGCTGTTCAACGTCGATCTAAAGACCCCGCCGGATCCGTCCGTTTTCCAGATTCATTCCAACCGGCTCGACGGTTCCAGCAGCCGTTTCATGAACCAGGGCAATTAGAGCAGTTTATTGAAAAGCCTCCGCTTTCCTGGACCGCCCGTAAGCTTAACAATCGGTAATTTTTTCGGGCCGCTCTTGCGGGCGGTTTTGGCCGAACCTATCTCATTTCCGGAGAGTGATACGGCCGGCCTGACGAATTCCCCCCGTTCGATCCTGCTGGCTTCGCCGGAACCCCTCCCGGTATAGTGTCGCTCCACGGGGCGTCCGATCTCGGTCGGGCGCCCTAATTTTTTGCGCAGAGCGGGGCACAAAAACCTCTGACCGGCACGAAGCTTTTCTTGCTGGCCGCGCTTGCGCATGTTCAATCGGGGAACCCGAGTTTCCGAGCCGAAATTGCCCTTCACCCTCGCCACCTGGAATATCAATTCCGTCCGCCTGCGCATCGACCTCGTCGGCAAATTTCTCGCGGATCACGCGCCGGATGTCCTCTGCCTGCAAGAGACGAAGTGCCGCGACAGCGAATTTCCCGCGAGCGCCTTCCGCAAATGGGGCTATGAGCACATCGCGATCAACGGCCAGAAGGGCTATCACGGCGTCGCCATCGTCTCGAAAATCCCGTTCGGAATCATCGACCGGCGCCCCTTCTGCGACAAGGGCGATGCGCGGCACATCAGCGTGACCCTGGCGCCGACGAATGTGCGCGCCTTTACCCTGCATAATTTCTATGTGCCCGCGGGCGGCGACGAACCGGACCCCGAGATCAATCCGAAATTCGCCCATAAGCTCGCCTTCCTCGACGAAATGGCGGCCTGGATGGCGGCGGACGGAATTGCCGGCGGCGATGCGGTCATGGTCGGCGATCTCAATATCGCGCCGCTCGAAACCGATGTCTGGAACCACAAGGCGCTATTGAAAGTGGTGAGCCACACGCCGGTCGAGGTCGAGAGGCTCGGCCGGGTCTTTGCCGCCGGCCCTTGGGTCGATGCTTTGCGCCGCTATGTACCGGCCGAAGACCGGCTCTATACGTGGTGGAGCTATCGCTCGCCCGACTGGGCCAAGGCCGATAAGGGCCGCCGGCTCGACCATATCTGGACGAGCCAAAGCCTGGCGCCGGCCTTGACGGGTATGAAGGTTCTACGCGAGAGCCGCGGCTGGGAGCGGCCCTCGGATCATGTGCCGGTGCTGGCGCATTTCGACTTCGGCGCGTGATCCCGGCGCCTGACTGCGCGAAATGCTTACGGGTAAGGCGGGTAGGCCGGCGTCCAGAAGTCGATCAGCGGCCGCGGCCGGCCGGTGGGATAAAGCGGCTGGGGCAGGCTATCTTCGTGGAAACGCGAGGGGAAATAGGCCTGATCCGGCGTCTGGTTGAAGCCCGTGTTGGCGGTGACGTAATTCTGCTCCGAACCTTGCGGCACGACATTGCCTGGATCGAGCCAGCTGCGCTTGTTGACCGTCAGCGGCGGCTGGTCGCTGGAATAGACGACGGCGGCATGGTGATGATGCTTATGCGCCGCCAGAGCGCCGGGAGCTGAGGCGAGGGCGCCCGCGCCAAAGACGGCCGCGGCCAGCAAGAACATCGAAATCGAACGCATGAATGAACTTTCCTTCCGCCCCGGTCAGCGGCCGCCCGATTCGGCGGGCCATACCCTGGCGCGTTATTTTAGCCGGGCTTTTGCCCCGGGGCGAATGACAAAGCACATAACGCCCGGCCAAAAGCCCAATCAGCGCATTTTTCGCAGCCGGAGTGGCGGCGGTGCATCATCCTGATCGATCCAGCTCGCCTTGGCCGGGTCCGGAACGAGCGCCGTCCCGGCACAGGCCTGGCCGCGATTCATCTCGGAATTGGCGAAATAGCTGACCAAGGCCGGGTCGCCGCCGCCACCGTCAAGTTCAAGCCGATCGATAAGGCAGGCGAGTGCCGGCCGTGACATTGGCAGAGCCTTGGTCCCGCAGGCAAAGCCGCTGAGCCGGAAGGCGCCATTCAGCCCCGCGCCGCGAAAGCCAAGGCAGGGCACCGGCGCCGCCGCCCCGGCGGCGAGGTCGATGTCCGCCGTCTCGAACGGCCCGAACCGGGTCGGCAAATTCGCCGGATTGGCGCTGCGGGTGACGGCAAGATCGATGGACGCCGCGAGGCGGACGAGATCGATGAAGAGCGGCACATCCGGCACGCTCTCGCGCCCGACGCGGTAGAGCGTCAGCCGGAAGAAGGGATCGCCGCCGTCGAGACGGCCGAAGGTGAGACTATCCTGCCGGCCGCCGCCAAGCTCATTGCGCCGGGCGGCATAGCTTTGCGGCAGACGCGCGAGCTGCGGTGCCGAGAGATCGAAAAGCACGAGCGGGTGAGCGATATCGATCCATTCCGGCGGCGGCGCGGCGACCACCTGCGTCTCGGGCGGCCTCGGCGCCGGATCGCGGCCAGAGATCAGCACCAGGCCGGCGGCGAAGAGGATGGCGACGATCGCCGCGGTGCGGACTGAAACGCCGCGCCTACGCTTGCGCGGCCGTTGCGGCTGTTCGAGCCGCCGGGTCGGCCTGATATCGTCGAAAGTGGCGTGCATAGCATTCCCCGCCTCGCGAAAGGCGGAGACAGATTCGCACGGCAGGGCTTGCCGCCGGTTACCGGGTCGGCGGCTTTCTGCGGGTAGGGTCAACAGAGGCTTTACGCGCCTATGTTGCCTGCGCCCACGCTGAAGGCTCTTGTACGGGTGATTTTTCGCCCGATCTTTGTTATGGCAGCGCCGCCGCGGATTTTCAGGTCTGCGCGCGGGATGCTAGCGGAAAGCCGCTTCACATTTTCCCGATCCCGCCCGGCCGCAAAGGAGAAGAAAATGGGTTTCAAGGTCGCCGTCGTCGGCGCCACCGGCAATGTCGGGCGCGAGATGCTCGATATTCTCGCCGAGCGGCGGTTTCCGGCCGATGAGGTCGTTGCGCTCGCGTCCTCGCGCTCGATCGGCACGGACGTGTCCTATGGCGACAAGACGCTCGTCTGCAAAGCGCTGGAGAATTACGATTTCTCCGGCACCGACATCTGCCTGATGTCGGCCGGCGGCACGGTGTCGAAGGAATGGTCGCCAAAGATCGGCCGTCAAGGCGCGGTCGTGATCGATAATTCCTCCGCCTGGCGCATGGACCCGGACGTGCCGCTGATCGTGCCGGAGGTGAATGCCGACGCGGTAAAGGGCTTCGCCAAGAAGAACATCATCGCCAATCCGAATTGCTCGACCGCGCAGCTTGTCGTCGCGCTGAAGCCGCTGCATGACGCGGCGACGATCAAGCGTGTCGTCGTTTCGACCTATCAATCCGTCTCCGGCGCCGGCAAGGAGGGGATGGACGAATTGTTCTCGCAGACCCGCTCGATCTTCGTCTCCGACAGCGTCGAGACCAAGAAATTTCCGAAGCGCATCGCCTTCAATCTCATTCCCCAGATCGACGTCTTCATGGAGGACGGCTATACGAAGGAAGAGTGGAAGATGATGGCCGAGACGAAGAAGATCCTCGACCCCAAGATCAAGCTCACCGCGACCTGCGTGCGCGTGCCGGTCTTCATCGGCCATGCCGAGGCGGTGAATGTCGAATTCGAAAAGCCGATCACGGCCGACGACGCGCGGGAAATTCTACGGGAAGCCCCGGGCGTGCTGGTGATCGATAAGCACGAGCCCGGCGGCTACATCACCCCGCACGAGGCGGCGGGCGAGGACGCGACCTTTGTCTCGCGCATCCGCGAAGACGCGACGGTCGAGAATGGCCTTTCGTTCTGGTGCGTCGCCGACAATCTGCGCAAGGGCGCGGCGCTGAACGCCGTGCAGATCGCCGAGCTTTTGGTCAACCGCAAGCTCATCACGCCGAAGCGGAAGGCCGCGTGAGAATGGACGCCGTCCCCGCCGAATGGCTTCAGGCACCGGTCAGCGTCGAAGAGATCGACGCTGAGCTCGGCGGCTCGGGCCTCCGCGCGGACTGGCAAAAGCTGAAGCGTGAGATGCGGCCCGGCGACAGGATTGTGCGCTTCGAAAGCCCGGCCGCAAGCTGGGAAGACCTCGCCGGCCGCGCCGGCATCGCGCTGGTGCGCGACGGCGAGGCGATCGGCGCGATCGTGACGATGATGAATTGAGGTGAGCCCGCGTTGCTCCCTCGCCCCATGAGCGAAAGCGAAATGGGGAGAGGGTTGGGGTGAGGGGCCGAGGGATTGGCGCTCATTTGCCCCCAGCCCCTCACCCTAGCCCTCTCCCCGCAAGCGGGGAGAGGGAATTGACGGCGCCATCGCCAGCCTTGCTGACGCCAACTCGCTCAACGCCGTGCAGATCGCTGAACTCGTCGTCAACCGCAAGCTCATCACGCCGAAGCAGAAGGCGGCGTGAGGAGCGGCAGTCCTTCGCGAATTCGAAATTCGTCGACGCTGATGAGATTGAGAAGTCTTTGGCGATTCCGGTCAAAATAATCGTATCGTGAATTGTCATTCCGAGACATTCGAACCCAGTCGAATTGCAGCCCGCTCGTATCGCGGTCGGGGCCTGGCTGCTTGAAAACGACGCCACACCCGTAATCCGTATCAACGGTGTAATAGGTGATGCCGGCGCGCCCGAGAACGAAATCGATATAGGCCCAATAGGTCACGCCGCACCAATCCCCCGGCGTGAAATCCGGCGCGGCGACGCCCGAATTGGGAGGATTGCAGTCATGAATAACGAGTGCACCGCCCTGGCGCAGAAGACTGAACCCACCGACAATATCCTCGAAACTATTTTCGTAAGTGTGGTGAGGATCGACGAAAACGACATCGAAGAGCGGCTTTGTCGATAACGCGCTGACGATGTCGCAAGAGGTGCGTTGCGACGTTCCATAGGTGATGTCTTGATCGGAAAGCGCGTTCTCATCGACGATGCCATAGACCGCTCTCTCGCAGCGGGTATATTGGGTTCGATCGATGAGTGCATATTGGAAACCCGTGATGGGCGTCGATATTTCCAGATGCGATACGAACCCGTATTTCGCGCCAAGAAGATTGATAATGTCGCTTTTCTTCACCGCGCCATGCATCCCATGAGACTGAACCGCGGGGATGGCCGGGACAAGCCCGGCCATGACGTCACGCCGCCATCGCCAACCGCTTCGAGACAAGCTCGCGCAAAGCCTGCATGTCGCGGGCGAAGACGCGGATGCCCTCGGCGAGCTTTTCCGTTGCCATCGCGTCCTCGTTGAGCATGTAGCGGAAGCTCTTCTCGTCGAGGAACATTTGCGCCGGCGCGAGAAGCCTGGCGCTCTCGGGTTCTAGCGCGCGCGGCAACGACCCATTATCCTTCGCCAATTCATCGAGCAAAACCGGCGCGATCGTCAGGCTATCGCAGCCGGCGAGCGCCTCGATCTCGCCCCGGTTGCGGAACGACGCGCCCATGATGATCGTCTTCGCCTCATAGGCCTTGGCATAGGCATAGATCTGGTGGACGGAGAGCACGCCGGGGTCCGTCTCGGCCGTGTAGCTCTTACCCTCGTTCTTCACATGCCAATCGAGAATGCGGCCGACGAAGGGCGAGATGAGATAGGCGTCAGCCTCGAAGGCCGCCGCCGCCTGCGCCAGTGAAAACACCAGCGTCAGATTGACCTCGATGCCCTCCTTCTGAAGGATCGAGGCGGCCTGGATGCCCTCCCATGTCGCGGCGACCTTGATGAGCACGCGCTCACGCCCGACGCCGCGCTGATGATAATCGGCGATGATCTCGCGCGCCTGCGCGACCGTGCCCTCGACATCGAAGGAGAGATCGGCATCGACCTCAGTCGAGACGCGGCCGGGCACGAGCTTCGTCAGTTCGGCGCCGAAATTGACCGCGAGGCGCTGGGCGATGCGGCTCGTCGGGATGTTGCGATCGACGCCCCAAAGGATCGCCTCTTCGACGAGCGCCTGATGCGCCTCCATCTCCGCGGCCTTGAGGATGAGCGACGGATTGGTCGTGCAATCCTGTGGTCTATATTGCGCGATGGCGCCGATATCGCCGGTGTCGGCGGTGACGATCGTCCATTGCTTCAACTGGTCGAGTTTGGAAGGCATGCGGCGTCCCACGTCAAAATGGCGAGTCAAATCGCAAGTCGGCGCAGCGACCCGTCCCGGACTTGAATCCGAAACGGCTAGGCCGCGCCCCCTGCGCGGCCTCTTACAACAAAACCTGCCATCCGTCTCGACAAACGTGGCGCTCTTGCCGTGGTTTCCGGCCCGCGGGTGCGCCGCTCAGGCCGCCGACTGGCGTTTCAGGCCTTCCTCATAGGAAATCGCTTCGTAATCGGTAAGCGACCCATATTTCAGGCCGACATCCGCCAAAGCGTCGAGCTTGGCGGACGTGTCGAATTTCTTGAGCTTGGCCTTGTCGACATAGAAAATGTCGATCAGCTCGTTGTAGACGCTGGTTTCGTCGATCGCGACGACGAAGATTTTCGCCGCGCCGAGCGGCATATACCAACGGCAGCCGAGCGGAATATCGGCGACATAAACGATATATTTGCCGTCGGCGTCGAGCGCGTCGCCGAGGGTTTCAATAAGCTTCGGCAGCGTCGCATATTCCTTGATGGACCCGGCGAGGAAACCGATCGCCGGCTTGCCGCTTTCGGAGACGGTGAAGACCTCCTTCAGCACGGTTTCCGGCTCGTCAAAGGAAATGTCGCCACGGAAGCCGAACCGGCCCGCGACATGCGTATCCGCCTTCAGGCTCGGTTTCAGCAGCCGCCCCTCGGCCTCCAATTTGGCATAGGGCGTGTCGGTAATCGTTGTCATCTGCCATCCTCAATGTCGGGAAGTCGCCATGAATCGGGTCGATCCGCGCGCCGCCTTGGAAATCGAGCGCGCAATCTGGCGAGATCGACAGGAGGAACCGGGGCCTCTTTCCGGCACCGCCGGTGAAACATTCCGCTTAAGCCGCCGCGAGGAATGTCGCGTTTGCAACAGCTTCAAACGGATACGCAGAACGACCAGCAAGCTATGTGCCGTGCCGCGCGCGCTCTTGTGGGCCATGCCCTTGTCGCTCCGAGCGGCGCGACGAGGTGAGGTTTCGTCTCCGGCGGCTTTATCTTGCTGTTGCGCACCGGCAATATCATCGGGCGGCACGGCGCTCTTCGCCTATGGGCCAGTGATGCACGAAATTAGGGGGGACGAGCCAATCGCAAAAGAGAGCTTGCATGATGTCATCATGTCATCGCGCTTTCCCTCGATCAGCGGATGATTACGCTTCAGGCAGTTTCGGCGCGAACGAGTCGCGGATCTTCTTGAATAGTGTCTCGGTTCGTTCATTTAGTTCTGGTGGCAAATCGTCCACCACGTCCCAGGTATCGAAAATTCGTAGGAGTTCTCCCAGAACCCGCGGTTTATCTAGCCCGCTAAATCCTCTGGCCTTCAGTAGCCCGTCGACAGCAGCTGAGATAGGGCGAACGTCCAGTTCAATCAGCTCGTTCTCTTCAATTTTGATCTTGTATGCCGCGCTGACGCAATCCAAATACAGTCGACGCGGCAACAAGTCCTCTATAGCAATGCAAGCGTCTTTCTTTCCAATAGCTGGGCCCAGTGTCAGTACAGGAAAGCCACTGAGAACGGGACCGTACAACTCCTTTATTTTCTTTGCAGCGACGCGCCCCTCTTCGTCGCTGTCGAGTAATACGCCACCTTTCCAATGATGACCGATCAGAAACCCGGCATACATCGGCGACTTCGATGCGCCATGCGCGGGCCAAAGGTATACTTCCGGAGGAAGCGCGTCCTTACCCGACTTGGCAAACACACCCGAAAGTTTGTTTAAAATCACAAAATCGTCCGTTCCTTCCACAATAAGAGTAATCCGATGACCCAAGAGGTCGCTCATACTAGGGCTCAGACCCAGTGCTGCCTCAATCACCATCATCGGTTGTCGCGATGAAGAGACGATACCCTTAATGACCTTTGTGTGATGATCCTCGATTTCCACTATCCTTGCGCGCTCTGGCGTGCCGGTATCGATCATGTACGGAAGATGGGTTGTATAGATAATTTGGTTGTTCTGGCCTAGCCCATCAAAAAACCGGACAAGATCGCGCTGCCCCGCCGGGTGCAAATGAACACCGGGCTCTTCCAAGAGCAAAACTACATCTTTGAATTCTCCGGCAGTTGCATGCGTAAATCGCCAGGCAAACGAGACGTACCAACGAAATCCCGTTGAGCGACGGTCAAGACGAACGGGCATCGAGAAGCCCTGGTCCTTAACGAAGATGTTCAACGTCGGTCCGTCTATCTCAATATCGAACTCAACCTTCTTCTGTTTCCAAAGCTCTTGAAATTTTCGCGTTAGAAATGCCGATGCTTGGCGCTTGTCGTAGGAGCGCAAAGTGCGGCCTATCGGTGTATCGCCTTTCTTTAGGAAATCTTCGATATTGACCTTAGCCAAATCGAGAATGATTTTAATAGTTTGTTCTTCAGAATTCAGCTTCGCATAACCGACTTGTTGAAGCCGCTGCGCTAGCTGTGGCAATTCAATTGTCTGGCCAGACATGTCATAATCGAAGATATATACGAACTTAGGAATTGCTGCGTTTACTGCTTTCCGTGCAGCCTCATGTTGGTACTTCCCGCTGATGTTCTCGAAGCTCGAAACTAAGCTGTCTTTATAATTTTTACTAAGCTCAACGATGATGGGTTTTGAAGCGTCGGTCTTTGCGACGCGCTCAACAGCGGGAGGCGGCGCATCGGGCGTCTGTGAGTTTGACTTTGGAGCTGGCGGTTGCAAGGCCGCCAATAATGCAGCCTCCTCCTCGGAGCTTAGTTCAAATCGCGCTCGGCATACGACTGCGTTGGCGTCTTTCTTCTCCCAGAGATCAACTGGCCAGTCAAAGTCGATATCGTATTTCGAATCGTCGAAGGGATATAGCTTGAACAATGCCTCGCATAGGTTGCTTTTGCCGGCCTCATTCTGGCCGATCAAAGCCGTCACTTTTCCAACCTCGATCCAATCGGAGTCGTGGACATTTCGGAAATTCGTGACCTTGAAATGCGTCAGTTTGGCCATTTGAGTCCCCGTGCTGCACTAGCCCGACATTCTGCCACTTTTCGCATTCTCTCACGTGCTTGCGATTCTCAAACAACACCAGCACGGGGCGTTTCTCAAACGTAAAGCTTGCCGCCCTTTTCCACAAACTCCGCGCTCTTGTCGGCCATCCCCTTCTCACGCGCCTCGATCGCGGCGGCTTCCTCGCGCAAATCCTGGCTGATCTTCATCGAGCAGAATTGCGGCCCGCACATCGAGCAGAAATGCGCGACCTTGTGCGCCTCCTTCGGCAGCGTCTCGTCGTGGAAGCTTCGCGCCGTCTCCGGGTCGAGCGACAGATTGAACTGATCCTGCCAGCGGAAATCGAACCGCGCGCGTGACAAAGCATCATCGCGGACCTGCGCCGCCGGATGGCCCTTGGCGAGATCGGCGGCGTGTGCCGCGATGCGATAGGTGATGACGCCGGTTTTCACATCGTCGCGGTCGGGCAGGCCGAGATGTTCCTTCGGCGTGACGTAGCAAAGCATGGCGCAGCCGAACCAGCCGATCATCGCCGCACCGATGCCCGAGGTGATGTGGTCATAGCCCGGCGCGATGTCGGTCGTCAGCGGCCCGAGCGTATAGAACGGCGCCTCGCCACATTCCTCGAGCTGCTTTTCCATGTTCACCTTGATCTTGTGCATCGGCACATGGCCGGGGCCTTCGATCATCACCTGGCAGCCTTTGTCCCAGGCGATCTTGGTGAGTTCGCCAAGCGTTTCGAGTTCGGCGAATTGCGCACGGTCATTGGCGTCGGCGATCGAGCCCGGCCGCAGACCGTCGCCGAGCGAGAAGGAGACATCATAGGCGCGCATGATGTCGCAAATCTCGTCGAAATGCTCGTAGAGGAAGCTCTCCTTGTGGTGTGACAGGCACCAGCGCGCCATGATCGAGCCGCCGCGCGAGACGATGCCCGTCGTGCGCCGCGCGGTGAGCGGCACATAGGCGAGGCGCACGCCGGCATGGATGGTGAAATAATCGACGCCCTGCTCGGCCTGCTCGATCAAGGTGTCGCGGAAAATCTCCCACGTCAGCTTGATCGGGTCGCCATCGACTTTTTCGAGCGCCTGATAGATCGGCACGGTGCCGATCGGCACCGGCGCGTTGCGGATGATCCAGTCGCGGATATTGTGGATGTTGCGGCCGGTGGACAAGTCCATCACCGTATCGGCGCCCCAGCGGATCGACCAGACCATCTTATCGACCTCTTCCGCGACCGAGGAGGTGACAGCGGAATTGCCGATATTGGCGTTGATCTTGACCAGGAAATTGCGGCCGATGATCATCGGTTCCAATTCCGCATGGTTGATGTTGGCGGGGATGATGGCACGGCCGCGGGCGATCTCGTCGCGGACGAATTCCGGCGTCACGAAAGCCGGGATCGACGCGCCGAAGCTTTCGCCATCGGCAAGCTTGTCCTCCGCATTCGCCAGCATCTTCTCGCGGCCGAGATTTTCGCGCGCCGCGACATAGATCATCTCTTCTGTGATGATGCCGGCGCGGGCGAATTCATATTGTGTCACTGGCTTGCCGTGCTCGCCGCGCAGCGGCGCGACATTGGCCGGGCAGGGCGGGACGAGCTTGTCGGTGCCGACATTGCCGTTGTCTTCCGGCTTGATCGCGCGGCCCGCGTAAGCCTCAAAACCCCGCGCCGCGTACCAGGGCGCCCGCAGACGCGGCAGGCCCTGTGAGAGATCGATGTGCGGCGCATCTTCCGTATAAGGCCCGGAGGCATCGTAGACGCGCACCGGCGGCTCGTTGGCGGACGGCTCCAGCACGATTTCGCGGAACGGCACGCGGATGTCCGAGCGTGGCGCGACATAGACCTTGCGCGCGCCCGGCAGCGGGCCGCACGTAACGCTCTGCGGGATGAGATTTTCGGGCTTTTGACGGATGTTCATCGGCCGGCTCCGTTTCATTTGGACCGGCGCAGGAGCGATACGGGCGCAGACAGACTCCGGCTGCGCTTTGCGTATTGCCTGTCCCTGCGCTGGCATTACCCAGATTCAGGTTCAAAGGGTCTGATCTCAGCCGCCGAGTTTTCAGCAGCACCCCAAGGCTTGCGAAATGATAAGCGCAATGCCGCCGCGCGGCAATAGAGCGGGATGCGAAAAAGTGGACGCCGGTTTTTCGCGCCAATCCCGCTCTATCTTATGGGAATTGATCGCGTCACATGCGTTGAGGTTGATGCAACCTCAACGCATCGCGATCTTGGATGAATTTGAGACGCCCCGAGACGCGCCGTCGCAAATGTGACGACGCGCGACGCTCTCTTAACTCAGTCCTTGCTTACTTAGTCCTTGGCGCGCTCGACGTAGGAACCGTCTTCGGTCTGGATGATGACGCGCGTGCCGGGCTGGATGTGCGGCGGCACCATGGTGCGGGCACCGTTCGAAAGCTTCGCCGGCTTATAGGACGATGAGGCTGTCTGCCCCTTCATCGCCGGCTCGGTCTCGACAACCTCCAGCGTCACGCGCGGCGGGAATTGGATCGCGACCGGAATGCCGTTGAAGAGCGAGAGAATGCAGGTCATGCCTTCCTGCAGATAGACCGCCTGATCGCCAATCACATCGGCCGATACGCTCACCTGATCATAGGTATCGGCGTTCATGAACGTATAGTGTTCGCCATCCTGGAAGAGGTAATTGTAATTGGCGTCCTCGACGAAGGCGCGCTCGACCTGTTCCGTCGTCTTGTAACGATCCGTGGTCTTCACGCCGTCGGAAAGGCGGCGCATGTCGATCTGCGTCGTCGGCGTGCCTTTGCCGGGGTGGAAGCTCTCGGCGGTCAGCACGACGTAAAGCTGGCCGTCCTCTCGCTCGAGAATGTTGCCCTTGCGGATTGAGCTGGCGATGACTTTCACGAGTTTTCCTTCGTCTCTAAACCAAGCGACGTTTGATCCGAGCCGGCGCTTGAATTGAAACGCTTTGAAATTCAATGGGTTGATCAACCGGCTGCGGTCGATCTTTGTGGGCTGCCGCGGCCCCGCGGGCTGGGCTATAAGCGCCTGCGCCCTGGCTACCCGGCTTGCCGGGGGGTTTTCAAGCGAAATGAGGAAATGAGCAAGCCTTCTTTCTGGCCACGGGCCGATTCCGAGACCGGACGACGGCCTTATCTCAAGGCGCGGGCTGCCATAACCAAGGCGGTGCGGGCCTGGTTTGACGCCGAGAGCTTCCTTGAGGCCGACACGCCGATCCTGCAAGTCTCACCGGGCAACGAGACGCATATTTCCGCCTTTGCGACCGAGCTGATCGGCCCCGCCGGCGACAGATCGCGGCTCTATCTGCATTCTTCGCCCGAATTCGCGCTGAAAAAGCTGCTGACGGCGGGCGAGGCGAGGATTTTCAGTCTCGCCCACGTCTTCCGCAACCGCGAGCGCGGCCCGCTGCACCATCCCGAATTCACCATGCTCGAATGGTACCGGGCCAGGGCGCCTTATGAAGCGCTCTTCAAGGATTGCGCCGCGCTGCTCGCCGCCGCGGCCGAGGCGGCGGGAACCCGCACCTTCCGCTTTCGCGAGGCGACGGCGGAGGCGTCCACAGAGCCCGAAGTCTTGACTGTCGCTGAAGCGTTCCAGCGTTACGCCGGCTTCGACCTCACGCAAACTTATGACGCGCAGGGCTGCGACCGCGAGGCGCTCGCGCGCCACACCGCCGCGCTCGGCGTTCGCGTGGCGGAAGATGACACCTGGTCCGACCTCTTCAGCAAGATTCTCTCGGCCAAGATCGAGCCCAACCTCGGCCACGGCCGCGCGACACTGCTGACCGATTATCCGGCGCCGGAAGCGGCGCTCGCCCGGCTCAAGGACGACAGGCGTTTCGCCGAACGGTTCGAGCTCTATGTCTGCGGCGTCGAACTTGCCAACGGATTCGGCGAATTGACCGACGCCGCCGAACAACGCCGCCGCTTCACCGAGGCTATGGACGAGCGCCAACGCATCTATGGCGATGCCTATCCGATCGACGAGGATTTCCTCGCGGCGCTCGCGGCCATGGCGCCGTCGAGCGGCATCGCGCTTGGCTTCGACCGGCTCGTCATGCTCGCGACGGGCGCCAAACGCATCGAAGACGTTCTGTGGGCGCCGGTCGCGGAAACGGGAACGTCGCTGTGAGCAAGCCGACCTTGACCCGCGTCGATGAATTGGTCGCCGCCGGGTTTGTCGCGCCGGAGGCGGCGCAGGCGCTGGAGGATGTCGGCGCGCGTTACGCCATCGCCGTCAACGAGACCGTCGCCGCGCTGATCGACCGCGCCGATCCCGCCGATCCGATCGCGCGGCAATTCATTCCAGATGCCGCCGAACTGATGACCGCGCCGGAAGAGCTGAGCGATCCGATCGGCGACGCGGCGCTAAGCCCGGTCGAAGGCATCGTCCATCGCTATCCCGACCGGGTGCTGCTCAAGCTTCTGCATGCCTGCCCGGTCTATTGCCGCTTTTGCTTCCGCCGCGAGAGCGTCGGCCCCGGCGGCGCCACGCATTTGACGCCCGCCGCGCTCGACCGGGCCTTCGGCTATATCGCCGCGCATGACGAAATTTTCGAAGTGATCCTCACCGGCGGCGACCCGCTCATTCTCTCGCTGCGGCGGCTCGAAGAGATCTTCGACCGGCTGCACCAGATCGCACATGTCAAAATCGTGCGCATCCATACGCGCGTGCCGGTCGTCGCGCCCGACCTCGTGACGGAGGCACTCGCCACGCTGCTGCGCACATCGGACAAGGCCGTCTATGTCGCGCTCCATGCCAACCACGCGCGGGAACTGACCGATGCCGCCGAGGCCGCCTGCGCGAAACTCATCGATGCCGGCATTCCGATGCTGAGCCAGAGCGTTCTGTTGCGCGGCGTGAACGACGATGTCGAAACGCTGGCGGCGCTGATGCGCGGCTTCGTCGCCATGCGTGTAAAACCTTATTATCTGCACCATCCCGATCTTGCGCGCGGCACCGCGCATTTCCGCCTCTCCATCGCCGAGGGGCAGAAGCTCGTCGCCGCGCTGCGCGGCAAACTCTCCGGCCTCTGCCAGCCGCACTATATGCTCGACATCCCCGGCGGCTTCGGCAAAGTGCCGATCGAGGGCGCCGCGGCGGATGCGGACGGGCGCTACCGGCTGCGCGATTTTCACGGGGTGACGCATCTCTATCCGCCCCAGGTTTGAGGCCATGAAGCCGCCGTCTTTCCCGGCGAACAGGGCGCACCGGCGGACATCCCCGGCCGTTTCGCCTGCGGCCTTCGATCGGAGCTTGCGCTTTTGACCCTTCCGCGTCTCGCCCGGCACATCCTTCTCGTGTTCGCGCTTTGGCTTGGCGCGAGCTTCGCGGCGCAAGCCGCCAACACATTAAACGATCTCGATTCCGCCCAGATCGACGCCGCAGCCAAGAGCCTTCAGGATATCGATACGACGCTGCAGCAGCCGGGCCTGCCCAAGGAAATCTTGCAAAAACTGCAAGACGAGACACAGCCGCTGGCGCTCTCGCTGCAACGCGTGCTCGACCATTTGACGCCGCGGCTCGCGGCGCAGAAGGCGCAGCTCGATCAGCTCGGCGCGCCGCCCGCGCCAAAAGCGGCGCCGGAAGCGGCGGACGTCGCCGCCGAGCGGGTCAAACGGCAAAAGGCCTTCGACGACCTCGACGCACTCGTCAAACGCGCCAATCTGCTGATCGTCCAAAATCAGCAGGCGCAGGCGACGATCGCCGCGCGGCTGCGGGCGCGGCTCGCCCAATCTCTGTTGCAACGGGAATCTAGCCTCGCGAGCCCCACGCTCTGGCAGAAGGCCCTCGGCGAGCTGCCGGACAACCTCGCGGTCTTGCATGACAAGACCAGCACATGGCTGGCGCAGACCAATACAACACTCGCTGGCTGGCGCGCACCGGTCTTCTGGGGCCTCGTCGCAACCATCATTCTGCTCTACTGGCCGGTGACGCGTGGCACGCGCCGCGCGGCCTTTCGTCAGCCCGCCACCGAACCGCCGACGCCGCTGCAAAAGATCCTCGCCGCCTGGCGCGTGTTCTTCGTCGTCGCCGCCTTTCCGCTCGCCGCTGTGGTGATGATCGGAAGTCTGGCGCATGGCTTCGGCGTCATCGACATCGATCTCAAAGCGCAACCACTGGTCCGCGCCGTCTTCTTTGCCGCGCTGCGCATCGAGATCGCGGCGGGCCTCGCGCAAGCGCTGCTGGCGCCGGCGCGGCACGAATGGCGGCTTCTGAAAGTCGATGACGGGACGGCGGCGCAAGTTCAGCGTACCGTTCTGCTCGTCACCGCTGTCGTTTCCTTCGGCCGCATTGCGGCCGCCCTCGCCGATATGGCCGAGGCCTCGTGGACGAGTCAGACGTTTCTGCGCGGGCTCTGCGCCTTCGCCGCCGCCGTCGCGATCGCGGCCTCGCTCTGGATCGGCCAGAAAGACGAGGATGAAACCGAGCAGGTCTTCGGCCCGCGCACCAGCCAGACGGTAAACTGGTTCGGACTTCTGCGAACCGTCCTTTGGGCGGCGGTGCTGCTCATTTTCGCGGCCTGCCTCGGCGGCTATCTGACCTTGAGCAGCTTCATGGTCGACCAGGTCATCTGGATCGGCGCGGTCGGCGCGCTCGCCTTCATGCTGGTGACGCTCATCGAGAGCACGCTCGGCCGCGGCATGACCGCAACGAGCGCCTTCGGCCGCCGCGCGATGCTCTCGACAGGGCTCAGCCGCGAGGCCTTCGAGCAATTCGCAATTCTTACCTCCGGCATTGCCCGTGTGGTGATTTTCATCGGCGCGCTGCTCGCCGCGCTGGCGCCCTGGGGCGTGCAATCCGCCGACATCACCGGCTATCTCTACGCCGCCTTTTTCGGCTTCAAGATCGGCGATGTGACGATTTCGCTCTCGCGCGTCGTCTTCACCATCTTGGTCTTCATCGCTGGCTATGCGGCGACGCGAGCCGTCGAGCGCTGGCTCGAAGTCAGCTTCCTGCCGCACACGCGGCTCGATTTCGGCCTGCGCAATGCGATCAAGACGAGCATCGGCTATGTCGGGCGCATCCTCGCCCTTGGCTTGGCGCTGGCCTATCTCGGCGTCGATTTCGCCAAGCTCGCCATCGTCGCCGGCGCGCTCTCGGTCGGTATCGGCTTCGGCCTGCAATCGATCGTCAACAATTTCGTCTCCGGGCTGATCCTGCTCTGGGAGCGCGCCATCCGGGTCGGCGACTGGATTTCGGTCGGCTCGAACGAAGGCATCGTCCGCCGCATCAACGTCCGCTCGACCGAGATCGAGACCTTCGATCGCGCGGCGGTCGTCATTCCCAATTCCGACCTCGTCGCCGGTGTCGTCAAGAATTTCGTCCGCACCGACAAGACCGGACGCGTCAAACTGACGGTCCCGGTGAACATGGCCGCCGATCCGCAAAAGGTGCGTGAGGTTCTGCTCGACGTGGCGGCGAACAACAAGAACGTGCTGCAAAAGCCGGCGCCGCTCATCGTCTTCTCGGAGATCACCGGCACGACCTTCAACTTCGAATTTTACTGCTATGTCGCTGACATCCTGTCGGTGAAGACCGTCACCAGCGAATTGAACTTCGAGATCTATCGCCGGTTCAAGAAAGAGACGTTGTTCGATGCACCGCCGCCGGTGATGAACGTCAACCTGCCGGGGCTCGAGAGTAAAGGCTTCATTCTGCGCGAGCCGGCGAGCGGTACGCAGAAGCCGAAAGAGAGCTAGGCCAAAAGGCCGCCGGACGAAATTTTCAGCGGATTTTGCGTCAGCGCCGCGGCATCGGGCGTATCGGCGGCGAAGCCGACGAAAGCCTCCCACATCCCTTTCACGAAGCTCGGCTCCATATCTTCGAGAATGAAAACGATCCGCGTCGTATGATCGTCGTCGGGCCACGCTTCGAGCCGCGCCGGCGGATGGAAAATGTGCTGCACGCCATGGATGACGAGCGGCCGCGCGGGATCGTCGGCGAGTGCGATGATGCCCTTGACGCGCAGAAGATGCGCGCCATGCGCGGTGCGCAGCAATTCGAGAAACATCTCGATCGTCGCGGGCAGCACCGGCGTCGGATGACGCAGTGCGAAGGCGCGGATGCGCGCGTCATGACGGTTCAGGTCATGCCCGGCCGCGTGATCATGATGATGCTCGTGGCCATCGTGGTCATCATCATCGTGATGGTGATTGTGTTCCGCGTGCTCCTCCAAGGCTTCCGCATTCAGCCAGCGGCGCACGTCGGGGATTTTCTTGTCGGGGTCGTAAAGGCCGATGTTGAGCAGCGCCGCCGGGTTTGCCTCGCCGCGCGCGCCATCAAGCTGGACCGCCGTCGGATTGAGCGCTTTGAGCCGTGCATGCAGTGCCGCGAGTCCGGCATCGCCCGGCGGCAACAGATCGCCCTTGCTGATCACCAGCCGGTCGGCGACGGCGGCTTGTTTCACCGCCTCCTTATGCTTGTCGAGCGTTGCCGCGCCGTTGACCGCATCGACGAGACTGATCACGCCATCGAGCCGCAGCCGCAGCATGAAATAGGGATGATACATGATCGTGTGGAGGATCGGCGCCGGATCGGCGAGGCCGGTCGTCTCGATGATGATGCGATTGAACGGCGCGATGCGATTGTTGTCGCGCCGGCGCAGCAGATCTTCGAGCGTGGCGACGAGATCGCCGCGGATGGTGCAGCAGAGGCAACCCGAGGCCATGACGATGAGATTGCCATCGACCTTTTCGACGAAGAGATGATCGAGCCCGACCTCGCCGAATTCATTGATAAGGACGAGAGCGTCGGCAAGCTCCGGCGCCTTGAGCAGTCTGTTGAGCAGGCTCGTCTTGCCGGCGCCGAGAAAGCCGGTGAGGATCGTGAGCGGAAAGATCGGCGGCCGGCGCGGGTCAATCATCATCTCGATCCAGCGTAAGCGCGAAAGCGGCCGCGCGTGAAACGTCAAGTGGCGCAGAGATAAGCCGCGCGGCGGGGCGATTCAATCCGGCAGCGGCGCTCAATTGTCCGAGCTGGCGGCGTGTTTCGGATGCGATTTGCCGCCGGGCTTCTTCGATTTGACCTTTTTGCCGGTGGTCTTTGAAGCCTTCCCCTTGGCGGATTTGCTCTTTGAGAGCTTGGCGGATTTCGCTTTCGACTTGTGCGTGGCGGCCTTGGATTTCTTGCTCTCTTTCGCCAGTCTGTGCTTGCCATGCGCCGGCCTCGCCGCGGCTTCGTGATGCGTCTTGGCTTTGCCGGCCTTGGCATGTTTCGTTTTCGAATGTTTCTCGGCTTTGGCGGGATGCGGGGTGTCGCTGTCGCCTTCGTCGGCTGCGACCTTGGCGGTGTCATGATCGTCGCTGGCGTCGGGCGCATCTTCATTCGGCCCGCTCGCTGGGGTGGCGGCGATCGGCTTCACATCGGCAAGGAGCGGCGTACCCACCGGCGTATGCGGCGCGCGCGGACCGGCGATAGGGCCGTTATAGCCCGCCACGGGGCCGATGCCGACCGGCTCGGGATCGAAGGCCGGTTCTGGCATCATGGCGATGCGCAAGGCGACCGGCGTTTCCTGCGCCAGAGCGGAAGCGCTGAAGAGGCCCAACGGCGATTGCGGCCTTTGACTGAGCGCCAGCAGCGGCTCTTCCAAGCGATCGGTCTCGGCCTGAAACGCGCCGACGGCGCGGCCGCGCCGTCGGCAGGCGGAATCGTGCATATCCTCCGGCGTGCCGCCTGTCGGACCGTCCGCCTCCATCGGTTGCGGATGGTCAACGCCAGTGAAGGCGCGGTCGAGCAGAACAGCGGTGCGGACGAGACGCGTCTGCGCGCTCGGCGCGCCGAGAACCACAGCGATATAATGACGGTTGCCGCGCGTCGCGCTGGCGACAAGATTGAAGCCGGCGTTGCAGGTGAAGCCCGTCTTCATGCCGTCGACGCCGGGATAGCGGCCGAGCATATTGTTGTGATTGCGGATGATCTGGTTGCCGACGCGGATCGCGCCGATGTCGAACAGGTCGGCATATTGCGGAAAGGTGAGATAGATGGCGCGGCCGAGGATGGCGAGATCGCGCGCCGACGAATAATGATCCGGATTGTGCAGGCCGTTCGGATTGACGAAGTGACTCTCCGTCATGCCGAGCCGCCCGGCGGCATCGTTCATGTCGTCGGCAAAGGCCTCGACCGAGCCGGCGATGCCTTCGGCGATCGTAATGGCGAGATCGTTGGGCGATTTCACCATCAGCATTTTGAGCGCATTGCCGAGCGTAACCTCGGTGCCGGGCTTGAAGCCCATTTTCGACGGCGGCATGGAAGCGGCGCGGCGCGAGACGACGAGCGGCGTATCGAGCGAAATCTGGTGGTCGCGCACCGCCGAGAGCGCGACATAGACCGTCATCAGCTTGGTCAGCGAGGCGGGATACCAGGGCTGCGTCGCCTCGTTTTCGTAGAGCACGTTGCCGGTCGCCACATCCATGACGAGCGACGGCGTCGCCGCAGCGCGGCCTGCCGCGGCAAACAGGATCGCGGCGGCTATGAGGCCATAGAGACGCAACCGCATGACACTCGCCCCATTTCGTCGATTGCACCGGCATGCTGCGCGCAAGCGGCAACCCTAACCCCTTGCGGAGGATCTGCAAAGCTCAGCCCCGGCCCGAGCCTTTACTTCGCGCGAGATGCGGCCATTTCATGACACCGCTGCGAAGCGCTTAATCCTCCGGCGCTTTGGCCTCGATGGCGAGCGCGTGGACGCCCTCGGCGAATTCGGCGCGCAAAAGATCGTTCACCATGCGGTGACGGGCCAGCACGCTCTTGCCCTTAAAGCTTTCGGACACCACTTTCACCTTAAAGTGGGTCTCGCCCGAGCGGCCCGCCTTGGCAGCGTGGGTTACCGCATGTGCATGCCCGGCATGCTTATGGGATTTGTCGATCACATCGAGCGAAACGGGTACGAGAGCGGCCTGCAATTTCTGCTTGATGCGTTCCGCCATACTGGCCATGTTGCTCATTGAGAAATTCCCACACCGCGGTTCGATTTGTCTTTTATCGCAGCTGACGGGTTGCGACGATCGTAAAGACTACCATAATGGCACGCATGGATTTGAATTCGCCTATTTTCGACCGCATCCGGGCCAAGCCGAAGACCAAGGAGCCCGTCCAAACCGTCAAAGTGCGTTGTGACCATCCGGGCTGCAACGAAGCGGGCGAATTTCGCGCGCCCAAGGGCTGGCAGTACGAGGGCGAATATTTCAGTTTCTGCCTCGAACATGTGCGCGCCTATAACGCGTCATATAATTATTTTCAGGGCATGAGCGCGGAGGCCGTGTCGCTCTACCAGCGCGACGCCACGACCGGCCACCGTCCGACCTGGGTCATGGGCAACAATGTCGCTGGCGGCCCGCAAGTGCGCGACGCCGACCCTTCGCATTATGCCGATCCGCTGCACATTTTCACCGGCCCCCGCGCGGCGCGCCAACCGCAGGAGCCGCCTAAGCCCAAGCATGGCATTGCCGCGCGCAAGGCGCTGGACCAGCTCGGCCTCGACGAGACCGCCGATCCCAGCACGATCCGCAGCCGCTACAAGGATATGGTGAAGCGCCTACATCCCGACGCCAACGGCGGCGACCGCTCCCTGGAAGACAAATTGCGTGAAATTATCCGCGCTTATAGCTATCTGAAATCGGTCAAGCTCGCCTAAGGGTCGCCCGGCTTTCGGCGAGAAATCTAAACTTTTCGACATCGTGCGGGAATTCCGCGCGCCGTCCGGGCCGCCATGCTATAGCGTGGCCGAGGACGGGCGGAACGGAGGATGAATGGCAGCCAATTCCTTAGCCGGTGAAGAGGCCTTGAGGGCCCTCCCGGACATGAAAATTTCGGTCCGCCAAGTGTTCGGCGTCGACTCGGACATGGAAGTGCCGGCCTTCTCCCAGGCCGACGAGCACGTGCCGGAGACCGACCCGGATTATCTCTTCGACCGCGACACGACGCTCGCCATTCTCGCCGGCTTCGCCAAAAACCGACGCGTGATGGTCACCGGCTATCACGGCACGGGCAAATCGACCCATATCGAGCAGGTCGCGGCGCGGCTCAACTGGCCCTGCGTGCGCATCAATCTCGACAGCCACGTCTCGCGCATCGATCTCGTCGGCAAGGACGCCATCGTGCTGCGCGACGGCAAGCAGGTGACCGAATTCCGCGACGGCATCCTGCCCTGGGCCCTGCAGAACAATATCGCGCTATGTTTCGACGAATATGACGCCGGCCGGCCGGATGTGATGTTCGTCATCCAGCGCGTGCTGGAAGTCTCCGGCCGCCTGACGCTGCTCGATCAGAACCGGGTCATCAAGCCGCATCCGGCTTTCCGCCTGTTCTCGACGACGAACACGGTCGGCCTCGGCGACACCTCCGGCCTCTATCACGGCACGCAGCAGATCAACCAGGGCCAGATGGACCGCTGGTCGATCGTCGCGACGCTGAATTATCTGCCGCACGATAAGGAAGTTGGCATCGTGCTCTCCAAGGTCAAATCCTACCAGAAGACCAAGGACGGGCGCGATCAGGTCAACAAGATGGTCCGCGTCGCGGACCTGACCCGCAATGCTTTCATGGCCGGCGACCTCTCGACCGTAATGAGCCCGCGCACCGTCATCACCTGGGCGGAGAATGCCGAAATCTTCAAGGATATCGGCTTCGCCTTCCGGCTCACCTTCCTCAACAAATGCGATGAATTGGAGCGTGCGCTGGTCGCCGAATTCTACCAGCGCTGCTTCGGCCAGGAGCTGCCGGAAAGCGCGGTGAACGTCGCGATGAGCTGAAATGGCCGGGTCGAACTACAAGCCGCCAGGCAAGGTCGAAGCACCGCAGGAGCCGTTCAAGCGCGCTGTCGCCGGCTGTCTGCGGGCGATGGCGCATGTGGCGCAGCTCGATGTTACTTATGCGGCGGAAAAGCCGAATGTCGCCGGCGGCACGGCCGCGGCGCGCGTGCGCCTGCCCGAGCCGCCGCGCAAGCTCACCCGCCAGGATGCTGCGATCCTGCGCGGTCATGCCGATTCGATCGCCCTCAAGCTCGCCTGTCATGATGCCGCGATCCATCGCCGGCTGCTGCCGCAGACGCCGCAGGCGCGCGCCGTCTTCGAGGCGGTCGAGCAAGCCCGCGTCGAGGCGATCGGCAGCAAGCGCATGGATGGCGTCGCGCAAAATCTCGATGCCATGCTGGAGGATCGCTTCCAGCACGCGCGCTTCGGCGAGATCCGCGAGCGCTCGGAGGCACCGCTGGAACAAGCGGTCGCGATGATCGTGCGCGAGAGGCTCACCGGCCAGAAGCCGCCGAAGGGCGCGCAGCGCATCGTCGATCTCTGGCGCCCGCTCGTCGAGCAGCGCGCGGGGCGCGATCTCGACCATCTCGCCGACACAATCGAGGACCAGCGCGCCTTCGGCCAATCGGTCCGCCGCGTGCTCTCGGCGCTCGATATGGGCGAGGATATCGGCTCCGACGCCAATGAGGAAACCGAGCAAAGCGACGACCAGCAGGCTGGCGGCGACGATAGCGAGGCTTTCGAGGGCCAGCGCGACGAGAGCGCCGACGCGTCGCAAGCGCAGACGACCGAAGCCGCCGAGGCCGATGGCGACACCGAGGCGGAGGCAGCCGATGCCTCCTCCAGCGAATTCGAGGCCGAGGAGGAGGGCGACCTCGGCGAAGGCGATCAGGCGGCCGACGCGCATCGGCCGCCGCCGAAGACCCGGCCGGAAGCCCGCGCCCCGGATTACCAGGCCTTCACCCACAAATTCGATGAAACCATCGCCGCCGAGGCGCTTTGCGAGCCGGAAGAGCTCGAACGGCTGCGCGCCTATCTCGACAAGCAATTGCAGAACCTCTCCTCCGTCGTCGGCCGACTCGCCAACCGGCTGCAGCGCCGCCTGTTGGCGCAGCAGAACCGCTCGTGGGAATTCGATCTCGAAGAGGGCTTGCTCGATACGGCGCGGTTGCCGCGCATCGTCATCGACGCGCAACAGCCGCTCTCCTTCAAGCGCGAGAAGGACATGGATTTCCGCGATACGGTGGTGACGCTGCTGCTCGACAATTCGGGCTCGATGCGCGGCCGCCCGATCACGGTCGCGGCGACCTGCGCCGATATTCTCGCCCGCACGCTGGAGCGTTGCGGCGTCAAGGTCGAGATTTTGGGTTTCACCACCCGCGCCTGGAAGGGCGGCCAATCGCGCGAGGCGTGGCTTCAGGCCGGCAAGCCGCCCTCGCCCGGCCGGCTCAACGATCTGCGCCACATCATCTACAAGGCCGCCGACGCGCCCTGGCGACGGGCGCGCAAGAACCTCGGCCTGATGATGCGCGAGGGTCTGCTGAAGGAGAATATCGACGGCGAGGCGCTGGATTGGGCGCACAAGCGTCTGCTCGCCCGGCCGGAGCAGCGGCGCATCCTGATGATGATCTCGGACGGCGCGCCGGTCGACGATTCAACGCTCTCGGTCAATCCCGGCAATTATCTCGAGCGGCACCTGCGCTACGTGATCGAGGAGATCGAGACGCGCTCGCCGGTCGAACTCATCGCCATCGGCATCGGCCATGACGTGACGCGCTATTACCGCCGCGCGGTGACGATCGTCGATGCGGAGGAACTTGGCGGCGCGATGACCGAGAAACTGGCCGAGCTTTTCGACGAGAAGACTGTGCCGGTGGCACCGCCGCATCCGGCGCGGACCAAACGCGCGCCGGTCGTGACCGTGCATTAACCCCGCATGACGGCTGAAATTACGGCGTGACCTGCTTCTTCGCGATTTCGCGCTTCAGCGCCCGGGCGCCGATCGAAAGCTCCGTATCCGAAGCCTTGAGCAGGAAAGCGTCGAGGCCGCCGCGATGCTCCACCGAACGCAGGGCGGCGGTGGCGACGCGCAGGCGCACGCTACGGCCGAGCGTCTCGGACGAGAGCGTCACCTTGACGAGATTGGGCAGGAACCGCGTCTTGGTCTTGCGGTTCGAATGGCTGACCAGATTGCCGACGAGGACGGCTTTGCCGGTCAATTCGCAACGGCGCGACATGATGATCCTTCCGGCCTTGCGGCCATAAACACAAACCCGCACTCACGCGGGGCGGGCGGAAATCGAAGCGGGCTGTCTAAGGGAAGAACCCGCCTGCGTCAAGTTTTCAGTGCCACGGCCGATGGGTCTTCGCATGTGCCTCGAATTTCTCGATGTGATGCGCCTTTTCCAGGCTGAGACCGATGTCGTCGAGGCCGTTCAGCAGGCAGTGCTTGCGGAACGGATCGATATCGAAATGGATCATGCCGCCGTCCGGACCGCGGATCTCCTGCTTCTCGAGATCGACCGACAGGGTCGCGTTCGACCCACGCGACGCATCGTCCATCAGCTTGGCCAATTCCTCGGGGCTGACGACGATCGGCAGAATGCCGTTCTTGAAGCAATTGTTGTAGAAAATATCGGCGAAGCTCGTCGAGATGACGCAGCGGATGCCGAAATCGAGCAGCGCCCAGGGCGCGTGTTCGCGTGACGAGCCGCAGCCAAAATTGTCTTCCGCGACCAGAATCTGCGCATGACGATAGGCCGGCTTATTGAGAACGAAATCGGGGTTCTCTGAGCCGTCCTCCTTGTAGCGCATCTCGGAGAAGAGGCCCTTGCCGAGGCCGGTGCGCTTGATCGTCTTCAGATATTGCTTGGGGATGATCATGTCGGTGTCGACATTGCGGATGGCGAGGGGCGCGGCAACGCCCGTCAGCGACGTGAACTTTTCCATGTTTTTAAGAGCTCCAAAATCTGCCCGTTCTATCGGTCGATGCAAAGCCTTCGTCAAGGCTGTGCCTCGATTGCCGCCATATCGGCGTCCGAAAGGCCGAAATGGTGGCCGATCTCATGCACCAACACATGGGCGATGACGTCACCCAGCGTGTCCTCGCCCTCGGCCCAATAATCGAGGATCGGGCGGCGATAGAGCCAGACCATGTTCGGCATCTGCCCGGTGAAAGTCTGGGCACCGCCCTGTGCCAGGCCGCGGCCGGTGAAAAGCCCCAGCAGGTCGAACTCGCTCTCGCAGCCCATATGGTCGAGCACCTCGTCCATCGCGAAATCCGCGACCTGGATGACGACGCCCTGGCATAAGGCCCGGAACTCCTCCGGCAGCCGGGCATAGGCGGCCTCTGCCATGGCCTCGAAGGCGGCAAGCGAGGGCGGCGCGGTGGTGGCCCAATCCGGCGGCATCGGTTTAGGCCCGGTCGCGGCGGCGGATGCGCACATAGAGCGCCCCGGCGCCGCCGTGGTGGAGGGCCGCCTCCTCGAAACCGACAACAAGATTGCGCCATTCTGGCGCCCGCAGCCAGATCGGGACGGCGCGGCGCAGCACGCCGCCTTCCTCGAAGGAATCGCTCGCGCGGCGCTCGCCCTTGCCAGTGACGACGAGGACGATTTTGGCATCCTGGTGCTGCGCGCGCAGGAGAAAGCCATGCAAGGCCGGGTGCGCCTCGTGCTGGCGCAAGCCGTGAAGGTCGAGCGCGGCATCGACCGGCATATGGCCGCGCGCCAACTTCTGCCGGGCGCGGCGCTCCAGCGGGGCGAGACCCGGCACGGACGGACGTGGCGCGGGCTTGGGCGTAGCCTTGACCGGCGCCGGAGCCACGGACGGTAGCGGGATTTTCACCGGCTTCTCGGGCTTGGGGCGCGGCAATTCGGGCGCCGCCGCGCCGGGACGGCGCGCGATACTGCGCGTCACCGTCAGCCAGAGCGTGATTTCCTCATCCGAGAGCGGCCGCAAAGTCTCGCGTGTCATGCTCTTGCCGGCTCCGTGGCAGCAGGACGACGAAATCGCAGGCATGGCGGATGACTCCGGCCCGCGCGCCGGCAGCCGGTCCCGAGCCGAAGAAAATATCCGCCGGCGCCGCGCCGATTATGGCGGAGCCGGTGTCCTGCGCGATCATCAAACGCCGGAACGGCGAAGATACGTCCGATTGCCAAGGCAGTTCCCCGCTGAGCCAGAACGGCAGGCCATATGACCAGAGCGTGCGATCGACCGCAATTGCGCGCAAGGCCGCCAGCGGCAGGCCGGCGCCGCCGGTCGGCCCCGAGTTCCCTGATATGCCCCGCACGAGTTCGAAGAAAATATAGGATTTGTTTTGCTGGAGCACGGCGCGCCCCGGCTCGCCCGGCTTCTGGCCCTGCGCCCGCACGCAGGCCTTGAGCGCGGCGAGGCTCATCGCCTCTGGCGCGATGGTGCCGCTCTCGATCAGAAGCCGGCCAATCGACGTATAAGGCTGGCCATTGCGCCCGGCATAGACGAGGCGAATCTCTTCGCCATCCGGCAAGATCACCCGCGCCGAGCCTTGGACATGGATGAGAAAGGCCTCAATAGGGTCTTCGACCCAGACGAGCGGCCGCGTGTGAGCGGCGATCGCTCCCGCCTCGATGGCCGCGCGGTCGGGATAGGGGCGGCGGCTCGCAAGATCGTCCGGCCGCGCCAATATCGGCGCCGTGAATTGCTCTGTCTCGACCAGCGAGCCTGGAACGACCGGCTCGTAATAGCCGGTGACAAAGCCGCCGCCTTCGGACTGGAGACGATAGGGCGTGAAATGGGTCACGAAGAAATCCCGTGCCGCCGCATCGTCACCGACCTCGGCCGCGAGGGCTGCGCGAAAGACCGCCGCAAGCGCCGCATCGGCGGGCTTCGCCCCGCACAGGGGCTTTTGACCCTTGAGGCTCGCGGCCGCCGTGGCCGCGAATATCCGGAAGGCGGCGAGATGATCGTCTGTGGCAAAGCCCGAGAGATCGGTAAAGCTTGCCGGGACGAAATCGGCGCCAGACACCACCTGCGGCGCGGGGCTCAATGCCCCGTCTGCGTCGCGACCAGCTTCCAATTCGGGTCCTGCGAGGCGGCCAGACGGGCGAAGGTCCAAAGATCGACCATATTGACCGTCTTTTCCGGATCGCCGTCGATCAACTTGCCGTCCTTGTCATGCGTGGCCGTCGCCAGACTCGCCACAAAGCGCAAGGTGATCTGCAAAATGCCGTCGCGGACGGTGGCATCGAAGACACCGGTCTTGTCGATCGAGACGACCTTGGTCATGAGAGATTCGCCGCGGCTGGCCCGGGCGTCGATGGCACCCGCAAAGCTCTCGTAAACATCCTTGTCCAGCAGCCGGGCGAGGAGTTCGCGGTCGCCGGTGGCGAAGGCGGTGACGATCATCTCATAAGCGGCTTTCGCGCCGGCGATGAATTGATCGAGATTGAAGCCGGGAGCGGCAGCGACGACGGCATCGAGGCCGTTGGCGACGCGCGAACCAGGCTCGGCATAGGCCCTCCAGCGCTCGGGGTCGGGCAAGGACGGCGGGCCCCCCACAGGAAGCGGCGCAGCGCCAGGAAGAGCCACTACTTTATTGTCGTTGGTGACTTCCCCACCATTGGCTTGGCCGCTGCGGAAGAGGGAATTCTGCGCCGGCGGCTTCTCCGCGCCATTGCGGGTGCCGAGGATAGAGCGCAGCTTCCACAGCACGAAAAGGGCGAGAATCGCGAAAATGATGGTCGAGGCGTCGAATGGGTCCTGCATGGTGCCTTTGCGCTCAGACTCGGAATTTCCCCGGATAGCATATATGGCGTGGGGCGGGGAAAGTTCATAAGTTACTCGGCAAACTAGCGCCGGAGTGTGCGTTTTCTGGGACGGACGAATGCCCTATCTTGCCGCCTTCTTTCTGAGTGCCTGTCTCTGGGTCCTGGCCGAGGTTTCGGTGTTCGGCCTGGTCGCCGACGCCGTCGGGCTCGCCGGAGCCGTCGTCCTGACCGTGCTCTTCAGCCTTCTCGGCTTGACCGTGTTGCGCCGGCTCGGCGGACAGGCGCGCGATGTCCTCAAGGCAGCGCTCAACCAGCCAAGCCAGACCCTGCGCCTCTCGCCGTTGACGTTACGCAGCGGCGCTTTCGCCGCAATTGGCGCGGCGCTGCTGGTCGTCCCCGGCTTTCTGTCGGATTGCGTCGGCCTGGCGCTGCTCCTGCCCGCGTGGCGGCATCAGGAACTGGCCCCCAAGCCGCCAGCCTCGAATACGATCGATTTGACACCGCAGGATTGGCACCGGATCGATTAGATCGCGCCCGGGCCTCGCTTGTTCCCTGCCCCCATCCATGCTACCCGCTTGCGCGATTTTTCGACGGGCGTAGGCCTGCGGCGCGGAGTAAAACGAAATGGTTGACAGCAACGGTAGCGGCGCGGAGACGAACGGGCCCACGCTCAACGCCTTGGTGCAATATACGAAGGATCTCTCCTTCGAGAATCCGAACGCGCCGCGCTCGCTCGGCCCGCAGCAGAAGCCGCCGAACATTTCGATCCAGGTCAATGTCAACGCCCGGCAGATCGCCGAGGCCGATTACGAGGTTGAACTGCTGCTCGAAGGCGCCGCCGGCGAGGACGTCGACACTTTGTTCAAGTTCGAGCTGAACTACGCCGGCATCTTCCGCGTGCTGAACATTCCGCAGAGCGACGTCCAGCCGGTGGTGATGATCGAATGCCCGCGGCTGCTGTTCCCCTTCGCCCGGCAGATCATCGCCGATGCGGTGCGCAACGGCGGTTTCCCGCCGCTCTATATCGACCCAATCGATTTCGCCACCCTTTTCCGTCAGCGCCTGGCGCAGGCGGCGCAAGCTCCCTCGGCGCAGGCCTAACCCGGCTTACGCTCCGTCCGATTTCGGCAGATAGCGGCGCCAGATCGCCTTCTCGCCAAGCCCGGCGATGAAGGCGGCATGGGCCGCCCATTCGGCCGCCGCGATCAGCGGCGCGAGTGGCGCCGGCCGCTCGACGCGGGCCGCCGCGCGCAGCGCATTGCCCGCCGCGCTCTGCAGGACGAGACTCGCCTGCCGGCCGCCGGTCAGCTCCGCATAGACTTCGGCGAGAATTTCCGCATCGAGCAGAGCGCCGTGCTTGGTGCGCCGGCTCGTATCGATGCCGTAACGCTGGCAGAGCGCATCGAGAGAGTTGGGCGAGCCGGGATGGCGGCGGCGCGCGAGTGCGAGCGTATCGACGATCCGCTCCGGCGCCAGCGCCGGGTGGCCGAGCGTGGCAAGCTCCGCGTTGACGAAGCGCAGATCGAACTCCGCATTATGCGCCACCAGCAAGGCATCGCCGACGAAGCTGAGGAATTGTTCCACGATCTCGGCGAATTTCGGCTTGCCGGTCAGAAACTCGGCGGAGAGGCCATGAACGCGGAAGGCCTCCTCCGGCATGTCGCGCTCGGGATCGAGATAGAAATGGAATATCTGGCCGGTCGGGATCGCATTGAGAATCTCGACGCAGCCGATCTCGACGATCCTGTGGCCGCTAGCGGGATCGAGGCCTGTGGTCTCGGTATCGAAGACGATTTCACGCATGGTCTTTGCTTTTCACGCGGCCGGCGCGGATGGCGGCGATGAGATCCTGCACCCACCGCGCGACCGCGGCATGGCCGGAGCTTGTGTCGAGAATGATATCGGCGCGGCGGCGCTTTTCGGCATCGGGCATTTGCTTGGCGATTATGACGGCAAGCTTGGCCTCTGTCATGCCGGGACGCTCAGTGATCCGCGATTTTTGCACCTCTTCCGGCGCGGTGACGAGCAGCACGGCATCGACCTCGCTCTCGCAACCGGTCTCGTAAAGCAGTGGAATGTCGAGCACGACAAGATCGGCACCCGCCGCGCGCGCCTTGGCGACGAAGGCGGCGCGCTCGGCGCGCACGAGCGGATGGATGATCGCCTCCAGACGCTTCAGTGCCGCTGCATCATGAATAACCAGCGCCGCGAGCCGCGCCCGGTCGATCTCGCCGTCTCGCAACGTGCCTGGGAAGGTGGCTTCGACCAAAGGCGCGGCGGCGCCGCGATAGAGCGCATGAACGGCGGCATCGGAATCATGCACTGGGACGCCGGCCTCGCGGAACATGGCCGCGGTCGTCGATTTGCCCATGCCGATCGAGCCGGTGAGGCCGAGCACGAACATCAGCTTTTGCTCACGATATCGGCGGCAATTAGCGCCCGCAGTTCCGCCGTCACCTGCGGCACCTTCCCGAACCAGCGGGCGAAGCCCGGCACGGCCTGATGCAGCAACATGCCGAGCCCCCCCGAGGTGCGGAGTCCCCGCGCCGCCGCCTGGCGCAACAGCGCAGTTTCGAGCGGCGCATAGACGATATCCGCAACGATGGCGCCGGACGGCAGGGGCGCGAGATCGATCTCGAGCGGCGGCTGGCCGACCATGCCAAGCGAGGTCGTGTTGACGAGAAGATCGGCGTCTTCGAGCTGCGTGAGCAGAGCGTCATAACCGGCAAGCTCGATCGCCGCCTCGGGAAATTGGCGCTGCAAGTCCTCGCCGCGGCCGCGCGTGCGGTTGACGACGACGATGCGATGGATGCCGCGCGAAATCAGCCCATAGGCGATGCCGCGCGCCGCACCGCCAGCGCCAAGAACGACGGCCTTATGCACGGACTTATCCCAACTTGGAATATCTTCGTCGAGTGAAGCCAGAAAGCCCGCGACGTCCGTGTTGTCGCCAAAAAGTTTTCCCGCTTCGATCCACAGGGTATTCACAGCCTTGAGGCGCTGCGCCACTGGAAAAGTGACGGCGCAGGCGGCGAAGGCCTTCTCCTTATGCGGCAGCGTGACATTGCCCCCGGCGAAGCCCAATTCGTCAAGATTGGCCAGAAAGGCCGGAAGGTCCGGCGGCGCGACGGGGATGCGCTCGTAGCTGCCGGCAACACCAAGCTGCCGCAGCCAGTAAGTGTGGATCAGCGGCGAACGCGAATGGGAAATCGGCCAGCCGATAACGAAGGCGCGGGGGCTCATGCGGCGAGACTGCCTTCCTGGCGCAGAAATGCAAGCAGCGGTAGCAGCGGCAGGCCGAGGATCGTCGCATGGTCGCCCTCGATCTTGTCGAAGAGATGCACGCCGAGACCCTCGAGCTGATAGGCCCCGACGCTCCCCAGCACCGCCGTGCCGGCGGCGGACAGATAACGGGCGATGAAATCCGCGCTCAGCTTGCGGCAGGTGAGCCGGGCGGTCACGACCGTCGCGAAAACCACTTTCTCGCCGCACGCGACGCAAAGCGCCGAATGGAGCGCGTGGGTGCGGCCGGAGAGTTTCACGAGCTGCGCCTGCGCCGCCACCAGATCCTGCGGCTTGGTGAAAATCTCATCGCCCAGCGCGAGCACCTGATCGGCGGCGAGCACGAGCCGATCGGGCTCTGATTTCGCGACGGCGCGCGCCTTGGCCTCGGCGAGATGCGCCGCGACGGCTTCCACGCTGGCGCCTGCCGTACGCAGCGGCGCTTCCACCGCGCGTTCGTCGATCTCGGCGGCGATGATCTCGAAGGGCAGGCCCGCGCCCGTAAGCAGCGCCCGCCGAGCCTGGCTCTTTGAAGCGAGCACCAGCGGCGCTTTTCCCAGCCAGAGATTCGTCATCTTGGATGTTCCAAAAGCCCGAGCTTGGCGCGATGCGCCTTGCAGAGATTGATGATCGCCGCCGCTGCCTCCTCGATGGAGCGGCGGGTCACGTCGATCACCGGCCAGCCGTAATGGGCAAAGAGCCGCCGCGACTGGACGACCTCCTCATTGACCGCGACCGGATCGACATAGGTGGAATTGAACCGCGTCTGCGAAGAGTTCAAGCCGTTGTTGGCGGACCGCGACGAGCCGCTCGGCCGAGGTGATGAGGCCGACGATCAGCGGTTTTTGCAGCCGGAAGATCGCCTTCGGCAGCGGCACGTTGGGGACGATCGGGATATTGGCGGTCTTATAGCCGCGATTGGCGAGATAGATGCTCGTCGGCGTCTTCGACGTGCGGCTGACGCCGAGCAGCAGGATATCGGCCGCCTCATAATCGTCGGCCGTCTGTCCGTCGTCGTGCAGCATCGTATAGTTCAGCGCCTCGACGCGATTGAAATAATAGGCGTTGAGCATGTGCTGCGCGCCGGGCCGGGCGGCGCCGGGCGAGCCGAGATAGGCGCGAAATATGTCGCTTATGGGTTGCAGCACCGAATGGCAGGGAACGTTGAGCTCGTGGCAGGCCGCCAGCAGCCGCTGCGCCAGATCCTTGTCGACGAGCGTGAAAAGAACGACGCCCGGCGCTTCGTCGATCTCGGCGATCGCCTTTTCGAGCTGCGCCGCCGAGCGCACAAAGGGCGAGAGATGCTCGATCGCCTCGACCGCATCATATTGGGCGATGACCGCGCGGCTGACAGCGATCAAGGTTTCGCCGGTCGCATCCGAGATCAAGTGAAGATGAAAATAATTGCGCGCCAAAGCATCCCCAATGCGCCGCCAGATCGCGACGTCTTTACGCGGGTTCAGCCTAAAGACATATTACACAATCGATTTCAATATGTTAGGCGGCCTCGCTCTGCACTTTCCCGCGTCCCGCTCCAAGACCTGTGAATCAATGGGGATAATCCGTAGTCTTGCGCGCCTCTCTGGGGACATGTCCCGTCGCGGTCGCCGCTTTGTCAACAGACGTCGGCATGGGCACAGGACTCCGCCTCACTGGATGATTTGCGGCGAAAATTTCATAAAGCTTGAGCAGGTTCCGCTCTGGCACAGACAAGCCGTTGGCAGTCTTAAGGATTCATTAACGATTGGGGCGCGGCCGCCTGGCTGTGGGAATCGTGAAGAACATAAGATCGCGTAGCTGGATTGTGAAAAACCCGAAACGAGCCTAATCGAGCCCCCTAATAAGAGAGAAAATAGAAGAATCTTTAGATAAGGATTTTATAGTTTGGCGGTTTCAACCTTGGCGGCTGACAAGCCTCTGTTGCGCGTGCTGGCCGGCGAGGTGGTATCGCCGACGCCCGTCTGGCTGATGCGCCAAGCGGGGCGCTATCTCACCGAATATCGTCAGACCCGAACTCAAGACGCGCTCCTTCCTCGACCTCTGCTACACGCCGAAACTGGCGGCGGAAGTCACGCTGCAGCCGATCCGGCGCTTCCACTTCGACGCGGCGATCATCTTCAGCGACATTCTGGTGGTGCCGGATGCCTTCGGGCAGAAGGTCGACTTTGAAACCGGCCAGGGGCCACAACTGGCGCCGATCATCAGCGCTAAGGAATTCAGCGCACTGCGCGAGACGATCAATCTCGATCATCTGGAGCCGGTGTCCGAGGCCATCCGCCTCGTCAAGGCGCAACTGCCCGAGAAGACAGCGCTGATCGGCTTCTGCGGCGCGCCCTTCACCGTCGCGAGCTATATGATCGCCGGGCATGGCACGCCGGATCAGGCGCCGGCGCGGCTTTTGGCCTATCGCGATCCGGCGCTGTTCGAGGCCTTGATCGAGCGGCTGACGGAAGGCTCGATCGCCTATCTCTTGCAGCAGATTGCGGCCGGGGTCGATTGCATACAGATTTTCGACACCTGGGCGGGCGCATTGGCGCCGGCCGAGCTTGCGCGCTGGGGCATAGCGCCGGTGAAGCGGATCGTCTCCGCGCTGCGCGAGCGTCATCCAGCGACGAAAATTATAGCCTTTCCGCGCGGCATTGGCCTATCGCTGACGGATTATGCGGCGGCGACAGGGGCCGATGCCATTGGCCTCGACACATCGGCCAATCCGGCGATTGCGGCGCGGCTCGTACCGCCTGGCGTCGTGCTGCAGGGCAATCTCGATCCCCTCGCTTTGATCGCGGGCGGTGCGCCGCTGATCGAGGCGGTGCGGAACATCGAGACGGCCTTTGCCGGGCGGCCGCACATTTTCAATCTCGGTCATGGCATTCTGCCGGAAACGCCGCTCGCTAATGTCGAGGCATTGTTGGCTGCGCTGCGGCCGGAGGCGTGAGATGGACCAGATCTACCTCTGGATCAAAGCCCTGCACATTATTTCGGTCATCGCCTTCATGGCCGGTATGTTCTATCTGCCGCGGCTTTTCGTCTATCACACCGGTGCGGAAAGCGGCTCGGTGCAATCCGAAACCTTCAAGGTGATGGAGCGGAAGCTCGACGTCATCATCATGCGGCCGGCGCTTGTGCTCGTCTATGCGACGGGGATTACGCTCGCCATCAAGGCGGATTTTTTCAAAGCCGCCTGGCTCAACTGGAAATTTCTGCTCGTACTGCTGATGACAGGACTTTACGTCTATCTGGTTACGGCTCGGCTCAGATTCGCGGCGGATTGCAATATCCGCCCGGCGCGATTCTACCGCATGCTGAACGAAGTCCCGACGCTCCTCCTCATCGGCATCGTCCTGCTCGTCGTGCTGAAACCGTTTTGAGCCTCTGGACGCACTTCAGTTCAGGAGTTTGTTGCGGAAGGCGAGCCGCTTGATGTCGCGGCCCCAGTTAATCCTTTCGACCTGATCGACCCGGACGTTGAAATCCTCGCCGGCATTGGCGGCGACCAGCCTGCGGATGGCTTCGCTTTTCTCCGGCGGCAGCGGCTCGGGCGCGACGATCTCGACGACGATCGTTTCGAGATCGGTCTGCCGGATGCGGTATTCGTTGAACTTGACGATGTCGAGCAGCATCCGCCCCCAGACGTAGAACGGCGAGACGCGCCCGTCGGCGTGCTTTAGTAATTGCTTCGAGCGGCCGTAGATGTTCGTCAACACCGGCCCGTCATGACCGCAGGGACAGCGTGGCAGGAGCCGTGCGAGATCGCCGATATCGTAGCGGATGAACGGCGTTGCATAGGAATGGAGATGCGTGACGAGCACCCGGCCAAGCGCAATGCCGTCGACTTCGACCGGCGTGCTCATGTCGACCTCGGCGATGACATTGCTCGTTGTGACATGGAAATGGCCTGGAAGCTTCGCGCATTCATGCGCGATCTTGCCGATTTCCTCCGTCGAATAAGTGGTGCTGACGGGAATATTTACTTCCGCAAGTCGCGCCCGCGTCGGCGCGTCGAGCGAGCCCGAGATCAACGTCACCCGCTGCGTTCCGATATCGTTCAGGAATGCCGGCGCGACCTGCGTGAGCAGCCATTCGACGAGCTGCGGCGTCGAGACGAGATAGCCGACGGGAGCGCTTTTCAGCTCCTTGCAAAGCAAGGCGATGTCGGGCCGCGTGTAGGTGATGAATTTCGACGTGCCCGTCTTGGCGAAGCCCTGGAGATTGTTCCAGCCCTTGTCGTGCTTGACGGTGAAGCCTGCCTTGTTCTCGACGAGCCCGGTCTTGAACCGCACGCGATTGCAGGAAATGTCGAGGCCGTCGATGAAATATTGCGCGAAGGAGCGGGCGTTGTTGTAGACACTGTTCATCTCCGAGATGAAGAATTCGACTGGCGTGCCGGATGAGCCGGAGGTGGCGTGCTTTTGCACCCGCACCCCATCAGTGGTGGCGAACAGCGCCCCGTCCTGCGTGACCTGCCGGCTGACGTCGGCGCGGGTGAGAACCGGCAGAGACGCCAGCGGGGCTTTCGCTGGCTCGAGCAGCGCGCCGAGCCGCTGACGCCAGAAAGGCGAGCGCTGGATTGCGTGGGCGAGCAGATTGCGCAATTGCGCGGCCTGCCAGTTCTCGCGCGCGGTGCGGGGGCCCGTCTCGATGAGGACCAGGTCCATCAGGGAGGAAAGGGTATTCTTGTAGTTCGGCTCGCAGAACCGCATCGGCGCCTGGCTGAGTGCGTTAGGCCGAAGTGGCAGGGCGGAGAAATCGAGCTTCATATCGGCGATCCGAGCGATGCACTGAGGCACAAGCTTTTGCCACTGTTTCTCGGCCGTAAAGATGTGTCCCCCGGGACACAAGCCTAAAGGAATGCCCTAACGGCAGGGCGATAGATATTGTGGAGCGGTGGAATTGCTCTACTGCTTCAGGCAGCCTCGGTTCGCATTTTGGGGGGAAAAATGATCCGCTCTTTGCTTCTGTCCAGCGCCTTGTCGTTGGTGGCCGCAAGCGCCGCTCTCGCGGCCGATCTGCCAAGCACTAAGGGTGAGCCAGTCTATGCGCCCCCGCCGCCGGTCTTTTCTTGGACAGGCTTCTATATCGGCGTCAACGGCGGCTACGGCGGCAACAACGTCAGTTTCGACAGCCAGGAAGACGAAGGCGGCGCAATCCTCGAAGAATCAAATGAGAAACTGACGTCGAGCGGCTTCGTCGCTGGTGGCACGGTTGGATACAATTATCAGGTCCCGGCGTCGAATTTCGTCCTCGGTGTCGAGGGCGATTTCGACTGGAGCAATATCCGGGGCGATTTGTCCGAGGGCGAAAGCGGAGTTGACTATTCCTATGGTGAAGGGTTCGGCAGCAAGCTGAACTGGCTGGCGACGGCGCGGGCGCGCATCGGCTATGCGGTGACGACGCCCTTCGGCAATCTTCTGCCCTATATCACCGGCGGCGGCGCGTTCGGCAATGTCAACACTTACAGCTACTCTTACGATGATGGCGAGAGCGAAGGCATAAGCTTTGGGCATACATGGGCGGGCTGGACCGCCGGCGCCGGCCTCGAATATGCGATCACCCAGAACCTGACCTTCAAGGCCGAATATCTCTATGTCGATCTTGGCAAGCACCTGGACAACTCCGAGCATATCGGCGGCAATGTTTATGACAACATTTACGAGCATTTCACCGCGAACATCGTTCGGGTCGGCCTGAACTGGAAGTTCGACTGGTTCGCGCCGCCGCCGCCGCCGGTCGTGGCCAAATACTGATCCCGTTTCCGCGGGGGGCATTCGGAGGCCGGTGGCGCAAGCTGCCGGCCTTTTCTTGTACCGCGGCTTTAGCTGCGCCCCGGCAAAGTAATATTAGGCCAGCAGTTCGTTGCGGAAACCGAGGCGCTTCGTGTCGCGGCCCCAGTCGATCTTGGGCATTTGCCGGATCTGAATGTCGAAGTCCTCACCCGCATACGTGTGAATGAGCTCGTGGAAGGCCTCGATCTTGGCCGGCGGCAAGGTCTCCGCGACGGCGATTTCGACGACGATCGTTCGCAACTCGGTTTGACGGATACGGAATTCCGAAATCTTCGCGATCTCCGCCATGACCGAGCCGGGAACATAGAAGGCCGACACACGCCCATCCGGATGTTTCAGCAATTGCTTGCTGCGGCCGTGGATGTTCGTGAGCACGGGGCCCTGATGGCCGCAGGGGCAGGATTGGCGCAGGCTCGCTATGTCGCCGACATCGTAGCGGATGAAAGGCGTCGCATAGGAGTGAAGATGCGTCACCAGCACGCGTCCCGCCCTCTGACCATCGAGATCGACCGGCTCGCTTTCGTCGATCTCGACCAGGACATTGCTAGTGCAGACATGGTAGAAATCCGGCGTCGTCCCGCACTCATTTGCGATCATGCCGATTTCCTCGCAGGAGTAATTTGCGGTGGTCGGTATGTTGACTGCCGCAAATGCCTCCCGGATTTGCGGAAACGGGCGGCCGCCGAGGCATATCCAGGTCGCGACACCGATGTCCCGGAAAAAACCGGCATCCGTAAATTGCAGCAGCGCTGCGACCGGCCCCGGCGGAGAGATCATGTAGCCCACGGGCTCGCGGCGCAGCTCCGCGCAAAGCGCCGCCGGATCGGGGAGCGTATATGTTATGCGCTTGTGGATCCCCTCAAGAAGAAAGCCCTGGAGGCCGTGAATCGCCCGTTCGTTCGTGGCGCTGAAGCCGCGCGGATCGTCGGTAAAGCCGCCCTTGAACCGCAGAGTGTTGAGGGAGGGGTCACGCCCGGTGATGAAATGCTGGGCTACGCTGCGGACGCCGTTGTAATAGCTGTTCATCCGGGTGACGAAAAACTCGACCGGCGTGCCCGAGGAGCCGGATGTGGCATGTTTCTTCGTGGGTTCCGGCCCCGAGGGGGGCAGCAGCGAGCCTTCGCTCGCGACCTGCTGGCGCAACTCGGCGCGTGTCAGGGCCGGGAGTGAGGAAAGCTTGACGGCAGCGTAGCTTTTTCGCGTGCCGAGCCTTTGCCGCCAGAAGGCTGATCTTTGTGCGGCATGGGCGAGCAGATTGTGCAATTGCGCCGCTTGCCAATTTCCCCGCGCGACGGGGTCGCCCGTCTCGATGAGCGCAATGTCCAAGATCGAGGAAAGAAGCCGCTTGTGCTCGCTGCTGCAAAACGTCATCGGCGTTTCGCTGAAAGCGTGCGGTGCGAGCGGCAAGGTGGAAAAATCGAGCTTCATTTCGCAGATTCTTGAGGGGATTTGACCTGATTCCAGGCCTTTAGCTCAGCAATTCGTTGCGGAAGCCGAGGCGCTTGGTGTCGGCGCCCCAATCGATTTTGGACACCTGCCTGATCTGAATATCAAAATCCGCGCTGGCATAGGTCTTAATGAGCTGGCGGAATGCATCGACCTTCGCAGGCGGCAAGATTTCTGGCGCGGCGATTTCGACGACGATCGTCTGCAATTCGGTCTGGCGGATGCGGAATTCCGAAATATCGGCGATCTCAAGCACGTCGGCGCCGCGGACGAAAAAGGGTGTGACGTGCCCGTCGGGATGTTTCAGCAATTGCTTGGTGCGGCCATAGATATTCGAGAGCACGGGGCCTTGGTAGCCGCAGGGGCACGACTTGTGCAGGCTCGCGATGTCGCCGATGTCGTAGCGGATGAAGGGCGTGGCGTAGGAATGGAGACGCGTCACCAGCACGTGACCTGCCGTCTCGCCGTTGAGATCGACCGACTCGCTTTCGTCGATCTCGACGAGGACGTTGCTGCCGCAGATGTGATAGAAATCGGGCGTTGTCCGGCATTCTTGCGCGATCAAGCCAACTTCTTCGGCTGAATATCTGGCGGAGGTCGGTATTCCGACGTCAGATAGAGCATTACGGACCGATGACGAAGGCCGGTGGCCGAGGGAGGTCCATGTGGCGACTTTGGCCTCCTTGAAAGACTTGGCATCCACGAATTGAAGTAGCGTCTCGACAATGTGCGGCTGCGCGATCAAATGACCGATGGGGTGGCGGCGCAATTCCTTCCACAGGGCTTTGAAATTGGGCTGCGTGAATTTTATCTCCTTGTAGGTGCCTCGGGAAGCGAAGCCATGAAGGCCATGCGTCGTGCCGACTTTGGATACGGTGAATCCGCGCGGATCATCGATGATCCGGCTTTTCAGCCGGGTCGTATTGAGGGAGAGATCGTGCCCGTCGATGAAATGCTGGGCGAGGCCGCGGACGCTGCTGTAATGGCCGTTCATGGCCGAGACGAAGAATTCGACAGGTGTGCCGGAGGAGCCGGATGTCGCGTGTTTCTGCACCGGCCCTGGATCGGCGAGCGGCAGCAGCGAGCCTTCGCGCGCGACCTGCTCGCGTAGCTCGGCGCGTGTCAGGACCGGGAGCGACGAGAGCTCAATGTCCGCATAGCTTTTTCGAACGCCGATCCTCTGCCGCCAGAAGGGCGATCTTTGCGCCGCATGGGCGAGCAGATTGCGCAATTGCGCCACCTGCCAATTTTCCCGCGCGACGCGGTTTCCGGTCTCGATCAGCAGGATGTCCATAACCGAGGACAGAGACTTTTTGTGCTCGTTGCTGCAAAACGTCATCGGCGTTTCGCTGAAGGCGTGCGGTACAAGCCGCAGGGCGGAAAAATCGAGCTTCATTTTTCACCGTGAAGCGGGCTGTTCAGGACAATAATTCGTTGCGGAAGCCGAGGCGCTTGCTTTCACGGCCCCAGTCGATCGTGGACACCTGACTCACCCGGATGTCGAAACCTTCGCCGGCATAGGTTTTGACGAGCTGGTGCAAAGCGTTGATCTTGGCCGGCGGCAATGCTTCCGCCGCGACGAGTTCGACGACAATCGTTTGCAAATCGGTCTGACGGATACGGAATTCCGCAATGTCGGCGATCGCGAGTATGTCGGCGCCGCGGATCAGGAACGGCGTCAAACGCCCGTCCGGATGTTTCAGCAATTGCTTGCTGCGGCCGTAGATGTTCGAAAGCACGGGGCCCTGATAGCCGCAGGGGCAGGATTTGTGCAGGCTCCCAATGTCTCCGACGTCATAGCGGATGAAGGGCGTGGCATAGGAGTGCAGATGCGTCAGCAGCACGCGCCCGGCCGGCTGGCCGTCGAAATCCGCAAGCGCGGTTTGATCGGTCTCGACCAGAACGTTGCTGGTGCAGATATGATAGAAATTGGGCGTTGAATCGCACTCATAAGCGATCATGCCGATTTCCTCGCAGGAATAATTGGCGGTGACCCTTATGCCGGCGGCCGACAGAACGTCCCGCGCCGATTGCGGCGGACGGTCGCCGAGCGAAAGCCAAGCAGCGACATTGGCCTCCTTGAAGAAATCCGCACCTGCGAATTGCAACAGCGCCTCGACGACGCGCGGCTGCGCGATCAAGAGACCGACGGGATCGCGCCGCAATTCCTTGCAAAGGGCTTTGAGATTGGGGTGCGTAAATTTTATCCGCTTATAGGGGCCTCTTGAGAGGAATCCCTCAAGACCGTGCGGGTTATCGGCCTTCGACGCGGTAAATCCACGCGGATCGTCGATGAATTCGCTCTTGAACCGCGTGATGTTGAGCGAGAAGTCGAGGCCGGTAATGAAATGCTGCGCGAGGCCGCGGACGCTGTTGTAATAGCCGTTCATGCGGGAAACGAAGAATTCGACCGGCGTGCCCGACGAACCGGACGTCGCGTGCTTGCTGACTGGCTCCGGGCCGTTTGGCGGCAGCAGCGAGCCTTCGCGCGCGACCTGCTGGCGCAAGTCGGCGCGCGTCAGGACCGGGAGCGCGGAAAGCTTAACGTCGGCGTAGCTTTTCCGCGCGCCGATCCTCTGCCGCCAGAAGGGCGATCTTTGCGCGGCATGGGCGAGCAGATTGCGCAATTGCGCCGCCTGCCAATTTTCCCGCGCCACGCGGCTTCCGGTCTCGACCAGCAGGATGTCCATGATCGAGGACAGAACCCGCTTGTGCTCGGAGCTGCAAAACGTCATCGGCGTTTCGCTGAAGGCGCGCGGCGCGAGCGGCAGGGTGGAAAAATCGATCTTCATTCTTCACCGTAAAGCATAAGCTTTCCGCGCAAAAATGTGGCGCCCCGGACACAACCTTAGGGAATCAAACCGCGCGACCGCAATTGCGGTTGTGAGGCCGCCGATTTCCGCTCATGGTTTTCTCGGGTTTCGTTTCCGTTGGGGGAATAAAATGATTTGTTCGCTTCTGTTGTCGAGCGCCTTGACCGTCCTGGTGACGGGCGCCGCTTTCGCCGCTGACCTGCCGAGCACCAAGGGTGAGCCGGTCTATGCGCCGCCGCCCGCCCCGATCTTTACCTGGACTGGCTTCTACATCGGTGTCAACGGCGGCTATGGCGGCAACAACATCAACTGTATGACTATGACCCATTATGATGAGGGCTATCACCGACTACGACAAGATCACCTAGCGGCGGCTTCGTCGCCGGCGGCACGGTCGGCTTAAACTACCAAGTTCCCGACCTCCAATTTCGTCCTTGGCTTCGAGGGTGACTTCGATTGGAGCAATATCCGGGCGGCTTTGAGCTCGCGGAGGGTGGCTCATAGTTCGACGGCGCGAACTTGCTGAATGCCCGGTCCTCCAATGGCTGGCGACCGCACGCGGCCGTATCGGCTATGCGGTGACGACGCCCTTTGGCAACCTTCTGCCCTATGTGACGGGCGGCGCCGCTTTCGGCCATGTCAAGGATTTATAACGAGTGGGAGACTGACGAAGGCAGCGTAAGCCTCGGCCATACCTGGACGGGCTGGACCGCGGGTGCCTGGCCTCGAATATGCGATCACGCAAAACCTGACCTTCAAAGCCGAATATCTCTACGTCGACCTCGGCAAGCACGGCGTACCGCTCATCTCCGAGGAAGGCGAGACGATCTACGAGCATCAGACGGCCAATATCGTCCGCGCCGGCCTGAACTGGAGGTTCGGCGACTGGTTCACGCCGCCGCCCCCGCCGCCGGTTGTGGCCAAATACTGATCCCGTTTCCACGGGGGGCATTCGGAGGCCGGTGGCGCAAGCTGCCGGCCTTTTTCTTTGGGCGGGCTTTCCTTCCGATTAGCGCGAAGAAGAGGCCAAATCGCCCGGCCGCCGGCGGAATTGTAGCGCCGGGAACACAGCCTATGAGATTCGTGAGTCCCGACCACAAATGGAGGTTGTGGAGAGGCGGGATTCCCTTAATGCTTTTTCTAGACGCAGCAAGTGCGGGGAGATGGGTTTCAATATTTTAAGGGGGTCAAAATGATTCGTTCACTTCTTTTATCCAGCGCAATTTGTGTCGCGGCCGCGGGCGCTGCCTTCGCCGCCGATCTTCCGAGCACCAAGGGCGAGCCGGTCTATGCGCCGCCGCCGGCGCCGATTTTCACCTGGACGGGCTTCTATGTCGGTGTCAACGGCGGCTACGGCGGCAACAACGTAACCGGCAACGAATACGAACCCTATGACGAGGGGTATAGTGAATATGAGAAGCTGACCAGCAGCGGCTTCCTCGCCGGCGGCACGGTCGGCTTCAACTATCAGTTCCCGACCTCCAATTTTGTCCTCGGCTTCGAGGGCGACTTCGACTGGAGCAACATCCGGGCTGACTTGTCCGAGGGCGCCACCGAGGACGGTGGTTTACTGACCGAGAACGAAGGCTTCGGGTCGCGGCTCAACTGGTTGGCGACAGCACGGGCGCGCATCGGCTATGCGGTGACGACGCCCTTCGGCAATCTTCTGCCCTATGTCACGGGCGGCGCGGCCTTCGGCAATGTCAAGAATTACATTTATGAGAACGCGTGCGACGACGGAGACTGCGGCGGCGGTGGTTTGAGCTGGACGCATACCTGGACCGGCTGGACCGCCGGCGCCGGCCTCGAATATGCGATCACCCAGAACCTGACCTTCAAGGCCGAATATCTCTATGTCGACCTCGGCAAGCAGAATATCACCGGCGATCTCGGCAGCGATGTGCCGCCTGGTTTGAGCTTTACCGAGCACTGGACGGCGAACATCGTTCGCGTCGGCCTGAACTGGAAGTTCGACTGGTTCACGCCGCCGCCCCCGCCGCCGGTTGTGGCCAAATACTGATCCCGTTTCTACGGGGGGCATTCGGAGGCCGGTGGCGCAAGCTGCCGGCCTTTTTCTTTGCGCCAGCGCAGGATTGTGACACCGAAAGCACAGCCGTGGGGGTTCTCCCCGCCAGCGCCTAATTACAATTGTGGAGCGGGGGAATTGCCGGCTAATGCTTTCTTCACTTGTAGATTGACGTAGAGGAAAGCAAAGCAATGATTTGTTCGCTTCTTGTGTCCAGCATCTTGTCATTCGCGGCCGCGGGCGCGGCTTTCGCCGCCGATCTGCCGAGCACCAAGGGCGAGCCGGTCTATGCACCGCCGCCTCTGCTCTGGAATTGGACCGGTTTCTATATCGGCGCCAACGCCGGCCTTTCGACCGGCACCGATACGTTCTCGGCCACCGATGAGGACTTCTTCGGCAGCGGGGGCTATCGCGCGACCTCCGGCGGATTCTCGGGCGGTGGCCAGATTGGCTACAATTATCAATTCGACGGATCGAATTTCGTTCTCGGCGTCGAGGCGGATTTCGAAGGTTCGACGCAGAAGGGCACTTATGTCGACGAGTTTGAGGGCGACGAGTCCGCAGCTTTTGGCACGAAGGTCAATTGGTGGGGCACGGCGCGTGGCCGCATCGGGTATGCCTTCGGCAATATCCTGCCCTATGTGACGGGCGGCTTCGCCTATGGCCATGTCTCGGATTACATTTCCGGTGTGGAAATTGACAACGAGAACTTTTCGTGGGGTACGACGCGGACGGGCTGGACCGCGGGCGCCGGCGTCGAATATGCGATCACGCATAACCTCAGCGCCAAGATCGAATATCTCTACACCGATCTTGGATCGTGGAACTACGGCGGTTACCCAATTTCCGAAGACGGCGAAGCGATCAACACGAAGGTCGCGTTCCATACCGTCCGCGCCGGCCTGAACTGGAAATTCGATTTCCTCGCGCCGCCCGCGCCGGTCGTCGCCAAATACTGATCCCGTTTCCACGGGGGGCAATTCGGAGGCCGGTGGCGCAAGCTGCCGGCCTTTTCGTTTGGGCCCGCTCCATCTTCCCTAACCCTCTCGCCGCACGCGGGGGAGGGAATTGGGCGCCGCCGCCTGTTGCCCCGCAGAGACAGCCGGCGGGAAAATGCCGCGCGTGGCGATACGGGCATTGTACGGCGGGGATTTTGCTCTAATCCTCCAAGCGGGCATCGCCTGTTTTGAGGCCATTGGAAGATGATTCGCGCCTTGCTGTTGTCGAGCGCCGTCGCGGTTTTCTGCGCCGGAAGCGCCTTGGCGGGCGACCTCCCTACCGATAAGGCGCCGCCGGCCTATGTGCCGCCGCCCCCGCCGCCGCCGGAATGGACGGGCCTCTATATCGGCCTCAACGCCGGCTATGGCGGCGGCAACGTCCAGGACAATCATTACAGCGCCGGAGTGCTCGACAATTCGGGCGGCCTATCGTCGAGCGGCTTCCTCGGCGGCGGAACGGCGGGGCTCAACTATCAGTTTCCGGGGACGAATTATGTCGTCGGCGTCGAGGGGGACTTCGACGGTTCGACGGTGCGCACCAACGCCGGCGGCTATGATGTCGGCGGCGGCGCCATCCCGAACGATACCAAGCTCGATTGGTTCGCGACGGCGCGGGCGCGCTTCGGCTATGCCTTCGGCAATATCCTGCCTTACGTTACAGGCGGCGCCTCCTTCGGCCATGTCGATCAATATCGCGTCGAGCCCGGCGGCGATCCCTTCGGCAATTTCTCGGTCGGCTCGACCCAGACCGGCTGGACCGCGGGCGCGGGCATCGAATACCAGATCACCCACAATCTGTCGGTGAAGGCGGAATATCTCCACGTCGATCTCGGCCGGCAATATTACCAGACGCCGGGCGAGCTGGCCTTCGCCCCCGCCAACGACCATTCCGCGCATCCGACGCTCAATGTCGTCCGCGCCGGAGTGGACTGGCGGTTCGAATGGCTGACGCCGCCGACGCCGGTGGTGCCAAAGTACTGAAATCCAAAAGTTTTGGGGCGCATCGGTTTTCGGTGCGCCTGCCCGTTGAGGCTGTCTGGTGATGCAGCGGCGCCACAGTGGCGCACGGGTTTTCGAAAAGCGCCGGTCGGCGTGCGTTTTCGCACATTCGCCGCGAGGGCCTTGGCCTTTAACCTTGTGAATGCCATTTAATGTGTGTGACCGGCAGGTTTCGATTACCTTCCGGCGGCGTTCGGGGATTTTTCACATGGTCCGCTCGGGTCTTCTGGCATTTTCTGCGGTGCTCGCGCTGGTCGCGGGCGCGCGGGCGGCCGACCTGCCGGGCGACAAGGGTCCGGCGCTTTATGCCGCCCCGCCTCCCGTCTTCTCCTGGACCGGTTTCTATGTCGGCGCGACGGCTGGTGGCGTGTTCGGTCAGCAGACGCTGAGCGGGCCCTATGGTAGCCTGGGCGCCAATCCGGCTGGCTTTGCCGGTGGCGGCGAAGCGGGCTTCAACTATCAATTCCCGGCCTCGAATGTCGTCCTCGGCGGCGAGACGGATTTCCAAGGCTCGACCCTGCGGGCGAATTACGGCTCGCTGTCGACGCCGGACGGGGCGTTGACTGGTTCTTCGCAGCTCGGCTGGTGGGGTTCGGCGCGGGCGCGGCTCGGCCTTTCCTTCGGCAATGTGCTGCCCTTCGTCACCGGCGGTTTCGCCTATGGCGATACGCATAATCAGGTCGCGCTCGGGACGGACGATTTCTCTTCCAGCGGCGTGCGCACCGGCTGGACGGCGGGCGCGGGCGTTGAATATGCCTTGACCCGCAATCTGACGGCCAAGGCCGAATATCTCTACACCGACCTCGGAACGGCCTCGACGGCGCTCGGCGGTGACGGAACCGCGCATACGCGGGCTGCCTTCCACGCCGTCCGCGCCGGGCTCAACTGGAAGTTCGATTGGAACGGCACCCCGGTCCCGATCAATTCGAAATATTGAGTTGCAGCCGCCGTCGCGGCGCTAAATTGGCACTGGATTCGCTCTCTATTTCTGTGTGCAGATTGGGCTGACGCCGTGCCGCAGTTGTCAAAGAGGTCGAAAGGTTCTATCTTTTAGTCCTTCCCCTGCAGGCGATATGTCGGCGCGCCCCCACGAAGCGCCCTAGTTAAGGCATTGGCCTGCCCTCCCAGGAATACGACGCCTGTTCAGGCCATTCCCACCCCGGTGCGCCGCAAAGGCGCTTTTTCAAGGACAGAAATCCCGATGCGGGATATCAAACTTCAAGATTTAAAATCGAAATCGCCAACCGAACTCCTCGCCTTCGCCGAAGAGCATGAGGTCGAAAACGCCTCGATCCTGCGCAAGCAGGAATTGATGTTCGCGATTTTGAAGCAGCTCGCCAGCCGCGACATCGAGATCGTCGGCGAAGGCGTGATCGAAGTGCTGCAAGACGGTTTCGGCTTCCTGCGTTCGCCCGATGCCAATTATCTCGCCGGTCCCGACGACATCTATGTCTCGCCCTCGCAGATCCGCCGTTTCGGCCTGCGCACCGGCGACACGGTCGAGGGACTGATCCGCAGCCCGAAAGAGGGCGAGCGCTATTTCGCGCTGCTCAAGGTCAATACGATCAATTTCGAGGACCCGGAAAAAATCCGCCACAAGGTCCATTTCGATAATCTGACGCCGCTCTATCCCGATGAACGGCTGAAGCTCGAAATCGAAGACCCGACCAAGAAAGACCTTTCGGCCCGCGTCATCGACATCGTCTCGCCGATCGGCAAGGGCCAGCGCGCCCTGATCGTCGCGCCGCCCCGCACCGGCAAGACGGTGCTCTTGCAGAACATCGCGCAGTCGATCACCACCAACCATCCCGAATGCTATCTGATCGTGCTGCTCATCGACGAGCGGCCGGAAGAAGTCACCGACATGCAGCGCTCGGTGAAGGGCGAGGTCGTTTCCTCGACCTTCGACGAGCCGGCGGTGCGGCATGTGCAGGTCGCCGAAATGGTGATCGAGAAGGCCAAGCGCCTCGTCGAGCATGGCCGCGATGTGGTCATCCTGCTCGACTCGATTACGCGACTCGGCCGCGCCTACAACACCGTCGTGCCGTCATCCGGCAAGGTGCTGACCGGCGGTGTCGATGCCAATGCCTTGCAGCGGCCGAAGCGCTTCTTCGGCGCCGCGCGTAATATCGAGGAGGGCGGTTCGCTCACCATTATCGCGACGGCGCTGATCGATACCGGCTCGCGCATGGACGAAGTGATCTTCGAAGAATTCAAGGGCACCGGCAATTCGGAAATCATCCTCGACCGCAAGGTGGCCGATAAGCGCGTCTTCCCGTCGATCGACATCACCCGCTCCGGCACCCGCAAGGAAGAGTTGCTCGTCCCCGCCGACATCCTCAAGAAGATGTATGTGCTCCGCCGCATCTTGAACCCGATGGGCACGGTCGATGCGATCGAATTCCTGCTTGGCAAATTGCGCGAGACGCCGAAGGGCAACGCAAGCTTCTTCGAGTTCGATGAATACCTAAGGTATTCCGCGACGTCATTGCGAGGAGCGCTAGCGACGAAGCAATCCATCGCTGTTTCGGATGCTGGATTGCTTCGCGGAGTTTATCATCGGGCCGGCCAAAGGCCGGACCCGGTGGCTCGCAATGACGCTGGCGTTTATTCGTCCGGCAAGGGCCGTGGCCGCCGCGTTACCGGATCGATAGCGACGAAAGTGAAGACGGCTTCCGTCACCTTCACTGTCTCCTCACTGTCGCGGGCGCGGCTCCAGGCCTCGACCTCGATCTTCATTGACGTGCGGCCGCGCGCCACAAGCCGTCCGTAAAGACTTACCACATCACCGACGCGCACCGGGCGCAAAAAATTCATCGCCTCGACACGCACCGTCGAGGCACGGCCGCGCGCGATACGCGAAGCGACATTGCTGCCGGCAAGATCCATCTGCGACATCAGCCAGCCGCCGAAAATATCGCCATAAGCATTGGTGTCCGCCGGCATGGTGACGGTGCGGATGACGGGATCTTCGTCGGGCGGCGTTTCGCTTTGCGTCAGAGATTTTTCGTTTTGGGTCATCGCCGCCCCTTCACTTTGAGCATCGGTCTATCCGAAAACCGCTTCACACTTTTCGGGCCGATGCTGGTGCACTTCAACGCGCAAGCAGAGCGTTCAGTCCGCCAATATCATGAACCGGCAAAGAGCACACGCCGCCTGAACAGACGAAAGCAGCCGCCGTGCCAGCCGCGGCGATCTGCGCTTGCGCCGGATGGCTGGGCGGCAGCGCGGCGCCGGGTTCGAGATCGAGCACCATGCGCGTGTCGAAAGGCGCGGCGAGCGCGGCTTCGTAAAGTGCCTGGCGCTCGGGTCCCGCGACAACGATCTCGCGGCCGCGCAGATAAAGATCGAGCGCGTTCAAAATACCGGCATGGCCGATGGGTTGCGCAGTAACCGCCGGTGTTACGGCCGTAAACAGCGCATCGGCGCGCGTGCGCCATTTGTCATCGCCCGTCGCCGCCGCGAGCCGCGCCAGCACATAGAGCGTGACGGAATGGGCATTGGGAATCGCATCGTCCGCTGTCGGCGTGAGACGGATGACGATATCGCGTGCATCGTCGGCCGCCATGGCGATGAGACCCGTTTCGGCATCGATATGATGGCGCGCGATCGCCTCCGTGAAGGCGATGGCGTCGGCGAGATAATCGTAAGACGTAACTTCCGCGCCCGTCATGTTCCGCGCTTCGTGCAAGGCGAGCGCGGCGCGCGCCATCGCCGCATGATCGAGCGCGAGGCCCGGCTTCACGACGACGTCCGCGCGCGTGCTATGCGCGAGGCGCCGTGCGCCGTCGGCATCGGCAAATTGCAGATGATCGACGACATAATGATAGGCGCGCGCGGCAAGCGCGATCCAGCGTGGCTCGCCGAATGTCGTCGCTGCATGGACAAGCGCGGCGATCATCAGCCCGTTCCAATCGGCCATGATCTTGTCGTCGAGCCCGGGATGCACGCGCCGCTCGCGCACGGCGAAAAGCTTTTGCCTGAGCGCCGCGAGGCGCGCTTCTTCTTCCGCGATCGGTGGTGCTTTCAGTTCGAGGCGATTGAGGATGGTGACGCTTTTGCCGTGCTTTTCCTCAGCCCAATTGCCGATGCGCGAGGCATTGTAAAATTTGCCGAAGAAGGCGGCGTCCTCGGCGCCGAGCACTTCGATGAGTTCGGGCCAGGTCCAGACATAGAATTTGCCTTCCTCGCCCTCGCTATCGGCATCGAGCGAGGCGCAGAAGCCGCCGCCATCGTTCGTCATCTCGCGCGCGAGCCAGCCTACCGTTTCGTAAGCGCGCTGACGGAAGAGATCGTCGCCAAAGGCCTGCCAGGCAAGCGCGAGCAATTCGAGAATCTGCGCATTGTCGTAGAGCATCTTTTCGAAATGCGGCACGAGCCAGCGGTCGTCCGTCGAATAGCGGGCGTAGCCGCCGCCGAGATGGTCGTAGATGCCGCCCTCCGACATTTTGGTGAGCGTCAGGCGAACGAGATCGCGGTAGTTTTTGTTTCCCAGCCGGCGGCCGGCACGCCAGAGAAATTCGGAAATTGCTGGATTGGGGAATTTCGGCGCGCCGCGCAGGCCGCCATCAATCGGATCGATATAATCGGCGAGCTTTGGCGCCAAAGCGTCGGCGAGGGCGAGGCTCAGGGGCGCAGTTCCCGCCGCGGCGTGCTGGACACGGCCGAGCGATTCACGCACGGCCTCCGCATTTGAGGTGAGTTTACCTTGCTCATCGTGAAACGCCTTGGCGACGCTGCGCAATACGGTGACGAAGGCGGGGCGGCCATAACGCGCTTCCTTGGGAAAATAGGTGCCACCCCAGAAGGGTTCGCCGCGCGGAGTGAGGAACAGGGTCATCGGCCAGCCGCCGTGCTCGCCGAAGGCATGCAGCGCCTGCATGTAGATATGATCGATATCCGGACGCTCCTCGCGATCGACCTTGATGTTCACAAAAAGCTCGTTCATGACCGCGGCAGTCGCAGGATCCTCGAAACTTTCATGTGCCATCACGTGGCACCAATGGCAGGCGGCATAGCCGACCGAGAGCAGGATCGGCTTATTGGCGGCCTCTGCCTCTGCGAGCGCCGCGGGGCTCCAGAGCCGCCAATAGACCGGATTGTCCTTATGTTGCAGCAGATAGGGGCTGGCGGCCTTGGCGAGTTCGTTGGACATGAGGGACCTTGAAAAGAGCAGCGCCCGCGCGCCGGAGACGATTTATGCGCTCGCCTCGGGGACGGGGCGCGCGGCCGTGGCGGTTTTACGCCTCTCCGGCGTTGGAGTTCCGAAGATTTTGGCGGCGATTGTCGGGAAACTGCCCCCAGCGCGCAAGGCGAGCCTCGCGACATTCGTCGATCTTGCAAGCGGCGAGCCGATCGATCGCGGACTCTGTCTCTATTTTCCGGCCCCGGCGAGCTTTACCGGCGAGGATTGCGCCGAGTTCCATCTTCACGGCGGTCCTGCGGTGATCGCCGCGCTGCTGGGCGCCCTCGCGAATTTCCCGGCCACACGCCCGGCGGAAGCGGGCGAATTCGCCCGCCGGGCCTTCGAGAACGGCAAGCTCGATCTGACCGAAATCGAGGGCCTCGCCGATCTGATCGAAGCCGAGACTGAAATGCAGCGCCGCCAAGCTCTGCGCCAGACGCGCGGGGCTCTGCGCCAGAAGGCGGAGATATGGCGGGCCGCGCTCCTCGAAGCCGCGGCGCTCCTCGAAGCCGAGATCGACTTCGCCGACGAGGCGGATGTCGCGCCGCTGGCCCGCCGGGCGCTTGCGGGCCTGCTGGCCCCGGTGAAGGCCGATCTCCTGGCCGCCCTGGCACAGGGACGGGCGGGCGAGATCATCCGCGAGGGCGTGACCGTCGTGATCGCCGGGCCGCCCAATGCCGGTAAATCGTCGCTGCTCAACGCGCTTGCGCGGCGAGAGGCGGCGATCGTTTCGCCCATCCCCGGGACGACGCGGGATGCGATCGAGGTTCATCTCAATATCGAGGGCTTCGCCTTCGTGCTGATCGACACGGCCGGCCTGCGCGAGACGACCGACCCCATCGAGCGCATCGGGGTCGAACGCGCCCGCGCCCGCACTGAAGCCGCCGATCTCATCCTATGGCTCAGCGAGACGGGTGCGCCGCCAGTGGACGAACTGCCGGGCGGCGTGCCCGTTTGGCCGCTCCGCAGCAAGAGCGATCTTGACGGCAGCATGGCGCCGGGTCTTTTGGCGATCAGCGCGGAGACAGGGGCCAATCTCGATCTCCTGACGGAGAAACTCGCCGGTTTCGCGCGCGGAGCGGCGGCGGGGCAGGCGGAATCCGGCCTCATCACCCGCGAGCGGCATCGGCGCGTTTTCGCGGCTGCGGCTGCGGCGCTTGACCGGGCGCTGCAGGGCATCGGCGGACCGGTCGAATTGCTGAGCGAGGATCTGCGCGCGGCAGTTCATGCGCTTGAAAGCCTGATTGGCCGGATCGATGTGGAGGATGTGCTCGGCGAAATCTTCGCCCGCTTCTGCATCGGTAAATGATATGTTTCACGTGAAACATCCTTGGACGGACCTGTGAGCGCTGAGAACTTCGATGTGATTGTGGTGGGCGCCGGCCATGCCGGCTGCGAGGCGGCGGCTGCGGCCGCGCGCTTGGGCGCGCGCACGGCGCTTGTCACCCATTCCTTTGCCGCCATCGGCACCATGTCCTGTAATCCTGCGATCGGCGGCCTCGGCAAGGGCCATCTCGTCCGCGAGGTCGATGCGCTTGATGGGTTGATGGGCCGCGTGGCGGACGAAGCTGGCATCCAGTTCCGCGTCCTCAATCGCGCCAAGGGTCCTGCCGTGCGCGGCCCTCGCGCGCAGATGGACCGCAAGCTCTACCGCGCCGCCATGCAGGCGGCGCTTGCCGCCGTGCCGGGCCTTACGATCATCGAAGGCGAGGCAGCCGAGATTCGCACCGAAGCGGGCCGGGTTGCCGGCTTGGCGCTGGCGGACGGCCGGACCTTGCGCACCGGCGCGCTGGTGCTGACCACCGGCACTTTTCTGCGCGGCATGATCCATATCGGCGCCGAACGCATCCCCGCCGGCCGGGTCGGCGAGCCGCCGGCGCAAAAGCTCTCAGCCAGCCTGCTTGCCCATGGGTTCGCTCTCGGGCGGCTGAAGACCGGCACGCCGCCGCGCCTCGACGGCGCGACGATCGCTTGGGACATGCTGGAGCGCCAGCCTGGCGATCAGGAGCCAGAGCCGTTTTCCTTTCTGACGCCCGCCATCGCGACAGCGCAGGTCGATTGCTTCATCACTCGGACGAGCGAGGCGGGACACGAGTTGATCCGCCGGAACATCGGCCATTCGCCGGTCTATTCCGGCGCGATCTCCGGCCGCGGCCCGCGCTATTGCCCCTCGATCGAGGACAAGGTGATGCGTTTCAGCGACCGCGAGGCGCATCAGATTTTCCTCGAGCCGGAGGGCCGCGACGATCCGACGGTCTATCCCAACGGCATTTCGACGGCGCTGCCGGCCGACTTGCAGGATGCCTTCCTGCGCACCATCCCCGGTCTCGCCAATGTCCGCATGCTCCAGCCAGGCTATGCGATCGAATATGATTTCATCGATCCGCGCGAGCTGACTCCGGCGCTGGAGACAAAGCGCCTCGGCGGTCTCTTCCTGGCCGGGCAAATCAACGGCACGACGGGCTATGAGGAAGCGGCGGCGCAGGGGCTGGTCGCGGGGATAAATGCCGCGGCGCTGGCTGGCGGACGGGCGCCGGCCGGCTTCGACCGCTCCGAGGCCTATCTTGGCGTCATGATCGACGATCTGGTGACGCGCGGCGTTACCGAGCCCTATCGCATGTTTACCTCGCGGGCCGAATATAGGCTGACGCTGCGGGCCGACAATGCCGACCAGCGCCTGACCGGCAAGGGCATCGAACTCGGCGTCGTCGGGACCGTGCGCGCGGCGGTCTTCACGGCCAAGGCCGCAGCGCTGGAGGCGGCGCGGGAACGGCTCGAAAGCCTGACGTTGACGCCCAACGCAGCGGCGCGCCACGGTCTCAAGATCAATCAGGATGGCGTGCGTCGCACGGGTTTCGACCTGCTCGGCTTTCCAGACGTCGATTTCGCCCGCCTGCTCGGCATCTGGCCTGAGCTTGGCGGCATTGACGCGAAGGCGGCGGCGCAGATCGAGATCGACGCCAAATATGACGTCTATCTTGACCGCCAAGCCGAGGATATCGCCCGCTTCCGTCGCGACGAGACTTTGCGCTTGCCGGAAAGCCTCGATTATCGGGCGATTTCGGGTCTTTCGGCCGAACTGCGCGACAAGCTCACCGCCATCCGCCCGCAGACGCTTGGGCAGGCCGGACGGATCGAGGGCATCACCCCCGCGGCGCTGACGCTGCTCGCCGCTCACGCCAAGTCGCATGCGAAGCGCAGGAGCCGCGCGCTTGCCGAGTGATCGGGACGCGGCGCTGGCGCTTTTTCCGCTGCCGCCGGAAATCGTCCGCCGCCTCGACATCTATGCCGAGCTGCTGCGCAAATGGCAGAAGACGATCAATCTCGTCGCCAATTCCACGCTGCCGCATTTGTGGACGCGGCATATCGCCGATTCGCTCCAAGTCCAGGCAGCTATGCCTGAGGCCAAGCTCTGGGCCGATCTCGGTTCGGGCGGGGGCTTCCCTGGCCTTGTCACGGCGATCCGGCTCGCCGAAACGCCAGGCGCGCGCGTGCATCTCATCGAATCGGATCAGCGCAAATGCGCCTTTCTCCGCGAGGTTTCACGTGAAACATCGGCGCCGGCGATCATTCACAATGCCCGAATTGAGCAGATCGTCGATCATTTGGGTGATCCGGTCGAGGCTGTGAGCGCGCGGGCGCTCGCGCCGCTACCGGTTCTCCTCGCCTATGCCAAGAATCTGCTCGCCAAGGGCGCCATCGGCGTTTTTCTGAAGGGACAAGAGGCCGATCAGGAGCTCAAAGCCTTGTCCGCGGCGGGCCGATACCGCATCATAGAGAAATCGAGCATAACCGCGCCAGTGAGTCGCCTGCTCCTCGTTTTCGATCGAGCGGCAGAAGATGCGCGGGGCGCGGCGGCGGACGAGTTCGTGCGTAACGGCGAAAAGTCTTCTAAAATAGATATTTAGAGATATCGCATGGCTGCGCAGGCAACAGATCACGATGATTTTGAATCGGGTCGATCCAAAATCATGAACGTGATCGATTCTAATGATTTAGCGCGGGATTTACGCGAAAAACCGGTATCCACTTTTTCGCATCCCGCTCTAGGGTTTCGGAGACGGCGCGTGGCTTATTCTCCCGATCTTCGTGTTTTGGTCCTGGCCAATCAGAAGGGCGGCGTCGGCAAAACGACGACGGCGATCAACCTCGGCACGGCGCTGGCCGCCATCGGCGAGCGGGTGCTGATTATTGATCTCGATCCGCAGGGCAATGCCTCGACCGGCCTTGGCATCGACCGGAAGAATCGCGGCGTTTCGACCTTCGACGTGATGATCGGCGAGGCGCCGCTGAAGGCGGCAATCCAGCCGACTGCCGTGCCGCGCCTTTCGATCGCGCCCTCGACGCTCGATCTGCTCGGCGTCGAATTGGAGATCGCGGCGGAGAAGGATCGCGCCTATCGGCTGCGGAATGCGGTGAAAGCTTTCGCCGACGAGCAGGCGCAGCTCCCCGAGCCAAACCGTTTCACTTATGTTCTTATCGACTGTCCGCCCTCGCTCAATCTTCTGACGATCAATGCGCTCGCGGCGAGCGACAGCGTCGTCGTGCCGCTGCAATGTGAATTCTTCGCGCTCGAAGGCCTGTCGCAATTGCTCTCGACGGTCGAGAAGGTGAAGCAGACGCTGAATGCGGATCTCACGATCCACGGCATCGTGCTGACGATGTACGACCCGCGCAACAATCTCGCGACCCAGGTCGCAGCCGATGTGCGCGGCTTCATGGGCGACAAGGTCTACGAGACGATCATTCCGCGCAATGTGCGGATTTCAGAGGCGCCGTCCTACGGCAAGCCGGTGCTGCTCTACGATCTCAAATGCAGCGGCAGCCAGGCCTATCTGCGGCTTGCCTCGGAGATCATCCAGCGCGAGCGGCAATTGCGCGCCGCGTGAGTGCGCTTGGAATTAGGGTTAAGCGAATATGAAGGCGGCGAATATGGCAGAAGAATCCCGGCCGCGGCTTGGCCGCGGGCTGGCGGCGCTGATCGGCGACGCCGGCGAAGAGGGGGCGGCGATCGCGCGCTCGCGCGGGCAGAAAAAAATTCCGCTCGCTTTCCTGCGACCCAATCCGCGCAATCCGCGCAAGGCTTTCGACGATCAGGATCTCGAAGACCTCGTCGCTTCGATCCGCGAGAAGGGCATCATCCAGCCGATCCTCGCGCGCACCATCGCGGGCCTCGCCGATCTTTACGAGATCATCGCCGGCGAGCGGCGCTGGCGCGCGGCACAGCGCGCCGGGCTGCATGACGCGCCGGTCATCCTCGTCGAAGCGGACGACAAGCAGGCGCTCGAACTCGCCATTGTCGAGAACGTTCAGCGCGCCGATCTCAACGCGCTCGAAGAAGCGCTCGGCTATCAGCAACTCGAAACCGAATATAGCTATACGCAAGCCGATCTCGCCAAGGTCATCGGCAAGAGCCGCAGCCATGTCGCCAATACGCTGCGCTTGTTGAAGCTGCCGGAGAAGACGAAGCAGCTTCTTGCCGAAGGTAAATTATCGGCCGGCCATGCGCGTGCGTTGTTGACTCGCGCCGATGCCGATGAGATCGCCGCGCGCATTGTCGCGCAGGGGCTTTCCGTGCGCGATGTCGAAAGGCTCGCGCAGAAGGCGGCGCCGCAGGCAAAGCCCAAGCACGCTCAGGAGAAGGATGCCGACACGCGCGCCTTGGAGAAGGATTTGAGCGACGCGCTCGGGCTTCTCGTCGCCATCGCGCATCACGGCGAGGCCGGCGAATTGCGCATCCGCTACAAGAGTCTCGAACAGCTCGACGATGTCGTGCGCAAATTGAAGCGCGCCTAACCCGCCTTCCGCTTCGCCTGGTGCGCGACGGCCCAGAGCGCGCGCATGGCAATCTGGTCGGCGAGCTTGGGATCGCGCCGCGCCTTGCCGATCGCCTGATTGAGCGCGGTGATCGTGCGCGCGAGCCGCTCCGATGGCCAGCTGCGCAGATGCCGTTCAAGCGCGGCGTTGCGCCGTCCGCCAAAGCCGGCGCCACTGCGGCCCGTCTCCGCATCGAGGCGCGCCCGATGCAGCGCCGTCGCATGGCGTAGCGCCGCGCCGAGCAGCGCATTGTAATCGCCGCCTTCGGAAAAGACGCGTTCCGCCGTCTTCTCGACAGCGGCGAGATCGCCCTCGAAAGCGCCGTTGATCGCCGCATCGAGCGCGAGGCTTGAAGCATCGGCGACGATGGCGGCGACATGATCCTCCGTCACCGTACCCGCGCCGCGCGCATAAAGCGCGAGCTTCTGGATTTCCGCGCGCGTGGTCAGCCGGTCCTCGCCGAGCAGCGAGACAAGCAGCGTTTTGGCGTCGGCATCGATCGTCAGATTATCGGCGCGCAATTCCGTCTCAATGAGCAGCGCGATATCCTTGGCGGAATCGGGATAGCATTCGATCGCCGCCGCGCGCGGCGCGCCTTCGCAGATTTTGCGCAAGGGCGCGTCACGCTTCAGCGCGCCGGCTTCGATGACGATGGTGCAATCGAGCGGCGGCTTCGCCAGCACAGGTTCGAGTGCCGCAACGAAACTCTTGCCCTGCGCATCGATGGCGATGGCGCGGCGGCCGCCGAACATCGGGATCGTATTGGCCTCGTCCGCGAGCCGCAGCGGATCGGCGGCGAGATCGTCCCCTGCAAGCTGGAGGAATTGGAACGGATCCTTGGGATCGTCGACGCTGCGGGCGACGATCTTGTTCACCCGCTCGGCGACGAGGCCTGCGTCCGTGCCGAAGACGAGATAAAGGAAGACGTTCGGCGCGGGCTTGGCGATGAAACGGTCGGCTTCGCTGGTTTTGATGGCGACCATTCAGTTCCGGGAAACGAGTTCGGCGGCCACCTGCGTCGTGATTTCGTCGGCGAGGCGCCGTGCATCGCGAATTTCCGCGTCGCGGGCGGCGCGGACATTGGTGAAGCGGTTGGTATTGCGGTCATAGCTCGCCGCGACATAGGCCTTGCCGACGAAGACCTTTTCATTGGCGGTCGGCACGAGGCGGAAGTGCGCCGTCGTCACAACTGTCGCCGAGGTCGCGAGACCCTCGACCGTGTCGATCAGCGGCGTCTCCGTCGACTCGTTCAGCGTGATGACCAGATGATATTTCGGGTCGGTCGGCGCGCCGGTTCCGTTGAGATCGAGCTTCAGATCGTCGCCAAGATAATGGCCGAGACGGCCGGAAATCTCATCGACCGCCACCGATTGCATCTTCTCGGCCTGGGCGCCGTTGGCGAGGAAGCTGCCTGAGCCGTAGAGGGGGCGCACCTCCTCGATGCAGCCGCCCAGCGACAATAGCGGCAGCAGCAGGCAAAGGCGCGCGAGGACAGGGCGGGGATCAGGCAACGACATTCACGATCCTCTGCGGGACGATGATGACTTTCTTCACCGCTTTGCCCTCCAGGGCGCGTTCGACCCCCTCAAGCGCCAGAACGGCCTTCTCGATCGCCGCCTGGTCGGCATCGCGCGCGATGACAAGATCGGCGCGCTTGCGGCCGTTCACCTGCACCGGCAGGCTGATTGTATCTTCGACGATCAGGCTGCGGTCCGCAACGGGCCATGGCGTATTTGCGATCAGGGTGTTGTACCCGAGCCGCACCCAAGCCTCCTCGGCGAGATGCGGCATCATGGGCGCAAAAAGCTGCACAAAAATGTCCGCCGCCTCGCGGAAGGCATAGCGCAGATCGGCGCCGATCTCGGGCGTCGCGATAGCGCCGACGGCGGCCGAGAGCTTGTTGGCGAGGTCATAGAGCTGGGCGACGGCACGGTTGAAGCGCAGCCGCAGAATATCCTCCTCGACCTTGAGCAGGGCCGCGTGCGCCAATTTGCGCACATCGGCCGCCGCGGCGGAGAATTCGGCCGGCTTCGGCGCTTCGAGTGGCGCTGCAAGGCCCGCGAGTTCATCGACGAGCCGCCAAGCGCGCTGGACGAATTTGGCCGCGCCCTGGACGCCGGCATCGGTCCAGATCACATCGCCTTCCGGCGGCGAATCGGAGAGGACGACCCAGCGCGCCGTGTCGGCGCCATAGGTCTCGATGATCTCGTCGGGGTCGATCGTGTTGCGCTTCGACTTCGACATTTTCTCGGTCGGGCCAATCTCAATCGGCGCACCGTCGGCGAGCCGTACCGCGCGGCGCCCCTCTGTCGTCGCCTCGATCCTGATCTCGGAGGGGGCAACCCAGGCGCCGTCCGCGTCGCGATACGTCTCGTGCACCACCATGCCCTGGGTGAAGAGCCCGGCGAAGGGCTCTTTCAATTCATCGGCGTGCCCGGTCTGCTGCATGGCGCGGGTGAAGAAGCGCGCATAGAGCAGGTGCAGGATCGCGTGCTCGATGCCGCCGATATATTGATCGACCGGCAGCCATTTGCGCACCATCGCGTCGTCGGTCGGCGCGGTTTTGTCCCACGGGTCGGTGAAGCGCAGAAAATACCAGGACGAATTCGACGAACGTATCCATCGTGTCCGTCTCGCGCCGGGCCGGGGCGCCGCACTTGGGGCAGACGACATGCTTCCAGGTCGGGTGACGCTCCAGCGGATTGCCCGGCTGGTCGAAGCTCACGTCCTGTGGCAGCTCCACCGGCAGGTCGGCGTCTGGCACCGGCACCGCGCCGCAGGTCTCGCAATGGATGATCGGGATCGGGCAACCCCAATAGCGCTGGCGGGAGATGCCCCAGTCGCGCAGCCGGTAGTTGACCTGCCGTTTGCCGGCCGGCGCGCCGTCAAGCGTCGCGGCTTCGAGGCGGCGCACGGCGTCCTCTTTGGCAGCGGCGATGGTCAAGCCGTCGAGAAAGCGCGAATTGATCAGCGTGCCGTCGCCGTCATAGGCCTTGTCGGTTATGATGAAGCTCGCGGGATCGACCCCCGGCGGGCAGACGACAGGCGTATTGCCGAGGCCATAGGCGTTGGCGAAATCGAGGTCGCGCTGGTCATGCGCCGGGCAGCCGAAGATCGCGCCCGTGCCATAGTCCATCAGCACGAAATTGGCGATATAGACGGGCAGCAGCCAATCCGCATCGAAGGGATGGCGCACTTTGAGCCCCGTGTCATAGCCCTTCTTTTCGGCCGTTTCGATGGCGGCTTCCGACGTGCCGCTCCGCTGGCATTCGGCGATGAATCGGGCGAGCGCCGCGTCCTTTCCGGCAAGCTTGGCGGCGAGCGGATGGTCAGGCGCGAGCGCGATGAATTTAGCGCCAAAGAGCGTGTCCGGCCGCGTCGTATAGACATCGATCTCGCGTGCCGCGACCTTGTCCGAGGGTGCCAGCGCGAAGCGCAGATGCAGACCTTCGGATTTGCCGATCCAGTTCTTTTGCATCAGCCGGACCTTCTCCGGCCAGCGCGACAGGTCATCGAGCGCGGCGAGCAGATCGTCCGCGGCGGCGGAGATTTTCAGGAACCATTGGGTCAATTCGCGCTGCTCGACCAGCGCGCCAGAGCGCCAGCCGCGCCCGTCGATCACCTGTTCATTGGCGAGCACGGTGTGATCGACCGGGTCCCAGTTGACCCGGGATTTCTTGCGGTCGACCAGGCCGTCGGCGAGGAAATCGAGAAACAGCTTCTGCTGATGCTTGTAATAGGCCGGGTCGCAGGTCGCGATCTCGCGCGACCAGTCGAGCGACAGCCCCAAGGATTTGAGCTGCGTCCGCATCGAGCCGATGTTGGCGTAGGTCCAGGCGGCGGGATGCGTGTTGTTCTGCGCGGCGGCGTTCTCGGCCGGCAGGCCGAAGGCGTCCCAGCCCATCGGATGCAGCACATTATGGCCGCGCGCGCGCATGAAGCGGGCGACGACATCGCCCATCGTATAATTGCGCACATGCCCCATGTGGATCCGGCCGGACGGATAGGGAAACATCTCAAGGACGTAATATTTCGGCTGCGGATCGTCGTTACGCGTGCGGAAAGTTTCCGCCGCGTCCCAGGTCTGCTGCCATTTGCGTTCGGCTTCGAGGGCGTTGTAGCGCTGTGCGTCCATGCTATCAGATTTGGTGCATCGGGTCGGACGGGTGGCTAGCGCGCTTTCCGGCCAGATGAAATTCATCAGGCCGACGAGAAATCGCGCCAATTCATAATGTTAGGGCATGTTCCGGCCGGAAAAGTCCGGCGACTTTTCCAGGACACGCCCTGTACAGCATTATTGGCCAATTCGGTCAATGATTTGCGAAGATGTAGGAGAAGGCGGCGTGGCCGAGGAAAATGTGCAGCCACAACAGGGCGCTGTGGCCGGACTGGCGGAGATTCGCGGGCGCATCGCCCGGGCGGAGGCGGATGCCGGCCGCGCGCCGGGTTCGGTCACGCTCGTCTGCGTCTCCAAGACCTTCGAGGCCGATGTCATCCGGCCCGTCATCGCGGCGGGCCAGCGCGTCTTCGGCGAGAACCGGGTGCAGGAGGCCCTGGGCAAATGGCCGGCGCTGCGGGCCGAGACGCCGGGGATCGCGCTGCATCTCATCGGCCCGCTGCAATCCAACAAGGCACGCGAGGCGGTCCAATTCTTTGATGTCATCGAGACGGTCGATCGCGAGAAGATCGCGGTGGCGCTGGCCAAGGAGATTGCGGTGCTCGACCGCGGGCCGCAGCTTTATGTGCAGGTCAATACCGGCGCCGAGCCGCAGAAGGCGGGCATCCTGCCGGAGCAGGCTGACGACTTCATCGCCTTCTGCCGCAACGATCTGAAGCTCGATATTTCCGGCCTGATGTGCATTCCGCCGGTCGAGGAGCAGGCCGCGCCACATTTCGCTCTGCTCAACAAGATCGCGGCGCGCAACGCGATCGAGATTTTGTCGATGGGCATGAGCAGTGATTTCGAGATTGCTATCGAGCTTGGCGCGACGCATGTGCGCGTCGGCAGCGCGATTTTCGGCGCGCGATGAAATCATTGGCGCGCCATTGCGAGCAAAGCGAAGCAATCCAGAACGGGACCTGGATTGCTTCGTCACTCGCGCGCCTTGCAATGACGCGGTGTTTGAATCTCAGTGCTGCAAATCGGTCGGCACTTTGCCGCCGTTCTTCACGAGTTCGGCGATCACCTGCTTGTGCAGCCAGATGTTCATCGCCGCCGTATCGTGCTCGTCACCGGTATAGTGCAGCTCGCTGGCGAGCGCGCGGCGCGCCGTCAGGCTGCTGTCGAGATTGAGCACTTTCAGAAGATCGACGATCGAATGTTTCCAGTCGAGCCTTTCGTGATGCTGGGCGGCAAGCGATGTCAGCACGGCATCGACATCGACGGGCGCCGCCGAGGCGCTCGGCGCAGGGCTGACCGGTGCGGCTGAGGGTGCCGCAGGCGCCGCGGGGGATGGCGTCGCCTGCGTTGTCGAGGGTGTAGCGGAAGCGCTACCGTGACCCAAAATGGCGGAAACAATGCTGCCGAGAATACTCATTCTGTCTCTCCGGTTGCGCAGATTTATCCTGCGCAACGTTTATGACAGGCGAAAGTCTCCGGTCTGTGCCGATCTTCACTTGAGCGGCTTCCAATATTCGCTGAAGAAGCCGCGCGAATCGACGTTCGCGATCGGCGGACCGGGAGTTGCGACGCCGTTGATGCAGCGCCAGTTGTAGATCGTGTCATGGCCCGTCGCGACCATCGGGATGAAATCCGCGTTCGGATTGCCCTTGCACCAGGCCGTCGCGCCGTCGAGTTGCTTGCTAACGTTAGCTTTGCCGCATGGCAGGTTGGCGCCGACGTTGCAGAGCATCACCGCGCCATCGGCGCAGCGGTAGAATGTTGTCTGCAGAGCCTCAGCGCCGGGCAAAATGAAGAGGCGTTCGATCGCGCTAGAGAGCGAAGACGGCGCCGGACGCAGCTGGTCGTCGTCGACCACGCGGGCACAATAAGCCCGCGGCGTGGCGGCCTGCGCGGCCGCGAGCGGAACGATAAGGACGATGAGGCACAGGGCTACGCGGACACTAATATAGAATGTGCTCATCCCTCTGTTTCCTTGAATAAAGATTTATCTTTTGACGATCAGCACCGCGTCGCGCGCGAGGCGCGGCAAAAGCTTGCGCAGATCTTCGCGGCGGAGCGCGATGCAGCCCTCGGTCGGGGCGAAGCCCGGCCGCGCGCAATGCAGAAAGATCGCGCTGCCGGCGCCCTTGCGGCGTGGCAAAATGTTGTAATCGAGCACGATGACAAGATCGTAGAGGCCGTCCTCGCGCCATAGATTTTCATGCCGCGCCGCGCTCGGCAGATGCACAAGCTTGTTGTAATTTCCCGAATTCGGATCGTCGCACCAGCCGAGAGTTCGGTTAACGGGGGAAAATGGCAGCGATGTCCGCGGACGGCGGCCGACTGACGGCTTGAAAAAGCCTTCAATCAGCCGAAAATAACCTGCAGGCGATGCTTGGTCGCCTTCGCGCTTGCGGTTGCTGATGCCAGCTGCCCCAATCGCGCAGGCGATCACCGTTTGACCTGCATGCAGGCGCCCCCGCGCTCCCGCCGCATAGTGCGGCACTGCGGTTGCGACGATTCGGCTGATCCGATCCGCCGTGCGCTTCGACTGTGTGAGGCCTTTGTGGGGTTTTGCGAGGCGCGTCGAGCGGGACGTCCGCGATTTCGGGGGCGTTGTCACGAAAATTTGTCCGGACGCCGCTGCGGCGGCAGGAAAGCATAGGACCAGCCATGACGCAGGTTCGCAAGATTTTGATTGCGGATGACGACGAGGAACTTCGCGGCGAGCTCGTCGAGCAGCTCGCGCTGCATGCCGAATTCGAGCCGGCTCATGCCGCGACGGCTGGCGCGGCTCTCGCCGCCGCGCGCGAGGGCGCGCCCGATCTCATCATCATGGATGTCGGCCTGCCCGACATGGACGGGCGCGAGGCGGTGCGCCAATTGCGCCACGAAGGTTTCAAGAATCCGATCATCATGCTCACTGGGCATGATTCGGAAGCCGAAACGGTCGAGGGGCTGGAAGCCGGCGCGAATGATTATGTGACGAAGCCCTTCCGCTTCTCCGTGCTCCTCGCGCGCATGCGCGTGCATCTGCGCCAGCACGAGGCGAGCGATGATGCGATGTTCCGCATCGGCCCCTTCACCTTTCAGCCCGGCTCCAAGCATCTCATCAACGAGAAGGGTAGCAAACTGCGGCTCACCGAAAAGGAGACGGCGATCCTGCGCTTTCTCTATCGCGCCCGCCAGTCTGTCGTGACGCGCGATGTGCTGCTCAAGGAAGTCTGGGGCTATAATGCCAACGTCACGACCCATACGCTCGAGACGCATATCTACCGGCTGCGGCAGAAGATCGAGCGCGATCCGGCCAAATCGCAGCTTTTGATCACCGAGGCGGGTGGCTATAAGCTCGTGCCGTAACGCGTGAGCTCGAAAGGTTGCAGAACTTTTCGGATGAACTCGTGCCGGAAGTTAAGTGTGACAGTTCACCCCCGACGGTAACTATGGCCCGCGACGACGATCTTTACGATCTCACCCGCCATCCGGTTCTCGCGACCTTGGAGCTGGAGGCGCTGCGCTTCATCGCCCGCGAGGCCTCGCAACGGATTCTCCGCAGCGGCGAAATTCTCTTCCGTCGCGAAGAGCCGTCCGATGGCGGTTATTTTCTGCGCTCGGGCTCGGTTGTACTCGAGGGCGCCGGGCCGGACCAGGATGAGAAAATCGTGCATCCGCCGACACTCATCGGCGAAATGGCGCTGATCGCGCCAACGCGCCGGCCGGTGACGGCCATTGCGCGCGAGCCCTCGGGCGTTTTGCAGATTCCCCGCAGCCTGTTCCAGCGCGCGCTCGCCGAGTCGCCGCGCAGCGCCGAGCGGTTGCGCCGGCTCTTGGAGAAGCGCCTGCACGGCTTCGCGCAGGAACTCAACGCCCTGCGCGAATCCGCTTTTGAAGATTAAGCGGCGACGCCGGTGCCGATCTGGCAGGCGACGCCGGTGCCGCCGAGGCCGCAATAGCCGTTCGGATTCCTGGCCAGATATTGCTGATGGTAATCCTCGGCATAGTAGAACGGGCCGGCCTCATGGATCTCGGTCGTGATCGGGCCTAATCCCCGCGCCTTTAAAGCCTCGCCATAGCTAGCCCTTGTGGCCTCCGCCACCCGCTGCTGCGCTTCGCTGGCGGTGTAGATGGCCGAGCGATATTGCGTGCCGACATCGTTGCCCTGGCGCATACCCTCGGTCGGGTCGTGTGCCTCCCAGAAGGTCTTCAGCAAAGTCTCGTAGCTGATCTCCTTCGGGTCATAGGCGACGAGCACGACTTCGGCATGGCCGGTCTTGCCCGAGCAGACCTCTTCATAGGTCGGGTTCGGCGTCAGTCCGCCGGCATAGCCGACGGCGGTGGTGAAAATGCCCTTGCCGAGCTGCCAGAACATGCGCTCCGCGCCCCAGAAGCAGCCGAGGCCGAAAAAGGCGAGTTCGATCCCGTGCGGAAACGGCGGCTTTAGCGCATATCCGAGAACATAGTGCTTTTCCGCGGTGGGGAGCGGATAGGGGCGGCCGGGCAAGGCCTCGGCGACGGTAGGGAGAGCCGGGGGTTTGCGGAACGAGAACATTGTGACCTCCGCGATTTCGCTTGTTCTGAGATGGGGCGCAGCAAAGCCGGAAGCAACACCCAAATAGCCATACGCAGCCGCCGCCCGCGGCGTTACGCCTATTCGCGGTTGGAATAGCCGATCTTCGGCCGCCGCTTTTGCGTCGCCAGCAAAACCAGCGCGCCAAGCGCCCCGGCGACGATCCACGTCGGCATCGTCAGCAGGTGGACGATCAGCGGATCCCAAACGAAATGCGGAACATGATGCTGCAGCTCCGGCTTCAGCACGGCGTATTTCTGCGGCGAGAGCCAGGCGAGCGTTTGGGCTAGCGGCGTCAGGGCCAGCGCACCGCCGGCGATGCTGCGCGTGCCGTCGACGACTAGCGCCGCGAAGGCGCCGGCGAGGAGTAGCAGGCCGAGGAGACGAAGAATGAACCGGAACATGAGAAACCAGAATCGCAGGGCCGCTTGGAATTCGGGCGCGAGCGCGTTGCCGCCGATACACCGCGAATTCGTCTGAATTATGCGCGGCGCGTAGCCGAGGCAAGCCTGCTTGCGCTCCTGACTTTGCCGACTATAGTGCCCGCCAATCGTAATCGTTTGGCGGATCGCCACCCGCCGCGGGCGAGACGAGAGGAGGGGTGGCCGAGTGGTTGAAGGCGCACGCCTGGAAAGTGTGTATACGGGAAACCGTATCGCGGGTTCGAATCCCGCTCCCTCCGCCAAATCATCTTGATGTTACAGGGTTATTTACGATTTTATGCGGGCAACCCCGGATTAAACCTCTCACAGGCTTATCCGCCCTCTCACGGCGAAAACAGGGGTTCGATTCCCCCATAGTCGCCAGCCTAGTCGTATGGCCTCGCCGGCCCGATCAGTGGCGCGCTCACCGGCTTCGCCATGCCGTAAAAGACGACGACGCCGTCGCCCGCGCAGAGCGTCGACAAGGCTTCGGCAGGTTTGCCGAAGCATATCGCTCGATCCTGCCAATTGTTGGTCACCCAGACGTCGCCGGCCGGGCCAATGCCGACGTCAACCTGCATCTGCAATCCGCCGCCGACATAGCCGCCCGGCGGCGAGATCGCGTCGCCGGTCTTCATGCCCGGCGGGCAGTTCTCGGTGTGAAAGCCGCAGAGTTCCACGACGCCGGCCACAGAGGTCGAGAAGTTCGTAACCCAGATGTTGTCGTTTCCGTCGACCGAGACCGCCCAGGGGCCATAGAGGCCTTTACCATAGATCGGCGAGAACGCCGCTTGAGTCCCGTCTGGACGCAGGACGGTCAGGCTGCCGCCCTGCCAGCCCGGCGTCTGTTCGGACATGATTTTGGTGAGAGCTCCCGTGAGCCGGCCGGTCGGGTCGGGGTCGCCGTTGTAATTGACCGCCCCCGCGGCGGCTACCTCCAGCATCTTCACGTGACCAAACTCGGAGCTGCCGAGCTTGTTGGCGATCCATATGTCGCCGAGACTGTCGACGGCGAGCCCGCTGCCGGCATAGCCGGCCTTGAAGGTTTCGGCCTTGTCGACGTTCCCCGCGGGAAATCGCGTGACAAAGTCGCCGAGAAGGTTGGTGACCCAGATGTCGCCCTTCTGGTCGACTGCGAGGGCAAATGGGAACTCGATCTTGCACGGAGACTTCTCGGAATTCGATTTCTGGCAGAGAAGCTCGCCCTTCGCGGGATCGCCTTTGGGGAAGCGCACGATTTGGGATTTGATGGTGTCGGCGGCCCAAACGTCTCCGCCGGGCGTTACGATGATTCCCTGCAATTTGCTGAGCTTGCCGCCGAAATTGTAACCTTCGGGCGGCGAGAGCGGTTTGCCGCTCGCATCAAAGACCGAGACCGTATTGGCGCCCGCGAAGCTGGTCAGCCAGGGTCGGTCGTGGGCGTCGATGGCGAGGCCGAAGCCGGGACCGAGCAAGCCCCCGCCGGTGAAGCCGGTGACAGCTGGCGAGAGCGGCGCGCCATCGGGGGCGAACTTCGAGAGGCCGCCCCGCCAGAAGGAATCCTGGTTCTGGGCGCCAGCCATAAAATTATCGGCGATCCAGGCGTTGCCCTGGCTGTCGAACATGAGCTTGCCGCCTCCACTCAAACCTCCGCGGGCGAACTTGAGCGGCAGGACCCAGGCGCTCGGAGCAAACGTCAGATACGGCATGAACGGCGCGGGACGCAAAGCGGGCTTCCCAGCCGGGACAGGGTAGAACGTCTCCAATAGAGCGAAGACCTTTTCGGGGGTGTGCCAAGGCGCGCGGGCGATGAACTCGGCCGCCGAAAGCGTGTCGGCCGGCATTTTGCCGTCCGGCGCCGCGGCAGCCGCGAACAGGCTGTCGCACGCATCGGCCTTGACCCGTGTGGCGCAACCGGCGAGCACGTCCGACAGCGTGGCGAAATTGGCCATGGTCGGCGTCAGCGTGCTGTTCAACGGGCCAGAGATCGCCTCGCCCCATCCTCCCGTTCCGAGATCGACGAAGTTGTGGACATTGCCGGCGGCGATGCGCAGGCCGAGCGGATGTCCCTTGATCGCCGCGCCATTGAGGAACTGCGTCGCCGTCCAGACGGAGGCGACGGTGGTGAACTCGTTCACCACAGCCTCGGCTGGCGGCTTGCCGCCCAGCACGGAGAGAAAGACGAGCGCCTTGTTGTCCCCGCCGGCCTTGCTGACCAAGGGCGCGCCGCCCGCGGCGACGAGATAGACGATCGCGCCGTCGCCGATCGACTGATCGCTGTCGATTGCGAACCCGCCGTCAGGACCCGTCTCGGCCTGCGCCAGCATCTTCGGCGCGGCGGCGCTCGCTTCCCAGAGCGTGACCTGGGAGTGCGCGACCGCGCCGCCGCCGGCCTCGACCCGCCCAGTCAGGTGGACGGCGGCCATCGCCGGCCCGGCGGCGATCGAGGCCGCCGCGGCCCCCAGGGCGAGGGCTGCGAACTCAACACGATTTCGTTTCATAGCTGTCCTCACTGGAATTTCATAGCTGTCCTCACTGGAATAAAGGCTAGAACGTCAAGGTCACCTGCGACCGCAACTCACAATCATCGCGCCGCCGGACGTCGCGGTTATGACGGGAACAGGAACGAGAGCTGGAAGCGCAACGACCAGGTCGGGTCCGTGAGAGGTCCGACCGTCGGCCGAACAGCGTTATAGAACGCCTGGAAACGCTCAAACCCGCAGCCATGCCCCGCCTCTCCGCGCCGGCGATGTGAAACACATTTGCATCTTCTCGATTTTCCAGCAACGTGAGAAAGGCCATTCGCGCCCAACGAATAACCCGCGGGTGGTTTCCCCTATCGCCGGCGCATGGCGGTGAGCACGTCGAGCTGTTGCGCGCGACCGCCTCCCCGCGCATCGGCAACATCGGCGCGAAGGCGCGAGCGCATTGGCCAAAAACGATGGGCAAAAAAAACCGGCCGGAGCCTTAACCCCGGCCGGTCCATGGCACGAACGCGTTGCCCATCGCCAGAGCGCGAAAGGAGTAACGCCCCGCGCGGGCTGTCGGGGTTATTTAGTTACGCGCCACTCGAACCGACTTGGCGCGCCCTCCGGCACAAATCATGAAAAGACCCGGAGAGGTGTTTCACGCAACACGTTCGACAACGGTGGACGAAGCGCCGTCGTCAATAAGCTCGGGTCTGGGAGTATTGGGATCTTCGCATAATCTTTGATGCCAAACTCGCCAGCGACCGTTCGCTGCGTTAACACCCCGAGCGCAACCGGCGAAAGGCCCGCCGCTCCAGCCTAGATTGGCAATGGCGTGCGGGCCAGTACATGGCGCTCTATCGCGCGCTGGTGTGCTGACGGCGGCGAGTGCTCCCGGCCATTGTCGTTTCACCGGCTCCAAAGACGCGCGAGCAGGCTGCTTTGCGCCGACTTCATCCGCGCCATGATCGAGGTGGCCGGTCCAACCGACGCGGTACGCGTGCAGGGGGACGGCGGTCGATCCCGCATGCGATCCGTCACGATCGACGCCAGCCTGCAGAATTCTTCGATGGAATTGGCGATCATGAGATCCTGGAACGTTTTACGGAATGGCCGTGATCGCCAATCGAAATACGATGCGTAGGCGGCTTCGTCGCTCGCCAGCTCCCGCAGATGGTTTGCGAGCGACATGGGCGTGTCAAATTTATTCGCATCGATGTAGCAATGATCCCCGGGCGCAAAATCGTCGATGTTCGGCGCGCCGCGATAGACGGGGATCGTGCCGGCGAGCAACGGATGGTAGAATTTCTCCGTGACGTAATCCGGCTCGCGCGTATTCTCGAACGCCAGACAGAACCGGTAGCGGCGGATGATTTCCATTTTCGTGGGGATGCCCCTGTCCGGCAGAGGCCGCGCGCGGTTGTTTAGAAACTTGCCGTAGGAATCGACGTCCAGATAGCGCATCAGCTCCTCGGCGAATGCATTGCGGCCGCTCATGTTGTTCGAGGCGGACTGGAACAGGACGGCTGGCCGCTGCTCGACCTTGGCGGCAATCGGCGTCGCCAGTGCGCTCTTCCATTCCTCTGGTTTCGGGAGGTAGGGGCACCAGATATCCGCCGACCGCTGAAAATTCATGTGCAGATCGATACGGGACATGTCTGCCGTCCGCGCGCGTACAGGCGTGTTGGCCAGGCTCTCCATCGACCAGCCCACCCAGATCTGTCCGGGAAATTTCCGGACGTCGCGGATGGTCTCCAAGCCGGGCAGATGAAAGACTACGGCGTCGGCCTCTTTCATCCGCTGCTTGTCGCTGGTGAACGCGCAGGGCAGCTCGCAGTCCATGCCCGCAAAATTGGGATATTCGCCGAAGAACGAGTTGTAGAGCAGGACGAGAGGACGGCGTCCGGTTTCACTGTGCGGTGCTGGCATGACTATCACTCGCCCGCGAGATCCGGCGGCCATTCCTTTGCCGGAGGCGGCCGCATGTCACGCTCGGCGTCGAGCATGTCCTATCGTGGCCGAACGTTCAATTGCGTCGGCCGTTGCCAGATTGCTCGATAAACTTCTCCTACCCTGATCCGCTCGGCTCAGGCCGGGTGGCGGCTGGGCTTGCCGTCCCTGTCTTGGAAGGGAAAGAGGCCGGAGGTAAAGCTCTGGCCCATGTGCCGCGCCTTGGCGCAAGCCTGTTCGGCATAACCGGGCGGCAGCGTCGCGTGCGCGGCGGCGGTGAAGAGTTCGACCCATCGCGTGATATGCGCCGGGGTCAGCGGCATCGGGATGTGCACCGGATAGGGAAGGCCGGAATAGCGATCCGTGCCAAGCAGGCTCTTCGACCAGAAATTCTCGACAATGCGCAGGTGATCGTCCCATTCGGTGATATGCGCCTCGAAGATGGGGCCGAGCAGCGAATTGGCGCGGCCGGCGCGATAGAACTCCGCGACGCAGCGCCGGATGGCGGATTTGACGGTCTCGATATCGGCTTGGTTCATTGGATACTCATAAGGACGCCGCGGGCCAGGAGCGAGGCACGGGTGCAAACTATCTGATCCAGTATATAGCTGCGCGACAATGCGGCGGATCAAATGCGTCCCCGATCAGCACGTACCGGGCGCCCCCACGAAGAGCCGCAGCCCTGAATGGTTTAAGCGAGGAGCGGCGTCAATATCATTGCCCCATATCTTAAGCATATCTGCGAATCTGACGAAGTATAATATTGTCTATCGACGAGTCAGCGTCGCTCATCTAGGCAATATGACGCGAATCCGGCACAACTGACACACTTAACTGCGACGTTTTGACCAATCACGAGTGGACTATACCACACTATCGCCCCATCGGCCGCAATCTATGAACACATTGTGACAATCTTTACGCACCCGTCTGCAACCACAGAAAGGGTGATGTGTTGAAGGTATCAAAAGTAATTGTATCAGTTATCGCGTTTATCGCTCTTTGTACCCAGGCTTCCCACGCACAATCCTTGCGCCATACCTATTCCACCGGCGGTTCTTTGATTTATGCGTCCTATTATTCGTCCGGTTACCGGACGGCCTCGGGGGAACGCTTCAATCCGAATGGTTTCACCGCTGCGCATCGCACGCTGCCCTTCGGCACGCGGCTGCAGGTGACCAATCCTCGCAACGGCCGCAGCATCGTCGTGCGGATCAATGATCGCGGCCCCTTCGTGCGCGGCCGCAGTCTCGATCTTGCGCGCGGCGCGGCTTTCGCCATCGGCATGCGCGGCACCGGCGCGGTGCGGATCGCCGTTCTCGGCCGCGGTCGCGCGATGGCTTCGGCTGAAACGCGGGCCGCCCCGGGTGCGGGCGCCTGGTATGCCGATGCCGGCCAATGGTCAGCGAATGCCATGCATGGCTATCATCGTGCTCATACGGCCGCGGCCGGCGCACATCGGCCTAAAATCGGCCGCGCGAGGCTCGATCGTGTTCTGGCCGAGAGCACGCCGCTCCTATCGGCCCGGCACGATTGACCTGACGACTTTGACAACGGCCGCGTAGAGCGGCCGTTGTTTTTTTGGGCGCGGGATTGCGCACTTGGCGCATCCATCGCGCTGACTTTGCGCCGCAGCGCCTAAGTCTGTTCCTGGCCGATTTTGGGATGGTGCGCAGGGGTGACTGGCGCGGGCAACTTCCTTTTCATCGGAAGTCGGGCCACGATCATTGCCTGAACGTGGCCATCTCCATCACGCTGCGGCAAAGGGAATAAAGCAGCGATGAGAATTGTTCGCGCCTGCCCGAAATAGCAAACCGCGAGAGAAGCTCGCCGCAAGGTCCATCGGGTGGTAAATGATAGGGCGGATTGGAAGGGGAGGCGCAACTGAAGCGCATCGTCATTCTCATCGACGGCACCTGGGACGAAGAGGGCGCCGGCAATTCCACCAATGTCGCGCGGCTTGATCCCGCCAACACAGCCGCCGGCGCGCCCTTGATTCCGGCGGTGGCGCCTGACGGGATTGCGCAGCGCGTCGTCTATCACAAAGGTGTCGGCGCCGACCCGGACTTCCTCAAACATTGGCTCGGAGGTTCGATCGGTTTGGGGCTGAAGCAGATCATCCTCCAAGCCTATGCCTCCGTTGTCGAACTCTATGAGCATGGGGATGATATCTTCGTCCTGGGTTTTTCGCGCGGCGCCTATGCCGCCCGGGCTCTGGTCGGGATGATCGGCGCGTCGGGCATTGCCCGCCGATCGGCGAGCGCCGATCTCGAAACCGCCTGGGCCAATTATCGCGTCGCTCCAGCCGTGCGCGCCGAGCCAGAGGCGGCGAGTGGAGGGGACGCGCAGGCTATCGATCACTTGAAGGCGCTGCGCGAGCAGGGCGGGTTGCAGCCGGACAATCGGGTCAAGTGCGTGGGGGTTTGGGAGACGGTCGGCTCCTACGGCGTTCCCGCAGGGTTCGGGCTGGCGGCGCTGGCACGCTACATCTCGCTGGTGACGCTCGGCTTTCATGACACGAGCTTCGGCGATCATGTCGAAATCGGTCTTCATGCGGTGGCGATTGATGAGCGCCGGCGGCCTTTCGTCCCGACCTTCTGGACGATCGAAAAGGGGCTACAGCCGAAAGGGCACGTAGAGCAGACTTGGTTTGCCGGCGAACACGGCAATATCGGTGGCGGGGAAGCGGACCCGCGGCTTTCGAACGAGGCTTTGATCTGGATGATCGCGCGCTTGCAGGCCCTGACCGGACTCGTGTTCGATGGGGACGCGGTGCGCAGCGTTGCAAGCGAGGCCAGCATCGACGGCGAGGTCTATGATTCGACGATCGGCTGGCCGATCGATCACGCATGGCCGCATTTGCGCAAGGTGCTCTCCGCGGATGCGATCGTGCACGGGGCCTTCACCAGCCAAGCCGATCCGACGCATGAGCATATCAACGAGCGGTTGCATTGGAGCGCACTACGAAAGCGCGGCCGGCCGGGCACGGTGTTCGGCGTTCAAAATGCGATCTACAATCCGGCGAATTTGCCGCGGAATATTCCGGCCGATAAAATCGCGGAGATCACAGCGGAAGAGCAGGCGGCCTATCCGAATCTCGCAGCTTGATTTGGTAAAGAGCGCTCGTGTGCAATGACCGGGCGCAGCAAGTTTTTGCCTTTGGTGGGATAGAGCGGCATTTCCTCCGGGAGCCGACAGTTCTGTCGCCGTGCGGCCGGCCCGCGACAATGCGCTGGTGGCGGGGCAGACGGGTGTACTGCGCGAATCACGGTGCTCGCAATTGCCGATGCGCCGCCGTTCCACTAGGCTGGCCGCACCGCACGCAATAGCCGGGATATGCCGGCAGCCCCGAGTTGGAAAAAGCCGCGAGGTCGGTGTTGGGCGACCATCTGCAAGCCGGCATCGAAAGCCTCGGCCAGATCTCGGACATCCTCTCGCGGATCGAGGATTTTGGCGCGCGCCGCGGCCTGTCGTCGGCGTCCGTCTTTCACCTCCAACTTGCCTGCGACGAGATGCTGACCAACGTCATTTCCTATGGATTCCCGGACGCGCGGCCGCGTGACATCCATGTTTCAATCTCGCTCGGGCAGGATATGATCGAGACAGAGATCATCGACAATGGCATCCCCTTCAATCCGCTTGCACAGCCGGAGCCCGACCTGATCCTGCCCCTCGAAGAGCGGGAGACCGGCGGCCTCGGCATCCATTTCGTCCGCGCCGTAATGACCCGTTTGGACTATCATCGCTCAAATGGACGCAACCATCTCAAGATGGTGCTGCAGCTCTCCGCCGATCCGGCCAGCAAAGGCGACAATTCATGGCCTACCCGATCCTAATCGTCGATGATTCCGGTTTCATGCGGAATATCATCAGGCAAATTCTCACCGTAGACCCGGATCTCGAAATCGTCGGCGAGGCCGAGGATGGCCAGGTCGCACTCGAGAAGGAGAAAACCCTGAAACCGGCGGTCATTCTGCTCGATATCGAAATGCCGCGCCTCGACGGGCTCAATGCCCTCAAACGGCTGAAGCTCGTTAGCAAGGCCAAGGTCGTCATCCTCTCCTCAGTCGCCCAACTTGGCTCTCCCGCAGCGCTCGAAGCGCGCCGACTCGGCGCCTTCGACGTGATCGCCAAGCCGTCCGGCGCGATCAGCCTCGACCTCAAGGCAAAGCGCGGCCACGAAATATTGACCGTCGTGCGCGCCGCACTCGGGCTGCCGCCGCTGGATGTCGCCGCGATGGCCCGCCGCGCGCAGGCGCGTGAACCAGGCCAATGACCTTCTCCATCGGGCAGCAACGATGACCGCCTCTGACCGCCTCCGCCAAGCGGCGCTCGCTCTCGCCGGGATTCTGGAGACGCGTCCGCGTGCAAAATTCCTCGCGGCGCTGAACGACCCCCACGGCGACCCCGTGGCGGTGCTCGAAGAGATCGCGCAGCGGTTGCGCGTGCGCGACGCGGAGCAAGTGAAGCTGCTCGACGACTGCACCATCCAGCTTAGCCTCGCGCTCGACGTGCTGCGCAACCGCGACCGGACGGCGGCTGAGCAGGCGGAATGGGACTTCGCCGCCAATCTGCAATATTCCGGTCTGCCACAGGACTTTCCGCCGTTCCCCGACCGGCGCGAGTTCGATCTGCACGCAGGCATGGTAACGGCGAAGGAGGTCGGCGGCGATCTCTATGATTTCTTCCTGCTCGCGCCGGCGCGGCTCGGCTTCGTGATAGCCGACGCGGCCGGCAAAGGGCTCCCCGCGGCCATCTTCATTACGCTGACGCGCACGCTGCTGCGCGCCGCCGCGGAAAAATTGGAGCAGCCCGGCGAGTGCCTGCGTATCGTCAATACGATGCTGTGCATTGACAATCCGACGTTGATGTTCACGACCGCCTTCTATGGGATTCTCGATACGCGGACGGGCGAGGTTGTCTACGCCAACGCCGGCCACAACGCGCCCTATGTCCTCAGCGCCGATGGCAAGGTGCACGCGCTTGATGGTGCGGGCGCACTCGCCCTCGGCGTCATGGAGGATGCGCTTTATCCGACGCAGCGCGCGTCGCTGGCGCCGGGCGATACGCTAGTCTGCTACACCGACGGCGTTACCGAGGCGGTCGATGCGTCGGACGCGCTTTATGGCGCGGCACGGCTCGCCACGACGCTGGCGTGCCACGCCAATGAACATCCGACCGAGGTACTGACAGCGGTCGTCGCCGATGTTGATGCCTATATGGCGCTCACGCCGATGGCCGACGACGTGACGCTTCTGGTCGTCCGCTACAACGGCGCGGAAGCCGGGGCCGCGAGCGGCTGAAGCAAAAGCCGTAACGGATGCTGCCCGTCGATAGCGCGCCGGCAGACGCCATCGAAAAGCGAACGGGCGTGTTCGAACACCGGTGGCAACGGCGCGAAGGCGCTTTCCGCGATCGTCTCGATGCGCGCCGCAACTTCGACGATGAGCGAAACGTCCGTGCCGCCGATCCGCAGGTCTACGGCGACACCCGGCCCCTGGGCGGAAACCTGCAACAGCGCGCGCAGATCGACAGGCACCTGCGACGGCCCGCGACCGGCCGCCAGCGTCTGCGCCCCGCCGACATGCTGCACGGCGTCCATGCTGATGGCGACGGTGTAGCGTCCGACGCGGCAGAGGAGATAGCGTTCTTCCAGCATGGGTCTGCCTTAATGGGCGGCGGCGGCGCCACCCGTCCCGCAATTTGCCAGCGGTGCCGGATCGAGGACAAGCACGGGTCGCCCGTCACCCAGAACCGATGTACCGGCGACGCTCGGGATCGCGGCGAGGACCGGGTGCAGTTCCTTCAGGAACAGGTCTTGAAAACGCAGCACGCGGTCGACGCCGAGGCCAAGCACGCGCCCGCCGGCGGCAACGATGACCAGATGCCCGGCCGCAGCCGGTGCCGCAGCGCCGGTTTGGAAGCCGAGCGCGCGTGCGAGCTCGTGCACCGGCACGGCCGTTCCGCGATGGAGAATGAAACTTTGGCCTGCCGCATGTTCGATTTCATTTTCCGCCGGCTCGCGTACGGCGATGACCTGCCGCTCCGGCAACGCGAAGACCTGTCCGCCGACCTCAACGAGCAGGGTGCGCAGCAGCGCGGCGGAGATCGGCAGCTTCAGGATGAATTTCGTGCCCGCCCCTGGCGCGGATTGCACCTCGACCGTGCCGCCGAGCCGTTGCAGGGTCGTTTCGACCACATCAAGTCCGACGCCCCGCCCGGAAATCTCGGTCACGGCGCTGGCTGTCGAAAACCCGGGCCGGAAGATCAATGCGCTGATCTCCTCGTCCGTCATCCGGTCCGAGTCCGCGGCGGAGATCAGGCCGAGCTGAACCGCCTTCGCGGCGATCCGTGCGTGATCAAGGCCGTGACCGTCATCGGCGATGACGATCTCGATGCGGTTGCCGTTTTCCGATGCGGCGATGGAGAGCGTCGCCCGGCGCGGCTTGGCCGCCGCGGCGCGCACGGAGGGCGCTTCGATGCCGTGATCGACGGCGTTGCGGACCATGTGCATCAGCGGATCGATGAGGACGTCCACCATGCTTTTGTCGATGCGGACCTCGCGCCCCTCGACAATGACATTGATCTCCTTGCCAAGCTTCTCCGCCAAATCGCGCGCGGCGCCCGACAGCCGGCCGAACAGACCATCGACGGGAATGACTCGCAATTGCAGGCCGACACCCCAGATGCGCCGATGCGCGCTTTCGAGCGTGTTGTGCAAGGCGCGCAGTTCGCGGAGATCGGCATCGATCGCGTCACGATATTCGCGCCAATCCGCGCCTTCGTCCACGCCGCGTGGATCGAGGCGAGGGATCTCGCGGCTGGCTTTGGCGATCCCACCGCTCTGCAGGATATCGGCGAAAGTCGCCAGCGCGGTCCGCATCTCGCCGATCTCGGCCATCAGGTCGTCGACCTTCTCGCTCGGCACCCGGATAAGCGGCGTCCGCGACGGCGCGGCGGGCTTAGTGCTGGCGGCACCCGCATCCGCCAGCGCCTCACCGAGTTCCTTGATGCCACGCAGGCATACCTGGTCCGGATCGAGCGCGGTGAGCTGCGCGCGAACCCAATCCGCCGAATGTTCCGAAGCAACGATAAAATCGAAGCAGCCGGCGCCACGGCGATACGCGGTGTGGCTGGTGATCGCCTGAACCGCCGTCGAAAGCCATGTCAGCACATCGCCCGCGACTTCGGGGTGGCTTTCGAGGTCGAGCAACAGCTCGTATGTCTGGTGGCCGTCGGCGATCGCCCGCTCGAGCTTCGCCGATTGTTCCGGCGACAGCGTCGCCAGAAGCTCTGGGCTCAGGCGGACTGTCGCCGCCCGTTCCAGCGGGACTTCCTCGTGCTCGCCGCGAAGGCTCGCCTCCCAGCGCGCGGCCAGCGCGTTAGCTCCGGCTGTCGCAACGTCATCTCCGGTGTCGGTGGAGGGTCGCAGCAACGCCGCGCTCTCGCGGATGAGGCCAAGAACAGCCGCGCGCTGGGAGGCGTCTAATCCGTCAAGGGTCCGCGCTTTCTCCTGAAGGAGAATGAGAAGTCGTTCCGCCTGAGTGAAGCTCAGGCAGGCGGCCGTCGCCCGCACGGCCTCGGCCGCGGCCGTTATGCCGGCCGCATCGGCGGGACCATCCGCCGCGGCGGCGAGCGCGTCGAAACCGGCGGCATAATCCGGCTGCAATTGTCGCGCGAGCGATTCCGCGAGGACGTCGGCGCCGGAGCGATGGCCGGTCAGTTCCTCAATGATCTTTACCTGCTCGCGAATGTCGCCGAAGAGGCCGACGATCTGCGCCCGCTCGGGTGGTACGGCGACCGCAAGGCCGGCAAGTGTATCGAGCCGCTCCGACAGGGAATCGAAGCCCATCATCTGCGCGCCATAGGCAAGCTCGGCGCAGGTCTCGGCAGCCGCGCCGCGATCGGACAGAAGGTCCGACAACGCGCCCGCCGCGGTGCCGAGTCGCTGCTCCAGAAGCTCGCTGTAGATACTGAGCATTTCCGGGTCGTCGGCCAGCCCGATGCCTTCCACGGAAGGCGCCGCGCCATCGCCTGCATACGGGGTCTCCGCGCGACTGTGTTTCTCGAGTTCGCTGAGAATGTCGGCCGCCTGGGGAGCGTCCTGCCGCGTCGCGAGCACTTCGTCGCGCATGTTCTTGAGACGATCGACGGCGCGCAGCAGCACTCTGGCGAGGACGGGATCGAGGGGCGCTTTGCCTTCGCGCACAAGCGCCAGAATATCCTCGCAACGGTGCGCGACCGCCTCGACGTGGCCGAAGCCCATCGCCAGGAACGTCCCCTTGAGCGAATGGAAATAGCGGAACAGCGCCCCGATCTCGGACGCCGGCCAAGTGGCGGCGGGATTCGATAAAAGCCGTTCAAGGCTGTCGAGGTGGTCCTCGGTCTCGGCGGCGAATTCGTTCCACAGGAGGTCGAGTTCGGAAGCCATGTGAGCGCCTAAATGTTGCGGACCAGGCCGGCCGGTGTTTCGACGTCCGCTTTGCTGAACCACGTCTCGATCCGCGCGGCGATCTGCGCGATCGACAAGACCTCGCACCCCGGCGCGGCGGCGCTAGCCGCCTGCGGCATGCCGCCGACGATGCAGCTCGCAGGGTCTTGCACGAGGACGGGGACGCCTTTGCGGCGCAATGCGCTGGCACCCTTTGCGCCGTCGTCGCCCATGCCGGTCAGCACGACGCCGGCGGGCGCCGTGGCAACGAGCGCGGCGGATTCGAACAGGGCGTTGGCGCAGGGATGCAGATTGCCGTCCATCTGAACCAGACGCAGTTCGTACCCTCCCGACCGGCAGGGCGCGATGATGCCGTCGCGGCCGCCCGGAATGAGCGTTACGCTGCGCGGCGTAAGCGCCAGGCGATGCGACCCTTCCCGCACCTCATGGCCGGTGTCGTGGGCGAGCACTTGCGCCAGGCTGACGGTGAACAATTCCGGCATGTGCTGGGCGATGACGATCGGCGCGGCGACGGCGGCATGACTGGAGAGAAGCGCGGTCAGCGCCTGCGGACCGCCGGTTGAGGCGGCGACGACGATGATGTCGGGCCGCCAGCCTGCCGCTTCGCGACGTGGTGGCGGCGCGGCTGCCGGGGCCTGTGGCGCCGCTCGCGGCTTCACCCAGGCGCGCAGCTTGCGGCGCAGCTCGGAATTGATATGAGCGAGATCGGTCTTCGCGAAGCCGGACGATTTCGAGACGAAATCGACGGCACCGAAACGCAGCGCCTTGACCGCCGCGTCCGCTCCCGCCTGGGTATGCGCGCTCACCATGATGATGGCCGGGCGCGGTTCGACGCTGCGGGCGATCTCCGCGCAGGCTGTCAGGCCGTCCATCTCTGGCATTTCGATATCGAGCGTGACGGCATCGGGCTTGAGCTCCCGTGCCATGTTGATGGCCTCGACGCCGTTCCGCGCCTCGCCGACGACCTGGATATCGCCATCGGCCTCGAGAATCTGGCGTAGCGCGATGCGCATGAAGCTCTGATCGTCCACCACCAGCACGCGGATGGGCGTCGTGCGCCTGTCGCTGGCCATGTCCGTTTCAGGCTGCATGCCGCCCCCAACCCGCATGTTCGGCCACCACCAGCGGCTCCAGCACCCACACGGTCCTGGCGTCGATCCTCGCGAGTGCGCTGATTGCGCTGCCCTCTGGGGGCCGCAGCAATGCGTCCGGCGCGAGCGCGACGATGCCGAGGATCCGATCGACCGCGACGGCGAAGGTCTCGCCGCGCGGCAAATTGAGTTCGACGAGGCTCCCGCCAGGCTCTGCTTCCGCTCGCCCGAACAGCTTGCCGAGATCGAGAACCGGAAGAATCCGGCCGCTGATCGCCGCGATGCCGGCAAGCGATGTCGCGGCCATGCCCGGCACGCCGAGCAGCGGTGGCCTGGCATGGATGCGCGCGACGGCGTCGAGCGCGAAGGCGCAAGCTTGCGCGGCATGTTCGACCAGGAGATAGCGCGCGCCCACCTGCGTTTCAGTCACACCCGGGGGCTCTGCCGCCTCGGCCGGCGCTTCGTCCGGCAGGAGGTCAGCGAGCAGCGCGTCGAGATTGACGAGCCGCTCCGGGTCGGCGTCGTGGGCGAGTCCGGCGACGCTCTTCACCGCGAAGATGCAACGGCGGCCGGCCGCCGCCGCGACGATGAAGGCGCCCGCGGACTCGTCCAGCGTTGCGCCGTCGCACAAGGCGGCGAGCGAGACGATGGGCAGAAGCTCATCGCGATAGAAGCCGGCGCCTGCGAAAACGGGGCGCGGGTCTAGCAACGGCACGATCGCGAGGTTCTCGCGCAGTTCGATCACGCGATCGAGCGGCAGCAAATACGTCGCGTTGGCCGTCGCGACGGCGATTGCAGCCGATCGCGGCGGAGCTGCCGGGAGAACAATAGCCGAGTCCTCCGCAGGCGCTGGCACGGAACTCTCGTCGCGCCGCGCCGCGCTGGCCGCGTGCGCGGCCTCGCCAGCTCGCAGCTTCGCGACCAGCGCGTCTATGTCGACATGCTGAACGGCGGCCGAGACTTCGGCGCTTCTGTCCGTCATGCGCAGCACGCGGTCGGCACGCAGGCCATAATCATCGCCACCGCAGGTCACGAGAACGAGTTCGCGTCCCGCGCCCGTCTCAGGCAAGGCGAGAATCGGCACGAGCTTGCCGCCGATGGCCGCGGCGCCGTCGATGCCTTCGGGGAGGAACGGCGGAAAGGCAACGGACGGCATGGCGACCACTTTGGTGACGCTCTCCGCCGCGACCGCGTAAATCCTGGCGCCGCGCGCGAAAAGCACGTCGGATTTGGCGATCGGAGGAACCGACTCAGACATCGCCGCCTCGCCGCCGGTAGGCGACCGCGTCGGGAGCCCACAGCGTTTCGAACGCGGTGGCATCGCTCAGCGTGTCGGTCGGGCCGAGCAGCAGCAAGCCGCCGGGGCGCACCGCGCGCGCGAGTCTCTCCTGCGCACGGCGGCGGCCGCCCTCGCTGAAATAGATGAAGACATTTCGGCAGAACACGCCATCGAAAGGCTCGGGCGGCAGCGCCCCGTCGATGATGTTGAAATGCGAAAAACGCACGACGCGTTTCAGCGCCGGCGTGGCGGCGCGCATTGCCGGCGCATTCCTGCCAGCGCCGGCCAGCGGCGGGAAATGATGCAGCAGCGCCGCCGCCTCCGTGCGGAAGGAGGAGAGCGGCCCGGTTTCATAAACGCCGGCCTCCGCCCGCGCCAAAGCGCGGCGCGAAATGTCGGCGCCGATAACTTCAAGCCGCCACGGCGAGAGAAGCGATATTCCGTCTTCCGTCACCTCCGCCTTACCCGCCTTGGCGAGCGCGTCCAGGGCCAGCGCGGCGATCGAATAGGCTTCCTCGCCGGAGGCGCAGCCGACCGACCAGAACCGCAGGCGATGCGTCTGCGCGGCGGCCTTCGCGATCATATCAGGCAGGAGCGCCGCGAAGAACGCGAACTGCGACGGGTCGCGCATGATGTAGGTCTCATGCACCGTCAGGCTCTCGATCAGCGCGAGCCATTCGGGATCGCTCGCCGGCAGGGATTCGAGCCGCGCGACGGCGGCCTCGATCTCGCTGAGGCCGACGGGCGCGAAAATGCGCAGAAGCTTCTCGGCTGCCGGTTGCGAGACGTCGATCCCGGCGCGCTGCTCGGCGCCGGCGAGCAGTCGCAGGACAAGCTCATGGCGGCGGTCCTGCGGTGCGGCGAAGCGGAATGGCGGCCGCGCCTGCGGCTCGAGCGTCAGCACGTCGCGATGCGCGGCCATGGCATCCTGCAGGATCGCCAGCGTGTTTTCGATCGGGCGCGCCATAGGTCGCCTTAGGGTCAGGTCCAGATTTCCTTGTATTTGTCGAGTTCGCCGCGTGAGTGGCCGGCGAGCTTGCTGAGGTCGAGCATCGTCGCGGTGATCTCTTCCGCCGCCGTCGCATTCGACTGGCCGATCCGCGTCAGCTCGTTGAGGCTCGCGTTGATTTCCGAGATCGCAGCTTCCTGCTCGGCCATCGCGGTGGCAATAGAGCTTATCAGCTTATCGCTCTGCCGCACGGCGTCGGAAATACGGCGCATTTTGTCGCTCACCTCGCCTGCGAGCGCGACGCCTTCGCCGGCCTGAGCGGTCGAACGGCTGGCCAGCTCGCCGATCTCCTGCGCCAGAGATGCGGAGTTTTCGGCGAGCTTGCGCACTTCTTCCGCGACGACGGCGAAGCCCTTGCCATGATCGCCGGCTCGTGCCGCCTCGATCGCCGCATTGAGCGACAGCATATTGGTCTGGCTGGCGATGCGCGCGATGGCGTCGGCGATATACCGGACTTTGCTGCTGCTCTCGGCGATGACATTGACGATGTTGACCATGTCGGACATGCGCGTCATGCCGTCGGCCGCCAGCGCTGCGGCAGCGGCAGCGCGCTCGTTGGCGAGATGCGTGTTCTTGGCGACGTCGGAGATGGCGAGAGTGCTTTGATTGACGCCGCCGGCCGTCTTGCGCAGCGAATTGAGCTGCAGGTTCGAACCGTCGGAGACCTGGCTCACCGCATTGCTCGCCTGTCCGGCAGCAACGGCGATGCGGCCGACGTCGTGGGTGATTTCTGCGGTGAGCGAATCGGCGGCGACAGCCTGGTGCTGAAACGCCTGAATGGCCTTGGCCATCTCGCCGATCTCGTCGTCGCGGCCGGTCGGCACCGGCGCCTTGACGTCGCCCTTGGCAAGCCTTTCGATCGCCTTGGCGACCATGTTGAGCGGCTTGATGATGAAATGGCTGATCGAGAACAGCACCAGCGCGGTGACGATGGCGGCCGCGACGAACCCGCAGATGCCGAGGATGCGCAGCTGCGGCTCGTAAAAGGCCGCGGCGATGCTGATGCCGGCGATCGTCGCCGCCAGCGCGAGGAGAGCCATTATCGCAAAGATCTTAAGCCCCAGCCGCATTCGCGTCAGCTCCCGGAAACAAGTTGCGGCGATCCTATACTGGCGGCAAGGGAACCGCACCCATTACTTGGCCAATTCACTTGGCCAATTCCGTCGCCGCGCCGCCCGGCGTTCCGAGCGCCGCGACGGCCTCCCCCTCGCGGACATCGACCAGCAGCGCCGCGAAACGGCGCAACATCCAGACGATGCGCTCGAACAGGCTGGTGATCGTATAAAGCGCCTGCTGGTCCTGCACCGACAGGGATTTGTCCGCTGAGACGACACGCCGGCGCATCTGATCGACGAGGCTGTCGCGGTCGGCAGCCATCTTCTGTAGCAGGGCGAGATCGTCGGCGTCGCCGTCGCGTACTGCCTCGTAAGCGACCATCAGCAGGGCGGCGAGGCCCTCGGAGAGATTTTCGGCGAGCGAGCGCAGCGCCGGCAGTTCGAACGGTTTGGCCAGCGCGTCGCCGAGTTCGCGCAAGGCCTCATGGAGCGATTGCAGGAAGCTGTTGCGGGCCTGCCGGTTGGCGATCGCGACCAGCACCTCGCGGCTCGCCCCGGCGTCGGCGAGATTGGTGAGGAAGCGGCTGATCGCCTCGTCGAGCGCCGTCGCTGCGGCAAGCACCGCGCCCCGCTCGCGGATTGTCTCGCCGCCTTCGAGCAGATCGGCGACGCCGAGATACAGTGGCAGGAAGCCGAAGACGCGGGCCTGCTCGCGATCGACGAGGGCGAGGGCGGTCTCCGGCTCCTCGAGCGCCTGGTCGTAGAGGTAGCGGGGCTTCGAGGCGGCCTCCTCGACCGACGGCGGCGCCATGCGCGTGAGGAGCGGCTGCAGCGCGCGGTCGAAGACGGCCTGCACCGCGACGGCGGCGATCTGGCAGGCGAGATAGACGAGCGCGACCTGCTTGGCGAGATCGCTGGTGATCAGGTGGATCAGTGCTGTCAAGAGCGGGACATGGAAGGCGCGCTCGGCAACGACAAGCGGCAGCAGCGCGACGACGCCGAGGATTTTGACGGCCGCCTGCAGGATGGCGAGCTGGCGCGATGAGCCTTCCATGCCGGCCGATACAAGATAGGTGCTGATTCCGGAGCCGGCGCTCGCGCCGAGGACCGTCAGCATCGCTTGGTCGAGCGTGAACAGGCCTGCCGCCGACATCGAGATCGCAATGACCGTCACGGTGGAGGAGGATTGCAGGACGACGGCCAGCACGACGCCAACGCCGAAGGCCAGGATGCTCCAGCGCGCCGACATCTGGAAGAATTCGCGCACCCAATCGATGTTGCGCAATTCGTGGTTGCCGTTGTGCATTAACTGCAGGCCCAGGAAGAGCAGGCTGATCGCCAGGAGCGCCGAGATGAACGGGCGCCAGCGCGGCGAGCGATCGAGATTGAGGTAGTAGAACAGGCCCGTCGTCGCGGTGAGCAGCAGAACGAAGAGATGGATGTAGTATTTACCAACGAGAAGACGGTGGCCACGATCCGGCCGACATAGCTGTTCTGACCCTTCACCCGGGACTGGTCCGGCACGGGCAGATATTGGCCGAAGCGCCCGAAGATGAGCGACAGCTCGTACTCCACGCCGACCTCGGAACGGTCGTGCTTCACCAGGTCCTGGTCCAAGAGCACGAACGCGATGATCTCGACGATGCCGCGGGCGATGACCGCGAGCACGACCCAAATGGCCGGTTCGCGAAAGTCCCGCGTCATGCCCCGAAGCACGGTCATGTGCGCGTCGGCCCGCTGGAACGAGGGCGTTAGCTCGTCTTGCAACCCGCTCCGACCGGCCTGTTCCCAGGCGAAAGCCAGCGCGGCGTCGAAGAGCTCGACACGGCGCGCGTTGTGATCGCGCATGCGACGAACCAACTGATAAAAGACGTAGAAGCCGTAGATACCGAAAGTGAGGATGGTCCAGCCCAGTGCCGTCCAGTAATCGAAGATGTAGTCCGTGTCGGCGCGGCCCTGCCACGCGGCATGCACACGATCGGCAGTCGGCATCGGCGGCGGTCCGGACATAGGCCCGGTGGCCGGGGCGGCAGGCACTGAAATATGGCTGACAGGGGGCGGTGGAGCGGGCGGGTCGCCATCGGCCGGGCCGACCGACGGTACCTGGTTCTCTTGCTCGCCTTCGGCCACGGCGCCTCCTTGGAATGGGTGCCCGCGTAGGATCCTAGGTGGACGGTTAGCCCGGCGCACTGCCGGTGGCGCACGACATCGGCCGTGTGGCCCAGCACGGAAAAACGCCTAAGGGCTATGCGCCTGGCACCGGTGCCCGCTATGCCGTCGTGAAGTCGGGACACCCGGTCACCCTCTCCCGTAAACCGTAAGCGGTGTTCAACAGGCTTGAGCGCAGACAGCTCTAGAATCGTCTTGCGACTGGCGGTCAAGTACCACTGGTCGGAAGTCGATGACAAATCATGCGCCAGGCCAGTGCAACCGTTCATGAGACGCTCAAGAGCCACCTCGATCGACCCGGAACTCGTGAACATCTTTCTCGACTTGGACCGCCGTGGCCTCCTCCTCGTCGCGGTCCGTTCCACCCGGACCGATACGACAACACCGGCAGTCCTTCGCGCCAAGGCGAACCCGGTCGTCGCCACTGGAGACCAACGGCTCTCGCCGGCCCTGGCCGAGCGGGTGACCGCGTAAGCGGGCCGTAACGCTCCACGCTCTTGAGCGATAATGCCGGGATGGGTGATCTCAATGTGTTGGGCGGCGAGCTGGAGCCCTGCGGCACCGACCCGCTCACTGGCTTCTATCGAGACGGGTGCTGCCGGACGGGAGCCGAGGATCGGGGCAGCCACACAATCTGCGCCGTGGTCACCGCCGAGTTCCTCGAGCACCAACGTCGAATCGGCAACGATCTCAGCACTCCGAGGCCTCAGTTTCGCTTCCCTGGCCTCGTGCCCGGGGATCGGTGGTGTGTGACCGCAGTCAACTGGCTGCGGGCCCACGAAGATGGCGCGGCTGCGTACGTGGTACTCGCATCGACACATCAGCGGGCGCTCGAGATCGTTCCGCTCCCGGTGCTCCAGGAGCACGCCGTCGACGTCCCTGCGGACCCCAGCGCCCTCGAGGGTTGAACGTTCATGAGCGCGGCACCACATACCTTGAGGCGACCAGCGCGAAGGGACACTTCAGAGCTCTCCTGATCGCGCCGAGCGGTTGACGCGCGTCGGCGGAACACGCGTGTCGGCAGTTAGAGGTCCAGGGGAGGAACAGTCGAGCCGCTTCGCGGCGCTCGAGGCCCTGTCGTGTGGCCTGAGACGAGCTCAGGCCGGACTGGCCGGCCGGAAGGACGGGGCCCAGCGTTGGGCAAGCGGGTCGAGCACGTCCTTCAGCGTCGGCGAGCCGATCTCACGCAACTCGTAGGAGACACGCCTGGAGGGGTGTCCGAGGTCGACCAGCCGAGCCAGGTCCATCGGCGTGCCGATGACCACGACGTCGCAGGCCGCCTGGCGCACCGTGGCGGCGAGCTCCGCCAGCTGCTCGTCTCCGTAGCCCATCGCCGGCAGCACGGCGCCGATGCCGGGGTAGCGGGCATAGGTCCCCGCTATCGAGCCGACGGCAAATGGGCGCGGGTCGACGATCTCGCCGGCGCCGTCGTGGTGGGCGGCCACGGTACCGGCGCCGAACGGCATGCCACCGTGGGTGATGGTGGGGCCGTCCTCAATGACAAGTACGCGTTTGCCCGCCAGCGGCGGGCCTTCCCCGAGCGTGACCGTCGAGGCAGCCCTGACGACGCGGGCCCGTGGGTCGACCGCCTGCACGTTGGCCACGACCTGGGCGACGTCGGCTGGCGCAGCCGAGTCGATCTTGTTGACGACCACGACGTCGGCCCTCAGCAAGCACGTCTCGCCCGGGTAGTACGCGAGCTCGTGGCCGGGACGCAACGGGTCGACGACGGTGATCATCAAGTCGGGGACGAAGAAGGGGAAGTCGTTGTTGCCACCGTCCCAGATGACGACGTCACATTCTGTCTCGGCCTGGCGCAGGATCTGCTCGTAGTCGACCCCGGCGTACATCACCATGCCCATGCGGACAGGCTCCTCGTACTCCTCCCGTTCCTCCAGACTGGGGTGCGAAGCGTCGATCTCGGCGACCGATGCGAAACGCTGCACTCTCATGGCCTCGAGGTCACCGTAGGGCATTGGGTGGCGCACGAGGGCGACCCGGAGCCCCGCCTCGAGGAGGATCTGACCTACCCGGCGGGTTGTCTGGCTCTTGCCACACCCCGTCCTTACGGCGCCGATGGCCACAACGGGCTTGACGCTCGGCAGCATCGTGGCACTCGGGCCCAAAAGGCGGAAGTCCGGCCCCGCTGCCAGGATGGCGGACGCCTTGTGCATCACGTCTACATGAGAGAGATCCGAGTAGGCGAGGATGACTTCGTCGACATGCTCGCGGGCGATCAGGTCCGCCAGCTCCTCCTCCGCCACGATGGGGATGCCGTTGGGATACAACGGCCCGGCGAGCGAGGGCGGGTACGAACGGCCTTCGATGCCGGGAATCTGGGCGGCTGTGAAGGCCACGACCTTCGTCGAGTCGTCCTGGCGGAACACGGTGTTGAAGTTGTGGAAGTCGCGCCCTCCGGCTCCCGCGATGACTACACGACGCTGTCTATCGACCATGGAGCCATCTTGCACCGAGCCCTGCCGTGGCGGGTAGGGCCATAGGACCTTGGCAACCTCGAGAGCGTCGGAATCGGCGGCGGTCCCCAGTTTCGGGCAGGTGTGTCCTCGATGGCCGAGCTTGACACCGGGATGACGTACGTCTCGGGGAAGCAGGGTTCCAGTCGTAGCGACATCATCAGTATCTATGCGCCATCTTCACGCATTCCCGAACACCGCCGCCCTCTCAGGCACCTCGTAGTTCAGGGGAGCCTCGTCATGCCGCCCGCAATGAGTAGAGGATGCTCCTGGCGACCATGCCGCTACCGGCCAAACCGACCGACACGAAGACCGGAATGGCACGCCCTGGCACCGCGACCCTGAGCAACAAGACGCTGTAGTCCGGTGTGCTGCTCGGACACACCCTGAGACCGCCGACATGAAGACAAACGCCACCCGCCGAGAAGGACCCGGTAGGACCTTGCGCTCCACTGTCGACACGCACCCCGTCCGTTGGCATGACCGGGAACGGCAGCGGAGCCGGACAGGGCAGCGCCAAGAACGCCTTGTCGGTGTCGAGGGTCACGCCTTGCGCGATCGCGACTTGAACTGGCCCGCACAGGTTCCACGTCTCGGTTCGCTCGACAGGCCAGTCGGCGGGGAACGAAAGGCGAAGCCCTGCGAAGGACACGGAATGCCACGATGCCGGAACCGACGGTGCAGTGCCAAGCGCGAGTGCCTTGGCGCGAGGCGAACGCGCCAAGGTCTCGATGACCCGGCGGGCCAGGGGACCATCGGCGGCGACTTCGACGCCCAGGGCGGGAGCGTAATACGTGTAGCTCGAGAGCAGGTTGTCGGTCGGGCCAAGGTAGACCGGGACGCCGTTGAGAATGACGGGAGTCTCATTTGCGTACTTCGCCGGAACCTGGCGCGCGGGGACAAGGCTCACCAGCGTGCTGCGAGCCTTTGCTGGACAACCGGTGCCCGTCTGCGTGCTGGGCAACGGTGCGACAACCAGCGCTCCGCGTGGGCTGGCAGAACCGCAGAACGGGGTCTCTCCCGGATAGACGACAGAGAATGAGGCAGGTACCGACACCTGGGCATCGCCATAGGCAACCGGCACCCATCCGGTCGGTGCCGCCAATAGCTCCACGGCCAAGAGCGGCTTGGTCGCAGACGAGACTGTCGTAGCGGTTGGAACGAATGTCTGGGGGCCAGTGCACGCGCCAAGGATCAGTGCGACAACCACCACAGCAAGCACGCGGTGGCCTCACCGTTGCCATGCCCTCACGAAGCCCTGAAGGGACTGGTTCGCGTAGTGCAGGCCAAAACGCCTCATATGCAGACGTTCCAGAAGTCGGTGGACCGTGCATTGCGTCATCTGCTGGACGGTACTTACGGCGTGGTACCGCTTCCTGAATAAACCGGTGACACGGCGATCTGACCGCACTGCAGCTTCTCGACCGTGCTGCCTCCGTAGGGCTGGATCCGCCATGACACGGTGATCGGCTGGCCGGCGTGGGAGGGGTGACTGCAACCTGCGACGAGGTTGGGCACACTGCGGTTCCGTATCCGGTTGCGTCGCTGTATCCAACGTCGAACGATGCCTCAGACCCTGCAGCGAGGACGACCACCTTTTCGGGCAGGGCAGGGACAATGTAGGAAGGGCCGTCGGTGACCTCAGTTGGGATGAGCTGTCCGGCCGCGTCGAACATCTTCAAGCCCGGATAGCCCTTGAGCGCGCACGTCGTGGTCGAGATGTTCTTGAAGCTGACCACTTGACCGACATGGCCCATGGCCGCGTCGTCGGGCCCAAGTTCCACTGCGAGCTGTGATGCCGTACAAGATGCGACGGGCGACATTGCCGCTGCCGCCCTTGCCGCGGCCTCCGCGGCGGCCTCTGCACGTTGCGCCGCCGCTGCTGCTGCCTTCGCCGCCGATTCCGCCCTTACCGCCGCGGCCACTGCCGCGTTTGCCGCTCTTGTCACGGCTGGCGCGGTCGAGCTCGTACAACCGGCGAGCGCCAGGACCAGGGCCACCATCACCACCCCGCTGAGCTTCCGCATCACTCCCATCCTCCCACGAAGCGTCTTCGTCGCAGGTTCGCGTACGTCGCCCGCCGGCGCTCTCAGATATCGAGACGCACCGAGCATGGACAGCCCACGGGCAAGACCCGTCGTGGGGGCGGGTAGTGTCCTTCCATGCCCAGACGCCGCCGTACCGGTGTCCGCGCCGGGGCCTTTCTCTTCGGGACGCTCCTAGTACTGGGGGCTCTTGCCGTGTCCAGCTCCGCCACAACCGCTCCGCATGTCGGTGCCCAGGGCCGCTGACGGGTACCTACCAGCTCTACTGCCCGGACCCGGTCGAGACGCCGATCGTCCTGCACGTGCGGGCAAAGGCCACGATCTCGCCGGACGACCCTGCCCCGGGCAGCCATTTCCCTGTTTCTGGCTTCCAGACCAGGGTCACTTTCCCTCAGGGCGTGGCCTCCGCCTGGCCCAGATGAGCCCGATCACCGGCAACGTCAAAGGGACGCTACTTCTGGTGGAGCGACCCCTTATAGCGGCGCCGTGGAGAGTCCTTCGTCGCGACCATACCGGCATCCGTCCCCACCGCGGGGTTCAACTTCTGGGTACCGGCCCGGCCGTCAGCCTCGGCACCTTCACCGCGAGCTCTGAGGCCATCGCCGTGGAGGAGGCGAGCCGGTTCCAGCTCACCTTGAAGGTGGGCCAGGGCGCAGGCGCCAGACCCGCTCCTCGCCTGCACGGCCTTCGCCAACACGACACCGGACTTCGAGCCGGCCCAACCCTGGGTGGGCACGAAAGAGCCACCCTTCGCCGACGCCATCACCCCCGTCATCGCGTGGGACGATAAGGCCAGGCCCGGCGCCCAGACTCCTGGCGGGCACCCGTAGCGCAGCACACCTCTCGCCTCGGGCGGTAGCTTGCCTGTGATCGACGCATCGAGGCGCCGATGCCGACGGTCAAGGGGTCGTCCGATGAGTGACTGGCACTATCCGGAGGTGGGCGGGGCCCAGGACGTGTTCTTCGACCGTGCGGCAGCATGCTCTTTGCCGGCGGGAGTACGCGAAACTGCCGTCGGGAAGCTTCTTGCAGCCATGATCGTCAAGTGCGCGTCGATCCCCGCCGCCGTGGAGAGGCTCGCTTCGCCCCGACTGCCAAGAACGGGAACCGATCATGGCGCGCGGCAGCGTCGAGATCCCTGAAGATGCGCTCGCCCCGAAGCCTACGTGCCGCCCTCGTCACGAGCCTTCTCCTCGCCGGAATGCTCGCTGCATGCAGCCAGGTGCAGGCGCGCGGACCCGAGCCACGTTGACGCCGTCACGAGCGGTCTTGGTAACGCTTGCTCGTCACGCTTCACTGTCCCGACATCAGCTCGCGCGAACGTGACGCGGGCTCGGCTGCTCAACCTGGTCCGGCTTCCACCGGGATCCAAGCGGCTGGCTCAGGTGCCGGGCGCTGACGCGAGGCTCTTGAGCTCGGCCGCCCAGAGCATTGGCGATCCGAACCTCGTCGACCTGCATCGCTTCTTCGTGGTGGCGGCGAGCCCATGGAAGTTGTACAGGTACGAGCGGAGTCACCCTCCGCTCGGGTCCACGAGCCTCGGTGGCTACAACGGCTTCGGCACGTCCAACACATATGGGACCACCGACGAATGGTTCGTCTCTTACAGCTGGCTTCCCGTCAAGTCGCTTCTCGATGCTCGAGTGCTGGTCATCTCGATCGCGGCACCTCCCGGATCGTCGCAGTGCCGTCCGTGTGGACGCCCAGGTGACCTGGTTGCCTGCCAAGCCCGCCGGCGACCGTATCCCCGGAGGTGCGAAGGTCCTGACGGCGGTGTTGTCGGCCGGCATGAACTCAGGCGAGCCCGGCCACCCCCCAGTCACGACCACCGACCCGGCGAAGATCGAGGCAATCCGGGACTTCATCAACCAGCTGGGCGTCATCCCTCCGGGCGTGAGGTTCTGCCCGATCGACTTCGGCCAGCACCTCACGATCAGCTTCCGCAAAATGCCGGGACAAGGCCCTTTGCAGTAGTCGTGGCCGACGTGGCCGGCTGCGAGGACGTACAGGTCCAACGCTTTGGGCACGTGGTGAAACCCGGGCTTTCCGGGCTCGGTCTTGTGCCCTTCGTCGAGCGCGAGCTCGGTTTCACGTCGAGTGACGCCGCCGCGCTGCGGCGCCTCGGGACCACCCTCGGCGCGTCCACTGGAAGGGCCAAGATCCATCTCCACAGAGCACTCGCATCGCTTCGCGTCAAGGTTGGCGCCGACATCGAGGAGGTAGACATCCATGCGCTCCACGCCTGAACCGACTGAGCGACCCTACGAGCCCACACCGACCGAGGAACCTCTCGCCTGCCGCGAAGCGCCGTAGCATGACGTCGCACCGGCACCGCATGGTCGGAGCCCGTGGTTCACTGACGCTCGTCCTAGCGCTGGTGGTAGGCGGCGTCCTGATCCTGGCCGGTAGCGCAGGATCACAGCCGTCAAGTCACCCGCCGGGCAAGATCTTCGTTGCCGACCGAATCGGAAGCGCCTACGAGCTCACGGCTAGCGAGGCGCCGCCGTCACCAGCAACACCGAAGGTGGCGAAGGCGGTGGAGGACGCCGAGGTTGGTTTCTCCCTCGATCTGCTGGACAACCTGGCGATGTCGAGCGATTCGAACGGCTCGACCAACGAGCTCATCTCACCGTCGAGCTTGGCGACTGCGCTCGCGATGCTGGAGCTCGGCGCGTCAGGTTCCACCGAGCAGGGAATCGCTGCAGCGCTGCGTACCGCGGGGCTGTCTGCCGGCGAGCAGGCGGCCGGCTGGTACAGCCTCGCAGCCCTGCTCGCCGCCGAGACGTCAACCTCCGCGGCGAACCTGAAACGTGTGCCCGAGCTCGATGTCGCGAACTCGCTCTGGGTCCAGCAAGACTTTGCGGTACTGCCGTCATTCGTGCGCGCGTTGTCGAGCGAGTTTCGAACCGGAGTCTGGCAGGTCAACTTCCAGACCGACCTCACCGGGGCCACCGATGCGATCAATCAGTGGACGAGCGAGCACACCAAGGGCTTGATAAAGCAGCTCTTCAGCCCAGGCGGCCTCACGCCAACCACGGTTCTCGTGCTTGCCGACGCCGTCTTCTTCCACGCTGACTGGGTCAACCCGTTCGAAACCGCGACCAACGACCGGCCGTTCTACCTCGCGACAGGTGGGTCCGAAAGCGTCCCGTTCATGAGATCAGAGCCAGTCGACTCGACCAAGGCGCTGAGGGCGCGAGTGTCGAGGACCGACAAGTACGTAGCGGTCGAGCTTCCCTACGCCGGGAAGAAACTGAGTGCGCTCGTGGTGATGCCGAGCGGGTCCCCGCTGCCTCAGTTCGTCTCCTCGCTCACCCCGGCTTCGCTCGACCAGATCCTGAGCGGCATGTCCTCTGAAGCCGTCGACTTCTCGATGCCCACGTTCACGCTACGTTCGGACAACCAGCTGAACCAGACGCTGTCCGTCGATGGGCATGTCCCAGGCGTTCGAGACGGGAGCCGACTTCAGCAAGATCAACGCGACCGTGCCGCTCCAGGTCGGTACCGTCGAGCAGCACGCCTACCTTCAGGTCACGCCGAAGGGCACCACGGCGGCGGCGGCAACGGGAATCGGCGTCATCGCCACCGCCACCCCAGTCAGCACGAGCCAATCGTCATCGACCATCCTTTCCTCTTCCTCCTGCGGGACAACGTGACCGGCGCGATCCTCTTCGAGTCCATGGTCGAGAACCCAGCGTCTTGATGTCCCCGCAGGTCTTGACGGGTCAGCCCCGCCCAGCGCGCTCGCTCGGTGCCCAGTGCACGCCGTGCCGTGCCGTGCCGTGCCGAGCCGAGCCGAGCCGAGCCGAGCCGAGCCGACAGAACCATACAGGCCACCGTGACCAGCCGTGGTGGCTTGCAAATGCCGGATAGTCGTGGAGGTGCTTCGTGGTGCCATCGAACGGCTCGATGCCTTGGTGTACACCGTTCGTTCCTGCTACCAGCATTCCCTCCCGGCAGAGCCGCATCTCGGTCATCCAGCGCGTCCCGACTGCCCAGCTGACTCCTCCGGCAATCTCGCTCACTGTGAGAGAGCTTCGAGCACTCTCCGATGCTGATTCGCACAGAAATGGCGCCCTTTAGACTTGTGTTTCAACAGCACAATCTTGTACATTCGCACATACATGGATAGTCGAGCGCGCTACGAGACGACTCTGGAGCTGCTCCAGGAAAAGGGCGAACTGTCGGTGGTGGAGCTGAGCGAACGGACCGGAACTTCGCCCATGACCGTCCGGCGCGACCTGCAGGTCCTAGAGCAGGAGGGTGTGCTCCGGCGCGTGCACGCCGAGCGCGATCAGTGTCGCTTCAAAGGGCGACCTCCCCCCATATCCCGTGCGGAGAAGCCGACATGTGGCCAAGCAACGAATCGGCGAAGCCGCAGCCTCGATGACCTGGGGCTTGGTCTGGGAGGTCTGAGTCATGCGCATACTCATCAAGAACGGAACCGTCATCACTGCCGAGGGCGCCGCTTCTTTGGACGTCCTCGTTGAAGGCGAGCGTGTCGTCGCTCTCTCCACCGGCGGGTCCGACGTCGCCGGAAGTTGGCAGGCCGGTGCTGATCTGGTGCTCGACGCTGATCGGAAGTACGTCATCCCGGGAGGTGTCGACGCCCACACCCACATGGAGATGCCTTTTGGGGGCACGACCTCCGCTGACACCTTCGAGACTGGCACCCGGGCCGCCGCCTGGGGTGGCACGACGATGATCATCGACTTCGCCATCCAGACCAAGGGCCAGTCGCTGAGTGCAGGTCTGGACGCGTGGCAGGCCAAGGCCGACGGAGTGTGCGCCGTCGACTACTCCTTCCACGCCATCATCTCCGACGTCAACGAGTCGTCCCTCAAGGAGATGAATGTGCTCGTCCAGCAGGGAGTGACGAGTTTCAAGCTCTTCATGGCCTATCCGGGCGTGTTCTACGCCACCGACCGGGAGATCTTCCAAGCAATGGACCGGGCCGCTGACAACGGCGCCCTTATCATGATGCACGCCGAGAACGGCATCGCCATTGACGCCATCGTCGCTTCCGCGCTCGCCAAGGGCCAGACGGACCCCATCTTCCACGGCTTGACAAGACCGGCCGAGATGGAAGGTGAAGCCGTGCACCGCGCCATCACCCTGGCTCAAGTGGCAAGAGCACCCGTGTACATCGTTCACGTGTCGTCCTCCCCTGCCCTCGCCGCCGTCGTCCAGGCCCGCGATCTTGGTCAGAATGTCTTCGCCGAGACCTGCCCCCAGTACTTGTTCCTCTCGGAAGAGGACATGGCACGGCCGGGCTTTGAAGGAGCCAAGTTCGTGTGCACGCCACCGCTTCGGCCCCGCCATCACCAAGCGGCTCTCTGGCAGGGGCTCCGGACCGACGACCTCTCCGTCGTTGCCACGGACCATTGCCCGTTCCGCTACGCCGACCAAAAGGAGCTCGGTGTCGGTGATTTCACAAAGATCCCGAACGGCCTGCCCAGCCTCGAGAATCGGATGGACCTCATCTACCAAGGCGTCGTCGCGGGTGAGATCTCCTTGTCGCGATGGGTCGAGGTGACCTCGACCAACCCGGCCAAGATGTTCGGCCTCTACCCGAAGAAGGGATCGATAGCCCCCGGCTCGGACGCCGACATCGTCATCTACGACCCGCTCGTCGGCCAGACGATCTCGGCTTCGACCCACCACATGGCAGTGGACTACTCCTGCTACGAGGGCAAGACGATCACCGGGCGAGTAGATGCAGTGCTGTCCGCGTGGCCGACAGGTCATCACGGCCGGCTCCTACACCGGAGACGCCGGTCACGGCCGATTCGTACCCCGCCAACTCTGTCAGCACCTCCGCTGAGCTGAGAAAGGACACCAACATGGACATCGGCCTCGTATTACAAACCGACCCGCCGGCAAGCCACGTCATCGAACAGACGCGAAAGGCCGAGGATGCCGGCTTCAGCCACGTGTGGACCTTCGAATCGTGTGTGCTGTGGCAGGACACCTTCGTCATATTCCCTTGCATGCTTGCTGCCACCTCCAAGGTCATCGTGGGACCGATGGTGACCAATCCGGTCCAGCGGGACTGGACGGTCATCGCCTCGATGTTCGCCACCTTGAACGACATGTTCGGCGACCGCACCGTTTGCGGTATCGGACGCGGTGACTCAGCGCTGCGTGTGATCGGTGGAAGCCCGATTTCCATGAAGGGCTTCGCCGAGTCCATTACAACCATCAAGGACCTCGCCGAGGGGCGCGAGGCCACTATCAACGGAACGCGTGTCCGCATCCCATGGGCAGGTGCCGGCCGGTTGCCCATGTGGGGAGCCGGTTACGGGCCAAAAGCACTCCAAGTGATAGGCCAGCTGGCAGACGGCTTCATCCTGCAGACGGCCGACCCGGTCATCACCCACTGGGTGATCGAGACGGTTCGGGCCGCCGCTCGGTCCGCTGGCCGCGATCCGGCCGCTATCACCATGTGCGTCGCTGCCCCGGCTTACGTCGGTGACGACCTGGCCCACCAGCGCGACCAGCTGCGCTGGTTCGGCGGCATGGTCGGCAACCACGTCGCCGACATCGTCGCCCGCTACGGCTTCGACTCCGAGGTGCCTCACGAGCTCACCGATTACATAAAGGGCCGCCACGGATACGACTACAGCCACCACGGCCGGGCTGACAACCCTTCGGTCGCCTTCGTCCCGGACAACATCATCGACCGTTTCTGCCTGGTCGGACCCGCCGAGAACCACATTGCCCGGCTGACTGAGCTCGCAGAGTTGGGCGTCGACCAGTTCGCGCTCTACCTGATGCACGATTCAGCCGAGGAGACCCTCGAGGCCTACGGTCAGACGGTGATCCCGGCAGTTCGCGACCTCTGACCCGACTTCTCTGACTTGGTCAAACTCCGACTCCGCGAAGTGTCCTAGGACCGTCTCGGCCACACAACTAGTGCCTCGCGAATCAGTCGGGCGGTGCGCGAGAAGAAACGTTCGAAGCCACCATCGCCCCGACCGACTTGGAAAGCGCGCGGTGAAGGACCATCTCCTCAGTTGCTGCATTGACGTCAGCCTGGCCGTGGAGTCGCGCCCTATAGTCGTTCAGTCCTTATCTCCCTAAGTGCACTGGCATCAAGCCGGTCATCCGTGACTCTACGACTCGAGACACAAGCCCCGAAAGTCCTCGCCTTGCTTGTGAAGTACTTTGACGGTCTGACGAACCATGGGTAGTCTCAACTTCGGACTCAATGACACTCGTGGTGACAAGGTGGAGGTCAGCGTGCTCAGAGAACCACAGATCAGCGCCGTGCGCGCACGCGAGGTGCTCGACTGCCGGGGCCTGCCGACGGTTCAGGTCGACGTCGTGGTCGATGACGTGTTCCTCGGCAGGGCAGACGTTCCGGCGGGGAGATCGCGAGGACGACACGAGCCGGTTGAACTGCGAGATGGCGGTCGCCGATTCGGCGGCTTTGGTGTCCGACGCGCGATCAGCAGCGTGAAAGACGTGCTCGCTCCGGCGCTGGTCGGCTCGCCGGCCGCACCTCAACGGTTGCTGGATGCGCGACTCGTTGAGCTTGACGGCACGCCCGACCGAAGCCGACTCGGAGCGAACGCGCTCCTCGGCATCTCTCTCGCGGCGGCACGGGCCGTGGCCGTGGCGAGCGGACAGCCGCTCTATAGACACTTGAATGCTGATGCTCATGTGCTACCAGTTCCGCAGATCAACCTCATCAATGGTGGAAAGCACGCCTCGAACGACCTGGATATCCAAGAGTTCACCATCATGCCGGTTGGTGTCTCCACCTTCTCCGATTCCCTGGCCTTGTCCAGCGAGGTCAATCTCGTACTTCACGACATCCTTGCCAAGCGGTACGGCAAAGCTGCAGTCAACGTGGGCGACGAAGGCGGATTCGCACCTCCCATCACCGAGCCTACCGAGGCGTTGGAACAGCTCCATCTTGCGGTGGAGCAGGCCGGGTACTCGGACATGGTCGTGTACGGTCTCGACTGTGCAGCGAGCCATTTCTTCGATGCCGAACGCCGAGTCTATGTACTGGCGGGAAAGTCACAGTCACGAGAGGACTTGATCTCGTTCTACGAGAGCCTCGCGAAGAACTGGGGCGTAGTCTCCTTCGAGGACCCGCTCGAAGAGGACGACTTCGAAGGCTTTGCCGAGCTGACGAGACGGCTTGACGCACAGATCATTGGCGATGACCTCCTCGTGACGAACCGGGGTCGTGTGGCCCATGCGCAGACCCTCGGCGCGGGAAATGCTCTCCTACTGAAGGTGAACCAAGCGGGAACGTTGTCGGAGGCGCTGGAAGCGGCACGGCAGGCTGTGCAAGGAGGGTGGAGCGTCGTCGTGTCGGAGCGGTCCGGCGAGACTGAAGACGCCTTCATCTCCGATCTTGTCGTTGCCCTGAACGCAGGGCAAATCAAGACCGGAGCGCCCGTACGTGGTGAGCGAACCGCCAAATACAATCGGCTGCTGCAGATTGAGGAAGAGCTCGGTTCTGCGGCCGTGTACGCCGGGCTGTCATATCGGCGTCCGTGCTGAGGGCGACATAGCGTGCCGGCAGGGCGTGTCGTTCGAGTCCTGAACCGTTCGAGCCTCGTCGATCACGGCGAGCGGGAAATGCGGGACGTGGCCTTGGATCTTGTCGAGGATGCCCTCGCAGCCCTGAGTCCCGCGGCTGCGCTTCGCCGCGCGGTGCTGGTCGAAGGCGAGGAGCTGATCATATCGGGACGCAGGTATGATCTCTCGGGTTTCGAACGAGTGGTCGTGCTCGGCGCCGGCAAAGCGAGCGCCGCGCTTGCCCTGAGTTTGGAAGAGCTCCTTGGCTCACACGTGGCCGACGGGCTTGTCGTGGTACCGCGACATCCAGACGTTGTGCCCGCTCGCATCCGGCTTGTCGAGGCTGATCATCCACTCCCTTCCGAGGCCAGCGTTGCCTCAGGGCGGGCTCTCGTGGAGATGGCGCAAGGACTAGGTGAAAAGGACCTGGCGATCTGTGTGTTCACCGGAGGGAGCTCGGCTCTCGCAAGCCTTCCCCCACCGGGAGTGCCGGCATCTGACAAGGCGGCCCTGCATCAGCTGCTCCTGGCGTCCGGGATGTCGATAGTTGAGATCAACACCGTGCGCAAGCATGTATCGAGTATCAAAGGCGGGCGGTTGGCACGAACGATCGCTCCAGCACGGATCCTGAACCTGACGGTCTCGGACGTGGTCGGCGATCCACTTGACTGCATTACGGATCCGACCGTCCAGGATGCCTCGACTGTGGCTGATGCAGTTTCTGTGCTCGAGGACCATGAGCTGATGCATGAAGTCCCTGGGTCGGTGAGGGAGCATCTCAGGACCTGTGCTGAGGCGGAGTCACCGGAGCTCTCGGACATAGACATCGAGACTGTCCTCGTGACACGGGGAAGAGACGCCATCGACGCCGTTGTTGCCTCAGCAAGATCACGAGGGCTGACCGGAGTACGGCTGGGGGACTTGCTGGAGGGAGAGGCTGCGACCGTGGGGAGAGTGCTGGCGACGCTGGCGCGAGAGTCACAGATCCAAGCCGCACCGTGGCCGCGAAGTGCCGTCGTGGTTGGCTGCGGTGGCGAGTGCACGGTGAGTTTAGGTCCGGACGCGGACCGCCGGTTCGGACAAGGGGGACCGAGTCAGGAGGCCGCGGTCGGAGCCGCGCTTGGCCTGGTTGGAGTAGATGGGGTTGTCGCGGCGTTCATTGACACCGACGGCTCAGACGGCGGAACCGTTGTCGCAGGAGGCCTCGTCGACTGGTCAACGGAAATGAGAGCACGGCAGCGGGGCATGAGCCTGAGGAAAGTGCTCGTCGCGCATGAAACGAGGGCGACCCTTGAGGCACTGGGGGACGCCGTTCTGACAGGGCTGACGCAGACCAACGCAAATGACCTGGTGATCATGCTGATTCGGTGAGCACTGGAGGCTTCGGGGACGTAAGACGGCCCATCACCAAGGGCCCCCACCACCAACTTGGCTCGTTGAGGCGCTTCTCAGACTGGAAGCGGGCCAGTTGGCGTGACCGGCCCACGTCGCGCGTGACACCCAGGACGTCGCCGGAGGGCAGCGGCGGTCACTGGGAAGGGTCGAACTCGAAATTCGCAATTTCCCGGTAGCAGGTTGCCAGCCGACGCTGCCAGGTGTCGACAATTCGCCTTCCGATCTCGGCGGACGCGTTGCGTGGATCGCCGATGACGCCATTGCCAGACAGGTCACGGGTCAGCCAAGCAGTCGGGCTCGAAGGCCCCAGGGCATGGGCCTGCTGCTTGGAGAACAGCCGCTCGGCAGACTCGCCTCCGAGCTCGCGCACGCTCCAGGTGCACCATGGACTCGTCCAGTGCAAGCATCACGGACGTTTCGACGAAGTCAGCGTGGGCCCCGAAGTCAGCGTCGGGGCAATCCAGGCCCTCGGGCAATCCGAACTGAGAAGGCATTATTCGAAACACCAGCAAACCCGTCTCGATCCGAATGTCACGCGAAACGACGTCCAGCAGTGCAACGTTGCCACCATGCCCGTTGACGAAGACGAGCCGGCGGAACCCGGACGCAGCCACGGAGCGCCCGACGTCACGACAGACACCAAGCAGTGTGTCTGTGGAAAGCGTCACCGTTCCGACAAAGCCCAGATGCTCAATCGACCTCCCATAGCTCAGAGTGGGAAGGATCCAAACTTCGGGACCATCGTCGCCCGAGCAAGCTCACAGAACCGCGTACGAGTGACTCGGCTATGTAGGCGTCTGTCACAACCGGCAGGTGCGGTCCGTGTTGTTCGATCGATCCGATCGGCTGGACGACAACCGCGTGGTCCTTCGCCAGATCAGCGATCTGGTAGCGAGCTCAGCCTCGCCAGCTCGTGTGACCGGCAAACGCCGTTGCCGTTCGAACGGGCAATCCCCAGCCATTCCCGTCTCTTCTGCTGCTCATGCTGCCCTCTTCCTTCAAGGCCTCTCGGACCCGGCGTCGTCGTCCCGAACCAGGACGCCGTGGTGAGCCGGGACCGATCAGGCTGTGAACGCTCTTTGTCCTAACTACGCAAGTGTGCAGGCTCGGCAAGCCAGCGCTCACGCTTTGTCCCTGCGACTCGCTGCCCGTTGGTGATCACGTGAAGCCGATCGGCCTGGAACTGGATCGCCTCTCGTGGATGGGCGCAGTCCAGCACGACCAGGTCCGCCCGACAACCGACGTCGAGGCCATAGCCCGTCAGGCCGAGAGTCCGGGCACCGTTGACCGTGAGCATGTCGAAGACCTGTTCGATGCCACGCGGGTAGGCGAAATGACCGGCGTGGGCGATGGACCATGCCCACTCCAGAGGATCTTCCCTCCCGAAGGGGTAGTAGAAGTTGTCGAGGTCATCCTGCCCGACCGAGACGTTGATACCGTGGTCGACCATCTCGTGCACGCGAGTGAGGATCCCGAGCAGGTTCGACCTGGCTATTGCAGGAGATGTTCATCTCGGCATCTCGAATGAGGTTGATCACCTTCACAGCGTGGGGGTCCGGGTAGGTCGAGAGCGCCCCGTTGTGGCTCGACGCAACCCGACCGTAGCGTCGGGTTTGGATCGTCTTGGCCGCGACATACTCGAGGGTCCTCGACATTGGGCTCGCCACGTCATCGCAGAGAAAGTGCAGCGGCGCGTCGTAACGCTCGGCGAGCTCGAAACAGACGTCCGCATGCCTCCTGCAAAGGTCATCTGTCCACTCGACGTGTGGCAAGCCGCCAACGACGTCGGCCCCGGCTTCCATCGCCTGTCCCATCAGTGCCACCGTCTGGGGGTCGGCATCGAGCCCTTCCTGTGGGAAAGCGCAGATCTGGAGTTGCATCAGCCCACCAAAGCGCCGCCTTGCCTCCAGCGCCCCCTCGAGCTCCGTGAGCCGAGCGAAGCTGTCCACGTCGACGAACATCCGACAGGCCACGACTCCGTTGGCCAAGCCGAGACTCAGCGCATCACAAATCCGGTCGGCGACGTTCTCAGGCGTGTAGGCCTCCTTCCACGCCCACTGCCTCACGAGCGGAACCACGTTCTCGTGGTAAACCTCGAGGTCACCCATCGCCGAGCGGAAGTGGCGGCGGTACCGCTCACCGACGTCCGTAGGTTCACACGCTGCCTGTTGATAGTCGTAACGGTGCGTGTCCCGACCGAAGAAGGACTTACCAATATGGAAATGGGAGTCCACAAAGCCCGGAACCACCAGTCGGCCGGCCGCGTCGATTACCTGCGCCGAGTCGGTGACGAGCCCCGGCGCTACAGAGGCTATCCGTCCCTCTGCTATGCCGATGTCAGTGAGATGAGGCGAGCCGCGCAGCTGTGCGCCGCGGATAACCATGTCGTATGCCATGAATCCCTCTCTTGTGTACTATCGCCGTGAACAGCCTCTCGCTGGCTCCGAGCAGCTCCCATCAGACCCGCACGACGAAACTCCCGAGATGGAGAAGCTCGAATCGAGCCGCCGGCAAGACCCGGAAAGTGCAGCCCGCACTGACGCCAGTGTCGCCCGACCGATCTGACGAGACGCTACCGGCGCCGAGGAAGGCACCTTCTGATGTCCCCCTGGCTCGAAGATCCCAGTTCTGTCGCCAAACGGGTTCTCCGGCCAGGAGGGTAGGTCTTGGCCTTGCGATTACGAGGTCTACGACCCGAAGCGCTACAGAGCGATCTTGTTCTTGCCGTCGTAGATCTCTGCCAAGAGCGAGTTGTCAAAAAGACTCTTGGAGGCCTTGACCCCGCTCAGGTTGAGGCTACGTATGTTCTGCTCGATATCGGCCTCCGACATCCAGAACAGCCCGTGCTCCTTCGTCGTCGCTGATCTGAATCAGCAGGTTCACCTGGTCTGCGCTTTGAAGCTCCTGCACCTTCTTGTTCAAGCCAAGGTGCTTGCCCCAGACGTTCATCGTCAGATCAATGCCGAGGGGCTGGTCGGAGCATTCCACTTGCCAGCCCGCGGATCTCACCTTTCATCATCGCGATGATCTGTGCCCGCTTCGTGGCGTCCTTCAGTGCTGACTTCGCCACGCAATAGGTGAGGTCGAACAAGCTCAGGCCCGTGTCCCCGAACAGCAGGTAGTCAACATGCCTCGCCGGCGACCACGAGTCCGAGCACATCGCTCGTGACCCAGCCCACGTACCCGTCAACATCCGCCCGAGGTCAGAATTGACGCGTCCCGGCTCGTCAAGACGGACTTTACCTTGCCTTTGAGCCCGTTCACGTCGAGCCATGCGAACCATGGAACAGCCATGTTGGGGCCGTAACCCACAGACTTGCCTATCAGGTCCTTTGGTTCGGTGAGCGGAAGCTTCTTCTTCAACGTCATGACGCAGAACGGGTTGGTCTGGTACTGCGCCCCCACGAGCACAACGGACGCGCCCTGGTTATTGGCCGCAGCCGATGTCGTCGGGTCGGTCTCTGCACACAGTGCCTTGCCTTCCATCACGAGAGGCTCCCCGGCGAACGAGTCACCACCCGGAAGGAACGTGACGTTCAGAGGCTTGTAGTAACCCCGCTGCTGGGCGATGTAAGACCCCGCCTGCTGGACGTCGTACAACCAGGAGAACGCCAAGGTTGCGTTGCCGAGGCTCGCAGAAGCGCCCTGCGGAGCTCCGCAACGACCCGATGCTTGACCGCAGGCGCGGGTTCAAAGCCGCTACCGCGGCAACACCTGCAGCCGTCGTGCCCATTCCGCCGAGAAACCGACGCCGACTAATAGCCTCATCAAGTCTCGGATCTGTCATTTTGTTCCTCCTATTTGTTCTATGTGTTTCGCCGATCGACTGACCTGGAAATGCTGAGATACTCGGCTTCCGATCACCGCAGAATCCGCCGCACGAGTCGGCGATCGGCGAGCGACGATCGGCTCTTCGTCGACGGTGAGGTGGCCGTTCCAGACGGCGAACCGACCATCGACCATCACATGGGCAGCCGCAGCTGGTGGCGCAAGGATCAGCGCCGCCACTGGATCGTGCTCGGTCCCCGCGGCGGCGACGCCTTGCAGAGAGTAAAAGGCGATGTCGGCTCGGACGACCGGCAGCGAGAACCCCTATGTCGTCCCGTTTCAGTGCCGCGGCACCACCGACGGTAGCGAGGCGCAAAGCATGACGCGGCGCCATGAGCCGATTGCCAACCCCGCCCTGACCCGTGACAAGAGCATCGCCTGGCGAGCCTCGGCGAGCAGGTTTCCCGAGTCGTTGGATGCGCTGCCGTCAACCCCGAGCGCGACCGTCACGCTTGCGTCACCCATTTCAAGGACCGGGGCAACGCCGGAGCCAAGCCTCATGTTCGAGCGTGGGACAGTGCGAAACGGCCGTGCCGGTCGTGGCGAATCGACCGATGTCGGATGTGTTCGGCGTGCACGACGTGCGCAAGCCACACATCCTTGCCAAGCCATCCCAGCTCGCCGAGTCGCTCGACTGGGCGCTGACCATAGACCTCCGCGCAGTAGTCCTCCTCCTCGACGACCTCGGCCACGTGAGTATGGCGAGTCACCCCGAGGCGGCGGGCAAGGTCACCGGACTCGATCATCAAGACGCTCTGAACAGATCGTGAGAGAGCACGGCGCAAGCCCGATGCGAACCATCGAGCCCGGCGAAGGGTCGTTGAACTTGAGGACCGCTTCTTCCATGCTCTCGAGCACCGAGTCGGTATCCTCGACCAGTTCTCGCAGGCGGGCTGCCGCCCGGCCTCGAGGCTCACGTCGATGGCACCGCGCGTCGGATGGAACCGGATCCCCAACTCCGCAGCTGCGGCGATCTCCGCCCCGAGCATCGCGATCGCACCCCCGGACGCCTTCGGGTAGGCGTACAAGTGATCGCTGCTCGTGGTGCACCCCGAGAGAAGGAGCTCACCGATCGCAACGCACGCGGTGGTGTGGACCGCCTCCTCGTCAATGCGTGCCCAGAACGCGTAGTTCGCCGCCAACCACTCGAGGATCCCCAAGCCCTGCGCAGCCGGAAGAACCCGAGTCAGGGTCTGGAAGAAGTGATGATGCGTGTTGATGAGACCCGGCATCGCGACAAGCCCGCGACCATCGATACGACGTTGTGCACCGAGGCGGGCAGTGCCGGTGCCAAGTCCGATGATCGCGCCATCTTCGACCGCGATCCACGCATCGCTGATCTCTCTCCGGCTCTCGTCCATCGTCACGAGCACATCGAGGTGCTCGACGACAAGCGCCGAACCAAGCGAGATGCCTCTCACCGCTCCTTCCTGCGCTCCCATATCATCGTCCTATCAATAGCCGTGCGACGCGCTGAGACGTTCTCCGAGGCCCGCCAGACTGAACAGAAGAATCGACACCACAGCAATGATCACGATTGACGCCCAAATTTGGCCAAAAAGCGATTCGTTCGACGCAACGATCACCAGTGCCCCCATTCCGTTCCCGGTGACCGTCCACTCAGTAACCAGAGCACCAGTCAAAGCCGCCGGCGCAGCAATTTTCAGAGCAGCAAACAGGGCGGGCAATGACGACGGAATCCGCACCTTCCGCATTGTCTTCCATCGTCCACCACCGTAGGAACGGATAAGCGCGATCGAGCCCGGTGTGGCGGAATTGAGCCCTCCTACCATCAACACAAACGTGGGAAAGAACGAGATCATCGCGCACACGATGATCGCCGCAATGAGGCCGCGCCCGAATACCGCACCGATCAAAGGCGCCACGGCAGCCAGGGGAAGCACCCTCAGAGTTATCCCCCAACCAAGAACGTACGTTTCGATTCGCGGAACGAGCACGACAATGAAAGCCAGCAGGCACCCAATGACGCAGCCCGCGATGAGCCCAAACCCGGCATCTCGCAAGGTGGTCCAGAGCGCAGACAATATGGGCGACCGGTTCTGCGACGCCATCGGTCCCGAGAACAGATAATCCCAGACGTCAAGGGGCCCCTTCGCAACGTAGCTGCTGAGTCCAAAGACTTTCAGGGAGAAGTTCCACACGGCGAGTGCGAACACGACGGACAGCACCGGCATCACGGTAGACCCAGCTACTCTGCGAAGCCTCGAGATCGCGCCGCCCGAGCCGCCCGGGACAGCACTTGCGGTTGCCGGGATAGCGCCCATGCTTGCCGATCCCACGCTCGTCCCGGCCTCGACGGACCATCGCGTCAGTCGCCGTCCGGCGAGCCCAATCACGGCATAGCAAAGGCCGGCGATGCAGCTGCTGACCACTATGAGGCCCCACATCAGCGTCACGTTCAGGTCCGCTTGCGCCACAATCATGGCAATCCCCAGACCCTGCGTCCCGCCCAGGAACTCTCCGATAATCGCGCCCAGAAGGGCGGTCGGCGCCGCTAACTGGAGAGCACGAAACAGATGCGGAAGCGCGGTCGGAACGCGAACCTTCCGTAGTATCTTAAGGGATCCACCACCGTATACCCTGATCAGATCCAAGCTCACCGGGTCCGCCGACCGCAATCCAGTCAAGACGATGATGAGGGTGGTGAAGAACACTGAGATCGTAGCAAGACCTATTTTCGGAGACTCGCCTGTCAGCACGATTTGCAGGATCGGAGCGATCGCTACAACGGGCAAGCAGTAGCTCACGATAGCTAGGCGCATGCCCAGCTTCTCGGTAACAGGCGCCAAGAGAAAAAGCAGTGCGACAAGGATGGCCGCAACATTTCCCCATAGGAAGCCTAAAGCCGCCTCGTGGACCGTCGTAGGGACTGCGTATTGATAGATTCCGCGATCACGCCAGATGCCCCAGAACACCGTCTCTGGCGGTGGTACGAGGAACCGACCAGCGAATACTGTTCGCGCAAGTAGCTCCCACAGTCCGAGGAAGACCACAACCAGGACAAAGGGCCCGATGTTTGCCCTAAGTTTGGCGATTATGCGAAGACGCGAACCGACGGAAGTGGCGGTAACGTTCGCGACATCAGCCGGGTGGCTGAGCCGATTGCTGCTAGACATCCTCGCCTGCGGAGGTCGAACGACTGCCGAACAGCTCAGCCGATACGTCGTCACACAGATCATGGAATTCGTGACTGTGCATGATGCTCGGGCTCCGAGGTCGCTCGAGGTTGATCGGCATTGAAGCAGTTATCTGCCCTGGGCGCGGGCACATGACGAGCACCTGATCGGCGAGGAAGACGGCCTCGGAAATCGAGTGCGTGACCAGCAGTGTGGTCGTCGCCCGTTCGGTCCAGACACGGATCAGCTCGACGTTCAGGTACTGGCGGGTCATCTCGTCCAGCGCGCCGAACGGCTCGTCGAGCAGCAGGACGTCAGGCTCGAGGACGAGAGACCTCGCAATAGCCACGCGCTGACGCATCCCACCCGACAGCTGGGCTGGGCGGGCCCGCTGGAAATCGTCAAGCCCGACTAGCTTGACCAAGGCTCGCACGATTTCTTCGTTCGGCTCCAGCCCCGCTACTTCGAAGGGCAGCCGTATGTTGTCGAGGACGGTTCGCCACGGAAGCAGTGCGGGGTCCTGGAACGCGATGCCGATCCTGCTCTTGGCGCGCATGGCGCTCGGGTGCAACCCGTTTACGAGGACCTCGCCGGCAGTCGGCGTCTCGAGGTCGGCGATCATGCGGAGAAGAGTGGACTTCCCACAGCCCGACGGCCCGATCAGTGACACAAATGCACCCTTTTCAACGGTCAGGTCAACTCCGAGCAGGGCGTCGATCGTGTCCCGGCCAAGGCGAAAGGACTTCGTCACGTTCCTGATGGAAATGCCTGGCGGGTCACCGCCCGAGCCGGCCGCGGCCTGCCCGGGCGCGGGTGTCTGCCGAGCCGCGAGGACCTCAGCTCGGCGGCTTGCGCGTCTACCGGGTCGAGCGAACCACCCGCGAGAGGCGTCAGTCGACGAGCTCACTGGACCGGTGTGCCGGGTGAAGGGGGTGAGTTTGGACGAAATTGCTCTAAATCGCTCCGATCCACGCACAAGATCTACACCTGCGCTGCTAACGTGTCAAGGTTGTGACGATCGCCGTGGCGACTGGAGGCGACAGGCCAGATGCTAGGTGAGCGACGCCGGCGAGATATCTGCCGGCTGATCGAAAAGTTGGGCTACGCCGAGTCACGGCAGCTCGCCCTCAGCCTTGGCGTCAATGTCTCCACGGTTCGTCGAGATCTCGAAGCGCTGGCTGACGCCGGGCTCATCCAGCGAACTCACGGCGGCGCCATGCCGGTCACCGATGGGAACCCGATCGACGTGCCCTATGAGGTGAAAAAGCACCAGCGGCTCGAGGAGAAGCGCTCCATCGCCAAGTACGCCGCCGCCCTCGTCAGCGACGGCGACTCTCTGGTCCTGGACAGCGGTTCGACTACCTATGCGCTCGCTCAGATGATCCGGGGGCGGAGCGATCTCACCATCGCGACGAACGACCTCCGCATCGCTCATTACCTCGCGGAAGGCGGCGGGGTCCGTCTCCTGGTCACCGGTGGGCAGCTCATCGACTCGGTGTTTACTCTCGTAGGTCCCAGCGCTCTCACCACTCTGGCGAATCTCCAGGTCGACTGGGCGTTTCTCGGTGCTGACGCTGTGGACCCCGATGCGGGAGTAACCAACGTCAACACCGTGGAAGTGCCTATCAAACAGGCAATGCTCGCTGCGGCGGCTCGCAAGGTGCTCCTTGCAGACAGCTCCAAGTTCGGGCGACGAGCCCTTGCGGCCGTCGTCGGGATCGACGCTTTCGACCACGTGGTGACCGACGCTGGACTGTCGTCCGGACTCAGGGGCCCCTACGGCGAGCGGCTCGTCTGCGTGCCGATCGATGCCAGGAAAGCCGCTGCAAACGACGATCTTGCCGGGTCGCGGGGCCAAACGGGCGAAGATGACCTCAGCGGCCAGCCGAGTCTGCGCGGACGGCGAGTGCAGCATCGGCGGTAGCAGGCGCGGGAGCCCTGGTAGTTGAAACCAAGAACGCCCGGTGCTAGACCCTGCCGCATGACTGTAAGCGAAAACGTGCAAAATCAGGCACCAGCGCGCCGATCGGCCTTCGGTAGCCGCTTCAGAGAGATCTTCCCCCACGTGGAAAAGCCTTTGATCGCGATGGCACACGTGCCGGCCCTTCCGGGTACGCCTTTCTACAACGCGAGCGATGGCGTGAAGGGGCTCGTGCAGCACGTGCGCGAGGAGGTCGCCATCCTGGTTGACGCGGGATTTGATGCCGTGATGTTCTGCAACGAGCACGATCGGCCCTACACGCTCAGGGCGGACCTCGTCGCTGCCGCGGTGATGGCTCGGGTCGTAACCGAGTGCCGTCCCGTTGGGATCCCTTTTGGCGTCGACTACCTCTGGGATGCCGAGTGCGCGCTCGCGGCCGGCGTCGCGACCGAGGCCAGGTTCATCCGCGAGGTCGCAACCGGCGCGTGGGAGTCCGACATGGGCCACTGGACACCAGATGCCGCTGCGCTCCTCCGCCGGCGGCGGCATCTGGATGCCCAGCAGCTGGCCATCTTCATGAATGTCACCCCGGAGTTCGCCTCGACGACGGGGCGGCGGTCACCAGTCGAGGTGGCAATGTCGGTCGCTGTGTCGAGCGTGCCGGACGCCATCCTCATCTCTGGACCGATGGCAGGTGCCGAACCGAGTGTCTCGACCGTGGCCGAGGTGCGTGCTGCTGTCCCGGCCCAGCTGCCGGTGCTCCTCAACACCGGGGCGCGACCCGACAACATCGCGGAGTACCTCAAGTTTGCCGATGGCTGCATCGTCGGGAGCTCGCTCAAGGTTGACGGCGACACCTGGAACCGCGTCGATCCCAGCCGTGCCAAGGTCTTCGTGCGAGCCGCCCGAGCCGGTTGACACGCTCGGTCAGGTAACTGCTCTCGGGAATCGACATCGGCGCGACCGGAACGACAGCGGGCGTGGGCTCCGGGGCGGGCCGGGAGACGACAACAATCGTGGGGCTCGTGCCCCTATGGAAGGAAAGGTAGGCGACATGCTCACCAATACGTTCAGGGGGCGGGACTTCATCGCCATCGCGGATTTCACCCGGGAAGAGATCGACACGATCCTCGACACCGCGTTCCAGCTCAAACTCGAACGAGCCCGCGGGGTCCAACACCATCTCCTGGCCGACAAGACGGTCTTCCTGATCTTCTACAACCGCTCACTGCGTACCAGGAACAGCTTCGAGTGCGGCATCATGCACCTCGGCGGGCACGCCAACTACCTCGACTCCAACAGCGTCTACACGCCGGCGGCAGCCGGCGCGGAGAAGGCTTACGTCACCGAGCGGCTGGAGGACGTCTCCAAGACGCTTTCCCGGTTCGGCGAAGCGATCGCCATCCGAATCTACGGTGACGCGGCGGGCTGGAACTACGGGCAGGGCAACGACTACGTCCGCGCCTTTCGCAGCCGCGGCCGATATTCCGGTGATCAACATGGAAGACGACAAGTACCACCCGTGTCAGGGCCTCGCCGATGTGATGACCATCAAGGAGAAGCTGGGTAACTTGGAAGGCCGGAAGATCGTCATGAGCTGGGCCTACTCGCCGAGTCGGAAGAAGCCGGTCTCCGTGCCGCAGAGCATGATGGCCGCCTGCTCGTTCTACGGGGCGCAGCTCGTCTTTGCTCGTCCGGAGGGGTTCGAGCTCGATCCGGAACAGATCGCCTTCTACCGCGAATGCGGACCGCTACGGCGGATCGTTCGAAGAGACCGACGACATGCGGGCCGCCTTCGAGGGAGCAGACGTCGTCTATCCCAAGAGCTGGGCGAGCCTGCGCCATGTAGCGCCAGCCGTGCCCGTTGCCGACTGGGACGAGCAGGACAAGCTTTTCGACGCGCACAAGGACTGGATCTGCGACGAGGCGATCATGAAACTGACCAACCCTCACTCTTTGTACATGCACTGCCTGCCGTGCGACCGAGGCTTCGAAGTCACGGACTCGGTCATCGACGGGCCGCACTCGGTGGTCTTCGACCAGGCCGAGAACCGGTTGCACGGGCAGAAGGCAGTCATGGCACTGACCATGTGAGCAAGTCCCCGGCGTGACTCTGCGGCTCCGATCGCAGGCGACGCGGCCTGGCTCGCCTTATTCCTGCGACCGCGGAACTGCAGCACCGGGTGCTTGAGGAGCGAGCAAGGCGCTCCAGCCGTCACCGTCGCCAGGGGTGATCGGCCGCGGCGGATCGCCGACAAGCACGTGAGCCTCTCCGGTGCTGATGGCGAAAGCTATGGCCTCGGCCACGAGCTCTGGAGGATCGCGGGGAATGTTGCGCGCTCCGCTGGTCATGTGACCGGCCCGGAGATGATCGTGGAACTCGGTTGTCGTGACCGATGGGTACACGACCGACACCGTCACGCCGGAGCCTGTCAGCTCGAGCCGCCCAACCTGGGAAACCATGTTGAGCGCCGCTTTCGTTGCCGAGTAACCGCCGAGACCCGGGAAGACTCGCAGCGAGGTAGCCGAGCTCACATTGACGATGGACCCGGCCGCTTGCGACCGCATGACCGGGAGCACGGTCTGCATCCCCACCAGCGGCGCGATGACGTTGAGCTCGAAGACGGCTCGCAGGTCAGCCGGGTCCAACTCCTCGACAGGGACGTGAAGGCCTTGTCCTGCGTTGTTCACCAGCACGTCGACTCTGCCGTAGGCGTCGACGGCCCTGGCTACCAGTCGTTCCAGGTCCTCACGCACTGTGACATCGGTTACGACGGCGAGCGAGCCTGGTAGCTCGGCGGCGAGTGCCTCGAGACGCTCGCCCCGGCGAGCAGCAAGCACGACCCGAGCCCCACGCCCGTTCAACAGGCGTGTCGTGGCCGCACCGATACCAGAAGAGGCCCCTGTGACTATGCAGACCGTTCCCTCAATCTCCATTGTGCCCTCCGGCTGGTCCGAAACCTCAAGGTCCCCACGATCCTCGAGCCCCGAAGCCGGGAGCGTGTCCCGGCGCGAGCCGCCCCCGGGACCCGAGGTGCCGGGGGCGGTCACGGAGTGCCTCTCGCGAGGGACGGCAGCTCCACTCACAGTCTACGAGACTGCCCTAGCAGGTGTGCCGGTCCGCCGCTACCACGCGCAGCGGAGGGGCGTGTTGCTTGGCTGCGCTCGGCAATGGCGCCATGAGAGCGCACCTGTTGGCACCGCTACGTCAGAGCTAGTGCCTTCTGGAGTGCCGGAACACGAGGTACAGCACGCCACCGATGACAGCGACGACGATCACGGTCTTGATCAGGACGGCAATCAGGCTGGCGAGCCAGCCAAGCGCCACATAGGCCACGAGCGCCGCAACGACGGCAACCGCGACAACCGTCAACTTGTGCGCGGGCCGCAGTCCTCGCTCTTGCCTAGATCGGGGCTCGATCATGAAACCTCCTCTTGTGCACCGTACCCCCGTCCAGCCCGTCACGGAGGTCGTCCCCCTCGAGAAGCCCTATGAGATCGTCTTCACACTCCGGTCGAGCTCGTTGTCGAGCCACACGCGCAGCGTGACCGGACCCCTCGAGAACGCGTCGCAGCCCGCGTCCGGAACCTCTCAACACCCTGCCTATAGTTGGGAGAACGGACAGCGTGACGAGGCTGGAGAGCCCAATATGGGCCTAGGAGAACGCACAAAGACCACCGACTGGAGTCGAGCGTCGGCGCGTCCTCGGTCTCGTGACCGGCCTTGTCCTTGTCGTCGCCCTCGGCGGCGGCCGGGACCCTGATCGCCCTGCAACGGGCGCACACGCCCTCGGCGGACGGTCCGGGCACCACATCCATCCGACGACTACGGTCCCGCCGCCACCTTTGACGATCACGTCGGTGTCACCCTCGCCCGGCACGGCCGACGCCGCCTTCGACACCAGCGTGACCGTGGACTTCTCCCAACCGCTCGCTACCAACAGCCCATTGCCGACCCTCTCGCCCGCCCCCCCCGGGAACTGGGTGAGAACGGCACCGGCGGCGGTCCGGTTCGTTCCGGACGGTTACTTCACTCCCTACAGCACCGTGCAGCTCAGAGTCCCAGGCGGCCCCGGTGGGATGCGCAGCCGTTCCGGCCAGGGCCTCTCGAGCACGCTGCGGAAGAACTTCGTGATCGAGGGAGGTTCCGAGCTGCGGCTCCAACAGCTCCTTTCGGAGCTCGGCTACCTTCCCCTCCAGTTCGTGCCTGCCGCGCCTGCCGCACCGACAGGCCAGAGCGCAGTCGCCGTCGCCGAGCTGTCCCCGGGCTCCCACTATTCACGCCAGGGCACCACCACGACGACTACAATCTCGTCTCTTCCGGCGATCGACTCCGAGCCTTCGGTCGCGACCGAGATCCCCGTCCAGGCCTTGGCGGGCAGCCTCGTCTGGAGCTTCAGCAATACGCCGGCGTCGCTCGCGGAGCTCTGGAAGCCGGGGCTGCCCAACGTGATCACGACCGGAGCCGTCATGGCCTTCGAAAGCGCCCACGGGCTGAAAACCGATGGCGAAGCCGGGCCCACAGTGTGGTCGGAGCTTCTCCAAGCCGTCGCGCGCGCGCCAAGTGACCACTTCCCCCTACGACTACGTCGTTGTCAGTCAGAGCCTCCCAGAGACCGCTTCGGTGTGGCGCGACGGCCAGATCATCTTCACCACGCTCGTGAACACAGGCATCGCAGTGGCGCCGACTGCTCCCGGCACCTACCCCGTCTTCGCCCGCTTCCTCGTCACCACGATGACGGGCAAGAACCCGGACGGGAAGCCCTACAAGGACCCCGGTATCCCCTGGGTGAGCTATTTCAACGGCGGCGATGCTCTGCACGGCTACATCCGGGCGAGTTACGGCTTCCCGCAAAGCCTCGGCTGCGTCGAGATGACCTACGCGGATGCGGAGACCATCTTCCCGCTCACGCCGCTCGGGACTCTCGTCACCGTCCTCCCGAGCCCGGTCCAGCCCCTTCGGCGCTCGAGCTAGGCCGGTCGCGATCCCCCAGCTCGCTTGCCACCGCTCGCCCTCTTGGAGCTCGATCAGGCTCGTAGCGGTACGAAGCGCGTTCGGCGGACAGGTCATCGGCTCTATGGCGATCGCCCTGCGACGATCGGCCGGCTCGCCCAGCGTTTCACCCGTGTAGCACATGACGTACGCGAACGCGGAGTCGGCCCAGATCTCCGAGCGCCGCTCGGCCAGGTCCAGGCGCGCATGCCATCGACCGTCAGTCCCGACTGCCAGTCCCGTGTAGCAGTCGTCGAGCTCGAGACCTCTGAGGCTCCGCCCGTCGAGATCGAAGGCCGAACCGGGCACCGCCTCCTCACCGGTAGGAAGGCCGCGCTTGTCCAAGAGCAGTCGCGTCTGTGCCGACAGGCGTATCCCCGCCTCGTCGATGCCGCCCGGGTCTGCGAGAAGGTACGGATGAAAGCCGAGCCCGAAGGGGGCGATGCCGCTCCCGGTGTTCGTCACGCCGCAAGCGACCTCCAGCCCGCCGTCGCTGAGCGTGTAGTCGAGGTCGAGCCGGATGCGGAACGGATAGGCGGGCTGCGGATGGACAACGCAGGAAAGCACCGCCCGGTCTGCGGAACGCTCCTCGATCGACCACGGCAACCACCGCACGAAACCATGGATCGCATTGGACCGCTCCAGCTCGTTGAGCGCGGCGTGGCCGACGATGTCCCCGACACGGTATCGAGCCGTCCTCGAGCCTGTTCGGCCAAGGGGCGAGCACCTGTCCCCGGTCGCAAGATGAGATCTCGCCTTCGGGGAACTCCCAGATGACGGGCAGCGAGCCAACCCTGAGGGAACGGAGCGTCGCACCGACCTCGGTTACCACCGCGTCGAAGTCGCCGTGAACAAGCACGATTTGCTCGCCTGAGGGCGGGAACATGAAGGTATCGTACCTGCCAAGCCCCCTCACGTAGCTCGTCGAAGCGGCGGGCCGGAGACCGGCTCAAGTCTCGGCCAAGCGACGATCCCCAAAAGGAGCGGGCGGGCATGCGGATTCTGGTGACCAATGACGACGGATTCGACGCGCCCGGTCTCGCCGTCCTAGCTCGCGCGTTTGCCGAGGCTGGACATGAAGTCGTCGTCATCGCGCCTCTCACGGACGCAAGCGGTTCAGGCGCAGGCATCGGTCCGCTCCGCGCGATGGGGGGCGGCATCCACGTCGAGGCGGTCGCGCCCGCCGGCCTCGGGGGGATCAAGGCCCTCGCAGCGGACGCTCTCCCGGCACTGATCGTGATCACGGCCTGCCTCGGTGCGTTCGGACCGCCACCGGACCTCGTCGCATCGGGCATCAACCCTGGTCGCAACGTGGGACGAGCGGTTCTGCACTCGGGCACGGTGGGTGCAGCTCTCACGTCTGTGCACTTCGGCTCGAAGGGGCTCGCTACAAGCATGCACGCCGTTTCGGTGCCGTCCCCTTATGAGCCCTACGACGTCGCACACACGCACTTCGAGAGCGCTGCTGCGCTTGCGGTCGCGTTCGCCGCTCACCTGGAGCGAGCGCCCGCGCGCACGGTGCTCAACTTGAACGTGCCCAACCTTGCGCTCGGCGACATCCGCGGCATCCGTCGCGCAGGTCTCGCGACGTCCGGACTGATTCTCGCGGCACAAGCCATAGATGGCGGCTCGAAGGTTCGATTTGACCTCGGTGCCGCACAGCCGGGCAACGGCGACGAATCGGACGAAACTTTGACACAGCTCGGCTGGGCCGTGGTGACCCCGCTCGCCAGTGTCAGCGAAGACCGGCGGCCCGAGGTCGGCGACCTGGTGGCGGCTGCGATGGGATCCGCCTCCAAGTGCCTGGAGGCGGCCCGTACGACCCCGAAGTGACGACCCGGCCTCGGCGATCCGGGCCCGTTCGAACCTCGAGGGGCCGAAGAACGCGGCTCGGCCCGAGCGTACATCAAGCGTGACATTTCTCCAGTGGCACCGTGTTGCCAACAGACGATGTCACCCAGTCGACAGGCGGGACGCGACGCCTGTGCTCACTGAGCGAGCTCGTTGCAAGCCTGTGGAAAACGGCCGTTGCCGACGTGGTCACCAGCTGCGCGCCCCTTCTCGGAGGGTTCTCGTCATCTCAATTGACGATAGATGCCATCTGGACGGTCTTCGCCACTTGCGCAGTCGAGAGTCCTCTCCTAGGGTTTCCGCCACACCAACTGTCAACGACGAGTGGTGCCGAAACGCCCGGTGCTCTCACGCCGGGTCGGGGTTAAGGCTTTTGCCTCCCCGCAGGCATGACTGGGAACCTCGGCGCCTGCGAGCCGAGCCGCGCAAGCGGCGTTGCTCGTCCCGACCTGCTCTCTTATGGAGCGAAAAGGAGTCGCGACAACAAAGAAGACAGGGCGAGACCCGTCTGCACCTCGTAGGGACGTTCCAACGTCCAGATCCGGCCAGCCCTTCCGGCACCGAGTCGCGAGTCGCATGCAATAGACGGCCTGCCCGCATCAACGCATCCACCTGGAACCCACCGGGTTTTCGACACTCCAAGGAGGAGCAAGATGCGCAAGCACCCCCTGATCGCGCTCATCGCGTTCACTTTTGTTGCTGCATCCATGTTCATCGGCGCCGCTGGCGCCAGCAGTATCAACACTCAGTACCTGTTCGCGCCACTTCCCATCTCAGCAAAGGCGAAAGTGGCTCGTCGGCTGTGCCTACCACCAATCTCAGGTGGCTCGCAGCGATGGTCCGCGAGCGCGCGCAGTCGCCACGGCGCAGCTCACGGCCCAGGTCGCGCGATGAAAGGTACCTGCCGTTCTGGCAGGGTCTTGCCGGCGACCGTGTAGCCATTCACGACAGCGGGCGCCCGCCAAAGAGCCCTGCTCCCGTCGGCCTGGCGCGAGTTGCAGCAATCCAACGCCACGTGCCGGCAGCCGCTCGCGCGCAGCCGCTGCGGCGGCACAGGCGGCTCAGGCAGCTCAGGCAGCGCAGGCGGCTCAAGCCGCTCAGGCAGCACAGGCGCTCAAGCGGCACAAGCCGCTCAGGCGGCACAGGCCGCACAAGCAGCACAAGCAGCACAGGCAGCAACGGCAGCACAGAGGCAGCAAGAGGCGACCAAGGTACGCAGATCACAAGAGATCACAAGATCGACAAGAGCCGCGAAGGCGGCCCCGACCGCAAGAGCCACCCGCCGCGGCGGCTCCGCCAACCTCCCGTCGAAGCGACCCCGGCGGTGCTTGGCTGGAGCTGAGGCTCTGCGAATCCGGCGACAACTACGCCGAGGACACAGGAAACGGGTACTACGGCGCCTACCAGTTCGCGCTTGGCAGACGTGGTGGGGGCTCGGCTACTCGGGCCTGCCGAGCGACGCCTCACCCGCCGTGCAGGACCAAGCGGCCGAGAGGCTCCAAGCCGAAGCGGGTTGGGGGCAGTGGCCGGCCTGCAGCGCGGACCTCGGGCTCTAGAGCTCGCTCGAGCTGCGCCTCGTTGTCGAGTCGCCGCTAAAAGTATCGGCAGACCTCTGCAATAAGTTTCGGGGTTCTGGCGATGCTGCGCCCTTAGCGGCTGCACTCTGTTGACACGTGCCATGACAGGAGCCGGGCTTCGCTTGGAGCGATGCCCGGCTCCTGTCATGCACCGACGCCGGCAAACTGAGCGGTCCTAAGCTCTGCGCGGGAGGTCCGTGCACATGCGGTTCAGCATCTGGCTGGGAACAGAGCAGACTTGGGACGAACTTCTGGGCTCGGCGGAGCACGCCGAGCGCACTGGGTGGGACGGGATCTGGGTCGCGGACCACTTCATGCCCAACGGTGAGCGGAGCCTCATGCCGCGCCTCGAGGCGTGGACGACCATCGCGGCTTTGGCGGCTCGCGTCGGACCGGGTGCGCGTCGGCGTGCTCGTGACGGGCAACACCTACCGGCATCCCGCCGTGCTCGCGAAGATGGCCGCCACGGTCGACCACATCTCCGACGGGCGCCTGGTGCTCGGGCTCGGCGCGGGATGGCAAGTGAACGAGCACGAGGCCTATGGCATCGAGCTTCCCGCGGTCGGCGAGCGCCTGGCGCCGCCTGGACGAGGCGTGCCAAGTCATCCGCCTCCTGCACAGCGAGGAGCGCAGCAACTTCGAGGGGCGCTTCTACCGGCTCGTCGACGCCCCGTGTGAGCCGAAGCCGGTCCAGCGACCGCTCCCGTTGCTCATCGGTGGCAGCGGCGAGCAGAACGACGATGCGAATCGCCGCCCGCTACGCAGACGAGTGGAATTGCTGGGGGCTGCCGGACCTGATGGCGCACAAGTCCGAGGTTCTCGAGCGCCACTGCCTCGAGATCGGCCGCGACCCGGCCTCGATCAGGCGCTCGGCTCAGGCGCTCGTGTTGATGAGCGAGGACGCCGAGCAGCTGAAGAGCTGGCGGTCCGACAGACGCAGTCATGCCCCGCATCATCGGCACCGCGTCGGAAGTTGCAGAGGTCATGGGCCGCTACGCCGAGATCGGCATGGACGAGTTCGTCGTCTCGGACCATACGCTCGGCCGAGACGCCAGTCAGAAGCGGGAGAACATGGACCGGTTCGTCGACGAGGTGGCCGTCCACCTGCAGGACCGATCCGGCTCCTAGGTGTCAGGAATGCCGCACGAGATGGGCCATCTCGTCGCGGCGCCCGACAAGTTCCGGGGCACTGCCGACGCGTCGCAGGCGGCGGCGGCGGCCGCACGCGGGGCGCGTCGCGCCGGCTGGACAGCCTCGGAGGTACCCCTCGCCGACGGCGGCGACGGGCTGCTCTCCGCCTTCGGCGGAGAGCTCAGGCGCGACGAGGTGACCGGGCCACTTGGCACGCCGGTGCTGGCGGAGTGGAAGCTCGTCCCGGCGACGCTCGATCACGACGGCCCGACTGCGGTGATCGAGATGGCGAACGCGTCGGGGCTTCTGATCGCAGGCGGGGAGCTCCGCAACGACCCGATGAAGGCCTCCACGGTCGGGACCGGCCAGCTCATCCTGCGGGCGGTCTCGCTGGGCGCGACTCGAGTCATCGTCGGCTGCGGAGGCTCGGCGACGACCGACGGAGGCGCGGGCGCGCTCGGAGCCATCGGCTCACGCGAAGCGCTCCGAGGCGTCGAGCTCGTCGCCGCCTGCGACGTGACGACCAGGTTCCTCGACGCGGCAAGGGTCTTTGCCCCACAAAAGGGCGCCACGCCCGAACAGGTCGAGGCGCTGACCGCTCGACTCGCCCGTCTCGCGGACGGCTATCGGGCCGATTTCGGTGTGGACGTCACCGCGCTTCCCGGGGCCGGCGCCGCGGGCGGCCTCGCCGGAGGGCTCGCCGCGCTCGGAGCCGAGATCGTCTCGGGGTTCGAGCTCGTCGCCGGCTTCGTCGGCTTGGACGAGCACCTTGCCGTCGCTGACCTCGTCATGACCGGAGAGGGCTACCTCGATCAGCCAGTCCTTCTCCGGCAAGGTCGTCGGCGGCGTGGTCGCGCACGTGGCCGGAAGGGTGCCGATCCTGTGCATCGTCGGCGACGCCGCCAGAGGAGACCGGCACGGCCGGCGGAACCGGCACGGCCGGATTCGAGCTCGTCAGCCTTGTCGAGCGCTTCGGGCCGGAAAGGGCCCGATCCGAGGTCCTCGGCCTCATCGAGGAGGTCGTCGCGCAGCACATCTCGGCCCTGTGACCACCTCCCGCGCCGCGGCTCGCGCCTTTCAGCGGATCCCGACACCGAGCCCGGCCACGTCGTCGAAGAAGCCGGGATAGGTCTTCGCGACACAGCCCGGGTCGGAGAGCTCGACGCCGGGCACGACCGCGCCGATCGCGGTGAAGGCCATGGCGATGCGATGGTCACGGTGGGTGTCGATCACGGCCGCCGTGCAACGGCGCGCCCCCGTGCACGACCAGGCCGTCAGGTGCCTCCTCGACACGAGCTCCAAGGCGCCCGAGCTCGGTCGCGACCGCCGTGATCCGATCGCTCTCGTGGCCACGGGCGATCTCGACACCACGGATCACGGTGTCTCCTCGTGCCAGCGCTGCAAGCGCGGCGACGGTCGGAACCTGATCCGGCATCGCCGCGAGGTCGACGTCGACGCCTGTGAGCTCGCCTCGCCGCTCGACCGTGGTGCCGCCGGGGCCCCGAGAGAAACTGGCGCCCATGGCGGCGAGAACCTCCACCAAGCCGCCGTCGGGCTGTGCGGTCTCGAAGGCATTGGCAACGGTGATCGACCCTCCCGTCGCGACGGCGAGGGCGTAAAGGTGTGCCGCGGCGCTCGCGTCGTGCTCGACCGACTCCGCCCTCGAGACATAACGAGCCCGCGCGCTCACCCTGAAGCGGCCCGGCGCTTCCTCGGCGACCGACTGCCCCCCAACGAGCCATCGTCTGCGACCGTGAGGCGCACGTAGCCGAGCTCGCGGAGCCCCTCCACCTCGACGATGAGGTCATCGTCGGCATACGGGCCCGACGAGGAGGAGCGCCGTGGCGAACTGTGAGCTGGCCGAGGCGTCGACTCTGAGCCGGCCGCCGGCAAGGCCGTGACTCGAGATCCGCAGCGGCGGCCTGCCTCCGTCGCTCGCGACCTCGGCGCCAGCCGCAGCGCAACGCTTCGAGGAGCGGAGCGATCGGACGCCGCCGCAGCGGCTCCTCGCCATCGAGGACCACCGTCCCTCTCGCCAAGCAGCGCCACTGCCGCCAGAAAACGAAGCGTCGTTCCCGAGAGCCCCGCGTTCAGCTCCGTCCCCCCCGCCACAGGCCGGCCCGAGGTCCCGGTCACCTCCGTGTCGCCGCCGACATCCTCGATGCGGGCACCCAGAGCACGAAGCCCCGAGGTCATCGCCGCGGTGTCGTCGCTCTCGAGCACACGGCTGAGCGCGCTCGTGCCCTCCGCCAGGGCCGCGATCACGAGCAGGCGGTTGGTCAAGCTCTTGGAGGACGGGCGCGTCGAGCGTGCCTTCGACCGGGCCGGCCGGGACGAGCTCGAGCGCGGCCCGGGAGAGCCAGTCGGGCGGGGCGGAGCCGGTCACCGGCCAAGCGTAGGCCGGCGCGAGGCCGCGCCGGCCGTGCGCACGAGCGCGGCGCCGGTTACCGCCGAGGGACGCCGCGGATGCGACGATGGCGCCGTGACTTTCCGGATCTGCTTCGTGTGCTCGGGCAACATCTGCCGCTCACCCATGGCCGAGGTGGTCCTCCGCCACGACGCCTCCGCGATCGGTCTCGCCGGATCACCTGACGATCGACAGTGCGGGCACCGCGGCCGACGTCGGCTTCGACATCGACCGTCGTGCCCGCAGGGCGCTCGAACGGCGCGGCTACGGGCCGGTCAGCCATCGGGGGCGCCAGTTCCAGCCCGCGTGGCTCAACGAACGCGACCTTGTCGTCGCCATGGAGCAGCAGCCACCTGCGATGGCTGGAGAACCGCGCGCCGAAGACCGGGCCCACGCGCACCGGTCCGGCTCCTGCTCAGCTACCCGACAGGTCGAGCCGGACAGGGCGGCTCGCTCGAGATCCCTGACCCGTGGTACGGCGACGAGGCGGAGTTCGAGTCGTGCCTCGATCTCGTCGCAGGCCGGGTGCGCGGCGCTGCTCGGGCGAGCTGGCGGCCGAGCTCGCCGGCGAGCTGAGGCCGTCAGGTCGCGGGGCTCACCGAGCTCATGTTGAACTCGGCCACGCGCAACGGCGGCATCGCCGTCCTGTTGAGCCACTCGTTCCATTCCCGCGAGAGCGCCCGTTCGGTCCGTCCCGCCTCGATGGTCTTCGACAGCAGGTCGACCGGGCTCTCGTTGAAACGGAAGTTGTTGACCGAAGCGACGATCTCGCCCGTGCTCCACCAGGTAGACGCCGTCTCGGGTCAGGCCGGTCAGCAGCAGCGTCGTCGGGTCCACTTCGCGGATGTACCAAAGGCACGTGAGCAGCAGTCCCCGCTCGGTCCGCGCGACGAGGTCCTCGAGGGTGCTCGTGGCCCCGGGCAGCTCGAGGATGAGGTTGTTCGCGAGCGCTGCCGGCTCGACGCCGGATCGTGCGGCTCCTGCACGGTGGTACTGCAGCCGCGCGAGGCGGCCGTCGGAGATCCATTCGGTCCGCTCGCAGCGGGAGGCCGTTGTCGAAGACCGACACGTCCTGGCCGGAGGCCCCCGTGACAAGGAACGGTGTGCACTCGAGGCCTTCGGCGAACGGATCGCTGCGCAACGAGAACCGGTGCGGGGAGAGCGACTCCCCCACCCTCGTCGCGCCGCCCGGCGCCGAGAAGACACTGCGCCCCTCTTCTGCCTCCCGGCCCGAGGTCGCGTCCCCCAACGGGACGATGAGATCGGCGACCGCGTCGGGCGGCAGCACGACCTCATAGCGACCGGCTTCCAGATCGAGCCTTCCGCTCGCCCCAGCTGAGCCGGCGGTCGAGCCGCTCGGTCAGCTCCTCGACATGGACCGTGGCGAGGTCCTCGGCGCCTGTGGCCGCCCAGGCCGACCGCGCTCCCCCGTCTGCGCGGGCGACGGCCTCGAGCTTGCCTGTCGGCTCCACGTACCGGAGCCGGAGACCGGTCGAAGAACCGAGATAGACGGTCGAGACGTGATGCTCGGCGTAGCCCGCCAACCTCGTTCCCGGCGGCGCTGGCCCGTGCGAAGGCGTCACCGAGCCCGGTGAGCACGTCGCCGAGCCCGGCCAGGCTCGTCATGACCGGCGGGTCGGCGAAGTCGCTCCCGGCGCCTGATCGTCCCGGGTCGACAAGTGGCGCGGCGTCCTCGGCCGGCTGGGCCGTGGCGGCGTTCGCCTCGGCCCGGCGGACGAGGTCGATCGCGTCGGTGGCACCGCTGCTGCTCGCAGTCCCGACGGCTGTCCCCCTGTCGGTCTCGCCGCAAGGCGATCACGGTCACGTCACGGTCGCGGCGCGTGCCGTTGGTCGTCACGGTGTTGTTGGCAAAGCGAAGCTCCGCCTGGCTGACCTCCTCCACGATCACGACGCAACCGTCCGATCGGGAGGCTTCGAGAACCTGATCGACGACGCGGTCCGCTGCGATGAGACGACCTGTCGCCGGCGCTCATCGTCCCGACTCCGCGCGAGTGTTCAGCACGTTGATGCCCCGGAACAGCGCTGACGGGCAGCCGTGGCTCACGGGGGCGACCTGCCCGGGCTGGCCCTTGCCGCAGTTGAAGGCGCCGCCCAGGTGGTAGGTGGACTCCCCGCCCACGGCCTGCATCGCCCCCCAGAAATCGGTCGTGCGCGACTGATAGGCCAGATCCCTCACCTGCCCGGCGAGCTTGCCTTTCTCGATCCTGAAGAAACGCTGCCCGGTGAACTGGAAGTTGTAGCGCTGCATGTCGATCGACCAGCTCTTGTCGCCGACGACATAGAAGCCGTCGTCGACCGACGAGATGAGCTCCTCGGTGGTCGGGCCGTGCCCCGGTGCCGGGCGCAGTGACACGTTGGCCATGCGCTGGATCGGCGTGTGCCCGGGAGAGTCGGCGAAGGCACAGCCGTTGGACCGGCCGAAGTCCCATGAGCCGTGCGATTCGCCGGTCGAGCTGGTAGCCCACCAGCACGCCGTCGCGAATGAGGTCGAAGCTCTGCGCCTCGACTCCCTCGTCGTCGTAGGCGACTGTTGCCAAGCCGTGGTCGACGGTTCGGTCGCCCGTCACGTTCATGACCTCCGAGCCGTAGGCGAGTGTGCCGAGCTTGTCGAAGGTGGCGAACGACGTCCCCGCGTACGCCGCCTCGTAGCCCATCGCCCGGTCGAGCTCGGTGGCATGCCCGATGGACTCGTGGATCGTCGAGCCAGAGGTTCGTGGGATCGATGACGAGGTCGTAGGCGCCGGGGGTGACAGACGGGGCGTGAAGCTTCTCGGCGAGGTGATCCGGGGATGCGCGCGAGCTCGCCGTCCCAGTCCCAGCCCTCGCCGAGCAGGTACTCCCAACCCCGGCCGGCCGGTGGAGCCAGAGTGCGCATGGTCTCGAAGCCTCCCGCCTCGGCGTCGACGGCGATCGCCTCCACCGCCGGGTGCACGCGGACCCTGCGCTGGGTCGTGACCGTGCCGGAGAGGTCCGCGTAGTGCTTGTCCTCCACCACCGTCAGCACGTACGCGGTCACGTGGTCCACGCCAGGCGAGTCGAAGAAGGCGCCCGCTCCAATCCTCGAGCAGGGCCACCTTCTCCGCCGTGGGCACCTCGGCCGGGTCCAGATCGTACGAGGAGGTCCATACCGCCTCGCCGTGAGCCGGCTCGTCGGCCAGCTCGACGCGCTCGCTGACCGCAGGAGCCGTCGCCCGCGCCGTTGCGACCGCCTGGTCGGCGAGCGCGGCCGCGGCGTCGGCATCGAGCTCGACCGTGGCCGCGAACCCGAACGAGCCGTCGTGGACAACCCGAAGGCCGAGGCCGAGCTCGAGGTCGTCGGCGGAAGTCTCCAGCCGGCCGTCGCGCAGGCTCACGACCTGGGAGCGGATCCGCTCGATGCGTGCCTCGGCATGCTCGCAGCCGAGCGCGCGGGCCCGGTCGAGCGCGGCGCTGCGGACCGCGTCCAGCGGAAGGGCCAGGAATTCGGCGTCGAGCTCTACGTTCGCCATGGGTGATGCTCCTCCTAGAAGTCGGTGCCAAGTGTGCCAGCCCATGTCGACGACATCAAAGGCTCCACTGACCGGGATCTGGTCTCAGTCCGGCCGGAACCTCTGGTCGTAGAAGGTCTTGCCGTCCGGGCTCTCGTATCACGCCATGCAAGTCACTTGCTCGTGAGCTGACCTGCGAGCGATCGCTGCGGGGTCTCGAAGGCGACGTTTTCGAGATCGCTTCGGGCGACCGTGATGCCGCACCGCCCGGCGAGGTCGCTCTCGAGCTTCTCCCAGCTTGAAACATCCCACTCGTCGCTGAGCTTGCGGGGGAATTTCGCGAATGCGAGCTCTCCTTCGGCTGTTCGCACTGCCGCTTTCGGCCGGGCCCCCCCAGAGAGAGTTCCCCGGCGTCGACGAGATCCTTGATCGCCTGCCAGTCACCGTCGGTTCTCGCCGGCGAGGAACTCGTCGCTCGCTGCCAGCAGCTTTGGGAGAAATAGCAGCTGAGGAATGGCGGCGTCGCCGTCCGACCAGTACTTGCCGGCTCCGGGGCGCCTCAGGCGGATCGCGCCCTGGCGTAGCTCGTCCCGAGTCCCGAGGAGGAAGTCCGCGGTGGTCAGCGGGCGAGGCCTCGTAGAGGTCCACCGCATCCGGTCATGCTCTTCGCGCTGCATGAGGCTGCGTCCCCAGCGGTCGGGGGCACCGTCAGAGAACACGTTGAACATCTCCTTGCCGGGCGGGGTCTGGACCGGACTGGCGTCAAGTGGGAGGGCGGGGTCGAGCTTGTAGGCGCGCGGGTCGGCCAGGTAGGTGTCCGCGTAGGCGAACGAAGCACTCTGGGTCCGCCGCTCGTGGATCCGCAGCGTCCCGGCGATGAGCTCTGTGCCGTCGATCTCTACGGTCACCTCGATCGGGTCGCGCTCGATCGCCACCTCCGTCAGCTCCTCACCCGGCGCGGGAGAAGCTCATCGGACCGCAGTCTTCCGACGTCGGTCTCGTACGGGTCCGTCGCTGCGACCACGGGGTCCATGACCCCGAGCACCCGAAGCACCCGGAACACGCTCTCGCTGCTTGCCGTCCCGGTCCCCTGCTCGATGGAGCGCAACGTGTCCCGCGAGATCCCGGCGCGCTCCGCGAGGACGCCTTGCAGGCAGCCGGTTCAGCTTGCGCCAGATCGAAACGTGCTCGCCGAGCTGCCGGAGTGCTCTGGCCACCCCCGGCGGCGTCGGGTACATTATTTGGGCGAGCGGTGAGGGGGCCGTCTTGGGGGCCATCAGCTCGAGAGCGAAGGTGGCGTCGCTCTCCGGACCACGGTGCGCGGGGCGCCACGACATGGTCCGCCAGACGGTAGGCAAGCGCCTCGTAGTTCACGCGCCAGCCACGGAAATGCCGCCACGCTTCCTCGCTGGTGCGCTCGGTTGGAAAGCCAGTCTCCTTCACGAGGTTCACCGCGTAGACGAACTCCTCGTAGCTGAGCTGGAGCTCTCCCCCCGGATGCCGGGTCGGCGTCGAAGTCCCAGTGCAGGGCCTGGGCAATGCGGCGAAGCGCCGTGAAGCCCATCCGCAGGCACATCCGCGCCTCGGAAGGCGCCGTTGTCGGGTTCAGCGACAGGTGCATCGCGGCGGCGTCCATCACCGCGAGCAGCGAGATGATCCATGAGAACCCGGGCTCGGGAGAGCGGAACCAGAGCAGCACCGGATAGGAGATGTGGCTTTCCGCGAGATCGGCGGCCCAGAGCTCCCAGTTGCCGTAGAGCGCGGGCAGCGCGTCGGTGATCCTGACAAGCTGGTGGCGCATGAGGACCTCGGGGCCCCACGCCGGCACGCCCGCACGGCTCTCCATCAAGGTCACGAGCGACTCGCGACGGTTGAAAGCCTGGTAGATCGCCGGCAGGTACCCGATCTGGAGCGCCACCGCGATGGCCCCGGTCGCGCCCGCGAGCACGACGATCGCGTCGTTGCCGGTCGCGCTCGCGTGCACGAGGCCGACGGAGAACAAGGAGGCGCCCGCCTCTTCGATGCCGCCGGGGAACGACCCCGTCCAGGGCCACTGCATGAGGCCGTAGCCGAGGATGTACAGCCCGAGGAATGCCGCGAGCTGAGCGATGAGCGACACCGGGCCGACCGCGGCAAGAAGGCCGTCCTTGCGGGCAAAGCTGCGGACGGGACGAGCCACGAGGAGGAAGCCCTGCCGCACGACCCGCCCGACCAGGAGCGGCAGGACCTGGAACCTCGAGCCTCCACGCGGGAGCACGAACGTGGTGACCAGGCTCATCGTGGCGAACACCACGACGAGCACGCCGAGAACGAAGCCGATCCAGACCATGGGCTTTGTTTCCTACACGATCAAGTCGGCGGGCGCCAGGGGTGCCGGGGTGCCCTGGCAGCGCGGCGAAGGCCATTCCAGCTGGGACGCCCCGGTTTGGCGAGTGCTACGAGTCCTCTGAGCGGTTCGAGCTCGGGCCTTGGGCCCTTACCTCCTCGACGCGGGCGAACGCGGAACGGAGCTCGTCGATCCACGCAGCTTCGTTTCTCCCGACCAGCTCGACGCACCAGGCGAGCGCCTCGCTGCGGCTGCGCGCGATCCCGGCGTCGATGAGGGTGTCGAGGACCTGGCGCTGCGACATCCGCAACCGGGTCATGACCGGCACGTTGGCCGTCGTGAACGAGCGAGTGGTGCCGCCGACGGTGGCGCCCCAGGAGACGACGCGCCCGAAGCGGCCCTGTGCTTCCTCGGCGATGCGGATCCGGTGCTCTCTGGTGTCCTCGCGGAACCGTTCGATCCGTGCCTCCTCGGCCGTCGTGGCCGCCCCTGCGGTGGCGCCTTGGTCCAGTTCCACGGCGCTGAGGGCGCCGATGACGAGGATCTCGTCGTTGTCGACGGTCACGTCTGGAACCCCGACGTAGAAGTCGTCAGGAAGCCGGCCCGTGAACCAGGCCTTGATCTCCGCTCGCTGCTCGGCGGAGGGACGCTCCTCGGATCCCGAGCCCCATCGGCCCCGCGCCCACCGGGGGCCGGGACCACGCCGTCCCCCGCGCTGGCGAGGGTCATGTTGATGCTCATGAAATGTCATGGCGTCAGATTACATGATTACATGTCAGTTTGCAATGGTCACCACGAGGGGGAAGCACGGGCGGTCCAGCGTCCCTCCTCCCGGGTCAAAGTGACAGCCAAGCCGAAGCAGTGCTCCAACGAGCGCTCCGTCAGGACGTTCTCGATCGGGCCCATCGCCACCACTTCCCCTTCTCGCAACAACAGAGCGTGGGACGTCGTGGCCGGCAGCTCTTCGAGGAGGTGGCTCACGTGCACCGTCGTCGGGGAGTCGGGAGATCGTGCAAGCGCGGTGAGCGCGAGGACGAGAGCCTCGCGTCCGGGAAGGTCGACACCCGCACACGGCTCGTCGAGCAGCAACAAGGGATGCTCGACGAACAAAGACCGGGCCAGCAGGACCCGCTGGCGCTCGCCCTGGGAGCAAGTGCCGAACGGGCGGTCTGCGAGGCCTTCGCACCCGAGGGCCTTCAGTATCTGCCTTCCCCTCACGAGATCGGCCTCGCCGGTCGAAGCCCACCACGGCGCCAGGACGCCGCGCCCGCCGGTCAGCACGATCCCGAGCGCGTGCCGCGCTCGGAGGGAGCCGGTCGGCCACCGCGTGGCTCACGACGCCGATGCGCGAGCGGAGCTGGCGGAGGTCGCTCGCACCGAGGCGGGCGCCGAGCACGATCGCCGTCCCGGAAGAAGGATGACGCTCGGCACCCAACACAGCGCAGCAGCGTGGTCTTGCCTGCTCCGTTCGCGCCGAGCACCGCCCAGTGCTCGCCCGTGCGGATCGCGAGCGACACCGGCCCGAGCAGGCGCCGGCCGTCGGGAGTCGTGACGGTCGCGCGGTCGAGCAGCACCGCGAAGGCGGCGGTGGGCTCGGCGTCAGCCTCGTGGTATCCGCTCGCTCGCCACCATTGGCCGGAAGTCTCGCGCAGCGGGGGGCGGATAAGGCCGGACCGAGGTCAGCGAGCGGGCCGAGACCTAGTGGCGTGAGTGCTTGTCGCAGTGGACGACCACTATGGCGCAAGGCGCGTGCCGCACGAGATGCTCGGAGACCGAGCCGATCAGCATGCCAGCGAACGCGCCGTGACCGTGGCTCCCGACCACGAGCAGGTCCGCATCCTTCGCCGCAGCCAACAGGACGGGAGCAGCGTGGCCCTCCTTGACGATTCGCTCCACCGCGACGTCGGGATCGGCCCCGAGCGTCTCGATGACCGCCTCGTCGAGAGCCTGTCTCGCCACGGCCTGCGGGTCGTAGTCGACCGGGAACGTCGGGACCCAGCCCGTGCCGGTGGCGACTTCCCAGGTCGTGAGCACCCGCAGCGTCGCTCCCGTCATACGGGCCTGCTCGCCAGCCCACCTGAGGGCGTTGAGCGACGGCTCGGAGCCGTCGACACCGACGACGATGAACCGCTCCTTCTTCTCCACAGCTTCGCTCATCGTTTTTCATCCTACCGGCTCGATGCCCCTGAGCTGCTCAACTATGTCGGGAACATCAAGAGGCTCAAGACGGTTGAGTGTGTAAGACTCAATAGCGAGAGGAAGGTCGACTCGTGTCAAACACTCAACAGCTCCCGGTTCTGCCACTCGCAGATGTGGTCGTGCTGCCAGGCATGGTCGTGCCGGTCACACTCGACGACGCGGAGCGGCAGGCGGCGATCGACGCAGCCAACGTAGGAGGCGGAGACCAGGTTCTGGTCGTGCCGCGCTTCGACGGCAAGTACGCCCCGGTCGGTGTCGTCGCGACGATCGAGCAGCTCGGGAAGCTGCCTGGTGGCGAGCCCGCGGCACTGCTGCGGGCGGTGTCCGCGGGCGCGCGTCGGCTCCGGGGTGACAGGGCCGGGATCGGCGCTCTGGGTCGAGGCAGAGATCCTCGACGAGGTCCTCGGCGGCGAGGCCACGAGCGAGCTGTCGCGTGAGTACAAGAACGTCGTCGTTTCTATCCTGCAGCAGCGGGGCGCCTGGCAGGTCATCGACTCCGTCCAGCGCATCTCCGAGCCCGGTGAGCTGGCCGACATGGCGGGCTACGCGCCCTATCTGTCCAACGAGCAGAAGCTCTGGCTGCTCGAGACCGTGGACGTCGAGCAGCGCCTGGCGAAGCTGGTCGAGTGGGGCCGGGAGCATCTCGCTGAGCTCGACGTCGCCGAGCGCATCCGCAGCGACGTGCACGACGGCATGGAGAAGAGCCAGCGCGAGTTCCTGCTTCGCCAACAGCTCGCCGCGATCCGCAAGGAGCTCGGCGAGGGCGAGCCGGATGGCGCCGACGACTACCGCACCCGCGTGGAGGCCGCCGAGCTGCCCGGCAAGGTCCTCGACGCGGCGCTGCGAGAAGTCGGGCGGCTCGAGCGCGCCAGCGATCAGAGCCCCGAGACAGGCTGGATCCGCACGTGGCTGGACACGGTGCTCGAGCTGCCATGGAATGTCCGCACCGATGACAACAACGACGTCTCGGAGCGCGCGAGGTGCTGGACGCCGACCACGAGGGTCTCGACGACGTGAAGGACAGGATGGTCGAGTACCTCGCCGTCCGCAGTCGCCGCCATGCTCGTGGTCTTGCGGTCGTGGGCGGTCGCGGCTCGGGCGCGGTGCTCGCGCTCGTCGGGCCGCCGGGGGTCGGCAAGACCTCGCTCGGCGAGTCCGTCGCCCGGGCGTTGGGCCGCAAGTTCGTCCGTGTGTCGCTCGGCGGAGTCCGCGACGAGGCCGAGATCCGCGGCCACCGCCGCACCTATGTCGGCGCCCTCCCGGGACGCATCGTGCGGGCGATGCGTGAAGCGGGGTCGATGAACCCGGTCGTGCTGCTCGACGAGATCGACAAGCTCGGCAGCGACTACCGGGGTGACCCCACCTCGGCGTTGCTCGAGGTGCTCGACCCGGCGCAGAACCACACCTTCAGGGACCATTACCTCGAGATCGAGCTCGACCTGTCCGACGTGCTCTTCCTTGCCACGGCGAACGTCGCGGACACGATTCCCGCGGCGCTCCTCGACCGGATGGAGCTCGTCCGCCTCGACGGCTACACCGAGGAGGAGAAGGTCGCTATCGCCCGCAACCACCTGGTCCCACGACAGATCGACCTCGCAGGGCTCGCTCCCGACGAAGTCGCCATCAACGAGGAAGCTCTCCGCGTGATCGCGACCGAGTACACACACGAGGCCGGAGTTCGCCAGCTCGAACGGGCGGTCGCAAAGATCCTCCGGAAAGTGACGACGAGCCTCGCCGGAGACTCCGGGCCCACGGCTGTCGAGGTCGGGACGAAAGACTTGCAGGGCTTCCTCGGCCGCCCCCGTTTCACGCCCGAGTCGGCCGAACGGACCGCCGTCCCGGGCGTCGCAACCGGCCTGGCCGTCACCGGCGCCGGTGGCGACGTGCTGTTCATCGAGGCAACAGTCATGGAGGGCGAGCCTCGTCTCGTGCTCACCGGCCAGCTCGGCGACGTCATGAAGGAGTCCGCTCAGATCGCCCTGTCGTACCTGCGCTCCCATGGCGAGGCTCTCGGCATAGACACCGAACGCCTTGCCAAAGGCGCAATCCACCTGCACGTCCCGGCAGGCGCGGTGCCCAAGGACGGTCCGTCCGCCGGCGTCACGATGGTCGCCGCGCTCGCGTCCCTCGCTTCCGGCCGACCGGTGCGCTCCGAGGTGGGCATGACAGGCGAGGTCACCTTGAACGGTCGCGTGCTCCCGATCGGCGGGGTGAAGCAGAAGCTGCTCGCCGCTCATCGCGCCGGGCTGACCGAGATCTTCCTCCCGGCCCGCAACGGCCCCGACCTGGACGACGTACCGGCGAACGTCCTCGAAGGCCTCACAGTGCACCTCGTGACCGATGTCGCTGTTCTCGTCGCCTCGGCTCTCGAACCGGCGTCGGGATCGGCCGCCTCCGCAAAGGGATCGACCTCGTCGGGGTCAGGATCGGCTGCGGCATGAGGGCCTGGGCGCTCGATCACCCGGCGCCCGCCGCCGAGCACTCGTTGCGCCTCGTCGACCGCGTGGTCCCCGAGCCGGGCCCGAGTGAGATCCTCTTGAAAGTGCACGTCTGCGGCGTGTGCCGCACGGACCTGCACCTCGTGGAGGGTGACCTTGCCCCTCGCCGCCCAGGTGTCGTCCCTGGCCATGAAGTAGTCGGCCGCGTCGCCGCACAGGGCCGGGACGCACGGCGCTTTGCCGAGGGCGAGCGCGTCGGGATCGCGTGGTTGCGCTCGACGTGCGGCGTGTGCCGTTTCTGCGTGCGAGGCGACGAGAACCTCTGCACCGGACCGCTCTTCACCGGCTGGGACGCCGACGGCGGCTACTGCGAGTACGCGGTCGTGGACGAGCGCTACGCCTACCGGATCCCGGAGGTGTTCTCCGACCGCGAAGCCGCCCCGCTGCTCTGCGCCGGCATCATCGGCTATCGGGCTCTGCGGCGGTCGGGCCTGCGACCGCGTGGCCGGCTCGGCATCTACGGCTTCGGAGGTTCCGCTCACTTGACGGCCCAGGTCGCCCTTTACGAGGGCGCGACCGTGCACGTCATGACCAGGGCGGCCGACGCTCGGGAGCTCGCGCTCACCCTCGGGTGCGCCTCAGCCCAGGGAGCCGACGATCCCCCACCGGAGCCGCTCGACGCGGCCATCCTCTTTGCCCCGGTCGGAACGCTCGTCCTCCCGGCCATGGCAGCTCTGGACCGCGGCGGCCGGCTCGCGGTCGCCGGCATCCACCTCTCCGACATCCCCACGCTCAACTACGAGAGCTACTTGTTCGAGGAGCGAGGGCTGGTCAGCGTGACCGCGAACACGAGGCGCGACGGCGAGGAGTTCCTGAGCCTCGCCGCCGAGATACCGATCCGTCCCACGACCACTGAGTACCCCTTCGAGAAGGCAGCCGCCGCGCTCGAGGACCTGGCCCGGGACGAGGTGAACGGCGCCGCGGTGATCCGCGTCTCGGGAGATGGTTGAGCCTGGCCAGCCGCTCGAGCCCGGGCGTCGACCCCGCCGACCGTCAGGCGCGGCCGTCCGGGTGCCCTCCCTTGAAGGCTTTGACGTGCCTGGACCTCAGCAGATCACGCGACGACCATGAGACTGTCGCCGGTGGCCGAGGGTTCGAACGACTTGTCGCCGCTATAGGCAGCAATGACGTCGTAGGTGCCGACGGCGAGTCGCCTGGGAGACAATGTGCAGGACCCCGAGCCGGCTGACAGCGTGATCGTGCAAAGCGCGATCGAGACTCGCTGACGGTCACTGTGCCAGTCGGCTTCAAACCCGAGTACTTGGAGGAGACCGTCACCGACATGTGCTCGACCAGCTCGTCCCCGTAGATCAGCTCCGTCGCAGACAGGTTGAGGGCGGTCCCTGACACCGCTGTAACGAGCAGCCTGGCACCGGTGACCGAGGAGGCGAACAGGCCGTCACCACGGTAGGCGGCAACGATGTGGTAGTTGCCCAGGGAGAGCTGCCTTGCACCGAGCGCGCACGATCCGGCACCGCCCGACAGCGTGACCGTGCCCACTGCGACAGTGTCTGGGCCCAAATGCCAGTCGTCTTGCCCCGAGGTCGAAGGCCCGGCAGCGGCCGAAGGCGGCCGCCGGTCGAGGCCTCCCAAGAGCAACCTGTAGGGGGTGCGGCGGTATCTTGCCCTCCGATGAGGATCGCAGTAAGCCGCGTCGAGCCTTGTCGAACGGATTTCTGCCGGAGCACCGAGCCGAGGTCGATGCGTCGATGAACCGTGCGTCACGGGTCGCCGCTGAGCGGGTGCGGGCTGACCCGCGTCCTGCCCGCTCACACGGGTGCAGCGCAGGAGAAGCGGCAGGACGTTAACCGGTGCCGTCAGCTTGCTCGGCTTGCCTGGAAGGCCGACCACGGTGGGGAGTCGCCGGCCGTGGAATGGTATGCGGAGCAGATCGCGCCGAGGCTCGCGGAGTGTCCCTCAAGGAGATCGCCGGCGCACTCGGCGTCTCGACGTCGTCGGCAAGCAAGTTCAGGCGCGGGTTGAGGGTACCGGCGCCCCGACATTGGAGATCACTAGCCGAGCTTGTTGGCGCCGAAACCGAGCTCGCGCCACTGACAACTCCGGGACTGTGCCGCTTGCCGAGATCATCGCGGCGGCCGGGTGTTCCAAGGCCTCCGCGTCCGGCTACCGGCGCGGGAAGCGGATGTCGCATCTGTCGACGTGGGTGGCGCTCTCGAACCTGGCCGGAATTACGCATCGACCCGCCATATAGTCCTTCCTTGTGACGGATCGTACCGAGAACATCCTGGAGTCGGTCGCTGAGCGAGTTTCGCGAAAAGGATGTCCCTTTTGCGGGGCCGACGACTGGGTTGGTCGACGTCTAGTTGCGTTGCCGACGACCGAGATCGGTGCATATCAATCAGGCCGAGCCGAGATGACGGACCTGGCCGTGGCCATTTGGATCTGCGCCGACTGCGGTTTCATCCGCGCCCACAGCATCGCTCCGGAGCTGTTCGAGCAAGGGGGAAACCTCGAGTCACAGGACTGTGGCCCCGCTAACCACTCCGGGACCCACGAGGAGATGCTTCGCCAACGCCGTGTCCTTGGGCGTTCCGCCGTACGACCCGCATGATTCCGCCTCGGTGCCAGCGACCGCCGAGTTTCGCGTGCAAGCCGTCCGCTTTCAGTCCATCCGCGATGGCTTGGAAGGTGGCTCCCCCGGCACGCTCGACTCTGATGCGAGCGACGATCTTCTGTTCGCTTTCCAGCGGTACATACTCGTGGCGGACCGCTGAGTGGCCGAAGCGCGGAATGCCGCCTGTGTACCCTCCGCGCTCGGCCTTCAACTTCCGACCGGCAGCCATCCTGGCCTTCAGGAGGGTCTTCTCGTACTGCGAGAGCGCTCCGAGGACCTGTCGGATGAGAATGCGGGTGGGTTCGTTGCTGTCCACGTCCGGCTCGCTCACGCTTATCACCGAGCCTCCACCGAGGCGCAGCCGCTCGACGACCGTCTCTTGTAACAGCAGGTCCCGAGCAAGACGGTCCAGACGGAAGAGGACCAGCACGGTCGCCTCGTGGTTCTCGATGCGACTGAGCGCCTCGGCAAGACCAGGGCGGCCTTGCAGCCCACTTACACCGCTGATGCCCTCGTCGCCGAGGATTTCGAGCAGAACAAGACGATGGGAGCGGCAGTACTCGCGGATGCCGCGACGCTGGATGTTCAAACGCTGACCCCGTTCGGCTTGGCTGTGATGCTCACGCGGACATACCCGAGCGCACGTATCTTCCCGTCACTGGTCGTCATGTCCCCCTCCTTGGAACAGCAAGAACCTGCTCCGGAGAACGTAGGGGGTGGAGTTCGCGGTCTGCGACCCGGAGCTGTTCCGGCGGGAGATCTTGCCCAAAGCTCGCCGACGAGGCCGGCTGCTC
>CAVRQD010000006.1:0-350364 GCA_963723285.1 uncultured Alphaproteobacteria bacterium | reverse complement strand
TCGATATCGATCAGCCGCGGCCCCCAGCGCACCGTCTTGGTGCGCCCCATCTCCGCTTCGATCGTCTTCACCGCGGCCAGCAACGCTTCCGCGCTCAGCGCTGTGCGCGCCAGAGCGCAGGCATTGGCGAAGGGCGCCTGATCCGCATAGCCCCAGGGCGCCGTCTTGTAGATCGACGAGACCTTGGTGATCTCCACCGCACCGCTCGCGCGCAGCAGGCGCACCGCCGCGCGGATATTGGCCGCCGCGTCGCCGATATTGCTGCCGAGGCCAAGACCAATCTCGGTAAAACCGATCTCGATCATGGCGTGCCCGGTGCGCGCGCGATTGCGTCGAATACTTTGAACGCGGCGACATGCTCGGCGACATCGTGGACGCGGAAGATCGAGGCGCCGCGTGTCGCGGCGATGATATTCGTCGCGATCGTGCCAATCAACCGCTCGTCGACCCCGGCGCCGAGGATCGGCGCGAACAGGCTTTTGCGCGACACGCCGACGAGCAGCGGCAGACCGTAATCCTTGAAATGATCGAGCCCGCGCAAGGCGATCACATTCTGGTCCTTAGTCTTGCCGAAGCCGATGCCGGGGTCGAGGATGAGATGCGCGCGCGGAATCCCGGCCTTCTCCGCCAGCGCCAGCGAATGATCGAAAAAGCGGCGCATGTCGCTGAGAATGTCGAGGCTCGGATCGACGCTCTCGCGGTTATGCATGACGACCGCCGCCGCGCCGCCCTCGGCCACGGCATCAGCCATCGCCGGGTCGCGCTGCAAACCCCAGACATCATTGATGACGGCGACACCATCGGCGATGGCGGCGCGGGCGATCGCCGCCTTGGACGTGTCGATCGAGACCGGCAGCGGCGTTGCCGCGACAATGTCGGCGAGCACCGGCTTGAGCCGCGCCAGCTCCTCCGCGACCGGAACCGGCACATGACCCGGACGGGTCGATTCCGCGCCGACGTCGAGAATGTCGGCGCCATCGGCGGCGAGCTTGCGGGCGTGGGCGACCGCTGCGTCATGCGACTGGAACTTGCCGCCGTCCGAGAAGGAATTAGGCGTGACATTGAGAATGCCCATGATCGCCGATCTCTCGGCGACCAGGGCGAGGAACTTGTCGCGTTTCTGCTGCATCCCGCTTCAATAAGCGAGCCCGCCGCTGCCGTCGAGCCTGCGCAGCCTGAGCGCGGCGGCAGGCCGCGTCCCGTTATTTGGCGGAGGGCGCCGCCGACTGGCCCGCTGCCGTGCCGACATCCCAGATGCGGGCGGTCGTATCGAAAGACGCGGTGAGCACGTGCCGTCCGTCCGGACTGAACTTAGCGCGCATGACCTCGCCGCCATGGCCCGTGAGCAGCACGAGCGGCGCGCCGGTTCCCGCGTCCCACACCCGCGCCGTCGAATCATACGAGGCTGTCGCGATGCGCTTGTCGTCCGGGCTGAAGCTCGCCGACATGATCGCACGGTGATGCCCGAGCAAGGTCACGAGCTTGGTGCCCGTCTTCACGTCCCAGACAATTCCGGATTTGTCGCTCGATCCGGTCACGAGCTTGCTGCCGTCATGGCTGAAGACCGCAAACTCGACGGCGCGCGTATGGCCCAGCAAAGTCTCGGCCAGCGCCCCGGTGCGGGCGTTCCAGATCCGCGCCGTCTTGTCGCTCGACGCGGTGGCGATCAGGCGTCCATCGGGGCTGTAGGAGACGCCGGTGACGATGCCATTATGGCCCGTAAGCGTATAGCGCAGCGCGCCCGTATTGGCGTCCCAGACGCGTGCCGTGCGATCCGCGGAAGCCGTCGCCACATACAGCCCATCCGGGCTGAAAACCGCGTGCATGACCGGCCCGGTGTGGCCGGTGAGGGTCGCGAGCAGAGCGCCGGTCGAGGCATCCCAGATTTTCGCGGTGCCGTCGCGCGAGGCGGTGACGACGAATTTGCCGTCGCGGCTATATTCGGCATCTTCGAGCGGATCGGTATGGCCTTTCAGCGTCAGCAGAACCTTGCCCGTTGCGACATCCCAGATTTTCGCCGTTAAGTCCTGCGCCGAGGTCAGAACATGCTTGCCGTCGGGACTGAACCGCGCCGTCCGCACGCCCTCGGTGTGGCCGCTCAGGGTTTGGAGCATGACGCCGTTAGCGGGGTTCCAGATTCGCGCCGTCTTGTCACTTGAGGCTGTCACAACCTCCTTGCCGTCAGGACTATATTCGGCATCGGTGAGATCGGCCGAATGGCCGATGAACTGGATATAGCGCAGGCGGGCCGGGTCAGCCCGGCCGGCTGCGACGGGCAGGACAAAACTCAATGCAACCAGAACGCAAACGCAGAAACCAACAAGAACACCGGGGTTTTTGAACGGCCCCCGTCGGCCGCCGACAGATTTTTTATTGGCCATTGGCATGGTCCTTTTCGCTCTGGACCTATTTTGTCACCTCGCCTTATCAGCGCGGCTTGGTGCAACCAGTGAGTTCCTTTTTCTCAATCGAGAAAATCTTGCCTTCGACGACCTTAACGGATTTGGCGAAACAAACACCGCCGTCCTTATAGGTCAGGCGCGCGTCATAGGTTCCGCTCGCTACGTCTTTGACCGTCAAGCGCTCGTCGTCGTCGACGGAATCGTCAGAATCGTTCTTGCATTGATCCGGCCCCCATTTCGTGGTGCCGGCCAGCGCAAGCTCGAATTTAACGACCGTGTCGCCGGTGATGTTCCAGAATTTCGTCTTCGGCGCGGCGCTCGCGAGGCCGGGAAAAAGAGTGGCAGCGCAGGCACAAGTCAGGATCGCCAGGATGGTCTTTGTCAGAGATTTTGCGCGCTTCCCAAGCATGTTTCCACCCTTGTCTTATTAAATGTTGCCTATGGCCTGATTGCCAGCCCCCAGGGCAGACGCCCGACCGGCACGGATTTCAACGGCCGCAGCGAGGCGACATCGACAACCGTGATGTCATTGGTCTCGCCATTGGCCGAGTAGATCAACGAGCCATCGGGGCTCAGCGCCGTATGCCACGGGCGCTGGCCGACGAGCACGTAGTCGATGACGTTATAATTCGCGGTGTCGACCACCGCCAGGCGGTTTGCCTTGCCGAGGCTGATGAAGGCGCGCTTGCCATCCTTGGTGAAGGTGATGCCGACCGGAGAGATCAGCTCCGGCCGCACGCCCGGAATGGCGAAATGGATGACATTCAAAATCTTGTAGCTCTTGGTGTCGATTACCGAGACCGAGCCGCCGACCTCCGACGTCACCCAGACCTTGGAGCCGTCGGCAGTGAATTCGGCATAACGCGGACGCGAATCGACGAGGATATTGGCCAGCACCTTGTAGGTCTTGGTATCGATGAAATGCGCCATGCTGGTCGATTCGGACGTCGCGACGACGATACGGTTATCGGGGCTCACCGCCATGCCTTCAGGCTCGACGCCGATCGGCACTTCCTCAATGGTATTGCCAGTCTTGAAGTCCATGATCGTGACAAGACTGTCATCCTCGTTAGCGACGTAGAGAATCTTGCCATCGTGAGAAATATTGAGCAGTTCCGGGTCGGAACCGGAATCGAGCTTGCGCGTCACCTGGAACGTATTGGCGTCGATCATGGCGATCTGGCCATCATCACCGAGGCAGACGACGATCGTCTTATTATCGGGGGTGATGATGATGCCGCGAGGACGATGGCCGATATCGATGGTCTTGATGAGTTTCAGGCTGGCGCCGTCGACGACCGAAACCGTGTCGTCCTTCTCGTTTGAAACGAAGATCGTATAGGCATTGGCCTGCGCCGCCGCGGCCATGCAAAGCGGCAGAACGGCGAGACCGAAAAGAAAGATTTTGCGAAATTTCTTCATCGCCTGTCTTCGCTCTCACTTAAAGTGGCATTTGCTTTCCGGCTGATCGAAGCCGAGCGTGTCGGTCAGATAGTTCGGATTGAGGAAGCCTTCCTGCGGCGAGACCGAGACGAGATCGCGCGCGCTCGCCAGAATGATCGGCTGGCGCAATTGCAAATCCCAGGGACGGAAATTCATGCTCTCATCCTTGTAGCCGGCGACGCCGAAGCGGTCCGACAGGAGGTAGGCGCGCAGGGCCGCGGGTTGAGTGGTGTTAGAGCGCAGGATCGCCTCGCCGAAGGCCCGTATGCCGAGCCAGGCGGAATAGTCGCGCTCGGTCATAATGCGTCCGACCTCGCGCTCGAAACGGTTCTGCAATTGCGTGCCGCCATATTCCTCGAAGGATCGATGCCAAGCGACGGCGATCAGCCCCGCCGTTCCGACGACAGGACGCGGATCCCAGGTGCGATAAGGCATATATTCGCCAAAGACCTGGCTCTCGTCAGCGACGAAGACGACATCGTAGGGCGGCGCGTTCTGGGTGACGAGCGGCAATTGCTGCTGCACCTGCTGATGACCGGTATCGGTGCGGCGCGAGCCGGCCGCATAGGTGTAGAAGCGCTCGTCGACGACCTTGGCGCCGAACTTCCGCGCCGATTGCTTCACGTCCTCGGCGTAAGCGAGATCGTCCGGATGCTTGCCGGAGACGAGCAGCCAATTCGTCCAGCGCTTCCAGACGAGATATTGCGCCAAGGCATCGGTCCGCATCGCCCGGCTCGGCAGGAAATGGAAGACATTCGCCCGGCATTGCTCCTGCCGGAGGCGGTCGTCGCTCGTACGGACATCGAAGATGATCGCGTTCTTCGCTTCCGGCATATCGGCCAGAGCCAGAAGATCATCCTTTTCGAGATCGGCGATAATGAGCTTGTGAGTGGCGAGCGCGGCGCGCGCCTTGGCTTTGAAATCATCTTCAAGCGGCAAAATCATCTCGCTAAGATGATAGGTCTGGTTCACGAAACGGCCGGTGAGCGCATCTTCCTGCAGCGCGATGCGGGCGCCCTGGATGCCTTCGTCGGTGACGATCTTGTCGAGCAGCGACAACGGCGGCGGCTCGACATATTGTCGGCTGAGATAGAGGATGTCGACATTGAGCGGCGCCGGGGCCGGCGCTTGTGCGGCCGGCGTCGCGGGGGCCGGCTGCGCCGCATCAGGTGCGACGCCGCTGGTGAGAAGCAGCAGGCTGCCTGCCAGAATCAGCATCGATCGGCTGCAAATACGCAACACGTGCCGAAACGCGGCTTTCAATTCCGCATGCTCCACCCGCGTCTCCGCCACATTTGACCATTGGAGAGCGGGACGCATCCCGCTCTCGAGAGCCACGCTCGTTCCGGCGCGGACGATATATTACTTCGGATGCGTGTTCTGATAGGCCTGGATCTTCACCCAGGAAATGATCTTCCAGAGATCGTCCGCCGTCGTGACAACGCCACCCATCGACGGCATCGGCGCAACGATGTTTTCCACTGCTTGGCGCGTAAAGCCCGACTTCTGCAGTTCGGCCGAGCCGAGCGCGACGAGACGGAACAGCGTGTCGTCCTTGTCGCCATAGATCCAGACGCCGTTGGTGATCGGCGGACACATGCCGCCACCACCACCGAAGCCGTGGCAGCCCGGGCAGCCGAAGTTGCCGAAGAGCTTGTGGCCTTCGTCGGCCAACGCCTGGTCATGTGCGTCCTCTTTGGCCTGATAGGGATTGACCAGGGTGCCGACCTTCGACCCTTGCGCAAGCGGGATCGGAGCGCCGGTGTTATTCTGGTCCGCCCGTGCGCCCATCGCAAACATGATGCCGAATGCCAAACCCAGGCCCAAGGCAATTCTCACTGCACCTCTGACGACCATAACCCCTCCTCTATCCCGCGCGGCAGGACTTCTTCCACCAAAATTCCAGATCGCCGGACGGATTTGTCCTGCGGCGGATGGCCTTTTCCGCCAGCCACTTTCAAACGTCAAGCGCTGCTTTTCCCGATCTTCCCGTCCAACATGACCCAAACCCACTCAAGCCCAGGCGCCGCCTAGCGCTGTGCCTGAAGCTCGCGCGAGTTCAACTACTTGCCGCCAGACTGCTGGAGCAGCCGGATCAGGCTCACTACAGAATCGTTACCGTTCTCGACGGCAAAATCGAGGGCGGTTTTCTTGTCCAGCGAACGCTTCGAGGGATCCGCACCCGACTGCAACAGCAGGCCGACGATCGGCGGATTGTTATGCGCCGCCGCCAGCATCAGCGCCGTAACACCGGTCTTGCTCACGGCGTTTACATCGGCCTTATGGGCGATCAGGGCGCGGGCGACCTGCAGCGGCCCGGGATAATACGGATCGGCTGACAGATTCTCGACCTCATGACGCCCGGCTTCGAGCGACAGTTCCGTCTCCTGCCGGCCGGCGGCCACCATCAGCGGCGTCAGCCCGAGGTCGCCGCTCGGCGCATTAATCGGCGTGCCGGTATCGATGAGCGCCAAAGCCGCTTTCATCTTGTTCTCGACGATGGCGAGAGCAAGCGGCGTCGCCTTATCCGGCGTGCGCTCGTCAAGGTCAGCGCCATGGCTCGCCAGCAACTTGATGGTCACGACATCGTCGCGCAGCACGGCTTCGAGCAAGGCCGTCATGCCATTCGCGTCGCGCGCGTTGAGCTTGGCGCCATGATCGAGAAGCAGTTTGACGAGATCTGTATTCTGCGCCTGAACCGCATTGATCAGCGGCGTCTCGCCTTCATCGTCCGGCTTGTTGGGATCGGCGCCCTTGCTGAGGAGGAAGGCGGCGCGATCGACAGAACCGGCGGTGACCGCGTTGCTGAATTCCTCGTTCACATCCGCGCCGGATGCGAGCCAGGATTCGAGCTGCTTCATCGTGACCGAGGATTTAAGCTCTGAAGGCGGTGTGGGCGGCAACGCCGCATATTCGCCGTGCGCGGGCAGATCGCCTTCGACGATGCAATCGCTGCACTTGACGAGCGGCACGCCGTAGTCGCGCAGCACCTTCTCGATAGCGGCCTTGTTGTCTTGGAGGGCCAAATCGATCTTGTATTTGAGAATGCGATCGGTGGTCGGCACGCCAAAAGCCAACTCAAATTCGAGCGGGATCTGGTTTTCCCAAAGATTGACCGGTTGGATCGTGAGCGGCGCCTTTTTCACCGTCTTGTAATAGCCGGCAAAGGGCCCCCATACCGCAGCGGCGTCGAGCTGACCGTCAGCCACCTGCTGGACTTGATAAATCGGCGCGTCCTTGGGGTTGATGTCCGCGTCGTGGCTGACCGTGTGGACAACAAGATTCTTGTCCATGCCATGTTCGTGGAAAACTTGGCGAATGGCCGAGGTCTGATAAACGCCGATTTTCAGCTTGGCGAGCTCCGGATCCTCCAGGCTCTTGAAATTATAATTGCGGTCAGCCCGCGAAGCGAGAACGAAGGTCGTCTTGTAGATCGGCTCGGTCAACAGAACGCCTTCGTAGCCCATGGGCAGATCCATCAGCACATCGCACTGATCGTTGCCGTAGGTCTCGCGCAGCAGGCCGCGATCGATGTAGGGCCGCCAATAATACTGGGTATGCGTATCCATCGCCTTGGCGAGGATTTCGGCGATCTTGTTCTCGTAGCCCTCAAGCCGATCGTTCGAAAACGGCAGGTTGCCGGGATCGCCACAAATGCGCAGGGAATCGAGATGCCGCTTGCGGGCCGCGGCCTTGAGCGCGGCGCGGTCGCCGGCGGTCAGAGGCTGCAGCGTATCGAGCTTGCTCAGCGCGACGGCGACGGCGTGATCGAGCCGCGCCTGCTCATCCTGAGTCGCAGCAGAGGCCATGGCGGTGAACGCCAGCAGCGAGGCGGCGACTGCCGAAAAGCGGAAAGCCAATTTGGAGGGCAGCTTCATTTTGGTTGACACTTTTTTGGACTCGCCGAGCCCGTGGCTTGGACCGAGCCGTTGTTTCAAAACGCAGATGGCGCCCGGGCCTAAACCCGAGCGCCATCCTTATTTATGACCTGACCGCTCTTATTGATAGACGCGGAAGGTCGAGAGCATGCCACCCTGCGGGACCATCGCAAGACCAGTGGCCTTGGTCATCGCCGTCGCGCCGATCGCACCGAACTTGTCGCTCAGGTCGAGGCCAGCGGTGACAGGCAGACCGATCCAGCCGCCGATACCGGAGAGGACGGACACATACTGCTTGCCCTTGACCTCATAGGTGATCGGGTTGCCGATGATGCCCGAGCCGAGCTTGCGCTGCCACAGGATTTCGCCCGTGTCGCGGTCGACGGCGCGGAAGTCACCACCAAGGCTGCCGTAGAACACGAGACCACCACCGGTGTTCACCGTGCCACCCCAGTTCGGATACGGATCCGGGATGTCCCAATCGGCCTTGCCCGTCAGAACGTCGAACTTCTTGAGACGGCCGGTCACGCCGGGCTTCTCAGGATACATATAGACGTTGGCGAACACATAGACCGTGCCCTGCTGCTGGTAGGCCCGAGTCTGCGGGTTGTCTTCCATGCACCAGTTGTTGGTCGGCATATAGAACTTGGTCGGATCGTTCGGATCGACCGAGCCCGGCTGCTGGTCCTTGCCGCCCATCGCCGACGGGCAAGCCTGGGTATTGCGGCCGACTTCGAGCGGCGAATGCTCCGGCACCTTGATCGGACGATCGGTCGAGAAGTCATACTTCTCGGCCCAGTTCGTGGTCACATACTTGTGGGCGCGAAGCAGCTTGCCGGTTACGCGGTCGAGGACGAACGCGAAGCCGTTACGGTCGAAGTGAACAAGAGCCTTAACAGCATTGCCATCGACGTTCGGCATATCGACGAGATAGTTCTCGTTGATGCCGTCATAGTCCCACTGGTCGAAGGGGGTCATCTGGAACGCCCAGACCGCTTCACCAGTGTCCACCTTGCGGGCAAAAATGGTCATCGACCACTTGTTGTCCCACTTGCCGGAATTGCAACCTTCCTGCGTCAGAGGCTTCTCGCCGCAGCGATAGCCAGGGCTCCACAGGCCGGGGTTGCCGGTCGAGTAGTAGACGTAGTGCAGTTCCGGATCGTAGCTGTACCAGCCCCAGGCCGCACCGCCGCCGATCTTGTAGTTGTTGTCCTCGGGGAAGGTGTGGATGCCAAGGTCACCGGCGGTATTCGCGTGCCGGAGGTTGTCCTTATTCGTGTCGGCCGTGATACCGACATCGTCATCCGAACCCGTCGAGTACTTGTGCCAAACAACCTTGCCGGTCGCGAGGTCGTAAGCGGTGAAAGCGCCGCGCGCGGCGAACTCGTCACCGCCGAAGCCGACAAACACCTTGCCCTCGGCAATGAGCGGAGCCGGCGTGCCGTCTTCACCCTTGTCCGGATAGTTGTTCTTGACGACCCAGGCCTCTTTGCCGGTCTTCGCGTCGAGCGCGATCAGCCAGCCGTCGAGGGTGAGGTAGACGATCTTGCCGTCGCCATAGGCGCCACCGCGGTTGACGGTGTCGCAGCAGGCGCGCGGAACAGCCGATTCATCACGATCGGTCTTCTTGACGTAGTTCCAGACTTCCTTCGGGTTGTCCGGATCCGACAGGTCGAGCGCCTGGACGATGTTCGGCCACGCGCTGAAGATGTACATCATCGGCGTGCCGTCGATGTCAATCACGAGCGGCTGGCCTTCGTGACCGCGGAGCGCGCCGGTCGATTGATCCCAAGCGAGCTGGAGGTGCTTAACGTTATGGGTGTTGATTTGCTTCAGATCGCTGTGGCGGGTGAGCTGATTGTCAGCGCCCGGCTGCGTCCAGTAGTTCTGGTCGCGGTCATTCCAGTTGGTGCCATCAGCGTAGGCGCCTGAATACACCCATGCTCCCAATAGCCCCAAACAGATAGGCATTACTTTGCGAAGTCTCATGCTACTTTCCTCCCATGCAGACTGCATATTTTCGGCACTAACCTGCTGCGCACCGGTGCGCAGGCGTGGTTGTGGGCAAACGCGCCAGAAGCGCGGCCGAAAATGTTGAGAAGTTGAGCTTGTGAAGGCCTGGCGGCCATCCTTACCCTAGTGCGAAAGCTAATTTTGTCAGTCGATTCCAAAGTCTTAGGGACTAAGGATCGAAGCGGCTTCGCTTTTTTATTGGCCGGGAAATAAAGAACGAGATGTGTGGAAAAGCCACGGGACTTATTCCCGATCGGTTTCGGGAGGCTTTCCCGATCTCTCGCGACCGAAACCCTTGCTGCATGACAGCAAAAGTTTTCGCGGCAGATCATTCTGCCGTGCAAAATTCACGAATGCCCGAAGAGGCTTAACAAGCGCCAGTTTTGCCGCGCGGCGAACGCGGTGAGGGCAAAAAAAATCAGTTCGATTTGGCCGAAGCGAGTTCGGACATGATCGTCGAGTGATCGGAGCCGAAAAGCTTGATCCGAACGAGATTGTCGCCATCGAACCAAAGATCGCGCTCAAAATCCCCACTGATCTTGTAATGGTGCGTCTTCACGGAACTACCGTCCTTCAGCGCGATCGCCTCTTCACCAAGATCCGCAACATCGACCGAGAGTTCACGTCCCGTATCCGGGTGGAGCAAGGTCTTCTGCCCGAGAAAATCCCGGTTCCAGAAACTCGCGAAGACGAGGTTGCCGTCGAGGTTCTTTTCCTCGCCGTTCACCGTAAGCGTCATCTTGTCGCCCGCGGCCGCAGCCGTCAGCCGGTTCACGTCGCTGTTTTCCTTGGTCAAGGCTTTGTAGGAGACGAACTTTCCGCCATTCCATATTTCTGTCGCGACATGGTCGAAACGATGCACCACGACGAACATGATGACGACCTCGATATGCGTCTTGAATTTCACCGTGGTCTTGTCGCCATCGCGCGTAATATCGACAATTTGCGTGCCGATTTTATCGCCGTCGCGCGTGATGTCGAAAACGCGCTCTTCTGTCGTCGGCGCGACAGTCCCGGCGCTCGCCGCCGGCGGCTCCGCCATCTTCGCTGCATCGGAGCCTGCGGACTGCGCCGCGACGCTGAGAGGGAGGAGTGCAAACACGCCGAGAAGAAGAGTGTGCTTTCCGAGCATAGATCTCTCTTTCGCAATGGCTGCCGCCTAAGCGGCGTGCAAACTTCAAAATCGGTGCGGCGGTCCAGAATTTAAAAACCCGATTCGGTCCACACAAGCTATTTGGATCACGGCATTCTTCAATGAAATTTTGCTGATTCTCGGCTTCATCACGCGCCGTTTCGCGGCAGATGCTTGCAATTTGTCACGCCCCCGTGCCGCCATTATGGCAGAGTTGCGGATTTCGCCGCATGCGAAGAAACACATGCGCCTTATTGCTGAGCCTGCCAGGAGGCGAAAGCATCGTTGATCGCCCGCGTTCCCGAAGTATTCTTTTCAAATGTGAGCTTCGCGATGCGGCCGTTGTTCAGCATGATCGGAATGTCGATCCATTCGAGCTTTTTCAACAGATCGGCATTACGCGCCTCGGCATCGCCGCGGCTGAGCCCGACCAGGAAGGAATTGTCCATGATCGGCACCACGATTCCTTTCAACGGTTCGCCGCCTGGACTATCCTCATTGCGCAATTGTGGCAGGCTGATTTCCTTGACGCCGCCGGTGGGGCTGTCGGGCGCGACCGAAAAGACGATGGTGATCGTATGCGAGGCCGACAGGCTCGGGTCGCTGTTCTTCTGAATGTCGATCGTGGCCTTCAACTTGTCGTCCGGGACATCAAGGTCGGCGTGTACGGCGCTGGCCAGCGGCTGGCCCGGTCCGTTACTGACATTCTCCATCTTCCAGACCACCGTGCCGACATAGGTCTTGACCTTGTTCGGCTGATCGGGCGCCTCGACCAGCAGCGCGGCGCGATAGGCGACGGGGACCGAATTGTTCGCATCGGCCGGCTTTGCGGCAGGCGATGACTTCTGCCGCCGGAGCCGGCGCTGCAGGCGTGACGGCGGGCGTGGCCTCAGTGACGGTCGGCGCAGCCGGCGACGGGCCGCCGACGCGCTCGGTGCTCTTGTCGCTTACGGCTGCGGATGTCTGCGGGTGCGGCCTGAAGGCCGCGAGCTGGTCCGGCCGGTCGCGCAGCTTCCAGGCCGCAATCGCAACCAGGGCCACAAGCGCAACGACAACGCCGATGACGATCCATAACCTATGGTTCTGCGGCGCATCCCCCAGATCCGGCTGTGGCGCGGCGGGGCGCGCAGCCGGGGAAAGCCGCGTGCGCGGCGGCTCGGCGCGCGGCTCGCGCGGCGGGAAAGGTTGCTGCGCCGCGGGCGGCGGCGGCTTGCTTGCCGGATTGGACGCAAGCGGCGCGGTGCCGTTCTCGCGACTGCGGGCGCCCGCTGGCGCTGCCGGCTCGCCGGCCAAGACCGAGGCCCCGTTCGGCCGGTGCGCGGCCGGCGGCTGAGCCGGTGTCTGCGGCGGAACCGGCTGACGCGGCGGCGGCGCGGGGCGCGGCGGCGCGGCGGGTTTCGCCGCCGCTGGGCGCGGCGGCTGTGGCTGCGCGGACGGCCGTACGTCACCGCCCAGCTCGGCTTCGAGCCGCGCGACGGCGGCATCGAGCGCCTCGGTCTCGCGGCGCAGATCGGCCTCCGGCACTGGCGGCTGCAAGCTCTGAAGCTGGCCCAACAAGGCCTTGCGCGCCCGCTCATAGACAGCCCGGCGCGTTTCGGGCGTCGAATTCGGCAGGCCGGCGACGGCCTTGGCCAGCAAGGGGTAATATTCAGCCATGTCTCTTCAGACCAACACTCGATCTAGGGCAAAACCACGGCGCGGAAGCCGCGATTGCGGCGCCGCCAGGCGAATTCCACAGGGCGAACTCTAACGATCCTGAAAAGGATTATGAACCAGAATTGTGTCTTGCCGTTCCGGACTCGTCGAGAGCAGCGCCACCGGCGCCTCGATCAACTCCTCGATCCGGCGCACATATTTGATCGCCTGCGCCGGCAGATCGGCCCAGGAACGGGCGCCCGCCGTCGTCTCCTTCCAGCCCGGAATCGATTCATAGATCGGCTCGAGCCGCTGCTGGATCGCCTGCGCCGCCGGCATCCGGTCGAGCCGCTCGCCGTCGAGCTTGTAGCCGACGCAGACCTTGATCTCCTCGAAGCCATCGAGAATGTCGAGCTTGGTCAGCGCGATCCCGTCGATGCCGCAGGTCTTCACCGCCTGGCGCACCAGCACGGCATCGAACCAGCCGCAGCGCCGCCGCCGGCCGGTATTGACGCCATATTCGTGACCGCGGTCGCCCAGAAGCTGGCCGATCTCGTCGTGCAGCTCGGTCGGAAATGGGCCGCCGCCGACGCGGGTCGTATAGGCCTTGGCGATGCCGAGCACATAGCCGATCGCCTTGGCGCCGAGGCCCGAGCCCGTCGCCGCATTGGCGGCCACGGTGTTCGACGAAGTGACGAAAGGATAGGTGCCGTGATCGACATCGAGCATCGCGCCCTGCGCGCCCTCGAAGAGGATGCGGCGGCCATCGCGGCGATAGGTTTCGAGAAGGTCCCAGGTCGCGTCCATGAAGGGCAGGATTTTCGCCGCCACGGACAGGAGTTCGTCCCGCAACGCCGCCGCCGAGATCGGCGGCATGCCGAGGCCCGCCCGCAGCGGCGTGTGATGCGCCAGCAGCCGGGCGATTTTCTCGTCGAGCGAGTCCGGGTCGGCGAGGTCCATCAGCCGCAGCGCCCGCCGGCCGACCTTGTCCTCATAGGCGGGACCGATGCCGCGCTTCGTCGTGCCGATCTTCACCCCTTCGGTGATGGCCGATTCGCGGAAGGCATCGAGATCGCGATGCAGCGACAGGATCAGCGTGACGTTTTCCGCGATCTTGAGATTGTTGGGGGAGATGCCGACGCCCTGCGATTCGAGCTTGGCGATCTCGGCGACGAGATGATGCGGATCGAGCACCACGCCATTGCCGATGACCGAAAGCTTACCCGGCCGCACGATGCCCGACGGCAGCAGCGCGAGCTTATAGGTCTGATTGCCGATGACGAGCGTGTGGCCGGCGTTGTGGCCGCCCTGGAAGCGCACGACGACGTCCGCCTCGAGCGATAGCCAATCGACGATCTTGCCCTTGCCTTCGTCGCCCCATTGGGCGCCGACCACCACCACATTCGCCATGCGCGCGACTAATTCTCCGGAAACCAAACGAAAAACCCCGGCGCGACCTGCAACGGCGGCACCGGGGCTCATTGCGCCGACCAGATACACGAGGCCGCCCGGAGAGTAAAGGCGTTCAAAGTTCCGTGGAATCGCCATATTCCGCCGCCGCCGTTATGAAAAAGCCATCCGCATCGGCGAATCGGGCGGCAATCGGAGACCTGCCGTGGCCCAAGACAAAAGCGCTGATCCCAATCGCCCCGCCCCCCAGGCCAGCCAGAATCTCGCCCGCATCGGCCTCGCCGCGCTCGGCGTCGTCTTCGGCGATATCGGCACGAGCCCGCTCTATACGCTGAAGACGGTGCTGGACGTGACCGGCGGCGCGAGCCAGCAGCATGTGCTCGGCGTCCTCTCGCTGCTGATCTGGACGCTGATCATCGTCACTTCGGTCAAATATGTCTCCTTCGCCATGCGCGTCGACAACGATGGCGAGGGCGGCATATTGGCGTTGATGTCACTGCTCGGCATCAAGCGCCAGCAGCGGCCGCTCATCGTCGCGGTCGGCCTCTTCGGCGCGGCGTTGATCTATGGCGACGGCGCGATCACCCCGGCGATCTCCGTTCTCTCCGCCCTCGAAGGCTTGCAGATCGCCGCGCCTAAACTGCACACCTTCATCCTGCCGCTGACGGTCGTGATCCTCGTCGCGCTCTTCGCCGCGCAGCCGCTCGGCACCGCCAGGATCGGCCGCGCCTTCGGCCCCATCATGCTCGTCTGGTTCGTCACGATCGCCGTGCTTGGTCTCGCGTCGCTGGCGCGCCATCCCGCCGTGCTCGTCGCCTTGAGCCCGACCTATGCGGCAAGCTTCCTCATCCATGGCGGCTGGGTATCGTTTCTAGTGCTCGGCGCCGTCTTCCTCTGCGTGACCGGCGCGGAAGCGCTCTATGCCGACATGGGCCATTTCGGCGCCGGGCCGATCCGCGTCGCCTGGTATGTTGTCGTCTTCCCGAGTCTGATCCTGAACTATGCCGGGCAGGCAGCGCTGGTGGCGGCGGGCGGCGCGACCGAAGGCAATATTTTCTACCAGCTCTGCCCGCCGCAATTGCTGATGCCGTTCATCGTCCTCGCCACGGCGGCGACGATCATCGCCAGCCAATCGATCATCTCCGGCGCCTTTTCGATGACCCGGCAGGCAATCAACCTCGGCTGGCTGCCGCGGCTCAAGATCACCCAAACGTCGAAGGAGGGCTTCGGCCAGATCTATGTCGGCGCGGTGAACTGGACCCTGATGGCGGTGACGATCGGCCTGGCGCTCGCCTTCAAGAAATCGGACAATCTTGCATCAGCCTATGGCATCGCCGTCTCGGCGACGATGCTGATGACAACCGTGCTGCTTTTCATCGCCATGCGCGAAATCTGGGGCTGGAGCCTCGCCGCCGCCGGTGTTGTCGCGGGCTGCTTCTTCATCGTTGATATCAGCTTCTTCCTCGCCAATATGACGAAGCTCGCCGAAGGCGGCTATGTGCCATTGGCGCTCGCGGCTCTCGTCTATGGCGTGATGTATATCTGGCATCGGGGCATGAAGGCGGTCGGCTGGCGGATCGCCGGAGCCGCGACGCCGCTCACCGATTTTTGCGCCAATCTGCAAAGCCGGAATATCGTCCGCGTTCCCGGCACCGCCGTCTTTCTGACGCGCGCCCAGACCGCGACGCCGCCGATCGTCGCCTGGTATGTGCGCACCAGCCGCAGTCTGCATCGGCAGGTCATCGCCATCACCGTCGTCATCGAGCAGCGGGCCTATGTCGGCAACGCCGAGCGCGTCACGCTCGAAGAGGTTTGGCCGGGCTTCTGGCGCGCCACGGCGCGTTATGGCTTCATGCAACGGCCGAACTTGCCTGCCCTGGCGCAGGCCATCCGCGCCAAAGACCCGCGGATTGATCTCTCCGATGTCGTCTATTTCATCGGCACGGAAACCGTGGTGCCGAGCAAGGACCGCAAATCCGCGATGCCACGCTGGCAGGAAGCGATCTTCGCGGCGCTCGACCGCAACGCCGCGCATCTTAGTGACTTTTTGCAATTGCCGCCGGAACAGGTCGTCGAAATCGGCCGGCAAATTCCAATTTGATTAAGGCGCCACGGGCTTGACGGCCTTCGGCGCGTCCAAGGACGGCGAGGCCGCGGTGCGCATCATGCTCAGCATGTGGCGGCGCTTGGCAAGATAATAGAAACCCGAGGAATAAAGCCGCAGAGCCCGCGCCTCGTTGCCGCCGGCGAGACGATAGGCATTGGCGAGATAGGGCACGCCGTAAGTGAGATTGACCTCGGGATCGAGCAGGCCCGCGGGCGCGCCGCGATAGCCCATGCCGCGCGCGGTGACATAAGTGACTTGCATCAGCCCGTAGAAACGATGATTGAGCGCGGCGGAATTATAGCCGCTCTCCTTGGCGATGACGCGGCGCAGGAGATGCTCCGGCACGCCATGACGATGCGCATAATGCGCGATCAGCGGCTCAAGCGCCGGGGCTTTCTTGTCGTCGGCGGACGCGGCGGACGACGAAAGCGCCACGGCAACGACGAGAACGGATCGGGGCAGCGCTGCGATCATTGGCGCAGCTAAGCCCAAAGATTTGGGCCTCAGCGCGGCAGCACGAGCGGGGCCGGAGCGACCTTAGAGCTGGCGAAGTCTTTTTAATCGCATCGGATTTGTCCGAAAACCGCTTCGCACTTTTCGGTCCGCTGCTCTAGAGCTGCCGCTCGATCATCAGATCCTTGATATCGGCAATGGCTTTAGCTGGGTTAAGGCCCTTCGGGCACGCCTTGGCGCAATTCATGATCGTGTGGCAGCGATAGAGCCGGAACGGATCTTCGACATTGTCAAGCCGCTCGCCCGTCGCCTCGTCGCGCGAATCGCTGATCCAGCGATAGGCCTGCAGCAGAACCGCCGGGCCGAGATAGCGGTCGCTGTTCCACCAATAGCTCGGGCATGAGGTCGAGCAGCAGGCGCACAGGATGCACTCGTACAGCCCGTCGAGCTTGGCGCGGTCGGATGGCGATTGGCGCCATTCCTTTTCCGGCGCCGGCGTGATCGTCTGCAGCCAAGGCTGCACCGAGGCGTGCTGCGCATAGAAATTGGTGAGGTCGGCGATGAGGTCTTTCACCACGCTCATATGCGGCAGCGGAAAGATCGCGATCGCGCCCCTTCACCTCGACCATCGACTTCGTACAGGCGAGCGTATTGGTTCCGTCGATATTCATCGCGCAGGAGCCGCAGACGCCCTCGCGGCAGGAGCGGCGGAAAGTGAGCGTCGGATCGATCTTGTTCTTGATCCAGATGATCGCGTCGAGGATCATCGGCCCGCAATCGTCGACATTGACGAAATAGGTGTCGACACGCGGATTGAGATTGTCGTCCGGATTCCAGCGATAGATGTGGAACTCGCGCAGATTGCCCGCGCTCTCGGGCTTCGGCCAAGTCTTGCCCTTGCTGATCGTCGAGTTCTTAGGGAGGGTGAGTTGAACCATAATCCGCCTCTACATCAATCTCTCAATACACGCGCGCCTTGGGCTCGATATAAGCGATCTCGTTGGTCATCGTGTAGCTATGCACCGGCCGGTAATCGAGGCTGACGGTGCGCTTCTCCGGATTGATCGAGGCGAGCGTGTGCTTCATCCAGTTCTTGTCGTCGCGCTGGGGATAGTCCTCGCGCGCATGGGCGCCGCGCAACTCGGTCCGGTTCAATGCGCCGTCCATCGTGACGACCGCCTGGATGATGAGATTGTCGAATTCCAGCGTCTCGACGAGATCGGAATTCCAGATGAGCGAGCGGTCGGTGACGCGGACGTCGTCGCGCCCCGCCCAGACCTCGTGAATGAGCTTCGAGCCTTCGGTCAGAGTCTCGCCGGTGCGATAGACGGCGCAATTGTTCTGCATGACCTTTTGCATGCGCAGCCGCAGCTCCGCCGTCGGCGTGCCACCGCTGGCATAGCGGAAACGGTCGAGTCGCGTCAGCGCCTGATCGGCGGAATCGGGTGCGAGTTCCGCCTGCTTGGCGCCGGGCACAACAACCTGCGCCGCGCGCTGGGCCGCCGAGCGGCCGAAGACGATGAGATCGATCAGCGAATTGGAGCCGAGCCGGTTGGCGCCGTGGACGGAGACGCAAGCGGCCTCGCCGATCGCCATCAGGCCGGGCACGACGACGTCCGGGTCGTCGCCTTTCTTGACGACGACCTCGCTATGAAAATTCGTCTGGATGCCGCCCATATTGTAATGGACCGTCGGCAGCACCGGGATCGGCTCCTTGGTGAGATCGACGCCGGCGAAAATCCGCGCGCTCTCGGAAATGCCGGGCAGCCTTTCGTGCAGCATCTTCGGATCGAGATGGTCGAGATGCAGATAGATATGATCCTTGTGCCGGCCGACGCCGCGGCCCTCGCGGATTTCCATCGTCATGGCGCGCGAGACCATGTCGCGCGGCGCAAGGTCCTTCACGGAAGGCGCATAGCGCTCCATGAAGCGCTCGCCCTCGGAATTGGTCAGATAGGCCGCCCTCGCCGCGCGCGCCCTCGGTAATGAGGCAGCCGGCGCCGTAGATGCCGGTCGGATGGAATTGCACGAATTCCATATCCTGCAGCGGCAGGCCGGCGCGCAGCACCATGGCATTGCCGTCGCCAGTGCACGTATGAGCGGAGGTGGCGGAGAAATAGGTGCGGCCATAGCCGCCGGTGGCCAGCATCACGAGCTGCGAGCGGAAACGATGGATCGTCCCATCGTCGAGCTTGAGACAGATGACGCCGCGACAGCGGCCCTCTTCCATGATGAGATCGATGGCGAAATATTCGATGAAGAACTCGGCCGAATGGCGCAATGCCTGGCCATAGAGCGTGTGCAGCAGCGCATGGCCGGTCCGGTCGGCGGCGGCGCAGGTGCGTTGCGCCGGCGGCCCCTTGCCGAAATCGGTGGTCATGCCGCCGAAGGGGCGCTGATAAATGCGTCCGTCCTCGGTGCGCGAAAACGGCACGCCCCAATGTTCGAGCTCATAGACCGCGGCAGGGGCGTGGCGGCAGATATATTCGATCGAATCCTGATCGCCGAGCCAGTCCGACCCCTTCACGGTGTCGTACATGTGCCATTTCCAATTGTCCGGCCCCATATTGCCGAGCGAGGCGGCGACGCCGCCCTGGGCCGCGACGGTATGCGAGCGGGTCGGAAAGACCTTGGTGATCGCGGCGGTGCGCAGTCCCGCTTCCGCGCAGCCGACGATGGCGCGCAGGCCCGCGCCGCCGGCGCCGACGACGACGACATCGAAAACATGATCGACGATCGGATAAGCTTTCCCGTTGATGCCGGGCGCCGTGCCGAGGCCTTCAGCCGCCATACTTTCCCACCTTCTCCAGCGAATGCCGGTTCAATTCAAAAGAGGCTCAGTTTGAGTACCGCGAAAATCGCCGCGACGCCGAAGCCGATCGAGAACAGCGTGTTGCCGATCATGGCCCATTCCTTGGCGCGGGGCGCATGAATGTAATCGTCGAGGATTGACTGCATCCCGACGCGCATATGTACGATGCTGGCGAGGATGAAGAGCAGCAGAAAGATCGCCGTGCAGGGATGCGCAAATTCGTCCCGCACGTCGGCCACATGGGTTTTGCCGACGAGGCGCAGCACGATCCAGATGAAGGCGATGGCGAGCGGCACCAGGGCGGCGGTCGTGACCCGCATCAGCCAGAGATCGCCGGTTCCGGTTTTGGCGGCGCCGAGAAACCCGACTCTGCCGGCCGGGCTGCGGATCGAGGAAGGATCGTGCGTCATGCTTTGTCCCGTCGCGTCGGAGCGCCTAGCCCAGATGGGCGGCGATGAAAATGATGAGCGTCGTCGCCACGCTCGCGGCCAGAGTGCCGGCGGCGAGATATTCGCGCCATTCCTTGTCGAAGCCGTAGCCAGCATCCCAGATCAGATGGCGGATGCCGCCGAAGAAATGATGCAACAAGGCGAAGGTGAAGCCGAAAAGGATCAGCTGGCCAAGGAATGAGCCGAAGAACCAGCTGGCGAAGGCAAAGGCGCCTCCGCCCTCTGCGGCGGCGAGCAGATACCAGACGAGAAAGAGCGTGCCGACAAAAAGCGCGGCGCCGGTGATGCGATGGGCGATCGACATCATCATGGTCAGCGTCGGCCGGTAAACCGACAGATGCGGCGACAATGGCCGCCGCAATTCAATGCTCTGGCCCTGTTTCGCCTCGACCCCGACCATCAACCCCCTCCCCGATGCTGACACATGCTGCCTCGCGAGTATTCCGTTGCGCCTTGCCGCAATGTGACGTGTTGCCGGCAAGACACCTAGCGGCCTTATACGGAGCGCGTGCTGCGACGCAAGAGGCCAATTTGCACAGGTATGGATTGAAAAAAAAGCCGATTCGCTCCATTTTAGAAGCTGCGCGTTCTCCGAATGCGCCACAGGAGGATCGAACCACTGGTTTCGACAATTGCCCGTGAAGCGGTAGCACTACCGTTTCCTCCGGTGCGGGAGTCCGTCGAGTCCCAAACCGGCGTGCTGGTGCAGACTGTGCTGCGGTGTCTCCAGGATGCCAAGGCCGAGGAAATTGTCTGCATCGATCTCAATGGCAAGACTGCGCTCGCCGATACAATGATCATCGCCACCGGCCGCTCCAACACGCATGTTGGCGCGACGGCTGAGCGTGTCATCAAGGCGCTCAAGGAATTGGGCGTCGTGGCGCCGCGCGTCGAAGGATTGTCACATTGCGACTGGGTACTGGTGGACGCCGGCGATGCCATCGTCCATCTGTTCCGGCCCGAGGTGCGGCAGTTCTACAATTTGGAAAAGATGTGGGGGCACGACCGGCCGAGCGAACGCCACGCCGGCTGAGAACCGCAAATTTCCCCGTATTGATCGGCGTGCGAGTTGCACGCGGGAGTGATTTTTTCTTCGCGTAAAGCCGGCTCGGCTGGAGGCTTGGTCCGGTGCGTCTGCTCTTGATTTCCGTCGGACGGGCGAAGCCCGGCCCCGAGCGTGATCTTGTCGCGCGTTATTTTTTGCGCGCGGCGGCGATCGGCCGCAGCATCGGCATCCAGCCTATCGACTTGCGCGAAATCGACGAAAGCCGCTCCCGGCGGCCGCAGGATCGCAAGCTCGAAGAGGCGAAAGCGATCCGCGCGGCGCTCGGCGCCAACGCGCATGTCATCGCCTGCGACGAGACCGGCAAGGCGATTTCGAGCACCGATTTCGCCGCCCAGCTCGGCAATGCGCGGGACAATGGCGCCGCAACGCTTGGCCTCGTCATTGGCGGCCCCGACGGGCTCGACCCGGCCTTCCGGGCCGAGGCGCGGCTCGTCCTTGCCTTCGGCGCCATGACCTGGCCGCACCAATTGGCGCGCGTACTCGCCGCAGAGCAGATCTATCGCGCCACGACAATCCTCTCCGGCCACCCCTATCACCGGATTTAAGGCCACTCGCGTCCACCGCGGATTTTGTTGTAGCTCTTGCCGCGTCATACTTCGGCCATTGCCGCTTTCGTAGCTGTGATTCGTGACGCCACCGAACGCGCCCCTGCACCGGGACAAGCCAAGCTTCATGCGCCTCGCGCCGCTCGGACTAGCCTTCGCTGTGCTGGCGCCGCTGCCGCTCGCTGGGCAAACGCCCAATGCGCCGGCGGCCGAAGCACCGGCTTCGCCCGCCGTCAGCGACAAAGAGAAGGAGATTTCGGCGCATAAGACCGAATTGCAGGGCGTCGAGGATACGATCGGCGCCTCAGACGCACAGCGGCAGAAGATCGAGGCCGAGGTCGAAAATCTGCGTGGCGACCGGGCGAGGCTCTCGGCGGCCTTGATCGAGACCACGCAGCAGATCCAGGACAACGAGACCAAGGTGAGCGACGCCGAGGCGCGGCTCGCCGGCCTCTGGGGGCGCGAAGACGCCATTCGCCGCTCCCTCGCCAGCCGCCGGGATGTTATCGCCGAGGTTCTCGCCTCGCTGCAGCGGATGGGGCGCACGCCGCCGCCCGCGCTCCTCGTCTCGCCGGAGGACATGCTGCAAGCGATTCGCACCTCGATGCTGCTTGGCGCCGTGGTGCCGCAGATGCGCGCCGAGACCGAGGCGCTCGCCAGCGATCTTTCGGCGCTCGTGCAATTGCGCCAGGCGGTCGCGACCGAAAAGACGCAATTGGCCCAGAAGAACACTGAGCTTGAGCTGCAGCGCCAAAAGCTTGCCGCTCTCGTCTCCGCGCGGCAGGCTTCGCTCGGTATCGCCGAAGAGGCGCTCGACGCCGAGCAGCAGCGCGCCGCCGACCTGGCTCGCCAGGCGACGAGCATGAAACAGCTCATCGGCAAGATGGAAGAGGATCTCGCCGGCGCGAAAAAGGCCGCGGAGGAAGCCGCGAAAGCCGAAGCCGCCCGCAAGCTCGCCGAAGCGGCCGTGCCGCCCGTTCAAAAAACGATTATTTCGCCGTTCACGGACCCCGGCCGCCTTGCTCCCGCCATCGCCTTCGCCGATACGAAGGGTCTACTGCCCTTCCCGGCCGCGGGCACGATTCTGCGCTCCTATGGCGCGCCGGACGGCGTCGGCGGTACGGAAAAGGGCATGTTGATGGCAACGCGGCCCGGGGCAATTGTCGCGGCGCCTTATGACGGTTGGGTCGCCTTTTCGGGACCTTACCGGAGCTTTGGACAAGTCTTGATCATCAACGCCGGCGGAGGCTATTATATGGTCTTGGCCGGAATGAAGAGAATTAACGTAGAGGCAGGACAATTCGTCCTCGCCGGCGAGCCAGTCGCGAACATGGGCGACGGGTCGGTCAAGACTGCCGCGGCAATGGCCATTGGCGCGGCTGAGCCTATCCTCTATGTGGAATTTCGGAAAGACGGGGCGGCGATCGATCCGGGCCCATGGTGGGCAAGGCCGGACATGCAAAGGGTTCGCGGATAATGCGCAAAATTTCGCTTTTATTGTGCGGCGCTGCGCTTGGCGCGGCGACGGTCTTGGTGGGTATGCAGGCTTTTCTGATCCCGGGCTCGACGCCGGCCACGGCGGCGGCGGCGGACACCTATCGCAGCCTCAACCTGTTCGGCGACGTCTTCGAGAAGATCAGAACCGATTATGTCGAAAAGCCCGACGATGAGAAGCTGGTCGAAGCGGCGATCAACGGCATGCTCACGTCGCTCGATCCGCATTCGAGCTATATGGACGCCAAAGCCTTCAACGACATGCAAGTGCAGACCCGCGGCGAATTCGGCGGTCTCGGCATTGAAGTGACGCAGGAAAACGGCTTCATCAAAGTCGTGACGCCGATCGACGATACCCCGGCTTCACGCGCGGGCATCCTCTCCGGCGACATCATCTCGGCGATCGATGGCGAAGCGGTCGACGGGATGACGCTGAACCAGGCCGTCGACAAGATGCGCGGCGAGCCGAATACGGTCGTGACGCTCAAGATCTTGCGCGGACCCAAGAAGGACGCCCGCGACATCAAGCTGACCCGCGCCGTCATCCAGATCAAATCGGTGCGCTCGAAGGTAGAGGGCGATGATATCGGCTATATCCGCATCACCCAGTTCAACGAGCAGACCGCCGACGGCGTGCGCGACGCGCTGCTGAAATTCCAGAGCGACCCCGGCGATAAGCTCAAAGGCTATATCCTCGACTTGCGCAACAACCCCGGCGGCCTGCTCGATCAGTCGATCGCCGTCGTCAATGCGTTCGTCGACCACGGCGAGATCGTTTCGACCCGCGGCCGCAACGCCGACGAGACGATGCGCTACAACGCCCGGCCGGGAGATCTTTCCCACGGCAAGCCGCTCGTGGTCCTGATCAACGGCGGCTCGGCTTCGGCGTCGGAAATCGTCGCCGGCGCGCTGCAGGATCACAAGCGCGCGACGATCATCGGCACGCGCTCCTTCGGCAAAGGCTCGGTGCAGACCATCATCCCGCTCGGCGCGGACAGTGGCGCGCTGCGGCTCACCACGGCACGCTACTACACGCCGTCGGGCCGCTCGATCCAGGCGCAGGGCATCGAACCCGATATCCTCGTGCTGGAAGACGTGCCGGCCGATCTCAAGGGCCGCGACGAAACCAAGGGCGAGGCCTCGCTCAAGGGCCACTTGCTCAACGGCAAGCACGAAGAGTTCGGCTCGCAGGCCTATGTCCCGCCGGACGAGAAGAGCGACAAGCAGCTGATCGCCGCCGAGGATCTGCTGCGCGGCATCAAGCGCGCCGACGCGGCTCCCGAAACGCCCGCGCCAGTTGCACCGGTCACTCCCGCGCCGGCCCCGGCGAAGCCGGCGGCGCCAGCCGTCAAGCCGGTAGCGCCCGCCGATCCGAGCGCCGGCAAGAGCCCCTGATCGCTCCATCGGCCACAAGAAGATCAAGTCCCGCAATCGCACCGATTGCGGGACTTTTCTTTTTGATTTCGCTACCGGTTTCTGCCCTTCCCGTGCCTGTGTATGATGAGCGCGCCGTGATTCGCTCTTGCGGCACGAGCTTCCGGCGGGAAAAGGCGAAGCGATGTCGAGCGATGATCTCCACAAGCCGCTAGGGCTCGACCGCAAAGCCGCCGCGCCGCGCCGCCGCCCCGCCTGGCTGCTGCCCGGTTTTCTCGGCTGCGCCGTGATTGGCGGCCTCATTCTGTGGCACGCGCTTGCCGCACCCCCCGTAGACACGCAAACCGTCGCCGCCATTGTCGCCCCGGCGCCTGAACCGGCCCCGCCGCCGGCGCCCAAGGCAAAAGAGCCGGCAGCGCCGCCGGCGCATGATCTCATTCAAAGTGCGGCGCAAGTCGAATACGAAAGCGGCGTCAAGGTCATCCGCGCCAATGGCGGCACCGCGCCTGAACTCGATGATCATCGAGGTGCCGCAGGCGCGTGGCGTCGCGCTGGCACCGGCGCCAGACCCGAGGCTTGTCGAAAACAGCCGCTACGGACTTCTGCCGCGCATCGGCGATGATGGCGCCCGCCCGGCCGATGTCTATGCGCGGCCGGTTGGGACAAGTTCCGCGCTCAAGGCCGGCGCGCCCCGCGTCGTCCTCGTCATCGGCGGCCTCGGCCTCAGCCGCACAATCACCGAAACGGCCATCGAGAGCCTGCCTGGCGGCGTGACCTTTGCCTTCGCGCCCTATGGACGTGATCTTGCCGCGAGCGTGGCGCAGGCCCGCGCGGCCGGCCATGAAGTGATCCTGCAAATGCCGATGGAGCCGGTCGATTATCCGCAAACCGATCCCGGCCCGCACACGCTGCTGACGCGCGCGACCCCGGCTGAAAATACCGACAATCTGCATTGGCTGATGAGCCGCTTTTCCGGTTATGTCGGCATCGGCAATTTCCTCGGCGGCAAATTCACCGCCGATGCCGCGAGTTTCGCGCCCGTGCTACAGGAAATCGGCGAACGCGGGCTTATATATCTCGATGACGGCACCTCGCCGCAAAGCCTGGCGGCGACGCTGGCCACGCAAGATGATGTGCCCGCCGCCAGGGCCGATCTCGTCCTCGATGCGACGCCAGATAGGGTTGACGCGGCGCTGGTGAAGCTGGAAGCCATCGCCCGCAATAAGGGTCTCGCGATCGGTGTGGCAAGCGCTTTGCCAGAGACTCTCGAGAAGATCGGCAGCTTCGCCCGCGTCGCCCAGTCCCGCGGTCTCGCAATCATCCCGCTGAGCGCCGCCGTCGGCAAGGAAGCGCCCAGCGTGGTCGATCGGGGCCAGTGAAACAAACCATTCGTCAAGAGTCACATGAGCGAGTTGTTGGATTATCGGCCATGCGTCGGCGTCATGCTTCTCAACCGGGAGGGCCTTGTCTTCCTCGGCCGCCGCCGGCACCGCCGGCACGAGCATTTCGATTTTGACTGGCAGATGCCGCAGGGCGGCATCGATCCCGGCGAGGCCGCCTACGACGCGGCGCTGCGCGAACTCTTCGAGGAAACCAATGTTTCCTCGGCGAAGCTGCTTGCCGAGGCGCCCGATTGGTACAGCTACGATCTGCCGGTGGAGGCCGCGAAGGCCTCATGGCGAGGCCGCTATCGCGGCCAAAGACAGAAATGGTTCGCGATGCGCTTCGAGGGCGACGAATCCGAGATCGACATTCACACGCCCGGCGGCGACGCGCATCCCGAGTTCGATGCCTGGCGCTGGGAACGGATGGAGCGCCTGCCCCAGATCATCGTTCCCTTCAAGCGCGCGGTTTATGAAAGCGTGATCCGGGATTTCGGCCATCTGGCGGAGTGAGGCCGCCGCGCCGAAGCCGGCGCCCTATTTCGCGATGATGACGCCCTTCGGCGCGCCCTCGTGGAAATCATCGAAGAAATCATATTTGCCGGGCGCCAGCGGATGCACTTCGACGCTCACCGTATGTCCGGCCGCCACGACCTTTTCCTTGTGCAGCCGGTGGCTTTCGAACTCGGAGGCCGTCTTGCCGGTGTTGTGCACAACGATCTTGAAACGCGTATTGGCCGGCACTTCGAGTTGCAGCGGCGTGATCGTGCCGTCGTGGAACTCGATCGTCGGCGCGGCACCCGCCGCATGCGCCGGGACGGCAGCGAACGCGAACGCCAAGGCGAGCGCCGCAGCATGACCCATATTCAAGCGATTCATATGCATCTTTCTGAAGTCCTGTTTGGCCGTGTATGAACATCTAGAGCGCGAAGTTTTGGCCAAAAGCAAGTCACGTCCAAGAGAATGGAAATGTTCTAAGGCCTTGTTTAGAAGTGTTTTTAACAACGCCGCCGCACACCCCAATTCGACCTCCAAATGGCATGATCTGACGCAAGCATGGAATGGTCGCCCCAACAGGACGCGGCGCTGAAGGCTGTCAGCTTCTGGCTGAAGCGCGGCGCGCCGCAAGTCTTCCGTCTGTTCGGTTATGCCGGCAGCGGCAAGACGACGCTCGCCCGTACCATTGCCGACGCTCAGGACGGCGAGGTTCTGTTCGGCGCCTTCACCGGCAAGGCGGCGCTGGTGATGCGCTCGAAGGGCTGCCGCGACGCGCGCACCATCCATAGCATGATCTACCGCGCCAAGGAGAGCGACAGCGAGGAGCCGCTGTTCGTGCTGAACGAGGAAAGCCCCGCCGCCAAGGCCGAACTCATCATCATCGACGAATGCTCGATGGTCGATGCGGAACTCGGCCGCGATCTCCTCTCCTTCGGCAAGCCCGTCCTCGTGCTCGGCGATCCGGCGCAATTGCCGCCGATCAAGGGCGGCGGCTTCTTCACCGAGGCCGAGCCCGACGTCATGCTGACCGAAGTGCACCGCCAGGCGGCCGACAATCCGATCATCCGTCTTTCCATGACGATCCGCGAAGGCGGCCGGCTGACGCCCGGCTTCTACGGCGCGTGCCGCATCATCCATCGCGATGCGATCGACGCCGAGCAGGTGACCGCCGCCGATCAGGTGCTCGTCGGATTGAACCGCACGCGCCGCGCCTATAACCGCCGGATTCGCGAATTGCTCGGCCGCTCCGACATATTGCCGGAACCCGGCGACAAGCTCGTCTGCCTCCGCAACGATCGCAAGAAGGGACTGCTCAACGGCTCGCTCTGGAATGTGCGCACGGCGGGAAGCCTGCGCCGCCGGAAAATCCGCATGACCGTCGTGCCGGAGGAGGACAGCACCCACAAGCCACTGCGCATCGGCGTATTGCCGGAATTCTTCACCAGCGAGGAGGAGATCCCCTACGCGCTGCGCCGCGAATCCGATGAATTCGATTACGGTTACGCGCTGACCGTGCACAAGGCGCAAGGCTCGCAATGGGACGACGTCGTGCTGTTCGACGAGAGCAGCGCCTTTCGCGACCATCGCGCCCGCTGGCTCTATACGGGCGTGACCCGCGCCGCGGAGAGCTTAACCATCGTGCTTTAGATATTTTGTCTTGGGCGCAAATTCGGGCATCATGCGTCGGCAACCGGACAAGGCCGATGAAGTCCATCCTGATCCCCGTTGAAACGCACGCGGGCATGTCGGCCGTGCTTGAGACCGCCCGGCTGCTCGCCCAGAAATTCGACAGCTATATCGAGGGCGTCGCGCTGGGGCCGGACCTGACGCAGATCGTCGCGGCGGACTTTTCGCTCGACGGCATCGTCTTCGACGACGCGGTGCGGCGCGACCTTCTCGATGAGGCGCGCAAGACTTTCGAGAGCTTCATGCGGGATGCGGCGATCCCGCCGCAATCCGACGCAACTGACGCTTCCGCGCCGTCCTACGGCTGGGTCCGTAGCGGGCTGATCTCCGACAACGGCGTCGGCGAATATGGCCGCGTCTTCGACATCATAGCCGTCGGGCGGCCGGCCTCCGGCGCCGGGCAGCCGCGCAAATCGACTCTCGAAGCGGCGCTGACCGAAAGCGGCCGGCCGCTGCTGATCGCCCCACCCCGCGCGCCGGAGCGGCTCGGCGAGGTGATCGCCATCGCCTGGAATCGCAATTCGGAGACGGCGCGCACCGTCGCCTTCGCCTTGCCGCTGCTGAAGCTGGCGCGCGACGTGCCTGTCTTCACCATCCCCGGCTATACCCTGAGCGGACCGGACCATGTGCAACTGGTCAAAAATCTGAAGCGCCACGGCGTGCCGGCGCGCGCGATCGACGTGCACGAAACGGCCAAGACGCCCGGTCTTGCGGTTCTGGTCACCGCCCGCTCCCTCGGCGCCGATCTGCTGATCAAGGGCGGCTATACGCAAAGCCGCTTGCGCCAATTCATCTTTGGCCGGGCCACGGGCCAGATTCTCGCCGAGGCCAATATACCGATCTTTATGGCGCATTAGCCCGCCCGCCGATTGCCTCCGCGATCTGTTCAAGGTTAGGGTCGCGTGCCTATTTCGGTCGGCACGGTTCGAGGGGAACGAATGCTGACGGTTTTCAGAACGGCGCGGGGCGTCGCGGCATTCGGGCTTCTGACGTTTCTCGGAGCTTGCCAGCAGGAAAATACTTACGTGCCGCCGCCGCCGCCCGCGGTCGGCGTTGCCTATCCGATTCAGAAGACGGTGCAGCCCTATCTCGAAGCCACCGGCAATATGGCGGCCGTCAACAGCGTCAATCTTGTCGCCCGTGTGCAGGGCTTCCTTCAGGAGATCGACTACAAGGACGGCGCGGCGGTCAAGAAAGGCACGAAGCTCTTCGTCATCGAGCCCGAGCCTTACGAGCTGAAGGTCGATCAGGCGCAGGCGGCACTCGACGGCGCCAAGGCGCAATTGCTGAATTCGCAGATCGAGTTCAACCGCCAGCAGACGCTCGTTTCGCGGCAGGTTTCGACTCAGGCGACGTTCGACCAGACGCGCGCGACCCGCGACCTCAACCAGGCGACAGTCGATCAGGATCAAGCCAATCTGCAGCAGGCGCAGATCAATTACGGCTATACCCAGGTCGGCGCGGCGTTCGACGGTACGGTAACCCAGCATCTCGTTTCGATCGGCGAACTTGTCGGCACCAATTCGCCGACGCAGCTCGCGACCCTCTATCAGCTCGATCCGATCTGGGTGAATTTCACCATCAGCGAACGCGATGTGCAGACGATCCGCGCCGCAATGGCGAAGCACGGCATCACCACCGCCGACATCGTCGGCAAAGTGCCTGTCGAGGTCGCGCTGCAGACCGATCGCGGTTTCCCCTACAAAGGCGTGATTGATTATATCGCGCCGAACGTCGATCCCTCGACCGGCACATTGAATGTGCGCGGCGTGCTGGACAACAAAGAGTTCCGGTTGCTGCCCGGCTATTACGTGCGCGTGCATCTGCCGCTGCGCCCGGTCGATGCCCTGCTGGTGCCGGAAGAAGCAATCGGCGCCGATCAAAGCGGCCGCTATGTCCTCGTCGTCAACGCCGACAATGTCGTCGAGCAGCGCAAGGTGACGATCGGCGAGACTTTCGATGGCATGCGCCGCATCCTTTCGGGACTGACGGCGAAGGACAAGGTCATCGTCGCCGGCTTGCTGCAAGCCGCGCCGGGTCAGAAGGTTGCGCCGCAAATGCAAAAGATGACCGCCAACGATTCCGACTCCGACACCGAAGCCAAATAGGCCGGCGCGATGATCTCAAAATTCTTCATCGAGCGGCCGATCCTCGCCAACGTGATCGCCATCCTCACGATGCTGATCGGCGCCGTCTCGCTATTGCGCCTGCCCGTCTCGGAATATCCCGATATTACCCCGCCGACGATCCAGGTGACGACCAGCTACCCGGGCGCCAGCGCCAAGACTCTGGTCGAGACCGTCGCCCAGCCGATCGAGGAGAAGGTGAACGGCGTCGAAAACATGATCTACATGCAATCGACGAGCGCTTCCGACGGTACCTATACCCTCACCGTCACCTTCAACATCGGCACCGACATCAATTTCGCGCAAATCCTGGTGCAGAATCGCGTCGCCTCGGCGCTGGCGTCGTTGCCGCAATCCGTCCAGGCCCAGGGCGTGGTCGTGCAGAAGCGATCGACCGCGGTCCTGCTTTTCGTCACGCTCTATTCGCCGGACTCGCGCTACAATTCCCTCTATCTCGCCAATTACGCGACGATTCATTTGCAGGATGAATTGGCGCGCGTGCCGGGCGTCGGCAATGTGAATGTCTTCGGCGCCGGCCAATATGCGATGCGCCTCTGGCTCGACCCCAACAAGCTCTACGCGCGCGCGCTGACGACGCAGGATGTCATCAGTGCCGTCCAGCAGCAGAACGAGCAGGTCACCGCCGGCCAGCTCGGCATGCCACCGGTGAAGGCGGGGCAGGCCTTCCAATACACGCTCAATGTCGCGGGCCGCCTCGACGACGTGCATCAGTTCGAGAACATCATCGTCAAGACCGGCTCCAACGGCGCCGTCACCCGCATCCGCGACATCGGCCGCGTCGAACTCGGCGCGCAGACCTATAGTCAGTCCTTCTATCTCGATAAGCAGCCGGCGGCCGGCATTGCGATCTATCAACTGCCCGGCGCCAACGCGCTCGCTGTCGAGCAGGCCGTCGAAGCCAAGATGAAGCTGCTGGCGAAGGATTTTCCGCAGGGGCTCACCTACACCGTCCCCTTCGACACGACGGTCTTCGTCCAGGCCTCGGTGCATGAGGTCTACAAGACCTTGTTCGAGGCGGGGATTCTCGTGCTCATCGTGATCCTCGTCTTCCTGCAGGACTGGCGCGCGATGCTGGTGCCGGCGACGACCGTGCCGGTGACGATCATCGGCGCCTTCGCGGCCATGGACGCGATGGGCTTCAGCATCAATCTCTCGACACTCTTTGCGATCATCCTCGCCATCGGCATCGTCGTCGATGATGCGATCGTCGTCGTCGAAGGCGCCGCGCACCATATTGAGGCGGGGCTCAGCCCGCACGACGCCGCGATCAAGGCGATGCAGCAATTGCTCGGGCCGATCGTCGGCATCACGCTTGTCCTTTTGTCGGTGTTCCTCCCGGCCGCGTTCCTGCCCGGCCTGACGGGGCGCATGTATGCGCAATTCGCGCTCGTCATCGCCGCGACGGCGCTGATTTCCGCCGTCAACGCCGTCACGCTGAAGCCGACCCAAGCAGCGCTTTGGCTGCGCGCGGCGAAGCCCCCCGACCAGCGCAATATTTTCGCTCGTGGCTTCAACAAGGTCTATGGGCGCGCCGAAGCCGGCTATATGTGGATCATCCGTCACCTGACGGCCTACAGCGGCACGACCGTTGTGGTCGGCCTCCTCATCATCGCCGGCGCCATCTACGGCATTGCGCGGATTCCGACCGGCTTCCTGCCGATCGAGGATCAGGGCTATTTCATCGCCGCCGTGCAATTACCGGACGGTGCTTCGCTCGAGCGCACCGACGCCGCGATGAAAGATGTGAGCAACGTCCTCAGCAAGGTCGAGGGCGTCGAGCACGTGATCACCGTCTCGGGCGTCTCGGTGCTCGACAACAGCGCCTCTCTCGCCAACGCGGGCGTCGCCTATATCATCCTGACGCCCTGGGACCAGCGCGGAACGAAGCTCGGCCTGCTGCCGATGTACCAGCACCTCAACGCGGCGCTGTCGAAGCTGGAAGAGGCGCGCATCGCCGTCGTTCCGCCGCCGCCGATCCAGGGCGTGGGCAATGCCGCCGGCTTCACCTTCCAACTCGAATTGAAGGACGGCAGTTTCGATCTCGCGAAATTGCAGAGCATCACCAATGCGGTGGTCGGCGCCGCCAACGGCCAGAGCCTGCTGCAGCGTGTCTCCTCACCCTTCCGCGCGAACGTGCCGCAACTCGCCGTCGAGGTCGACCGGACGAAAGCAGAGAGCCTGCATGTCACGGTCCAACAGGTCTTCGATACGCTGACCTCCTATCTCGGCTCGACCTATATCAACCAGTTCAACAAGTTCGGCCGTACCTTCCAAGTCTATACACAGGCGGATTCGCAATTCCGGGTCAGGCCGTCAGATGTCGAGGATCTGCCGGTACGCAATACGGACGGCAATATGATTCCCCTCGGGACCATCGTCCATTTCCAGTCGGATGTGGGCGCCTCGCTGATCAGCCTCTATAACCTCTATCCGTCCTCGACGATCATCGGCATGCCGGCGGCGGGCTACAGTTCGGGCCAGGCGATGAACCTGATGGAGCAGGTCGCCGATCGCGAACTGCCGCGCGGCACGGGCCACGATTGGACGGCGATGTCCTATCAGGAGAAGATCGTCGGCGGCCAGATGTATCTCGCTTTCGGCCTGGCGCTGTTGCTCGTCTATTTCGTCCTCGCCGGCCAATACGAAAGCTGGCTGCTGCCGCTTGCCGTGATTCTTGCCGTGCCGCTGTCGCTGGTCGGGCCGGTTTCGGTGTTCACCGCGTTGCGGATCGACAATAATCTTTATGTGCAGATCGGCCTTGTCCTGCTGATCGCGCTATCGGCGAAGAATGCCATCCTCATCGTCGAATTCGCCCGCGATCTGCATCTCGAGGGGCACGACATCATCGAGTCCGCGCGCGAGGCGGCGCGGGCCAGATTCCGGCCGATCCTGATGACGTCTTTCGCCTTTATTCTCGGCGTCGTGCCGCTCGTCCTGGCCGAGGGCGCTGGCGCCAACGCCCGCAAATCGATCGGCATCACCGTTTTCACCGGCATGCTGGCGTCGACCTGCCTCGCGGTCCTGTTCGTGCCGGCTTTCTATGTGATCGTCCAGACGATCCAGGACCGCCGCAAGGCTAAGAAGCAGGCCGCCGTGGCGACGCCCGCGGCATAGGTCTCGCTCCCCACCCTTCCTTATTGCATCCAGCGGTACCCCGTCGCCCGCCGCAGGCGCCGTATTCGCGGTGCCGAGCGCGGCTGCAAGGTCGTGCCCCTTGACGTAAATGTAGCTAAGGCTACATTAGGGTGCATAGGTGACATCAGTAGGCAAAATGACCGATCAAGCTCTCCCACGCCCGACATTGACAGAAAAGACAACGACCGCCATCGGCGCCGTCCTTAACGGCCGGCAGCTGCGGCTGAGGGATGCCTTGCTCTTTGCCGGGCCTGCCGTCATCGCCTCGATCGCCTATATGGACCCCGGCAATTTCGCCACCAACATCCAGGCCGGCGCGCGCTATGGCTATGTGCTGCTTTGGGTCGTTCTGATGGCGAATGTCATCGCCATGCTGTTCCAGGCTCTGTCAGCCAAGCTCGGCATTGTCACGGGTAAGAACCTGGCGGAAATGTGCCGGGCGCATTTCCCCAAGCCCGTCGTCATCGCCATGTGGATCGTCAGCGAAGTGGCAGCGATGGCGACCGATCTTGCCGAATTTCTCGGCGGCGCGATCGGGCTTTCGCTTTTGCGGCACCTGCCGCTTCTGTACGGGATGGGGATCACGGGGATCATTACCTATGCTATTCTGCTCGTCGAGTCGAAGGGCTTCCGGCCGATGGAATTGATCATCGGCGCGCTCGTGGCGACTATCGCACTCTGCTACGTCGTCGAAGTGTTCATCGCGCCGGTCGCCTGGGGTGCCGTGGCGTATCATTCAATCGTCCCATCCCTGCCCGACGCCGCGGCGCTGACGGTTTCGGTCGGCATCATCGGCGCAACGGTGATGCCGCATGCCATCTATCTCCATTCGGGCCTGACGCAGAACCGCGTGCCGGCGCGCAATGACGATGAGCGCAGCAGACTGCTGCGCTTTTCTAATATCGAAGTCCTCATCGCGCTGGCCGTCGCCGGCCTCGTCAATATGGCGATGGTGATGATGGCGTCGGCCGCCTTCCATGCCGGGCACAGCGATGTCGCGGAGATCGAGACCGCCTATCACACCTTGACGCCGCTGCTCGGCTCGGCGGCGGCAGCCATCTTTCTCGTCTCGCTGCTGGCCTCCGGCGTCTCGAGTTCGGCCGTAGGCACCATGGCCGGGCAAATGATCATGCAGGGTTTCGTCGGCTTCCGCATTCCGATCTGGTTGCGGCGCCTCGTGACCATGATCCCCGCCTTCGTCGTCGTCGCGCTCGGCGTTAATGCCACGCAGTCTCTCGTTCTCAGCCAGGTCGTGCTCTCGATCGTGCTGCCCGTACCGATGATTGCGCTTGTCCTCTTCACGCGGCGCGCCGACATTATGGGCGCGGCGTTCGCCAACAGCAGATTGACCGACGTGGCGGCGATCGCGGGCACTGCGATTATCCTCGCGCTCAATGTCGTCCTGCTGTTACAAACGGCGGGCATCAACATCCCCGGTTTGCCGTCGAATTGAACGGCAAGTACGCAGGTTGTTTAGAAAAGTTCTTAGATAGTCTTTAGAAGCATTCTTATTTAGTCTTTGGAAGAGTTCTTGTGTAGTGTTTAGAAGAGTTCCTTTCTTACTCCAAAGTATTGACTACGAAAACTTGGCGCAATAACGGTCTCCTAAGCTTTTATTCTTTGTGCGGGGGCGCAAATGGCACAAGCCAGGAATCGTATGCCGACGGACGGCAATCGCGGGCGCAAATCGCGCCGCGCCCGTGTCTTATTCGGGACGAGCACGGTGCTCTGCACATTGTGCCTGCTCGGCGTGGGCGCGCAGGTGGATTCGGCGCAGGCTGCAGACGCGAACACTGTTGCGGCTCCGGCGCCCACTTTCAGCCTGAGCGATCTCTTCGCCCCGTCGCGCACGACGCTCCTGGGCGATGCCGGCGGCCTGCGCCCGGCGCTCGCGAAATACGGCATCACCTTCACCCTCTTTGAGGAGAGCGAAGTCTTCGGCAATGTCAGCGGCGGCTACAAGCGCGGCGCGGACTATGACGGCGTGACCACGCCGACGGTGCAGCTCGACACGAGCAAGGCTTTCGGCTGGGCCGGCGGCCTTTTCGAGGTGAGCGCCGTGCAAATCCACGGCTCGAACCTCAGCACCAAGAATCTCGGCGTGCTGCAATGGGTCAGCGGCCTTGAGGCGGAAGATTCCACGCGGCTTTGGGAGCTCTGGTATCAGCAGACGCTCGGCAATACCGGATGGGACGTCAAGATCGGCCAGATCAGCCTCGATCAGGAGTTCATTACGAGCAGCAATTCGCTGCTCTTCCTCAACACGATGATGGGCTGGCCGCTGATCCCTGCAGAAGACATGTATGGCGGCGGCCCGGCCTATCCACTTTCGTCGCTCGGCGTGCGGTTGCACGGCCAGGTTATGCCGAACGTGACGGGACTTATCGGCGTCTTCGACGACAATCCGCCGGGCGGCCCGTTCTATGATGACGATGCGTTGCGCGGGCCGGAGGCCTATGGCGTGCGTTTCAGTCTCAATACGGGCGCGCTCGTCGTCGGCGAATTGCAATATGCGCTGAACCCGCCGCCGACGGACCCGAAGATCAAGCCCACCGGCTTGGCAGGGACCTATAAGCTCGGTTTCTGGTATGATACCGCGCCGTTCCCCGACAAGCGCTATGACAGCGATGGGCTGCCGCTCGCCGTCACCGACGGCTCGCCCCGGCTCGACTTCGGCAATTACGGCTTCTACGGCATCTTCGATCAGGTCATCTGGCAGCCGGATCTCTCCGCTCCACGCGCGCTCAGCGTCTTCGCCCGTCTCATGGGCGCGCCGCTCAACGATCGCAACCTCATCAGCTTCAGCGTCAACGGCGGCGTCACGCTCAAGGCGCCGTTCCAGGGCCGCGACGGCGACATCGTCGGCCTCGGCTTCGGCTACGGTCTCTTCTCAAGCGGCGCTCGAGGCTTCGATGCCGACACAGCGGCAATCGCGCCCGCTGGCACGCTGTCGCCGATCAAGACCTCGGAAACCTTCATCGAGACCTTCTATACGATCAACCTCGCGACGTGGTGGCAGCTCACGCCCGATTTCCAATACATCTTCAACCCCGGCGGCGGCATCGTGAACCCGTCGAATCCGACGACGCTCGTGCATGACGAAGCTGTCTTCGGCGCCCGCACGACGATCGCCTTCTAAGGCGTCCTCAAACGCTCTTCGCCGGCGCCCCAGCGCGCGTCGGCCATGGCGCTAATAGCAAATGGTGTAGACATGAACAGACTTGTAAAGAACCGCGCCGTTGCGCTTTCGCATCTCGCCTTGGCAGCGACGCTCGCCCCGATGATTTTCGGCGCGCCGGCAAAGGCGGAGACGCCGAACTTTCTCGATACGGTAAAGAAGCTCACCGTTCTCAACTCGACCATTCCGGCGAACGGCGATTCCAATCCCTATGCCGTGGTCGTCGCGCCGGTCTCGATCGGCAAGATCAAGCAGGGCGATGTGCTCGTCGACAATTTCAACAACAAGCAGAACTTTCAGGGCGCTGGCACGACGATCGTCGATTACAATCCGGCAGCGAAGACGACGACCCTGTTCGCCTCGGTGCCGCAGCGCCTGGCCTCCTGCCCCGGCGGCGTCGGCCTGACGACCGCCATGACCCTGCTGAAGTCCGGCTATGTGATCGTCGGCAGCGTGCCCTCGACGGACGGCACGTTCGCGACGACCGGCTCCGGCTGTCTCATCGTCTTCGACGCCGACGGCAAGCTCGTCAAAACTTTTGCCGGCGGCCATATCGATGGCCCGTGGGGCAATGTGGCGCTCGTCGATCGCGGCGACACCGCGACTTTGTTCGTCTCGCAGATCGGCGCCGGCAAGTTTCCCTCCGTGAAACAAACGGGCAAGCTCGCCGCCGTGCTGCGCCTCGAACTGGCGATCGACAAGGATGGGCCGCGGATCACCAAGGAGACGATAATCGCCGACGGCTTCGGCGAACGCGCCGACAAGGACGTTTTCGTCATCGGCCCGACCGGCCTCGCGCTCGAAGGCGACACGCTTTACGTCTCCGACGCCATCGCCAATGCCGTCAACGCGATTCCGGCGGCGCGGACCCGCACCGACAGCGCCGGCACCGGCACGCTCGTCACCAAGGACGGATTGCTGAAGCGCCCGCTTGCGCTGGAAAAGGCGCCGAACGGCAATCTGCTCGCGATCAACGGACTCGACGGCCAGATCATCGAGATCAATCCGGCGAGGAAAACGCAGGTCGCGTCACACTGGATCAACACCAACAAGGCGCAAACCCCGCCCGGCAGCGGCAATCTCTTCGGCGTCGCCCTGACGCTCGACGGCAAGGGCTTCTACTACGTCAACGACGACGTAAACACGCTGGCTATCGCGCACTAAATCGCGGTCGAACATTACAAACCAGGGCGAGGCAGCGCAGAAAGCCGATATCCATTCCGCGCCGCCCGCTCTAGTTTCGATTTGTTCTAAACTACTGGTTTTACAGTAGATTTTTAGTGCAGCGCCGGCGAAAATCGTCTACGGCCCATACTGAACAGAAAGTGGTGCGCGAAGGTGCGCAGTTTGGCAGGACGCGAAAACTGAGATGAGCAAGTCCGAAGATAGGTTGCAGAGTTCGCGGCGCAATTTCCTCGTCGGCGCGGGCGGCGTGCTGGCTGCGAGCGGCGTCGCGACGCGTGTCAACGCCGCGCCCGCGATCGGCGCCACGCCGAAGCCATTGCCCGAGACCAACACCGAACCGTTTTTCGGTGTGCATCAAGGCGGCATCGCGACGCCGTCGCAAACGCAGACCTACTTCGCCACCTTCGATCTTCACACCGACAAGGTGGAGGATGTGAAAGCCCTGCTGCGGCGCTGGACCGACATTGCCGTGAAGCTTTCGGCGGGCGGCGTCAATCTCTCGCAATCCGCACTCGCGACCGACAGCGGCGAGACCTTGGGGCTTTCGCCGAGCCGACTCACCGTGACCTTCGGATTCGGTGCCGGCCTGTTCGAAAAGGGCGGCAAGGACCGTTATGGCCTCAAGAGCGAAAAGCCTGAGGCGCTGATCGACTTGCCCTATTTCAATGGCGATCAATTGGTCGACGGCCGCACTGGCGGCGATCTCTCGGTGCAGGCCTGCGCCAATAATCCGCAAGTCGCCTTCCACGCCGTGCGGCAGTTGGCGCGCGAAGCGCAAGGCATCGCCTCGATCCGCTGGGCGCAGAGCGGCTTTTCCGCCCAATATGGCGACAAGTCGCCGCGCAATCTGATGGGCTTCAAGGACGGCACGATCAACCCGGCGACGCCGCTTGATTACGATCGCTTCGTCTGGGTCGGCGAAGAGGGGCCGGCCTGGATAGCGGGCGGCAGCTATGTCGTCGCCCGGGTCGTCCGCATCGCGCTCGAACATTGGGACCGGATGGATGTCGATTATCAGGAGCAGACCATCGGCCGGCGCAAGCTCTCCGGCGCGCCGCTGACCGGCACAAAGGAATCCGATCCGCTCGATGTCAATGCTGTCGATAAGGACGGCAGTCTGCTGACCCCGGTGACGGCGCATGCGCACGTCGCCGCGCCCGCGATGAACGGCGGCACGCAGATTCTGCGGCGCGGTTATTCCTACAACAACGGCGCCAGCTTCATCGCCGAGCGTTGGCCGCCCTGGCACCAGGGCATCGAATATGATGCCGGTAGCCTCTTCGTCTGCTATCAGCGCGACCCGCGCAGCGGATTCGTCAAATTGTTCGATAAGCTCTCCAAGATCGACGCGATGAACCAGTTCACCACCCATGTCGGCAGCGGCCTGTTCGCCTGCCCGCCGGGTGTCACGGCGGGCGGCTTCATCGGCGACAAGCTGTTCGCGATCTAGGGAATTTTTCCCAAGTACTGGTTCCAAATTTTCTCGGAAGAATCGAGAAGACTTGCCAGTGACATCGGCGTAGAAGAGCGGCGCGCTCGGGAAAGGACCGAGAAGTCATTCAATTGCGCGAATATTTCCTTGCGCCGATTGACCGCGAGCGCCCTGCCACGCAAGCTGGTGGGCGTTACGGGCGGAAGGCAAAGAACAAGGATGGGATTCATGCTGTTGTTTGATGCGCGTCGCGTAAAGGCTCGGTCCGGCGCTTTTGTCCCCTCCGCAATCCTCCTCGCTCTGATCGCAATTCCCACATTCGGCTTCGCGCAGACAGCCGCGCCGGTTGCAGCGCCGTCGCCCGCAAGTCTTGCGCCGGTAAGCCCCGCGCCTGCCGTGCAGGCTCCTCAAGCCGTCGCGCCCGTCGCAGCGGCGCCCGCAATACCCGCGGCTGCGGCCGCACCGAAACCCGCGGCGGCGGAGGACGTGCCGATTCTGCAAACCTCGCCAGGCTCGATCTCGGCGCGACTGTTGCCGCAGAATCTCTCGCCCTGGGGCATGTTCCTCAACGCCGACATCATCGTGAAAGTCGTGATGGTCGGCCTGGCTTTGGCCTCGCTACTGACTTGGACGGTCTATATCGCCAAGAGCATCGAGCTCTTCGCCGCCAAGCAAAGGGCGCAGAACCAGCTCGCCATCCTTGCGCGCGCCGCGACGCTCGATGCCGCCCGCGCCGAACTCGAGGGCGCGAAAGGCCCGGTGGTGCGCATGGTCGACGCCGCCGCCGCCGAGGTCGATCGTTCGGCCGATCTTAACGCCGACGGCATCAAGGAGCGCGCTGCGGCGCTGATCGGGCGTATCGAAGCGCGCGCCGGGCGGATGATCAACCGGGGCACCGGCATTCTCGGCACGATCGGCGCGACCGCTCCCTTCATCGGTCTCTTCGGCACCGTCTGGGGTATCATGAACAGCTTCATCGGCATTTCGAAGACGCATACGACCAATCTCGCGGTCGTCGCGCCGGGCATTGCCGAAGCGCTGCTCGCGACCGCCTTCGGCCTCGTCGCCGCGATCCCGGCGGTGATCATCTACAACGTCTTCGCCCGCGGCATCTCGGGCTATCGTGCCATTCTCGGCGATGCGGCGGCGGAAATCCTGCGCCATGTCTCGCGCGACCTCGACCGCGGCGCGCCGACGGCGACCGAGAACTGGCACGTCGTCGGCATGCGCCGCCCGGCGGAGTGAACCATGGCCGTCAAGCTTTCGACGAGCGACGATACGCTCGATGAAAACCACGATATCAATGTCACGCCATTCATCGACGTGATGCTTGTGCTGCTCATCATCTTCATGGTGGCGGCGCCACTCTCGACGGTCGATATTAATGTCGATCTGCCGGCCTCGACGGCCCAAGCCGCGCAGCGGCCGGACAAGCCGATTTTCGTCACGATCAAGCCCGATCTGACGCTCGCCATCGGCGACTCGCAGGTCGCGCATGATTCGCTCGGCGCCGCGGTCGATGCGGCCTCAGGCGGCGACAAGCAGCAGCGCATCTTTCTGCGCGGCGACAAATCCATCGCCTATGGCAGCGTCATGGACATCATGAACCTGCTGCGCAAGGCGGGCTATCTGAAGATCGCCCTTGTCGGCCTCGACGCCTCGCAGGCGCCCGAGAACGCGCCGGAGCCCGCCGCAGCGCCATGAGCGATGCTGTCACAGCGATGCCGGCGAGCTTCGCCGAAACCATATTGCCGCCGCCGGAGCATGGTGGCTGGCGCCGTTGGGGCCTCGCGGCGGCCATCGTTGTCGCTGTGCATCTGGCGCTTCTGACGGCCTATATCCTCACGCCGCGCGACGACCGCCCGCCGGGCATGCCGCCGGACGCGGTGATGATCGATCTCGCGCCCATCGCTGTCGCGCCGCCGCCGCAGGATGAGGTCGATACGCCGCCGCAGCCGGACCAGGTGCAGCCCGATCAGCCGCCGCCGCCGACCCCGAATATCCCGCCGCCGCCCGACCAGCCGCCGCCATTAACGGACACGACAGCGCCGCCCGAGCCCGATGTGCTGCCGGCCGAACAGCCGGAAGTCGTCATGTCGGCCCCGCCGCCACCGAAGCCCGTGATCGAGAAGAAAGTCGAAAAGCCGAAGCCGACCCAGCATATGCCGAAGCCGCAGCGGCGGATCAAATCGACGCACACCGACCTGCCCCGCTCGGCGCGGCAGGCGGCTCCGATGGCCGGCCTCAGCGGCGCCGCGGTCGCCGATTGGAAGAGCGAAATCGTCATGCGCATCATGGGGGCGAAGGAATATCCAGAGGAAGCGCGGGCGCAGGGCGTTGGCGGCACCGCGCTCGTCGCCTTCTCGGTGAGCTCCGGCGGCGGCATTCGTGGTGTGCGCTTGGTGCGAAGCTCGGGCTCCGCGATCCTCGACCGGGCGGCGGTCGAGACCGTGCACCGGGCCAATCCGGTGCCGCCGGCACCGCCCGGCGTCAACGGCGGCTCATTCACCGTGCCGCTGCATTTCAGCGTCGGCCGCTAACATCGCCGGCCTGGCAGGATCACGCCTCCGGCGGACGAGAGAATCGCGGCGCCGTCACACGGTCTTTGACGAGGCGTGGTGAACTGGCGTAAGTCCTCGCTGGATCGCCAGCGCCCGCGTGTCCTGGCGCGACATTCGCTAAGCGGTTCCCGATCCGGCGGATCACGTGCCGTTTCTCTTTCGGATGAGACCCCATGGCTGAAATCAATAAAATCGGAATTATCGGCGCCGGACAGATGGGCGCCGGAATTGCGCAGGTCTGTGCCGTCGCTGGTTTCGACGTCGTGCTGAACGACATTTCCGACGAACGGGTCGATCACGGTCTCGCGACGATCAGCGGCAATCTCGCCCGCCTCGTCGAACGCAAGCAGATCGACGAAGCCGCCGTGCAGGCGGCGCTCAAACATGTCTCCCGCGCGACCGATTACACCGCCTTTGCGGACTCCGACCTGGTGATCGAGGCGGCGACCGAAAACGAGCCGGTCAAGCACGCGATCTTTCAAAAGGTCAGCCCGAACTTGAAGTCTAGCGCGATCCTCGCGACCAACACCTCGTCGATCTCGATTACCCGCCTTGCTGCGGCAACCGACCGGCCGGAACATTTCATCGGCATCCACTTCATGAATCCGGTGCCGCGCATGCAGCTTGTCGAACTGATTCGCGGCATTGCGACGGACGACGTCACCTTCGGCGCCGCCAAGCAGTTGATCGCCCGGCTCGGCAAGACCGCGATCGTCTCGGAAGATTTCCCCGGCTTTATCGTCAACAGAATTCTGCTGCCGATGATCAACGAGGCGATCTATACGCTCTACGAGGGCGTCGGCTCGGTCGATGCGATCGATACCGCGCTGCGGCTCGGCGCTAACCACCCCATGGGGCCGCTGCAGCTCGCCGACTTCATCGGCCTCGATACCGTGCTGTCCATCATGCAGGTTTTGCACGAGGGGCTAGCCGATTCGAAATATCGCCCCTGCCCGCTGCTGGTGAAATATGTGGAAGCCGGCTGGCTCGGCCGCAAAACCCAGCGCGGCTTTTACGATTATCGCAGCGGCACGCCGGTGCCGACCCGCTAATGAGCGGCTTGCGTTTTCCATTCACAGGCCCGTCATGCCGGCATGACAGACAGAATCCGAGTGATTTGCCATAAAGCGTGAGGTGATTTAGAGAGGTCCTGGCGGTTTGCGGAGTGCGCTGCCAGGAAAGGGATTGAGGGGTCAATAGGGGTTACAAGCCGGTCGCGCTGAAAGGATCTGGTCGATGCGCCATCGGCGAAAGAGGTGCCAGGTTTGACGGTTCACTGCTCACCCGCGGTTTCGCCGGAAGGTTGTCCGGCCCTCGTGCTCAACGCCGATTTCCGGCCTCTGAGCTACTATCCTTTGTCTCTCTGGTCCTGGCAGGATGCGATCAAGGCGGTGTTTCTCGACCGCGTCAACATCGTCTCCCAATATGAGAGGACGGTCCGCAGCCCCAGCTTCGAAATGCGGCTGCCGTCGGTGGTCTCTCTCAAGACCTATATCAAACCCTCGCGCCATCCGGCCTTCACACGATTCAACGTTTTCCTGCGCGACCGCTTCTCTTGCCAATATTGCGGCGCGCGCGAGGAACTGACCTTCGATCACGTCGTCCCGCGCTCGAAGGGCGGCGTGACGACCTGGGAAAATGTCGTCGCCGCCTGTTCCATCTGCAATCTGCAAAAGGGCGACCGGCTGACGAGCGAGGCGCATATGTGGCCGTCGCGGCACCCCTATCAGCCAACAGTCGCGGATCTTCACCAGAACGGCCGGCTGTTTCCGCCCAACTATCTGCACGAAAGCTGGATGGACTATCTCTACTGGGATTCGGAATTGGAGCCTTAAGGCATCGGGCCGAAAAGTGCACCGCGATTTTCAGACAAATCCGATGCATTCAATACGAACGTCCGCCGCTCCAGCCGCCCGCAACATTCCACGCGGGACCGGGGCCATGAAGCCCCGGCCGAATTGCATCCCGCCTTGCGGCTTATGCCGAAGCGCAGAACGGCCTCAGCAATCCATTGAGTTATCGCGTTCCCAATCGCTGAGGTGACGGGTGTATTCCTGCCATTCCTGGTGTTTCAGCTTGGCGTAGGAATCGACGAAGGCGTCGCCGAGGCCTTCCCGGATGACTTTGGAGTTCTCGAAGAGGCGCAGCGCATCGAGGAGATTCTGCGGCAGCTTCTTGGCGCCGTTCACCTTGTGCGGCTCGGCATACATATCGAAGTCCGAGCGCTCGCCGGGATGGCGGTTTGACTTCACGCCGTCGAGACCGGCGACAAGGACCGCCGCCTGCAAGAGATAGGGATTGGCGGCGCCGTCAGCCAGGCGGAACTCGAACCGCCCGCTGTCGGGAATGCGGATCATGTGCGTCCGGTTGTTGCCGGTATAAGTGATCGAGCTCGGCGACCAGGTCGCGCCGGAGAGCGTCCGCGGCGCGCTGAGCCGCTTGTAGGAGTTGACCGCAGGATTGGTCAGCGCGCACAGAGCATCCGCGTGTTCCATGAGCCCGCCGAGGAAGCGGTAGCCAAGCTCGGAAACGCCAAGCTCGCCGTTGTTGTCCTCGAAGGCATTCTCATCGCCGCGCCAGAGCGAGACATGCGAATGACAGCCGGAGCCGGTGAGGTTGAGGAAAGGCTTGGGCATGAAGGTCGCCCGCAGCCCGTGCTTCTCCGCCAGCGCCTTGACCATATATTTGAAGAAGGAATGGCGATCGGCGGTCTTCAGCGCCTCGTCATATTCCCAGTTCATCTCGAACTGGCCGTTGGCGTCCTCATGATCGCTCTGGTAGGGATTCCAGCCCAATTCCTCCATCGCCGCCGAGATTTCCGAGATCACTTCATAGCGGCGCATGAGCGCCTGCTGATCGTAGCAAGACTTCGACTGCTTGTCCGCCGCGTCCGAAACGGCGGAACCATCCGGCGTCAGCAGAAAGAACTCGCATTCGACGCCGGCACGCATTTCATAGCCAAGCTCCTTTGCCCGGGCGGTGAGGCGTTTCAGCGTATTGCGCGGGCCTTGATCGACCGGTTTGCCTTCCATGTAGAGATCGGCGGCGAGCCAGGCGACCTCGGGCTTCCAGGGCAGCTGGATAAGGCTGTCCGGATCGGGAACCGCGAACATGTCAGGCATGGCCGGAGTCATGTCGAGCCAGGTGGCAAAGCCGGCGAAGCCCGCGCCCTCCTTCGCCATCTTGTCGATTGCCCGGGTGGGCACGAGCTTGGCGCGCATGTTGCCGAAAAGGTCCGTATAGGACACGAGGAAATTCTTGATTCCGCGCGCCTTGGCGATCTCTGACAGGGGTGTTGATGACATTGCTTCTGTTTCCTCCGGTTTTTTATTTGTCGTGTTGAAACCGCTGTCCAATCTGGTGTCGTGCATCAGCGCCTCTCCGCGCCCGGGATCCAATTCGTTCCTGCGAGTGGGACTTGGGCCATTGCGGCGGCCTCGACGGTGAGGGCGACGAGGTCTTCGGGTTCGAGGTTATGGACGTGGCTCTTGCCGGCGGCTCTGGCGATGGTCTGGGTTTCGAGCGTCAGCACCGACGAGGTAGTTGGCCAGCCGGCGGCCGGCGCCGATCGGATCGAGCCGTTTGGCGAGGTCGGGGTCCTGCGTCGTGATGCCGGCGGGATCGCGGCCCTCGTGCCAATCGTCATAGGCGCCGGCGGTGGTGCCGAGCGTCTCGTAATCGGACTGCCAGTGCGGATCGTTGTCGCCGAGCGCGACCAGCGCCGCGGTGCCGATCGAGACGGCGTCCGCCCCGAGCGCCAGCGCCTTGGCCACATCGGCGCCATTGCGGATGCCGCCGGAGACGATCAGCTGCACCTTGCGGTGCATGCCCAGATCCTGCAGCGCCTGCACCGCCGGGCGGATCGCCGCCAGTGTCGGGATGCCGACATGCTCGATGAACACCTCCTGCGTCGCCGCGGTGCCGCCCTGCATGCCGTCGAGCACGATGACGTCGGCGCCGGCCTTCACCGCCAGCGCGATGTCGTAATAGGGCCGCGAGGCGCCGACCTTCACATAGATCGGCTTCTCCCAATCGGTGATCTCGCGCAGTTCCTCGATCTTGATCTCGAGATCGTCCGGCCCGGTCCAGTCCGGATGCCGGCAGGACGAGCGCTGGTCGATGCCTTCCGGCAGCGTGCGCATCTCGGCAACGCGCTTGGAGATCTTCTGCCCGAGCAGCATGCCGCCGCCGCCGGGCTTGGCGCCCTGCCCGACCACCACCTCGATCGCATCCGCCCGGCGCAGATCGTCCGGGTTCATGCCATAGCGCGACGGCAGATATTGATAGACGAGAATCTCGGAATGGCCGCGCTCTTCCTGCGTCATGCCGCCATCGCCCGTTGTCGTCGAGGTACCGACGAGCGAGGCGCCGCGCCCGAGCGCTTCCTTGGCCTGCGCCGAGAGCGAGCCGAAGCTCATGCCGGCGATGGTGATCGGGATTTTGAGCTCGATCGGCTTCTTGGCGAAGCGCGTGCCGAGCGTCACCGCGGTGCCGCACTTCTCGCGATAGCCCTCGAGCGGATACGCGACATCGAGGCGCCGAGAAAGAGCAGATCGTCGAAATGCGGCATATGCCGCTTGGAGCCGCCGCCGCGAATATCATAGATACCTTTCTCCGCTGCGCTGCTGATCTCCTACAGTTTTTTTTATTAATCATTTATTATCATTTTGTTTTGCATTATTATGTTACTCTTACAACAATAAAAAAACACAATATAAACATAAAATGATAGAGCATACAAACCTAACCTGGCGCTTTAACTCACCTTCATCGTCACTCCCAGCCAACCACTACACTACAAAATAAACAAAAAACACAACACAACAAAAAAAAAAAAAAAAAAAAAAAAAAAAAAAAAAAAAAAAAAAAAAAAAAAAAAAAAAAAAAAAAAAAAAAAAAAAAAAAAAAAAAAAAAAAAAAAAAAAAAAAAAAAAAAAAAAAAAAAAAAAAAAAAAAAAAAAAAAAAAAAAAAAAAAAAAAAAAAAAAAAAAAAAAAAAAAAAAAAAAAAAAAAAAAAAAAAAAAAAAAAAAAAAAAAAAAAAAAAAAAAAAAAAAAAAAAAAAAAAAAAAAAAAAAAAAAAAAAAAAAAAAAAAAAAAAAAAAAAAAAAAAAAAAAAAAAAAAAAAAAAAAAAAAAAAAAAAAAAAAAAAAAAAAAAAAAAAAAAAAAAAAAAAAAAAAAAAAAAAAAAAAAAAAAAAAAAAAAAAAAAAAAAAAAAAAAAAAAAAAAAAAAAAAAAAAAAAAAAAAAAAAAAACCAGTACGCGACATCGAGGCGCCGAGAAAGAGCAGATCGTCGAAATGCGGCATATGCCGCTTGGAGCCGCCGCCGCGAATATCATAGATGCCGGTCGCCGCGGCGCGGCGGATCTCCGACAGCGTATAGGGATCGAAGGTCGCCGATTGGCGCGGTGCGGTGCGCGGGATTTTGACTTGCTCGTTCATCAATAGGCCCCCGCATTGTCGACATGGAAGTGATAGAGCGTCCGGGCCGAGCCATAGCGCTTGAACTCGCCGACATCGACGCTGCCGGCCAGCCCCTGCTCTTCGAGCTTGGCGTAAAGCTCGGCGCGGTGCTTGTCCGCCATCGGCTTCTCGACGCAATCGGCACCGAGGCTCGCCACCTTGCCGCGGACGAAGAGCCGCGCCTCGTACAGCGAATCGCCAAAAGCTTCGCCGACATCGCCGAAGACGGCGAGCGTCCCCGCCTGCGCCATGAAGGCCGACATCGGCCCGATCGAGCCCTTGACGATAATGTCGACGCCCTTCATCGAAATGCCGCAGCGCCCCGAGGCGTTGCCGTCGACGATGATGGTGCCGCCATGCGCCGTCGCGCCGAGCGAGTCGCTGGCATTGCCGCGGACATGGATCAGTCCCGACATCATGTTCTCGCCGAGGCCGATACCGGCGCTGCCGTCGATCAGGATCGTGGCGCGCTTGTTCATGCCGCCGCAATAATAGCCGACGTCGCCGACGATCTCGATCGTCACATCGGCATCGACGCCCGCCGCCACGGCATGAACGCCGCGCGGATTGAGAACCCGGAACGCCGTCGCATTGCTGCCCGGCTGGAGGTCGTGCAGCGCCTGGTTCAGCTCGCGCACCGAGCTTTGATCGAGGTCGATGGTCCGGGCGACGGCCGGTTCCTTCGTTTTGGTCTGGGACTGGATGTTCATGCCGCGCGGTTCCAGAAATAGACGGTGGCGGGATTGGGCTCGAAAATGTGGGCCTTCTCGATGCCGGGCAAAGCGCTGAGCGCGCGATACTCGGTGCCGAAAGCGACATATTGGTCCGTCTCCGCCATGACCGCGTGCTTGCAGGCGATCGGATCGCGCAACACGCCAAAGCCGGTGTCGGTGCCGACGACGAACGTGTAGAAACCGTCGAGGTCCTTCAGCGAGGATTCAAGCGCCTCGCCCAGGCTGTCGCCTTCCGCCAGCCGCCAGGAGAGATAGCCGGCCGCAACTTCCGTATCGTTCTCCGTCGCAAACGCAATGCCCTCGCGGATCAGCTGGCGGCGAACCTGATTATGGTTCGACAGCGAGCCGTTGTGGACGAGGCACTGGTCCTTGCCGGTCGAGAACGGATGCGCGCCGGCGGTCGTCACCGCCGATTCCGTCGCCATGCGGGTATGGCCGATGCCATGCGTGCCGCGCATCTCGCTGAGCTGAAACTGCTTGGCCACGTCCGCCGGCAGGCCGACCTCTTTATAAAGCTCCATATGCGCGCCGATGGAACTCACCGTCAGCGCCGGCGCGGCCGCCTTGATCTTCTTCAGGATGGCATCGAGCGCATTGGTCGGAACACTCACCACGATATGGCTGCCGCGCCGCGTGAGACTTGCCCCCGCCCCCAGCGCCTTCTCGAGCCCGGCGAAATCCTCGAAATCCGCCGGCGCCCGCAACGTCACCTTGGTGCGGTCCTTCTCACCCCCGCCATAGACGGCGAACCCGGCGCTGTCAGGACCCCGCGCCGTCATCGTCTCCAGCATCACCGATAAATGCCGCCCAAGCTCAGACTCAAGCGAGGCATCCTTCAAAAATAACCCAACAATGCCACACATCGCAGCAGGACCTCCCAGCCCAAGATTATTTTCCTATAACGAAACTAACATTAGTTATAGGAAAATAACAAGTGGGGAATTTCGGCGCCGGCGGCAAAATTGCGCCCGCCGGACGGCCCCTAAGAGCGACCTTTCGGAAAGAGCGTCAATGATGCCCCTGGGCATCATTCCGCCCCGCGCGAGGCGACACGCTGCGGTCTCGACCGGACGCCAAGCCGATGCGATCAGCGCATTGCGACGAACACGCGGCCGCAGAACAGCGCGCTTCACGAGTGTAGAGCGTGGGAGGAAATTCAGTCGCAGCGGTGCCGTCTGCCCCGCGCTATGGGACGATGACTTCGCGCGGGGCGCGCGGCTCCGGCGGCGGCCGCTGCTGTTTGCGGATCTCGCCGGCGATACGTTCGACTTCCGGTAAAGCGTGACGGTAGAATTTCTTCAATCCGGCGCAGAGATAGTTGAGGCCGGGTTCGCCGTCGGGCGTGCGGATCAGCCGGTTCTTCGGGCATTCGCCCCAGCAATCCTTCAGATAGGAACAGTCGCGGCAATAGGCCGGAAGCGTTTCCGACTTGGCATAGCCGAACTTGACTTGCGTCGGGGAGAAGACCATCTCCGCCAGCGGCTTCTCCCGCAGCGTTCCCAAGCGATATTCGGGATAGACATAGTGATCGCAGGAATAGACGCTGCCATCATGCTCCACGGCGACGCCCTTGCCGCAGATCTCGCTATAGATGCAGATTTGCGATGGAAGACCGAGATGCTGCGCCACGAGCGTCTCGAAGTGATTGACCAGCACCTTGCCTAAATCCTTGCGGCGCCACTCATCGAACACACGCGAGAGAAAGTAGCCATATTCCTCGGGATCGACCGACCAATCCGTGACCACGGCGTTCGGATGATCCGGCCGCGCCTCCGGCGTGCCGACGATGGGCAAGTGCGTCGCATCCCATGCCTGCGGCGCCGTCGTTTCGAATCCCTTCGCCTGCACGATCGGGATGAATTGGATATAGGTGGCATTCAGCTCGCTGCGCAGAAACCGATAGACGTCGAGCGGCCGCGAGGCATTGAACCGGTGCACGCAGGTGAGCGTGTTGAAGGGCACGCCGAATTTGCGCAGCAGATTCGCGGCGGCCATCACCTTGTCGAAGGTCGGCGCACCGCCCTTGTTGACGCGGAACCGGTCGTGCAGCTCGCGCGGGCCGTCGATGCTCAGCCCGACGAGAAAGCGATGCTCCTTGAGAAAGGCCGCCCAGCTTTCATCGAGCAGCACGCCATTCGTCTGCAGGTCGTTCTCGATCCGCTGGCCGAACTTGGCATATTTCTTCTGCAGCGCGACAACGCGACGGAAAAAGTCGAGTCCCCTCAAGGTGGGCTCGCCGCCTTGCCAGGAAAAGACGACGGAAGGGCCACTCACACCTTCGATATATTGCCGGATGAAAAGCTCGAGCGTCTCATCGCTCATCTCGCCCGTTCCCGGGCCATTCGGCAGAGTCTCTTTGCTCAGATAGAAGCAATATTTGCAATCCAGATTGCACGTCGAGCCGGCTGGCTTGGCCATGACGTGAAACTGGGTGCCCAGCTGAGACCGAAATTTCGAAGGCGCTGCATATTTGTCCGTCATGGGCGAACGCCTTTGCAATCAGTTCGCGTCCCCCGCAGCGCGGGATGCCGCCTCCAGCTTCTTCAGGTCGTCAGGCGTGAGCTTCGGCGGATCGAGCGCGAACGTCAGTTTATCGATCTTGCCGGTGAAGACAAACGGCACCTTGTAGTCCTGATCATCGACCGGCGTGCCCGTCGCAAGCGCGCCGTGCTACCGAAGGAGCGTTCAACTTCAGGGCTGCAGCTCGATTTCGCCCGGCCGCCACGTCTTGTCGAAGAACGCCTTCTCAGGCCCATAGAGACGCAGCAAAATGTTCCAGCTCTTGCCCGGCACCGTCTGCGCCCAGTTCGACTCCTCGCCAGGCAGCGCCTTCGGGCCGAAATAGACGTCGACGGAGCCGTCGGCGTTGACCTTGAGGCCCTTTTTCTGGCTGCTGACGCTCGGGAACTGCTGGTCCGTCTGGATCATCGAGCGCGTCTGGTTGTCGTAGACGATGACCGACCAGAAATTCTTCGCCGGAATGTCCTTCGGCAGGTGCAGCTTGTAGGTCTTGCCGCCGTCGAGCGCATCGCCGTTTTTGTCGACGAACATCGCCATGTATTGCGACCCCTCGCCGACGATCCTGATATCCATCGCTGGCGTGACACCGGTGGCGTAAAAGAAGAAGCCGGAATAGCCATTGAGGAGCCGCGCGCGCTCGTCCTCGAATTTGTAACCGCCGACGAAGCCGAGCCGCCAATGGCTCTTCGGATCGTCCGGGTACCAATAGCCGTCCGGCCCGCGCCATTTGTACATGATGGCCCGCGCCGTCGCATCGCCAACCGCCGCCGCTTCGGTCAGGATTTTCTTCATCCGTTCGTCGGGCGCGAAGGGCTTGCCCTTCTGGATGCCGATCGAATTCCAGAAGCCCAGGGTCGTCGCGTCGATCTCATCGGTCGGCTCGTCCTGCACGGCCTTGTCGAGCAATTCCCAAAAGCGGTAGTCGGCGGGCGGGAGCAGGTTGAACGGCTTGCCTGACATATTGACGAAGTCGAGCTTCGGCGGATTGGCCTCGCCGAGCCGATAGATTTTCAGGGTCTTCTTGACGAGCTCGACGCCCGGCTTCGGGTCGCCGTCAACGAGGAAGCTGCGCCAGGGAATCCAGACGGACCAGGAGCCGGGACGCAGGACGAAATAGCCTCCCGGCACGTCGCCCTTTTAGCCGGGCGGCAGGAGAAGGTATTTGCCGCCTCGACCCCTGTCCGGTCCGGTGACGCCAACATCGCCGATCCATTTGTACCACATGTCGTCCACCGCCCCGAGCACCTTCGGCGGCGCCTCGACGACGAGCGGGCCGCCGCGCAAATCGACCCAGAGCCAAGTGTAGGGCGTGTTGTCGTTGGCGGTGAGTTCGGTCGTGCGCGAATCGACCATGCTCTCCCAGATCGGCACGGTCACGTTGGCCGGTCCGATGGTCAGGGTCGCGTCGCGGTTGGCGACCTGGCTGACGACCGGCAACGCCAGCAGATAGGCCGGTACGGCGCGCTGGAAGTCGAGATTGTCATAGAGCTTGTCGACGCTCGCCGGATCGGGGAAACCGCCGAAGAAATGCAAGGTCCCGAAGCGCGTCTCGACGCTGTCGGGGACCGCGACGCCTGGCAGCATCGGAGTCTCATACTTGTATGAGCCGGCCTTGGCCGACGAGCCGACGAGCGCGCCTACACCGAGCGCGGCAAGGCAGATTGCTAATCGCTTCATTTGCGGTTCTCCGACCTTTTCAAGATGATGCCCGGCGTCCGGCCCCATCGTGGAACATCGTCAAGGCAACCTCACCTACTCTTTCGAGCGCGAGGCGTGCGATCCCGAAGGTCGTAGATCGCGTTTTCAGGTGATTTGACCAATCAATTGGCGTCCTGCGCCGCATGTTCGGCTTCGAGCAGCTTCTTCTTGTCGTCCTCCGTCAACACTGGCGGCGCGAGCGCGATCGTCAGCTTGTCGATCTTGCCGGTGAAGACAAACGGCACCTTGTAGTCCTGATCATCGACCGGCGTGCCGGTGTCTGAGCCGATGTCGAAGGTCTCGTCCCAGGGAAGGATAAGCGGAACCGTGCGGTCCATCGTCTCCGTGGCGACGACCTTGCCGTCCACCCTGAGTGTTCCGGTCCCGGGCCGACCGAGGCCGCTGATATTGTTGAAGGCGAGCGTCGCGAAACCCAGCCCGTCATATTTGAAGTCATAGACGAGCGTGTGCTTGCCCGGCGAGAGCGCCTCGGGCGCCTGCCACTTCACCCGCTTCAAATCGAGCAGGTTCCAGGTGAAGACGGGCTTGCCCTTCAAAAGATAGAGGCCATAGCCGCCGAACCGGCCACCGTCCGTGACGATGACGCCCTCCGCGCCCCCTTGCGGGATGTCGACGTCCGCCGTGATCGTATAGGAGGTGTTGAGCAGATTCGGCGCCGCGCTCGTCGGAATGCCGGTAATCGGCTCACCCGAATAGGTGAAGACCTTCCGCCCGGCCGCCAAACTCCGCCGCGGCGCGACGACGCGCGTCGCCACCGAGGCATCGAGCGGAAGCACCTGATATTTGGCGAACTCGCCAAACATCAAATCCCTCATCTCCTGCATCTTTTCGGGATGTGCCGCGGCAACGTCGGTGTATTGCGTCCAGTCGCTCCGGACATCGTACAATTCGAATTTATAGGCGCTGGCAGGATCTTGAATCGCCTTTCCAAGAAGGTTCCACGGCGGCCGCTTCGGCACGCCGCTCAGCATCCAGCCGTCGTCATAGAGGCCTTGCACACCCAGCATCTCGAAATATTGGATGTGATGGCGCGAGGGCGCATTCGCATTGGCCTTGTCGAACGTGTAGGCGAGGCTCACCCCTTCGATGGGTTTCTGCGCGATACCGTCCACCTGGACCGGCGCGGGAATGCCCGTCGCTTCCAGAAGCGTCGGCACGATATCGACCACGTGACTGAACTGGGTGCGGATGCCACCCTTGTCGGCGATATGTCCAGGCCAAGAGATCGCCATGCCCTGGCGTGTGCCGCCGAAGAAGGACGGAATCTGCTTCGTCCATTTGAACGGCGTGTCAAAAGCCCAGGCCCACGGCACGGCCATATGATTATAAGTCAGCTCGCTCCCCCAAGCATCATACCATTTCATCTGCTCGGCGACCGGCAACTCTATGCCGTTGAATTGCAGAATTTCGTTCGGCGTGCCGTTGAGAGAACCTTCCGCCGAAGCGCCGTTGTCGCCGCTGATGTAGATGATCAGCGTATTGTCGAGCTTTCCTTCGTCGGCGACGGCCTGGATGACGCGGCCTATTTCATGGTCGGTGTAAGCGAGAAAGGCCGCGTAAACGTCCGCCTGCCGGATGTAGAGCTTCTTCTGCGCGTCGGTCAGCGTCTCCCAGCGCGGCAGCAGACCATCCGGCCAGGGGGTGAGTTTGGCGTCCTGCGGAATGACGCCGAGGCGCTTCTGATTGGCGAAGATCTGGTCGCGCAACGCGTTCCAGCCTTTGTCGAACAGATGCATATCGCTGATCTTCTTGGTCCACTCCGGCGTCGGGTGGTGCGGCGCATGCGTGGCGCCCGGCACATAATACAGAAAGAACGGCATCGACGGATCGATGTCATTCAACTGAGTGAGCCAATGAATCGCATCGTCCGCCATGGCGGTGATGAGGTTCCAGCCCGGATGCCCGACATAGGGGTAAATCGCTGTCGTATTGCGGAAAAGGTTTGGCTCCCATTGGCTGGTGTCGCCACCGACGAAACCATAGAAGTATTGGAAGCCCATACCGATCGGCCACTGATCAAAAGGCCCGGCCTGGCTCACCTCGTAGTTCGGCGTGTTGTGGTCCTTGCCGAACCAGGCGGTGCGATAACCATTCTCCTCCAGGATTCGGCCGATCGTAGTGCTGTCCTTCGGAAGGATGCTGTTGTAGCCGGGGAACCCCGTCGCCTGCTCGGCAACAACGCCGAATCCGACCGAATGATGATTGCGTCCGGTGATCAGCGCCGCGCGCGTCGGCGAGCACAAGGCCGTCGAATGGAAATTCGTATAGCGCAGCCCCTCGGCGGCGATGTGATCCAAGGTGGGCGTCGGGATGACGCCACCAAATGTGCTGGGCGCGCCGAAGCCGACGTCGTCGGTCATGATGAGTAGGATGTTCGGCGCGCCCTTCGGCGGCACCACGCGCGCCGGCCAATAAGGCGTCGACTGCGCAGCGTTAAGATTGATCTCGCCCTTGAACGGCTGCGGCGGGGGCGGCAGGTAGCGCCCGTCGATCGTCGTCGTCGCTTCCGGCGATCCAGGAACGCCGGTGATCTGTTGTGCTGTAGCATCTCCCCCACCGAGAAATGCCGTGATGGCAATCACAGATGCGCTTGCAACCCAATGATTTGTTCGCACAGTCGCCTCCCACAATCCTTGGTGGCGCGGTCACGCTATGCCAGCGTGCAGGCTAAGGCCCCGTGCTCGCGTCGCATTGACCTGCATTAAAGGCGGCTGCGATGACAATTTGGAGAATGCCGTAAACGGAGTAAGCTAGCAACATGGCGCCGCGTATTCTTCTCCTTGCTCTTGTCCCGGCGATCATCCCCCTCCTCGCCGGCGCAAGTGCTGCGGCCGAGCCTGCAGCGCGGAGCCTCGACACGCATCAGCGCGACATCATCAAAAGGTTTGTGCTGCGTGAGGCGAAAGCCTCGATCGTTTCACCGCGTCAAGGTGAACCACACGATTTCGCTGCGGCGCTCGCCTCGGCACTGCGCGCGGCGGGTGCCTGGGTAGCTGACGATCAACGTGATTCCGTCGAACCCGGCGCGACGGGCCTGACCGTCGCTTACGATCACGGCGTCCCCGCCAATTCCTCGATCTTTCTGGCGCTCCAGCGGGCGGGGCTCAATCCCAAGGACGAGAACATCCCCGGCGCGCCGGTCGCCACCGTGATTGTCGGGCCGCAATCCTGACGGCGGCCGATTCAGCCAAGCCGGGCGCGGGTCACGCGGCCGCCGATCCCTTCGATGCCATCCCCGGTCAGCGGACAATAAAGCAGGCGCGCCGGATCGACCGGCCCCGGAAAGACGAGCCGCCCTTCCGGCACGAGCCGGAAACCCATCCGCTGATAATAGGCGAGATCGCCGACAAGAATGACGAGGTTGTGGCCGGCGGCACGGGCCGCCTCCAAGGACTTGGTCACCAGCGCCTCGCCGATGCCGGACGAGCGGAAGGCCGGCTCGACGCTCAGCGGGCCGAGCAGAAGGATCGGCGTCTCACCGCAACGGATATGCGTCATGCGATTGGCGCCGACGAGATAAGTGCCGACGCGCGCGACATAAGAAAGGCGCAAGTCCGCCGGGACACCCTCGCGCAAACGATAGGCCGAACGGGCGAACCGGCCGGGACCGAAGACACGCTCGTCGAGTTTGTCGATCGCAGCTTGGTCGGCCGGCGTTTGTGGCGCGAGGATGAGCGAGAGATCAGCCATGGCGGCTGCCTATTACCCTGCAAACCCTAGCGCGGCAAATCCCTCACCATGTGTCAACGGCCGGCGCGCCAGCGAAAATTTCCGCGATGCGCGCCCGGGTCGCAGGGCTGGCGCCGTCCGGCAAGGCATCGTGCGGAAAGAAGCGCATTTCGGCGATCTCAAAATCCGGCGCGCGCGGCCCGGCGTTGCGAAATGCGCGCACGATGTAGAGCGCGACATGGTCGCGGCTGCCGCGCTTGAAATAGAAGCCGTGGAGCTTGGGCGGTTCGAGAGATTCGAATCCGGTTTCCTCGCGCAGTTCCCTCACGGCCGCGTCCGCCGCCGATTCACCCGGATCGACACCGCCGCCCGGCATGTACCAGCCATTGATATAGGTGTGGCGGACCAAAAGAACCTGCGCCGGCCCCGCGGAATTCTCCGCGATCACCAGGCAGCGGACGCCAAGCCGCGGCGGCCGCAAAAGGCCCAGTACGCGCAGCCGCAGCCGCTCGGCGATGTGGTGAAAATAAAAGGGCATCAAAGCCTTTTAAGGCCGGTTGCCGCGCGCCCAAAGCTCCCATATAAATTAGAATCATTCTAATAATGTGCTGGCCGCATTCTCTCTAGGGGAAGTTATTGAAGCAGTTCTCGCAACTCACCGAGCGTGAAATCCTGTCCCTCGCGATCGATGCGGAGGAGGACGATCAGCGGGTTTATTCGGCCTTCGCTGAGGACCTGCATGAGCGTTATCCCGGCACGGCGAAAGTGTTCAGCGAAATGGCCCGTGTCGAGGCCTCGCATCACGACGCGCTGCGGAAGACCTATCAGACCAAATTCGGCCCGAACATCTCGCCGATCCGGCGCACGGACGTGCGCGGCTTCATGAAGCGCCGGCCGGTCTGGCTGATCCGCAACCTGCCGCTCTCGCAGATCCGCACCGAAGTCGAGTTCCGCGAAGCCGAAGGCTATAATTTCTATACCAAGGCCGCGGCACTGGCCAAAGACCCCGCGATCAGGAAATTGCTCAGCGAACTGGCGGACGTCGAGAAAGGCCATCAAGCGATCGTCAGCGATATCGAGGCCGAATATCTGACCCCGGAAGAGCGCGAGAGGGAGGATGTCCGCCAGCAGCGCAACTTCGTTCTGCAATATGTGCAGCCGGGGCTCGCCGGCCTAATGGACGGTTCGGTCTCGACGCTCGCGCCTCTCTTTGCCGCCGCCTTCGCCACCCACAACAATTGGTCGACCTTTCTCGTCGGCCTTGCGGCCTCGCTCGGCGCCGGCATCAGCATGGCCTTCGCCGAGGCGCTCTCCGACGACGGCGCGATCAGCGGGCGCGGCTCGCCCTGGCTGCGCGGGCCGATCTGCGGCGTGATGACCGCCCTCGGCGGCCTCGGGCATACGCTGCCCTATCTCGTGCCCGATTCCATGCCGCATGCCTTTGCCACCGCGACAGGGATTTCTGGCTTGGTGGTCTTCGTCGAACTCTGGGCCATTGCCTGGGTGCGGGCGCATTATATGGACACACCGCTGCTGCAGGCGATCTTTCAGATCGTCCTCGGCGGCGTCATCGTTCTGGCGACCGGCATTCTCATCGGCAACGCCTAGCGCTCCGGCGCTAAACATTGAAAATAGGCCGCAGCCTATGGTTTGGATCAGGTCCGATCTAAACCATGGCCATCTGACGCGCCCGGAGTTCGATTGAGCCTGCTGCTTGCCCATCTGTCGGATGCGCACATCGGCCCGCTGCCGCGCCCGCGAAAACGCGAACTGCTGGGCAAAAGGCTGACCGGCTATATCAACTGGACCCGCGGCCGCCATCTCGTCCACGACATGGACGTGCTGAACCGGCTCGTCGCCGATCTCAAGGCGCAACATCCCGGCCATATCGCCATGACCGGCGATATCCTTAACATCGGCCTCAAGGCCGAATTTCCGCCAGCCCGCGCCTGGCTCGAAACCCTCGGCAACCCGCGTGATGTGAGTTTCGTGCCCGGCAATCACGACGCCTATGTCAGATCGTCCCTGCCCTATCTCGCGACGACCTTCGCGGCCTGGACGCGGGACGATTCCGGCGCGCCGGGCTTTCCCTATCTGCGGGTCCGCGAGGGCGTCGCGATCATTGGCCTCTCCTCCGCCGTGCCGACCGCACCACTGATCGCCTCGGGCCGTGTCGGCCGCGCCCAATTCGCCGCCGCCGCCGACCTGCTCGACCGGGCGGGGCGCGACGGGCTGATCCGCGTCGTGCTGATCCATCATCCGCCGCATCAGAACGGCGCCAAATTCGGCCGAACGCTCTCGGACGCGGCGCTGTTCGAGGCGATGATCCGCCGCCATGGCGCCGAACTCGTGCTCCACGGCCACAACCACCGGCTTTCGGTGACGCATATCCCCGGACCGGATCATCAGGTGCCGGTCATCGGCGTGGCCTCCGCCTCGGCCAATCACGGCATCCACGATCACCGCGCCGGCTATAATCTCTTCCGGATCGAGGGGAGCCAGAAGAAACCGCGTATCAGCGGCCGGATGCGCGGCCTGCTGCCCGGCGGGCGCGAGATCGGCGATCTGCGGCCGATCGTGCTGTGAGGCTCGCAATGACGCGGACGGCCTTCAGCCCCCCAGCTTGGCCTTCACAATGGCGCTGGCCTTGGCCATGTCCAGGCGGCCGGCATATTTCGTCCTCAGGACGCCCACGACCTTGCCCATGTCCTTGATCGAGGCGGCGCTGGTCTCGGCGATGGCGGCGGCGATGGCGGCCTCCGTCTCCTCGGCGCTCAGGGCCTGCGGCAGGAAGGACTGGATGACAGCGATCTCCTCCCGCTCCTGCGTCGCAAGATCGACGCGCCCGGCCTTGTCGTAGATTTCGACCGATTCCTGCCGGCTTTTCACCAGTTTCTGCAGCAGCGCCAGGATATCGTCGTCCGAAACGGTCTTGCCCTGGCCCCGCGCCTCGATATCGCGGTCCTTCAGCGCGGCATTGACGAGGCGGATCGTATCGACGCGGCGCTTTTCGCCCGCCTTCATCGCCGTCTTCAATTCGCTCGTCAGTTCCTCGCGTATCGCCACGTTCGACCCTATCTAGGAAATAACTGGATTGACCAGCGGCGCGCGGCGGGTCACTTAGACCCCCGAACGGCCGCCGCAGAGGGTGTAAAGCAGGCATGACTGGGCATCAAGACAAACCGGCCAGCAACTTGGAAGGCTGGACAAAACCGCTGAAGACGGCCCGGCTCGTCCTTGCCGATGGCACAGTGCTGGAGGGCTTCGGCCTCGGCGCGACGGGCGAAGCGGTGGGCGAAGTCTGCTTCAACACGGCCATGACCGGCTATGAGGAAATCCTCACCGACCCCTCTTATACCGGGCAGATCGTCACCTTCACCTTTCCGCATATCGGCAATGTCGGGACCAACGAGGAAGACATCGAGACGAGCAACCTCGCCGCGGCGGCCGCCGCCTGTGGCGTCGTCGTCCATGCGCCGATCACCGACCCGTCAAACCATCGCGCTACCCGCCACCTCGACCAATGGCTCCGCGCCCGCGGGGTTGTCGGGCTTTACGGCATCGATACCCGCGCGCTCACCGCCTATATCCGCGACAAGGGCATGCCCAATGCGGTGATCGCCCATGAGCCCTCCGGCACGTTCGACCTTGCCGCGCTGAAGGCCAAGGCCGCCGCTTGGCCGGGCCTTGTCGGCATGGATCTCGTGCCGAACGTCACCAGCGCGCAGCGCGCTGAATGGGACGAGACGAGCTGGGTGCCTGAGCAGGGCTATGGCCGGCGGATTGAGGACAAGTTCCACGTCGTCGCCATCGATTACGGCGTCAAGCGCAACATCCTGCGCCTGCTCGCCGATCTCGGCTGCACCGTCACCATCGTGCCGGCGGCGACGAGCGCGGCAGAGATCATCGCGCTGAAGCCCGATGGCGTCTTCCTCTCCAACGGGCCGGGCGACCCGGCCGCGACCGGCAAATATGCGGTGCCCGTGATCCGCGATCTGATCGACCGCGAAATCCCGACGTTCGGCATCTGCCTCGGCCATCAGATGCTGGCGCTCGCCATCGGCGCGAAGACGGTGAAGATGCGACAGGGCCACCACGGCGCCAATCATCCGGTGATGGATTTCACCACCAATAAGGTCGAGATCGTCTCGATGAACCACGGCTTCGCCGTCGATCGCGACACGCTGCCGGCAAATGCGAAAGAGACGCACCGTTCGCTCTTCGACGGCACGAATTGCGGCATCGCGCTGACCGACCGGCCGGCCTTCTCCGTCCAGCATCATCCCGAGGCCTCGCCCGGACCGCAGGACAGCCATTATCTTTTCAAGCGCTTCGTCGATCTGATGGAAAAGGCCCAGGCTTAGGCGCAATTGATCTAGCGCATCGCGCGCCGAGCCAGCGCCCGTTATCGGAATCGAAACATAGGCTGGACCCCAATCATGCTCCGATCCATCTTTTGCCTCACGTGTTTCGGCTTCATCGGCCTTCTCGGCCTCGCCGTATTGCCTGCGCTGGCGGCAGTCGCGCCCGACGCGGCGCATGGCCAGATCATCGTCAAGCACTGGTGCGCCGGCTGCCATCAGGTGACGCCCGACCAGAAACCCGTCAGTTCGGACGTGCCGAGCTTTCTTTTCATCGCGCATCAGAAAAAGCTCACGGACAAGGTGCTCAGAGACTTTCTCTCGACCTCACATCCGCGGATGCCGGACATGGGCCTAACGCGCAGCGAGATCGCGGATATCGTGGCCTATATCAAAAGCCTCAATCAGTGAGCCGCAGGCAGGAGCGCGTATTCCCGCGGGCGATCTAGAAATTTGCCCGACGCGTTTTCGCGCGTAAACTGCGGCTCACATGACCGCCCGCCCGAAGCTCCGCGACATCGCCGCCGATCCGACCCTCGCGCTGATGCTGGCGCTCGGTTTTTCGTCCGGCTTGCCTTTCCTGCTCATCCTCGGCACGCAGGCGGCGCGTCTCGCCGAAGCGAAAGTGCCGATCGAAGAGATCGGCCTCGTGAGCTGGGTTGGGCTCTGCTATTCGCTGAAATTCCTCTGGGCGCCGATCATCGACGAGGTCGATCTGCCCTGGCTCGCCAAAGCCTTGGGCCGGCGGCGCGCCTGGCTGCTCGCCGCGCAGATCGGCGTCGCGGCGGGACTCGTCGCGCTGGCTTTCGCCGACCCGGCGCGCTCGCTCTTCGGGCTGATCCTTCGCGCCGCGATCACGGCCTTCGCCGCCGCGACGCAGGACATTGTCGTCGACGGCTGGCGCATCGATTCCGCCCCGCCCGAGCGGCAAGGCATCATGGCGGCGACCTACAATCTCGGCTATCGCTTCGCCCTCATCGCCGCCGGTGCGGGCGCGCTCTACATCGCCGATTATTCGGGATGGCGCGCGGCCTATCTCATCATGGCGGCGCTGATGCTGGTCGGCATGATCGCTTGCCTCCTCTCACCGCGCCTGCCCGAACGCGCAGGCGTCGACGGTGCCTCGCCCGCCGAAAAATTCATTGCGCCTTTGACCGATCTCTGGCGGCGCTTCGGGCCGATGCTCGCTGCGATCCTGCTGCTCGTCGCGCTCTACCGCCTGCCGGATTTTCTGAGCGGCGTGATGGCGAACCCGCTCTATATCGGCCTCGGCTTTTCCAAGAGCCAGATCGCGACCATGTCGAAAGTCTATGGCGTCTGGATCGGCATTGCCGGGGCCTTTGCCGGCGGCTTTGCGATCACCCGCATCGGGCTGATGCCAGCGCTGCTGATCGGCGGCGTGACCGCGTCCGCTTCGCATCTCTGCCTCGCGCTGCTCGCGGCGAGCGGCAAAAGCCTGCCGCTGCTGGCGCTCTCCGTCAGCGTCGAGAATTTCGCCGGCAATTTCGCCGGCGCGGCGCTCATCGCCTATATGTCGTCATTGACCTCGCCAGCCTATGCCGCGAGCCAATATGCGCTGTTGAGCTCGCTCTATGCTTTGCTCGGCAAGTTTTTCGGCGGCCTCTCGGGCTTTGCGGTGAAAGAGATCGGCTTCGCCAAATTCTTCGCCTGCACCTCGCTCATCGGCCTGCCGGTCGCGGCGCTGTGCCTCTTCATCTGGGCCCACCAGCGCGGGCTGGCACGGAAAGCGCAGAACGCGGAGGCCGGATAGCGTCCCGGTTTGAATTTCCGCTTTTTTTATTCGTTGAGCGATCTCAGACCGCTGACGAACGGACTGCCCCGCAGATAAAATCGCAGGAGGCGGTTCTTATCCTGCGAAATGCCGATCCTGACACTCTGCCCGATTTCGACGGGTTCGTGGTCGCCGCGTGCGAGCCATAACGGCCCTTCCCGGCAAAGATCGAGCCCATCGAGCGAGCGATCAATCCGCAACGCCGCGGCGAGCCGTCCTGGTCCGCGTGCCAAGTCGCGCAAGCGTTCGACGCCGCGATTTAGCCGCATGATCGCGATGCCTTCGCGCGGCTCGAGCGCCCGGATCAAAACACCGGCTCCGATCCCAGGCTTCTCGCTTGAGACGTTGAGCATGTATGAAGTGCCATAGGCGAGATAAACATAGGCGTGGCCGCGTTCGAGAAAGAGCGCGCGATTGCGTTGCGTCTCTCCGCGAAAGGCGTGTCCCGCCGCATCGCCGACGATATAGGCCTCGGTCTCGACAATACGGCCGCTGGCAAGGCCTTCGGGCAGTTCGCGCACCACGAGTTTGCCAATGAGATACCGGGCGAGAGCGGCCGTATCGACCGGCAGCTCCGCGCGGGAGAGCGGCACATATCGACCCTTGCGGCCGGCTTTCAGGAGATCCTCTCGACCCATTGTGCGCGCGACGGCCCAGGCTCGAACGGATCGCCAAAATACTGTGTCTCGCGGCCCACCTTCCCATCGAGAAATTCCATGATGCTCACGGTGTAAGACGGCCGCCCGTCATACGTTAGCACATATTCGGTGACCCAGAATTTGCCCGCGCCAATTATGCGGCGCACATTGAAGCGTTTCCGGTTCGGCTGCGCGGCGCGAGACAGCTGAATCTTCTCGCGTCCGCGGATGCGTTCGCCCGATTGCGGATATTCAAGCACCGCGTCCTCGCGGTAGATGCGGTGCTCCCCCTCGAAATCATTTGCATCGGAGGCCGCCCAGTGGCGATCCAGAGCCGCCCGAATGTCTTGGTCCTCCATATCAAATCTCCCAGTCCATCACTGTCGATGCCGAGCCATCGTACCATGCGATAGCTGCCGTTCAGGAGAATGACCGGGAAGAGAGGCTTTGTCCCCATTGAGGAAATTCAAACTGAGACACGGCCGGAGGCCCGGATTTCTTGACTCCGCCGGGGCCGGAGCCTAAAAGCCCCTGTTCTCGCAAGAGATGAAAACTTAATCGGCCGACCGGCCCTGGAGGCAGGCGGTTATCGTCCGGCAGCGCGTTGCGCCCCCGGGCGCGTTTGGTGTTGGACGTATTTCGGCACGGGACGCATAAAGGCCGCAAGTGCGGCGTTTGCTTGAGGTCTCCCTCAGGCTGAAGGACAGGTGGCATGTTCGAAGGGCTTTCGGAAAAGCTCTCTGGCATTTTGGACGGGCTGACGCGCCGCGGCACGCTCTCGGAAGAGGACGTGAACCTCGCGCTGCGCGAGGTCCGCCGCGCCTTGCTCGAAGCCGATGTCGCGCTCGATGTCGTGCGCTCCTTCGTCGACAAGGTGAAGAACCGCGCCGTCGGCGCCAATGTCGTCAAATCGGTCACGCCCGGCCAGATGGTCGTCAAGATCGTCAACGACGTCTTGATCGAGACCTTGGGCGCCGATACGCAGCCGATCGACCTCGACGCGCCGCCGCCCGTTGCCATCATGATGGTCGGCCTGCAAGGCGCCGGCAAGACGACGACGACCGCCAAGATCGCCAAGCGCCTCGCCGAGCGGCAGAAGCGCCGCGTGCTGATGGCCTCGCTCGACGTCAAGCGTCCGGCGGCGCAGGAGCAGCTTGCCATTCTCGGCAAGCAGGTCGGCATCGATACGCTGCCGATCATCGCCGGCCAGACTCCGGTGCAGATCGCCAAGCGGGCCGAGGAGGCGGCGCGGCTGCAAGGCTATGATGTCGTGATGCTCGACACGGCCGGGCGCACCCATATCGACGAAGCCCTGATGGCCGAGATGGTGGAGATCAAGCGGGCGGCGAACCCGCATGAGATCCTGCTCGTCGCCGACAGCCTCACCGGCCAGGACGCCGTCAATCTCGCCAAGAATTTCGACGATCGCGTCGGCATCACCGGCATCGTGCTGACCCGCGTCGATGGCGACGGGCGCGGCGGCGCAGCGCTTTCGATGCGCGCCGTCACCGGCAAGCCGATCAAGCTTCTCGGCACCGGCGAGAAGATGGACGCGCTCGAGGATTTCCATCCCGACCGCATCGCCAACCGCATTCTCGGCATGGGCGACATCGTCTCGCTGGTCGAGAAGGCGGCGCAGACGATCGACGCCCAGAAGGCGCAGAAGATCGCCGAGCGGATGCGCAAGGGCAAATTCGATCTCGAAGACCTCGCCGACCAATTGGCACAGGTCGAGAAGATCGGCGGCCTCGGCGGCATCATGGGCATGTTGCCCGGCATCGCCAAGATGAAGGACCAACTCGCGGGCGCCAATCTCGACGACCGGATCATCAAGCGCCAGCGCGCCATCATCCTGTCGATGACGCAGCAGGAACGGCGCAACCCGGACATCCTCAAGGCCTCGCGCAAGAAACGCATCGCCGCCGGCTCCGGCACCCGGGTCGAGGACGTCAATCGGCTGCTGAAGCAGCACCGCGGCATGGCCGACATGATGAAACAGCTCGGCTCCGGCAAGCGCGGCCCGCTGTCGCAAATGGCTTCGGCCTTCGGCCTTGGCGGCGGCATGCCGGCGCCGACGCCGGAGCAGATCGCCGAGCTACAGAAACAGGCCGCGCAAGGTGGCGGTCCCGGCGGCACACCGAAATTGCCGGAACTGCCGCAAGGCCTCTTGAACAATCCGCCGAAGGGCCTGCCGGGGTTCGGCAATGGTCTTGGCGGCTTCGGCGGCGGCAAATTGCCGGGGGGATTGCCCGGCCTCGGCGGCGGGTTCAATCCATTTGGTGGAAAGAAGAAATAACAGGCTCATTCGTTAGAAAGGAAAACAATGTCTCTGAAAATTCGTCTCGCACGCGGCGGCGCCAAGAAGCGGCCGTATTATCGCATCGTCGTTGCCGATTCGCGCATGCCGCGTGACGGCCGCTTCATCGAGAAGCTCGGAACCTTCGATCCGCTGAAGGCCAAGGACGCCACGGACCGGCTGGCACTCGACACTGAGAAGGCTCAGGCCTGGATCGCTAAGGGTGCGCAGCCGACGGACCGCGTCGCGCGTCTCCTTGATGGCCTCGGCGTGCTGACGCGCGAGGCGCAGAACAATCCGCAGAAGGCGCAGCCGAAGAAGAAGGCGCAGGAGCGCGCCGCCGCGGCCGCCGCCAAGGCCGGCGCCGGCGAAGAAGCCGCGCCCGCGGCCTGACGATGACGCTCGACCGCGCCGCATTGCCGGCAAGCCGCACGCGCGTGCTTGTCGGGCGGATCGGCGCGGCGCATGGCATCAAGGGCGAGGTACGCCTCGTCTCCTTCACGGCCGAACCGAAGGCGGTCGGCGCCTACGGTCCGCTCAACGATGAAAGCGGCACGCGGCGCTTCGACATCGCCGCGCTGCGGCCGCTGAAGGACAATATTTTCATCGCCAAGTTTGCCGGCGTGACGACACGCGAAGCAGCCGAGGCGCTGAACAATATCGATCTCTATCTGCCCCGTCCGGTCCTGCCCGCAGCGACGGAAGACGAGTTCTACCACGCCGATCTCATCGGCCTCGCCGCGCTCGACAGCGCGGGCGCGGAGATCGGCCGCGTGACGGGCGTGCTGAATTTCGGCGGCGGCGATATTCTGGAAATCGCGCCCGCTGGCGGCGGCGAGACTTTGCTGCTGCCTTTCACCAGGGCCTGCGTGCCTTCAATCGATCTCGCGCAAAAGCGGCTCGTTGTCGTGCCGCCAGTCGAGATCGAGGCCGCCGAGGGCAAGGATATGGACACATTCCGTTGATGTGGCGCGCGACCGTCTTCACGCTCTTTCCGGAGATGTTTCCGGGGCCGCTCGGGCTTTCACTCGCCGGCGATGCGCTAGGGCGCGACATCTGGAGCCTTGAGGCGATCGATATCCGCGCCCACGGCCTCGGCCGACATCGCAGCGTGGACGACACGCCCTTCGGCGGCGGCGCCGGCATGGTGATGCGCGCCGACGTGCTCGCCGCGAGCCTCGACGCCACGCTGGCGCCGGAGGATGCGCGTCCCCGGCTTCTCATGAGCCCGCGCGGCAAACCGCTGACGCAGGCGCGCGTGCGGGACCTTGCGGCCGGGCCGGGCGTCGCGCTCGTCTGCGGCCGTTTCGAAGGGATCGACGAGCGGGCGATCGAAGCGCGCAATCTCGAAGAGGTTTCGATCGGCGATTACGTGCTCTCCGGCGGCGAACTCGCGGCGCTTGTGCTGCTCGACGCCGCCGTGCGCCTCCTGCCCGGCGTCATGGGCAAGGAGCAATCCGGCACCGAAGAGAGTTTCGAGAATGGCCGGCTCGAATATCCGCACTATACCAAACCGCGTGAGTTCGAGGGCCGCGCCGTGCCGGACGTTCTGCTCTCCGGCGATCACGCCAAGATCGCCGCCTGGCGCGAGGCCGAGGCGCAGGCTCTGACCGCGGCGCGGCGGCCGGATTTGCTCGCGCGCCCGTCACCGCGAGCGAAGCGAGGCAATCCCAAATCGTAATTTGCCTGGATCGCTTCGTCGCTTTTGCGCCTCGCAATGACGCCTTCTATTCCCCGATGATATGCAGCACGATCTCGCGCCGATGCGGCGCGCGGCGGTGCTCGAAAAGATAGATGCCCTGCCAGGCGCCGAGCAGCAATTTGGCCCCCTGCAGGGGGATCGAAAGCTGCGTCTGCGTCAGCGCGGCACGGATATGCGCCGGCATGTCGTCCGGGCCTTCCGCTTGATGCACGTAAAGGCCGCCATCCTCCGGCGCGATCCGCTCGAAGAAGGCTTCAAGATCGCGGCAGACATCGGGATCGGCATTTTCCTGGATGAGCAGCGAAGCTGAGGTGTGGCGGCAATAAAGCGTCAGCAGCCCATCCTCGATACCGAGATGCGACAGCCAGTCCTTGACCGGCTTGGTGATCTCGACAAGCCCCCGCCCCTGCGTCTCGACGCTGAGCCGGTGGAGGGCCTGGCGGAGCTCAGCCATTATTCGTCTTCGCCGAACCTGTTGACGATCAACGCCTCGATCGCATCGAGGACTTCCGCGGCTTCCTGCCCCTTGGCGGTGACGACGATGGTCGAGCCGATGCCGGCGCCGAGCGTCAATATGCCCATGATCGAGGTGCCCCCGACCGTCTCGCCGCCGCGGCTCACGGTGACCTCGGCCGAGAATTGCTCGACGCATTGCACGAATTTCGCGGTCGCGCGGGCATGGAGGCCCTTGCGATTGACGATGGTGAGCTCGCGCACGAGCGTGCCGTCGTCGATGCCGGGAAGGGGTTGCGGAGCCTCGTTCATTTGCCGCCAAGCACCCGACTGGCCACGTAGATATATTTGCGGCCGGCGTCCTGCGCGTGGAGCACCGCCTGGTCGAGGCTCATCGTGTCGCGGATCGACGCCAGCTTGATGAGCATGGGCAGGTTGATGCCGGCAACGACCTCGACCTGGCCGCCGTTCATCACCGAAATCGCCAGATTGGATGGCGTGCCGCCGAACATATCGGTCAAGACCACGACGCCCATGCCGCGATCGACTTGCTTGACCGCCGTGAGAATATCGCGGCGGCGTTCCTCCATATCATCCTCAGCTCCGATGGAAACGGTGGCGATCTGCTTCTGCGGGCCGACGACATGTTCCAGCGCGGCGCGGAACTCGGTCGCCAAATGGCCGTGGGTGACAAGCACCATCCCGATCATCGACAACACCGTTTCGAGCCGCGGTCGCGCCGCGCATCAGGCAAGGACGATCGAAAGACGCTAACGCCGCCGTTCATTTCCTGCCCTTTGATCTTTGACGTTGAAAACCGACGCAAAATTCAAGTCCAGGCTGGGACGCGAAATTTCCAAGTCGCGATGGGGACGCCATTTTGTGCAGCGCGGCGAAATTCGCAAGTGAAATGACGGCCTCCTGCCTCAGATTGTCCCAAATTGTCGAAGCCATGCCACAACCACCAGGGCCGAATCGGCGGCGGCACCACCCGCGCGCAAGCGCAAGAGCGGCAGTTCTACGTCGCAAAGCGTAACGTAAGGGTTGATCGGGTCCGGATATCGAACCGCCTGATTCGCCGGGACAATATCGACAACGAGCCGGACGGCGGCTGCCGGTTCCGCGCCGATCTCCAAAAGGCCCTGGCCACGGCGCTCAATCTTCCCGCGCACCGCCGGATGGCCGCGGGCGATCAAACGGCCGTGATGCGCGACAAGATGAACCACATCGTCACCGATCAAGGCGCCGAACCGGGCCGCCTGCCGCGCCGCCTCCAGCAAGGCCAGAGCCAAGCTGCTCTTACCGGCGCCGGAAGCGCCGCGGATGACAATGCCCGCTTCGCCCACCACCACCGCGCTGGCATGGATCGCGGCGGGTGCCGGGGCGGTCACGTCGGCGGTCACCGCGCCGCCCGTATCCAAACGACAAAGCGCGCACCCAGAACCCGCGGCGCGCCATCGGCGCCTGTGGCGATACGGTTCATCGCCCGGATGCGGCCGCCGTGCGCCTCGATGATCTGGCGCGAGATGGAGAGGCCGAGGCCCGAGTTCTGACCGAAGCCCTGGTTTGGCCGGTCGGTGTAGAAGCGCTCAAAAATGCGCTCGAACGCGTCGGCCGGAATACCCGGCCCGTCGTCGTCGACAATGAATTCGAAGCCATCGGCGAGCGTGCCGTTGGCAAGCGCGGCTTTGGCCGGGCGCAGGGCGACGCGGACGCTGCCGCCCGGCTGGGAAAAGGATTTCGCATTGTCGATCAGGTTGTTGAAGACCTGACCCAGACGCGAGTCATGACCGAGGATCAAAAAGCCCTTCTTACGCGCCTCTTCGCTGGCGCCGGGCGCGGCGATATCGAGTACGACGCACACGCTCTCCTGCTCGACATGGTTGGCGATCGCGACGACCGTGCCGACGATGCGCGCCAGATCGACCGGCTCCATGTCGGCGCGGGCGAGCTCGGCATCGAGGCGCGAGGCATCGGAAATATCGCTGATCAGCCGGTCGAGCCGGCGCACGTCATGCTGGATGATGGCGAGAAGCCGCTTTTGGGAATCTTCGGTGCGGGCGATCGGCAGCGTCTCGACGGCGCTGCGCAACGACGTCAGCGGATTTTTCAATTCATGCGTCACGTCGGCGGCGAAACTCTCGATCGCGTCCATGCGATTGTACAGCGCCCGCGTCATGTCGCGCAGTGCGCCGGAGAGGTGGCCGATCTCGTCGCTGCGATTGGTGAAATCGGGAATCTCCTGGCGCGATTTGATGCCGCGCCGCACCCGCTCGGCCGCTTCCGCCAGCCGGTGCATCGGCCCAGCGATCGTCCCCGCGAGGAGCAGCGACAGAAGCAGCATGATCCCCGCTGAAACCAGGAAGACGCGGATGATCGCCCAGCGCTCGGAGGCGATGATCGCATCGATATCGCCGCCCTGCGTCGAGAGCAGAAGCACGCCGCGCACAGTATGCAGAAGCTCAATCGGCACAGCGACAGAGACGATCGTCTCACCCCTCGCATTCATCCGCACGACCGATTTGGCCTCGCCGGTGAGCGCAAGGGCAACTTCCGGATAGGCGTTGCCGTTGGCGATGCCGATGTCTTCGTAGAGCGGCAGCTCGTTATAGGTGAAGGAGCGCTTCATCGCCGCCCAAACCCGGTCCAGCCAATTGCCGGCGTCCTCGTTCTGCGGCGGCAGGTCCAGACGCAGAATGTCGCCGCGGGCGCTGAGCGCGCGCGAATCGAGCAGCAGATAGCCGTCGCGGTCATAGATGCGCGCGCGGGTGCGGGTCGGCGACACGAGCCGGCGCAGCACCGGGCCGACACGTTCCGGATTTATGGAGAATTCGAGCGAAGGCCGGCTCTCGTCGGCGCCGGCGCCTTTGCCGGGAAGGAGCTGCAACAGCTTTTCCGGATCGATGGTAATCGCATCGGTTGCGACGGTCGCCGAAGCGGCGACGGCCGCGGCAATGATCTCGCCCTGCACCTGCAGGCTCTGCACCCGCGCGTCGATGAGGCCTTCGCGGAACTGGTTGAGATAGAGGAAGCCGAGCAGCAGCGCGACAAGGCCGCCGAGATTGAGCACGACGATGCGGCGCGTGAGCGAGGACGAGAAGCGGATCGCGACCGCCTGTTCGACCGTACGAAAACGCCGCCAGAACCGCCAGACGAGGCTGCGCCGGAGGTTGCGCTTGCGCGGCGCTTCGAGGGTCTGCTCAAACTGCTCGTGCGCTTCGACGTTCATTCAGATCGCCGCGTTCATTCCTTGAACCGGTAGCCGACGCCGTAAAGAGTTTCGATCATCTCGAACTCGTCGTCGACGACCTTGAACTTCTTGCGCAGGCGCTTGATGTGGCTGTCGATCGTGCGGTCGTCGACATAGACCTGATCGTCATAGGCGGCATCCATCAGCGCATTGCGGCTTTTTACGACGCCCGGCCGCGTCGCCAGCGCCTGAAGGATGAGGAACTCGGTCACGGTGAGCGTCACCGGCTCATTCTTCCAGGTGCAGGTATGGCGTTCGGGGTCCATCTTGAGCAGGCCGCGCTCGAGGATCTTGGCCTCGGATTCCTTTTGCGCCGCCGCTTCCTTGGGATTGGCGCGGCGCAGGATGGCGCGGACACGCTCGACCAGCAGACGCTGCGAGAAGGGTTTGCGGATGAAATCGTCGGCGCCCATCTTGAGGCCGAACAATTCATCGATCTCCTCGTCCTTCGAGGTGAGGAAGATGACCGGCAGGTCGGACTTCTGCCGCAGCCGCCGCAGAAGCTCCATGCCGTCCATGCGCGGCATCTTGATGTCGAAAATGGCGAGATCGGGCGGATTGGTTTTCAGCCCGTCGAGAGCGGTCGAGCCGTCGGTGTACGTCTGAACGCGATAGCCTTCCCCCTCAAGCGCGATGGAAACCGATGTAAGGATGTTGCGGTCGTCATCGACCAAGGCGATCGTCGGCATCAACACTCCTAAGCTTCAATGGGCCGAGATGTTGCAAGATGCTTCCGGCGGGCCCGTCTAGGCACAAGCTAACCCGGCAGCAGATGAACACGACGTGAGGGACTTCTTAACCCAGAAACACCGCCACACGGTCACGACGTGATTGACGCATGAGCGACCGAAGAAACCTCTTTGAGCTTAAGGGCTGAAATGAGGCCGCAATCCGCGTCTATGCAAGCCATACCATTAGAACTATAGGGGAATCTACCCCTGATATGGGCAAAAGCGCGCCTTGGGCGTCGGACGGCCCGAGAAGATGGAGATTGCGGCCATGAACGCCCCGGATAGCGCCGAAAACCCGCCCGAAAATCAATCCGAAAGCCCGAAATTCGATGCCGTTGCCGAGGCAAAGCTGCTCCTGCGCACGGTCCGCTGGGCGACTTTGGCCACTCTCACCCCCGATTCGGGAGCGCCCTTCGCGACCCTGGTCAATGTCGCGAGCGCCCCCGACGGCAGCCCTATCCTATTGATGTCGCAGCTCGCGGCCCACCGCCGGCATATCGCCGCCGATCCCCGCGTTTCCCTTCTGTTCTATCTACCTAAGAAGGGCGATCCGCTGGCCCATCCCCGCCTCACTCTGGGCGGGCGGGCGATCGTGGTGGAAGATGCGGCCGAACGCACCAATTTGCGCGCCCGTTTTCTGGCGCGGCATCCGAAATCCGGGCTTTATGCGGATTTCCCGGACTTTTCCTTCTTCCGCGTCGCTTTGGACAGCCTGCATCTCAACGGCGGCTTCGGCCGCGCCGCGCCGGGCCTGACCGTCGAGCAAATCCTGACCCCGGTCGCGGATGCCGCCGAGCTTGTCGCCGGCGAAGCGGGCGCCCTTCAACATGTGAACCAGGATCACGCCGATTTCGCGCCTTTGCTCGCGCAAGCCTTTGGCCAGGAAAACGGCCGCTGGCGCACGCTCGGCTTCGACCCCGAGGGCGTCGACCTCGGCAATGAGGAGATGAATCTACGCCTGCTGTTTCCGCAGCCCATCGCCACGCTCACCGAATTGCGGCAGGCGCTGGTCGCATTGGCACACGCCGCGCGCACGTAAGGCTGATTCTGATTATTTGCGGGCGGCCTCGATCTGCGGCCAGATGGCGCCCTGCAGCGTCGCGTCGTCGATGGGGCCGACGAATTTGAAGGCGATCTTCCCGTCGCCTTTGATGATATAGGTCTCGGGCACGCCATAGACGCCGAAATCGATGCCGGTGCGTCCGCTCGTATCGACGCCGATCGCCGCATAGGGATTGCCCTCCTGGCCGAGATAGCGGCGCGTATCCTCCGGCAGATCCTTATAGGCGATACCGACGAGCCTGATGCCTTCGCTGGCGAGGCGCTTGTCGTGCGCGAGCGCGACGAGCTGCGGATTTTCCTCGTGGCAGGGCCCGCACCAGGAGGCGAAGATGTTCAGCACCGTGACATGGCCCTGGCGCAGATCTTTGTCCGAAAGCCCCGGCTGGCCCGCCAAAAGCGCCGGCAGATCGAAGGCCGGCGCGGATTTATCGATGAGCGCGGAAGGCAGACGCGAGGGATCGCCGGCGAAGAGCCGCCCCAAGAGCAGCGCCACGACGGCGATGAAGATGACGAGCGGCACATAGGCCAGCGGCGCGCGCCGCTCACGTGCGGGCGGTTCCGCGGTCTCGTCGACGGGCGGCGGCAAAGTCTCGCTCAAGCGCCGACATCCTGGCCGCCGCGCGCTCGCGCCGCGATCCGTTCGAGATTCTTCTTGAGCGTCCGGTAATCGATGAGCGTGCCGAGGATCATGGCCGCGATCACCACGAAGGCGATGGCGTAGGCGGCGATCACATAGCCCACATGCGGCGCGGCGAGATTCATTCGGCCGGCTCCGGCACGATGTTGAGCGGCGCGGCGCCTTCGGCGGCGAGCAGCGACAGGCGGCGCAGGCGGCGGCGCATGATCTCGTTGCGGATCGCCAGCATGTGCAGCGTCAGAAAGAGCGTCGTGAAGCCCGCCGCCATGATAAGCAGCGGCCAGAGCATCGAGGCGGCGATGGTCGGGCCGCCCATACGGAACACCGAGGACGGCTGATGCAGCGTGTGCCACCAATCGACCGAGAATTTGATGATCGGAATATTGAACGCGCCGACGAGCGTGAAGATCGCGACGAGCCGCGCCGCTCTGCCCGGGTCCTCGATCACCTGCCACAGCGCGATGATACCGAGATAGATGAGAAAGAGAACGAGCACTGAGGTCAGCCGCGCGTCCCAGACCCACCAAGTACCCCATTCGGGCTCGCCCCAGAGCGAGCCCGTCGTCAGGCATAAAAACGTGAAGCCCGCGCCAAGCGGCGCCGCCGCCTTCTGCGCCACATCGGCGAGCGGATGGCGGAAGACTAGCGTCCCGATCGCCGCCGAGGACATGACGAGATAGGCGAACATCGCCAACCAGGCGGAGGGTACGTGCAGATACATGATCCGCACCGTCTCGCCTTGCTGATAATCCGGCGGCGCGACGAAAAGCGCGAGATAGAGCCCGATCACTAGCAGCACGGCCGTGAGCACGGCCGTGATCGGTACTAGGACGCGCACAAGCCGCAGGAATTGCGTCGGATTGGCGAAATTCGGCATGCGCTCCATCTAGGCTGCCCGTCCTTAGAAGGCAAATAAATCCGGCGCCTATCCTTGCTGGAAAGTTTGCCTAATGTCCGAGCCGACCGTGCATTGGCAAAGCCGGCATCCAGCGCTAAGCCCAAGGCAAGTCGAAACTGAGACACTCATGGCCGTGAAAGACACGATCAGGCCCCGCCTGCCAGCCTGGGCCCATGCGATCTGGCAGCATTGGGAATATCACGGCGAATTTCCCAATCTCCTGCGGCCGAAAACCTTCTGCGACAAGATATTGCACCGCATCCTCTTCGAGCGCGACGAACGGCTGACCGAAACGACGGACAAGCTGCGTGCCCGCGCCTTTGTCGAAAAGCGTCTCGGCGCGGATATTTTGCCGAAGCTGCTTTATGTGACCGACGATCCGGCCACGATCCCCTTCGACGACCTGCCGCCCCACTTCATCGTGAAGCCGACGCATGGCTCGGGCTGGCACGAGGCGGTGCGCGACAAGGCGCGTCTCGATCGCGCCGCGCTGATTGCCACCTGCCGCGACTGGCTCGCCCGCAGTTTCTACGCCCGCCATCGCGAATGGGCCTATAAGCACGTCGTCCCGCGCATCCTCGTCCAGGAATTGATCGACGACGGCACCGGCCTGCTGCCGCTCGACTACCGGGTCTATGTCTTCGGCGGCAAGGCGACTTTCATCATCGTCGACAAAAAGGAGAACGGCATCGCCTGCAGCCGCTTCTTCGACCTCGGCTGGCGGCGGCTCGATATTTCCAACGGGCTGCCGGAAATTTCCGGCGACGTGCCGCGCCCGAAGCATTTGGACGAGATGATCCGCGCCGCCGAAATCCTGGCGGAAGACACGGGCTTCGTCCGCGTCGATTTTTTCGATACCGACGCGCAGCTTTATTTCGTCGAAATGACCTGGACGCCGAACGCAGGTTTCAAGCGCTTCCATCCGCCGGTCTATGAGCGCCGGTTCGGCGATCTTTGGACGAAAGCCGGCGCCGCCGCGGCCAAATCATTCAGCCCCGTGCCGTAGGGCTGCCGCGGCGGCAAAGGGCGTCAGCGCCACGGTGGCGAGTGTCAGCCCGCAGAGGATCAGAAACGGCGTCTTGAAGCCGACGATGGGATCGCCCGCCGCCGCCACGCCGAAAATGAGCACCGGCACTGCGAGCGGCAGAATCAGCACCGCGAGCAGCAGGCCGCCGCGGCGCAGGCTCACTGTCAGCGCCGCGCCGATGGCGCCAAGCAGGGTCAGCGCCGGCGTGCCGACGAACAGCGAAGCGACGAGGCGCGGCAGCTCGGCGGGCGCGAGCCCCAGCATCAGCCCGAAAATCGGGCTCGCCGCGACGAGCGGCAGGCCGGTCAGGAGCCAATGCGCCAGGCTTTTGACGAGGACGATCAATTCCAGCGGCGTCTCGCTGGTGAGGAAAAGATCGAGCGAGCCGTCCTCGGCGTCGGCTTGGAGCAGCCGGTCGAGCCCCAGCAGCGTCGCGAGCAGCGCCGCGATCCAGAGGATCGCCGGGCCAATCCGCGCCAGCAGCGCCTGGTCCGGCCCCACGGCGAAGGGCGTGATCGTAACGAGGCAGAGGAAGAACACGACGCCCATGCTGACGGCGCCGCCGATGCGCCGACCGATGCGCAGATCGCGCAGCAGAAGCGCCCGGAGCGGCGCCGGGCGGGTTGGCGGGCTCCGGCTCATGCGGCGCGGCCCAGCACCAGTTCCCGCGCCGTGACCGGCAGGGGTGTATGGGTCGCGGCGACAAGGAGGCCGCCAGCGGCGAGATGCTCCTGCATCAGTTCGCCGACGACGCCCTGCGAGGCCGCATCGAGCGCCGTCAGCGGCTCATCGAGCAGCCAGAGCGGGCGCCCGACCGCGACGAGCCGCGCAAGCGCCGCGCGGCGCTTCTGGCCGGCCGAGAGGTAGGCGGCCGGCAAATCCGCGACATGGCCGAGGCCAAGGCGGCGGATCGCGCGTTCGACATCCTGGCCGCCGAGCAGCGCGGCGGAAAAGGCGACGTTCTCGGTGAGCGTCAAGGCCGGTTTCAGGGCATCGGCATGCCCAATATAATGGCAAAGTTCGCCCCGCCGCGCCTCTGTCGTGGGCGTCAGGGCAATCTGCCCGGCCGCAAGAGGCAGGAGACCGGCGAGGGCGCGCAGCAGCGTCGATTTGCCCGCTCCGTTCGGCCCTTTGACAACGAGCGCCTCACCGGCGCCCAGGCGAAAGCCGAGCCCGGCGAAAATGACGCGGCCGCCGCGTTCGACGCTGAGGCCCGAGGCTTCAATCTGCATGACGGCGCGGTCCGGTCGTCCCCATGGCGCGCGGCCTGCATGGCGCGGCTTATGGTGGTGTAGCGGCTACATTGGAAATTATCTATAAGCCGCACTCATCGCCTTTCTCAACATCAGGGGCCCCGCAGCCGATGGCTTCGCTCAATTCCTTTAAAAGCCGAAAAATCCTCAATGTCGGCACCAAGACTTACCATTATTTCTCGCTGAAAGCGGCCGAAAGGCACGGCCTGCCCGGCATTTCCCGGCTTCCCTTCTCGATGAAGGTGCTGCTCGAAAATCTGCTGCGCTTCGAGGACGGCCGCTCGGTCACCAAGGAAGACATCCAGGCGGTCGCCGAATGGCTGGTGAACAAGGGCAAGGCCGAGAAGGAAATCGCCTTTCGTCCGACGCGCGTCCTGATGCAGGACTTCACCGGCGTTCCGGCGGTCGTCGACCTCGCCGCCATGCGCGACGCCATGCTGAAGCTCGGCGGCAGCCCGCAGAAGATCAATCCGCTTGTTCCGGTCGATCTCGTCATCGATCATTCGGTGATCGTCGATGCCTTCGGCAATTCCAAGGCTCTCAAGACCAATGTCGATCTCGAATACGACCGCAACGGCGAGCGCTACCGCTTCCTGAAATGGGGCCAGGGCTCCTTCGACAATTTCCGCGTCGTGCCGCCCGGCACCGGCATCTGCCATCAGGTCAATCTCGAATACCTCGCCCAGACCGTCTGGACGCGGAAGGAGAAATTCTTCCCCGGCCGCGGCAAGGAGACGACAGTCGAGGTCGCCTATCCCGATTCGCTTGTCGGCACCGATTCGCACACGACCATGGTCAATGGCCTCTCGGTTCTCGGCTGGGGCGTCGGCGGCATCGAGGCCGAAGCCTGCATGCTCGGCCAGCCGCTCTCCATGCTGCTGCCGGAAGTCATCGGCTTCAAGCTGACCGGCGAATTGAAGGAAGGCGTCACCGCCACCGATCTTGTGCTGACCGTCACGCAGATGCTGCGCAAGCTCGGCGTCGTCGGCAAGTTCGTCGAATTCTACGGCCCCGGCCTGAAGCACCTCTCGCTTGCCGACCGCGCGACCATCGCCAATATGGCGCCGGAATATGGCGCGACCTGCGGCTTCTTCCCGGTTGACGGCGAGACGCTGAACTATCTGCAAACCTCGGCGCGCACGCCGGCCCGTGTCGCGCTGGTCGAGAAATATGCCAAGGCGCAGGGCCTCTACCGCACCTCGGCGACGCCGGACCCGGTCTTCACCGACACGATAGATCTCGATCTTTCGACCGTCGTGCCGTCGATGGCGGGCCCGAAGCGTCCGGAAGGCCGCATCGCGCTCGAATCCGTCGGCGCCGGCTTCGAGACGGCGCTCGCGGGGGAATACAAGAAGGCGGGTGATGCCGACAAGCGCTACCCCGTCGCCGGCAAGAGTTTCGATCTCGGCCACGGCGACGTGGTGATCGCGGCGATCACCTCCTGCACCAACACCTCCAACCCGAGCGTGTTGATCGGCGCGGGCCTGCTTGCCCGCAACGCCGTCGCGCGCGGGCTGACGGTGAAGCCCTGGGTGAAGACCTCGCTCGCGCCGGGCAGCCAGGTCGTCGCCGAATATCTGGCCAATTCCGGCCTGCAGAAGGATCTCGACAAGCTCGGCTTTAACCTTGTCGGCTTCGGCTGCACGACCTGCATTGGCAATAGCGGACCGTTGCCGCAGGAGATTTCCGACACGATCAATGCGAACGGCATCGTCGCCGCCGCCGTGCTCTCGGGCAATCGCAATTTCGAAGGCCGCGTCAGCCCCGACGTGCAGGCGAACTACCTCGCCTCGCCGCCGCTCGTCGTCGCCCATGCCATCGCCGGCACGGTGACGAAGGATCTCGAAACCGAGCCGCTCGGTCATGACAAGAAGGGCAATCCCGTCTATCTGCGCGACATCTGGCCGAGCACCGAGGAGATCAACGCCTTTGCCGAAAAATATGTGACGAAGAAGATCTTCAAGAGCCGCTATGCCGATGTCTTCGAGGGCGATGCGCATTGGCGCAAGGTGAAGGTGCCGGACGGCGAAACCTATCGCTGGGACATCGGTTCGACCTATGTGCAGAACCCGCCCTATTTCGAGGGCCTGACCAAGGAGCCGGTGCCGGTGACGGATATCGTCAACGCCCGCGTGCTGGCGCTCTTCGGCGACAAGATCACCACCGACCACATCTCCCCGGCGGGTTCGATCAAGGCCGCTTCGCCGGCCGGCAAGTTCCTGCTCGAGCATCAGGTCTCGCAGCAGAACTTCAACCAGTACGGCACGCGCCGCGGCAATCATGAGATCATGATGCGCGGCACCTTCGCCAACATCCGCATCAAGAACTTCATTCTCTCGAAGGCGGACGGCAGCGTGCCCGAAGGCGGCATGACCAAGCATTGGCCCGACGGCGAGGAACTGTCGATCTACGACGCGGCGATGAAATATCAAGCCGAGGGCGTGCCGCTCGTCGTCTTCGCCGGCGCCGAATATGGCAACGGCTCCTCGCGCGACTGGGCGGCCAAGGGCACGCGGCTTCTCGGCGTGCGCGCCGTGATCGCCGAAAGCTTCGAGCGCATCCATCGCTCGAACCTCGTCGGCATGGGCGTGCTGCCGCTCACCTTCGAGCCGGGCACGAGTTGGAAGTCGCTCGGCCTCAAGGGCGATGAGCAGGTGACGATCCACGGCCTCGGCGACACGCTGAAGCCGCGCCAGATGATGGAAGCTACGATCAAGTTCGCCAACGGCCGCGAGAAGAAAGTGCCGCTCCTCTGCCGCATCGCGACCGAGGACGAACTCGGTTATTTCAACAACGGCGGCATCCTGCCTTACGTGCTGCGCCAGCTCGCGGCGGCGTAAGGCCAAACATCATCGTGTCATGGCCGGGCTCGTCCCGGCCATTTTTTTTGCGTCGGCCGGAGTGTTCGCCTCCAAACATCAACGCTTCAAGGTTTCGTCCTGGGCCATGACGGAAAGCTGCCGCAAGACGTCGAGAAAGAGGTCGAAACGCTTCTGGCCGACCTCCTCGGCCCATTCCCCGTGTAGCTGGCGCAGGCACTCGAAAATCGTGTCGGCCACCCGGCGTCCGCGCGGGCTGAGATAGATCAGTCGGCGGTCGCTTTCGCCGGACGCGCGCCGCTCGATATAGCCAAGCTCTTCGAGCTGGCCGATCAGGTAGTTGATCGCCTGCCGCGACATGCGCTTCTGGCGAGCCAGCTCCGATGGTCTGACGCCATCGGGAAGCGGATAGGAGAACACCGCGAAATGGGCTTCCTGAAAATCGCGGAAGCCGGCGTCGTGGATGGCCTGCAGCATGCGTTCGCGCACATGCTGCCAGACAATGCGCAGGAGCGCCCCGAAAAAGGGAGGACCTACCTTGGCGCCGCTCTCGGGGCGCGCGTGTGTGGACGTTGACATTTTTGTAAAACCACTTTACGTCGCTCGTAAAGTAACTTTACAAGAGGAAACGAAGCGATGGAAGCGGACGAAGCCGATATCGTGCGGATCGGACAGTTGGAGCTGCGCTTCGTTGTCAACGAGAGCGGCGCCACGGTCTTCGAGTTCACCGTGCCGTCGCACGCCCGCGTGCCTGCGGCCCACTACCATCAGCACGCAGACGAATTCCTTTATGGGCTTGAGGGTATCCTGACCGTCACCGTTGACGGGAAGAAACGGGAACTCCACTCCGGCGAAGCCATCTTCATCCCGCGCGGCAGCGTCCATCATCACGAGAACCTGCATGACGGCACCGCACGGGTCGTCGCTGCGCTGACACCGGGAACGATCGGACGCCGCTATTTCGAAGAGATTGCGGAGGTGATCAACGCGCCCGGCAAGCCCGATCTCGCCAAGGTGAAAGAAATCATGCTTCGCCACGGGCTCGTCCCCGCGTAGCGCGTGACGGCCGCGCCTATGATACTTGCCCACGCCGCAGCAACCTGCTTAAACCGCCGCCGACAGCAGGAGCAAAAATGTCCGTCTATAAGCTTTTCGTTTTGCCGGGCGACGGCATCGGCCCCGAGGTCATGGCCGAGGTCGAGAAGATCGCCAATTTTCTGACCAAAGAAGGCATTGCCCATTTCGAGATCGAGCGCGGCCTCGTCGGCGGCGCCGCTTATGACGCGCACAAAGTCGCGATCAGCGAGGACGACATGGCGCGCGCCGGCGCCGCGGATGCGATCCTGCTCGCCGCCGTCGGCGGGCCGAAATGGGATAAGGTGCCGTACGATGTGCGCCCGGAAGCGGGCCTGCTGCGGCTGCGCAAGGATTTCAACCTCTACGCCAATCTGCGCCCGGCGATCTGCTATCCGGCGCTCGCCGACGCCTCCTCGCTGAAGCGCGAACTGGTCGATGGACTCGACCTCCTCATTGTCCGCGAATTGACCGGCGGCGTCTATTTCGGCGCGCCGAAGGAGATCATCGATCTCGGCAATGGCCAGAAGCGCGCCATCGACACGCAGGTCTACGACACCTACGAGATCGAGCGCATCGGCCGCATCGCCTTCGAGCTGGCGCGCAAGCGCCGCAACAAGGTGACTTCGTCCGAGAAGCACAATGTGATGAAATCCGGCGTGCTCTGGCGCGAGATCATCATCGATCTGCATAAGCGCGAATTTCCCGACGTGGAATTGGAGCATCAGCTCGCCGACGCGCTCGGCATGCAGCTCGTGCGCCGCCCCAAGCAGTTCGATGTGATCGTCACCGACAATCTGTTCGGCGATATGCTCTCCGATGTCGCGGCCATGCTCACCGGCTCACTCGGCATGCTGCCCTCCGCCTCGCTTGGCGCGGTCGATGAGAAGACCGGCCTCCGCAAGGCGCTCTACGAGCCAGTGCATGGCTCGGCGCCGGACATTGCCGGCAAGGGCCTCGCCAATCCGATCGCCATGATCGGCTCGTTCGGCATGGCGCTGCGCTATTCCCTCGGCCTGACGGAACTCGCCGACAAGCTCGAAGCCGCCATCGCCGGCGTGCTCGACAAGGGCTTTCGCACCGCCGACATCAAGGGCACTGCGCCGAAGGCGATCTCGACCGCCGAAATGGGCGACGCGATCCTCGCGGAGCTGAGGACGCGCCTCTGATCGTCATTACGAGCGAGCGAAGCAATCCCCTCGCTCCCTCTCGCCATGAGCGCATGCGAAATGGGGAGAGGGAACAGGAAATCACCCCAGCAGCGGTCCCCAGGCCGGGTCCGAGCCGTAGGATGGCGTCGGCACTTTGAATTCGGCGCGGCCGAAGACGTCGATCATGAAGATATGCGGGCCGGATTCGCCGCCGGGATCGCGGAAGAACATCAGGAACAGACCGTTCGGCGCCCAGGTCGGGCCTTCGTTGTGGAAGCCCTCGGTCAGGATGCGCTCGCCCGACCCATCCGGCTTCATCACGCCGATGGCGAAGGCACCCGGCAGCAGCTTGGTGAAGGCGATGTAATCGCCCTTCGGCGACCAGACCGGCGTCGAATAGTGCCCGTCGCCGTAGGAGATGCGCTGCGCGTCGCCGCCCGAGGCGGGCATAATGTAAAGCTGCTGGTTGCCGCCGCGGTCGGACTCGAAGACGATCTGCGAGCCGTCCGGCGAGAACGAGGGCGAGGTGTCGATGGACGAGGAATTCGACAGCCGCGTCGTCGCGTGCGAGCCGATGTTCATCTCATAAAGATTGGTGACGCCATTGTCCTCGAGCGAGAGGACAATGCGCTGACCGTCCGGCGAAAAGCGCGGGGCGAATTCCATGCCGGGGAAATTGCCGACGACCTGGCGCTGCCCGGTCTCGATATTGAGCAGCAGCACCTTCGGATCGCCGGTGCCGAAAGCCATATAGGTGAGCTGTTGCGAGGACGGCGAGAAGCGCGGCGTGACGACAAGATCCTGGCCGCTCGTCAGATAGCGCACATTGGCGCCGTCCTGATCCATGATCGCGAGGCGCTTGCGGCGATTCTCCGCCGGGCCGGTCTCGTCGACGAAAGCGACGCGCGTGTCGAAAAAGCCCTTCTCGCCGGTGATGCGCGTGAAGATCGCATCCGAGATGATGTGCGCGACGCGGCGCGAATTGTTGGGATCGGTGACATATTGCTGGCCCGCGACCTGCGTGCCGGCGTTGACGTCCCAGAGGCGGAACTCGGTCTGCAGCCGGCCGCCGTCAGCCCCGCCGCTGCGCCCGGTGACGATGAATTGCGCATCGACCGCCTTCCAGCCGTCGAACTGCGGCGCTTGATCGGGATTGCTGATCTGCTGCGGGAAACGGCCGGGATCGACCGGCGCGAGAAAGACCGAGCGGCTGAAATTATTGCTGATGATCGACGAAATGTTCGACCCGGCATCGCCCGCGAATTGCGTCACCGCGACATTGATCGGCTTGAAATTGCCGCCGGGCTTGACGTTGAAATATTGGTCCTGCGCGAAGCTGCGCTGTGGAAGCAAGAGGCCGGACGCAACCCCGGCAAGAAGCCCGGAGGCGGTGCGCCGCGTGAGGGTAAAAGACATGGATGGGTCCGCTGGTTGGCGTCGAACTCTAGATGAAAATTGCGGCGATCCGAGGGAAGCGACCTCGCATGTGACCTGGAACGAAGGGCGCGCGGCTACATCGTATCGTCTTCGAACCGGACGATTCGATTCCTCCACTGATCGTAATAGGGCTTGAAGCGATCTGGCACCGGCAGCGGGTCGCATTTGCGCACCGCGCGCATGGCGCTGTCGGCCAGCGCCTGCCAAGTGGGATCGTCCGGCGGGTTGAGCAGCGTCGGGTCAGCCGCGAGCGAACCGTCAAGATTGAGCGGCACCCGGATTTCCGGCACATATTTCGGCCCTTGCGGCAGCGTGATCGGCTGGATCCAGCAGCCCTGGAACTGGTCCTGGAACCAGCCTTCCATGGCCGCTTGAAGCGACGGTGACAGACGCGGCGCATTCGCGGTCGGCGAGCCGAGCGAGGCGAGCTGCTGCAACCGCGCGCCGGTCGAGGCGCGGCGCGACGGCGCCTCATGGCTCAGGAGCCGGCTGATGTCGTCGGCATCGAAGCGGCGCGGCGGATCGTGCGTGTCGTCGCCCGACTTCGGCTTGCTGGCGTGATGCTCATGCGCCTTCTCCGGTTTCGGCGGCGCCTCGTCCAGCAATTTGGCGATCTGGTCCGGCTTGAACTCCGGCTTGGCTTCGGCCGGCTTGGGCGGCGGCGGTTTCTTGGGCGGAGTCTTGGGCCGTGGCGGCGGCAGCGGCTCATCCGCCGCAGTATCCGGCGGCGGCTTGTCCGCGATCGGCGGCATCGGCACGAGCTTCGATGCAGGCGGCGGCGCGGCGGCAGCGGCCGGCGGTTTCGGCGGCTCGATCTTGTCGTCCTGGCCTGGATCGGCGACGCGCTTCAGCGGCGGCGGCGGGGTCGGCACGTCGCGCTTGGCGTCGGCGATCGGCGGCTTCGGCTTTAAGTCCTCGGTCTCGGCGACACGATCGACATGCGGATGCTCCTGGACCGTCTTCGCCGACTTGTCGCCCTTGACGATCTGGTTGACGTCGGAATCGGTCACGAGATCGACCGGGATCGTCTCCTGCACGTCATCGAATTTCGGACTATGCGAAAACGAGATGAGCATGGCGGCGAGCAGAGCCACATGCGCGGCGCCCGAAGCGATATATCCGGGTTTTCCCGATGCATCATCCATCGTGGCTCAGTCGCTCAGTTCTTAACCGGCTCCGTGACGAGCGCGACCTTCTTGTAGCCGGCGGTCGTGATCAGCGACATGACCTCGGCGATCTTGCCGTAATTCACATCGCTCGCGCCGCGCACATAGATGCGCTCGTCGAAACCGTCCTTGGCGGCCGCCTTCAGCTTGTCGGCGAGTTGATCCAGCGTCACCGGCTCGTCCATCACATAGATCGTGCCCTTCTCGTCGACCGCCACCGACAGCGGCTTCTGATCGATGTTGAGCGCCGAGGCTTTGGTATGCGGCAGATCAATCGGCACGCCCGTCGCGAGCAAGGGGGCGGCGACCATGAAGATGATCAGCAGCACGAGCATGACGTCGATGAACGGCGTCATGTTGATGTCGGCCATCGCCTTGTAACGCGGGACGCCACGGCGGCGGCGCCCGCCACCCCGACCTTGCGCGACGGACATGCCCATACGCTGCTCTCCTTTTAACCCTTTAACCGGCCCGCGGCATGGCGAGCCTAATTACGCTGCGCGATCGCGCGTGCCGTGCTGATCGATCTGACGCGACAGGATCGATGAAAATTCGTCGGCGAAACCTTCGAGCCGCGCCTGCTTTTTGGCGACGTCGCCCTGCAGCTTGTTGTAGGCGATGAGCGCCGGAATCGCGGCGAAAAGGCCAATGGCGGTGGCGAACAGGGCTTCCGCGATGCCGGGCGCGACGACCGCGAGCGAAGTGTTCTTCGACGCCGCGATCGAGCGGAACGAGGTCATGATGCCCCACACCGTGCCGAACAGGCCGACGAAGGGGCCGGCCGAGGCGACGGTGGCGAGGACGAGCAGATGCGATTCAAGCTTCTCGACCTCGCGGGCGATCGACACGTCGAGCACTTTTTCGACGCGCGTCTGCAGGCCCATGAACGAACTCGCCGAGGATTGTACCGAGCGCTTCCACTCGTGCATGGCGGCGACGAAGAGCGTCGCCATGCCGGTCGTCGGCCGCGACGAGAGGTTCGCGTAAAGCTCTTCGAGCGAATTGCCCGACCAGAAGACCTGCTCGAAGCGGTCCATCGCCCGCTGCACTTTGGAAAAGAGCAGCGTCTTGTTGATGATGATCGCCCAGCACCAGACCGATGCGCCGAGCAGGCCGAGCATGACCAGCTTCACGACGATATGCGCCGAGAGGAACATGCTCCAGAGCGAGACTTCCGCCGCTGGTGAGGCGATCGCAGCGGCAGCGACATCGGTAGGGTTCATTCACTCACGTCCTTGCAAAGCAGCAGTCGAAATGCCCGGAATACGCGCCGGGCGGCCTTCCCATGCGCCGGAAACCGGCGCCGCACCTCCGACCGAGCCGAGGCCGTTCAAAGGTCTGTCCGGCGGGCGGTTCAAAAGCCTTAGGGAAATGCCTTCGATAATTCGGAACTTCCTGATCGGACCGGCTGTAAATCCTTTCCTCACCTGCAATTCCGTCATTTCTTGGGCTTTCCCCCTGTTCGTGTCGCTAAAATGCGACGCATTCAGTTGAGACATCAGCAGGGTTAAGAATGGGTTACGGGCCCGCCGGGACAGCCGGCCTTGGCCGTATTTTCGCAAAACCTATGCCCGCGAAGCGCTGGCAACCGCCAATTTGGCAAGAATCTCGTCTGGCAGGCGCTGCGCCCGGCCGGCCGCGACAGCCGCGACCCGCACCTCGGCGCTCACCAGAAGCTCATCGCCGCGCAAAATCCGCTGCGCCATGTCGATCGAGGCGCCGCCGAGCTTGGCGACGCTGGTTTCGACGCTGATGAGATCGTCCATCAGCGCCGCCTTGAGATAATCGACGCTGAGCCGCCGCACGGCGAAGGCGAGCGGCGCCGCGTCGGAGAAAAGTGCCGATTGATCGACCCCACAGGCGCGCAGGAATTCGGTGCGACCGCGCTCCAGAAAGCGCAGATAGGCGACGTGCTGGACAACGCCGGAGAAATCCGTGTCCTCGTAATAGATGCGGACCGGCAGGCGATGCAGAAGGGGAATTTCAGGCATGGGCGGGATGATCCGGGCGGCCAGGTGGCGCCGATTCCGTTTTTGCTCTTGTGGAAACTTATGATACCGTAGAGAAACGCACTCTTTTAGCAAACTGCCCGGTGCCGCAAGCAATGTATAGCAGCATCACTCAAGACATTCAGATCACGGTTGAGCCGGAATTTGTTCCCGAGCGCTCCGACGCCGAACAGGCGACGTTTTTCTGGGCCTATACTGTCGAAATCGCCAACCAGGGCGATCAAACCGTGCAATTAACTGCCCGCCACTGGAGAATTACCGACGGCTACGGACGGCTGGAGGAAGTGCTCGGCACCGGCGTCGTCGGCGAGCAGCCCATTCTCAAGCCGGGCGAGAGCTTCCGCTACACATCCGGTTGCCCTCTCTCGACGCCATCGGGCATCATGACCGGCACCTACCGCATGGTGGCGGAAAACGGCGAGGTCTTCGAGGCCGCGATTCCCGCCTTCTCGCTCGATTCGCCCTATGTGGCGCGGGTCTTGAATTAACGCAGCTTGCTCCGGGCAGCCCAGCAGCGCCGCTTTGCGCGGCCAGGCCGCATTTCCTCATGGGAGACATCGTGTCCGACCGCCGCATCGATTCCACCGACAAACTCGCGGCGACGCTGGACATGCTGGCGCGGCTTGTCGCCTTCGACACGGAAAGCGTGAAATCCAACCTGCCGCTCGTCGCCGAGGTCGAGAGCTATCTGCGCGCCCATGGCGTCGATTATGTCAAAGTGCCGAATGCGGCGGGCGACAAGGCGGCCCTGTTTGCCACCATCGGACCCAAGATCGACGGCGGAATCATCCTCTCCGGCCATACGGATTGCGTTCCCATCGCCGGACAGAGCTGGACCTCGGACCCCTTCACCCTCCGCCGCGAGGGTAGCCGCGTCTATGCGCGCGGCGCCTGCGACATGAAGGGCTTCGACGCGCTCTGCCTGGCGATGGTCCCGGAATTCCTGCGTGCCGATCTCAAGCGGCCGATCCATATCCTGCTCAGCTATGACGAGGAGATCGGCTGCCGCGGCCCGCTCGATACGATCGCGCGATTCGGTCAGGATCTGCCGCGGCCGGGCATCGCAATCGTCGGCGAGCCCTCGCTGATGGAGGTCGCCGATGCACACAAGAGCATCACGACCTATCGCACGACCGTGCACGGCCATGAGGCACATTCGTCGAAAGCCTATCTCGGCTCGAGCGCGATCGAGGTCGCCTGCGCTTTGATCAGCGAGCTTTACCGCCTCGCCGATGAGCTGAAGACCGCGGGCGATCCGAGCGGGCGCTTCGATCCGCCGTTCTCCTCCATCCATGTCGGCATCATCCACGGCGGCACGGCGCGCAACATCCTCGCCAAGGAATGTACGTTCGATTGGGAGTTCCGCGGCCTGCCCGATGTCGCTTACGACACCGCGCTCGCGCATATGAATGCGCATATCGACGCGATCGTCGCCGCCAGGGCCGCCGACCCGGCCAAACACGCGCGCGTCGAAACCGAGGGGCATCATCCGGTGCCGGGCCTCAATCCGCAGCCGGGCTCGGCGGCGGAAAGCCTGGCGCTGAAACTCGCCCGCCGGAACGCGACGATCACCGTCTCCTATGCCAGCGAGGCGGGGCAATTCCAGCGGGCGGGAATCCCGACCGTCATCTGCGGCCCGGGCTCGATCGACCAGGCGCATCAGCCGGACGAATATATCGAGATCGCGCAGCTCGCCGCGGGCGTCGATTTCATGCGCCGGCTTGCGGCGGAATTGAGCTGAAGCCGTCTCTTTAGCCGCATCGGATCAATCCGAAAGCGCTGCGCACTTTCCCGTCCGCTGCTCTAAACCCGCTTCGCCAGAAATGTCATGTGCGTCTGGTTGTGGCCGATGTTGCGGTCAGCGCGGCGCGTCTCGAAGCCATGCGTCGCCAGCAGGCGCTGCATGTCCGGGATCGCGAAGGTCGTGAACGCCACGCGCGGGCGGCGCGGCCTGCTGCGCGCAAGCGCCCCGCGCAGCGCCGCGAGGAGAAAGCCGCCGCGATAGGCATATTCGACCAGCGCCCAGGATTCGCTCAGCGGATCGGCATGGGGCGGAATGACGTCGGCGACGACGAGCCGGCCGCCGAGGCGCAATTTCGCCGCGGCGAGATCGACCGCCGCCGTGCATTGCGCCAGCATGAGATGCTGGAACAGGGCGTTGAACAGAACCATGTCGAGCGAGGCATCGGGCAGCGCCTGAACCTGCGGCTCGGTCAGGATCTTGATCTTCGGATTGGACGCATGGCGCTGGCGCAGCGCCCCCTGAATTTTCGGCGCCGGATCACAAAGGTAGAGCTTGGCGCAATGTTCGGCGATCAGCGCCGCGCCCGGCGCTTCGCCGCAGCCATAATCGAGCACCACTGCCTCCGGCGCAGGAATCTGCGCGGCGATCGCCTTGGCGATGTCGTGATAATAGGCCGCAGGATAGCGGTCGCTGACGCGACCTGCCCGACCGCCAAAGAAATCGCGCCAATTCATGGCTCGCGCCGATGCTTGCCCAAAAAGATTCTCAATCCGCGTGCGGGCACTTCAGAACCTCGACGGTCACATGGCTGAGGCCCGGCAGATCGGCCAGCGCCACCTTGTGCTCCTCGGCCGGCCGCGGATTCGCGCTGACGACCGAGACCATCGCCGCGCGATGGCCGGGCCCAACGCGCCAAAGGTGCAGATCGCTAACGAAATCGCCATCCGTTTCCAATCGGGAACGAATGGCCTCCTTTAACTTTTCGTCCGGCGTCATATCGAGCAGCACGGCGCCGGCGGCGCGCAGAAGCCCATAGGCCCAGCTCAGGATGACGACCATGCCGACAAGGCCGACAGCCGGATCGAGCCAGACCCAACCGAAGGCGCGCGCGAACAGCAAAGCGGCGATGACGAGAACCGAGACCGCCGCATCGGCGATGACGTGTACATAGGCCGAGCGCAGATTCAAATCCTGGTCGGCATGGCGATGATCATTGTGGTCATCGTCGTGATCGTGCGCGGCATGAGAATTCTCGTGCGCGTGATCATCATGATCGTGGCCATGGTGATGATCGTGCGAATCGCGCAGCAGCCAGGCGCTTACGACATTGACGACGAGCCCGAGCGCGGCGAGCGCCAGCGCCTCGTCATAGCTGATCGGCTTCGGGGCGAAGAACCGGCTCAAGCTTTCATAGCCGATGAAAATCGCCACGATCGCGAGCGCGAGGCCGCTGGCAAAGGCGGCGAGATCGCCGACCTTGCCGGTACCGAAGGCAAAGCGTGGATCCTCCGCATGGCGGCGCGCGTAATAATAGGCGAAGGCCGAGACACCCAAGGCGGCGGCATGGGTCGACATATGCAGGCCATCGGCGACCAGCGCCATGGAGCCGAAGACGAGGCCGCCGGCGATTTCGCCGACCATCATCGCCACGGTCAGGACGACGACGGCGAGCGTGCGCCGCTCATTGGCGGCGTGCTGCGCGCCAAGGAAGACATGCGGATGGCTCAGTCCGTCATTCGCATGATCGTGCATAGCCCTCCTCCACCGGCTCAGGGTTTCAGAAACACATAGATATCGACAGCGAGATAAGGATCTTCGGCGCTGGTCAAAGGGGTCAGATATTCCTCGATGAAGAAATCCTGGGCCTCGAGGCTCTTTTCGTCGAGATAGGCGGTGATGAGATCATAAGTCGAATTGATGTCGTCATAGGCGCCGCGATGCTGGAATTTGATCGCCTTGCCCGCCGGCGAGGTGCCGATCGTAACGCCATCCGTGAACGTCGCCTTGGTGCCCGGCGCGAGCGGCAGCATGGCCGTAAAGCCGAAGCCGTTGTCGTCCTCCTGGGTGAAGACCGCGATCGGCGAGCCGCTGATCTTGACCCCCGCCTTCCCGGCCGCTGCCCGCACGCGCTCTTCGGTGTCCTTGATGACCTTGAAGCCCTCGTCCCATTTAGCCTTGGCCGCGAGTTCCGCCACGGGCCGCGACGGCACGTCGAGCATGACGGTCGAGGAATTGCTCGGCACCCCCGGCGCGCCCTGATCCGGCTCGTTCGGGCCGCGGGCGGCCGGCAATCCCGGCGGCGGGCCCGGGGGCGGAGGCGGCGGCACGGCGGAGGCCGGCTGCGGCACGGGCTTTGAAGCGGACGCCGGAGCGGGCGGCGACGGACTGGCGGGTGCTGGGGGCGCGGCCGTTTGCGGCTTGACCGCCGGTGCGGCGGCGGCCGGGGCGGGCGTCGAACCGGCCGCCGGGTTAGGCGGCGATATTTGTGTCTGCGCCCAGGCTGGCATGGCGGCGGCCACGGCCAGCCCTGCCGCGAGGGCGAACCCCACCCAGAAACCCCTCATCCACCCGTCTCCGTGCGCAAATCCGCCGCCAATGATGCTGTGCCCGGCAAATCCTTGGCCTCTGTCAGAGCTTTGTCCTATATGAAGCGCAAAGTTATGGCGAGTTGACCCGATGCATCCCTTGGCGCGCAGATCGGTGACGAAGATGAACGGCCTCGGCAACGAGATCGTGGTCCTCGACCTGCGCGATTCGGCCTATCAGCTCGACGCCGAAAGCGTGCGCGCCATCGCCCGGGCGCCGGACCTCGGCTTCGACCAGCTGATGGCGCTGCACGCGCCGGTTTCGGCCGGCACCGAAGCCTATGTACGCATCTACAATCGCGACGGCAGCGAGGCCGGGGCCTGCGGCAACGGCACGCGCTGCGTCGCCTGGGCCCTGCTGCGCGACGACGAAGAACGCGACACGCTGCGGGTCGAGACGCTTAACGGCGTCTTAGAGTGCCGGCGCGAGGGCGAGGTCCGCTTCTCGGTCGAGATGGGCCGGCCGAGGTTCGGCTGGCAGGACATCCCACTGGCGAAAGCCGTCGCCGACACGGCCGCGATCCCCTTCCCTATCGGCCCCGGCGGCGCGCCGCTGCTGGCCGCCGCGGTCAATGTCGGCAACCCGCACGCCGTCTTCTTCGTCGACGATCTCGATGCCTACGATCTCTCGGTCCTCGGCCCCGAGCTCGAGCACGACGCGCTCTTCCCCGAAAGGGCGAATATTTCCTTCGCCCAGGTGCGCGATCGCAGCCATATCGTCGTGCGCGTCTGGGAGCGCGGCGCGGGCCTGACCTATGCCTGCGGCTCGGCCGCCTGCGCCGTCCTGGTCGCGGCCGCGCGCCGGGGACTTAGCGATCGCCACGCGATCGTCAGCCTGCCCGGCGGCGATCTCACCGTCACCTGGCGCGAAAGCGACGACCAGGTTGTTCTAGCGGGCCCGGTGGAATTGGAATTCGAGGCCATTCTGGAATTGCGCTGGTTCGAGGACGCGGCGTGAGGCCGGCGCCCCGGGCCGGAGCATCGGACCGAAAAGTGCGAAGCGGTTTTCGGGAAAATCCGATGCGATTCGTGAGAATCAAGGACTTGGTTGCGATTTGATATGAAGACTTATCGTTCCAACGTCGAGATCGTCAATTTCGGCTGCCGGCTCAACCTCGTCGAAGGCGAAGCCATGCGCCGCGCCGCGCAGACGGCGGGCCGCGACAATCTCGTCATCGTCAACACTTGCGCCGTCACCGCCGAGGCGGCGCGGCAGGCGCGCCAGACGATCCGCCGGCTGAAGCGCGAGGCGCCGGAGCGGACGATCATCGTCACCGGCTGCGCGGCGCAGACCGCGCCGCAGAGCTTTGCCGCCATGCCCGAGGTCGCGAAAGTGCTCGGCAACGCGGAGAAGCTGAGCGCCGAAGCCTTCCGGCCCGGCACGCCGGAGCGCGTCGCCGTCGGCGATATTTTCGCCGCGGCCGCCGCGCCGCCGCCGGCGCTCGGCAGCGTCGAGGATCATACCCGCGCCTTTCTCGCCATCCAGACCGGCTGCGATCATCGCTGCACCTTCTGCATCATCCCCTATGGCCGGGGGCCGTCGCGCTCGACGCCGACGGAGGCGGTCGTCGCCGCGGCGGAAAATTGCGTCGCGGAAGGCTTCAAGGAGATCGTGCTGACCGGCGTCGATCTCACCGCCTATGGCCGCGACATCGACGGCCGCCCCGGCCTCGGCCGGCTGGTAAGCGCCATCCTTAGGACCGTGCCCGGCCTTGCGCGGCTGCGGCTCTCCTCGATCGATTGCATCGAGGCCGACGACGCCCTGCTCGATGCCATCGCCAGCGAAAGGCGGCTGATGCCGCATCTGCATCTCTCGCTGCAGGCCGGCAGCGACATGATCCTGAAGCGGATGAAGCGCCGCCACAGCCGAACCGATGCCGTACGCTTCTGCGCCGAACTCCGCGCGGCGCGGCCGGACATGGTCTTCGGCGCCGATCTCATCGCCGGATTCCCGACCGAGACGGAAGCCATGTTCGCCGAGACGCTGGCGCTCGTCGAAGATTGCGGGCTGACGCATCTCCATGTCTTTCCATTTTCGCCGCGCCCCGGCACACCGGCGGCACTGATGCCGCAACTTCCGCCGGAGGTGATCGCAGCACGGGCGAAGGCTTTGCGGCTGGCAGGCGCCGCTGCGCTCGCCCGCCATCTCGACGCGCAGAAAGGCCGGACTCTGTGCCTCCTGACCGAGCGCGGCGGCACCGCCCGAGCGGAAGATTTTACGCGCGTGAGAATCGGTCACCTACCGGCCGGGCGACTGATTACGGCCGAAATTACCGGCCACGATGGCACGATGCTGCTGTCGCGGCCTGTTGCCGCGCCTAATGCCTCTTTTGATGCTTCACTTAATGCCTCTCTTGGCCGAATTGCCGAGATGGCGTGACGAGAGCGGCGCTGACGCGCGCCGGGCGGACGTGCTAAAGCCTCCGCGCGAGAAAGCTTCTTCCCGAGAAGGCTGAATGTCCGACAAACTTCGCTCCATCGCCCGCGCCCTCATCTCCGTCTCCGACAAGACCGGGCTGATCGATTTCGCCAAGGCGCTCGCCGCCCGCAATATCGAGATCGTCTCGACGGGCGGAACGCACAGAGCGCTTGTCACCGCCGGGATCGCCGCGCGCGATGTTTCGGAACTCACCGGCTTTCCCGAAATGATGGACGGCCGCGTGAAGACGCTGCACCCCAAGGTGCATGGCGGCCTGCTCGCCATCCGCGAGAATCCCGAGCACGAGGCGGCGATGCTGGCGCATGGCATCGCGCCGATCGATTTGCTCGTCGTCAATCTCTATCCGTTCGAGGCGACGGTGGCGAAAGGCGCGGATTTCGACGAATGCGTCGAGAATATCGACATCGGCGGCCCGGCGATGATCCGCGCCGCCTCGAAGAATTTCGAGTCCGTCAGCGTGATCGTCGATAATGCCGATTATGCGCGGCTTCTCGTGGAGCTCGACGCCGGGGGCGGCAGGACGCGCCTGACCTTCCGCCGCGCGCTGGCGCAAAAAGCCTTCGCCCGCACCGCGGTCTACGACGCCGGCATTTCCAACTGGCTCGCGGCGCAGATCGGCGAGACGGCACCGGATTATCGCGGCTTCGGCGGCCGTAAGGTCGAAACCCTGCGCTACGGCGAAAATCCGCATCAGGCGGCGGCCTTCTATGCCAATGAGCAGCCAAGCTTCGGCCTCGCCACGGCGAAGCAGATTCAGGGCAAACAGCTTTCCTATAACAATGTCGGCGACACCGACGCCGCGCTCGAACTGGTCAGCGAGTTCGAGCCTTCAAAGACGGCGGCGGTCGCGATCATCAAACACGCCAATCCCTGCGGCGTCGCGCAAGCGCCAAGCCTCACTGAGGCCTACCACCTCGCGCTGCGCAGCGATCCGGTCTCGGCCTTCGGCGGCATCATCGCCGTGAACCGCACGCTCGACGCCGAGACGGCACGCGAGATCGTGAAAATCTTCACCGAGGTCATCATCGCGCCCGACGCGAGCGAGGAGGCGCGGGCGATCATCGCCACCAAGCTCAATCTACGCCTGCTGCTGACCGGCGGCCTGCCCGACCCGCGGCGGCAGGAATTGACCTTCCGCTCGGTCAACGGCGGCTTCCTTGTACAGGGCCGCGACAATGCGCTGGTCGATGACCTAAACCTGCAGGTCGTGACCAAGCGGACGCCGACCGAGGCGGAACTTAGCGATCTCAAATTCGCCTTCCGCGTCGCCAAGCACGTCAAGTCGAACGCGATCGTCTATGCCAAGGGCGGCGCGACGGTCGGCATCGGCGCGGGGCAGATGAGCCGGGTCGATTCCTCGCGCATCGCCGCGCAAAAGGCGCTCGAAGCCGCGCAGACCGCCGGACTCTCGGAAAGTTTGGCGAAGGGTTCGGTGGTCGCCTCGGATGCGTTCTTCCCCTTCGCCGACGGATTGCTGGCGGCGGCGGATGCAGGCGCGACGGCGGTGATCCAACCAGGCGGCTCATTGCGCGACAGCGAAGTGATCGAAGCAGCGGATGCGGCCGGGCTTGCCATGGTCTTCACCGGCACGCGGCATTTTCGGCACTGAGCCGAGTTTAAATCTTCCGGCCCATCGCCAGGAATTTGTCGGCGCGAGACTCGCGCAGCCCTTCGGGCGAGAGATTGCCGAGGCTTTCGAGTGCTGCGGCAATGGCATTACCGGTCGCGGCAACAGCCGCAGCGGGATCGCGATGCGCGCCGCCGATCGGCTCCGAAATGATCGAATCGATAATGCCGAAGCGCAGCAGATCCTGCGCCGTGATCTTCATATTCGTCGCCGCGTCCTGCGCCCTGGCGGCATCGCGCCAGAGGATCGAGGCCGAAGCTTCGGGCGAGGCGACGGTGTAGATCGCGTGCTCCAGCATCAGCACGCGATTGCAGGCGGCAATCGCGATGGCGCCGCCGGAACCACCCTCGCCGATGACGACCGCGACATTGGCGACGCCGAGCGAGAGGGTTTTGTCGGTCGAGCGGGCGATAGCTTCGGCCTGCCCGCGCTCCTCCGCATCGACGCCGGGAAAGGCGCCGGCCGTATCGACCAGCGAGATGACCGGCAGGGAAAAGCGCTCGGCCAATTCCATCAGCCGCACCGCCTTGCGATAGCCCTCCGGCCGCGCCATGCCGAAATTGCGCTTGAGGCGCGACTCGGTGTCGTTGCCCTTTTCCTGGCCGATGACGCAGACGGGCGTGCCACGAAACCGCGCGAAGCCGCCGACGATGGCGGCATCTTCACCGAACAAGCGATCGCCCGAGAGCGGCGTGAAATCACTCGTCAGCCCGGCGATGAAATCGGCGCAATGCGGGCGCTGCGGGTGGCGCGCGACGAGCGTCTTCTGCCAGGGCGTGAGATTGGCATAAAGATCGGCGAGCGCCTTTTCGGCGCGGATTTCAAGCCGCGTCAAATCCTCGCTCGCCGCATTGTCGCCATCGGCGATGAGCGCGCGCAATTCATCGACCTTGGTGTCGAGTTCGGCGACCGGTTTTTCGAAATCGAGATAGCTACGCATGAACGCCCTGGGGGCTCCGAAAGGCGGGGGAAACTCCCCTATTTTGAAGGCTTAAGTCAAGAAGATGGTAGCCGCCCCGGCGCGGCGCAAAGAATCCCGCGAAAAGATGCTTAATGCCACGGGGCTCAATCGAAGAGACTGGAGACGCTTTCTTCCTTCGCCGTGCGGGCGATCGCCTCGCCGATCAAGGGCGCGATCGGCAGGACGCGGATGTTCTTCGTCAGCAAAACCGCCTCGGTCGGCGCGATCGTATCGGTGACGACCAGCTCCTTGAGCGAGGAGCTGCCGATCCGCGCCACCGCGCCGCCGGAGAGCACGCCGTGGGTGATGTAGGCATAGACGTCCCTCGCACCCTGGGCGAGCAGCGCATCGGCGGCATTGCAGAGCGTGCCGCCCGAATTGACAATATCGTCGACGAGGATGCAGGTCTTGCCGCTGACATGGCCGATGACGTTCATCACCTCGGATTCGCCCGGCCGCTCGCGGCGCTTGTCGACAATGGCGAGCGGCGCGTCGATGCGCTTGGCGAGCGCGCGCGCCCGCACCACGCCGCCGACATCGGGCGAGACGACCATCACGTTCTTCAGGTCGTTGCGCTCCTTGATGTCGCGCACCATCACCGGCGCGGCGAAGAGATTGTCGGTCGGAATGTCGAAGAAGCCCTGAATCTGACCTGCATGGAGATCGACCGTCAGGACACGGTCAGCGCCGGCGCGGCTGATGAGATTGGCGACGAGCTTGGCCGAGATCGGCGTGCGCGGCCCCGGCTTGCGGTCCTGCCGAGCGTAGCCGAAATAGGGAATGACGGCGGTGATGCGCCGGGCGGAGGCGCGGCGCAGCGCGTCGGTCATGATCAGCACTTCCATAAGGTGATCATTGGCCGGATAGGACGTCGATTGGACGATGAACGTATCCTGCCCGCGCACGTTCTCCTGAATCTCGACGAATATCTCCATGTCGGCGAAGCGCCGGACCTGACATTTGGTCAACGGTACGCCGATATAGGCGGCGATCGCCGTGCTCAACGCGATATTGGAATTGCCGGCGAGGATTTTCATGGAAATTGACATTGGCGGATGAGGCCCGCTGGGTCCACTTTAAATTCCGGCGTTTGTCAGCGTGCCCGGGTCCACGTCTCGCCACCGCAAGCCCCGCCGCCCGGCACGCAGCCCTGGACGCGCAGTGCGCTCGCGCTCGCGAGCGAAACAGTGATCGTGTAGGTCTGGCCGTCCTGCGCGTTATAGCTATAGCCCGTCCAAGCGTTGGCGCTCGTGGGACGCAGGCTATAGAGCACTTCGAGGCCGAGCACGGTATGGTTGCGCTTGCGCGGATCGGGATTGTGGATGTCCTTGCCGGCCGGCGTGATCGTCGTCACCACCTTGCCGCACCAAGAGCCGCCGCAACGATGGATGCGAATCGTCGCCGTGCCGTCGGCGACGCGCCACTCACCTTGCGGCGAGGGGCCGGCGAAAGCAGCGGACGAAGCCAGAAGCAGACCGGTCAAACAAAGCGGGCGAGCAATCTGCGAAAAATTCATGGGGTTCCTCGTGGTTCAAACTGCGGTGGATCGTCTTCAGCTGGCGGGCGGCAGGACAGTACAACCGGGGATCGGGGGAGTGCTTATCGCATCAGCGGAGGGCTGGCTAGCGCTGGGCGGTCACGCCGTCCCCATTGCTCGGGGAAGGCGCCGCCGCTGCGGGCGCGGGTGCCGGCGGGGTGGCTGTCGCCGCCACGACGGTCCGGCCATCCGCGGGCTGCGAACTGGCATTCGTGGCAACTTGCGCCGCTGCGGCGCCGGGGGCTGCATTGGCGGCAATGGCTTCCGGCGTATTGGTCATGACCGCGGCGAGATCGGCGGCGCTTTTCGCCGCCACGGCGGCGAGAACGTCGTCGCTGACCAGTGACCAAGAGTCGGGCGCTTGGCCGCGCACGACGATCTCGTCTCCGACGCGCTGCGTGCGCTGCTTCTTCGCATCGAAAATGTCGAGGACATAGGAGACGGCCGTCGTATTATCTCCCTCGGGATAGGCGCTCAGATAGCCGCGTACGAGATAATTCGGATCGCCGCCGTCGCTAACCGACACGTCGCCCCGTTTGGCGGCGGCGGTGAACATCGCCTGAAATTTGTCGTCGAGGCTGCCCGGAGCGCCGCCGACGCTGGCGATCCCCACCGTCGCGCCCGCCGGGCTGACGTCCGGCCGCCGGGCAATATTGTCGGCAGGCGGCGCGGCCGGTGGCGGCGGAGCCTGCGCGGCATCTTCGACGCAGCCCCCGAGGCCGAGGCCGCAGGCGAGCGCCGTGCCGATCAGCCAGCCGCGGGTCGCCCCGGCCGGACGTCGAACGCAAGCGCGCGCGTCAAAGCTTCGATCCATATCGCCTCAAACGTCAGGCCGCGTGGGCAACCCACCCCTCGCCCGGAATAACGGGCGCGCTATTGCTGGCCCAACTTGGGCCTCAGGCTCGGCTCAACAGCTAACCCGATTTTAACCGTAGGTCCAGACACACCGGCAGCGGCGTCTAAAGCGCCCTGCGATCATAGCCTTAGCGTAATCATGCGGCGCCCGCGGCAGCGCCGGGGACTGCCGCACGCGGGCCAAATCCGGCTTTCCCTTGCCGCGCGAGCCGCCTACATCTGAGGCAATGACACCCGGACACAAGACCGAAACGCCGGAGGCTCCCAGCCCCGAAAGCGAAGTCGCCGAAACCCTCGCGGCCGAGCCGGCGATCATGCTCGACGAATCGGCGGACGGCGCGCTCCAGCGCGGCGTCGACGTCATCAAGGCCAATTGGAAACATGCGCCTCTCGGCCCCGGCGTCTACCGCATGCTCGGCGCCGACGGCGAGGTGCTCTATGTCGGCAAGGCCAAGAGCGTGCGCAAGCGGATCGCGAGCTACATGCGGCTCGGCGGTCATACCAATCGTATCGCCCGGATGATCTCGCTCACCGCCCAGATGGTTTTCGTCTCAACCGAGACGGAGACCGAGGCGCTGCTGCTCGAAACCAATTACATCAAGCAGATGAAGCCGCGCTTCAACGTCCTGATGCGCGACGACAAGTCGTTCCCTTACATCTTCATCAGCGGCGATCACCCGGCACCGCAGATCATGAAGCACCGCGGGTCGCGCGACCGGAAGGGCGATTATTTCGGCCCCTTCGCCAGCGTCTGGGCGGTGAACCGCACCTTGAATGCACTGGAGCGCGCCTTTCTCCTGCGCTCCTGCACCGATTCCTATTTCGCCAACCGCACGCGGCCCTGCCTGCTGCATCAGATCAAGCGCTGCGCCGCGCCCTGCACGGGCGAGATCGGCCTGAAGGAATATGCCGCGCTGGTGGACGAGGCGCGCGCGTTTCTCTCCGGCAAGAGCCGCGCGGTGCGCGACCTGCTCGCCAAGGAGATGAACGAAGCCGCCGAAGTGCTCGACTACGAACGCGCGGCACGGCTGCGCGATCGTATCACCGCGCTCTCCAACATCCAGGGCGCGCAAGGTATCAATCCGCATTCCGTCGAAGAGGCCGATGTCTTCGCCATCACCGAAGACGCCGGGCAATTCTGCATCGAAGTCTTCTTCTTCCGCACCTATCAGAACTGGGGCAACCGCGCCTATTTTCCGCGCGCCGACAAGAGTCTCAGCGTCAACGAAGTGCTCGATGCTTTCCTGGCGCAATTCTACGCCGACAAGCCGGCCGCGCGGCTGGTCCTGCTCTCACACGAGATCGAGGATCGCGAACTGTTGGAGCGCGCGCTTTCAGAACGCGCCAGCCACCGGATCGAAGTCGCCGTACCCCAGCGCGGCGAAAAGAAAGACCTCGTAGATCACGCGACGCAGAACGCGCGCGAGACTTTGGGCCGTAAATTGGCCGACAGCGCGAGCCAGGAGAAATTGCTGACCGCGCTCGCCGCAGCCTTCGGCATCGAGGACACGCTGCGGCGGATCGAGGTCTACGACAATTCCCACATCATGGGCACGAACGCCGTCGGCGCGATGATCGTCGCTGGGCCGGAGGGCTTCATGAAGACGCATTACCGCACCTTCAACATCAAGGGCGAGGACCTGACGCCGGGCGATGATTTTGGCATGATGCGCGAGGTACTGCGCCGCCGCTTCATCCGCCTCGCCAAGGAGGACGAAGGCGTCAATCAAGACCCGGACGCCTTTCCGCAACGGCCGGACCTGATCCTGATCGATGGCGGCAAGGGCCAGTTCGAGGCGGCATGCACCGTGCTCGCCGATCTCGGCATCAACGATGTCGCGATCGTCGCCATCGCCAAGGGGCTCGACCGCGAGGCGGGCCGCGAAACTTTTTTCGTCGCGGGCAAGGAACCGTTCCGGCTGCCGCCGCGCGACCCGGCGCTCTACTTCGTCGAGCGGTTGCGCGACGAGGCGCATCGCTTCGCCATCGGCACGCATCGCGCCCGCCGCAAGAAGGAATTCATCCGCAGCCCGCTCGACGAGATCGCCGGCATCGGCCCGGCGCGGAAAAGGGCGCTGCTGCAAGCCTTCGGCACCGCCAAGGCCGTGGCCCGCGCCGGCCTCGCCGATCTCGAAAAGGTCGACGGCATCAATTCGGCGACGGCAAAGCTCGTCTATGACTTCTTTCACGGCGAGCGGGCCTGACCGGCGGCCTATCACGCATCCTTCTATTGACCTTTCGCGCCGCGGCATGTTCCTTCCCCGCATGGCCGTTTTCACTTTCTCGCGCGGCTCAAGGCGGCGCTTCAATCTGCCCAATCTCTTGACCTATGCGCGGGTCGCCGCTGTGCCCGTTGTCGTCGGCTGCCTGTTCTGGCCCGAGGTCGCCGCGGCCCGCTGGGCGGCGCTGGCGATTTTCATCCTCGCCGGGATCACCGATTTCCTCGACGGCTATCTCGCTCGTGCGCTGGCGCAGCAATCCTCGCTCGGGCGCATGCTCGATCCGATCGCCGATAAATTGCTCGTCTCCGCCGTGCTGCTGATGCTCGCTGCCGACCATACGATCGCCAGTTTTTCGCTCTGGGCGGCGATCGTCATCCTGTGCCGCGAAATCCTCGTCTCGGGCCTGCGCGAATTTCTGGCCGAGCTCAAAGTCTCCGTGCCGGTGAGCCGGGTGGCGAAATGGAAGACATTCCTGCAGCTCGTCGCGCTCGGCTTTCTCATTGCCGGACCGGCGGCGGAACACTATCTGCCCGGCACGACCAAGATCGGCCTCGGCCTGCTCTGGGTCTCGGCTATCCTGACTCTTTATACCGGCTGGGATTATTTCACGGCGGGCGTGAAGTATCTCGTCGATGAGGACGAAAAGCCATGAAGGCGCGCTATTTCGCCTGGGTGCGGGAACGTGTCGGCCTCACCGAAGAGGAGATCGCACCGCCGGCCTCCGTCGCCACCGTCGCCGATCTCATTACTTGGCTGAAGCAGCGCGGCGAGAATTATGCCGCAGCCTTCGCCAATGAAGCCGCGATCCGCACCGCGCTCGACCGCCAGCATGTGAAGCCGGGCACGCCGCTCGCCGGCGCGGCAGAAGTCGCTTTCTTCCCACCGATGACAGGCGGCTGAGATGACGCGGCGCGTTTTGCGCATTCAAGAGGCGCCTTTCGACGCGGCAGCGGAGACGGCGGCGCTCGGGCTCGGCGCGGAGACGGGCGCGCTTGTCACCTTCACAGGGCTCTGCCGCGACGAAGGCGGCACGCTCGCGGCGCTCGAGATCGAATGTTATCCGGAAATGGCGGAGGCCGAGATCGCCCGCGTCGCCACCGAGGCCGAAAATCGCTGGCCGCTTGATGCGCTACTTATCGTCCACCGCACCGGGCTGATCCGCGCCGGGGACGCGATCGTCCTTATCGCGGCCGCCAGCGCGCACCGCACCGCCGCCTTCAAGGCGGCGGAATTCCTGATGGACTACCTCAAGACCCGCGCGCCCTTCTGGAAGAAGCAGCATGGCCGGGACGGCCGCGTCGGCGCTTGGGTGGCGGCGAAAGACGAGGACGAAGCCGCCGCGGCGCGCTGGATAGAGGACATCCCCTCTCCCCGCTTGCGGGGAGAGGGTTAGGGTGAGGGGCTTGGACGATCCCGGTGTCTTTGTTTTCAGCGCATCATCTGATCCGAAAAGTCTGCAACCTTTCGGGATGATGCGTCAGTTCGAAACCGCCGGCGCCTTGATGTCGGTATAATCGTAGCGCAGCGACAGATGCTGGCGGCGGACCTTGCCGTCCGGCGCCGTCGGGCCGGCGATGTCGGTCTCGCTGCGGACGAGCGCGCCATTGTCCGGCGTCACCCACACCTTGGTCGTGACATTCATCGTGTCGTTCTTGTCGGCGCCCGTATAGACCGTGAGGTCCTTGCCATCGACCTTGTCGTTCGGCAGATGCGCGCAATCAGAAAAGCTCGCGGCGCTCTCCTTCACCTTGGATTGGAGATCGGCGAGATTGGCGTGAATGTCCTTCCACTGGCCATTCGGCAATTTCACGAAGACCTGCGTGCCGGTGAAAATCGTCTCGGTCGCGATCGGGCTCGGCACGCCTGTGCTGCCGGGAACCGGCGGATCCTTGGGATCGAACGAGATTGACCCGACGCTATGATAGGGCGTCTTGGCGTTGGTAAGCATCGCATCCGCCAACCCCTTGCAGGCGGCGTCATCGGCCCGCGCACCCGCGAGGCCGAGGCCCAAAAATCCAAAAACGCCGCAGATCGCTATCGGCTTGGTCCATAGGACCGTTTTGCCACGCATTCCCACACTCCCTATTCTGGTTTCGTTTTCTGCCGTCCCGCCGGGCGGCCTTATATCCGGCCGCACGGGCAGCGTCACCCCCACGGGCCAATCGCTTTATTCTGGGGCAATATCACGGCGGACCTCGCCGCAGTCAGGATGCTCGGGCGCCGGGAGTGCGACGAACACACGCGGCCACATAGGCCAGCGCCATGTCGAAGGCGAGTTCGAGCGGCTGGCTGGACTTCGCGCTACGCGAAAGCAGCAGGCCGCCTTGTACAGCACTAAGAACAGCAAGCGCGATCTCGCCGGGATTGGCGTCGGGCGCAAGCTCGCCGCGCGCGCGCATTCTGACGAGGCCATCTTCGATCTGCCGGCGCCACGCCTCGAAGCCATCTTCGACAGTCGTTCGCGCGCGTTTGGCGCTCCGCGGCAATTGGTAGACAAGCGCGCCGAGTGGACAACCGCCCTGTCGGCTCACTGCCACCACCGCATCCCGCCAGCGACGCATCGCCTCAAGAGAGTCGAGCGCCGCAAGCAGCGGCCCGTGTGTGCCGAGCACGCGCTGCGCCTGCAGCGCCGCCGTTTCGCGCAGCAATTCATCCTTGTCGACGAAGTAGTGGTAGAGCTGGGACTTACTCGCTCCGCTCACCTCCATGACATCATCGAGACTCATCTCGCCGATGCCGCGCGTCGCGGCGAGGTCGGCTGCCGCCGCAACGATACGTTGCCGGGTCGCAACACCCCGCGCGGTCAGCCGCAGCCTAGTTTTTTTCATCCTGCTCATGAAAACAGCCTACACAAACTGGACTTGACGGTCCAGTATTCAATTGTAAGGAGTGTGGACCATTTAGTCCATAAGGAGGAGCTTACCAATGCCGCTGCTTCACAACGGCGAGACGTTTACGCAGCTGTCGATCCCCAAGATCGGCGGCGGGATGTTGAGCCTGCCGGATGATCTCAAAGGATCGTTCGGCGTCGTGCTGATCTATCGCGGCGCCTGGTGTCCCTATTGCAACGCGCAGCTTTCAGGTTTCGAGCGCGCGAGCGCCAAGCTTGCCGAGATCGGCGTCAAGGTTGCAGCTTTCTCGGTCGATGACGAAGCGACGACGGCCGCGCTCGTCGCCAAGCACGGTATTCGTTATCCCGTCGGCTTCGGCGCCGACGCGAGAACGGTCGCCGCGAGGCTCGGCTCCTACATCAACGAAGAGCCGCTTTATTTGCAGACCACCGGCTTCGTCCTCGCGCCCGATGGCAGCGTGGTCAATGCGGTCTATTCATCCGGTGCCATCGGCAGGCTCGTCGCCGACGACGTCGTCGGCCTCGTCGCCTATCTCAAGTCCAACACACGCTGACGGCGAGCAAACAAATGCGGTCATGTTGCAACAGGACCGCGCTTGCGCGGCCCTGGGCCCCGCGCGCCGCAAGCCTGTTGATCAAACTGGCAGGTTAGTGGTGCGGGCGGTCGGAATCGAACCGACACTCTGTTACCAGAACCAGATTTTGAGTCTGGCGCGTCTACCAGTTCCGCCACGCCCGCAGAGACGAAGGCGCTGGATTATAAGATTGAGGCGCGGCCCGCAAGCAGCGGGCCGCAGCATTTTGTCAGTGCCAGTCGCGCACGTCGACGAAATGGCCGGCGACCGCCGCCGCCGCCGCCATGGCTGGCGAGACGAGATGGGTGCGGCCCTTGAAGCCCTGGCGGCCCTCGAAATTGCGGTTCGAGGTCGAGGCGCAGCGCTCGCCGGGGGCCAGACGGTCGGGATTCATGGCCAGGCACATCGAGCAGCCGGGCTCGCGCCATTCGAAGCCCGCGGCAAGAAAGATCTTGTCCAGACCTTCCGCCTCGGCCTGCTCTTTGACCAGGCCGGAGCCGGGCACGACCATCGCGTTGACACGGCCGGACACGGTCTTGCCTTCGACGATCTTGGCGGCGACGCGCAGATCCTCGATGCGGCCATTGGTACAGGAACCGATGAACACCCGATCGATGGCGACATCGCTGATCTTTTCACCGCCCTGCAGGCCCATGTAGTCGAGCGCGCGGCGGATCGAGGCGCGCTTGGCCTCGCTCGCAGCCTGCTCGGGCGTCGGCACCCGGCCGGCGATCGAGATCACGTCCTCGGGGCTCGTGCCCCAGGTGACGATCGGCGGCAGATTGGCGGCGTCGAGCCGGATCACCTTGTCGAAATGCGCGCCTTCGTCGGACTGGAGCGTTTCCCAATAGCGGCGCGCTGCATCCCAGTCGGCACCCTTCGGGGCGCGCGGCCGGTCCTTGATGAAGGCATAGGTCTTTTCGTCCGGCGCGATGAGCCCGGCGCGGGCGCCACCCTCGATCGTCATGTTGCAGACGGTCATGCGGCCTTCGATCGACAGGTCGCGAATCGTCTCGCCGGCAAATTCGATCACATGGCCGGTGCCGCCGGCGGTGCCGATCTCGCCGATGATCGCCAGGATGATGTCCTTGGCGAAGACGCCCTCGCCGCGCTTGCCGTCAACGACGACGCGCATGTTCTTGGCCTTCGACTGGATCAGCGTCTGGGTCGCCAGCACGTGCTCGACCTCGGACGTGCCGATGCCATGCGCCAGCGCGCCGAAGGCGCCGTGCGTCGAGGTATGGCTGTCGCCGCAGACGATGGTCGTGCCCGGCAGGGTGAAGCCCTGCTCCGGCCCGATGATATGGACGATGCCCTGGCGGCGGTCCTGCTCGTGAAAATAGTCGATGCCGAAATCCTTGGCATTGGCGGCGAGCGTCTCGACCTGGATGCGGCTTTCCTCATCCTGAATGCCTTGCGAGCGATCGGTCGTCGGCACATTGTGATCGACGACGGCGAGCGTCTTCTCCGGCGCCCGCACTTTACGGCCGGCGAGCCGCAGCCCCTCGAATGCCTGCGGGCTCGTCACCTCATGGACGAGATGGCGGTCGATATAGATGAGGCAGGTGCCGTCATCCTGGCGGTCCACCACATGGGCATCGAAGATTTTGTCATAGAGCGTGCGTAACTCGGCCATCTCTCAAGCACTCTTCATTGGGTTGCGGCCCCACGCCGCTTGCCGCCGGGGCGCATCTGGCGGAAACTGAGGCGGTTATTAACCCCAACCCCCATATAGGAATAGTTATAAAATAGTCATCGCCTCCATGCAGAGGCGTCTGGGCTCGCAAGGCCCGGATCAGCGGAGAAAAGAATGCGCCCGCCTGTCGCGCCCTATCTCACCGTCTCGCCCGCCATGGCGGCGATTGCCTTCTACACAACCGTCTTCGGCGCCAAGCAGCAAGCGCTGATGCCGGCTCTCGACGGGCTGCGGATCATGCATTGCGAGCTTACGATCAACGGCGGCTCGATCATGCTGGCCGACGCCTTTCCGGAATTCGGCAATACCCGAGTCCCGGTTCCCGGCGAGCCGATGACCGTCTCGATCAGCCTCGAATTCGAGACCGCCGACGAGGTCGATCTCATCTTCAAGCGGGCGATCGGGCTCGGCAGCCGGGCTGAGACGAACCCGACCCACAGCTTCTGGGGCACACGGCTCGCGACTTTCCGCGACCCGTTCGGCCACCGCTGGATCCTCAATGCACCGCTGAGCTGAGCTTTAAGAAGCTCGGCAGCTTACTTCTTGCCGCTGCCGCCCTTCGGCGCGCGTACCACCGCTTTCGCCTTCTTCTCCACGGGCGCCTTTTTCACCGTCGGCGCCTGGGCATTGGCCGCCTCGCGGGCCGCCTTGGCCGCCGGCGTCTCGAGCTTCTCGGCAATGCGGGCAGATTTGCCGCGCCGGTCGCGCAGGTAATAGAGCTTGGCGCGCCGCACCTTGCCGCGGCGGACGACCTTGATCGAGTTGATGTTCGGCGAATAGACTGGGAAGACGCGCTCGACGCCCTCGCCATAAGAAATCTTGCGAACGGTGAAGCTCTCGTTGAGGCCGCCGCCGGTGCGGGCGATGCAGACGCCCTCATAGGCCTGAACGCGGGTGCGCTCGCCTTCCTTCACCTTGACGTTGACGACAAGCGTGTCGCCGGCCTGGAATTCCGGCACCGGGCGGACGGCGGCGAGCTTGGCGACCTGAGCCGCTTCCAGCTCTTCAATAATATTGGCCATAGGATAAGTCCTTCCGTTTCGTCTGGGTTCGGCCGCAGCCGCCAGGCGGGCGTTTCGGAACGCTGTTTTGAGTTAAGGCGCGGCTTCTACACGAGGCGGCGGATTTTGTCGAGCGATCCGGGCACCTAACGGTGTCTCAGTTTGAATTTCGGGTTTGGGTGGCAAGCGGACCTTAGGGCTGTGCTGACGCAACTACTGCTTCGCGCCCATGGCGGCCACTTGCACTTGGCAGCCCGAAAACAGACCTTCTCTGGTGCACAATTCAGGAATTATGACCTAGGGGGCGGCCTTTTTGACCCGCATTTGCTCAGCTGCCCATTCAATGGCGACGTTCCCATCCCACCCTTTTCGGCCAAGACTTTCCGGAGTCACATCCGTGCTCGGCCAAAGGCCGCCTAGTATGAGTTTCTCGATACCCGCGTTGCGTAGCTGTTCCCGGTAATTCAAGTCTCGTTGACTGTTTCTGTCGAAGCGCAGGAACGATGAACAGGATCCTGCCAGGACGTCACAGATTTGAAGCTGCTTTTCTTGGGCTGAATCGCCGAAACGGGTTTTGGTCACGTTCATGGGAAACTGTGCAACGATCCCTGGATGTTCGAACCGAGCTGCTGCCATAGTGGTAGACGAGTATGCGTCCCACATCCATTTTTGCTTCACCATGTTCGACGATTGATCGTGAACGACCTCCCACGGGCCGTCGTGCCGTTCGTTCCAGCTGTGACCCAGCTGAATCAGGCCGGGAAGAGCAATGTCGAGAACACGCTCCGGAACTTCGACGACGTGGCGGTAACCCAACTCCGTGAATGATAACGAGAAGTAGCGCAGGATTTCGTCTCGGTTGTCGTCCACGCGCATCTTTTCCTTTTCCACAAATGCTCTGCATTCGTTGTATCGCTCCGTCGTCCTCGAACGGAACATGCGTTGGAAATGTAAGAGAAGCTTTTTTCGGAACGCCGTAGACCAGAATCCCTCCAAACAATAGAATAGCATGTTTGCCATGCCGTGGTTCGCCCCGTCTTTGTAGAGGTTCAGGCCGTTCTTGTGAGCAAGAGGTTCCATCCACCAATCGACGATCAGCGTCATCAAAGCGTATTCTTTGTGAGCGATCCAGGCCCCAACGCGAAGTGGATCGACAGCTAGGATGCGTACGAGTTCGATGATCTTGTCATGGTGGCGGCCGTTGCGCGCCAACCGATTGTATTTGAGTTCGGCGCTCCCTACTCCGCTGAAGGCCGACTCGATGAGATCATGCGCCTCATCGTTTGAGAAGTCATTCGTCGCCTGCGCGAAGATTGGCTGATCTTCCGCAAGTAGATCCTCTCCTGTGAAGCCCGTTTCATCGACGTAGTATGTTCTTATGCCGGCTCTCAAGTGTTTAAAAGAGCATGCTTTCGCGCATATGACGAACGCTGACTTATACTCTTCCGCCGCGTCTGCGAAAGCTATCAGGATGAACGTATGGGTGGCCGGTCGTAATTCTATTTTGTCATTCACAAATCAAAACTTTTGCACCGCGCTGGAAAACCATATGTTGCGGGGCTGCTGTCGACCAGGATGCTCATTCAGGGCGTCGCTAAGCCGCGTCCCACGTTCCAAAGATGAAGGCCGACCACGGTCAGGCAGTGATGACGGCATCGGGACCTCCCCAGCCAAAAAGCACCTCTGCACCCTTTAGGTGGGTGTCTACTTCATGCATCGGCATCCCTTGCCGCGCTGCATACCGGAAGATGTTGGCTGGATGTTTTAATTTGCCGGCGGATTTTTTGATCACCTTATCATCGAAATGAAATTTGTTCCCGTGGGCAACGCCATTTCGCAGATGCCGAATTATCTCCGCTTCCGGTATATGTCCGAAATAGCCATTGTGGCCGAGTGCATCGCCGACTGTCAGCAATGCTCCGATGAGCCATACCTTATCAAACTCTTGCCGCGTGTCCGGCTTGCGGCCTTCTGCCAAATAATGATCAAATGACATGATCATTGCGTTGCCGTCTCTGCGCGGAATTTTGAGCACCGAGATGATTTGTCCCGGCTCAATCGGTGGTGCGAACGCCTGTGCGCGTGGATCGCGCGCGACATGGATTGCGGCGTAGTGACTGAAATATTGGGAAACCACGCGTTGCGCTAATGTAGCGGCATCAACAGCTTGCTGATTTACGATTATTGTAGCCATGGGCTAAGATTTGTTTAGGCCGGTTCAGAAATCAAGAATTACGCGCCACAACTTCAAGCCAAACAAATCAAAGATTTGCACTATGCCGAAATGCGGCGAATGTCCGCTTTAGTGTCTTGGTGACTTAGATCAGCGTGTCCGCCTCCGGCCAACTCCAGTCACTGCGCTCGACCGGCCTCAATGTCACAGATCGGTCGAAGCCGAAATTCAAACTGCGACACTACTGCGTGCATCAGGAATTTGCTTTGGCGTGGGCCGCAATGATCGACCTGACCTTGTCCGCATCCGCCGGGGTCGCCGGATTATAGACCACCATGCCGAGGTCGGGCCGGCCATCGACAGCGAAAGTCGAATATTCCATCTCGATCATGCCGGCGGCCGGATGGCGCAGGTGTTTGGTGCCCTCACCATAGGTGCGCACATTATTAGTGCTCCAGATGGCAGCGAATTCAGGACTTTCGCGGCACAGTTCATCGACGAAGCTCTTGACGTAATCCGCCGCGCCGGCGCGGGCGACATCGGTTCGGAAGGCGGCAACGACGAAGCGGGCGACGCTGTCCCAATCGGTCTGCCGGGCGCGGATATGCGGCTCGCAGAACATCAGCCGCAGGATATTGCGCTTCTGGATTTCGAGCGTGGCGTAATCGGTCAGCACCGCCGCGGCGGCGCGGTTCCAGGCGACGACATCCCAGATCGGCGTCTTGATGAAGGCCGGGCTGAATTCAAGCGCGTCGAGCACGCGCTGCAGACGCGGCGTCACCCCCTCAGCCGCCTTGTAATGGACCTCGGGCGGGCGGCCGAGGCCGAGCAGGAAAAGATGTTCGCGCTCGACGTCCGTCAGCATCAGGGCGCGGGCAATCCGGTCGAGTACGTCGGCCGACGCCGCGCCGCCCCACCCCTGTTCCAGCCAGGTGTACCAGGTCGGACTGATATTGGCGCGCTGGGCGACTTCTTCGCGACGCAGGCCGGGCGTGCGCCGACGTGTCCCCGACAGGCCAAACGCGGCCGGATCGAGCCTGGTACGGCGATCCTTCAGATAGGTCCCGAGCAAGTTCTCGTTGGTGACCACCGCGTCCATCCTGTTAGCCTTTATACCCGTATAAACTCACGTATTTACCGGGATAAAGCATGCGCCAATAGTCGCCCGATCTCAACCGGAGAATAACTTCATGCGTGTTTTTGTGACTGGCGCGACTGGCTTCATCGGCTCCGCCGTCGTCAAAGAACTGATCGCGGCCGGCCATCAGGTGCTTGGCCTCACGCGCTCGGAGGCCGGCGCGAAGGCTCTGGCCGCCGCCGGCGCCGACGCGCATCACGGCGATCTGGAGGATCTGGACAGTCTGCGGAGCGGAGCGGCCGCGGCGGATGGCGTGATCCACCTCGCCTTCATCCACGACTTCTCGAAATTCGCGGAAAACTGCGAGATCGACCGTCGCGCTATCGAAGCCCTCGGCGCGGCGCTTAAAGGTTCGGACCGGCCGCTGGTGGTCACATCCGGCGTGGGCCTCGTCGCACCGGGCCGAATCGCGACCGAAGACGACAAGCCCACGCCGGATTTCCCGCGTGCGTCGGAAGCGACGGCGTTGGCGCTCGTGGCGGATGGGGTCAATGCGTCGGTCGCGCGGCTTCCGCAAGTTCATGACACGGTCAAGCAGGGCCTTGTCACTTATGCCATCGCCATCGCGCGCGAAAAGGGCGTGTTTGCCTATGTCGGAGACGGACACAACCGGTGGCCGGCGGCGCATGTGCTCGATGTGGCCCGCCTTTACAGGCTGGCGCTCGAAAAGGCGGAACCGGGCGCGATATATCATGCGGTCGCGGAGGAAGGCGTCTCGCACAAGGATATCGCGGACACGCTTGGCCGGCGCCTGCAGATCCCGGTCAAATCCATCGCGCCCGATGAGGCACAGGCCCATTTTGGCTGGCTCGCAATGTTTGTGGCGCACGATATGCCGGCCTCAAGCGAAAAGACGCGAAAAAAATTGGGATGGCAGCCGACCGGACCCGGATTGATCGCCGATCTCGAACAGCTTTATATCCCTGACCGGTGAAGGACCGGCCGCCCCATTTCGCGGCCTGAAAGCGCAACTTCCCGCGGAACTCGACATTTGATGGGGCGTTCCCGCCGCCCCATTTACGCCGCCTCTTGTCTTGGGCAAACTTTTGCGGCACGTGCAAAGCACGATTCGACAATGGGCGGGACTTCATCGACATGGCTGGCGCTTGCACCGAGGGGCTCGATACCGGATTTGTCACGCTGGGCTATGCCAAGGTCGCCTTTCTCGGCGTCGTGCAGGGCATTACCGAGCTTCTGCCCGTCTCCTCGACGGCGCATATGCGCATCATCCCCGCCCTGCTCGGCTGGCGCGACCCCGGCTCGGCCTTCTCCGCCGCGATGCAGCTTGCCGCCCTCGCCGCCGTCGTGAGCTATTTCTGGACCGATGTGGAGGGGATTACAGGCGGCGCGATCTCCGCCATCAAGCGGCGCGACTTCAGCGACTGGTCGCTGCGTTTCTGCGTCTGGATTCTCCTCGCGACGCTGCCGATCATCATCGCCGGCACGCTGCTTTCCAAGCTGCTCAACACCTGCAATTCGCCACTGCGCTCGCTCTCCGCCATCGGCGTCGCCTATATCGTCATGGGCGCGCTGCTCGGCCTCGCCGAAATCTATTCGCGGCACAAGCGCACGCTGGATAACGTCGATCTCAAGGACGCGCTGATCGTTGGCGTCGCCCAATGCGGCGCGCTGATCCCTGGCGTCTCGCGCTCCGGCTCGACCTTCACGGCGGCGCTGTTCCGCGATCTCGAGCGCACCGAGGCGGCGCGCTTCGCCTTCCTCCTCGGCATTCCGGCCATCGCCGCCGCCGGGCTGAAGGAGCTCTACGAATTGCACAAGGCGCACCTCAGTGCGCATGGCTGGTCGATCCTCGCCGTCGGGCTCGTCGTCGCCTCGATCTCGGCCTTCATCGCGATCTGGGGCCTGCTGCGCATCCTCGAGCGCTTCTCGTCCTGGCCCTTCGCCATCTATCGCGTGCTGCTCGGGATTTTTCTGCTCGTCGCCGTTTTCGCCCATTGGCTGCCCAATTGAGGCGCGAGCATCGGGCTGGAGGCTTTTGTGCCCGCCACACCCCGCTTTCTGCCTGCCGGTGAATCCGCGCTCGTCGTCGAATTCGGCGCGGCGATCGACGCCGCCCTGAACGACAAGGTCCGCGCCTTCGGCCATGCGCTCGCCGCCGCCGCGATCCCCGGCATCATCGAGACGGTGCCGACCTATCGCTCGCTGATGATCCATTTCGACCCGCGCCGGCTCGCGACCGACGCGCTGATCGCGGAATTGCGCAAGCTGTGGATCGGCCCCGGCGCTGGCGGCGTGCCCAAACATTGGCTGATTCCGGCCTGCTACGAACCGCCCTATGCCGAGGATTTGGCGGAGGTTGCGGCGGCGCTCGGGTTGACGCCCGAAAAGGTCGCGGCCCTCCATGCCGGGGCGGAATATCGTGTCTATATGTTCGGCTTCGCACCGGGCTATGTCTTCCTCGGCGGCTTGCCAGCCGAGCTCAACATCTCGCGGCGGCCGAGGCCGCGCCCGCCGGTGCCGCAAGGCGCGCTGCTGATCGCCGGCGGCCAGGCTTTGATCGCCAACCGGCCGATGCCGACCGGCTGGTATAACCTCGGCGCGACGCCGGCTTTGCTGTTCGACCCGAAGCGCGCCCCGCCGGTCGAGATCGAAATCGGCGACCGCATCAGCTTTACGCCGGTCGATGGCGCGACATTCGCACGCCTGCGCCAAGCGGCCGCCGCGGGCGCGTCGATCATCGAGCAGAAGGCGTGAGATGGAGGCTCCGCATCTCCACGTATTGAGCGCCGGGCCCGGCGCGACGATCCAGGACGGCGGCCGGTTCGGCCTGCGCCGCTATGGCCTGACCCCCGCCGGGCCGATGGATTGGGCCGCCTTCCGCACCGCCAATCTCGCGCTGGGCAATGCGGCCGACGCCGCGGCGCTCGAAATCGGTCCGGGCGGCATCGAAATCGTCAACGCGAGCCCGGGCCCGGTCGGCGTCGCCTTCTGCGGCGGCGGCTTTTCCTGGTTCCAAGACGGCCAATTGGCCGGCGCCGCGGCGCGGCTGGTTGTAGCCCCCGGCGCCCGTCTGGCCGCGCGGCCGGGCGTCGCCGGCATTTTCACCTATCTCGCAGTCGCGGGCGGCCTGCGCACGCCGGTCGAGCTCGGCAGCCGCGCGACCGATGCCCGCGCCGGGATCGGCGGCCTCAACGGCGGCCTGTTACAGACGGGCGATCGTCTGCCTCTCGCGGAGGATGCCGGCGCGCCGCTCGACGAGGCGATGATCGTCGCGCCCTGGCTGCGGCCCGACCTCGATGCGCCGCTGCGGGTCGTCCTCGGCCCGCAGGACGATTATTTCGACGCGGCGGCGCTCGATCTCTTCTTCAGCGCGCCGTTCAAGGTGACGGCCGGCGACCGCATGGCCTACCGGCTGGACGGCCCGGCGATCGCCCACGGCCGGGGCTATAATATCGTCTCGGATGGCGTCGCCCTGGGCGCGATCCAGATCGCCGGAGACAAAAAGCCGCTGGTGCTGATGGCCGACCATCCGCCCACCGGCGGCTATCCGAAGCTCGGCCATATCGCCCGCGCCGATATTGGCCGCTTGGCGCAATTGCGGCCCGGCCGGACCTGCCGCTTTGCCCAGGTGAGCGCCGAGACGGCGCGCCAGGCGTTGCTGGCGCTGGAAGACGCGGTCGCGACGGCGCAAAGCTTCTGCCGGCCGCTGCGCCGTGTGGTCGCGCTGGTGGACCTGCCGCCCTCGGAACGCTCTCCCTGGTCGGGCGCCGGCAACCGCCAGCTGCGTTGACGCGGCGGGCGTAAACTGGTCTACATCCGCGTCCAAATACGGGGTTTTGCTCATCTCATGACAGACGCCGCCCTTAAGAAGCCAGACAGCGGCATCGCGGCAGAATTTGCTGATAGTTTTGGCATATTCACGCCGCTGGCACGGGCCTGGCACTTCCGCGAACTGATCCGTGCCGTGGTCCGGCGCGAACTGATGGCGCGGTTCAGCGGTTCGATCCTCGGCTGGCTCTGGGCGATTTTCGGCCCGCTGCTGATGCTGTCGGTCTACACCGTCATCTTCTCGCATGCCGTCGGCATCCGCGCCTCGACCGCCGCGCATGGCGTCGCCAACTATTCGCTGAACATTTTCGTCGGCCTCATCATCTTCAACCTGTTCGGCGAACTGGCCTATCGCGCGCCCGGCCTGCTGCACGAACATGTGAACTTCATCAAGAAGTCGATCTTCCCCAGCGAAACCCTGGCCTGGACGGCGGCGATCCGCGCCACCGTCTATGCCAGCATCAGCTTCTGCGTCCTCATAATTTTCGAACTCATCATCACCCACGGAGTGCCGCCGACGATCCTGCTGCTGCCCTTCGTCTTCGTGCCGTTCTTTCTCTTTCTCCTCGGGGCGAGCTGGTTCCTGATGGCCCTCGGCTCGTTCACGCGCGACGTGATGCACCTGATGGCCTCGATCGTTCCGGTCTTCATGTTCGCGACGCCGATCTTCTATTCGATCGACGATGTCCCGCCGGGCTTGCGGATTTTTCTTCGCGCCAACGTCGTCGGCGATTATGTTGAACTGACGCGCGACGTCGTTCTGCTCAACCGGCTCCCGAACCCTTGGCTCTATCTGGGGACTGTCGTTGTCTCGCTCCTCGTCTTCCGCTCCGCCTACCGATTCTACATGCGCTACAAGAATGTTTTCGTCGATGTCATCTGAGCCCGCGATCAGCTGCAAAGGCGTCGGCAAGGCGTTTCAACTCTACCTGAAGCGGAACGACCAGCTATATCAGGCGCTGTTCGGGCGCTGGAAGCAGTTCTACCATCCGCATTGGGTGCTGCGCGACGTGAGCTTCGAGGTGCGCCGGGGCGAGACCTGGGGCATCATCGGCCGCAACGGCACCGGCAAGACGACGCTGCTGCAGCTCATCTGCGGCATCAGCAAGCCGAGCCACGGCGATATCCGCGTCTTCGGCCGGATCGCGCCGATCCTGGCGCTCGGCGCCGGCTTCGATCTCGAATTGACCGGACGCGAAAATGCGCTGATCGGCGGCGCCATCCTTGGCCTGCGCCGCAAGGAGATCATCCCCAAGCTCGATTCGATCGCGGCCTTCGCCGATATCGGCGAATTCTTCAACCAGCCGCTCAAAATGTATTCGAGCGGCATGACCGCGCGCCTCGCCTTCGCCGTCTGCGCGCATGCCGATGCCGACATTCTGATCGTCGACGAGGCGCTCTCGGTCGGCGATGCGACCTTCGCCAAGAAATGCGACGATTACATCCGCAACTTCGCGGAGAAGGGTACGATCCTGGTCGTCTCGCACGATCTCAACACGCTTGAAGACCTGTGCGACAATGTCATCTGGATCGATGAGGGCCGCGTCGCCGCCTGCGGCAAGCCGTCCGACGTGGTCGCCGCCTACCGACGCGCTTTCAACATCACCAAGCTCATCACCGCGCCGCGGCTGGTCGTTTAGGCGTAGCCGCCAAGGGCTGAAAACGATCTAGAGCGCGGCGCCGGCGCCGCTTGCGCCACGGGGCACGCTCGCCTCCTGGCGCTTGCCGCCCTTCACCGGAAAGCGCGCCTGCTGGCGGAGAATGAGCGCAACCGCAACCAGCAACTCCAGCCCAATCGCCAGAGCGACCGTATAGACCAGGAACGGGTCGCGCCGGACGACGCTTTCCGTACCAATCAAAATTCCGATATGGATCGCCGGAATCGCAATGAGGGCCGCGATCGTCGTCGTGTTGCGACCCGTGGCGCTCGACAAAGTCAGGACGAGGCCGATCGCCAGCAGGGCGTGGCTCAGGGCCAGGATCGGAATGCCGAAGCGTTTCGCCGCCTCGCTCATCCAATCGGAGAGGAGCTGCTTCGTACCGTCGCGGCCAGGCCAGGCATCAATGAATTCCCGCCCCGGCATTTCAAAGACGCCGCGCCAGCCGCGGCTAGGCATGCCCTTCGTGCCCTGCATATCGAGTTGAATGACATATTGGTCGAAGTCGGCGGTGCGAATCTCGTTGCTGCCGTCCGGGCGGCTCTGGAGCGAGCCGTGGCTCATGACCAGCAATACGCCATGCTCGTTGCGGCGAAACTCCGTTTGCTTCGCGGTGATGATCTCCTCTTCCTTCTTTTTTTTGTTGATTTGGTGGATGAACATTCCCTCGACGACGTCTTCCGATTTCCAGCGCTTGAAATAGAGCGTGCGCGTTCCGTGATCGAACGTGTAAAATTGCGCCGGTTCGAGCATCCGATGGTTGAGCGAATTGCGGATGACATAAATGACATCGTGCATCTGGCCGACATTTTCCGGCGCGATATAGATCGACGTCCAATAACCTGCGACGACCGCGATCAAGGCGACGATACTCGCGGGCAGGCAAACCGATACAACCGAGAGGCGCAGCGAATAAAGCACGGCAATCATGCCATCGGCCGCCATGCGTGAAAATTCTAGCGCCACGGCAATCCCGACCGCCATCGGCAAGGCGAGATAGATCGCCGTCGGCAATGTGCCCATCAGCGCCGGCATCAGCAGGCCGCTGCGCACCGCCGAGGCCGGCAGATAGTGGAAGAGCTGGGTCAGCACCACCGGGACGCACAGGCCAACCTCAAGCAGAAGGACGGAAACAAAGACCCGCCGGCCGAGATAGAAGTAAAGCAACTTCGGCACTTCGATTCCCCGCTCTCGCCCTAAGCTTCCGCTGCCAAATGCGTGCCGGCGCTAACCTTAATCGCGGCGGCATAAATCCGCCCGCTTCGAACCTTAGTCAACTCTGGACTTTGCCTGCTATCGACCTTAGCAGACAAAACCGATATGTTCGCCGTGGGCTACCTTCATCTGTGCCGGCCAGTGAGAATTCTCAACCAGCGCGCACGTGAAAGTTTCATTCACTTGAAATATCCAAGCGTACCCGCGCGGCGGCCTATCGACAGGGGTAACCGGGAAAGCCACACAAATTCAAAAGAGTAGAATGCCGATGGCGAGCATGTTTCCATGAACATTCTGAACCCCCACCAAAGCACTCTCGCGCAAGACACGACGGCGGCAGGCGGTTCGGATTTTCGGCTTCCTTTAGTCAGCGTCGTCATCGTCAATTACAATTACGGCCGATTTCTGAATCAGGCCGTCGATAGCGTCTTCGGCCAGACTTATCCGAACGTGGAATGCATCGTCGTCGACAATGCGTCGACCGACGAGAGCCCCGCGGTATTGGAATCGATCTCGGCGCGTTATCCACAGGCGCGGATCATTTGGCGCCGCTCGAACGATGGGCAGAGCGCGGCTTCGCTCGATGGTTTCGCGGCTGCCAGCGGCGCTTATGTGATTTTCATGGATGCCGACGACATTCTGCTGCCGCAGGCCGCCGCGGTGCATATGTTCGCACATCTTTCGCTGCGCGTGCATGTCGGCTTCACATCCGGGGACATGCTGCAAAGCATGGGCGACCAGATCGTCATCAGCACCGGTGAAGAGCTCAACCGCTACGTTCTCAGCGGAAAAGGGCGGCGCGAAAATCTGCTGCGCAGCTACGAACACGCGTTTGAACCGAAATGGCCCCCGCGTGGTCTGGCGGAATCGCTCGCGGACAAAATTCACTTCGTACCGCACCGGACGACGAAATGGGTCTGGTCGCCGACGTCGGGCCTCTGCTATCGCCGCGACGCGCTGCGCCAGTTCGCCGACAATCCGGGCTTGGCAAGCTTGCGAACCGGAACAGACATGTATTTCGCGCATGCCATCGGCGCACTCTACGGAAGCGCCATCATCGACACGCCGGTTTTTGTCTACCGCATCCACCAGCGCAACGAATTCTCTCGCCATCCGCAACTCAACCGCTGCAAGGCTTACGACGGAAGCTCAAACAACAACAACGCCTATGCGCTGCAACTCCTCATCGATCACCTCGTTACGAAGGCCGATCGCTTCTATCAGAGCACCCGGTCGCCTCTCGATTACCTCCATGCGCTTACGCAGCTCGATCAGCGCGATCCGGATCCAAAATTGCCGGCCTGGCGGCGGCGCTCACGCGTGGCCGGACGCCTTGCGGATCACTACGCCAGCGTCGCCGCAGCGCTGGGCCCTTGGAAGACAAGGGCTCTCATGCTCCGGTTCGGCGTTCCGCTGACGCGCATCGCGCAGACCGCAACACGAAATTCATGATGGCAAGAAATTTATGATGGCAAGAGAGACAAACTTGCCCTCCGTTGCGGAGCTCGCCGGCAAAACTGTCCTTCTCGTTCACCCGGCCTGGCACTCATGCGGCAGCTACAATGTCTTCGTCGCCCAGGCGGATGCCTATCGCGCCCTGGGCGCGCGCGTGATCAGCCTCGCGATCAGCGGTATTCCCGGATTTGACGCTCAATCTGGCGCGGCGAAATCCTATCTCGATGCGACCCAGGATTTACCGGCCGACCGCCGCTTTTTCGTGGGGATGCCGCTCAGCGCCGTCGCCTCGCCGGAGTTTTTCCGCGCCGCGAATGCGTGGCTGCATGGCGATTATGCCGCGATGCTGATCGAAACCGCGCGCCAGTCGGCGCCCCCGGCCGAACTCTCGGCTGTGAAAATCGATCTCGTCCATTGCAATCATTTCTTTTGCATTCCCGTCGCTGCCAGATTGCGCGACGCTTACGGATGCCCGTTGCTGCTCGATACGCACGATCTGCAAGCGCGGCAATTCGCTCTGCGCAACCGCGATGCCTGGACGCTGCGGCCGAAAGCAAAATACGAAACGATGCTGGCCAGCGAGCTGGCGAATATGCGCGCCGCCGATGTCCTGATCCACCTCAACACCGAAGAGGCCGAAGCCTTCAGCGCACTTTTGCCGGAGAAGCGGCACGCGCTGATTTATCCGAGCATCAAGCCGATGCCGCTCGGCTGCGGCGATGACATCATCATCGTCGCGAGCGCCAATTATCCGAACTTCCTCGGCCTCAAATGGTTTCTGAGCGAGGTGATGCCGCGCGTCGGCGATGTGCAGGTCCACATCATCGGAAATATCAGCGAGATGGTTCGCCGGCGTGCGCCGCTGCTCTATCGCAGGTACAGGCCGCTCTTTACCGGTTTCACCAGCGATCTCGCCGGAGCCTATGCGAAGGCGGCGGCGATCCTGCTCCCGACCACAACCGGCTACGGCATCTCGATCAAGACGATCGAGGCACTTTCGAGCGGTGTGCCGCTCGTCGCCACGCGGACCGCCTTTCGCGGCATGGGGATCGATCCGGCGAGCCTGAAAAATGTCGTTCTAGCTGAGGATGCGCCGGCCTTCGCGGCTGCGGTTCGCAAGCTCGCCGCCGCGCCGCCGCGCCGGGACGAGGCGCCCAGCGACCCAAGCGACACCCGCTTGCTCTATGACAGGCTGTTCACGGCCGCGGCCTACAAGGACGCGCTCGCGGCGCTCATAGCGCCGCTGCTGGTTCGCGATAGCGTCTTAAAGGCCTAGAGCTTTGATGCGGGCCTTGGCCTTCTCCGCATATTGATGCCAGAGCAGGTCGATCGGCCGGCGATGGCGCGGCATGCCGATGATGCCGGGCCAATGGCAGAAATAGAGCTTTTGGCCCTTGCGATCCTCCGGGCCATCGGGGTGCACGGAGATTCCCTCCGATTTATAATAGCTTTCCGGGGACGCGCGCGGAATGACATCCGGCAAAGTGGCGATTTTCAAGCCCTGCCGATGCACCACAAAATTCGTGAGCGGCTGAGCGAACAGGCCGCCGCGCTGACGGACGGTGTGAAAGACACGCTCGTTCTCGCTGATAACATCGTAAAAATCCTGCAGCGACAGGACAGATCCCGCCGTCACGAAGAACCCGTCGTTGAACAGCAACGCATCGCGCAGGAAGTCGTAATTCTGGTAGCGCGAATTATAGATGTAATCGGAAACGCGCGTGGCGACGATGAACTCCGTCTTGCCGGCTTCGATATGGCCGAGAACCTTGGTGAAGTCCTGCAGCAGGATCACATCGACGTCGAGATAGATGACCTCGTCGAGCGGCAGGGCCAGCGCCAGCAATTTACGCAGCCTGCGGCGATGCCCCGGATTCAACGGGTAGAGCCGGCGCGCGAGCGCATCGAGTTCGCTGCTGTCGAGGGAGACAACCTCGACCCCGTAGGCTTCCGCAACAAGGCGGGTACGGGTGAGATTGTCATCGTAAGGGATGAGATAGAGCGGGATCGAAGAGCTCGACGCGCGGTAGCTTTCGAGAAAGGGCAACAGCCAATCTATGACGCGATCGTTGGCGATGATCGCGATGCCATATTTCTTGGGCGGGGCAGCTTCAGACAGGTCGCGCGTATCCGACATGGGCTCACTTCACAACGATGATGTCGGCCGACACATCCAAGCGCGAGATCGGTCCGCAAAATCTCCGGCATTGGCGGGGCGGCAACGATGCGATGGTTTCTTCGCATCGCACGTATCGCGGCAGACAAATCCGATCAAAAATCATACGCAATGATATCGGTCTCACCTCGTCCAAGCATCGATAATCCGTTCAACGGACGGGATTTCGGCGCCGGACGCGGAACGTGCTCCTTTTAGCGATGGCTGAGCAGCGGATCAAGCTTCAGGCATTGAATTGGCTGATTTTACGAGGTTCAAGATGACATCGACATAGGCCTCGCCGCTGTGGCGGCTGGCAAAATCTTGCGCGCCGCCCGCCGCCCTGCTCTGGCGCTCGGCAAGATGCGGCAGCAACCGTTCTATGGCATCCGCGAGCGCGACACTCGTGTAGGGCGCAAAAATCTCCCCTTCCGCCACGCCGCTCTCGATCCCTGTCGCTGCGTAGATCCCGCGCGCGGCGATAACCGGCCGCCCGGCCGCCACCGCCTCCGTATAGAGACCGGAGCCGCGCAGGCCGAAGCGCTTCGGATCATAAGGCAACAATGTGACATCGACGGCATTGGTCCTTTGCGCATATTCCGCGCTGCCCATGACGCCCTCTATGATCTCGATGCCGGAAAGCCAGCGCAGTTTGCGTTCCGCTTCGACCGTGTCGCGCTCCCAATGCGAATGTTGAATTTGGACGGTGAAATCGACCGGCAGGTTCCTGGCGCGGCAGATTTCGATCGCCTCGGGCAGGAGATGAAACCCCTTCTCTGATTTCGAATAGCCGAAGAAACCGAACCGTACCCGCCCATTCGGGTTCGGCTGGGCTTGAGTGGCGCGCATGGCAATCGGCAGCAGACTGGTCTCAATGCCAAACTGCTGGATGTAGATCTTGGCGAGCGCCTCGTTCTCTGTTGTGAAGAACAAGGACTTGCCGATCAGTTCGCCGGCAAGATCGAAAGCTTGGCGATAATAGGCCGCGCCGCGTGCCCCAATCAGATCCCATGGCGTCCAATTCGGCGGGAACATCAATTGACAGACAACTTTCGGCAAAGCCGCCCCGGGCAGCGACAAGAGATGCCGCACGAGACCGAGGATCTGGTTTTGCGAAATGCCCGGCACGACAATGATATTGTCGCAGCACCATACGGCGGACGGGAGCCTTGCGAGGTCACGCTGATAAATTCCGTTCAGAACGCGCCAAGTGGCTTGCTCGGAAAAGCTCCGCCGCCCGGTCACGAAATCTCGCGCCATCGCGACGGTGTCGCCAATGATATTGCGTCTTGAGGGGAACCGGCGCCTATAGCCCCAGTAAAGGCTGCGGGTGAACCAGGGTGTCGCGCCAATATCGTGGATCACCGCGGCGTCCATGCCCTTCATGCCGAAAACACGATAAGAAATGCCACGCTGCGACAGCGCACCGCAAACCTCCAGCAGGAGCTGATAGCTGTGCTCACCGCAACTGACGAGCCCGTTGTCGAGCACATCGACGTGCATTTAACCGCCTTTCGACTTGAAAGAACTGCCGAACTTCAAAATCTTTCTTGGATGAAATATCTTTTTACAGCGTGATTGAGCAGTGGGCTTGACGAAACTATCCGAATATTCATGTGATCTGTCATCACAGGCGTGTGCGTTGAGGTGTCGGGGGCCTTCCTGATGCCGGGGCAAACGAGACAAGAGGTCAAATTCATGTCATCGCTCAACGGAATGCAAGGTGAGCCGCCGCGCGCCCATGGCGCCGCGACCGATGCGGACGTCCTGCGAGCTTCCCCGCGCCTCTTCGACAATCCCGCGCTCGACAAGCTATCGCGCGTGCATTGGTCGATGCCCTTAATTCTTTACGTGCCGGTCATCGCACTACTCGCATGGCTCAGCTTACGTAGTCTTTCGCCTCTGACGGTCCTTCTGTCGGTGGCGCTCGGCTACGGAATCTGGACCTTGATCGAATATTTTGGGCATCGTTACCTCTTCCACGCGGAATTCCCCGGTGAATGGGGCGCGCGCATACATTTCCTGATTCATGGCGTGCATCATGACCACCCCAGCGATCCGTTGCGTCTCGTCATGCCGCCGTTGCTCAGCGGGCCGATCATGCTTATCGCGCTCTTCGTCGCGTGGCTCGTCTTCGGTTTTCCGCTCGGCTACGCCGTCCTCATAGGTTTTATCATTGGCTACGTCGCCTATGACATGGTGCATTATTACGTGCATCATGCGACGCCCTCGACCCGAATCGGGCGTTATCTGCGGCAGGTGCATATGGTGCATCATTTCCGCGACCCCGAGAGCTATTTCGGCGTCAGCGCGCCGTATTGGGATGCCGTTTTTAAAACGCGTTACATTCCGCCGACGTCCTCATCCGAAGCGCGCCGCGGTTGAGAAGGCTCGATTTTCCGAACCGGTCTATCGGGTGGGTGAATGCCATAGCGGCAGCTGCATCAGGCGCGCTTCCGCGCCGATGTCTCGGGGTGTAACGCAAGGCTTTGCGGACGTTGGGCACGGGCGCCGACGAAGACGTCGAAGCGGCCGTTCTGCCAGACGACATCGTTGGTCGTCCAGGCGCGCGCCCAGGCTGCGAGGGCCAGAATCTCGCGGCCGAGAAAGGCCACCGGCGCGTAGCGCGAGACATGCCAGCCCTTAAGCCAAGCCAATCCGGTTTCGGCCGCAAACCAGCCTGACAACGTGATGGCGAAAGCCTCGATTGCTGGCATCCCGAGAAGCGGCGCCGCAAGCGCCGCGGCAAAGGCCGTCGGCAGCGCACTAACGACCGGCTCCAGGGGGAAGGTCAGCGGCTCGTGGGTGTGACGGATCACGCTCCAGCGGACCTGCCGATCGTAAACCTCACGCAGAGTCCGCCAGCCGATGAGCTGGCGCAGCGGGCGATGCGCGAAGACGGTGCGCAGCCCGATCGCGTCGAGCCCTTTGGCGATGGCGGTATCTTCCGCCAGGGTATAGCTCATTGCGTCGATGCCGCCCGCCTTGGCGATATCGCTGCGCCGGAACAGCATGACTTTACCGACGCCATAGCCGAAGCCGAGAGCCGAGGCGGCGAGCAGCAACCGCGCATGTCCGTTGATGACGGCGGCTTCGATATAGCCAGCGAGCGATTTGGCATGCTCAGCGACCGGCACGCCCACAACCATGCCGACGCCGGGAGCGAAATTGCGCATGAAGGCGGCGAGCGTGTCGCGCTCAAGAACGATGTTCGAATCTTTCACGAGGATGAAATCGTGCGACGAAGCGGAGAGCGGCGCATCGAGCGTGTTGAGCTTCGGGCTTACCGCGAAATCGGACTGCGAACGCAGGATACGCGTCGGAACGTGCGGATGGCCCATTTTCAGCGCCAGCGCCGTTTCGAGCGCCGGCGAGCCGGCCTCGGCGGCGCTGAACAGAACCTCGTATTCCGGATAATTCTGATCGTAGATAGAGGCCTGCGCCGCGGCAAAGCCCGAATGTTCCAATTTGATCGGCATCACCGCCGTGACCGGCGGCTGATCGGCATTCTCGGCGCGGCTGCCCTGAAGCAATGGCTGAAGCAAAGCGCCGATACAGGTCGCGAAAAATACGACCAGCGCGATGACGAGCCAGGCAACGCCCAGATAGGATATGAAAGCCATAGCGTCCTTAAGCCTGCCCCCGATTTGCGGGGCGACACGCAAATCCCACGGCCATACCGAAACGTCAAATCGTCCCGGCGACGGCACCCAGTCCAGCACATCCTGAGGCAAGGCTCAAGACCAGGGCTCAAGTCCTGTGTCGAATTGAGCGCCAAGCCCTTTTTTATCAGTTACATAACGCGTGTTTCGGATGGACTTGTCCGGCCGGCCCACGCCTTAAGCCTTCCCCTCGAGGCTTTCGAGCTCGCCGATCAGCTCTTCGACCATGCCGAGGCCGATCTGCCAGAAGGCCGGATCGCGGGCATCGAGGCCGAATGGCGCCAGCAGCTCCGAATAATGCTTGCTACCGCCGGCCGCGAGCATGGCGAGATAACGCTCGGCGAACCCGTCGCTCGCCCGCTGATAGACGCCATAGAGCGAATTCACCAGGCAATCGCCGAAGGCATAGGCATAAACATAGAACGGCGAATGGATGAAATGCGGAATATAGGCCCAGAAGGTCTCATAGCCGGGGCCGAGGCGGATGGCAGGGCCGAGGCTTTCGCTCTGCACGCTCATCCAGAGCTCGCAGATTTTCTCGCGCGTCAGCTCGCCGTTACGCCGCTCGATATGCACCTTGCGCTCGAACAAATAGAACGCCGTCTGCCGCACGACCGTGTTGATCATGTCCTCGACCTTCGCCGCCAGCATGGCGCGGCGCTCGGTGATCGAGGCGGCTTTGGCGAGTAGGGCGCGGAAGGTCAGCATTTCGCCGAAGACGGAGGCGGTCTCTGCCAGGGTGAGCGGCGTCGCCGCCATCAGCGCGCCGTTCGGCGCCGCAAGCACTTGATGCACGCCATGACCGAGTTCATGCGCCAGCGTCATCACGTCGCGCGGCTTGCCCTGATAATTCAGCAGCACGTAAGGATGCACCGAGGGCACGGTCGGATGGGCGAAAGCGCCGGGCGCCTTGCCGGGCCGCACCGGAGCGTCGATCCAATTGCGGGCGAAGAACTGCTCGGCAATGCCCGCCATGCGCGGCGAGAAATCGGCATAGGCGCCGAGCACCGTGTCGCGCGCGTCGTTCCATGTGTAGGTCCGCTGCGGCACGCTCGGCAGCGGCGCATTGCGATCCCAGAAGTCGATCGCCTCCTTGCCGAACCAGCGCGCCTTCAATTTGTAATAGCGGTGTGAAATGCGCGGATAGGCGGACTGCACTGCCGCTGCGAGCGCATCGACAACCTCGCGCTCGACGCGGTTGGCGAGATGGCGTAAATCGGCAACGTCCTTGAAGCCGCGCCAACGGTCCGAAATCTCCTTGTCCTTGGCGAGGACATTGGTGATGAAGGCGAAGGTGCGCAGGTTCTGCGAGAGCGTCTCGGCCACGGCGGCGGCGGCTTCCTTACGCACCTCCTCCCTCGTGTCCTGCATGAAATTGAGCGTCGGCTCCAGCGCCAGCTCTTCACCTCCAACCTTGAAGCGCAGGCTGGTGATCGTCTCGTCGAACAGGCGGTTGAAGGCGGCGCGGCTCGTCACCGATTTTTCGTGGAACAGGCGCTCGAGGTCGTCGGCGAGTTCGTAAGGCTTGTCCTTGCGGATATCTTCGAGCCAGGGGCGATAATGGTCGAGCGGCGGACGCGCCGCCAATTTGGCGATCACCTCATCGTCGAGCCGATTGAGCTCAAGCTGGAAGAAGAGCAGTCCGGTCCAGGCGGCATTTAGCTTCTCCTGCGTATCGCTATAGAATTTCACCCGCGCCGCATCGGACGTATCGCCGGAATAGACGAGGCTCGCATAAGAACTCAGCTTGCCGGTGAGTTCGTCAAACGCCTCATAGCGGCGCACCGCATCGGTCAGAAGGTGCGATTGCGGATCGGCGAGATCTTGCGCCGCGAGTGCGGCGAGCTTGCCGCGATAATCTTCCGCGAAGACTTTGGAGGTTTGCTCCGCACGGGCAAGATCTTCGACGAATTGTGGCGAATCCGTCCCCGGATAGAGATCGGTCAGCGACCATTCGGGCAGCGGGCCGAGCGCCACAGCACCGGCTGGCGCACTCGAAGAGACAGCGGAATTGACGGGCGACTGCATGATTGAACCGTGCGGGAGGAAGCTCAGGAGCGGTGAGGCCCCACGAATACCGCAGCTGCGCGGCGGGCGAAAGCTGCCTGCTGCTTCCCATCCCCCTGCCTCTCCCCTGAAACGGCATTTTTACCGCAGCCGCAGGGGCTGCATGGCCGATCTGTGCCGCAATAGGGCTTCCATTAACACCGCATTTACCCTGATGGGCCAGCATGGACCCCGATGGATTGCAGCCCATGTGCCCGAAGTGGCGCGGGCCGGCCAAGCCATAGGTCGAGGAAGCAAACCAGCCCGGAGAGCCAAATCCCGTGCTGGCCCAATGGCGGCATGCCGCCGCCTGCAAAAGAAAGTGCCAATGTCCTCACTCGTGCTGATTGTCGATGACGATCCAGTGCAGCGCCGCGTTCTGGAAACGCTCGTTCGCCGCTTTGGCTATGAGTGCGAATCGGCCGACAGCGGCGCGGCGGCGCTGCAGCGGCTCGAATCGCGTGCGCCGGAAATCGATCTGCTGATTCTCGACTTGGTGATGCCCGAGATCGACGGCATGACGGTGCTGGAGCGTATGCGCGAGCAGAAGCGCGCCGTTCCGACCATCGTGCAGACCGCACACGGCTCGATCGAGACGGTGATCTCCGCCATGCGCGCGGGCGCGAGCGATTTCGTCGTCAAGCCCGTCGGCGCCGAGCGGCTGCAAGTCTCGATCAAGAATGCGCTGCGCGTCGAAGCGCTCGAAGACGAGGTGCGCCGGCTCAACCGCCAAGTCACGGGCACGCTGACCTTCAAGGATCTGCGCAGCAAGAGCGCCGACATGGACCGCGTCATCCGGCTCGGCGAGCGGGCGGCGAAATCGACGATCCCGGTTCTGCTTGAAGGCGAATCGGGCGTCGGCAAGGAAGTCATCGCCCGGGCGATCCAGGGCGCGTCGGACCGGCGGAGCAAGCCCTTCGTCACCGTCAATTGCGGCGCGCTACCGGAAAATCTCATCGAGTTCAATTCTCTTCGGGCACGAGAAGGGCGCCTTCACCGGCGCGACCGAACGCCACCTCGGCAAATTCGTCGAGGCCAACGGCGGCACTTTGTTCCTCGATGAAGTCGGCGAACTGCCGCCGGAGGCGCAGGTCAAGCTGTTGCGCGCGGTCCAGGACGGCGAAGTTGATTCGGTCGGCGCCAAGCGCCCGACCAAGGTCGATGTCCGTATCATCTCGGCGACGAACCAGGACCTCATCGATCTCGTCAAGCGCGGTATTTTCCGCGAGGATCTCTATTATCGCCTCAACGTCTTCCCCATCACCATTCCGGCGCTGCGCGTGCGGCGCGAAGACATTCCCGATCTCGCCCGCCGTTTTGCCGCGCGGTTCGCGGCGGAGGAAGGCAAGCCGCTGCGCGGCATCAGCGCCGAAGCCATCGCGCTGCTCAACAGCTATCCCTGGCCGGGCAATGTGCGGCAGTTGGAGAACGCGATCTTCCGCGCCGTCGTGCTCGCCGACAGCGATGAACTGACTGTTGCCGAATTTCCACAGATCGCCGCTCAAGTGGAGGGATTCGATGTCCGCATTCCGCCAGCGCCAGCCTCGCTTGTGCGCCCGGCGCGGCCGGAGCGCGAAGTGGTGCGCGTCGAGGTGCGCGATCCCAACGTTCTGCCGCTGGTCGACGGCGCCGGAAACTTGCGCCAGCTCGATCACATCGAGGCGGAAACGATCAAATTCGCGCTCGCCTATTATCGCGGGCAAATGTCCGCCGTCGCGCGCAAGCTCGGCATTGGCCGTTCAACGCTTTATCGCAAGATGAAAGAGTACGGATTCCATCAGGCCGATGACGAGAGTTTGATGGATAAGGACCCTGACGCCGGCGATGCTGCCGCCTAAATCTCCGTAACAGATCGTTTCGCCCGCCGGACAATGGAGGGCCTCAAACGCCCGCGCCGGTCTCGATGCGCGGGGCGTGATTTTTCGTACCGACGGCCAATTTAATTTACCGATTTATGCTATCGCTCCGTTGGTGAGTCTCCGGCGCAAGGACACGCATGGACCGCGACGATCAATTTCGGCTTGTTCTGCCCATTGCGCTGGCAATTTGCCTTGGTTTAGCGCCCGCCCGCGCACAGGCGCCCGCGCAGAGCGAGCCGCACGCCGACGTGGCCTCGACGGCGGCAAAAGACCCCTTCGCGGCCGACGATATCACCGGTGCGATCCCCACCGCGCGCGACGCGACGCTGCCCGATAGCGGCGCGGAAGTCATACCGGCGCAACACGCCGCCCCGGACGCGAGCCCGCTCGGCGAGACATCGTTGCCGACGCCAGCCACGCCGAAAAGCGCTCAGCCCGCGGCGAGCGCCGCGCCGAAACCTCTCACCGGCTTTGCCCTCTCGATCAAGAACGCGCTCGAGTTCCTGGGCGCCGCCGCAGGGCAAGGGCCGCCAAGCCGCCGAATTGTGGCTCGAACATAGGGATATCGCGGCCTATTATGCCGCGCGCGATTATGCCCCGCTCTGGGTCAAGGGCGGCAAGCCGATCACCGCCGTCGATGGCATAAAGGCGCGGCTCGCGCTGGCCGGCGACGACGGGCTGAACCTCGCCGGGATTCCGCAGGCGGATTTCTCCGGCGACAGCGATCATCTCGCGGCCGCGGAAATCGCCTTTTCGGAAGAGATCGTCGCCTATGGCCGGCAAGCCAGCGGCGTGCGCATCGATCCGCAGGACATCAATCCGCTGATCGGCACCAAGCCGGATGTTGCCGCGCCGGGCCTCATCCTGGGCACCGTCGCCGCCGCGGAGCTTGACGGCGGCAAGATGTTGCAAAGCTTCAATCCGCAGCAAAATCCCTATCTCGCGTTGCGCGCGAAACTCATCGCGCTGCGTCCGCAAAGCCGCGACAGCGTTGCCAGCCGGTCCATACCGCCAGGCCCCTCGCTCAAGCTCGGCATGACCGATCCGCGCGTGCCGCTGATCCGTGCGCGCTTCGGCCTCGATGTCGTGCAGGGCGATGAGGATCTGATCTACGACCCGCAAGTCGCCGCCGCAGTGGCTGATTTCCAGAAAGCCAATGGCCTGCGTCCCTCCGGCATTTTCACGCCGCGCACATGGGCGAGCCTCGCGGCAGAGCACAAGCCGGACGTCGCAAATGAAATCATCGCCAATATGGAAGTCTGGCGCTGGATGCCGCGCAATCTCGGCCAGAGCCGCATCGACGTAAACATTCCCGATTTCGAAGTGCGGGTCGTTCGCGACGGCGCCGTCGTCCTGGCCAACAGGGTGGTGGTCGGCAAGCCGAGCACGCCGACGCCGGTCTTTTCCAACACGATGAAGTTTGTCATCGTGAACCCCTATTGGAACGTGCCGCCGTCGATCCTGCGCAAGGAGATGCTGCCGCATCTGGCGCGCGACCCCTATTATCTGCAGCGCATGGGGTTCGAGGCCTTCTATTACCACGGCCATCTCATGGTGCGCCAACCGCCGGGCGAGAAGAACGCGCTCGGCCAGATCAAGTTCATGTTCCCCAACCAATATTCGGTCTATCTGCACGACACGCCGCAGCGCCGCCTCTTCGCGGAGACGAAACGCGCGTTCAGCCACGGCTGCGTGCGCGTTGATCAGCCGTTCGATTTCGCCGAAACCATACTCGGGCCGAAATGGCCGCAAGAGCGCATCAAGCGACTCATCGGCGGCAAGGAACGCTATGTCTTTCTGCCGACGCCGCTGCCGATCCATATCGAATATTTCACGGCCTATGTGGATGACGATGGCCATCTGCTGCTGCGCAACGATATCTACGGCTATGAGCATCTGATCGAGCAGGCGCTGGGCCTCGCCAGTTAACCGGCATCGCAATTCTGCCCTGTGCGATATTGACGATCACGCCTCGAATCAGCGAAGATTCAAGAACGAAACGAAAGCGGCGTTCATTCTCACTTCCGATCGTGATCAAGCGCGCGGAGAAATAGCGTCACCGCCGACACAGGTTCGCCACATTTGCTGGCTTACCTGACTTGGTCTTCATCTTCGACAACGTTTAAGAGTGTCACAGATGCAGGACAACCGTGGAACGGGGGTAACGTTTCCGCCTTCAGCGATGGAACGTTAACGGTTCTCGGTAGAGATGCAGTTCATCGGCGGAGACGCCCGCGACCAGCAGATCGGCTTCAACGCCGTATCCGAGAACCGGGGATTTGTTTTGCCCAAACTGCGTTCGGTAACGGACCTCAACGTACGCGCGCGATGGCGTAGCGGTTACGCGGTAGCAAATTTGATCGGCGCAAAGCTCGGCACAATCAAATCCTTCCTCAATAGCCATACAGTATGCAGCAAAGTTCTCGCTGCGGGCTTGATCGGGGCATCTTTTTTCCTCCTCGCCCCCGCCTCCACCGAATCCGCCGCCGCCAATGGCGATACGCGCACGATTTATCTTTATCACGCGCATACCGGCGAATCGATCGACGCCACCTATCGCGTCGACGGCCATTACGATCCCGACGTTCTCAAGAAGCTGAACTGGTTCCTGCGCGACTGGCGGCTGAACCAGCAAACCAATATGGACCCGCGCCTCTTCGATGCGGTGTGGGAGGCCTATCGCGGCGCCGGCGCGACGAAGCGCATCGTCGTCCTGTGCGGCTATCGCTCGCCGCAGACCAACGCCATGCTGCGGCGGCGCTCGCGCGCGGTGGCGGAACATTCGCAGCACATTCTCGGCAAGGCCATGGACACGACGATGCCCGGCATGTCGATGGAACGCGTGCGCGAATCCGCCGCCCGTCTGCAAATGGGCGGTGTCGGCTATTATGGCGACACGAATTTCGTCCACATCGATGTCGGCGGCGTGCGCATGTGGCCGCGCATGAGCTACGCGCAGCTCATGCGTCTCTTCCCGGACGGCAAGACAGTTCATATCGCCGCGGACGGCCGCACATTGCCGGGCTATGAGGAGGCGCGCGCCGAGCTCGCCGCCAATGGCACCGCTATCGCGAGCCTGCCGCCGGCACAGAATTCGGGCATCGGGGCTTTCTTCGCTTGGCTCTTCAACAAGGGCGGCACCGGCGACGACGAGGACAATACGGCGACGCAGCAGCAAGCGCCGGCTGTCCAAACGGCGGCCGCGCAAGCACCAGCCGCGCCGGAGACGGCGATGCAAGCCGACGTGACCGGCAGCATTTCAGCCCATGCGGATGCAGCAGCGGCCGAGCCTCAGGCGGTGGACGCGCAAACGGCTGAAGCCGATATGCCCTTGCCGCCGGAGCGCCCGACGGGTCTCATGGCCGTGGCCGACGTGCCATTGCCGCCCGAACGTCCCGTCCTGACGCTTGCCGCGCTCCCCCCGCAGGCGGGTGAGGCCGCCAAGCCCGCGCCGATGGTCGTCGCCGAGGCGGAAACCGCGCCTGAGCTTCCCGGAATCATCACCCAGGGCCCCAATGATGGGCGTCCGACGCAGGGATTTTCGCGCGACGCTTATGGCGCGCTTCCGCAAGCCTTGGCCTATGCGCCGGTTGCGCAGATGGAAGGCTTGCGCTCCGCTGTGCGCGGTGCCCAGGCGGCCGCCTTGGTGCCGAAGCGGACGGCGCGCGCCGCCGTGACCATCGTTCCGGCGCGGCTTGACGGTTCGAATTTCGGCACGCTTACTGGCAGCACCGATGTCGCCGAACTCGCCAGCGCCACCATCTTCGGGCCGACGCTCACGGGTCTGCGCAGCGCGGCGCGGGTCGAGAACAGCGCCCTTTCCGGCCGTCCTGCGGCCGGCTATCTGGCGCGCTTCGACAGCTCGGCGACGGCGCTCTCAGCTGACCATTTTGGCGGCCCGTCCGTCGCGGCCCTCAGCCAGGACCGTCATCTCGTGCTCGTCGACAGCCAGTCCGGCAATTAAGCGAAGGCTTAGCGCGCGGCGAGAATATGAGACGCCGGTGCGGCAGTGGCCGGCGCTTCCCGCAGGGTCCACGCAAGAAGAAGCGCGAAAATCGCGGCGGCCGAGACCGCGCGGAGAATTTGCGGGGGCGTACAGGCGCCACGCACCTTGATCACGCGCCGCCCCAGACTTTGTGGCATAATCGGCCGGCTCCGCGGCTAGGAATACGAAAACGTATCGCGATCGAGAGACCGGTATCGCGCTTCGTCCTGCTGGATTAACTATATTTGGTTAGCGATCCTTTACCCTGGACCGGTGGCGCCGCCGGAGAGAGCGTGCCTTTAGAGCGCGCCGGGCCATGCTCCGACTTGCATCGATTTTGCTTAATATGTCTTCGGAAGAAAAACAGTTTGAGAGGCCGAGTTGCGGACCATGGGGCCTTGCTTCGACGAAATGACGCTTCCGGATGGCGCGACACGCGCCGTCTATGACAAAATCGCCCGCTGGCTGCAGGAAACACCGGCGGAACATCTTGCCTCCCGCCGCGCGCAGGCAGAACTTTTGTTCCGACGAATTGGCATTACCTTCGCCGTCTATGGCAGCAAAGACGCGGCGGAGCGGCTGATCCCCTTCGATATCGTGCCGCGCGTTATCGGCCGCGCCGAATGGAAGCGGCTCGAAACCGGCCTCTTCCAGCGCGTCAAGGCGCTGAATATGTTCCTCGCCGATGTCTATGGCGCGCAGGAGATTCTCAAAAGCGGCCTTCTGCCGCCCGATATCGTCCTCAACAATCCGTTCTATCTGCCGGTAATGCGCGGCCTCAAGGTGCCGCACAATATCTATGTGCAGATCGCCGGCATCGATGTGGTACGGATCGACGAGAACGATTTCTACGTTCTCGAGGACAATCTGCGCACGCCCTCGGGCGTCTCCTATATGCTGGAAAACCGCGAGGTGATGATGCGGCTCGCGCCGGATCTTTTCGCCGAGCATCGCGTCGCACCGGTCGAGAATTATCCCGATGTTCTGCTCGCGACATTACGCTCCGTCGCGCCGGAGACGACGCTGGCCGAGCCGACCATCGTCCTGCTGACGCCCGGCCAATATAATTCGGCCTATTACGAACATTCCTTCCTCGCTGATCGAACTCGGCGTGGAACTCGTGGAAGGCCGCGACCTCCTGGTGAAGGACGATATCGTCTATATGCGCACGACCGAGGGACCGAAGCGCGTCGATGTCATCTACCGGCGGATCGACGATGCCTTCCTCGACCCGCTCGCTTTCCGGCCGGAGTCGATTCTTGGTGTTCCGGGCCTGTTTTCTGCCTATAAAGCAGGCAATGTGACGCTGGCGAATGCGGTCGGGACCGGAATCGGCGACGATAAGGCGATCTACAGTTATGTGCCGGAAATTGTCGAATTCTACCTCGGCGAAAAGCCGATCCTGAAGAACGTGCCCACCTGGCGCTGCCGTGAGCCCGAGGCGCTGGCCTATGTCCTTGCGCATCTGCCGGAACTCGTCGTCAAGGAGGTCAATGGCTCGGGCGGCTATGGCATGTTGATCGGTCCGCACGCGAGCCAGGCGGAGCTGGCGCTGTTCACCGAAAAGCTGCGCGCGGACCCGACCAATTTCATCGCCCAGCCGACGCTCGCGCTCTCGACCTGCCCGACGGCGCTCGAAAGCGGCGTTGCGCCGCGCCATGTCGATTTGCGTCCCTTCGTGCTCTCGGGTTCCGACGGGGTGCGCGTGGTGCCCGGCGGCCTGACCCGCGTCGCGCTGAAAGAGGGCTCGCTGGTCGTCAATTCCTCACAAGGCGGCGGCACGAAGGATACATGGGTCGTCGATGACAAGGACTGCCAAACTCCCCCGCCTGCCGCGGCGCACGGTTTCCCGGGCGCAACGGATGTTGTAACGCACTAACCCATCGCCCGGATTGCGGCCCCACGGAATAGCTCATGCTGGCTCGGACTGCCGACAATCTCTACTGGCTCGCGCGCTATATGGAGCGCGCCGACTTTCTGGCGCGGATCATCGACGCGACGCGGCGGCTCGCGACCGTGCCGACGGCGGAGGCCGGCCCCGGCACCGGCACCGAATGGGACAGCGTGCTCGAAGCCTCCGGCGCGGCAGAGGGTTTTCGCAAGACCGGCGCCCTCGCGGAAGAAGAATATGTCGTCGAATATCTCGTCTTCGCCGAGGACAATCCTTCTTCGATCTGCAATTGCATCGAGCTGGCGCGCACCAATGCGCGCGCGGTGCGCACCGCGCTGACGGCGGAAATGTGGGATGCGATCAACGGCGCCTGGATCGAGCTCAAACGCTATCTGCAAGCCCGCCCCAGCAGCTCCCATTTCGATCGGGTCGAGCTGACGCGCTTCCTCGATTTCGTCAAGAAGGCCTCGCTCGATTACGATGGCGCCGCGCATCGCACCATGCTGCGCAATGACGCCTATTGGTTCTCGCGTCTCGGGCTTTACATCGAGCGCGCCGACAACACCGCGCGCATTCTCGACGTCAAATACAACATCTTGCTGCCGCAGACGGAGACCGTCGGCGGCTCGCTCGATTATTTCCAATGGGCCTCGATCCTGCGCGCCGTCTCGGCGCTCACCGCCTATCACTGGGTCTATCGCACGAGTCTCAAGCCCTGGCTCATCGCCGATCTGCTGATCCTGCGCATAGAAATGCCGCGCTCGCTCACCGCCTGCTACGACAATATCGTGCGCTTCCTCGACTCGATCAGTCAGGCCTACGGACAGAAAGGCACCGCGCAGGTGCAAGCGCATCAGATCATGACGCGGCTTTTAAAATCGACGACGAAGGAAATTTTCCAATCCGGACTGCACGAGTTCGTGACCGACTTCGTCGAGGACAATGCCCACCTCGGAGCGACAATCTGCGAGCAATATCTTTTCGAATAGGCTGATTTTCCGCCTCGGAACGCGGTCCGGAAAGCGCGCCAAGTTCCGTAAGGTACGGGTAGTGCCGGTACGGATAGAACCGTGGATTTTTGAGCGCGAGCGTGCCAAAAGATGCACCAGCTCAGCATGCGCTCGGAACACCTTTGACGCAAACTCACGAAACTCTCGCCAGCTTTCGGAAGGTCGAGGCCAGTTCGAACCGCAAGTTCGGCCTGACAATCGGCGCCGTTCTGCTCGCGCTGAGCGTGCTGCCGCTGCTGCACCATCGCCAGCCGCATTGGTGGCTGCTTGCTGTCTCGGCCATCTTCCTCATTGCCGGCGTTGCCTTTCCGGCGATTCTGGCTTGGCCGAACCGCCTTTGGTTCAAACTCGGCCTCGCGCTGAACGCGATCGTCAGCCCGATCGTCATGGGGGGATTGTTCTTCGGCGCCGTTGTTCCGATCGGCTGGCTCGTCCGCAGGAATGGCGAGGACATTCTCGCCTTGCGCCTAGCGCCCGAAACTTCCACCTATTGGATCACACGCGATCCGCCCGGCCCGGCTTCGGGATCGCTCGGCAAACAATTCTAGGGAGGTGCGGAATGTCGATTTTCGCAGAGCTTCTCGAATTTCTCGGCGCACGGAAAAAGTTCTGGCTGATTCCCTTGCTGGTGCTTTTCCTGGTCTTCGGCGGTCTGCTCATCCTCAGCCAGGGTTCCGCCCTCGCGCCCTTCATCTACACATTGTTCTAGTTGCGAATGCGCGTCCTCGGCATTTCCGCGTTCTATCACGACAGCGCCGCCGCTGTCGTCGCGGACGGCTTGGTTATCGCCGCGGCGCAGGAAGAGCGCTTTACGCGCAAGAAGCACGACCCTGCATTTCCGCGCAACGCTATCGAATATTGTCTGAGCCAGACGCCGGGCGGCGCCGCGGGAATCGACCGCGTCATCTTCTATGAAAAGCCCTTCGTGAAATTCGAGCGCCTGCTCGAAACCTATCTCACCTTCGCGCCGCAAGGCTTTGCCTCATTCCGCAAGGCGATGCCGCTCTGGATCGGCGAGAAGCTGTTTCAGCGTGACCTGCTGCTGCGCGAACTGAAGGCGATCAATCCGGCGCTCGGCGAAAAATCCAAACTCGGCTTTACCGAGCATCATTATTCGCACGCGGCCTCGGCCTATTATCCGTCGCCCTTCACCTCGGCTCTGGTGCTGACGATGGACGGCGTCGGTGAATGGCGACGACGACAGCGGCGCTCGGCCAGGGCGACGACCTCAACATCATCAAGGAAATCCGTTTCCCGCATTCGCTCGGCCTGCTCTATTCCGCCTTCACCTATTACACAGGGTTCAAGGTCAATTCCGGCGAAGATAAAGTGATGGGTCTCGCCCCTTACGGCACGCCGAAATACGCGCAAACGATTTTCGATCATCTGATCGACGTGAAGGCCGACGGCTCGTTCCGGCTCAATATGGATTATTTCGCCTATTGCACCGGGCTCACCATGACCGACGCGCGCTTCGACGCTTTGTTCGGCTGGCCGCCGCGCCGCGCCGATGAGCGTCTCGATCAGCGCCACATGGATCTTGCCGCCTCGATCCAGGCGGTGACGGAAGAGGTCGTGCTGCGGCTGACGCGCGCGCTCGCGGCTGAGACGGGCGAGAAAAATCTCTGCCTCTCCGGCGGGGTCGCGCTCAATTGCGTCGCCAACGGCAAGATTCTCCGCGACGGGAAATTCGCGCGCGTCTTCATCCAGCCGGCGGCGGGCGACGCCGGCGGCGCCCTCGGCGCGGCGCTGGCCGGCTATTACGACGGGCGACGCGACGCCGGCGCCAAATCCAGCGTCAAGGAACCGGATGCGATGCAGGGCGCCTATCTCGGCCCCGCCTATGCGCAGGACGATATCGAACAGCGCTTGAAAAATGCCGGCGCGAAATTCCATGTCGTTGGCGATGACGCGCTGATTGGTGAAACCGCCGCGGCGCTGGCGGACGGCAAGGCCGTCGGCTGGCATCAGGGCCGGATGGAGTTTGGCCCGCGCGCGCTCGGGGGCCGCTCGATCCTCGGCGATCCGCGCTCGCCGACCATGCAGAAGGCGCTGAACCTCAAGGTGAAATATCGCGAAAGCTTCCGCCCCTTCGCGCCGTCCGTCCTGCGCGAACACGTTGCCGAATGGTTCGATCTCGACGCGGATTCGCCTTACATGCTGCTCGTCGCCAACGTAAAGGACTCGCGCTGCCGCAAGATGTCCACGGCGGACGAGCAGCTTTTCGGCATCGACAAGCTCAACGTTCTGCGCTCGGAGATTCCGGCGGTGACGCATGTCGATTATTCGGCGCGCATCCAGACCGTCCATAAAGAGACGAACCCGCGCTATCATGCGCTGATCGAGAAATTTGCCGAACTGGCCGGCTGCCCCGTACTGGTCAACACCAGCTTCAACGTGCGCGGCGAACCGATCGTCTGCACGCCAGAAGACGCCTTCGCCTGCTTCATGGGAACGGAGATCGAGTTCCTCGCGGTCGGCAATTGCATCCTGCACAAGAGCGAGCAAAATCCGGCGCTCAAGCGCGATTATAAGGACGCCTTCGATCTCGATTAGAGCGTGTTCCGGAAAAGTTGCATAACTTTTCCGATCGGAACACGCTCCAATGTTTTGAATCGGCGCGAATTCTTATCGGCCAGACGATTCCATCTGGCCGGAAAGCGCGCTAATGCGCAGCCCGGCAGAGCGGCGGCTGGCCTTGCGCCGAGAGCGATAGCGCCGGGCCAAAATGCGCAACGATGTAGTCCTTGAGCATCGCCGCGCGGAGACTGTTCGCGTAAGCATTGGGATGCAGGTCACCGGCGATCTTGAGCGGCCTTCCCGATTTTTCGGGGAGTGACACATCGAAGACATAAGCATCCCCGGCACGTAGCCTCGCGATGATCTCATCATCGGTGAACCCGGTTGCCCGCAGATAGCCCGGCTCCGCCCGCATATAAGCGATTACCAAAGGGACGCCATATTTCGTCTGCGCGAGATGCGCGGAATCGAGCAGGATGCGAATGTAGAGCTCGATATCAGCATGCGTGACCTGATTAAAATTGCGTTCAATGAAGACTCGGTAGGCGGCGCTGTGCTCTGCCCATTCGTGCAGGCCCAGTTTCAGTCCGGTCATGCAACGGCCTTGATAGACGGCCTTGCCGTCGACGAGCGCATAGCGCGGGCCGTTCGCCCCCCACCCGGATTTGCACGCGGTGCGCTCCGCATGCCAGGGCGCCGTGAGATAAACGAAGAGCTTGGGCTGCGGGCCGAGCAGCCCGTCGAAAACGCCGAGCTGCATTCCCCGCAGAAATTGGTGGGGTCCATAGCCGGGAAGGCCAAAGTTCAGCACGCGCAAATCGCCGCCGAATGAATTGGAGACCTGTTGCGGCAGCGTGTCGGCATCGTTCAAGCCCTCGCCAAAGGTAAACGAGCAGCCAAAAAAGCCGACCGTCGGCCCAATCGCACAAGAGCGGGTTTGGCGCAGATGATCGCGATCGATGGAATAAGTTACATCATAGATCGTGGCGCCGCTCTTCGGATCGATCCGCGTGACATGAAATTGTCCAGCATGTCCGGGCTGCCACCCAAGAGGCGCCCAGGGGACGATGAAGCCGCGTGGACTGTGAACGATGGCGGGCGGCTGCAAGAGTATGGCGACGCCTTCGACCGCGCAAAGGCCGAAAGCCAGCGACGTCACGACGAGGGCGCTATCGCGCCAGCCGCCACGCAGAAAGGATGTGAGAAAGGCGAGCGCGAAGGCGAAGAGGACGAACGTCCAGAACCTAAAGGTAACGACGCTTCGCGACTTCTCGAGATAAACGATGCCGGCGATGAGGATCAGAACGGCGGCGAGGCGCAGGATAAGGCCCAGTGCCTTTTTCATCGAATAGCCCCTTGTACACGCGCGATTGCTCCCCGCGCTATCTCGTTGTGGCGAGGTTTTAGTTTAATCGCGCGTGCGTTTAAACCCGCATCGGCATTAAGACATAGAGAGCTGATGCGCCCTCGTGGTCGAGCACCAGCGTCGGCGAGCCGGCATCGGCCAGTTTGAAGAGCGCCGTGTCGCCGTCGAGCTGATTGGTGATATCGAGAAGATAGCGGGCATTGAAGCCGATCTCGATCGGCGGTGCGTCATAATCGACTTCGAGCTCTTCGACCGCGGAGCCCGAATCCGGATTGGTGACGGAGAGCGTCAGCTTATTGTCGGCCACGGCGAGCTTCACCGCCCGCCCGCGCTCCGAGGAGATGGTCGAGACGCGATCGACCGCTTCGGCGAACGGCGTGCGCTCGACCGTCAGCAATTTGTCGTTGCCTGCCGGGATGACACGCGCATAGTCCGGGAAGGTGCCGTCGATCAACTTGGTGATGAGCACGACATGACCGAAGCTGAAACGCGCCTTGGTCGCCGAAATCTCGATCGCGACATCGGCCTCGATATCCTCGATCAGCTTCAGCACTTCGGCGACGGCTTTGCGCGGAATGATGATTCCGGGCATTCCGGCCGCGCCCTGCGGGGCGGGGATTTCGACACGCGCCAGCCGGTGGCCATCGGTCGCGACCGCCCGCAGCACCGTCGTCTTGCCGGTTTCCGCCGTGTGCAGGTAGATGCCGTTGAGGTAGTAGCGCGTCTCCTCGTTGGAGATGGCGAACTGGGTCTTGTCGATCAGCTTCTTGAGATCGCCGGCGGCCAGGGTGAAGCGATGGGTGAAATCGCCGGCGGCGAGATCGGGAAAGTCGCTTTCCGGCAGGGCCTGAAGCTGGAAGCGCGAGCGGCCCGAGCGCAGCAGGAGCTGGCCGGCATCGCCCGCCGCTTCGAGCGAGACCTGCGCCCCCTCCGGCAATTTGCGGACGATCTCATAGAGAATATGCGCCGGCAGGGTCGTCGCGCCCGCCTGGGTGACGTCGGCCGGCAGCTTGTCGGTCACTTCGAGATCGAGGTCGGTCGCTTTCAGCAGGACCGCGCTGCCGTCGGCGCTGAACAGAATGTTGGAGAGAATCGGGATCGTCGTGCGCCGTTCGACGACGCGGTGCACATGGCCGAGCGCCTTCAACAGAGCGGCGCGTTCGAGGGTGACTTGCATGAGACGAATCCGGACTCTTTAGGCTTATGGGTTGGATTGCTGGCGGGCAGGCGCGGCGCGCGCCGGGCAAGGGGCGCAACTGTGGCGCGGCTCAAGCCAAATCGCAAGCGCCGCCGGGCCGGGGTACCCAGTTTTTGGGCTGGACCGCTTTCAGGAAAAGTGGAAACCGGTTTTCCGTTCGAAAGCGGTCTAATTACTTGAATGAGAGCGTTTTCATCCCGCGAACCGGCATCCACTTCGCGTGAAAATGTTCTCTGCGGCCACGGCGAAGCCGCCGCGGTTTTGCCCCGGCCCTACCCGGTTTCGACCATTTTACCCCGCCTTAATCGCGCCGGTTTAGGGTCTTGGCCGCCGGCAGAGATCAGCACGGCGGGATTAGAGCGTGTTCCGGAAAAGTTGCATGACTTTTCCGATCCGAACACGCTCCAACGTTTTGAACCGGTGCGATTTCTTATCGGCCAGATGAGTCCATCTGGCTGGAAAGCGCGCTAGCGAGCGGCGGGCTCAACGAGAATGGCCAAGGGCTTGAACGGCGAACGGCGGGAGCCGACCTTCGACGGCTTTCCGGAGCCGGAGGAAAAGCCGCGCCGCGCGCCGAAGAAGCGCAAATCAAAACGCAAGAAGCGCACGCCGCTTTTGAGCCGGCTTGTCTATTGGCTGCTGATGCTCGGGCTCTGGGGCGCCGTCGCGGCTTCGGCGGTCGTCGCCTATTACGCGGCGCAATTGCCGCCGATCGACCAGCTCGCCATCCCCAAGCGGCCGCCCAATATCGCCATTCTCGCCGATGACGGCGCCCTGCTCGTCAATCGCGGCGACATGGGCGGCGCGGCCGTCCATCTCGCCGAACTGCCGCCCTATCTGCCGAAAGCCTTCGTCGCCATCGAGGACAGGCGCTTCTACGACCATTGGGGCATCGATCCGATCGGCATTTTGCGCGCCCTCGTCCGCGACGCGACAGGCCACGGCGGGATGGAAGGCGGCTCGACGCTGACCCAGCAGCTCGCCAAGAACCTGTTCCTCACCCAAGAGCGCACGGTCTCGCGCAAAATCCAGGAGGCGATTCTCGCCCTTTGGCTCGAACACAAATATTCCAAGGATCAGATCCTCGAACTCTATCTCAATCGCGTCTATTTCGGCTCCGGCGCTTTCGGCGTCGAGGCGGCGGCGCAGAAATATTTCGGCCACAGTGCGCGCGATGTCTCCCTCGCCGAGGCGGCCATGCTCGCCGGGCTGATGAAGGCGCCCTCGCGCTATGCGCCGAACCATAATCTCGCCGCCGCCACCGACCGGGCGCGCGACGTCGTCAACGCCATGCTGGAGCAGGGCTTCATCACCAAGCCGATGGCCGAGCTCGCCCTCGCCCAGCCGGCGCGGCCGGTGAAGCTCAACGGCGGCACGATCAATTATGTCGCCGATTACGTGATGGACCAGCTCGACGCGCTTGTCGGTCCGGTCGACGAGGACATTGCCGTCCACACGACGATCAGCGCGCCGCTGCAGACCGCGGCGGAACAAGCGTTGCGCGATGCACTCAGCGCGAAAGGCGCGCATTATGACGTGAGCCAGGGAGCGCTCGTCGCGCTCGATCCGGACGGGGCGTTGCGTGCCCTTGTCGGCGGCCGCGATTATTCCGAAAGCCAGTTCGACCGCGCGACCTCCGCTAAGCGCCAGCCGGGCTCCGCCTTCAAGCCCTTCGTCTATCTGACGGCGCTCGAACACGGCCTGACGCCGGACACGATCCGCAACGACGCGCCGATCAATCTGCGCGGCTGGCAGCCGGAGAATTACGAGCATCGCTACATGGGCCCGGTGACGCTGACGACGGCTCTCGCCAATTCGCTCAACACCGTCGCGGTGCGGATCGGCCTCGAAGTCGGCCCCGCCGCCATCGCGCACACGGCGCATCAGCTCGGCATCACCTCGAACCTCGACATCAACCCGACGATCGCGCTCGGCACCTCGGCGGTGACACCGCTCGAACTCACCTCGGCCTACGTGCCCTTCGCCAACGGCGGCATCGCCGTCACGCCCTATGTCATCGACAAGGTCACATCGGCGAACGGCCATGTGCTGTACCTGCATACGCCTTCGACCGACGGCAGCGTCATCGCGCCGGACTATGTGGCGATGATGAACCGGATGATGAGTGAAACGCTGATCTCCGGCACCGCGCGGCGCGCCGACCTGCCGGGCTGGCAGGCCGCCGGCAAAACCGGCACCAGCCAGGATTTCCGCGACGCCTGGTTCATCGGCTACACGAGCCACATGACCTGCGGCGTCTGGCTCGGCAACGACGACAATTCGCCGACGAAGCGCGCCTCGGGCGGCTCGCTGCCGGTCGTCATCTGGTCGCATTTCATGCAGGTCGCGCACGCCGGCATCCGGCCGGCGCCGCTGCTCGATGGCATCTGGACGTCGCCGCTGGCGCCGAACATTCCGGTGGCCAACGCGATCCTAAATTTCTTCGGCGGCGGAACACAGCCGCAGACTCCGAGCCGGGCGATGCCGCAAGCGCCGCCGCCGATCGCGCTTGGCCAGGCGCCGATGCGCGCCGGCCCGGATCGCCCCCGCCGGACCTACGGAAACGACGGCCTGCCGCCGGCTTCGATCCCATCGGATGGGGAAGCGAGCCAGCAAGCGGCCAAGCCGTTTTTCGGTCTATTTTGATAAATTTTGGCTTTTGGATCCCGGTTTTTTGGAAAATCGGGGCGCAAATCGTCGATTTGCGTCGAAAGAATCGCGATTTTGGCCGGTTTTAATGTCGCAGGCCGCCAAGACGCATGGAATTTTTATGCCCGCTCCGCCAAGTCAGACCCGTAGCCGATTCTCGGCTTCGGAGACCGAAATGAGAACAAAGACACAAATTCAAAAAGCTTCGGGCCAACCGAGCAACTTGGCGCCGGAAATATCTTTGATTGCGATTTTGGGCGCCGCAATCTTATTGCGGGTACTCGACATTTGCGCGACCACGGTAACGGACGACCCGGCCTGCAGCTCGACCCCCGCGAACCGCGCCGTCATTTCCTGCGCGATCCACGGAGACCAACATTGGAATGCCTTAACCCGTCAGGCCAGCAATGATCGCTAGCAATACGGAACGGCAGGGTGAGCGTGTCCTCGCGCTTTCGCTTAGTGCACGCTCACCGTCTGCAACTCATGCTGCAGGGCATTGGCCAGCGCGGCATCGCGCGAATCGGTGAGCACGATCGGCGTGCCGTCGGCGCCCAGCAAGGCGAAAAGCTGAAGACCAGGCTGGAGCGGGGGGGCCTGCGGGAAGAGCCGGCTCACATCCTCGGACCGCAGCGCGCGCACATAGGCGAGCGAACCGCCGCCCAGATGGGCGAACTGCTCTTCGGTGAGGGGAGTCGCGATCTCGGTGACCTCTTTGACTTCGTCCAACATTCAACACTCCTTCTGCGGTCTCTTGGAGACCCGCGCGGATGCGAACATTTCAGTCTCGCATCATGATATCGATCTTCTTAACCACTCGTGACGGCTCGGGCCGGACGAGATCCACCGTCAACAATCCGTGGGCCAGATCGGCGGCCGCAACGCGCATCCCTTCCGCAAGGAGGAAAACCCGCTGAAACTGCCGGGCCGCGATCCCCCGGTGGAGGAAATCGCGCGGCTTCTCGTCCTGCTGGCGGCCGCGGATGACCAACTGGCCCTCCTCGACCGTCACTTCGAGCTGATCGCGCAGGAACCCGGCGACTGCCAGGGTGATGCGCAGCTTTTCCGGCTCCGCATCGGTCTTTGCGATCCGCTCGATATTGTAGGGCGGATAGCCCTCCGAGCCTGCCCGCGTCACCCGGTCGACCATGCGCTCGAACTCCTCGAACCCGAGCAGAAAGGGCGAATTGATGGTCAACATGCGCGACATGGGCGAAGCCCTCAGGCCTTCAGTCCGGAGGCCCGTTATGGCACCTCCGCTCTCGCAATATGGCGATTTGCGGCGCCGCTTCAAGGGCGGGAAAGTGGAGCAAAAGCGGCAGCTTGCCGAAGCTTGGCGCCTAGACGGCGCTCGGCAGAACCCGGTCCGGCGGGCGGTGGCCGTCCATGAACATCTTGACGTTGATGAGCACTTTCTCGCCCATGTCGACGCGGCCTTCGCGCGTCGCCGAGCCCATATGCGGCAGAAGCGTCACCTTGCCGCCTTCTGCGAGCTTAACCAGCCGCTCGGAAATGGCGGGCTCGTGCTCGAAGACGTCGAGCCCCGCGCCGGCGAGTTCGCCCGCCTCAAGCATCTCGATCAGCGCCGTCTCGTCGATGATCTCACCGCGGGCGGTGTTGACCAGGATGGCGTGCGGCCGCAGCTGCTGCAGCCGCCGCGCCGACAGCAGGTGGAAGGTCGCCGGCGTATGCGGGCAATTGACCGAGACGATGTCCATCCGCGCCAGCATCTGGTCGAGCGATTCCCAATAGGTCGCCTCGAGTTCCTCCTCGATCGCGGCGGCGACGTGGCGGCGGTTGTGATAATGGATCTGCAGGCCGAAGGCCCGCGCCCGGTAGGCGAGCGCCTGGCCGATGCGGCCCATGCCGACAATGCCGAGCCTTTTGCCGGTGATTCGTGTGCCGAGCATCCAGGTCGGCGACCAGCCGCCCCAGTGGCCGTGCGGGATCACCTCCGCGCCCTCGACGATGCGGCGCGCGACGGCAAGGATCAGCGCCATCGTCATGTCAGCGGTGTCCTGCGTCAGCACGCCGGGCGTATTGGTGACTGTGATGCCCCGCTTGGAGGCCGCAGCGACGTCGATATTGTCGACGCCATTGCCGAAATTGGCGATGAGCTTGAGCTGGCTGCCTGCCTGCTCGATGAGCACGGCGTCGATCCGGTCGGTCACGGTCGGCACCAGAACATCGGCGCTGCGTACGGCCGCGATCAGATCCTCCTGGCTCATCGGCTTATCGTCGATGTTGAGCCGGGCGTCGAAAAGCTCGCGCATCCGCGTCTCGATCACGTCCGGCAACTTGCGCGTGAGGACTACGAGCGGTTTCTTCTTGACCATCCTGCATCCGTCCGTGAACCGCGGCACCAGGCCTGTCGCGAGGCGCGGCCTTCACGCGGCCTTAACTCAGCGCGAAGCACTTAATATGGCGGCCAAGCTGAAAGACCGCGCGAAATTCTCCGCGCCTCTCTAGCAGATGGCGGTCCAAACACAAGAATGGCAGATGGACTCAAACCACTCGGCCGAAGGATTCGGGCGACATAAAAACGGCGGCATCGGCCGTCTCTGGTGAAGTGACGCGGAATCGACAATGAATCGCCTGGATATGGATCGTCGCCTTCTTCTGCTGCGGGGGATTTTGGTTGCCGGGCTCGGCCTCGCCGCGTGCCTTGCGAGCCTGCCCGGCCGCGCCGCCGAAACGGCGGACACCAATGGCCAGACGGTCGGCCGCGTCAGCGGGCTCCCGGTGCCGCGTTTCGTCAGCCTGAAGGCCGACCGGGTCAACCTCCGCGAAGGCCCCTCCAAGGACCACCGCACCACTTGGATCTACGAACGGGCCGGCCTGCCGGTCGAAATCACCGCCGAATTCGGCATGTGGCGCAAGGTCCGCGATTCCGACGGCACCGAAGGCTGGGTGCTGCATAACCTTCTCTCCGGGCGCCGGACCGCCATTGTCGCGCCGTGGAAAAAAGAAACAATTTTCACGCTTTACAGCCGCCCGGCCGGCAATTCGGCACCGCTCGCCCGGCTGCAGCCGGGCGTCATCGGCAATATCAAGACCTGCGACGGCAGCTGGTGCGAGATCTTCGGCGACGGCTTCGACGGCTACATCCAGCAGGATGTTCTCTGGGGCGTCTACCCGAACGAGAAGATCGACTGACGCGCGCCAGGATGTGGCAGCCTGGATGCCGCAAGGCGCCAAGGCATAATGAAAATTGTTCCAAATTCGCCTGCGGCGGCGGGTTTCCGCACCCGCGCCGCGGCGCGAAAATCGCCGCCATCGCCGCCGCAGCCGCCGCCAGACCCTTTCAGCGCGGCCCGGCCTATGTTAGAAGCCGCCATCTTCGCTCGCGTGGGTGCGCCTTCGGGGCGAATCCTCGAATGTGAAAGATATGATGAGCGAGCGACGCTCCAGCTTCGATTACGAAGACCTCATTGCTTGTGGCCGCGGCGACCTGTTCGGCCCCGGCAATCCGCAATTGCCGCTGCCCCCGATGTTGATGTTCGACAAGATCGCCACCATTTCCGAGCAGGGCGGCGCCAATGGCAAAGGCACGATCCGCGCTGAATTTGCGATCAAGCCGGATCAGTGGTTCTTCAGCTGCCACTTCAAGGGCGATCCGGTCATGCCCGGCTGCCTTGGCCTCGATGCGCTGTGGCAATTGCTCGGCTTCTATCTCGGCTGGCTCGGCTTGCAGGGACGCGGCCGGGCGCTTGGCGTCGGCGAGGTGAAATTCACCGAGCAGGTGCTACCGACCGTCAAGCGGCTGATCTACGGAGTCGATCTCAAGCGTGTGTTCAACACCAAATTGGTGTTGGGCATCGCCGACGGCTGGCTCGAGGCCGATGGCCACCGCATCTATCATGCGACGGATCTCAAAGTCGGCCTGTTCAAGGCTGCGCCGTCATCGGCGGCCTGATTCACGCGCGCGCGCCGACGCTTTTCAAGGCCGCTTGGGCGGCCTAAGCAGGAGATTGGAATGAGACGCGTCGTCGTCACCGGAATGGGCATCGTCTCCTCGATCGGAAACAATACCCAGGAGGTGCTTGCCTCGCTGCACGAGGCCAAATCCGGCATCGTCCGGGCCGACAAATATGCGGAGCTCGGCTTCCGCAGCCAGGTGCATGGCGCCCCGACGCTCGACCCCGAGCATATGATCGACCGGCGGGCGCTGCGCTTCCACGGCGGCGGCACCGCCTGGAACCATGTCGCCATGGATCAGGCGATCCTCGACGCCGGGCTTTCGGCCGCCGAAATCTCCAACGACCGGACCGGGATCATCATGGGCTCCGGCGGGCCTTCGACGCGCACCATCGTCGAGGCCGCCGACATCGCCCGCACCAAAGGGCCGAAGAAGATCGGCCCTTTCGCCGTGCCGAAGGCCATGTCGTCGACCGCCTCGGCGACGCTTGCGACCTGGTTCAAGATCAAAGGCGTCAATTATTCGATCTCCTCGGCCTGTGCGACGTCGAACCATTGCATCGGCAATTCCTATGAGATGATCCGCTACGGCAAGCAGGACCGCATGTTCGCCGGCGGCTGCGAGGAATTAGACTGGACGCTGACCGTGCTCTTCGACGCGATGGGAGCACTTTCGTCGGGCTATAATGACAGGCCCGCCGTAGCCTCCCGCGCCTACGACAAGGACCGCGACGGCTTCGTCATTTCCGCCGGCGGCGGCGTCCTGGTGCTCGAGGAACTGGAAGTCGCCAAGGCCCGCGGCGCCAAAATCTATGCCGAGATCGTCGGCTACGGCGTAACGTCGGACGGCGCCGACATGGTCGCTCCCTCTGGCGAGGGCGCGGTGCGTTGCATGAAGATGGCCTTGCAGGATGTCAAAGTGCCGATCGACTACATCAATCCGCACGCGACCTCGACGCCGATCGGCGATCTGAAGGAGATCGAAGCGATCCGCACCGTCTTCGGCAATGAGGACAAATGCCCGCCGATCTCGGCGACCAAATCCCTGACCGGCCACGCCCAGGGCGCAACCAGCGTGCATGAGGCGATCTATTCGCTGCTGATGATGCAGGCCGGCTTCATCTGCAAGAGCGCCAACATCGAGGAACTCGACCCCGCCTTCGCCGACATGAACATCCTGCGCGAGCGCCGCGACAACGTCAGTCTGCGCGCGGTGCTCTCCAATTCCTTCGGCTTCGGCGGCACCAACGCCTCACTCGTCTTCAAGCACCTCGATGCCTGATCAGCGCCAAGGCCTGATGCAGGGCAAGCGCGGCCTCGTCATGGGGGTCGCCAACGACCATTCGATCGCCTGGGGCATTGCCAACGCGCTCGCCAAGGAGGGCGCGGAACTGGCCTTCACCTATCAGGGCGAGGCGCTCGGCAAGCGCGTCAAGCCGCTGGCGCAGAGCCTCGGCTCGTCGCTCGTGCTGCCTTGCGATGTCGAGAATCTCGCCGAGGTCGATGCGGTCTTCGCGGCGCTCGCCGAGACATGGGGCTCGCTCGATTTCCTCGTCCATTGCATCGCCTATTCCGACCGCAACGAATTGCGCGGCCGCTATGCCGACACGAGCCGGGAGAATTTTCAGCGCACGCTTCTGATCTCCGCCTTCTCCTTCACCGAGGCGGCCAAGCGCGCCGCCGCTCTGATGCCGAACGGTGGCGCCCTGCTGACGCTGACTTTCGGCGGCGCAAACCGGGCCATGCCGAACTATAACGTCATGGGCATCGCCAAGGCGGCGCTGGAAGCGGGCGTGCGCTATCTCGCGACGGACTTCGGCTCCGCGGGCATCAGGGTCAATGCGATCTCGGCCGGCCCGGTGCGCACGTTGGCCGGCGCCGGCATCACCGACGCACGCGCCATGTTCAATTACGAAAAGCTGCACGCGCCGCTGCGCCGCGCCATCACCATCGAGGATGTCGGCGGTGCCGCGCTCTATCTGCTGAGCGACCTCGCCCGCTGCGTCACCGGCGAAATCCATTATGTCGATGCTGGCTACAGCATCATCGCCATGCCGCGCCCGGAGCGCCTCAAGCTCGACCCGCAGCAGGCCGACGCGGAAGGCGGCTGAGCCGATGCGGCTTTATTCGGAAAACTCCTCGCCGTTTTCCGCGCCGGTGCGTATCGCCATTTATGCAAAATCCCTCGCTATCGAGATCGTCTCTCCGCCCGGCGGCCTGCGCTCGGCCCAATATCACGCCATCAACCCGCTCGGCACGATCCCCTGCCTGATCCTCGACGACGGCGCCCGGCTGCCGGAATCCTCGGCGATCATCGAATATCTCGAAGAAAAATTTCCCAAGCCGCCGCTGCTGCCGGAGGGCGCCGAGGCGCGCGCCAACGTGCGGCTTCTGCAGCGCATCGGCGAATTGCATATCGCCGCGCAGACGGTCGAACTGGCCCAGGCCGCGCCCAATACCGAGGAAAGCGCCAGCCGGCTAACGCGGCTCGTGCGCGGGCTCTCCGCGCTGCAAGCCCTGTTGAGCGGCGCGCGTTTCTCCGCCGGCCCTGAGTTAACGCTGGCCGACTGCCAATTGGCGCCGGCGCTTTTCCGCGTACCGCGCGTCGTCGCGCCACTCGTCAATCGCGACCTCATCGCCGCCTATCCGGCGGTGGCCCGCTATGTCGAAACGAGCCGGGAGCACCCGGCCATCGCGCGGGTGCTCGACGAGATGAGCGCGGCGCTAGCGTAACCCGGACAGGAAAATCGCCGGGCGTGTCGCCGAGGACACAACCTGGACGGCCATTTTGCCGTAATTTTAAGACACGTACCGCAAGGTCGACTTTTCCGCAGCCGGACGGCAACATGCCATCCGCCGGGCAGGCGTCGCCTGGCGCGCATCGCTGATATCGCAGGTAAGTTTCATGAGCCTCATCAACCGTCGCAATCTTTTGGCCGGGGCCGCCGCCACGGGCGCCTCGTTCACCCTCGCTGGCTGTGTCTCGACCCAGTCGGGCCCCGGCTTCGAGGCCAATGCGTCCGTACCGGAGCAACCGGCAACTCCGCCGCCCCCGGCGCCCTCACCGGCCTTGATCGCCAACGCCGACGAGGCGAACGGCCCGATCGACTATACGGCGATGTATTCCGGCTTTCAGGACGGCAATTTCCCGGTTCCGCCGGTCAAGCTCTCGCAGATCAAGAAGGGCTTCATGCGCAAGCTCGTCGATTATGCGACCACCGAGCAGCCGGGCACGATCGTTATCGATCCCGCCGCGCGCTATCTTTATCATGTCCTGCCGAACGGCAAGGCAATGCGCTACGGCATCGGCCCCGGCCGCGAAGGCTTCATGTGGTCGGGCGTCGCCGAAATCCATTCCAAGCAGGAATGGCCGGACTGGTATCCGCCGAAGGAGATGATCGCGCGTGAGCCGAAGCTGCGCGCTTCGCTGGCGCAATTGCAGAGCGGCATCGGCATGCACGGCGGCCCCGGCAACCCGCTCGGCGCCCGCGCCATGTATCTCTGGCAGGGCAACAAGGATACGCTCTATCGCATCCACGGCACGGTCGAGCCCTCGTCGATCGGCACGCACGCGTCCTCCGGCTGCATCCGCATGATCAACCAGGACGCGATCGACCTCTTCCAGCAGGTGCCTGTCGGCACGCGCGTTGTCGTCCTCGGCCACGCCCAGCCGAAGACGAGCTGATCTCCTTGTCGGATGGCGCCGCGCCTGCGATAAAGGTGCGTCGTCAACCTATCGAAAGGAGGTGATCCAGTGTCTCAATGTCTGATCGCAAAGTCGCTGGAACTCACCGCCGCTCTCAATGCGGGGGCTCAGCGGCTGCGCTGACATTGCGGGCTTGCCTCGCATGCCCACAAATATGAAAGCCCCGGCCCAAAGCCGGGGCTTTTTGAGTCCGCGCATATTCCCGGCCTGACATCGCCGCACCGCGCTTCAGCATCGCGATTGGCCCGCTCGGCCCGCTTGCGGTAGAATCCACCATATGATGATGCGATTCTCTTTTGCCGCGGCGCTCGCCGCCGCTTTGTTCGCCACGCTTGCCGCCCTCCCGGCGCGGGCCGATTTCCATTCCTGCGTCGCGGGCCTTGCCGCCGAGGCAGAGGCGCATGGCGTTCCGGCGCAAGTCGCCGAGACCGCAACGCGCAACTTGACCTTCAATCCCGACGTGCTGCAGGCCGAGCGCTCGCAGCCGGAATTCACCACGCCGATCTGGGACTATATCGCCGCCCTCGTCGACGACGAGCGCGTCGCGGATGGGCGCGCGGCGATCGCGAAATGGGGACATTGGCTCGACGTCGCCGAACAGCGCTATGGCGTCAGCAGTTCGGTCATCGCGGCGATCTGGGGCGTCGAATCCAATTTCGGCCAGAACTTCGGCAACAAGCCGGTGCTGCAATCGCTGGCGAGCCTCGCCTGCTCCAACTCGATGCGGCCGGCCTATTATCATCGCGAATTCCTCGCCGCGATGCAGATCGTCGGCGCCGGCGACGCCGACCCCGCCAATTTCAACGGTTCCTGGGCGGGCGCGTTCGGCAATACGCAATTCATGCCCTCGACCTTCCTGCGGCTCGCGGTCGATCTCGATGGCGACGGGCGGCGCGACGTCATCGGGTCGGTGCCGGATGCGCTCGGCTCCACCGCCAATTATCTGCATCACAGCGGCTGGGTGCCGGGTCTGCCCTGGGGCTTCGAGGTGAAATTGCCGCCGGGCTACCCGGCCCGCGATACGTGGCGCGCCAGCAAGCAGCCGCTGGCGGCCTGGGCGGGGCGCGGCTTCACCCATATCAATGGCACGCCGCTCTCCGGCGAGGGCGCTTATGGCCTGTTGCTGCCCGCCGGCCCGCGCGGTCCGGCTTTTCTCGTGAGCCGCAATTTCAATGCGATCTTTTCCTACAATGCCGCCGAATCCTACGCTCTGGCGATTGCGCTTTTGTCAGACCGGCTGCGCGGGCGCGGACCGATCGTCACGCCCTGGCCGACCGACGATCCCGGCCTTTCGCGCGCCGGGCGGCGCGAAGTTCAGCGCCTGCTGATCCAGCACGGCTATGATATCGGCGGCAAGATCGACGCCGTGCTCGGGCACAAGACGCAGGAGGCGATCGCCGATTTTCAACGCCGCGTGGGATTGAAGCCCACGGGCCGCGCCAGCCAATCGGTGCTCACGGCGCTGCGCAGCCATTGACGCACATCAACAAATTAAATCTGCTCTGCGATATTCTTCACCGTCCGAAAGACGATTTCCGCAGCAAGTATTTAAGAGGCGCGGCACTTCACTTGGAAGTGTTCCCGTACGATTGAATTTCACCGGGAATTGACTCGCGCCGGACGCAGCCTGATTTAAGCTGGCGGGGCTGGGAAAAAGTAGCATACGTAAATGCTCTTATTAGGTTTTCTACGACAGGGATGGACGATTGCGGGGCTCCTCGCGAGTACGGCCGCACTCGCCGCGCCAACAACCGGCACGATCAACGGCGTCGTTGAGCTTTTCACGTCGCAAGGCTGTTCGTCCTGCCCGCCGGCCGATCGTCTGCTGACCCAGTTGGCGGCCAAGTCCGACACCGTGGCGCTGACCTTCCCCATCAATTACTGGGACTATATCGGCTGGAAGGACACGCTCGCGGCGCCGGAATTCACCGCCCGGCAGCAGGCCTATGCAAACGGCCGCGCCGACCCTCATGTCTATACGCCTGAGGCTGTGATCGATGGCCTCTTCGATGCCGTCGGCAGCGACAAGGCGGCGATCGACAAAGCCCTTGCGCACGGCAAGGCCAGCGGCCAGGCGCTGAGCGTCGCCGCGCATCTGCGCGAATCCGGCGGCAGGCTGGAAATCGATATCGACCGCGGCGCCGCGGCGGCGCCGGCAGGGATTTATGTGCTGCGGGTCGCCAAAACGCGGACGGTGCAGATTTCACGCGGCGAGAATTCGGGCCGCAAAGTCACCTACACAAATGTGGTCCGCGCCATACGCAAGGTCGGCGAGTGGGACGGTGCGCCGCTGAGCCTCAAACTGACGGAATTGCGCGGCGACGATGAAGGCTATGTCGTCCTGCTGCAGCGCGGCTCGCTGGAGCAGCCGGGCGCGATCCTCGCCGCGGCCAAGAGCGAAGGCCTTTAGCGCGGGTCGGCGCTATTTCTTATCGACCAGATGATCGCTTCCGGCCGGAAAGCCCGCTAAGGCGCAATCGCTTTCGAAGTGCTTGGCGTTTGCCCGCAAGCCGGAATTTTGCCCCGATCCGCCGGTTTCATGCGCCTGCGAGATTATCGGCTTACGCTGTCTCGCCCCCGCGTCGCGAAACAGGATATGTTACCGGACATGATTCGCTGTACCCGCCTGGCTCTTACGGCCACGCTTCTCCTGTCATGCGGCTTGGCCGCTATCCCGGCGCTCGCGCAGGACCTGACCCGCACGTCGTTCCTCGTCGCCGCCAACGACGACGAGACGACCGGCTCCACCCACCACCACAAAACGGCGAAGAAGAAGACGCCGGCCAAAACCAGCGCCAAAAAAGGCAAAAAATCCAAGGCCGGTCACGCGGCGGAGGAGGAGCACGCCAAACCGACGCAGGTCGGCAGCTTCGGCGATTGGGGTACCTTCGTCGCCGAGAATGGCGACGACAAGACCTGCTACGTCCTCGCTCAGCCCAAGAGCCGCGAGCCGGCGAATCTGAAGCGCGATCCGGCCTATGTGTTCATTTCCAACCGGCCCGGCGAGCACATTCACAACGAAATCTCGATCACCATGGGCTTCCCCATGAAGGACGGCGGCGACGCCGAGGCCGATATCGCGGGGACGACCTTCGATCTTATCGCCAAGGGCCGCAACGCCTGGATCAAGAACCCGGCCGAGGAAGGCCATTTCGTCGCCGCGCTCCGCCACGGCGCCAAGCTCGTCGTCAAGGCCGCCTCCACCAGAGGCAAGCTGACGACCGACACCTATTCCCTCGCCGGTCTGCACCAAGCTCTCGACCAAGCCGCGCACGAGTGCCGCTGAGCGGGTTCCCAGAAATCCGGCCTTATGAATCGGCAAGGCTTTCCGGCCAGATGACTGCCTCTGGCCCAGGGGCGATGCGGCGCCTCCGCCTTTTGGCCGCCTTGTTCGATGCCTGTGCGTGGCGCATAATGCGACGGAAGGCTATGCGGCCGGCCGGCGCGCCGGAGGCATTCCCCGATCGATGGCGTAAAACGAAGTGACGGCACCGGCCGCTTGATGAGGCCGCCCCATAATAAGTCACTGGGAGGAAGTATGTCGGAGTCTCTTCTCTATCCCGTGAGCGGGGAATGGGCGCGTCGCGCCTACGTCGACGCGAACACATACAAAGAGCTTTATCAGCGTTCGATCACCGATCCCGAGGGCTTCTGGGGCGATGAGGCGCGCCGCCGCCTCGACTGGATCGAGCCCTTCACCGAGGTGAAGAACACCTCGTTCGGACCGGGCGAGGTCCATATCAAATGGTTCGAGGACGGCGTCACCAACATCGCCTTGAACTGCGTCGACCGCCATCTCGCCAAGCGCGGCGATCAGGTCGCGATCATCTGGGAGGGCGACGACCCGTCCCGCAGCCTCAAGATCACCTATCGCCAATTGCATGAGCGTGTCAGCCGCTTCGCCAATGTGCTGAAGGCGCATGGCATCGAGAAGGGCGACACGGTCACAATCTATATGCCGATGATCCCCGAGGCGGCCTATGCGATGCTCGCCTGCGCGCGTATCGGCGCCATTCATTCCGTCGTGTTCGGCGGCTTCTCGCCCAACTCGCTCGCTGGTCGCGTCAAGGATTGCGGCTCCAAACTGCTGATCACCGCCGACGAGGGCCTGCGCGGCGGCAAGAAAGTGCCGCTCAAGACCAATGTCGATACGGCGCTGGAAAAGGTGCCGTTCATCGTCAACAAAGTCATCGTCGTGAAGCATACCGGCGGCGACATCCATTGGGAAAAGGGCCGCGACTTCTGGCTGCACGAGGAGATCGAGAACGTCTCACCCGACTGTCCGGTGACACCGGTCGGCGCCGAAGACCCCCTCTTCATTCTCTATACGTCGGGCTCGACCGGCACGCCGAAGGGTGTCGTCCATACGACGGCGGGCTATCTCCTCTACGCGGCGATGACCCACCAATATGTCTTCGACTATCATGACGGCGACATCTACTGGTGCACCGCCGACGTCGGCTGGGTGACCGGCCACAGCTATATTCTCTACGGGCCCCTCTGCAATGGCGCGACGACGTTGATGTTCGAGGGCGTGCCGACCTATCCGACGGTCTCGCGCTTCTGGGATGTCGTCGATAAGCACAAGGTCAATATCTTCTACACCGCGCCGACGGCGATCCGCTCGCTGATGGGCGCCGGCGCCGAGCCGGTGCAGAAGACGAGCCGCGCCTCCCTGCGGCTGCTCGGCACGGTCGGCGAGCCGATCAATCCGGAAGCCTGGGAATGGTATTACAACGTCGTCGGCGACGGCCGCTGTCCGATCATGGATACATGGTGGCAGACCGAAACCGGCGGCCATCTGATCACACCGCTGCCCGGCGCGACGCCCTTGAAGCCCGGCTCGGCCACCAAGCCCTTCTTCGGCATCAAGCCGGAGATTGTCGATGGCAGCGGCGTCGTGCTGGAAGGGCCGGCTGAAGGCATTTTGGTCATCGCCAATTCCTGGCCCGGCCAGATGCGCACGGTCTTCGGCGACCACGACCGGTTCATCCAGACCTATTTCTCGTCGTTCCCCGGCAAATATTTCACCGGCGACGGCGCCCGCCGCGATGCGGACGGCGATTACTGGATCACCGGCCGCGTCGATGACGTCATCAACGTCTCCGGCCACCGCATGGGCACGGCCGAGGTCGAGAGCGCCCTCGTCGCGCATGAGCGCGTCGCCGAGGCGGCGGTCGTCGGCTTCCCGCACGACATCAAGGGCCAGGGCATTTTCGCCTATGTCACTCTGATCAACGGCCACGAGCCGAGCGAGAAACTGCGCAAGGATCTCGTCGCCTGGGTGCGGCAGGAGATCGGCCCCATCGCCTCGCCCGACATCGTGCAATTCGCCCCCGGCCTGCCGAAGACCCGATCCGGCAAGATCATGCGCCGTATCCTGCGCAAGATCGCCGAGAACGAGTTCCAGGCGCTGGGCGATACTTCGACCCTCGCCGACCCGGCCGTGGTCGAGGACCTGATCCGGGAGCGCAAGAAGCTCTAAACCGGCCCTAACTGCGGCGCCCGCGCCACACGGCAAGGGGATTTTAACGCGCCCTGTGCAAAATACCTTCGGGCCGCTGCGGCACTTGCTATTGTCGCCGCGGACTGAAGTTTGTTTGCGCGGGGGGCGTTATGAGCACCTTGAGTCAGCGGGCTGGCATTGTGCCGGCCGTGTTTGCGTTTGTTGGAGCCGCCATGCTGGGCGCGATCGCGCCGGCACAAGCGGCCCGCCAGGACGTTCATTTGTCGATCGCCTATCCGGCGGGCGAGATCATCATCAGCCAGCATCAGCGCGCGCTCTATTACACGGAAGGCGACGGCCGCGCCATCCGCTATCCGATCGCGATCGGCAAGCGCGGCATGGCCTGGCTCGGCGAAGCCTCGGTCGAAGGCAAATATCTCGCGCCCGACTGGTCGCCGCCGGCCATCGTCGCGCACGACCATCCGAACCTGCCCCACTTCATCCCCGGCGGTTCGCCGCACAACCCGATGGGCGCCGCGGCGATCACGCTGTCGCGCTATCAGGTCGCGATCCACGGCACGACCAGGTTGATGCGCCGCTCGATCGGCACCGCCGCTTCCTACGGCTGCATCCGCATGTACAACGAGGACGTGGTCGACCTCTATCAGCGGGTCAGCATCGGCACGCCGGTTCAGGCTGTTCCCTGATCTGTCCGCAACGCCCGTTTCGCTCTAGAACAAGGGCGGGAGGGGCGCATGGCACAGGACATTCCGACAAGCTGCGTGATTGCCGGCGGCGGCCCTGCCGGCATGATGGCGGGACTGCTCCTCGCCCGCGCCGGGGTCGATACCATTGTGCTGGAGAAGCACGCCGACTTGCTGCGCGATTTTCGTGGCGATACGATCCATCCCTCGACCTTGCAGGCGATGGACGACCTCGGCCTCTACGACCAGTTTCTCGCGCTGCCGCACCAGGAGGCCACAACCCTCTCGGCGCAATTCGGCGATGAGAGCATCCCGATCGCCGTCGGCCTCGGCTACCGGATGGAGCGCGTGTGCGTCTAATCCATAGCGGCCGCGACCGCCCCTGTGATAGAGAACCCGAGCCCTTCGAACCGGACCGCCCATGGACCGTCCCGAAATCGCCGAAGCGTTTTTTGCGCTCGAAGCGCATCAAAGTGATTTTCACGATGTGAAGATCGCCGATCTGTTTGCGGCAGACGCGCGCCGCTTCGCCGATTTTCATGTCGTGCTCGACGATCTGCTTTTCGATTTCTCGAAGCACCGGATCGACCGCACCACGCTCAAGCTGCTCCTCGATCTCGCCCGCGCCGCCAAGCTCGAAGAGCGCCGCGCGGCGCTTTTCGCCGGCGCCACCGTCAACCCGACGGAAGGCCGCCCCGCGCTGCATATGGCGTTACGCAATATGAGCGGCGTGCCGATGCGGGCGCAGGGACGCGATGTGATGCCCGAGGTACTGGCCGAGCGGCACAAGATGCTCGCCTTCGCCGAGGCGGTGCGCGACGGCGACATTAAAACCGCGCACGGCGAAACCTTCACCTATATCGTCAACATCGGCATCGGCGGCTCGGACCTTGGCCCCGCCATGGCGACGCGCGCGCTCTCGCCCTTTCTCGCGCCGCATCTCGATCTTCATTTCGTCGCTAATGTCGATGGTGCCGATCTCGCCGACACGCTGAAGCGCGTTGATCTCGCCCGCACGCTCTTCGTCGTCAGCTCGAAGACATTCACGACGCTCGAGACGATGACCAACGCGCGCGCCGCGCGCCGGGCTGTGATCGACAGACTCGGCGAGGCCGCCGTGGCGGCGCATTTCGCCGCCGTCTCGACCGCGGCGAAAGAAGTCGCGGCCTTCGGCATCACGGAAGACCGCCGCTTCCTCTTCTGGGATTGGGTCGGCGGCCGCTATTCGCTGTGGTCGTCGATCGGCCTTTCGCTCGCGATCGGTACCGGCAAAGAGAATTTCGAGGATTTTCTGCGCGGCGGCGAAGACATCGACACACATTTCACGACAACGCCGCTCGCCGAAAACATCCCCGTGCTGATGGCGCTGATCGAAATCTGGTATCGCGACTTCTGGGATTACCCCGCGCAGGCGGTGATCCCCTACGATCAGCGCCTTGGGCGCTTCCCCGCCTATCTGCAACAGCTGGAGATGGAATCGAACGGCAAGTCCGTCGATCTCACGGGCGAGGCGGCGCACACGCCCACCGGGCCGGTGATCTTCGGCGAACCCGGCACCAATGCGCAGCACGCCTTCTTCCAGCTGTTCCATCAGGGCACAGAGATCGTGCCGGTCGATTTTCTCCTTGCCGCCGAGCCTCTCGCAAGCGACCCGGCGCAACATCATCTGCTTGCCGCCAATTGCCTCGCGCAAAGCGAAGCTTTGTTTCGCGGGCGCCCGCAGGCCGAGGTCGAAGCGAAATTGCAAGCGCAGGGTCTCGATGAGGCCGCCATCGCCGCGCTGGCGCCGCATAAGGTCTTCGACGGCAACCGGCCGTCGAGCACATTGCTTTACAAGAGCCTGACGCCGCGCACACTCGGGCGCCTCATCGCGCTCTACGAGCACAAGGTCTTCGTCCAATCCGTCATCTGGAATATCGATCCCTTCGACCAATGGGGCGTCGAACTCGGCAAGGAGCTGGCGCTGCGGCTGGCGCGGCTCGTCGCCGATCCGCAAGCGCCGGCTGCCGGCCTTGATGCTTCGACAGCCGGCCTGCTCGCGCATCTGCGCAAGCTGCGCGGCAAGTGAGGAATAGATCGTGCTGAACTATTACAATCGCATTGCCGGGCAGAGCATCGAGCGGCTGGCAGCCATCAGCGACGGCGTCTTTGCCGTGGCGATGACGCTGCTGGTTCTCGATCTGCATACGCCGGCGGCGGAGGCGATCCATAGCGAGGGAGAATTATGGCGCGCCGTCGTCGCCCTTGCGCCGCGCGTGTTCGTCTATCTGATGAGTTTTTTGACGCTTGGCATTTTCTGGGTCGGCCAGCAGACGCAGCTCAACCATCTCGAACGCGGCGACCGCGACCTCTCCTGGCTGCATCTCGCATTTCTGTTTTCGGTATCGCTGACGCCCTTCTCGACATCGCTGATGGCGGAATTCATCGCCTATCGGGTCGCACTCATCCTCTATTGGGGGAATATCCTGCTGCTCGGCATTCTTCTTTATGCGAGCTGGGCTTATGCCATCCGCGCGAATTTGGTGAAGGCGGATGTGACGCCGGAGGTGCAGGCCGCCTTCAAGCGCCGCGTCATTGGAGCGCAAACGCTTTACGCTTTTGGCGCCGCGCTCTGCGTGATCAATACCTATTGGGCGCTCGGCTTCATCCTGCTCGTGCAGTTGAATTACGCGCTCGCGCCGCGAGTCGGGATTTTATCGAAACTATAAGGCGCCCTACGCCGCCGCGAGGGGGCATAGCACCAAAGCAATCCAGACTTGCGCTGGATTGCTTCATATCGCCCGCAATGACGATCGCGTTGCCGCGCTTATTTCAAATGCTTGGCGAGGTACTTGTTCAGCTCGAACATCGTGGCCGACTTCTTGCCGAAGACGGCCTGAAGCTTGTCGTCAGCGAGAATCTCGCGCTTGTTGGCGGGGTTCTGCAGCTTGTGCTTCTTGATGTAGACCCAGACCTTGCTCACCACTTCGGTGCGCGGCAGCGGCTCGGCGCCGACGACGGCGGCGAGTTCCTTGGAGGGCGTCAGCGGCTTGTTGAAGGCGCTGGCGGCGGGCGCCGCCTTCTTCGCGGCCGGGGCTTTGGCTTTGGGGGCAGTCTTTTTCGGTGCGCTCGGCATCGCTCTCTCTCCAATCGAATCGCGCGAACCATTACGGGCTCATTGCCCTAGTACCTAAAATCGCTACGCTGGCAAACGGACCGCAAGCGGAATTGGCGATTTCAGCGGATTTATTCAGGGCAATTCTTACTCTTTTGCGCCGCACACGCCAGCACAGGGCGGGAGAGCCCACATGCGCGCCGCCTCGGAGCCCAAGCTATGCGTTAATAGCATAGCTCTGACGCCCTCACTTCGCCGCTCTGCTCTTGCGGCGGGCCAGAGTCCGCAAGCGAAGCGCATTGAGCTTGATGAAGCCCGCCGCGTCATTGTGATCGTAGGCGACCGCGCCGTCCTCGAAGGTGACGAGATCCTGATCGTAGAGCGAATAGGGGCTTGAACGGCCGACGACGCCGACAGAACCTTTGTAGAGTTTCAAGCGCACCTTGCCGGTGACGAATTCCTGACTCTTGTCGATCAGCGCCTGCAACATTTCGCGCTCGGGCGAGAACCAGAACCCGTTGTAGATGAGCTCGGCATATTTCGGCATCAGCTCATCCTTGAGATGCGCGGCGCCGCGATCGAGCGTGATCTGCTCGATGCCGCGATGCGCGGCGAGCAAGATCGTGCCGCCGGGGGTTTCGTACATCCCCCGCGATTTCATGCCGACGAAACGGTTCTCGACAAGATCGAGCCGGCCGATGCCGTTGACGCGGCCAAGCGCGTTCAGATGCGTGAGCAGAGGCGCAGGTGTCAGCGCCTTGCCATCGACGGCAACGGGATCGCCCGACTTGAACTCGATCTCGATGAAGGTCGGCTTGTCCGGCGCGTCCTCTGGATTGACGGTGCGCGAATAGACATAATCGGGCACATCCTGCGCCGGGTCTTCCAGCACTTTGCCTTCCGAGGAGACGTGCAGCAGATTAGCGTCCACCGAGAAAGGTGCGTCACCGCGCTTGTCCTTGGCGATCGGAATTTGATTCTGCTCGGCGAATTTGAGCAGCGCCGTGCGTGAGGTGAGGTTCCATTCGCGCCAAGGCGCGATCACCTTGATGTCCGGCTCCAGCGCATAATAAGCGAGCTCGAAACGCACCTGGTCGTTGCCCTTGCCGGTCGCGCCATGCGCCACCGCGTCGGCGCCGACCTTGCGGGCGATCTCGATCTGCTTCTTGGCGATCAGCGGCCGCGCGATCGACGTGCCGAGCAGATAAAGCCCTTCATATTGCGCATTGGCGCGAAACATCGGGAAGACATAGTCGCGGACGAATTCCTCGCGCAGATCCTCGATGAAAATATGCTCGGGCTTGATGCCGAGCAGCAGCGCCTTTTGGCGGGCGGGCTCGAGCTCTTCGCCCTGGCCGAGATCGGCGGTGAAGGTGACGACCTCGCAGCCATAGGTCGTCTGCAGCCATTTGAGGATGATCGACGTATCGAGGCCGCCGGAATAGGCGAGGACGACGCGCTTGATCTTTTTCGGATCGGACATTTTCTTCTCGAACGGAGGGTTTTAAAGCGGCGCGACTATAGAGGCCGCGCTTCGCGGCGCAAGGGTTTCGCACGGAGACGGCATCCGCTCGCACGTCAGCACCATCAGCTTGCAAAATCGCCGGGAAAGGCCTATATCGCTGCCTGTAATTCCTCATAGCGATTGTCATCCGATGATCGAGTTTTGAGAGTGGGCCGCCCGCCGGACCCGCTCTTTTTTATTGCCATCGGCGGGGCGCCGGCGCGTCGCTAGGAAAGCGCCAGAAATCAACGCATTACGGGCGTTTTGCCGTTCGCCCGCAGCGCAATGGGATGAGCTTGCAAACCACATTGGACGAAAAGCGCTTTATCTCGGAGACCGGCCTCGCCGCGCGCATCGCCGCGCTTTGCGCGCCGGTGCTGGCCGATTTCGGCTTCCGTCTCGTGCGGGTGAAGCTCTCGGCCCAGGCAGGCGCGACGGTGCAGATCATGGCCGAGCGGCCTGACGGCAGCATGTCGGTCGAGGATTGCGAGATTGTCAGCCAGGCGCTCTCGCCTGTGCTCGATGTCGAGGATCCGATTCCCGGCGGCTACCGGCTGGAGATTTCCTCGCCCGGCATCGACCGGCCGCTGGTACGCGCCTCGGATTTTCGCCGCGCCCTCGGGCACGAGGCGAAGATCGAAACGGCGGTGCCGGTCGGCGGCCGCAAAAGATTTCGCGGCTTGATCGAAAGCCTTGAAGGCGAAGGCGCGGAAACGCAGGTCAAGCTGCGCCGCACGGATGCCAAGCCGGACGAGGACACCGAGGTGGCGCTGCGGCTTGCCGATTTGGCCGAAGCCAAGCTGATGCTGACCGAGGAACTGATCCGCGCCGCCTTGCGCGCGGCGAAAGAGGCCGAGACGGCGGCCGCGGAAGCAGATGAGGCGCCAAGGCGCGGCCCCGGCCGTTTCGCCAAACCGAAGCCCAAAGCTGCCGCAAAGCCCAAAGCCGCCGCGAAGACATCGAAAGACCACAAGACCAAGAGCTAACCCGGGCAAGCGCGGAAAGACGCGGCCCGATTTCAAGGAGAACTTCCATGGCCATTAGCGCCAACAGGCTCGAACTTCTGCAGATCGCCGATGCGGTCGCGCGCGAAAAATCCATCGACCGGCAGATCGTGCTGGCCTCGATGGAGGACGCGATGCAGAAGGCGGCGCGCTCCCGCTACGGGCAGGAGACGGAAGTGCGCGCCGAGATCAACCCCAAGACCGGCGAAGTGCGCTTCTCGCGCCTGCTGCAAGTGGTCGATCAGATCGAGAATGACGCCAAGGAGATCACCCTCACCGAAGCGCGCAAGAAGAACCCCGCCGCCCAGGTCGGCGACTGGATTGCCGAAACGCTGCCGCCCTTCGACTTCGGCCGCATCGCCGCGCAATCCGCCAAGCAGGTGATCGTCCAGAAGGTGCGCGAGGCCGAGCGCGATCGCCAATATCAGGAGTTCAAGGACCGCATCGGCGAGATCGTCAACGGTGTCGTCAAGCGCGTCGAATATGGCAATGTCATCATCGATCTCGGCCGCGGCGAGGCGACGATCCGCCGTGACGAAATGATCCCGCGCGAACAATTCCGCCCTGGCGACCGCGTGCGCGCCTATGTCTATGACGTGCGGCGCGAGCAGCGCGGGCCGCAGATTTTCCTCTCGCGCACGCATCCGCAGTTTATGGCCAAGCTCTTCCGCCAGGAAGTGCCGGAAATCTATGACGGCGTGATCGAGGTGAAGGCGGTCGCCCGCGACCCCGGCTCGCGCGCCAAGATCGCGGTCATCTCGCGCGATTCCTCGATCGATCCGGTCGGCGCCTGCGTCGGTATGCGCGGCTCGCGCGTCCAGGCGGTCGTCAACGAATTGCAGGGCGAGAAGATCGACATCATTCCGTGGTCGGCGGATGCCGCGACCTTCATCGTCAACGCGCTGCAGCCGGCGGAAGTCGTGAAGGTCGTGCTCGATGAGGATTCCGAGCGCATCGAGGTCGTCGTGCCGGACGATCAGCTTTCGCTCGCCATCGGCCGGCGCGGCCAGAACGTGCGTCTCGCCTCGCAGCTCACCGGCTGGGACATCGACATCCTGACCGAGGCCGAGGAATCCGAGCGGCGGCAGAAGGAATTCGTCGAACGCACCAATATTTTCATGAAGGCGCTGGATGTCGACGAGGTCGTCGGCCAGTTGCTGGCTTCGGAAGGCTTCCGCTCGGTCGAGGAGCTTGCCTTCGTCGAACCCTCCGAGCTTGCTTCGATCGAGGGCTTTGACGCCGATACGGCGGAAGAAATTCAGAACCGGGCGCGCGGCTATCTCGCCAAGATCGAGGCGGAACTCGAGGCCCGCCGCAAGGAGCTCGGTGTCGCCGACGAATTGCGCGAGATCAGCGGCCTCAACACCGTCATGCTGGTGAAGCTCGGCGAAAACGACGTGAAGACCGTCGAGGATCTCGCCGGCTGCGCCACCGACGATCTCATTGGCTGGAGCGAGCGCAAGGACAACGAAACGACCAAGCACGCTGGCTTCCTCGACGGCGTCGAGATTTCCCGCGAAGAGGCCGAAGCCTTGATCATGAAGGCGCGCGTCAAAGCGGGCTGGGTCGACGAGGCCGCGCTCGCCGTGCCGGAAGTGGAAGAAGCCGAGGCGGCCGAGGAAACGCCCGTAGCGCCCTAAAAAACGGAGATAGGCTTGGACCGCCAGACCAAAGCCGAGCTTGCCAGCGAGCGCACCTGCATCGTCACACGGGCGAAGGCGGCGCCGGAAAACCTGCTGCGCTTCGTCCGCGCGCCGGACGGCGCGGTTGTGCCGGACCTGCGCCACAAACTGCCCGGCCGCGGCGTCTGGGTGACGGCCGACGCCAAGACCGTCGCGCAGGCAGTCAAGCGCAAGGCTTTCGCGCGTGGGTTCAAGGCGGAGGTGCGGGTCTCCGAGACGCTGCCGGACGATGTCGCCGCGCTGATGCAGCGGGCCTGTCTCCAGAGCCTCTCCCTGGCGAAAAAGGCCGGGGAGGTCGTCGCCGGCTTCACCAAGGTCGCGGCGGCGGCGAAGGCGAGCACGGTCGCGGCCCTCATCAGCGCCAGCGACGGCAGCCCGGACGGCAGCCGCAAGCTGCGCCAGGCGCTGCACCGCACCGGGTCGGAGGTGGCGGAGATTAAACTCTTCACCGAGGCGCAATTGAGTTTGGCACTCGGCGGCGCAAATGTGATACATGCTGCCGTCACGCAGGGCGCGGCAGCGCAGGCCTTTCTGGGCCAGTGCAGGCGCCTGGAATTTTATCTTTCGGGGCCGGGCACCGCGGCGGCGACAGACGCGCCGGCAGCGGAGGCGGCTTCGACCCCGGCCGAATTAACGAAAGCATGAGGTAACAGCAGCTTAATCGTGATAAGCGTCCCCGGCCCATCTTGCAGTCAGGCTTGGGAAAAACGACATAGGATATAGCAAAAGCCGCCCGGCTGGGCGCCGCACACTCAAGAGTGCGCGAACGTGAGGCCCCGTTTTGCGGCCATAGGGCTGAAGGGGCCGAGCCGGCCATTGCGCCGGCTTTTGGTTATAATCGCGCAGCGCGCTTTCCGACCGGACGGAATTATCCGGCCATTGGAGATCGCACCGGATTTGATTTTTGGAGCATGTTCTTATCGAAAAAGTCGCGCAACTTTTTCGGAACATCCTCCAGAGCTTGCTGAATTGGGCTCGGCCCGGATTGGGAACGCATGACTGACTCGAAAAATTCCGGCGACAGCACGCTGTCCGTCGCCCCGACCAAGACCCTGTCGCTCAAACGACCGGTGGAATCGGGGATCGTACGGCAGAGCTTTTCGCATGGCCGCACCAAGGCCGTGGTCGTCGAGAAGGTAAAACGCCGGGCGCTGGCGCCGGGCGAAGTGCATCCGCCACGTGAGGCGGCCGCGCCGGCACCGGCCGCGCCGGCCCCGACGCAGGCACGCGCCCCGCAGCCCGTACATCAGGAGCAGCGCCCGCAGCCGCAGGAGCGCCGCCATGAGCAGTCCCGCGCCACCGCGCCGCGCGGCGGTGTCGTGCTGCGCACCCTGACCGAGGAAGAGCAGGAGGCCCGCTCCCGCGCCCTCTCCGGCGCGCGTGAACGCGAAGAGGAAGAGCGCCGCCGCGCCGCGGCGGACGCCGAGGCGCGCGAGGAGATCGAAGCCCGCGAGCGCGAGGAGCGTGCCGCCGCCGAGGAGCGTAAGCGCGACGAAGAAACACGCCGCGCCCATGAGGCCGACACCAAGCGCAGGTCGGAGCAGGAGGCCAAGCGCCGGCTTGAAGTCGGCGGTCCGCCGCCTGTTTCGACGGCGACTCCTTCTGTCCGCAAGCCGCTCGGCCTCACCCCTTCGTCCGCGCCTGCGCCGCTCACCGCCCGCGCCGCCACGCCTCAAGAAGAAGAAGAGGCTAAGCGCATCATCCGCCGCCCGGGCCTGCCGACCAAGGTCATCGTGCCGCGTCCGACGCGCGGCGGCGAGCAGAAGAATCGCGGCCGCCTCACCGTCGCCAGCGCGACGGGCGAACAGGACGAGCGCACCCGTTCGGTTGCGGCCTTCCGGCGCCGCACTCAGAGGCTCAAGGGCCATGTCGGCGAGCAGAAGGAAAAGCTCACGCGCGAGGTCATCCTGCCGGAGACGATCACCATTCAGGAACTCGCGAACCGCATGTCGGAGCGCGGCGTTGATGTCATCAAGCTGCTGATGCGCCAGGGCCAGATGGCGAAGATCACCGACGTGATCGACGCCGATACCGCCCAGCTCATCGCCGAGGAATTGGGCCACACCGTCAAGCGCATCGCCGAGTCCGACGTCGAGGAAGGCCTTTTCGACACCCCGGACGCGGACATCAATCTGCTGCCGCGCCCGCCGGTCGTCACCATCATGGGCCATGTCGATCACGGCAAGACCTCGCTGCTCGACGCGATCCGCCATGCCAATGTCGTCTCCGGCGAGGCGGGCGGCATCACGCAGCATATCGGCGCCTATCAGGTGACGGCGCCGAACGGCGAGCTTGTGACCTTCATCGACACACCCGGCCACGCCGCCTTCACGGCGATGCGCGCCCGCGGCGCCAAGGTGACGGACATTGTCGTGCTCGTCGTCGCCGCAGATGACGGCGTCATGCCGCAGACGATTGAGGCGATCACCCATGCGCGCGCCGCCGGCGTGCCGATCATCGTCGCGATCAACAAAATCGATAAGCCGGACGCCAAGCCGGAACGGGTGCGCGCCGAGCTTCTGCAATATGAAGTGCAGGTCGAATCGCTCGGCGGCGACACGCTCGAAGTCGAAGTCTCCGCGACGCAGAAGATCAATCTCGACAAGCTGCTCGATCTGATCGCGCTGCAGGCCGAACTGCTCGACCTCAAGGCCGATCCGACCCGTCCGGCCGAAGGCACGGTGATCGAAGCACGGCTTGATCGCGGCCGCGGCCCGGTCGCGACCGTTCTCGTTCAGCGCGGTACGCTGCATGTCGGCGATCTCATCGTCGGCGGCTCGCAATGGGGCCGCGTGCGCGCGCTGATCGACGACAAGGGCGCGACGCAGGAGAGCGCCGGCCCGTCGACGCCTGTCGAGATTCTGGGCTTTTCCGGCTCGCCTGAGGCGGGCGATCGCGTCGCCGTCGTCGAGACCGAGGCGCGGGCGCGCGAAATCACCGAATATCGCGAGCGTCAGAAGCGCGACAAGGCGGCCGCCCGCGGCACCGGCGCACGCAGCTCGCTCGCCGACATGATGACCCAGCTGAAGGCAGCGGGCCGCAAGGAATTCCCGCTTGTCATCAAGGGTGACGTGCAGGGCTCGGTCGAGGCCATTGTCGCGACGCTCGAGAAGCTCAACACCGAGGAAGTCGCCGCCCGCGTGCTGCATGCCGGCGTCGGCGGCATCACCGAGTCGGACGTGACTCTGGCGGAAGCCTCACACGCCGTCATCATCGGCTTCAACGTCCGCGCCCACAAAGAGGCGCGCACTTTGGCCGAGCAGGCGGGCATCGAAATCCGCTATTACAACATCATCTACAATCTCGTGGATGACGTGAAGGCGGCGATGTCGGGTCTGCTGCCGCCGACCCTGCGCGAGGAAATGCTCGGCAATGCCCAGATCCTGGAAGTGTTCAACATTTCCAAGGTCGGCAAGGTGGCGGGCTGCCGCGTGACCGACGGCACCGTCCAGCGTGGCGCGAATGTGCGCCTGATCCGCGACAATGTCGTCGTCCACGAAGGCAAGCTGTCGACGCTGAAGCGGTTCAAGGACGAAGTGAAGGAGGTCGTCGCCGGGCAGGAATGCGGCATGGCCTTCGAGAATTACCAGGACATGCGCGTCGGCGATGTGATCGAGTGCTACAATGTCCAGGAGATCAAGCGGAGCTTGTAAGGCGCAGGCTCCCGAGAGCTTGAAACGCACGCGCCGCATTCATTAATTGAATAATAACATTGGATGCGCGCCGCCTCGCGGCGCGCATCGGACTAGAGGCTTTACCGAAAATGTCGAGAGTGCATCATTCCAGCGGCGCCCCGACGCCGCGCATGTTGCGTGTCGGCGAAATGATCCGCCATGCCGTCGCCAACTTACTGAGCCGCGGCGCCATCAACGACCCGGTGCTGGAAGGCCATGTCGTCACCATTCCGGATGTGCGCATGAGCCCCGATCTCAAGCTGGCGACAGTCTATGTCATGCCGCTCGGCGGCAAGGACATGAACGAGGTGCTGGCCGCCTTAGACCGCAACAAGAAATTCCTGCGCGGCGAGATCGCCAGCCAGATCAATTTGAAATTCGCGCCGGACATCCGCTTCCGGGCGGACCAGAGCTTCGACAGCGGCGCGCGGATCGATGCTTTGCTCGACTCGCCGCAGGTCAAGCGCGACCTTACCAAGAGCGTGGAGAACTGATGAACGCGCCGCGCTCCAAACGCACCGAGATCAACGGCTGGGTCGTGCTCGACAAGCCTGTCGGCATGACTTCGACCCATGCCGTCGCACGGCTGAAGCGCCTCTTCAACGCCAAGAAGGCGGGCCATGCCGGCACGCTCGATCCGCTTGCCTCCGGCGTGCTGCCGGTCGCCTTCGGCGAGGCGACGAAGACCGTGCCCTTCGTCCAGGATGGCGAGAAAGCCTATCGCTTCACGATCACCTGGGGTGTGGAAACCGATTCCGACGACGCCGACGGCCAGATCACCGCGCGCTCGGAGGCGCGGCCCGAAACTGCCGTGATCCTCGCCGCGCTGCCGCAGTTCACCGGCACGATCCTGCAATTGCCGCCCGCCTTCTCGGCGATCAAGATCGCCGGCGAGCGCGCCTATGACATCGCCCGCGACGGCGAGATGCCGCAACTCACGCCGCGGCCGGTGACGATCCACGAACTCGTCTTGGTCTCGGCGGGCCGCGACGAAGCGACCTTCGAGGCGCGTTGCGGCAAGGGCACTTATGTGCGCGCCATCGCCCGCGACCTCGGCCGCACGCTCGGCTGCTATGGCCACGTCTCCGCCCTGCGGCGCACGCGCGTCGGTCCCTTTGCCGAGACCGATGCCATGCCTCTTGCGCTCATCGAAGAGGCCGCGGCACCGGATGCCTTGCGCCGGGTCGAAGCCGGTCTCGAAGAATTGCCGCAAGTGGTCGTCGATCGCGATTCCGCGGCGCGGCTGCGGCGCGGCCAATCGGTCCTGCTGCGCGGCCGCGATGCGCCGGGCGACGGCGCCGCCTATGCCTCGTGCGGCGGGGTGGTCGTCGCCATCGGTGCGATCGAGCGCGGCGAGCTGGTGCCCGGCCGGGTGTTTAACCTGCCGTTCTAGAGGTGATGCTTCCGCCGTCGGAGGGAACCATGCCGCGCGATATAGCTCCTCGGTCTCAAGCCGCTCCCCTGGCGAGCCTGTTGGCGCTCGCATTGGGTGCGGCGGCGTTCGGCGCAGTCGCGATTGGCGCTCTGGCGATTGGGCGCCTCGCCATCGGCCGCCTCTCGCTCAAAAGAGCGCATATTGACAAGCTGGAGGTCGGCGAATTGACGGTGCGCCGAGTGCGCGTCGTCGAACACGACAATAAAGGGGTGTGACGCGCCCGCGGCGAGTTTTGTTTCAACGTTTCAGCTGGAAGACGCCGGAAACGCCATTGGCTTGCCATCGGCAGCGAGAAGCACATCGGACTCGTCCTTCAGCGCCACGCCGGTGAGCTGCCGCTTCAGCGCCTCATCGACCAGCCACGCCAGTTTGAACGCCGCGAGATCGTGGCTCAGGCCTTCGTCGCGGACGTTGGAAATGCAATTGCGCTCGCCGTCGTTGCGGCCAGGCTTGGGATCGTAAGTCAGGTAGATGCCGAGCGAATCTGGCGATGAGAGGCCGGGCCGCTCGCCGACCAGGAGGATTACGGCGCGGGCGCCGAACATTTGGCCGATCTCGTCGCCCAAGGCGACGCGCGCCTGGCTCGCGATGACGACCGGCGCGACGCGCCAGCCGGCGCGGGCAATGTAAGGTTTGAAGGCGGCCAGCAGAGGCGCAGTCTGGCTGTGGACCGCGGTGGCGGAAAGTCCATCGGCGACGATTATGGCGAGATCGCAAGCGGCCTCTTTCCGGCCGGCGAGCAACGTCCGGCTCGCAGGGCTCAGCGTGCGGCCCCAATCGGGGCGGCGCAGATAGCTGGCGCGGTCTGGAGCGCTGCTTTCGACAAAGATCGTCTCGAACCCGAGCGCCCTGATTTCGTCCGCGACCTTGTCGCGATCGAAGGGCGTGTGGACAGCGTCGCGCGCGCGGGCATGGGCGAGCGAGAAATTCAAAACCTCCTGCGTCGGCAGTGAGGCACCGGCGCGGCCGAGGGCGATGCGCGCCTGTGTCGTCCGCGACAGATTCTTCCAGAAATCTGAAACAACCGGCGGGCGCATGATCAGCCTGCGTGCCAGGCAATCAACGGATGCGCCGCCTCCTGCCGCAACAGCCGGCCGTCGGCGCCCGTGATCTGCATGCGCTGCAGCCAGGCCTCGAACTCGGGCGCGCGGCGCAGGCCGAAAACATCGCGCAGATAGAGCGCGTCATGGAACGAGGTCGATTGATAATTCAGCATGACATCATCGGCGCCGGGAATGCCCATGATATAGGTGATCCCCGCCGCAGCGAGCAGCGTCATCAGATTGTCCATGTCGTCCTGGTCGGCCTCGGCATGGTTGGTGTAGCAAACGTCGCAGCCGAGCGGCAGGCCCATCAGCTTGCCGCAGAAATGATCCTCGAGACCGGCGCGGATGATCTGCTTGCCGTCGTAGAGATATTCCGGGCCGATGAAACCGACGACCGTATTGACGAGCAGCGGCTTGAACGGACGGCAGGTCGCGTAGGCGCGCGCCTCCAGCGTCTGCTGATCGACGCCGTGATGCGCATTGGCGGAGAGGGCGCTGCCCTGCCCGGTCTCGAAATACATGACATTGTCGCCGAGCGTGCCGCGATTAAGCGACAGCGCCGCCTCGCGCCCCTCCTTGAGCACGGCGAGATCGACGCCGAAGGAGCGGTTCGCCGCCTCGGTGCCGGCGACGGACTGGAAGACGAGATCGACCGGCAGACCGCGATTGATGAGTTCGATCGAGGTCGTGACATGGGTGAGGACGCAGGACTGCGTCGGAATTTCGAACCGCGCGATGACGCCGTCGATCAATTGCAGAAGGTCGGAGAGGACCGGCAGACTGTCGGAGGCCGGATTGATGCCAATCACCGCATCGCCGCTGCCATACATCAGCCCGTCGATGATCGAGGCGGCGACGCCGGCGCGGGCGTCGGTCGGGTGGTTGGGCTGGAGCCGCACCGCCATCGTGCCCGGCAGGCCGATCGTGTTGCGGAATTTCGTCACCACCCGGCATTTGCGCGCCGCGAGGATCAAGTCCTGATTGCGCATGAGCTTGCTAACGGCCGCCGCCATCTCCGGCGTGATGCCGGGCGCGAGCGCGCTGACAATCTGCGGCGTCGCCTCGTCCGAGAGCAGGAAATTGCGGAATTCGCCGACCGTCAGATGCGAGATCGGCGCGAAAGCCTCGCGATCATGCGTGTCGAGGATGAGGCGCGTGATCTCGTCGCTCTCGTAAGGAACGAGCATTTCTTCGAGAAAACGCTTCAGCGGAATATCGGCGAGGCAGAGCTTGGCCGCGACATTTTCTTCCGCACAGCTTGCGGCAATACCGGCAAGCATGTCGCCGGAGCGCGGCGGCGTCGCCTTGGCCATGAGATCAGTCAGGGAGCCGAACGCCCAACGGGTCGTCCCGGTCGCATAATGGAATCCCATCTACGCTCTCCAGAAGCTTTGCTTTCAGCGTATGTTCCGAAAAAGTTGCAGCCTTTTCGATGAGAACATGCGCCAACATTAGCACTGTTATTATAAGCCCCGGGCAGCCGGGCGCGGAGGTTTTCTCCGCGCCCTTTCTTCTTCCGGCTAAAGCCCGGCGTGAACCGTCTCGCCGACGGCCTGTTCCTCGGCCAGGATCTCGTCATGGCGCTTGGCGATTTCGGCGGCGCTGATCGGCGGCCCGGGGAAGCGCTTACGCTCGAGCGCGAACCAGCCGACGAGGAGCAGCACGAGTACGCCGATTGCATAATTGGTGACGATATCGTTCGGCGGCTGCAGGCCGATCCAGGTGACAACGATGACGCCGAGGCAGGTGATGACCGCAAGCGGCTTCGACCAAAGGCCGAGCTTGAACGGACCGGACGCCTTCCAGCCTTTCGATTCCGCATAGAGGCCTGCCGCCACCGGCATGGCATAGGAGATATAAAGGAAGACCGCCGAACCCGCCGCCAAAGCGAGATAGGCCGAGGAATAGAGCGTCGCGGCGATCGCGAGGATCACAGTCGCCCAGATGCCGCCGATCGGCGTGCGATAGGTCGGGCTCACCTTTCGCAGCAGCGGCGAAATGAAGGGCACGCCGCCGTCCCGCGAGAAGGCGAAGATCATCCGCGAGGTCGAGGTGACACAGGCGAGCGAGCAGAGAAAATTGGCGATGACGATGAGAACGTAGAGCGCATTCTTCAGCAGAAGCGGCACCGGCAGACCGGCGAGCAGATTGAAGAAGACATTGCCGCCGTCCTTCGCCGCCGCGACCGGATCGCCCATCGCCAGAACGAAGGAGCAAACCATGATGTAGCCGAAGATCACCGAATAGAGGATCGAATTGATGATTCCCTTCGGCACGGCGACGCGCGCGTTCAGCGTCTCCTCGGCGGTATGGGCCGAGGCGTCGAACCCGGTGATCGTATAGAGCGGCAGCAAGAGGCCGAGCAGGAACGCGTAGAACAGGTTGCCGGTGCGCGGCACGACATCGCCGCCGGGATCGCCGGTGTTGTTGACGATGTGGAACAGGCGCGAGAAATCGAAATGATGCGTGCTGAACAGCATCGTCGCGGTGAGAAGCAGAGCGACGGCGAAGATCAGATAGCCCGAGAAATCGGTGAGCTTGCTCGTTAGCTTGATGCCGAAATGGTTGAGCAGGCCTTGGGCGATAGCGATGACGCCGACGCCGACCAATTGCTGCCAATAGCCCCATTTCGACGTATCGATATGGAAAATGTTGGTCAGGATCAGGCTGGTGAACAGAGTGTAGGCGCCGACCGTCACCGCGGCGGTGACGAAAATTAGGCCGAGGAGATTCATCCAGGCCGTCGCCCAGCCCCAGCCGCGACCACCCAGGATCGACGACCAATGATAGAGGCCGCCGGCCGTCGGATAGGCCGAGCCAATCTGCGCCATCGACAGGCCGACGATCAGCGAGAAGACGCCACCGACCAGCCAGCCGACGCCAATGCCGAAGCCACCAGTCGTCGAAAAACCGCTCTGAAAGCTGGTGATGCCGCCGGCGAGAATACAAATGATCGAAAAGGAAATCGCGAAATTCGAAAAGCCTTTCATGCCGCGCGCCAGTTCCTGGGCATAGCCCATCTGGTGCAGCACATGCACGTCCTCTTCAAGTGTTGCCCTGTCGGCGGATTCGGGTTCGACTGACATTTGCATCTCCTCGAAACTCCCCCCAAGGGAGCTTGCAGCTTCAACGGGACGGAGGTGGACGATGCGATTTACATGCCGTGCTCCGGGGAAGAAAACTTCGTCAGTCTGACCTGCACGGAGAGTTATCTTCTTGACATTTTCCCGCCAAGATTTGACCCTTTGCGGGTTCTTGGCTGGAGAATCCGCTTGGTGGTTCCGCAGCGCGCGTTTCCGGACAGCACCGCCGGCAGTCCTGTCGTCCTCGCGGCGGCGGCGCATGGCGCGGTCGATTTCATCACCGCGCACGGCGGCGATCCGGAGCGGGTAGCGGCCGTCGCGGGCGTCGATCTCCAGCAATTGGAAATTCCCACGGATCCCGTCGATCTGCACGGCTATTGCGGTCTGTTCGAAGAAGCGGCACGGCAGACAGGCGAGGACAATTTCGGCCTCTGGTACGGCCAGCAGTTCGAGCCGCACATGCTTGGGCTCATCGGCTTCATCGCTTTGGCTTCGCCGACTTTGGGCGAGGCGGTGAAAAACCTCGCGCATTATTTCCCGCTGCACCAATCCGGCACGCGCACGCGGCTCTTCGCGCATGACGGCCTGCTGCATCTTGAATATCAGATTCTCGACGGCCGCATCATGAACCGCCGCCAGGATGCGGAACTGACGATGGGCATGTTCGCCAATCTCTTCCGCCATTGCCTCGGCCGCACCTGGGCGCCAGAGGAGGTGCATCTCGAACATGCGGCGCCGCAGGCCCCGGACGAGCATGAACATGCCTTCCACGCGCCGATCTTCTTCGCCCGCGGCAGCAACAGGCTGGTGTTCCGCAACGAGCATCTCGAGCGGCCGATGCCGGGCGCCGATCCGCGCCTGCTGTCGCTTCTGCGCGCCTCATTGACGCGCGTGGCACAAACGACGCAGCTCGCCTTCAAGGATCGGCTGACCGGCGAAATCCGCACGCATCTCGCCGCCGGCGAGGTGAAATTCGCCGCAATCGCTGAAGCGCTGAAAATGTCGCAATCGGCGCTGCTGCGGCGGCTGGAGGACGAGAATATCGGCTTCGCCAAACTGGTCGAACAGGTTCGCCGCGAACAGGCCCGCGCCTATCTGGCGCAACGCCATATCGCCGTCAGCGAGATCGCGCTGCTACTCGGCTATTCCGAGATCAGCGCCTTCTCCCGCGCATTCAAACGCTGGGAAGGAATTTCGCCCAACCAATTCCGCAGCGCGGCGGCGGAGTAGCCGCGCCTCAGGTGGTGCGCCATGGGAAAATGGTCGGAGTGAGAGGATTCGAACCTCCGGCCCCCTCGTCCCGAACGAGGTGCGCTACCAGGCTGCGCTACACTCCGATATTTGCCGATTGTGTTGGGCGCGAAAGCCCGCGGCGCACGCCTTATAACTAGGCTGCCCGCGCCCGACAAGGGCGCGGGACGCTAATCGCGAAGTTAAACCGCCGCCGCCTGGCGCGGACCCGCGGGAGGCAGCGCCGGCGTTGTTTCGATCTTGGCCACGCCGGCCTTCACCGCCTCTTGCACCTTCTCGAAAGCGCGAACCTCGATCTGGCGGACACGCTCGCGCGAGATGTGGAACTCGTCCGACAATTGCTCGAGCGTGATCGGATCCTCGGCCAGACGCCGCGCCTCGAAGATGCGGCGCTCGCGGTCGGAGAGCACGCCCAGCGCCTGATGCAGGGCATCGAGCCGGTTATCCGTCTCCTCGCGGTTGGCTAGCAGGTTCTCCTGGCTCGTGCTGTCGTCGACAAGCCAGTCCTGCCACTCGCCATCGCCCTCTTCGCGGAGCGGCGCGTTGAGCGAGGCGTCGCCCGCCATGCGGCGGTTCATCTCGATCACGTCCTGCTTCGAGACGCCAAGCTTGGTCGCGATCGTCGCCACCTGGTCGGGGTGCATGTCGCCGTCTTCGAGCGCGGAAATCTGGCTTTTGGCCTTGCGCAGATTAAAGAACAGCTTCTTCTGACTCGCGGTCGTACCCATTTTCACGAGCGACCAGGAGCGCAGGATATATTCTTGAATCGAGGCGCGAATCCACCACATGGCGTAAGTGGCGAGGCGGAAGCCGCGTTCGGGCTCGAAGCGCTTGACGGCCTGCATGAGGCCGACATTGCCCTCCGAGATGACTTCACCGATCGGCAGGCCGTAGCCGCGATAACCCATGGCGATTTTGGCGACCAGCCGCAGATGCGACGTCACCAATTTATGCGCGGCTTGCGTATCCTCGTGCTCGCGCCAGCGCTTGGCGAGCATATATTCCTCTTGCGGTTCCAGCATCGGGAACCGGCGAATTTCGCGGAGATAGCGGGAAAGCCCGTTTTCCCCCGAGAGAATGGGAAGTGCGGCTGCTGAAGCCATTTTGAAAATCCCTCCTGTCGAACCCCCATCCGGCGGGTTCAAAACGGCTACCGAAGTCAACCGTATCCCGGAATATAGGAGTAGCCGCCACCCTCCGAAAGGGCGGTCCGGCGATCAGAGATTACAAATGGGTAACCCGGATGCGCGGGTTTGCGGCAAAAACCGCGCGTCGCCTCCGTCAGGCCGCCGCCGCCAGCGTCTTGCGCAGCTTGGCCAAGTCTGCCGGCAGCGGGCTCTCAAACAGAAATTCCTCAAGAGAAACAGGATGAACGAAGCCGAGTTCGGCGGCGTGCAAGGCCTGTCGGCCGAGCTTTTCCAGCGCGGCCTGGGCCTTGGGCCCGAGCCGCGTCGCCTTGGTCTTGAAGCCGCGGCCATAGACCGGGTCCGCCAAAAGCGGATGGCCGATATGCGCCAGATGCACCCGAATCTGATGCGTGCGGCCGGTCTCCAGGCGGCAGCGCAACAGGCTGGCGACCGGCTTGCCGTCGCTGCCGTTATAAGTCTCGACGACTTCCCAATGCGTCACCGCCTCGCGGCCGTCGCCGCCGCGGACGACCGCCATTTTCTCGCGGTCGATCTTGTGCCGGCCGAGCGGCAGGTCGATCGTCCCCGCCGGATGGTCCGGCACGCCCCAAACGAAGGCGAGATAGGTGCGCGTCAGCGCCGCCTCGCTATGGTCGGCGAAGAGCTTGGCCAGCCGCTTGTGCGCGGCATCGGTCTTGGCGGCGACGATGAGGCCCGATGTGTCCTTGTCGAGCCGGTGGACGATGCCCGGCCGCTTGACCCCGCCGATGCCTGAGAGGCTGTCGCCGCAATGGGCGATCAAAGCATTGACCAGCGTGCCGGTGAAATGCCCCGGCGCCGGGTGGACGACGAGGCCCGCCGGCTTGTCGATGACGATGAGATGCGCGTCCTCATGCACGATGGAAAGCGGGATGGCCTCGCCCTTCGGCACCGCCTCTTCCGCCGCCGGCACCGTCACGGCCACGGCCTGCCCGGCCTTGACCTTTTGCCCGGCGTCCGTCGCCGGCGCGCCGTCGATGCGGACCGCGCCCGTCTCGATCAACCCTTTCAGCCGTGTGCGCGATAACGCCGCCGCCTGCGCCTCCGGCCGCGCGGCGAGCACCGCGTCGAGCCGTCGCCCGGCTGCCTCCGTATCGATGGCGAAGGCAAAAGTTTCCGCCGCGGTCGCCGCGCTGTCCGTCAAGCCCATGTTCATCTGTTCTGCTGTTTGTTCCCAAGAGATGCGGCCCATCTTGGGCTTTACCCGAAAATGCCCTAATCAGGGCGCCCTTCGCCATTTTGGCTTGTAGCGCATGTCCGAGGCCGAACACCACACCGACGAGATCTCCCTGTCGCGGCTCTATTTCCGCGCCCTCGGCCTGCTCGGCAGCGAGACGCATGTGGCGATTTTCTTGGCCTTTGCCAATTTCGCCCTGGCGGCTTCGCAATTCGCCGAGCCAGTCCTCTTCGGCCGCATCATCGACCGGATGAATGTCGGCGAGGCCTTGCACCGCAGCCCCGGCATCCGCGACCTCGCGCCGTTGATCGGCGCCTGGATCGCCTTTGCGCTGTTCTCGATCATCGGCGCGGTCTTCGTCGGTCTGCGCGCCGACCGGATGGCACACCGTCGCCGGCTCGCGGCCATGGGCATCTATTTCGAGTACGTGCTGAACCTGCCGCTCTCCTTCCACGCCTCGGTCCATTCCGGCCGGCTGCTGAAGGGGATGCTGGAGGGCGCTTCCGGGCTCTTCTGGCTCTGGCTCTCGTTCTTCCGCGAGAAATGCGCCGATTTCGTCGCCCTCACCGTGCTGCTGCCGCTCGCCCTCTTCATCAACTGGCGGCTTGGCCTGCCGCTCATCATCCTCGTCGTGATCTTCGGCGGCATCATCATCTTCGTCGTCCGCCGCACGCACACGCTGCAGACGCAGGTCGAAGGCTACAACGCCAACCTCTCCGAACGCGCCTCGGACGTGCTCGGCAATATCGCCGTCATCCAGAGCTTCACCCGCATCCAGAGCGAAGCCTTCGCGATGAACGAACTCATCCAGGCGGTGCTCAACGCCCAATTGCCGGTGCTCTCCTGGTGGGCGGTCGCGGTGGTGGCGGCACGGGCGGCCTCGACGCTCACCCTGCTCGTCATCTTCATCGTCGGCGTCTGGCTGCACGCGCAGGGGCTCGCGACGATCGGCCAGCTCGTCACTTTCATGGCGCTGGCGACCATGCTGATCGGCAAGCTGGTCGAGATCGTCAATTTCATCAACGGCCTGTTCTTACAGGCGCCGAAGCTCGCCGAATTCTTCCGCGTGCTCGACACGGCGCCGAGCGTCGCCGACAGGCCCGGCGCGCAAGATCCCGGCCGGCTCGCGGGCCATGTCACTTTCGATCATGTGACCTTCGCCTATGTCGACGGCAAAAGGGCGGTGGACGATGTGAGCTTCAATGTCGCGCCGGGCGAGACGGTGGCGCTGGTCGGAGCGACCGGCTCGGGCAAATCGACGACAATGAGCCTGCTGCATCGCGTCTTCGACCCGCAATTCGGCCGGATCACGATCGACGGCACCGACATCCGCGACATGACGCTCGCGGGCCTGCGCCGCAATATCGGCGTCGTCTTTCAGGAGCCGATGCTCTTCGCCCGCTCGATCGAGGAAAACGTCAAGATCGGCAAGCTCGATGCGAGCCCGGCCGAGTTGGAACAGGCGCTCGATCTTGCTCAGGCCGACGAATTTGTCGCCCGCCAGAGCGAAGGGCTCGGTACGATCGTCGGCGAGCGCGGCCGCTCGCTCTCCGGCGGCGAGCGCCAGCGCCTCGCCATCGCCCGGGCGCTGTTGAAAGACCCGCCGATCATGATTTTCGACGAAGCGACCTCGGCCCTCGATGTCGAGACCGAGCGGCAATTGCAGATCGCCATGGCGCGGGCGACCAAGGGGCGCACGACCTTCATCATCGCCCACCGCCTCGCGACGGTGCGCAATGCCGACCGCATTTTCGTCTTCGAGCGGGGCCGGATCGTCGAACACGGCGGCTATGAGGAGTTGATCGACCGCGGCGGGCGCTTCGCCAAGCTCGCCAATGCGCAAAATGTGCTGCAAACGCCGGAATTGGATTTCGAGGCCGTTTCCAGCCACGGCGCGCGGTCGGGGGATATCTGAATTGATCGTTCGTCCCCGCCCCAATGCCTTCAGCCTGCTCTTCATCCTGCGCGGCTCGATTCTCCCGATGATTGCGCCGCGCGTTTTATGCGTGCTGGCCGTTTCGGCCGGTGTAGTCGTCTGGCATCATCTCGCGCCGGCGTCCTTCCGCAATGTCTCGGCGGCGCCCTTTACGCTGCTCGGCTTAGCGCTCTCGATCTTCCTCGGCTTCCGCAACAATGCCTGCTACGAGCGCTGGTGGGAGGGCCGCAAGGAATGGGGCCAGCTTATCGCCGAGACGCGCAATTTGACGCGCGAGTTTCTGGTTCTGCTGCCCGAGGACGCCGCATTGCAGCGGCGCGGCGCGCATCGGATCGTGGCTTTTGCCCACGCGCTCCGCAATCAATTGCGCGCCAGTGACGACGGCAAGACGCTGGAATGGCTGCCGGCAGCCGAATTAGCGGCTGTAGCGGGGAGCCATTGTCAGCCGGACGCCATCCAGCGCGCCCAGGGCGCCGAACTTTCGGCGCTGCTGCGGTCGGGAAAGCTCGGCGACATCCCCTATACGGTTCTCGCCCAGCGGCTCCAGGCGATGACGAATATCCAATCCGCCTGCGAGCGGCTGCAAACGACGCCGACGCCCTTCACTTACACCTTGCTCCTTCACCGGACGGCTTGGCTGTTCTGCCTTCTCTTGCCCTTCGGCCTCGTCGGCACAGTCGGCTTGGCGACGCCGGTTCTGACCGCGATCCTCGCCTATTCCTTCTTCGGCCTCGATGCCCTGGGTGAGGAGCTGGAAGAGCCATTCGGCGGCACGCAGAACGCCTTGCCGCTCGATGCTATGGTCCGCAATATCGAGATCGCCGTGGGCGAGGCTCTGGGGGACGCGACCTTGCCGGAACCCCTGAAACCCAAGAATTTCATCCTCAATTGAGCGGCCTTCCCTCCACCGCATTTTCCTGTATAAAGCGCGGATCGCTGGCCCACTGGCCGGCGCGCTCTCCCAAAACCTTGCTGGACGACATCCCGGCCTGGCCGCGGCGGAGGCGTTTTTCAAACCCGAAAGGACGAACGATGTCGATCACGGCGGAGCGCAAGGACGCGCTCATCAAGGAATATGCGACGAAAACCGGCGACACCGGCTCGCCCGAGGTGCAGGTGGCCATCCTCACCGAGCGGATCGCCAATCTCACCGGCCATTTCAAGACGCATGTGAAGGACAATCACTCGCGCCGGGGCCTGCTCAAGCTCGTCTCCCAGCGTCGTCAGCTTCTCGATTATGTGAAGCGCAAAGACGAGCCGCGCTACAAGACGCTGATCGAGCGCCTTGGCATCCGCCGCTAAGACCTGTTCATGCTTAACGTGCCAGGCGCTGGAAATCGGCGCCTGGACAATTACTTAAGGCATATGGCCGTCGCCGTTTACATTGGCGGCCAAAAAGTCGATGCGGCCGCCGGTTCCCCGCCGGCGAAAATGCTTTAAGATCGCGCCGGGCAGGAAACCGCTCATCAGAGCGGGAAGCGAACAAGACGTTTCGCGGCTTTTCGCGGAAATCCGGCCCTAACTTGTTGGAATTGATCGCACTATCGCGTTTCGCCTCTGGCTAACCGCAGCGCGATCGTCGAAGTCGGCAGCCCGGCATGGGGCCGAGGCTGCCTGGGAAAGACCAGTGCCATGGCAGGATCGCCAGGCGCTTCTCGCGTCAAGCGCGGAGCCTCTCGCCGTTCTGCACATGGTCCTGGGTCTTTGCCTTACGCGAAGAGAAAGACCAATGTTCGAAATCCATCGTGAAGAACTGAATTGGGCCGGGCGCAAGCTCGTGCTCGAAACCGGGCGCATCGCCCGCCAGGCGGACGGCGCCGTGCTCGCGACCTATGGCGAGACCACCGTCCTCGCCACCGTCGTCTCCGCCAAGTCGCCGAAGCCGGGCATCGACTTTTTTCCGCTCACCGTCAATTACCAGGAAAAGGCCTTCGCCGCCGGCCGCATCCCCGGCGGTTATTTCAAGCGCGAAGGGCGTCCCTCCGAAAAGGAGACGCTGGTTTCGCGCCTGATCGACCGGCCGATCCGGCCGCTCTTCCCCGACGGCTACCGCAATGACACGCAGGTGATCGTCACCGTGCTTTCGCACGATCTCGAGAACGATCCCGACATTCTCTCCATGGTCGCGGCCTCGGCGGCGCTGACGCTCTCGGGCATCCCGTTCATGGGGCCGGTCGGCGGCGCGCGCGTCGGCTATATCAACGGCCAGTTGAAGGTCAATCCGACCATCGACGAGTTGAAGGATTCGTCGCTCGACCTCGTCGTCGCCGGCACCGGCGAAGCCGTTCTGATGGTCGAGTTGGAAGCCAAGGAGCTTTCGGAAGCCACCATGCTCGAAGCGGTGATGACTGGCCATCGTGGCTTCCAGCCCGTCATCGACGCGATCATCCGCCTTGCCGAAAAGGCGGCGAAAGAGCCGCGCGAACTCGTTCTCGCCGACAAGAGCGAAGTCGAGGCGGCGGTCGCCGGCATCGCCGAGGCGGAGCTGCGCGAGGCCTATAAGATCACCGCCAAGGCGGAACGCTACAAGGCCGTCGATGCCGTGAAGGCGAAGGTCAATGCGGCGCTGCTGCCGGCCGAAGGCGCCAAATTCACCAAGGAGCAGGTCGGCGAAGCTTTCCACGATCTGCAAGCCAAGGTCGTGCGCTGGAACATTCTCGACAGCGGCATCCGCATCGACGGGCGCGACGTGAAGACCGTGCGTCCGATCCTCGCGCAAGTCGGCATTCTGCCGCGCACGCATGGCTCGGCGCTGTTTACGCGCGGCGAGACGCAGGCGCTGGTCGTTGCGACCCTCGGCACCGGCGAGGACGAGCAATACATTGACTCGCTCGAAGGCACCTACAAGGAGCGCTTCCTGCTCCACTATAACTTCCCGCCCTATTCCGTCGGCGAGACGGGCCGCATGGGCTCGCCAGGCCGGCGCGAGATCGGCCACGGCAAGCTTGCCTGGCGCGCAATACGTCCGATGCTGCCGACGGCGGCGGAATTCCCCTATACGATCCGCGTCGTCTCCGAGATCACCGAGTTCGAATGGCTCGTCCTCGATGGCGACGGTCTGCGGCTCGTCGCTCGCTTTGATGGACGCCGGCGTGCCGCTGAAGGCACCGACGGCCGGCATCGCCATGGGCCTGATCCTCGAAGGCGAGCGCTTCGCCGTGCTCTCCGACATCCTCGGCGACGAGGACCATCTCGGCGACATGGACTTCAAGGTGGCGGGCACCGAAGCCGGCATCACCTCGCTGCAGATGGACATCAAGATCACCGGCATCAACGAAGAGATCATGCGCGTCGCGCTCGGCCAAGCGAAAGACGGCCGGCTGCACATCCTCGGCGAGATGGCCAAGGCGCTTACCGGCGCCCGCGCCGAACTCGGCGAATTCGCGCCGCGTATCGAGAGCTTCAAGATCGCCACCGACAAGATCCGCGAAGTGATCGGCACCGGCGGCAAGGTGATCCGCGAGATCGTCGAAAAGACCGGCGCCAAGATCAATATCGAGGACGACGGCACGGTGAAGGTCGCCTCAAGCGACGCCAATTCGATCAAGGCGGCGGTCAGCTGGATCAAGTCGATCGCGATGGACCCGGAGATTGGCCACATCTACGACGGCACTGTCGTCAAAGTGGTCGAATTCGGCGCCTTCGTGAATTTCTTCGGCTCGAAGGATGGCCTCGTTCACATCTCGCAGCTCGGCAAGGGTCGCGTCGCCAAGACCTCCGACGTCGTCAAGGAAGGCGACAAGGTGAAGGTGAAGCTGCTCGGCTTCGACGACCGCGGCAAGGTGCGGCTCTCGATGCGCGCGGTCGATCAGGAGACGGGCGAGGATCTCGAAAAGACCGATAAGCCCGCTGACGTCGCGGAATAAAACCTTCCGACAAAGGTCATGCGCGGATTGCTCCGCGCATGACACAGAATTTTACGTCACGACCTTCTTTTACGCCGCCTCAATTGCGATGGCCGCCGATTGAATGATCGCGGCGAAGCGCACCGCCGTCTGGATCGCCGGCGAACCCACGCCGGCCTTGCGCAGCTCCGCCTCATGCGCGTCGATGCACGTGCCGCAGCCGTTGATGGCCGAGACCGCCAGCGACCACAGCTCGAAATCGACTTTCGCGACGCCCGGATTGGCGATGATATTCATACGCAGCTTCGCCGGCATGGTGCGGAATTCCTCGTTCGAGGCGAGGTGCAGGAAGCGGTAATAGACATTGTTCATGCCCATAATCGCCGCCGCCGCCTTGGCGGCGTTGAGGGCGGTCTCGTCGATATGCTGCGCTGCCTCGGCGACGAGCGCCTGACGCACTTGCGGATTGCGCGAGGCTATGCCGCAGGCGACGAAGAGCCCGTATTTCTGCACCGGCGTCAGCGTCTCGTCGGAGCCCATGGACGAAAGATTGAGCCGCACGTCCTTGGCGAAGTCGGCGATTTGATTTTTCAGCGCGTCCAGCGACATCGCGGATCTGCTCCTTGATTTTAAGAGAAAGCGCGCAACGAAACGGCGGAGCTTTTGGCCCCGCCGGTGTCATTGCCGAAGATCGAGAGAACGCCTCACGCGGCCTTCAGCGTATCGCCGCCGATCTCGCGATTGCAGGGGCAGAGTTCGTCGGTCTGGAGGGCGTCGAGCACGCGCAACGTATCCTTCGGCGCGCGGCCGACATTGAGGTTCGTCGCATAGACGTGCTGGATCACATTGTCAGGATCGACGACGAACGTATAGCGATAGGCGACGCCATCCGGCGAGCGCACGCCGAGCCCGTCGGTCAACGAGCCGTTGGTGTCGGCAAACGACCAGATCGGCAGCTTGTCGAGATCCTTGTGGCTACGCCGCCAGGCGAGCTTGACGAATTCATTGTCGGTCGAGCCGCCGAGCACGATTGCGTCGCGATCCGCGAACTCCTTGCCGAGCTTGGCGAATTCCGCGATCTCGGTCGGGCAGACGAAGGTGAAGTCCTTGGGGTAGAAGAAGATGACCTTCCACTTGCCCGGGAAGCTTTCTTCCGTCAGCTCCTCAAAAGCCGAGACGCCATTCTCCTCGTGATTGTTGAAGCCAGGCTTCACACCCGTCACCGAGAACGCGGGCAGTTTGTCTCCGATTCCAGCCATTCCTGTATTCCTTTGACGGTTCGTGGGGGGCTCGCATCCGCCGGCCCACGGCGCGATGTTGCAGTGCAATCTAAAGGGTTCCTGGAATTTCGATCAAGCCGATTATTTTTACAGTTGCGTTCGGTTTTATCGATATAAGGAGATATGAACGTCAACATCAACCTGCGCCATTTGCGCTATCTGGTGACGCTCGCCGAGAGCAGCACCTTCGCCGCCGCAGCCAAGGCGGCGGGCATCACCCAATCGACATTAAGCGCGGCGATTCAAGGGCTTGAAGCGGAGTTCGGGCACCCGCTCATCGACCGCTCCGGGCGGCGGATGCAGCTCCTGCCCTTCGGCGAGGCCATGGTGCGCCGGGCCCGGCATATCCTCGCCGAGATCGAGGAACTGCCGCAATATGCCGGGCGTGAAGTCTTGCCACTTAGCACGCGGCTGCGGCTAGGTGTCATCCCCTCCGTCGCGCCCTTCGTGCTGCCGCGGCTGCTCGCAAGCCTGAGCCGGGATTACCCGCTGCTGCATTTTCATGTGCGCGAGGGGCTGACGCATTCGCTGCTGACCGAGCTTTCGAGCGGAAGGCTCGATGCCGCCTTCATCGCGCATTTGCCTTCGCTCGAAGGCGTCGAAACGGTCGAACTGGGCAAGGATCCGTTCTATCTCGCGGTCAAGCCCGGCCATCCGCTCGCCGGACGCGACGAGGTGACGATGGCGCAGCTCGCGCACGAGCCTCTGCTCCTGCTCGACCAGGGCCATTGCCTGCGCGAACACGCAATGGCGGCGCTGGGCCGCGACGCAGTCATCGAAGAGGACGACGTGCGCGCCGCCTCGCTGGCGACGCTGGTGCAGCTTGTCGAGGCTGGAATGGGGATCACGCTGCTGCCGAAGATCGCGATGGAAGCCGTCGCCGGAACGCAGGTAAAGCTCATCCCCTATTCCGCGCCGAAAGCGGCGCGGACTTTGGTGCTCGCCTGGCGCAAAGGCGCGCTGCGTGCCGACGATTATCGCACGCTCGCGGCGCATATCCGCAAGCATTGCCTGCCGACGTTAGACGAGGCCTGAAACGAAGGTGGCGGACTATTCCGCCGCCTTCTTGAACTCGGGGAAGGTGCAATGCGCCTCGTCCGCCGTGCGCGGCGCAACGCCGGGGAAGCTGACGATGTTGCTCGTCTCGGTGAACGGCAGGTCAAGCGCATGCCAGACATCGACCAAAGCATCGACGAGATGCGCGACATGGCCGTCGGAATGCGCCGGCGAGGGCGTGATGCGCAGCCGCTCGGTGCCGCGCGCGACGGTCGGATAATTGATCGGCTGGATATAGATGCTGTGGCGCGCAAGCAGCATATCCGACGCCGCCTTGCAGCGCTCGGCATCGCCGACGAAGACGGGCACGATGTGCGAAGCGTTGGCCATCACCGGCAGGCCGGCGGCGGAGAGGGCATGTTTGGTCAGCGCCGCCTGGCGCTGATGGCGGGCGCGCAGCTCGACGCCCTGTTCGCCTTTCAGCATCTGCACGGCCTTGCGCGCCGCGGCGGCGAGCGCCGGCGAAAGCGCGGTCGTGAAGATGAACGAGGCCGCATAGGAACGCACGGCGTCGATGATCGCGGTATCGGCCGCGACATAGCCGCCCAAAGTGCCGAAACCCTTGGCGAGCGTGCCCTCGATGACGTCGATGCGAGCCATCTCGCCGTCGCGATCGGCGATGCCGCCGCCACGCGGGCCATAGAGGCCAACGGCATGAACCTCATCGAGATACGTCATGGCATTGTAGCGCGCGGCAAGATCAGCGATCCGGCCGATCGGCGCGATGTCGCCATCCATCGAATAAAGGCTCTCGAAAGCAATGAGCTTCGGCCGCTCGCGGCCGGCCGCCTTGAGCAGGTCTTCGAGATGTTCGAGATCGTTGTGGCGGAAGATCTGGCACTCGGCGCCGGAGCGCTTGATGCCCTCGATCATCGAATTGTGATTATAGGCGTCCGACAGGATCAGACAGTGCGGCAGCAACGAACCGATCGCGGAGATCGCCGCCAGATTGGAAATCCAGCCCGAAGTGAAAACGAGACAGCCCGGCTTGCCGTGCAGATCGGCGAGTTCGGTCTCAAGCGCGACGAGCGGATGATTGGTGCCGGCGATGTTGCGCGTGCCGCCCGACCCGACGCCATGCCGGGACGCAGCCGCGCGCATCGCCTCGATCACCTGCGCATCAAGGCCCATGCCGAGGTAATCATTGGAGCACCAGATGATAACGTCTTCGACACGACCATCCTCGCGGTGCCAGCGGGCGTAAGGGAAATGTTCGGCGTCACGCTCGAGATCGACGAAAATGCGATAGCGCTTCTCGGCTTTGAGACGGCCCAAAGCGTCTTCAAAATATGCACGGTACCCCATCAGCGAACCCAGTCCTTGTGCGGCGCCTATAGCCTTTGTTGCGCCTTCTAGGTGGCGCCCGGCTTATCGCCGAAAGCTCGCCTGAACCGGCCCGTCGCTTCCCCGAGATTGGTTTTGGCCTAATTCTAAAGACGGCGCAAGTGGGCGAAAAGTCCCAGCCGGAGCGCCGCGTTTGGTGATTTTTATTGATACAAATCAATGTGCTCAGGGCGTGAGGCGAACCGGAACGAAGGCGCCCGGCTCGCGGCCGAGTCGGGCGCCGCAGCGTGGTTAATGCAGAACCGAGATATGGCCTCTCGTGCCGGCGCAAGAGCACCGCGAGCCCGGGGGCGCCGCGGAAGTCACGGCGCAGAGATGCGCCCGCGTCACGCAATAAAGCGGCTGTGGTGGCGGCGGATAATCGTAGCCGTACGAGTACGGGTAATCATAGTACGGGTAATCCCAGCCATAGTCCCCATAGGGATAGCCCCAGCCCCAACCGCCCCAGCCCCAGCCGGGGTACCAACCGCCGCCATACCAACCGCCGCCGCCATGCCAGCCACCACCGCCGTGCCAGCCACCACCGCCATGGCCACCGCCGCCGTGGCCGCCCCCAAACGCGAACGCGTCTTGCGCGCTCATCAGACCACATGCGAGGGCCAAGACCGCCAATCCTCTGACCATACGTCTCACGGAACTCTCCTTCGCCGCGCATCGCCGGCCCGCGGCCGGCCAAAAAGCATTGGTAAGCTGGACACAGCCTAGTTATTGCAATGTTACGGCGATGCCCGGCTCCGGCTCTTGCGCTAGGTCAAAACGGTGTGCTTCCTGCGGCCGTCATTAAGGCGGAGTTAATTCAATAATGCGTGTTCTCGTTACCGGCGCCGCGGGTTTCATCGGCTTCCATATGGCGCGCCGACTTCTCGAGCGCGGTGACGAAGTCGTCGGCGTCGACGGATTCACGCCCTATTACGACGTCGCGTTGAAGGCCGCGCGGCAAGCGCAGCTCGCGCAGCACGGGCTCTTCGCCAGCCATCGGCTGATGCTGGAGGATTTCGACGGGTTGCAACGCGCCTATGGCGATGGCTTCGACATCGTCTATCATTTCGCGGCGCAGGCTGGCGTGCGCTACAGCCTCGAAAATCCGCGTGCCTATGTCGATGCCAATCTGGTCGGCACCTACAATCTTCTCGAACTCATGCGGGCGAATCCGCCGCGCCACGCGCTGATGGCCTCGACCTCATCGGTCTACGGCGCCAATGCCAAAATCCCGTTCTTCGAGACCGACCACGCCGATCATCCACTGACGCTCTATGCGGCAAGCAAAAAGGCTAATGAGGAGATGGCGCATTCCTACGCCCATCTCTTCGCCATCCCGACAACGATGCTGAGGTTCTTCACGGTCTATGGCCCTTGGGGCCGGCCGGACATGGCGCTGTTTAAATTCGTTGCCGCCATTCTCGCGGGCAAGCCAATCGAACTCTACAACAACGGTAAGATGCGCCGCGATTTCACCTATATCGACGATCTCGTCGAGGCCATGCTGCGGCTCCTGCACAACGCGCCGCCAACTCCCGGCAGCACGCATGGCAGCATCGTTGGAGACAGTCTTTCACCCGTCGCGCCGTGGCGCGTCGTCAATATCGGCGCCGGCAGCCCGGTCGAGCTTGAGGATTTTGTCGCCGCGGTCGAGCACGCGCTGGGCAAGAAGGCAGAGCGCAAGCTGCTGCCGATGCAGATGGGTGACGTACCGGCAACCTTCGCCAACACCGATCTCTTGGAGAAGCTCGCCGGCTACCGCCCGACGACCACCGTCGATGAAGGCGTGCCGCGCTTCGTCGCCTGGTATCGCGAACACTACCAGCTTTGACGCTTAGGCCGCAGCGCGAGAAGCCGCGGCCTCTGATATTTACAGCTTAAGGAACGACCCGGCCGTAAGCGCGCGTCGCGCCATTGCGGCACGAGCAACCTGCACTGACCGCGCTGGCTTGATAGAGCTGGCAGGTCTTCACTGGCGTCCGGCAATATTGACCGAGCTGGCCGGAGGCTTGCGGTCCCGGCGGGTAAGCACCGGGATTTTGACCATAGCCGCCTTGCGAGTAGACACCAGGGCCATAGCCGCTGTTATAGCCATTATCGTAGCTGTAATCGTAACCAGGATAGTCATAGCCGTAGTCCCAATCGTCGTCAGGATAATCGTAGCCATAATCATAAGGGTAGGCGTAGCCCCAGCCATAGACGGGATAGCCCCAGCCACCGCCGCCGCGCCACCCGCCGCCATGCCACCCGCCGCCCGCATAGCCGCCATGCGGACCGCCAGCAAAACCGCCGCCGTGAAAACCGCCCCCGCCAAAGCCGCCGCCATGTCCGCCGCCTCCATGTCCGCCGCCGAAGGCAAAAGCCGGCGCTGCGATCAGCAATCCAGCGGCGCAAACCAACGCGCGCGCGAGACGAGAACCTTGCATCTTTCGAACTCCAGTTATTAAACTAGCGTACCTTGGCTTGAATCAAACGCCGCCGTCGCTGCGAGTTTATATTGGTTCGTAGACCGCAAGCCGGTAGAGGGCGGGAGGTTCCAACGGCCCTGGTAAGCCATATGTGATGTGTGCGCCTTTGTGCGTTCGCGCACAGCGGAGTGAAAGGCCGCGCCCGTTGCGGGGGCGAACCAGCACCGCAGGGCTCGCGCGCACGAAATAGCGGCGAGGTGCATAATGGAAAGGATGTTCCGGCGGTTTGTTGCCGCCATTATCAAGACGGGTTCTCTTGAAATCGAAACGGCCTCAGGCACGCGTTTCCATGTTGGCGACGACAGCGGGCAAGGACCGCGCTTGCGTTTTGCCGACAATGGCGCGCTCACCGCCGTTCTCGCCCACCCGACGCTGCATTTCGGCGAGCTCTTCATGGACGGGCGCGTCACGGTCGAGAATGGCTCGATCTATGACGTGCTCGCCGTCATCTGCAGCAACATCGATAATCTCGAACACATCTGGTGGATCCAGGCGCTGACGACCTGGCACGGCCGTTTGCAGCACATCTTGAGGGGCAATAATTCCGTCCGCGCGCGCCGCAATGTCGCGCATCATTACGATCTCGACCGCAGGCTCTATCAGCTCTTCCTCGATGCCGACCTGCAATATTCCTGCGCCTATTTCGAAAGCCTTGAAGCGACGCTCGACGAAGCGCAGCTCGCCAAGAAGCGCCATATCGCCGCCAAACTGCTGGTCGAGCCGGGCGAGCGCGTGCTCGACATCGGCTGCGGCTGGGGCGGTATGGCGCTTTATCTTGCCCGCATCTGCGGCGCCAAAGTGACGGGGATCACCCTGTCGCGCGAGCAGCTCGCCTTCGCGCGCGATCGCGCCGCCGAGGCGCGGCAAACCGCGGTCGAGTTCCGTCTCCAGGACTATCGCGAGATCGACGAGCGCTTCGACAAGATCGTCTCGGTCGGTATGTTCGAACATGTCGGGCCGGAATATTACGACACCTATTTCCAGCAGGTCGCCAAATTGCTCAATCCGGACGGCGTGGCGTTGATCCATACGATCGGGACTGCCTGCGTCCAATACGAGCCCGATGCCTGGATCACCAAATACATCTTCCCCGGCGGCTACATCCCTGCGCTCTCGACCGTCATGCCGTCGATCGAACGCGCCGGCCTCTATGTTACGGACATCGAGATTCTTCGGCTGCATTATGCCGAGACGCTCAGATTGTGGCGCGAGCAATTCCTTGCCCACCGCGCCGAGGCTTTGGCGCTTTACGACGAGCGCTTCTGCCGCATGTGGGAATATTATCTCGCTGCCTCGGAATGCACCTTCCGCTACGCCGGCGAGGTCGTGTTCCAGTTCCAGCTTGCCAAGAAGGTCGAGAGCGTGCCGCAGACGCGCGACTACATCCCGCGGCGCGAGGCTGAACTGCGGCGGCGCGACAGCGCCTCGCCGGGCCTGCGGATCGCCGGCTGAAGCATCGGACCGAAAAGTGCGAAGCGCAAAGCTGGCGCGAAGCTGAATTGACGGGGCGTGGCGGCATTGCCTTTGACGGACGCCGCGCCCAGGATGCCGGGCGATTCTCTTTCGACGATTGCGCCGAGGCCGCCATGACGACGCCGTACCGCCCGCTGCTGCTTATCGCGACGCCCTGTTTCGGCGGCCTCGTCTCGCAGCATTACATGCAATCGGTGATCAGCCTCATCCAATTGGCCGGCCAGACGGGCTTCGACGCGATGCTGGCGCTTCTCGGCCACGACTCACTCATCACCCGAAGCCGCAACACGCTGCTGACGCAATTTCTCAGCTCGCCGGCCACGCATATCCTCTTCATCGACGCCGACATCTGCTTCGATCCGCAGCAGGTTTACGACATGCTCGCCTTCGATCAGGATTTCGTCGCCGGCATGTATCCCTTGAAGGTGATCGACTGGAGCGCCGCGGCGATGCGGCGGCTGACCACCGGCGAAACATTGCAAAGCGCGCCCCTGCTCTATGTCGGCACGCTCTGCACCGGCAACGAGATCGAGCGGCAGGGCCGTTTCGCGACCGGCATTTATAGCGGTGGCGGCTTCATGATGCTTAAGCGCCAGGCGATCGAGAAGATGATCGCCGCCTATCCCGAGACGCGCTATGCCGGCGTCCACGCCTATAGCAATGCCAAGGGCGGCGAGAGCTATGCGCTGTTCGAATGCGCCATCGACCCCGACACCAAGACCTATGTCAGCGAGGATTTCGGCTTCTGCCAGAGATGGCGCGACATCGGCGGCAAGATCTGGCTCGACACCGAAGGCAAGCTGACCCATATCGGCGCCTATAATTTCGTCGGTCAGCCGCAGACGCGGTTCCAGGCGGCGAGTTAGCGCGGCAGACATTCATATTGAATCGCCGCGAGTGCGCTCAGGCCTTTTTTGCTCGCATCCGAAAACCGGGCCGCATTTCCCGGTCCGATGCTCTAGAGCCCGATGTTCTTCGGCATCAGCTTCGGCGCTTCGACAAGCGAAAAATCCCACATCGCCTGAGCGAGGGCGCTCGGCGCGCGGTCGGCGCGGCGGATGATGAACCAGTGCCGCAGCAGCGGCAGCCCGACGATGTCGAGAACGACGAGCCTGCCGCTGGCGATCTCCGCCTCGATCGTATGCGCGGAGAGAAGCGCGAGCCCAAGCCCGGCCATCACCGCCTGCTTGATCGTCTCGTTGGAGCCGATCTCGATATTGACCGTCGGATGGCGCACCGGCACGTCGGAGAAGAAATAATCGAAGACCGCGCGGGTGCCGGAGCCTTCCTCGCGAATGATGAAATTCTCTTGCGCCAGCTCGCTCTTGTCGATGTTGCGCCGCCGCGCGAGCGGATGATCGGGCGGGGCGACGACGACCTGCGGATGCTCGCCGATGGTCACGCTCTCGACCGGGAAATCGGCCGGCGGCCGGCCCATCAGGCAGACATCGATCTTATGGTCGCGCAATTGGCTGACCATCTCCGTGCGGTTGCCGACGGAGACCGACACCTCGATCCGCGGATTTCGCCGGGCGAAGGCGGCGACGAGCCGCGGCGCGATATATTTCGCGGTCGAGACGATGCCGACGCTGATGCGGCCGCTGTGGAGGCCCCGCATGGCGCCGAGCGTCACGTCGAGATCGAGCAGGACACGCTCGAGGCGATGGGCGGCGGTGACGACCTCTTCTCCGGCGACAGTCAGCCGCAGGCGGCCGTTGGCGCGGTCGAACAGGGCAACGCCGGCGTCCTCCTCCAGCAATTGAATGCGTGACGTAAGCGCCGCCGGGGTTACGTTAAGCCTGTCGGCGGCCTTGACGATTGTCCCCGCCTCGGCGACCGCGCGGACGCTCTCGAGCTGCTTAATGGTGACGCGCTTCATCCTCTATTATTAGATTTTTTTTGGTGCTATCTCAATATACTTCAGTTTTCTTTTGCCCCATCCGGGCTGACTTCGGGCCATAAGGCTCCAGATAAAACGAGCACACAGGGTGGACATGCTCAAAGTCGCGCACAGCAATTATTTGGGAGATGTCTTGCAGGGGCTCACCGCGCGCGACGCCAAGTTCGCGCCCGTGGCCAAGCTCGTCCACGAGATCGCCGGCGCGGCGGTCGAAATGGCCGACGTGATCGCGCTCGGCGCCCTGAACGGCGACATTGCCGCCGCGGTCGGCGACGTCAACGGCGGCGGCGACGTGCAGAAGAAGCTCGATGTCATCGGCAACGAGCTTTTCATTAGCGCCTTGCGGCGCGCACCGGTCTCGGTCGTGCTGTCGGAAGAACTGGCCGAGCCGCTGGCGCTCGATCCCGAGGCGCCGCTCGCGGTCGCCATGGACCCGCTCGACGGCTCCTCCAACATCAACGCCAATGTCTCGATCGGCACGATCTTTTCGATCCTGCCGTTGCTGCCTGAGCGCGACGACCTGAAGGCGCATTTCCTGCAGCCGGGCCGCAATCAGCTGGCCGCGGGCTTCGTGATCTACGGCCCGCAGACCGCGATCGTCCTTGCCGCCCAGGGAACGACGCAGATTTTCATTCTCGATCGGCGGACCGGCGGCTTTGTGCGCACGCAAGAGCGCGCGGAGATCCCGCCGAAGTCGAAGGAATATGCGATCAACGCCTCAAACTACCGGCATTGGGCGCCCTCGGTGCGCGCCTTCATCGATGATTGCGTCAAGGGCACGGAAGGCCCGATCGGGCAGGACCAGAATATGCGCTGGGTCGCCTCGCTGGTCGCCGAAGCCTATCGCATTCTCGCCCGCGGCGGCATCTTCCTTTATCCCGGCGATATGCGCCAAGGCTACAGCGCGGGGCGGCTGCGCCTCGTCTACGAAGCCAATCCGATCAGTCTCATCGTCGAGAACGCAGGCGGCTCAGCGACGGATTGCGCGCGCCGCGTTCTCGATATCGTACCGACCGACGTGCATGCGCGCACGCCCTTCGTCTTCGGCTCGGCAGATGTCGTCCATCTCGTCACCCGCTATCACACCGACCCGCAATTCTCTGCGGAACATTCGCCGCTCTTCGGCCGCCGCGGCCTGATGCGGTTCTGAGCGAGGGCGCGATGTCGGCCAAGCATCCCATCATTTCGGTCACAGGTTCTTCGGGCGCCGGCACGACATCGGTGCGGCGAACCTTCGAGCACATCTTCCGGCGCGAGGAGATCGCCGCCGCTTTCGTCGAGGGCGACGCCTTCCACCGCTACGACCGCGATGAGATGCGCTACGTGATGACGGAAGAGGAAAAGCGCGGCAACATGCACTTCAGCCATTTTGGCCCTACCGCCAATCTGCTCGGAGAGCTTGAAACCGTCTTTCGCGCCTATGCCGAGACCGGCCGCGCCAAAACGCGCCATTACGTTCATGACGAGACCGAAGCCGAGCGTTACGCCAGCAAGGTTGGGAAATTCACCGATTGGGCGCCGCTGCCGGAGAAATCCGAAGTGCTGTTCTATGAAGGTTTGCACGGCGCGATCGTCACCGACAAGGTGAATGTCGCACGCTATGCCGATCTCAAGATCGGCGTCGTGCCGGTGATCAACCTCGAATGGGTCCAGAAAATCCATCGCGACAAGGCGGCGCGCGGCTATTCGCAGGAAGCCGTGACCGACACGATTCTGCGGCGGATGCCGGATTACGTGAACTATATCTGCCCGCAATTCACCGAGACGGACATCAATTTCCAGCGCGTGCCGACGGTCGATACGTCGAACCCTTTCGCCGCGCGCTGGATCCCGACCTCGGACGAATCCATGGTCATCATCCGCTTCAAGAATCCGCGCGGCATCGATTTTTCTTATCTGCTTTCGATGCTCCACGAGAGCTTCATGTCGCGGGCGAATTCCATCGTCATCGGCGGCGGCAAGCTCGACCTTGCCATGCAGCTCATCCTGACGCCGATCATTCTGCAACTCGTCGAACGCGCCCGGCGCGCGCTGTGAAGGAGAATTCGATGAACGTGCTCGCCAAGGCTGAAGCGCCCGTCACGCACGGTGAGCTCGCCAATGCGATCCGCTTTCTGGCCGTCGACGCGGTCGAGAAAGCCAATTCCGGCCATCCCGGCATGCCGATGGGCATGGCCGATGTAGCGACCGTTCTCTTCACGCAATTCTTGAAATTCGATGCGGCCGATCCTAAATGGCCGGACCGCGACCGTTTCGTGCTCTCGGCCGGCCACGGCTCGATGCTACTCTATGCGCTGCTCTATCTCACCGGCTATCCGGAGATGACGATCGAGGAGATCAAGCGCTTCCGCCAGCTCGGCTCCAAGACGCCGGGCCATCCCGAATATGGCCATACGCCGGGCGTCGAGACGACCACCGGCCCGCTCGGCCAGGGCCTCGCCACAGCTGTCGGCATGGCGATCGCCGAGAAGCTCCTCGCCGCGCGCTATGGCAGCGAGTTCGTCGATCATCGCACTTACGTCGTCGCCGGCGACGGCTGTCTGATGGAAGGCGTCAGCCAGGAGGCGATCACGCTCGCCGGGCACTTGAAGCTCTCCAAGCTCATCGTGCTCTGGGACAATAACAGCATCACCATCGACGGCGCGGTGAACCTGTCCGATTCGACCGATCAGGTGGCGCGCTTCAAGGCCGCCGGCTGGGACGCCTGGCACATCGACGGTCATAATCCGCAGGAGATCGCGGCGGCGCTCAGCAAGACGCAGAGCTCCGACAGGCCGGTGCTGATCGCCTGCAAGACCCAGATCGGCTTTGGCGCGCCGAACAAAGCCGGGACGCATGGCGTCCACGGGGCGGCTTTGGGGGCCGCCGAGGTCGCGGCGACGCGCGAAAAGCTCGGCTGGACGGCGCTGGCCTTCGAAATTCCGCAGCCCATTCTCGCCGCCTGGCGCGCCGCCGGCGCGCGGGGCAAGGCGGCGCGGGAAGTCTGGCTTGCCCGTCACGTGGGCGAGGCGGCGGCGCATTTCGACCGCGACATTGCCGAGGCGGCGAGCCCGCAGCTCACCGCGACGATCGGCGAATTCAAACGCGTTGCGAGCACGGCCAATGCGCCGCAGGCGACGCGCGTCTCCTCACAGAAGACGCTCGACGCGCTGGCGAGGATCCAGGCCAATCTCCTCGGCGGCTCGGCCGACCTCACCGGCTCGAACAATACCAAAGCCGCCGGCATGCAGGCCGTGACGCCCTTGGATTTCTCCGGCCGCTATATCCATTACGGCATCCGCGAATTCGGCATGGCGGCGGCGCTCAACGGCATCGCTCTGCACGGCGGCTTTATCCCCTATGGCGGCACGTTCCTCGTCTTTGCCGATTACGCGCGCCCGGCGATCCGCCTTTCGGCGCTGATGCACCAGCGCGTCATCTATGTGCTGACGCATGATTCCATCGGCCTCGGCGAAGACGGCCCGACGCATCAGCCGGTCGAGACGCTCGCCTCGCTACGCGTGATCCCGCACCTTTACGTCTTCCGCCCGGCCGACGCTGTGGAGACAGCGGAAGCTTGGGAGCTGGCGCTGCAGCTCAAGCATGCACCGTCCGTGCTGGCACTGTCGCGGCAGAACCTGCCAATCGTGCGCACGGCGCATACAGCCGAGAATCTCTCTGCCCTCGGCGCCTATGTGCTGCGCGAGGCGTCGGGCGAACGCGATGTCACGCTGCTCGCCACAGGCTCGGAAGTCTCGCTCGCCGTCGCGGCGGCGGACGAGCTCGCCAAGCAGAATATCAAGGCGGCGGTGGTCTCGATCCCCTGTTTCGAGCTCTTCGCCGAGCAGGAGCCGGGCTATCGCGCCGCCGTGCTCGGCCAGGCGCCGCGCATCGGCATCGAAGCCGCCTTGCGCCAGGGCTGGGATTCCGTGCTGGCGCCACAGGATTTCTTCATCGGCATGACGGATTTCGGCGCCAGCGCGCCGGCCGCGGACCTCTACAAATTTTTCGGCATCACTCTGGATGCGATCGTGCAGACGGCGCGGGCCGTCGCGGGGCATGGAACCGTGAGCTGAGAGAGTCGCTTTCGCGTGGGGGCGCCGACAGGATTTAAGGAGTTGTACGATGAACGTACTCGATAAGAAGTCGCCCCCCGGCGGGAAGCGCAACCGTTACGCCGCAGGCGTGATGGAATATCGCGAGATGGGCTATTGGCAGCCCGATTACGAGCCGAAGGACACCGACATTCTCGCCGTCTTCCGCGTCACGCCACAGGACGGCGTTGACCCGATCGAGGCCGCCGCCGCCGTCGCCGGTGAATCCTCGACCGCGACCTGGACCGTCGTCTGGACCGACCGGCTGACGGCTTGCGAAAAATATCGCGCTAAATGCTATCGCGTCGATCCGGTGCCGAACGCGCCCGGCTCCTATTTCGCCTTCATCGCCTATGATCTCGATCTTTTCGAGCCGGGCTCGATCGCCAATCTCTCCGCCTCGATCATCGGCAATGTCTTCGGCTTCAAGCCGCTGAAGGCTTTGCGGCTCGAGGACATGCGCCTGCCGGTTGCCTATGTGAAGACTTTCCAAGGTCCGGCGACCGGCATCGTCGTCGAGCGCGAGCGGCTCGATAAATTCGGCCGGCCGCTGCTCGGCGCGACGGTGAAACCGAAACTCGGCCTCTCCGGCCGCAATTATGGCCGCGTCGTCTATGAGGCGTTGAAGGGCGGTCTCGACTTCACCAAGGATGACGAGAACATCAATTCGCAGCCCTTCATGCATTGGCGCGAGCGCTTCCTCTATTGCATGGAGGCTGTCGCCAAGGCCGAGGCGGCGACCGGCGAGCTGAAGGGCACCTATCTCAACGTCACCGCCGCGACGATGGAGGACATGTACGAGCGCGCCGACTTCGCCAAGGAGCTCGGCTCGGTCATCGTCATGATCGACCTCGTCGTTGGTTATACGGCGATCCAGTCCATGGCCAAATGGGCGCGCAAGAACAATGTGATCCTGCATCTGCATCGCGCCGGGCACTCGACCTATACGCGGCAGAAGGCGCATGGCGTCTCCTTCCGCGTCATCGCCAAATGGATGCGCCTTGCCGGCGTCGACCACATCCACGCCGGCACTGTCGTTGGCAAGCTTGAGGGCGACCCGAACAATGTGCGCGGCTATTACGACATCTGCCGCGAGGATTTTAATCCGGTCGCGCTCGAACACGGGATTTTCTTCGATCAGCCCTGGGCCTCGCTCAACAAGCTGATGCCCGTCGCCTCGGGCGGCATCCATGCCGGCCAGATGCACCAATTGATCGATCTGCTCGGCGAAGATTGCGTGCTGCAATTCGGCGGCGGCACGATCGGCCATCCGATGGGGATCGCGGCCGGCGCGACCGCCAATCGCGTCGCACTCGAGGCGATGATCTTCGCCCGCAATGCCGGCCGCGATCTGCGTGCCGAGGGCCAGCAAATTCTCGAAGACGCGGCGAAGCACTGCCTGCCGCTGCGCCAGGCGCTCGAGACGTGGAAGGACGTGACCTTCAACTACACCTCGACCGACACGCCCGATTTCGTGCCGACCGCGACGACCGCCTTTTGAGGAGAGACGCGATGCGCGTGACCCAAGGCTGCTTCTCTTTCCTGCCGGATTTGACCGACGCGGACATCCGCACCCAGGTGCAATATTGCATCGACAAGGGCTGGGCGGTGAACATCGAATTCACCGACGATCCTCATCCGCGCAACACTTATTGGGAGATGTGGAATTTGCCGATGTTCGACGTCAAGGACGCGGCGGCAATCATGCTGGAGCTCGACGCCTGTCGCAAAGTTCATGGTGGCCGCAAATATATCCGCCTCTCCGGCTTCGACAGCACGCATGGCTGGGAGAGCGTGCGCATCTCCTTCCTCGTCGGGCGACCGGAGGAGGAACCCGGCTTCATCCTGACGCGCAATGAGCGCGGCGGCCAGGCGATCCAATATACGTTGCAGGCGCGGCCGCTGCCCGGCGCGAGCCAATAAGGCGAAGAATGGACGAGCCCGAGACCAGCGCACCCGCACAAGCCGCGACCGCCATCGACCTGCACAAGGAGCTGGCCGAGACGCAGGTCGCCGAAGTGCTCGACGAGCTTGATCGCGAACTCGTCGGCCTCGCGCCGGTCAAGACGCGAATCCGCGAGATCGCCGCCCTGCTCGTCGTCGATCGCGTGCGCAGGCGCATGGGCCTCGCGGCCGAGACGCCGACGCTGCATATGAGCTTCACCGGCAACCCCGGCACGGGCAAAACCACGGTCGCGCTGCGGATGGCGGAGATTCTTTACAAGCTCGGCTATATCCGCCGCGGCCACCTCGTCTCCGTCACCCGCGACGATCTTGTCGGCCAATATATCGGCCATACGGCGCCGAAGACGAAAGAGGTGCTGAAGAAAGCGATGGGCGGCGTGCTGTTCATCGACGAGGCCTATTATCTCTACCGGCCCGAGAACGAGCGCGACTATGGCCAGGAGGCGATCGAAATCCTGCTCCAGGTGATGGAGAACCAACGCGACGATCTTGTCGTGATCTTCGCCGGCTATGCCGACCGGATGGACAAATTCTTCCGCGCCAATCCCGGCTTTCGCTCACGCATCGCCCATCACATCGATTTTCCCGACTATAGCGACGCGGAATTGATGGCGATCGGCGAGATGATGCTGAAATCGCTCAGCTACCATTTCGACGCGGGCGGCGCGGACGCCTTCCGCGACTATATCGCGGCGCGGCGCAAGCAGCCGCATTTCGCCAATGCCCGCTCGATCCGCAACGCGCTCGACCGGATGCGGATGCGCCAGGCGAATCGGCATTTCGCCCGTCCTGGCCTTGTCACCCTCGACGATCTGACGACCATCACTGCCGAAGATGTGCGCGCCAGCCGCGTGTTCAATCAGGACGCGGCAAAGCCGGATTGACGGCGCTTTCGCGCCGTAGGCACCAAAGGATGGAGCGGGTCCAGGTCGAAGACGTGGTCCAGGTCTTCAGCGCGCCGCTTCTGTCCTTGCAATCCTCTTCGAGAAGATAATCCGACCGGACCGGCAGCCGCGCGGTAAGATGCGCGAAATTCAACGTCGCGAGCCATTTGCTCGGCGAGCGGTCCGGCAGCTTGGCCACGAAATCGCGCAGAATCTGCCGGTCCGAGAAACTGTTCACGGCATCGGCACGGCCGTAGTATTGAATGACGCCAAGCTCACCGATCATCTGATATTCGGCTGCGGGCATATATGCGTTGAGCCATTCGCCTATGGCGCGATATTGCGCCACCGTTCCAAGGTTGGTGTGGATCGGCATCTGCTTGCGGGCCAAAGCCGCCTCTGCGCCGATCGCCGCACTGGCCAGGGCCAAGATCGCGGCGAGCGCGAGAGCGGTAAGACGGCCCGTGTGGCCCTCGTGCGCGAGCACGACCAAGCCGCCCGCGCCGATCAACGCCAGAGCGCTGATGAAAATACCGTAATACCAATGATAGGGCGGCAGGTTGAGCAGGCTATAGGCGGCGTAATGCACCAGCGCCAAGCCGCCGACGAGCACGAGAAAGGCGCGCCAATCTCTATTGGCCTTGGCAAGCGGCAGAGCGAAGGGAACGAAGACCGCCGGCGCGAACGAGAGGAGCATGGCGAGCGGATATTTGAAATAATAGAGCACGAGCCCATTGGCGAAGGAGAAATCGTGCCAGGCGGCTTCCTTGCGCTTGATGAAATACGTGTCCGGGATGGCCGAGCCGAGATAGAGCCAGGAGACGAAACCCCAGGCGCCGACGACAATGGCGAAGCCAATGAAGACCGTGCCGAAGTCGAGCGACCGCTTCCTCTCCCAGACCATGAGCGCGACGAGCGGCGCGAGCAGCAAGACGCCATCGGGCCGCGCAAGAACCAGAAATCCAGCCGCGAGGCCGAGCAGGAAATAACGCTCCGCGATATAGGCGATCACGCAGCCGAGCAGCACGGCGACGAAGAGATAGGTCTCAAGGCCGGATGTCGAGACGAGCAGCGGATTGGTGAACAGCGCGAGCGTGCCGAGATAGGCCCAAAGATCCGAACCGAAGACGCGGCGCGAGATGACGCTCAGCGCGAAGAAGATCGCGACGGCGAGCAGACATTCGAAGGCGTAGACTGCCCAGGGGCCGGTAAAGCCGAGCTTGATGAACCCGCTCAGCAGGAGAACGTCGAGCGGCGATGTCGCGGCATTGGAGACGAAGCCCGCGTGCATACCCCAGGTGCCGCTCGCCGCGAAGGTGCGCGCATAGGCGAGCGTGATGTAAGCGTCATCGACATAAATGTCATGGAACAGGGACAGAAACGCGCAAAGGGCGACAAGAAACGCGAGCGCCAGGGCGAGGCGCGCGGCCGGGTGGCGATGTTCGATCCGCTCTGCCATGATGCAGCATCTCGCGTGGCACAGGACGATAGGCTTGCGCGAAAGTCGTACCAATCCGTGTAATCGCCAATCATTAAGGCCGGGTTTTGCCAGCCGGCGCGGGCGCTAAGGGTATCGAGCGGGATGGAAACCTTCTTGACGGCGGGGATGGTGCTGTCCGGCCTCTTCTTCGGCTGGGCGATCGGCTCGCATTACACCGGCGCCACGATGGGCATGGCCTATGGCGCCGGCGTCGTCAAAAAGCCCATGACGGCGCTGGCGCTGATCGCCTTTTTCGTCATCCTCGGCGCGACCTTCGAAAGCCATCACGTCGTCGAGACTGTCGGCACCGGCATCATTCCCGCAGGCTCGATGACGCCGCTTGGCGGCATGGTGATGATGTTCACCGCCGCGCTGGTAACGGCCGCTAACACCTATATGAAATGGCCGGTCTCGACCTCGCAACTCGCCTGCTTCTCGGTCGTCGGCGCGGGCCTCGGCATGGGCGCGCCAGTCCATTGGTCGACCACGATCGTCTTTCTGTTCGTCACCTGGATCGGCACGCCGATCGCGAGCGCGCTGCTCGGCTACGTCCTGACCCGTTTTGTCGATCTCGTCATGCGCGGACGCGCGGAGATCGCGACGCGCTCTTTGCGCTGGGCGCTGCTCGCCGGCTCTTGCTATGCGGCCTATACGCTCGGCGCCAATAATACCGGCAATGCCGTCGGTGTCCTCTACGGGCTGAAACTCGCGACGCCTATGAAGGCAGGTGTCATCGGCGGTCTTGTCATGGCGCTGGGCGCTTTGACTTGGGGCCGGCCGATCCTCGAGAAAATGAGCAAGGGCATCGCCGAACTCGATCTCAACATGGGCGTCGGCGCCAAGCTCGCGCAAAGCCTCACCGCGCATACGGCGGCTATCCTCGGCTATCCGACCTCGATGAATCAGGCGCTCATCGGCGGCATCGCCGGCGCGAGCCGCGCCCGCGGCGCCGCCACGCTGAACCGCCGCGCTCTGGCGGAAATCGTCTTTTCCTGGTTCTTCACGCCGATCCTCGCCGGCGTCGCCTCGTTCCTGCTCTACCTCCTGGCGTCGAAGGCACTCGGCGTGCGCTGAGCGGGGTGGGCGCTCTGGAGCGGCGGACGCTCACATCGAGTCGCTGTTGCGCGCTTAAAATCTTTTTGATCGCATCGGATTTATCCGAAAACCGCGACGCACTTTTCGGTCCGATGCTCAAACCCGCGCGCCGCGGCTGCGCCCTTCGTAGAGCCACGCGGCGATCGTGCTAGCGAGCAGGAACAAAAGTCCGAGGAAGCCAATCGCCAGCGGCGCGATGCCAATGCCCGTCACCTGCGCGGCCTCCGTGCGCTTGATCGCCGCATAATCCGAGCCGCCGTAGACCGGGCTCGAATGCATCGCCACGATGCGCGGCAGGCTCACCTCGCTGCTACCCGCCACGCCGATGCGCCGGACAGTGCCGCCCGTCGCCTCGGCCAGCGGCCGCAGCTTCTCCGTCGTCGAGACGACCTCCTGGAATTCGCGCGGATTTTCGGGCCCGACATTGACCAGCGCGCTCAAGGCGCCGTCCGTCACCCGATAAAGCCCGAGTTCCGCGACCTTGATCTCAGCACGCGAAAGCCCCGGCTCCGCCGGAGCGAGCTTCACAATCGTCTTCTTGCCGGATGGCGCGAAAATCTCGACCGGCGGAATTTGATCCTTCAGGCTCTGGCGCTCGATCGTCAGCTCCTCGCCATCCGCCGTCGCGCGCAGCGCCTCTTCCTCAAGCTCGGGCTCCTTCATCAGCCAATGCGCCAAGCGCCGCAGCAGAGCGAGATGCGGGCCGCCGCCCTCAAAGCCCCGCGCCCAGAGCCACATCTGATCGGAGAGCAGGAGAGCCACGCGGCCCTTGTCCTCGCGCGAGAGGACGAGCAGCGGCTTGTTGTCGGCGCCCGAAAGGATGCTGGTGCCCCGGTCGACGTTCGCATCGACCTGGCGGAACCAGCGGCTCCAGGCCGGCGGCGTCTCCTCCGACCCCGGCAGGCCACGCGTCACCGGATGTTTGGCCCCGATTGCCGTGATGGCGGGGCGGAACGCCTCCTGGATAACATTGCCGGAGGGCTCAGCCGGCGCGAGTGCGCCAAGCGGCGAATAATAGATGCCGTCCGGCGAAGCGAAGTCCGGGCCCGCGGCGATCATCAAGGCACCGCCGGCGTGCACATAGCGCACGATGTTCTCGAGATAGACCGTAGGCAGGATCGCCTGATTGGAATAGCGATCGAAGATGATGAGATCGAAATCGCTGATCTTGCGGCCGAAGAGATCGGCTGTCGGAAAGGCGATGAGCGACAGCTCATTGATCGGCGTGCCGTCCTGCTTCTCCGGCGGACGCAGAATTGTGAAATGCACCAGATCGACGTTGGCGTCGGACTTGAGCAGGTTGCGCCACATGCGCTCGCCCTGGTTCGGCTCGCCCGAGACGAGCAGCACCTTGAGCTTGTCGCGCACGCCATCGATTGTCAGCACCGCTTTGTTGTTGAGTGCGGTGAGTTCGCCGGGCAACGCCTCGACCTCCAGCTCAACGACATTGGGGCCGCCGTGCTCGATCTTGACCGGCACGCTGATCGTCTCGCCGATGGCAGCGGTAACGTCGGCGATGGGATTGCCATCGCGGCGCACGTGCAGCACCACCGGCTCGGTGCCGTTCGCCGTATCGAGCACGCGCAGTTCGATCGTTACATCCTTGCCGACGATGCCGAAGCGCGGCGCGGTCACAAGCTCGATGCGCCGGTCGCGCTCGCCCTCATGCCCGGTGATGAAGGCATGCAGCGGCGCCTTGAAGCCGAGCGCTGCGATATTGGCCGGAATGTCATGCACGATGCCGTCGGTGATCATGAAGACGCCGCCGATCCGCCCGGCCGGCACATCGGCAAGTCCCTCGTTGAGCGCGGTGAAAAGCCGGGTGCCGTTATTCTCGGTGTCGTCGCGGCTCGCTTCGATCACGCGGATATCGTTATTGCCGAGCGCCTGAAGCCGCTTCTTCAGCTCAGCGAGCGCCTTTTGTGTCTGCTGCATGCGATCGCCGATCGTCTGGCTGCCGCTCTCATCGACGACAATGGCGACGACATCCTTCAGCGGCTTGCGGTTCTCCCGCACGAGCGAGGGATCGGTGAGCGCCAGCAGCACGAGGCCGAGGCCCAGCGCCCGCAGCAAGACGCCACGGCGGCGGCCGAGAAGGCCCAGCACGGGGACGCCCAGGGCCAAAGCCGCGAAGACCCAGAGCACGGCCGGCGGCAACAGCGGCGCGAAGGCGAAGGAAAAAGCGCTCATTCACCCTGAGAGACCGCACTCTGCCGGCATTTTCAAGGCTTTTTACAGCCGCGTTCCGGCGCAGGGCAGAACCGCATAGGCGGAGATGCGGTGCCAGAGATATCTGTCCGGCTCTTCCGTCATGCGGAAATTGGGGACCGGCGGAACCCAATATTTCGGCTGGAGATCGGCCGGAATGACGCTGCCCTGGTAGACCGGCGTGACGACCCAGGCGGGCGCATCGGCGCGGGCGCAGAGCCGCATGATCGCCGCGCTCGTGACCGGCATCAGTTCCGCGCTCGAAGGATTATGCACGATCGCCAGCGCTTCCTTCTCGACAAGCTTTTGGTCGATGAGGAATTGCGTGCGGTCGCGCCAGGTCCGCGCGAGCTTGGGCGAAAAGATCGTGCTGACGCCTTGCTGCGGCGAGGCCCATTGCGGACGCCCAGTCAGGAACCAGGTTTCCGTCTGGCCGCCGAGCCAAAGGATCTCGCCGTCCTGGCCGGCCAAAAGCTGCATAAGCTCCGGCGGATGGCGGTTGCTGTCGATGAGCTTCTGAAACGCGGAGCGATCGTCCCAGAAATGCCAGGCGGCGAAGGCAAGCGCCAAAGCCGCGGCGGCTTCGACGGCCAAAACGAGGCGAGATGGCCCGCGCACAAAGGCCAAAGCAACCGCCGCCGCCCCGATAGGAAACGCGATATAGCGCCGGTTGTTCCAGAAGAAGCCCATGCCGCCCGGACCCTGCGCCGGAATGCTCGACAGGAAGGCCCAGAACCTTTCGATGTAGAGCCCGTTGAGCAGCAGGCCATAGGCCGCAACACCGATCCAGGTGACGGCGACAACGCGCCATGTCGCAACCGGTGTGAAGCGCGCCGCATTGAAATGAACGAGAAGCGCCAGCGCTGACAGCGCCGCGACACTCGCCAAATTGTCATAGGAGAGCCACGCCGCCGCGAGGAGCGCCAGCACGAGATGGCCGGCGGGGCCCTTCTGCGGCAGGTTGAGCGCGCAGAGCGCCAGCGCCACGGCGCCCATAGCGGCAAGAAGCCAGCCCATGCGCCAAAGCTGCGCCTGGATGACGAGCACGATGGAAAAATAATCGCCAAACAGCGCTTGCGCCGCGATGCCACCGATGCCGACAAGAACGGCCGCCAGCGGGATTTTCTTTGGCCGGTCTGTGTAGAAGCTTGCGGCGACCATGAGAGTCGCGGCCTGCAGGACGATGGGCGCATAGGAGGCAAGCGACCACCGTGTCGGAAAGAGCAGGCCGCTGCGCGTCTCGGCAAGGGCTTTCAGATCCGGCGCCATGACGCGCAAGAGCCGGTCGAACAGCGGCACGCCCAGGAGAGCAGCGGCGAAGACGGCAGCGAGCGCCAGCAGCGCGACGAACAGCCAGCGCCGATCCTCCGAGCAAAAGACAATGGCGAACACGCCCCAGCCGGCCAGCGCCATCAGCGGATGCAGCAGGGTTGCAACGAGCAGCAGGCCGGCGCCTAACAGAGTGTGCCGCGCGGCGAGCGCCGCCAGAGCGGCGAGGACGAGCGCCTCCGCGAAGGGACGCGGCACGCTCTGGATTTCCGAATAGCCGAAATGCCAGATCGAGCCGTAGAAGGTCGGCAGAACCGCAACGAAGATGACGACGACGGGCACGAGCCGCCAAGCGACATATTGGCGGGCAAAGAAAGCCAGCGCCGACACCCACGCCGCCATGGCGAGCAGCGCGAGCAGCAGCACCGTTCCCGGCGTGCCGAGCGTCGAGACGAGACCTTTGAGCAGCAAAGGAAACAGGCTGAAGCGCGATTGCCCATCATCGACGAACATCACGTCACGGCCGATTCCCGCGGGATCGAGATCGGCAAGCGCGCGGCCGATATAGACGTTGGAGTCGCCGAATATGCCCTGATAGCTGTGCGTCAAAGTCCAGAGCGCGATGGCGATGAGAGCCAGAAGAACGCCGCCGTCGCGGAAGGCGACGCTGAAGAAAGACGCCGATGGATGATGCGCGCTCTTTGCCGCGGCGCCATTCTCGGGTTGTGTCCGATGCCGGGCATGATCGAAAGCGGCGGCGGTCTGCGCCTTCATAGAGAGCCGCCCGCCTCCGAGACGAAGAGAAGCGTGCGCCGGGCGAGGAAATTGAAGCTGAAGACGAAGCCCGCCGTCGGCGCCTTGGCGATGCCGACCGGCAGCCCGGCGAAATGCACGAAGCCGAAGAGCAGCCCTTGGTTCAAGGCGAGTCCGAGAAAGCCGATGGCGAAGAAGACCAAAGCCTCGGCGCCGAGACTGCGTTGGCGGCGGCCGCGGAAGATGAGGAGAACGCTGCCCGCATACGCCAGCAGCATGCCGAGCGTAAAGCTCGTCGGCGCGGCGATCTGATAATTCACGCCGCCTTTGACCAAAGCGACCAGCAGACCCCAATCGAGCGCCAGCGCCGCGGCGCTGACGAGGCCATAGCCGAGAAGATCGGAGACGAGGAGACGCAGCCTTGCCCGGCGCGTTTCCGGCGCCGCGCCGGAAGCTTGATGTGTTAAGGCCTCGGCGACAGCGCTCATGCTCAGGCCGCCGCGCGCTTCGGCACGAGGCGCAGGCTCTTCAGCGCCTCTTGCGCGCCCGAGGTTCCAGCTTCGCCATATTCGGCGTCCTCATTCACCTGCCAGACGTCGTAAAGCTCTTCGCCGGCGACGATATTCGCGGCGGTAAGCATGCCGGTCATCATCGCATGGTCCTGATTGTTATATTTGTGCATGCCGTTGCGGCCGACGAGATGCAGATTGGGATAGGAGAGCTTCAGCTCGCGCCGGATCTCCTTGATGTGATCGGCATAGGCATCGTCGTAGACGGGATAGGCCTTCTTCTGCCGCACGACGCAGGCATCGCGCACATCGGCCGGGTCCATGAGGCCGATCTCGCCGATCTCGCGCGTCGCGCGTTCGATCAGCTCTTCGTCGCTCGCGCCCCAAAGCCCGTCGCCCTCGAAACAGAAATATTCGAGGCCCAGGCAGATCGACGTTTCGTCCGGCAGCATTTCCGGCGACCAGGAGCGGAAGTTCTGCACCCGGCCGACCTTCACCTTCGAATCGTGGATGTAGATCCAATTATCGGGCAGATCGCTTTTGTTCTCGCCAATAAGAACGACGGTGAGGAAGTCGCGATATTTCAGCTCGCGCGCATGGAGCCGCGTCAGCGGCACCGGCTTCAGCGCCGCGATCAATTCGCGCACGGGGGCCGAGGAGACGACATGCGCGGCCTCGTAATGCTCGACCTGGCCGTTGCTGCTCTCGACCGCGATCGACCAGAGCCCGTTGTGCCTGTCATAAGCGAGCGAGCGCAGCTTGCGATCCATGACGATCTCGCCGCCAAGCTCCTTCACCTTGCGGGCGCAGGCTTCCCACATCATGCCGGGGCCGCGGCGTGGATAGCGGAAGGATTCGATCAAGGTCTTGGCGGAAGCGCCGCCTGCCGCGCGCCAGCCGAGCGAACGGCGCAGGCCATCGACGATGGCGGCCCCAAGGCTCAGGCCCTTGATGCGCTGGGCCGCCCAATCGGCGGAAATCTCGTCACAGCTCATGCCCCACACCTTTTCGGTGTAGGTCTTGAAGAAGATCGAGAAGAGTCGCTCGCCAAACTGGTTGCGCACCCATTGATGGAAGGTCTTCGGCGCCTTGACCGGAAAGGCGCGGGCATAGGCGAAGGAGGCGAGGCAGAGTGCGCTCTGGAACGGGCCGAGCTTGTTCAGCGCCTCGAAGGCCTTGAGCGGATAGGAGAAGAACTTGCCGCGATAATAGATGCGCGAGAGGCGCGGCCGCTCGATGAAATCGTCGGGCAGGACCTCGTTCCAGAGATCGACCACCTCTTTCGACTTCGAGAAGAAGCGATGGCCGCCGATGTCGAAGAGATAATTCTTGTAATGCGCCGTGCGGCTGATGCCGCCGACATATTCGGGGTCTTGCTCGACGACGAGGACGGCCTTGCCCGCCTTGGCGAGGCTATAGGCGGTGGTCAGCCCCGCGGGACCAGCACCGATGACCAGGGCGTCGAGTTTTTTCAAAGGCTTGCTCCGCGAGTCGTCTCAGCGGAAAGCAGGAAACCATTAATAAGTTAAAGCGGGCTTAGGCGGAATGGGGAAAGGGTGCTCAACCACAAGGAATTCTGGAGCGCAATCTGACGCCCTCGAGATCAATTTTAGTAATATCTCCCTTGTCGTCAGACTTCGGTAACATGCTCGAGGGTTTTTAATGATCTAGATTAGTCTCCGCGCCGCCACTTATTCCTGGACTGAAATGACCGGCAAAAACCCCGACATACAGAAAATAAAATCTCCCCGCGATGCGCCGCATTTCCTAGCTCTCAATTCTATTCGTGGGATCGCAGCTCTTTCTGTTGTTCTTTATCATATGAGCTGGACAAGCGTTATTGAATCACAAAGTTACGTAAGAAATAGCTACCTGATGGTCGATCTGTTCTTCGTGCTTTCCGGGTTTGTCATATTTTAGGGTCCTATATACGTGCTTGACCCAGTCTTAGAATTGGGGTAGTCTCTCTAAATCGAGGGAGACAAGCCGTGGTCACGAATTTCGATAGCCTTTTTGACCTGATGTCGGCGTTCCCGGACGAGCAGACATGCCTTGATCATCTGCGGGCTATTCGGTGGCGCGATGGCGAGTACTGCCCGCATTGCGGCAGCAACAAGATTTATCATTTTTCCGATCGTAAGACGTTCAAGTGCGGCGAGTGCCGCAAGCGGTTTTCGATCAAAGTCGGCACTATCTTTGAGGACACGAAACTCCCGCTGCGCAAGTGGTTCATGGCCATTTGGATGATCACAAATCACCCGAAAGGCATTGCATCCGTCACGCTCGCCAAGGACCTTAAGATCACGCAAAAAACCGCGTGGTTTGTCCTGCATCGCCTGCGCCACGCGGCCCGCACTAAATCCTTCAACGCGCCGCTCAAAGGCGACGTCGAAACCGACACGACATTCGTCGGCGGCAAGGAAAAGAACAAGCACGCGAACAAGAAGACACCGGGCTCGCAGGGCGGCGCGAACAAGGCCGTTGTGCTCGGCATTGTTGAACGCGAAGGCGAGCTAAGGGCTGGCGTCGTTGGGGATGCAAAGGCCAAGACATTGCAGGGCATCATTCGCGACAATGTCGCCGTCGGGTCAAACGTAATGACGGACGAAGACCGCTCTTTTGTCGGGCTCGACGGAGACTATCAGCATCATCGCGTCAACCACTCGGCGGGCGAGTATGTTCGCCACTACATTCACCATACCAATACCATTGAGTCGGTCTGGGCGCTTTTGAAGCGCCAGATCGTTGGCGTCCACCATTGGGTTTCGCCTAAGCATCTTGACCGCTACGTTACCGAAATGAGCTGGCGCTGGAACCGGCGCGATCTAAAGGTGACGCCACGCATGAATGACCTGTTTTCAAGCGTCGAGGGACGCCTGCGCTATCGCGACTTGATCGCATGACAAACAAGGGCAAAAAGCTGGAGCCGCCCCTGCGGCTCGACATAGATTTCACGGAGGCATTAAGTCGATTTGTCGCAACCGACTCGAAAGAGGTTGAAGACAGCGTCGAGCGGTCTAAAACGAAGAAGCCGCCGCGGGATGGACCCCCGCGACGGCGAGCACGTCAGGAACGTGATAAGTCGCCAGTGGACCGCAAACGCAAGCCCGGTAGCGACGATCGCTGAGGTTTAGTTGGGCCAGCCGCGGTAATGCCCGCGGACATGCTCCAGGTGACCAAAGCGGATACGTGTGTAGGGGTTAACCCACACCATATCTGGCTCCTTTTGGAAGCCACAGCATTGCGCGGACGGTCGGCTGGTGTTACATTGCCCAGAGGGAAATGGCCCACCAGCCTAACCTATCTGCCAGACGGGATCTGTGAAGAGGACTCCCCGTCCGGTAACCCGAAAACGGCTCCTTTGGAGGTTGCACCCTCCTTGGGGGCCGTTTTCACATCGGGCTGCTAACCATATAGCCGCAAAGAGCCGCTGACGCAACGCGGACACCCAATTCACAAAACCTATTTGACATGATATGTTTCCTCTTGACAGAGAGGACACGTCATGCCTTCCGCCCTTGAAAACGCCAAACGTCGCCTTGCCGAGCTAACCAAAGAGCTTGAGGAAATTCAAACATTTATCTCCCTTCATGAGCGTTATGAAAACTTATCCACAGGGCAGAGAGAGGCTAATGGTAGGAATGAAGTTTCCTCTGATTTGTTGAAAAACAAGGTTGTCAACAGACGTTCACAAGGAAAGAGCTTGACACCCGGAGGAAATCGTGGAGCTGGTCGAGCGAATCATGCGCGAATCGGGTCATCCGCTTACGCGCGGGGACATCGTCGAAATGCTCTCGGCGCGAGATGTCGAAATGCCGGGACAGGATAAGGCCCGCTACGTCGGCACGATCATGTGGCGCAATAAGGCGAAGTTCGTAAATATCGAAGGACGCGGTTACTGGTTAAGAGGGCAGCCGGTGCCGCCGCCTATGATTGTGCCTCTTCCAGACGATTTGCTCGATCCTGACGATCCCGAGACGGCTGCTCTTTTCTGACGGGGGGCGCTTTTGAGGGGCCGGCCAAGAGCCATTTAAGCTTAGCCTAAGCGAGCCTCAAGCTCTTGCACGCGTTTTTCGAGTGCTTCGAAGCGTGTTCTTAGTGCTTCCGCGAGGCTTTCGTGGCGATCATGCTCTGCCTTGGCAACAGCGGCAATCTTGCCACGTATATTAGCGAGTTCTTCGCCTAAACCCTTGACCGATTCAAAATCGAATTTGGTTTCCTGCGCCATGATCTCCTCCTTGTTCTGGATAGGAGATTACAAATCTGGCGACGGGTCAAGCACGTATATAGGACCCATATTTTACGTATACGGCGACCGGATAAAATCTATTCTCGATTTTTCCAAATTCATGTGGCTTAGATTCTGGAGGCTATATCCCCTCCATTTTTTCTTCTTGATTGTTTGGCTCGGCATCGAATGTCTAAAAGGAATCCTTCAATGGCGCTTCGGTCATGTCGCCAGCAATCCGGCATTTTCATTCAACAACCTCAACTCCTTCGTAGGAAATCTTTTTTTGGTTCAATCCTTACATCTGTTCAAAAAATCCACGTACAATTACCCCGCTTGGAGTATCAGTGTCGAATTCTACACTTACATCTTTTTCGGCGTGCTAGTTCTTTGGTCCATCAGTAAGCAAATCTTTCTGGTCGAGGCCGGCCTTATTTGTGGCCTCAGCCTGACAGCGTTGGTGCTACTCGGTCCAAAAGCGCTGAGCTACACATCCGATTTCGGGATCGTTCGTTGTTTTACAGGCTTCTTCCTCGGCGTCCTGACATTCGCGTTATACGAACACATTCGGCATTCGGGGATCATAAATTCCAACCCAAGATTAATAGGCTATCTTCCGCTCGCGGCCATCGCAGCCTTTGTTCTTTTCCTTCAATTTAAGTCTGAAGGGTTTTCCGATCTGGCGATTTATCCTTTGTCCGCCGCCGTTATCCTGTCGATTGTTTTGGCCCCCTCCGACGGTCCGACACGATTTCTCAACACGGCACCATTTACGTGGCTCGGAGCTGTTTCCTACTCCATTTATATGGTCCATGCTTCGGTCGAGTCGGGGGTCAACCTAGTCCTTCGCGTCGTAACGCATGCAAAGGAAGTTCAGCTGCCGCTTCACGATACGCCGGTTCTTGAGGTCAATGCCGCGGTTGGACTTGGCCTCGTGGCAATTACAATGATCCTCGTTTTGATCATTTCTCATTTTACCTTTGCTTGGATTGAAAAGCCGTTCCGCGACTGGTCAAAGGCGGCATGGCCGATCGTGCGGGCCCGGCTGACGCCAAACGCGGAAGTGCCTAATTAGATTGAGTTCGACATCCCCGGGGCTTGATGTCACCGCCCGTGACGCGCTTCAAGCACACCAAGTTTGTGAGATGCTCGATTGATCGGTGGTTGAGGCCCCGTCCGTTTACCCTGCGGCTAATTTATGGCTGCCGTGGAGAAGGCAACTAGGCTATTGAAGTTTCACGGATTGCGCGGCACGGGAAAGGACTCGGCATGCTTCATGCGGTAAAGAATCTGCTGAAAGAGTCCATGCTAGTCCAGACGACCTATCGCCGGTACGTGCAGCCACATATGCCTCAGTACGAGCCAGAGACGTATATCCTCAAAAATATGAAGTTTGATCGGTGCGTGGACGTTGGCGCTCATGCCGGAACCTATAGCGTTTTGCTGAGCCACCACGCGGATCACGTTTATGCGTTCGAGCCTTCGCCGCATTCGTTTGAAATTTTGAAAAACTTGAATATCGGCAACGTGACCGTATTCAATATCGCGCTGGGCAACGAAAACGGCGAGGCCGAGATTTCATTTCCCCGCGTGAGCGGCAAGATCGACTTTGCGCTTGCAACGCTGCGGACGCTCGGCGCCGATGAATACGAGAGAATTGACTTACAGAAGGTCAAAGTTTCGAAATTCAACGACTTCGAAACCCAGATCGACTTCAACAGGATCGACTTCGTCAAGATCGATGTCGAAGGGTTTGAGATGCATGTCCTGCGCGGCATGGACCGGCTCATCGAGCAGTACAAGCCCACGCTGCTTATAGAGATCGAGCAGCGGCACAATCCGGATTATCGGGACATATTCGAACATTTGGGCGCGCGCGGCTTTGAGCCATATTACACCGAGGACGGCGTTGCACTGCGAAAACTTGATATTGACGCGTTGCCGAGCCTGCAGACAAAGGAAAGATTGATAAAGGACGGCGCCCGCAAGTTTCGTGTGGGCGAGCGAAAGGATTACATCAACAATTTCTTCTTCCTGCAGCCGGAGCAGACGTCGCGCTATCGCATGGCTTGACCTTCTGCGCCGCCAGAATAGCGCCGTCAGGAGTGTTGACGGACTTAGCTCGGCTCGGAGGCTTGCCCCCCGAAGCAAGTCCGGGGGCTAAAGGCTTGTTTAGTTGTCCAAGAAGCTCCGCAGCTTCCGGCTCCGGCTCGGGTGCTTGAGCTTGCGCAGCGCCTTCGCCTCGATCTGGCGGATGCGCTCGCGCGTGACCGAGAACTGCTGGCCGACTTCTTCCAGCGTGTGATCGGTGTTCATGCCGATGCCGAAGCGCATGCGCAGCACGCGTTCCTCGCGCGGCGTGAGCGAGGCGAGGACGCGCGTCGTCGTCTCGCGGAGGTTCGACTGGATCGCCGCGTCGATCGGCAGGATGGCGTTCTTGTCCTCGATGAAATCGCCGAGATGCGAATCCTCCTCGTCGCCGATCGGCGTTTCGAGCGAGATTGGCTCCTTGGCGATCTTCAAGACCTTGCGGACTTTTTCGAGCGGCATGGCGAGCTTTTCGGCCAGCTCTTCCGGCGTCGGCTCGCGGCCGATCTCGTGCAGCATCTGGCGCGAGGTGCGGACGATCTTATTGATCGTCTCGATCATGTGCACCGGGATGCGGATGGTGCGCGCCTGGTCGGCAATCGAGCGCGTAATGGCCTGACGAATCCACCACGTCGCATAGGTCGAGAACTTGTAACCGCGGCGATATTCGAATTTGTCGACCGCTTTCATCAGGCCGATATTGCCCTCTTGAATGAGATCGAGGAACTGCAGGCCGCGGTTAGTGTATTTCTTGGCGATGGAGATGACGAGCCGCAGGTTGGCCTCGACCATTTCTTTCTTCGCCTGGCGCGCCTCGCGCTCGCCCTTCTGCACGATATGCACGATCTTGCGGAATTCCGCCGTCTCGACGCCGGTATCCTTGCTGAGGTCGTGAATATCGCTGCGAAGTTCGCGGATATGATCCTTACGGCGGGTGACGAAATCCTTCCAGCCGCGGCCACCGAGCTTGGAAACGCGCAGCAGCCATTTCGGATCGAGTTCGGAATTGAAATAGTTCTTGAGGAAGTCCTCGCGCGCGACACCGGATTCCTCCGCAAAGCGCAGCAGCTTCGTCTCGAGGCCGATCAGCTTCTTGTTGATGTCGTAGAGCTGCTCGACCAGCAGGTCGATGCGGTTCTGGTTGAGCGACAGCGATTTGACGTCGACGACGATCTCTTTCTTGAGCTGCTTGTAGCGGCGCTCCTGTGCCGGCGTCAGCGTCTCGTTCTTCAGCTTGCTTTCGACATTCTGCACCTGAAGCTTGTTGAGCTTCTTATAGGCGTCGGCGACGCGGTCGAAGGTTTCGAGCACCTTCGGCTTGAGTTCGGCCTCCATGGCAGAGAGCGATACGGAATTCTCCATATCGTCCTCTTCGTCGAAGTTCTCTTCCGGGATCGGCGCCTCGGCCTCGTCATCGCCCGCGGGGCGAAGGCCCGCCGGCGGGTTGAGCGGCGCCGTGGCGGGCGCGCGCTGCTGCTGCTGGGCGGCAAGCGCCTCTTGCGCGCCGGGCGCCGTCATATCGATCTTCGGCGTGTTCTTGCCGTCGGGGCCCGCATAGGTCGCTTCGAGATCGATGATGTCGCGCAGGAGAACCTTGCCGTCGTTCAGCTCGTCGCGCCAGATGATGATGGCCTGAAAGGTCAGAGGGCTCTCGCAAAGACCGGCGATCATCGCCTCGCGGCCGGCCTCGATGCGCTTGGCGATCGCAATCTCGCCCTCGCGCGAGAGCAATTCGACCGAGCCCATTTCGCGCAGATACATGCGCACCGGATCGTCGGTGCGGTCAGCGGGCTCGGAGGTCTTGGTCGCGACGGCCTTGGAGGACTGGGTGATCTCGACGAGTTCGCCGCCCTCGACCTCCTCTTCCTCCTCCTCGGCCTCGGCCTCTTCCGCCTCTTCGCTCTCGATGACATTGATGCCCATCTCGTTGAGCATCGCCAGAATGTCCTCGATCTGCTCGGAATTGACCTCCTCGGAGGGCAGCACCGCATTCAGCTCGCGATAGGTGACAAAGCCGCGCTTCTTGGCGAGCTTGATCATCCGCTTGACGGCGGCATCCGACATATCGAGCAGCGGGCTGTCGGCAGTCTCGACTGCGGTCGTGCCTTCGGCTTCCGTCTTCTCGTTATCTTTCTTGGCCATCGAATCCTCGTTTGTCCGGGCAGCCGCAGCCGCCGCGCCGAAATGCGCCGTCCGTCCCTGGCGCAACAGTCCAATTCGTCAGAGCGGCAGGCCGCCCGATGTCTCTAAGGGGGAGTTGGCTCCCCGCCGAATCAAATACCGCCCCGGCCGCCCGGAATGGGGAACGCCCCCTGCGATGGACGATCGAAGCTTAAAATATGGTTCCCATGCCGCCAGCTGAAACTCCCTTACGAATTCCATGCCGCAGGCGTGGCAAAATTATCCATACCGTCGGGGGAAACGCCCTACAAGTGAAGACCTTAGCCCCTCGCCCTCCTGCCCGGCCTTCCGCCTAAGCCATCCCGCCCTGCCGGCCGGACGCCGTGCCGAAGCCTTCGATCATGGCCTCGGTGCCCGTCAAGGCGGACAATTCCGCGCGAATATCCAGCAATCTGGCCAGATTGATCTCGCTCGCCTCCGCTGCCAAAGCCATCTCCGCCGAGTGCAATTCGCTATGTAGCGCCCGCATCTTACGATGCAAGGCCAAGGCTTGCTTCAAAGCTTCTTCGGCGTCGGCGTCGGCCGCCTCGGGCGCGACGATCCATAGAGCCGCGTGGGCACTCGCGTCGAGCCGCCGCAAAAAGGCTTCGAACCCGCCGGAAGTGAGGCCGTCCCGGAACGCCTCCGGCGTCACTTGGCCATGCGCCCAGAGATCGAGCATCTTGCCGCGCAGAGCGGCGGCTTCCGGATTGCCAAGTTCAAGCTCGCCCAGAGCCTCGCCGTGGGCGTCGATCAGCGCCGGGTGATTGATGAATATCAATAACATAAGAGATTCACGCGGCGTCAGATCCGGCGTCCTCGGGCGCAGGATGGGCGAGCGCGCGAGGCCCGGGCCGATCGGCGGTGGTAGCGAGGCATAGCCCTGCGGCTCTTCCGGCCCGAACCGGCCGCGGCGCGGCCCCGGCCGGTCTGGGCGACTCTGCGCCCCGCGCCCGGCAAAACCGCCCTCGCGGCGCGGCCGCGCGGGTTCGAACAAAGCCGACAGCCGGTTGCGAAATTCCGCCTGATAATGCCGCCGCAAAATCTCGTCGCGGATTCCACCGCACAGCGCCTGCAACCGGCGCTCGAGCGCAGCGCGGCGCTCGGGCGTCGCCAAAACGTCCGCCTCGGTCTCGCGCTGCCAGATGAGATCGACAAGCGGCAGCGCCGCGCCGATCACGCCTTCGACCGCTGCCGGGCCGCTGGCGCGGGCGAGATCGTCAGGGTCCTGTCCTTCCGGCAGGAGTGCGAAGCGCAGCGAGCGGCCGTCACCGATCAGCGGCAAAGCGAGATCGACGGCGCGAAACGCCGCCTTGCGGCCGGCCCGGTCGCCATCGAAGCAGAGGATCGGCTCCTCCGCCATCTTCCAGAGCAATTCGCATTGGTCGGCGGTGAGCGCCGTGCCGAGCGGCGCCACGGTCTGCGGGAAGCCCGCCGCCGACATGGCGATGACATCGACATAGCCTTCGACGGCGATGACATTGCCCTTGTCATGCGCCGCCTTGCGGGCGCGATGATGGTTGTAGAGCACCGCGCCTTTATGGAAGAGCGCCGTCTCCGGCGAATTGAGATATTTCGCCTGCACGTCCTTGCTGAGCGCGCGGCCGCCGAAGGCGATAATGCGGCCGCTGCGGTCAGCGATCGGGAACATGATGCGGTCGCGGAAGCGATCATAGGGCACGGCAATGTCATCGCCATGGACGAGCAGGCCGGCGGCGATCATCTGCTCGGCGGAAATGCCCTTGCCGGCGAGATGGTCGCGGAGCGCGAATTTCTCCGGCCCGGCATAACCGAGACGGAATTCGCCGATCAGCGCCGGGGGCAGACCGCGCCCGGTAAGATAGTCACGCGCCTTGGCGCCGCCGCGGCCGTTGAGCTCGGCGGCGAAATAGGCCGCCGCGGCGTCGAGCACGTCGTAGAGGGTTGCACGTTGCTTCTCTTGCGCCTCGGCCTCCGGGCTCGTCCGCGGCAGCGGCACGCCCGCCTCCTGCGCCAGGCGCTCGACCGCCTCGGGGAAGGAGAGCCCCTCGGTCTCCATCAGGAAATCGAAAATATTGCCGTTCTTGCCGGCCGAAAGGTCGAACCAAGCCATCTTCTGGTCGTTGACATAGAAGGACGGCGTGCGCTCGGCGTTGAAAGGCGAGAGGCCGCGCCATTCGCGGCCAGCCTTGGTCAGCTTCACCCGGCGGCGCACGACCTCGGAGACAGGCACGCGGGCCTTCAATTCGTCGAGGAAGGAGGCTGGGAATCGCATCGGTGCCTTTAGGTTTGGCTCCCCGCACTATAGATAAGAGCCGCGGCGCGGATAAATCTTTTCCACGCTATTCACAGCGCCAGCCCGCCGGCGGCAAGGATTCGGGGAGCGATGGATATCACGGCGCGGTTTTTGGAGATGAAGCGGCAGGGCCAGCCGATCGCCGTGCTGACCGCCTATGACCATCCCACCGCCAAGGCCGAGGCGGCGGCCGGGGTCGATCTCATCCTCGTCGGCGACAGCGTCGGCACCAATGTGCTCGGCTATGCCAGCGAGCAGGAGGTGCAGCTTTCCGACATCGCGCACCATCTCCGCGCCGTGCGCCGCGGCGCGCCGCTGGCCGCCATCCTGGCCGATCTGCCCTATCGCACCTATGAGACGCCGGAACGCGCCGTCGCCAATGCGCGGCATTTGCGCGAGGCCGGCGCCGACATGGTGAAATTCGAAGGCGCCCGGCCCGAGATCGCCGCCGCTCTCGTTGCGGCAGACATTCCCGTCTGCGGCCACCTCGGCCTCGAACCGCAGACCCATCTCGATAAGAAATTGCGCGGCCGCTCGGCCGCGGAAGCTGCGCAGCTGGTCGAAAATGCTATCGCGCTCGACCAAGCCGGCATTTCCCTGCTCGTCCTGGAATTGATCCCCGAGGAAGTCGCCGCCCGTGTGACGCGGGCGGTCGCCGCGCCGACCATCGGCATCGGCGCCGGCCGCTACACCGACGGACAGGTGCTTGTGGTCACCGATCTGCTCGGCCTGACGGGCGCGAACTTCCGCCATAACCGCCGCTATGCCGAACTCGGCCCGCTGATCGGCACGGCTATCGCCGATTATGCTCGCGACGTGCACCGGCGCGCCTTTCCCTCCGAGGCCAATGCCTTCCCCATGCCGAAGGAGGCCCTGCTCGCCTTCGAAAGCGGCGACAGCTAGGCTCTTGCAACACGCGCAAGAACCCGTAAGCCTGTTGCGGTTTGCGGGTTGGGGAAGCGTGTGGGGAATGGACCTCATCTACAAGATCGTGCCGAAAGACCTCTGGCGGGAAGCCGAAGCGAAAGGCGTCTTCATCGGCGCGCCGGTCGACGTGGCCGACGGCTTCATCCATCTCTCGACCGCGGCGCAGGTGCGCGGCACGGCCACGCACCATTTCGCCGGCCAGGAGGGGCTGCTGCTCGTCGGCGTCGATCCGCAACGCTTGGGCGCGACCTTGCGCTATGAACCCTCGCGCGGCGGGGCGCTGTTTCCGCATCTTTACGCGCCCTTGAGCCTCGACGCGGTCGTCTCGGTAATGGTGCTGCCGCTCGGCGCCGACGGCACGCATCAACTCGGCGGCGAATTCCCATGAGCCGCGTTCGCATGTTCACCGCTGTGGCGCATCCGCTTGTCCTGCGCCTGCCGCCCGAGACAGCGCATCGGGTGACGGTCAAGGCCCTGTCGATTCTGCCGGTGCCGCAGGCGCCGCCTGACGACCCCCGGCTGGCGGTCAGCGCCTTCGGCCTCGATTTTCCCAATCCGCTCGGCCTTGCGGCGGGTTTCGACAAGAACGGCGAGGCCGTCGATGCCGTTTTGCAGCTCGGCTTCGGCTTCACCGAAGTCGGCACCATCACGCCGCGGCCGCAGCCGGGCAATTCGCGTCCGCGCCTCTTCCGCCTGCGGCACGATCGTGCCGTCATCAACCGCTTCGGCTTCAACAGCGCCGGCCATGCGGCGGCCCATCGCCGGCTCGCCGCGCGGCCGCGCACAAAGGGTCTCGTCGCGGTCAATATCGGCGCCAACAAGACCTCCAAGGATCGCGTCGCAGATTACGTGGCGGGTATCGCGGCCTTCGCCGATGTGGCGGACTTTTTCGTTGTCAACATTTCCTCGCCGAACACGCCCGGCTTGCGCGATCTGCAGCGCCGGCAGGAGTTGAACGATCTGCTCGAATCTGTGCTCGCCGCCCGCGATGCGGCGCCCCGGCGCGTGCCGCTCGTCGTCAAGATCGCGCCCGACCTGACGCTCGACGAACTCGACGGCATCATCGATGTCTGCAAGGCGCGCAAGATCGACGGCCTAGCGATTTCCAACACGACACTCTCGCGGCCGGAAAGCCTCGTCGATCACGAGATCGCCAAACAGCACGGCGGCCTCTCCGGCCGGCCCTTGTTCCACCTCTCGACCTGGCTGCTGGCGCAGGCCTATCTGCGTGCCGAAGGCGCGTTTGCGCTGATCGGCATCGGCGGGATCGAGAATGCCGCGACCGCGCTCGCCAAGATCGAGGCGGGCGCCGATCTGATCGAGCTTTATTCCGCGCTCGTCTTCAAGGGTGTCGGACTTATCGAGGAGATCAAGGACGGGCTCGTCCAACATCTGAGCCAGTCCGGATTCGACCGGCTTACCGCCGCGCGCGGCCGCACGGCGACGGACTGGGCCGCGGGCAAGATCACCGCCGCCGATATTCAATTCGGAAAGCTCAGCTAGCGGACATTCGCATCGGATTCGTCCGAAAACCGCTGCGCACTTTTCGGTCCGATGCCCTAGCGCCGCGACACGAGCCGTGAGACGAACCACAGCGGTACGACGATGATCGCCCCGGCGAGCAGATAATCGCCGACCTGCCGGATCGCGTCGAAGCCGAGCGCCCAGATCCGGTGCGCGAAGCGCACCAAAGCCTCGAATATGTCGTAGGGCCGGATGTCGAGCCACATCAGCAGCGCCCCGACGATCAGCGACAGGAAGAACAGCCGCCAGAAGACGCTGAGCGGCGGGCCGCCCAGAAAACGCGCCAACGGCGTATCCGGCTGCGCCTTCCAGGGTGTGGCCCCCGCCTCGACGGGCGCCCAGACGTTCCCTTGTGGAGCATTCGCTTGCGGCGGCGCTTTAATGTCCTCGACCATGTGAATCTTTCTAGCTGAATACGCTCGGGATATAGGTGCGCCCGCGTGGCCGCCAAGTGTGCCGCATCACACGCCGATCTGCGGCAGCGCAAGGCCGGTCGGCGCATGTTCCCCAATGATTGCGATGCCATTATGATGCGCCGCGCGACGGATTCGCTGCGATCGAGAGTTGCCTGTGACGCAAAAGGACGGTTCGGACGCCTATTCGGCGCGTGCTTCGATCGACGCCGGCTTCAGTTTCGCGCTTGCGGCTTTCGCCATCGGGCTTGGCCTGCTCGGCGTTCTCGCCCGCGTCGGCCTGCCCGGCGCGATGCTGCGCTTTTGCGTCTGGGCGATGATCTTCGCGGGCCTGGGGGTCATCGCCGTGCGGCTGCGGACGATGCGGCCCGGAGAATTCTATGCCGGCGGGCGCAATCTGCCACCCGCCTATGCCGCGCTCGCCTATGCCGGCCTCGCGGCCGGCTTGTTCCTGGCCTTTCTGCCGCCGCTGCTGCCCGGCGTCGGCTTTGCCTCGCTGGCGGTGGGTTTCGCGGCCGGCCTCACCTGCGCGCTTTGCGTGACCGGGCCCTATCTGCGCCGCAGCGCCGCCTTCTCGATCGCCGATCTCGTCGGCACCCGCTTTCCGCATCCGCTGGTGCGCTGCGCGATCGCGGTGATCGCGGCGGCCTGCGCCGTTTTCGTCGCGCTCGCGGGTTTCGATATCGCGCTGCGCGCCTTCATCGCGACGACCGGCATCGGCCGCAGCCTCGGCATCGCCATCGTCGGCGTCTTGCTCGTTCTGCTCATCGTGCCGGGCGGCCTCTCCGGCGTGATCTGGCTCGCGGCCGGCGCGACCATCGTGAGCCTGACGGCGCTCGGCCTGCCGGCGGCGCTGAATATTTTCCACGAGTCACCGCTCTGGCTGAGCGGCACCGCGCGCTTTGCCGAAATGTCGGGCGCCAGCGCTGCGCCGCCGTTTAGCCCGGCTATCGCCCTCGCACTGGCGCTCGGCCTTTCCGCCTTGACGCCTTTGTTCGGCCCCTCGGTGGCGAGCGGCGGTCGTATTCCGGCGCTGCGCGCGGGGCCGCTCGCGGTGTTTTTCATCGGCGCGCTGGCCCTGCTCTCAGTCCTAACCTTGGCCCGCGCGACGCATGCGCTCGATGCCGTGCTAGTCGGCCAAGAGCCGGCGAAGCTCCCGGCGGAGATTCTCACCGCCAGCCGCGCCCAGGACCTGACGCTCTGCGGCGTCGCGAGCGACAATGTGCATGCCATCGCGAACGCCTGCGCGGCGCAGCCGGGCTTCACGCAAACCGTGCGTCCACAGGACATCGGCACGAGCGCGGCCTATTTGCTCGAAAATCTGCCGAACCTCACGCATCTCGGCGCCGTGCTCGCGGGCCTCGCCTCGGTCTTCGCCATGACGCTGGGCATCGCCGTCGCGGCGGCTGGCGTCCAATCCTTCACCACCAGCCTCGGCCACGACATCTATCATCCCGACCGCCGGCGCTTCGGGCCGGTGAGCCGCAGGCTCGCGATCGCGCGCGCGCTCACCATTCTGCTCATCGTGCTCTGCGGCGTCTTTCTCGAACACCATCGCGCCGATCCGCGTAATCTGATCCTGCTCGCCACGATCTTCTCGGCGAGCCTGATCGCGCCGGTCCTGGCGCTGACCTTAGTGAAGCGCGTTTCCGCCTTCGATGCCGGCGCGGCGCTCGCTGTCGCAATCGCGCTGATGGCGCATTTCTTCTTCACGCACCGGCACGGCTGGCCGGTCGGAGCGCTCGCCGGCAATGCGATCTTCGCCGCGCTCGATGCGGCCTTCGCCGGATTTTTCGCGAGTCTTCTGCACGGCCGCGCCGCCGCTCCCGCCGGCCCGGCTCTGCCGCCGCCAGGCCAATTGGTCGGCCCGGACTAGATTATCTCTCGCTCGCGAGCAGGCTCGCCTGATGTTCGGTGATCAGCGCGTCGATGACCTCGTCGAGCGCCTCGCCGGTCATCACCTTGTCGAGCTTGTAGAGCGTCAGATTGATGCGGTGATCGGTGACGCGCCCTTGCGGAAAATTATAGGTGCGGATGCGCTCGGAGCGGTCGCCTGAACCGACCTGCGCACGCCGGTCCGCGGCGCGCTCGGCGTCGAGCTTCTGGCGCTGCGTGTCGTAAAGGCGCGCCCGCAGCAGCGCCATCGCCCGCGCCCGGTTCTTGTGCTGGGAGCGCTCATCCTGGACGAAGACGATCGTATTGGTCGGCAGATGGGTGATGCGGATGGCCGATTCCGTCTTGTTGACATGCTGGCCGCCGGCGCCCTGCGCGCGCATCGTATCGATCTTGAGGTCCGCCTCGTTGATGTCGATATCGACATCCTGCGCCTCGGGCAGGACGGCGACCGTCGCCGCCGACGTATGCACCCGCCCCTGCGTCTCCGTCTCCGGCACGCGCTGGACGCGATGCACGCCGGACTCGAACTTCAGCCGCGCGAAGACGCCGCGGCCCTCGATCTCGGCGATGATCTCCTTGAAGCCGCCGAGCGCGCCCTCGCTCGTCGAGAGAATCTCGACGCGCCAGCCATGCGCTTCGGCATAGCGCTGGTACATGCGAAAGAGATCGCCGGCGAACAGCGCCGCCTCGTCGCCGCCGGTGCCAGCGCGGATTTCTAGGATCGCGCTTTTCTCATCGGCGGCATCCTTCGGCAGCAGCGCGACGCGCAGCTTCTGTTCGAGCGCCGCGAGCCGCACCCGCGCCTCGGCGCGCTCGCTCTCGGCGAGACTGCGCATTTCGGCATCGAGCTTTGGATCTTCCAGAAGCGAATCGATGCCGGCGATTTCCGCCACCTCGCCGCGATAGGTGCGGATCGCCGCGACAACGTCATCGAGTTCGGCCAATTCGCGGGACAAGGCAACGAAAGTTGCCGAATCCTGGCCCGTCGCCAGCCGATCCGAAATTTCGGCGTGGCGGCGCAGGATGAGATCGAGCTTTTCTTGCGGCAGCATGGCTGTTTAAGAGCTTATCACGAGAGCCCCGTCAATGCTGCGGAGCGGCGGCGCTAGACCGGGATCGCGTTGTCCGCGGCAAATTTCTGCAGGGCGCCGCGGATCGACTTGGCGCCGTCCTTGGCATCGATCAGCGCGTTGACCAATTTGCTGAGCGTCGAAACATCGGCCGAGAGCAGCGCCGCCTTGACCGGGCCGATCGAGGACGGCGACATCGACAATTTGCGGAAGCCGATCGCGATCAACGCCAGAGCTTCCAGCGGCTGGCCGCCCATCTCGCCGCAGAGGGTGACGGGCGTGTTATGGCGCGCCGCCGTCTCGACGAGCGTACGCAACGCCCGCAGCAGCGGCGCCGAGAGCGGATCGAACCGGCTCGAGACGTGCTTGTTCTCGCGGTCGGCAGCGAACATGTACTGGATGAGATCATTGGTGCCGACTGAGAGAAAATCGGCGCGCGCGCAGATTTCGTCGAGCTGCCATAGCAGCGACGGGACTTCGACCATGGCGCCGAGCTGCAGCTCGCGCGGCACGCCATAGCCGTGACGCGTCAGGTAAGCAACCTCGCGCAGCGCCAGATCCTTCGCGCGCACGAACTCATCGACAATAGCGACCATCGGAAACATGATGCGCACATCGCGGCCCGCGCCGGCGCGCAACAATGCCCGCAATTGCATGCGCAGCAGCGCCGGCCGATCGAGCGAGATGCGGATGGCACGCCAGCCGAGCGCCGGATTCTCCTCCTCCGTCTGCGTCATATAGGGCAGCACCTTGTCGGAGCCGATGTCGAGCGTGCGGAAGGTGATCGGCTTGCCCGGCACCGCCTCGAAGGCGGAGGTATAGAAATCGTATTGCTGCTGAATCCGCGGGAATTGCGAGACGATCATGAATTGCAATTCGGTGCGGAAAAGGCCGATCGAACTCGCGCCCGTCTCCTCGGCATGGCGCAGATCGACAAGCAGACCCGCGTTCATATGCAGCTCGAACGGCACGCCGTCCCTGGTCACGCACGGAACGTCGCGCAGCTTATGATATTGCTCCTGCCGGCGGGCACGCAGGCGCGCCTTCTCGGCATAGGCATTTTCGACATCCGGCGGCGGGCGCACCTGCACTTCGCCGGTCGTGCCGTCAACGATGACGGCATCGCCCGGCTCGACGAAGGCAAGAATGTTCGGCACCTCGCCGACCGTCGCGATGCCGAGCGCGCGCGCGACGATGGCGACATGGCTCGAAAGCCCGGCATCCTCCAGCACGATGCCGCGCAACTTCGTGCGGTCGTAATCGAGCAGCGCCGCCGGCCCCATGGTGCGGGCGACGATGATCGCATTGTCGGGAAGCTCCGATTGCGCGGTGACGAAGTCGCGGCCGGCGAGCTGATACAGCAGCCGGTTGGCGAGATCATCGAGATCGTGCAGGCGCTCGCGCAGATAGGGATCGGTCTGGCGTTGCAGCCGGGCGCGGGCATCGCTCTGCACGCGCTCGACCGCCGCCTCCGCAGTGAGGCCCGTCGCGACCGCTTCGCGCAGGCGGCGTATCCAGCCGCGGTCATAGGCGAACATGCGGAAGGCTTCGAGTACTTCGCGGTGCTCACCATGGCCGAGGTCGCCGCGTTCGATCAATTTGTCGATCGATTCACGCACGCCGCCGATGGCGGTCTCAAGCCGATCCGTCTCGGCTTTCACATCCTCGGCGACGAGCTGTTTCACGATGATGCGCGGCTCGTGCAGCACGACATAGCCGAGGCCGACGCCCTCGGCGATCGGCACGCCTTTGAGCGCCACCGGCCGGTTGAGCGCGATCTCGGTGTCGAGCAGGCCGATCGCCTGCAATTCCCCGGAAGCGACCATTTCGGCGAGCAGCATCGCCGTCGTCTGGAGCGCCTCCATTTCCTCTTCGAGATAGACGCGGCGGGCGCGGTTCTGCACGACGAGAACGCCGAGCGTATTGCCGCCGCGCAGAATCGGCACACCGAGGAAGGACGAATAAATTTCCTCGCCCGTCTCCGGCCGGTAGGAGAACGAGGGATGGTGCTGCGCATCGGCGAGCGCCAGCGGCTCGGCCGATTCGGCGATCAGGCCGACAAGGCCCTCGCCCTTGCGCATTGTCGTGAGGTGAACGGCCTCGCGGTTCAGGCCTTCGGTTGCGAAAAGTTCAAGCCGCCCGTCGGCGCGCAGAACGTAGACCGAGCAGACTTCAGCCACCATGTTCGCGGCGATGAGGACGACGATCTTATCTAGCCGATCCTGCGGGCTGATCGGCTCGGCCACGACCTCGCGCAGCCGCCGCAGCAGCTGACGCGGACCGCCCGGCGCGGCCGCGCGGGCGGACTTGTCTTTTTCCGGCCCGGGGGCCTCGGATTCAAAGGTCGGCACAAAGCATCATCCGCTGGGGGATCTAAGATTTTCAATTCCGGAAAAACGCCCGCCGCACGTTTCTCCGGCGATGGCATGCAGCGATCAAAAGGGCCCAGACGAACCCATCATAGAAAACCAGCGCCGCCGGAACGTGATAGATACCCTATAGCGAATGCAAAGATCAGACCGCAAGCATCAATCGCGTGACGTTACGCAAGAAGTGCAGGAATTTAGACCTGATCCAGACCGTAGAGCGTATGTAGCGTGCGCACGGCGAGCTCTGTATAGGCGGCGTCAATTAATACGGAAAATTTGATCTCTGATGTCGTGATTGCGCGAATGTTGATGCCCTTTTCCGACAAAGCCTTGAAGGCCAGCGCAGCGACACCGGCGTGGCTGCGCATGCCGATGCCGATCGCCGAGACCTTGGCCACGTCGGTTGCGCCTTGCAATGCAGCATAGCCGATCGTGGCCCGTGCTTTTTCAAGAATAGCGCGGGCGCGCTCGTAATCGTTGGCGGCGACGGTGAACGTGATGTCCGTCGTCACCGTATCGTCGGAGGCGACCTGGACGATCATATCGACATTGATATGCGCGTCCGCGAGCGGCATGAAGATCGCCGCGGCGACCCCCGGGCGATCGGCGACGCGGCGCAAGGTGATCTGCGCTTCGTTGCGTGAAAAAGCGATGCCGGTGACGACCTGCTGTTCCACGATATCCTCCTCATCGCAAATCAAAGTGCCGGGGCGCGGGGCGGCGGGATCGTCGAAGGACGAGCGCACATAGGTCTTGACGCGCTTCATCATCGCCAATTCCACCGAACGCACCTGCATCACCTTGGCCCCGAGCGAGGCCATTTCCAGAATTTCCTCGAAGGCGATGCGATCGAGCCGCCGCGCCTTCGGCACGACGCGCGGATCGGTCGTATAGATTCCATCGACATCGGTATAGATGTCGCAGCGCTCCGCCTTGATCGCCGCCGCGACCGCCACGGCGCTGGTGTCCGAACCGCCGCGACCGAGCGTGGTGACCCGCCCTGTGGCGGCGTGAATACCCTGGAATCCGGCGATGACGGCGACCTGCTTTGCCAGGAAGCTGGCGACAATATGCTCGCCATTGATCTGCGAGATGCGCGCCGCGCTGGCGGCCTCGCTCGTCAGGATTGGCACCTGCCAGCCTTGCCAGGAGCGCGCCGGGATGCCCATATCCTGGAGAACGATGGCCAGCAGCCCGGCTGTCACCTGCTCGCCAGTGGCGACGACGGCGTCATATTCGCGCCGGTCATAATTGGGGGAGGCTTCCTTGCAGAGCGCGACAAGCTCATCGGTCTTGCCGGCCATGGCCGAGACGATGACGGCGACCTCGTTGCCGGCCGCGACCTCGCGCTGCACATGCCGCGCGACATTGCGGATGCGATCAACGCCAGCGACGGAAGTCCCGCCGAATTTCATCACGAGGCGGGCCATCGGGTCCGGCAGCGCTTTCTTGTTTCGGTCTCTGGAATGGCTTACCGCGATCGCCGGAGCGCGCACCGCGGCGATGCGGCGCGTATACATCACGGCCTTGGCCGCCAGTCAATTGAGCGGCTGGGACGCGGGGCGGGAGGGTTAAGATGTCAGGGCTAAAGGAGCCGCACACCGGCGCCAGCGTCAATCCGGAGGAGGTCGCCCGCTTCGACCGGCTGGCCGCGACCTGGTGGGACACCAAGGGGCCGATGAAGCCGCTGCACCGGTTCAACCCCGTCCGCGTCGATTACCTCAAGGAGCTTCTGGCCGGCCGCCCGCGCGGCGACAGCCGCCCGACCGGGCAGCCGGACCGGCCGCTGGAGGGGCTCGAAATCCTCGATATCGGCTGCGGCGGCGGCATTTTGAGCGAGGCGCTGGCGAAGCTCGGGGCGGAGGTGACCGGCGTCGATCCGGCGCCGACCAATATCGCCGTCGCGCGTCTGCATGCCGGCGAATCCGGCCTCATGATCGACTATCGCCAGACCACGGCCGAGGCGCTCGCCGAAGAAAAGCGCCGCTACGACGTCGTGCTCGCCATGGAGGTCGTCGAGCATGTGCGGGATGTCAAAGCCTTCATCGCGACGGCCGCGTCGCTGGTGCAGCCCGGCGGCGTGCTGGTCGCGGCGACCATCAACCGCACGCTGAAGAGCTATGCGCTGGCGATCGTCGGCGCCGAATATATCCTGCGCTGGGTGCCGCGCGGCACGCACGATTGGGAGCACTTCGTCACGCCGCGGGAATTGCGCCTGGCGCTCAGAGGCGGCGGCCTGAAAATTCTCGAAGAGACGGGCGTGACCTACAGCCCGCTGACCGCCAGCTGGCGGCGCAGTCGCGACACCGACGTGAATTACATCATCACCGCCGAGCGCCGGGCGTGAAGCCCTGAAGCGTAATCGCGCCGTGATCGGCTCTAAAGACTTAGAGCGGGATTTTCGCATCCCGCTCGAGCGGCCGCGAGGACGCGTTCCATCACCTCGGCCCAGTCGCCGCGCGTCTGCTGGCGGAACAGCCGCATCGTCGGATACCAGGGCGTATCCTCGCGATCGAGCAGCCAGCGCCAGTCGGGAACCTTCTTCAGCAGCAGGAAGGTCGGGCGGCCAAGCGCGCCGGCGAGATGCGCAATCGACGTATCGCAAGTAATGACAAGGTCGAGCGCCTGCATCACCGCTGCTGTATCGACGAAGGCGTCCGGCCCCGCGTCGAAATCAGCACCCAGCGTTTCGATCTTGAGCTCTGCCGTGGCGAGTTCATCCAGCCCGTCGTGCTTCTGCAGGCTGATGAAGCGGAAATCCCGCGCCCGCGTTAGCGGGGCGAAAGCCGCCAGCGGCACCGAGCGCGCCGGATCGGCCTTGGGATTGGGATTGCCGTGCCAGCAGAGTCCGACCTTGAAGGCGGAAGGATCGCCCCGGCTTGCCAGACGCTCGGCCCATTTGGCGGCGAGCGCTGGCTCGGCAGCGAGGTAGGGCGTCCGCGCCGGGACGCTCCCAAGCTCCGTCTTCAGCGCCCGCGGCAGGCTGGAGAGGGCGATCTGGCTGTCGAAGCGGTCGTGCGGGCCGAGATCGTCGACGCAATGCACCCGCGGCATCAGCCCGCGCAGCAGGCGGATCATCTTGCTGCGGCAGAAGAAGGTGACATCGATGTCCGCCTTGGCCAGCAGCGGCAGATAGCGGCAGAACTGCAATGTATCGCCGAGGCCCTGCTCGTCGAAAACGATCAGCTTTTCGCCTGGATGCGAGGTGCCCTGCCATTGCGGGATGGGGAATTTCAGCGCGTTCTGGGGCGTCGTGCCGCAAGCCCAGCGATATTCGTAGCCATTCCAGCCGTTGCGGAAATCGCCGCGCAGCAATTGCAGCGCGCCCTTGTTGTTGCGCGCATGGGCGTTCTCCGGCGCAAGCGCGATTGCGGCGTCGAAAGCCGCGTCCGCCGCATCGAAGGCGCCGATCTCCTTGAGCGCCACGCCGCGCCCGACGAGCGCCGCGGGATAATCCGGCCGCAGTGCCAGCGCGCGATCGAAGGATTCGAGCGCCGCCTCCGGCCCCGCCGTCTTCGTCAGCGCCGTGCCGCGATTGAACCAGGCCTCGGGAGAATCCGGCTGCGCCGCGAGCGCCTCATCGAAGGCCGCGACCGCACGGGCAAGATCGCCAAGCTCGATCAGCGCGACGCCGAGATTGTTGAGAAGCTCCGGATGGCCGGGAAAGAGCGCCAGCGCGTCAACATAGGCCGCGCGCGCGGCCTCGTGGCGTTTCAGCTCGCTGAGAACGTTGGCGCGGTCGAGCTGTGCCTCGTAATAATCCGGATCGAGGCGAATCGCCTCTTCGAGAAATTTCAGCGCGCCGTAGGGATTGCCGCTCTCGGAGAGGATGACTGCTCCGGCGCGCAAGGCTTCGGGATAGGCCGGCTGCAATCGCAAGGCATGATCGAAGGCGGCGATCGCCGCGCCATTGCGGCCGAGGGCGCGCAGGACGAGGCCGTGATTATAATAGACCGCCGGATCGGCAGGGCCGAGTTTTTCGGCCTCGTCGAAAGCGGCGGCGGCTTCTTCAAAGCGGCCGAGTCTTTGCAGCACGCGCGCGAGCCGCACGACGGCGTCGAGGAAATCCGGCCGCAAGGCGCGCGCTTGCGCGAACCACGGCACCGCGGCGGCCCAGGCCTCCGCCCCGAGATGAATGAGGCCGGCAAGCTGACAGCGCTCCGGGCTGTTGATCTTCGCCGGATCGAGGCCCACGAGCGGCACAAGCGCCTCGCTCTTGCGGCCCTGCCGCAACCTGTCCGCGGCTTCGTTGAGCATCGCATCGAGGGCGAGTGACATGGGGCGGCTCCGGCGATGAAACCGCAACTGTCCGCAGTACAGCTTGTGCGAGACTTACGCCCGAGACGGGGCGCACGAATGAGTTCAAGTCTTCTTTAGTTCAAGTCTTCCGGCACGAGCGGCAGCGGCAGGATGGCAATGCCCTCCTCGTGCAAGGCCTTGGCCTCCTCAAGCGTCGCCTGGCCGCGAATCGGCCGCTCCTCACCCGAGCCTTCGGCGATCCGCCGCGCCTCGTCGGGAAAGCGGGTGCCGACATCCTCGGTCACGCCCATCACATAATGGCGCAACGCCCGCAATTCGGCGATTTTCTGCGCGCGAAGCGCGTCGGCGTCAGGCGGCGCTTCGATGCTCTCACCGTGATAAACCGCCGGCGCCATGATCGCCTTGCCCACCTCGGCTGAGCCGCAGATCGGGCAGCCGATTTGGCCTTGCGCGGCCTGCGCGTCATAACTCGCGGCGCTCGGGAACCACGAATCGAATTCGTGGCCGCTGGCGCATTTTAGCGCATATTTGATCATCGTGCCGCGTCAGCCAAAGCCGTCTCCAGGCCGCCCCGCGCATCGAGATCATGCAGATCATCACAGCCGCCAATATGCGTCTCGCCGAAGAAAATCTGCGGCACGGTATAGCGCCCACCCGCGCGCGCCGTCATCGCCGCGCGGGCTTGCGGATCGCCATCGACGGATATTTCCTTGAATTCGAGCCCGCGCTCACGGAGCAGCGCCTTGGCCCGGCGGCAATAGGGGCACGCGGCCGTGGTGTAGATAACGATATCGATCGGTTGCGGCATTGAATCAACCTCTGGGGATTGCTCAGCATATGGTGTTTCAGGCGGCACCGACAACCCTGGCGAAGACCAGGACATCGACGCGCGCTGCCCCGGCCCGAAGCAGGACGCGGGCCGCGGCATTGAGCGTCGCGCCGGACGTGAGCACATCGTCGATCAGCACGATCTTGCGGCCCAGGACCGCTGCGGCCGCCGCCTCCGGCACGGCGAAGGCGCCCTGCACATTGTCGGCGCGCTGGGTGCGGCTGAGGCCGACCTGCGGCCGGGTCGGCTTGACCCGCTTAAGCGCAAAGGGGTCGGCCTTCTTGCCGCTCGCGGCGGCGACGACTTGCGCCAGCACATTGGCCTGATTGAACCGCCGCCACATCAGCCGGCGCCGGTGCAACGGCACCGGCACGAGCAGGTCGGCCTCGGCCAGAAGCTCCGCCCCGGCGCGCGCCATCCAGCGGCCGAGCGGCTTCGCCAGCTCCGTCCGGTCGCCATATTTCAGCCGGTGGATCAGGTCGCGCACCGGGCCATCCTCGAAGCGCGCGACGGCGCGGGCGCGCTGATAGACGGGCGGATTGGCTATCGCCTCTGGCGATTGCAAGCCGGGGACACCGAGATCGTAGGGAAACGGCGTACCGAGCCGCTCGCAATAGGGCTTCTCGATGAAGCCGATGCTGCGCCAGCACGCGGGGCACAAGGCGCCATGCGCCGCCACCGCCTTGCGGCAGACGAGGCAGGACGGCGGAAAGATCACGTCGAGCGCGGCATTCGCCAGCGCCCCGCCCTGCCGCCAGGCGTGCGTCGCCCAAGTGCGCTTCCATGCGCGCAGCAGAGGCGCGGCCGGGCCGATCGCGGAGGGGGCATGGATCATTCCGCCAGCATAGGTCAGGTTTCCACGAGTGCCAGAAATTTTGCCGCCGATGATCGAGCGCCTGAGGTAAAAGACGCGTGTGGCACAGAACTCGTTCCTGATCTTCGACCGCGCCTTGCAGCGCCGCCGCCTCGCCCGCGCGCTGGCGGCAAGGCCTGCCGATTTTCTGCTGGCCCGCGCGGCGGGGGAGATCGTCGAACGGCTTAGCGCCGTCACCCGGCGCTTTTCCGCCATTGCCGATATTGGTACGCCCTTACCGCTGCTCGCAGAGGCGCTCGCCACCGCCTATCCGGCCGCGCGGATCACGCGGCTCGCGCCGCTGGCACAGACGGCAGGGCTAGGCGGCGCTGCGGGCGATGCCGAGCTTCTGCCCTTTGCGTCAAACACGTTCGATCTCGCCGTCTCGGCGCTGGCGCTACAGGACGTCAACGATCTGCCCGGCACGCTCGCGCAAATCCGCCGGACGCTGAAGCCCGACGGGCTTTTTCTCGGCTGCCTGATCGGCGGCGCCAGCCTGCGCGAATTGCGCGCCGCGCTGGCCGAAGCCGAGAGCGAAATTTCCGGCGGCGTCTCGCCGCGCATCGCGCCCTTCGCCGATCTGCGCGACATGGGCGGCCTGTTGCAGCGCGCCGGCTTCGCCCTGCCCGTCACCGATGTCGAAACGCTGAATGTGCGCTATCCGCATCTCTTCGCGTTGCTCGCCGATCTGCGGGCGATGGGCGCGACCAATGCGCTTGTCGAGAGGCTGCGCCGGCCGGCCCGGCGAGCGCTGTTTCTGCGCGCGGCGGAGATTTACGCGCGCGAGAATGCCGATGACGACGGGCGCCTGCGCGCCACCTTCGAGATCGTCTTCCTCTCCGGCTGGGCGCCGCACGAGAGCCAGCAGAAGCCGCTGAAGCCGGGCAGCGGGCAAATCTCTCTCGCCGAGGTTTTGCGCAGGCGCTAGAGCGGCCGTCTTTGCGAGGGCGATTATCCGTCAGTTGACAAAGGTAGTCGGCCCCCTCTTTGGGGATGCTCGAATGATAGGTTGGTGCATTATCGACCCGGAGGACGTTTCGACCCCACAAAGAATATACCCTCCGTTTTTTCAGCTCCAGAAAAGCGCACCATGTCGGCTGGGGGGATTGGGTCCGTCACATATGGGATTTTAGCGGCTTGTAAGGCAGTTCTCAGCAGTTGGATTGCTTCAGTGTCGGGGGCGGGAACATGCAGGTCCCAAACCAACGAACCAAAAAACGTCTCTGCGGACGTGCTATATTTCCATCCGGCATCGGTGAGAATTTTTCCAAAGATAGTGGTCAGAAAAAGGGCCTCTGGATCACCAGCCACATAGCCGAGCGTGATTACCGCTGGATGTGCCTTAAGCGTCGCGACCATCGCTTCGCCTTGGGGCTCGCTAACAACGCGCCATCCAACGAGTTCCTTTATCCGCTCCGTTTCGAGTTGAGCTTGGGCGGCTTCCATTTCTAATTGGGCGGCACGCTCATTAGCTTTGGCTGTGTCATGCTGAAGCCGCGCCATCTCATCTTCGTGGCGTTTATCCTTTGTGGCTTCTTCAATGGCCACCAAAGTGTCTTTGCGGGTTTGGTAACGATGGGAAGCAACCTCAGCTACGCCCAAGCCGATCAAACTTACAATGCTCGCCCAAAACCAAAAAGCGCTCCACCAGCTTGTTCCCGCAATCGACTCCCATCCCGGTATCCACCCCACGATGATTCCCTCGGAGACTTATTGTTTGGAACCGCAATCGCCTATCATCGTCAGGTACAAGATAGCAGCTTGGGAAGCCGGACGCCATTTGGCTCGAATGGAAAAGATTTGGCGCAAATGATTTCCTCGCTTGCGAGGAGCGAAAGCGACGAACCAATCCAGCCCTTGCTTCTTGATTGCTTCGCCCTCGGGCTCGCAATGACGCGCGCTAGTGTGAAACAAGCTCCCAGGTGACGCGCACCTGCGAATTATAGCTGAGCGTGCCCGGCGCCAGCGGCACAGCCGCGTCGGAAGCGAACGCCGCCGCCTTGGCGAAGACGCGCGGGCGATAGCCGCCTTCATCATTCGGCGCGATTTCGAGCACGCGGCCGAGGGTCACACCCGCCGCCGGCAGATAGGCGCTGGCAGAGCGCAAAGCGTCACGGATCGCGGCATCGTAAAGCTTGGCGTTGAGCTCGTCCTCGTGACTGTAGCCGAAGCTGATGCCCTGAAATTCGTTGGCGCCCTTGTCGATCAGGCTGGCCGCGAGTGCACCGGCCTTGTCGATGGCCCGCACGCGGATCGTCAGGCCATTGCGCGCCTCATAGCCGCGCAGCTTCTGCGTCGTGCCGCGTCCCTCGGCATCGGAGATAGTGTCGTAAACGGGGTTCAGCGAAATCTCGCTCGTCTGCACATCCTTGGGGTCGATTCCCTCTGCCTTGACCGCGTCGATCACGGCCTGCGCTGCTTCGGCATTCGCGGCGGCGGCAGCGGCCGCCTTCGGCCGCTCGGTCACCACGGCGAGCGAGAGCACCGCATAATCCGGCGCGACCTCGGTATGCGCGTGTCCGACGACAACGATATGCGGCACCGAATTCGACGAGCGCCGCCTGCGCCGAGGCGGCGCCCGGCACCGATAGGGCGAGGAGAAGCGCGAGGGCGGGACGGGCAAAAGCCATGGATTCAAGTCCTTCGCATGACGGGTGGAGAAATCTGCTGGCGGATGCTACATGACAGCGATGAATTTAGCGGCAGACCTTCTCCCATCTTCCGCGCCCGTGCGGCGAGATGATGACGCCACGCCGGCGCTGCCCAAGGCCTCGCTGACCGGGGCGACGCGCGCCGAGCTAGCCGAGACCTTACGCGCGCACGGTGTGCCGGAGCGCGAGATAAAGATGCGTGTCGCGCAGCTCTGGCACTGGCTTTATTTCCAGGGCGCTCGCGATTTCGACGCCATGCTCAACATCGGCAAGGGCTTGCGCGGCGCGCTCACAGAGCAGGAAAACCTGGCACGGCCGCAGGTCGTCACCGAGCAGGTGTCGCAGGACGGCACCCGCAAATGGCTGCTGCGCCTTGCCCCAGCCGATGCCAATGACAAGGGTGCCGAGGTTGAATGCGTCTATATTCCGGAAAGCGACCGCGGCACGCTGTGCATTTCGAGCCAGGTCGGCTGCACGCTTACCTGCCGTTTCTGCCACACCGGCACGCAGAAGCTCGTCCGCAATCTGACGTCTCGTGAGATCGTCGCGCAAATCATCGTCGCGCGGGAGCGGCTGGGCGATTTTCCTGGCCTGACGCCGCCGCAAGACGGCCTGCTGCCGCAGGGCGCCGCGCGGCCGATCACCAATATCGTCTTCATGGGCATGGGCGAGCCGCTCTATAATTTCGACAATGTGCGCGATGCCGTCGGCGTGCTCGCCGATGGCGACGGGCTCTCCGTCTCGAAGCGCCGCATCACCGTCTCGACCGCCGGCGTCGTGCCGCAGATCGAGCGGCTCGGCGCCGAGGCCGGGCCGATGCTGGCGATTTCGCTGCACGCGGTGCGCGACGATCTACGCGACGTGCTGGTGCCGCTGAACAAGAAATATCCGATCAAGGAATTGCTCGCCGCCTGCCGCGGCTATCCCGGCGCCTCGAACGCGCGGCGCATCACCTTCGAATATGTGATGCTGAAAGGCGTCAACGATTTGCCCGCCGAGGCGCGCGAACTCGTGCGTCTGCTCAAGGGCATTCCGGCGAAGATCAACCTCATTCCGTTCAACCCCTGGCCCGGCACGCAATATGAGTGCTCGGACTGGGAAAAGATCGAGGCTTTTTCCGACATCGTCTTCAACGCCGGCTATGCCAGCCCGGTGCGCACGCCGCGCGGCCGCGACATCCTCGCCGCCTGCGGCCAGTTGAAGAGCGAGACGGAAAAGCTGCGCGCCCGGGCGCGATTAGCGGCGGAGACGGAGTAGCTCAGCCGGTCTTGCGCAGCCCCCAAGCCGCGAGCAGCGCGAGAACCGCCGAGATCAAAGCATTCCAGCCCGCGAGAGAAAGGCCGAGGATACGGATCGCCACCGCATCGCAGCGCACGACTTTCTGCGTCTGCAATTGGTGCAAAAAGTCCTGCATGGAGGTCGCCTTCACCAGCGCGCTGCCCGTGCAGGCGGTCGGCCCCGGCCAGAAGCGCCACTCGACGCCCGCGTGATAGATACCGAAGCCGGCGCTGAAAGCGAAGATAAGAAACAGCAGGATGAAGCCAGCGCGCGTTAAGCCCCGCGACTGATGCACGGCGAAGGCGAATGTCGCGATGGCGACGGGAATGCCGGCATAATAGGGGAAGCGCTCCTTGAGGCAGAGTTCGCACGGCGCATAGCCGAAGGCCTGGAAAATCCAGGCGCCGCCAATCGTCGCCGCCGCGATCAGGAGAAGCAGGCCCGCGACGCGGGCGGCCTGCACATCACGAAAATCTGTCGCTATCACGTTCCCCTCACGCCAGATGCGCGGCGATGACAAAGCCGAGAATTACGGCGGCGGCAAGAAGCAACAGGAAATAGCCGAAATATTTCTCGAGCAGCCCGTTGATCGGCCCGCCATAACGATTGAGCAGGGCCGCCTCCAGAAAGAAGCGCGCGCCGCGGGTGATGAGCGAGAGCAGGATGAAGAGCGGCAGGCTATAGGCGAGAAGCCCGCTGGTGATCGTCACGATCTTGAACGGGATCGGCGTCATGCCCTTGATGAGGATGACGGCCCAGCCCCAATGCGCATAGAGCGCGCGCACCTCCTCGACCCGCGACCCGTAGCCATAAACATGGATGAGCCATTTGCCGAGCGTCTCATAGAGCAGCGCGCCGATGGCATAGCCGAGGAGGCCCCCCGCGACCGAAGCCAGCGTTGCGACCAACGCGTAGAAGAACGCCCGCTTCGGCCGCGCCAGCACCATGGGCACCAGGATCGTGTCGGGCGGAATGGGAAAGAACGAGCTTTCGGCAAAGGCAACGGCCGCCAGCGCCCAGGTGGCATGGGGGCTGTTGGCGAGCGAAAGCGTCCATTGGTAAAGTCGGTTGAACATCGGCCCTACGGTCGCATGGCAGTCGTTTGGCTTGGTCGTAGCAGGATTCGCGTGGCGCCAATATGGCTCCTTTGGGTTAACCCGCCGCTTCGATCTCCTCGCGCAGAATTTCGAGCGCCAGCCACGCGTCCTCGGCCTTGGCAAGATCGGCCGTCGCATTGGCGAGCGCCTCGGTCGCGACGGTGAATTTCCCCCGGTCGCGACGGTAGAGATCGGCGTCGGCCAGCACGGCCTTGTGCCGCGCCGCCTCGGCGCGCAGCTTTTCCATCTGCGCCGGCAGGGTTTCGAGCGCGTGCTTTTCCTTGAAGGACAATTTGCGCCTGGCCTTGAACGGCGCGGCGGTCTGCGCCTTGGAATCGGCCTTCCCGCGCGCTTGTTTCAGCACCGGGGCGGCGCCAAGGCCGTGGCCGCGCTGCGCCACCATGTCGGAATAGCCGCCCGCATATTCGCTCCAGCGGCCGTCGCCCTCGGCGACAAGGACGGAGGATGCGACACGGTCGAGAAAATCACGATCATGGCTGACAAGGATCACGGTGCCCTTGTAATCGGCGAGCAGCTCTTGCAGCAGATCGAGCGTTTCGAGGTCGAGATCGTTGGTCGGCTCGTCGAGCACCAGGAGGTTGGTCGGCTGCGCCAGCGCGCGCGCCAGCATCAGCCGGCCGCGCTCGCCGCCGGACAAGCGGCCGATCGGCGTGCCCACCTGCTCCGGGCCGAAGAGAAAATCGCGCATATAGCCAATGACATGTTTGCGCGCGCCGGCGACCTCGACATAATCGCTGCCGCCGCCGGTCAGCGCATCCTTCAGGCTCGTCTGCGGATCGAGCGAGGCGCGGTTCTGGTCGAGGGTCGCCATGGCGAGGCTCGCGCCCTGTTTCACCTCGCCGGCATCGGGCGCGAGCACGCCGGTCAGCAGATTGATGAGCGTCGTCTTGCCCGCGCCATTGGCGCCGACGAGGCCGAGCCGGTCGCCGCGCAGAATGCGCACCGAAAAATCCCTGACGATCGGCCGTGTGTCATAGGCCTTGGCGATCTGCCGCGCCTCGATCACCAGCACGGACGTGGCGCCGGTTTCGCTCGCAGCGAATTTCACCTGGCCGACCGCGCGGCGATGCTCGCGATGCGCCTTGCGCAGGCCCTGGAGATCGGCGAGCCGCTTCTGGTTGCGCTTGCGCCGGGCGGTGACGCCGTAGCGCACCCAATCCTCTTCCGCCGCGATTTTCCGCGCCAGCTTATGCTGCTTGAGTTCATCCTCCTCCAGCATCTGGTCGCGCCAGGCCTCGAATTCGGCGAAGCCGCGATCGCGGTTGAAGGTGATGCCGCGATCGAGCCAGACGGTTTTCCGGGTCAGATTGTGCAGAAAGCGCCGGTCGTGGCTGATGAGCACCAGGGCCGAGCGCAGGCCGGCGAGCTTGGCCTCCAGCCATTCGATGGCCGGCAGGTCGAGATGATTGGTCGGCTCGTCGAGAAGCAGAATATCCGGCTCGGGCGCCAGAACCCGCGCCAGCGCCACGCGCCGCGCCTGGCCACCCGAAAGCAGCGCCGGGTTCTCGTCACCGCTCAGACCAAGCTCGTTGAGTAGGGCGCGGCCGAGATGCCGGCCATCGACCGGGCTCAGCCCCTCGACGACATAATCCAGCGCCGTGGCGAAGCCGGAAAAGTCCGGTTCCTGCGGCAGATAGCGCAGGTTCGCGTCCGGCTGGAGAAAGCGCCGCCCGGCGTCCGGCTCGATCAGCCCGGCGGCGATCTTCAGCAGGGTCGATTTGCCCGAACCGTTGCGGCCGACAAGGCAGAGCCGCTCGCCGGCGCCGACCGCAAGCTCAGCCTCTGTCAAAAGCGGCGTGCCGCCGAAGCTGAGGCGGATAGATTGGAGGATAAGAAGCGGAGCGGCCATGAACCTCGGGGGGCGGCGCGGCGGGCGCCATCAAACGTCTGTGAAAGCCGGTGGAGGTGTAACTTTCGCACGGCCGGATACGTATCTCTCTAGCGAATGGCGGCGAAAATCGCGAGAGCCGCCGGAGGAACGCAAATGCTGACCCGTAGAGGTTTTTCCATCGCCGCGGCGGGGGTCGCCGCTCTCGGCTTTACCCGTCTGGCACGCGGCCAGGCGGCGAAGGCCCCGCCAAACTACGAAGTCACCCGTACCGAGGCCGAATGGCGCAAGCTTTTGACCCCGGACCAATATGATGTCCTACGCCAGAGGGGCACCGAACGGGCGTTCACGAGCCCGCTGCTCAACGAACACCGCGCCGGCACTTTCGCCTGCGCCGGCTGCGACCTGCCGCTTTTCTCGTCGAAGACCAAATTCGACAGCGGCACCGGCTGGCCGAGTTTTTGGGCACCGCTGCCGAATGCCGTCAACGAGGCCGAGGACAATTCCTTCGGCATGGTGCGGACGGAGATTTCCTGCCGGCGCTGCGGCGGCCATCTCGGCCATGTCTTCGACGACGGGCCGAAGCCGACGGGCCTGCGCTACTGCATGAACGGCGTCGCGCTGAAATTCATCTCCGACAAGGCCTGAAGGCACGACCATGCTGCTCGCTCTCATTGCCTATCTCGGCGGCGTGCTGACGATCTTGAGCCCTTGCATTCTGCCGGTGCTGCCCTTCGTCTTCGCCCGTGCCGATCAGCCCTTTGTCAAATCCGGGCTGCCGCTCCTCGCGGGCATGGCGCTGACCTTCGCCGCCGTCGCGACGCTTGCCGCAGTCGGCGGCGGCTGGGCGGTGCGCGCCAATGAACTCGGCCGCGGCGCGGCGCTGGTGCTGCTTGCCATATTCGGCGTGACCCTGCTCATCCCGTCGATCGCCGACCGATTGACCCGGCCCATCGTCGCGCTCGGCGACCGGCTGTCGCAATCGGCGGCAAGCGAAGCGCGCACGGGCGAGAAGATTTTCGCATCTTTTGTGCTGGGCATTGCGACCGGCCTGCTCTGGGCGCCCTGCGCCGGGCCGATCCTCGGCCTCGTTCTGACCGGTGCGGCGCTGCAAGGCGCCAATGCCAAAACCTCGCTCCTGCTGCTCGCCTATGCCGCCGGTGCGGCGACCTCGCTCGCTTGCGCTCTGCTGATTGGCGGGCGCGTCTTCGCCGCGATGAAACGCGCGCTCGGCGCGGGCGAATGGATCCGCCGCGGATTGGGCGTTGCCGTGCTCGCCGGCGTCGCTGTAATTGCGCTCGGGCTGGACACTGGGTTCCTGACCCAGCTTTCGGCTGCGCCAACCAATGCGCTCGAGCAGGCCCTGATCGACAAGGCGCGGCCACAGAAGCCCACAGCTTCGGTGGTGATGAACGAGGGCGCTGGCAGCATGATGATGATGTCGCCGCATCATTCCGCCGCCGCAACGGCGCTGCCGGTCGAAGGCGAAGTGCCCTCTCTCTCCGGCGCGACGCAATGGCTGAACTCGCCGCCGCTGACAAGTGAAAGCCTGCGCGGCAAAGTCGTGCTGGTCGATTTCTGGACTTACTCGTGCATCAATTGCCTGCGCACTTTGCCTTACGTTCGCGCCTGGGCCGAGAAGTACAAAGACAAAGGCCTCGTCGTCATCGGCGTGCATGCGCCGGAATTCGCCTTCGAGAAGAATATCGACAACGTGCGCCGCGCCGTGCGCGAGCTCGGCGTCACCTATCCGGTCGCGATCGACAACGATTATGCGATCTGGCAGGGGTTCAACAATGAATTCTGGCCAGCGCATTACTTCATCGATGCGCAAGGCCGTATCCGCCACCATCATTTCGGCGAAGGCGATTACGCCGAGTCGGAGAAGATCATCCAGCAGCTTCTTGCCGAAGCGGGACGGAGCACGGACGCAGGTAACATCGTCAAAGTCTCCGCCGGCGGTGCGGAAGCCGCGCCGGACATGGCCGACGCGCAATCGCCCGAAACCTATATCGGCTTCGATCGGGCGGAGAATTTTGCTTCGACCGAAGATGCCGTGCGCAACATGCCGCATGTCTATGCTCTCGCGCCAAAACTCACACTGAACCAGTGGGGCCTGACCGGAGATTGGACCATTGGCGGCGAGCACGCGGCGCTCAATGCGCGCGACGGCTGGATCACCTATCGCTTTCACGCGCGGGATCTGCATCTCGTTCTCGGGCCGGGTGACGGCGGCAAGCCGGTACGCTTTCGCGTTCTGATCGACGGCCACGCACCGGGCGCCAACCACGGCGCGGATGTCGACGCCGCGGGCAACGGAACGGTGACCGAGCAGAGACTTTATCAGCTCGTGCGCCAAAGCGGCCCTGTCAGCGACCGCACGTTCGAGATTCAATTCCTCGACCCCGGTGTCGAGGCTTTCGCGTTCACGTTCGGATAGGAGGCACTCATGTCGCGACGGCACACGATTTTGGGCTTCGGCGCAGCGGCATTGATCGCGACCGGCGCCCTCTGGTCAAGCTCGCACAGCCGGGCCGAGGCCGCGATGCGCCTGCCGGCGCCGGCCGTGGACGAGCCGCCGCAGGCGGAGAGCGAAACCGCCGTTGTCGCCGGCGGTTGCTTCTGGGGCGTGCAAGGCGTCTTTCAGCATGTGAAGGGCGTCACGCAGGCGCTCTCCGGCTATTCCGGCGGCAGCGCGGCCAATGCGCATTATGGACTCGTCGGCACCGGCGAGACCGGCCATGCGGAGTCCGTGCAGATCACTTTCGATCCGCGCGTCGTGAGCTATGGGCAAATCCTGCAGATCTATTTTTCGGTCGTGACTGACCCGACCGAATTGAACCGGCAAGGCCCGGATGTCGGTAGCCAATACCGCTCCGTGGTTTTCGCCGCCGACAATGAACAGAGAAAGGTCGCGACGGCCTATATCGCGCAATTGGACAAGGCCCATGTCTTTGACGCGAAGATCGCGACGCGCGTCGATCCGCTCAAAGGCTTTTACCCGGCCGAAGGCTACCACCAGGACTTCGCGGCGCTGCATCCGGACAATGGCTATATCGCCGAGAACGATCTGCCGAAGATCGATAATCTGCGCCGTCTGTTTCCGGCGCTTTATCAGACGCAGCCCAAGCTGGTGGGCGCGGGAGAATAAGGCCCGCGGCGTTTACAGCTTCAGCGCCGCCTTCAGCTCATTCAGCTGATCGCGCTTCTCGGTCGCGACGCGGCGCGCCTCGTCGGATGTAGCCGCGGCGATGTCGTCGTCCGCATCCTTGATGTCGGCATCGATCTTGGCGGCGTCGAGCTCTTCGAGAGCGAAGGTCTGCTCGGCGAGGACCGTCAAGCCGTCCGGCGCGATCTGCGCGAAGCCGCCGCGGATGAAGAGCCGCGTCTTCTGCGTCGGCGATTGATCGAATTCGATGATGCCGGGCTTCAGCGAGGCGAGCGTCGGCGCGTGATCCTTCAGCACCGTGAACTCGCCGTCGACGCCGGGGACGACGACGGCTTCGACCTCGCCCGAGAAGACGAGCTTTTCCGGCGAGACAAGTTCAAAGGGAAAAGCCGGCATGATCAATCCTTACCCTTATAGATCACGATGAGTTTGGATCGCATCGATCCAAACTCATGGAACGTGATCGATTTTAATAAACGAGAGCGGGATTTGCGCGAAAAACCGGTATCCACTTTTTCGCATCCCGCTCTAACCGCGCCGCGTGACGAGCAACCCGGCCAGCGCGCCGAGCACGCCACCGGCCACAGTATAGATCCCGATATGCTGAATCTGGCCATTCGTCAGGCTGCCGGTGTTATGCGCGCCGGCGGCATGATCGCCCTGTACCTCGATCGAGATCGGTCCGACCTTCAGCTCTGTCGCCTCCGGCCGCGTGAGCCAGCCAACGAGCGCGCCCAGCCCCAATCCGACGATCAGAAACAGGACGCGCGAATTCATATTACGCGGCTTCCTTGGCCAGACGCTCGGCCTTCTGCACCGCTTCATCGATCGAACCGACCATGTAGAAGGCGGATTCCGGCAGATTGTCGTACTTGCCCTCGATCAGGCCCTTGAAACCCTTGATCGTCTCGGCCAGCGGGACGAGCTTGCCGGGCGAGCCGGTGAAGACTTCCGCGACATGGAACGGCTGCGACAGGAAGCGCTCGATCTTGCGGGCGCGGGCGACGGTGAGCTTGTCCTCTTCCGACAGTTCGTCCATGCCCAGGATCGCGATGATGTCTTGCAGCGACTTATAGCGCTGAAGGATCTGCTGCACCTGGCGGGCGATATTGTAATGCTCCTCGCCGACGACGAGCGGCGACAGCATACGCGAGGTCGAGTTCGAGCGGATCGACCGCCGGATAGATGCCCTTTTCCGCGATGGTGCGCGAGAGCACGGTGGTTGCGTCGAGATGGGCGAACGAGGCTGCCGGCGCCGGGTCGGTCAAGTCGTCGGCCGGCACGTAAATCGCCTGCACCGAAGTGATCGAGCCCTTGGTCGTTGTCGTGATGCGCTCCTGCAAGTCGCCCATGTCGGTCGCGAGCGTCGGCTGATAGCCGACGGCCGACGGGATGCGGCCCAAGAGCGCCGACATTTCCGAACCCGCCTGGGTGAAGCGGAAAATGTTGTCGACGAAGAACAGCACGTCCTGGCCCTTGTCGCGGAAATCCTCCGCCACAGTGAGGCCCGTCAGCGCGACGCGGGCGCGGGCGCCCGGCGGCTCGCTCATCTGGCCATAGATCAGCGCACATTTCGAGCCTTCCGCCGAGCCATTGTTCTCGTGCGGATCGATGTTGACCTTCGATTCGATCATCTCGTGATAGAGGTCATTGCCCTCACGCGTGCGCTCGCCGACGCCGGCGAAGACGGAATAGCCGCCGTGCGCCTTGGCGATATTGTTGATGAGTTCCATGATCAGCACGGTCTTGCCGACACCGGCGCCGCCGAAGAGGCCGATCTTGCCGCCCTTCGCATAGGGCGCAAGCAGGTCAACGACCTTGATGCCGGTTTCGAGAATCTGCGCTTCCGTCGCCTGCTCGGCGTAGGACGGCGCCGGCTGATGGATGGCGCGGCGCGCCGAGGTCTTGATCGGCCCGGCTTCATCGACCGGCTCGCCGATGACGTTCATGATGCGGCCGAGCGTCGCGTCGCCGACAGGCACGATGATCGGCGCGCCGGTATCGACGACCTCCTGACCGCGCACGAGGCCCTCGGACACATCCATGGCGATGGTGCGCACCGTGTTTTCGCCGAGATGCTGCGCGACTTCGAGCACGAGCCGGTTGCTGCCGTTCTGCGTCTCGAGCGCGTTCAAGATCGCCGGCAAGTGGTCGTCGAATTTGACGTCGATGACGGCGCCAATCACCTGCGTGATGTGGCCAATGGGCTTGGTTTCGTCGGCCATGCTTCGTCCTCTTTAGAGCGCTTCGGCGCCGGAGATGATTTCGATGAGTTCTTTCGTAATCATCGCCTGACGTGTGCGGTTGTATTTCAATGTCTGCTTCTTGATCATGTCGCCCGCATTGCGCGTCGCGTTGTCCATCGCGCTCATCCGCGCACCCTGCTCGGAAGCGGCGTTTTCGAGAAGCGCGCGGAACACTTGCACCGAGATGTTGCGCGGCAAAAGCTCGGAGAGAAGCTCGCTCGGCTCGGGCTCCGTCTCGTAATGGACATGGGCCTGGCCGGGCGCGCCGGAAAGCTCCGCGGGAATGATCTGCAACGCGGTTGGAATCTGCGCAATCACCGAACGGAAGCGCGAGAAGAACAGCGTCGCGACGTCGAACTCACCCTTCTCGAAGAGGGCGATGATCTTGCGGCCGATCTCGTCGGCGTTGCCGAAGCCGAGCTGGCGCACGCCGCGCAATTCGATGACTTCGATGATCTGCGCGCCGAACTGACGCTTCAGAATATCGTAGCCCTTGCGGCCGACGCAAAGAATCTTGACCGTCTTGCCCTCGGCTTGCAGTTCAACCGCCTTGTCGCGTGCGAGCCGAGCAAGCGAGGAATTGAACGCGCCGCAGAGGCCGCGCTCAGCCGTGCAGAGGACGAGAAGCTGCGTCGCATCGCCGCCCGTGCCGCCGAGCAGCGGCGGCTTGGTGCCGCTGAAGCCGGCGGAAATGTCGGTCAGCACCTTTTCCATGCGCTCGGCGAAAGGCCGCGCCGCCTCGGCCGCCAATTGCGCACGGCGCAGCTTGGCCGCGGCGACCATTTGCATCGCCTTGGTGATCTTCTGCGTCGCCTTGACCGAGGCGATGCGATTGCGCAGGTCCTTCAACGAGGGCATGTCGGTTCCGCTCTCAGCTCAATGCGTTTGCCGCCTCACGCGAAGGATTTGGCGTAGGTTTCGACGATCGATTTCAGCTTAGCGGCCGAATTGTCCGAAAGATCCTTCGAATCGCGGATCGTCGCCAGAAGGTCCGCGTGGCTGGAGCGCAGCAGCGCCAGTAGCCCATCCTCGAACGCCTTGACGCGATTGACCGGCAGCGGATCGAGATAGCCGTTGACGCCGGCATAGATGACGCAGACCTGCTCCTCGATCTTCAGCGGCGAGAATTGCGCCTGCTTCAGAAGCTCGGTGAGGCGCGAGCCACGCGCGAGCAGCCGCTGCGTCGTCGCGTCGAGGTCGGAGCCAAACTGCGCGAAGGCGGCCATCTCGCGATATTGCGCCAGCTCGCCCTTGATCTTGCCGGCGACCTTTTTCATCGATTTCGTCTGCGCCGAAGAGCCGACGCGCGAGACCGAGAGGCCGACGTTCACCGCCGGACGGACGCCCTGATAGAAGAGGTCCGTCTCCAGGAATATCTGACCGTCGGTGATCGAGATGACGTTGGTCGGGATATAGGCCGACACGTCGTTCGCCTGTGTCTCGATGACCGGCAGCGCGGTGAGCGAGCCCTTGCCATGCTCATCGTTGAGCTTGGCGGCGCGCTCCAGAAGGCGCGAGTGGAGGTAGAACACGTCGCCCGGGTAGGCTTCGCGGCCCGGCGGCCGGCGCAGCAGCAGCGACATCTGACGATAGGCGACGGCCTGCTTGGAGAGGTCGTCATAGATGATGAGCGCGTGCATCGCGTTGTCGCGGAAATATTCGCCCATCGCGCAGCCGGAGAACGGCGCCAGGAACTGCATCGGCGCGGGGTCCGAGGCCGTGGCGGCGACGACGATCGAATATTCGAGCGCGCCATGCTCTTCGAGCACCTTGACGAATTGCGCGACGGTCGAGCGCTTCTGGCCGACGGCGACATAGACGCAATAGAGCTTGGCGCTTTCGTCCGTGCCCTGATTGATCGACTTCTGATTGAGGATCGCGTCGAGCGCGATGGCGGTCTTGCCGGTCTGGCGATCGCCGATGATGAGCTCGCGCTGGCCGCGGCCGATCGGGATCAAGGCATCGATCGCCTTGAGGCCGGTGGACATCGGCTCATGCACCGACTTGCGCGGAATGATGCCGGGCGCCTTGACGTCGACGCGGGCGCGGCGCTGGGCATTGATCGGGCCCTTGCCGTCGATCGGATTGCCGAGCGCGTCGACGACGCGGCCGAGCAGCTCCTTGCCGACCGGCACGTCGACGATCGCGCCGGTGCGCTTGACGGTCTGGCCTTCCTTGATGTCGCGGTCGGAGCCGAAGATGACGATGCCGACATTGTCGTTTTCGAGATTCAGCGCCATGCCGCGGACGCCCGATTCGAAGGCGACCATTTCGCCGGCCTGAACATTGTCGAGGCCATAAACACGGGCGATGCCGTCACCGACCGAGAGAACCTGACCAACCTCGGTGACTTCAGCCTCAGTCCCGAAATTGGCGATCTCTTTCTTCAGGATCGATGAAATCTCTGCGGCGCGGATATCCATCAGCCGACCTCTTTCAAACGTGTGCGGAGAGAATTGAGCTTGGTTTTGAGCGACCCGTCGATCATGCGCGAGCCGAGCTTGACGACGAGGCCGCCAATGATGCTGGGATCGACCTTCAAGTCGATCGCGACGGATTTGCCGCCGGTCGCCTCGGCGAGGGCGCTTTTCAGCGCCGCGACATGCGCATCCTTCAGCGGCACGGCGGCGGTCACCTCGGCGCGGACGCGGCCCTTGGCCTGATCGTCGAGCTTGTGGAAATCATCGATAATGTCTGCGATGTGCGTCAACCGGCGCTTCAGCGCGACGAGCTTCACGAAATTCGCGGAAATACCCGAAATGCCGGCCCGGGCGAGAATATCGTTGAGGACCCTCAACTGCTCCTCGGCCGAATAGACCGGCGCGGTAACGAACCTCTTGAGGTCTTTGCTTTCGGCGACGAGCGCCGCGAAATTTTCAAGGTCCTTGGCGACCTGGTCGGTCAGGCCCTGCTCCTTGGCGAGCTCATAGAGCGCCACGGCATAGCGGCCGCTCACCCCTGATACGATGCTTTCGTCTTGCGCCAAGACAATTAACCCTTGAATCCGAAGGCGGAATGGCCCGGCTTCCAAGCGTTCGCGTGGCAATTCGCGAGCAACCGCAAGCGGGCAGGAGAAAGCCCGGTTCGGGCACGAAAACTCGCCATCCCTCCCAAGGCGCAGGGTCCCTAACATATGGCTTTTTTGCGCGCAACCCGTCCGCTGCTGCATAGTGCGGCGGCAATTTCACTCGGTGCCACGAGACTGGCCAGACCCTAGCTTTTGCCTATATTTTAGCCGCAACCTGGAGGACAGGGATGGCCACCGCCGTAACCTCGATCGCTCTCGATACGCCGGCGCCAGATTTCCGCCTGCCCGCGACAGACGGCAAGACCTATTCGCTCGCCGATGTCGCCGGCGAAAAGGCGAGCGTCATCGTCTTCATCTGCAATCATTGCCCTTATGTGATCGCGGTGATCGACCGGCTCGTCGCCGATGCGCGGGCGCTGCTCGCCGAGGGGATCGGCTTTGCCGCGATCTGCGCCAACGACGCCAAGGCCTATCCTGAAGATTCCTTCGCGAACATGCACCGTTTCGCCGAGGCGCATAAATTTCCCTTCCCCTATCTGCACGATGAGAGCCAAGCGGTGGCGCGCGCTTATGACGCCGTCTGCACGCCGGATTTCTTCGGCTTCGACCGGCATCTGAAGCTTAAATATCGCGGCCGGCTCGACGAGGGCCGCACTGCGCCGCCGCCCGCAGGCGCGCGGCGCGAATTGCTCGACGCCATGCGGCTCATCGCCGCGACCGGCCATGCGCCGGACCACCAGATTCCCTCGATTGGCTGCTCGATCAAATGGAAGCCAAATTCCTAAACAGGAGAAAAAGATGACCACGCTCGAAGTCGGAGAAGGATATGAGGTTTTTCTCGCCGATAACCAAAAGGCCTTCGGCGCCGTGCGCGAGGTCTCGCGCAACCGGCAGGACATCATCGTCTATGTCGAAAACGCCGGGGATTTCGTCATCCCCGCCTCGGCGGTCACGGGCGTCCATGCGCAAAAGGTGATCGTCGACCGCCACAAGCTCGAACCGCGGCTGATCGAGGCAATCACGCGGGCGCATTCGGCCGAAGATCCGACAATCTGAGGCGCGCCGTCCCCTCTCCCCGCTTGCGGGGAGATGGCTAGGGTGAGGGGTTGGGGAGAAGGAGCAGCGATTTCACATAAAATTCTGCGGATCGACATCGACGGCAACGCGCACGCCGCCGTGCTCGGGCGGCGCCGTCGCCAGCATAGCGCGCAAAAAACCTTGAAGGTCCGCGCTCTTCGGCGCGCGCACGAGCAAGCGAAAGCGGTGGCGGCCGCGAATAATTGCGATCGGCGCTTCCGCCGGCCCGAGCAGGCTGATCTCCTCCTCATGCGGCAGGCCGCCGAGCGCGGCGAGCTTCCATTTCGGATTGGGCGGCAGCGCATGCGCCGTGCGCACCAAGGCGCGGGCGTGATTCTCCGCCGAGGCGCGGTCCTTGCCCGAGACGATGAGCGCCGCGAGCCGGCCAAAGGGCGGCAGACCGGCGCGGCGGCGCTGCTCCGCTTCCTCGCTGTAGAAACGCTCCGCATCGCCGGAGAGCAAAGCGCGGATCACCGGATGCTCCGGCTGCCAGGTCTGCACAAAAGCCCTGCCGAGGCGGCTCTGCCGCCCGGCGCGGCCCGTCACCTGCTGAAGAATCTGGAACGTGCGCTCCGCCGCGCGCGGATCGCCGTTCGAGAGGCCGACATCGGCATCGATGACGCCGACGAGCGACAGCAGCGGAAAATTATGCCCCTTAGCGACAAGCTGCGTGCCGATGATGATATCGCAGCCGCCACTGGCGACGGCGTCGAGTTCCTCGCGCAGCCGCACCGTGCCGCCGGGGAAATCCGAGGAGAGGATCAGCGCCTTGGCCTGCGGCCAGAGCTTGGCAGCTTCTTCCGCCAGCCGCTCGACGCCGGGGCCGCACGGCGTCAGCGTATCGACATTGTCGCATTCCGGGCAATGCTGCGGCACGCGCTCGATATGGCCGCATTGATGGCAGACGAGCGCGCGGCGAAAGCGATGCTCGACGAGCCAGGACGTGCAATTCGGACATTGGAAACGATGGCCGCAGGCGCGGCAGAGCGTCAGCGGCGCATAGCCGCGCCGGTTGAGAAAGAGCAGCGCCTGCTCCCCGGCGGCCAACGCCTCGCCGACGGCCGTGGCGAGCGGCGGCGAAATCCAATTGCCACGCGGCGGCGGTTCGCGGCGCAGATCGACGGCGGTGATCGCCGGCAGTTTCGCGCCGCCATAGCGCGCGGCGAGCCGCAGATGCTTGTAGCGGCCCTGCTCGGCATTGACGCGCGATTCGATCGACGGCGTCGCCGAGGCGAGAATCACCGCCGCTCTGTCGATCTGGCCGCGCACCACCGCCATGTCGCGCGCATGATAGGAGACGCCGTCATCCTGCTTGTAGGCGGACTCGTGCTCCTCATCGACGACGAGCACGGCGAGATCGCTGAACGGCAGGAACAAAGCCGAGCGCGCCCCGGCGACGACCTTCACTTCGCCTTGCGCGACGCCGGTCCAGATGCGGGCGCGCTTGCGCGGGCTGATGCCCGAATGCCATTCCGCTGGCCGCGCGCCGAAACGCGCCGCGAAGCGGTCCAGAAACTGCGCCGTCAGTGCGATCTCCGGCATCAGGATCAAGGCCTGCCGCCCCTGCCGCAAGGCTTCCGCGACCGCCTCGAAATAGACCTCCGTCTTGCCCGAGCCGGTGACGCCTTCGAGCAGCGTGACCGAGAAGGCGCCGGATTCGACCTCGGCGACGAGGGCCACGGCCGCCTTGGCCTGTTCGGCCTCGAGCTGCGGCGGCGCGAAATCGGCATCGCAGGGTGCCGCGACCGGCTCCGGCGGCAGCACCACGGCCTCGAGCGTGCCCTCATCGACGAGCGAATCGATAACGCTGGTCGAGCAGGCGGCGCGCTCCGCCAATTCGCTTTTCATGACAGCGAGGTCGCCCTCCATCGCGGCGAGGACGCGCGCACGCGCGGGCGTCATCCGCTTCGGCTCCGGCCCGGCGCGGCGCAAGCCCACGCGGGGCTTCTCCTCCACCGCATAGAAAGGCGCGCGGGCGCACATGCGCAGAACCATGCCGCGGGGGCTTAAGGTCCAGCGCGCGACCCAATCGACGAAGGCGCGCAGCTTCGCACTGAGCGGCGGGATGTCGAAGCGCGCGGCGATGGCCTTGAGATTGCTGCCCCTGGCGCCTTCAACGAGCTCCCAGACCGCGCCGACCGTCTGCCGCGTGCCGAGCGGCACCTCGACGAGATCGCCCGCGGCGAGATCGAGTTCGTCCGGGACGCGGTAGGAATAGGTCTGATCGATGGCGACGGGAACGAGGACTTCGGCCACGCGCGGCCTGGGAGCGGCATGCGAAAAAGCGGAAGCCGGTTTTTCGCGCAAATCCCGCTCTAGTTTACCAGAACCTGGGCGACTCGGCGTGCGCTCGCTCATGGGCGAGGCTTAGCGCGCTTTCCGACCGGATGGAATCATCTGGTCGATAAGAAATCGCGCCAATTCAAAACGTCGGAGCATGTTCCAGAACATCGCCCGGTGCGGTGAAACGGGAAAGTTACGCTGTCGCTGCCTCGGCAAGCAGCGGCACCTCCTCGGCCCAGACCACGAATTTCGACAGCGTACTCGGCCCGAAACTATGGGTCAGCGGCACGTCGGCCGCATCGCGCCCTTGCGCGACGAGGATGCGGCCGATGCGCGGCGCATTGTTGCGTGGATCGAAGGCATGCCAGCGGCCGCCAAGATAAACCTCGATCCAGGCGGCAAAATCCATCGCCTCGTAAGGCGGCGGCAGGCCGATGTCGGTGATGTAGCCGGTGCAATAGCGCGTCGGAATGTTGAGGCAACGGCAGAAAGCGACCGCCAGATGCGCATAGTCGCGGCACACGCCCTTCCGCTCGACATAGGCATCGTAGGCGCTGCGGGTCGGCCGCGCGAGTTCATAACCGAAGGTCATGTAATCGTGCACGAAGTCACAGATCGCCTGGACGCGCGCCCAGCCCGGCGCCATCTTGCCGAAGAGCCGCCAGGCCTCGTCCATCAGCCGGTCGGTCTCGCAATAGCGGCTGGGCAGCAGGAATTGCAGCGCCTCGGCGGGCAGCCGCTCGACCGGATGCTGCGGGGCGTCGAACATGGCCGAATCCCATTCGCCGGAATCGCGCAGGATCGCATCGGTCAAAATCTCAAAATGCCCGGCCGGCGCGACGAAGCGGTAGCACCAATTGCCGAAACTGTCCCGATAGCCCTCAAGCGGCACGCTAGGCCGGGTGATGACGTAATCGGGCTGTTCGAGATCGGAGGCGCGCGAATAATGGACATTGAGCAGGACGATCATCGGCGTCGGCTGCGGAAATTCGAAATTCAGGTCACATCCTACCTTGATGCGGATCATGGGCTTACCTCCGTCGAGAGCCCGGGCTGAAAGACGTGAAGCAAGTCCCAAGCCGGGTGCGTCTAACCCTCTCGCCTGGCCTGGGTTCCGGTCGCCCGGCAAAAGTCGAAAGCCCCCGGGGGCGCCCGGAGGCTTTCGAGACATCTGCAAGACCGTGATGCTTAATTGCAGACCTGAACCCGGCGATAGCCGACGAAATTGCCGTAGGGATCGTAAACGGGCTGACGGGCGAAATAGCAGCCACTGTAATCATAAGCCGGTGCGGCGGTAGCGGCAATGGCGAGACCGGTCGCAGCGCCGAGGCCGAAGCCGCCCCAGCCCCAGCCGCCATAGCCCCAGCCATGGGCCGAAGCGGAGATGGTGGACCCGGCCAATGACGCGCCAACCAGAGCGACGGCCGAACCAGCAATAGCGATTTTGCGCAAATTGATCATGGCATCTCTCCCTTTCGGTCGCCGGAAATGACGGGCGACAAGGGAGAGACTAGAGGCCGCGCGGCCGCGTGAAGGTGCCCGCGCGCACCGTCGCAGGGCCAAAACGCATGCGCCGCGTCACACGCTCGATCTCAGCCGATCTGGCCGTGGCAGTGCTTGTATTTCTTGCCCGAACCGCACGGGCAAAGCTCGTTGCGGCCGACCTTGCCCCAGCTCGCGGGATTGTTCGGATCGCGGACAGGCACGCCACCGCGCTCGGGCTGCGGCTGCAAGGCGACGGGCGAGGCGGCCGGCGGCAGAGCCGCAGCGGGCGGCTGCTGTAAAGCCTCGATAAAATTGGCCGGCGGCGGCGTCAGCGCGTCGAAGCTTTGCGCCTGCAGCGGCGGCGCCTCGTAGGCGACCTCGACATGACTGATCTGTGCGGTCGTCGTCTCGCGCAGCTGGGTGATCAATTCGCCGAAGAGCTCGAAAGCCTCGGACTTATATTCATTGAGCGGATCGCGCTGCGCCATGCTGCGCCAGCCGATCACCTGCCGCAAATGATCGAGCGTGACGAGATGTTCGCGCCAGAGCTGATCGAGCGTTTGCAGCAAAATCTGCTTCTCGACATAGCGCATCAGGCCGGCGCCGTTCTTCTCGACCCGCCCCGCATAGGCCTCGTCCGCGGCCTGCTCCAGGCGTTCTCGCAAAATCTCGTCGGTGATGCCTTCTTCCTTGGCCCAGTCGGCGAGCGGCGGCGCGGCATTGAGCTCGCGCTGCACAGTCTGCGCCATCTCCTCGATCTCCCAAGTCTCGGGATAGGCATCCGCCGGCGCATATTTGGCGACGATGTCATCGACGACGCCGTGGCGCATGTCGGCGATCATTTCTTCGAGCGAATCCTGCCCCATCATCTCGCGGCGCTGCTCGAAGACGACCTTGCGCTGATCGTTCATCACGTTGTCGTATTTGAGAATGTTCTTGCGCATGTCGAAATTGCGGTTTTCGACCTTCTGCTGGGCTTTCTCGAGCGCCTTATTGATCCAGGGATGGACGATGGCCTCGCCCTCCTTGAGGCCGAGCCGCACCAGCATCGAATCCATCCGGTCCGAGCCGAAGATGCGCATCAGATCGTCGGTGAGCGCGAGGAAGAATTTGGAGCGGCCGGGGTCGCCCTGACGGCCGGAGCGGCCGCGCAACTGATTGTCGATGCGGCGGCTCTCGTGCCGCTCGGTGCCGATGATGTAGAGGCCGCCGGCTTCCAGCGCCTTTTCCTTGAAGCTCGCGACCTCGGCGCGGATCTCGGCCTCCTTGGCCGCGCGCTCCGCTCCTTCGGGCAGGCCGGCGCATTCCTGCGCGACGCGCATCTCGACGTTGCCGCCGAGCTGAATGTCGGTGCCGCGGCCGGCCATATTGGTCGCGACCGTGATCGAGCCCGGCACGCCGGCCTCGGCGACGATATAGGCCTCCTGCTCGTGGAAGCGGGCGTTCAGCACTGCAAAGAGCTTCGCCGGCTTGCTGGCGCGCGCCGCAGCATAAAGCGGCTGCAAGGCGCCTGGCGCGGTGAAGTCAATCTGCTTGTAGCCCTTTTTCTTCAGAAATTCGGCCAAGAGCTCGGACTTTTCGATCGAGGTCGTGCCGACGAGCATCGGCTGCATCTTCTGACTCGCGGCATCGATCTCCGTGACGATGGCGGCCAATTTCTCTTCGGCGCTGCGATAGACCTCATCGTCCTCGTCAAAGCGGCGCACCGCCTTGTTGGTCGGGATCTCGACGACATCGAGCTTGTAGATTTCGGCGAATTCGTCGGCCTCGGTCGAGGCCGTGCCGGTCATGCCGGCGAGCTTCTTATAAAGACGGAAGTAATTCTGGAAGGTGATCGAGGCGAGCGTCGCGTTCTCCGGCTGCACCTGCACGCGCTCCTTGGCCTCGAGCGCCTGATGCAGACCTTCCGAATAGCGCCGGCCGGGCATCATGCGGCCGGTGAACTCGTCGATGATGACGACCTCGTTGTTGCGGACGATGTAATCCTTGTCGCGCTGGAAGAGCTTGTGGGCGCGCAGAGCCTGGTTGACGTGATGGACGATCGTCACATTGCCGGCATCGTAGAGCGAGCCTTCGCCTTCGGCGAGCGTGCCGCTTTCGCGCAGCAATGCTTCCATATGTTCGTTGCCGGCCTCGGTGAGGTTGACGGTACGTTGCTTCTCGTCGAGGTCGTAGTCCTCGGCCTTGAGGCGCGGAAGGAGTTTGTCGATCGCATTGTAGAGATCGGACCTGTCGTCCGAGGGACCCGAGATGATGAGCGGCGTGCGCGCCTCGTCGACCAAGATCGAATCGACCTCGTCGACGATCGCAAAGGCGTGTTCGCGCTGAACCATCTCGTTCAGCTCATACTTCATATTGTCGCGCAGATAGTCGAAGCCGAATTCGTTGTTGGTGCCATAGGTGATGTCGGCGGCATAGGATTCGTGCCGTTCGGCGTCACCCTTGCCGTGGACGATGGTACCGACCGTCAGGCCGAGGAAATTATAGACACGGCCCATCCATTCGGCGTCGCGGGTGGCGAGATAATCGTTGACCGTGATGACATGGACGCCGGTGCCTGGCAGCGCGTTGAGATAGGCTGCGAGCGTCGCGACCAGCGTCTTGCCTTCGCCGGTGCGCATTTCGGCGATCGCACCCTCATGGAGCACCATGCCGCCGATGAGCTGGACATCGAAATGGCGCTGGCCGAGGACGCGCCGCGCCGCCTCGCGCACCGTGGCGAAAGCCGGTACCAGGAGATCGTCGACGTTCTTGCCGGCCTTCAGCTCGGCACGGAACTTTTCCGTCTGAGCGCGCAGTTCGGCATCGGTCAGCTTCTGAATCTCCGGCTCGAGCGCGTTGATCGCCACGACCTTCGGGCGATAGGTCTTCAGCCGCCGTTCGTTGGACGAGCCGAAGATTTTCTTAGCTACCGAGCTGAACATTCAAAGCCCTTTCGCGGTCCGTCCGCCTCGTCAAGCCGTTGCAAGCGGATGCGGAGCGCCGCCGCGGCGGGCGCAGGCCCCTGCAACCGAGCCGACGCCGACCTCGGACCTAAACTGCGTCTATTTCAACGCGGTGAAATCGAAACGCGCTACGCGGCTTAAGCGCACCGCAGCAACCCGTGACACCGGGCTGCCCGAGAGATAAGAGGGGGGGTCCGGCTTGTCAATCGAAGCCATTTTGTCCGATTTTTTTCGTTTCAGGCTTGGCGGATGACCGCGGCGCAATTAAGCCGGAGTTCCCATCCAAGACCCCGCCCGCCGGGCCAGATACCCCGATATTGAGGAGCCTCCGCATGAATTCCGTAAAAAGATTGCAGGCGGCCGCCCTCGGCGCCGGCATGGCCGTTTTGGCTTGCGGGCCGCTGGCGGTCATCACGCCGGCCGCGGCGGCTGAGATCCTGGCGACGGTCAATGGGGTTAATATCACCGACGACGACCTGCGCATCGCCGCCGAGGATCTGGGCGACAACGTTCCGCGCCAGCTCGATGCCAAGGGCCGTCGGCAATATCTGCTCGATTATCTGATCGACGGCACGCTGGTGGCGCAGAAGGGGCTTCAGGACAAGCTCGATCAGGGCCCGGATTTCACCAAGCAGCTCGCCTATTACCGTTCGAAAATCCTGATGGAGGCCGTGCTGACCAAGGTCGCGCAGGACGCGGCCACGCCGGAAAATTTGAAAAAAACCTATGAAGAGGCGGCAAAGGCGCAGAAGCCGGAGGAAGAAATCCATGCCCGCCATATCCTCGTCGCCACCCAGGCCGAGGCCGACGCGGTCGAAAAGCGGCTGAAGGCCGGCGAGGATTTCGCCAAGATCGCCAAGGAACTCTCCAAGGATACGGGCTCGGACGGCGGCGACCTCGGCTGGTTCACCCGCGAGAAAGTGGTGCCCGAATTCGCCAATGCCGCCTTCAATCTGAAGGTCAACGAGGTCTCCGCGCCGGTGAAGAGCGAGTTCGGCTGGCACGTCATCCAGGTGCTCGGCACGCGGCAGACGCAGTTTCCACCCTTCGACCAGATCAAAAACCAGGTCGCCTCCTACGTGATCCAGAAGGCGCAAACGGAATTCGTCGAGGGATTGCGCAAGGACGCCAAGATCGTCCGCCTGGAGCCGGCGCCGACCCCACCCGCCGCGATTCCGGCGCCGGATAAAAAGTAACTTTCACCGCGGCGTCCGCCCGGAAAAAAAAGCGACCGTGCGCGCATCGGCGCCGGGCCCGGCGTCAAAGCGCAAAGTTTCCGCGGTGACGGCTGCGCCGGCCGAAGTTTCCACCCGGATCGGCGCAATGGCACCGCCGGAAGCGTCGCGCAACGCGACCGGCGGGCGGTCACCGCTCTCCCAGTGGTCGCCCCATTGCATCAAGGCGACGAGCGCGGGCAGAAGCGCACGTCCCTTCTCGGTGAGCTGATAAAGCGGGCGGCTCTCGCTGCCCTCGCGCTGCATAATTCCCGCGGCAATCAAAGCTTCCAGCCGTTTGGCCAGAATGTTCCGGGCAACGCCCGAGCTTCTTTGAAAATCGCTGAAGCGTGCCAAGCCAAAGAAGGCATCGCGAATGATCAGCAGGCTCCAGGCGTCGCCCACGGCGCTTAACGCGCGGGCGAACGAGCAATTGAGCATGGAAAGATCGGATTTCGCTGGCATGGTTGCAAAATAAAACCATTGTGATAGTTTCATTATGCTACCAATTAGGCGGCATCTCAAGCTCTGGAGGAGCACTGGCCATGCTGGCGATAGCGGCGTCGGAAGTGCAATTTTCGGCCCGCGCGCGGGCAGCTCTATGGCCGGCGCTCGGAATCACGATCGGTGCCGCAGGCGTGGTGGCGACGAGCCTCTTCTACCTGCTTTCGCCGCCCGAGACGGTGTTACCCTTCGTGCCGTTGGATCTCGTCAAGGCGACGCTGGGGGCGGCGCGCGGCGCGGCGACGCTTCATATTGCCGGACTCTTCGGCATCATTTCCGACGCGATCTTCGGCTCCGCGGCCATGGTGTTCGCTGCGCGCGCGGCTCTCGGAAAGGGCGCTGGCGGTGAGGCGCTCGGCTGGATGCTGCTCGGCGTGGGTACGCTGGTCTTCATCAGCGTCGACACGATCCTGGGCTTTGTACTCCCTGCCCTCGCCGCAGCGTCCGTCGCCGCCTTCCTCGGCTTCAAGATTTTCGCCGACGTCCTTTTCGCATTGGGCGAAGTTACCTTTGGACTGGGGGCGGCATTGCTTCTCGTGCCATATATTCTTGAGCGCACGCAGGGCCTGGGCCGCGCGGCCTGGCCGGCGCTGCTCTTCGGCCTCGCTTCGCTGCTCGCCGGAGTGGCAACGCTCGCCAAGGTTGATCTGCATGATCTTGTCGGCCTTGCGGTCAGCGGCAGCGCCGTTGCCTTCGTCTTTATCGGCCTAAACCTGATGCGCTGGGCGCGGCTGTAACCGGCAAAATTCATCGACGTGTCATCGTCCTTCGGCTATGCACGGGGCGCTCACCTCAAGCCCCGGCCTTTGCATGTCCGACGCCGCCAAAATTTCGCCGCTCGCGCCCAAAAGCTATCCCGATATTCCCCCCGTCGAAGGCGTGAGCTTCGCGACCGGCGCGGCCGGAATCCGCTACAAGGGCCGCACCGATGTGATGCTCGCGCTGTTCGACAAGGGTACGCAGATCGCAGGCGTCTTCACTACGTCGAAATGCGCTTCGGCCCCCGTCGATTGGTGCCGCGCGCGGCTCGGGCGCGGCAAGGCGCGGGCGCTCGTCGTCAATTCCGGCAATGCAAATGCCTTCACCGGCAAGACCGGCGCCGAGGCGGTAAAGCGCACCGCGGCGCTCGCCGCCGCGGCAACCGGCGTGCGGCCGGCGGAAATCTTCATCGCTTCGACCGGCGTGATCGGCGAGCCGCTCGATACGAGCAAATTCGACGGCTTCTTTGAAAAGCTCGTCGGCGAGGCGGCGCCGGAGGGTCTCTTCGCCGCCGCCAAGGCGATCATGACCACCGATACCTTCCCCAAGGTCGCGACGGCGAAGGCGGTGATCGACGGCGTTGAAGTCACGCTCACCGGCATGGCCAAGGGCGCCGGCATGATCGCGCCCGACATGGCAACCATGCTCTCCTTCGTCTTCACCGACGCGCCGATTGCCGCCGAGGTTCTGCAGAAGCTCCTCGACAAGGGCGTCGAACCTTCCTTCAACGCGATCACTATCGATGGCGACACATCGACCTCCGACACGTTGTTGCTCTTTGCGACCGGCGCCGCCGCCAAGCGTGGCGCGCCCGAGATCGATTCGGCGCGCGACCGGCGGCTCAAGGATTTTCGCCGCGCGCTCGACGACGTGCTGCGCGACCTCGCCTTCCAGGTCGTGCGCGATGGCGAGGGTGCGCGCAAATTCGTCGGCGTGACGGTCGAGGGCGCGGTCTCCAACAAATCGGCCAAACGGATCGCCAGTTCGATCGCCAATTCGCCGCTGGTGAAGACGGCGATCGCAGGCGAGGACGCCAATTGGGGCCGCATCGTCATGGCCGTCGGCAAAGCAGGCGAACCAGCCGAGCGCGACCGCCTCGCCATCTGGTTCGGCGATATCCGCGTCGCCCACAAGGGATTGCGCGACCCCGGCTATGACGAAGGAAAAGTCTCCGCACTGATGCGCCTGCCCGAGATCGCGATCCGCGTAGATCTCGGCCTCGGCGCGGGCAAGGCGACGGTCTATACCTGCGATCTGACCAAGGAATATGTCGCCATCAACGGCGACTATCGCTCGTAATTACGCCGCCGCGCTCTCGCCCGGCTCGCCGCCGTAATAAGCGATATAGCGGTGCTCGATCTCGGCGACCGGCATGACGGTGAAAACGTCGACCGTGCCGAATTGCAGATCGATCACCGCGCCGTCACCGAATTTCGCGCCGACGCGCAGATAACCCTTGATGAGCGGCGGCAGCGCCGCGAGCCCCTTGCGCTGATCGATCGCGCCTTTGTCGAGCGCATTCATCGGCACGGCGCGGCCCGCGCGCGGGCGCACCAGCCAGTCCGCATCGGCCGAGGCATGGTGATGTAGGAAGCTCAGCGGCAGCGCCAGGGCGAGCGGATTGATACCCGGCAGGCTGGCGCAGCCAAACATCACATCGATACGATAATGCTGCGCATAGGCCCAAAGACCGCGCCAAAGAAGCTCGATCACGCGCTTCGAGCGATATTTGGCATGAACGCAGGAGCGGCCAAGCTCGAGAAAATTCTTGCCCGCATGACGTTGAAGCAGCGGCGCGATGTCGAATTCGCTCTCGCTGTAGAAGCCGCCGTTCCGCGCCGCGATCTCGCCGCGCAGCAGCCTGTAGGTGCCGACGATCTTCGGCTTCTGCCGGCCGAAACGATTACGCGCCGCGAGATCGACAATCAGCAGATGATCGCAAAATTTGTCAAAGCGGCAGATGTCGCGCCGCACCAGTGCCGCGGGGCCATGCGCCACCGCGCCGCCCTCCTCATAAAACACCTTGAAGCGCAGCCGTTGCGCCTTGCGGACTTCCTTGCGGGTGGCGATCCGGATCTCGAAATTGCCAAACCGGCCGAGAACGCGCGGCACATCGGACGGGCTCTTGACCCGCAGGAGACGGCCCGGCGAAAACGGAATGACGGTGCCAAAGGGCGGCTCAATTGGCCACATGTTTCGTCGAATTGTCCGTTTGGATAGTATCGAAAGAGGCTAATCAGCCCGAACGAAACTTTGATGACGCGGGCCGCCCGCATTGCCTTGCCCCATGTTCTATCCGATTTCGCGCTTCATTTCACGCGGCCTTTTGAAGGCAGAGGTTGGCCTGCGCGCGATCGGGCTCGCGCTGACGATTTTCATCTCCTTCCTGCTGCTGGCGCCCATTCAATGGGCAATCTTGCGGCTGAAGCCGCGCTTCGGCTGGGTCTTGCCGCGGCTTTTCTACGGGATCGTGCTCCGGCTGGTGAAAGTACGGGTGAAAGTCAGCGGCAGCGTACCGCGAAATATGCCGGAGGGCATGGCCGCGCTAGTCGTCACCAACCATGTTTCCTGGACCGATATTTTCGCGCTCGGCGCGCTTTTTCCCGCCGCCTTCGTCGCCAAGAGCGAGGTCAGCCGCTGGCCGATCATCCGCACCTTCGCCCGGCTGGTAAACACGATCTTCGTCGATCGCAACGCCCGCACGAGTATTCCCGCGACCAATGCCGCCATGCTTGCGCACATTAAGGCCGGCGAGCATGTCGTGCTGTTTCCCGAGGCGACGACCTATGCGGACGGGCCGCAACCGTTCCATTCCTCGCACTTCGCCATCGCGAAAGAATTATTCAAGCTGGGCCCCGGCTATGCCATCCAGCCGATCGCGATCCACTATTCAGCGGCGCATGCCGCCTGGATCGGCGACGACGCCCTGCTGCCGCATGTGCTCAGGCTGATGCGGAACCCGCCCGTCACATGCGAGCTGATCTTTTGCGAACTGCTGCCGCTCGATGGACCCCAGCCGCGCCGCGCCGTGGCGCAAGCGTGCTACGAGCGGATCGTCGCCGCCTATGACAGCGCCGCAAGCGTGATCACGCCTCCACCAGCCCGCGCTTCTTGAGCAAAGGTCCGGGCGAGGCTGGCCGGCCACGGAAGGCTGTGTAAGCCGCCTCTGGATCGGCGCGATTGCCGGCGGAATAGACATGCTGTTTCAGCCGCGCGGCCACTTCCGGCGCGAAAATATCGCCCGCCTCGGTGAAGGCGGCGAAGCCGTCGGCATCGAGCACTTCCGACCAGAGATAAGAATAATAGCCGGAGGAATAGCCATCGCCCGCGAAGACATGGGTGAAATGCGGCAGCCGGTGGCGCATGGCGACGGCCGTTGGCATACCGAGCCTGGCGAGCGTGTCGCGCTCGAAAGCGACGACATCGAGATCATCCGCCGCCGGCGCGCTGTGCAGAGCGAGATCGACGAGCGCCGAGGCCGTATATTCGACCGTCAGAAAACCCTGGTTGAACTGGCGCGCGGCAATGATCTTCTCGATCAAATCCTCCGGCATCGGCGCGCCGGTCTGATGATGGCGCGCGAAGCGGCGCAGAATCTCGCGCTGCTCGAACCAATGTTCGTAAAGCTGCGAGGGAAACTCGACGAAATCCGACGCGACATTGGTGCCGGCGAGCGTTGGAAAAGTGACGTCTGACAAAAGCCCGTGCAGCGCATGGCCAAATTCGTGAAAGAGCGTGCGCGCATCGTCGAAGCTCAGCAAGCAGGCCTCGCCCGGCGGCGGCTTTACGAAATTCAGAACGTTGACGATGATCGGCAGGATTTCGCCGTCGAGCTTCTCCTGATCGCGATAGGCTCCCATCCAGGCGCCGCCGTGCTTCGAGGCACGCGCGAAATAATCGCCGATAAAGAGGCCGATGGCGCGCCCGTCCCTATCCCGCACGGCCCAAGCGCGTGCGTCGGGATGATAGAGCGCGATGTCCTTGCGCTCTTCGAACGTCAGGTCGAAAAGCTGCCCGGCGGTATAGAAGGCGGCGGCGATCATCTGCTCCAGCGGCAGATAAGGCTTGAAAGCCGCCTCATCGAGATCGAACTCGGCCTTGCGGCGCTTCTCGGCATAATAACGCCAGTCCCAGGGCTGAAGCGTGAAATTGCCGCCCTCGGCCGCGACCAATTCTTGCAGCTTGGCTTCCTCGCGCAAGGCCCGCGCGCGGCCGCGCGTCCAGACTTCATCGAGCAGGCTTTGCGCCGCGGTCGGACTCTTGGCCATCTGATCGGCGAGGCGGAATTCGGCGAAGCTCTCATAGCCGAGAAGCCGCGCCTTCTCCTGCCGCAGCTTCACCATCTCGGCAGCGATGGCGCGATTGTCGCTCGCGCCCTCGTTTTCGCCGCGCCCCAGCCAGGCGCGGAAAATCTTTTCGCGCAGATCGCGCCGCTGCGAAGTTTGCAGGAAAGGTTCGACCGATGAGCGCGCCAGAGTGATGGCGAATTTGCCATCGTGGCCGCGCTCCGTCGCGGCGGCCGCGGCCGCGGCGCGCTGCCAATCCGGCAGGCCGGCGAGATCGGCTTCGTCGAGGATCAAGGCGAAAGCATTCTCGTCCGCGAGCACGTTCTGCGAGAATTGCGTGCCGAGCGCGGCGAGCCTTTCACCGATCGCGGCAAGGCGCGCCTTCACCTGCGACGGCTGGCCGGCGCCGGCGCGGCGGAAGGCGATCTGATGGCGCTCCAGCACGCGTTGCTCTTCGGCGTCGAGGCCAAGCGCCGCGCGCTGGCGCCAGAGCCTATCGATGCGGGTGAAAAGCGCGTCATTGAGATGAATCTCGGCATCATGCGCGGCAAAGCGGGGCGCGACATCGCGTTCGATCGCCTCGATCGCCTCATTGGTGTCGGCACCGGCGAGATTAAAGAAGACAGCCGCCAGCCGGCCGAGCAATTTGCCAGAGCGCTCGAAGGCGCCAACCGTATTCTCGAATGTCGGCGGCGCGGGATTATCGGCGATCGCCGCAATCTCCGCCTTATGCGCCGCGAAGGCCGCGGCGAGGGCGGGTGGAAAATCGGCGGGCTTGATCCGCGCGAAGGGTGGCGCATCGAACGGCCCGGTCCAATCTTCAAGCAGCGCGTTTTGAGTTTTGTCAGTCATCGCCGTCCGTTCGTTTGATCTTGTCCTATATGGGCGCTGCAGCGCGCCGCGCTACCTTTGAGTCAAAACCGTCCGGCACGCGGCGGGCAGATCCGCGAGCCTCAGCGCCGGTCGTGGCCTGACCGGGCCGAGTTGCGGACGTGGATGTAAAATCGCATCCGAGAACCAATAGGCGAGCGAAGCCTTGTCGCAACCGTCGCCCGGCGGCACCGAATCTTGCGCCTCGCAGGAGGATTCGCCCGGCGGGCAGACGAGCCGGACGTGGAAATGATAATCGTGGCCGAAGAACGGGCGCACCTTATGCAGCCAGGCGCGGTCCGGGCCCGCCTCACGGCAGAGCGCCTTCTTGATCGCCGCGTTGACGAAGATGCGCTGCACCTCGGGATCTTCGGCCGCCGCCCTGATGACGGCGAGATGGTCCGGCGTCCAATACCGCGGATCAACGTCGCGCCGGTCGGACCGCACGACATTGGTCGACATCATCTCCTCGCGCTGTTCGCGCGACAGCGTATAGGGCGGCATCGGCTTCAGCCAGATATCGACATCGAGGCCGATCTGATGCGAGGCATGGCCGGTGAGCATCGGGCCGCCGCGCGGCTGCGACATGTCGCCGACGAGAATGCCCGGCCAATGGCTGACGCGCGGTACTTCATGGGAGAAGCGCTCGAGGAAGGAGATGAGCTGCGGCGTGCCCCAATTGCGGTTGCGCGAGAGACGCATCACCTGCCAATCCGGCCCATTGACCGGCAGAGCGATGCCGCCAGCAAGACAGCCGCGCGAATAAAAGCCGATGCTGCGCGTCGCCGCCTCGCTCGGCGTCAGCACGCGGCCGAAAAGCTGCTTGGCGGGCGTCGATGGGCCGGGATGGGCGATCGGCGGCAGCGCCTTGGGGGCCGTCGTCCCCATTTGCTGAGCCCGGCCCGCGACTGAGAAAATTGCAAGCAAAAAGAAAAATCCGACAGGCAGGATCAAAGACTTGCGCATCTGCTGCGGCCTCGCTGCGCTGGTTAAACTGTACGCCGGAAACGTGCCTTTCGGCTCAGCTTAACGATCTTCCTATACCCATGATGAAATTACATAGAATCTTACGCGTTCTTTCATCCGTGGTTTCCCATAAACGTTACTCAAACTCCGTGGTTTACGCGGCATTTACAGTGTGAGACGAATAACCCATTCACGCGGCCTTCGCGTTGCCGGGAATGCGTCATGCGTACTTTTATTGGTTTTTTGCTCCTGTTGAGCGGCATTTTTACGGTTTCGCCCGCGGCAGCCAAAGTCGTGATCGACATCGATCTCAGCGCCCAGACCATGCATGTGCAAGGTTCGAGCGGCAGCTACGACTGGCCGATCTCCTCGGCGCGCGGCGGCTATGTGACGCCGAACGGCACGTTCGCGCCGCAGAGCCTGCAGACGATGCATTATTCCAAGAAATATTACCATTCGCCGATGCCGCATTCGATCTTCTTCGCCGGCGGTTATGCGATCCACGGCACCTACGAGACAGGTTGGCTCGGCCACCCGGCTTCGCATGGCTGCGTGCGCATCTCACCGGAAAATGCAGCGATTCTCTTCGACATGGTCAAGGAAGAAGGCGCGATCATCCATATCACCGGCCAACCGCCGGCGACCCATTATGCCGTGCGGCAACACCGGCGTGCCTCGGGCTATGCCGCAGCGCAGCGCGGCTGGGGGCGCCAGACGTATGGCTATAGTCCGTGGGGCTATGCACCGCAGGGCCCGGCCTGGGGGGCCAACCCTTACGGCGGCTACTAACCCAAAAGATCGATGAGCGCGGGAATGAGCGGCGCGTCCGCGGGCGGCATCGGATAATCGCGCAAATTGTGCGGCCGCACCCATTTGAGCGCCTGATTCTCCCGCGCGACGACCTGGCCGCGCCAGCGCCGGCAGATATAGAGCGGCATCAGCAGATGAAACTCGGGATAGGCGTGGCTCGCGAAGCTCAGCGGCGCGAGACAGGCTTCTTCAACCTCGATGCCGAGTTCCTCTTTCAACTCGCGGATCAGCGCGATCTCGGGCCGTTCGCCGTCATCCAGCTTGCCGCCGGGAAATTCCCAGAGGCCGGCAAGCTGCTTGCCTTCCGGGCGCTGGGCGATCAGCACACGGCCATCCGGATCGACGAGCGCCGCGGCGACGACGAGCAGCAGCTTCATGCCGCCGCCCGCGCGGCCCGCAGCGGGTCGATCGCGGCCGGTAAATCCGCCATATCAGTCACGACATTTTCGGCGCCAGCCTCGCGTAACGCCGCGGCGAGCGCGCTGTCGGCATGGCTCGCCCCGGCGAAGCCAATGATCCCCATGCCGGCGCGGTGCGCCGCCGTCACGCCCGCCGGCAAATCCTCGATGACGATGGTGTCTTGCGGCGCAACGCCCATGGATTTGGCGGCGAAGAGAAAGAGATCGGGCGCTGGCTTGCCATGAGCGACCTGCTCGGCGCTGAAGACGTGATCGCCGAAGATTGGCGCGAGGCCCGTGACCTCGAGCGACAAAGCGATGCGATCCGGCGCCGACGAGGAGGCGACGCAGATCGGCTGCGGCACGCGCGTAATCGCTGCGGCGACGCCCGCGACGGGCTGCAAGTCCTGCCGCAGCCGCGCGAAGAGCGTGGCCTTCATCCGCACGCCGGTGTCCGGCGGAATAGGATGGCCCAAATCCTTTTCGATCTCGTCGAGCACGTCGCCCGTGCGCCGGCCCATGAAGCGGCGGCGGCATTCGGCAAAGGTCATCGGCCGCCCCAGTTCTGCGAGCATTTGCGCCAGAACATCGAAGGCGATGACCTCTGAATCGACGAGCACGCCGTCGCAATCGAAAATGATGAGGCTCAAACCGCGTTCTCCGCCAGAATGGCGCCGATCAGCGCCTTGGTCTTGGCCGCATAATCCGCGGTCATCGCCCGGCGCGGCAAGGTGACGTCGATATTGCCGACGATTTCGGCCGGCCGATGGCCGAGCAGGATGATGTGATCGGCAAGCCGGATCGCCTCGTCGATATCATGAGTGACGAGCAAGGTCGTCACCTGCGTGCGCTCGACCAGTGCGGCAAGCTCACCCGAGAGACGCCGCGCCAGCGCCGCATCGAGCGAAACGAAAGGCTCGTCCAGAACGAGCAGATTGGGTTTGATCGCCAGCGCCCGCGCCAGCGCGACACGGCGCGCCTGACCAAGCGAGAATTCGCCCGGGAAATGGCGCAGGTGATCGTCGAGGTCAAGATCCTTGGCGAGTTCAACGAGCGTCGCCTCGTCGGCTTGCGGGGCGGCGAGCTTGAGATTGTCGAGAACGCTGCGCCACGGCAGCAGCCGCGGCTCCTGGAAGACCATGCCGATCTTCGTCTGCGGCGGCAGCGTAACGCGGCCCTCGAAGTCGTGATCGAGGCCGACGACGATGCGCAGCAGCGTCGTCTTGCCGAAGCCCGAGGGGCCGACGAGCGCGTGAATCTTGCCGGCTTCGAGCGCCAGCGAAAAGTCGCGCAGAATCTCGCGCACCTGCCGGTGGTGGTGCGGAACGCCTTGCGCTTGATGAAAACCTCAAGCTGCATTTGGGTCGCCAGCGGGAGACATGACGCTCGAAAGGTTGCACGATGAAGGTTTCAATCGCCAGCATGATGCCGACGAAAGGCAGCGCATAGGCCAAGAGCAGCGCGACATCGAAAAGCTGGAAGGCGCTGCCGATCTCGAAGCCGACGCCGTTCGAGCGGCCGAGCAGCTCGACGACAAGCACGATCTTCCAGACAAGAGAAAGGCCCGAGCGCGTCGCCGCGGCGATATAGGGCGCAAGCTGCGGCATCACGACATGTCTGACGCGGGTTTGCCAGGGCATGGCGAAGACCGTCGCCATTTCCTCCAGCCCCGGATCGAGCGCACGGGCGCCCTCGCGGATCGTCGCCATCGTATTGGGCAATTTGTTGAGCGCGACGGCGAGTACAGCGGCAACCTCCGTCAGCCCGAGCCAGACATAGGCAAGCACGATGACGACGAGTGCTGGCAGGTTCAGCAGAATGACGAGCCAGGGATCGCCGAGACGGTCGAACGTCGGGCTGCGCCCCATCAAGACGCCGAAGATCGTGCCGAACACCATCGCCAATGTGAAGGAAACGGCGACGCGCGCCAATGTCGTCGCCATATTGAAATAGAGTGCGTGCGAATGCGCCTCGCGGCCGATGACGGCGAGCACCGTAAGCGGCGCGGGCAAGAGGCGGCTGTCGGCGACCATCGAGGCCGCCTGCCAGAGCGCGATGAGAACTAGAAGCGAAAGGAATCTCAGCAGCACGTCAATGGCCCGACGCGTCTTTGTAGAAGGTGCCGGCATCGAGCTCCGCGGCCGGGCCGACGAGCTTGGCGCCGCCGATCTTGGCGAGCACAAGATAGAGCTTGCGGGCGTCCGCCTCCTCATCGGCGATGGGGCGCTGCGCCGCGCCTTCAAGATAGCGCTTGCGATAGATTTCGAGCGCGGCCGGATCGGTGACGCCGATCTTCTCGCCGATCTTCTGCCACTCGGCGGTCGAATGAGCGAGAATGTCCTGCGCCTCGGCGGTCATGGCGAAGAAGCGATGCAGGAGATCGGCGTGGCGCGCCGCGTAGGTCTCGTCGAAGACATAGCCGACCATCGCGACGCGGCCCGACGCGCCCAGCGCTTTTTCGACCTCATCAATGCCGATCAGCCGCTTGAAGCCTTTCGTTTCAAGCGCCGCGCAAAAATTCCAGAAATTGAGCGTCGCATCATCCTTGCCCTGCAAGCTCTGCTCTTCGAGCAGCGGCGGCGCGCCGTAAAGAATCTCGGCATCGGAATCAAGATCGATGTCGGAATCCTTGGCATAGGCCTGGAGCAGCAGCCAGCTCTTGTCGAGCGGGCCGCCAGCGACGCCGAGCTTCTTGCCCCTGAGATCGGCGAGCTTGTTGATGGGCGAGGAGGCCGGCACCATCACGGCGCCGAGCGTGCTCGAATAAGGATAGAACTTGAGCTTGCCTCCAAGGCTGCGCTCGCGCGAAACCCACAGCCAATCGGAGAGAACGACATCGGCCGAGCCGCCCATGATCGCGACCTTGCCGGCTTCGGTCGTGGCAAGCTCTGTGACATCGAGATGAATGCCCGCCTTCTTGTCGAGCCCGTGCTCCTTGATGACGTCGAGTTCCCAGGAAAAAGTGCCGGTCTTTTGCGCCGCGATGCGTAAATTATCCTCGGCGCGGCCCTGGCCGCAGCAGGCAAGCAGGAAGACGAGGCACGACGCGGCAATCTTGTGGCGGCCATTTCGGGACGCCCTCGCTCTCGCTCGCGGAAGAGAAATTTCGCTCATTATTGGCTCGTCTCGTGAATAGGAATGTGGATTGTCTTCCCGCCGCAGATCGGGCTACACATATCTTGGAAGCCATCTAAATTGGCGTGCGCCCGCGTAAGGCGCCGGGAGAAAGGGAAGGGAACGATGAAGTATACTGGTATCGTCTTTGCCGCGGCTGGTTTGTTGTCGATGGCCGCGCTGGTCCCGGCCTATGCCGCGGGCGACGCGGCGGCCGGCGAGCAGATTTTTGAGCATACCTGCCACCTGTGTCATCAGATCGGCCCCGGCGCGAAAAACTTCGTCGGTCCAGAGCTGAACGGGCTCAACGGCCGCAAGGCGGCCACGGTTGCCGATTATGCCTATTCTGACGCGATGAAGAATTCCGGCCTCACCTGGGGTGAGGACACGTTCAAGAAATACATCACCAATCCGCAGGCCGACATTCCGGGCGTCAAGATGTTCTTCGCCGGCCTCGACAAGCACAGCCAGCGCGACAACATCTGGGCCTATATTTCGCAGTTCAAGGCGGACGGCTCGAAATAACGCCCAAACCTGTCGAAGGGGACGGCAAACGCTCCGGTCCGCGCCGGAGCGTTTTTGTTTGACGGCGGCGCTCATTCGGCGGCTCCGCCACGGCGGATCAACATGCCGCGCGCTGGATCATAGGCCAGGATCGCCGCGGCCAGGAAGGCGATGAGGCAGCCCGAGACGACCCCGAGCGAGACCCAATCGACCTGCAGATAAAGCGCGAAGCGGATCAGTTCGACCGCATAGGTGAACGGATTGAGCTGACAGACGGTCGCGAGCCAGGGTGAGCCTTCCTGCACCTTCCAGATCGGGTAGAGCGCACTCGAGGCGAAGAACATCGGGAAGATGACGAAATTCATCACCCCGGCGAAATTCTCCAATTGCCGCACAAGCGAGGACAGCGCCATGCCGAGCGCGCCGAGCATGAGGCCGGAGAGGAGCAACGCCGGCAGCACGGTGATATAGCCCCAAAGCGAATCCGGCTCGATGCCCCAGAAATAGGCGATGAGCAGATAGGCATAGACCTGCAGGATCGACACCGCCGCGCCTGCTAGCAGCTTCGAGGTGAGCAGATACCAGCGCGGAAAGGGGCTCACCAGCAGCGTGCGCATATTCCCGGTCTCGCGGTCATAGACCATCGACAGCGAAGACTGCATACCGTTGAAGAGCTGGATCATCGCGATCAGGCCGGGCGTGATATAGACGTCGTAGAGAATATAGGTTTGGTACGGCGGGATGATCGACACGCCGAGCACCGAGCGGAAGCCGGCGGCGAAGATGAAAAGCCAGACGAGCGGACGCACGAGCGCGGAGATGAACCGGCCGCGCTGATGGACGAAGCGCAGCGCCTCGCGCCAAATGATGCCGCCCATGCAGATGAGATATTGCGCCGGGGTGAAGCCGCGGCGCGGCGCCGGCTGCGTCGTCGCGAGGCTCGTCACGGCGCATCTCCCTGGCTGATATCGCCGCCGGTGATTTTCACGAAGGCCGCGCGCATGTCGGGTGCACCGGTGCGCGCCAGGATTTCTGTCGCGAGACCGTTTTCCAGCACCTTGCCTTGATGCAGGACGACGACGGAATCCGTCGGCGCGATCTCGTCGATCAAATGCGTCGTCCACAGCACGCCGACGCCGGCGTCGGCGACAAGGCTGCGCACCTGCGCGATAATGTCGGCGCGGGCTTTGATGTCGAGGCCGACGGTCGGCTCGTCGAGCAGCAGCAATTGCGGATGATGCAGAAAGGCGCGGGCGATCTCGACACGGCGGATATAGCCGCCGGAAAGATTGCGCACCTTCTCCTTGGCGCGATCGGCAAGGCCGGCGCGGGCGAGCACATCCGCCATCCGGCGCTTGGCCTCGAACGGACCGATGCCATGCAGCGCGGCGTGATAGATGAGATTTTGCGTGACGGTCAGTTCGAGATCGAGGGTGCGGGCCTGGAAGACGACGCCGAGCCGACGCAGCGCCTCGCCGCTCTGCCGCACGACATCGAAACCGAAGATCTTGATCGCGCCGGTGCGCGTCACATAGAGCCGCGTGACCAGCGAAAACAACGTGCTCTTGCCGGCGCCGTTGAGGCCGAGAAGCACGGTGAAGCTGCCCGGCGCCACAGCGAAGGACACATTGTCGAGCGCTTTGCGCTTGCCGTAAAAATGCGTAACGCCATCGACCGCGAGCGCCGCCGGGCTGGCGGAGGCCTGCGGCAGCGGCGCTTGCGCCTTTAACGTTTCTTCCCGTTGAGCCAGTACTTTTGTCATTCTCAATGCCTGGCAAATCCCAAGGCCCGCGTGGCTTTTATCACGCGATGCGTGGGGATATCTATCACCGATGTGTCATCTGAAAACCGGCCGGTTTGTAAGATATTTGTTCAGGCTAGCCCTTCGGCCGCGAGCAAGGCGAGCATCGAATCTTCGTCCGGATGCGCGGCGACCGCCACATGCGGCAGGTCGAGTTCGCGCAGCGGCGCCGCGGCATCCTCGGAAATCGCGATATGGCGTAGAACTGCCGGATCGAAGCCTGCGGCTTCCAATAATTCCAAAAAGAGCGCCGCGCTCCGCCGCGAATAGTGCAGAACCGCGTCAACCGCGTCCGCATCGAGCGCCGCGAGAGCCTCATCGTTCAGCCATGCCGCCGCCTCAGCGGCATAGGTTTCGAGAAGCGTGAGCTTGAACCCCGCTGAAACGCAGGTGTTTTCGAGATCGGGCTTGCGTTCGCGCCCGGCAAGATAGAGCGCCGTGTTGTAGGAGCGCAGATGCGCGATGAGCTTCGACGCCAGCTCCTTGACCTCAGCGGCGGCGAGCGCCGGCCCGGTGAAGCCCGCAGAGCGCGCGGCCTCCAGTGTCTTCTCGCCGACGAGGAACAGCGGCAGCAGCCGTTTCGTCTCCGGCGTCGGAAATTCTGGCGCCGTTTGCAAGGCCTCGAAGGCGCGGGCGCTTGTCGCGACGAGCACATCGATCGTGCCCCGCGGCCAATTCGCGCCAGTCGGCGCAATGACGGCGACGGGCGACAGCACCGCCTCGTGCCCGCGCGCGGCGAGCTTCACCAATGTCTCCAAGGCCTGCGCGGCCGGCCGGGTGACAAGGACCAGCATGTTCACCCCGCCAGGAAGCCGGGCGGCGCCTGCGCCAGAAGCTCGCGCGCGGCCCTTTCGCCGAGATTGATGGCCTCGGCAGCCGGCCCGCTGACCTCGGTCGCGAAGGATTCCGAACCATCCGGGCGCAGGATGATCGCGCGCAGATGCAGGTGATCGCCGGCGAGCCAGGCGTGACCGCCGATCGGCGTGCGGCAGGAACCGTCGAGCACTTGCAAGAGCGCGCGCTCGCAGGCCAAAGCCACGCCCGTCGCGTGATCGAGGATCGGCCGCAGCGCCGCCGCGACCGGCCCGTCATCCCGGCGCGCGGTAATGCCGATCGCGCCCTGGCCGACCGCCGGAATGAAATCGGCGGCATCGAGCAGCCGCGTCGCCCGATCCGTGAGGCCGAGCCGCTTCAACCCCGCAACAGCCAGGATGGTCGCGTCGATCTCGCCGCGCGCGAGCTTGGCGAGGCGCGTCTCGACATTGCCGCGCAGGAGCGTGATGGCGAGGTCCGGCCGCAGCCGCAGCAGTTGCGCGCTGCGCCGCAGGGAGGCCGTGCCGACGATGCTCCCCGGCGGCAGGGCGCGCGGGTCGTCGGCCTTGGTGGATATCCAGGCGTCGCGCACATCCTCGCGCGGCAGATAGCCGGAGATTTCGATGCCTTGCGGCAGGAAGGTCGGCAGATCCTTGGCCGAATGGACGGCAAGATCGATGTTGTCGCGCTCCAGGGCGCTGTCGAGTTCCTTGGTGAAAAGCCCCTTGCCGCCGGCTTCTGCGAGGGCGCGATCCTGGATGAGATCGCCACTCGTCTTGATGACGACGATATCCAGCTCCGGCGCCTGCGTGCCATGCGCGTCCGCCAGCCTTTGCTTCACTTGTTCGGCCTGCGCCAGCGCCAGGGGGCTGCCGCGCGTACCGATTCTCAATCGCGCCGGGAGGGCGCTTGCCGCTGAAGAACCAGGAATTGCCAATCCCTCATGATCCGGGGTTATCGTTGACGAGAGCGGGATACGGAAAAGCGTTTAGGAGCTTTTTCGCACTGGAGGCATGTTTTGCACTAAAAGCAGGCCTTGCCGTCAGCCAGGGGCTTTAGCGGGAAGCCTTTCGATACTATCCCTTTACGGCAGCGTCGCGGCCAAGGCCAGTTTTCCCCAAGCCATTGAGATAATTCATGCGTTTTCTCGGTATCGAAACCACCTGCGACGAAACGGCGGCGGCCGTTGTCGCGCTGAAGCCCGAGGGCGGCGGGGAAATCCTGGCCAATGAAGTGTTCAGCCAGATCGCCGAACACCAGGCCTATGGCGGCGTGGTGCCGGAAATCGCCGCCCGCGCCCATATCGAAGTGCTCGACCGGCTGATCCAGCGCGCGCTCGAAACGGCCAAGGTCGAGCTTGACGATCTCGACGGCATTGCCGCCGCCGCCGGTCCTGGCCTGATCGGCGGGGTTATTATCGGCCTGACGGAGGGCAAGGCCCTCGCGCTTGCGGCGCGCAAACCCTTTGTCGCCATCAACCACCTCGAAGCTCATGCCCTGACCGCGCGGCTCGCCGGCGGGCTCGATTTTCCCTATCTGCTGCTCCTCGTCTCCGGCGGCCACACCCAGCTCGTCGCGGTGCGCGGCGTCGGCGATTACATGCGGCTCGGCGCCACCGTCGACGATGCCGTCGGCGAAGCCTTCGACAAGGTCGCCAAAATGCTCGGCCTGCCCTATCCCGGCGGCCCGCAAGTGGAGCGTGAGGCGCTGAAGGGCGATGCGACGCGCTTCGACTTTCCGCGCCCGATGCTCGGCCGGCCGAAGCCGGATTTCTCCTTCTCCGGGCTCAAGACCGCCGTACGGCTCGAAGCCGAGAAGATCGCGCCGCTGAACCCCAGTGCCGTCGCCGATCTCTGCGCCTCGTTCCAGGCCGCTGTGGTCGATACGCTTGTCGACCGGCTGCGCGCCGGCGTGCGCGTCTTCGGCGAGAAGATCGGCCCCTGCCAGGTGATGGTCATCGCCGGCGGCGTCGCCGCCAATTCCGCCATCCGCCGCGCGCTGATGCGCTTTTGCAGCGAGAGCGGACTGCGGCTCGTCGTGCCACCAACCGCGCTTTGCACCGACAATGGCGCGATGATCGCCTGGGCGGGCATCGAACGGCTGCGTCTCGGCCTCAGCGACGACATGACCTTCGCCGCGCGGCCGCGCTGGCCGCTCGACAGCGAGGCGGAAGCCCTGCATCACGGCAAAGCCTGAAGCGGAAGAAGATGGCACGTAACACCCATATCGCCGTGCTTGGCGCCGGGGCCTGGGGTACGGCGCTCGCTAACCTCGCGGCGCGCAATGTGGCCAAGGTTCATCTTTGGGCACGCGATCCGAATCACGCGGTCGAGATGGCGGCGACAGGCGTCAATGCGCGGCGCCTGCCCGGCGTTCCGCTGCCGGCCAATCTCGTGCCGACCGCCGCGCTCGCCGATGTCGCCGGCGCCGAAGTCATCTTTCTCGCCGTACCGGCGCAGGCTGTGCGCGAGATCTGCGTCGCGCTGGCTGACACGATCGGTCCCAATGCGCCGCTGGTGATCTGCGCCAAAGGCATCGAACGGACGAGCGGGCTTTTTCTCAGTGAAGTCATAAGTGAAGTCCTGCCGGAAAATCCGCCCGCGGTGCTTTCCGGCCCGAGCTTTGCCGAGGATGTCGCCAAAGGTCTGCCGACGGCGGTGACACTCGCAGCGCAGAGCGAAGACGAAGCGGCCGAGCTCGCGCGCACGCTCGCCACGCCTTGGTTCCGGCTCTATCATTCGCGTGACATTCGCGGCGTCGAGATCGGCGGCGCGGCGAAGAACGTGCTCGCCATCGCCAGCGGCATCGCCGCCGGGCGCGGCCTCGGCGCCAGCGCGGGAGCGGCGCTGATCGCACGCGGCTTTGCCGAACTGTCGCGCTTCGGCCGCGCCTATGGCGCCGAAGTCTCGACCCTCGCCGGTCTTTCCGGCCTCGGCGATCTGGTGCTGACCTGCACTTCGGGCCAATCGCGCAATTTCTCCTTTGGCTTTGCGCTCGGACGCGGCACGGATGTTGCCGCCGCACGCGCCGAGGGCCATACGACCGAAGGCGTTTTCACCGCCGGCGTGCTCGTCGATCTTGCGCATCGAAAAGAAATCGACATGCCGATCAGCGAGGCCGTCGATGCCGTGCTGACCGAACGGATCGGCATCGACGCGGCGATCGAGGCGCTGCTGGCGCGGCCGCTGAAATCGGAATTGGCGCAGGCGCTTTCCAACGAAGGATAATCCGCAAATGGCGCATTGGCTGTTGAAGAGCGAACCCTCGGCCTGGTCCTGGCAACAGCAGGTCGAGGCCGGCGCCAAGGGCACGTTCTGGAACGGCGTCCGCAACCACAGCGCCAAACTCAATTTGATGGCGATGAAGGTCGGCGAGGAGGCTTTCTTCTATCATTCCAACGAGGGCAAGGAGATCGTCGGCATCGTCACGATCATCAAGCCCTATTATCCCGACCCCTCCGACGAGAGCGGCAAGTTCGGCATGGTCGACGTGCGCGCCGAAAAACCGCTGAAACATCCGGTGACGCTCGAAGCGATCAAGGCCGAGCCGCGCTTGAAGGACATGGTACTCGTCAACAATTCGCGCCTCTCGGTGCAGCCGGTGAGCGAGGCGGAATGGACGCTCATCTGCAAGATGGGCGGGGTTTAGCTTGACGTCCGAGGTTGTGAACGGGCAGATGCTGCCTTCCTTCACGCCACTCCAGAGTCAATAATGATCCGTTCCGCCCTGATGAATGTGATGACCGCCGCGGCGCTGAAGGCCGGGCGCGGCTTGACGCGCGATTTCGGCGAAGTCGAGAATCTTCAAGTTTCGATCAAAGGGCCGGGCGATTTCGTCTCCGCCGCGGATAGAAAGTCCGAAAAAACCCTCTTCGACGAACTCTCCAAGGCGCGGCCGGGCTATGGTTTCGTGCTGGAGGAATCGGGCATTGTCGAAGGCCCCGACAAGAGCCACACCTGGTACATCGATCCGCTCGACGGGACGACCAATTTTCTCCACGGCCTGCCGATCTTCGCCATTTCCATCGCCCTCGCGCGGGAGGGCGAGATTGTTGCCGGCCTCGTCTACAACCCGGTCAGCGACGACATGTATATCGCCGAGAAGGGCCAGGGCGCCTATCACAACAACAACCGCCGCCTGCGCGTCGCCGCGCGGCGCGATTTCTCCAATGCGCTGATCGGCTGCGGCGTCCCGCATCTGGGCAAGAAGGGGCATGAAGGCTTCAAGGCGGAATTCGCCGCCGTCATGGCCCGCGCCTCCAATCTACGCCGGCTCGGCGCCGCGGCGCTCGATCTCTGCTTCGTCGCGCAAGGCTCCTACGACGGCTTCTGGGAGCGCGGCTTGAAGCCCTGGGACATGGCGGCGGGCCAGTTAATCATCCGGGAAGCCGGCGGTTTCGTCACCGATGCCGACGGCGGCGCGGATATTCTCGGCACCGGCTCGATCTGCGCCGGCAATGACGCCATTCATTCGCAATTGCTGGCGCTGATACGCGGCGCGAAGTAGAGCGCCTGCCAGCGCGAGCGTCATTGCGAGCAAAGCGAAGCAATCCAGAATTATTCCTGGATTGCTTCGTCGCTCCGCGCCTCGCAATGACGCGCAACGAGGCCATTTTTAGGCATCCCGCTCCCGACCTATCTATGCTAGACAGGCCCCAAGATTTGGCGGGGAAGCGAAGGCGGAGCGCGTCCGATGGCGGTCGAGATTGATCCTTACAAATTGTCGTCGCCGCGCATCTATCTCGTCCGCATGGTGGTGTTCCTCATCCTCGTCGGCTTCGTCGCGCTGATCCTCAACGAGCAGATCGCCAAGGACTTCAAGGGCAACCCCGGCCTCAACAGTCTCATCTTCTTCGTCCTCTTCGTCGGCATCGTGCTGGCGCTGCGGCAGGTGATCCGCCTGTTCCGCGAGGTGCGCTGGGTGAATGCGCTGCCGCGCGGGCTGGAAAACGAAGTTTCACAGCCGGTTCTGCTGGCGCCGATCACGACGCTCTTCGCGGGGCGGCCGGTGAACGAGGTGACGCTGCCGACGCTGACCTTGCGCGCCATTCTCGATTCGATCGGCACAAGGCTCGACGAGGCACGCGATACCTCGCGCTATCTCACCGGGCTTTTGATCTTCCTCGGCCTGCTCGGCACGTTCTGGGGCCTGCTGACGACGGTCAGCTCGATCGGCAATATTCTCAATTCGCTGCAGACCGGCGGCGATGCGGCGGTGATGTTCGACGATCTCAAGAACAATCTCGCCCGGCCGCTGTCCGGCATGAGCATCTCCTTCACCTCTTCGCTCTTCGGCCTCGCCGGTTCGCTCGTGCTGGGCTTTCTCGATCTGCAAGCGGGGCAGGCGCAGAACCGCTTCTACAACGAGCTTGAGGACAACCTCACCGCGCGCACCGTGGCCGAAATCCCGCCGGAGGCCGGGGCCGTGATCGCGGCCGTACCGCAGGATGTGCGTGCCGCGCTCGACAAGATCGCCGCGACCGCCGACCAGACGCAGGCGCGCGCGACCTCGATCGCGGTGGCCAATCTCGCCGAGGGAATCCAGAGCCTGGTGCAGCACATGCGCGCCGAGCAGCAGATGATCCGTGATTGGGTCGAGGCCCAAGCGGCGCAGAACCGCGAAGTGAAGGACGTGCTGAAACAGATCGCCAGCGAAGCGGAGCACCGCTGATGCCGCTTGCCCGCTCGCGGCGCGCGCAGCGCCCGATCGATTATTGGCCGGGCTTCGTCGACGCGCTGACGACAATGCTGCTCGTCATCACCTTTCTTCTCTCCGTCTTCATGCTCGCGCAATTCTTCCTCGCCCGCGAAGTCTCGGGCAAGGACACGGTGCTCAACAAGCTCAACAAGCAGATCGCCGAACTCACTGCCCAGCTCGCCCTGGCGCAGACGAACCGGGCCGATGCGCAGAACACGATCGCCGATTTGAGCGCGACGCTCGCCGACGAAAAGAAAAAGAACGGCGAATTGCAGGGCGCGGTCTCCGCCGCGGGCGCCGGCGTAGGTGGTGTCGACCAGCGCCTCACCGCGGCCGAGCAGCAGCTCGCGAACGAAAAGCAGGTCTCCGCCCAGGCGTTGGCGCAGATCGACATTCTCAATCAGCAGATCGGCGCTCTGCGCCGACAGCTCGCCGCGCTCGATGATGCGCTCTCCGCCTCCGAGTCGCGTGATCGCGAATCGCAGGCGAAAATCGCCGACCTCGGCTCGCGGCTCAACATCGCCTTGGCGCAGAAGGTGCAGGAACTCGCCCGCTACCGCTCCGACTTCTTCGGCCGGCTGCGGCAAATTCTCGGCGACCGGCCGGACATCCGCACTGTCGGCGATCGTTTCGTCTTCCAATCCGAGGTTCTGTTCGAAACCGGCAAGGCGCAGTTGAACCCCGACGGGAAAACGGAGCTCGACAAGCTCGCCGCCGCCGTCGTCGAGCTCAACAAGGAAATTCCGCCGGAAATCCCCTGGGTTCTGCGTGTCGACGGGCACACCGACAAAAGGCCGATGCAATCGACCGAATTTCATTCGAACTGGGATTTGTCCGCCGCCCGCGCCATCGCGGTCGTGCAATATCTCATCAGCAAAGGCGTGCCAGCCGACCGGCTCGTCGCCGCAGGCTTCGGCGAATTCCAGCCGATCGACCCCGGCGACAGCGAAGAGGCCTACGCCAAGAACCGCCGCATCGAATTGAAGCTGACAGAAAAATAGCGGCGGGCGAGGCGCACGTTGAACGAAATTCAAAGCGCCGATTGGGCGAATTTCTTCATTGCGGAAGTCGGCGCCTGGATCCTGTTGATCGAGATTCTGCGCTGAGGCTTGCTTGCACGCATGGTCAAGTTCGGTGTAATGCCCGCAGCCTTAGCTGCTGCCGGGCCGGTAGCTCAATGGTTAGAGCCGGCCGCTCATAACGGTCTGGTTGCAGGTTCGAGTCCTGCCCGGCCCACCAAGCGGGTGATGCGCCCAATTCACGGCTTGCTCCCGCAAAATTCCTCGCCCATATAGGGATTACCGCCAGTTCCGGCCTTGAACCGGAGATTGGGAGCAGAGCTATGTTCATCGAGACCGAACTCACGCCGAATCCGGCGACCCTCAAATTCCTCCCCGGCCGGCATGTGATGCCGGACGGCACGCTCGACATTCCCGACGCCTCCGGCGCGGCGCAATCGCCGCTCGCCGCGGCTTTGTTCGAGATTCCCGGCGTCGCCGGCGTTTATTTCGGCGCGGATTTCATCACCGTGACCAAGGACGCCAGCGATTGGCCGGAACTGAAACCCGCCATCCTCGGCGTCATCATGGAACATTTCACCTCCGGCGCGCCGCTGCTGGCCGAGGGTGTCAGCGCCGACCCGGACGATGAGCCGGACGAGTTCTTCGCCACCGAGGACGCCGAAACGGTCGAGACGATCAAGGAATTGATCGAGACGCGCGTGCGCCCCTCGGTCGCCGGCGATGGCGGCGACATCAAATTCCGCGGCTTCCGCGACGGCACGGTTTATCTGGCGATGAAGGGCTCGTGCTCGGGCTGTCCGTCGTCGACGGCGACGCTGCGGCATGGGATCGAAAATCTGCTGCGCCATTACGTGCCCGCAGTGCAGACGGTGCAATCCATCTAATGCGGAGAGCGAACGCGGCCGAATGACACGCATCCTCGCGATCGATACGGCGCTCGATGCCGTCTCAGCCTGCGTTTACGACGACAGCGCCGACGATTTTTTTGTTTCAGAGACCATCGTGATGCAGCGCGGCCAGGCGGAAGCGCTGATGCCGCTGCTCGATCGTGTCGTGTCACAGACCGAAGAAGGCTTCCTCGGCCTCGACCGGGTCGCAGTGACGGTCGGCCCCGGCTCGTTCACCGGGCTGCGCGTCGGCATCGCGGCCGCGCGCGCCATCGGCCTCGCCCGCCATGTGCCTGTCGTCGGCGTCTCGACGCTCGCCGCCCTCGCCGCGCCCCTGATCCTCGCCGGGCAGCCCGGTCTCGTCGTCCCGGCGATCGATGCCAAGCACGGCAGCCTCTATTTCGCGGTCTTCGGCCCCGACGGGCGGGCGCTCGTCTTGCCGCGCGTCGCGACGGTGCGCGAGGCCGTCCGCCTGCTCGGCACCGGCCCCATTCGCCTCGCCGGCTCCGGAGCGCCGATGCTGGCGATCGAAGCCAAATCGACCGGCCTGACCGCAGAAGTCGTCGGCGAGACCGGCGCGCCGGATATCGGCTTCGTCGCCCGGCTCGGCCTGCTCGCCGATCCGAAAGGGGCGCCGCCGCGGCCGCTCTACCTCAAGCCGCCGGACGCCAAGCCCCAGGATCAAACCCATATCCCGCTCGCGCCTGCCTGATGCCGCGCTGGCTTGGCAAGTCCGCCGCCCCGTCCATCCACCGCCTCGGCCCGCAACTCGGCAAGGCCTGCGCGCGCATCCATGCGCAGAGCTTTCCCCACCCCTGGAGCGCCGAGGAATTCGAGGCCCTGCTGGCCGGGCGCGACGTGATCGCGCATTGGGCGAGCCTTGGGGCGAATCTCGGGGCGAGCCTCGCCTCCGGCTTTTGGCGGCCAAGCCGGGGACCGGTCGGCTTCGTTCTCTCCCGCCGAGCGGCCGACCAGGCGGAGATTTTAACCATCGCGGTGACGCCCAAGGCCCGAAAAAGGGGCATTGCCGCGGCGCTTTTGGCCACGCACCTGCCGACGCTGGCGGCGGCGGGGGTCAAATCCTTGTTTTTGGAGGTCGAAGCCAGCAATACGGCCGCGATCAGGCTTTACCAGAACTTCGGCTTCCATCAGGTCGGCGAGCGCAAGGCCTATTACCGCGCCGCTGACGGCAGCCGCGCCACGGCCCTGGTTTTACGCCGCGATCTTGTCTAGCAACGTGGCGGTAGCCGCAAATCCGGGTTAAAAGGAATGATCGGCGGCGCCAGGAGGGCGACGCCAGCGAGGACCATGACCGACACGATTGATCTGCCTGTCGAAGAGGCCGCGGCCGAAACGCCGCCCGCCGCTGCGCCGCGCCGCAAGCTCTTCATCAAGTCATATGGCTGTCAGATGAATGCTTACGATGCGCAGAAGATGACCGATTTGCTGGCGCCTGCGGGCTTCGACGAAACGCAAAGCTTGGACGACGCGGACCTCGTCATTCTCAACACCTGTCACATCCGCGAACGGGCGGCGGAGAAGATTTTCTCCGAACTCGGCAAGGTGCGGGTGGCGAAGAAAGCCCGCCTTGCGGACGGGCGCGCCACGCAGGTCGTCGTCGCCGGCTGCGTCGCCCAGGCCGAAGGCGGCGAAATCGTCCGCCGGCAGAAGGCCGTCGATCTCGTCGTCGGGCCGCAGAATTATCACCGCCTGCCCGATCTCTTGCGCCGCGCCGAAATGGCGCCGGTGATCGACACCGAATTTCCGCTCGAGGACAAATTCGACCATCTGCCGCGCGCGCCGCGCAGCACGATCCAAGCGCGGGGCGTCAGCGCCTTTGTCACCGTGCAGGAAGGCTGCGACAAGTTCTGCAGTTTCTGCGTCGTGCCTTATACGCGCGGCGCCGAGGTCTCGCGGCCGGTCGAGAAAATCGTCGCCGAAGTCGAGGCTTTGGCGGAGGCGGGGGTGCGGGAGCTGACGCTGCTCGGCCAGAACGTCAACGCCTATCATGGCGAAGGACCGGACCGGCGCGTCTGGTCGCTCGCACAACTCTGCGCCCGGCTCGCCGAAATTCCGGGCATCGCGCGGCTGCGCTATATGACGAGCCATCCGAACGACATGGACGCGGAACTCATCACCGCGCATCGCGATCTGCCTGCCCTGATGCCTTTTCTGCATCTGCCGGTGCAGACGGGCTCGGACACGATCCTCACGGCGATGAACCGCAAGCACGACCGCGCCGCCTATCGCGACATCGTGCGGCGGCTGCGCGACGCCTGCCCCGACATCGCGCTTTCGTCGGATTTTATCGTTGGCTTTCCGGGCGAGAGCGATACCGATTTCGGCGCGACGCTCGATTTTGTCCGGGAGACGACCTTCGCCAGCGCCTTTTCCTTCAAATATTCGCCGCGCCCCGGCACGCCGGGCGCCGATCTGCCGGATCAGGTGCCCGAGGATGTGAAGATCGCGCGTCTGGCGGAGCTACAGGACCTGCTCGACGCCCAGCGGCAAGCCTTCAACGCCAGCCTGGTTGGCAAAACTCTTGCTGTCCTGTTCGAGAAAAAGGGCCGACATGCCGGTCAAATCGCCGGCCGGTCACCCTATCTACAACCTGTTCAGGTCGAGGCGCCTGAGGCGATGATCGGCCAGATTTTGCCGGTCGAGATCACCGGCGTGCGGACGAATTCACTGTTTGGGCGCTTGGCGGCCGAGGAGACAAAGAGGCTTTGAGACCAACCGATCGTTCGCTGTCGCTGCGCGGCAATTCCCCGCCCGTTCCTTTGGCGCCCGAGCCACCGACGCAGGTGACCCTGGCCTTCGATGACAACAAGCACGCTTCGGTGCTTTTCGGTCTCTACGACCAGAACCTCGCCAAAGTCGAACGCAAGCTCGGCGTCGTCGCCAATGCGCTCGGCAATCAGGTGACGATCAAAGGACCGCCGGATGCCTGCGAGCAGGCCCGCGAAGTGCTCGAAATGCTCTATGACCGCGTCAAGCTCGGCCAGGCGGTCGGCCCCGGCGATGTCGACGGCGCGATCGAGGAGCGGGCGCTGCAAGGCTCGCTGTTTCCCAACGCCGACATTCCGCGCGGGCATTTCGAGCAGGTCAGCACGCGCCGCCGCGGCATCGTGCGCGCCCGCAACGCGGCGCAGGATCTTTATATCCGCTGCCTCAAGCGCCAGGAGCTGTGTTTCGCCGAAGGTCCGGCCGGCACGGGCAAGACCTGGCTCGCGGTCGGCTATGCCGTCTCGCTGCTCGAGCAGGGCATCATCGAGCGGTTGATCCTGTCGCGGCCGGCGGTCGAGGCGGGCGAACGGCTCGGCTTCCTGCCCGGCGACATGCGCGAAAAGGTCGATCCCTATCTGCGCCCGATCTTCGACGCGCTGAACGATTTCATGGACCCGCGCATGGTCGAGCGCGGCATGCAGACGGGCATGATCGAAGTCGCGCCGCTAGCCTTCATGCGCGGGCGCACGCTGACCAATGCCTGCGTCCTGCTCGACGAGGCGCAGAACACGACCTCCGTGCAGATGAAAATGTTCCTGACCCGGCTCGGCGAAGGCTCACGCATGATCGTCACCGGCGATCCGACGCAAGTCGATCTACCGCTGGGCCAGGTTTCTGGTCTCGCGGAAGCGGTCGGCCTGCTCGGCGGCCTCGAAGGCATCGGGCATGTGCGCTTTGCTGACAGCGATGTCGTGCGCCACGATCTCGTCCGCCGCATCGTCACGGCCTATGAATCGCGTCCGCGTCCGGTGCTGGAGGACAGGCCACGCCGATGAGCGCGCTTCCCCTCATCGATATCGCAGTCGAAAGCACTTTGTGGGAGGAGGTGCCGGACGTCGCCTCCTGGGGCGCGGCGGCGATCGGCGAAGCGATCCTGAAGTCGGGCGTGAAGCTGAAACCCGGAGTCGAGATCAGCCTCTTGCTCACCGACGATGCGGCGATCCACACGCTCAATGCGCAATGGCGTGGCAAGGATCAGCCGACGAACGTGCTCTCCTTCCCGGCACCCGGCGCGGCCGCGGCGCGTTCCGCGCTCGGCGACATTGCTATCGCCTACGAGACCTGCGCGCGCGAGGCCGAAGCCGAGCACAAGAGCTTCCGCGCCCATGTCACGCATCTCATCGTCCATGGCTTTCTGCATCTCATTGGCTTTGATCACGAGGAGGAAACGCAGGCGGCGGAAATGGAGGCTTTGGAGCGCGAAATTCTCGCCGCGCTCGGCATCCGTGATCCTTACGCGGTCTTCGTTGCAGGTATCGAATGAGCGTCAACGACGATTCTGAGGGCACGCAGGAGAAATCCGGCAAAGTCGGCCTGCTCGGCCGGCTGCGCGCGTTGCTCGGCCTCAGCGGCGGCTCGCTGCGCGAGGACGTGCAGGAGGCGATCGAGGAGATCACCGAGGCCTCCGGCTTCTCGCCGCTCGAACGCGAGATGCTGACCAATGTGCTCTCGCTGCACGAGGTCCGCGTCGCGGATATCATGATCCCGCGCGCCGACATCATCGCTGTCGCCCATGACGCGAACCTCGCGGACGTGCTCGATGCGTTCCGCACCGCCGGCCATTCGCGCCTGCCCGTCTATGCCGAGAACCTCGACGATCCGCGCGGCATGGTCCACATCCGCGATCTCGTCGATCTCATCGCCAAGCTGACGGACGGCTTCAAACTCAACGCGCCACGGCCGGGTCAACGCGGCTTTGCCGAGATCACGCTGGCGGAATCCGGCATTCTGCGGCCCGTCCTCTTCGCGCCGCCGTCGATGCCGGCGCTCGACCTGCTGGTAAAGATGCAGACGACGCGCACGCATATGGCGCTCGTCATCGACGAATATGGCGGCACTGACGGCCTCGCCTCGATCGAAGACGTGGTCGAGATGATCGTCGGCGACATCGAGGACGAACATGATGAGAGCGAGGCGGCGAAAATCCATCGCGGCGCCGACGGTACCTTCGTGGTCGATGCGCGGGCGAGCCTCGACGACGTCTCGGAAGTGCTCGGCTCCGATCTGTCGACGCTGGTCGATGCCGAGGATGTCGATACGCTCGGCGGCCTCATCACCAGCCTCGCCGGCCACGTGCCGCTGCGCGGCGAGACGCTGCGCGCCGACGGATTCCAGTTCGAGGTTCTCGATGCCGACCCGCGCCGGGTGAAGCGTATCAAGATTCATCCGGTTGCCGAACCGGCGGCGGACGCTCCCGAATCCGCGCCGGCCGACACGCCCGCGCCGCAGACCGGACTTAGCCAAGCCGCAAAAAACCGTTAAATTCGCGCCGAATTCGTTTCTCTTGCGGCGTTCCGCGCCGACCCTCGCGAGATTATGTATCCAATCGCCGAATATGTGATCCTTGCCGACGGCTGGCGGCGCCGGCTGATCGGCTTTGTCGGCGGCGCCTGCGGCGCGCTGGCGCTCGCGCCGGTCAATTTTCTTCCGGCCATGATCGTGCCGATGACGATCGCCGTCTGGCTGATCGATGGCGCGGCGGAGGCGAAGCAAACCCCCACGCGTTTGCGCTCGGCTGCGGTGCGCAACGCCTTCGGCGCCGGCTGGTGGTGGGGCTTCGGCTATTTCGTCGCCGGTTTCTGGTGGCTTGGCGCCGCCTTTCTGGTCGAGCCGCAGGATTTCGTCTGGGCTATGCCGCTCGGCATTTTCGGCCTGCCCGCTTTCCTCGCTCTGTTCCCGGCATTGGGCTTCGCGCTGGCGCGGCTCGGCTGGTCGCCGGGCCCTGCCCGCATCCTGATGCTCGCGGCGGCGCTCGGCTTCAGCGAATGGCTGCGCGAACATGTGCTCACCGGCTTTCCCTGGAACGATTACGGGATGGCGCTCGGCAATCATCTGGTGCTGGCGCAATTCGCGGCGATCGGCGGCCTGCCCGCGCTCAATGTTCTGACGATCGCGATTTGCGCCTCGCCCGCGCTCCTCGCCGACGCGCGCTTCAAGAAAACCAAGCGCCGCCTGCCTGCGGGCGTTGTCATCGCCATCGGTGCCTTTCTCGGCCTCGCCGCCTTCGGCGCCATTCGCCTGTCCGTGCCGCCGCCGAAAGACTTGCCCGGCGTCAAAGTCCGGTTGATGCAGCCCAATGTCGCCGAGGACGTGAATTTCAGCGCCGCGCATAAGGATGAGATTGTCGCCCATTATCTTGCGCTCTCGGATCGCGCGACGAGCCCCGAGCATACCGGCCTCGCCGACGTCAGCCTGCTCATTTGGCCCGAGTCAGCCTTTCCCTTCATCTTGACGGAAGACCAGCAGGCTCTGGCCGCGATCGGCGGCGCCTTGCCGCCCAGCACGACGCTCGTCACCGGCGCGGCGCGCGTCGGCATCGTCTCGCATGCCGGCGAGGAATATCCCGCCTATTTCAATTCCATTCTCGCGATCGCGCGCGGCGGTATCATCCTTGATACCTACGACAAGGTGCATCTCGTCCCATTCGGCGAATATCTGCCATACGAGTCCGTGTTCCGGCATCTTGGCCTGCATCATTTCGTCCATATCCCGGGCGGCTTCGCCGCTGGCGCGTCGCACCGGCTGATGAGTCTCCCCGGCCTGCCGCCTGTCGTGGGATTGATCTGCTACGAGGCGATCTTTCCGGAAGAAGCTTTGCCGTCCGGCCTGCCGCCGGAAACCGAGCCCGGCTTCATCATCAACGTGACCAACGACGCTTGGTTCGGCCGGACGGCCGGCCCCTATCAGCATCTGACGCAGGCGCGGCTCATGTCCATCGAGCAAGGCCTGCCAATGCTGCGCGACGCCAACACCGGCATTTCGGCGATCATCGATCCTTATGGGCGCATATTGCAGAGCCTCGGCTTGCAACAAGAAGGCGTAATCGACGGTGCGCTGCCCGAAAAAATTGCGTCGCCGCCGTTCGCGCGGGCACCTTTTCTCGCTGGAATTTTAGCTTGGGTTGTAATGCTTTGCGCTGCGCTCGCGCTGCGAGGGATTGTTTGACAACCGCGAATAACACGGCTTTATATGACCGCAATCTGCCAGCGGGGGCAAAAACGAAACGTCGGTTGGCGTGCCTCAAACCAAGCTGTATGGCGCTTGGCGTTTCTTTCGTACCCCCCGCATCAGCAACAATGAACAACATGAGATTCCGCCGGCTTTCATGATGATCGTCCGCATCCGCGTGGAGGGGTTTTTGCACAAAGGGATCGATTTATCCGACCCCTACCCTCGGGCCGGTAGTGACAGGAGTATTTAATTCGTGAAGAAGGCTCCGAATCCGATTGATCGTCACGTCGGCAGCCGGGTTCGTATGCGTCGAATCCTTCTTGGAATGAGCCAAGAGAGGCTCGGCGAGGCACTGGGACTGACATTCCAGCAAGTCCAAAAATACGAAAAAGGCACCAACCGTATCGGTGCAAGCCGCTTGCAACAGATTTCGCGCACGCTCAACGTTCCGCCCGCCTTCTTCTTCGACGGCGCACCTAACCAGGACGACACGGGGTCGGAAAACGGGGCCGTATTTTCCGTCGCCGAACAGTCAAGCTCGAGCTTTGTTCTCGACTTCATCGCCACGACTGAGGGCCTCAATCTCAACAAGGCTTTCGCGCGCATCCAGGACCCGAAAGTGCGCAAGCGCATCATCGAACTGGTCAACAGCCTCGCCAGCGATGACATAGCCCCAGCGCAAAGCCACGAAGTGCGGGAAGAACAAAAATCCTGAGAGACGCTATTCGTTATAAAGAACGTATCTGCTGGATTGGCTTGACCAAACGAACGGATTGGCCGAAACTCCGCCGGTCTGCTCGGTCTTGCTCCGCTCTGCCGCGGCCGGGAAGATTCCCACCTAATTTTCAAATGCTCGGTTAGCTTGGAGTGTTCTGTGCCTCGGCAAAACTATCTGTTTACCAGCGAATCCGTCTCTGAAGGCCATCCCGACAAAGTATGTGATCGCATCTCCGACGAAATCGTCGATCTCTTCTTCCGTGAATCAGCCAAGGCCGGCATCGACCCTTATCAAGTGCGCGTTGCCTGCGAGACATTGGCGACGACCAACCGCGTCGTCATCGCCGGCGAAACGCGCGGCCCCGCGCTGACCTCCGGCGTGATCGAGGAAACCGCCCGTAAGGCGATCAAGTCCATCGGCTATGAGCAGGATGGCTTCCATTGGGCGAACGCCAAGGTCGAGGTGCTGCTGCACGGCCAATCCATCGATATCGCGCAAGGCGTCGATGCCGCCGGTAACAAGGACGAAGGCGCCGGCGACCAGGGCATTATGTTCGGCTATGCCTGCCGCGACACGCCGGAGCTGATGCCGGCGCCGCTCTATTATTCGCACAAGATTCTCGAGGTACTCGCGAAGGCGCGCCACGCCCGCGAGGGCGACGCTGCCAAGCTCGGCCCCGATGCCAAGAGCCAAGTGACGGTCCAATATGTCAACGGCAAGCCCGTGGCGGCAACACAGATTGTGCTCTCGACGCAGCACATCGATCCGAATCTGTCGTCGGATGACGTGCGCGCCATCGTCGAACCCTATATCCGCAGGACGCTGCCCGAACATTGGATCAGCGACAAGACCGTCTGGCACGTCAACCCGACCGGCAAATTCGTCATCGGCGGCCCGGATGGCGACACCGGCCTCACCGGCCGCAAGATCATTGTCGACACCTACGGCGGCGCGGCGCCGCATGGCGGCGGCGCTTTCTCCGGCAAAGACCCGACCAAGGTGGATCGCTCGGCAGCCTATGCGGCGCGCTATCTCGCCAAGAACATCGTCGCAGCCGATCTCGCCGAACGCGTGACGATCCAGCTCGCTTACGCCATCGGCTATTCCGAACCGCTGTCAATCTATGTCGATACGCATGGCACCGGCCGTGTGCCGGAAGAAAAGCTCGAGCTGGCGCTGCCGCAGATCATGCGGCTTTCGCCGCGCGGCATCCGCGACCATCTGCAGCTCAACAAACCGGTTTATGCGCGCACCGCGGCCTATGGCCATTTCGGCCGCACGCCCGACGCCGACGGCGGCTTCTCCTGGGAGAAGACCGATCTCGTCGACAAGCTGCGCGCGAGCTTCAACTAACGCATTGGACCGAAAAGTGCGGAGCGGTTATCGGATCAATCCGATGCGGTCAAAAGAGAATGATTGACGAAAACGCCCCTGCGGGCCGCCTCTATGGCCGCCGCAAGGGTAAGAAGCTGAGCGCGCATCAGATCAACCTGCTGGAGATTCTGCTGCCGCGCTTGGCGCTCGACCCGGCGCGGCCGCTCGGCGGTGCGGCGGCGCTGTTTCCACAGGCACCCGATGAGCTTTGGCTCGAAATCGGCTTCGGCGGCGGCGAGCATCTGGCGGCGGAAGCCGAGGCGCATCCAGGCCAAGGCTTCATCGGCTGCGAGTTCTTCGAGAATGGCGTCGTCAAAGCGCTGTCGCTGATCGCGGCCAAGGACCTCGGCAATGTCCGCCTCTATCAGGGCGATGCAGGCGCGATCATCGATGCGCTGCCGGCGCAAAGTCTCGCCGGCGCCTATCTGCTCTATCCCGATCCTTGGCCGAAGCGGCGGCAGCGCAAGCGGCGCTTTCTGTCGGACGAAATGTTGAAGCGGCTCGCACGCGTACTGCGAACGGGCGGAGAAATCCGCTTCGCCACCGACATCGACGACAATGCCGGCTGGACGCTCGCGCGCATCCTGCGCTCGCCCGATTTCGAATGGCGCGCGCAAGCGGCGCAGGATTGGCGCGGCGGCTGGCCGGGCTGGGCCGCGACGCGCTATGAGGCCAAGGCACTCGCGGCCCGACGCAAGCCCGTCTATCTCACCTTCGTGCGGCGATGATCAGGCCCTATACGGGCCGAAGCGCAGCAGACCCGCGCCATGCGCCTTGAGCCACGCCTCGGCGCGATCGACATGCGCTGAGAGCTTGCCGAGGATTTTCCAGAACGCGGGCGAATGATTCATATAGACGAGGTGCGCGACCTCGTGCGCGGCGAGATAATCGAGCACATAGCTCGGCGCCATGATCAGCCGCCAGGAGAAGTTGAGCGCCCCCGTCGACGAGCAGGAACCCCAACGGCTCGTCGTGTCGCGCAGAGTGATCCGGCGCGGCGTGACCCCGAGCTTGGCGGCATGACGCGTCACAGCGGCTTCAATGTCGCGCCGCGCCTCCCGCATCAGAAAATCCTGCACCCGGCGCGCGACATGCGACCGCTCGCCAGTGATGCAGAGCAAAGGCAGGCTCTTGTCGCCGCCGAGCGCCGGTTCGATCCAAGCCGTGCCGCGGTCGCGCGGCCGCTCGACAATGCGGTGATTGACGCCGCGGATCGGCACCATCTCGCCGCCGCCGAACGGCATCGGCGCCGGCAAGCGCTGTAGCCGCACGCCGATCCAGGCCGCGTGCCGCTCAACGAAATTACGCGCCCCGACAAGCGAGCCGCGCGGCGGCATGGTGAGCACGACATCGCGCGTCGCCGCGCGCACACGCAAGGTAAAGCGCCGCGCCGTGCTGATCCGCTTCAACGCGATACGAAAGGTTTCGCCCGCGTGCGAAACCTCGATAAAGGCGAGATCGGATGTTCTGGGTGCGTTCTTGCGGGGGCCGGGCATGGATGAATTTTAGCCGCTGCCAAGCCGAGTCGCCACTAACTCCGCGGCTCAAATTGGCGGCATTTTACCCGGTGCCGCAGCGTTAAATTGTCTTATTTTGCATCGCAACATAGGGGAAGAGGACCGGCGCGGGTCTAGACCGGGGCCACCGCCGCCTGAAACTCGCGAATATGCGGGGCGATGATTTTGCGAAAGCGCGAGCCGTTGAAGACGCCGTAATGGCCGACATCGGCCTGCTCGTAATGCAGCTTCAACTTCGGCGGAATGTTGGTACAGAGATCCTGCGCCGCCCTGGTCTGGCCGAGGCCGGAAATGTCGTCCTTCTCGCCCTCGACCGTCATCAGCGCCGTACGATTGACCGCGGTGAGATCGATGTACTGATTGTCATGCGTCATCTTTCCTTCCGGCAGGAGGTGGCGCACGAAGACCGTCTCGATCGTCTGCAGATAGAATTCCGCCGTCAGGTCCATCACCGCGAGATATTCATCGTAGAATTCGCGGTGCTTCTCAGCCGAGTTGCCGTCGCCCTCCATCAGATGATTGAACATGTCGATATGCGCGTTGACATGGCGATCAAAATTCATGGCCATGAAGCCGGAGAGTTGCAAGAAGCCTGGATAGACGAGCCGTCGCGCCCCCGGATAGGGATAGGGCACGCTATGGAGGCAATGATCCTTAAACCACTGGCTGCCGCGCGCCTCGGCCAGCTTGTTGACGGCGGTGGGGCTACGGCGCGTATCAATCGGGCCGCCCATAAGCACCATTGAGGCCGGCACATCGGGATCATGCAATTTCTCGAGATGCGCGATGGCCGCGAGCAGCGGCACCGCCGGCTGGCAAACCCCGATCGTGTGCAGCGGCAAGCCATCCTTGCGGACGCTGAGCACGCGGAAAATGTCGATCAGATAATCGATGTAATCGGCGAGATCGAAACCGCCGCTGGCGAGCGGCACCATGCGCGCATCAGCCCAGTCGGTGATATAGACATCATAATCGGGCAGGAAGGCCTCGACCGTGCCGCGCAGCAGCGTCGCATAATGGCCCGACATCGGCGCGACGATCAGCAGTTTGGGCTGTGGCTTGTGCGGCGACGGCCATTGCCGCTCGAAATGCAGCAGACGGCAGAAGGTACGCTCCCAGACGACCCTTTCGATAACCGGCACCTGCTTGCCGTCGATGGTCGTCTCTTCCAGGCCGAAGACCGGCTTGCCATAGCGGCGGGTGAAACGTTCGAAAAGTTCAGCCGACGCCGCGACATTGCGGCCAACCGGCGTGTGCGCGAGCGGGTTGAGCGGGCTCTTGAACCAGACCCGGGCGACATCTGAGAAAGCCCGCGCCGGCGCCAGGGCCAGATAGGCAAACTCGTGCCATTGATACGAATAGGAATCCTTCATCGCCCAGGCCATCCTAGCTTTCTCCCCGCCCGGGTTGAGAAAATCCGCGTTTTCGTGATTCCCCCAACCGGAAGGCATTTGCTGCAACGCAGCAATGCTTATTATGGTTACCCGTCTCAGGCTATACAACCACCGGCCAGCCGGCCTTAGCCTGAATTGATGACGCGGCGGATCGGTTCCGAAACATAGGGCGGCGGCAAGGGCCCCGCAACATATTGCGGTCCGCCGGCCGGAATAGCCACTGGATAATGAACCCTGGCCAGCCGGAATTGCGGATTTGGCGGTACAGCGTTGCCCAATGCGATTTTTATTGCAATGTGCCTCCGTTGACCCGGCAGCCGAGACCTAGAAAGTAAAGGAAGATGACGGACGACGATGATCTCGATCTTGGCCGCCGCTCGCGGCGGCTGCGCGTCGACACGCTGGTCAAGCTCCGCTGGCTCGCCGTCTTCGGACAATTGGCGGCCGTGCTGCTGGTGCGCTTCGGCCTCGGTTTTCCGATTCCGCTTAGCATCTGCCTGTTGTTCATCGCCGGCTCGGCCTGGCTCAATATCGTTTTGAACCTGCGCTACAACCGCAGCGACCGGCTCGACGACAAGCCGGCCGCCGCGATCCTCGCTTACGACATCGTCCAGCTTGCCGCGCTGCTCTATCTCACCGGCGGCATCGAGAACCCGTTCGCGGTACTGTTCCTGGCGCCGGTGATGATCGCCGCCGTCTCCTTCTCGGCGCGCACCGCGATCGGCCTCTTTGTCCTGATGGTGATCGCCGCGACGACCATCAGCTTCTTTCACCATCCGCTGCCGTGGGCGCAAAATGTGCCGTTCCAGCTTCCCTGGCTCTATAGCCTCGGCATCTGGGCCGCCGTCACCGTCAGCGCCGCCTTCACTGTGATCTATGCCTCGCGTATTGCCGAGGAGACGCGCAAACTTGCCGATGCTTTCGCGGCCACGGAACTCGTCATCGCGCGCGAACAATTGCTGAGTCAGCTCGACGGCCTCGCCGCCGCGGCGGCGCACGAACTCGGCACGCCGCTGGCGACGATCAGCATCGCCGCCAAGGAGCTGCACAAGCTGCTTCCCGCCGGCCCCTACGACGACGATGTCAGCCTCATCATCCAGGAGATCGGCCGCTGCCGCGGCATCCTGAGCAAGCTCGCCTCGCTGAACGAAGACGAGCCTGGCGCGCTGTTGCAGGAGATGAGCCTCGATCTTCTGCTCGAAGAAGCCGTGGCGCCCAACCGCGGTTTGGACATCGCGATCAATATCGTGAAGAACGGCACCGCGCCGGAGCCCGTCACCAAGCGCAATCCGGGACTCATCTACGGCCTCGGCAATCTGATCGAGAACGCCACTGATTTCGCCAAGTCGGAAGTCCGGATCATCGCCCGCTGGAACAAGGCCATCCTCGAAATCACCGTCGAGGACGACGGGCCGGGCTTCTCCCCCGACGTGATCGACCGCATCGGCGAGCCTTACATCACGACCCGCGCTGGACGGCACACCAAGCACGAGGCCGATTCCGGACTGGGACTCGGGCTCTTCATCGCCAAGACCTTGCTCGAACGCTCCGGCGCCACCGTCATCACCAGCAACCGACTGCCGCCGCAATCGGGCGCCCGCATCACCATCCGCTGGCCGCGCGCGCGGTTCGATACCAGCACCTCGCCAGCCGTAAAGCGCGCGGCGTGGCTAGCACCGGAGCCGCGAAACGCAGACCGGGGTCGCGTCGCACAACGGCCGTCGTCGTGAGACGCGGCATTTGCCATCCACCGCCCGATAAGCAAAAAGGCGGGAAGATGGAAATTCCCATTCTCGGGTGCGGAATTTGGCACTAGTATAGGCACGATGATGACGAAAATAGACCCCTTCGAGCCTTCAGCGGGGGCCAGGGTGGAAGCCACTCCGACCTCTGGAGATCTGCCCGAGGATAAGACGCTGCTGATCGTCGACGACGATCGCGCCTTCCTCACGCGGCTCGCGCGCGCCATGGAAGGACGCGGGTTCATCGTCACCGCCGCGCAATCCGTGGCCGAAGGTCTCGCCGCCATCGCCCAACAGCCGCCGGCCTTCGCCGTGATCGACATGCGGCTCGTCGACGGCAATGGGCTCGACGTCATCTCCGAGCTGAAAGCCAAGCGCCCCGAGGCGCGCGCGATCATCCTCACCGGCTATGGCAATATCGTCACGGCAGTGACGGCGGTGAAGCTCGGCGCCTTCGATTATCTGGCAAAGCCGGCGGACGCCGACGACATCTATGCCGCACTGATGGCGACCTACCACGACAAGGCGGAAGTGCCGGAAAATCCGATGTCGGCCGACCGCGTCCGCTGGGAACACATCCAGCGCATCTACGAGCTTTGCGGCCGCAATGTCTCGGAGACGGCGCGCCGGCTCAACATGCACCGCCGGACGTTGCAACGCATCCTCGCCAAACGCGCGCCGCGGTAAGCTTTACACCGGCCCGAAGCCCAAAATTTCCGGATCGGTCAAGCCGTGCAGCCGATGCGCCGCCGCGTGCGCGAAACGCATCAGCATGGCGCGGCGGGTTGCCCCCGCGAGCCGATGCTCCGGCGCCTCGCGCAACACGGCGGCGCCGAACGCATCGGCGACGATGAGGCCGGCGTCCTCGGGCATGATCTCGGGCGCGAGATTGTCGGAGATGGCGAAATAAAGCCGGTCGCAATGGAAGCGGTAATCCGGCCATTTTTGATCGGCGCGGAAATCCGCAAGCGACGATTTGATCTCGACGATGACGATCGTGCCGTCGCTTGCCAAAGCGACAATATCGGCGCGCCGCCCGCTCGCCAGCGGCAGCTCCGTCAGGGTCGAGAAACGCAGATTGCGTAACAGCCGCCGCGTGCCGCGCGCGATCGCCAACGCCATGTCGGATTGGCGGCCATCGATGACGACCGCCGGGGCCTTCAGCGGCGGCACGGCTTAGGACGCGGAAGTTACGCCGAGCTTCGCCTCGAGCGCCTCGATGCGCTTTTTCAGCCGGTCGTTCTCGTCCCGCGCGGCAATCGCCATTTCGCGGACGGCTTCGAACTCCTCACGGCTGACGATATCCATCGCCGAGAGAAAGCGCTCGACCTGTGACTTGACGGCGCTCTCGGCCTCGCGGCGCACGCCCTGGGCGATCTCCGTCGCATCGCTCATCAGGCGGCTGAAATCGTCGAACACTTTGCGGCTCTGCGGCATCGCGCGCTCCAAATTGTCTCTTGGGAAGTCGTCCCCGTTCCCCTTATGTTGCGCGTTTTCGCGCCTGCCGCAAGCGCAAAGCCCGCTGAGCGGGATGCGAAAAAGTGTGTAGCGGTTTTTCACATCAATCCCGCTCCGGCATATTAAAACCGATCGCGTTATATGCGTTTAGGCTGTTCAGCCTAAACGCATCACGATCTTGGCGCCCGGCTTGACCTCGTGGCGCTCGCGTCGCATCACCGCCGCAGATTTTAGCCAGAATGAAACGGATGCTGCTCCTCATTCCCTATCCCAAGATCGACCCGGTATTGGTCGACATCGGCCCGCTGCCGATCCGCTGGTACGCGCTCGCCTATATTGCCGGAATCATCTTCGGCTGGGCCTATGTGCGCCATCTCGTCGGCAAGGATTCGCTCTGGGGCAAGGTTCCACATCCGAGCCGGGCCAGCATCGACGATCTCGTGGTCTATGTCGCCTTCGGCATCATCCTCGGCGGCCGGCTCGGCTACGTGCTGTTCTACAATCTGCCAGTTTACCTCGCCCATCCGCTCGAGATTTTCGCCGTCTGGAAGGGCGGCATGTCGTTCCACGGCGGCCTGCTCGGCGCCATGCTCGGCATCATCCTCTTCGCCCGCCGCGTCGGCGTGCCGGTGCTCGCGGCGATGGACCCGACAGCGGCCTCGGTGCCGATCGGCCTCGCACTTGGCCGGCTCGCCAATTTCATCAAGCCGGAGCTGTGGGGGCGCCCAACCGATGTGCCGTGGGCGATGATCTTTCCCGGCTCCGATGGGGTGCCGCGCCATCCAAGCCAGCTTTACGAAGCGGGCCTCGAAGGCGTCGCGCTGTTCCTCATCCTAGCGCTGGCGATACGCCTCGGCGCACTCAAACGGCCGGGGCTGACGACCGGGCTTTTCGCGCTCGGCTATGGCACGGCGCGGATCATCTGCGAATTCTTCCGCGAGCCGGACCCGCAGCTCGGCTTTCTCTTCGGCGGCGCGACAATGGGCATGCTGCTCTCGGTGCCGCTGATCCTGGCAGGGCTCGCGCTCATCCTCTTCGCGACGCGGAGCAAAGCGGCGTGAACGCGCTGGCGCAGGAAATCGCGGCGATGATCGCCGCCGACGGGCCGATCAGCCTCGAACGGTTCATGACGCTGGCCTTACAACATCCGCAACATGGCTATTACCGCACGCGGCTGCCGATCGGTGCAGCAGGCGACTTCATCACCGCGCCGGAAATCCATCAGATGTTCGGCGAATTGATCGGTCTCTGGGTGGTCGAGGTCTGGCAGCAGATGGGCGAGCCTTCGCCCCTCCACCTTGTCGAGCTTGGCCCCGGGCGCGGCACATTGATGGCCGACCTGCTGCGCGTCGCGAAAGTGCGGCCGGCCTTCGTGCAGGCGGCGCAAATTCATCTCGTCGAAGCAAGCGAAGCCTTGATGGAGGTGCAGCACGAAACGCTGGCGGGAACGCAGATCACCTGGCACCGCGCGATCGAAGACATTCCCGAAGGGCCGGCGATCATCATCGCCAACGAATTCTTCGATGCGCTGCCGATCCGCCAATATGTAAGGACGGAACGCGGCCTGTGCGAGCGCGTCGTCGGCCTTAATGCCGAAGGCGAACTCTGCTTCGGGCTCGTCCCGACGGGCGCGCCGCCGGCAAGCGGTCAAGTGGCACAGGGCACCGTCCTCGAGATCGGCGCCGCGGCGCAAGCCGTGATGCGCTTGCTCGCCGGCAGGCTCGTGACAGCGCCGGGGGCGCTGCTCGCCATCGATTACGGCTATAGCCAGCCCGGCGCAGGCGAGACCTTGCAGGCGCTGACGCGCCACAGACCCGACGATCCTTTGCGCGCGCCGGGCGAGGCCGATCTTACCGCCCATGTCGATTTCGCCGCGCTGGCGCGGGCGGCGCAGGCGGAAGGCGCCGCCGTCCACGGCCCCATCAGCCAGGGCAAATTTCTCGCCCGGCTCGGCATTTTCGAGCGCGCCGCGGCGCTGAAGCGCAAAGCCACAGGGGCGCAAAGCGCGGCGATCGATGCGGCGCTCGCCCGGCTCGCTCTGCCCGGCCCCGAGAGCGGCCCGAACGCGAGCATGGCGGAGCTGTTTAAGGTTCTCGCAATCACGTCGCCCGATCTCCCCGCCCCGCCCGGCTTCGATCGGATTGCAGGACAAGATCAATGACGGCCGAAGCTATCCAAAGCGATCTTCTCAAGGCGGCCGGAATCAGGCACGGCTTTTTCACGCGCCGCGGCGGCGTGTCGCACGGCGTCTATGAATCTCTCAACGGCGGCGTCGGCTCGAAGGACGATCCGGCCCGCGTTACCGAGAACCGCCGCCGCATCGCCGAGGCGCTCGGTATTGCGGGCGGCAATCTTCTCGTGCCGTTCCAAGTCCACTCCGCCACCGCTTTGCAAGTCGATGCGCCCTTCGCGCAAGACGCCCGGCCAAAATGCGACGGGCTCGTTACCGCGACGCGCGGGCTTGGCCTCGGCGTCACCGGCGCCGATTGCGGCATCATTCTCTTCGCGGATACGGAGCGGCAGATCATCGGCGCGGCCCACGCCGGCTGGAAAGGCGCGCTGACCGGCGTGCTCGAAGCCACCATCGATGCGATGGAGAAGAAGGGCGCGCGGCGGACAGCCATCGCCGCCGCGCTCGGCCCGACGATCGGGCCGGATTCCTACGAAGTCGGCCCGGAGTTTTTCGCGCGCTTTCTTGATGCCGCGCAAGATTATGCGCAATTTTTCAAACCCTCGACGCGCGTCGGCCATTTCATGTTCGATCTACCGCGCTTTATCGGGGCGCGCGTGAAGGCCGCCGGAATCGGCCGGTTCGAGAGCTGCGGCGTCGACACTTATGCCGACGAAGCGCGCTGCTTTTCCTACCGCCGCTCTGTGCATCGCAATGAGCCGGATTACGGCCGTCTCATAGCTGCAATCGCGCTTGTCTAGCCTGCGCGGCGAGACAACGCGCACGGCGGTTTGACCGCAGTCAATGCAACGGCACCGCCGTCCACGCGTTCTATTGCGATCGCGGGGGAATGGAGGCTGACATGCCGGGACCGAAACAGAGATTGCTTTCCGCCACAACCGCTCTCTGCCTTGCCTTGAGCCTTGCGACCGAAGCCTATGCTTTTGGCCACGGCGGAGGCGGCGGACATTTCGGGGGCGGGCACTTCGGAGGTGGCCATTTCGGCCACTTCGGCGGCTATCATTTCGGCGGTGGCCATTACGGCTACCATTTCGGCCATGCGCATTATGCCCATGCGCACCATTTCGGCGGCCACCAGCATTTCGCGCATGGCGTCGGCCGCGGCATGGTCGCTAGGCATGCCTTCGCGCATGGCTTCGACCATGGCGGATGGGCCGGCCACGGCGGCTATTGGCATAATCATTATGGCTACGGATGGGGCTGGGGCGGTCCGGTCTTCTGGCCCTATTATTACGACGACGCGCTCTTCTTCGCGCTGTGGCCGGACGATTATTACGATCCGTTTTTCGACTATGGGCCAGACGCACTCTTCGCCGGGCTTTTCTGGCCCGGCTATTCTGATAGCGGCTATGGCGCCTATTCCGGCGCCTATTGGTCCGGCAACCTTTATGCCGAAGCGCCGCCGTCACAGCACCGCCGCCGCGGACGCCATCAGCAGACGCAGCAGCCGGAAGCGCAAGCCAACGCTACTGACGCTTGCGCGGCAAAGTCACCTGACGTGGCGGCTCTGCCGATCGACCGCATCGCGAAAGCGATCCAGCCTAGCGCCGACCAGACCAATCTGCTGAATGACTTGAAAGACGCCGAGACGAAGGCCGGCGACGTTCTCCACGCCGCCTGCCCGAGCCAGGTGCCGCTGACTCCGGTCGCGCGCTTCGACGCCATCGAACAGAGGCTCACGGCGACGCAGCAGGCGATCGATCTGATCCGCACGCCGCTCGCCCGCCTCTATGACTCGCTTGGCGACGCGCAGAAGGCGAAGTTCGATGCGATCGCGCTGGGACGCCGTCACCGGCCCAGCAAGGCGAAAGGGCAACCCGCCGCTGTCGCCGCCTTGTGCAAGGAGCGCTCGCAGCAATTCACCGGTCTGCCGGCGCAGCAGATCGCCGATACGCTTAAGCCGACGCAGGAACAAAAGGCCGCTTTCGACGCGCCGAAAACCGCCGCCGACGAAGCCACCGCGACGGTCGCGGCGGCCTGCCCGAACGTGGCGCCACAGAATGTCACTGAGCGTTTCGACGCAATCGACGCGCGGCTCAATGCAACGATCGCGGCGATCAAAACAGTCGAGCCGAAGCTGAAGGCGTTTTACGCGACGCTCACCGACGAGCAGAAGGCGCAGTTCAATCTCTTGTCGCCGCCGAATACAACCGATCGAGGCTAATCCGCCAGCACGGTCGCATAGGCGGCAAGCGCGCCGTCCAATGCGCCGCCCGGCGAGGCCGAACCGGCCTCGCTTGATGTGTCGCTTGGCTGGACGAGGCAGAGCGTCGCCATCTGCGTGCCGGCGCTGGCGCGGACAGTTGTCATCAGGATTTGCGGCGCCTGCAGCGCCGCCACGGCATCGGACAGGTCGCGGGACTGCTGCGCAACGGGACGATCCTGCGTCGGGGCCTGCGTAACAGGCCCTCGGTAAAATTGTGACGTCCCAATTCCGACGGCATAGAGCGCCATGAACGTTCCCCCTGACTTATGGTAACGTCGTAGCTCGCGCCGCTTCATCTTCCTCTTTCGGGATCGCTAAAATTTTAGCAATCGCCCGAAAATCAGCCGCCGCCGTGTAGGGTCGTATAGATCAGCGCCGCGCCGGCGATCGCCATGACGACGAAGGCGAGCCAGACGAAGAAGCGCGACAGCGGGCCGCCGCGATATTCGCCGAGAATGTCGGCCCGGCCGTTCAATCTGGCGATGACGAAGAGCAGCGGCGCAGCGGCAATGCCGTTGAAAACCGCGGTATAGACCAGCGCCTTCATCGGATCGATGCCGATGAAATTCAGCGCCAGGCCAACCAGGGTGGCGACTATAATGATCTGGTAGAAGCCCCGCGCCTCGCCGAACTTTTTCGACAGGCCCTCTTTCCAATCGAGCGCCTCGGCCAGGGCATAGGCGGCTGAACCCGCGAGAACGGGAATAGCGAGAAGACCAAGGCCGATAATGCCAAAAGCGAAGATGTCGCGCGCCAATTGCCCGGCATTCGGAAAGGAATGCACCAATGGTTCAAGCGCCGCGGCAGCATCGGCGGCGGTGTTGATGTTCTTTACGCCGTGGGCGAAGAGCACGGTGCCGGTGGTGATGATGATGAACCATTGCACAAGCTGCGAAGCGACCATGCCGATTGTCGTGTCGATGCGCATGTTGTAAATGAAATGCGGCGGCAACAGCGGCCCCGTCTTGCCCTCGCGCGCGGCGATCGCCTCTTCCTCCTCGACCTCCTCCGAGGCCTGCCAGAAGAACATGTAAGGCGAGATCGACGTGCCAAACACGCCGGTGATGATGAAGAGGAAGGCGAAATTGAACTCGATATGCGGGATGACGGTGGCATGCAGAATCGTGCCCCAATCGTTGGCCACCATGAGCGCCGTCGCGACATAGGCAAGCAGCGTCAAAGCCAGCCATTTGAGAATATTGGCGTAGGCCGGATAGGTGACCCAAATTTCGAGCGACGTCACAACGACGACGGTGCCGATCGCATAGAGCCAGAACGGCGCCGGATAGACGAGCCGCGCCGCGGCGGCGACGGCGCCAATGTCGGCGCCGATATTGATGATATTCGCCGCCAGAACGAGCAGCACGATGGCGAGCAGGATGTTGCGGCTGTAATGCTCCTTGACGACGCCGGCGAGCCCCTTGCCGGTAACGGCGCCGATACGGCCGCAGCATTCCTGCACCGCGAGCAGCAGCGGCACCTGATAGAGGGCGGTCCAGAGCTGGCCGAAGCCGAATTGCGCGCCAGTCTGCGAATAAGTCGCGATGCCCGAGGGATCATCATCCGCGGCGCCGGTGATGAAGCCGGGCCCGATGATGCTGAAGAGGGCGCGAAGGCCGGGCCGCGGCTTTTTCTGTGCGCGCTCCGTACCTGGTTCCCGGTGATACCAAAGACGGCGCACGCACTCCCCCCTTTTCCAGAGTTATCTCAATTTGACCTTATGCTCGGCGACAGGAATTTGCGCGCGCACTTTCTCGACGCGCTGGTGCGCGATCCGCGCCGAGACGATGCCGACACCATCGGAGGCACGGGCGATCACGTGCCCCCACGGGTCGATGACAAGCGAATGGCCGTAGGTCGCGCGGGATTCGTTGCCGACCTGATGCAGGCCGGTCTGGGCGGGTGCGCAAAAATAGGTCTCGGTCTCGATGGCGCGGGCGCGGCAGAGAACCTCCCAATGGTCCTTGCCGGTAACGAGCGTGAAGGCCGCGGGCAGCGCGATGACATCCGCGCCCTTTTCCGCCAAGGCGGCGAAGAGACAGGGAAAGCGCAGATCGTAGCAAATGGCGCAACCGAAGGTGAAGTCCTCGGCCTTGTAGGTCGCGATGGCCTCGCCCGGCTTGAACGACGCGCTTTCACGATATTGCGTGCCGTCCGGCGCGGTAATGTCGAACATATGGATCTTGCGATAGCGGGCGATCTCATTGCCGTCGCGATCGAAGACGACGGTCGTGTTGTGGATGCGATTCTCGCCGGGAATTTTTTCGAGGATCGAGCCAGCATGGATGAAGATGCGGTGCCGGCGCGCCAGTTCCTGCATGGCGCGATAGGCCGGCCCCTCGCCGAGGATTTCGGCCGCCTCCTGCTTATCGGCGCGCTGGCCGCCGAGAAAATCGAAACATTCCGGCAGGCCGACCCAATCCGGCCGCTCCTCAGCCACGGCCTGTTCGATGAGCGCCGCGGCGGCAGCGATATTCGCCGCCTTGTCCTGGCCGGAATTCATCTGGATCAGGCTAATTTTCATGGCGCCTAGTTCGCGGGGATCGCGGACCAAGTCAATCCGGAATCATCACCTCGCGATCGCAGACCTTCCCCGCGCACCGCCCGGGGAGATGGCAATTAGGCCGCTTCGCGCAGCGCGTCGCCAAAGGCGCACACGTCGGCCAGGACGCACGCCGCGAGTTCATCGAGATCGCTCGCCAGCCGAACCATGGATTCGGCATGCTGGCTGGTGATGGCGGCGGCTCTGGCGACATCCTCCACATAGGTCGAGGTCGCGGACGTTCCGGAGGCGGCGGAGCGCACGTTGCGGGCGATCTCATGCGTCGAGGCGCCTTGCTCCTGCACCGCGGAGGCGATGATCGCGGAAATCTGCTCGATCTCTCCGATCTTGGTCTGGATCGTGTCGATCGCGGTGACCGAGCTTTCCGTCGCCGCCTGCATATCGGCGATCTGGCCGGAAATATCTTGCGTCGCCCGCGCCGTCTGGGTCGCGAGCGTCTTGACCTCCTGGGCGACGACCGCGAAGCCACGGCCGGCCTCGCCGGCGCGGGCCGCCTCGATCGTCGCATTGAGGGCGAGCAGATTGGTCTGCGCCGCGATCCGCGAAATGAGGCTGACAATATCGCCGACACGGCGGGCCGCGTCGGTGAGGCGTGCCATGCCGCTCGACGTCTCGATGCTTTCGGACACCGCGCGCTTGACGACGGTGGTCGATTGGACGACCTGGCGGCTGATCTCCTCGATCGAGGCTAGCAATTCCTCGGAGGCGACGGCCACGGACGAGACATCGCCGGCGGCGTTGGAGGAAGCGACCTTGGCTTGCGATGAGCCCTCGGCGGCATTACGGGCGCCTTCGATCATTTCCCGCGAGGCGCTCGCCATGTGCTTCGTCATCTCGGTGAGACGGGAGACGCTCGTCGACAGCTCGGCGGAAAACTTTTGCACCTTTTCGCGGATCGCCGCCTCGCGGACGAGGCGCTGCTCGCGGTTCTCGCGGTCGCGAATTTCGGCCGCTAGTTCATTGTTTTTCCGCACCGCATCGCGCAGGACGCTCAGCGCCCGGGAGGTGACGCCGATCTCGTCCTTGCGCTCGGTGCCCTCGATCGCGATATCGACATTGCCGGCGGCGAGCGCCGACATCTGCTTAGCCAGCAGATCGACGGGCTTGGCGATGGTGAAATAGGCGACAGGCGTCGAGACCAGCAGGACGAGCAGGCAGCCGAACGCCGAGCCATAGAGCAGATCGCGGCTGAGCACCGTCGCCTCACGATCGAGCTCGATGGCCTCAAGATGCGCCGTGCGGGGGTCGGCATTGACAATGGCATGTGCCAGATCGCGCACCTCGACCGAGGCCCAATAGGCCACGATGCTGAGAACGATCAGAAGGCCAATATAAAGGAATTGCCTCAGAACCAAGCTTCGGCCAATTGAGAGATTACCCATGAATTCGCCTCTGCAGCATCTTTGCGGACAATATGCCGGGTGCGCTTCATGGGAAGTTAACGCAGGGTCCAGCGCCCCCAGATTTTTGCCGCTTCCGGGTGCCAGAGCAGGATTCCCTCCGCCCGGAAAGCGCGCTAAGACCCGGCAACCGCAGAAGGAGCCGCCATGTCCCTCGCCGTCGCGGTCCAGATGGACCCGGTCGAGAAGATCAATTTCGCCGGGGATTCGACCTTTGCCCTGATGCTGGAGGCGGAGAAGCGCGGCCATACCCTCTACCATTACACGCCCGAGAAGCTGACCTGGAGCGCCCGCGGCATCACCGCCCAGGCGGCGAAAATCGCCGTGCGGGACCGGCCCGGCGACTATTTTACCCTGCAAAAGCCGGAGTTTCTGGAGCTTGCCGGGGTCGACGTCGTGCTTTTGCGGCAGGATCCGCCATTCGACCTCGGTTATATCACCTCGACCCATCTGCTCGAGCATTTGCCGCCGCGCGTGTTGGTCGTGAACGACCCGGCCGCGGTGCGGAACGCGCCGGAAAAGCTGTTCGTGATGGAATTCGCTGAGTTCATGCCGGCGACCCTGATCAGCCGCGACAAGGCGGCCATTGCCGCCTTTCTCGAGGAGCACGGCGAGATCGTGGTCAAGCCGCTTTACGGGCATGGCGGCGCGGCGGTGTTCAAACTCAGCCGCAAAGACCCCAATTTCGGCTCGCTCTACGACCTTTTCGCCGCCACCTTCAAAGAACCCTGGGTGGCGCAAGAGTTTTTGCCGCAGATCGCAAAGGGCGATAAACGCATTATCCTGGCCGACGGCGTCGCGGCCGGCGCGGTGAACCGGGTGCCGGCGGAAAACGACATTCGTGCCAATATGGTACGCGGCGGGGCGGCGGCGGCGACGGAACTGACCGCCCGTGAAAAGGCAATTTGCGCCGCCCTCGGGCCGGAGCTGAAACGCCGCGGCCTGTTGTTCGTGGGGATCGATGTGATCGACGGTTATCTGACGGAAATCAACGTCACCTCGCCGACGGGAATCCGCGCCATCGCCAAGACCGGCGGCCCGGATGTCGCCGCGATCATCTGGGACGCGATCGAGGCCAAGCTCCGCGACAGGCGGCAGGAAACCCGCGCATGAGCCTCGACGAACTCGCCCCGCCCGTGGAAAAGCCGCGCCGGCACGTCACGGCGCTCCCCCTGACGCAACTCTTCGACCGCGCCAAGGTCGCGGCGCAGATCGCCAAGGCATATGCCGAGGGCCTGACCAGCGACGACTTGCGAAAACAGGCGCTTGAACTCTTCCGCGCCGAGCTCGACGCCGGCCGCGAACGCGCGCGGGAAGTCTTGTTCGCCTCCGGCGGCGGCCTCCCCTGCGCCAGCAATCTCTCCAAGCTCGAGGACGAACTGATCCGCGCGCTTTACGATTTTTCGGTCACCTATCTCTATCCGGCGCCCGATGCGAACGCGCCGCGCCTCGTCGTCGCCGCGGTCGGCGGCTATGGCCGTGCAACACTCGCGCCCGGCTCCGACATCGATCTTCTGTTCCTGCTGCCGTCGGCCGAAGATCCCTGGGGCAAGCGCATCACCGAGTCGATGCTCTATCTGCTCTGGGACTTGAAGCAGAAGGTCGGCCATTCGACGCGCTCGGTCGAGGAATGTCTCGTCCAATCGCGGCGCGACATGACGATCCGCACGGCCCTGCTCGAAGCGCGCTTCATCCTCGGCGACGAGAAGCTCTTCGACGATATGTGCCGGCGCTTCGACAAGGAGATCGTCCAGCGGAGCCCCCGCGACTTCGTCGTCGCCAAGCTGGAAGAGCGCGACGCCCGCATCTCCAAGGCGGGCCAGTCGCGCTATCTCGTCGAACCCAATGTCAAGGAAGGCAAGGGCGGCCTGCGCGATCTCAATTCGTTGTTCTGGATCGCCAAATATGTCTATCGCGTGCGGCAAGCCTCCGATCTCGTCGAAGCCGGCCTGTTCACGCGGCGCGAATACCGCCTCTTCTGCCGCTGCGAAGAATTCTTATGGCGCGTGCGCTGCCATCTGCATTTCATCACCGGCCGGGCGGAGGAAATTCTGAGCTTCGATCTGCAGCGGCCGATCGCGGAACGGCTCGGCTATGCCGGGCGCGGCGGCCTCTCCGGCGTCGAGCGGTTCATGAAGCATTACTTCCTGATCGCCAAGGAAGTCGGCGATCTGACCGCCGTGCTGAGCGCGGCGCTGGAAGAGCGCCACGCCAAGCCCGCCGCCGTGCTCGACCGCTTCCATATCCGGGTGCGCCGCCAGGACAAGCTGATCAAGGAATTCGGCTTCCTCATTGAGAACGGCCGCCTGAAGGCGGGGCGCCCCGATGTGCTCGATCATGATCCGGTCAATATGATCCGGATGTTCTGGCTCGCCGATCGCTACGGCGTCGCACTGCATCCCGACCTGATGCATCTCGCCATCTCGCGGCTTCACCTGATCGATGCCAATCTGCGCGACGACCCGGAGACGAATCAACTCTTCCTCGACGTGCTCTCGTCGCGCAATTCGCCGGAAGTGGTGCTGCGGCTGATGAACGAGGCGGGCGTGCTGGGCCGCTTCATTCCGCCGTTCGGCCGCATCGTCGCGATGATGCAATTCAACATGTATCATCATTACACGGTGGACGAGCATCTGCTGCGCGCCGTCGGCCACCTTGCCGATATCGACGCCCAGCGCCATCGCGACGACCTGCCGCTGACCAAGACGATCATGTCCTCCATCGAGAAGCGGCGCGCGCTCTATGTCGCGGTTTTCCTGCATGATATCGCGAAGGGACGGACGGAGGATCATTCGATCGCCGGTGCCGCCGTCGCGCGGCATCTTTGCCCGCGGCTCGGCCTGACGCCGGCGGAGACCGAAACTGTCGCCTGGCTGATCGAGAACCATCTCGTCATGTCCGACACAGCGCAGCGCCGTGACCTTGCGGATCAACGCACGATCGAAACCTTCGCCGCCCGCGTGCAGAGCATCGAACGGCTCAAAATGCTTTTCGTCCTCACCGTCTGCGACATCCAGGCGGTTGGCCCGGGCGTGTGGAACGGCTGGAAGGGCGAATTACTGCGCATGCTCTTTCTCGAAACGCAGATCGTGCTCGGCGGCGGCCATACCAAGACCGAGCGCACCGAGCGCATCCAAAAGGCCAAGGCCGAATTGCGGGCGCAATTGCCGAACTGGACCAATGCCGATTTCGAGGCCTACGCCGCCCGCCATACGCAGGCCTATTGGCTGCGTGTCGACCTGCCGCACAAAATCCGCCACGCCCAGCTTCTCAACCGGACCGAGATCGACCTGCCCGAGCCGATCATCGATATTCAGACAGACGCCTTCCGCGGCGTGACCGAGATCACGCTGATCGCGATCGACCATCCGCGCCTGCTCGCGATCGTCGCCGGAGCCTGCGCCGCGGCCGGTGCCAATATCGTCGATGCGCAGATTTTCACCAGTACCGACGGGCTGGCCATTGACACCTTCTACGTCTCCCGCACCTTCGACCGCGACGAGGACGAGATCCGTCGCGGCGAGCGGATCGCGTTCGCCATCGAGCAGGCCTTGCGCGGCCAAATTCATCTCGCCGAGATCGTCGCCGCCAAGCACGCGGCGGCGGCGAAAGACACGCCCTTCGACGTGCCGGCGCAAGTCTCGATCGATAATGAATTGTCGAACCGCTATACCGTCATCGAAGTGTCCGGCCGCGACCGGACGGGCCTGCTCTATGCGATCACCGACATTCTCTCGCAGTTGAACCTCAACATCGCCTCGGCGCATATCGTGACCTTCGGCGAAAAGGCGGCTGACGTTTTCTATGTCACCGATCTCACCGGCGCCAAAATCACGACGAGCGGCCGCAAGGCCGCTATCCGGCAGAAGCTTCTCACCGCCTTCCCGGAGCAGGCGGTGGCAAAAGCCGGCACGGGCGGCAAAGGCACCGCCGTGGCTTGATTTTCTAGGCGCGAACCCTGATATCGGCAGTAATTCCCTTCACGACACATGACGACCAGCGGATTGACCATGCCCGACGAAACATTGCCTGAAACGAATGCGACGCCGGCCGCGGACGGCGCGACGCCGACCGCCGAAAACACGCCGGATCCGTTTGCCGTTCTGCAAAGCCTCCAGCGCGAGAACGGCGAGCTTAAGGACAGGCTTCTGCGTACTCTCGCAGAGATAGAGAATCTGCGCCGCCGCACCGACAAGGAAGTGGCCGACGCCAAGCTCTATGGCGTTTCGAGTTTCGCCCGCGACATGCTGAGCTTTGCCGACAATCTGCGGCGCGCGGTGGAGAACATTCCCGACGAATTGCGCAAGAACGCCGACCCGGCGGTCAAGGCGTTCGTCAGCGGCATCGAAGTGATCGAACGCGATTTTATCTCCCGTCTCGCGCGCCACGGCGCCAAGAAGATGGAGCCGCTCGGCTGCAAATTCGACCCCAATCTCCACGAGGCGCTTTACGAAGTGCCGGACGAATCCGTGCCGAACGGAACTGTCGTCAAGATCGTCGAGGATGGCTACACGATCGGCGAGCGTATGCTGCGGCCGGCCAAGGTCGGTATTTCGCGCGGCGGCACCAAGTCTGCCGGCTGAAACCTCAACGCGTCCGCGTCACCCGCCGCAGCGTGAGATTGATGCGGTCACCGCCAAGTAGATCTGATGTGCCCGGCAAAATCCCTGCGACGCCGTGATAGGCAAGGCGCGCCGCCCCGGCGAGGACCAGTGCATCGCCCGACGCAAGCTCAAGAGATTGCGTCTTGCCGCTGCGCGCCGGCCCCCAGCGGAAGATGCAGGAGGCCCCGAGCGACAAAGAGACCACGGGTGCTACCAAATCCGCCTCGTCGCGATCCTGATGCAACCCCATGCGCGCCTCCGGTCCGTAGACATTGACGAGACACGCCTCCGGTGGATGCGGATAGGTGCCCAGCTCTTCCCACGCGCGCAGCGCCAGCGCCGGGATCGCCGGCCAGGGCCGCCCGGTTTCGGGATGCGTCGCCTGATAGCGATAGCCGCGCTCTTGATCCGACACCCAGCCGAGCGGACCGCAATTGGTCATCTTCACCGAAAAGGGCTTGCCGGTGCGCGGCATTCGCGGCTGGAACAGCGGCGCCGATGCGATCGCCGCTTCGACGGCCGCCAACAACGCGTCCTGCTCGCGCGCGTCGAGATAGCCGGGCGCATAAATGAGCCCGTCGGCGAAAGTCTCCCGCGCTCCCTTGAAAAGCGTCATCCGCACTAGGCGGCCGCGCCGAGAAAATGGCGATAGGCGGCTTCGTCCATCAGCGCGTTCACTGCCGCCACATCATCGACGCGCAGGCGATAGAGCCAGCCCCCGCCTTGCGGATCGGCTCCGACGCGCGGCGGATCGGCAACGACATCCTCGTTGATTTCGATGACCTCGCCGCCGACCGGGGCGCGGATGTCGGCGGTGGCCTTGATCGATTCGAGAATGGCGGCGCGGTCGCCTGTCTTCAAATTCGTGCCGACCTTGGGCAGTTCGACGAAGACGAGATCGCCCATCTGCCCGGCGGCGTGACGGGTAATGCCGACGACGGCGACTTCGCCATCAAGTTTGAGCCATTCGTGGGCGCCGGTGAATTTCAGCATGATCGTCCCTTGAATCGGCGCGCGGGCCGCAAGGCGACATTAGAATGAGGCGCCGCCCGCGCAATCCGGGAACATACGCATTTTTCGGTCTTATAGCGCAAACGCGGGAAGCAACATCTGTTGCACTCTATTAGTAATAGGCTCATTCCTTGAAGAATGCGCCCTTCTGACTTTCGTTCTGCGCTCCGCAATCCCTTATTATGGGGCGCTCTCAGCATCGTTTTCGTGGTTATCCCGGCCGTGAAACACGATGTTTTGTGGATGCTGTGGTTAGCTTGGTTTTTTGCCGTCTTAGCGGCTTGGGATGTTGCAAGCGATATTTTCAAAGAGGCTATAGATATATTTGGAGCGACATGTGTTGGATTATTATTGTCGAGTATAGGCTTATATTATTTATATGATTATTTGTCTCAAGAAGACGTTCCGGATATAAAAATCGAAGTTATTAATGCTCTTCAACCAGACATTAAGATGAAAAACGTCGGCAATTATACAGCTAATGTTGTGAGATATGCAGTCGCGATATTCAATCTAGATGCTACCAACCACTATGAACCGCTTCCCATTCTTGGAAACGGTGCAGATTTTATTCATCCGGGCCAATCTCAGGTGAACGATCTTTTCAGCGGGGTAGCTAGCTTGATTCCAGCAGGATCGCATCTTTTTGGTTCGATAGGAGTGTCATGCGAAAATTGTATACGCGGGAGGACTTATTGGATCGATGTTCATTGGCAGCAAGGAGGATGGTTCTCCGAACTTGTAGACGAAAGAGATGGCGCAACTAAAGTTCCTCACGGCACACTCGACATGGCCAATCTATATCCTTTCATCCTACAATCTATTCCGACAAAAAATCGAACGCCGATCCCGCGCTAAATATCGCTGATATCGACCATCTATTGCCCCATGACCGCTACGGCGGCCAGAAAGAAAGCCGCCGTCATTGTCGCCTTCGTAAACTTATTCGCGATGCTTGCTTTCGTTTCGTTGAACCCGCACTTCTTTTCGATATAAATGTCTTCTCAGAAACGAGAACGCAATGAGCCAGGATTTCCTTCTTGGAAATGTCTTCCGGCGTTTACGCGATAAGACCGTACTTTTCGGTCCGATGCTTTAAAGCTGCGGCAGGAGAACCAGTTTGGATTCAACGGTTGAATCCGGATTGAGATGGTAAACGAGCGCCGCGCCCGTATCGATCTCGGCGCCGAGAATTGTGTCGCGCGTCAATCTGTCGAGCACCATGATGAGCGCGCGCAGCGAATTGCCATGTGCGACGACAATCGTGCGCTCGCCCCGCAACACCCGCGGCAGGATCTCCTGACAATAATAGGGCAGCACGCGCGCGATCGTATCCTTGAGGCTTTCCCCGCCCGGCGGCGGCACGTCATAAGAGCGGCGCCAGATACGCACCTGCTCCTCGCCCCATTTCGCCCGTGCCTCATCCTTGTTGAGGCCGCTCAGATCGCCATAATTGCGCTCGTTCAGCGCCAGATCGCGGGCCGTCGGCAGATTGGGCTCGCCGAGTTCGTCGAGAATCAGGGTCAGGGTTCTCTGGGCGCGGCCAAGCTCGGAGGTGTAGGCCTTGTCAAAGCCCAAACCCGCCGCCTTCAGCACGCGGCCGCAGCCGCGCGCCTCGGCTATGCCGACCTCGGTGAGATCGGGGTCCTTCCAGCCGGTGAAAAAATTCCTGAGGTTCCATTCGCTCTGGCCGTGCCGCACGAGAACGAGAAGCCGTTGCATGGACAATCCTATTTGACGCCGAGCACATCAACCATTGAATAAAGGCCAGGCTTGCGCCGGCGCGCCCAGAGCGCCGCACGCAACGCGCCGCGCGCGAAGATGGTTCGATCCTCAGCCTTGTGGGCGAGCTCCAGCCGCTCGCCGGGGCCAGCGAAAATCACCGAATGATCGCCGACCACCGTACCGCCGCGCAACGTCGCAAAGCCGATGGCGCCCTCCGCCCGCGCGCCAGTGTGGCCGTCACGGCTGCGCACCGATCGATCGGCGAGGGAAACGCCGCGCCCGCGCGCCGCCGCCTCGCCGAGCAGCAAGGCGGTGCCGGACGGCGCATCGACTTTCATCCGGTGATGCATTTCAACGATTTCGATATCGAACTCGGGGCCGAGCGCCCGCGCGACCTTCTCGACCAGGCTCGCTAGCAGGTTGATGCCGAGACTCATATTGCCCGATTGGACAATGGCGGCGTGATTCGCCGCCGCCGCGATCTTTTCGCGATCCTCGACGGAAAGCCCGGTCGTGCCGATCACATGGACGATACGCGCCTGCGCCGCCAGGGCGGCGAGTTCGACGCTCGCGTGCGGTATCGAAAAATCGATGATGCCATCGGCATCGAGCGCGGCGGTTAACGGATCGCTCGAAATCGCGACGCCGAGCGCGCCAACACCGGCATAAATGCCCGCATCCTGACCCAGCGCCGGGCTTTTCGGCCCGTCAAGCGCAGCGGCAAGGCTGACACCCGGAGTCTTGGCGATCAATTCAACGAGGGCGCAGCCCATGCGGCCCGCCGCCCCGGCTACGATGAGCCGCATATCGCTCATAAAAATCTCCTATGGGCCCGGCTGTCTATACGGCGGGCGCGGCGGAATTAAAAGTTCGGCCCAGACCGCTTTCAGGAAAAGTGGAAACCGGTTTTCCGTTCGAAAGCGGTCTAGTTATTGAACGAGAGCGTTTTCCTAACGCGAACCGGTGTCCACTTCGCTTGAAAACGCTCTAACGGCCCGCCCTGTCACGGGCGGGTCATAGAACCGGGATAGGTTTTGATCGACCAGGGAAGCGATCCGGCAGTGCGCCGGGCAGGCGAACCGGAGGTACGTTCGCTTGTGCTTGCCCTCGGTCACGCGTTGCGTCCGTTGCGTTTGAGTTGCAATCGCGTTTCAGTTTTTGCTGCGTTTCAGTTTTTGCGTTTGAGATTTTCCGCGTAGCCATTATCCCCGCGCCGTGGCGATTTCGTGCTGAATCGCCTCGGCTGCGGCGCGCGGATCGGCCGCCTCCGTGATCGGCCGCCCCACCACCAGATAATCCGCCCCCGCCGCGATCGCCGCCGCTGGCGTCGCCACCCGCTTCTGATCCCCCGCCGCGCCACCGACGGGGCGGATGCCCGGCGTCACCAGGATGATCTCCGGCCCAAGGGCGCGGCGCAATTCCGCCGCCTCGGACGCCGCCGCGACCAGCCCGTCGATGCCAAGCGCCTTGGCCTGTTGGGCACGATGCGGCACCAGATCGCGCACCGGAAAGCGATAGCCCGCCGCCTCGAGATCGTCGTCGTCATAGGAGGTCAGCACCGTCACCGCGAGCAGCTTGAGATTGCTGCCCGCGGCGCCGGCCTTGGCCGCCGCCATGGTCTGCGGAAACGCATGAACCGTCAGGAAATTGACGCCCCGGCGCGCGATCTGCGCCGTCGCGCGCTGCACCGTATTGGGAATGTCGTGCAGCTTGAGATCGAGGAAGATTTTCTTGCCCTTCGCCGCGAGCTCGTCAGCAAGGGCGAAGCCATTGTCGGCCGAAGTGCCACCATAGGCGAGCTCCAGGCCGATCTTGTAGAAGGACACGCTGTCGCCGAGCGTCGCGACCAGCGCGCGCGCCTGCGCGACCTCGGGGAAATCGAGCGCGACGATCAGCCGGTCGGAAGGCTTGGCGACGCTCATATGGCGGCTCCTGCGGCGCGATAGACCCAGACCCGCGCCGGCGGCACGTTGCGCCAGACCCAGGGCGATGTCACGAGCGTATGCGGCGGCAGCAGCTTGCGCGGCGCCGGCGAAAACAGGCTGTAGGAGAATTGCACGAAGGGACCGCCCGCCGCCATCAGGCCGAAGGCTTCCGCCAGCAGCGCCGCGCGCTCGGGCTCGGGCCGCGTGATCAGCGGCAAGCTGGAGATGATTGCGATAGGCGGCGCGCCGAGCCGCGTACCCAAAGTGCCACGCAGATCATAGGCATCGCCTTGGATGACGGTGACGCCCGGAAAGCGCGCCCGCAGCAAGTCACAGAAGCCCGGCTCATATTCGATGAGGAACAGCCGCTCCGGCGCGATGCCACGCGCGAGCAGCGCCTCGGTCATCACGCCCGTGCCGGGGCCAAGCTCGATGATGGGCCCCGGCTGCGCCGGATCGACCTCGGCCGCCATGGCCGCGGCCAGCGCCGGGCCTGATGGCGTCACCGCGCCGAGCAGCAGCGGATTGGCCGCCCAGGTGCGCAGGAATTGCGCCGCATCGGCCCGGCGGCTTTGCGGCTTTGCCGCGTCGGTGACAGGGTGGCTCAAGGGCGGCCTCGGGAGAGAGTTCTATCGCGGCGCAAATTCGCCGACCAGCCCGCCAGCGTCAAGCAAAGGCGCGGTCTTTTTGGCGCAATGGCCCATGTGTGCCACCGCACATCATTAAATCCGGCGCACTTTATGTTGGTGTCAACGGCGGTGATGGTCCCCCACACCGCCAAACCTTCAGCCCCGCGAGCCTTGCTCAGCGGGGTTTTTATTTGATGGGTCGAAAACGAAACGGCCCCTCCCGGGGGGTGGAGGGGCCGTTCAGTACCAGCGCTAGTATCGAGCACCGCAGGGCTGAACATGCCCGCGAGCAAGCCGATCCTAGGAAGCATGCTTTTACCGGAGTCTTATCCGGATATCGGAAACCGGGGGGTACCAACCCGATTCCCTGGCTTGGTTAGCAAACCATGCACCCGGACTTTTGGCGCTTCGGGCTAATTGCCCAGATTCTCGAAAAAGTCCTTCATCTTGGCGAAGAAGCCGGACGATTCGGGATGCGTGCTGTTCGAGGAGAGGGACTCAAACTCGGTCAGAAGCTCGCGCTGGCGTTTGGTCAAACTCTGCGGCGTCTCGACATTGACCTGGATGTAAAGGTCGCCAACGTCGCGCGAGCGCAGCACCGGCATGCCCTTGGCGCGCACTTTGAACTGTTTGCCCGATTGCGTGCCTTCCGGCACTTTCACCTTGGTCTCGCCGCCGTCGATCGTGTGCACGGCGATTTCGCCGCCGAGCGCCGCCTGCACCATCGAGATCGGCACGCGGCAGAAAAGATCGGCGCCATCGCGCTGATAGAAGGGATGCGGCTTGGTAGCGATGAAGATGTAAAGATCGCCGGACGGCCCGCCGCGCACCCCCGCCTCGCCCTCGCCGGCGAGGCGAATACGCGTGCCATCCTCGACGCCCGCCGGAATGTTGACCGCGAGGCTACGCTCGCGCGTCACCCGGCCGGTGCCCGAGCAGGTCGTGCACGGATTGTCGATCACCTCGCCCTGGCCGTGGCAATGCGGGCAGGTGCGCTCGATTGAGAAGAAGCCCTGCTGCGCCCGCACCCGTCCATAGCCGCCGCAGGTCGTGCAGGCGCGCGGCTTGGCACCGGGCTTGGCGCCCGAACCGGAGCAGGCCGTGCAGGCAACCGATGTCGGCAAAGTAAGATTGGCCGTCTTGCCGGCGAAGGCTTCCTCAAGCGTGATTTCGAGATTGTAGCGCAGATCCGAGCCGCGCGTGGCGCCGCCGTTGCCGCGCCCGCGACGGCCCATCACATCGCCGAAGAGATCGTCGAAAATATCCGACATCGAGGCGCCGAAACCGTCGCTGGCGAAGCCGTTGCCACCGCCGCCCTGCTCGAACGCGGCATGGCCGAACCGGTCATAGGCGGCGCGCTTTTGCGGATCGGAGAGGCACTGATAGGCCTCGTTCACTTCCTTGAACTTGACCTCGCAGGCCGTGTCGCCGGGATTGCGGTCGGGATGGAATTGCATCGCAGCTTTGCGGAAGGCCGATTTCAATTCGACTTCGGAGCATGTCCGCGTCAAGCCGAGCATTTCGTAATAGCAGGTCTTGCCCATTGCCTATCGGTCCCTGCCGCCCCCGCGGCATTTACTCATGAAATTTAAGCGATTCGCGGAGGAAATCGCACTTTCGCCTCTGCGGCCGACCGCGCATCAACAGTTAAGCGGCGTCCACGCGCTTGCCGACTGGAGCACAGACACGAAGGAGCACAGACGCAAAAAGGCCAGGCGTGACCGCCCGGCCCTTTCTATGTCCGATCCGGCGCACCGCGATCAGGCCGATTTCTTGTCGTCGCCGACTTCCTTGAAATCGGCGTCGATGACATCGTCGTCCTTCGCGCCACCCTCGGCGCCAGCGCCGGGGGCCGTGCCCGCCTCGCTCTGCGCCTTGTACAAGGCCTCGCCGAGCTTCATCGAAGCCTGGACGAGTTCCTCGGTCCGCGCCTTGATCGCGGCGAGGTCTTCGCCTTCAAGCGCGCTCTTCAGCCCCGCGACGGCGGATTCCACCGCGCTCTTGTCGGCCTGCGAGACCTTGTCGCCATATTCGGTGAGCGATTTCTCCGCCGTATGGATCAGCGCCTCGCCGTGGTTCTTGGCATCGACCAATTCACGCCGCGACTTGTCTTCGGCCGCGTGCAGTTCGGCATCCTTGACCATCTTGTCGATGTCGGCCTCGCTGAGACCGCCCGAGGCCTGGATGCGGATCTGCTGCTCCTTGTTCGTCGCCTTGTCCTTCGCCGTCACATTGACGATGCCGTTGGCGTCGATATCGAACGTGACCTCGACCTGCGGCACGCCGCGCGGCGCCGGCGGAATGCCGACGAGATCGAACTGGCCGAGCAGCTTGTTGTCGGACGCCATCTCGCGCTCGCCCTGGAAGACGCGGATCGTCACCGCCGTCTGATTGTCTTCCGCCGTTGAGAACACCTGGCTCTTCTTCGTCGGGATCGTCGTGTTGCGATCGATCAGCCGGGTGAAGACGCCGCCCAAAGTTTCGATGCCGAGCGACAGCGGCGTCACGTCGAGCAGCAGCACGTCCTTGACGTCACCCTGCAACACGCCCGCCTGGATGGCGGCGCCGATGGCGACGACCTCGTCCGGATTGACGCCCTTATGCGGCTCTTTGCCGAAGAAGTTTTTGACGACTTCCTGGACCTTCGGCATGCGGGTCATGCCGCCGACGAGAACGACCTCGTTGATCTCGCCGGCGGTGAGGCCGGCGTCCTTCAACGCCTTGCGGCACGGTTCGATCGTGCGCTGGATCAGATCATCGACCAAAGCTTCGAGTTTCGCGCGGGTAAGCTTCAAGGTCAGGTGCTTCGGCCCAGAGGCATCGGCCGTGATGTAGGGCAGATTGATCTCGGTCTGCGTCGCGGACGAGAGTTCGACCTTGGCCTTTTCCGCGGCTTCCTTCAGGCGCTGCAGAGCGAGCTTGTCCTTCTTGAGGTCAATGCCGCTCTCTTTCTTGAACTCATCGTTCAAATAATCGACGATGCGGTTGTCGAAATCCTCGCCGCCGAGGAACGTATCGCCGTTCGTCGACTTCACTTCGAAGACGCCGTCGCCGATTTCGAGGATCGATACGTCGAACGTGCCGCCGCCGAGGTCATAGACCGCGATCGTGCCCGAGCCCTTCTTGTCGAGACCATAGGCGAGCGCCGCCGCAGTCGGCTCGTTGATGATGCGCAGAACTTCGAGACCCGCGATCTTGCCGGCGTCTTTCGTCGCCTGGCGCTGGGCGTCGTTGAAATAGGCGGGAACAGTGATGACAGCCTGCGAAACCGGCTGGCCGAGATAGGCCTCGGCGGTCTCTTTCATCTTCTGCAGGATGAAGGCGGAAATTTGCGACGGCGAATATTGCTTGCCGTCGGCCTGGACCCAAGCATCGCCATTAGGCGCCTTGATGATTTTGTAGGGGACGAGTCCCATGTCCTTCTTGGTCAATGGGTCGTCAAAAGTGCGGCCGATGAGCCGCTTGATCGCGAAAAAAGTGCGCTCCGGATTGGTGACCGCCTGACGCTTGGCCGGCTGGCCGACGAGCCTCTCGCCATCGTCCGTGAAAGCGACGATGGAGGGCGTGGTGCGCGCGCCTTCCGCATTCTCAATAACCTTGGGCGTCGTCCCTTCCATCACCGCCACGCACGAATTGGTGGTGCCAAGATCGATGCCAATAACTTTAGCCATGTCGTTCTTCCTTTCGAGCCGCAAGACCGGCCGGACCCCGAAGCGATCCGGTATTTGGGCGGACGGGTAAAGGCCGCCCGGTCCCCGATAGAACTCAATGTGGTAGCGCCGCAGGGGCGCGCAAGATGAGCCGTATATAAGGGCATGAATTTTCGCCGCAAGGCGGAGATTTTACGGGGATCGACTATTGCAGGGGCCGAAAAGCTCGGTCGTGGCCGCCGGCTTCGTGCCTTGGGATCGTGGCGGACGAGCGCCGCGCGCGTCGCAACCGAAACCGTGGTTACGGAACGGCCGGCAGGGCGTTGCGGCGCGGATTCTTCACTTGCGCGCCCTTTCGGTTCATTATCTTCATATAAATTGGTTATTAGACAACGAATCTGCGCGAGAAGACTAAATTCGGCACGTTCATTCGCCAGGAGATCGATATGCAAAGCTACATGCGTTGCCTCGTAGCAGCCGCGCTTCTCGCTGCCGCTCCGGGCTCAGCCTCGGCCCATTTTCGCCACGCGCCGCGCTGCGTCGTCACCGGCCCCGGCGTGATCCTGAAGATGAGCCATTACCAGCAGCCCGACGGAACCTATGATTCGTTGGCGGACTTGGTGCGCGACGTCAACGGCACGCCCTGCGGCATCGATTGTCCGGCGCCCTCGCGCGTCATCTGGGCGAGCCCGCCGAGCTACGTCTGCCCCGGCTATTGAACTCAGTCGGAAAAACGCGGGCCGCGGCGCGCCTCCGCCAGTGCGCGCGAGAGGTCTTGCGCGAAATGCGCTTTATCATCCGGCCCGAGGAAACTGCCGACTTCGACGCGCCGGCCGCGCGAGACCAGCGCCACTTTCTGCACGCCATATTCCTCGTGCGTCTCCTTGTGCAGATAGACCCAGGACGGATTGAACTGCCATTCCGCCCGCGCGCCTTCCGGCGAAACCTTGGCGAGTGAGAGCGCGATGGGCGTTACATCGACATCCTCATACGCGCGGGCGGCACGGAAATTGGCGCGGAAGGCGAAATAAAAGATCGCGACATCGACGCCCATGAAGCCGGCGACGGGCCAGGCGCCCATGATCACGAAGGGGATTGTCGTCGCGAAGCTGATCGCCGAGAAGATGCAGAGCAGAACCCGGAAATTGCGCTGGCTGAGTGAACGGTGCGGGTGCAGCCGCACGGCATAGATGCGCTGCTCCATGGGGTCCGGCGCTTGGCCGCCCCGGGATTCGATTGTGTGGATCGGGCCGTCGTCCATCGCGGCGCGCTCTTCTCCGGGATGCCGCCGAACTTTATAAACCTCAAATGGCCTCCGTCACCAGAGTCAAGCCAAAACCCGCCGCGAAAGTTCCGGCCCCAGGGCGAAAGACGCCCTCGGCCAAGGCGGGGACCAGCGCGCGGGCCTCCCGCTGGCCAAAGCCGGTGCCACCCGATGAGGTCGCCGAAATCTTCCGCCGCTTCGCCGAGGCCAATCCGCATCCGCACAGCGAACTGCACTATAAAAGCCCCTTTACCCTGCTCGTCGCCGTGGTCCTTTCGGCGCAGGCGACCGACGCCGGGGTCAACAAGGCAACGCCCGCGCTCTTCGCCAGGGCCGACACGCCGGAGAAAATGCTGGCGCTGGGCGAAGATGAAGTCCGCGACCTGATCAAGACAATCGGCCTCTATCGCGCCAAGGCCAAGAACGTCATCGGCCTCTCGCGCGTCTTGGTCGAAAGGTTCGGCGGCCGCGTGCCACGGACCCGCGAGGAACTCGAATCCCTCCCCGGCGTCGGCCGCAAGACCGCCAATGTCGTGCTCAACGTCGCCTTCAATCAGCCGACGATCGCGGTCGACACGCATATCTTTCGCGTCTCGAACCGTATTCCGCTGGCGCCGGGCAAAACCCCGCACGAGGTCGAGGACGGGCTCGAGCGGATCATCCCCGAGGCTTATAAGCTGCACGCACATCATTGGCTGATCCTGCACGGGCGCTACATCTGCCAGGCGCGCAAGCCGCAATGCTGGCGCTGCCCGATCGAAGACCTGTGCCGCTGGCCGAAAAAGACGGTTCAGCCGAGTTAGCGCGGGATGCGGACGGAAAACCGCTTGCACTTTTCCTCATCCCGCTATCGGCCCGCGGCGTGATAGGCTGGCGATTCGAGAGGATCGATCGTGAACGAACCGCACCGCCTGATCGCGCCCGAAGCGACCGCCGAGGATCAAGATGCCTCGCTGCGGCCGCTGACGCTCGCCGATTTCACCGGCCAGGAAGCGGCGCGGAAGAATCTCAAAATCTTCATCGAGGCCGCCAAGGCGCGGCGCGACGCGCTCGACCATGTGCTCTTCGTCGGGCCGCCGGGTCTCGGCAAGACGACGCTGGCGCAGATCGTCGCGCGCGAATTGGGGGTGAATTTCCGCTCGACCTCCGGCCCGGTGATCGCCAAGGGCGGCGATCTCGCCGCGCAATTGACCGCGCTCGAAGAACGCGACGTGCTCTTCATCGACGAGATCCACCGGTTGAACCCCGCGGTCGAAGAAATCCTCTATCCGGCAATGGAGGATTTCCAGCTCGATCTGATGGTCGGCACCGGCCCCGGCGCCCGCTCGGTGAAGATCGATCTCGCTAGATTCACGCTGGTCGGCGCGACGACGCGGGCGGGTCTGCTCACCACGCCGCTGCGCGACCGCTTCGGCATTCCGATGCGGCTCGATTTCTATACCGTGCCGGAACTCGAATTGATCGTCCGCCGTGGCGCGCACCTGCTCAAAATCGCCATCACCGACGACGGCGCCAACGAGATCGCCAAGCGGGCGCGGGGCACGCCGCGCGTCGCCGGACGCCTGCTGCGCCGGGTGCGCGATTTCGCCGAAGTCGGGGCCGCGCCGCAGGGCATCACCCGCGCCATCGCCGACCGGGCGCTCAAGGCGCTCGATGTCGATGCCATCGGCCTCGATACGATGGACCGGCGCTATCTGAGCCTCATCGCCGCGAGCTTCGGCGGCGGCCCGGTGGGGATCGAGACGCTGGCGGCGGCGCTCTCCGAGCCGCGCGACGCGATCGAGGATATTATCGAGCCCTATCTGATCCAGCAGGGCTTTCTGCAGCGGACCCCACGCGGCCGGATGCTGACGGCGCAGGCCTTCCGGCACCTGGGGCTGGAGGCGCCGGCAAGACCACAGCAATTCGGGCTTTTCGCCGAAGGGGCGGAGGACTGAACCCAGCCTTGTATGGTGCGGGAGCGCATGTTATCTGCGCCGCCTACGGCAGCGCGCTGGAGAGGTGGCAGAGCGGTTGAATGCACCGCACTCGAAATGCGGCATAGGTGAAAGCCTATCGGGGGTTCGAATCCCCCCTCTCCGCCAGAATTTATATTTAGTCCTTTCATTTCAGTATCTTACTGATGTGCGCCCTAAGCACGGCAGCGGTGCTCCGCCATTGGCCCCTTCATTGCTCGTTTAATCCCTCCGAGGGACGCGGGCCGCAGGTCGGCCAAAATGCGCGCGCGGCATCGTAGTTCATGTGACCGGGGACGCCACGAAAAGGCGGATAGCCGCCGCGGGCTCTGATCCATTGGTCCAGATCGCGCCCCAGCGGTATAGGGTCGCCATAATTCGTCCGATGATAGGCAAACTCGGCGCGCGGCGTGATGCAGACATAGGGCCGCGCCTCGCTCGCCAGGGTCATGCAGGACGAGCCGCAGAAGCCGTTGATGACGATTTGCAGTCGTGCGGCCTTAGCGGCTCGTGCCGCGGCTTCGAACCAGGCCACGTGACCGCCGGGGTTGTGCTGGACAATGCACGGGTCGTTGCAGGGGCCGAAAACACGGGCCAGCAACACCACGGCAAGGGAAATTTCGCTCATTCGGTGATGGGCCCTTCGACAAAAAAAGCAAGGTGACACGCCTTGCGCCGTTCGAGAAGGCATAAAGCCGCGGCGAAGAACGGGACTTGGGATCGGACGTGCGCGAATTGCAAAACGCAGCTTAATTCGCACATTGACTGAGACAGTCTCCATCGGCGTCGCGGCTGCGTTGGCTGGCGTCGCAATCAGCGTCCTCATTGATCATTAGTTCTATCCATGATTGGTCAATGACGCGCCGAGCCTGCGGACAGGAGGATCAGGATGCGGTGGTTCAAGCTTCTCCTCCGGCGTGTCCTGGTCTTCGCGCTCGGCGCCCTGACGGTTTGGCTCATCGCCTTTGTAATCTTTAAACGCGCCGACCAGCGCCTTCCCGTGGCGCTCGCCGTCGCCTTCACCTACGGCCTTGCGGCCTATGTCGTCCTGCCGCGCGCCATCCGAATCGGACTGTGGATTCTTCAGCGCGGGCACGTGCCGAGCTATACGATCACCGGCGATGGATTGCCGGGCGATCCCGTCAACCTCGTCCTGATCGGCACGATGCATCAGCTCCTGAGCGCTTTCACAACGGCAGGCTGGGCGGAAGCCGATGCACTTGGCCTTGCCAGTTCTTGGCGGATGGTCTGCGCCTTCATCCTGAACAAGCCCTATCCGAAGGCCCCCTTCAGCACGCTCTACCTCTTTGGCCGAGGCCAGGATGTGGGCTTCCAGCTACCCATTGGCGACAGCCCTCGCAAGCGGCACCATATTCGTTTCTGGGCACTATCCCTCGCCCATGCCGAGGAGACCCTGGACACGCCGTCCTTCTGGGTCAACACCCCGCGGCCGCCCGAGGACGAACCGGTGCTTTGGGTCGGTGCCGGAACAAGGGACACGGGATTTTCGCTGACGCGCCTCAGCTTCCAGATCACGCACGCGACCGACGCTGACACGAACGAAGAGCGCGACTTTATCATCGCGGCGCTTCAGCGTTACGGCGTCATCGCCAATGTCCAATCGCATCAGCCGAGCGAGCGTCTCTCCATCGGACACGTCAACCGCTACGTGACCGATGGATTTGTTGCGGCGGCTGAACTCACGCCAAAGGTGGGTTGAGACCTACATTGCGTGCGGAACCGCGCGGCGGAAATAGTCGCGCCGCGCCGCGCAAAGCTTGAACAGGCACTGCCCAATCTCTTGGTACGTGCGATCTTTCGGGTCCGCGCATTCCTGGCCCAAGGCTTCCTGACCGCTCCGAAAAGCTTTGGCGAGCTCGACGACATGATCGTAAGTTGCCTTCGGCGCGCTGTCTCGAAAGTTCATGACAAAATCGGAGATCGTTTCGATCGAATAGGCGTCGCGATCAATCGTGACGACCGGATCGGGCGCGCCACGAGACCAATTATCGAAAGCATTGAGCGCATGGTCGAAAGCGACCCGCAAGTCCTCAGGGATCGGATAGGCTGAAGGCATTCTCAAATTCCTTTCGTTGAAAATGCCGCACCATAATTATCCCGGCTGCGATTATCTCCGCTGCATAAGTAACAGGTCAGCCGATCTTCTTTTTGAGCAACGCAATATTCCGCGGAAGATCTGGCGGCCTCCCAGAGCCCGGGCACAAAATACGCACCGCAACGCTTATGGACAGGAATGGCGCAGGGGGCAGTATGCACGCGCACCCGCCAGATGTTCAATCAAATCTCTCGCAAATCTCTCGATTCAATTTCCAGGCCATATCTAGCGGCGAGCCGCGCAAGCCGATACTGCCGCTTGCGGTGTAAAGCGAACGGACCCTTCGGATGACCTAAGGATATGCGGCGAGGCTATCGCGCACGCGACTTGAGCTTTTCACGCGCGAGAAACTCAATCCAGCGTGCGCTCTATCTTGCGGCCAAGGAAGGGGACCTCCGTCAAAAATTTATGCTCGCTCCAGCGGAGCGGCCCGCGATCGGATAAGGGCACCAGCGATCTTAACCAAGATTTGTGATCGGCCACCGATCTCTCATCACTCACAGGGAAGTGATGCGAATGGCAAAAGCATTTCGCAAAATGCCGCGTTCGGACCTACGCGATGCGCGAGGCGCATGCCAACTTGACTTAAGCGATTGATGTTTCTGTCTCTGCCGCAGCGGCAGGATGAATAGACGCTTAAGCCAGCCAATTACTCTGAAAGTTTATTCTAGAGATATGCGGCAAGTAAATAGAAGGTCACCGCATCTTCTATCATTGCTAGTGTCGCATTAGGAAAACCGCAGAGAAGTTTTCTTTATAGTATTTAACGCTCGCAGAGCAGCTTGGATCATTTCGTTTCATAGGTGCGTAATATGACGAAGTTCGCTTTATCCTTCCTAAAGGACCAGTCCGGTGCGACGGCCATCGAATATGGTCTGATCGCCGGTCTCATCGCCGTCGTGATTATCGCAGCGCTGACCACGCTCGGCTCGAACGTGTCGAACAAGTTCAACGCGGTCGCCAGCAATCTGACCTGATGAGGAATGCCGGGGAGTTCGAGGGCGGATCGTTCTCGGGCTCGCCGGCGCGCTTGGTGGCTTCATCCGACAACAACCGCGCCGGCTTCTTTTCTGGCTTCCTCGAAGCCGGCGGGAGATCTATTGTGCCTCGGCGCATCTTGCGCGACGCTAGAGTGCGAGCGCGCAAGATCGAGAAACGCCGTCATCGCGCTTGAGAGATAAGCATCGTGCCTGTGCACGAAGAGCGTCTCGGCCCGCGCACGTTTTGGCGGCAGTTCATGTATGGCGATCTTGCCTGCCTGCGAGGCCGCTGCCACCACGCCCTTCGGCAGCAGCGTCACGCCGACGCCGGCCGCGACGCAAGCGATGATCGCGTCGAGCGACCCGAATTCCATCGGCTTGGCAACGGCGATTCCCAAATCGGCCAAAACGGCTTCGAGCCTCTGACGATAAGAGCAACCGAGCTGGAAGACGATCGTCCGAAGATCGGCGATCTTCGCCAAATCGCGGAGCGCGGCCACGTTGCGCGCCGTCACCAGGACAAGCTCTTCGCGAAAGATCGTCTCCTGATGCAGATCGGGATGGCTAACAGGCCCAGCGACGAAGGCGCCCTCGACCCGGCCTTCAATGACATCATCCAAGAGACGCGCTGTCGTCCCGGTCATCAGCGCAAGGCGAACCTTGGGATAGGCATTGGCGAATTGGCTGAGCAGCGGCGATAAGCGCAGCGCGGCGGTCGTCTCCATGCTGCCGACGCGCAGCGCGCCATTCGGCACGCCCTCGTCTTTCGTGGCGGCTTCGGCATCGGCAAGGAGCTTGGCGATGCGCCCGACGAAGGGCATCAGACGCTGGCCGGCCGGGGTCGCCGTGACGCCGCGCGCATGGCGCTGAAAGAGCGCGACGCCAAGCTCTTCCTCCAGGATACGGATGCGCGCCGTCACGTTGGATTGAACCGTGTGAAGCTCGGCCGCGGCGCGGTTCATGCTGCCAAGGCGTGCCACAGCTTCGAACACTTTCAGGTCCGCGATATCCATGAGTTTGCCACGCCTATAGCTATCTTATAAAGAGATATGTATTATCACAAACATTCATTTCTAATGATGAGCCTAGGCGCGTACTTTAATGTCGTCAACCGGGATTCAGAGGACACGATGCACGGAGCAGCGGCCCGCCGCGAAGAGAGCCGCGCGCCGGGCAGAGTGCCTTGGCGGGCGACAATATCGGCCTTTTGCGCCAGCCTCGTTGGCATCGGGCTGGCGCGCTTCGCCTATACGCCGCTCCTGCCGGCGATCATCGGGGCGCATTGGTTCGCGGCCTCGGCGGCAGCCTATCTCGGCGCCGCCAATCTCGCCGGCTATCTCGCCGGCGCCCTGCTCGGCCGGCCGCTCGCCGCGCGCTTTGCCACGCCGCTCATCCTGCGGCTGACGATGGCGCTCGCGACAGCGGCCTTCTTCGCCTGCGCGCATCCCGTTTCGTTTCTCTGGTTTTTTATCTGGCGGTTTATCGCGGGCCTCAGCGGCGGGGCGCTGATGGTGCTGGCCGCGCCGACGGTTCTGCCGCTCGTCCCCGCATCGCGTCGCGGCTTTGCCGGCGGCCTCATTTTCATGGGGGTCGGGCTCGGCATCGCCGCATCGGGGACGCTGGTGCCGCTGCTGCTGCGGCAGGGCCTGACGCAGACATGGCTCGGACTCGGCGCCCTGTCCTGCCTGCTGACGCTCTTCGCCTGGGGCGGCTGGCCGAGACACGCCCTGCCACCTGCAGCGCACGCGACGCATGCACCTGCCAAGCAAACCGCGACGCTGCGTGCGCTCTATCTCGAATATGCGCTCAATGCCGCCGGAACTCGTGCCGCACATGCTCTTCCTCGTCGATTTCATCGCGCGCGGGCTCGGCCAAGGCTTGCAGACCGGCGCACATTATTGGGTATTGTTCGGCCTTGGCGCCATGGCCGGGCCGCTGCTCAGCGGCCATCTCGGCGATCGTATCGGCTTCAGGGCCGCCCTACGTCTCGCTTATCTGCTCCAGGCCGGCGCCGTCGTGCTGCCGGCGCTGCATCTCGGGCCATGGTCGCTTATCCTTTCGAGCCTCGTCGTCGGCGCCTTCACGCCCGGCATCGTGCCTTTGGTTCTGGGCCGCGTGCATGAATTGCTGCCGCATCATCCTGACGCGCAGAAGGCGGCCTGGAGTGCCGCGGCCGCGAGTTTCGCCATCTTGCAGGCCGGCGCGGCCTATGGAATGTCCTTCGTCTTCGCGCGCAGCGGCGGCGATTACCCCCTGCTGTTCGTGACCGGCGCCACAGCCGTGCTGCTTGCGCTTGCCGTCGATCTTATCGCAGCCCTTGCCGCGAACGGCGCGCGGCGTGAACTTCTGGACAGCAGCGAAAACTACGAGAGCGTGCCATGACGCCGTCCCGCCCGCAAAATCTCCTTGAACTCCTGAAGATCGATTGGCCGATTATCCAGGCGCCCATGGCCGGGACATCGACGCCGGTCATGGCCGCTGCGGTGTCCAATGCCGGAGGACTGGGCTCGATCGGCGTCGGCGCTCTGACCGCTTCCGCAGCCGGCGACATGATCTCCGCAGTGCGAGCGCGCTCGAACCGGGCGCTCAACGTCAATCTCTTTTGTCACCGCCCCGCGAAAATCGATCTCGCGCGTCAGCAAGCGTGGCTGGAGCGTCTGCGGCCCGAGTTCGAGAAGTTTGGCGCGTCGCCCCCCGCCGCCATCGCCGAGCCTTATGCGAGCTTTCTCGAAAACGAAGATATGCTCCGCACCTTGCTCGCGGCAAAGCCGTGCGTGGTCAGCTTTCACTTCGGTCTGCCGCGCGGCGAATGGATTGCGGCTTTGCGCGAAGCGGGCATCGTCCTTCTCGCCACCGCGACCCATCTACACGAAGCGCGCCTGATCACGGCGGCGGGCGTTCATGCGGTGGTGGCGCAAGGCTTCGAGGCCGGCGGTCATCGGGGGATTTTCGATCCGAATGGAGAAGATGCACAGCTCGGCACGATGGCGCTGACGCGGCTCCTCGCGCAGGAACTCGATATTCCCGTGATCGCGGCGGGGGGCATTATGGATGGCGCCGGCATTGCCGCCGCGCTCCGGCTCGGCGCGAGCGCCGCCCAGCTCGGCACGGCATTCGTGCCCACCGATGAATCCGCCGCGGATGCCGGGCATCGTGCCGCTCTATTCAGCGACGCCGCTCAGCGCACAATCATGACCCGCATTATTTCCGGGCGTCCGGCGCGCTGTCTTGCAAATCGTTTCACGGGTTTTGGCGCGTCCGCGAGGCCGGACGAGGTTCCCGACTATCCGATCGCCTATGATGCCGGCAAAGCCCTCAACGCTGCGGCGAAAGCCAAAGGCGACTTCGGCTACGGCGCCCAATGGGCAGGCCAGGGCGCCCCGTTGGCCCGCGCGCTCCCGGTCGAAAGACTGATGAACGCATTGATCGCCGAATTGCAGGCTGTCTAAAGCATCGGAGCGCGCAGCGGCTTCCGGACAGATCCGATGCGATGACGCAAAGGAGCAAGAACGTGAAAGTCAGAGCCCTTCTTTCTGCCATCCTCGCACTTGGCACCGGCCAGGGTGCACAAGCCGCGCCTCTGCCATCGACATCTGCGACGATAACCTATCATCGCGTCGAGGTCGACGGCATTGGAATCTTCTACCGCGAGGCAGGCCCGAAAGACGCGCCCACGATCGTGCTCCTGCACGGCTATCCGTCGTCGTCGCGGATGTTCGAATCGCTGATCCCGTTGCTGGCGGTTCGCTATCATCTGATCGCGCCCGACTATCCGGGCTTCGGCCAGAGCGACGCGCCGCCGCCTTCACGCTATGCCTACACTTTCGATCATCTCGCCGAGACCATCAACGCGCTTCTCGAACAGATCGGCATCGATCGCTATAGTTTCTATCTCCAGGATTATGGCGGCCCGGTCGGCTTCCGCATCATGCTGGCGCATCCCGAGCGGCTGCGGGCCCTGGTGATCCAAAACGCCAACGCCTACGAAGAAGGTCTTGGCGCCAAATGGACCGGCATCGCGAAATATTGGGCCGATCCCAAGGCGCATCCCGAGCAGGTCGATCCCTTCACCTCGCTCGAAGGCGCCAAACTGCGTCATATCGCAGGCAGCCCCAACCCTGAGCGCTACGACCCAAATACATGGACCGACGAATATGCGATTCTCTCGCGGCCGGGCGAGCGTGAGATCCAAGCGGACCTGCTCTACGACTATCGGACCAACGTCGCCTCTTACCCGAAATGGCAAGCGTGGCTTCGCGAGCGTAAGCCGCCGACACTCATCCTCTGGGGACGCTACGATCCATCGTTCATCGTGCCAGGGGCTGAGGCTTACAAGCGCGACATGCCGGACGCGGAGCTACATTTGCTCGACGCCGGCCACTTCGCTCTCGACGAGAAAGTGGACGAGATCGCGCAGCTCGTCATCGGCTTCTTGAACAGGCAGGCCAAATAGCGGGACTCAGGGTCTGCGGCGTAGCGCATTGAGCGGCAATGAATCCAAGGTCAGAACCCTGTCATCGCGAAAATAGAAGCAGCCGGCGGCCAGCAGGATATAGAGGAGGACGATAGTCCAGCCGAGCCAGTTCATGATGCCGGAGGCCGTGCCCCAAAGCGTGACCACGAGGCCGATCTGGTTGGCAATGCCGGCGCCGCCAAGAATGGCTTTGCGCGCCGCATCGTCCTTCACATCTTTGGCGAGCCAGAAAATGAGGCCGATGCCAAGCAAGGTCACGCCGAAATAGCGGAAGGCGAGGATCGCCGCAGGTCCGGATGTGACCCCGTAAAGATGGCTTACGGCGCGCGGCACGATCAAGAACCCGAGCGCATAAAGAATTGCAATAACGGCTTGGACTATGAAAAACGTCCGCGCGTTCATGTCGTCCTCCCATGAAGAGCCGCACGCGATCAGACTGAACGCCACATCCCATGCGGCCGAAAAATTGCTTGCTTATGATTGGGCGATCATAACGCCATACGGACCTTACCGCCACGCCCAAGGGAAGGCCTATCCGAACGGAGAGCATGGTTACGGATAGGGCCCTATGCAGGCCAAGCCAGAGGCTGCACAAATGCTGTTCCGCGGCGGGGACGTTGACCTCGCCGAATTTGGCAGGCAAAACACTAACTTCGTGTTAGGCTTGCGTTTCGATCCAGTCGAGCCGGGGAGGGCCACTTGCGCTCACGTGTCATTCACCTCATCAACCCCAAGACAGATTCGCTGACCACGCGGCCGATCTATTTCAACCGCGCCCTCTATTCACCGCTCGCCGGTTTGTTGGCCGTGGCCGCGTGCATCCCGCGCGATCAATATGAGGTGATCCTGACCGACGAGAATATCGAGACAATCGACTTCGACATCGAATGCGATCTCGTCGGCATTTCGGCGATGACGAGCTATGTGAACCGCGGCTACGAGATCGCCGACAAGTTTCGCGCCAAAGGCGTGCCGGTGGTCATGGGCGGCGTGCATCCGAGCTTCATGCCGAAAGAGGCGCTGCAGCACTGCGATGCCGTCGTCATCGGTGAAGTCGAACTCATCATGGGCAAGCTGCTCGACGATCTGAAGAGCGGCGAAATGCGTGGCACCTATCGGGCGCCTGGCTTGCACCCGATGGTCGGCATGGCGATGCCGCGCTACGACCTCTTGAAAAAGAACCGCTACGTCAATCGCACCTTCGTCCAGACCTCACGCGGCTGCCATCAGGGCTGTACCTTCTGCGCCGAGCCGCTGATGAACGGCCTCAAGTTCCGCTATCGCCCCGTCGATGAAGTGATCCGCGAGATGGAGGAATGCGGCGAACGCACCATCTCCATCAACGATGCCGACTTCTTCGGCACGCCGGAGCGGCCGAAGGAAGTGATGCGCGCACTCAAGGGCCGCGGCATCCAATGGCAGGCGGGCGTCACCTCGAAGCTCGCACAGGACGATGAGATGCTCGAACTCGCAGCCGAAAGCGGCTGCACCCTGCTCAGCATCGGCTTCGAATCGATCTCGCGCTCGACGCTCACCAGCGTGCATAAGCACGTCAACCGGCCCGACCAGTTCGCGGAGCTCGTCGAGAAGGTGCATTCCTACGGCATCATGGTCTTCGGCCTGTTCATGTTCGGCTTCGACGGCGACGATCTCGACGTCTTCGACGAGACGGTGAAATTCAACGTCGAAGCGAATTACGACGCCTGCGCCTATTCAGTGCTCACGCCGTATCCCGGCACCTTGACCTGGTACGAGCTGCGCAAGGCCAATCGCATCGTCTCCTATGACTGGACGATGTACGATCAGGGCCATGTCACTTATATGCCGGCGCAGATGGAGCCGGACGAGTTGCGCGTCGGCCACGCGCGGGCCTATGAGAATTTCTACGCGCTGCCGTCGATGGCCCGGCGCTTCCCGTGGAAGGACAGGCGGCATAAGGCGCAATGGGCGGTCTATAACGCCTTCATGCGCAAGGCGGCCAAGACCGATCATATCGATTCGATCGCCCCGCCAACGGCCGATCCGTCCGTCGCGCCGATGCCGCCGCTGTTGCCGATCAAGAAAGAATGGCGCATGGCCGTGCTCGAAGCCGCCGGAGCGCCCGATCCCGAGACGTCGCATCTCGAGCCGGCGCCGATCAGTTGCGAGACCGGCGACAACCAAGGCGCTGTCGCCGCGGAATAAGGTATCTAGAGCGCCCGAGGTCTACATTTGGGATATCGGGCACTCTCAGACTTTTCCTATCGCATCAAATTTATCCGCAAACCGCTGCGCACTCTTCGGCCCGCGATCAGTGGAGCTTCACTTCCGGCTCGGCGCGGCGGGAAAGGCCGCGCGCCAGGATCGCGAAGAATATCCAGCGCCCGCCGTGCAGCGCATATTCGTGCATCTTGTAAAGCGAACGGTACATCAGCCGCGCGAAAAGACCCTCGACGCGGAAGTTGCGGCCGATGATGAAGCCCATCAAATTGCCGACCGTGCTGTATTTGCCGAGCGACACAAGCGAGCCGAAGTCGCGATAATGATAGGGTTCCAGCGGCTTGCCCTGCATGTGCCGCGGGATTTGTTTCAGCAGGTGGCTCGCCTCCTGATGCGCCGCCTGGGCGCGGGGCGGCACGGTCGCACCGGTGTCATCGAGCGGACAGGCGGCACAATCGCCCATCGCGAAAATGTCCGGGTCGCGCGTCGTCTGCAAGGTCTGCTTCACGACGAGCTGGTTGATCCTGTTGGTCTCGAGGCCGCCGATATCCTTCAGCACATCCGGCGCCTTGACGCCCGCCGCCCAGACGACGAGTTCCGAGGGGATGAAATCGCCCGACGCGAGGCGGATTCCGTCGGCCTGGACGGCCGAAACCCGCGCGTTGGTGCGCACCTCGACGCCAAGGCCCTTCAGCGTCTCTACGGTCGATTGGGCGAGCGCTTCCGGCAGGGCCGGCAGGATGCGCGGGCCCGCTTCAAGCAGGATGATGCGGATATCGATCGAGGGGTCGATCCGGTCCATGCCGAAGGCGATCACTTCGCGCACCGTGCGGTACAGCTCGGCGGCCAGTTCGGTACCGGTCGCGCCGGCGCCGACAATGGCGACGTGGAGCTGGCCGGGCCGGATCGGCTCCGCCTGCGTATGGGCGCGCAGACAGGCGTTGATGAGCCGGCGGTTGAACCGCTTGGCCTGCTCGGTCGTCTCTAACGGCACGGCGAATTCGGCGACGCCGGGCGTGCCGAAATCGTTGGTGATGCTGCCGATCGCGACGACAAGCGTATCGTAGGGAATGCTGCGCGCCGGAGTGATGAGCCGGTCTTCCTCGTCATAGGTGGGCGCCATCAGGACCAGCTTGCGCTCTCGGTCGATGCCGATCATTTCACCGAAGCGATAACGGAAATTGTGCCAATAGGCCTGGGCGAGATAATCGAGTTCGTGCTCGCTCGGGTCCATGCTGCCGGCCGCGACGGAATGGAGCAGCGGCTTCCACAAATGCGTCCGTACCCGGTCGATCAGGGTGACACGGCCGGCCTTGGTGCGGCGGAAGCGGTCGCCAAGCTGCGACGCGAGCTCCAGCCCGGCGGCGCCGCCGCCCACGATCACAACATTATATTCCGTCTGGTCGCTCGGCCCGAGCGGCGCGACCGGCAGGTCGGCGGCCGGGCGGGTGACGGCGGGGTCAGTCATTGCGCAGCTCCGGAAAGGGCGGAAGAATTCTCAGCTTTAGAAATGCAGGACTGCAATACGTGAGATGGGCATTCCGCATTCCAGATTCCACTCAAGGCCGCGTCTGTCCAGCGGCGTTCGCGAGGCATATCGCCGCCGCGCGCCTTAAATGAGGTAAATCCGGTCCGGCAATTCGTCCTGGCTCCCCGGCGTCCGTGGAAAATGCGCCGCCAGCACGTCCGCGCAGACGCCGATCGCACCAGTGAAGCCATCGGCGATCCGGCCGGCACGCATCTGCGCGACGAGCAGATCGACCGCCGCCTGCCACTCGGCCTGGGGAACGCGCGCGGCGATCCCCTCGTCGGCGATAATGCGCGCATAGTGTTCGGCCAGCGAGACGAAGATCAAAATGCCGCTGCGGTCCTTCTTGCGAGCGATGCCGCGGACGACGAATTGCTCGGCCGCGGCGCGATAGGCCGCCGCCCGCCGCGCCCGGCGGGGGATCAGCGCCGCTGAAACCGGGGGCAGCAGCAAAAGGACCAGAAGCAGAAGAAAGACCAAAATCTGCAGCAGCAGGATGCGCTCGACAGCGAAATCGGTGAAGGAAACGAGCACCCAGGGCAACGCCAGCGCCACAAGAGCGGCAATGAGGACCGGCAGGGCGCCAGGCTGCGCCGAACTCTGCGCCAGAACGCAGACGATCTCGCCTGAGGTCCGTGACTCGGCGGCGCGGATGGCGTCGGCGATATGGGCGCGGTCTGTTTCCGAGATCATCACCACCCTCCCGAGGCGCCGCCGCCGCCCGACGAACCGCCGCCGCCGGAAAAGCCGCCACCACCATCGCCCCACGACCCGCCGCCGGAGAAGCCGCCGCCGCGCGAACTGCCGGAACTCAGCAGCATGCTCAGCAGCACGTTGAAGAAAAACCAGCGGAACCCCGGCGAGACACCGAGCAGCACGACGAGGATGATGATGCCCCCGAGCAGCACCCAGCCGATGTCGTCCGAATTCTTGTCCGCGTCGGCGCGCAATTGCAGGCGCGGCTGCCATTGCGATGAATTGGTGGTGAGCACAGTGATGATGTCATCGACGCCGCGCGATATGCCGCCGCCGAAATCGCCGGCCTTGAAGCGCGGCGTCATCGCATTGATGATGATGAGCTTCGACAGGGCGTCGGTGAGCGTGCCTTCGAGGCCGTAGCCGACCTCGATGCGGACCTTGTGCTCGTTCGGCGCGACCAGCAGCAGCACGCCGTTGTTCTTGTCCTTCTCGCCGAGCTTCCAGGTGCGGAAGAGTTCATTGGCATAGGTCTCGATGTCGCCGTCTTCGAGCGAATTGACCGTGGCGACGACAAGCTGGATGCCGGACTTTTGTTCGAGATCGGCGAGCTTTTGGGTGATCTCCTGCCGCGTCGCATCCGGAATGATGTTCGCCTGATCGACGACGCGGCCGGTGAGGGCGGGGAAGGTATAGGCAACGGCGACCTGCGCGAACGCCCAAACGCAGACGAGCGCGGCGATCGCGAGGATCGCACGCGCACTGCGAGTGGCGAGCAAGGCTCTTGCGCGGTCCGCAACCATTCCGCCGCCTCCGGCGCCAGCCGGGTCAGAGGTCACTCTTAGAACTTTACTTGCGGCGCTGTCTGGGCGTTTTCGTTGGCGGCGAATTCCGCCATCGGCTTGGCATTGCGGAAGAAGGTCGAAGCCCAGAGAACGCCAGGGAAGGTGACGAGCGCGGTATTATATTGCCGCACCGCCTCGATATAATCGCGGCGCGCGACGGCGATACGGTTCTCCGTGCCTTCGAGCTGCGATTGCAGCGCCAGGAAGTTCTGGTTCGATTTCAGATCCGGATAGTTTTCACTGACCGCGAGCAGGCGGCCAAGTGCACCGCCGAGTTGCGCTTGCGCATCCTGGAACGCCTTGAGTTTCGCCGGATCGGTGAGGTCGTTGGCATCGACGTGGATCTGTGTCGCCTTGGCGCGGGCCTCGGTAACCTGGGTCAGGACATCCTTCTCCTGCTTGGCATAGCCCTGGACGGTCGCGACGAGATTGGGGATGAGGTCGGCCCGGCGTTGATAATTATTTTGCACATCGGCCCATTTCGCCTGGGCATTCTGCTGCAAGGTCGGGATCTGGTTATAGCCGCAGGCCGAAACCGAAAGCCCAAGCAGGACGACGAGAAAAAAAGCGCGGAAGCGCGAAATCGCATGTGTCATGAAGGCCTCGTGCTCAAATTTAAACAACGACTGCAGGCCGGGAATAAGGCAGCCCCGTTCGGGCATGTCAATCGCCCCGAGGGCCGGCATAGCCGCCCGATGTGACAGTTTACACATGCCCCTCCGAATGTCCGTCCCCCACCGCGAACTTTTGCGGCTTGACCATTGAGTTAGCAATTGCTAACTCTGCAACCTTGCGGTCTCCCGAGGAGGGCAAGTCTCATGCACGGAATTCATGCGATACGGACAGGCGGAGTCCTGGTGAAGCGGCCATTTCTCACCCGTCAGGGCGGCCCGATCACGAGCAAATTGCGCATAATTGCGAGCCGCAGCTATGCGCCCGAACTGCCGGTCCTCTGTTGGCTGATCGAGCATGAGGAAGGTAGCATTCTGATTGATGCCGGAATGTGCGATGCGGCGGTCCAGCCCGACCATATCGAAAGCACGCAGGGACCTTTCGACGCTTGGTTGCTGCGCCAAGTCTGCCGCTTTATCATCAAGCCCGGAGAGGGATTGGGATCGAAGTTGCGAGAGCTGGGACGCAGCAGCGCGGGCTTGCGCGTGGTGCTGACGCATTTGCATAGCGACCATATTGACGGGCTTGCCGATCTCGCGGCGCCCATAGTCATGGTCAACCGCGGCGAATGGCAACATCCCTACCATGCGCCCAAGCGGCTTCTTGCGCCCATGCAACCGCAATGTCTCGACCTGAAGCCCGACGCAGCCTCGCCATTCGGTGCGAGCTTTCAGCTCACGCGCGCCGGCGATCTTTTCGCCGTACCGACGCCGGGTCATACGCCGCATCACTGCTCCATCGTTCTGCGGCGCGGCGGCGTGACATTCTTCTTCGCCGGCGATGCGGTCTACACGCAGGATCAGCTTTTGCGCGGTGAATTGGCCGGAGGCCATGGCCAGCCGGAGCACGCGACTGAGACGATGCGCACGATTCGCGATTTCGCGCGGAAGGAACCTGTCGTCTTTCTGCCGGCGCATGATCCGCGCTCGGAGCAACGGCTAAACGAACTGGAGCTTCTACATCCGTGAGCAAACGCGCGGCGATCTTCGATGCAGACGATCCACCATCGAAGGCCGCCGCGCTCGACGCAGCCCTTTCACTGTTCGTCCGAGACGGGATAGACGCAACGAGCGTGCGCGACATCGCCAGCCGCAGCGGCTTCACCAATCCCGCCATCTTCAAACATTTCGATACCAAGACGGAGATGGCGCTCTGTCTTTTCGAGCGCTGCTATGGCTGGCTGACGCGGCATGCGCTCGCGGCCGAAAGCTCTTGCGCGGAGACGGATCCGCGCAAGCGCATCCTCGCCATCGCCGCCGCTATGCTTCGCCTCATGGATGAAGACATCGAAGCCGTGCTGATGGTTCAGGACAATCTGCGGCGCTTCTGGCGGCTTACTGCGCCCGCGCTGCGGACGGTGTCGATCCTCGGGCGCGTCCGCGGCCTGGTCGCCGCTGCGGCACAGTGCAGTCCCGGTTCACAATCCGATGACGCCGTGTCGCGTTTTCTCGCCTCGGCGATCATCGGCTTTCTGGCGCAGATCGCGCGCGAATTCTATTTCAACGAATTTGACGGCCCGGCCAGCGCGCGCGAGCCGGAGGTGCGGATCATCATTCAGAAACTACTGCGATGATCAGCACCCCCAGCGCGCAAGCGATCACAGCATCGTCACGGGACGATGTCGTAAGTATTCTTGTCGAAGTGATAACGGGGCATCTGGACATAATATCCGTTCATCAGAACCGGCACTTTGTGAATTTTGACGTCGGTCACCGACATCTTGCCGGTCTTGGCGTCGACCCAAAAATCGATGTCGTAGAATTGGTCTTTCGTGCCCCTCTTTCTGAAATCGGTGCAGGCGAAGTATTTGCCGTCGCCCTTGAGACGCCGGATCGGCTGATGGACGTCGATGAACTCAAGCGGAATGTCCTGCCCCGTCTTGTCGTCTTTCAACGTCAGAACGCCGTGATGCGCGGCTGTCTCGGCAGAGATATAGCCGTCGATCGCCGACATGATCTCCCAGCTGCGCTTTTGCTCGGTCTTGCCCGGGTGTTCCGAGGCGGGAATCCACCACCATGGCGCTGGCTGGCGCTCCATCGTCGTCCAGGTATTGCCTTCCTTGACCGGCGCCTCGTAAATGCGGGTTTCCATAATGCCGAGCTTGTCGCCTTTCGGCGCGATCCAGAAATCGACGAGATATTTCTTCGCGGCATCATCGCGGGCGTGGAAGTTCACGTCCGGGAAAAAACCATAGCCTTCCAGCGTCCGAGTGAAATCAACGTTGTCGTAGACAAGCGGGATCGAACTCGCCGTCACCGGGTCGTTGACAACGAAAACGCCGCCGCTCTTCGCCTCCTCGGCCTTGATGTATTTGTCGATGAAATCCTGCGCGTCGTCGGACGTATATTTATCCATGCCACCAGCGATCTGCTCGATCGAATTGGCCGCGTAATTGTCGGTCGCCCGCGCGATGTTCTCGTCCGGGGACTTCAAAAACTCGACCTTCGCCGCGTCGTTGGAGAAGCAATAGAGTTTGCCGTCTTTACTCGTCCAGTTGATCTTACAATTGGTCTTGATCAGATGATGCTGGACAAGTCCTTCGGCGCAATAGCCCCCAAATTCCGGCTCCGCAGCCCACGCGCGCCCCAAAACGGCGAAAGACAGGACTGTCGCAAAAATGAAAAGCAGCGCGCGGAAGGATGGGAACGGTCCGGCAAGATGGCGTGCGGGTTTTGCTTTCTTCTTTTGGTCGTACATCGCCCTTCCTCCTAGTTCGGCAGCCAATTTAGGCCACGCTCGTCGTTGATTTCCATTATTATATAACGGATTTGGTCTTTTGTCGGTAACCTAGGTCACCGAGCCGGCAGCAGGCACGTCGTGAGGCGATATGGTCGAGGTGCGCAAAATCGATCGCTGGGTGGAGCGTTTTCCTTTTCTCGGCACCTTGGCCGCCAAGGACTTCGCCCAGATCACGGAGGCGGTGAAGTTTCCGGTTCTGGAGGAAGGTCAAATCGCCTACCAGCAAGATTGGGAATGCCCGAACTTCATCATGTGTATCGATGGGCGCACGCGAGTCTATAAGACAACCGGCACCGGACGCGAGGTTCTGCTTTATAAGGTCGAAGGCGGCGGCACGTGTGTACTGACCACACAATGCCTCCTATCGAACAGCAAATTTCCGGCTGAAAGCGTCGCTGAGGCCAGGACGGAATTGGCGACGCTTCCAAAAGCTGTATTTCATCGATTCATGGCTGAACTTCCCCACTTTCGCGATTATGTGATGGGTGATTATACCAGCCTTCTCGGCTTGATGTTTACGTTCATCGACACGGTCGCGCTCGCGACTGTGGAGCAGCGTCTAGCACGTCGGATTCTGGCCGAGGCCGATGCGACTTGGACGGTCGCGAAGACCCATCAGCAACTCGCCGCTGACATAGGGAGCGTTCGCGAGATTGTGAGCCGTCACTTGGGCGATTGGGAACGCAAGGGCTGGATCAAAAGCAATCGCGGGCGAATCCAAGTGCTCGACAGCCATGCCCTCGCTTCCCGCCAAGCTTAGATCAATGGCTTTGACGTCGCTCCGGGATGACATTTCCGCAAGCGAGGCTGGCATGGGCGCCCAGAGGCCGCCAATTAGAGTGCATCCATTCCAAGGGGGAGGTCATGATCCGTCCAATCACCTTGCTGAGCGTGACCGCAGGCGTGGGATTTCTAGCGTTATTGCTAGCGGTGGCGCCGGCTCGGGCCGGACCCGACAGCGTGAGCTTGCCGGGTGATGCGGCCTATCCCGAAAGCGTGACAGCGACAGCGGACGGCACGCTCTATGCCGGAAGCTTTGCCAGCGGCGGCATTTTCCGCGTCGCGCCGGGCGCGAGCGCGGCGGAAGTCTGGATCAAGCCCGGCGCCTTCGGCACGCGCTCGATCCTCGGCGTGCTGGCGGATGAGAAATCCGGGACGCTCTGGGCCTGCTCGAACGACCTTTCGGCCCTCGGCGTGCCCGGCCCTAGCGCCGTAAAGGGGAGCTGGCTGATAGGTTTCGATCTCAAGACTGGCGCCGGCAAGATCAGCGCGCGTTTCCCCGGCAAGAAGAATTTCTGCAACGATATCGCGACCGACAGGGACGGCGCGGTCTTCGTGACGAATTCGCTCCAGCCCGAGATTCTCAAGCTCGACCCGACGGCGCAAAAGCTCGACGTCTGGATCAGCGATCCGCAATTCGACCCAGGAAAGGGCACAGGCCTCGACGGTATCGCCTTCGGCGCCGACGGCACGCTTTATGTCGACACATACAGCGAAGCCAAATTGTTCCGCGTCGATATCGCGAACGGCAAGCCCGCCGTCAGCCGCGTCGAGCCTTCGCAATCGCTCGGCCTGACGGATGGGCTTCGGCCTCTGGGCGGCGATGCCTTCCTTCTGGTCGAAGGCGTCGGCAAGCTCGACCGCGTGACTTTCGATGGCAATGAGGCGACCATCGAGACGTTGAAGGATGATCTCAACGGCCCAACCGGCGTGACCCAACTCGGCGACACAGCCTGGGTCTCCGAAGGTCAACTCAAACACCTTTTCGATAAGGATGATCCGAAGCCGGTTCTACCCTTCCGTCTCACGGCAGTGCCTATCCCTGCACCGTGAAGCGAGAAAACCGGCCGTCAAAAATCTGGCAGGAGTTTGTAATGCTGAAACGTGCCCTGACCGTCATGGCCCTGACGCTTGGCGGATGTTGCGTCATGACCGCGCCAGCCTTTGCCCGTACCGCGTGCGGCGGCGACAACGGCGGCCTCAAGCTCTCGCCCGGCTGGTGTGCGACGATCTTCGCCGACAAGCTCGGCCATGTGCGCCACATGGCCGTGGCGCCGGACGGCGTGCTTTACGTCAACACCTGGAGCGGCGTCTATTACGACAACGACACGCCGCCGCCGGGCGGCTTTCTCATCGCGCTGAAAGACAGCAAAGGCACAGGCCACGCCGACATCATCACGCGCTTCGGCGACGGCGTTGTGCAAGGCTCGGCCGGCGGCACCGGCATCGCCTATTACAACGGTGCGATCTATGCCGAGGAGAACGACAAGATCGTCCGCTTCGCGCTGCCAAAAGATGCGATCGTGCCGGACAGCCAATATCAGGTCGTGCTCTCGGGCCTGCCGATCACCGGCGATCATCCGATGCATCCCTTCATCATCGACACGCAGGGCAACATGTTCATCGATTCCGGCTCGCCGACGAATTCCTGCCAGGCGCAGAACCGGATGCTCGAATCGCCGGGCCTCAGTCCTTGCAAAGAACTAGAGACCCGCGCCGGCGTCTGGCGCTACAGCGCCGACAAGCTCGGCCAGAAATTCTCGCCCGCCGAGCGCTATGCGACGGGCGTGCGCAATGGCGAGGGCTTCGGCTTCGATGCCGCCGGCCGGCTCTTCGGCACACAGCACGGCCGCGACCAGCTCTGGCAGAACTGGCCGAAGCTCTACACGCCGAAAGCCGGCGCCGAACTGCCGGCGGAAGAACTCGTCGAATTGACCCAAGGCGCCGATTTCGGCTGGCCGGAATGCTATTTCGACGGCTATCAGCAGAAGCTCGTGCTGGCGCCGGAATATGGCGGCGATGGCGGCAGGATACGGGGCGTCTGTGCCGGGAAGAAAGTTCCGGTTGCCTTCTTCCCCGCGCATTGGGCGCCGAACGATCTTTTGATCGACAATTTTCCGCGTCTTCCGGCTGCCTATCGCGGCGGCGCCTTCCTCGCCTTCCACGGCTCGTGGAATCGCGCACCCCTGCCGCAGGGCGGCTACAACGTCGTCTTCCAACCGTTGAAGGACGGCAAGGCGGCGGGCAATTTCATCGTTTTCGCCGACGGTTTCGCCGGCCGCTATCTGGAGCCAGGCCGTGCTGCCTTTCGCCCCACCGGGCTCGCGGGCGCGCCGGACGGTGCGATCTTCGTCTCCGATGATGTGCATGGCCGTATCTGGCGGCTGACCTTTCACGGCGCGCGGAGTGCTCCCATCGTGCCCGCGCCGGGGACGCCATCGACGATCAGCGCGGCCGACAATCCCCCGCCGCCAGAAGGCGTCCATCCCGATGCCGGACGCCCCGACGCGAATAGCCTGCCGCTGGCGCTGGGCGTGACGCGCGACCAGCTCGCGCTGGGCGACCGCATCTTCCACGGCGAGGTGGAAAACGGCACCTGCGGCGGCTGTCACGGGTCTGACGCCAAGGGCTCGCCGCAAGGGCCGAACCTGACAGGCACGAAAATCTGGAGCGACGGCAGCTTCGCCGGACTTGAAAAGACGATCACGGACGGCGTGCCGAAGCCGCGCAATTATCCTGGCGCCATGCCGGCCAAGGGCGGCGCACCGCTGACGGATGCCGATGTCACCGCTGTCGCGGCCTATGTCTGGGCGCTCGAGCATACCAAAGAGTGAGAGGTGCCGCCGCTCATAACCTGATCCAGGACGCCGGAACATGCGCCGGCGTTTCTGGCGCACCCCTGTACCAGACCTTCGGCGCGACGACGATTTTCACCGGTGAGGGATTGAGCCAGGCAGCCCACCAACTGAACGAACTGTTGGCGATGATGTGATGCGCGCAGCGCGACATCAGATGCAGGTCTTCGGCATCGCGCTTGTCCGGCCGTGGGCCGATGAATTGCACTGGAAGATCGCCCAGAGGCAGATTGGCGCGCGCCCAATCCGGATCATCGCTGAAGACAAAGAAGTGCGGATTTTCCACGCGATCGCAGATAGTCGCGATCGCAGCCCCGTACCATCCGGCTGTGCAAGTTCCGAAATAGGCGGTGAATTCCGGTGCCATCACATAATCGCCGCGCCGGACATGGATCGAGACGGCGCTCGCATCGAATTGCGCGGCGATCTCAAGACGCTCCGGCGAAAGCGGCATCTTGAGCTGAAACTCCTTGCGAATCGCCTCCGTCACCGGTGCGAAATATTCCTCGCGCTGCCAATAGCCCTCGAAGCAAAGCGACCTGCCCGGCGGCAGAGCCTGCAACGCGTGATAGGCCTTTTCCGGCACTGGTGTGGGGCGAACGAGGAAAAGCAACAGCCTATCGAGAAGCGACAGGCGCGACTGGGTGATCAAATGCGGCGCGCAAATATGGAACGCGTCCAATCGATAGTCGCGCGCAGAGGCGTAGGTGCGATCTTCGAACGAAGAGAGATCGAGCCACAAGGCCTCTTTGCGCTCGAGCGCAAGCCGCCGCCCGAGCGCATATTGAAACATCTGGTTCCCAAGCCCGCCTTTAAGCCGGATGACGATCATAAATTCGAGCTTGGTGAAAAAGGATTCCGGCCCCGCGGCCTAATGCACCGCTTCTTTTAGCCTCTGACCCCGCGCCTCCGCAAGATGATCGAACTGGCGGGAGAACGAGCCGAGCCCCGTCGTCTCCGCCCGCAATTGCAGGATGAAATCGCCAAGCTCGGCCGCCGGCATCAAGGCCTCGACATCGTCCCAGCCAGGCCAGCCCTCGTGCTCGGCATAGCCGAGGATCTGCCCGCGCCGGCCGCTGAGCAGGCGCTGCGCCGCCGCGGTGAATTTGTTCGGCACGCGTACCGTCACATGTTCGATCGGCTCCAGCAATACAGGCTCCGCTTTGGCGAGGCCTTCGACGATGCCGTTGCGCGTCGCGGTGCGGAAGGCCATGTCGGAACTGTCGACGGAATGGAACGATCCATCGACGAGGGTGACTTCGACATCGACGACGGGATAGCCGAGCGGGCCTTTCTGCATCGCCTCTTCCGCCGCTTCGCCGACGGACGGAATATATTGGCGCGGCACCGCGCCGCCGACGATCTTGTCGATGAATAAAAAGCCTTCGCCCCGCGCGCGTGGCGCGATCTCCAGCACTACATCGGCGAATTGGCCGTGGCCGCCGGTCTGGCGCTTTAAGCGCGCGTGCTGTTTCACCGCCTGCTTGATCGTCTCCTTATAGGCAACCTTGGGCGGTGCGACATTGATCTGGCAATTATAGACCGAGGCAAGGCGCTCCAGCGCGCCATTCAAATGAATCTCGCCCTGGCCGCAGAGCAGAGTTTCGCCGGTTTCGCGCGTATGCACGATGCTGATCGAAGGATCTTCCTCGACGAGCTTATGCAAGGCGCCGGAAAGCTTCACATCGTCCTTGCGATCCTTGGCGGCGATGGCAAAGGCATAGACCGGCGCCGGCGGCTGCGGGAACGGCAGGTCCGCTTCGCCGCCGATCACCGCACCAGTCGTCGCATTTTCCAATCGGCCGATGGCGACGAGTTCGCCGGGCTCCGCCGCCGGAATGCGCAAAATATCGCCATTGGCGAAGCGATAAAGGCCGCCGACCCGCGCGCCATCGAGCGGTGCGCCGTCGCGTAGCCCGCCGCGCCAGAGGCGCGCATAGGAGAGCTTGCCGGCATAGGCCGCCTGACCGGCGTGAACCGTCTTGAAGATTTGCACCAGCGGCTCGCCGGAGGCGGAGATGCCGCGGCGCCGCGCCGTCACAGAGGCCGGGGGCACATCGTGCCGCAAGGCTTTCCAGAGACGGAAAATACCGTGCCCGCGCGCGGCGGCGCCGAAGAGCACTTGAACGATTGTACCGCTCTCCTGATCCTTATGCAGCGTCGCGAAAATCTCGTCGGCACTCGGCGCGATATCCTCGATGACTTTTTCGAGCAAGGCATCGTCGTGATCGGCGAGCACTTCGGTGAGTCCGGCCAGCGCCTCCTGCTCCGGCGCGCGCAATTCATTCGGCAGCGCGACACGCTCGGAATCCTCGCCGCAATAATGATAGGCGCGCTCGCTCACGACATCGACATAGCCGGTCACCGCATCATGCTCGCGGATCGGAATTTGCCGCAGAACGAGCGGAAAGCTGGAATAAGGCCGCAGCGCCGAGACGATCTCGCGAACCTGGCCGGCGAGCGCGTCGATCTTGTTGATGAAGATAAGATGCGGCAGGCCGGCCGCTTCGACCGTCTTCAATAGAACAGGCAGATTGGCCAGCCGGTCAGCAGAGGGCTCGCAGACGATGATGGCGAAATCGACCGCCGCGAGCGCCGCCGCCGTCTCATAGGCGAACTCGACCGAACCAGGGCAATCAACGAGCGCCCAGGGCTCGCCCATGAAGGTGCAATGCCCAAGCCGCAGTTCGGCGCTCATCGCGCGCGCCCCCTGGCGCTTCGGCGCTGCGCCAGCGCTTGCCAGGAGCGCCTCGAACAAAGTGGATTTGCCGCTGCCGTAGGGGCCCACAAGTGCGACGGAGCGTGGGCCCGCGGGCTCCGCCTTCCACGCGGATCTTGTCATGCGCGTCTCCTCTCTTTGGCCTGCAGATTTTTCCGCAGGCGGAGCAGATCGCCGGAGCGATCCCGCTCCTTCCAAAGGCATGATTGATCCGATGCGCCAGCCGCGCAAGGCGCATTATCGATGTGCGGAGCGAAAGATTTGACGCGGCGCAAACACGCGCGCGATCAAACCAAGGCGAGGTCAAGCGGCTTCGCGGCGGAACCGTCTTTACAGAGCAAGCTCCTCGACAACCTTGTTCGCCTTTGACACGGCATTGGCAGCCAACACAGGGATGTTCATCCCCTCGACTCGAACGGTCTGCACATCCACGATGCCGATGAAACCCAGGATTTGACGCAGGTATGGCTCGACAAAATCCCACGGGCGCCATGGGCCTTCCGTGAAGACGCCGCCCGAAGCTAGAACCAGGATGGCCTTCTTGTCCTTTGCCAGACCAAGGACGCCGCTGTCGGAATATTGGAAGGTCCTGCCCGGCCGCACGACCAAGTCGATCCAAGCTTTGAGGGCGGAGGGGATGCCGAAATTCCACATCGGCGTTGCGATCACCAGAAGATCGGAGTCCAGAAGCTCGTCGGTCAGTTGATCCGACTGGCGGGCCGCCTCCTTCAACCTTTCCGCCTCGGCCGGGTCCTTTGTCGAAATGGCCCGCAACGTGGTCTCGTCCAGATAGGGTAGATGCTCGGCGGCGAGGTCGCGGCGTATGAGCTTTGCTGATGGATAGAGGTCGATGAGTTGCGCGGCGAGCGTATCGGCGACCGATCGGCTCGCCGAGTCATTCCCCCTCGGGCTCACTTCAATCAGAAGGATCTGCTTCATGGATTATCTCTGATGCTCTCGGGATGCTGGTCTTTTAGCGAGTGCGCGCGGTCAATGCGTTCCACGCCGCGAGAGAGTCCATGTAGTCTCTCCAGTGCGTGATCTTCCGGTTCTCAATCTCGATGATCGAGCAAAACCGATTGCTGTATTTCACGCCCGTCGCGAGGATCGTCCCGTGGACCTCGTATTCGATGACGACGACCCGGCCGTCGTCTGTCTTGTGGGCAATCAACTTATCGGCGGATTGAAGTTCGATGTTGTCGACATAGCCCCTGAACGCGGCCGTCAGGTCGGTGCGCCCCTTTATAACGCGGGGCCAACCGGGCACGTTGTAGCGAACCTCGTAGACGATATCGGTGGCGACGATGTCAAAGAAATGCCCCCCGTCGACGAGGTCGCCGAGCGCCCCTCGAACCAGATCAAAGTAGGGAGCGGCGGCTTCGTAGGCAGCATATTTCGGATTTGACACGCTGGACTCTCCACGCGCTTCGCTAGGTTGCTTACAAAAGGAGAGCTACATATAAATCGGAAGCTTGCCTCGAAGAAGAAGGCACTTTGGAATCAGTAGCTAACGCCGAGGTAAGTTATGAAGAAGCCGAGCAAAGCCGGCCACTTGGACCCCGCGGCAATCTGCAGAAGCTCAGACCCGATGGCAGTCCGGGAACTGCTGACGAAGATTGGCGACAAATGGACGATCTTCCTCGTCCTTTCGCTCGATCTCCTCGGCGGACGCGCGCGATTCTCCGAACTCGAACGTGCGATTCCGGGGATTTCACAGCGGATGCTGTCGTCGACCCTGAAGGCTCTCGAACGTGACGGGCTGGTGATCCGCGAGCTGTTTCCCGAAGTGCCGCCTCGCGTCGAGTATGAGATTACAGACCTCGGGAAGAGTTTGCTGCGCCCGACGCAAGGACTGGTCGATTGGGCCAAGGCAAACTGGGAGCAGGTCAGGGAAGCGCAATCCAAATACGACGCGAGATAGCCTCTGGCATCGCAACGGGGGTGGAAGCACTCTGCCGACGCTGCAGCAGCGTTCACAGCAAGCGCGTCAGGAATTCCAAATCCTCGCGCAATCGGTCCGCATTGACGGCGCCGAGATGCTTTTCAAGCTGTCCGTGATGACGCTTCCAGATGGGGACCGCTCGTAGCAGGAGCGCGTGGCCGGCGTCAGTCAGGGCTAAGCGGCGGCTGCGCTTGTCGGCAGGATCGCGCGTCACGCTCACGAGCCCGCGCCGCTCCAGCGGCTTCAGCGCCGCGGTCAAGGTCGTGCGATCCATGGCAAGCAAATCGGCGACATCGCTCATACCGGGCGGATGCGGGCGATTGAGCGACATCATCAGCGAGAACTGGCGATTGGTGATGTCGAGCGGCCGCAGGGCCTCGTCGAAGCGCCGCGCGAGAGCACGGGCGACGCGCTGCACGCCAAGGCAGAGACAGCTATCGCGGACGAAGAGCGTTGTTTCATATGACAGGCGCGGCTTTGACATGAAAACATCATGTTGATATCAACATAATACGTCAAGGAAGAGCGCACGAAGCTTTGCCGTTGGGTGTGAACAACACATCCCACTCTGGGAGGATGAGATGGCGAGCAAATTCGTCTGGTACGAACTGATGACGAGCGACGCGCCCGCGGCCGAGAGCTTCTATCGCGACGTCGTCGGCTGGAGCGCGCGCGATTCCGGCATGACTCAGTTCAAATACACTTTGCTTTCTGTCGGCGAGAAGCCGGTGGCGGGATTGATGCAGCTTTCGCCTGAGCCCGTGCCGGGCCAGGGCGGCCCAGGCTGGCTCGGCTATGTCCATGTCGAAGATGTCGATGCGACGCTCGCGCAAGCGCAGAAGCTTGGCGCTAAGGTCCATCACGCGGCGACGGACATTCCCGGCGTCGGCCGTTTCGCTGTTCTCGCCGATCCGCAGGGCGCCGTCTTCGCCCTGTTCAAGCCGAATGGCGCAGGAACGCCGCCCGCGCCGATGACGCCGGGGACGATCGGCTGGCACGAGCTGCATGCTATCGAGGCCGATAAAGCCTTCGCCTTCTACAGCGCCTTGTTCGGCTGGCAGAGGAATCAGGGGATCGATATGGGCCCCTTGGGCATCTACCAAATTTTCGGCGACGAAAGCGCGCCGATGGGCTTCGGCGGCATATTCAACAAGCCGGCGGCCGAGGCGAAGCCCTATTGGCTCTATTATTTCGCAGTCGCGGATATCGATGCCGCAGCGGCGCGCGTGACGGCGAGCGGCGGCAAGGTCTGCAACGGCCCGCAGCAAGTGCCGGGCGGCGCCTGGATCATCCAGGGCCAGGATCCGCAGGGCGCGGCCTTCGCGCTCGTCGGCACACGGCACGCCGGCTCGGCTTGACCGATTCCCGATGCTATTGTCGCGCGGCGCCATCGACCGGCGCGCCCGCGGCAATGGACGGACATGGACATTATCTACGCGCTCGAACCGCAGCTTTCCGTGCCTGAATTCCACGATGTGCTCGTCGCTTCGACATTGGGCGAGCGACGCCCCGTCAAGGATCTGGCGCGGCTCGAACGCATGCTGCGCAATGCGAATATCATCGTCACCGCGCGGCACGAGGGGCGAATTGTCGGCGTTTCGCGCGCGCTGAGCGATTTCAGTTTCTGCTGCTATCTCTCCGATCTCGCCGTCGATACCGCCTATCAGCATCGCGGTATCGGCAAGCGTCTGCTCGAAGAAACACATGCGGAGGCGGGCCCGGAGACGACGCTGATCCTCGTCTCGGCGCCGGCGGCCGAAAGCTATTATCCGAAGATCGGAATGAAGAAGCACGAGAGCTGCTGGACGATCGCGCGAAAGACGTGATTCGCGCAGAGGCAAGCCGGAGAGCACGACATGGATGTGATCATCTACCACAACCCCGATTGCGGCACCTCGCGCAACACGCTCGGCCTCATCCGCAATGCCGGCATCGAGCCGCATATCATCAACTATTTCAAATGCCCGCCAACACGGCTGCTGCTGACGCAATTGCTGGCGCGCGCGGGCCTCAGCGTGCGCGATATTCTCCGCGAAAAGGGCACGCCCTACCGCGAACTCGGGCTCGATGATCTGGCGTTGAGCGAGGAAGCCTTGCTGGACGCGATCATGGCGCATCTGATTCTGATGAACCGCCCGCTTGTCGTAACGCCGAAAGGCGTGCGGCTCTGCCGGCCCTCGGAACTGGTGATCGACCTGCTGCCGCCGCAACGCGGCGCCTTTTTCAAAGAGGATGGCGAGCAACTGGTCGATGAGCACGGGCGGCGCATCGCGAGCGCGTGATTTGGAAGAGGAAAGTGCCAGGCGAGTCAGCAATACCGATCGCGGCGAAAGATTGGTTGCGGGGACAGGATTTGAACCTGTGACCTTCAGGTTATGAGCCTGACGAGCTACCGGGCTGCTCCACCCCGCGCCAAAAAGAAAAGGCGCATTGCCTTGTCGTGATAGTCCGCGGGCGAACCTATTCCCGAACGCGGAAAACACCAGCAAAAAGCGAACGGCGGCTTGCACGAGAATGCGAAGCCGCCGTTTGCATGAAATCTTAAAGAGGTTCCTGCCCTTCGCAGGCTTGGCAACGACCTACTCTCCCAGGTCTTAAGACATAGTACCATTGGCGCTGAAGCGTTTGACGGCCGAGTTCGGGATGGGATCGGGTCTTTTCACTTCGCAAGAGTTCACCAAGCCGGCGAAAGGCAGAATTGAAGCAACTTGTGACGTAAAAGATCCCCATTGCGGAAGTCTCTCGTCGTCACAACTGGTCTTTGAAGCGATCTATGCCACGAATGGGCATTGATTAATGAGAACGATCAAGCCGATCGAGCTATTAGTACCGGTAAGCTCCACGCATTGCTGCGCTTCCACACCCGGCCTATCAACGTGGTCGTCTTCCACGGCTCTCAAGGGAGAACTCGTTTTGAGGTGGGTTTCCCGCTTAGATGCATTCAGCGGTTATCCCGTCCATACATAGCTACCCTGCACTGCGGCTGGCGCCACAACAGGTCCACCAGAGGTATGTTCATCCCGGTCCTCTCGTACTAGGGACAAATCCTCTCAATTCTCCTACACCCACGGCAGATAGGGACCAAACTGTCTCACGACGTTTTGAACCCAACTCACGTACCACTTTAATTGGCGAACAGCCAAACCCTTGGGACCTTCTCCAGCCCCAGGATGTGATGAGTCGACATCGAGGTGCCAAACGATGCCGTCGATATGGACTCTTGGGCATCATCAGCCTGTTATCCCCGGCGTACCTTTTATCCGTTGAGCGATGGCCCTTCCACTCGGGACCACCGGATCACTATGACCGACTTTCGTCTCTGCTCGACTTGTTGGTCTCGCAGTCAGGCAGGCTTATGCCATTGCACTCAACGAGCGATTTCCGACCGCTCTGAGCCCACCATCGCGCGCCTCCGTTACTCTTTGGGAGGCGACCGCCCCAGTCAAACTGCCCACCATGCACTGTCCCGGCTCCGGGTGACGGAGCGCGGTTAGACATCCATATAGATAAGGGTGGTATTTCAAGGGTGGCTCCATCCGAGCTGGCGCCCGGACTTCATAGCCTACCACCTATCCTACACATGCCGACACGAATGCCAGTGCAAAGCTACAGTAAAGGTGCACGGGGTCTTTCCGTCTGACCGCAGGAACCCCGCATCTTCACGGGGAATTCAATTTCACTGAGCTGACGCTGGAGACAGCGGGGAAGTCATTACGCCATTCGTGCAGGTCGGAACTTACCCGACAAGGAATTTCGCTACCTTAGGACCGTTATAGTTACGGCCGCCGTTTACCGGGGCTTCAATTCAAGGCTTGCACCTCTCCTCTTAACCTTCCGGCACCGGGCAGGCGTCAGACCCTATACGTCATCTTGCGATTTCGCAGAGTCCTGTGTTTTTGTTAAACAGTTGCCACCCCCTGGTCTGTGCCCCCATGAGCTGCTTGCGCAGTCATGGGCCTCCTTATCCCGAAGTTACGGAGGCAAATTGCCGAGTTCCTTCAGCGTCATTCTCTCAAGCGCCTTGGTATACTCTACCTGTCCACCTGTGTCGGTTTAGGGTACGGACTGATGTGGAGGCTATTTCCTGGAACCGCTTGGCTGCCCGGGAAATCCAATAATCCCGAACAACTTCTGCAATCCGTCACCTTCCACTGGCCCACGAATATTAACGTGGTTCCCATCGACTACGCCTTTCGGCCTCGCCTTAGGGACCGGCTAACCCTGCGAAGATTAACTTTACGCAGGAACCCTTGGACTTTCGGCGACACTGTCTTTCACAGTGTTTCTCGTTACTCATGTCAGCATTCGCACTTCCGATATCTCCAGGATGTCTCACGACTGTCCCTTCACGGACTTACGGAACGCTCCGCTACCGCTCATCTTGCGATGAACCCAAAGCTTCGGCTCGTGGCTTGAGCCCCGTTACATCTTCGGCGCGGAAACCCTTACTTAGACCAGTGAGCTGTTACGCTTTCTTTAAAGGATGGCTGCTTCTAAGCCAACCTCCTGGTTGTTTTGGGATTTCTACATCCTTTCCCACTTAGCCACGAATTGGGGGCCTTAGCTGTTGGTCTGGGTTGTTTCCCTCTTCACGACGGACGTTAGCACCCGCCGTGTGTCTCCCGCGCATTACTTCCAGGTATTCGGAGTTTGGTTGGGTTTGGTAAGGTTATGCACCCCCCTAGCCCATCCAGTGCTCTACCCCCTGGAGTATTCACGCGAGGCTCTACCTAAATAGATTTCGCGGAGAACCAGCTATTTCCTAGTTTGATTGGCCTTTCACCCCTAACCACAAGTCATCCGAGGCTTTTTCAACAGACACCGGTTCGGTCCTCCAGTGCGTGTTACCGCACCTTCAACCTGCTCATGGCTAGATCACTAGGTTTCGGGTCTAATCCGACGAACTGAACGCCCTGTTCAGACTCGCTTTCGCTGCGCCTACACCTATCGGCTTAAGCTAGCTCGTCAAATTAAGTCGCTGACCCATTATACAAAAGGTACGCCGTCACCCTTGCGGGCTCCGACTGTTTGTAGGTATCCGGTTTCAGGAACTGTTTCACTCCCCTCGTCGGGGTGCTTTTCACCTTTCCCTCACGGTACTTGTTCGCTATCGGTCGCTGAGGAGTACTTAGGCTTGGAGAGTGGTCTCCCCAAATTCAGACAGGATTTCACGTGTCCCGCCCTACTCATGTCCCTCATCATTCTTGAATCCGTACGGGGCTATCACCCACTAAGGCCCGACTTTCCAATCGGTTCCGGTTGAAACAATGAAGGCACTGGCCTGGTCCGCGTTCGCTCGCCACTACTAACGGAGTCTCGTTGATGTCCTTTCCTCTGGGTACTTAGATGTTTCAGTTCCCCAGGTTAGCTTTTGTTCCCTAGTTTATTCAGGAACAAATACTTCGTATCAGAAATCAGAAACCAGAAATCAGCTCGCGCCAATTCCTGATTACTGACTTCTGGAAGTGGGTTTCCCCATTCGGAAATTCACGGATCAAAGCCTGTTCGCAGCTCCCCATGACTTATCGCAGCGTACCACGTCCTTCATCGCCTCTCAGCGCCAAGGCATCCACCGAATACCCTTAAGGCACTTGATCGCTCTCATTATCGATGCCCACCGCTCGGCAGCGGCTCGTTCGACCTTCGGGGTGAAGATCGGACGATGGCTCGATAGATCGCTTTATTTAAAGACCAGTTGCTTCAAACACATCCGAGGACATTGCGGTCAAGCATGTCCACTGACTGAAGACGCTAATCCTTTGCGGGAAATTCCCGCGCGGAAAATCGAATGTGTTTCCTCTTCACGATGTCAGAAAAACTTCGGCGCAAGGCGAGGCCTTACGCAAACTCTCTGTATAACGGACGAACCGAATGTTCGCGTGGCCGGTGCAGCGATCACAAACGTCTGGTGGAGCCAGACGGGATCGAACCGACGACCTCATGCTTGCAAAGCACGCGCTCTCCCAACTGAGCTATGGCCCCGTCAGGCGCGGCAGCGCCGCCAGCCAAAACCGGCAGCGCAAAACCAGTCGCGATGGAGTGGTGGGCCTGGGAAGACTTGAACTTCCGACCTCACGCTTATCAAGCGCGCGCTCTAACCAACTGAGCTACAAGCCCGAACCGTTTGCTCAACCGCGAGCGCCTCATAAGGCCTCGCAGGCTAGCTGGCAAGTCGGCGAAAGACCGCGCGGGCTCGTCCGGGAAGAAAGAGAAACGAAGGCGGCGAAGTCCCGCAAAATGGTCTCTCTGATTAGAGACCTGATGTTCCAAGAGATCCGATAGTCCAAGGCAAGATGCCTTGAAGCTGAAGGATCATCCTTAGAAAGGAGGTGATCCAGCCGCAGGTTCCCCTACGGCTACCTTGTTACGACTTCACCCCAGTCGCTGACCCTACCGTGGTCGTCTCTCTCCTTGCGGTTAAGAAAACGCCTTCGGGTAGAACCAACTCCCATGGTGTGACGGGCGGTGTGTACAAGGCCCGGGAACGTATTCACCGTAGCGTTCTGATCTACGATTACTAGCGATTCCACCTTCATGCACTCGAGTTGCAGAGTGCAATCCGAACTGAGACGGCTTTTTGAGATTTGCTAAGGGTCACCCCTTCGCGTCCCATTGTCACCGCCATTGTAGCACGTGTGTAGCCCAGCTTGTAAGGGCCATGAGGACTTGACGTCATCCCCACCTTCCTCGCGGCTTATCACCGGCAGTCCCCCTAGAGTGCCCAACTAAATGATGGCAACTAAGGGCGAGGGTTGCGCTCGTTGCGGGACTTAACCCAACATCTCACGACACGAGCTGACGACAGCCATGCAGCACCTGTGTCCCCGGCTCCGAAGAGAGGAAACCATCTCTGGTAACCGTCCGAGGCATGTCAAAAGCTGGTAAGGTTCTTCGCGTTGCTTCGAATTAAACCACATGCTCCACCGCTTGTGCGGGCCCCCGTCAATTCCTTTGAGTTTTAATCTTGCGACCGTACTCCCCAGGCGGGATGCTTAAAGCGTTAGCTGCGCCACTAAGCAGCAAGCTGCCTAACGGCTAGCATCCATAGTTTACGGCGTGGACTACCAGGGTATCTAATCCTGTTTGCTCCCCACGCTTTCGCACCTCAGCGTCAGTATCGGGCCAGTGAGCCGCCTTCGCCACTGGTGTTCTTGCGAATATCTACGAATTTCACCTCTACACTCGCAGTTCCACTCACCTCTCCCGAACTCAAGATCCCCAGTATCAAAGGCAGTTCCGAGGTTGAGCCTCGGGATTTCACCCCTGACTTAAGAATCCGCCTACGTGCGCTTTACGCCCAGTAAATCCGAACAACGCTAGCCCCCTTCGTATTACCGCGGCTGCTGGCACGAAGTTAGCCGGGGCTTATTCTCCCGGTACCGTCATTATCTTCCCGGGTAAAAGAGCTTTACAACCCTAAGGCCTTCATCACTCACGCGGCATGGCTGGATCAGGCTTTCGCCCATTGTCCAATATTCCCCACTGCTGCCTCCCGTAGGAGTTTGGGCCGTGTCTCAGTCCCAGTGTGGCTGATCATCCTCTCAGACCAGCTACTGATCGTCGCCTTGGTGAGCCGTTACCTCACCAACTAGCTAATCAGACGCGGGCCAATCCTTCGGCGATAAATCTTTCTCCTCGCGGACGTATCCGGTATTAGCTCAAGTTTCCCTGAGTTATTCCGAACCGAAGGGTATGTTCCCACGTGTTACTCACCCGTCTGCCACTCTGTATTGCTACAGCGTTCGACTTGCATGTGTTAAGCCTGCCGCCAGCGTTCGTTCTGAGCCAGGATCAAACTCTCAAGTTGAATGAGAATTGAAGCTGGCTGGTCACTCTCTGGCATTTGCATCGATTGGGATCGATGCAGCGCTTTTGACGAGTTCCAAGCACATCTATCTTCGAGCAAGCTCGAAGACGTCGATGAACTTGATAAACGTGACCGCCAAAGTCTTTTTCTCGATGCGCGCCCAAAGGCTTGCATCGCGCAAGGACCTCGCCGTCCACGTTTCTCTTTCTTCCTATTCAATTGTCAAACAGCGGACTAACGACGCGTTTAGGAGCGAAACGTCCTCTACCCAATTTTTCAATTGGGTGGCTGTGGGCCCGAGAAACTCGAGAGAAGCGCTTCGCAGATGCCGCGCAACGGCGACGTCGTCAGCGGGGTCGTTATATGTCCAGCTCCTTCGAGCTGTCAACAACGATTCAAAAAAACTTCGCGTTTCCTACGCGAGCAGCCGGAAATCGCACTGGGCGCTCTCCGGCACGCCTCTATGAGATATGGGAAAGACCTCGCCAGTTACAAGATCCGCCTGTGAATCTCGGGGAGAAATGCGCCGCGGCGCGGCCACCGTCCGTCTTCTGGTCCCCTGGCGGCAAACACCAGGCCCGGCCGGCGCCAACCGGCCCTTTCGCGCCGCGAAAGCCGATGCCGCGGCCGCGAAGGCCTAGAACCGCCACCTCTGCGCGCTGGCGACGAGAAAATCGCGAAAAACCTGGACGCGGGCGACGTTCTTCATCTCCTCCGCATAGACGACGTAGCAGTCGAACTGCGCCATAACCGCCTGCGGCAGAAGCTGCGCCAGATTGGTGCCCGCATCGATGAGATAATCGGGCAGGACGGCGATGCCGACACTGTTCTCGACGGCCCGGCGCAGCGCCGTGATGTTGTTGACCGAAAGCGCCGCCTCGCGCGGCGCCTTGGCATCGCGCCCGACGGTGAGCAGGGCGTTGAGACTTTCGAGAAAGCTCGCAGTCGGCGCGGCGAAGGCAAGCAGGCGGTGCTTGTCGAGATCCGCGATCGTCTGCGGCTCGCCGTGGCGGGCGATGTAATCTTTCGCCGCATAGAGGTGATAGTGCATGGTGAAGAGCCGGCGGCGGATCAGATCCGGCTGCGTCGGCTCGCGCAGGCGCAGCGCCACATCCGCCTCCCGCATACCGAGATCGAGCTCGTCCTCGGAGAGGATCACCTTGATCTTGATGTCGGGATAAAGCTCGAGGAATTGGCCGAGCCGCGGCGTCAGCCAATTGGTGCCGATGCCGTAGGTCGCGGTGACGCGCAGCTCGCCATGCGGCTTCTCGCGGCTGTCGGCGAGCCCCGCCTGGACGGTGTCGAGCTTCATCGTCACTTCGCGCACCGTGCGCAGGAGAAGCTCGCCCTGCTCGGTCAGGATCAGCCCGCGGGCGTGGCGGTGGAAGAGCGGCACGGCGAGGTCTTGCTCCAGCGCGCTCACCTGGCGGCTGACCGCCGACTGGCTAAGCCCTAAGGCCGCGCCGGCATGGGTGAAGGACCCCGCCTCCGCCGCCGCATGAAAGATGCGCAGCTTATCCCAGTCCATGCTTCCCC
>CAVRQD010000005.1:0-81023 GCA_963723285.1 uncultured Alphaproteobacteria bacterium | reverse complement strand
GGCAGTTCTGTTTCCTAAGGCGAAATATGTCCCGTCGCACAGGGCACGACATTTTCGAAGGTTAGCTGGAAGGAACATGGTCCGGCGACGCGGCAAAGCACTATTTTCAGCTTTGCGTCACGCATTTTAGACAGCGGTCTGCGCACGTGATTTCCCAATCTTGGTGCAGCACCAAGAAATTGCGGAGAGACTATCCAGGAGCCGCGAACTTCTTATAGGCTCGGCCTGGCGACAACTTCACGCGCCAAGCGTAAATGGCTGCTTGGCGCCCATATCAGCCGTTCACAAGCACACCATCTTGACTTCGGTGCTGACCCAAAGCGGACATTGGCCAATCGGCTTGACAAAGATCAATGCCGACAAGCCAGCTAGCACACGCCGATCTGACGGTACCGACGCTTGTCGAGCCGTTCAGACAGATTTGCTTAGAGTGCTACCGTATCGCCTACCAGGAATATTTGTTTATTTACAATAAAATTGCGCTCCCTATAAACGCGATCATCGGCAGGCTTTGGCGGCTTATCAAAACATCCGGGATCGAGCATGAGCACGAAGATTGGAATTCGCGTTGGAGAAGCGCTTGTGGCAGGCGGGCCGCCGGGCACGGCGGCAGAACCTGAGGTTGTCATCGGCGATTTGGACGGCCCGTTTGGATCAGCCTTCGCGAATTTGCTTGGAAATCAGGTCGCCGGACACACGCGCGTTCTGGCCTTGCTCAATACGGACGTTATGGTTCGGCCTGCCACTTTGTGCGTAAGCAAGGTCACCGTCAAAGATGCGCGGTACACGAACATCCTCATGGGTACCGTTCAATATGCGACAGCTATGGGCGTGCTCGATGCCGTGCGCCGGGGTGACATCCCCCTCGCGAACGTCAATGACATCGGCATCATTGTATCGATCTGGCTAAATCCGTCCGTTGTTGAAGTCGAGAAACTGGACCACAAAATTCTTTTTGATATTCACCGCGAAGCGACAGCGCGCGCCATTCACAAAGCCATGGCGAATGAACCATCCATCGAATGGTTGCTGGAGAATCAGGAAAAGATCATTCATAAATATTTCGAGCGCGCACTAAAGGGCGAACTGTAAATTCTGGCGTGAATCAACCAGCCAATTAAAAAAGCCGCTTTCGGGCGGCTTCTTTTTTACAGCCTCAGCGGCGCTCTCCCAATCCAATTCCGAGGATCCCCGCTCGGCGACGCAGCGCGCCTTCTGTTCGTTTCATTTCTTTTGAGATTTTCGCAACCGGCGTCCGCGCCTTGGAATGGGCCTTCAGCGCGCGAACATCCTCCTTTGTCCAGGGCTTAAGTACACGACGCGCTGATTTGGCCGGCGCGGCCTTCTTGGTTGCGACCTTCCTTGTCGTTGCTTTCTTCGCCAATTTCGATCCTCCTATTGGAAGATCAATATATAGTCGCGAGATTGTTAGTATCAAACTAACGACGCATCATCGCTTCGACCGTGAGGAAATTGAATTGTGGTAACGCGCGAGGTGAGAATCGCCGAATTCACGACTGACGAAGAGCCGCGCCCAACGGACGAGGTTGAACTACTCTGCGAAGACCACCGCGGAACCTATGTGCTTCCCTTCCCGTGCCGACGCTCCGAGCACACATGGTGGAATAAGCAGACAGGCGAGAAAGTTGAGGCGGAGGTTCTTGGCTGGCGCCCTTGGTAGAAAGTCCTTTCCTAACCATCTCTGGCGTTGATGGCGCCGCGAGAAGATAGAGAGCCCGCCCAGCCTGCATCGTGACAAAGCCCGGAAGCTCTATCTTCCAGCGATCAAGTGGGCTGACGCCTTACTCCATGCGCGAGCGAAAAAGCAGCGTGGACATGGAGAGCGTTGCTGCCGCGATCAGCGCGAGCGGCCACGTATTGTCAAGAATGTCGCGTGCCGGCATCGCCTTCAGAAACACGCCCTCCGAAATGACAAGAAAATAAGTCGCCGGATCGATATGGGCGACCACCTGCAGCCAGCCCGGCATGTTGTCGACTGGACTGGCATAGCCCGAAAGCAGAATTGTCGGGACCGCCACCAGAAACATGCCGAGAAAAGCCTGTTGCTGTGTCGCGGCCAGCACCGAGACAAGCATGCCTATGCCGGTCATCGCGAGAAGATAGAAGATGAGCGCGAGGTAAAGCAGCGGCAGAGACCCGGTGAGCGGAACGCGGAAGACAAGCGGGATAAGGATGACATAGAGCGTGGCCATGGAGGCACCGACGAGCACCGGCGGCACCATTTTACCGGCGAGGATTTCATGCACGCGCAGCGGCGAGACCATGAGCTGATCGAACGTGCCAAGTTCACGTTCGCGCGCGACCGATTGTGCAACGATGGAGAGGGTCGTGATCGCGCCGATGAGCGCAATGAGCGCCGGCATCGTAAACCAGGGATAATCGAGGTTGGGGTTGAACCAATTGACCGTGATGGAGGCGCCGGCGGGCGGGGGTGCGCGCAGATGCGTGATATCGGCCTCGGCATCGACAACCATCGTGTCGATATAGCCGGCGGCGATTTGCGCCGCGTTGGACCGCCGCCCATCGAGCAGGGCGCCGACGGTTGCAGCCTGGCCGCGCGCCACTTTTCGGAGAAATCGGGGTCGAACCGCAAAACGACAAGAACGCGTTGACGGTCGAGTGCGGCGCTCACATCGGCGTCGGATTTGAGCGGAATTACCCGCGCGACATTCGGGCTTCCTTGGACGCGCTCAATGATTTCCTGGCTCCAATAACCGCCGTCGCGATTCAGCACGCCAACCGGAAAATTCTTGACTTCCAGCGTCGTCGCGAAGCCGAAGATTAACAATTGCAGGAACGGCGGCGCGATGAGCGTAAGGCGCGCGCGCGGATCGCGCAGGATCGCCCAAAGCTCCTTGACGATGATCGCGCGGAGCCGGGTGCCGATCACGCGATGCGCCGACGCGTGACGGTGACGGTTGCGATGAAGAACAGCGCACCGAAGCCGAGGAGGATCGCCATGTTCGGCACATAGAGGCCCCAATCGTCACCGGCGATGAATACGGTCAGCAGCGGCGCGATCAGATAGCGGGCCGGAACCACATAGGTCAGAAGCTGGAGCGGCTTGGGCATGGAGCTGATCTCGAAGACGAACCCCGAGAGCAGCATGGTCGGCAGGAACGACGTGAGGAGGGCGATCTGGCTCGCGACGAATTGGTTCTTGGTGGCTGCTGAGATGAAGAGCCCTTGGCCGAGCGACGGAATTAGGAAGGCCGATCCGATCGTAAACAGCGCCAGAGGCGAACCACGGAATGGCACACCGAAGGCAAAGACGGCGATGAGCGTGCAAAGCGTCATTGAACAAAGGCCGAGCAGGAAATAGGGCACGACCTTGGTGGCGACGAACTCACCCATCCCGACCGGCGTCGCCATCAGGCTTTCAAGGGTGCCTCGTTCCCATTCGCGCGCGATGACAAGCGCGGTCAGCAGAGTGCCGATCATCGTCATGACGACGGCGATCGCGCCTGGCACAAGAAAGTAACGGCTTGCGAGTTCCGGGTTGAACCAGAAGCGGTGGACGACTTCGATCGGCGGTACGGGCTCTCGGCCAAGCGCTGACTCGCCCCCTAACTCCGCGTGGCGTGCAGCCCAAGTGGCACGCACCCCCTCAGCATAAGCGGCGACGAAGCCCGCCATGTTTGGCCAAGCGCCGTCGGTGACAATCTGGATTGTGCAGCCGCCGAGCATCACCGCACGGCCGAAATCGTCTGGAATGACGACGATCCCGCGAATTCGCCCGGCCACGAGGTCGCGGCCGAGGTCTTTCATCGATCCCGTTTCGCGGACATCGAACCAGCGGGAAGCGGCAAAATCATGTGCAAGGCTTTTGGCCGCGGCGCTGTCGTCGCGTACCGAAAGGCCGATGCGTGTGCGCGCCGTATCGAGGTTGATCGCATAGCCGAACAAGAAGAGGAGGACGAGCGGCAATACAAAGGCGATCAGCGCTGTAGAAGGATCGCGCATGATCTGCCGCGTTTCCTTCATCAGCAGGGCGGCGAAGCGACGTGCCGAAGCGCCCGTGGATGGTTGGATGGTTTTCATGCTGCCGCCGCCGCGCGTGCCGCGTCGCTTTCGTGGATTAGGGCGACGAAAGCGTCTTCCATCGTTGCATCGTCGCCGGCGCGCGCCTTTAACTCGTTCGGTGTTCCAGTTGCGATTTGGCGGCCACGATAGACCAGCGTCGCGCGGTCGCAATATTCGGCTTCGTCCATGAAATGCGTGGTCACGAGGACGGTAACGCCTTTTTCAACGAGGCCGTCGATGTGCGTCCAGAATTCACGCCGTACGATGGGGTCGACACCGGACGTCGGCTCGTCGAGAAAAAGAACAGGCGGCTCATGCAGCACCGCGCAGGCGAGCGCCAACCGCTGTTTGTAACCGAGTGGCATGGTACCACTGTTGTCTTTAAGATAACGCTCGAGATGAAAGACCGCGATCACCCTCTCGATAGCCTCGCGCGCGGCGCGGCCGGAAAGGCCGTAGACGCCGGCGAAGAAATCAAGATTCTGCTGCACCGAGAGATCGCCGTAGAGCGAGAATTTCTGCGCCATGTAGCCCAGCTGCTGGCGGGCATCCTCTCTGGCCCGACGCAGGTCGAAGCCGGCGACGGCGCCGGTTCCGCTCGTCGGTGTCAGAAGGCCACAAAGCATTTTGAATGTCGTTGATTTGCCCGCGCCATTCGGGCCCAGCAGGCCGAAAATCTCGCCGCGCGGGACGGTAAAAGTGATATTGTCGGCGGCGACGAAAGCGCCGAACTTTTTGGTCAGGCCGTTGGCTTCGATCGCCGGCCGATCGGTCGGGGGAATGGAGCGATATGCGCTAGCGAGCGGCGAGGTGCCGGAGGGTCCGCCGCCGAGAAGATCGACGAAGGCATCTTCGAAACGCGGCTTGACGGGGTGCAATTCCACACCAGCGGGCAGGCCGAGGTCGGCGGCCAGCGGCTGCGCCGCGCCGGCTTTCAGCATGAGCCGGATCGAGGCGCCCTGGATCGTGCCATCGGCGATCGTCGGTGCATCGAGAGCGCGACGCAACAGAGCGCGACGCCCAGCGCCCGGCGCGGCAATACGGAACACGCGGTCGTGCAATGCGCTCGTCAGTGCCGCGGGCGGTCCCGAATGCAGGCACTTGCCGTTGTTGAGCAAGGTGACAGTGTCGCAATGCTCTGCCTCGTCGAGATAGGCGGTCGACCAAAGAACGCCAATGCCCCGGTCGGCGAGCTGTTTCACCATGCTCCACAATTCGCGGCGCGAGATGGGGTCGACGCCGACACTCGGCTCGTCAAGCAGTAGCAGCGCCGGTTCGCGTACCAGGGCGCAGGCGAGACCTAGCTTCTGCTTCATGCCGCCGGAAAGATTGCCGGCGAGACGGTCGCCGAAGCGCTTGAGATCGGTGAAGTCCAGGAGGCGCTCGAAGCTCGCCGCGCGTTCGGAAACTGGCAGACCGCGGAGATCAGCATAAAGGCGCAGATTCTCCATCACCGTAAGATCTTCATAAAGGCCGAAGCGCTGCGGCATGTAGCCGATGCGGCTGCGGTCCGTCGCGACAGCGGGCAGGCCGAACACCTGTGCCTGGCCGGCATCAGGATCGATGAGTCCGGCGAGGATGCGGATGAGCGTCGTCTTGCCGGCGCCATCCGGCCCGACGAGGCCGGTCATTCCCCCTGGCGCAATAGTGATCGAGACATCGTCGAGCGCGGGCTGCGGCGCCTTGGCGAAGCTTTTGACGATTCCCTTGGCGCTGGCGATGGGCGCGGGCATCTTCAGCTTCCGGCGCGTGCGTCAGGCACGGCGACACTGACCGGTGCGCCCTGGCGCAGACCATCGTCCGGATCGTTGACGATGACGCGGATGCGATAGACGAGGTCCGTGCGCAAGGCGATCGTCTGCACAGTCTTGGGGGTGAATTCCGCTGTCGGCGCAATGAAGCCGATGGTGCCGTGATAAACTCGGGGCGTGCCGTCTGTCGTCACCAGCACAGACATGCCGGGTGAGATACGGTGGAGATCGGGCTCGTCGATATAGGCACGAACGCGCATCGGCCGATCAAGAGTCAGTGTCAGCAATGTTTCGCCGGCTTGGACGACGGCGCCAGGCTCGCGCGCGCGGATCAGGATCGTGCCAACTTCTGGCGCGCGCAATACAGTATCCGCGAGGTCTATATCGGCTTTGACGCTTTGGGCTTGGGCTAGACGAAGTTGCGCGGCGGCAGCGTCGATATCTTCGTGCCGCGCGCCCTCTCTTTCGAGAGAATAGGCTTGCTCCGCGGCCGCGACCTCGGCTTGCGCGATGAAATATTGCTGACGGGCGAGATCGAGATCTGTCTTGGTCGTCGCGCGCGGCGGCAAGGCGGATTGCCTATCGAAATCCGCTTTGGTGCGCAGCAGCGTCGCCTGTTGTAATTCGAGTTGGGCTTTTGCCTCAGCAATCTCCTGTGGCCGGTTGCCGTTGCAGAGTTTTTCGAGCTGCGCCCGTGCAGTGCCGACTTGCGCACGGGCTGCGGCCGCCGCGGCCAGATAGGGGCCGTCATCAAGCCGGGCGAGCACTTCGCCTGCCGAGACATGTGCGCCTTCATCGAAGAGAATGACGGAAATGCGTCCGCCGACGCGAAAGCCAAGATCGACTTGCCGGATATCGACATTGCCGCTGAGCGTGAGGCCGGTGGCGGGTCTGACGAAGAGGCCGAAGCCATGCGTGACGGCCGCCGCTACGCCGAGCGCCGCGGCGATGAGAACCAGAATGATGAGGCGTGGACTCACGCGCGGCCTCGCGCGGCCAATTGGTCAAGAACGGCCGAAAGATGGGCAAAAAGGACGTGCTCGATCGCAGCAAGCTGCTTGGCGCCGATATCCGTCCAACCCATATCGCGAATGGCGGTTTGACGCGCGACACGAAAGACGAGCACTTGGCCGAAGAGGGTGATGGCACGCAGCCGACCTTCGCGATCGTCAAGTTTGCCGCCCGAGACAATCTTGAGCAAAGCTACGATGCGGCCGAGCAGTGGCGCCATCATATCTTCGAAGATAATCGAAAAGGCCTTTGTCGGGTCAGCCTGTTCGCGCACGATGAAACGGGCAAGCGGTGCGGCATCCCGCCCGGCAATGACTCTCAACACATGCGCATACGTAGCCTGCAGGGCCTTGCGGGCCGCAGCGGTACCGCCATCCGCGATCGCGCTGTCGATTTCAGTGACGGCCGGGGCGAGCTTTGCCGCCATCAATGAACTGATGCGCTGCGCGGCGGCAAGATAGAGCCCTTCCTTACCGCCGAAATGATAAGTGATCGACGACATCGGTGTCTCGGCGTCTTTGGCGATCGCGCGTGTACTCGCGCCGCTGAGTCCGAAACGGCCGAAATGATCGATCGCGACATCGAGGAGCCGGGTATCGGTTGTCGAATGCGTCATAGAGCCATATCATTCGTTCGATCGAACTAGTCAAGTATCAACCTCGCGAACGCATTTCGGGCGGCCTCGCTGTGATTATTACTTATAGTCTATAGGCCTGTGGGCGCCAAGCCTTCCTGATAAGGCATGGACGTACGCAAGCGCGTTGGCCTCAATCTTAAAGACGCCCGGCGGCAAAAAGGATTGTCGCAGGATGAGCTTGCCCACGATGCCGGTGTGCACCGGACGCACCTCAGTGGCGTCGAAAGCGGGCACAGGAATCCGAGTATCTTGGTACTCGAGCACATCGCAAAGGCGCTGGGAATCGACGTGCAGGTCTTGTTGAGAAAGCGCTCATAGCGGCGTGAGGCCAATGAGCTCTCCGGCCTCACGCGGTCCTGAGACGAATGATTCGGCGTCAATACGACAGCAGCACGCTTCGGTTCGCGAGGTCGCGTTAAACCGGCGGCGGAGCCGCTCACGTGCTGGATGGCTTTGGAAGCCTAGCCAGGACGTCGCTGTCTATCTCCAGGCCTTTCGGCGAGTTCCGAAAGCGTCACGAATCGGACGCTATACATTTCGGTAAGCCGCTTGCGGTTGGCGGCATCGAGGATTGAAGCACCGGATGCGCTCTTGCCGGTGTCATGCGTGCAAAAAAGGATCAAGGCATAGCCATAATGGGCGGCGACGCTGTCACCGTCGGCCCACTCTGTGATGGGCAACCTACCTGTCGCGCGCTCGCGCCGAAGCCTCGCTCGACGAATTATCGACTCGCCCCCGCGTCGAAAATGCACTGGCGTCAATGTGTTGTGGTTTCCGCATCGTGAGCGCGCCCAGCTCCGGTTTGCCTGATTGCACCCTATCTCATTTGAGCTGAACGCGCTCGGGCTGTGGCGCCTGCGCCACGGTGACTCGCAAACTGCGCCAAGGGGGGGATTTCCAGGCTCGATCTTGCTAGTTTAGGAAGATTTATTGATCCAACATTATTTCGGGCTTTGTGACGGGATGAAACGGCTCACTTGCTTGCCGCGCAAAAGCGCAATGCACCAGGCCCTGATAGTGTCCCTTGCCGCACTCACCGCTTCGCCGGCCTTAGCCCAGCGCGCCAATCTTGCGCCTGTGCTTGGCAGCACAGGTGCTCTGTCGAACGCCGGAAGAGCATTTAATGTGGAAGTCTCGGTTCCGACGGTCGCTCAGCAAAAGCCGCCGGCCGACGCTAAAAAGCGGTCCGCCGTGGTGCGGCGCGTCAGGATCGAGGGCGGCTTCCCGGAATTCCAGAATCAGATGTCCACTTTGATCGCTGGGGTTCAAGGCCGCCGGCTGACCCTTGCAGAAGCCTATCAATTCACCGCAAGCGTTCAGCAGACCTATCTCCGCGCCGGTTACCCTCTCGTGAATGCCGTCTTGCAGCAGGGGGCCTTTGCTGGCGGCGAAATTCATATCAAGATCATCGACGGTTTCATCGAAAGCCTCGATCTTTCGGGCGTCCCCCAAGAAATTCGCGGGCTTGTGCGCGCGCGTCTGAGCCCCATCGTTGGCCGTGGCCATCTCACCAAGGCCGAACTCGAGCGGCACATTCAGCTGCTTGGCGAACTCCCGGGAGTGAACGGCAGTACGAAGTCGAAATTGGGAGACATCCCTGGCGGCGTGGTCTTGGAGGTCACCGCCACGCAGACACCGTTCGCCGAGTTGACGAGCGTCAATAATTATTTGCCCGAACAAAATGGAACCTATCTTTTTACCCAGGCATTCGGCCTGAATAACGCATTGGGATTCGGCGAAAATCTGCACGCGGCGTTCAGTTCCAGCGACGATTTTGGACACGTTTTCGATGGGACCGCGAAAACCGAAGCGTTCAGCGTCGGTGGCGTTCTACCGATCGGTCCCGACGGGTTCACGCTTGGCGCTGGCTATGCGCAGTCGCGCACTTCGCCTTCGCCGACGCCGATACAACTCGATACCGGCGATTACGCCTCAGAAAGCTCTTATGACGAATTTCAGCGTCTCTCTCTGCGCGCCGGCTATCCACTTCTGCTGACGGGAAAGCAGTCGCTACACGGCCAGATTGGCTTCGATTTTGTAGATAACGCTTCGACGCTCTCTCCTTTTCCTTACCTCAACCCAGCCGGACAGCCGGATTTCAACCTTTTTCACGACCAATACGAAGATGTGCGCGTCGGCGCCGAATGGCACGTCGCTTTCCCCTGGGCCTGGGGAGGCAACGCGATCACCGGAGCAATTTATACGCACGGATTGGGAGGACTGTCGGGGAGCGTCACCGATCCATTATCGCGGCCCGGGGCAAGCCCGGATTTCAACAAGCTCTATGGCGAAGTTCGCATTCAGCAGCCTTTGCCGGAAAACTTTGTCTTTTCCGCGCTAGGGCGCGCCCAGACCAGTTTTGGCCGCTCCTTGATGGAATCCGAAGAATTGCAACTCGCGGGCCCGGACGCCTTGTCCGGTTTCGGCCTCGGCACGATATACGCCGACAGCGGCGCGGTCGGCCGCGCCGAATTGCAGCGCCCCTTTGCCATACCGCTGAAAGGCGGGGCGGCCATTGCCACACCCTATATTTTTGGCGCGGCGGGCGATGGACGCTTCGAAGACGTGTACCCAGGCGAGAATCCAAACGTCTCCGCGACGTCCTTCGGCGGCGGCCTCAGAACTGCCGCGAAATTCACGGGCTGGCCTTTCTACGAAACTCTGGATCTTGAACTCGCGCGCGTAAATTCCAACGTGCCCTTTACGCGCGAAGGCTATTCCGCGACCTTCAGCTACCAGATGAGCTATTCCGGCGACCCCTTGGGCGCTCCTCAATTGGGGCTGGAACGTTCGGCAGATCTGCGCTCGGTCGACTTCGCCTCGGGTTTTTACGCTGGCGTAAACTCTGGCTATGCTTTCGATGCGAGCCCCACCATCGCCTCCACCGGCAAGGTGCTCTCAAGGGAACTGGACGAGAACTCCCCTCCCAGCAACGGCGCCGAAGTTTCCGCCGCCAACATCACCGGTACGACTCCGGCCTCCGCCGATACGGCGATCGGCGGCGGACAGGTGGGCTATAATTTCGTCAATGACCGCTGGCTGTTCGGCGGCGAAGCCGATATCCAGGGCGCCGGCCAGGGGTCTATTTCCCAGTCCGTGCGCACGGCTACCGCCACTGCCGTCGGCGATCCGCAACCGGTGACGACGGTTCTCGACGATAGCAAGAGTCTCGACTGGCTCGGCACCGTGCGCGGCCGCGTCGGGATGTTGGCGACGCCCGGCCTTCTTGCCTACGCTACCGGCGGTCTCGCCTATGGCGGCGTTAGCGCTAACACCCGCGCAGCGCAGAGCTGGCCCGCCAATGCCGACAACACGCCGTATTCCTTGTCTTCCTCGTCGGTGGGTTATGGCGGCTTTTCGGACACTCTCGTGGGGTGGACAGCCGGCGCGGGCCTTGAATGGATGTTCGCGCCAGGGTTCAGCGTAAAGGGCGAATACCTTTACTATGACCTCGGCGAGGGACGCTTCCCGTCCGGAGTGCTCGTGACCGCGCCTCTTGGTGGCGTGGCGGGAGAGAATGTCGTCGCGTCCAATTCCTCGGCCCATTTCAACGGCCATATCGTCCGCGTCGGCCTGAATTATTATTTCGGCGTGCAGGACGAACAACCCTCACTTGTCGTCAAGGGGCCGCGCGAAGAGACCAGGCCGGTTTGGAACGGCTACTATGCCGGTCTCAACGCCGGTTATGATTTTGGCTTCGGCTCGTCGGCCTCCAACAGCGCCGAGATTGGATCGACCGATCTGGACCAACATGTCCCCCTCGATCTGGCGCCGCTCCTGGCGGGTCTGATCGGCGGCAATTCCAAAGCGGCGCCGAACGGGTTCATCGGCGGCGGCCAGATTGGATACAACATCGCGCTCGACCGCGGGCTGGTGGGTCTCGAAGCCGATATACAAGGGACGGGCGCGAAGGGGCATGGTGCCTATGCGAATTATTATTCCAGCGACCCAAACAACTTGTTTGCGCTCAAGACGCGGGTTGACAATGTCACGGGCGTGGACTGGCTCGGCACGCTACGCGGACGCCTGGGGCTGTTCCTGCGGTCAGATTTGCTTGCTTATACGACCGGCGGTCTTGCTTATGGAGGAACCAGCTCAGGCACTTTCATCGATCAGAAATGGAGCGGAACGTTTTTCCCATTTCAGACCTCCGGTTCAATTGGTTTGAATAATAGGATAATGGCCGGTTGGACCGCCGGCGCAGGTTTGGAATGGATGTTCGCGCGCGATCTGAGCCTCAAAGGCGAATACTTGTTTTATGATCTGGGAGTCGCCCACTACGGAGCGTCGCCGTCATCTTTGGCTTTTATATACTCTGACACCGCTCTTCCCTCGACCTCCTTTCGTTATAATGGGCAAATCTTGCGGGTCGGCCTGAACTATCACTTCGATTGACGCCTTTATCGAAGTTCGGTCTTCTGTCGGGTGTAAATTGATAGGAACCGATGATTGCCGGCCGAGCGCCGCGCAGGATGTTCTTACGACACCGAGCGCAACTCGTGACGGTCCAGCCAGAGCGCTTGATCGAGATTCCTGAATCAACCCTGAGCAGACGTCCCGCCCACAACGCTGACGGCCTCTTCGCAAGCACCGACCAGACGTTAACTTTTTGAAATGACCAGACTTCTTCGGTCAGGCTCTGGCCAGATCCGCAGCAGCTAAGGCGTTCTCATTGTCTGGCTTATCCATCCTGCAGATCGAGCTGGCAAATAGCCATCTGTGTGCGGTTATGCACATTGAGCTTCTTCATGATCCGATGGACATGAACCTTGATCGTGCTTTCGCTGATTCCCATTTCGTCCGCGATCAGCTTGTTTGGCTGGCCCTGGCGGACCGCCTCGAATACGGCCGCCTCTCTTCGCGTGAAACTGGCTGAAGAGGTCCGTCCGAACTGTGCATCATTGTCGTGAACCCTGAGCATGCAGGGCGGGCAATAGACGCCGCCAACCATTACGAGCTTGATGGCTTCGGTTACGACATCAAACGAAAGGCTCGTCGGTATATAGCCCCGCGCGCCACTCGCGTAGAGCGCCTTAATCTCGGACGGTCGTTCGGAGTTGGCCAGCACGACGAAATTCGGGCGCTTCTCGAAGGAGTTCAGAACTTGGCCCAAGTTGGCGAGGTCGCGGCCTTGTTGATCACCACACGCATGAAAGATAATCAGCGCATAATTGGCGGCGTCCTCTTGCAGCATCCAGTCGTCTATCGACGGGAAGGCGGCGATGTCGGTGTCCAGCCTGCGACTCAAGAGCGGAAGCAGACATTCCTGGAATACACCGTTGGGACTTACCAACGCCGTCTTCGGCTGCGGGGGGTCGTTCTTTCGGGCCGGTTTGGCGGCTTCTTTCTTTTTCCAGTCTGTCTTGCCACACGGCGTCGCACGAAAAGGCCAAACAATGTCTATTGCCGGAACGTCCTTGGGATTAGCACTCATGACGCTACCCTCTGGCTCTGGCTGCGTCGCGTTCAACGCGTTTTGGGTTCGCCGCTGGCGTCCAAATGGCCTGGTCACACTTCCCATGGCAAAACCCTCTTCCGCAACGCGAACTGGCATTCCCCGACTGTCGCCGACTTTTCCGTCGGCAATCTCGTTTTGGCAGGATATCGCTCTCTGAACGCCTCTCGCTCCCCATTTGGCAAAGCCGGAAGCTCGCGAGCTCCGTCGATAGATTCCGTGCCGGAGCTTTAGCATAACGTGGAATTGTGGAAAACCCTCAAAATTGCCGCAATTCTCCTTGACAATTTTGCAGAGCTTCTCCAGGCCTTGGCCCCGTAAAAGTGCCGCCTGCACAAATCGCGGAAAACTTAATAAATTCATGGCCTTCGGCCCAATTGTCGAAAGGCCTTTTCGAATCGATTGGCTTAAAATCATCTGCGCGGCGCCCCGTGTTGGCGCTGCCGATGGAGGAGAGAGCAAGCGATCGCGTCTCCGCCCGGGAGATCTCCGTCACCTCTGCTGGAAGTCGGTGCCATTGCGGCTGGTCGTCGGCCGCGTCAGGACAGCGTGCTCGATCATGGAAATGAGCGTCGACGGGTTCAGCGGCTTGGTGATGAATACGCAGGGCGGAAATTCATGCAGGCGATCGACGCGGTCCGAAGCAATTAAAATCTCAGTCGTCGGCTTGCGCGCCTTAATTAGTTTGGCCAGATCGAGGGCGTCGAGGTTCGTCTCGTCACCCGTATTGATGAACACCGCTTCGATTTCGGCATCGGCGTTCAACATCTCGATCGCGTCCGCGACCGTTTCGGCCGAGTAAGCCTCGAAGCCGAGATACTCGAAAACCGCGACGACAAAGGCGGTCAATTCAGGAACGTCTTCGATGACGAGCGCCTTGCGCATTTTTTTGTCTCGCCTGCCGACGGGCGCCTCGCCGTGACGATAGCCGAGCAATGAGTCGCGTTGGCGAAATATAAAGATCAATCGCACCCAAAGCGTAGGCTTATTTGGACATGCATACCGCCCGACTATCGAAAGCCAGCCCCCACAAATGACCGCCACCGCCAGGAGACAAACAAGTCCCTTGGAATTTCGAAGGGTGCCGATCCGGAATCCTGCGCCGAGCGATCGGAAAGGATGGTTTCTTGCTTATCCCTCCCCTCCGACGCTCAATCCTTCATCTCGCCGCGGCGCGCGCCCTGGATGACCGTGACGCTGTTGCCTTGGTCGTCGCGACGCTCGATGACGACGAAACCATCGCCCCGGCTCACCTCGACTTTGGCACTTCCGAAGGGGCCGCCCTGCAGTATTGTCGTAGAATTGCCGCCGTCGCTTTCGACAAAGACGCTCCCGCTGGCGCCCGCTGCCGCCGCCAGGGCAAGAATCCTTCCCATCAATCCCGTTAGCTGCGACACGGCTTCCTCCTCGCCTTTTATCGAAGCCACCCGGCAAGCCGCCCGGTCACTGACCTAAGATGGCAATTTGGTTGCTGCCGAATATTTCAGTCACTCCTGGACCCGCGGTCGAAAGCTGCGTGATGACAGCCACGTTCTTGCTGCCCGACTGGCCTACAGATGCGGTAGGTTCGTAGCCGGCCTGGCCGATCACGACGTAGTTATTTGTGCTCTCTTGTACCACGGCGGCCTGAGGGTTGCCGCCAACCTGCACAGAGGCGAAAAGCGACACCTGCGGCGTGCTGAAGCTGTAAGAGACCGTGCCACTGGTTAAATAACTTCCCGCCAAAGCGGATTGCGCCGTTGAGCAGGCCAGCAGGCCGGCCAAGGCAGCAAAAGTTATGCGATAGATTCTCATGGGTGGCCCTCCTCAAAATGCGACATGTGTTCGACGGACTTCGCCGAAGGCCGTGTCGCCCCGTGCGAGGGCGACGCGGCTTTCTGGCGCCTGACGTCGCTCAAGCCTCAATCCTGGATGAGGATCACCGTATTGCCCAAACCGAACGTAGAAACGTCAGCGCTGTTGCGGGTGAAAACCCCGGTCTGGATGACGCTGACGTTATTAAAAGCACCCACAGTCGTGATTTTGGCGTGATTATCATTGGCGAAGCCTTGCGGCGTGGGCAAACTATTGTAGTTGTGTTGGCCGGCAAAAGCGCTAGTGCTTGTAAAAGCGACAACCGCTGCGGCAATAAGAAGCTTTTTCATCTCTAACTCCGTATCTAGTCTAGCGGCGTGCTCTGCATTGTTGATATTTGCAGCACAGCGCTACGCTTCGACACGACGTCTGTGTTGCGTCGCGCCTGAAAAAGCCTCGCGCAATGGCGACATTTAATAAACTTGTAATTTAGTTTACTTGTTATTTATATTATAAGCTTTAGTTTATTTTTAGCATTATTAACGGTTTAAGTTTTTCACTTACCATAAACGAAGGTTTACATGACATTTAACAATACAATTCTGTGAGGCGCGGTTCAGGACGACTCGATTAGGCCGCGCATCGGCGCGGTCAATGCCGCTGCCATCGGGCGGCCGGTCGAGATCTGCGCTTGTGCCGATCGGATCGCGCTCCGCCAGAAGGGCCGTGTCGTCGGCGAGCACCCGCGATGCTACGGGATCGTATCCACAGCCATCATCGTCGAAGCAGCGGAGGCGTTCAAAGCAGGAGAAGATGGCAACGCCGGGAGAAACAGGTCACGCCCCGAGCTGAATGGTGATGCACGATCATGAGAAGCGCACCGTCGGCTTGGCGCCTAGAGCGGACATGGCCCCCTGAAAGGGTTCGATTTCACATAAGGCGCTAAACTGACCCTGCGGCGCTGTCCGCCGCATGCAACATCCCGCGTGCCTCCACGCCAAATCTCGCTTCCCGTCCCGGTCGCCCGTGCGCCGGCCGATGTATAGGGTCGGCGCCGATCGTACCGACGAGCGTCGTCAGATATTCTGGTGCGCTCACCCGCTCGAGCTCGCCGCGTGCCTGCTCCAATCGGCTGGCGATTCCGAGGCGGTTGGCCTCGTCTCTATGGCCGGCGCGTGTCAGGAACTCCCTCAGGCTCCGAGTATGGCGCGCCCAAAGCGCCACATCCCGCTGCTGTTTCATCGCGAGGCGCTCGCGATACCAGTCGCTCGCGAGCAGCGCCTCGCGAGTGAAGAGCGCCCGTATCTCAGGATCGCTCGCGGTTTTCCCCTCGTAGCTTCCGCGCGCCATGATGTGGAGGAGTGCCTTGAGCGGCGGGCACGCGTCATCGATCGTGCGGTCCGCGAAATATCCTTCAGCGACACGCTGCTGCGCCTCCACGATATTATCGACTCCGTCGGCAAACACCGCGGGATCCTGGAGCTCGGGCTTGAGGATCTCGTCAGTGAATACAACGGTAGGATTGTCGAAGACCCGCCCGAAGTAGGTGTGCACGAACTTGGCCGTGATGCGGTAGCCCAGCCGGCTGGCCAGCACCTGCCTTCCGCCGAAATGATAGTCTTCGAGCCTCTCCAGATGCCCCGCCTCGATCAGTCGCCTGGGATCGCGCTCATGCGGGAACAGTCTGCACCAGATCTCTGGGATCAGCAGGCTGATGTCGTGGTCCACACGAAGGTGCGGGCCGATAAAGCCGGCGGCTGAGCTGAAGCCCCCGTACCCGGTGAGCAGCATCGAGACGAGCGCATTGTTGAGATCGGCCGTCGTCTGGATGGCGTTGAATGGTCCCTTGGTGAGCGCACCCTCGGATCCGGCACCCGTGGTGCTGGGCGACGCGCCCGTCAACGAGCACACGTAGTCCATGAACAGCTCGGGCAGCTCTTGGTAGTGGATGGGCCCGTAGACGCAGAGCGCCCGGATGCCTTCCTCCGGTCGGTTGTTCCGCCGGCCCGATAGCACGCTGATCACCGGAAACAGCACCGGCGCGTCGAGCGGGAGGCGGCGATACAGGCGCGCGCCCATCTCCGCGACGTAGCGGTCGCGCGGCCGCGCCAAGTCGGGCCGGAGCTGCAGGTAGCGCGGGTTCTTGGTGGGCTTGCCGCCAACGAGCCTGGGCTCGGCCGAGCAGATCGAGTAGCCGTCGTCGGCGCGGGCGGCGTTTCGGGCCACGTGTTCGCGCATCGGGCGGGTGAAGCTGTCTTGCACCGCAACGTCTTCAACGATGCGCTGAGTGTCCGCGCGCGTGAGCGCCTGAAAGTTGGAGCAGAAGAGTCCGGGGCCCGCCATGTCTTCCTCCGTCTGTCGGTCGAGCCCCGGATGAATGGCGTCGTCGGGCCGCTGGAAGAGTCGGAATTCGCAGTTCTGCGCCAACTTGAGGCTCGGATGCCCGTCATATTCGCTTGGCAGTCCGGCTAGGCACTGCGCGGAGACCACCACCGAGGCTGTGATGTCGTCCTCCATCTGTACCTTGTCGGCGGCGACGAAGTCTTGCCTCAGCTTATAGGTGCGCCAGGCTCCGTTCTCTTGGCGGCCGATCCGGAGATAGTTGGCGACGAGCCGCCGCCCCTCGTATTTGAGTTCGTGCCCGGGAGCGCCGTTGGTGATGTCCACGCTGAAATGTTGACGCCAATCCTTACCCCACTCCGGGCAGTAAAAGCGCTTGATGACGAACACCAGCGCTCGGACGTGGTTCGGAATGCTCTCAAGCCAGGCATTGTACTTGGGCGTGAACTCGGCGGGGTTCGGCGTGAGGAGCTTGATCACCGAGCCGAGCGAACGCTTGGGCGAAAGGATCGGCCGTGAAGCGCCGCCGCCGTTGCCCAGCTCCGCCAGGCGTGCGTCATCGTAGTTCCGGCCGAAGATCTCCTCGACCAGAGGCATGTCCTCCTCGAAGTTGCGTACATAGAACGACCCGGGCAGCACAGCATCCACCAGGCTTTTGCTGATCTCCGACTTGCCGCCGCCGGAGACCGTGCAGGGTTTGTGGCAAAACGTGCCCTCGGGCACCGTGCCAATCAGCCGCCAGCTCGGCGCGCCTCCATACTTGGCCATGCGGACCTTGTAGCCGCTCGGATGGATGTAGATCTGGCCGGGCAGCAGCTTCAGGTGTTGCGTCTGGCCATGCCTGGTCCAGGTAATGTCCTGCCGGTGGATGTCTATCTCCATGTCCTCCGGCATGTAGTGGATTTCGGGATAAATCCCATCGGTGGCATAGCCCGATGGGTGGCTCTTCGCGCGTTCTCCCAAGAGCGCGAGCACCTCCTCGAACCGGTGCTGCTTGGTGCTTTCGAGCCGCATGAGATCGGGGACAAACCGGTCGCCCAGGCTAAAGGTCGCGAACGCCAACGCTCCGCCGGCATGCTCCTCTTCAGCCCCACCGAACAGGTTTGCGCTGTAGCCAATCTGGGTCTTCACTTCCTTCTTGCAGTAGCCGAAGTAGTTGTCGGCCAGTATGGTCACCATCACGCCGTCCATATCACGCGAGGTGATCTTGAACGGGCGACCCTCGTTGTAGAGTTCGTTTTCGTCGGTCCAACACATGCCGGCGGCACGCTGGGCCTGGGTGGCGTCGCTCGCTTGCGGGAGGCCGACGTCCTTCTTCTTCAATCGCGTGAGATGCGGCGCCAGAATCACGCAGCCGCTGTGGCCGGTCCAGCCGTCCACGTCGAGCGCGGCATCGTTGGCTGGGAGATAGGGATCTCCGGCGTTGCCGAAGATGCTCTCCACAAAGTCGAGATTCGAAACCAGCCCGCCGGGGACGAAGTACCGGATCTCCATGCGTTTTTCGGGCGAGATCTCCGGCACCGCGGGGCAGACGAGCGGCCGCAGCAGCAGCGAGACCATAGTCTCTACCGGCTCGGGCCAATTCGCGGTGAACGGCAGGCGCAGGAGTTCGGCCGGCGGCCGGAGCGCCTCCTCGAGCAGGCGGACATAAGTGACGAGCGGCACGCGGGTTTTATCCGCCGGAATCGGAAGCCCGCCCTCGGCCACGTGAAAGACCCCCTGCGTGGTGCGACGGTCGTTGACCGGATTGTGCAGGACTCCATTGTCAAGCCGATAGCTCGACACGAGCTCGTTGTGCCAGGCATCCGCGTCGACCGGGAGCGACATCTCTCGCGCCAGCCCGTATTGGTCAAGAATGAAGGTTTCCGCGGGCAGGCGCACGGGCGTGGCGGCCGCAACGTCCGTGAGCAGCTTATCGACGTAACGCTGAATTCGCGCGTCGGCGGGGCAGAGATGCTGGGAAAGCAGCCGGGTCTGCTCACGGTAGCGCGCAAAGAGGTCGCCCGCCAGGTGGAGCAGTTCGTCGTCGCCGGTATTCTCCGGGATCCGCACGCCCATGGCCGCGAGCTTGAGTAGGATTGACCCGATCGCAGCGGATCGCTCCGCCAGCCGGACCGACCCATCCGCCTTGAGTCCGACAGCGCGTTCCAGCTCCATGCTTCCCTCCCACGTCCGGCCCCGTTCGGGTCCGATAACGTCTTCCCGAAGCGCCAGCTTGCCCGGTTTTTTTTCTGTGAAACCCTGGAGCTTCTGAGCTTAGCTCCGACACGAACGCTAAGCCATAGTCTTCTTCAAGTGTCGAAGTTTTGCCGTCGCATTTCGAGGGCGGCATGATTTCGACAATGAGAGCACGGCGATCCCCTTTTTTCAGCAATTGCCGGGCTCATCCTTCCTGATCAACACGGCAAAACCCGCCGGCGACAATGCGCTTGTCACTGCCGGCCTCGAATATAGGCTCTTCGATGGCTGGTCGATCCTCGCCAAATTCGACGGCGAATATTCCGCCACCACATTGATCTATTCCGGCACCGTCATCATCAGAAAAGTGTGGTCGTAAGCGGCCCATGCTTGATCGATTTTTCCGCGCGACGGCTCCGATCGTCATCGCCTTGCTCTGCATCGCTACGCTGCCGCAGGCAAATGCTCAGCAAAGCACTAGCGCGACCTACCAGGATTGGGTCCTTCAATGTGAGATCAAGCCGGGACCGCCACTGCAAAAGCTCTGCGACACTGCGCAAGTTACGCAGATCAGCGGCAAGAATGTTCCTTTCTCGCGGGTCTCTCTCAACATGCCGGTGAAAGGGCAAGTCGACAGGCTGATGGTCCAACTGCCGGTCAATATCTCCATTGCTGCGAATGTCCGCATTCAGATAGGTGACACCGATTCAGGCGTCGTGGCGCCAGGTAGGGGGAGAGGTTCTTGAGCGGGACTTGTTCGATGACCGGGCTGGGGTGACGCATCAGGATACTCACAGGCAAAGCTTTGAACGCCGCTTACGCAACCTTTCTCGCCCGTGCGCCTCTTTTATAGGAGACGCAACCTAGTTCGACGTTTGCCCCCGTATTCCTATAATCCACAATTTGCCCACAGCTTATCCACAGACCGGGAAGACAGGCGGGGAAGTCAGGCTGGGCGGCCCGCTTCGTAGTCAACGACGGCCTTTCAGATCCTCCTTTGCCGATCAGCAAGATGACGGATATGAGGAGTCTGCGCCTCTGAAATGAAAAGCGTATTCCCCCTGTTATGCGGATAAGCCACCCTGTTTTTATCCGGTCACGAGCGCCCGATAGATCTTTGAAAATCCATGCCTATTTCTTTAAATAAGCGCTCAGACCCCTGTCTTTCTTGAAAAACAGGGGGAAACAGGGTGCTGAGACGCGTTCGAACGACACTGGGTCGTCAGCCATGCGCGCGTCCTATGGGAAACTTATGTCACCCGGCTGATGATGGGCGGCGCTTCACGTGGGTAGAAAATACTCGCGGCGGCCGTTCCTGACGAATTCCAATCGTTGCGCAAGGCGTTAGACTGGCTGTTCTCCGATGGGGGAAGAGTCTCGTGCGTGCATCTTTGAATCCGGGCGCCGGTAGCGTCGACCGCACAGATTCTGATTGATGATCAAGTTCCTATCCTCTCCGCTTCGAAACTTGGCTGCCGGCGTTGCCTTCATGCTCGTGGTCTCGGCATGCGCGACTGCGGCGTATATGGAAAACGGGTGGGGATTCGGCGACGCGATCTACATGGTCGTGCTCACCGTCTACACGGTTGGCTATGACGAAGTTATACCGATCAAGACGCCGGAACTGCGCGCCATTACCATCGCATTGATCGTCACGGGCTGCACCGGGATGATTTTTCTGACCGGCTCACTCATTCAGCTTATTACTGCCAGCCAGCTCCAGCAATTATTTGGGTTCCGCCGCATGCAAAAGGACATCGACCGCCTTACCGATCACGTCATCATCTGTGGTTACGGGCGCATCGGCCAGATGCTCGCGCGCGAGCTTCAGGCAGGAAAGTGCGACTTCGTGGTTGTGGAGCGCGGTGATGGCCGCATGACCGCCGCGCGCGAACTGGGCTTCCTCAGCCTGCAAGGCGATGCGACGGATGAAGACGTCCTGCGGCTTGCCGGTGTTTCGCGGGCGCGGGCCTTGGCGACCGTTTTGCCGGATGACGCGGCGAATGTGTTCATCACGCTCAGCGCCCGCAGTCTTAACCGCGAGCTGACGATCATTGCGCGGGGCGAAGCTGCATCCACGGAAGGCAAGCTCATTCAGGCCGGTGCCGACCGCGTCGTGCTGCCGACGCGGATCGGCGCAGAACGGATGGCTGAGCTTTTACTCTATCAGGACGTCGCCAAGGTGTTGTCTGGAATTAAAGCCGGTGATCTCGACCGGCTCGGCCGTGATCTGCGCCGCCTTGGTCTCGAAATCGAGGTTGTTGCGGCAGGCGTAGGCAGCCAGAGCGTCGGGGCTACCATTGGCGAACTCGAGACCCTTGCCGGAGGAGCGTTTCTCGTCGTCGCGCTCGAGCGACAGAACGGGGAAGTCTTGCTCCAGCCGCCAGCGGATGTCGCAATTCACGAAGGCGACGGTGTTGCGATCGTCGGAAGGCCGGGCCGAGCCCGAACTGTCGAGTCCCTTTTCGTGCGGCCGGCTGTGAGCTGAATTGCGCGACGCTCGTTTTCCCGGGCGGCGTGATCCGAGCGCTTATGCGGCCGACGACCATTTAGGTTTGCCTTGCTCTTCGAGTTGCGCCCTGAGGCGAGGCGGGGCAGATGCACGTCGACTTGCAAGGTGCGGCCCTATGCGGCGCCGAGCGGATGATCCGTCTGCTTTTCCGTAAGATCTTCTTTTCTGCGGATCAAGGCCGGGGCTTTGCGACGTAGCGATTGAGAGAGGCTTGCCAAGGCGGACCACGCGACCTGGTGCCAAGAATATCTGGCGACCCATTTTGCATATTCGCCCGGCCCGAAGGCCGCAACCAGCGCCGCCTCGTTCGCTCTGAGAAATTCGCGCATGTAGGCGATTGTGGCCGATCTGCGCGGCTTGTATGACCAGATCGCCGAGAGCGTTTCGATAGCCTCGATGAACAATCCGGCCCACTCCAGCCGCCTGGCGAGTTCGTCCGAGACCGCAACGAATGTCTTCGCGATCTCATCAACGGCAGCCGAAGCCGCCACCTGCTGCGGTTTGGGATCGTAGATACGAAAATTGACGAGATAGGGATATTCGGCGAAGGCATTAGTGCCGTGGTGCCGGTAAACGACGAGCGGTCGATCAATCAGCACGCTGCCGGTCAGGCAATTGACGCCGCCGATCAGATAGGCGTCCAATTGCTGCTTGAGTTGCGGCGTGCGCCGGAAAAAGATCTCGATCATCTCGCGCCGAAAGCAGAGGCCGCAGGTGCCCGACCAAGGCCAATTGCGCGTCTTGCGCGTGATATAATGCAGTTCCGAGGGCTGAAGGTTCAGCTCCGCACCGGTTTTGCTCGTTGAGGGCAACTCGATGGTCCGACATGCGAGAGTCTCACGGTCGCCTCCCGCGGCGACCGCGCGCGCAAACCCGGGATTGGACGTCGAGGTCACAAGCTCGCCGTCGCGGCTCATGAAATAATCGACGCAGGTGGCGCCGACAGGAATGCGCAAAGAGAGCATCGTGCGGATATGTGCTTCCACGCAGGTCGGCAGCATATAATCGTCCGCGTCGAAGAAAATGACGTAACTGCCCTTGGCATATTTTTGAAAGCCTCGGCGGCAGCGGGCGTTTGATAGAGATTTGTCTGCGAAAAGATGACGGACAAGGATCGCCCGTCCTCGGCGAAATGTTTGCTCTCCGCCGACGCGAGCACGCTATGGCTGTTGTCGGTCGAGGCGTTGTCGAAAACGATGCATTCGATATGGGGATAGGTTTGATGCGCAATCGACATCAAACATTCATCGAGAAACCGCCCGTAATTATAATTGATGACAATGACGCTCACGAGCGGAGCCTGGATTTTTTCCAAATGGCATTTTAAATCCGCCTCGCAATCGATTTTAATGTAATCGGGTAATCAATTTATCGACGAAAAAGAACACTTCCAGACTTATCGCGCCATTCAAATCCTAAGGCACACCCGTCGCGCGGCCAATGAGGCAAAATTGCGTGGTCCCGCGCGACAGTCGGCCCAGGTTCGCGCGGCCGCCGCCGAACGATGGACCAGGCGGAGGCAGTCGACATCGTGCTGGCGCGTGTCTTTCCGCACGGGAGGCGAGATTTCCAGAAAAGACCATTGCGACCATCTGGGAGGGCGTCCGCCCCATTACCCGGCCGGGAGATTGGTGCCGATTTCGAAATTCGCGAAAATGTTTCTGGTCAATGCCGCGGATATATTTCTATGATTGCGGCATGATCTTAGAACGGCGCGCCTTGAAGGGGAGAGCGCGATGAGATTCAAACTGCTCGCATTCGCGGTTTTCGCGATCCTCAGCCTTTTGCCTCTGGCGCCCGCCGAGGCGCAATATCCCTCCAATGATCAATTCTCCGAAGGCCCCTGCGGTGGGGTGATGACCGGCTATGACCGCCGCCAATATACCTGCGACGCCAACCGCAAGCCGGTTTGCGAGCAGAGCACGGGCCGATGCGTCTGTCTTCTGCGACGGGAATGCGGCGGCGGCCAAGACGAGAATTTTTAAGCGCCCATCTGGCCGCTTTCTAGGGCTTGTCTGACGGCAGATGGATGATGTCGCCATCGACGGCGAAAGTGCCGAAGCCGCTATGATGCAGCGTCTTCGGACGGCCTTTGGCCGGCGTTTCCCAAGCCTTCACGACCTCGAGAATGAAGATATTGTATTTATTGACGAAACGCGTATCGACCACTTTGCATTCGAGATTGGCGAAACATTCGCCGATCAAGGGCGCGCCGACGCTGGCGGCCGGCAGCGGGGTGAGCGCGAATTTCTTGAATTTATCGGTGTCGCTTCCCGAGCAATTGCCGATCCCGACCACTGTTTCCGCCAAGGTAACGTCGGGAATGGCGATGACGCATTCCTTGCGCGCCCGCAGCGCCGCAAAACTATAATCGCCATTGCTGACGACGCAGGCGACCAGCGGTGGGTTGAAATCAACCATCATATGCCATGACATCGTCATGACATTGGCATGGCCACGCGACGCTGTCGTAACGAGGACGACAGGCCCCGGCTCCAGAAGCTTGTAGACTTCCACGAGAGGAAGCTCTCGCATTTTCATGGGGTGAATTTTTGGTCGGGGAAGGCGGAAACCGCAGGCGTCTGGATGACAATAAAGCTGATGCCAGCGGCCTGATGGCAGGCGTTACAGGCGGCCTCCAGCGCCTTGTAGCCCTTCCCGAAGGCGCGCGCGTCCTTCGCCGTGACGGCGTCGCCCAGCGTCGTGAGAGGCTCGGATACGGCGGCGATATATTCCACGGGGATGTTCAAATAGAGCATAGCCGCTTTGCTGAACGTGTCCCTGAGTTGGACGAGTTCATAATTCGCCAGCGGCCAATTCTTCGCCTTGCCCGCATACCAGAGTTTCATGTGCCGCAATTGCGTCAATTGCATTATGTCGCTCAACGCAACCGTATCGGACGGGCCGTGCGGGCTCGTCGAAGGCGCGGGCTGAGCGAACGGGACGTCGTCGCCGCGCGCCGGCAAGACGGCGCCAACCATAAGAACACCGAGCATAAAGATAGGCGTAAAAATCCGATGCATGTCTCAACTCCTGCTGCGCAAAGGTAGGGCCGGAAGACTGCCGCGCTTTGACCTTGATCAAGAAGGTTGGGAAGGGCTCGCGTGCACAATGCGCTTCACGTCGTCGTGAGCGGACTCAATCCGCGCTCGCCGCGGTGAGATGATGTCGCAGCATCAGGCGGAGTTCTTCCAGAATGCCGTCGCGCAATTTGTCCCTGGCGTCGAGCGTCAGCGCGATGCGCATGAGCTGCGGTACGATCACCGCGAGCCGCTCGGCCTGTTCCAGCGCCAAGGCCGGGTTGGCTTCGGCGAATAGCGCGGCGATCTGCTGGCGCCGCCGCGCCCGCACCGGGCGCCGCCAGCGCTCATGGCCCGGCAAGTCGAGCAATATTGAATAGACAGGGTTCTTCGCCAGGAAGCTGCCGAGCTCGGCGAAAAGCGCGTCGGCGATGGCGACGGCGCTCAGTCCCGCTGTGCGCGCGTGCAGGGCGTCGAGCTGCGCCGAAAGATCCTCCGCCCTCTCCGTGAGGATCGTCTGGGCCAGCACGTCCTTGGTCGGGAAGAAGAGATAAAGCGTGCCGATGGAAGCGCCGGCGCGGGCGGCGATCTCGGTCATCGTCGTCGCCTCATAACCCTTTTCGACGAAAAGAGCCGCGGCGGCGGCGAGCAAGGCCGAGACACGGGCGCGGCCGCGCTCGCGCTGGGGAGCACGCGGGCGTGATGCACGCGGCGATGTCTCGGCTCTTGCGTTTCCTGAGGGCATCCTCATATACCGAAATGCGAGGAAACCCTCATATAGCATTTTTTCTGCCGCGAGGCAGGCATGAGGCCGAAAACATGACGTCGCGCAAATCCGCCGCGCCCGCACGCCACAAATGGATGGTGCTGAGCAATACGACGCTGGGCATGCTCGCGGCGGCGATCAATTCGTCGATTCTGCTCATCAGCCTGCCGGCGGTTTTCCGCGGCATCGGGCTCAAGGCGCTCGATCCGGGCAATATCAATTATCTGCTCTGGGCGATCATCGGCTACATGGTTGCGACCGCTGTGCTCGTCGTCTCCTTCGGTCGGCTCGGCGACCAGTTCGGCCGCGCCCGCATGTATAATCTTGGCTTCGCTTTGTTCACGGCGGCTTCGATCGCGCTCAGCCTTCTGCCGGGGCGGGGCGACGCGGCCGCGCTTTATTTGATCGGCGTGCGCATCGTGCAGGGCGTCGGCGGCGCGCTGATGATGGCCAATGCCACCGCGCTTCTGACCGACGCCTTTCCCGAGCACGAGCGCGGTTTCGCGCTCGGCATCAATGTTGTCGCCATCATCGCCGGCCAGTTCCTCGGCCTCATCGTTGGCGGCCTGTTGGCCGACGGCAATTGGCGCCTCGTTTTCTGGATCAACGTGCCGGTCGGCCTCATCGGCACCGCCTGGTCCTATTGGCAGCTCCACGACGCGCCGGATCGCGCGAGCCACAAGATCGACTGGGGCGGCAATCTTACCTTCGGCATCGGCCTTGTCGCGATCCTCGCCGGCATCACTTACGGCCTGCAGCCCTATGGCGATCAGCTGATGGCTTGGAGTAGCCCGAAAGTGCTGACGCTCTTTGTCATCGGCGTGCTGAGTCTCGCCGCCTTCGTCTTGATCGAGCAGCGCGTGGCGCGGCCGATGCTGGACCTGCACCTGTTCACGCTCGCACCCTTCGCCTATGGCAATCTCGCCAATCTTCTCGCCGGCATCGCCCGCGGCGGCCTGCAATTCATGCTCATCATCTGGCTGCAAGGCATCTGGCTGCCGCTGCACGGCTATGCCTTCGAGGCGACGCCGCTCTGGTCGGCCATCTTCATGCTGCCGCTGACGGCGGGCTTTCTGCTCGCGCCGCCTATTTCGGGCCATTTGTCCGACAGGTTCGGCGGCGTGCCTTTTGGCGTCGGCGGTATGGTGATCGGCGCGGCAAGCTTCATCGCGCTCATGTTCTTGCCGGCGGATTTCTCCTATCCCATTTTCGCGGCGCTGTTGTTCCTCAATGGCCTCGGCTCCGGCATTTTCGTCGCGCCGAATTCGACGCAGATCATGAACGCCGTGCCGGCCCGCGAGCGTGGCCAGGCCTCCGGCGTGCGGGCGACGACCACCAATGTCGGCCAGGTTCTTTCGATCGGGCTGTTCTTCAGCCTGATGCTCATCGGCCTTTCGGCCAATCTGCCACAGGCGATGGAGGCGGGGCTGCTTGCCCAGCACGTGCCAGCGGCGGTAGCACATCATGTTGCGGGCCTGCCGCCCGTCTCGAGCCTGTTTGCAGCTTTCCTCGGCTATAACCCGATGAGCGAATTGATTCCCGCGGATGTGCTGGCAGCGCTGCCGCCGGCGAGCGCCGCGACGCTCACGGGCCATACCTTCTTCCCCGGCCTGATTGCCGGTCCGTTCAAGCAGGGCCTTGTCTTCGCCTTCAGTTTTTCCGCCTTGCTCTATCTGGCTGCCGCTCTGGCGACTTGGCGCGGCGGCGTGGCTTCCGCCGAAGCTTTGGGCGCGGCGGGGCCGGCGGAATCCTGCAACTGACGGATTGGCGTTCGGTCTCGGTTGTCCCGCCACACGCTTGACTTGCCGCGCGCTAGCGTTGCTTAAAGCAGGCGCGAAGAACGGACGAGAACGTGGAACCCGCTGCCTTCGAGGAATTGCCGTTCGAGCCGGGGACGGTCTGGCTTGTCGGCGCCGGCCCTGGCGACCCGGGGCTTCTCACGCTGCATGCGCTGAGTGCGCTGCGGCGCGCCGATGTCATCGTCCATGACGCCCTCGTGTCGGATCGCGTCATGGCCTTGGCGTCGCCCGTCGCGCGGCGCGAATATGCCGGCAAGCGGGGCGGGCGGCCGTCACATAGTCAGCATGACATTTCCGAGCGCCTCGTTGCTCTCGCCAGGCAGAACCTGCGTGTGCTGCGGCTCAAGGGCGGCGATCCCTTCATCTTCGGCCGCGGCGGCGAGGAGGCAAGGGCCTTGGCGGCGGCGGGGGTGCGCTTCCGTGTGGTGCCGGGCATAACGGCGGGCATCGGCGGCCTCGCCTATGCGGGCATTCCGGCGACCTCGCGCGAAACCAATCAGGCGCTCGTCCTCGTCGCCGGACATCCGGCCGAGGACGGCCACGACCGCATCGATTGGGAGGCGCTCGGCGCCTTGGGCGAGCCGCTGGTCATCTATATGGGTCTGTCGCGCCTGCCCGAGATCGGCCGGCGGCTCATTGCCGGCGGCCTTTCGCCCGCGACAAAGCTCGTCATTCTGACCCAGGCGACCTTGGCGAGCCAGAGCGTCGTGGAGACGACGCTTGGCCAGGCGATCGCAGAGCATCGTGAAAGCCCTGCGACCGCGCCGACCTTGATCGTCATCGGCGCCGTCGTCGATCTGCGTCACGCCCTTCTCGCGCATCTGATCGCGCCCTGAGGCGGCGATTGATCGAAAGATGGCGGCCGTCACGCGAGCTGTGCTAAGCCTCGTCAACGACGAGAGCGTGGGAGGAGTTCGGGATGGCGCTTGCCGATAAGGGCGTGCCGGAGGCGGAGTTTGCGCCCGCGGGCGCCTTCTCGCCGCAGGAGCGCGAGGCGGTCTATCGTGCCATCTATGCGCGGCGCGATGTGCGCGACGAATTTCTGCCGCAGCCGATCCCCGATCCGACGCTCGAACGCATCTTGCAGGCGGCGCATCACGCGCCCTCCGTCGGCCTCAGCCAGCCGTGGAACTTCATCCTGATCCGCGATCGGGCCGTGAAAGCGGCGGTGCATGACGTTTTCACGCGCTGCAACGACGAGGCGGCGCAAATGTTCACCGACGAGCGCAGCGCCAACTACAAACGGCTGAAGCTCGAAGGAATCCTCAAGGCGCCGCTGAATATTTGCGTGACCTGCGACCGCGCCCGCGGTGGCCCCGTCGTTCTCGGCCGCACGCATCAGCGCGATACGGATCTCTACAGCTCCGTCTGCGCGATCCAGAACCTTTGGCTCGCGGCGCGGGCGGAGGGAATCGGCGTCGGCTGGGTGAGCATTTTCGAGCAGGAGGACTTGCGGCCGCTGCTCGGCATTCCGCCGGAGATCGTCGTCGTCGCCTATCTCTGCGTCGGCTTCGTCGATCAGCTCTTCACCCGGCCGGAGCTTGAGGCGCGCCAATGGGCGCAGCGCCTGCCGCTCGAGCGGCTGATCTACGAAGAGCGCTGGGGCAATTCCCGCTAAGCTCTGGAACTATGCCGGTCCGGCGAAAGTGCCTGGGCTCTTGTCCGTGGCGCGCCAATCCGCCGTGCGCTCGTGCGGCGCCTCGGCCAGCGCGCGGCGCAGCGCCGCAACGCTGAGGTCCGTACAATAAGCGGGCGTTCCCGGCTGCTGCCGCCAAGAGTTCTGCGATCGTACCGGCATCGAGCGCATCGAAGCCCAGATTTTCGACGAGCGCCAGAACGACCGCCTTCGCGGCAGAATCATCACCGGCGACCGGCAGGGCGATGCGATCGGGCGCGCCGGCCTCTCTGCCGAACTCAGCGAGATGGCGTGCGTGAATGCTGTTGAAGACTTTCACGACCCGACGGCCGATCTGCTGTTCGACCCAGCGGCTTTCGGGCGCGCCGGACTCGATCTCGGCAATTCGCCCGTCGCGTTGGCGCGGATAATAATTGCACGTATCGATGACCGGCACCGAGGCTGGCACATTCGCAAAGAGCCCGGCGGGAAGCTTGGGCACGTTCTTCAGCGGAATGGTCAGAACGATGAGATCGACGCCGCGAACAGCGTCCTGAACCTCGACAGGCGTCGCACCGGTCGCCGCGGCGACATCGACGAGGCTCGCGGGGCCGCGCGAGTTGGCAATGACGATCTTATGACCAAGTTCCGTGAGACGGCGCGCCAAAGTGCCGCCGATCTGACCCGCGCCGATGATGCCCACCCTCATGGTTTGCTCCCCTCTGCTATTGTCGGTGCGGCGGCTGTTCGCCAGCTCTCATGATCGCGATCGGTCTCGACGCGCAGACCCTCGCGCGTCGCGCCAATGACGCTAGCACGAATGTGACTTTGTCTTGCGCGACCGCAGGCTGGACAGCAGCATGCCGCGCGCTTATGTGGCGGCTACAAAGATAATAAGCCAGCGGGGACGCGCAAGGGCGACGCGAACATTTGCGGACCCGATGGAACAATCGTTGAAACAGGCGGACACTCTGCCGCAGACGCTCATTGCCGTGGTCGCGGTGTCCGTCGGCGCGCTGGTCGCGAACATCTATTACGCGCAGCCACTCATCGCCGCGATCGGCGGCGCGGTGGGCGTTGGCCCGGCGCTCTCCGGTTCGCTGGTCAGCATGACGCAGATCGGCTATGGCGTCGGGCTGTTTCTGCTCGTGTCGCTGGGCGATCTTGTCGAAAACCGCCGGCTTGTCCTGACGGCGATCGCTGTTGGCGCCGTGGCTTTGGCGTCCCTTGCGTTCGTGCGGAGCGCGACGCCGTTTCTGCTTGCTTCTCTCGTCGTCGGCTTCTGCTCGTCCAGCGCGCAAATCCTCGTGCCATTCACCGCGCATCTTGCGCCTTTGGCGCGCCGCGGGCGTGTCGTCGGCATTGTCATGGGCGGCTTGCTGACCGGCATCATGCTGGCACGTCCGGCGGCGCTCTTCATTGCCGGGAGCTTCGGCTGGCGCGCGGTCTTCCTCAGCGCGGCCGTGCTGATGCTCGCGGTCGGTCTGGCGTTGGCGCGGGCCATGCCGTTCCATCAGCCGCGTCCCGGCCTGCATTATGGACAGGTTCTGGCCTCGATGCTTCACATCTTGCGGGAACGCCCGCAGGTTCGCTGGCGCGCGGCTTATCAAGGCCTGATGTTCTGCGCGTTCAACCTTTTCTGGACCGTCGTGCCCATCTTCCTCGCGCAAAGATTTGGCTTGAGCCAGCATGCCATCGGGCTCTTCGCCCTCGCCGGCAGCGGCGGCGCGCTGGCCGCGCCGGTCGCCGGGCATCTCGCCGACCGCGGTCACATCAATACTGCGACGACTGGCGCGATCGCGGTGCTCGGCCTTTCGTTCTTCGCAGCGATCGGCGTTCATGGGCCAATCGGCCTCGTCTGGCTGGCGCTGCTGGCGGTTCTGATCGATGCCGCCGTGCAAATCAATCAAGTCGTCGGCCAGCACATCATCTTCAATGTTCCGGGCGAGATTCGCGGTCGGGTCAATGCGATTTACATGACCCTGGTTTTTGCCGGCGGCGCGCTCGGCTCAGTGCTCGGAACCTTGACCTATCATGCTGGCGGCTGGACCGCGACGGCCGCTGCCGGAGGCCTGATCGGCGCATTAGCGCTATCGCTCAACTTTTTCGAACGCGCTCACAAGTAAGTGCGGCCGGGGCGCGTTTTTCCCGAATATTCGAGCTATTGTTGAGTAGAACTTGAGCTAGTGCATGGCGCGAAGATTCACATTGTGGGCGTGTGAATCCATGCAGAGCCTTTCGCAGCGCCGGCTGTTTTTATAATACCTTCTTCGGGATCGCTTTTGCTGACGGGGGGCTTTTGGAAAACAAACCTGCACTTTCGGCGGTCATTTGCACGCACAATCGCTACAAATCGGTTTCTGCCACAGTCGAACTCGGTGCTGTTACAAGACATTGATCGTCAGGACTTTGAGATCATCGTCGTCGACAACTCGACCGATGCCGAGCAGGCGCGGCAATTCGGCGCGCGATATGACGGCATAGAAAATTTTCGCTACGTTCACGAACCGATCCCGGGGCTTTCCAACGCCCGCAACGTCGGCGCGCATTTGGCTTTGGCGCCGGTCATCGCCTATTTGGACGATGACGCGATCGCGCCGCCGCAATGGCTGCGGGAGCTCAGCCTCGGCTATCAGAAATTCGGCGATAAGGCGGCGATCGTCGGCGGCCCGGTGGAGCCGGTTTGGGTGACGCCGCGTCCGCGCTGGCTCACGAGCGAGTTGGAGGGGTTTTTCTCCATCGTCGATTATGGCAGCGAGATCCGCGAACTCTTGCCGCACGAATGGCTTGCCGGCTGCAATTACTCGATCCGGCGGGATTGGCTTCTTGCCGCGGGCGGCTTTTCCACGGAGCTTGGCCGCAAGGGCGCGCTTTCGCTCCTCTCGAACGAAGAAACGCTGGTGAGCGAATCCATCCGCGCAAAAGGGGGAAAAGTCATTTACGTGCCGGGCGCCGGCGTGAAACATTATATCGACCCGAGCCGGACGAGCGCCGATTGGCTCAAGCGCCGCATGGCGTGGCAGGCGGTCTCGGACGCTCTCTCGAGGCCGCAAGAAGCTCTGCGGCGGGCGGAGGTCGCATCCTATCGCTTCAGCAGATATTTATGGCTCGGCCGCGCCATCTTCTTCGCCAATCTTCTCTGCCGCCGCAAGCAGATCAGTTCGACCGATCTCGATCGCATCTATCATGCGATCCTCATTCTCCTGTGCCGCGGCAGTTGACGCTAGCGCGGGAGGCGAAAAAGTGGACACCGGTTTTTCGCGCAAATCCCGCTCCAACTTATCGTGGCCGCGGCGTCAGGCGTGGCGCATGATCCTGACCGGAACGGATTTATAGGACGGCGTGCCGCTTTGCGGATCGTGATAGGCGAGCGGGACAAGCCCGTTGGCCTCAGGATAATAGGCGGCCACCGAGCCGCGGGCGATGTTATGGGCGATGGCAGTGAAGCCTTCGAGGCGCAACGGCGTGCCTGAGGGCAGGGCGGTCTCAATGTCGATCGCATCGCCATGCTGGATATTACACGCGGCGAGATCGTCCTTATGGATGAAGACGACATCGCGACGGCCGAAGACGCCGCGATAGCGATCGTCAAGACCATAGATCGTCGTATTATATTGATCGTGGCTACGGATGGTCGTCAGCCGCAGAACCGCGCCATCGGCGACCACCGGGTCTTCGTTCAGCCCCTTGAAGAGGATGAACTCGGCTTTGCCCGAGGGCGTCTTCCAAACCCTCTGGGCCGCGGGCAGCGGCAGGCGGAAGCCGCCAGGCACCCGCACGCGCGCATTGAAGTCCTGGAATTCGGGGAAGACGGCTTCGATCATATCGCGGATGCGATCATAATCCTTGATGAGCTCCATCCACGGTACCTTGCTCTGCGGCAGGGTGGCAGCCGCCATGCCGGCGACGATCGCGGGCTCGGAGCGCAGATGCTCCGAGACCGGCGGCAGCTTGCCGCGCGAGGAATGCACCATCGACATCGAATCCTCGACGGTGACGATCTGCGGCCCGCTCGCCTGAATATCGTGCTCGGTGCGGCCGAGGCAGGGCAGGATGATCGCTTCCTTGCTGGCGAGCAGATGCGAGCGGTTCAGTTTGGTCGCGATATGCACGGCGAGGTCCAGCCCCGCCATCGCCGGGAAACATTGCGCCGGGTCCGGCAGCGCGACGGCCAGGTTGCCGCCGAGGCAGATCAGCACTTTCGACTGGCCGGAGATGATCGCCTGCATGGCCGCGACGGCATCATGGCCGTGCGCCGCTGGCGGCGTGAAGCCAAAGGTCGTCTCGATCCGCGCGAGCATATCGGCGCCGGGCTTTTCGGTAATGCCGACCGTGCGGTCGCCCTGCACGTTGGAATGGCCGCGTAGCGGGCAGATGCCGGCACCGGGTTTGCCGATCTGGCCGCGCATCAGCAGCAGATTGGCGAGCTGCTGGACGTTGTTGGTGCCCTTCGTGTGCTGGGTGATTCCCATGCCATAGGGGATGATCGTCGCATTGGCTTGGGCATAGGCGCTGGCCACCGCCTCGAGCGCGCTGCGCTCAAGCCCGCTCGCGGCTTCGATGTCCTCCCACCGCGTCGCGTCGAGGTCGGCGACGAGGTTCTCGAAGCCGCGCGTATGTTCGGCGATGAAGGCATGGTCGATGACCGGCGCATTGCGCCCCGGCGTGCGGTCGAGCGCGAGAAGCGCCTTCATGATGCCTTTCAGCGCCGCCGCATCGCCGCCGACCTTTACCTGATAATAGGACGAGGCAATGTTCGCATAGCCGAAGGTCGACATTTCGATCGGACTTTGCGGATCGGCGAAACGTTCGAGCGCGCGCTCGCGCAAAGGATTGAAGACGATGATCGGCACGCCGCGCTTGGCGCATTCGTGCAAGGTGCCCATCATGCGCGGATGGTTGGTGCCGGGATTATGGCCGAAGGAAAGGATCAGGTCGCAATGGTCGAAATCCTCGAGCGAGACAGTGCCTTTGCCAAGCCCGATCGATTGCGGCAGGCCGACGCTGGTCGCCTCGTGGCACATATTGGAGCAGTCGGGAAAATTGTTGGTGCCATATTCGCGGGCGAAAATCTGGTAGAGAAATGCCGCTTCGTTCGAGGCGCGGCCGGAGGTGTAGAATTCCACGTGGTCGGGATCTTCCTGGGCGCGCAGCACTTCGCCGATACGCTGGAACGCATCCTCCCATGAGATCGCTTTGTAGCGGTCGCTGGCGCGGTCATAGACGAGTGGTTGAGTCAGCCGGCCGGCATTCTCCAGCTCGTAATCCGTCCAGTTCCAGAGTTCGGACACCGTATGCGCGGCGAAGAACTCGGAGTTGACGCGCTTCTTCGTCGCCTCCCAGGTCACCGCCTTGGCGCCGTTTTCGCAAAACTGGAATGTCGACGTGTGTTCCTTGTCCGGCCAGGCGCAGCCGGGGCAATCGAAACCGTCGGGTTTGTTGGTGCGGAAGAGTGTGAGGGCGGCTTCGCCGGTGTCCATCTGCTCGCGGACCGCCTTGGCCGTCGCCTTCAGGGCGCCCCAGCCGCCTGCCGGGGCGTCGTAGCGCTTAATTCCGGGAACCTCGCGCTGACGAGCCATTGCATAGTCTCCGTCTATAAATTGGAATCAGGGCCGATTGGGGCTCTGCCGACAATAAGACGGACAAAATTCCTCAATACCGCAATGCACACCTAATGTGGATTGCGGCCGAAATCCAATGCAAAGCTCGGAACATATTATAGGTATCGTCTATCAATCTGCCAAAAAATTGACCGGCCGCTCTCGCGCCCGGTCTGCGGCATCGTGAAGATGGCGGCTTATTGCTGGAGCTCGAAGGCTCCCGCGATCGTCAGATGAACGTCGTCGCCGATATAGGGCACATAGGCGCTGACGCCGAACTGGCTGCGCTTGATCGTGCCGCTGGCGGCGAAGCCGACCGTATAGGCCCTGTCGATCGGGTTGACGCCCGCGCCGACGAGATGCGCCTTCAGAGTCACTGGTTTTGTCACGCCATGCAGCGTCAATGTGCCGGTGATGATCGCGCTGGCCGGACCAGCGAGCGTGACCTTGGTCGATTTGAACTCCGCCGTCGGATATTTGGCGGCGTCGAACCATTTTTCGCCTTTCAGCTCGCCGGTGAGCTTCGGCACGGTCGTCAGCACTGAGTTGGCCGGGATCGCCACATCGAGCTGATCCTTCGCCGGATTGGCGGGATCGAGCTTCAGCGAGCCGGAGGCGCCGGAAAAGAAGCCGGAAAATTCGGAGAGCCCGAAATGTGAGAGCGTGAAGGCGACCTGCGTGTGAAGGGGCTCGACCTTATAGGTGCCGGCTTTGACCGTCGCCGGGTCGCGCGAGGGCGCCTGCGCCGAGGCCGCGCCAGTAAAGACGAGCGCCGCGCAGAGCGCCGAGGCGGCGAGAAAATGCGATTTCATTGAGATACTCCTGAAGGGCCCCGCGGGAGGAAAGGGGCAGCATGTCCCGCCGCCGGAACAAGTCCGCCGGAGCCGCCAGCATCCTCGTCCCAAATTGCCGCCCATTTGAACAGCCGTTATATAGCGATCTTATCCATCGTCGTTTACGATAGTGCGCCATGCTGGACAATGTCTCGCTCGATCAACTCAGGGTGTTCATCACCGCCGTGGAGGAAGGCAGTTTCTCCGCCGCGGCACGTAAGCTGCGCCGGGCGCAATCGGCGGTCAGCGAAATGGTAAGCGCGCTGGAGGCACAGATCGGTGTGCCGCTCTTCGACCGTAGCAGCCGCTATCCCAAGCTCACCGGGGCCGGTGCGGTTTTGCTCGCCGACGCGCGCGGCATCGTCTCCGGCGTCGATTTCATGAAGGCGCGCGCCAAGGGCATGTCGGCGGGCCTGGAGCCGGAGCTTTCGGCGGTGGTCGATGTATTCTTCCCGATGGCGGCGCTGACGTCGGCGGCGAAGGAATTCCGCGAGAGGTTCCCCGGCACGCCGCTGCGGCTCTATGTCGAGGCGCTCGGCGGCGTGTTTCAGCCGTTGCTCGATGGCCGCGCCAGCCTCGGCGTCGCCGGGCCGCTGCCGCAGATGCCGCCGTCGGTCACGCCGGAGCGGCTGTCGGATGTCGGCCTCGTGATGGTCGCGGCGCGGGAGCATCCGCTGGCGGCGTTCCAGGGCCCGATTCCGAAGTCGGAGCTTACGCGGCATGTCCAGCTTGTTCTCACCGATCGCTCCGAGCTTTCCGCCGGCCGCGAATATGGCGTTGTCTCGCCCTCGACCTGGCGGCTCGCCGATCTCTTCGCCAAACATGCCTTTCTGCTCAACGGCCTCGGCTTCGGCGGCATGCCGCTCCATACGGTGAAACCCGATATCGACAGCGGCAAGCTCGTCGTGCTGCAAATCGAGGACATGCCAGCCGGCGGCCTGATGTTGCCGATGTATGCCGTCTATCTCACCGCCGCGCCGCCAGGGCCGGCCGGCCGCTGGCTGATCGAGCGGCTGAAGCTCTGTCCAAGCAAACAGCGCGATGTGGCATGAAGCTGCTTTCACGCCAGAGCGAAGTGGCGATCACGCGTTCGCACGTTTCCTTCCGCACGCCATAGCTGTAAGCCCATGCCGATGACGCCGCCGGCGACAGAAATACGACGGGATGTTCATGCCAAGACATTTGCTCAATCTGCTGGCGCTGATTGCTTTTGCCTGTGCCGCCGTGCCGCGCGCTGAGGCGCAGCAGACGCAAAACCTCGTCGAGAGCATTCTCAACGATCCAGCCGCGCCGATCGCCGGTGATCCCAATGGCGACGTCACCATCATCGCCTTCCTCGATTACAATTGCCCCTATTGCCGCCGCGCGACGCCGATGCTTGATCGGCTCATCGCCAGCGATCGGCACGTAAAGCTCATCTATAAGGATTGGCCGATCCTCGCGGCATCATCCATCGTCGCGGCGAAAGTGGCGCTGGCGGCGAACTATCAGGGCAAATATCAGATTGCACATGATGCGCTGATGGCGATCAAACTCAGTCCCGCGACCCAGGAACTCGATCAAGGAGGCTATGGAAAAGGCCGGGATCGATCTCAAGCAATTGAACAGCGATCTTGCCGCGCATAACGACGCGATCAGTGCGCTGTTGCAAAGGAATAATGCGCAGGCGAAGGCGCTAAATCTGCAGGGCACGCCGGTTTATCTCATCGGCCCCTATCTGATCGCCGGCTCGATCGACGAAGCGGGGTTGAGAAAGCTCGTGGCGAAATTGCGTACCGCAAAATAGCTCTTCGCGGCGGCGTCAGCTCGCAAGGCTCATGCGCCGCGTATCGCTCGCAGGCTGCGACAGTCGGGCGAGGAGGTCGGCTTCGGGAAGCGGTTTGCAGAAGAGAAAGCCCTGGCCCTGCGTCGGGCCGAGCATGCGGACGAAGGATTCCTGCTCCGCAGTTTCAATCCCTTCGACGACGATCTCCAGCGCAAGATCCTTGGCGATCTGCGTGATGGCCTTGATGATCGCGGACGAAGCCGTGTTGACGTAGAGACTGTCGGTGAATTTTTTGTCGATCTTGATTTTCGAAAATGGAAAATCCTGAATATAGGACAGCGACGAATAGCCGGTGCCGAAATCGTCTAGCACCAATTTGGCGCCCATTCCCGCCAGAATGTCGAGCGTTTTACGTGTTGAAGGCGTATTCGCGAGCAAGAGCGTCTCGGTGATTTCGAGATGCAGACGCCGCGCTGGCAGCCCAGTCCTTTGCAAGGCGGAGCGAACCGCGTTGATAAGCTGTTCCGGCTGATGAAACTGAATCGGCGAGAGATTGACCGCGACGGCGATATCGTCGGGCAATTTCAAAGCCATTTGACACGCCGCTTCGAGAATTTGCTCGCCCATCTCGACAATCGCCATCGTTTGCTCGCTGACGGCGATGAAGGCGCCGGGCGGCAGCAGGCCGCGCGTCGGATGGTTCCATCGCAGCAAGGCTTCGACGGCAATGATTTTCTTGGACGCAAGCTCGTAAATCGGCTGATAATGGAGGACGAATTCGTGCCGGTCGACCGCGAGCTGGACCTCGTTGCGCAAGGTACGCTGCGCGTGCATCTCGCTTTCCATCTCCGGCACGAAAATACGGTATGTCTTGCCGCCGGCGCGCTTGGCCTCGTAGAGCGCGATGTCGGCCTTCTTGATAATATCTCTGGCAAGTAGTCCGTTATCGGGGAAGACGGCGGCGCCAATGCTCGCCGTCGGCGCGAAAACCTTGCCCTCGACGCTCACTGGCTGCGACAAGCTTGCTGCGATGCGCCGGACGATGCGCTCGATTTCGCTAGGCTCCGTGCAGGCGAGCTTGATGAGAAATTCGTCGCCGCCGAAGCGCGCGATGAGATCGCCGGTGCGCGTGACCGCACGCAGCCGGCGCGACACTTCGACGATCACGGCGTCGCCCGCCGTGTGGCCCATCGTGTCGTTGATTTCCTTGAAGCGATCGAGATCGAGATAGAGGATGGCGAATTTCTTCTCTGGCTCGGCGGCGATCGCTTGCGAGACCTGCTCGCCGAATGTGTGCCGGTTCATCAAGCCGGTCAGTTTGTCGAACATGGCGAGGTGCCGCGTCGTCTTGTCGGCATTGTAGACTGCGATGACGTTCTGGTGCAGCGAAAAGGTCACGAAGACGGTCGCCAGCATCGTCCCGCTCAGAAGCAGCACCGCCACATTGCCATAGGTGTTGTGCATCAACGCATAGCCGACGATCATCGGGCAGATGGTCAGCATGACTTGCACGACTACGATATAGGGGCGCCCGGCGTTGCGGGCGACGACGCCCATCGCATAGCCGACCGCAGCGCCGGCCGCGACCGCATGCGTCCCGGTCGAAGCGGGATGCCGGATGAGGGCGTAGCACGTCAGCCCGAAGGCTGCGGTGAAGAGGACGGAATAGATGAAGAAGAGGCGGTCGTAGTGAGCGCCGCCGGCACGCGTCGTCGGCTTATCCTTATGGCGGACGAAGCCGCGAAACACCGACGTCCGCCCAATCCCCGCAACGAGCATCACGGCGGCGAGGAGCAGATAAATCTTGTCGCTGGTCAACAGGTAGCCAGCCCCGGCAACCGCCATGCCCAGGAGGTTCGCCGAATTCAGCGACGATTGCGAGGTGAACAGCGAGCCGACGAGATGATTGTAAAGATCGGCGTCACGCCGCGTGTGCCGCCAGATCTGCGCCCGTCGCCAAATTCGCCAGCGGATATCCTTGAGAATCATTCCGGCCACAAGCACTTAGTCGGGTAAAGCCTTCTAAGGCACCCTGCACATAGAATTGTTGACCGGTTGTTGCGCGTTATTCTTAAATTTTAGACCAAATTGTAGCCATTAGGCATTTTGAGTCACGGCGGGCGCGGCGCGGTTGCCGGCCGGGGCCTTCACAAGGCGTTCTTGCTTGGCCATGCCGTAGATGTGCTGCAACATCCGGTCCTGGCCGACGCTGATGCGCTGTAAGCGCGAAATCTCCATCGGAGACAATTTTAGCATGTGGTCCGTCCAGGCCGCGGCAAGCGCGATGAGCTCGCTGCGGAACTCCTCGGCCCGGCGCCGGTGGAAGGCTTCGTAGAGGCCGAGCCGCGCGGCATGCATGGGCATCGTTTCGCTCGCGAATTTGCGCAGCCAGGCCTCGCCTTGGCCCGCGGCGGCAACCGCGTCCAGCGCGCCCAGCGCCTCGAATTCCGCAGCGGTAAATTCCGTACCGGTCGAGAGAAGCTTGTGCGCCGCCCTCGTGCCGACGCGCCGCGACAGAACGGCCACGGACGCGACGGGGAAGTGGTTGAACTTGACCTCCGGATAGCTGAACGAGGTCTGTTCCTCCGCGATCACCATGTTGCAAGAGAGCGGCGCGTCGATGCCGCCGCCGATGCCCTTGCCCTCGATCGTCGCCATCGTGATCGCCGTCCCCGAGAGGCTGGTAGCATTCCCCAGGACGCCTTCGATCGAGAGCCGCGCATGTTCCTGCAGGGCGCCGCGATCACCCCGGCCGATGCAGTCGAGATAAAAGTCGAGATCGCCGCCAAAGGTAAAAATGGGGCCCTTAGCTCGGTAAGCGAAGAAACGGATGGGCGATTGCCCATAGTCCTCCTTGCCCCAAAGCGAGACGATCGCTCTTTGCAGACGCGAAACGCTGTCGACGAGCCCGAGGGTGAAAACCGGCTTCGGTTCAGGGGCGATCGTAACCCAGAGGGTTTTGATCTGCGGCTCGTAATCGAGCTTAATCTGCGCCAGAGGCCCGGCCTCGTGGCGAATCTCATCGATCACCTCAGCCGAGGAAATCTCGACGTCCTTGGGGCGCGTAATCGCATGGACGGATTCCGTTAACACGGCACAAATCCGATTCTTCCACGCCGATAACCATCGGCACCCCGTTAAGTTGGGCTTTAAGTAACGATTTGTAAACCATAACCGGAATCATTTGATCATTTTTCCCGAGACGTTCTGGCTCTTTGATCACAGCGAGGGACCGCTGCGGCGCCGATCGAAGGGGCATGGCAAGGATCGACTTTCGAGGGCCGGCGAGGCGAAGAAGCTCAGACTTCACGTGATCGGAAGCAGATATGGTGCGTGAAGATGACGCGGGTCTGTCATGCGATCTTTGCGGGACTGCGGCGGAGACCTTCATTTGCAAATTCGCCGGCTCTGCTAAAGGCAAGCCGGCGCGGATAGGCCGAGTTCAAGATGCAAGATGGTTTTGATGTCGCGATCGTCGGTGCGGGTGCAGCCGGGCTCGCGGCGGCGCTCTCACTGACGCGCGCGGGGCGAAGCGTTATTGTTCTCGAAGCGCGTGTGCGTCTTGGCGGGCGCGCTTTCACCTTCGCGGCGCGAGGCGGGTTCGCGCTCGATGCCGGCTGCGGCTGGGTGCATTCCGCAGATCGCAATGTGCTCGTTCCGCTGATCGAGGCGGCCGGTTTCGCGTTCGAAAAACATTCAGCGAATTGGGGCCGCCAATCCGGCGATCAGGGGTTCAGCGCGGCGGAGCAGAAGGAATTCGCTGAGGCTTTCGAAACTTTGGATGCGCGGCTTGCCGCAGCCGCGCTCAAGGGCATCGATTCGCAAGCGTCGGATTATTTTGCGCCCGGCTGCTGCTGGAACAATCTGATCGATGCCGTCAGCTCCTATTATAACGGTGCGGAATTCGATCGCGTCTCGGTGCTCGACTATGGCGCCTACGTCGATACGGGCGTGAATTGGCGGCTCAGGGAGGGTTATGGCGCGGCCATCGCGACCGTGGCGGGCTCCATCGTGCCGCGCTTTGAGTGTGCGGTCACGGCGATCGATCATAGCCGCGTGCCGGTGCGCCTCGAAACGCAGCAGGGCCCGCTCTCGGCGCGCGCGGTGGTCCTTACGGTGCCGACCAATCTCCTCGCCAAGGAGCGGATCGTCTTCTCGCCGAGCCTGCCGGAAAAGATCGAGGCCGCCGCGGGCCTGCGGCTCGGCACGGCGGAAAAGGCTTTCTTCTTTCTCACGCAGCCGGAGGAATTTCCGGTCGAGGGCCATCTCTTCGGCCACGTCGATCGCGTCGCCACGGGCTCTTATCACACGCGACCCTTCGGCCGCCCCTATGTCGAAGCCTATATCGGCGGCCGCAACGCCGAGGATTTGATCCGCGAAGGCGAGGGGTCGCTGAGCGCCTTCGCCCTCGATGAATTGAGCGCGCTCGTCGGCTCGTCCCTCCGTCGCCGCGCGACGCCGATCGCCGAGACTGGATGGGCGCGCGATCCCTGGGCGCTCGGCTCCTATTCGCATGCGCTGCCGGGGCACGCCGGGGCACGGGCCACGCTCGCCGCGCCGGTGGCGGAGCGGCTTTTCTTCGCCGGCGAGGCGACGCATCCCTCATTCTTCTCGACCGTGCATGGCGCGTGGGAAAGCGGCCTGCGCGCCGCGGAGGAGGCCCTGGCCGCCTTGCCCGCGCAGGTGCTTTGATAGATGCTTGGCGTCAGTCTTCGATAAGTTCAAGCACATAGCCTCCCTGCGACCCACGCATGACGAATTTGCTCAACTAAATCATGAGTTACTTCACGGCATTCCTCATCATCGTCGGAGCTGGCCTTGCGGCCGGCGCGGCGACGCTCTTTGTCCAAAAATTTGTCGCAGCCGATTGGCGGCGCGAACACCATGACGTCGGCTCGACGGTATTCTTGCAGCTCGGCGTCATCTTTGCCGTCCTTCTCGCCTTCGTCTTCAGCGAGGCCTGGACGGAATACAACGAAGCCTCGGCGGCGATTGATCTCGAGGTCGGCGCCATGCATGGCGCCGCGATGATCGCAGCGACTTTCCCGCCGGCGGAGGCAAAGGACATCCTGACCAAGGTAAAGTCCTATCTCGACAGCGTCGTGCGCGACGAATGGCCGGTGATGGCGGCGCAGCGCGGCGAGGATCCCGCCACGGATCGAAAGCTGCAGACGCTGATCCAGGCCGTCGCCAATCTCGACGCGGACGATTCGATGGCACGCGAGAAGAAAGCGGAAATTCTTTCTCTGCTCACCCAGGCGCATGCGCAGCGCGAAATGCGGATCTATCAGGCGGGCAGTGGTATCCCCGGCGCGCTGTGGACGGTGCTGATCGGGTTTGAGATGATTCTTGCGGCCTTCGTCGTGCTCTCGGGGCTGCGCTACCGGTCCTCGGCCGCAATGGTCGCGGGCATCTTCACGGCTGCGGTGACGAGCATCCTCGTCGTCGCGCGGCTGCTCGACTATCCGTTCGAGGGGGCGCTGGCGTTGCACGCAACGGATTTCGTTTCTGTCATCGGCAAAGTCACGCGGCCGATCACGCCGATCGGCTGATCGCCCGCCGGGGCGGCAAAGCGCTGGCGCTGCCGTATCGCGTCGCGCGTGCCAAAGCTTTGCAGTTCCGGACGACGCAGCGATGCTATTTACGCCAAATTGGGCCGCAATATATCGGCTCTGCGCCTGCAAAACTCTTGCGCCGTGAGGCACGACGCGCAAAGTGGTCACCGGCGCGGCGTGAGAGGTCCGTAATGGTGCAAATGCGAAAGGCCCGGATTGTCACCGCGCTGGCGTTTATGGGATTTGGACTTCTGGCTTTGCTTGCGGCCACGGGCGCGCAGGCGGAAACGCGGCGCGCTTTCGTCCTCGGCGTTCAGCGCTACGACGATCCGGACATCCAGAATCTGTCGCGCGCGGACAATGACGCCGCGGACATCGCCGCCGATCTTCAGGAAGTTGGATTCGACAAAAAGAACATCACACTCGCGACCGATCTGCGGACGCGGGACGAGTTCGATAAGAAGTTTCAGGCGTTCCTGAAGACGATCGACGAAGGCGACGATGTCTTCTTCTTCTTTTCGGGCCACGGCACGGGCATCGAGGCGACCAATACGAATTACCTGCTGCTGGGGAGTTTGGAGAGCCTTAAGACGTATACCAGCGCGCGCTTGGTCGAGGCCGACCGCCGGGACGATATTATCGCGCTGAAAATGCCGGCGTTCGAGAGCCAATATAACACCGACGAAATTCCGAAGGACGGTGTTTCCGTTGCCGACATCGTCCACGCGATCGCCGGCAAGAAGCCCGCGACGGCATTCATCGTTCTCGATGCCTGCCGCTCGTTGCCGCCAGCGACCACGGATATTCGCACACTAAAGCGCAGCGCCACCTCCGGCAGCCGGCTTCTGCCGGATGAAGACCCGCCAAGCGGCTTCCTCGTTCTCTATTCGGCCTCGTACGGCGAGACGGCGATCGAGAGCTTCGGCCCGAGCGACAAGCGCAGAAACTCGCTCTTCACCGAGGTTTTGCGCCAGGAGATGGAGCGGCCCGGCCAAACCTTGCCGGAACTGGCGCAACGCGCACGGCTCGTCGTGCGTGCCTATGCGGCGAAAGGCGGCTTCGAGCAGGACCCGGAATATTTCGAAAATCTCGCGACGGCGGCCGATTTCACCCTTGTCGATTCTGTCGGTGCCGAACGGTTCCCGCTGCCGCAACAGCAATGCGAGGGCGCGCAGCAGGATTGGGAGCAGATCAGCCAGCAGCCCGTTCGCGAGACGCTGGAGCGGCACCGGCGCCGCTTCCGAGATTGCCCGACCGCGGAGCTGGCCCGCCGCGCCCTCGTCGACCTCATCGGTTCGCCGGAAGGCAGTTCGTTCACCGCGACGCCGCTCAATCTCAGCATCGATGAGTGCGATCGCCTCGCCGCGGCGGATATCGATACCGCGCGGCCGCCGGAAGTGCCGGGCGTGCCGCTTGGCAAGCTCGATTTCGACGCGGCCATAGCGGCCTGCCAGAAGTCGATCGACCGCAATCCGCGGATCGCGCGTTTTCTTTATGATTACGGGCGTGCGCAACAGGCGGCAGCCAATTCCATGCGGCCGGACGATCCGGCGCGGCAGGAGAAGCTGCTCGCGGCGCATGCGGCGTTCAAGGATGCCGCCGACCGCGGCTATATCGCGGCGCTTTACAGTCTGGCGACGGTCTACGATTACGCGGAGGCCCAAAATCAGGACCAGGATCAGGCAGACAAGGATCTGATCAAGGCCGCCGAGCAGGGCTTTCCGGCGGCGATGTATGAGCTTGGCCTGCGCTACAAGAAAGGCCTCTTCGGCATCCAGCCTGATTTTGCCGAGGCCTATGATTGGATGGGCAAGGCGGCCGAGGCAGGTTCCGTCGCCGCGATGGTCGATGTCGCCGAGTCGCTCTGGTATGGCCAGGGCGTCAGCCCGAATCCGCGTCGCGCTGTCGAATGGGCGGAGCGCGCCGCCGACACCGGCTCGGTCGATGCGAAGGTCGATCTCGGGCTGTTTTATTTCTATGGCTATAAAATCGTCGACGACACTGGCGATATCGACGATGCCAAGAGCGTGCTCTCGGACGATTCGCGGGCGCTTCTCTGGTTTGGCCGTGCGGCGCTCGCCAACAATGCGCGGGCGCAATACAATCTCGCCATGATGATGGAGGCGGGCGACGGGTTGCCGATTCCGCAACCCGAAATCGCCGCGCGCTATTATCGCCTTGCCGCACAAGGCGGCTTCGAGGATGCGGAGATCGATCTCGCCGAGCGGCTGCGTTCGGGGCGCATTCTCACCAGTCCCGAGAACGGCGAAAGCGAAGCCGTCGATCTGCTGCGGCGCGCGCTCAGCCAGGGCTCGGCCCGCGCGGCCGCCTATCTCGCCGAGATCTACCGCAATGGTGAGTTCGGCCTGACGAAAGACCCGCTGAAGGCGATGCAATATGCCTATCAGGCCATAAGGCTTTCGGCCGAGGCCGATCCGACGACGGAGGACGGCGATCCCTTCTTCGAGGCCGATGCCGGCATTCTCCTCGGCGAGATGGCTGTCAATGGGCAGGCGAACGATATCAACGGCCGGCCGCTGCTGAGCGAGGACGAGAGCGACCGGCTGCAGAAATTCTATGGCACGGTCAATCCCGATGCCCGCAAGGTCGAGGTTCGCAAGCTCGAAGTGCCGCTGGGCTGCAACGGTTATTACAACCGCTATGCCACGCTTTGGGTCTGGGATTGGGGCCGCCGGGTGTCGCCGACCGAGCCGCAATTCCGCAGCATCGAACGGCAGACAGGCTGCTACGACAACGCAACGCTCCGGCGCACGCTGATCGCCAGCTTCCTGCTGGCGAAGAAAACCCAGGTTCCCTTCGCCGACCTCATCTATCAGCAGATCAAGGAAGCGCGCGACACGGTCGACGGCGATGCCCCGCCGCCACGATTAAGGCACGACTGAGGATGGCAGCCGGGGCCGTTGCGATTATGACCATAATGGGCAAGATACGGATCACTGCGCTCACGCGGGGTCGGGAGGATTGCGTGGCTGCTCAGCGTGCTCATCTGTTGCGGAGCTCATGCCTCGTTGGCGCCTGCGCTTTTGCTTTGAGCAGCCTCATCGCCACGACGCCCGCGCGGGCGCAATTCGGGCTCGACACCTTCCTGCGCCAATTGTTTGGCGGCAATGATCACCACCACCCGCATCACCCGCATCACCACCGGCCGGCCAGCGACAGCGACGATGATGACACCGTCTCATCCGCGTTCCCCGATGACGAGGAAATGCGCGAGCTTGCCAAGCTCGCGCCGCCGGCGCGCGAACAGCTCGCTCTCTTGAAGAACGTCAACGCCAGCAATTCGCTCGGCGCGGTAGGCTCTTCCGATACAGAAGCGGGTTCGGGCAACACGGCGATCGACAAGGCGGATCGTGATTATACGGTCATGGTCGATCAGCTCATGCAGACGCTCAGGTCCAAGCTCAGCGATTCCGGCCAGCAGGGCGATGTCACCGAAACGGCCGTGCTCGATGCACTGACGGAAGCCATCCAGCAGGCCAAGCTGGAACGGTTCGAGACGTTCATCGGCGAGAATTGGTCGGCCGAGCGGCTGCGCGGCATGATCATCAAGCGCGTCAGCGACGAAATCGGCGGGCTGTTCGAGGGTAACAATCGCGGCGCGGTTTCGATGGCCGATCTCAATTCCATGATCAAGAAATCCGCGCGCGAGGTTTATGCGCGCCTGTTCGAAACCTCGGAACTGCTCGCCGCCAACCGCAGCGCGACCTTGTTCATGCAGCGGCTGTATCAGGCGCGCGGCGATCTCGTGAAGGGCAACGTGCGCGAAGATACGGAAGAATTACTGCGAAAGGCTTCGTCGGAAGGCGTGGCGCATTTCCAATATGTCTACAGCCACGCCGATCATCCCTACACGCTGATCTATCGCACCCAGCGCATCATCTTCGACTGCCTCTCCGACAATGTGGACTCGATCGCGGGATCGGGAAGCAGCGCCGCTTCCATCGCGGAGATCGAGACGCGGCTCATCGAGACCGAGCGCAAGCAGTGTACCAAATGGGTCGTCAACCAGATGCTCGGCGTGGACGGTGGGGTGAGGCCACAGATCCCGCTGCCGCTGCGCGTCATCTGGACGGCCGGCGGCCCGAAGGAAGACCCGAGCATGTACGGCCACGCCTCAGACCAAGGCTGAGCGCGCGGCGCCAGACCGGCTTTTTCTCCAAGCACAACGGCTAGACGGTCAAGCTTGTTCGGCTGCGAACGGTTGCGTGTTCACGCAAGCGCCATGCGCTGCCGCACAGCCGCGCCGCAGACGACGTATTCTCGTCGCACTTGCTTGTCATGTCCACGGGATTGGCAATGCCGAACAGGAGTTTTGATGCGCCTCGTTTCCTATGCTCTCGCAACCACGTTGCTGATCTCGATTTCGTCTTTCGATTTGAGCTATGCACAATCGACGGATTGCACCGTCACCGGGATCAGCGCCGAAGAGGCGCCGCCGCCGTTGCCCGACTATGATCAGCCGCCGATCCCTGACTCGGGCTATCTCTGGACGCCGGGCTATTGGGCCTGGAACAATGACGATTATTACTGGGTGCCGGGAACCTGGGTCGAGCCGCCGGAGGAGGGGCTTCTCTGGACGCCGCCCTATTGGGGCTTCGTCAATGGCGCTTATGTCTTCCATCGCGGCTATTGGGGGTCGCATGTCGGCTTCTACGGCGGCGTCGATTACGGCTATGGCTATGGCGGCCGCGGCTTCGAAGGCGGCCATTGGGACAACGGCGCTTTTTACTACAATCGCGCGGTGACGAACCTCGAGGGCGGGCGCATCACCAACGTCTATGAGAAGACGGTCGTCATCAACAATAACCGCATCAGCTACAATGGCGGCCGGGGCGGCCTCACGGTGCGCCCGACCCCGGCGGAAGAAGCCGCGGGGCGCGAGCCGCATCACCCACCGACGCATTGGCAGACCCAGCATGTGCGCGCCGCCAGCGTGAACAGCGCCGGCTTCGCCTCGACCAATCACGGCCATCCCTCCGTCGGAGCGACGGCGCGGCCTATCGGTTTCGAGGGGAAGCCAGCCCACGAAGGCGGCATTGGTGCGCCGGGGCACACGCCGCATGAGTCGCACGCCACCGAGCGGCCCGGCGGCGTGGAAGGGGTGGCACCTCTGCATGGAGAAAAGCCGCTTGAGGGCAGGCACGCACCGCTGAAGCACAATGGGCTGGAACCGGGGGCGCATAATCCGCACCCGCATCAGCTTCACGAACCGGGTGGCGTGCCGCCGCATCCGGGCCATGCTCTCTCTGCGCCGCGCTCCGAGGCCGCGCCGGTGCATCACGAGCCGCCGCATCATGAAACGACGATGCATATGGAAGCGCCGCATCGTGAGGCCCCGCCGCACCATGAAGCGCCGGCCGGCCATCCACTTGGGCATGAGGGGCATGAGGGCGGCAAGAAGCACCCCGGCGATCAGTAAGCCCTCGCGAAAGCGTGCCCCGCCGCGTTTCGCGGCGGGGCTGGCAAATCCGCGCCGTGCCCTCTAGCTAAAGGAAGCGGACCATTCTTGAGCGGGAAGACAGACATGGCAGAGCTCGACGCGGGCAAATCGGGAACATTCGCCATCGACGGCAAGGTTGAGGTTCATCGGCTTGGGTTCGGCGCCATGCGCATCACCGGCGCCGGAATCTGGGGGCCACCGGCCGATCGTGCCGAGGCTTTGCGCACCTTGCGGCGGCTGCCGGAGCTCGGCGTCAATTTCATCGATACCGCGGATTCCTATGGCCCGGATGTTTCGGAGGAGCTGATCCGCGAGGCGCTCCATCCCTACAAGGATCTATTCATCGCGACCAAGGCGGGGTTCACCCGGTCCGGTCCCAATCGCTGGGTGCCGCATGGGGAGCCGGACTATCTGCGTGCGCAGGTGCATAAGAGCCTCAAGAAGCTTGGCGTCGAGCAGATCGATCTCTGGCAGCTGCACCGGATCGACCCGCGCGTGCCACGCGAAGCGCAATTCGCGCTCATCCGGTCGCTGCTCGATGAAGGCATCATCGCCCACGCCGGCCTGAGTGAAGTCTCGGTCGACGATATCAAGGCGGCGCAGAAGGTCTTCAAGGTCGCCACCGTTCAGAACCGTTACAATCTGGTCGAGCGCGGCAGCGAGGACGTCCTCGACTATTGCGAGGCTGAGGGGATCGGCTTCATCCCCTGGTTTCCGCTCGCCGCCGGCAAGCTCACCGAGAGCGGCTCGGCGCTCGACGAGATTGCCAAGGCGCACGGCCGCACGCCGGGCCAGGTGGCGCTCGCTTGGCTCTTGAAGCGCAGCCCCGTGATACTGCCCATTCCCGGCACCTCCAAGGTCGCCCATCTGGAAGAGAATGTTGCCGCCGCGGCGATCACGCTCTCGGACGCGGAATTCGCGGCGCTCGATCGCGCCGGCAAGGCGGCGAGCGCGGCCTGACGCAGTTTTTAACCTCCCGAGAAATTGCGCCGCCTTGATGCGGCCAATTTGCCGATCAGAGTCGGGCTCTCTCCCCTCCGCGATTTACCGTCGCCTCGGCGGGCGTTTCGGCGCGCTTGAGCGTGGCCTGATCGTTGCTTCTTTATTTTGAAAATTCGTTTGGGCTACGGCTCCGTACAGCCGCCGTTCATGCTGGAAGGATTAGACACAGAATTAGAGAGGAACTTCCCCCTTCCTCTCCGAATTTCCTCCTGCGATCTACGCGTGGTGTGTGAGTTCCATGGATCAAATCGTTCGCATCGCCGCCCCAGCGAAAACCTCTTGGGTCTCCCGCCGACTGACCATTTCCTATTACACCGTTGCCGCTTTTGTCGGCGCGGTCGATGGCGTTTTGATCGTCCTGTCCAGTATTTTCGCTGACTGGTTCTACAATGTTCTCATCCGCCACGACATCGAGCAGATCGATATCGCGCTCGGCATCGGCTTCTGCGGCGGTCTCGGCTACATCCTGCTCGCCAAGGCGCTCGGCCTCTACAATATGCAGGTCACGCTCAATCCGCAGAAGAACATCTCCAAGATCGTGTTCGTCTGGGCGACGGTCCTGTTCTCGCTGACGGCTGTGCTCTTCCTGCTCCGGGTCGGGACGATCTTCTCCCGCGGCACGATCATCATCTTCGCCCTGACGGAGCTCGCCGTCCTGCTCGGCTCGCGGCCCTTTTCCGCCCGGCTGCTGCGTTCGATCATCGCCCAGGGCGGCATCGTCGGTCGCCGTGCCGTGATCGTTGGCGAGCCGGCCGAGCTTGGGCACCTCAGCTCCAAAAACCTGCTGCATCATTTCGGCCTCAAGGAACTGGCGCGGGTGACGATCGCCGGCGCCGGCGAAAAGACCGCCGGGGGCGTCGATATCGCCGCGCTCGACCTCGCCATCGACGTTGCCCGGCGCCACCGGGCCGACGAACTGGTCATTGCCGTCGATTGGCGCCGGACCGAGGTGATCGAGAAGATCAAGGAGCGTTTCCGCGCCTCGCCGCTGGCGGTGCGCCTGCTGCCCGACCGGATCGTTCGCGCGACGCTTGACCACCAGCCGGAGTTCGCGCCGGAGGCCATGCTCTCGGTCGAAATGCAGCGCGCGCCGCTCACCGCGTCGGAGCGCTTCATCAAGCGCGCCTTCGACGCCGTGCTGGCAAGTCTTGCCACCTTCGTACTTGCGCCGCTGCTGCTGATCGTCGCCATCGCCATCAAGCTCGACAGCAAGGGCCCGGTGCTCTTCCGCCAGCAGCGCACCGGCTTCGACGGCGAGAAGTTCCATATCTACAAGTTCCGCACGATGAACGTGATGGAAGACGGCCCGGTCGTCGTCCAGGCGGCGCGCGACGACCGTCGCATCACCCGGATCGGCGCCCTCCTGCGCCGGACGAGCGTCGACGAGCTGCCGCAGCTCTTCAATGTCATCAGGGGCGACATGTCGCTCATCGGCCCGCGCCCGCATGCTCTGGCGCATGACACTCATTATGGCCGGCTGATCGCGACCTACGCCTTCCGCCACCACGTCAAGCCGGGCATGAGCGGCTGGGCGCAGGTCAATGGCCAGCGCGGCGAGACGGCGCGGGTCGAGGATATGCGCAAGCGCGTCGATCTCGACCTCTGGTACATCAACAATTGGTCGCTGACGCTGGACCTTAAGATCATCCTGCGCACCTGCCTCGAGATCACCCGCCAGCAGGCTTATTGAACCCAGTTCTACTCGATCCTGTGAGGGACTGGCGCGCCTTAAAAGCGTGGCCGGTCCTTCAGCTTTTTGGCCGGGTTGCCGGCATAGATTGCCCAGGGCTCGATATCGCGGAAGGCGACGCCCCGCGCGCCGAGCACGGCGCCCTCGCCGATGCTGACCCCCGGACCGACGAAAGCCTCCGCCGCCACCCAGGCCTGCGCGCCGATGGCGATCGGCTTGGCGATCAGCTGGAAGTTCGGGTCATTGATGTTATGCGTGCCGGCGCAGAGATGCGCGCCTTGCGAGACGATGGCCTTCGCGCCGATGCTGATCGGCGCCTGATTGTAGCAATTGACGCCGGGGCCGAGCAGGGCATGCGCCTCCATCACGAGGTTCGGTGGATACCAGACGCGGGTCTTGCCATAGACGCGGGCGGTGGGGTGGATCTGCGCACCGAAGAGGCGTAGCAGCGCCGTCCGCCAGGCAAAGAGCGGCGGCGGCGTCCAGGCGGCGAGCACCGTCCAGGCGACTTGCCACAGGGCGCGCGAGGCCCGGTTGGCGAGGCTGAAGCTCGCGCCGCCCTCGAGCGGCTTGGTTTTCCGTGCGTCGAGAATGGTCATGGCCCGCTCATCTATACTCCCCGGCGGCCAGCCGACGATACATCGCCGCCCATTGCGTCGCGACCGCCTCCGGCGAAAAACGGCTCTGCGCCAGAGCCCGGGCCGCCGCCGACATCGCCTGCCAATCGGCGTCGGGCAGGGCAAGTGCGCGGCGCAGCGTAGCGGCAATGCTCGCGGCGTCGATCCCGGTCTCCAAGGCAGCGCCCTGGGCAAAGCCCTCCGGCAGATTGCAGGCCGCCGACATGAGACTAGGCGTGGCGGCGGCCCAGGCCTCAAGAATGGCCATTGGCAGGCCCTCGCTCAAAGACGGCAGAACCATGAAACGGGCTTCGCGCAGCAGCTTCTGCTTCTGCGTCCCATAGACCGGGCCGAGGAAGGCGATGCCGGAATCGGCGAGCGCCGCGAGCTTGGCCCGCAAAGCCGCGACATACCCTGGCTCGCCCCAGCCCGCGATGGCGAGGCGGTAGCCAGCTTCACTGGCCCGCGCCGCGCTCCAGGCATCGGCGAGCGCCTCCAAATTCTTCTTCGGGTGAATACGGCCGATGTAGAGTATGAGCGGCAGGCGCGGTGCGGGGGGCGCTGTATCGGCGGCGACATAATTCGGCACGACGGCGATCCGCGATGTTTCCGCGCTGGTCTCGCGCGCGATATCCACCGCCTCCGCCTCGGTCAGAGCGTGGAAGAGGCTGGCATCGCGCCAGCTCCGCCGTTCATAGCCGGCGCGGGCCAGCGCCTTCTTCCAGCGCCCGCGCGCCGTGATCCAGGGATCGAGCATGCCGTGCGGCGAAATCACATAGGGCCGCTTTGTCTCTTCCGCCCAACGCGCGCCGCAAAGCGAGACATATTGCCAAATCCCATGCAGATGCAGGACATCGAGATCAGCCGCGCGGATCAGCGGCAGAAGGCCCGGCGCATAGCCGAAGGCGGCGGGCCTGCGGCCTGGCACGCTGACGAGTTCGATGGGGCCGAGGCGCCTTTTGTCTTCGGCCGTGAATTCGTCCGCGGCGCCGAAGACGATCGGCGTGATGCCGCCATGCGCGTTCAAAGCCTGCGCCTGCGCCAGCACGACCTCGAAGACGCCGCCGCCGAGGCGCGAAACCCTGGCGGTCAAGAGGCCGAGGCGCAGCGCCTGCCGGTTTTTTTCGCCGCCCGTCATTTCACCGCACCTGCAACGTGGTGTATCCCAGAGCGCGCGCTAGCGCGTAATTTAGAACAATATCGAATTGGCTGAACGGAAGATGAGCGCCACCAATTATGTGTCAACTTGGATGTATGTCGAATCGCCAAAGGAAGGCGGGCTTTATCCGCAGGTCGGTGGCCTGACGACGAGCCAGACGACGCAGAACATCTATTGGCGCTGCGTCTACACTTTCTTCTGGAGCGCCCATACCTTTCTGAAAAAGGAGGGCGTGAAATTCCTGCTGTTCACCAATATCGCACGGCTTCCCGTCGTCGATGGCATAGACCTTAACAAGGCGCTGGCCGATTTCGGCGTCGAGCTTGTCACCCTGCGCTATACCTGGGCACCCGCTGGTTCGCGCCGGCCGTGGTTCAATCAATATTTCCTGTTCGATGTCCTCGATTACGGGGCGGCCCGGCTTCGTGCGGACGATACGCTGCTGGTGATGGACAATGATTGCCTCATTGTCGGCGATCTCTCTCCGGCCTTCGATCTCGCCCGCCATGCCGGCGCCCTACTCATCACCGTCGATGTCAGCGAGGACGAGGATGCCAACGGCCTGTCCCGCCGGCAGGCGATGGATGTCTATGCCGAGATCGGCCATGAGCGGCCGCCGGCGCCGCCCGAATATTTCGGTGGCGAATTCTACGGCGTGAGCGGCGCGCTGCTCGCGCAGCTCACGCCGCTCGCGCGGGAGGTGCGGCTGCGCAATGATGCGCTGGCGGCGACCGGCAACCGCTATTTCTCCGATGAGGCGCATTTCTTCAGCTATCTCATGTGGCAGCTCGGGTTGAGGGCGCCGAACGCCAACCACATCGCCCGGCGCATCTGGACGACCTGGAAGCTGAACAATACGGGCGCGGCGGATTTGCGCCTGCCGGTCTGGCATCTGCCGTCCGAAAAGACCTATGGCTTTGCCGATCTCTTCGCGCGGCTTGCGGCGCCCAAAGCGCTCCCGGTCGATCCGGCGCGGCTACGGGCGCGGCTCGCGCAGATCATGGGCGTCGGGCGCAAAAGCCCGCGCAAGTTCGCCGGTCATTTCGTGCGGGCGGCGCGGCGCCGCTTGCGCCGGCCGGCATGACTTTGTTCAGCGTGACTTGCGCCGCCCTTTGGCTTATGCAGCGGCGCGGGCGCCGGGCACATTCGGAGTAGCGGGTTCATATGCGTATTTTGGACAAGGGTTTCCTGCGGCGGCGTCACCTTCTCAAATTCATTTTCGGCGGTTTTGTCGGCTCTAGCACCCTGGCGCTGACCGAGCGCGCGGCCGTTGCTGCGGATAATTCTGATCCGGCCGCGCAGCCGCTGGCGACGCAGAACCGCTTTGCGACGCTCTCCGATCTGCGCACTGTCGACGATCCGCATGATCTCGCCGACATCGATGTGATCGTGCTCAACCACCACGCGGAGAACGATCGCGGCGGCGGCACATTCCGCTGGATGGCGAACTCGCAGGTCGCCGACGACAACGGCGTTTACATCAAGCCCGACAGCGTCGTTGATGGCCAGCCGGGCCGTTTCGTTCGCGTTTTCTCCGGCGATATCAACGTGTGCTGGTTCGGCGCTCGCGGCGATGACGATGTCGACGACAGCGTGGCCTTCCAGGCGGCGATCGATTGGGCCGAGAAGCGCGGCGGCGGCGTGGTGCGCGTTCCGCCCGGCGCCTACATCTGCAACAATGTGCTGCTGAAGAACGGCGTCACACTCTCCTCCACCGCGGCGGCCTATGGCTACGCGCCGAGCAAGATTTTGGGTTCGTCTTTGCGCTGCATACACCCCGGCTTCTGCCTCGACACGCCGGAGACGGGCGTGACGGCGGCAGCGGTGACGGGCATCAACTTTCGCGGCGGCGGCCCCAATCTCGCGGCGGGCGGCATCAGATTGCAGAAGGCGAGCTGGTGCGCGATCAAGGTAGCGCAATTCGACAATTTCGCCGACGAGGCGATCGTCATCACCAGCGGCATGGCCTGCGCCATCGAGGATATCCTGACAACCAATGTGCTGCTCAATCGCGCCCGGCCAAAGCTCGCCGGCGCCATCACCATCGGCGGCACGGATCATTATCTCAACCGCATCGAGTTCGAATACATCCCTGCATGGGCTGAGCGGTGCGCCGACGCAGCGCACCATCGCCGCCTTCCTTATCCGCGACGCCAACCACTTCATCAGCAATTGCGTCGGTGAGATTTCCGATGTCGGCTTCGTCGTCGAGGGGCTCTATCATCGCTTCACCGGCTGCCGCGGCGACCGTAATTTCGGCGAAGGCTTCATCATCAATTGCAAGCTGACGACGTTTTCGAGCTGCACCGCGCTCGACAATAATCACGATCCGAAAGCCAACGCCTCGGGCTTTCTCATCCTCGGCCCGTCGAACACGCTCTCAAGCTGCATCGCCGCCTGCAACCGGCTGCCGTCGCTGCAGCTCTATGGATTCGACGAGCATAATCCGGTCGGCGATGTCGAACGCGACACGCTCTATGCCGCCTGCCGCAGCTCGAACCACCAGATCGCCGCGCAGCGCTGCCTTAGCGCCAAGAACAAGGAGCTGACGTTCCAGGACGTCGCGACCCGGACGGGGTAGAATCGCACTAAGCCCGATCGTGATGGATTTTATTCGGCCGCGCTGGGCGGCGGGTTCGCTTTCGCTGGCACGAGCAAAGACTTCAGGCCCATACCCGCCGTATTGGCGTGGGCGAAGAGCACGACGTAGAGCAGGAACGGATACGGGTTGATATTGAAAAACCGGTCGTTGAACATCCAGAAGACCGGGATGCCGAGGAAGCAGAAGAACCACTTCCGGTTGGTGCGATAGAGCTCATAGAACAGATAGAAGATCGTCCCGTAGATGATCAGCGACAGGATGCCGAATTCGGATAGCCCGAATAAAAAGAAATTATGGATCTCGACGCCATAGCGGTCGAAGAAGCCGGCGCCATTGCCGATAAGCGGGCTCGCCATAAACCAGTGCCAGGCGACGCTCCAGAGCTGATCGCGGCCGACGAAGCCTGAGCCGATCCCGCGATATTTGTCATGTAGGAGAAAGGCCGAATTGAGCACTTTCTGGGCTTTGTCGGACAGAAGCAGCGCCAGCACGCCCGCGCCGGCAAGTCCGCCGAGGATGAGAGCGAGGCGCTTCTTGTCGCGCCATTCCTCATAGACGAGCTTCGCGCCGATGGTGATCAGCGCGACAACGAGCGCGGCGCGGCCTTCCATCAAATAGATCGCATAGAGAGACGGCAGCGTTACGACGAGGAAGGGCATCCAGGTCAGCACGCAGGCGGCGAGAACGATCGACATGGCGATGATCTCGGAGCCGAGGTTGGGGTGCGTGTGATGGAAATAGGAATAGCGGCCGAAGGTCGTATCGATGTGCCCCGTCTTGGCAGCGACGAGGTAGATGAGCGTGCTGGTGAACAGAACGCCGACGCAGGTCAGCATATATTTCGGGAGATTGTCGCGCCGGATCATCGTGAGCGTGATGAACACATGCGTGACGAAGCCGAAGATTTTCGCGTAGTCCGCGAACTGCGAGCCGCTCGGCACCGACGAGATAAGTATAATCGAGGTCAGGACCAGCGCCGACAGCACGGCGATGCGGCTGATTGAAATATATCTATAATAAATAATGCAAATCAGCAGCTTCACGGCCAAGGTCGCCGCGTGCCAATAGTTAATATAGGGATAGACATTGAAGATATAAGAAAAAGGGACGAGCGAATTTATCGCGCCAAAAATATAGACGACAGCGCTCGGCGGATCTAGCAGAGCGTACCGCTGAGTTTTTTCTTCGGCTGCGGATTCTGGCGACGGCGCGAGCAACTGGTCCTCCGGGCGCGGGACGTTTATCCCTTCGTTCCCAATATCTTATCGAGATAGGCCAATACCGCTTTCTGATAGGCGGCGATAGTAAAACCTTCGGCAAGCGGGGGCGCCGCCTGCTGCCACGATTGCAGGATGTCCCGATTATCGATTGCGTACATGAGCGCCGCATGAACGGCATCTTCGTCGAGCCGTTCCAGCGCCAGACCGGCGCGCGGGATGGCGTCGAGATTAGAATTCTTCGATTGGATTATCGCGCAGCCGCAGGCAAGCGCCTCGTAGATCGTGATCGGCGAGCCTTCGAAATAGGTCGGGAAGACGAGGCAGTCCGCTTCGCGCAGATAATCGGCGACAGCGGCGCGGGGCACGGTCGGGATCAAGGTCACGAGGTCGGCATATTGGCGGAAGGTCGCGCTCGGCACCTGCAATTGCCCGACGATCGTGAGCGTCGCCGCGTTGCGCGGCAGCCGTGCGAAAGCCTTAAGCAGCAGGTGGATGCCCTTGCGCGGTCCGGCCTGGCCCAGAAATAGGAAGCGCACTGGCCGGTTCGTCGGCCGTGTCGGCGGCGGCCCGGGCTTGAAGAAGACATCGTCGTAGCAATAGGGCAGGACATCGATCTTGCCGGCGAGATCGGGCCGGGCGCGCGGATCGAGGATCGTGTCGCGGCAGAACTCGCTGCCGACGACGATCCCGTCGGCGAGCGTATATTCCCGGTCTTGGAGATCGATGACGGATTGTGGCACGGCAAAGTCGGGGCCAGAGAAGAAGGGTCTATATTCCTCGTAGATCTCTCGCATCATCGCGTTGTAGACGCGCGGATCGCCAATCGTCTTGTCGAGGATACGGACAATGCCGCGCTGCTTGGCATAAGCGAACACATCGGCCGAGGACGTATCATAACCCCAGACGGCCGCGACGGGTTCCCGCGCGATCAGCCGGCAGACGGATTTCGCGAAGGCCTCATTACCGGCGATGTTGACCCGCGCCGCGAGACGCCGCAGGCCGGCGCGGGAAAGCCCACGCTCGATCCATTCGTGAAAGCCGAAAGTCCAGATCAGTTCCGGCGATAGGGAAGGATGATAGAAACGGCCGAATTCCGCGTCGAGCTTGCGGCGCAGCTCGGCCGGGAGATAGGGCAGGGCGCGATAGGGCCAGCGGTCGCCGCGGTAGAAGATCGAGGTGGCATACCAGCCGAGCTGACCGGTGTTTTGCAGAGCGCGCGCCGTTTGCCAGGAGTGCTGCGTTCCGGGGTGAAAGACCCCAATTTTATGAGTCATATCACTTCCGAAATCTGGTCTTGCGGGGCGCCCGGTGCGCCGCTTTGTCTGATGATCTGCGCATGGGCGAGGCGCATCACGACGATGAACATGAAGCAATCGAGCGCCAGCAGCGCCAGGCCGGCGCCTGTAGCCTGCCGCCAGAGCGATAGCGGATAGCAGAGCGCGACGCTGGCGATGGCGGCGGCGAGATAGGTGTAGGAATAGGTGGCGTGTCGGTTGGCGGCGAGGATCAGGTTCGATACCGGGTGCCACATGCCGTTGACCAGCATCACCGCGGTCATGACGGCGATGAGATCGAAGGGCGGATGCACAGTGCCGCGAGTCCACAAAGACACGATCTTCTGCCCGAAGATGAGCAGAACCAAAGCGCCGGGCAGCAGGATCGCGGCATCCGTCACCAGAGTCGCGAAGAAGAAATGCCGCTGCAGGCGCGCGTCGCCGCGCGCCACGGCGGTCGAGAATTCCGGCATCAGCGCATGGTTCAGCAAGGTCGTGAACTGCACGCCGGCGCGGATCAGCGTGCGCACCGTGGTGAAGATTGGGACAGTGGCGGCGCCGGTCGCGACGCCAAGCACGACGGGCGTGCCTTGCAGAAAGGCGGCTTGGGCGAAAGGCAGCGCCAAGGCCGCCGCCGCGGGTTTCGCCAGCCGCTTGATCTCATCGAGATTGGCGCCACGGAAGCCGAGCCGCAGCCAGGGCACTTGAACGGTCAGCATCAGCGCCTGGCCGATGACGCATGCCGTGCGCGCCACGACATAGGCCGTCGCCGCGGCCAGGAGCGAACCGCCGAGCAGGACCGTGACGATACAGGCGAAGCCCTCGACGAGCTGCGTCACCGACTGGCCCATCACGCCGGTCGCATAGAGGCCGGAGCAGCGAAAGCCCGCCATCAACAGGCTGCTCGCGAGGCAGATCAGCCCATAGGCGACGATCAGGATGAGGGTGATGCGGATCGCGCCGGGGCTGACCGGTATGCCGAAGCTCAGCCAATGTTCGGGCAGCAGGACACAGACGAGAACGGCGAGAAGGAAGACTGTGGTCGAGACGAAGGTGATGGCGGCGAGCGCGCTGTGATAGGTGACGAGCGTGCCCGCCTTGTCGCCGCGCGCGACCTTCATCGTCATGTCGACACCGGCGGCGGTGGCGAAGCCGAAATCGCCGAGCGCCAGATAGGACGGGATGGTGAACAGCATCAGCCAGACGCCGTAAAGCTTCAGCCCCCAATGCGTTGCGAGCACCGGGACGAGCGCCAATTGCAAGCCGATGATGACCACTTGGCTGAAGGCGTTGGCGCCGATGCCGCGGAGGAGGCGGGCGAACATGCGTAATTCAAATCCTTGCCGCCGGAAATCGGGGCGGCTCTTCCATCTTTATCGATTGTATTATGAACCGTGTCTGACGCGTCCGAAAATCCCGCCAGACATTTCGATGTGACATCCTAAAGTCTTGTGAAATCATAGCAATTTCATGACGCCCTCGACAAAGGCCGGGGTGTCGGCGCGGGGCAGATATTGCGCGCAGCCCAGCGCCATGCGCTCCCACAGGTCTTCGTCCTCGTGCAGCCATTGCATGAAAAAGGCGAGGCCGGCGGGATTGTCGGGTTCGACGACGAAACCGTTGACGCCGCTGCGGACCAGCGTTTCGAGCGCGCCGCAATTGTAGGAGATGATCGTCGGCACGCCCATCGCCTGCGCCTCGATGATCACATTGCCGAACTGCTCCTCGATGCTCGGCAGAATGAGAGCGAGCGATTGCGCGAGTTCATGCGCGATCTCCGGCCGCTGCAGGAAGCCGGGCAGAATGATAAAATCGCCGAGGTCGAGGGCGGCGATCTTGGCGCGCAGCTCGGTCTCGAGTTCGCCCGAGCCGCAGATATGCAGCGGGCGCGGCGTCGCGACCGCCTTGCGGTAGAGCGCATAGGCGTCGACCAGGACATTGAGGTTCTTCTTCGGGACGAGGCGGGTGATGGCCGTAAAGTGGCGCGCGGCATGTGGGGCGCCGCCCGGCGCCGGCTCCGCGCCCGCGAGGCTGCGTATTTCGCCGACCGACAGCGTGTTGTGGCCATAAGCGATCGGCACCCGGTTGCCGCGCAGGAAGTGGATATAGTCTTCCGAACGGCCGCGGTTGGTCAAAAATCCGGTATAGGGCAGCAGGATCAGTGATTTGAACACTTCCCAGCGGATCTTGCGGTCGTAATCGTCGAATTTCGACAGTAGCATGCCGAAGACGCGCTTGTTCATAAGCACCAGGATCATCGACGTGATAATGACCGCTGGGTCATTGTAATGGCTGAAGAAAAACGCATCTGCCTGCGAGCGCAGGCAGAACGACAAGGTTCGCCACAACTTTCGCGCAAAGCCGATCGAGTTGGGCCGGGCATCGGGAAAGAGCGTGACCAGGCTGAAATTCTTGGCATCGGGCGAGACCCAATCATAGGTCGTGCTCTTGCCGGTCCATTGTACGCCGACGACCTGCCACTGGCCCTCGAGCGCACGGGCCAGCGCGCCGCATCTGTCGATATGCATCGGCCCGAAATTTTCCCAGAGAAAGACGACCTTGCGCAGCCGCGTTGACACGTATCAGGCGCTCGCGGTCAGCCGCCCGACGGATTGGGCGAAACTTTGGGCATCGGCTTCCGCGGCGAAGGCGGCGGTGCCGGCGGAAAGACGCTCCCAGAGCAATTGGTCGGAGGCAAGCTTGCCGAGGAAGAAGGCAATGCCCTCGACATTATCGGGCTGGACGACAAAGCCGTTGACGCCGGAGCGGACGAATTCGTCGCGCGCGCCGCAATTCTCGGAGACGATGACCGGCACGCCCATCGCCAGAGCCTCGATGATCGAGAAGCCGAACTGCTCTTCCGAACTTGACTGTATCAGCACGAGAGTCGTCCCGAGCGCTTGGGCGACCGCGTCGGTCTGCTGGAAGCCCTCGAAGGTAACGAGATCGCCCAGGTTCAGCTCGCGCACATGCTCGCGCAATTCCTGATCGAGCCCGCCATCGCCGAAAATCCGCAACCGGCGCGGGTGATTGGTCCGCGAGACATACAGCGCAAAGGCATCGACCGCCACAAACAAATTCTTTTTGGCGACGAGACGCGAAATTATGGTGAAATGCCGGTCCTGGAAATCGACGCCGTCCGGTGCCGGAGGGACGCCCGCCGCAGTGCGGATGCGCGCGACCGAGATTGTGTCGTAATAATTCTCAATCCGCCTATTTCTCAGGCCCAGAAAGCTCAGATATTGGCGGCTGCGCCGCGAGCCGACGATGGCGCCGACATAGGGCCAGATCCAGATCGCCTTGAGCGCCTCGCGCCAGATCGAGCGCGGCCGGTCGTCAAACTTGGAATCGAGCAGCAGATAGACGCGCTTGCCGAGCATGCGCATCAGCATGGCTGCGATTTGAACGCTCGGCTCATTATAGTGGCATAGGAACACATGGTGCGCGCCCGAGCTGACGCTGGCACGCACGAGTTCGAAAGCCGTTCGCAGCGCGCCCCAGCTGGCTTCGTCGTTGTGGAGCGTCCGCTTGACGAAATGCCGGCCTGCTTCCGGCCGCCAGGAATAGGTGGAGCTTGTGGGGTTGAGCTCGATTCCGAGAATTTCCTGGCGCGGCATCGCGCGGGCCACGGCATCGCAGCGGTCAACGTGGGTCGGGCCGAAATTCTCCCAGTAGAACATAATGCAAGTCACGGTACTTCTCGATCTGCCTGGCTCTCAGGTTGGCGCCGCGGCCTTGACGCGATTGGCCAAAATCGCTTCGAAACGCGCGGCAATCCCGCCGATGTCAAAATTCTCGTCGGCATAGCCACGGGCCTTGACGCCTGCGTTGTGCCGCGCCTCGGGGTCTTTCAGAAACCGCCGGATCGCCGCAACGAAACCCGTTTCATCGTCCGGCGCGACAACGTAGCCGGCGCCAGAGCGAGTCAAGATTCGTGCCGCGAGATTGGCTGCATTGGCCGAGAGCACGATTGCCTTACCGGCACATAGATAGGACAGAACCTTCGAAGGAACAGAGTAGACCGCGGCATCAGGCTCGATCATCGCCAGCATCACATCGCCGGTGGCGAGAACGGCGCTGTAATCGCGGAAATCCTGGAACGGCAGAACCGTAAGATTTGAAAGTCCGCGCGCCTTCGCGGTATCGCGCACTTCATCGGCATATTTGCCTTCCGACACGACGACGACAGCAACCTCGGGCTCGGCTTTGAAGGCCTCGGCCGTCGCGACGAGCAAGGAGGGATTATGCTTCAGCCCGAGTGTTCCGGAATACATCAGCACAAGTTTCCCGCTGAGATCGTGCGCGCGGCTCCAGGTGTTGTCGCGCGGCAGGATGAGAATTTTGTCTTTCGGCGCCCAATTCTCGATGACGGAGATGCGCTCGCGCGGCACGTTCCAGGCAACAAGAGGCGTGATGAAATCTTCAGTAATGGCAATGATTTGATCCGAACGTTGCAAAAGACGCTTTTCCAATTCTTCGTACCAAACTCCGATCGCGTAACCAACAACTGGAATTTTTTTCTTCAATACGGTCTTTATCGCGTTTGAATAAATGTCCTGAAGCCAAAATACGAAACAAATATTACAGGCGCGGCAGTAATTCTGAATCACGCGCTGCGGATCGAGCGGATTGTTGCAGCCGATGACGACATCCGGATGCCAGCTTGCGATGCGCGCTGTGACGCGCCGTCCGTATTCGATTTCCTGCTGCCGCCGCGCGACGAAATCGTATTTCTTGAACGGCACGCCAAGGCTGATGGCTTCGACTTCGAATGTCTTGGGATCGTCCGGCTTGCGCGCGAGGTCGCCCTTCGGGCTTTGAAAATCGCCCAGTGAAAGATGCAGTACATCGTGCCCGCGCTTGGCGAATTCGCGCGCGAGTTCGACCGTAAAAGCATGGCCCGAATAATCGTTGAGCAAAATTCTCATTCGCGCAATGTGCTCCCGCTGCCGGCAGTGCGCCTGCCGCAAGTTACCGCAGCCAATATGGAAAATTTGGCCAATTCAAAGCAGCGGCGCCGTTGCCGCCAGCCTGTGCTATGCCATGCGCCAAATGAACGTAGGCGAAACGAGTCAAGACTTCGCGGCGGTGTGCACCTCGGCGATGTAGCCGCCAGGAAATTCAAAGAAGGCGGTGCGCCGCCCCGCCGCCACGAACGGCTCGACGGTGACGAAAACGCCCGCCGCCTCGGCCTTGAGGATTGTCGCGTCGAGATCTGCGACCTCATAGCCGGTGGTTTCGCGGCCCCAGGGGAAGGGCAACTGGCCGTCGGTCACCAGCACCAGCGTCTTGCCGGAGGGCGAGTTGATCAGCACGCGGCGAAAGGTGTTGAACGGCTCGCCGATCTCAATTCCCGGCGCCTTGGGATTATCTGTGACCACCTTGCCTTGCGAAAAAGCAAGATAAGCGCGGATGAAGGCGTCAGCCTGCTCCGGCGCGACATAGACGCGGTTTTCCGGCACTGTGGCGAGGGGGGGAAAGTGCGGCCGTGTCCCGTGCCAGTAGAGCTGCATATTGACGCCCCCTGGCCATTGGATGATGGCATCGCGGCCGATCGCGTCCTCGAACGGCGCGACGATGAGGCCGGCGCCGTCGGCCCGCGCGGCGGTGACCGCCGCATCGAAATTAGCGACCAGGAAACCGTCGCGCTCGGCGCCGAACGGCGCCGGGATCGGCGTGACGAAGCCGAAGACGGACAGAACGCCGACCGGCGTGCGCACGAGCTGCGATTTGGTCGTGCTCGGCGTTGGCGTCACATTGGCGATGATCTCCTTCGACGTCGAGCCGCCGAAAGTCGCGACGAAACTCTTCACGAAGCGCTCGAAATTCTCGGCGGCGACATAGACGTGGGTCGTATCATATTGCGGCCCGACCGCCAGAGCCGGTGCGGCCTCCGCGCCGCGCGCGAGGGCAGCGAGCATGAGCATCGAAACAAGAATCAAGGCCGTTCGCATCTTTTGCATGGTCCATGTCCGCGCGCCGAGCCGCGCGGGATTTGGCTAGCGAAGATTCAGCGGCTTGTAACCACAAAAATCTTGCCGGTTTCAATAGCCTTGGGCATGATCATCACGCGTCGGTCGGCTGATCATGCTGTGCGGTCCTTGCGGCGATATCGCGAAGATCGTTTCTTGATCACAGCCCGCGCGGAGGTGGCGCCCGCAGGGCGGCCCACGACAGGAGAGTTGCCATGGCGAAGGGTCAATTGCGCAGCAATAAAGAAGCCAAGAAGCCGAAGAAGGAAAAGCCGAAGACGACGGCCGCCACGCCGTCGGTCAAGGACGTCGTCGTCAAAAAGAAGTAGGCTAGGTCTCGGCGATCAAGGCTTCAAATCCGGCCTCCGCGACGAGGGCATCGCGGTCTCGGCCTATTGTCGCGACCGCTAGCTTCCGCCCATTGCTGAAATAGCTCGCTTGGCAGCTCTTCGCTGCGAGGTCGCCGTCGATCGTCGTCCGATCCCAATGTTCCGCATGGCCGACGTAACGGATGGAGACGTCGTAGTGCTGGCTCCAGAAGAAGGGCACGAATTCGTAGCGCTGGCGGCGCCCCAGGATGTTGTGTGCCGCGACTTGGCCCTGCTGCTCCGCCACGACCCAATGCTCGACGCGTATGTTCTGCCCGCTCAACGGGTCCGGCCAGCGCGCGAGATCGCCGGCCGCGAAAATGCCCGGCACGCTGGTTTCGAGATATTCGTTGACGGCGATGCCGAGGTCGATCTTGAGCCCCGCGTCCTGGGCGAGCGCGATGGCGGGCCGCACGCCGATGCCGGCGACGATGAGATCGGCCGGGAGGCTTGCGCCATTCGTCAGCGTCACGCCCGCATCGCTGATCGCCGTGGCGCTGGTGCCGAGATGGAAAATCACGCCATGTGACTCGTGCAGGGCGCGGATGAAATCACCGATCTCTGGCCCCAGAATCTTTTCGAGCGGACGCGGCTCGGGTCCGACGACATGCACTTCGAGCCCGCGCTCGCGTAGCGCCGCCGCTGCCTCGAGACCGATGAAGCTCGCGCCGATGATGACGGCGCGCTTGGCCTTTTCCGCCGCTGCGATGATCGCCCGGCTGTCGTCGAGCGTGCGCAGATAGTGGACGCGCTCCGCGCCGGGAATGTTGAGATGTACCGGATCGGCGCCCGTCGCCAGCAGTAGCCGGTCATAAGAATGAAGCGTGCCGTCTTGGCGCCGCACTGTTTTGGCGGCGGGGTCGATGGCGGCGACGCAAGCGTTGAGGACGAGATCGATGCCGTGCTGCTTGTAGAATTTGGCGGAGCGCAGCGGAATCCAGGATTCCTCCGCCTGTTCGGCGAGGTAATCCTTCGACAGATTGGGCCGGTCGACGGGCACGGAATCATCCGCGCTCAATAAGGTGATGGGGCCCGCGTAGCCTTTCCGGCGCAGCATTTCCGCCGCCGCATTGCCGGCCGCGCCGCCACCGATGATGAGTACGGAGGATGGTAGGTCCGGCCCTTTCAATTCCGGCGGAGGGATGGGCGCGAGTTTTTCGGTGACATGGATGTTGCCGTCGCGCTCCACGACCCGCCAGGCCGAAACGGGATCGAGCGCCGGGGCGCGCAAGGCTTCACCGGTGCGCAGGCTGAAACAGGCATGATGCAACGGGCAGCGCACCGTGTCGCCGACGATGATCCCTTCGGCGAGCGGGCCGTTGTAATGTGTGCATGTGGCGCCGACCGCGAAAATACCGCCGCCGCTCTTCGTCAGAAGAACCGCTTCATCGCCGACATGGCCGAGGAGGATTTTGCCGTCGGCGATCGCATTGAGCGGTACGCCGCGAGAGAGATCGGGTCCCTTGTCTGCGTTCGTATCGCCCATTTTGCCTCTCCCTTGTCAGTCGTCGGCCAGCGCGGCGCGGCGGAAAGCAACGCGCGACACCGCCGCCCAATCCTTGTCACCCTCGCCATGTGCGATCGCATCAACGAAATTGTCACGCACGACGCTGGCGAAGGGCAGCGGCGCCCCGGCCTTTTCGCTCGCGGCGAGCATCAGCCGCACATCCTTGAGGCCGAGCGCGAGCTTGAACCCTGCCTCGAACTTCCGCTCCAGAATGGCGGCGCTATAGGTCTTGTAAGCCGGGGCGGCGAACAAAGTTCCGGTGAGGATTCCGGCGATCTTTTCTGGAGAGACGTTCTGTCGCTCGCAGAAGGCAAAGGCTTCGGACATGGCCTCGATGGCCGAGACGAGGACGAAATTGGCCGCGAGCTTGGCGACATTGGCAAGATGCGGCTCGGTGCCGACGATCCAGGTCGCCTTGCCGATCGCATCGAGCACCGGCTTGACGCGAGCGATGTCGGCCACAGCGCCGGCGGCGAGAATATTGAGCTCGCCCTTGGCGGCGACATCCGGGCGCCCGAGCACCGGCGCGCCGATATAAGCGACCCCGGCCTCGGCATGGAGCTTTTCGAGCTTTTTGGCGTAATCGACCGAGATCGTCGCGGTGACGAGATGAACGAGGCCGGGGCGCGCGACCCCTAGCAGACCGGGCGCGACGATGACCTCGTCGATCACCTCGTCCGAGGCCAGCATGGTGAGCACGGTATCGGCCTGAAAAGCCTCGGCCGGAGTGGCAACGGGCTGCGCCCCTTCGCCGCGCAATTTCTCGACCGCCGCCTGCGAGCGGTTCCAGACCAGAACGCGGTGGCCCGCCGCGATGAGCCGGGACGCCATGGCCGAGCCCATGCCGCCTAGTCCAATGAAACCAATGTCCACGATCATCTCCCCTCAGAATAGTCTATAAGCCGCAGGGACTTTCGCCGCATTGCGCCGCCCCGCCCCGATGCTTATTTGCGCTTCGGGTGCCGGTTCGGCTAGATCGCGATCCCGTTCTGGGCTGAATTTGCTTGCGCGGCCGGCTTGTGCTTGAAGGCCCGCATGGTGGAGGCCCGCTTGGCCGCGCGCCGGAAGGGGAAAGATTTGACCCGCTCCGCTGATTTTGACGATGCCCTCAACTCCTTCCCGGCGAAGCCCGAGGAGAGCCTCGATCCCAAGGATTGGGAGGCGTTTCGTGCCGAGGCGCATCGCGGCCTCGACCTGATGATCGATTATCTGCGCGACGCGCGCCAGCGCAAGGTCTGGCAGCCGGCGCCGGCGGAGGTGCGCGCGGAGTTTCGCACGCCTCTGCCGCAACAAGGCAAGCCGCTCGGCGAATTGCTCGACACATTCGCGAATTCGATGCTGCCCTATGCCAACGGTAATACCCATCCGTTGTTCATGGGCTGGGTGCATGGCGGCGGCACGCCGGTCGGCATGGTCGCCGAAATGCTCGCGGCGGGGCTCAATTCGAATTGCGGCGGCCGCGATCACATCGCCATCGATGTCGAGCGCGAAATCACGCTCTGGCTGGCGGAGGCCCTGGATTTTCCGGATGATTCCTCGGGCCTGTTTGTCACTGGCTCGTCGATGGCCAATATGATCGCCCTGCTTGTCGCCCGCACCGATGCGCTGGGCGAAAAAGTGCGCAGCGACGGTCTGCGCCAGGCCGGGCGGCAGCTCGTCGGCTATGCCTCGGTCGAGGCGCATGCCTGCATTGAGCGCGCCTTCGAAATGGCGGGGGTCGGCGCGGCCTTTCTGCGCCGTCTGCCGGTCGATTCCAAACGCCAGATGGATGTCGCGGCCCTGCGTGCGGCCATCGCCGAGGATCACGCCGCCGGGTTCGAGCCTTTCCTCGTCGTCGGCTCTGCCGGCACGGTGAATACCGGCGCGATCGACGATTTTCCCGCGCTCGCCGATCTTTGCGCGGCGGAGGATTTGTGGTTCCATGTCGACGGCGCCTTCGGCGCGCTCTGCGTTCTCTCGCCGGAATTGAAGCCGCTGGTGAATGGCCTCGAACGCGCTGATTCTATCGCGCTCGATTTCCACAAATGGCTGCAAGTGCCCTATGACGCCGGCTTCTTCATCTGCCGGCATCCAGAGATTCACCGTCAGACCTTTATGAGCACCGCGGCCTATCTGGCGCGGGCGCCGCGCGGGCTCGCGGCGGCGGATATCTGGCCCTGCGACCTCGGCCCGGACCTCTCGCGCGGGTTTCGCGCGCTCAAGACCTGGTTCACCTTCCAGGCCTTCGGCGCTGAGCGGCTCGGCGCGACGCTGGCGCAGACCTGTCATGTTGCGCGGCATCTCGAAGCCTTGATCCGCCGCTCGTCGATCTTCGAGCTTAGCGCCGACGTGCGGCTCAACATCGTCTGCTTCAGCGTCAAGGGCGATGCGACCGGTGAGATCAACCGCGAGATCGTCATGGATTTGCACGAATCCGGTTTGGCGGCGCCCTCGACCACCAAGCTTGGCGGCCGGCCGGTGATCCGCGCGGCGATCGTCAATCATCGGACGCAGACGAAGGATATGGAGGCTTTCGTCGCGGCGGCCGAAGCCTGCGCGGTGCGCATTCTCGCCCGGCGCGCGGCGCCCATCGCACCTTAGCACGCGAGCTGGGAGGGCGGGGCGAGCCATGCGATTGTTGCGGTCGGCGCTGTTCAATCTCGGCTTTTATCTCCTCATCATCGTACTGATGATCGCGGCGCTACCGGCTCTGGCGCAAGGCGGCGAAGCCATAGAGTGGCACGCACGGCGCTGGGCGCGGCTGTCGCTCGCGCTGCTGGAGCGCACCTGCGGCACCAAGGTGGAACTTCGTGGCCTCGAGAATTTGCCATCCGGTGCCGCCCTCGTCGCCGCCAAGCATCAATCGACGCTCGACGTGCTGGCCCTGGTCCTGGCGATCGAGCGCTTCTCCTTCATCTATAAGCATGAACTCGATTTGCTGCCGCTCTTCGGCAGCTATCTGCGCAACTGCGGCCAGATTTCCATCGACCGCGCCAAGCGCGGCGGCGTTCTGGTGCAAATTGTCGCCGCGGCGAAAAGGGCTTTCGCGGCGGATCGCCGGCTGGTGATTTTTCCGGAAGGCACGCGCCGCCCGGTCGGTGCGCCGCCGCTCTATAAGGCCGGGGTGGCGCGGATCGTAGAGGCGACAGGCGCGACCTGCGTTCCAGTCGCGCTCAATTCCGGCCTGTTCTGGCCGCGCCGCCGGTTCATCCGCCGCCCCGGCACGATGGTGCTCGAATTCCTGCCGCCGCTCACATTGGAGGCGGGCAAGGGCGCCTTCATGCAGGTGCTGCAGACACGGATCGAGGCTGCAAGCGACCGGCTCGTTGCCGAAGCCCTGGCCAAAGACGCCTCGCTCGCTGCGCCATCCACGGCTCCGGGCCTTTCGCGAAGCTGATGGCGCGCGCCTCGGGAGCGGCCTTGAGGCTTGACCCGTGGAAACGCGTGTTCTAATTTTGTTCTCACGAATCACCCTCGAATCACTCTGTGGCGGTAGAAAGCGTCGGTTATGATCAAGGGATCGCAGACAGACGTGCGTTTGACCGGCTTTGGCAGCCGCGCCGGTTCGGCGCGCGCTATGTCGCTGCTGTTTCTGCTGCGGCGCTGGCGCGAGCGAAATGCTCGTGCCGCCGTGGCGCCGCGGCTCAAGTCGGCTGACGCGCCGCCGAGCAACACCGCTCTGGCGAGTCTGGCGGGCGGCGATCTTGAGGCGCGTTTCCATGCGTGGCGCGGGTGCTCGGGCCGGCGCTATATCTGCTCGGTCTTTCCAGTCGATCAGCAGGCGGCCGATGCCGGCCTGCCGGAATTTGCCGAGGCCATCGTGATCGCCGTCGGGCAGGACATCGGCGGCGAGCGCCGTGTGGTCGCTTTCCTGCAATGCGAACATGGCGCGACAGCCCTCGCACGGCAGGCCTTTGTCGCGGCGGCTCTGGAGGCCGGGGCGCAGCAATGGCATGTCCATCTGCTTACCGCCAATCCGCAGAAGCGCCGCGCCGCGATCGAGGATATCGAGGCGCTCTGCCGCCCGGCTGCGCCGGAACTGGCGCCGGTTTAATCCGCTGCCGCGGGCGAAAACTGTTCCGTGAGCCAATCGAGCATCGCATCGGCAATGCCGAGCTCGGCGAGATGCGCTTGCGTGGCGCGGACATAATCGGGATTGGCACCGGAGACGCCCTGGCCTTGCGCGACAAGGCGCGCCACGTCCTCGCGCGCCAGTCGCCCGGCATATTGGACATGACCGCGGTCGACGGCATAGGAGAGCGCGGCGACGTGCCGGCCGTCATCGAGCTGCACGTTGAGATGAAGCTCGCGATAGACCGAGGTGACCTGCTCACGGGCGCGCAGATAGGCGATCGTCGTGGCGCGATCCTTGGCAGCGACGCGGAAGGCGATGCCACGGCAAGAGCCGCCGCGATCGAGCCCGAGCACGAGGCCCGGCCGCTCCGGCGTGCCGCGGTGGACATGCGAATAGACGCAAAGCGCGCGGTGGTAGCCGCGCACCCGCGCCACTTCGCTCTCAAGATAATCAAAGCCCGGCCGCCACATCAGCGAGCCGTAGCCGAACACCCAAAGATCTTCCATCGTCCGTGAAATATAGGCCAGATGCGTGCGCTATAATGGCAGCGCGGCACAGGACCAACAAAATTCCTCCGGATTTGTGCTTTTGATCTCGGTCCTGGTCTTAGAGCGTGGTCCGGAAAAGCTGGATGACTTTTCCAATCGGAACACGCTCCAAGATCTTGAATTGGCGCGATTTCTTATCGGCCGGATGAGTTCGTCCGGCCGGAAAGCGCGCTAGGAGCTTGTCAGAGAGGGCGCATTGGAGAGCAGTTCGGTCGGGCAAAAGCGCCCCAATTGGCAGCTGCGGCTTCTGCTCGCGCTGGTCGGCGCAGCAATCGGCTGGTCCGGGCTCTGGTATTTTGCCGCCCGCCAGACCGGCCAGGTGCTCGATGCGTGGCTAGCGCGCGAAAAAACCTTCGGCCGCGTCTGGTCCTGCCCGGACCGGCGGATCGAGGGCTATCCCTTCGCCATTGCTATCGGCTGCGCCGCGCCACGCTTCGACGGGCTGATCTTCGGGCATGATTATAGCGGCACTCTGCAAGGCTTCCGCGCGACGGCCGTACTTGCCCATCCGCGCGATGTCGATGTCGAAGTGGCTTCCCCTTTCGTCGCGACATCGGCGGACGGCAAGGTGAATTTTCAGATCACCTGGGACGCTCTCGCCATTCAGCTTAATGGCCTGCCGCAGGATCTCTGGCAGGTCGCGATCGATGGCAGGAATTTCGTGCTGCGCGGCACCACCGGCGCGGTCGGCATCGCCGGCAAAGTGAACGACGCCACGGCCAAAATCGTGCAGCGTGCCGGTGCGGATGGAAATGCGCTCGATTTCGATATCGCCCTCGACGGCACCACCCTGCCCATGATCGATCAGGTGCTCGGCCCCGGCAGCCCGACCGATATTTCAGCGCAAGGGACTGCGACGCAGACGGCTTTCGATTCCCGCTTGACCGCGGCGCAGAATCTCGAACGCTGGCGCGCCGCCGGCGGCCGCGTCAATCTTACGACCTTCGCCCTGACGCGCGGCGACACGAAGTTCGCGGCCAAGGGCACGTTCGCGCTCAACGCCGCCCGCCGTGTCGACGGCCAGTTCGATACACGCAGCAGCGGCTTCGAGCCGGTGCTGCAGCATTATGGGATTGATCCCGGCCTCATCAGCTTCGGCGCGCTGCTCGGCAATCTGCTGAGCGGCGGCTCGGGCCAGCCGCAACAGCAGCAAGAAACGGCGCTGCATCTGCCGGTCCGTATCGAGGACGGCGCCATCGCGGTCGGGCCGATCCGCACCAGTATCCGCATTCCGCCGGCTTATTGATCCGTGTCGTCCCGATGGCGGCCGAAGTCGGGCGCCGCGGTCTCCTGGCCTTCCGCGATAATGCCGCGGCGGATGGCGCGGGTGCGGGTGAAGAGCTTGAACAACCCCTCGCCGTCGCCGTTGCGGATCATCCGCTGCAGGGCGGTCAAATCCTCGGTGAAGCGGCCGAGCGTTTCGAGCACCGCCTCTTTGTTGTTGAGGAAGACATCGCGCCACATCGTCGGATCAGAGGCGGCGATGCGGGTGAAATCGCGAAAGCCGCCAGCCGAGAATTTGATGACTTCGGATTGCGTGACGGCTTCGAGATCCGCCGCCGTGCCGACGATGTTGTAAGCGATCAAATGCGGCAGATGGCTGGTGATCGACAGCACCAGGTCGTGATGCTGCGCGGTCATCATTTCGACATTGGCGCCGGCGGCGGTCCAGAATTGGGCGAGGCGCTTCACCGGCTTTTCGTCGGCGCCTTCGGGGGGCGTCAGAATGCACCAGCGGTTGACGAACAGCGTCGCAAAGCCCGCGGCGGGCCCGGACTGCTCGGTGCCGGCGACGGGATGAGCGGGAATTATGGCGACGCTCTTCGGCAGATGTTTCGTCAGCGCCGCAAGCACTGCGCCTTTGACCGAGCCGACATCGGAGACGATGGCGCCGGGCGAAAGATGCGGCCCGATCTCCTGCGCGACAGCGGCCATTGCGCCGACCGGCACGCAGAGGATGACGAGATCGGCGCCCTCGACCGCCTTGGTGGCGCTCTCGGCAACTTCGTCGGCAAGGCCGAGTTCGGCGACCTTGGCGCGCACGTCGGCTGAAGCGTCACTCGCGACGATCCTGCGCGCCAGATTCTTACGCCGGGCGACGCGGGCGAGCGACGAGCCGATCAGGCCGATGCCGATCAGGGCCACGCGGTCGAAGAGCGGCGCGGTGAGCGGGGCGCCCAGTCCATCAACCACGCGGGCGATCCTTTAGGAAATCACGCAGCGCGTCGACGACAAGGCGGTTGGCTTCCTCCGTGCTGACGGTAAGCCGCAGGCATTGCGGCAGGAAATAGCTCTCGACCGCGCGCAGAATGAGGCCGCGTTCGGAGAGGAAGGCGTCAGCCACGCGGGCTTCATCCGCATCGCTGAAATGCAGCAGCAGGAAATTAGCGACGCTCGGCGTCATGGGAATGCCGAGTTCGGTGATCTCATCGTAAAGCCAGCGGAGCCATGTCCTGTTGTGCGCGATCGACAGCGCGACGTGCTCCTGATCCAGCATCGCGGCGAGGCCGGCGCGCATCGCCGGCGTATTGATGTTGAATGGGCCGCGCAGCCGGTTGAGCGCATCGACGATCGGCGCCGCGCCCGTGCACCAGCCGAGCCGCAGCGCCGCGAGGCCGTAAATCTTAGAGAACGTCCGCGTCATCACGACATTTTTCCGCGTGCGGGCGAGCGCGAGACCTGATTCGTAATCGGCGCGGGTGACGAATTCCGCATAGGCGGCATCGAGGATCAGCAGCACATGCGGCGGCAGCGAATCGGCAAGCCGCTCGACCTCCGCCGCGCCGAGATAAGTACCGGTCGGATTGTTCGGGTTGGCGAGGAAGACGATCTTCGTCTTCGCCGTCACCTTCGCCAGGATCGCATTGACATTGGCCGTCAGATCGACTTCGTCGGCGACGACCGGCACGCCGCTGGCCGCGAGGATGGCGATGCGATAGATCGAGAAGCCGTGCTTCGTGTAAATTCCCTCATCGCCGGGATTGAGGAAGGCGTAGGCCAGCAGAAAGATTAGTTCGTCCGAGCCTGCGCCGCAGACGATCTGCGCCGGATTGAGGTCGTGCTGCGCGGCGATCGCCTCACGCAGGGCGCGGACCGAGCCATCGGGATAGATGGCGAGGCTGCTTGCGGCCGATTGGAAAGCCTCGACCGCGCGCGGGCTCGGCCCCAGCGCCGATTCGTTCGACGAAAGCTTGAATATCCTGCCGGCGCTCGCTGCCGCGGCCTTGCCCGGAATATAGGGCTCGATCACCAGCACGCTCGCGCGCGGTTGCGGCGATCCGGCAAAATCGGAAGAGGTCATCTTTGTAGGCTCCAAAAAACTCGCTCGTTTTAGCTTGCCCTGACGAAATCGAAACGTGCCGCATGGCTGCCGACTTCGGTGAGGCTCGAGATCTCGACGCCATGTGCGCCGAGCGCGTCCCGCAAACTTGCCGGCGGCGTTGCGCCCGGCGCGGCGAGCAATATAGCGCGCGCGTCCGGCGCCTTGGCGACAAGCTCCGCGCCGCTTGCGCGCAGAGCAACCTCAAGATCGTCGCGCCATCGCGTCAGCGTCGCGGCATAGAGCACGATGTCGCGCGCGGCGCCGTCCTCGACCGGCTTGGCGATGACGAAGAGCGGGGTGGCTGCCGGGTGATCCGGCCGCTCGACGAAGGGCAGCCGGGCGATGATCTTCGGCGCCGTGGGCGCCGCCAAGTTCTGCCACCAGGCGCCCGACGCGGCGCTGGCCGCGACAGGGACGAGGCCGAGATCGCCAGACGCGGCGGAGACGGCCGCGATTACCTCGGCGACGTTCTTGTGGGTGATATAGGGAACCGTGAAACCGAAGTGGAAGCGGCAGCAATCGCGCATCTGCGCGTCGCCGCCGGAAATATCGGCATGGACGCTGTAATTCGCCTGCACGAAGGTGAAGGTCGAGATGATGATGCGCCAGATGCTCTCGACCGTGTCGAGCGGCAAGATGCCTTTGTGACGCTCGACGAGCCGGCGCATCATGTCGGCCTCGCGCCCGGGGCGGAAGGCACTGCTGCCGACGGCGCGCGCCTTGACGGCGATGAGCCGGTCGATGATCTCGCCGCGCTGCATCAACATTTCGTGCAGGCAATCGTCGATCCGGTCGATCTCGTCGCGCAGATCGGCCAAAGTCTCGGGGGCGGGGCGTCGTTCAAGCATCATGGCATCGCATCTTTGCGGACTTCTCCTTAAAGACTCTTTTGCCGCTGCGAAACGCTTTTCGGGGCGCCGCGCTGGCGGCTGGGCTTGGCTCTTCCTAGATTGCCCGGCAAGGTTGCCTGCCACGCGCCTTCAGCGGCCGGCTTGACAGGCGCTTTCACCAGCTTCTATATACCGGACGTAGCGTTCGCCAAAGCGAACAAGGGTTTTCTCGTGACGATTGCTCCCACCCAAAAGGCTTTGAGCCAGCTTGAGGCGGACGTGCCGCACAGCCTCGTCGCGCGCTTCGGCGCCGACCAGCCGCTGAAAATGGACGCGGGCGTCGATCTCAAGCCGTTCCAGATCGCCTATCAGACCTATGGGACGCTGAACCCCGAGAAATCCAATGCCATCCTCCTTTGTCATGCGCTGACCGGCGATCAGCACGTCGCCAACGTTCATCCCATCACCGGCAAGCCGGGCTGGTGGGAGGTGATGGTCGGGCCGGGGAAGCCGATCGATACGGACCGTTATTTCATCATCGCCTCGAATGTCGTCGGCGGCTGTATGGGCACCACGGGTCCGGCCTCGACCAATCCGGCGAATGGCCATCCGTGGGGGCTCGATCTGCCTCTCGTCACGATCCGCGACATGGTCCGCGCCCAGGCCATGCTGATTGATCATCTCGGCATCGAGACTTTGTTCGCCGTGATCGGCGGCTCGATGGGCGGCATGCAGGTGCTGCAATGGGCGGCGAGCTATCCCGGGCGCGTCTTCGCCGCGATGCCGATCGCCACAGCCGCTAAACATTCCTCGCAGAACATCGCCTTCCACGAGGTTGGCCGTCAGTCGGTGATGGCGGACCCGGACTGGCGCGGTGGCCGCTATCTCGATGCCGGGGTCAATCCGACCAAGGGCCTCGCCGTCGCGCGCATGGCCGCGCATATCACCTATCTCTCGGAAGAAGCGCTGCAGCGGAAGTTCGGCCGCAAGTTCCAGGGCCGCGACGCGCCGACCTTCTCCTTCGATGCGGATTTCCAGATCGAAAATTATCTGCGCTATCAGGGCACGAGCTTCGTCGACCGCTTCGACGCCAATTCCTATCTCTATGTCACGCGCGCCTGCGATTATTTCGATCTCGCCGAGGATTACGGCGGCTCGCTCGCGGCAGCGTTCAAGGGCTCGAAGACGCGTTTCTGCGTCGTCTCGTTCGATTCGGACTGGCTCTATCCGACCTCCGCTTCCCGCGCGATCGTCCATGCGCTCAATGCCGCGGCGGCTTCCGTCTCCTTCGTCGAGATCGACACCGAGCGCGGCCATGACGCTTTTCTTCTGAACGTGCCCGAGTTCGTCGCCACGACGCGGGGGTTCCTGGATGCCGCCGCCCGCGTGCGCGGCATCCCGCCGGGTTCGAGCAAGGGAGGCTGAGCTTGGCGGAGAATGGGGCGCGCACCGCCGTTATGCTGTCCCAGACGGCGCGTATCGATCTGCTTGTCGTTGCGGATATGGTCGCGCCGAAAAGCCGCGTGCTCGATGTCGGCTGCGGCGACGGCACTTTGCTGCGTCTCCTCGCCGAAGAGCGCGGCGTCGACGCGCGGGGCATTGAGCTTTCCCAAAGCGGCGTCAACGATTGCGTCGCCAAGGGCCTTTCGGTCATCCAGGGCGACGCCGACGCCGACCTCGCCGATTATCCCGATGACGCCTTCGATTATGTGGTCCTGTCGCAGACCCTGCAGGCGACGCGGCGCCCGCGGCAAGTGCTTGAGCACATGCTGCGCATCGGCCACCACGCCATCGTCTCTTTTCCCAATTTCGGCCATTGGCGCATCCGCGCCCAGATCGCGCTGCAAGGCCGGATGCCGGTGACGCAAAGCCTGTCGGCGTCGTGGTACGAGACGCCGAACATTCACTTCTGCACCATCCGCGATTTCATCGGCCTCGTCGATGAGATCGGTGCAAAGACCGAGCGCTCGATTGCGCTCGATCAACAAGGCCGGCCGCTGCGCTTCAGCGCGCCCTGGTGGGTGCTCAATCTTATCGGCGATCAGGCCGTGTTTGAGCTGTCGCGGAAGAAATAATTCAGGCCTTCGCCGCCTTCGCGCGCTCCAGCCCGGCGGTGACGAGGGCGCGGCCCTCGGCAGCATTGCCCCAGCGCAGGATCTTCACCCATTTGCCGGGTTCGAGATCCTTGTAGTGGCGGAAGAAATGCTCGACCTGATCGAGCGTGATCTGCGGCAGATCGGTGTAATCGTGAATCTTCTCATAGCGCGCCGTGAGCTTTTGCGATGGCACGGCAATGATCTTCTCGTCGCCGCCATGTTCGTCCTGCATCAGCAGCACACCGACGATCCGGCAATTCATTACCGCGCCCGGCGCGATGGCGCGGGTGTTGACCACGACGACATCGCAGGGGTCGCCGTCCTCCGATAGGGTGTGCGGGACGAAGCCGTAATTGCCGGGGTAGCGCATCGCCGTATAGAGAAAGCGATCAACGAAGAGCGCGCCAGAGGCCTTGTCCATCTCATATTTGATGGGCTCGCCGCCAATCGGGACTTCGATGACGACATTGACATCCTCGGGCGGATTCTTGCCGGCGGGAACGGCGTCGAGATTCATTGTTCGATCCTATTAAATCTTGGGAAACGCACGTCTGCGCTGAGACGCGCCGCCAGCGCGCTTTTCGGCCGGACATTATCATTCGGCCGATAGAAAATCGCGCCAACTCATGGCGTTAGGGCGTGTCCTGAGCGGAAAAGTCATGCAACTTTTCCCCCGAACACGCTCTAGTAACCGATCGCGCCGCTATTGAAAAGCGAAGGCGACGCGCTCGCGCTGCTCGCCGCCGAAGCGCTCATAGGCGCGACGCACGACTTTACCCCCGAGCCGGGTGTAGAAATTGAGTGCCGGCTCGTTATCGGCCAGCGCCCAGACGAGGAAGGACGGATAGCCGTGCTCGGCAAGATCCTTCCGGGCGGCGTTGAACAGCCTTTTGCCGAAGCCGAGGCCCTGGAATTCCGGCGCGATGTAAAGTTCGAAAATTTCGCCGCCGAAATTCATCGCCGGCACGCGGTTGCGGCCATAGCTCGCATAGCCGCCGATCGCATCGTCGAAGTCGAGGACCATAAGGCGCGAACGCCGTTGGATGGCGGAGCGCCACCAGCTCGGCCCGCGCCGCGCGATCATCCGCTCAAGTTCACGACCCGGAATGATGCCGCGATAAGCATGCCGCCATGCCGCGTCGTGCACTTCGGCGATTGCCTCGGCATCTCTTTCGCGCGCGTCGCGGATGGTGATCAGCGTCTCGGCCATAAGATAATGTTAGGCCCGCTTCGCCTCCGCCTGCAAGAACTTCTTCTTGCCGCTTTGCGCCATCCACCGCCGGCGGGGGACTCGAAATGTCAAGTTGAATTTACACGGATTTGAATTGGCGGCGGGCGGATTTTCGCACTTCCGTGAAACGCCCCGGCCGCCGATTTTGTGCTTGCGTGTCGCACCGATGACAGTACGGCCGCGGACGTTGAGTCGCCCGCGGCCGCGCAATCGCTCACTCTCGATTAGATCAGACCGAGGAAGTTAATGATGATCAGAATCGCCAATAGGACTATGCCGATTCCAAGGCTGATGCCGATGAGCTTTTTTTCGATCGGCAGAAGCGGCTCGGGCTGGCTGCCCTGAACCTCGGCCTTCAGATCAAGTTGGGACATTTTGCTCTCCTAAGGAATTGATTGGTTTAGCCGGCCAGCGGCGGCTTCACGCCGTGGAAGAACAGCCACGAGATGAGCAGACCGACCCAGATGACGAAGCCAAACAGGCTGACGAAATAGACGGCGGCGAGCTTGCCCAGGCCGTCGCCCCAGAGGCGGCGGAAGTTGGAGACGACGCCGATCGAGAAGAAGGTCAGAACGAAGAAGAGGACGCGGAAGACGGTCGCCTCGTCGGCGACGGCTTTCAGCGCCGCGGCCTGCCCTTTGCCGAGGGTGAGCGCGACGACGAGGCCGAGGACGAAGGTGAGGACGAACCCCAGGATGAACTTGGGGAAACGCTCCCAGATCTCCGAAAGCTTGGCCTTGCCGCCCGGCGTCGTGGGATTGATATAGGTCGTCCAGATATGGGCGAGGACGAAGGCCCAGATACCGATGAACACATCGATGAAGACCTTGATCGTCGTCGTGGTGCCGAGAATCCAGCCGGGCGCATAGTGGATGCCCGCCGTGGCATTTTTTGCGTTGATCAGCGCTTCGGCGATGCCGCCGGACGCCACCGCAGCGCCGTCGGTCTTCACCGCGAGGCCAAGCCAACTGGCCGCGACCAGCGGCTCATTCGCTAAAAAGGTATTGGCGAGGAACGGCAGCACCAAAAGCTCGACCACCGCGAAGACGACGACGAGCGAGGAGACGAGCACGGCGACTTGCGGCCGGGCGCGGATAGCGCTGCCGGTGGCGATCGCCGCGGCGACGCCGCAGATCGAAATGCCAGAGGCCAGCGGCACCGCGGCTTCGCGCGAGAAGCCGAAATATCTGCGCGAGATGTAATAGACGACCGGCCAATAGATCAGATAGGCCTCGACGATCGCCGCGAGCGAGCGCAGGAAGACGGACGAGGCCAGATTGAGCTTGCCGGCGACCGTGATCGCAATGGCGCCGCCGAGGATGACAATGGCTGTCTTGACGTAGAATTCCGGCCGGATCGCCTCGCTGAGCCAGCTCGCCAAACCCGGGAAAAAATTGCCGACGATCAGGCCGGCGATGAGGGCGAGGATCAGCCCGCCTTCGGGCGTCAGGCGCAGCGACCAGCTGACGCCCGTTTTGGCGATATCCGCCGGTGTCGCCGCCGCGAAATGGGCATAGCTGCCGATGATCCAGGCGATATAGGCCAGCCAGAAGACGCCCGTGAAGGTGAGCGCGAAGCGGCGGGCATTGGCCTTCAGCAGCGCGGCGGCGCCGGTCAGGACGACGAGGAAGGCCAGATAGGTCAAAATCAGCGCGGGCAGGCCGCCCAGTGCCGCGTAGGATTTGCCGACCGGCACGAGCGCCGAGCTGGGTACGGTCCAGATTTTGGTCGTCGCGGCCCAGCCGAGCAGATCGATCCCGCTCAAGCTGAGCAAAGCAAGGACGAAAATGGCTACGCCAATGATGGCGGACACCCAGTCTTCACTGAGATGCACCGCCGCGCTTTCAATATGCGAGGCTGTTGTATCGGTCATTTTAACGCTAGCTCCCCTGCCAGATTATTATAATACATTATTTCGATAGAATTTATATGTAAATACAGAGTTTGTTTGTGGAATGGTTCGCGACATGGGAGCGAGAAACATATTCAACATATTGACTTTTATGAATATTTATAGCTCAACGGGCCAGCGCTTCGGGATCCGTCGTTGTGCGTAACCCGCGCAAAATCGTGGCGAGCTTCTTTGTCGCCCCTGGTAGGGATCCGGAATTGTCGACGACAAAATCCGCGGCGAAATGTTCGAAAAATTCGCGATTGCGCCTCAGTCTCTCGTCGATGGCGGCCGATGTTTCGCGGCCGCGCGCCGACAGGCGCAGGGCGAGTTCTTTGTCCGGCGCCGTGACCAGCACGACGGCGACGCGCGGGAAATTTCGCCTGGCCGCCGCGACCGCATCGCGCGAAACATTGCAGATCACCACGTCGCCGGCGGCCAGCGCCGGAAAGACCTCGCGCCCGATCGCATAGCCGAGGCCATGGGCACGCCAGGCCAGCGCGAAATGGCCGTTGCAAAGTCCTTCGGCATAGGCGTCTTCGCTGATCTCGGCATGATCTTCATGTGCGGAGCGCGGCCGCGTGACGCCGCGGCGGGGGAAGCCGAAGCCCGGCTCGGCGGCGAGCTTTTCCCGGACGAGCCGCAGTAATGTGTCCTTGCCGGCGCCGCTGGGACCGACGAGACAGACGAAAATGCCGGGCCGTGCGGACACCAAAGCGCCTGGGCTGAAGAACCACCAGAGCTTGCGCCAAATTCCACGATCAATCCAGCGTGACCTTCGGCCAACGGGCGGCGGCGACGGCGGTGCGTCACTACGATTTTATTCACCACTTTCTGGCACCTTTGCCGAGGAAAGCCTTCCCGATGGCGAAGGTGGGCGCATTTCAGTGGTGACTTCCATGGACGAGCCGCAGGCAGACAAGACCCAAAGACGTGAACTGATCGCCTTTCGCATCGGCGCGCAGGAATTCTGCGTGGACATCATGTCGGTGCGCGAAATCCGCGGCTTCACGCCGGCGACCGTGTTGCCGCGCGCGCCGAGCTTCGTGCGCGGCGTCATCAATCTGCGCGGCGCGGTTCTGCCGATCGTCGATCTCGCGGCGCGGCTCGGCTTTCCGGCCACGGATCCGACCGTGCGCCACGTCATCATGGTCGTTCAGGTCGAGCGCCAGGTGGTGGGGCTTCTCGTCGATGCGGTGCTCGACATTCTGACGGTCGCCGAATCGGATATTCAGCCGACACCGGATGTCGCCTCCGAGATGGCGCGCTCGTTCACGCGCGGCGTTCTGGCCATCGACGGCCGCATGATCAGCTGGATCGCGCTCGACCACGTCCTGCCCCCTTCGGCGAGCGAAGCGGCGTAGAAGTCGCGGCTGCGATTGTCTTCGCCCCGCGCCTGCGTCATATGGCGGTAGATCGCGATGCGTTGAGGTTAAATCTGTCTCAACGCATGTGACGCGGTCGATTGGGATAAGTTAGAGCAGGATTTACGCGAAAAACCTTT
>CAVRQD010000004.1:0-20080 GCA_963723285.1 uncultured Alphaproteobacteria bacterium | reverse complement strand
CGTCCCGGAAGGGAGTTCGAACCCCTGACCTGCGGTTTAGGAAACCGCTGCTCTATCCTGCTGAGCTACCGGGACTGGCTTCGGCTGCGCCGTCGCGCGATTTGCCTTACCATGAGAGGATGACGCGTTCCAGCGACAGCCCGCGCCCGCCGCGCTTCTCTCCGACGCGCCATGTCTTGGCTTGCGTCCTCTTGGCCTCCGTCGTCTTGGCTTGCGCTGGGGGCGCGGTGCTCCTCGCCGGGTCGCCAAGTATCGCAGCGCCAATCCCGGCGGCTTCGGCCTGTCCTGCGGCCGGCATTGAAGAGGCCACCGTCGCCTCGGTGGACCAGCGGCTCGAAGTGCATTTGAAGGACGGCCGGGTCCTGTGCCTCGCGGGTTTCGAGCCGGTGCGTCCGACGCCGGACAATCCGGATTTCGACACGATTGCGCGCGATGTCTTGGCCAAGGTCTTGGCCAAGCCGATTCCCGGCGGCATCGGCTTCATTCCGCTGGCGCGGGAGCCCGACCGCTGGGGCCGTATTCCGGTTTTCGCTTTCCTGCCCGATGCGGCAAATGGTGCCGCCCGGCCATCGCTCGCAGTGCTGCTGCTGACACTTGGATATGGACGTTTCATGCCGGAGCCCGAAGTGCGCCCCTGTCAGGCCGTTTTTCTCGCCGCCGAGGCGAGCGCCCGCGCGCACCGCAGCGGCCTTTGGCAAGACCCCTATTATGCCGTCATCGCCGCAACGGATACGCGCGCCTTCGCGGAAAAAGCGGCGAGCAATGTGATTGTCGAAGGCCGGGTGAGCGACATCGACGTACGGCCGAGGCGAAGCTATCTGCTGTTCGGGCCACGCGGCAGCGGCGGTTTCGCGGTCACGATCCTGCAACGCGACGTCAAGATATTTGAGCGGGCGGGTTTTGATCTTCGTGCTTTTATCGGCAAGCGAATCCGCGTGCGCGGCCTTTTGGATTTGCGATTTCGACCGCAGATTGCAGTATCCGACCCCGCGTCGATAGAAGTCGTTCCCGCGTCCGAAGGCGTTTTGGGTGCGGGTCAACCTGTTGAGGCGAAAGCTGCCGATCCGGACGAAAAGCCTCAATGATGGTTCGCCTTTAATGTTCCATTCGCAGCCCAAATCCGCCGTTTCCGGCTGGCGCCTGTTTGCGCTGGGCTCGGCGCTGGCCTTGGCGCTTGGGCTCGGCGCCTGCGCGGAGGTCGAGGAGCAGGGCGAAAAGCCGATCCAGGTTGAGGTTCCGGCGGCGGCACCGCGCACGCTCGGGGTCGAGACGCCGGCCTCGGCCGAAAACCAGAAGATGATCGCGCTGTTCGGCGGCGAATATCACGACGCGGCGGCCGAGCAATTCGTGAATGGAATTCTGCTCAAATTGGCCAAGGCGGGCGACAATCCCGAGCAGCCTTATCAGGTGACGCTCCTCAATTCGCCGGTTGTCAACGCTTTTGCCATGCCGCCGGACCGGATCTATGTCACGCGCGGCCTCTTGGCTTTGGCCAATGATGCCTCCGAGGTCGCTGCCGTCATGGCGCATGAGATCGGCCATATCACCGCGCGCCATGCCGCGCTCGCAGAGGAAGAGGAAAAGCGCGCCGCGCTGATCAGCCAGGCGGCGGCGGTGATCGAGAGCCGGCAGAAGGGCGAAGAAGTCGAGGCGGTCCAGCGGCGCACGCTCGCGAGCTTCTCGCGCCAGCAGGAATTGGATGCGGACGAGATCGGCATCCGTGTGATGGCCAAGGCGGGCTACGATCCCTATGCCGCGGTGCGTTTCCTGACGACGCTCGGCCGCGATAGCGTCCTGCGCGCCAGCCTCTTCGGCCAGGGCTCGGACGTTTCGAAGCCAGATCTCCTCGCCACCCATCCTTCGACGCCGGAGCGTGTCGCGCGCGCCCAGCAAGTGGCGGCGGAGTTCGGGCCGCCTGGCACGGGCACCACCGATCGCATCGCCTATCTCGCCGCCATCGACGGGATCATGTATGGCGACGATCCATCGGATGGCGCGATCCGCGGGACGACCTTCATCCATCCACGGCTTGGCTTCCTGTTTGTGGCGCCGGATGGCTTCGTGCTGGAGAATTCGGCGCAGGCCGTGCTCGGCGTCAAAGCCGGCGGGCGCGAGGCCTTGCGGCTCGATTCGGTGCGGCTCGAGCCCTCGGTCACGCTCGAAAGCTATATTTCCTCAGGCTGGATCGACGGGCTGCTGCCGAGCACGATCGAGACGCTCACCGTCAACGGAATGCCGGCGGTGACGGCGAGCGCCCGCGCCGGCGAATGGAATTTCCGCGTCGCGGTCATCCGCTTCCAGGGCGATCAGGTCTATCGTCTCATCTTCGCGATCCGCAGTCTCGATGCGGATGCGGAGAAACGCTTCCGCGCCTCGATAGAACTCGTTCCGCCGGACGACATCCGATGAGGCTCAAGACGTGAAGCCGCTGCGCATCGTCATCGTCACCGCACAGCCCGGCGATAAGTCGAAAGCCTGAGCAACAAGATGGCGGTCACCGATCATCCGCTCGAACATTTCGAGCTGATCAACGGCTTGACGAGCGCCGGGCCTTTGTCGGCGGGCGAACATTACAAGATCGTCACGGAATAAGCGGCCGATCTCATTGCACCGCGGCATGGCGGTGGGAACCCGCGCCGCCATTGGCACGTTTATTTGCCGTCGGGTCTTGCGGTGGGGCGGCCGCGCCAATCGAGGATCGTTCATGGCGCAATATATCGGCTTGGGCCGTCATCTCGCTGCCGCGGCGAAAGCCGCGCCTTTTCTCGACCGCGAAGAAGAGCGCGATCTCGCCACCCGATGGCACGATGATCATGATGAGCGGGCGCTGCATCGCCTGACGCAGGCGCATATGCGTCTCGTCATCGCGGTATCGGTACGCTTCCGCTATTACGGACTGCCGATCAGCGATCTCATCCAAGAGGGGCATGTCGGCCTGTTGCAGGCGGCGGCGCGCTTCGATCCGGCGCGCGAGGTGCGGTTCTCAACCTATGCGACCTGGTGGATCCGCGCCGCGATCCAGGATTTCGTGCTGCGCAATTGGTCGATTGTGCGCGGCGGCACGAGTTCGACGCAAAAGGCGCTGTTCTTCAATCTGCGCCGCTTGCGGGCGAAATTGTCCGCCCAACATTCCGGCGCGGCCGTGTTCGATCAGATCGCCAGGACGCTCCGCGTGCGGCGCGCAGATGTCGAACTTATGAATGCACGCTTCGCAAGCCCCGACCTTTCGCTCAACGCCGCCATATCGGAGGCCGATCCGGCCGCGGCGGCGCAGAGGCTCGACCTCCTCGCCGACGAGGGGCCGTTGCCGGACGCGCTTGCCGAAGACGCGATAGATACGGACAGGCGCATCGCGCGGCTCGCGGAAGCCTTGCGGCAACTCAACCCGCGGGAGCTCGATATCGTGCGTCATCGCCAGCTCGCGGATGAGGCCGCGACGCTGGAATCGCTCGGCGCCCGGTTCGGCATTTCGAAGGAACGCGTACGCCAGATCGAGTGCCGCGCGCTCCAAAAGCTACGCCAGGCGTTGACCGGCCAAGATGCGGACGAGCGAGGCTTGAATCGCGATACGCTAGATCGCGATGCGTTTAGGCTGAATCAGCCGTGACGCGGCCGCCCGGAGCCATCCGTTTTCTGAGGACCCGTTAACGTGATCGATGCGGGTCTTCGCGTGGTTTCCAACAAGGTCTTCAAGGCAGTCGCCGACGGGTCGTCGCTTGATCTGGTCTTCGCGTCGTCTTCGACGCGGCGCCTATGGGTCACTTATAAACCGGGTGCTCGTCAAGAGCGGAACTGTGAGCCCTTGGGCGACGCTTCGCCGAGCTACTTCAGCGTCTTTATGATCGAGCCGTTGTCGGTAAAGGTCACCGTCGCCGAAACGTCGGCATTTTCCGCTTCGGGCCCTTGGGTGAATTCGACCAAGGTCGAATTCAGGACCTTTTCCTGGGCGTTGTAATATTGGAAGTTGGTGTTGTCCCAAATGGCGAATTTCTGCCCCTTCCCCCAGAATTCGCGGGTCCGGTGGCGGCCGTCGCGATACCACTCGCTCTCGCCGCGATAATAGAACGTCTTGACGTGGATCGCGGTGTCGAATTGAGCGCAATCGCCGTCCGCCAAGCTCATCCAGCCGCGCGAAATGAACGAGCCGTTGCTTTGAGGATAGGCGATGGCGACATAAACGAGACGCCCAAATTTATTGCAGAAGGTGATGTCGGCCTTCGCGCTTGAGACGGCGAAGAGGCAAAAGATCAATGCACCCAATCGGGCCCTTGCGATCAATGACATGGGGAGGTCTCCTAACGACGACAGACCGAGTGAGGACGAAATTGCGCGCCGCCGCGATGCCGTCTCTTATGCGCTCTTAGCACGCCGCCGAAGCCTTCCTCGACGGCCCGACGCGGCGCAAGAAAAAGGCCCGGCGTTCCAGCCGGGCCTTGGTCTCTTGAGATGCGAGAGGCGCTTATGCGGCTTCGTCGATGCCGCCGTCTTCGCTAACTTCGGCTTCGGCTTCGGCCTCGTCTGCCTTGCCGCGGCGCGGGCTCTTCTGCAATTGCGTGTCGATGACCTTCAACGCCTCTGTCTCGGTCAGCTTCTGCACGGCGGCGATCTCGCGCGCCACGCGATCGAGCGCGGCTTCGTACAATTGCCGCTCGGAATAAGATTGTTCGGGCTGCGCCTCGGAACGATAGAGATCGCGCACCACCTCGGCGATGGAGACAAGATCGCCGGAATTGATCTTCGCCTCATATTCCTGCGCGCGGCGCGACCACATCGTCCGCTTGATGCGGGCGCGGCCGGTCAGCGTGTTGAGCGCGTGCTTGACCACCTCCGGACCGGCGAGCTTGCGCATGCCGACGGCGATTGACTTCGGCGTCGGCACCTTCAGGATCATCTTGTCCTTGGAGAAGCTGATCACGAAGAGCTCGAGCTTGAAGCCGGCGACCTCCTGCTCCTCGACGGCGAGGATCTGGCCGACGCCATGCGCCGGATAGACGACGAATTCGAGCGGCTTGAAGCCGTGCTTGACCGGCGCCGCCGGCTTGGCGGCCTTCGGCTTCTCGATGACGGGCACAGCAGGCTGGGCTTCCGCCGCAGGCACGGGTGCGCTGGGCACAACGGCCTTCGGTGCAACCGGGGCTGCAACACGAGTTGGGGCAGGCGCGGCTTCCGCCGCCTTCTTCGGGGCTTTCTGGGTCACGCTGGCTTTGCTTGTTTCTTTAGGGCGTGCGGCAGGCAAGGCGGCCGGCGCGGGTTTGCGCAGAGAGCGCAAAGCCAACACCGCGGCAACTTGCGCACGGCGCTCGGAATCGACCTTCTTGACGACGGCCTTCGGTTCAGTTTGGGGAGCGGCCGGCCGCTGAACCGCAGCCACCGCCTTGTGCAACTTAGCCTCAACCGGCGCATTGCGTCCAGCCCGCGATTTGCCGCGGCTCACATTTGTTGACCGCTTTAATTTCGTCGCGGCGGCATTTTGATTCGTTTTCGTCTTGCGCGCCGCCGCTGCTTTGGCCGTGGACGATTTTGCCGCCGGCCGCGCAGCCTTCGCCGCCGCAGCCTGCTTCTTGGCCCGCGCCTGCGCCGCGCGCAGTTTCGCCGCGGCGCTCTTGCTGCTGGCGCTCGCGGGCTTGCGCGCTGTCTTGGTCTTGGTCGCGGCCCGCGCGGCGGTGGCAGCGGTGCGCGCCTTGGCCCGGGTGGGGCGGGCCTTCGCGGCGCTCGATTTACTCGCCTTCGCGGCAGTGGTACGGGACTTCAGGGCCGCGCGCGCGATCGTGGCTTTGGCCTTACGGGACTTCTCTGTCTTTTTGGCGGATGACATACGCGCGCACTCCTTTTTTGTTTCGCCTGGCGGCGAAACGCAGTCATGCAGCAAAGAGAACTTTGCCGCTCGGGGACGACCACGGCATCTGACGCGCCGCGGGACGGCCGAGCGAAGGATCATCCATCTACCGCAGCGTGAACCTTGGCCCCCAGGCAATTGCTGCGTGTAGAAATAAAACGCCCGATGCTCCCGCCAGCATCGGGTACGCGATCCGGATGATCAAAGCCGGGCCGATTGTGTTTATTAAATAGCACATTCAAGGGCAAAAATCAAAGATTTGCGGCCGGAAAAAGCTGAAATGCCACCACTTTTGGGCGCCATTCCGCTCCAGCCGATCCCCGATCCGCAATTATACTTGACGCGAGTGGTTAATCGCCTTCTCCGGGTTCCGGCGAGAAATAGGCCTCGAACTTACCGGGCTTGCCGTCAAATTCCTTCGCATCCGGCAAGTGCGGCTTCTTCTGCGAGATATTCGGCCAGGACTTGGCCATATCCGCGTTCAGCTTGAGCCATTTCTCCAGCCCCTTCTCGGTATCGGGGCTGATGGCGTTGGCCGGGCATTCCGGTTCGCAAACGCCGCAGTCGATGCACTCATCCGGGTGGATGACGAGCATGTTCTCGCCTTCGTAGAAGCAATCGACCGGGCAAACCTCGACGCAGTCCGTGTACTTGCATTTAATGCAGTTCTCGGTGACGACGTAAGGCATAAAACTCCAAGCTCCTCGGCGCGGCATTTCGATACGCGCCGCGATGAATTCTGCCGGCTTGCTAGCGTCTTTGCGGCGTGTAAGCAAGCCGTTGCTGCGTGGCACAAAGTCGATATTGCCGCAAGTGCCGGCTAAACTGCCGCCGGCGCCGCGGCAACCTGCTTCGCATTGAGGTCCGCGAACAACTTCTGCGCCTCGACGGCGCTGCCGCGCCGGCTGGCGAGGCCGGTGATCCGCAAGACCCGGACGTGCCGCTCGAGCGCGATAGTCAGGACCTCGCCGGGGCCGACCAGTTTGGCCGGTGCGTTCACCCGCCGGGAATCGACCCGCACATGTCCACCCGCAATGAGATCGACGGCCTGACGGCGGGTTTTGACGACGCGGGCAAACCAGAGCCATTTGTCGAGCCGCTGTCTCTCGGCGGCGTCAGAGGCGGAAGGACGCGGCTTTGCGGCCATGGGCGATCCGAGAAAGCGAACCCTCTGCCGACCTATGTTCGCCCGCGGCGGGTATCAAGAGCGGGCGCGTAGGGTCGTGGCGATTGGCGCTTTGCCGCCGGAATTGCGCAACAGCAGACTTTTCGCAGCCTGGCGGCAGAACCGGCGCAGCGCCTCCGCGGTGAAGGCAACGCGCGGGCGGGGCCCCGGCGCCGTCGCGATGCCGAGGTCGAGAAGGGCGATACGCTCCGGCCAAAGCCGGTCGATCATCGGGTGGTCGGGCATGGCGCAGGAATCGGCCTTCATGAAGGTACCGCTTGCCAGCAGCCGGCTCGTCAATTCGCGGACGAAGAGCACGCCGGGCGACAGCGCGGCGTGGGCCTCGTCATAGGCTGTCTTCCAGAAATAGGTCGCGCCGGCCTCCTCGATGATCAGACCCATGGCGATGGGCCTGCCGTCGAGATCGAGGCTTTCGACATGCAGCTTGCCGCTCCGGGCAAGCGCCTCGGTCATGGCTACGGCGAAGGCGGCGCGCTCGGGTGTCGAAGCGAGGGCGGTGCGGCTCGCGCCTTTCCAGCCAGTGGCTTCGAGCGCCAGAAACTCCGCCGTCGCGCCGATCGCGTCCGCGCCGCGGGAAATCCGGTAGGAGAGCGCGCCATGTTCGGCAAGGCGGCGCAGCAGCCGCGAATTGTTCTTGCGCGCCTTGGTCTTGCGATGGACCTGCGCGTGTGTGGCCGGGAACAGGGCCGCGCGCTGATATTCGTGGAATATCCGCAGCGCCCCCCGGTCCGCGAAACGATCGGCGATAAGGCGGAAGGTCGCGCCGTCACGCGGAATGTCGCTGAAGACCAGCGCGCTCGGCGCCGCCGGAACTTGGCGAATTGCGTCGAGCAAAGCGTCCAGCGCGCGCCCCGCCTGGGCGCGGTCGAGCAGCGGCAGGCCGAGCGCCGCTTGCTTGTGGACGGGCACGCGCGCCAAGCCGAAGCGCATTGCCGGCAGGGCCAGCGGCATCAGCGCGAGAAGCCGTCGCTCCGCGCCAGGCTCGAAGACAACGGCGATCTTGAAATTATGCGGCCGCAGATAGGCGAAGGCGGCCAGAGCGAAATCGGGATCGAGAAAGATATTGGGTTCAAGACTGCGGCGCAGGAGATCGCGCCAGGCTTCGACCAACGGCGCCATTTCGTCGATCCCGCGCAATTCGACGCTCAGCCCGGTTTGGGCCGTAGTCGCAGCCTCAGGCTCGCGCGCTGCGCCGGCTACAAAGGCAGAAAGAGGTTTGCCGCCGAAAGCCGCAGGGGGATGTTGCATTACGCGCCCTGAACCGGTTGAACTCCCGTATGATCGGAGCTTGCCTTTTCATTATAGGACAAGCGCGCTCCTGAGGGTTTTATAGATCCTTAACCTTAACGCACAGGCGGCCGCGCATTGACCTATGACGCCATCGTGATCGGCGGCGGCCATAATGGCCTCGTCTGCGCGGCCTATCTCGGCGCCGCCGGGCTCAAGACTTTGGTGCTCGAAGCCCGCGACACGGTCGGCGGGTGTGCGGTGACGGAGGAATTCCATCCTAGCTTCCGCAATTCGGTCGCGGCCTATACCGTTTCGCTGTTGCAGCCGGCGATCATCCGCGATCTCGATCTTGCCAGCCACGGGCTGCGCATCGTTCCGCGAAAACTCTCGAATTTTCTGCCGCTCGACGACGGGCGCTATCTGAAGGTCGGTGCGGGGCGCACGCGCGCCGAGGTCGCGAAATTCTCGGCACGGGATGCGGACAGGCTCGATGCCTATACGGCGCGGCTCGATGCGCTGGCGGATTTTCTGCGCGCCGTCGCGCAGGAGACGCCGCCGAATGTCCCGCGCGGCGCGGCCGACTGGCTGCGGCAATTGTTCCGCGCCGGAAAATTCGCCGACAAGCTGCGGCGATTGGGGCTCGAAGGTGAGCGCGACGTGCTCGAAATCTTCACCGCCTCCGCCGGCGATTATCTCGATCATTGGTTCGAAAGCGCACCGATCAAGGCGGCCTTTGGCTTTGATTCGGTCGTCGGCAATTATGCCAGCCCTTATGCGCCGGGCTCGGCCTACGTGCTGCTGCATCATTGCTTCGGTGAGGTGAACGGCGTGAAAGGCCAATGGGGTCACGCCATCGGCGGCATGGGCGCGATCACGCAAGCCATGGCGAAAGCGGCGTGCGCGAGGGGCGTCGAGATTCGTACAGCAAGCCCCGTGCGCGAAGTGCTGATCGAAAAGGGCCGCGCCGCCGGTGTCGTCACGCAAAAGGGCGATGTGTTTCGCGCGAAAATCGTCGCCGCCAATGTCAATCCGAAGCTGCTTTATCGCGATCTCGTCCCGCAAGAGGCGCTGGCCGCCGATTTCAAGGATCGCATCGGGCGCTGGCGCTGCGGCTCCGGCACATTCCGCATGAATGTTGCTTTGTCCGAACTGCCGGATTTTTCTGCGCTGCCGGGACGCGACACGGCCGAGCATCACACCGCCGGCATCATCCTCGCGCCGTCGCTGCGCTACATGGAGGAGGCCTATTTCGATGCGCGGCGTTTCGGCTGGTCGCAAAGGCCGATCGTCGAGATGCTTATTCCCTCAACGCTCGACGAGACTTTGGCGCCGCGTGGCGCGCATGTCGCGAGCCTCTTTTGCCAGCATGTCGCGCCGACGCTGCCCGACGGCAAATCATGGGACGATCATCGTGGAAAGGTCGCCGATCTGATGATCGCGACGGTCGATCGCTATGCGCCGAACTTCAAAGCCTCGGTCATCGCCCGGCAGACATTCTCGCCGCTCGATCTCGAACGTACGTTCGGCCTAATCGGCGGCGACATTTTTCATGGGAAACTCGATCTCGGCCAGCTCTTCTCGGCGCGGCCGATGCTGGGCCATGCCGATTATCGCGCCCCGGTCGCCGGGCTTTACATGTGTGGCGCCGGCACGCACCCCGGCGGCGGCGTCACCGGCCTGCCGGGCCGCAACGCGGCGCGGGAGATTTTGCGGGACGCAAAGCGCATCTGACCGCGGGCCATTGTCCAACTTAAGCCGCGTCGCTAGCATCGGTTCAAATTTCAGAGATCAAAAGCGGCCATAAAACAAAACACCGCCGTGCTGGGGAGGAACAGATGGCAGAGCGATCCTGGTACATCGTGAATGCCGGCAGGCAGGAGGGCCCCTTTCCCGAAACGGAATTTCTCGCTCTCGTCGCGGCGGGCCGCGTTACGGCCGATACGCTCGTTTGGAGCGAGGGCATGGCGGATTGGCAGCGGGCGGGCGATGTGCCGGGCCTCATCGCCGCGGCCGCTGCGCCGCCACCGCCCGGGCCACCCCCGACGCCGCTTCCCGGCAGTGCGCAATGGCCGGCAGCCAACACGGATTCGATCCGCATGCTGGGCAATGCGGTCACGGCGGACTTCGGCGTCTGGGGCTTGCTCGGCCGCGCGCTGCTCGCCGCCATCGGCACGCTGCTTGTCATTCCCGCGCCCTGGGCGATGACGAGCTTCTATAAATGGTTCATCGAACATCTGCGCGTGCCGCAGATTCCCGCGCTCGGTTTTTCCGGCAAGCCCGGCGATATCTGGTGGGTCTTCATCCTCATCGGACTGTTCAGCTATGCCGGTCTGCCCGAGACCCGTGCCCATCCCGAGCACCATGTTCACGCACTGCCGATCCTGCTCGTTCCCGTCGAGGCGGCGCTGGGCTGGTTCGTCCTGCGATGGCTGATCTCCAACATCACCTCGTCCGGCCGCCCGCTGGGGCTACGCTTCAATGGCGATATCCTCGCCTATGTCGGCTGGTCGCTGCTGTTCTATATCTCTTTCATCACGATCATCGGCTGGGCCTGGGTCACGAGTGCCTGGATGCGCTGGATCGCGGCCAATATCGCGGGGACGCCGGGGCCCGTCACCTTCAATGCGACCGGCTTGGAGATTCTCTGGCGCACGTTCGTCGTCGCTCTCGGATGCGCCTTCATCATCCCGATCCCCTGGGTCGTCCACTGGTATGCGCGCTGGTATGTCTCCCAGTTTTCGGTCGCGGGGCGAGCGTGAGACGATTCAGTGCCCCTCAAACGCGATGAGGCTGCGCACCGGAACGCCGAGCGCCTCGATCTTCTTGGCGCCGCCGAGCTCCGGCAGGTCGATGACGAAACAGGCTGCGACGACATCGGCGCCGAGCTTATTCAGGAGCTTCACCGCGGCTTCGGCCGTGCCGCCCGTGGCGATGAGATCGTCGACCAGGATCACCTTCTCGCCAGCTTCCAGCGCATCGACATGCATCTCCATCTCGTCGTCGCCATATTCGAGCGAATAGCTGATCGAGACGGTCTTGTGCGGCAGCTTGCCCTTCTTGCGGATCGGCACGAAGCCGGCCGAGAGCTGGTGCGCGACCGCGCCGCCGAGGATGAAGCCGCGCGCCTCGATGCCGGCGATCTTGTCGATCTTGCCGCCCGACCAGGGTTGCACCAATTCGTCGATCGCCTTGCGGAAGGCCTTCGCATCGGCGAGCAGCGTGGTGATGTCGCGAAACATGATGCCGGGCTTGGGATAGTCCGGAATAGTGCGGATGGCATTCTTGAGGGTCATTGGCCGTTGACTCGTTTCAATATGGCGCCGAGCTTCTTGAGGAGCTCCGGGTCGCGCGCCTCGGGGGCGGTGATGAGCGCCGCGTCGAGCGCCCGGTCGGAGCCGATCGGGCAGGGCTCGTGCTCGGCGGGAAAGTCTTGCAGGAGCCGCGCCAGCAGCCGCTCCGCTCTGCCGGTATTGGCCTGCAAAGTGGCGATGATCGCGGCGACATCGACATCGTCGTGATCGGGGTGCCAGCAGTCGTAATCCGTCACCATGGCGACGGTGGCATAGGAGATTTCCGCCTCGCGGGCGAGTTTCGCTTCCGGCAAGGCGGTCATGCCGATCACGTCGAAGCCGGCGGCCTGATAGGCGCACGATTCGGCGAGCGAAGAGAATTGCGGCCCCTCCATCGCAACATAGGTGCCGCCCATCACATAGCCGATGCCCTCGACCTCCGCCGCCGCGGCGATGCGCTCGCGCAGCAGCGGCGCGACCGGATGTGCCATCGAGACATGGGCGACGCAGCCATTGCCGAAGAACGAGGATTGGCGCCCGAAGGTGCGATCGACGAATTGATCGACGAGGACGAAGAGGCCGGGATTGAGTTCCGCCTTGAACGAGCCGCAGGCGGAAACCGAAATGAGATCGGTGACGCCGACCTGTTTCAGCGCGTAGATATTGGCGCGGTAATTGATGCCGGAGGGCGAAAGCCGGTGGCCGCGCCCGTGCCGGGGCAGGAACACGACCTCGGTCGCACCCACTTTACCGAAGCGCAGCGCATCCGAGGGTTCGCCCCACGGTGTCGAGACGTTCTCTTCGTGCAAATCGGCGAGGCCCGGCAGGTGATAGACGCCCGAGCCGCCGATGATACCAACAATGGATTTGGTCATGCCGCCCCGACCAGATGAGTTTTTCGCGGCGCAGAATTGGCCGTGCGAGGGCAGCATGTCAACGGTCGGGGCTGGCGAAAAGGAATGGCCGCGGAGACGGCGCCCTCAATGTCCGCCGACGCCGGCCCAGATGCGCTTCTTGGTGAAATAGAGCAGCGTCGCGAAGACAATCAGGAAGGCCATGACGCGGAAGCCGGTCGCCTTGCGCGACTCGAGCTTGGGTTCGGCCGCCCAATAGAGGAAGGCGGCGACATCGCGCGAGTAATTGGCCAGCGTCGGCGGCGTTCCGTCGGTATATTGCACGGCGCCGTCGGAGAGCGGCTTCGGCATGGCGATCTTGTGGCCGGGGAAATAGAGATTCCAGTTCGGATCGCTCGGGTGGGTGAAGCCGTTGAGGATCGCGACGATATAGTCCGGCCCCTGCTCCTGATATTGGGTAACGGCGTCGAAGATGAAGAGCGGGAACGGCCGTGGGAAGCCGCGCGCCTTGGCGAGATCCGACATATCGGGCGGCGGCGCGCCGAAGACCGCCTTGGCCGCCTCGGGGTTCGGGAATGGGGGCGGGAAATCGTCGGAGGGCCGGCCGGCCCGCTTGAACATCTGGCCCTGCTCGTTTGGCCCGTCCTCGATCTGATAGGAGGCGGCGAGCGCCTTCACCTCCGCTTCGGAAAGCCCGAGTCCGCCCGTGTCCGCGAGATCGCGGAAAGCGACAAGGTTCAGCGAATGGCAGGCACCACAAACGTCGTGATAGACCTTGAAGCCACGCCGCAATTGCGCTTGGTCGAACTTGCCGAAAGGCCCGTGGAAGCTCCAAGTCTGGCGCGGCGGCATCAGGCCTTCCGCTTGCAGCGGAACCTCATTGCTATTGTTTGTCGTGTTGGCGGCGAGCCCCGCGGCGGCCGTCAAGACGCAAAGGCCGGCGATGCCTGCCAAGCCTGCCAGAATGTGCCGCGTGCGATGCGCCATCTCTTGACTTCCCGATTCAGGCTTTGCCCGGTGTCGATTGGCCGAGCACGGCCTCGGCGAGCGAAGCGGGCAACTTTCTCGGCTTCTCGAACACGTTGAGCAACGGCAGTACGATGAAAAAGAAGGAAAAATAGGAGGTCGTCAGGATCCGCCCGGCGAGGATGAAGCCGCCCTCCGGCGGCTGCGAGCCGATATAGCCGAGGCCGAAGATGGTCACGACAAAGAGCCAGAAGAAGATGCGGAACAGCGGCCGGTAGCTGGCCGAGCGCACCGGCGAGCGGTCGATCCAGGGCAGAAAGGCGAAGAGCAGGATCGCGCCGAACATGCAGGTGACGCCGCCGAGCTTCGAGGGGATCGAGCGCAGGATCGCGTAGAACGGCAGATAATACCATTCCGGCACGATATGCGGCGGCGTCTGTAGCGGATTGGCCTGGATGTAATTGTCGGCATCGCCGAGATAGTTCGGGATGTAGAAGATGAACCAGGCGTAGAGGATCAGGAAGCAGACGAGGGCGAAGCCGTCCTTGACCGTGAAATAGGGATTAAAGGGCAGCGTGTCCTTGCTCGATTGCTTCTCGATGCCGGTCGGATTGTTGGAGCCAGTCACATGCAGCGCCCAGATGTGCAGCACGACGACGGCAGCGATCATGAACGGCAGCAGGTAATGCAACGCGTAGAAGCGGTTGAGCGTCGCATCGTCGACGGCATAGCCGCCCCATAGCCAGGTCGTGATCGCATTGCCAACGAGCGGGATCGCCGAGAAGAGGCTTGTGATGACGGTCGCGCCCCAGAAGCTCATCTGGCCCCATGGCAGCGTATAGCCGAGGAAGCCGGTCGCCATCATGAGCAGATAAATGATGACGCCGAGGATCCAAAGCACTTCGCGCGGCGCTTTGTAAGAGCCGTAGTAGACGCCGCGCATGATGTGGATGTAGACGGCGAAGAAGAACATCGAGGCGCCGTTCGAATGCGCATAGCGCAGCAGCCAGCCATAGTTCACGTCGCGCATGATGTGTTCGACGGAGAGAAAGGCGAGGCCCGAACTCGGCACATAATGCATGGCGAGCGCGACGCCGGTGACGATCTGCGCCACCAGCATGAAGCTCAATATGCCGCCGAAGGTCCACCAATAATTGAGATTGCGCGGGTTGGGAAAGGTCACGAACGAGCTATGGACGAGACCCACGATCGGCAGGCGGCTCTCGAGCCATCTGGCAAAGGCGCTCTTCGGAACGTAAGAGGAAGAACCGCTCATCGCATTATCTCTGCTGCACCCGCATGCCGGCCACCACTCAGCCGATCTGGAGCTTGTTGTCGGGGAGGAATTTGTAAGGAGGGAGATTAAGATTATAGGGCGCCGGCCCCTGGCGGATGCGGCCGGCCGTGTCGTAAACCGAGCCGTGGCAGGGGCAGAACCAGCCGTCGTAAGGGCCTTGATGGCCGAGCGGCACGCAGCCGAGATGGGTGCAGATGCCGATGACGATCAGCCATTCGGGATGCGGCGCGCGCTCTTCGTCGGTCGCCGGATCGCGCAATTCGCTCAGCGGCACGGCGCGGGCGGCGGCGATTTCCTTCGGCGTGCGATGGCGGACGAAGACCGGCTTGCCGCGCCATTTGACGGTGAGAATCTGCCCTTCGCTGATATGGGAGAGATCGACTTCCGTTGAGGCGGCGGCGAGCGTCGAGGCGTCAGGATTCATCTGGTCAATCAACGGCCAGACAGCCGACGCGACACCAACGACACCGACCGACCCTGTCGCGATGAAAAGAAAATCGCGACGCGTCGGCTGCTCTAAGCTTACGCTCTCAGCCAAGGCGCTTCCCCAACACTTTCAATTGGCTTTTTGCCCTTTCTAAGAGTGTTGCGCTTTTACGCGTATGCAGCAATGCGTCTTTTCGCCACTTGACCAAAAGGACGGGCGCGAACACGCCAGCGATGGAGGTGCGATGACCGACGCTGCGGGTCCGCCGCTGACTTTGGCGCTTTATCAGCCGGATATTCCGCAGAATTGCGGAACGATGCTGCGGCTCTGCGCCTGCCTGGGCGTGGAGGCGGCGCTCATCGCGCCGGCGGGCTTTCCGATGAGCGATCGCGCCTTCCGCCGCGCCGGGATGGATTATCTCGAATATGTGATGCTCGCCCGGCACGAAAGTTTCGCCGCTTTCGCCGCCTGGCGCGCCGCCGCGGGGCGCCGGCTTGTGCTGCTCTCGACCAAGGCAACGCAGGATTATCGCGATTTCCGCTATGCGCCCGGCGACATATTGCTTGTCGGGCGGGAATCGTCGGGTGTACCCGGCGATGTGCGGGCGGTGGCCGATGCTGGCGTGCGCATTCCGATCCGGCCGCCGCTGCGCTCGCTGAATGTCGCGGTCGCGGCCGCCATGGTTCTCGGTGAAGCGCTACGGCAAATCCGCAGCGCGGAAGGATAGAGGCGCAAAAGGATGGCGGACGCTGGGGAATTGACGCTGCAGCAGGCGCAGGCGCGCGCCTGGTTCGAGACTTTGCAGACCAAAATCTGTGCCGCCTTTGAGGCGCTCGAGGCGGATTGCCCCGGCCCTTTTGCGCTTGAGAATGCCGCGCCCGGGCGCTTCGTTTTCACGCCCTGGCAGCGCAAGGACGCTACGGGCGCGGACGGCGGCGGCGGCAGGATGGCGCTGCTCAAAGGCCGCGTCTTTGAAAAAGCCGGCGTGCATACGTCGACTGTTTACGGAACTTTCCCGCCGGAATTCGCCAAGCAAATTCCTGGCGCCGAGGCCGATCCGCATTTCTGGGCGGCGGGCATTTCGCTCATCGCCCATCCGTGGAATCCGCATGTGCCGACGGTGCACATGAACACACGTTTCGTCGTGACGCAGAAGGCCTGGTTCGGCGGCGGCGCTGATTTGACGCCCGTGCTCGATCGCCGGCGCACGCAGACCGACCCTGACTCGATCGCCTTTCACGCCGCTTTCGCAGCCGCCTGCCGGCGCCACGCCGAGGTCGCAGACTATCAGCGGTTCAAAGAATGGTGCGACGAATATTTTTATTTGAAGCATCGCCAAGAGCCGCGCGGCATCGGCGGCATCTTCTACGATTATCTCGCTTCGCCCACGGGCTTCGCGGCGGATTTCGCCTTCACCCGTGATGTCGGTGAGACATTTCTGGCGATTTATCCGGAAATCGTCCGCAGCAATTTTACCAAGCCTTGGAATGATGCTGAGCGCGATGAGCAACTCGTGCGCCGCGGGCGCTATGTTGAGTTCAATTTGCTCTACGATCGGGGCACGATCTTCGGACTCAAGACAGGGGGCAATGTCGATTCGATTCTTTCGTCCATGCCGCCCTTGGTCAAGTGGCCATGAGATCGGTAAATGAGATCGGTAAACGGCTTCCATATGTGCGGCACGACAGAGGCAGACTTGCGGCGCCGTCACGAATAAGTCCATGTTGGGTGGAAGTGAGCTTCGGCTCGACAATTTCGTTTTAGGCAGGGAAGGAGACCGTTCATGCGTTTTAAGCCACGGGTTTTCGCCGCAGCTCTTTTTGCTCTTTGTGCGCCTTGGTTCGCCAGCGCTGGCACGGCTCAGGCGGCACAGGTCGGTCTATTGGAATGCAATGTGGCGCCGGGCGTCGGTCTCATCATCACGTCGCGTAGGGCTCTTTCCTGCCGCTTCTCGCGCTCTTATGCGCCGCCGGATTATTATGTCGGCACAATCACCCATTTCGGCCTCGCGCTCGGCGCGTCCGGACCAGGCCGGATCGTCTGGGGCGTGTTCGCGGCGACGCGCGAGCTCGGCCACACCGCGCTTGCGGGCCGCTACGGCGGCGCCAGCGCCAGCGTTTCGCTGGGTATTGGCGTAGGCGCCAATGCGCTCGTCGGCGGCAACGCCGGTTCGGTCGGCCTGCAGCCCCTCTCCGTCAGCGCGCAGACGGGCGTCGATATCACCGCAGGCATCACCGGCCTGAGGCTGGAGCCGGCGCCGCGCCCCTGGCACCCTCACCATTCCTGATAAGAATACGGCCAGCGGTTGGGTATGCCGGCTGGCCGCCTCATTTCCGGATAAGGCTTCCGGAGACGCCGCCGATCCCGGCGCCCCCCCAGTTGAAAGAGCGGTTTATTCCCGTGTCGCCTGGGCCGTTTGGGTTGCAGCCAGGGCGTAGCGCCCATAGATTGCTATGACGTTTTGTCATACGAGGCGCGCATGTCTAAAGCCCCGACCCGCCACGCCAGGCTCACCATCATCGGCTCCGGTCCGGCCGGCTATACGGCGGCGATCTACGCCGCGCGCGGGATGCTGGAGCCGGTGCTGATCTCCGGCTTCGAGCCCGGCGGCCAGTTGATGATCACGACGGATGTCGAGAATTATCCGGGCTTTGCCGCGCCGATCCAGGGCCCTTGGCTGATGGAGCAGATGCGGCTCCAGGCCGAACATGTCGGCACGCAATTCATCTCCGACCATATCGTCAAGGTTGAGCTGGGCAGCCGGCCCTTTCATCTTCATGGCGACAGCGGCACAATCTATACGACGGACGCTCTAATCATCGCGACGGGCGCCAAGGCGCGTTGGCTCGGCATCCCGACCGAGGAGACCTACCGCGGCTACGGGGTGTCGGCCTGCGCCACCTGTGACGGCTTCTTCTATCGCGGCAAGGATGTGCTAGTCGTCGGCGGCGGCAACACCGCAGTCGAGGAGGCGCTCTATCTCGCCCAGCTCACCCGCAAGGTCACAATCGTCCACCGCCGCAATTCCTTCCGCGCCGAGAAGATTTTGCAGGACCGGCTGTTCAAACTGCCGAATGTCGAAGTCATCTGGGACAATGTCGTCGATGAGGTCTGCGGCACCGATGCACCGCGCGGCGTCACCCATGTGCGGCTCAAGAACGTCAAAACGGGCGTCTTTACGGAAGTGCCGGCCGAGGGGGTCTTTGTCGCCATCGGCCATCAGCCGGCGTCCGAGCTTTTCCTCGGCCAGATCGACGCCAAGCCCAATGGCTATCTGAAGACCGCACCGTCCTCCACGGCGACCAATGTGCCCGGCGTCTTCGCGGCGGGCGACGTGACGGACGATATTTACCGGCAGGCGGTAACGGCGGCGGGGCTCGGCTGCATGGCAGCGCTCGAGGCGGAGCGCTGGCTGGCGGCCGAGGCGCATCACCGCGCGGCGGCGGAGTGATACGCAGCCAAGATCGAGGGGAAGCATGGACTGGGATAAGCTGCGCATCTTTCATGCGGCGGCGGAGGCGGGGTCCTTCACCCATGCCGGCGCGGCCTTAGGGCTTAGCCAGTCGGCGGTCAGCCGCCAGGTGAGCGCGCTGGAGCAAGACCTCGCCGTGCCGCTCTTCCACCGCCACGCCCGCGGGCTGATCCTGACCGAGCAGGGCGAGCTTCTCCTGCGCACGGTGCGCGAAGTGACGATGAAGCTCGACACCGTCCAGGCGGGGCTCGCCGACAGCCGCGAGAAGCCGCATGGCGAGCTGCGCGTCACCGCGACCTACGGCATCGGCACCAATTGGCTGACGCCGCGGCTCGGCCAATTCCTCGAGCTTTATCCCGACATCAAGATCAAGGTGATCCTCTCCGAGGACGAGCTCGATCTCGGTATGCGGGAGGCGGATGTGGCGCTGCGCCTGCGCGAGCCGACGCAGCCGGATCTGATCCGCCGCCGGCTCTTCACCATGCACTATCACCTCTATGCGGCGAAAGATTACATCGCCCGCCACGGCGAGCCGCAGACGATCGCGGATCTCGACAAGCACCGCCTGCTTGCCTTCGCCGCGCCGACGGCGAGCTTTCTCGAAAGTCTCAACGCCCTGCTCACCGTCGGGCGCGATGCCAAGGCGCCGCGCGAGGCGGCGCTTTCGGTCAACAACATCACGGCGCTGCGCCGGGCCGTCGAGAACAGTGTCGGCATCGCCGTCCTGCCCGATTATCTCATCGATGCGGGCACCAATCTGGCGCAGCTTCTGCCGCAGGCGGTTATGGCGCAGTTCGACTGCTACGTCGTCTATGCGGAGGAGATGAAGAACGTCGCCCGCGTCCAGGTTTTTCGCGATTTTCTCGTCGCCAGCGCGCAGAGGTGGCGGTTCTAGGCCTTCGCGGCCGCGGCATCGGCTTTCGCGGCGCGAAAGGGCCGGTTGGCGCCGGCCGGGCCTGGTGTTTGCCGCCAGGGGACCAGAAGACGGACGGTGGCCGCGCCGCGGCGCATTTCTCCCCGAGATTCACAGGCGGATCTTGTAACTGGCGAGGTCTTTCCCATATCTCATAGAGGCGTGCCGGAGAGCGCCCAGTGCGATTTCCGGCTGCTCGCGTAGGAAACGCGAAGTTTTTTTGAATCGTTGTTGACAGCTCGAAGGAGCTGGACATATAACGACCCCGCTGACGACGTCGCCGTTGCGCGGCATCTGCGAAGCGCTTCTCTCGAGTTTCTCGGGCCCACAGCCACCCAATTGAAAAATTGGGTAGAGGACGTTTCGCTCCTAAACGCGTCGTTAGTCCGCTGTTTGACAATTGAATAGGAAGAAAGAGAAACGTGGACGGCGAGGTCCTTGCGCGATGCAAGCCTTTGGGCGCGCATCGAGAAAAAGACTTTGGCGGTCACGTTTATCAAGTTCATCGACGTCTTCGAGCTTGCTCGAAGATAGATGTGCTTGGAACTCGTCAAAAGCGCTGCATCGATCCCAATCGATGCAAATGCCAGAGAGTGACCAGCCAGCTTC
>CAVRQD010000003.1:0-129814 GCA_963723285.1 uncultured Alphaproteobacteria bacterium | reverse complement strand
CCCAGCTATGACGCACTGCGGGAATCGCTGTCGCGATTACTCCGCCGCGGCCTCGTGGTTGCCGTTGAGCGCCCGCGCGCCGGTCTCGAATTGCATCCGCGCGAGGCGGGCGTAGAGCCCATCCTTGGCGACGAGCTGGGCATGGGTGCCTTCTTCGACGATGCGGCCCGCCTCTAGAACCAGGATACGGTCGGCCGAGAGAACCGTCGCCAGCCGGTGTGCGATGACGAGCGTGGTGCGGCCGGCCTTCAGCTCCTGCAGCGCCTCCTGGACAAGGCCTTCATTCGCCGCATCGAGCGCAGAGGTCGCCTCGTCGAGCAGCAGGACCGGCGCCTCGCGCAGAACGGCGCGGGCGATGGCGAGCCGCTGACGCTCGCCGCCGGAAAGCGTGACGCCGCGCTCGCCGACCTTGGTCGCGTAGCCTTGCGCGGTGGTGGCGATGAAATCCTGCGCCGCGGCCTTCTTCGCCGCCTTCTCGACCGCCGCCTCGCTCGCCCCCGGCGCGCCATAGCGGATGTTATCCGCAAAGCTCGACGCGAAAATCACCGGCTCCTGCGGCACGAGCGAGATGCGCTTGCGCAGTTCCGCCGGGTCGACCGTCTTGATATCGACGCCGTCGAATTCGACCCGGCCGCCGAGCGGATCGTAGAAGCGCAGCAAAAGCTGGAAGATCGTCGATTTGCCGGCGCCGCTCGGGCCAACGATGGCGACCGTTTCGCCGGGCGCGATCTCGAACGAAAGGTCATGCAGCGCCGAGACGTCCAGCCGGCTCGGATAGGCGAAATTGACATGATCGAACACAAGTGCCCCGCGCGGCGGCGACGGCAGAGGCGCGGCGGGCACCGGCGCGGTGATCCTGGGCTTGACCGCCAAAATCTCGCCGATGCGTCCGGCCGCGCCGGCGGCGGCGGAAATCTCGTTCCAGACCTGGCTCAACTCGCCGAGCGCGCCGGCGGCGAGCACGGCGTAGAGGACAAATTGCGAGAGCAGACCGCCGGTGATGCGGCCCGCCAGCACATCATGCGCGCCGAGCCAGAGGACCACGACGACGCTGGCGAAAGCGAGGAAAATGGCGATGATCGTGACGATGCCGCGCGCCAGCAAGGAAAGCCGCGCCGCCTCGTAGGATTCCTCGACCGCCGCGCCGAAGTGCGCATTGGTCGCCGCCTCCGCGCCGAAGGCCTGCATGACGCGCACCGCGCCGAGATTCTCCGCCGCATAGGCGCTGGCCTCGGCAAGCGTGTCCTGAGCGGCGCGCGAGCGTTTCTTCACTGCGCGCCCGGCGGCATAGAGCGGCAGCACGATGATCGGGATCGCGATGAGCACGAAAGCCGAGAGCTTGGGGCTCGTATAGACCATCAGCGCCACGGCGCCGACGAACATGAAGAAATTGCGCAGCGCGACCGAGGCCGACGCGCCGAAGGCGGCCTTCAACTGCGTTGTGTCGGCGGTGAGGCGCGAGAGAAGCTCACCAATCCGGGCCGTATCGAAGAAGCTCGCATCGAGAGCCGAGAGATGATTGAACACCGCCGAGCGCAGATCGGCGACGATACGCTCGCCGAGTGTGTTGACGAGATAATAGCGGGCGCCCGACGCGAGCGCGAGCACCGCGACGACACCGATCATCGCCCCGAAATAGCGGTTCACATTGCCGGCACTCTGCGCCGAAAAGCCGTCATCGATCATCAGCCGGACAGCGATCGGCACCACCAGCGTCGCCGCCGCGGCGAGTGTCAGTGCTCCGAGCGCGGCAAAAACACGGCCCCTGTAGCGGGCCACGTAAGGCATTAGCGCCAGCAAAGCCTTGGGAGAATTGCGTTTTTTTGCGCCGCCAGCGTCGTCGACGGTTTCGGAAGCATCGGATGACATTGGAAGGCCTTTAAACTGGAAAGGGGGAGATGGCCAGAAAATCGTACTCTTTGATGGCGGCCTGGAAGCGGGGAGAGGGGCGAGGGCCCTGCCGACGGTTGCTCTCCGTGCGGCGGAGATGGTAAGGCCCTGCACCTTCCGAAGCTTAAGGATTTATAGGGTGGCCGGAGATAAAATCCTGGTGACCGGCGCCTCCGGCTTTGTCGGCGCTGCCGTCGCCCGCGCCGCGCTTGCCGCGGGGTTTGAGGTGCGCGCGCTCGTGCGCGCCAGCAGCCCGCGACAAAATCTTGCCGATCTCCAGGTCGAGCTCGCCGAAGGCGATATGCGCGACCCGGAGGCGGTCTCGCGCGCCATGGCCGGCGTTACGTATCTTTTCCATGTCGCCGCCGATTACCGGCTCTGGGCGCCGGACCCGGAAGAGATCCTGCGGACCAATTGCGACGGCACGCGCAACCTGATGCGCGCGGCGCTGAAGGCAGGTGTCGAGCGCGTCGTCTATACGAGTTCTGTGGCGACCATCGCCATCCCTGCCGACGGCACGCCTGGCGACGAGACGCGCTCGCTGGCGCTCGATAAGGCCATCGGCGCCTATAAGCGCAGCAAGGTCGCGGCCGAGCTTATCGTCAAGGAGATGATCGCCGAAGAAGGATTGCCGGCCGTCATCGTGCATCCCTCGACGCCGATCGGTCCGCGCGACGTGAAACCGACCCCGACTGGGCGCATTATCGTCGAGGCGGCGATGGGCCGCATGCCCGGCTACGTCGACACGGGGCTCAACCTTGTCCATGTCGACGATGTCGCGGCGGGCCATCTGGCGGCTCTCCAAAAGGGCAAGATCGGCGCGCAATATATCCTCGGCGGCGAGAACGTGCTGCTCTCAAAAATGCTGGCCGATATCGCGGCCTTGACCGGCCGCCGTCCGCCAAAGATAAATGTGCCGCGCCGGCTCTTGTTTCCGCTCGCCGCCTTGGTCGAGGCGCAGGCGCGGTTCACCAGCCGCGAGCCATTCCTGACCCTCGACGGGTTGCGCATGGCGAAATATCGGATGTTCTTCTCATCCGCCAAGGCAGAGCGCGATTTGGCCTACGGGCCGCGGCCCTATAAACAGGGGCTCGAAGATGCCCTCTCTTGGTTCAGCGCCCACGGTTATCTGAAATGAGCGACGCGATTCTACAGCCGGCAACGAAGACCCATCGCGACGAGAATTTTCCCGTCGCCTCGGCGCTCATTGCGCCGGCGCACCGGCCTGTCGTGCTCGCCTTCTATAATTTCGTCCGTGCCGCCGACGACATCGCCGACAGCCCGGAGCTGAGCCCGGACGAAAAGATCGCGCGGCTCGACCGTTTCGAGGCGGCACTGCTCGGCCGGGACGAGGGCGTCGAGGTCGCCAAGCCTTTGCGCACGGCGCTGACGGCACGCAAGCTCTCGGCCCGCCATGCGCTCGACCTGCTCTATGCCTTTCGCATGGACGCGACCAAGACGCGCTACGCCAATTTCGACGAGCTGATGCATTATTGCGCCTATTCGGCCGCGCCGGTCGGCCGCTTCGTGCTCGAAGTGCATGGCGAACGCGAGACGACATGGCCCGCCAATGACGCGCTGTGCTCGGCCTTGCAGATCATCAACCATGTTCAGGACTGCGGCGCCGATTATCGTAGCCTCGACCGCGTCTATATTCCGCAGGATGCGCTGGCCAAGCACGGCACCGATGTCACGGCGCTCGCCGCGGACAAGGCGACGCCGGCCCTGCTCGCCTGCCTGCATGAACTCGCGGCGCGCACGGAAAAGCTCGTCGTTGAAGGCCGCACCTTGTCGCCGCAGGTGAAGGATCTGCGGCTGTCGCTCGAAACCGCGGTGATCGGGCGCTTGGCGCAGACGCTCGTCACGCTTCTGCAAAAGCGCGATCCGCTGAGCGAGAAAGTGCATCTGAGTAAGCCCGAGTTCCTCGCCTTAACTCTCGCCGGCATCGGCCGCGGTTTGATCGGCCGCGTCAGGGGCGCGCCGGCGGCAGCCGCGACGCAAGCGAGGCGCGCATGAGCGTCGCCGAGGCGGCACCCCCCGCGACCGCGCAGACCCGCGCGAGCGGCAGCTCGTTCTATGCGGCCATGCGCATCCTGCCGCGCGCGCAACGCGACGGCATGTTCGAAATTTATTCCTTCTGCCGCCTTGTCGACGACATCGCCGACGATGGCGGCCCGCAGGCGCTGCGCCTCCAACAATTGGAGCAATGGCGGCGGGACATCAATGCGCTGATCGCCGGCAAGAGTCCCGGCCCGCAATTCGCCGGGCTCGCCACGGCGATCAAAGAATTCAATCTGCAGAAGCAGGATTTCTTCGCCGTGATCGACGGCATGGAAATGGATGTGCGGGAAAACATCCAGGCGCCGGACTGGCAGACGCTCGATCTTTATTGCGACCGGGTCGCGAGTGCCGTCGGCCGTCTCAGCGTGCGCGTCTTCGGCACGCCGGAGGCGGAAGGCTTGGCGCTCGCGCATCATCTCGGCCGCGCGCTGCAACTCACCAATATTCTGCGCGATCTCGACGAGGACGCCGAGATCGACCGGCTCTATCTGCCGCGCGAGGCGCTCATCGCCGCCGGCATCACGAGCACCGATCCGAAAACGGTTATCGCCTCTCCCAATCTCGCCGCCGCCTGCGCGCCGGTGATCGCCCGCGCCAAGGCACATTTCGCCGAGGCCGCCGCGATCATGAAGCGCTGCCCGCGTGCGAGCGTGAAATCGCCGCGGCTGATGTACGAAGCCTATCAGATCATCTTCGCCGCGCTGCTGGCGCGCGGCTTCGCCCCGCCGCGCACTAAGATCCGGTTGCCGAAGCATCAATTACTGCTCGTCCTGCTGCGCCACGGCCTGTTCTGATGTCCCGCGTCCATATTGTCGGCGCCGGCGTGGCCGGACTCGCCGCGGCCTTGCGGCTGGCGGATGGTGCGCGCGAGATCATCATCCACGAATCCGCGACGCACGCGGGCGGCCGCTGCCGCTCCTATTTCGACACGACGCTCGGGATGGAGATCGACAACGGCAACCATCTGCTGCTCTCCGGCAATTATGCGGCGCGGCAATTCCTGCGCCTTGTCGGCAGCGAGGATCAGCTCGTCGGCCCCGACCATGCCGAATTCGCCTTCGTCGATCTCGCGACGCGCGAACGCTGGCACTTAAAGCCCAGCGAAGGTGCGATTCCCTGGTGGGTTTTTCAGACGGACCGGCGCGTGCCGGGCACTGGGCCATTCGACTATTTCGGCGTGCTGCCGCTGCTGACCGCCAGCAAGGGCGCGACGCTCAAGAATGCGATGAGCTGCAAGGGCCTGCTGTGGGAACGGCTATGGCATCCGTTCTTCCTCGCCGCGCTCAATACGCAACCCGAGGAAGGCGCCGCCGCGCTCGCCGCACAACTTCTGCGCGAAACGCTGATGAAAGGCGGCCAGGCCTGCCGCCCGCTGGTGGCGGCGCATGGCCTTTCCACCGCCTTTATCGACCCGGCCCTGCGTCATCTTGAAACAAAGGGCGTCAAAATCGGCTTCGAGCGGCGGCTGTCCGCCATCCAGACAGAGGGGAAGCGCGTCAGCGGGCTTGCCTTCGGCAGCGAGACAATCGCCCTGGGGCCGGATGATCGCGTCGTCCTGGCGGTTCCGGCACCAGTCGCTGCCGCGCTTTTGCCAGCTTTGCCTACGCCGCAAGCGTTTCGCGCGATTGTGAACGCCCATTACAAGATCGACCCGCCCCCCGGCCAGCCGCCCATTCTCGGGATTGTGAACGGGACGATGGAATGGCTTTTCGCCTTCCCGGGCCGGCTGTCGGTGACGATCAGTGGGGCCGACCGTCTCATCGCCACCCCGCGGGAGGAGCTTGCGGCCCAAATCTGGTCCGAAATCCAGCTGGTTACCGAGGTTGCGTCGCCGCTGCCCGCGTGGCAAATCATAAAGGAGAAGCGCGCCACCTTCGCCGCCACTCCTGAGGAAGAGGCGCGGCGCCCGAACGCGCGGAGCGGTCTGGCCAATCTCCTGCTTGCCGGGGATTGGACGAATACGGGGGTACCCGCAACGATCGAAGGAGCCATTCGTTCCGGCTTCTCCGCGGCCGACGTTCTTTTGGCAAACGGCTGACGTTTGATTTTGACAGAAGGAATTGATCGAACGTGAGCTTGGATACGTTCGCCGGCAGCAATTTGCGGGCGCTCTCTCTCCCGGAAGTCGATGCGGCGGTTAACTCCGGTGCCAAGGCGCTGATCGATGTTCAACGGGACGATGGGCACTTCGTTTTTGAACTTGAGGCCGACGCGACGATCACGGCCGAATATATCCTCTTTCGTTATCAGATCGGCGAACCGCCGTTGCCCGAGGTCGAGGCCAAAATCGGCAATTATCTGCGCCGCAAGCAGGCCGACCATGGCGGCTGGGCACTGTACCACGGTGGCGCGCTCGATGTGAGCTGCAGCGTCAAGGCCTATTTCGCGCTCAAGATGATCGGCGAGCCGATCAATGCGCCGTATATGAAACGGGCGCGCGAGGCGATCCTCGCGCATGGCGGCGCGGCGCAGTCGAACGTCTTCACACGTGGCATGCTGGCGCAATATGGCATCGTCCCCTGGCGCGCGGTGCCGGTGGTGCCGGTCGAACTCATGCTGCTGCCCGAGTGGTTTCCGTTCCATATCTGGAAGATTTCCTATTGGGCGCGCACCGTGCTCGTCCCGCTGAGCGTGCTGATGAGCCTGCGCGCGACGGCGCGCAATCCGCGCAATATCGGCCTCGATGAACTCTTCATCGAGCCGCCGGAGAAGGTGCGGCGCTGGCCGAAGGCCAAGCACCAGCGGTTTCCCTGGACGGTGATCTTCGATGGGATCGACAAGATTCTGCGCTTCGCCGAACCTTATTTCCCCAAGGCGCCACGCAAGCGCGCCATCGACAAGGCCGTTACTTTCGTCACGGAACGCATCAACGGTACCGACGGACTCGGCGCGATCTGGCCGTCCATCGTCAATTCGGTGCTAATGTACCGTCTGCTTGGCTATCCCGAAGACGATCCGAACATCGTTGCCGCCCGCGCCGCCATCGAGCGGCTCGTCGTCGTCAAGGAGGACGAGATCTATTTCCAGCCGTGTTTATCGCCGGTGTGGGATACGGCGCTGTCGCTGCACGCGCTGATGGAGGCCGGCGGCGACGAGGTCGTAAAGCCGATCGGCAAGGCGCTTGGCTGGCTGAAGCCACTGCAAGTGCTCGATTTAGCTGGGGATTGGGCGGCAATGCGGCCCAAGACGCGGCCGGGGGGCTGGGCTTTCCAATACGCCAATGCCTATTATCCCGATCTCGACGACACTGCGGCCGTGGTGCTGGCGATGGATCGTGCACGTAACAGCAGTCTTGCGCCCGCCGGCGCCTATGACGAGTTGATTGCCCGCGGCCTCGAATGGATCGAAGGGATGCAGAGCAAGAACGGCGGCTTCGGCGCCTTCGACGCGGACAATACCTACTATTACTTGAACTATATTCCCTTCGCCGACCACGGCGCGCTGCTCGACCCGCCGACGGCGGACGTCTCGGCGCGCTGCGTCTCGATGATGGCGCAGCTCGGCCAGACGCGCGAAAACAACCCGCAACTCGCCCACGCCGTCGATTATCTGCTTAAGGAGCAGGAAGCGGACGGCAGTTGGTTCGGCCGCTGGGGCGTCAATTACATCTATGGTACATGGTCGGTGCTCTCGGCGCTCAATGCCGCCGGGATCGATCATTCCGACGGGGCCTTCAAGAAGGCCCTTACCTGGTTGAAGCGGATTCAGAACGAGGACGGCGGCTGGGGCGAGGGTTGCGAGAGCTATAAGCTCGAGTACACGGGTTATGAGAAGGCTGCGAGTACCGCGTCGCAAACGGCATGGGCGTTGCTAGGCCTAATGGCGGCCGGCGAAGTTAACGATCCTGCAGTGGCCCGAGGGGTCCGCTATCTGCTGGCTGCACAAGAGGGGGATGGGTCTTGGCAGGAAGAGCTTTTTACCGGGACGGGTTTTCCAAGAGTGTTCTACCTGCGCTACCACGGTTACGAGAAGTTCTTTCCGCTTTGGGCGGTGGCGCGCTTCCGCAATCTGAAGCGCGCGAACCACAATACCGTGTTGGCCGGCATCTAGATCGCCGTACTGTCCTTGCCATTACCGGCATGAAGGCCGAGGCGCGGATCGCGGCCGGCGCCGACGTCTCCGTGATCGCCAGCGGCGGGCGCCGGGAAACCCTCGAATTGGCTCTCGACGATGTCTTCGAAGCCCATGTCGGCGCTGTCCTGAGCTTCGGGATCGCCGGCGGCCTAGCGCCGGGGCTGCGGCCCGGCACCGTCCTCATCGCCCGCTCCATCATCGAGGAAGACGGCGAACAATTCGAATGCGACCGCGCTTGGTCGCAGCGCCTCGCGGCGGCGCTCGGCGGCGCCCCGATCGTCGATATGGCCGGCGTCGACCGGCCGGTCACGACCCCGGCGGGCAAGCGCAGCTTGCACCTTTCGACCCGCGCCGCGGTCGCGGACATGGAATTGCATATTGCGGCGCGCTTCGCCGCCGCCCGCAACCTGCCCTTCGCGGCTTTTCGCGTCGTCGCCGACCCTGCCGAGCGGCATGTGCCGCCAGCGGCGCTCGCCGGCATCACCCCGACGGGCGGCGTCGCGGCCGGCCCAGTTCTGCGCGCTCTGGCGCGCGCGCCGGGCCAAATCCCGCATTTGGTGAAAACGGCGTTCGATGCGAACGCCGCGTTTGTCTCGCTATTCCGCAGCCGACAGATGGCTGCTGGGGGCGGCTTCGGCTTCTTTGATTTCGGCGAGCTTGTTCTGGACGTGCCGCGAGAAGACGTAATCGGCGGGTCTCTGCCGGTCTAGCGGAATATCCTTCGCCATCGCGCCATCGGTCCGGATGCCCGCGAAGGCGACCTTCAACACTTCCCACGGCTTGGCGAAGGATTTGTCGACGGCCGACGCCTCGAAGCCGCAATGGACCATGCAGTCGGCGCACTTCTCATATTTGCCGACGCCATAGGAATCCCAGTTCGTCTCTTTCATCAGTTCAGCAAAAGTCTTGGCGTAGCCCTCGCCCAGCAGATAGCACGGGCGCTGCCAGCCGAAGACCGTCCGCGTGGGGTTGCCCCACGGCGTGCACTCATAGGTGCGATTGCCAGCAAGATAATCGAGGAAGAGGCCCGATTGGAAGAAGGGCCATTTCTTGCCGCCTTGGCCGCGCTTGAAGATCTCACGGAACAATTGCTTGGTCTTGGCGCGGTTGAGGAAGTGCTGCTGATCGGGGGCGCGCTCATAGGCATAGCCGGGTGACACCGTAGCGCCTTCGATACCAAAGCCCTTCACCACGTCGAGGAACTCGGCGACACGCGCAGGGTCGGCATCGTTGAACAAGGTGCAATTGATGGTGACGCGGAAGCCCTTCGACTTGGCGAGTTTCAGCGCCGCGACGGCGCGGTCGTAGACGCCGTTCTGGCAGACCGATTTGTCGTGCATTTCCTGATCGCCATCGAGATGGATCGACCAGTTGAAGCGCCGATGCGGCTTGAACTTGCCGATCTGCTTTTCGAGCAGCAGAGCATTGGTACAGACGGTGATGTATTTGCCGCGGGCGATGCCGCCCTCGACGATCTGCGGCAGTTCCTTATGCAGCAGCGGTTCGCCGCCGGCGATCACGACGACCGGCGCGCCGCACTCGTCCATCGCATGCAGACATTCGTCGAGCGGCAGACGCTGGTTGAGGATCGGATCCGGATAATCGATCTTGCCGCAGCCGGCACAGGCGAGATTGCAGCGGAACAAGGGCTCCAACATGAGAACCAGCGGAAACCGCCGCCGGCCTTGAAGCTTCTGGCGGAGAACGTAGGCGCCGATTTGTACCGCCTGCAGGAATGGAATAGCCATTTAGTGCCGGCTCCTATGTAAGTGGCTCGGTTTGTTTAAGCGGAAGACGCGAGGAATTCAAAAGGCAAGCGGAATTCAACCACTTCTTGAACGCCGGGCAAAACCGCGACGTCCACCGGCCCTAGCCCCCGCAGAGCTTCGATGACCCCCTCGACCAAAACCTCCGGGGCCGAAGCGCCGGCCGTCAAGCCTATGGTGTTTGCCCCACGCAGGAGATTGAGGTCAAGCCCGTCTTTGTCGGCCAGGAGATAGCTCGGCACCCCCGCCTGGGCGCCAATTTCGCGTAAGCGATTGGAATTAGAGCTATTTCTGGCACCGATGACGAGAATGACGTCAACCAGCCGGCTCAGCGCCCGCACCGCCGCCTGACGATTTTGTGTCGCGTAACAGATATCCTTCGTTTCCGGGCCGACGACATTGGAAAAGCGCTTCTCGAGAGCCTCGATGATCGCTTTCGTGTCGTCGACGCTCAGCGTCGTCTGGGTGACATAAGCGACCGGCACGTCCTCGGCAAGCACGAGCGCAGCCACATCCGCTTCACTTTGAACGAGATGGACCGGGCCTTCGACGCGGCCCAGCGTGCCCTCGACCTCGGGATGCCCGGCGTGGCCAATGAGAATCAGCGTGCGGCCTTCTTCGACATAGCGCGCGGCATGGGCATGAACCTTGGCCACAAGCGGGCACGTCGCATCGAAGACCGTGAGATTGCGACGCCGCGCCTGACGCTCTATAGCGCGCGAGACACCATGCGCGCTGAACACCGTCGGCGCCCCGCGCGGCACCTCGGCCAAGCTCTCGACGAAGCGGGCGCCGCGGGCCTTCAAGTCCGCGACTACATGGCCGTTATGCACAATCTCATGCCGCACATAGACCGGTGCGCCATATTTTTCGAGCGCGCCTTCGACAATATCGATCGCCCTTACGACACCAGCGCAAAACCCCCGCGGCTGGGCCAGAATGACCTTCATTCGCCACCCCAAGTTATTGTCCGCCAAGGCAGAGAGGACGAAGACAAGAGCTTGCTTTTTTTGGACCGCGCGCTTTTAAGGATGTCCCTGGCAAGTTCACCTTTTGCCGAAACTCAAAACAGTTCAGTTAAGGCAGCCCTGCGCGAATAAGCCATCGCAAAATAAGCCTTTGAGCCGAAATTGCGGCGCCCTTGCAAAGATGCCACACATTTTTGACTATTGACCTTGGGAAGACATGAATAATCAACCGAATAGCGCCGCGCCGGGCCAGGCCCCGCAAATCGGAATCATCGGCCGCGCGATCGTTGCTTTGGTGGAAATTTGTTCGCGTTCGGCCTGGACGGTGATCGTCGCGGCGCTGCTCATCGCCGGCGTTAGCGCCTATTACGCCGCCACGCATTTCGCCATCAACACCAACACCAACGACTTCCTTTCGGCAAAGCTGCCTTGGCGGCAGCGGCTGGCTGAACTCGACAAAGCCTTTCCCCAGCGCCACGACGACATCATCGTCGTCATCGACGGCAAGACGCCGGAGCTCACCGAGATCGCGGCGCAGAAGCTTCTGACGCGCCTTTCGGCCCGCAAGGACCTCTTCGAGAGCGTCACACGGCCCGACAGCGGCCTCTATTTCGACCAGGTCGGGCTGATGTTCGAGCCGGTCGCGAAGGTTCAACGCAGCGTCGGCGGCTTGATGAAGACCGAGCCGTTCCTCGCCGCGCTCAGCTCCGATCCGAGCCTGCGCGGCGTCATGGATGCCTTCGCTTATGTCAACCGCGGCGTCCGCTCGGGCGCCGGCACATTCGAAGATTTCGCCCGCCCAGTCGTCGTTCTCAGCGGCGCTCTGGAAGACGTGCTCGCCGGGCGGCAGAGCTTCTTCTCCTGGCAGGCTCTGTTCAGCGGCGCGCAGCCGGATCCGCGCCAGCTGCGCCACTTCCTGTCGATCAAGCCCATTCTCGATTACGCCGCGCTGCAGCCCGGCCTCGTGCCATCCAATTTCATCCGTCAAAGCGCCAAGGAACTCGGCCTGACGCCGCAGGACGGCGTCAATGTGCGGCTCACCGGCCCGGTGCCTCTCGCCGACGAGGAATTCTCGACGGTCAAGGAGGGCTCCGGGCTCAACGGCGCGATCACCGCGCTCGTCGTGCTCTTCATCATCTGGCGGGCGCTGCGCTCGGTTCGCATCGTGCTCGCGGTCGCGCTCGGCGTCATTGTCGGCCTGTGCGTGACGGCGGCGGTCGGCCTTCTCATGGTGAAGGCGCTGAACCTGATCTCGATCGCCTTCGCGGTCCTTTTCGTCGGCATCGGCGTCGATTTCGGCATTCAGTTCAGTGTCCGCTATCGGCAGGAGCGCTACACCCATCCGGATTTTCAAACGGCGCTGCACGCCGCCGCGGTCCGGGCCGGGCGGCCGCTGGCGCTTGCCGCGGCGGCGACAACCTGCGGCTTTTATTCCTTTCTGCCGACCGATTACCGCGGCGTTTCCGAGCTCGGGCTCATCGCCGGCACCGGCATGATCATCGCCTTTTTCTCGTCGGTCACCGTTCTGCCGGCGCTGTTGACTGTGCTGAAGCCGCCGGCCGAGCAGGACGCGGTCGGCTATAAATTTCTGGCGCCCGTCGACGCGTTTCTCGCCAGGCATCGCTACGCGGTCGTCATCGGCACGCTGGGGGTCGCACTCGCCGGCACGCCGTTGCTCGCGCATCTGCGCTTCGACTTCAACCCGCTGAACCTGCGCGCCAAGGATACCGAGGCGGTGATGACGCTCGACGATCTCACCCACAGCCACGATCCGGCGGCGAATGCGATCGACATCCTGGCGCCGAACCTCGACGCGACAAAACCGCTCGTCGCCAAATTGGAAAAGCTGCCGGAAGTCGCCGGCGTGCTCACCCTCAACAGCCTCGTACCGACGGACCAGGACAAGAAGCTGCCGATCATCGAACATGCGGCGAAATTCCTGCTGCCGCTGTTCGATCCGACCCGCCGCATCGATCCGCCGAGCGATGCCGATGACGTCGCCGAGATGAATGCGGCGGCGCTGCAATTCGATATGACCACCAAGGGCCTCAAAGGCCCCGGCGTCGATGCGGCCCGCCACCTCGCCGATCTCATGCGCCAATTGGCGAACGCGTCGCCGGGGAAACGCGTGGCTGCCCGCGCGCTGCTGCTGCCGCCGCTCAATGTGATGCTTGAGCAATTGCATCGCTCACTGGAGGCGAAGCCGACGACCGTGGCCGACATTCCGCTCAGCTTGCGGCGCGACTGGGTGAGCGCCGACGGACAGGCGCTGATCTCGGTGGCACCGGCCGGCGATCAGGACGACAACGATGTGATGAAGCGCTTCGCCAAGGCGGTCCAGGCTGTCGCACCGAACGCGACGGGCGAGCCGATCGCCATTCAGGAATCGGGCGACACGGTGATCCGCGCCTTCATCGAGGCGGGCATCTGGGCGCTGCTCTCGATCAGCGTCTTGCTGTTCATCGTCCTGCGCCGCGTGACCGATGTTCTGCTCACGCTCGTTCCGCTGCTGCTCGCCGGGGTCGTGACGCTGGAACTCACGGTTCTGCTTCACATGCCGCTCAACTTCGCCAATATCATCGCGCTGCCGTTGCTGCTCGGCCTCGGCGTGGCATTCAAGATCTATTTCGTGATGGCCTGGCGTGCGGGGACGACGAACCTTCTGCAATCGAGCCTGACGCGCGCCGTCTTCTTCAGCGCGATGACCACGGCGACGGCTTTCGGCAGTCTATGGCTGTCACACCATCCCGGTACATCGAGCATGGGCAAATTGCTGGCCATGTCGCTTGTGACGACGCTTTGCGCGGCGGTGCTCTTCCAGCCGGCGCTGATGGGGCCGCCGCGCAAAAAGCACGGCGAACTCGCGAATTAGAGCGTGTTCCGGAAAAGTTGCGTGACTTTTCCGATGAGAACAGGCTCCGCTTGTGAGTTGGCGTGTTCGCGACCGCGGGCGTTGCGCCAGAATCTGTGCAGGATTTGACGCCTCAAGTCTTGCATTATGTCATTGCTTTTTGCTTTCAGATTTTGCCCTCGGCGCGACGACACGCAATATCCGGTTACGCTCGCGATTTTCTTCATAGGCGACGCGCGCAAGCCGCGAATTCGTTAACCCGCCTCCCCTATAGAAAAAGGGAATCAACGCCAGTACCTGAGGCACAGGCAGATCGGTCTCGCTGGCAAAGTTCGCGACGAGATCATTTCGATGCACCAGCAGCAAAACATCGCCGCGCGCCTGCAATTCCATTGCCTCGATACGGTTACGCGCGACACGCTGCGCGCTTCGCGAGAACACCTGTTGTCGCTGCTGCCAGGCATACTCGATAAATTCTATGCGCATGTGCTGAGGACGCCGCAGACGGCGCGCCTCTTTACCAACGAGGCGCATGTCCAACATGCCAAGGCCATGCAGCTGCGGCACTGGACGCTGCTGTTTCAGGGCCGCTTCGACGATGAATATGTCGCCGCCGTCACTCGCGTCGGCGAAGCGCATTACCGGATCCGCCTCGAACCGCAATGGTATATCGGCGCCTATGATTTCCTGCTGGGAGAACTTCTCGAAGCGATCGGAGCCAAGCACAGCTGGAAACTGTTTCAGCGCCGTTCCGGCAGCGGCCCCGTGGCGCTGCAAAAGGCGGTGATGAAAGCCATTATGCTCGACATGGACTATGCGATCGCTGTCTATCTCGAGGCCGGCAAGCGCGACCGGGCGCTGATCGATCGTCTGGGAAACACTCTGAAGGATTCCGTCGGCGCGATCGTTACGTCTCTTTCGTCTGCCGCAACGGAAATGCATTCCGCCGCTGAAGGGCTCACCCAGTCGGCGGAGACGACCATGGGCGGGGTCGGCGCGGTCGCCACCGCCACAGAGCGGACCTCGGAAAATATCCACGCCGTCGCGATGGCAACGGAAGCGGTCGCGGAGGCGATCTCGGAGATCAACCGGCAGGTCGAAACCGCATCGGCGGTGACAGCGAGAGCGGTCGCCATCAGCGGCGAGGCGGTCACCAAGATGGAAAAATTGTCGGAGGCCTCCGAGCGGATCCGCACCGTCATCGATCTCATCAACAGGATCGCCGGCCAGACCAACCTGCTGGCGCTCAATGCGACGATCGAGGCGGCCCGCGCCGGCGAGGCGGGCCGCGGCTTTGCCGTCGTCGCACAAGAAGTCAAGACGCTCGCGAGTCAGACCAGCGGCGCGACCGTGGATATCGGCGCCCAGATCGACGACGTGCGCGGCCTCATCGCGGAAACCGCGACGGGAATCGGCGCCATCGCGGAAGTCGTCCGGCAGATCAACGGCATTTCCGATGCCATCGCTTCATCGATGGATAAACAGGACGTCGCGGCCAAGCAGATCGCCACGACCATCCAGCAAATCTCCCACGGGACGGCGGAAGTCTCGGAGAGCATGAGCGACGTCAACCGCGCCGCCGAGACGACCGGCTCGGGCGCATCGCACGTCCTTTCCTCGGTGCGCGATCTCGCGATCCAGGCCGGGCGCCTGCACAAGGACGTTCTCGATTTTCTGTCGCAGGTCGCCGCGGCCTAAGGGCGCATGGGAGCGCACGCGGCCGATCAATCCTCGTGCAATTCGCCGATGTGCTTTTGCGAATAGAGCTGGACGCCGACCTGCTTGATCAGCTCCTGCTGCGTCTCGAGAAAATCGATGTGCTCTTCCTCGTCTTCCAGAAGATCGTCGAAGAGTTCCTTCGACACATAATCCCGGACGGAAAAGCAATAATCTGCAGCCTCGGTATAAAGCCGGTGGGCGTCCCGCTCGGAAGCGAGATCGGCGGCAATGATCTCTTCGACGGTCTGGCCGATCCGCAGCGGATCGAGCACCTGGAGATTGGCGAAGCCGTCGAGGAAGATGATGCGCTGGACGAAGCGATCGGCATGCTCCATCTCCTCGATGGATTCCTTGCGCCATTTCTTGGCGAGCTCCTTATAGCCCCAATTGTCGAGCACACGATAATGCAGCCAGTATTGGTTGATCGCCGTCAGCTCGCTGCGAAGACCGCGGTTGAGATATTCGATGACGCGCGCGTCGCCCTGCATTTAGAATATCTCCATTCTTGCTGTGAATTGGGCGCAACTTAGGTTAGTTAGCTAGCTCGAGCAATAGCCGCAGCCCAAACCGAATGATTGTCCAGTACCAAAAACACATTTGGCGGGGCGGCATATCGATGGCTCGCAAGCGCGTGCTGGAAAAAATTTTTAGGAAAAAGTCGGAGTTGCCGCGGCGGCGCAGGCATCACAGCCCTTCTCGCAGCTGCCAGCGTCGTGCGCCGACGGCGCCGAGCGGCGGGCATGACCATGATGGTGATCGTGGCGATGATCATGCGGATGATGGTGGTCGTGATGACCGTGCCGGGCGTGGGCGGCGACCGCGCGATCCTGATCATTCGCCGCAGCCAGATGAACATTTTCGCTCGCGCCTGCCTGCGTCAAAGCATCGTCGATGATGGCGCGCACGGTCGCATAGCACCGCCCGCAGTTCGGCCGGCAGCCGAGGCAGCGGTAGACGGCCCCAGGCGTCCGCGGCGATTTCTCGCCTTGAACCGAGGCCTTGACGCTCGTATCGGAAATCGCATTGCAGGAACAGATGATCATTTTCTGACGCGGCTCAATCCAATGCGACAGGCATGCCCGCGCGATGTTTGATTGAACAAAGTATTGGCGACGAATTGGCCCAACCGCAAGGGTAACGACCAAACTTTATAGGAGTTAAAAAGAAGAGCCCTCGTTGTTTAAAACCAATATAAACTGCAGGCCTCGAGAGAAGCTGCTCCACGCCTCCCGGCGTCGCCCAAGCCACGGCTGCGCTTAAGACCTCTGGCCTATTGCCTCCGCCCGAGGGAGGACGATAATGCGCCCCAACCAAACCAATGTCGGTAGGGAGGATTGAGTTATGCTTGCGCAGAGCCTTCAGGAATTGCGGCAGCAGGTGGCGCTTCGCGAGCGCTATGACAATTTCATTGGCGGCAAGTGGGTGCCGCCGGTGAAGGGGCAGTACTTCGACAATGTGAGCCCGATCACCGGCAAGCCGTTCTGCCAGGTGGCGCGGTCGACGGCCGAGGATATCGAGCTGGCGCTCGATGCGGCGCATGCGGCGCGCGAGGCCTGGGGTAATACGGCGCCGGCACAGCGGGCGCGGCTCCTGAACAAGATCGCCGACCGGCTGGAGAGCAAGCTCAACCTGCTGGCCCTGGCCGAGACGATCGACAACGGCAAGCCGATCCGCGAGACGACCGCCGCCGACGTGCCGCTCGTCATCGATCACTTCCGCTATTTCGCCGGCTGTATCCTCGCCCAGGAAGGTTCGCTGTCGGAGATCGACCACACGACGGTCGCCTATCACTTCCACGAGCCGCTTGGCGTCGTCGGCCAGATCATTCCCTGGAACTTCCCGCTGCTGATGGCGGCCTGGAAGCTCGCCCCGGCGATCGCCGCCGGCAATTGCGTCGTGATGAAGCCGGCCGAGCAGACACCGACGAGCATCATGGTGCTGGCCGACATCATCGCCGACATCCTGCCGCCGGGCGTGCTCAACATCGTCAACGGCTTCGGCGTCGAGGCCGGCAAGCCGCTGGCGCAGAACAAGCGCATCGCCAAGATCGCCTTCACCGGCGAGACGACGACCGGCCGGCTGATCATGCAATATGCCTCGGAGAACATCATTCCGGTGACGCTGGAGCTCGGCGGCAAATCGCCGAACATCTTCTTCGCCGACGTGATGGCCGAGGACGACGACTTCTTCGACAAGGCGCTCGAAGGCTTCGCCATGTTCGCCTTCAACCAGGGCGAGGTCTGCACCTGCCCGAGCCGGGCTTTGGTGCAGAAGTCGATCTATGACCGGTTTATGGAAAAGGCGATCAAGCGGGTCGAGAAGATCAAGGTCGGCCATCCGCTCGATCCGGCGACGATGCTCGGCGCCCAGGCCTCGAACGATCAATTGGAGAAGATCCTTTCCTATATCGACATTGGCAAGAAGGAAGGCGCGAAAGTGCTGACCGGCGGCGCGCGCAATATCCTGCCCGGCGAACTCAGCGAGGGCTATTACGTCAAGCCGACGATCCTCGAAGGCAACAACAAGATGCGGGTCTTCCAGGAGGAGATCTTCGGGCCGGTCCTGTCGGTTACGACTTTCGAGACAGAAGAAGAAGCTCTCGCGATCGCCAACGACACGATCTTCGGCCTTGGCGCCGGCTTGTGGACGCGCGACATCAACCGCGCCTATCGGATGGGCCGCGGCATCCAGGCGGGCCGCGTCTGGACCAATTGCTACCACCTCTATCCGTCGCATGCGGCGTTCGGCGGCTACAAGAAATCGGGCATCGGCCGCGAGAACCACAAGATGATGCTCGACCATTACCAGCAGACCAAAAACCTGCTCGTTAGCTATAGCCCGAAGGCCTTGGGTTTCTTCTGAGGCGCAGCGGGCGCTTGACGCCGCGACGCGGCGTTTCAAATAATGCGAGAGCGGCTGCGGCCGCTCTTGCCATTTCAGGACGGAGGAACGGCCTTGCCCGAACGTGTCACAGCAACGCCCGAGGCTCTCGCGCTCATCACTAAGCTCGAAGCCGTGCATGGCCCGGTGATGTTCCACCAATCCGGCGGCTGCTGCGACGGCTCGGCGCCCATGTGCTATCCGCACGGCGAATTCCGCGTCGGCAAGAGCGACGTGAAGCTCGGCGTCATCGGCGACGCGCCATTCTATATGAGCGAATCGCAATTCGAATATTGGCAGCACACGCATCTGACGATCGATGTCGTGCCCGGCCGCGGCTCCGGCTTCTCGCTCGAATTGCCGGAGAATGTCCGCTTCCTCACCCGCAGCCGGCTGTTCACCGACGACGAACTGGCGCAGCTGCCGCCGGTCGAATCCGGCGAAGAAGTTCGTCACTAGGCTGGATGCGAAAACGGGATACCGGCTTTTCGCGCAAGGCCACGATGCCTTAAGCCTCGAAAGCGCCGGCCTCTTCGTCAGGCTCGAGCGGCCCATCCTCCGCCGGCGGCGCCAGCGGCCGCTTCGCGCGCGGCGCGCCCTTGCACATCAGCGCGAGGGCGATGGCGTCGAGCCCGTTGAGCGACATCCACCAGATTTGCGTCGTCTCGGTGCCCCAGACCGCGACGACAAGACCGGCGACGAGCCCCGCCAGCAAGGCAGGCGCAATCGCGACCGGCGCGTTTCCCGCGGCGATGAAGACGCTCACCGCCAGCACAGCGAAAGCGACGGCACCGAGGAAGCCGAGTTCATACCAGATCTTGAACAGGATGCTGCTCGGCGCATCCGGCGGCAGGACGCCGATCTCGACCGCGCGCGTCGCGAAATCGAGCCCGTGGCCAGTGATGAAGCGCGGCCATTCCTGCACGATGACATCGGCGAAGACCAGACCCGGGCCGACATGCGGCAGATGCGCCACGCTCACCAGCGCAAGCACGGTCAATGCCGCGGCGGGCGCGAGCAGGACCAGAGCCGCCAGCCCGAAACCGAGGATTTGACCGACCCTCTGCGGCTCGCTCGCGGCGATCGCATAGACGACCGCGCCCAAAGCCAGACCGACCAATGCGATTTCGAGAAAAGTCGCCAGGACCGCCGCCGTCACGGCCGCGGCCAAAGCCACGGCAAGAAGCCATTTTTCGCGCAGGGCCAGCCCGCCGATCGCCGGCCACAGAAGAACCGTGAGCGTCATCACGCAGCGCTGCGCCAGGGTCGCGTCTGGCGTCTCGCCCTGCCAAAACAGGCGCGGCGCGAAGAAAGTGAGCGCTATCGTCGCAACGGCCACGATCGCGAGGCCGATCGGCAGCAGATAGAGATTCGTGGGCTTGGTCTTCTCCGGCAGCGACAGGATGGCGAAAAAAACCACGAGCGCCGTAAGCAACGCCTTGAAGAACCGCGTCACCGCCTCGTCGGGAAACGGCGTCCAGACCAGCGACAGGCCCGCCCAGAGAAACAGGAACAAAGCCGCGCCGGTGATCGGCGAGCGCAGGAGTTTGGCGAGCTTCGGCCCCGAACCGCGCTCTTGCGCCACGCGCCCGGCGACGATGAGAATGCAGGCGCCGACCGGCAGGAACACATAAAGCGGCCCGCGGAAAACCAGCTCCGCCACCGGCGTCAGAACCATCAGCAGGATGAGCGCCAGCCGAAGCAGAAGTCGCGCCGCAGCAGCGGCGGGATCGGCAAAGGCTCTAGGGGCAGCGACCATCATGAGATCCTGAACAAGCTAAGCACCCTTGGCGCAAGATTCGAACCGCCGCAATGAGCCTTGCGGCCCCGCGCCCGCCTTGAATAGCAGCGGCGCACAGGTGTTTTCTCGTGTTCATGAATTGTTCTTGCCGCTTTCGGGCGATTATAACCTTGACAAAGTTACCAGCTAAGGTCAAGCTCCCGGAGCGTGACAGGTCGGGCTCATTCCCTATTTATGGGGAGGTTTTTTCTGTTGTTTTGACGGACGAAGTGATCGCTTCTGGGGTCGATCGCCTTCAAGAGCTTCTGGAGGCACAAGTGGGCTTATCTTATCTGGTAGAAGAGGTCTTGATAGCGATGTCGAATAGATCATCGCGTCGTGAAACTTCTGCCTAAAATCATTGTCCTCGTTTTCTGTCTGTTGAAGGCATACTCTGACTTGAAGGATATAGAGGTCGGCTCGTTTCATCGTTTTCAGAAGATCCCTTAAGAGAGCTACTGGAGCCGTGAACACATTTGAATCGTATTTTCTATCCAGCTTTTTGATAGTGCCAATGTAGCGCCTGTCGTAATTCAAGTGCGGTATTGCGTGCTCTAGGATATTCCTGTTTTCTCGCAACCTATTCATCAAAGAGACGCACAGCAGAGCGTTTTCTTTTGCGGTCTCAGCTGTTTCGTATTTGTTGATCAGCAGCGTTGCTAAATCGGCTTTGGTTTGATTGCCAAATTGACCAAGAATGAAGCCCGCGACATCGCTTTCGATTTGCAAATAATCGAAAATGAGTCCGTCGAAGCGAATTTCAAGCTTGTTCCACTCAATGGCGATTTCGCCTATTATTTGCGCGTAAGAGCTAAGAGCAGAATGTTTCGTCATGCCAAAATCTCCCCCTGATGTGGCCGACTCAGCAAATGACGTTTTGCCCGATCAGGAGATTGGCGACCGGGAGAGGCGAGTCCTAGAGCATTTCCTTACGTCGAAGCCGGCGCCTCATAAGCCCAAGGGCGGCAAATCAGAGCGCGCACAATCTAGAAAGAAGAAACCGGCAAGTTCTACATAACTTGACCTAATAAAAGCTACCCCTATGCTCGCGGTCGGGAGGGACTGTTTGAGCATAGAATTTCCGCCAATCACAATTTCTTATAAAGGCTTAGAGGCCGACAATAGCCTCATAGACCTTGGCCAGTTGGGCCAATCAATCCAAGGCGCATCAAAGCTTCTTGGAATAGCTGCTCATATTGCCGCGACTGGGCAATACGCCAGAAGAACCTCTACTCTGACGGTCAAAGTCTTGGCGCAAGCACCGCGCCCCGGCTCGTTTGAGATTGTCGCGATCTTGGTGCCCCTCACCCCGGTAATAACTGGCACACTTCCAATTATAGCCGATCAAATGAAGGAGGCGGCGAAAAAGGCCGTAGTGGGCATTGTGAGCTATTCCATTGCGAAATTGGCCGGTCGCCCATCGGAGATGGAGCTAGCAATGCAGGTCACCCAAACCGCGATGACTGAATTGGGGCACACGTCAAGGACGGCGATCCAAGCAATGGAAAGAGTCGCCCTAAATGAAAAACCGGCAGCCAGGTTATTGATCGCGCCAGTTGGGCTCTCTTGCGAAACCGCACAAATCGGTCAAGCTGCGGACGGCGCGCTTTCGATCACTAATGAGATACGGAATGCGATTGAAGAAAGCAGTCCTCTTCAAATAGGCCAAGCGGGACACTTCGATATTCTCATAAGCGAATTGGATCTGAAAAATAGAACATGCAAATTTCAGATTCAGGGAGACGAGGAAGATCAGCGCGTCAGTGGGGATATAACCGATCCCGCCCTAGCGTTGGCCCATAACCCGTATTCGGCGGCGATGGACAATAAACGCTGGCTCAGAGTCACGGCAAAGCCAGAATTAAGAGACGGAGATATAGACAAGCTTTACATTTCTGACGCCGCTACTTCTTAAAAGTCCCGCGTCGCCATCGCAGAAAGCGCTGCGCTTGTCTCTTAAAATTAGGCTTCGTTAGTCCGCCGATAGGTAAGACGCTTGCCGGAAATGCCCTCTAGAGCCTTATGAGCGCGCGTTGCGTCGTCAATCCCAAGGGCAATGCGGTTGCTGTAGCGAAAATCAAATTCGGCAAGATAGCGATGCAGGTGCTTCTCGCTGCAATGCTGATAGACGCCTTTCATGCCGCGCTTGAAGATAGAATAGTAGCCTTCAACGGTATTGGTCGAGATGACCTTATCGCCTTCGTAGCGCGCGTATTCGTCTTTGCTATGGTCAACACTGTCATGGCTGGCGAAAGAGCCGTCGCGGTTCATGTGGCGATACCAGCTTGCGCTATCAGTCATGACGGCGGTTTCGCGGGCGATGTTTGCTTTCACAATCGGGATGAGTTGGCCGACCGTGGTGCTTTCGACGTGGAAGCTACGGGCCACGCCACCGCGCTCGACTAAAGTCAGAACGGTATTGCGATAGGCTTGATAGCCGCTGCGGAATTTCTTCGGCTGGCCTTCAAGGCGTCCGATCACGGTTTCGTCCACTTCCACGGTCTTTCCTTCGCCGCCCATCGGCGGCGCTAACTCCCCCACGCGCATGCCCTCACGGATGCGATGGGCCATAAACCACGCGGTGCGGTAGGAACCGAAGCCAAGATCGCGGTAGAGCTGATGGGCCGAAATGCCCTTTTTCGAGCTGCAAAGCAGGCGGGTGGCGAGAAGCCATTTATTGAGCGGGATATGGCTGCGCTCGTAGAGCGTGCCGACCGTCACGGAAAATTGTTTCGAGCACTCTTTGCACTGATAGAGGCCGGGGCGATGGGCTTTGCCCTTCATCAACGTGGCCGAATTGACGACGCCGCAATGGGGGCAAACCGGGCCGTTCGGCCAGCGGATTGCTTCCAGATATTCGCGGGCCTTTTCGGCGTCGGTATAGATCGGATCGGTTGTGTTTGAAGGCAACATTGCTATCGCTCCCTGATGACAAAACAATGCCTTCAACGGGTCACTTTGTCAAGTGCATAATCCCCCGCTTTCGTCGAGATATGCTTAGCTTTTTATGAGCGCGACAAGGCCGAATGAGGGACTTCGCGCGGAGGACTGGCGCGAAGGACGGGTGCGAGGGGCGGCGATGGTGGTGCGAGTCGCGACGGTGGCCTTCGAGGGAATCGAAGCGCGGCCGGTCGATGTCCAAGTGCAGATCGCTAACGGCAATGTGATGTTCACGCTCGTTGGCCTTGGCGACAAAGCCATCGCCGAATCGCGCGAGCGGGTGCGCGCGGCGCTCAACGCCTCGGGCCTCGCTTTGCCGGCAAAGCGCATTACCGTCAATCTCGCGCCCGCCGATCTGCCGAAGGAAGGCAGTCATTACGATCTGCCCATCGCCATCGGCATCATGGCGGCGATCGGCGCCATTCCCGCCGATGCGATCCAGGGTTTCACCGTTCTCGGCGAATTGGCGCTCGACGGCGCGATCGCCGAGGTCGCAGGGGTTCTGCCGGCGGCCATCGCCGCCAATGCCCGCGGCCACGGCCTGATCTGCCCGCACGCGCGCGGCGGCGAGGCGGCCTGGGCGTCGCAGGATATGGAAGTGCTGGCGCCGAGCTCGCTCATCCAGCTCGCCAATCATTTCAAGGGCGCGCAAGTCCTCAGCCGGCCGAGCCCGGCGATGCGGCCGGCCGCCAGAGCCCTGCCCGATCTGCGCGACATCAAGGGCCAGGAGAGCGCCAAACGGGCGCTCGAGATCGCCGCGGCCGGCGGCCACAATCTTCTGATGAACGGGCCGCCCGGCGCCGGCAAATCGATGCTGGCCGCGCGGCTGCCCTCGATCCTGCCGCCGCTGACGCCGCGCGAACTGCTCGAAGTCTCGCTCATCCATTCCGTGGCCGGGCAATTGGCAGGCGGCGCGCTCACCGACCGGCGGCCATTCCGCGCGCCGCATCATTCGGCCTCGATGGCGGCGCTGGTCGGCGGCGGCGTGCATGCGCGGCCGGGGGAGATTTCACTCGCACATCAGGGCGTCCTGTTTCTCGATGAATTACCGGAGTTTCACGGTATTCGGTAGCAACCGCCACTAATGGCTAAAGCTCCGAATCCCGCTCATTTAGAAAGGAATGAGCCGTGGAATTCCATTCAAATAAGTTGCATTCGTCTGGACGCGCCTCGATTCGAGGTTGCGCAAGGTCAGATTGCACCACAAAGTCATCGCATGGACGCAATGAGCATAATGACTGCAATCGGAGTGATTGCAGCGGTGATAGGGACCGTTTACACGGCCCGAACCTATCATCTTACGCGGCAGGGGCTTAAAGTGGAAAAGCCCGATGTAAAACCGCGCCGCCCAATTTGGACAATTGTGACAGTCATCGCACTGGTGGCATTAGTTTGGCTGGTGATCGGGATACATTACTTTTCGATAACGAGCCCAGACCTTCAAGCCGATGTAGAAGGCATTGTCGGGGGGCCATCCCCGACCAATTCCAATGACACTGTTGCGGCAATCAAACTGAACATCGCGAATATCGGCGAGAAGCAAACTGTCATCAAAGAATGGCAGGTTACAGTGAGCGCGGCAGGTCTCGGTGCTGAAGGCCAAATTTTGGAAATCCCGGCGAAGGTCGTATTTTCAGATCCGAAGAAAATTATACCGGGTATGCAGGATTTTATCACCGCTACGAGTGACGACGATCTTTCAATCGCCTCCGATCCGATTCAAGTCGGGGATATGGATACAGGGGCGCTCTACGTGGAATTTCCAAACCTCGACACTCGCGGAGCGGTTGAGTTCACGATTACCTTTGAAGACGTATTTTCCAACAAATACTCTGTGACCAGTGATATTGACGGCCGGCAGCTCCAAGCAACTGTCACAATTCCAAGCACCGCGCCCCCTAAAATTGCGGCTCCAGCGCCCCCAACCTCGAAGAAAAACTAGATATCTTCGAGTTTTAAGCCGTCCAATTCCAGCGCAGCAAGGCACGCCATAAAGAACGTCGCCGCGAACGTCCCGCGCGCTAACTTGTTCGCAATCGACGCGGCGTTTTCATTAAAGCCATGAGCCTTCAGTCGTTCGGCCAATTCGTCATAGGAAATATCGGCGCGTTTGATCTCTGCCTTGAGATAAAGGCGGACGCGATCTTCCCATTTCTTATCTTGCTTCGAGGCCATAATCATATCTTATATGATATTTTTCTGTTGACAGCAAGATAGCCCTATCATATCTTATATGCGTTAAACATCGCAGATAAGATATGTCTCAGCACTTCCTCCTTTCCTCAGCCGCCCGGACGCTCAGCGTCGGCAAGGTCGCGCGCATGAGCGAAGCGGAAGCTGAGACTGTTTTCGCGAAAGTCCGTTGGGCTGAGACTGACGGCAAGCCTGTCTGCCCGCATTGCGGCGGTCTAGAAGCCTATGATTGCCGCCGCCCCAATGGTGCGCCCCGCTGGCGCTGCAAAGCCTGTAAGGCCGATTTCTCGCTGACCTCGGGTACGTTATTCGCCTTCCATAAGATGCCGCTCCGCAGCTATCTCATGGCCGTGGTGATCTTCTGCAATGAGGTGAAGGGCAAGAGCGCGCTGGCTTTGTCGCGCGACCTCGGCGTCCAATACAAAACCGCTTTCGTGCTGGCGCATAAAATGCGTGAAGCGATGGCTTCGGAATGCCGCGGCGTGAAACTCGGCGGCGAAGGCAAAGAGGTCGCTGTTGATGGCGGCTATTTTGGCGGTTATGTAAAGCCTGCTAATCACGTCGAAAATCGCCGCGACCGCCGCTTGGCGATCAATCAAAACGGCAAGCGCAAAGTTGTTGTCGTCGTCCGCGAACAAAATGGCCGCACGATCCCGGCCACGTTCGGCTCAGAAGCCGCCTCGCTCGCCTTTATCAAATCTCGCGTTGAAAAAGGGACAACCGTTCAAGCCGACGAGGCGTCATCTTGGGACGCGCTCAATCTCGCGTACCCGATGAAGCGCATCAATCATCAAGAGGCTTATTCGCGCGACGGTGCTTGCACGAACGCGGCGGAAGAATTTTTTAGCCGGATGCGCCGCGCGGAAATCGGTCACCATCACCATTTGGCGGGAATATATTTGGAGCGATATGCGCGCGAGGCCGCTTTCCGGGAAGATCGCCGTCGTATGTCAAACGGCGATCAATTCCAAGTCGTTCTCGCTCTTGTTGTGAAAAACAAGCCTAGTGTCGATTTTTGTGGTTATTGGCAGCGGGCAAGGCCCAACTAGAACCCTACGCCGCCGCCTGGCAAAGTCAGGAAATTGGCCATAGGAACCTCCTGCATGGCGTAAATAGATGACATGAAGCCGTTTCTAAAGCCCTTAAGGGCTACATTCAAACTAAAAAATTCCAGCAGCGTTGCGGCGAATTTTCCTATTTGACCACCGTGTCAGGAACGACACGGTCGGGTTCCCTGGGCGTCCACCAGAACATAAAACCATTAGCTGGGAAGAGGGGCCTGCTGATTTTAGCGATCTGATGATGTTCATTAATTTCTATATATTCAAGGTCGTCGGCATGGATAGAGTTGGAGAAGACCTTTAATTCCCGTGGATAGGTTATAGATATTCTCAAGCCGTCGCAGGGATGAAGGCATTTCCAAGTGTAGGTATCTGCTATCAATCTTCTTTCTGAAAGCTTCGCGACAATCCGCTTTTCTTCACCCTTCGCAATCTCTACATCAATTTCAAATCTTTTAAGTCCTGGCCTGTCCTCCCATGCCGCGTCGGCTGCGATAATTTGCGCTTGGTCTAATTCTTTCCCGTCTATCGACAAGCTGAGCGTATGATTTTGTTCAGGCTCATTCTTTTCGACGAAGAAGCGAAGAGGATGTGTATAAACGCCATCGGACAGATTTTTTACTGTATATCTACAAAGCATCTCAATAATGACAGTGTCAATTCCGAATTGCTTCGGCGGATTTTCTTCAATGTCCTTAATAGTGAAATGCACTTCTGTCCCGACCCGATAAGCAGGGTCCTTCATTAATCTATCTCGTACGAGATCAAACACTTCAATTGGAAATTGCACCCCCATTATCGCCTGGAATAAATGGCTATGAGTAGAGACTAGGAATTTTGCGATAATTTTATTTAGCTCAATCCTTGAATGATATTCAATGCTAATTACAATTATATAAGCTACTATTAGCGCTTCTGCTATCTCAACACATGTATTACTTAAAAATCCGCTATATAGCACTACCTTCCCGGCAACTACTTCTTTATCGCTGACCCATTCTGCCAACAAAAAAAACACAACAGCCAACAAGGGAATCCAGCTGTTGTACAGACACGTTTGCAGGATCGTTCTTTGCTCCGGAGGAGCGGGATTAGGGGTATCTAACTGCGGCACGATCATACCCACCGTAAGGCACAAATCATTGTGCTTGCAGTATGGGCAAAGTCAAAGCTTACTCAATCATCCACTGCTTCAAATCGCCCATCCCAGCAATCTCTTTCACCGCTCCTTGTTGTTTCAGCTTCCACATGCACGCGCCGACGCGCTTGCGGATCATGACCAATAGGGCTTGATCCTCGGGATTGAGGCCGCGCGCTTTCATGACCACTAGGGCAATGTCGCGGGTTGTGACGGGCTTACCGTCCGCCAGCCGCAGACATCCCATGACGTGGCGCATCATTTCGCCACGGAAGGCCGCGTGACGTGGCGGGTATTGCCGGGGCTTGATGGCCGGTATGTCGGCGGAAGGGTCAAAAAGCTTGATGGCCGCGTCGATTGAAATCAAGGTCGGCAACAAGCTGGCGAAGGGCGAATTGGGTATGCTCAATCTGCCCGGCGATCTCAGACCGCTTGCGGATTAGACCGCTTAAGACGTGTTCGTTTTCCATGCGCCAAAAGTAGGGATGGCGCTGAAAATGTCTTGTGGCGGATGCTACCTAATACCGGAGTTTCAAGCGCAGGTTCTCAATTCGCTGCGCCAGCCGCTGGAGACCGGCGAGGTCGCCATCGCGCGCGCCAATCACCGCATCACCTATCCGGCACGCTTCCAGTTCGTCGCGGCGATGAATCCGTGCCGCTGCGGCCACGCGCTCGATCCGGGCTATAGCTGCAGCCGGCAGCCGGCCGCGCGCTGCGTCGCGCAATATCAGACGCGACTCTCGGGTCCGCTGCTCGACCGGATCGACCTGATGATCGAAGTGCCCGCCGTGAACGCCGCCGATCTGCTGCTGCCGCCAGCAGCAGAGGGCTCGGCCGAAGTCGCCGCCCGTGTCGCCGCCGCGCGCCACATTCAAGTGAAGCGCTATGCCGAGCTTGGCCTGCCGCATGTCTTCACCAATGCGGCGGCGCCCGGTCATGTGATCGAAGACATGGCGCGGCCGGATCCGGCCGGTATGGTTCTGCTGCGCGAGGCTTCCGAGCGGCTCAGTCTCTCGGCACGCGGCTTTTACCGCATCTTGAAGCTGGCGCGCACGATCGCCGATCTCGACGGCGCCGCGACCGTTGGGCGGCCGCATCTCGCCGAGGCCCTGTCTTATCGCATCGGCACCCCGAAGGAATTGCGCGCCGCCTAGGTTACGCCGCACCGCAGTATGATTAACTGGAATAAGCGGGCGGTTTCGGGAACTTTTCTATTTTTGTAATGAACTTTGGGAATTTTTCTCAAGTATTTTACCTTGTCCGTCTGCCATTTTCTTCCTATATCTTTCCATGCCATTCCGCATCGCATTATTTCATGGAGAGACGCATGTCCAAATTCCCGCGTTCAGTGACGATTTTATTTGGCACGCTTGGCCTATGCGCCGCGCCGCTCGTCATGACCCCGGTCTTTTCGGCCGCGGCCGCGACGGCCTTGACAGCCGCTGATACCGACAAGGACGGCACCATCGACCTCAACGAGGCCAAAGCCGCCGCGAGCAAGGAATTCGACAAGCTCGACAAGGACAAGGACGGCACGGTCGACCTCAAGGAGGTCGCGCATCACGTCAGCAAGGCGAATTTCACCGCCGCCAATCCGGACAACGACAAGACGCTCACCAAGGACGAATATCTCGCGCTCGTGACCAAGCTGTTCCAGGCGGCCGACAAGGAAAACGACGGCACCATCGATTCCAAGGAACTGCATTCGAAGGCCGGGATCGAGCTCGACCGCGCCATCCGCTGATCGGTACGCAGTCTTAAACTCTCGCCTTTCCGGGCAACACAATCGCAAGGCTTCGCGCATTAGATTGGCTCATGCGCGAAGCCTTTCTTTTTCCCCCGCCGCAATCCATGCCGGATACGGGAGCGCCGGCGCCACAGGACGCGGCGCAGGCCTATGCGCTCAAGGAAGCGGAAATCGCCCGCGACCGCGCCGAGGCCGCGAACGAGGCCAAATCCCGGCTTCTCGCCACGATGAGCCACGAGATTCGCACGCCCCTCAATGGCATCCTGGGGCTCGCCGATCTCCTGGCCGCGACGACGCTCGATCCCGAACAGCGCGCCTATGTCGAGGCGATCCGCAACTCCGGCAAAAGCCTCGCCGGCCTTGTCGATGAAATCCTCGACCTCGCGAAACTCGAGGCCGGCAAGGTCCCGCTGACCGAAGCGCCTTTCGATCTCGCTTTGCTTGTCGAAGGCGCGGTCGAAATCCTGGCGCCGCGGGCGCATGCGAGAGGTCTCGACATCGCGAGCTTCGTCGGTGCGGACGCGCCGCCGCGCGTCGTCGGCGATGCGGCGCGGCTGCGGCAGGTGCTGCTCAATCTCGTCGGCAATGCGGTTAAATTCACCGCGCATGGCGGCGTCGGCCTGCGGGTTGCGCGCGATCACGCGCAGATAAAATTCACCGTGAGCGATACCGGTCCGGGGATCGCGCCGGAAAGCGCCAAGCTCATCTTCGAGGAATTCACCCAGGCGATGCGACGCGAGGCCGGCGGCTCGGGCCTCGGCCTTGCAATCTCGCGGCGGCTCGCGGAGCGGATGGGCGGCAGGCTCGAACTCGAAGCCACCACGCCGCACGGCGCGAGCTTCGCGTTGACGCTGCCTCTGCCGGCCGCAGCGAGCGCCGAGGCCGCCCCGGAACAGCGCATCGAACGGCGTATTCTCGTCGTCTCGTCCTCGCCCTTCGAGGCGCCCTATCTCGTCGAGAAATTGTCCGAACTTGGCGCCGAGGTGGCGCGCGCCGCGAGCTTGAGATCCGGCCTCGCCGCCATCGAAATCGCCCGCGCCGCAGGAGTGCTGCCCGAGACCATAATTGTCGATTGCGGGCTCGGCGACAGCGCGACTTTGACGCTGGGCGCCGCGGCGCAGGACGCCGGAATTCCGCAAAGGCTCGTGCTGTTCACCGCCGCGGAGCGGCGCGCCTTCGGCCAAAAATCCCTGGCCGCTTTCGATGGCTGGCTGGTGAAGCCGCTGCGGCTGCGCTCGCTGCTCGCCCGCTTCGCCGCCGAAGCGCCACCGCTCGTGCCAGCCGTGCCGGCCGCACCGCCCATCGATCTTTCCGGCCGCAGAATTCTGCTCGCCGAGGACAATGACATCAATGCGCTGATCCTGCAGAAGCATCTGGAAAAGCGCGGAGCGAAGATCACCCGCGTCGCCGATGGCGAAGCGGCGCTGGCGCAAGCGCGCGCGGCGCTGACGCAGGCGCGCTTCGAGGCCGTGATTCTCGACCTGCGGATGCCGGGGCTCGACGGCCTCGCGCTGGCGCGGGAAATCCGCCGCCTTGAGGCCGAGGCTGGGGCCGCGCCGAGCCGGCTCATCGCGGTCTCGGCCGATGCCTTCGTAGACGCCGGGCATGAGGCGCCGGCCTCGGGCATCGACGTCTTCCTGACCAAGCCCGTCGATTTCGCCCGCCTCGATGCGGCGCTCGTGGAGCTTGGCGTCAGCCGCTGAGCTTGGCGATCAGCGCGTCGGAAATCTCGAAATTCGCATAGACGTTCTGCACGTCATCATTGTCTTCGAGAGCGTCGACCAGCTTCAGAATCTTCTCGCCCGCCTCGTCGTCGACGGCGACACTCGTCTGCGGCTTCCAGATAAAACCGACCTTGCTCGGCTCGCCAAATTTCGCTTCGAGTTTCTGCGCGACATCGCGCATCATTTCGAGCGTCGTGGTGATCTGATGCGTTTCCTCGGTCGTGACGACATCTTCGGCGCCGGCATCGATCGCAGCTTCGAGCATTGCGTCCTCGGAGGCCGCCTTGCGAGGAAATTCGATCACGCCGACATGGTCGAACATGAAAGAGACGGCGCCCGTTTCGGCGAGCGTCCCGCCCGCCTTGCTGAAATAGGAGCGCACTTCGCCGGCGGTGCGATTGCGGTTGTCGGTCAGCGCCTCGACGATGACCGCGACGCCGCCCGGCGCATAGCCCTCGTAGCGCACCTCGTCGTAATTCTCCGCATCGGCGGCCGAGGCCTTCTTGATCGCGCGCTCGATATTGTCCTTCGGCATGTTTTCCGCGCGGGCGGCGAGCACCGCCGCACGCAGCCGGGCATTCATGGCGGGGTCCGGCAGGCCGAGCTTGGCGGCGACGGTGACTTCCCGCGCCAGCTTGGAGAAGAGCTTGGAGCGGATCGCATCCTGCTTGCCCTTCTTGTGCATGATGTTCTTGAACTGACTATGCCCTGCCATACCTGCCTCAAACCCGTTTCGGTGGCGGAAACCGCCGTTTCCGCCGCTCTAATAAGCCCGCGCGCGAGGAAAATAAAGGAAGAGCGCTAGCTTAAACGGCCCCGCCCGTACCGCCGGTGCCACCCCGGGCCGCGCCATGCTCGCTGCGGGCTGCCTCCCAGATTTCCTTGGCCGCGTCGGCATTGAGCGCGGCAATGCCGAGGCCGACGACGATATCGGGCCATATGCTGGGCCAGACGGCGGTCACCCCCGCCGCGGCCATGATGGCGATATTGGCGAGCATATCGTTGCGGGCGGAGAGAAACGCCGCCCGCGTCAGGCTGCCGGCGGCATTGCGCACGCGCGCCAGAAGCAGCGCGCAGGTTGTGTTGACCGCGAAGGCGGCCAGGCCGGTCAGCGCGAAAGGCGCGGCTTCAGGCACGACCGGCGCCGCGGCAGTGAGCTTGTGCACGAGCGTCACGACGAAGGCGATGGCGGGCAACAGCAGTACGCCGGCGAGCGCGAAACCCACGCGCGCCCGGATCAGCGGCGAGAAGCGGACGGCGGCGAGCACCAGCAGGCTCATCGCCGTGTCTTCGAGAAAATCGACGCTGTCGGCGAAGAGCGAAACCGAGCCGATCGCCAGAGCGACGCTGAATTCGATGATGAAGAAGGCAATGTTCAGCGCGACGACAATCCGCAACGTCGTCCGCAGCCGCGGATCGTCGGCGGACGCATCGCTCACGCCGGCGGTTCCCAGAAATCCGGCCGCGCTTGCGAAAGCCGCCCGCCGATCCGCACCGGCGCGACTTTTATCGCATGGCCGCGCGCATCCGTTTCGACGGCGAGGCCGCAGAGAGTCGCCCCACCCGCCGCCGGCTCCAGCCTGTTGCCCGGCACTTTGGTGACGAAGCGGCGCAACGGCTCCTCCTTCTCCATGCCGATGACGGAATCATAATCGCCGGTCATGCCCGCGTCCGTCTGATAGGCGGTGCCTTGCGGCAGAATCTGATAATCGGCCGTCGGCACATGGGTATGCGTGCCGACGACGAGCGACACCCGGCCATCGACGAAATGTGCGAAGGCCTGTTTCTCGCTGGTCGCCTCAGCATGAAAATCGACGATGGCCGCATCGCAGGCCTCGCCCAGCGGACAGGCGGCGATTTCCCGCTCCCCGACGGCGAAAGGATCGTCGAGCGCATCCATGAACAGCCGGCCCATGAGATTGACGACGAGCACGCGCGCCCCGGCCGCCGTCTCGATCAGCGCGGCGCCGCGGCCCGGCGTGCCGGGCGGAAAATTCGCCGGGCGCACGAGGCGCGGCTGATGCGCAATGAAGCCCAGCGCCTCGCGCTGATCGAAAGAATGATTGCCCAGCGTCACGCAATCCGCCCCGGCGGCGAGGAAATCTCCGAGGATTGCCTCGGTGATGCCGAAACCGCCGGCGGCGTTCTCGCCGTTGACGACGACGCAATCGAGCCGCCAAACACGGCGCAGGTCCGGCAGAGTTTCGGTGAGCACGAGGCGGCCGGCCCGGCCGACGACATCGCCGATGAAGAGAAGCCGCATTCAGAAATCCTGCTGTGCCCTGAGCATAAAGCGTGGCTAGCCCAAACGCCAGGAGCCGCCGTCGAACGGGCCCTTGAAGACGAAGAAGGCGCCGAGCGCGATCAAGCCGAAGCCGATCAGATGATTGAAGGTGAAGCGCTGGCCGAGATAGAGCACCGAGAAGACGGCGAAGACCGCAAGCGTGATGACCTCCTGCATCGCCTTCAGCTCCGCCCCGTCATAGACCGCGCTGCCATAGCGGTTGGCCGGCACCGCGAAACAATATTCGGCGAGTGCGATCATCCAGCTCAGGATGATGACGAGCCAGAGCGGCTTGTCCTTGAACTTGAGATGGCCGTACCAGGCGAAGGTCATGAAGATGTTGGAGCAGGTCAGCAGAACGATCGGCAGCAAGCGCGGCGGGATATTGAGCATGAAGAGGCTTCCGTTCGGGCGCGGCTAGCCGCGCGCGATCCATTCGCGGTCGGTCAGGATGTAATCGAGCTTTTCGTCATAGGCTTCGGCCGGAATCTCGGCAAATTCCTGCACCGCATAGGCGATGCCGACGGTAACGATCTCCTGCTTCCGCCGCAGCCGCGCGAGCGTGCGGTCGTAGAAGCCCGCGCCATAGCCGAGACGATTGCCGGCGCGGTCGAAACCGGCGACCGGCACGAACAGCAGATCGGGAAACACCTCCGGCGCCGGCACCGGCTCCATGATGCCCCACTTGGCCTCAGTGAGCGGGCCGCCCGGCGCCCAGAGGCGGAATTCCAGCGGCTTGCGAAAACCAGCCATCACCGGCAGCGCCGTGGCGACGCCGCGCGCCGCGAGCTTTTCAAGCAGCGGCAAGGTCGCGACCTCATCCTTGATCGCCCAGAAGGCCGAAGCGATCTTCGCCCCACGCTTAACGGCGAAATCGGCGCCGACCTCGGCGAGCCGCGCCGCGAAGGCGCGCGCCTGCGGCTCCGTCACTCCGGCCCGCCGCGCAAGAGCTTCGGCACGCAGGGCGGTTTTGGAGGGAGCATCCGTCAAGACTGTTTTGGGAAATCTCGCGTGAAGGGAAAGCGCGGGGCCGCGATGGCCGTGGGATTTCGATCCCGGGAACCTACAAAGTAGGTGGGCGCCGTGTACCCAAGCCCACGGGCAAGGACAGGGACAGCTCCCGTCGAGATCGATAAGGCCCCGGGGAATGTGATCCGCACGCACCCCGCAGCTCCGCCTGACCAATCTAGGGCCGGCGGCTGCGGATTGCCAGTGGCAAGTTTAGGTCTGCTCAGGCCTGGGCCGGCAGGGCGCCCTTGGCGGCCTCGACGATCGCCTTGAAGGCGGCCGGCTCACTGATGGCGAGCCCCGAGAGAACCTTGCGGTCGATCTCGATGCCGGCGCGGTCGAGCCCGTTGATGAAGCGGGAATAGGTCAGGCCGAATTCGCGCACCGCGGCGTTGAGGCGCTGGATCCACAAAGCGCGGAATTCGCGCTTGCGGACTTTGCGGTCGCGCGTCGCATATTGCATCGAGCGATCGACCGCCGCCTTGGCGGCGCGGATCGTATTCTTGCGGCGGCCGTAGAAGCCCTTGGCGGCCTTGAGGGTTTTCTTATGCTTGGCGTGCGAGGTGACGCCGCGTTTGACGCGAGCCATGAAACATCTCCGGAATTCACGAAATCAAGGAAGGTGACGGGCGGCCGAGTTAAGCGTTGGGAAGAAAGTACTTCTTCACGTTGTCGCCGTCGCTCTTGAACAGCACATTGGTGCCGCGCAGATTGCGGATCTGCTTGTTGGTGCGTTTGATCATGCCGTGGCGCTTGCCGCTCTGGGCATAAACCACTTTGCCGGTGCCGGTCAGCTTAAAGCGCTTCTTGGCTCCGGACTTCGTCTTCAACTTGGGCATTTGCTCGTCTCCATACGGCAGGCCGGCGCCAGGGGCGCAGCCGCCAAATTCTTATTTGAGCAGGAAAATTCCCGCTCCCGTTCGTTACCGAACGAGCCAAACAAACCGCCACGGCAGCCCTTATTCAGCCGGGCGGTTCGGGGAAGCGGTGCTTATAAGCGCAAAGCGGCGGCGAAGGCAACCGCCGGAAAGTGCCTATTTCGGCGCCAGGATCATCACCATCTGGCGGCCTTCCATCGACGGCTCGGCCTCGACCTTGGCATAGGCCAGCGTCTCGCTGCGCACCCGCTCCAAGAGCCTGTAGCCGAGTTCCTGATGCGCCATCTCGCGGCCGCGGAAGCGCAAAGTGACCTTCACTTTGTCGCCTTCCTCAAAGAAGCGCATCACCGACTTCATCTTGACCCCATAATCGTGGTCATCGATGCCGGGACGCAGCTTGATCTCCTTGATCTCGACGATCTTCTGCTTTTTACGCGCTTCGGCGGCTTTCTTCTGCTCAAGAAAGCGGAATTTGCCGTAATCGAGAATTTTGCAGACCGGGGGATTGGCTGTCGGAACGATCTCGACAAGGTCCAATCCGGCTTCATCGGCCAATTGCTGCGCGTCGAGAATCTGGACGATGCCGCGGTTCTGGCCTTCGGCATCAATAAGCTGAACTTCGCGGACGCGGATTTCACGGTTAATGCGCGGCCCATCTTTTTGTGGGGCCTGGGTGCTCTTCATAGGACGGCGAATGGGCTCAATCTCCTTTTGCTAATAATCGAACCCGGCGCTTGAATTGGGGAACCGCACGAAGCGGCTCACCACGTCACAAACGTACCGGGCCCATAGTGAAAATCGGCGCATTGGGCAGCGAAGTCAATGCGGCTTTGCATATTGCGGCTAAAAGTATTGGGCCGCGCCCTCTGCGCCACGGCCCAGGCTTCAGCGGCCGATCAGTTCCGCATAGGCAGCCAGGGTTTCCGTCTGCATCCGTGCCACCGAATAGCGGCCAAGAACCCGCGTGCGGGCCCGCAGCGACATGGCCTCCCGCGCGCTGGCACCCAGCATCAAAACGTCATAAACGGCCGCTGCCAGGGCACGGGCATCGCCGGGCGGCACGCGCCAGCCGGTGCGCTCGGCGATTTCGACCTCCGGCGGAGCGGCGACGACCTCTGCCAGCCCGCCGAGATCGGAGACGACGACGGGTGTGCCCATCGCCTGCGCCTCGGCCGTCACCTGGCTGAAGGTTTCCGGCTCGGTCGCGGGAACGACGGCGACGGTCGTGGCGAGCAGGGCGGCGGGCATATCGAGGCAATGGCCGGTCCGCTGGACGATGCCCTCGAGCCCCGCCTTGGCGATGGCCGCGTCCAGCTCGCGGACATAGGCGCCGCGCCCCTGCTCGTCCCCCGCGAGTATGAATTTAACCCCGCTCAGCCCCGCAGAGGTCAGCAGCCGAGTCGCTTCGATCAGCACCTTATGCCCCTTGCGGGGCGCCAGCCGTGCTGGCAGCAGGACGATCCGCTCGTCGCTCGCGACATTCCAGGCGTTGCGCAGGGCGAGCACGCGCGCGGGGTCGACCTCCGGCGGGGCGAAGACGCGAAAATCGATGCCGCGCGGAACGACGCGGATGTGCGCCGCCGCGGTGGGATAGAGGCTCGCGATATGCTGCGCCGTGAAGGCCGAATTGGCGATGACGATATCGCCCTTCGCCATCACCGCGTTGTAGTTCAGCTTGAACAAGCCGCCGCCCGAATAGGCGCCGTGATAGGTGGTGACGAAAGCGACGCGCGGCCGCCGCGTCGCGCCATAGGCGACCCAGGCCGGGGCACGCGAGCGGGCATGGACCAACGCCACACGCTCCCGCCACAGAATTTCGGCGAGCTTTCGCTTGTTGAACGCCATCGCCAGGGGATTTTTGGTCTGCGCCGGAAACGGCAGCCAGAGGCCACCCTTGGCCTGCAATTCCGGAACAAGCCGGCCGCCGGCGCTGGCGACCAGGGGCCGCGCCCCGACGCTGGCGAGCGCCTCAGCGATTTCGATGATCTGCTCGGTCCCGGCAGCGCCGAGTACGGGCACGATCTGCAGGATCGTCTGGCCGGCCAGCGGATGCTGGCCGCGCTGCGGCCAGACGGCGGCGTTCTGGCTCTGCCAGGTCATGCGCGGCATCGTCCGCGCTCTTGCGAAGGCCACCCGAACTTTGCCCGAAAACCGCTTCGCACTTTTCGGTCCGATGCTCTATGCCGACGATTCATGCCGGGAGGATAGGGGCGCGGTGATGGAGAGCCAATTAACGACAGGCCCGGCGGAGCTTCGTCCACAATTCCTTAGCGTCGGCGCGCCTCCCGCAACGCGGCGTATCGCTTTTCTGAAGCGGGCGGCGACGAATTCCGCCCTGGCCGGCCTCGTCTGGCTCGGCGGCTTCATGTCCGACATGCGCGCGACCAAGGCGAGCTTTCTCGACGAACAGGCGGCGCGGACCGGGCGCGCCTTTCTGCGCTTCGACTATTCCGGCCACGGCGAATCCGAAAGCCGGTTCGAAGACGGGACGATCGGCGCCTGGCTGGAAGAATTGCTGGCCGTGATCCGGCAGGAGAGCAAGGGTCCGCAAATCCTCGTCGGCTCCTCGATGGGTGGCTGGCTCGCCCTGCTCTGCGCCGAAGCTCTGGCCAAAAACGGCGAGGCGGAGCGGCTCGCCGGCCTCGTCCTGATCGCGCCGGCCGCCGACATGACCGAGCGGCTGATCTGGGACCAGCTTTCGCCGAAGCTACGCCAGGAGATCAAGAAAAAGGGCCGCTGCTTTCTGCCTTCGGCCTATTCCGACCAGCCCTATCCGATCACCCGCGCTCTGATCGAGGAAGGCCGCAAACATCTCATCCTCGACGGTACGATCCGCACCCATTGCCCCGTCCATATCCTGCAAGGGATGGCCGACCCCGACGTGCCCTGGACACATGCGACGCGGCTTGTCGAACATCTCGCCGGCGACCCGGTGAGGCTGACCTTGGTGAAGGACGCAGAACATCGCTTCTCGCGCCCCGCCGATCTCGCTCTGCTGGCGCAAGCGATCGAGGCCATCGCCGAGACACCGGCGCAAGGCGAGTTGCCGCTCGAATAATCGATGCCAGTGCGCGTCATGCGCGGACTTGACGGCGAAAGATTACTTCGGTGCCGGGAAGGTGATGTCCGCCGCAAAGACCTTCTGCGCGCCCGGCGGCGGCTTGGGGAAAGGTGCGGCGCGCTGCACCAGCGCCAAGCTTTCGACATCGAGCGCGGCATCGCCGCTGGAGCGCAACAGCTTTTCCGTCTTCACCGTGCCGTCGTCGTTCAATTCGAAAGCGACGAGCGCCGTGCCATAGACGCCGCGGCGGCGCGCGTCCTCGGGAAATTGCTTCTTCAATTCCAGCATGCCGAAGACGAGCGTCTGATAGCTCACGACCTCGTCGCCATCGGCGGAGGGCTGCGGCACGGCGACGGCGGCCGAATTGTCCTGCATTAGACCCTCAGGCCTTCCCTCCGGCGCTCCCGACGGGGCAACCGGCGGCGCGGGCGGCTTTGCGATTTGTGGCTTGGCAAGCTGCGGCGGGGTTTGCGGCGGCGTCGCCGGTATCGGCTGCACCGGCGGCGGCTTGGCCGCTTCTGGCGGCTTTGGCGGTTCAGGCTTGACCGGCTCAGGCTTCGGCACCGGCGCTTTGGGCGCCGCGACGGGCGGCGCGGGCTTGGCAGGCTCTGGTTTGGCAGGCTCTGGTTTGGCAGGCTGCGGCTTGGGCGGCGGCGGCTTCAGCTCCGCCTTGGTCTCCGGCGGCTTCGGTGCTTCGGGCTTGGGCGCCGGAGGCGGCGGTTTAGGCGCTTGGGGCTTTGCCTCGGGCTTAGCGGCAGCCGCAGGCTTCGGCGCGGCGGGCTTGGAGGCAGCAGTCTTGACGCCATCCGGGCCGCCCTTCGGCCCGGATGGCTTGGCATTGGGCAGCGCGGTAACCAGATCGACCGGGATTTCCTGTGCCGCATCGGGCTTGAGCGGCGGCGCGTGCTCGAGCCACACAAGGGCCGCGAGGGCCACGAGATGGAGGACGATGCTCGCGGCAATGAGCCGGGCGAAGAACGACCGGCTCTGCACGAGGCGCAGCACGGCCGCAGTGGCCTCGTCGGCGCGGCCCGCCGCCTCCTTGCTATCGGCGTCCGGCCCGTGCGCCCCAAACAGGGACTCAAAAGTCGCGGGCAAATCCTCGGCCAAGCCAAAACTCTTGCATGACGACCCCCGCCATGATGCTAGCGCACAAAGCCGACGATGTCTTTGACAGCCTTGACCGTCTCGGCGGCGATGGCCCGCGCCCGGGCGGAGCCGTCGGCGAGAACGGCGTCGATATAGCTTTCCTCCTTGGCGAGCCGCGACATTTCGGCGCCGATCGGCGCGAGCCTGGCCACCAGCAGATCGACGAGCGCCGCCTTGAAGGTCGAGAAATTGGCGCCGCCGAAAGTCCGTAGCACCTGCGCTTTGGTCTCCTCGTTCACCGCGGCGAAAATGCCGAGGAGATTGTCGAGCTCGGGGCGCCCGGCAAGGCCCGCGATCTCGCTGGGCAGCGGCTCGGGATCGGTCTTCGCTTTGCGGATTTTCTGCGCGATCGTGTCGGCATCGTCCTCAAGATTGATGCGCGAATAATCGGACGGGTCCGATTTCGACATTTTCTTGGTGCCGTCGCGCAGGCTCATCACCCGAGTCGCCGGCCCCTGGATCAACGGCTCCGGCAACGGGAAGAACGCATCGCCATAGCCATTCTCCGCGATCGAGGCGGCGAAATCGAGATTGAACTTCTGCGCGATGTCGCGGGCGAGTTCCAGATGCTGCTTCTGGTCCTCGCCGACCGGTACATGCGTCGCCCGATAGGCGTGAATATCGGCCGCCATCAGCACCGGATAATCGTAAAGGCCGACCGAGACATTCTCGCGGTCCTTGCCCGCCTTCTCCTTGAATTGCGTCATCCGGTTCAGCCAGCCGAGCCGCGCGACGCAATTGAAAATCCAGGCAAGCTCGGCGTGCTCGGCGACCTGACTCTGATTGAAGACGATATGGGCCTTGGCGTCGATGCCAGCGGCGAGATAGGCGGCGGTCACCTTGCGGATGCTGGCTTTGAGCTCGGCCGGGTTCTGCGGCACGGTGATGGCGTGCAGATCGACGACGCAATAGAGGCAATCATGCGTCTTCTGCAGCGCGACGAACTTGACGATCGCGCCGAGATAATTGCCGAGGTGCAAATTGCCGGTCGGCTGCACACCGGAAAAGACGCGTTGATGAAATTCGGCCATCGCCGAGAAGCTCCAGGGTTCAGGTGGCGGGTCTTATGCCGCCCTGGCTGCGCCCTGGCAAGCCGTTACAAAATGAATCGGCTCAAGTCGCTGTTGCGGGCGAGATCGCCGATATTCTTCTCGACGAACTCGCCGGTGACCTCGACCCGGTCACCGGAGCGGTCGGGCGCCGAGAAGCTCACCTCGTCGAGCACGCGCTCCATCACCGTCTGCAAGCGCCGCGCGCCAATGTTCTCGACGCTCGAATTGACCTGCACGGCGATCTTGGCGATGGCGTTGACGCCGTCTGGCGTGAAGACGAGATCGACGCCCTCGGTCTTCAGCAGCGCCTGATATTGTTTGATGAGGCTCGCCTCCGTCTCGGTGAGGATGCGGCGGAAATCCTCCTCGTCGAGCGGCGACAGCTCGACACGGATCGGCAAGCGGCCCTGCAATTCGGGCAAAAGGTCCGAGGGCTTGGAAATGTGGAAGGCGCCCGAGGCAATGAACAGCACGTGGTCGGTCTTTACCGCGCCATGCTTCGTCGAGACGGTCGTGCCTTCGATCAAGGGCAGCAGGTCGCGCTGCACGCCTTCGCGCGAGACGTCGGCGCCGCCGCGCCCTTCCCGCGCACAGATCTTGTCGATCTCGTCGAGGAAGACGATGCCATTGTTTTCGACCTCGTGGATCGCCTCCTGGACGATCTGGTCCTGATCCATGAGCTTGTCGCTCTCCTCGGCGATGAGCGGCTCGAAGGCATCCTTGACCAAGAGGCGGCGCGGCTTCGACTGCTTGCCAAAGCCCTTGCCGAAAATATCGCCGATCGAGATCGCGCCGATCGAGGCGCCAGGCATGTTGGGCAATTCGAACATCGGCATATTGGACGAGGGCTGCGCCAATTCGATCTCGATCTCCTTCTCAGCAAGCTCGCCGTCACGCAATTTCTTGCGGAACGCATCGCGCGTCGTCTGCGACGCGCTGGCGCCGACGAGCGCATCGAGCAGCCGCTCTTCGGCGGCCAGATGGGCGCGCGCCTGTAAAGCTTTGCGCTTGTTCTGCTTCACCTGGGCGATCGCGATTTCAAGCAGATCGCGGATGATCTGCTCGACATCGCGGCCGACATAGCCGACCTCGGTAAATTTCGTCGCTTCGACCTTGAGGAAGGGCGCGTTGGCGAGCTTGGCGAGGCGGCGCGAAATCTCCGTCTTGCCGCAGCCGGTCGGCCCGATCATCAAAATGTTCTTCGGCATCACCTCGTCGCGCATCACGCCTTCGAGATGCAGCCGGCGCCAGCGGTTGCGCAAGGCGATGGCGACGGCGCGCTTGGCCTGTTTCTGGCCGACGATGAAGCGGTCGAGTTCGGAGACGATTTCGCGCGGTGAAAAATCGGTCATGATATCTGCGAGCGTGGATGGGGGAGATTTTGGACGAAGCTTTCGGGCAAGATGTTCAGCAGTTCGCCACGCAATGGGCGCCAGCCAGCGCTGAGCAGAAGAACGAAGAGCCCGAGAAGCAAAATCGTAATGGCGCCGGCCTTATCCGCGAGCGCGGTCTGGCCGATCAGCACGCCGAACGCGCCGCCGGCATAGGCGAGGCCCGAGGCCAGCAGCGCCCGCCGGTCGATCACCAGCGAGACGATGCCGAGCACGACGAAAACGCCGAGAATGGTGAAGGCGAATGTGGTGTCGATGGCGCGGCTGTGCCGCAGCGCGCCGATCAGCGATTGAACGATCAGTGGCGCGGCGAGGAGATGCAGCCAGAAGGCAATGTCGGCGCGGCGCGTCTGGCGTGCCGGGTCGGACAAGTCGAAGTGCATGGCCAGCGCGAAAACGCCGAGGCCGAGCACGAGCGCGATGGCGTCGAACACATGCGCGTCGAGGTTGGGGAACAGCACGAGAATGCCGGCAAGGCTCGCCGCGACAAGCGCGCCAACTCCCGCCGCGATCGTGATCGGCACGCGGAAGCGCCAATAATAGACGGACGTCGCCAGCGCGGTCGCGAGCCCGGCTTCGATGACGACAGGGGCGCTGCCGCCAAGCCAATAGAGCGGCCAGTCGCGCGGCGCCGCGCCCATGTCGAAAGGCGCAAACATCGGCTCGGAGACGACGGCGGGGCTGAGATCGATAACGGCACGGAACACCGCCGTCGCGAAAATCGCCAGCAGCACGATGCTCGGCAGCGCCATGCGATGCTGACGGGTAAAGAATTCGGCGAGCAGCCAGGCGAAGATCGCGGTAAGCGCCCAAACCTCGGGCTTTGCGACATAGAGGCTGAGCAGATAATAGGCCGCGCCGAAGAAGAAGCCGAGGCCCATCGTCACAAAAATGTCGGCGAAGCCGGCGACGAAGCGCAGCTTCTCGTCGTCCACGGCATAGCTGTCGGATGCCGGAAGCGGCGGTGGCGGCGGAAGTGGCGGCGGATACGCGGGCGCCTCGGCACGGGCCAGAGCACGCAATTCCTCCGCCTGGGCGGCCGTCAGGATATTACGGGCGACAGCCTGATCGAGCGCCTGATCGGAGATCATGGCAAGCTCTCGATGACGATGTTGCGGTTGGTGTAGACGCAAATATCGGCGGCGATATCGAGCGCGCGGCGGGCGATCGTCTCGGCGTCGGCCTCGGTGGTCAGAAGCGCGCGGCCGGCGGCGAGCGCATAATTGCCGCCTGAGCCGATGCCCATCACGCTGCCGTCGGGCGTTGCCTCCGGTTCCAGCACATCACCATTGCCGGTGAGGACGAGCCCCGCCTCCTTGTCGGCGACCAGCATCATGGCTTCGAGCCGGCGCAGATAGCGGTCGGTACGCCAATCCTTGGCGAGTTCGACGCAGGCGCGCACGAGCTGGCCGGGGTATTGCTCCAGCTTGCCCTCGAGCCGCTCGAACAGAGTAAAGGCATCGGCCGTCGCGCCGGCAAAGCCGCCAATCACGTCGCCCTTGGCGAGCCGGCGCACCTTTTTGGCATTGCCCTTGATGATCGTCTGACCGATGGTCACTTGGCCGTCGCCGCCGATGACCGTGCGGCCGCCCTTGCGGACCATGATGATTGTCGTTCCGTGCCAAGCTTCATGCCTTGGGGGCAGTTCGGACATTACGAAATACTCACGAAAATGCCGTGGCGCGGCGAAGCAAAGACTGCCCCCATCTATGGAGTTGCCGCGCCGCTGGCAAGGGCGCCGAAGCATGAATGAACGGTGCCGCGCGTTAAAAAATAAATCATATCATGCACTTCCCCGCCGCTTTCGCGGCTTTGGTTTTCTCTTTACGTAAAAATGTTCTATTGTCTGGCCGCCGCATGGTGCGGCCTCAGGACTTTTGAATTTTTCTTATGCGCAAAGCCCAGATCGCCCGCAAAACCAAGGAAACCGCCATCGAGGTCCGTGTCGATCTCGACGGGACCGGCGTATCGAACATTTCGACCGGCGTCGGCTTTTTCGACCATATGCTGGACCAGATCGCGCGGCATTCGCTGATCGACATCGACATTACTGCCAAGGGCGACCTGCATATCGACCCGCATCACACGGTCGAGGATACCGGCATCGCGCTCGGCCAGGCGATCCGCCAGGCGCTCGGGGATGCGCGCGGCATCACCCGTTTCGCCGATGCGCTGCAGCCGATGGACGAGACTCTTACGCGCGTGGCGATCGATTTATCGGGGCGCCCCTATCTCGTCTTCAGGACGGTGTTTACTCGCTCCAAGATCGGCGAGTTCGACACCGAGTTGGTGCGCGAATTCTTCCAGGCGCTGACGACGCATGTGGGGATGAATCTGCATATCGAGACCCTATATGGCGAGAACAGCCACCATATCGCCGAATCGGCGTTCAAAGGGGTGGCGCGGGCGTTGAGGGCCGCCATCGCCATCGACCCGCGCCGCAGCGGCGAAATCCCCTCGACCAAGGGGTCGTTGGCGGGCTAGAGCATTCGCGCCCTCCCTTTCGCGGGAGAACAGCCCTCGCCAGCCCTGCCTACGGGAACGGCGCGGCAGCGGATTTAGGAACGAAGCGACTATGGCCGTCTATACGGTTTACGTCCCCGATTTCGGCCGAAGGGCACCGTCCGAGGCCGATCGATATACGGCTTTGCCGGACGCCGTCTTCGTCCGCGAAGGGTTTTCGCGCGCCGCTTTCTTCCTCGGGCCATTCTGGCTTGCCTGGCACCGGCTCTGGGTCGTCCTGATTGTCTGGTTCGCGCTGTTCGGCCTGCTCACGTTCGTGGCGCCGCGCTATCTCGGCGGCGATGCGATCTTCTGGATCGCGCTTCTGCTCGAATTTTTGCTCGGGCTGGAAGGCAATGCGCTGCGGCAGAGCGAACTCACACGGCGCGGCTTCCGCCTCACCGATGTCGCGGCCGGCATCCGCCGCACCGATGCCGAGCGCAGCTATTTCCGCCGCGCCCTGCGTGCCATTCCGCCGCCCCTGCCGCCGGTGAAAATCAGCGATACGGCAAAAGCCCCGGTGCACCCGCCGGGCGAGATCGTGGGCCTTTTTCCACGCCCGGAGGATGCGCGGTGAGTGTCGCCATCGTCGATTACGGCTCCGGCAATCTGCACTCGGCGCACAAGGCCTTCGAGCGCGCCGCGCGCGAGGCAGGCATTACCGCCGAGATCAAAGTCACCGGCGATCCCGAAGCGGTGGTGCGGGCCGACCGCATCGTGCTACCCGGCGTCGGCGCCTTCGCCGATTGCCGCCGTGGGCTCGAAGCCCTGCCGGGCATGATCGACGCGCTCGAAGAGCGGGTCCGCAAGCAGGGCCGCCCCTTCCTCGGCATTTGCGTCGGCATGCAATTGATGGCGGAGCGTGGGCTCGAACACGAGACGACGCAGGGCCTCGGCTGGATCGGCGGCGATGTCGCTGCAATCGAGCCCGCCGGCGATCTCCAAATCCCACACATGGGCTGGAACACGCTTGCCGCCGACAGGCCGCATCCGCTGCTCGCGAACATTCCGACCGGTCCCACCGGCCTGCACGCCTATTTCGTCCATTCCTTCGCCTACAGGGATGTGCCGGAGGATGAAGTCGTCGCGGTGACCGATTATGGCGGACCGGTCGTCGCCATCGTCGGCCACGACAATATCGTCGGGACGCAATTCCACCCCGAAAAGAGCCAGAGACTGGGACTTGCCTTGATCGCCAATTTTTTGCGGTGGCAGCCGTGATCCTTTTCCCCGCAATCGACCTCAAGAATGGCGAATGCGTGCGCCTGCTCTATGGCGACATGGCACAGGCGACCGTGTTTAACAAAAATCCCGCTTCTCAGGCCCAGGAGTTTGAGCGCCAAGGCTTCTCATGGCTGCATGTCGTCGATCTCGATGGCGCCTTCGCCGGCAAGCCCGCGAACGCGGAGGCTGTCGAGGGCATTCTGGCCTGCACGAAACTTCCGGTGCAGCTCGGCGGCGGCATCCGCGATCTGCACACCGTCGAAGCCTGGCTCGGCAAGGGCATCGCCCGCGTCATCATTGGTACGGCGGCGGTGCGCGATCCCGATTTCGTCCGCGACGCCGCGCGACGCTTTCCCGGCCGGATCGCCGTCGGCATCGACGCGCGCGACGGCAAAGTGGCGGTCGAAGGCTGGGCCGAACCAACTGAGATGAAAGTTGCCGATCTCGCCTTGAAATTCGAGGATGCCGGTGTCGCCGCCATCATCTACACGGATATCAACCGCGACGGCGCCTTGAAGGGGCTGAACGTGGAGGCGACGCTCGCGCTCGCGGAAACCACCCATATCCCCGTCATTGCCTCCGGCGGGCTCGCCTCGCTCGCGGATGTGGAGAGATTGTTGCAGCAAGATTGCGCGAAGCTCGAAGGCGCCATCACCGGCCGCGCGCTTTACGACGGCCGCCTCGATCCGCAGGCGGCGCTGGCGCTGGTCCGTGCGGCGGAGAAAAGTCTTGCTTAAGGCCCGCGTCATCCCCTGCCTCGACGTGAAGGACGGGCGCGTCGTCAAAGGCGTCAATTTCGTCGGCCTGCGCGATGCTGGCGACCCCGTCGCCAGCGCCATCGCCTATGACGCGGCGGGCGCGGACGAGCTTTGTTTTCTCGACATTACCGCGAGCCACGAGAATCGCGGCACGCTGCTCGAAGTCGTGAAGCGCACGGCGGAAGCCTGCTTCATGCCGCTGACGGTCGGCGGCGGCGTGCGCACGGTCGAGGACATCCGCAACCTGCTGCTCGCCGGCGCCGATAAGGTCGGCATCAACACCGCCGCCGTGCAGAACCGCGAGTTCGTGCGCGCCGGGGCGGAGAAATTCGGCAGCCAGTGCATCGTCGTCGCCATCGACGCGAAACAGACCGCACCGGGCCGATGGGAAATCTTCACCCACGGCGGCCGCAAGCCGACCGGGATTGATGCGATCGATTACGCGCGCGAGGTCGTGAGCCTTGGCGCCGGGGAAATCCTGCTGACCTCGATGGACCGCGACGGCACCAAATCGGGCTTCGATATCGCTTTGACCCGCGCCGTCGCAGATGCGGTCAACGTGCCGGTCATCGCCTCCGGCGGCGTCGGCACGCTCGATCATCTCGTTGCAGGCATCCGCGACGGCGGCGCCACGGCGGTGCTTGCCGCGTCGATCTTCCATTTCGGCGAATTCAGCATCGCCGAAGCCAAGAGCTATATGGCCAAGCACGGCGTCGCCATCCGGCTCGATGGCATCGATGTTACTGCTACTGCCGTTGCCTGAGGACAGAATGAGCGATTTTACTCTCGAGGATCTCGCCGCCATCATCGCCAAGCGCGCCGCGGCGAGCGCGGAAAGCTCCTATACCAAATCGCTGCTCGACGCCGGGCCCGCCCGCGCGGCAAAAAAGCTCGGCGAGGAAGCGGTCGAAACCGTGATCGCCGCCATTGAGGGCGAGCGCGAGGCGCTCGTCAGCGAAAGCGCCGATCTGCTCTACCACCTGCTCGTCGTGCTCAAAGCGCGCGGCGTGGCGCTTGGCGAGGTTCTGGCCGAGCTCGAACGGCGCACGCGCCAGTCCGGCCATGAGGAAAAAGCCTCGCGGAAAGCCTGATATCGAAGAAATCAATCCCCCCATTTGGTTGGTTTCAAAAATAGAATTGTCGTCTAAAATAACGCCACACGTCTTCCAAAGGCACCTCGCGGCCGGGAGATCCATGGACGAGCGCGTCACGCAGCCTCCGGCGGTTCTCTCGCCCTATCACCGCTTCACCCGAAGCGAATGGGCGGCCTTGCGCGCCGATACGCCGCTGACGCTGACGCTCAGCGACTTGAGCCGGCTGCGCTCGCTCAGCGAGCCCTTGTCGCTCGAAGAAGTCATCGAAATCTATCTGCCGCTGTCGCGCCTGCTCGCGCTCTATGTCGCCGCGACCCAAGGGCTCTACAAAGCGACGCAGCGCTTTCTCGACGCCGAAGACGGCAAGATGCCCTATATCATCGGCGTCGGCGGCTCCGTCGCTGCGGGCAAATCGACCCTTGCGCGCGTGATGTGCGCGCTGCTGTCACGCTGGCCCAATACCCCAAAAGTGCAGCTCATCACGACCGACGGCTTTCTCTATCCGAACGCCGTGCTCACGGCCGAAGGGCTGATGGACAAGAAGGGCTTTCCAGAGAGCTACGACAGCCCGGCGCTCGTCAATTTTCTCTCGGACATCAAGGCGGGCACGCACAATGTCCGCGCGCCGGTCTATTCACATCTCACTTACGACATCATGCCGGACGAATTCGTCGCCGTCGACCGGCCCGACATTCTCATCGTCGAAGGGCTGAACGTGCTGCAGCCGGGCCGGCCGGTGAAGCACGGGCACGCCGGCGCCTTCGTCTCCGACTTCTTCGATTTCTCCGTCTATCTCGACGCCGACGAGATCGACCTCGAGCAATGGTACATCAAGCGCTTCCTGCGGCTGCGCGAGACCGCCTTCCGCGATCCGCGCTCCTATTTCCGCAAATATGCGGACATGCCGCAGGAGGAGGCCGAAGCGATGGCGCGGGATATCTGGACGCGGATCAACCTGCGTAATCTGCACGACAACATTCTGCCGACGCGCGCCCGCGCCAGCCTCGTGCTCACCAAGGATGCGCATCACGCGATCCAGACGGTGGAACTGCGGAAGCTCTAAGGGCGATTAAAGCAGCCCGTTCTCTGCTGCGAGCGCTTTCAGATCTGTCTGCGGCCGGGCGCCGTAATGCTGGATCACCTCAGCCGCCGCGAGCGCGCCGAGCCGTGCGCAATCCGTCAAGCTCTGCTCGCGCGAGAGGCCAGCGAGAAAACCGGCGGCGAAAAGATCGCCTGCGCCGGTCGTATCGACGAGAGTGTCGATCGGGAAGGCATTGACCGCATGCGTCTCCTCGCGCGTGACGATGAGCGCGCCCTTCTCGCTGCGCGTCACCGCCGCGAGAATATCCTCGCCGCGCAATTGCGCGACCGCAGTCTTGAAATCCGCCGTCTGGTAGAGGGCGTGCAATTCGCTCTCGTTGGCGAAGAGAATGTCGATGCTGCGCGTGCGGATGAGTTCGAGAAACTCGTCGCGATAGCGATCGACGCAGAAGGCGTCGGAGAGGCTGAGCGCCACTTTGCGCTCCGCCGCATGGGCGATGCCGGCGGCCTTGAGAAAGGCCGTCTTCGCCGCCGGCGGATCCCAGAGATAGCCCTCGAGATAGGTGATCTGCGCCGCCGCGACGCGGGCGGAATCGATATCGGCCTCGCTCAGCGCCTGGCAGGCGCCGAGATAGGTCTGCATTGTGCGCTGGCCGTCGGGCGTCACCAGGATGAGGCAGCGCGCGCTCGCCGGGCCGTCCGTCGCGGGCTTGGTCTCGAAATCGACCTTCGCGGCACGGATGTCATGCGTGAACATATGGCCGAGCGGATCGTGCTTCACCTTGCCGATGAAGGCCGCGCGCGCGCCGAGCGCGGCGGCACCGATGATCGTATTGGCGGCGGAGCCGCCGGAGATGACGATGGTCTGGCCCATCGCTTCATACAGCTTTTCCGCCGTCGCTTCATCGATCAGCGACATGCCGCCTTTGTTGAGGCCGTGGGCGAGGAGAAAATCGTCATCGCAAGGCGCGAGGACATCGACAATGGCATTGCCGATGCCGAGGATTTCAAGACTGGGTTCGGTCATGGGATGGGCTGCTTACGGGATGACACGTGCGTGTCGCATTGCAGAGCGGGCGGGTCAAGCCACATCAAAATGGTAAGGGATCAGTTTGAAATTCTGCCTTTTCCGGCCTAGTCTGACGCCTCGCCTAAGGGAGGTTCGGTATGAGTTTCAACATTGGCGATCGGGTCCGCCTCAAATCGGGAGGGGTCACGATGACTGTCGAACGGCTTGATCCGGATGGTACTTATATCGAGTGTGTTTGGCATGAAAAGGTCAAAGGGAGAACGACGACCGGCCGCGACACCTACCATAAAGACACCTTGGAAATTGCGCCTAAACCTGCATCAGGAATCGGCGTCCTTCAAATCTAGAGTTAAGCGACACATTTCCCTCCCAGTCTGAAGAGGAGTTCGACGGTGTCACCCAATAGCGACCGGGCTCCTAGATAAGGTCAAAGCCGGGCAAACAAATGCGCCGGCACGAAGACCGCACCGGCGCATCGGACCATCTAAGGGTGACTATCAGAGCCCTTCGAACAGGGCCGTCGAGAGATAGCGCTCGGCAAAGGAGGGGATGATGACCACGATATTCTTGCCGGCGAATTCGTCGCGCGCGCCAACCTCGATCGCCGCCGCCAAGGCCGCGCCGGAGGAGATGCCGACCGGGACGCCCTCAAGCCGGGCGACCAGCCGCGCGGTGTCGAAGGCCGTCTGATTGCCGACCGTGACAACCTCGTCGATCAGGCTGCGATCGAGGATCGCGGGAACGAATCCGGCGCCGATGCCCTGGATCTTGTGCGGGCCCGGCTGACCGCCGGAAAGCACCGGCGAATCCTCCGGCTCGACCGCGACGATGCGGAGGCTGGGACGGCGCGGTTTGAGCACCTCGGCGACGCCGGTCAGCGTGCCGCCGGTGCCGACGCCAGAGACGAAAACATCGACCTCGCCATGCGTATCGTTCCAGATTTCTTCCGCCGTCGTGCGCCGGTGGATGTCCGGATTGGCGGGGTTCTCGAATTGCTGCAATGTATAAGAGCCGGGCGTCGCATTGGCGAGTTCCTGCGCTTTGGCGATCGCGCCCTTCATGCCTTGCGGCGCGGGGGTCAGCACCAGTTCGGCACCAAGCAGCGCGAGCATTTTCCGCCGCTCGATCGACATCGATTCCGGCATAACGAGAATCAGCCGGTAGCCCTTCGCCGCGGCGACAAAGCCGAGCGCGATGCCGGTGTTGCCGGACGTCGGCTCGATCAGCACGGTGCGATCGGGAGAAATCTTGCCGGCGGCTTCGGCCGCCTCGATCATGGCGAGGCCGATACGGTCCTTCACACTGCTGATCGGATTGAAAAACTCAAGCTTGGCGAGCAGGTTGGCCTTGACGCCTTTTTCCTTGGCGAGCTTGTCGAGCCGCACCAGCGGCGTATCGCCGACAGTCTCGGTGATGGAATCGTAAATCCGCCCGCGGCCCGGTACATGGGGCGCGCTTCCGGCTTCCTTGATTGCGGCCTGCGCCATTTCCTCGTCTCCCTGCCGACAGATGGTCGGCCATCTTTAACAAATTCCACGCGATAACGTGAGAGGCAGCCCTTTCGGCTGCCCTCACGCGCGGTTATGACTTGGGCACGATCTCTGGGCGCCGCCGTCAGTTATGCGGCGCTGGGACGATGCGCAGGTAGGGGCGCGGCGCCTTCCAACCGCCGGGATATTTCTTCTTCGCATCTTCATCGGACACGGCCGGGACGATGATGACATCCTCGCCCGCCTTCCAATTGACCGGCGTCGCGACCTGATGCTTCGCGGTCAATTGCAGCGAATTGATCACCCGCAGAATCTCATCGAAATTGCGGCCCGTGCTCGCCGGATAGGTGAGGCTCAGCTTGATCTTCTTGTCCGGGCCGATGACAAACACGGAGCGGACGGTGAGCGTATCGCTGGCGTTGGGATGGATCATCCCGTAGAGATCGGCGACCTTGCGCTCCGGGTCGGCGATCAGCGGAAAGTTGAGCGCATAGCCCTGCGTTTCCTTGATGTCTTCCGACCATTTCTCGTGTGCCGTCAGCGGATCGACGCTGAGGCCGATCACCTTGACGCCACGCTTGTCGAACTCGGGTTTCAATTTCGCCGTATAGCCGAGTTCCGTGGTGCAGATCGGCGTGAAATTCTTGGGATGGGAAAACAGCACCGCCCAGGAATTGTCGATGTAATCGTGGAACTTGATCGGGCCTTCCGTCGTCTGCGCCTCGAAATCGGGCGCGATGTCGCCAAGCTGCAGTGCCATGGTTCACCTCTTCGGATACGCGTCGCGCGGCCGCCGCCGACGGCCGTTCACAACATGGATTTTGGTCTTGCCTCGCTGGTTCCGGCCCAGGAGAGCCAGGCTGCCTCAACCAGGCTGAAAACTAGCATTATTCCCAGGCTGTCGGAAGTATATAAAAGCAATAGACAAAACTAAATTGTAAAATCGGGCTTTGCCGCGTCGTCACGAACCGCCGTCTTCTCCCCTGCCTGGCGGCAAAGATCGTCGATGGTTACGCCTTCAAGATCGGCGAGGAAGGCTTCGCCGGCGCGCTCGACGATAGGATGGATGACCGTTTCGATAAACACGTTCTCGGTCTTCTCTTCCTCCGGCTCGTCGACCGCGACGGCGCGAACGACCTCGGCGGCGCTGATGCGCCGGCGCTCGCGTGCCAATTCGTAGCCGCCGCGCGGCCCGCGCACGCCCTTCAGAATGTCGGCGCGCACCAGTGCCTGCAGCAAGGTTTCGAGATGGCGCGGCGGCAGACCGAGCCGGCCGGCGAGCAGTTTCGCTGCAACAGGCTGCGGCCGGGCATGGATCGCAATATCGACGACCGCAGCAAGCGCCAGAACGCTGCGCCGGGATAGAAGCATCATGCGTCATCTCCCTGCAAAGTCGAAAGCCCCGTCGAGCCGTAGCCGCCGGCGCCACGCGCGGTTTCGGTCAGCTCCACCGTCTCGACAAAGACGACGCGCGTCACCGGCGCGACGACGAGCTGGGCGATACGCACGCCCCGAACAATTTCGAACGGCTCGCTGCCGCAATTTATCAAAAGCACGCTGACTTCGCCGCGATAATCTGAATTGATGGTGCCGGGCGCATTGAGCACGGTGACGCCGCGATGCAACGCGATGCCCGAGCGCGGCCGCACCTGACCTTCATAGCCGTCCGGCAATTCGAGCACGATGCCGGTCGGGATCAAATGGCGAGCGCCGGGTTCGAGAATAATCCGCTCGTCCGGCGCCAAAGCCGCGCAAAGATCGGCCCCCGCCGCGCCGCTGCTGTGATAGGCCGGCAGCGGCAGACCCTCGCCATGCGGCAGAAACCGCACAGCGACCCGCGGCGTCACCTCACGCATCGAGCCGCTCCCTCAAAAGCTGCGCTAGATGCCGGACGAGCTTGGCCGCCACGTCCTCCTTGCGCATCTTCGGCCAGGTCTCGGCGCCCGATGGTGAGATCAGCGCGATCTGGTTCTCGTCCTTGCCCATCGCACCCTCAGGGCCGCCGACATCATTGGCGACGATTATATCGCATTGTTTGCGCTGCAGCTTATCGCGCGCATGCGCGAGGACATTTTCGGTCTCGGCGGCGAAACCGACGACGAGGCGCGGCCGGCCGGATCGGCGCTGCGCGACGGCGGCGAGAATGTCGGGATTTTCGGCCAGCGCGAAGTGCGGCGGAGCGGCGGATTTCTTGATCTTCTGCACGGCCGCGGTCGCGACACGCCAATCGGCGACCGCCGCCGTCGCGATGAAAATATCGGCTGGCAAAGCCGCCTCGACCGCCGCCAGCATTTGCGCCGCGGTTTCGACATGCACCGTCGAAACGCCGGGCGGATCGGGCAGAGTCACCGGCCCGCTGACGAGCGTGACTTCGGCGCCCGCGGCGGCCGCCGCAGCGGCGATGGCATGGCCCTGCTTGCCGGACGAGCGATTGCCGAGATAGCGCACCGGGTCGATCGGCTCATGCGTCGGGCCGGAGGTGACGACGACATGGCGGCCAGCGAGCGGCTTCTCCCCTAGAGCGGGATGCGAAAAAGTGGATACCGGTTTTTCGCGGAAATCCCGCTCTAACTTTTTGGGATCGATCACGTTTATGATCTTGGATCGAATCGATCCAAGATCATAAACGTGATCTAGCGCCCGCCCGACGCCGGGCGGCAGCGCGATCTTCGTCTCACCGTTGAACGCCGTGGCGATTGCGCCAAGGATCGCCGCAGGCTCGCTCATCCGGCCCAGCCCATATTCGCCGCAGGCCATCTCGCCCTCTTCCGGGCCGACGAACAGAACCCCGTCGCGGCGCAGGGTTTCGACATTGCGCCGCGTGGCGGGATGGAGCCACATGCGCAGATTCATCGCCGGCGCGGCGAGAATTTTCTTGTCCGTCGCGAGCAAGAGCGTCGTGGCGAGATCGTCGGCGAGGCCATGCGCCATCTTGGCCAGAAGGTCGGCCGTCGCCGGCGCCACGACGACGAGATCGGCCGCGCGGGAAAGCTGGATGTGCCCGATCTCCGTCTCGTCCGTCAGCGAGAAGAGATCGTCGAAGACCTTGCTGCCGGAGAGACTCGCGACCGAGAGCGGCGTGACGAATTGCTTCGCCGCCTTGGTCATCACGACATCGAGGCCGACGCCCTGCTCGCGCAGGCGGCGGATCAGCTCCAGCACCTTATAGGCGGCGATGCCGCCGCCGATGACGAGCAGAATGCGCTTGCCGTTCAGCAAAGGCTTTTCTCCCTGCCCCGCGCCTCAGCGCAGGATAAAGACAATCAATATAATAACCAGCAGCCAAAGTGCGATATGGCCCAGCCGGGCGCCGCGCGCCTGCGCCTGGCTGAGCTTGGCGAGCGCGTTCTCCGACAATTCGAACCCGTTCTCGGCCATGCTCTCGACCTGGGAAACGATCTTTTCCGTCTGGAGCAGGACGGCCGGGAGATTGCCGGCGAATTGCGCCAGCGCCTCGAGCCCGCGCCGCGCATCCTCGATCCGCCCGACCGGCCCAAGATTTTCCCTGAGCCAGCCCGAGACGACAGGCTCGGCCGTCGACCACATGTCGAGCTTGGGGTCGAGCCGCCGCGCGACACCCTCGACCACGACCATGGTCTTTTGCAAGAGCACGAGTTCCGTGCGCGTCGTCATATCGAAAAGCGCCGTCACCTCGAAGAGCAGCGTGAGCACCCGCGCCATCGAAATCTCGTCGGCCGTGCGCGCATGGATCGGCTCGCCGATGGCGCGGATCGCCTGGGCGAAATCCTCAACCTTGTGATAAGCGGGCACATAGCCGGCCTCGAAATGCACTTCCGCGACGCGGCGGTAATTGCGCGTGACGAAGCCGTAGATGATCTCGGCGAGGAAGCGGCGCTCCTTGAGCCCCAGCCGGCCCATGATGCCGAAATCGACCGCCGTCAGCCGACCCTGCCGGTCGATGAACAAATTGCCCTGATGCATGTCGGCATGGAAGAAGCCGTCGCGCACCGCATGGCGCAGGAAAGATTGGATAACGGTGCGGCCAAGCTCGGCCAAATCGAACCCCGCCGCCGCCAGCGCCTTGGTGTCCGAAAGCGAAATGCCGTCGACCCATTCGGAGGTAAGTACCTCCTTCTCGGTGCGGTCCCAATCGACCTTGGGCACCCGAAAGTCGCTCTCGCCCTGCGTATTTTCGGCGAATTCGGAGGCGGCCGCGGCTTCGAGCCGGAAATCCATCTCCATCTTCACCGTGCGGGCGAGGATATCGACCACCTCGACCGGCTTCAGCCTTTTGGTGTCGGGGAACCAGCGTTCACCGATCCGTGCCGCGAAATACATATCCGAAAGGTCGCGGCGGAAACGCCGCTCGACGCCCGGCCGCAACACTTTCACCGCGACATCGCGCTCGCCCTGCGCGTCGCGGACGCGGGCGCGATGCACCTGCGCGATGGAGGCGGCGGCGACGGGGGGCCCGAAAGTCAAAAAAACCTCGCCGACCTTACGCCCGAAGGCGGTCTCGACCACCTTGACCGCTTCGGCCTCCGGGAAGGGCGGCATGTGATCCTGCAAGGCCTCGAGCCGCCGCGCGACATCCGCGCCGACAACATCCGGCCGCGTTGCGAGAAACTGACCGAGCTTGACGTAGGATGGGCCGAGCCGGCTGATCGCCGCCGGCAAAAGATCGGGGCCTTTCGTGACGCGCTTGGCGAGCGATTTGGCGAGCCCGAAGGGCAGCCGCGCGACGGGCGGCAAAGCCGCGATATCGACATCGCGAAACAGGCCGGCGCGCGAAAGCACGAAACCGGCCCGCGCAATGCGCAGAGGATGCCCGAGAGAAAGGATCAAAGCTTCCAGCCCGAGTGGATCGCGACAATGCCGCCGCTGAGCTTGGTATAGGAGGCGCGCTCGAAGCCGGCCTTTTCGATCATCGCGCGAAAATCTTCGGCCGAGGGAAAGCGGCGGATCGATTCGACAAGATAGCGATAAGCCTCGCCATCGCCGGTCACCAAGCGGCCGATCGCCGGAATGGCGCGGAACGAATAGGCCTCGTAGAGTTTGTCGAGCGCGGCGATATTGACCTGCGAGAATTCGAGGCAGAGAAAGCGCCCGCCCCGCCGCAGCACGCGGAAAGCCTCGGCCAGCGCCAGATCGATGCGCGGCACGTTGCGAATGCCGAAGGCGATCGTATAGGCGTCGAATTCATTGTCCGGAAACGGCAGGGATTCGGCATTGGCCTCGACGAAGGTGAGCTTGCCGGCAAGGCCCTTCTTTTCCGCCCGGGCGCGGCCGACAGCCAGCATATCCGGATTGATGTCGAGCAGCGTCACCTGCGTCTTGGGGCCGCCGGCCTTGGCGACGCGGAAGCCGACGTCGCCAGTGCCGCCCGCGACGTCGAGATGGCGGAACGGCCGGCTCTTCGAAGGATGGACGGCGGCGACGAGCTGATCCTTCCAGAGCCGGTGCAGGCCCGCCGACATCAAATCGTTCATCAAATCATAACGCGCCGCGACGTTGTGAAACACCTCGTCGACGCGGCGCTGCTTCTCAGGCAGCGGCATGGTCGAAAAGCCGAAATGGGTTACGTCGTCCTCGGACTTCGCATCACTCAAGGGGGGCGTCCTCGCATCGCGCCAGCAAATCTGGCAAAGGCGCGCGCGGCGCCCTATCTTTCTCCTGCCTCTATTGCCCGGTTTCGCGCCCCGCCGTCAAACACGGCTTCGGGCATGCTTAATGCCATCGGAGAGCAGAATGACATTCTACCTGTCCCGCCTTGTCCCCTCGCGCAGAGCCGCCCTCGGCGGCCTTGCTGCCGCCCTGCTTCTCGGCCTCTCGCCCGCCGCGGCCGAAACCTATACCTTCCTCGCCAGCCTCAGCGGCGCGAGCGAGGTGCCCCCCAACGACAGCAAAGGGACCGGAAGCCTGACGGCGACCTACGACACAACGACGAAAAAGCTGACCTGGACCGTCACCTATGCGAACCTCTCCGGGCCGCCCTTCGCCGCGCATTTCCACGGGCCGGCCGGCCCCGGCAAGGAGGCGCCGGTCGAAGTCCCGGTAACGGTGGGCCCAAGCCCTATCCAGGGCTCGGCGACGCTCACCCCAGCGCAGGAAAAAGACCTGCTCGACGGCAACGTCTATTTCAATATCCATACGCAAGCGAACCCCAAGGGCGAAGTCCGCGGCCAGGTCTCGCAGGCACAGCCAGGCTAGGATCGCAGGGGAGTCGAGACAGGAAAAGATGCCCGAACTCCCCGAAGTCGAAACCGTGCGCCGCGGCCTCGCCCCGGCGCTCGTCGGCGCAAAATTTTCCGCCGTCGAACAAAGACGCGCGGATTTGCGCTTTCCTTTCCCGGCGGATTTTGCTGCGCGTCTCACCGGCCGCAGCGTCACGGCGCTGCGGCGGCGCGCCAAATATCTTCTCGCCGATCTCGATGATCGCGAGACGCTCGTCATGCATCTCGGCATGTCCGGCTCGTTTCGCAGTCGAGGACGGCGCGGACGGGAACACGCCCGGCCTGTTCCACAATTCACGCGGCAAGGATGCCGCGCATGATCATGTCGTCTTCCGCCTCTCGAACGGCAAGCGCATCGTCTATAACGATCCGCGCCGCTTCGGCTTCATGCTGCTCGTCAAGAGCGAGCTTCTCGCGACCCATCCGCTGTTTCGCAATGTCGGCATCGAGCCTTTGAGCGAAGGGCTCGACGGCGCGGCTCTGGCGCAGCTTTTCTCAGGCAAGAAAGCGCCTTTGAAGGCCGCGCTGCTCGACCAGAGCCTCATCGCCGGACTTGGTAATATCTATGTCGGCGAAGCGCTGCATCGCGCCGGGCTTTCGCCGCGCCGCGCCGCGGGCTCGATCGCGAGTCGGAGCAGAGCAGCCACCGAACGCGCAGCGCTTTTGGCCAAATCCATTCGCGAGATTTTGGAAGAAGCCATCGAGGCCGGCGGCTCGTCCTTGCGCGACCACCGCCAGACGAACGGCGATCTCGGTTATTTCCAGCACAATTTCCGCGTCTACGACCGCGCCGGCGCGCCCTGCCCGCGCCCCGGCTGCGGCGGCACGATCAAGCGCATCGTGCAATCCGGTCGCGCGACGTTCTATTGCGCCACCTGCCAGAAGTGAGAGCGCCCCCTCTCCCCATTCGCTTATGGGGCGAGGGAGTGTTCCACCTGCCCCGGCGTGACTTGCAGGAATTGCGCGCGCGCTTCGAGCCCGGCGAAGGCGGCGCGGTCGGCGCCGGTCATGAATACCTGCGATTCGAGCGCCAGCAGCCGCTCGTAGAGCGCAGCGCGCCGCACGGCATCGAGATGCGCCGTGATCTCATCGAGTAGGACCAAGGGCTTGATGCCGCTCAGCGTCGCGACCAGCCGGGCGTGGGCAAGTACGAGGCCGATCAACAGCGCCTTCTGCTCCCCGGTCGAGGAGCGCGCGGCCTCCGCCTGTTTCGGACCATGCACGACAAGAAGATCGGCCGTATGCGGGCCGATGAGCGTGCGTCCGGCGGCGGCATCGCGGGCGCGGCTCTGGCGCAGCAGATCGCGGTAGATGTCCTCCGCCTCAAGCGCCGGCCGCGTCGCGATCAAGTCCTCGATATCCCCCTTCAGCGTCAGTTCGGCGAAAGGAAAGGGCGAGGCGGCATCCCTGTCCTGCAAGATCACCTGCGTCAGATGCGCGACCGTCTGCTGCCGCGCTGCCGCGACGGCGACGCCGATTTCGGCGACTTCACGCTCGGCCGCATCAAGCCATTGCCTGTCGCGGCCGCCGTTTTCGAGCAGGCGATTGCGGTTGCGCAGCGCACGCTCCAGCGCATTGACGCGGCCGCCATGCTCGGAATCGAGCGCCAGCACCAGCCGGTCGAGAAAGCGCCGCCGCTCACCCGCCGGGCCGGAAAACAGCCCGTCCATGGCCGGCGTCAGCCAGACAATGCGCAGATAATCGGCAAAGGGCCGGATGGAAGCCAAAGGCTCGCGGTTCAGCCGGTAGCGGCGGATGAGGCCGCCCTCGGCTTGGATCTCCGTTCCCGTGCCGAGCTGAATCGTGCCATCATGCGTTGTGATTTCGGCGGAGATGGCGAAAGTCCCCGGCCCATCGGCGCGGGCGCATTCGGCAAGCTCCGCCCGCCGCAGGCCGCGGCCGGGGCAAAGCAGGGAAATCGCCTCGATCAGATTGGTTTTTCCGGCCCCGTTCTCGCCCGTCAGCACGACAAGGCCGGGCGCCAAGGCGAGATCGAGCGCCGCATAGGAGCGGAAATTGGCGAGGACGAGCCGGGCCACCGCCGGCAAGGCAGCACGCATTTTCGCGGGCGTTGTGGCTTCGTTCATGTGCGGTCATTAAAGGAAGGCATGAGTTCTGGGAATTAGCTTGCGATGGCGCAGTACGAGGCACCAAGCCAAAAGAGCACCGGCCAGAAGCGCTACCGGCTCGGACCGCGCAGCGCCGACGTTGCCGCGCTCGCCGATCTCTGGGTCGACGCCTGGCAGGCGGTGATGCCGCAGATCGATTTCGCCTCCCGCCGCTCGTGGCTCATCCGCTGCGTCGCGGATATCGAGGCGCAGGGCGGAACCACCATCTGCGCCTATGATACCAAGGGCGACGTCACGGGCTTCTTTCTGCTCGACCTCAGCCGCACTTATCTGGAACAGATCGCCATTGCGCCGGAACAATTCGGCTCCGGCCTCGCCCGGCTGCTGATCGGTGAAGCCCAGCGGCTCTGCCCCGACGGACTGACGCTCGACGTCAACGCCGACAATCTGCGCGCATTGCGCTTCTACGAAAAAGCCGGCTTCCAGCGCGGCGAGCCGGGCATCAACCCGGCCTCCGGCCTCGCCACCTGGCGGATGCACTGGCCGAGCCCCGTTTAGACCAATTCAGTGGTGATGATGCCTGTGGTGCGTGTAGCCGTGTCCGTGATGGCCATGCGCATGCGAACCGCCGCCGACCTCGATCTCCATATGCTGGCGGCCGTGGTGGCGCGACCCGTGATAGCCGTGATGCCCGTGATGGTGACTGGGGCCGCCACCACCGTCGCCACCTTCTCCTCCGTCGCTGTCACCGTCCGGCATCGCTTTCGCGCCATGCAGATGCGCAACCGGGCCAAAGGAGGCAAGGCATTGATTATAGGCATCCGCCGCCTGGATTTTCTCGCAATCGTTGATGGAGCGGGGCGCGGCGGCGAGCGGCGCGGCGAGGAGGCCGATGCCCAACAGACTGAGCATCGGCACGGCGCGTCGAAAATTCTTCATCCTCTGAGCGTCGCTCCCGTTTTATTTTGGACCTCGGCAATGATCTTGGCAGCGATCGCCTCGATCTCCGCATCGGTGAGGGTTTTATCGCGCGGCTGGAGGGTGACGGCAATAGCGATCGACTTCTTGCCGGGCGGAATCTCGCCTCCCTCGTAGACATCGAACAAATTGGCGCCCGTTATCAGCGTGCGATCCGCCGATTGCACCGCACGCAGCAAATCCGCCGCCTTCACATGACGATCGGCGAGAAAGGCGAAATCGCGCTCCACCGGCATGAGATCGGAGAGCTCGAGCTTCGGCTTGGTCTTGGTCGGCTTGGCCTTGGGCAAAGGAATATCGTCGAGCACGATCTCGAAGCCGACAAGCGCAGCATCGACATCCAAAGCCGCGAGCGCACGCGGATGCAACTGGCCGAAATAGCCGACGATATTCTTCGGCCCGAATTGCAAGCTTCCCGAACGGCCCGGATGAAACCAGGCCGGCGCGCCCGGCACGATCTGTAAGCCCGCGAGCGGCACGCCGAGCGCCGCGAGCAGAGCCAGCGCATCGGCCTTGGCATCGAAAATATCGGCCTCCGACGCGCCATCGGCCCAATGGCGGCCGCGCGCGGCCACATGCGCCCGGCCCTGCCGCAGGCCGGCGACGACCGTCTTCTGATCCTGTTCCGCCGTGCCCCTGAACACCGGTCCGACTTCAAACAAAGCGACATCGCCGAAGCCGCGATCGGCATTGCGCTTGGCCGCGGCGACGAGCCCCGGCAGCAGGCTCGGCCGCATGTCGGAAAGATCGGAGGCGATCGGATTGGCGAGCACCAGAGCCTCATCGCCGCCACCGAAGAGCAGCGCCTGCTCATGCGAGATGAAAGACCAGGTGACCGCCTCGGTAAGCCCGTTGGCGGCGAGCGCCCGCTTGGCATTGCGCACGCGCTTTTGCAGCGGCGTCAAAATCGCGGCGGAGACATGCGCGTCCTCGCGCGGCAGCGGCTGCGCCGGCACGCGGTCGACGCCAGCGATGCGCAAAATCTCCTCGACGATATCGGCCTTGCCCTCGATATCCGGCCGCCAGGACGGCACATCGATCACGACGAGATCGCTGTTGCCCGGCAGGCTCGCGGGGCGGAAGCCGAGATGCTCCAGGATGGCGGCCATTTCCGACGGCGAGAGCTCAATGCCGGCGAGGCGGCGCACCTCGCTCCATGGAAAAGTGATGCGCTTTACCGCGCTCGGCACTTCGCCGGCGAGCACGATGTCCGACGCTTCGCCACCGCAGAATTCGAGGACAAGCTGCGTCGCAAGTTCGAGGCCCGGCAGCGTGAAAGCCGGATCGACACCGCGCTCGAAGCGATAGCGCGCGTCGGAATTGATGCCGAGGCGGCGGCCGGTGCGGGCGATGTTCACCGGATCCCACAAAGCCGATTCGATCAGCACGTCGGTCGTCGCGGCCGAACAGCCCGAGGCTTCGCCGCCCATAATACCGGCGAGCGACTCGACGCCATTGTCATCGGCGATGACGACGGCGTTTTCGTCGAGTTGATAGGTCTTGCCGTCGAGCGCGACAAGGCTTTCGCCAGCGCTGGCGCGACGCACGCTGAGATCACCTTTGACCTTCGCCGCATCGAAGACATGCAGCGGCCGGGCGCGATCGATCGTCAGGAAATTGGTGATGTCGACCAGCGCATTGATCGGCCGCAGGCCGATGGCGAGCAATTGCTTCTGCAGCCATTCGGGACTCGGCCCATTCTTGACACCGCGCACGAGCCGCAGCGCGAAAGCCGGCGCGAGATGCTTGTCGGCCTCAGTGAAATCGAGGCTCACCTTCACCGGGCAGGGAAATTGACCTGCGACCGGCATGACCGGCGGCGTCTTCAATTGGCCGAGGCCGGCGGCATCGAGATCGCGCGCGACGCCGAGGACGCCCGCGGCATCCGGCCGGTTCGGCGTCAAATTGATCTCGATCAGCGGATCATCGAGCCCCGCCCATTTCGCATAGAGCGTGCCGACGGGCGCATCCGCGGGCAGATCGAGAATGCCGTCGTGATCGCCCGATAATTCGAGCTCGGCGCCGGAACACAACATGCCGGCCGATTCGACGCCGCGGATGATGCCCTTGCTCAGCGTGATGCCCTTGGCGGGGATATAGGCGCCGGGCGGCGCGAAGACAGATTTCATCCCCGTCCGCGCGTTCGGCGCGCCGCAGACGACCTGCACCGGGCTGCCGGTGCCGATCTCGACGAAGCAGATGCGCAGGCGATCGGCATTAGGATGCTGGCGCGCCTCGATCACTTCCGCGATGACGAAATCCTTCAGCGCCGCGGCGGGATCATGAACATGCTCGACCTCGAGGCCGATCTTGTTCAGGGTCTCGACGATCGCGGCAAGATCGGCATCCGTATCGAGATGTTGCTTCAGCCAGCTCAGAGTGAATTTCATGAATCGTCCGGTTCGGCGCGCGCCCTGCGGCCTTGATGCGGGCGGCGCAGGTCAGGCGTTTAGGCGCTATGTTGGTCGGCGAATTGGCCGGTCTTGCGATAGCGCTCGAGATAAGCGGGCACTAGCGCCTCGAAGGATTCCGGCGCAATGCCGAGGCCGTTCAAAGTCCGGCGCTCGGCAAGTGCCGCGGCGGAGACGACATTGTCCTGCTGCAGCAATTTGACCTGATCGGGAGTGAGGACAAAATCCTCCGGCAAAAGCCCGAGCGTGAGTTGCGCGAAAAGCTCGCTGATCGCCCCGAAGCCCCGCGCGGGCCCGAAGGGCAGCGAGAGCAGCGCCCGCTTGCGCTCCGTCTCGGCGAGGATGAATTCGATGATCTGGCGCAGGCTGCGCACTTCCGGCCCGCCAAGCTCATAGATGGTGCCGGGCGTCGCCTTGCCATCGAGCGCGGTCGTGACCGCGGCGCCGACATCGCCGGCATAGACTGGCTGCAGCTTGGTGACGCCGCCGCCGATCAGCGGCAGCACCGGCGAGAGCCGCGCCAGCGACGCGAAGCGGTTGAAGAACTGATCCTCCGGCCCGAAGACGACCGACGGCCGCAGGAGGATTGCGCCGGGCAAAATCTCGCGCACGGCCGCCTCGCCCGCCGCCTTGGTGCGGGCATAGGCCGAAGGCGAAGCCGGATCGGCGCCGAGCGCGGAGACATGGACGAAATTGCCGATGCCGGCGGCGCGTACCGCGGTCGCCACATTGCGCGCGCCCTCGTGATGCACGGCCTCGAACGTCTGCTTGCCGCGCTGGCGCAGGATGCCGACGAGGTTCACCGCTGCGTCGGCATTGCGCAAAGCGGCAGTGATCGATTCGGGATAGCGCAGATTGGCCTGGACGGCGGTGATCTGGCCGACGCCGCCGGAGGGCTGCAGATGGAACGCGAGGTCCGGACGGCGGACGGCGACGCGGACCAGCCAGCCCTGCTTGGCCAGAGCGCGGACGACATAACGGCCGATAAAACCCGCTCCACCGAAGACCGTCACCAGCCGGTCGGAGCGCCTCAATGCTTCATTCATCGTGGCAGACCCATCTCGCTTGCGCGCCGCAGTTCTAATCAGCCGGGCCGCGCCTGTACAGGCCGCGCGCCCCTCCGCGACGGCTTTTTCGGCATTGCGGCAGCCGCCCGATTGACAAGAGGCGGAGGCCCCCCCTATGGGATGGTGCCGCAGTGCCCTGGTGGCGGAATTGGTAGACGCGCTGGTTTCAGGTACCAGTGGTGAAAGCCGTGGAGGTTCGAGTCCTCTCCAGGGCACCAAGTTTATAGGTGCTTTCTACAGCAAAATCAATAAGTTGCGATTGCTAGGGTGGCTCTCAAGGTGATACTTCGGGTCATACACTGCCGAGGCACCAATCGTTTGGCAGAGAAATCGTACCCCTCAACTGTAAGGACGTACTCCGAGGCTCAAATCGCTCGCAGTGGAGAACGCGAAGCCGCGCAGCAAACCCTACGACCGCCCAGCTTCTTAGCAGCATTAGAGTTATATCGCGCGATGAACAATTGAGGCGTAAGCGAGCAACGATTATGCGTACATTATTCGGATGGTTTCTCGGTCTCTTGGTCGTCATTGCACTTATCTGCTCGTTTCCGTTGTGGGTCATTCCCTACCGGACCGCAAGCGGAGAACACACCGGTTATGTAACGGCCGTCGAGCGAAAGGGCGTCTTCTTCAAGACGTGGACCGCGTACGTAAAGACGAGCCCCACGTCGTCGCAAGAGGATGTGTATTGCGTGATTGATCGTGCTGTAATTCCGCAGCTCCAGCAGGCGGCACAGTCGAATCAGCATGTCGATCTGTATTTCGTCGATTGGCTGAAGCGAGGAATTCAGAATTGTAAGGGAGAGAGCGGAATAATTATCAAAGTAGTTCCCATAAACTAATATGCCTGCACAAGCGCTTTGTGAAAAAGATGTTGCGACAAATCTAGTATGGCTCTGAGCGGCACGTCTTTCACGAAGGGGCACATCGGATACAAAGCGCAAGAAAGTGTCGTTGCGCATCCTCGTATGGGAGTGGACACAGCGACGCCTACAGGCCGGTTGATGGTCAATCTGCTCGGCTCCATTGCTCAGTTTGAGCGCGAGGTCATGCTTGAGAGGCAGCGCGAGGGTATTGCGAAGGCGAAAGCCGAGGGCAAGTACAAGGGAAGAAAGCCTACGGCACGCACAAAGGCCCCAGAAATCATAAGACTTCGCAGAGAGAATATGTCAAACGAAGACATCGCCGCGAAGCTGAACATCGGCATAGCCAGTGTGTATCGCGTTCTGAAAGTTCACAGAGAACACTCCTCAAAAACTTCGAACTGAAATGTCATCCTTCTACACAGGCGATCAGCTAAAGGAATTCAGCGAGACGCGGGAAAAAGCGAAAAAAAGATATTACGATATAAGCGAGAAATGCCTTTCACGCGCCTACAAGAGCGAGCGTGCTCAAGAATTTGCAACGCATGGGTTTTGTCGAAGACTCGGAATGCTTCATCAGGCTATTGAACAAGTTTTCCTGGCGCTGCCGCCAGAAATGGATAATCCGCCCGAAGAAGACCGCATAGAGACCGCGACCATTGCGTTGCAATCTTTCGTCATCAACACATCTGGCAGCTTAGACAATTTGGCTTGGGTATGGGTCCTCGAAAAAAATATCCGGCGACGGAACGGTCCAGAAATTAGTCCGCTGCAGGTGGGCTTTGGCCCAAACTATGGAGACGTCCTCAACTCCCTGCCTGAGGAGCTTCGATTATACGTGCTGTCTAGGAGTGATTGGGTCGAGGGATTGAAAGGCTTTCGAGATTCTCTTGCTCACCGCATCCCGCTCTACATCCCGCCTTATCAGGTTCAAGAAAAAGACGTCGCGGAATTCAGGCGATTGGACGATGAAGCTCATGCTGCCCTGTTGCGGAGAGACCTCAGCGAGGAAGAACGCCTACGGCATCAGCAAACCCGCTTAAAGATTTTTCGGCCGATAATGCTTCACTCGCTGAGCGAGGGGTGGATAAAATTTCACGTGCAGATGTTGGTCGATTTTCTAACCGTCGATGAATATTCCACAGAGGTATTCAAGCATTTAGACAGGTGATACTTTTGGTGATACGCCCGATCAGCGCTCCAAAGCGTAGCCGGCCTCACGCCAGGCCTTGAGACCGCCGTCGAGCGCGGTCGCGCGCGTGTACCCAAGCTCGCGCAGGGTCGCGGCAGCCAGGGTCGATATTTTTCCGAGCTCGCAACAGGTAACGATGCGCACGGTGGGGTCCGGCAGCTCGACGTTTACGCGAAGCTCCAACTGACCACGGGGCAAGTGGTGAGCGCCAGGCACCCGGCCGGCGTCGAAGGCGTCCTTCTCGCGCACGTCGAGGACAACAATATCGCGGCTGTTGGCGCCGATGCGGTCATGGAGTTCGGCCATCGACATGAATGGAATCTTGGCGGCCGATTCCGCCAACAGCTGCGCCACCGTCTTACCTCCGCTCATATTCGTGCGCAGCGCCTCGGTCAGATGTGTTGGCGCCGACAAGTTGAGCGTTTGCATCATTGCTACGAATTCGGCGCGGTCGGTCTTCTGTAGCCTGGGATTGTCGGCAATCTCCGCGCCGATGGTGGAGTGAGAGCGACCCTTGTAGTCGTGGGCGGGAAATACCAGTGTCGCCGGGTCGAGCTTGAGGAGCTTCTCAAATAGGCTTTCATAAAGCGCGTGCGGATCCCCCGTGGGCAGGTCCGTGCGGCCAGTTCCGCCAATCAGCAGGGTGTCGCCGGTGAACACCCGGTCGGTCATGAGCAGGCACATCGAGTCGCGGGTGTGGCCTGGGGTGTGAAGCGCCTTCAGCCGCAGCTCGCCTGCTATCAGCATGTCGCCATCATCGAGCCGCATGTCTGAATAGGGCGCTGGACTGAGGCGGTGCATCACCACCGGCACGCCTAACGTCTTGGCCAGCTCGTGGCCCGCGGAGAAATGGTCGGCATGGGTATGGGTGTCGACGACGTAGCGGATGCGTAGCCCATGTTGGCCGGCCAAGTAGCGGTAGCGGTCGATTTGACTGAATTCAGGATCGATGAGCACAGCCGCCCGGGTCAACTCGCAGCCGATGAGATAAGATTGGCATCCGCCTGTCGCGATCTGTTCGAAGATCATGTCGACCTGCCCCTTCTCTCGCCCGCCCTTTACTAAAACGAGTTCGAAATGCCCCCTTCGCCAATCTGCGTCCGCTGCAAAGCAAAGTCAAAGTACGGATTTAAAACAGGAATTGGCTCAATGCAGCGAACGTTAATGAGAGATTCAAAGTCTGAGATTCCCGACACCGCTTTCTAGAGGCCGCATCAGTGCTTCCGAGGCGTGAGGCCCCGCAGCTTCAGCTTCCATTTCAGAGCCAGGGCTTTTCTTGCCAGTTTCGATCCAAGCCGCGACCGGGCGCTAACGTGCGAGGCTTTGCGCGAAAGGGTTTTCATCGCGTCATCGAGCTGCGTCAGGACGTAAATCTTCTCCGAAAAGAACTCGAAGTTCCGGATCATATGCTTCAAAGCGCACTGGGCGGCAAAGGCACCGAAGTCGCTAGCACCGTCAAAATGTCTTATGTTCGAAAGATGAGCCGATTGAGCGAAGAAGTTCCGCTTGTGTATGTGATAAACTCCAAAGGCCTCGTCTATAAGGACGCTGCCACACAAGGAATTAATCCCATAGTTCAGATAAGCGTCGGTTGAATAGGGGAGCTTGCCGATGTTTGCGTTGTTGAAGAAAAGCGACGCTGCATCTCGCCGATAGACGTTCCCCGTTGTCGGCGCCCATGGCCAAATCAAAGTACTTGGTTTTACGTAGCGCAGCCTGAAAGGCCGCAGATCCGAAAAGAACGATGCAATTCGCGGATTTAAAGCTCGCGCCTCCGAAGCATCTTGCGGTTCCGTTTCGTGTTCGAAAGCAAAATAGTCGATCAGGCCGTTCAATACGATTTGGCCGTTCACACAGACGGCCATGTCGCAAGAGCTGAAGCCTATCGCGCGCCGCGAAGAGAAATGAGCCCAAATGTGGGCCAAGGCATAATCCGGATCAAGCTCATCGTCCGCATCGATGAAAGCAACATACTCGCCAGTCGTTCTCTTGAAACCCTCGATGCAGGCGCGCGTCTGGCCCAAGTTCCGTGAATTCACGATAGATAAAAAATGCCTGCGCGCAGGCGGCTCAATCGCATTTATAATTTCCGCGGAATTGTCCGTCGAAGCATCGTCGACCAAAACGCATTCGAGATTTGGATATTTTTGATTGAAGATCGACTTCAAGCACCTGCCCAGAAACTCTCCGTAATTATAGTTCGTAACCACGAATGAGATGGTGGGGAGGCGGGCGGTTTGGTGAGCCTGCGATGAGGACTCAAAATCATCGGTCGCTGCGAGCTCATCCATTGCATCTCCAAGCGACTTTCGGCTCATTTGGGGCAAGAGCCAGATAGCCCGCCCCGAACATATCAGCCAATGACGCGATGCAGAAAGGCCGATCCGAAGCGCTACGGCTTCGGGACATTGCAGGTTTTCGCACGCCGGCGCGCAAGGCCTGGTCCAGCTATTTCCGGGTCACTACGCAATTAAGGCATAGCCCACGCTTGCCCGTGTGGGGCACCGCCAATATCAATTTTCGGTCTGCGCCTAAAATTTCGCCGCTTCAGCGATTAGCGCGACGCCGCCGCCAGTAGAAGCCTGTGCATTTCTCGTAAACCTAAGCACTATCGATGCGTGCAGGAGATTGACTTCATCGTGATTTGAAAAAATATTCTGCTTTGATAGGCAGGGGGAGAATTCTTAGCTCTACCTGTGCCGTTGAGAAGGCGACATTAGTTACGTTGCTCACGATCTGGATTGCCGTCCAGAGAAACCGACCAAATCAAGGCGGGAGATGACTCTTCAGGTTGGGGACGAGGGCAAAGGTCTCGTATTTCTGCTCGGCGTTCCGCGATCCGGCACGACACTTCTCGCCACGATGCTGGACCGGCATCCGGCCATCACGGCGCCGCCGGAACCGTGGCTAATGTTGGCCCTTTCGGAACTCGGCCGCGTCTCGCCGCGCCACCCTGCCGGAAGTACGCTGGTGGGCTCTGCCGTCGATCAATTCCTTGGGCGCGACGGGCTTATTTTGAGCGCGCGCGGGGCAGCCTCGGCCATCTATCAGAATTATCTGGAGCGGAGCGGGGCCTCCATCTTCATCGACAAGACGCCGCGCTATGCGCTGATCCTCGATTTCATCATCGCCGTTTTCCCCTGCGCCCGTTACATCTGGCTGCGGCGCGATCCGATGGATGTCGCCGCTTCCTATCTCGCGACCTGGGACACCGATCTGGCGAAGATGCTGGCCTCGCGCACGGATGCGCCCGAGATTTTCGATCTGACCATAGGCCTCGACCGGCTTATCGAGTTTCGCAAGCAGCGCACGGGCTTTGTCCAAGTCGTTCATTACGAGAATCTGGTCCGCGACCCGCATCAGGAATTGGCAAAGCTGCTGCCCCACATCGGTCTCGAGGCGGAGGAGTCAACGATCGAATCCATGGTCGCCTTTAATACGACAGAGCGGCCGAAAAGCGCCTTCGGCGACATCAAAATCCATGCGACCACGCGGGTTCATGCCAATTCCATCGGCAGGTGGAAATCGATCCTCGACGACAACCAGCTGCAAATTTTGTTCGATGCTATCGGCCCCCGCCGCATGGTCGAGCTTGGCTATGCGGAAACAATCCAGGCGTTGAAGCAGAGGGGCATCGTCCAGCGCGACGCTTCGGTTCTGACAGGTTATCAACTGATGGCGCGACGATACCAACTCGCGCGCAGAGTCGGATATCAAGCAAAGCTCGACGCACGGCTACGACGCCCCCGTGACGCACAAGACGGCAAAACAACGCCTGAAAGAATCGGGCGTGCGGTGGTCGAGCAAAATTCGGTTCCTTTTCAATCGATTGAGAACAGCGATCTAGGCTCTCCGCGGCCGCTCACCCCGCTCGCCAACAAAATGTGGGCAGCCCCGCCCGCCCAGGTGACCGAATCACCTGCCCGTGACATAAGGCGGCATGGCGCGCCAAACCGCTTCCGACCCGGGCTTCGGGATTTACATCCACTGGCCGTTCTGCCTGTCGAAGTGTCCCTATTGTGACTTCAACAGCCATGTCCGCTCGCAGCCGGTCGATGAGCGGCGGTTCGTGGCCGCCATCGGCGCCGAACTCGCGCACCGGGCGAGCCTCACCAAGGGCCGGACCGTCCGCTCGGTCTTCTTCGGCGGCGGCACCCCCTCGCTGATGCAGGCCAGAAGCGTCTCCACCATCCTGGAGACGGTCGCCAAACATTGGAAGATCGCGCCCGACGTCGAGGTGACGCTCGAAGCCAATCCGTCGAGCGTCGAGGCGGCGCGCTTCCGCGACTATCGCGCCGCCGGCGTCAACCGCGTCTCGATCGGCGTGCAATCCTTCAACGATTCCGCGCTCAAGGCGCTGGGACGGCTGCACAATGCCGCCGAGGCGAGCAACGCGATCGATGTCGCGGCCCAGGTCTTCGAGCGCTATTCCTTCGACTTGATCTACGCCCGGCCGAACCAGAGCGTGAAGGAGTGGGAAGCGGAGCTGAAGATGGCGCTCAGCCGCGTACGCGAGCACATCTCGCTCTATCAGCTCACCATCGAGCCCGACACGATGTTCGAGCGGCTCCGCAACGCGGGCAAATTGCAGGTGCCGGACATGGATCTCGGCCGCGCCTTCTGGGACGCGACGCAGGAACTGACCGCGCTCGCCAGCCTCCCCGCCTACGAAGTCTCGAACCACGCCCGCCGCGGTTCCGAAAGCCGCCACAACCTCATCTATTGGCGCTATGGCGAATATGCCGGCGTCGGCCCCGGCGCGCATGGCCGCATCGTGACGCCCAAGGGGCGCCGCGCGCAATCGACCGAGCGGCACCCGGAAATGTGGCTCACCGTCGTCGAGGCCGACGGCCAGGCGCTTGTTGAGGACGAATTGCTCTCGAACGAGGAACAGGGCGACGAATTCCTGCTGATGGGACTGCGGCTGACCGAAGGGATCGAGCCCGCGCGTTTCGAGGCCGTCGCCGGGCGGCGGCTCGACCCCGGCCGCATCGCCTCGCTCGTCGCCGACGGCATGGTGGAGATGACAGGCACCGGCCGGCTGCGCGTCAGCGCCGAGGGTTTCCCGGTGCTCGATGCCGTGGTGGCCGATTTAGCGGCATAGGTTTCTTACGTCGCCGAGCCGCGGCCCGCGAAACTATGCGGCGCCGGGATCAGCGCCACGGCGGCGCCATTGCGAATCTCGAAGATCGCCAGCGCACGCTCGTTCTGCCCGTTGGGCTTGAAGCGGAAGACGCCGTCCGCGCCGTTGAAACCGGCCGAACTCGTCAGCACGTTTTCGGAAAATTTGTCGGCCCCGCCGCGCTTGGCCAAAGCGATGACGAGCGAGACGGCATCGTAACCGAGCGTCGCGATGCGCGTCGGGTCGCTGCCGAATTTGGCCCGATAGCGCTGCGCGAAGGCCTGGAAGCCGCTGTTCTCCGGCGCCGCGAACCAGGCGCCTTGCAGCGCCGGCAAGCCGAGCACACGGGCATCGTTCCAAAGCCCGGTGCCGAGAATCTGCACCTTCGGCGAATTGACCCCGGCCGCCGTGAGCGCCCGCGCCATCGCCGGCATGGCCTCGGCCTGCTCGGGAATGAAGAGCGCATCGATCTGGCCGCCAAGCGCCGCGACCTTGCCGACCGCCGCCGTGAGAGTCTGCGGCGTGTAATTCTCGATTTCCATCACCCGCAGCCCGCGCTGGGCCGCGATCTGCTGGAACTCGGCGGAGGCGACGCGGCCGTAATCATTGTTCGGAATCAGCGCGGCGAAGGATCTCTTGCCCTGGCTCGCGGCATAATCGACGATGCGATCGACATAATTCTCGACCAGGAACGAGAGCAGATAGACGCCCGGCGCAGCGGTCGATGTGTCGGTCGAGAAGGCGATGACCGGCTTATTCGCCGCCTGCGCAACTTCGCCGACTGCGCGCACATTGGGCGAGAATAGCGGCCCGAGAATAATGTCGTCGTTCTCCGCGACCGCCTGCTGCGCCGCTGTCTTGGCGCCATCCGGTGTCGAATGGTCGTCCTTGATCGCCAGCGTCACGGCATCGCCGCCGCTTTCAGCGGCCGCGAGCTGGGTGGCGTTCTGCAACGAGGTGCCGACGACGCTCGGTGCGCCCGAGGCCTGCGTCAGTGGCAGGATTACCGCGACATGGACGGCCCCGGTGCCGATCTGGCTCGCGCCCGGCGCCCCCGGCAGCGGCGAGGATTGCACGGGCGTGACGGGCGCGGAGGCGCTGAAGGAATCGGAATTGTTATTGGACGCACTCGGATTGACCTCCTCGCAAGCGGCCAGGGACAGACTCAGGAGCGCCGCAAGCGCGAATTTGCCCACGACGCCTTGGCGCTGGGCAATCGGCCGGACAACCCTAAAACCGTCGATCAAGGAACCCCCTTCGCCGCGCTCCACCGGCAGGCGGCAGGCTACGGCGCGCTTCGCGCAAAATGCGTCACGCCAAATAGCGATATCTATTTGCAGACACATTATATCCGATTTGGGGCAACCGAAAGTAAGCCCGGCGAGCGCCGGACTTGCCACTTTCCGAGCCCTGTTCTATATACGGAACGAATGAACGATATATAGAACGACCTTCCGCGATTGGCCCACCAAATGAACGACACGCGAAAAGTTTTGGACCTGCCGGCGGGCGAAGGACCTGCGGCCTTTACCGCCTTCGGTCTGCGCGCGGAGGCGGTGAAACTCGCGCCGGGTCTGCATGTTGTCGCGACGCCGATCGGCAATCTCGCCGACATTTCCTTGCGCGCGCTCTCCACCCTCGCGGCCGCCGATGTCGTGATCGCCGAAGATACGCGGGTGACGAAAGTACTGCTCGCCCATTACGGCATCGCGACGCCTCTCGTCGCCTATCATGAGCATAATGCGGCGGTGATGCGCCCGCATCTCATCGCCCGGCTCGCCAATGGCGCGGCGCTGGCGCTCGTCTCCGACGCCGGCACGCCGCTGATCTCCGACCCCGGCTACAAGCTTGTCGCCGCGGCTCGCGCCGAAGGCCTGCCGGTCACCTCCGTCCCAGGCGCTTCGGCGGTTCTGACCGCGCTGGTCGTCGCCGGCCTGCCGACCGACCGCTTCTTCTTCGAGGGCTTTCTGCCGCCGAAATCGGCGGCGCGGCGCGAGCGAATCGCGACGCTCGCCACGATCCCCGGCACGCTCGTCTTTTTTAAATCGCCGCAGCGCGTCGCCGAATCTCTGAAGGACCTCGCCGAAGTTCTCGGTCCCCGCGAGGCGGCGCTGGCGCGCGAACTCACCAAAATGTTCGAGACGGTGCGGCGCGGCACCTTGCCGGAACTCGCCGCCGCCTTCGCCGCGGAACCGCCGCCCAAGGGCGAAATCGTCCTTCTCGTTGGGCCGCCCGCCGAAGGCGCGCAGCCGATCGATGCCGAAGAGCTCGACCGGCGGCTCGGCAAGGCGCTCGAGACTCTCTCGGTGAAAGAGGCGGCCATCGTCGTCGCCATCGAGACCGGCCAGCCACGCCGCAAGGTCTATGCGCGTGCTGTGGAGCTCTCCGCCCGCAACCGTTGAAGCGGCGACGAAACAGGCGCACATTCGGCGAGGAGGATGGTGGGCGATGACCGCGCCGATCGGCAGATCGACACGTGTGGAAACGCGCCGGCGCGCATTGGCCGCCGGGCAGCGGGCGGAGCTTTTGGCGGCGCTCTATCTGCGGCTCAAGGGTTATCGCATTCTCGCCCGGCGTTACATGGTGCGTGGTGGTGAGATCGACCTCATCGCGCGGGCGGGTTCGACCATCGCTTTCATCGAGGTGAAATACCGCCCGACATTGATGGAGGCGATGACGGCCATCGATGGCCCGAAACAGCGCCGCGTCTCCCGCGCCGCCGCGCATTGGCTCGCCGCCACCCCCTGGGCCGCGCGCTTGACGCTGCGGGGAGATGCGGTCTATCTCGCGCCGCGCCATTGGCCACGCCATGCAATTGCCGCGATGAGCCTTGCTTTAGATTAATGCCACGATTGCATTTGCATCGTATGAATTGTGCGTAGAGCCGCAGAACGTCTCGGGCGAGGCGGAAGCGGCAAGGAAGATCGAACTGATGACGACGGCCGAACCCGCAACCTCCGCGCTTTACGCGGCCGCGGCCGGCATTGCCGAGCCGGACATCCATGTATCGGGCATCGTCGCCGATCTCGTTGCCGTGCTCGTCGCCGTCACGGCCGGCGAACCGCGCGTACTGACCTTGCAGGATGCGCGCGCCCTGCCCTCGGGGCCGTTCGAACTCACCCATCGCTCGCTGCAATCGGGCCTGCGCGCCTGGGTCGAGCGCCAGACGCATCATCCGGTCGGCTACGTCGAGCAGCTCTATACGTTCGCCGACCGCGACCGCGGCCTCGCGCCCGACCAAAGGGTGATCTCAGTTTCCTATCTCGGGCTGACGCGCGAACAGCCGCGCGTCGCCGGCGAGGCGACCGGCTGGCAGGACTGGTACAATTATCTGCCTTGGGAAGACCGGCGCATCGGCGTTCCGCCGATGGTCGACGGCGTTATCCTCCCCGCCCTGCGCGCCTTCGCGAAATCCGCGGCGACGCCCGCCGTGCGGCAGGATCGCGCCAATCGCATCGCCGTCACTTTCGGCACCGATGGCCGGCCATGGAACGAGGAGCTCGTTCTGCAGCGCTATGAATTGCTGTTCGAGGCCGGACTGATCCCGGAAGCCCGGCGCGGCACGCCCGCCGCGGGCTCCGCCCCGGTGCAGGGCCGCAGCATGATCCTCGATCATCGCCGCATCCTGGCGACGGGAATCGCCCGGTTGCGGGCGAAGATCAAGTATCACCCAGTCGTGTTCGAGCTGATGCCGGATACGTTCACGCTGCTGCAATTGCAGCGTTGTGTGGAAGCGCTCGCCGGGCGCTTGGTTCACAAGCAGAATTTCCGCCGTCTGGTCGAACAGCAGGAACTCGTTGAAGAGACTGGCCAATTAAGTCAGGAGACGGGCGGGCGGCCTGCCAAGCTCTTCCGCTTCCGGCGGGATGTTCTGTTCGAGCGCGCGATCGTCGGGACCAAGCTGCCCATATCCCGCTCTTGACAAACGTTATACTCAACCCCAGCATATTATCCAGTAATGCTCAAAGGGAGTATAATGGGATGGTCCAGACCGCTTTGTTGCCCAGGAGTACGGCGCCCAAGAGCGAGGACCTCTACGCCAAAGTGAGCCATCGGATTCCGGCAATCGAATGGCCGGTCTTCTCCGGCGACATCGAAGCGATCCAGCGTCTGAAGCGCGAACGCAACGCCGTGATCCTGGCGCATAATTACCAGACGCCGGAAATCTACCATTGCGTCGCCGATATCGTCGGCGACAGCCTGGCGCTCGCCCGCGAGGCGGCCGAGGTCGATGCCGACGTGATCGTTCTCGCCGGCGTCCACTTCATGGCCGAGACGGCGAAACTGCTCAATCCGGAAAAGAAGGTGCTGATCCCCGATCTCGCCGCCGGCTGTTCGCTGGCGGAATCGATCACGCCCGAGAATGTGCGCGAGCTGCGCCGCCGCTACCCCGGCGTGCCGATCGTCACCTATGTCAACACGTCTGCGGCGGTGAAGGCTGAATCCGACATCTGTTGTACCTCCGGCAATGCGCGCAAGATCATCGAGTCGCTCGGCGTGCCGCGCGTGATCATGATCCCCGACGAATATCTGGCGAAGAACATCGCCGCCGAAACCGGCGTCGAGATCATCACCTGGAAGGGCCATTGCGAAGTGCACGAGCTTTTCGGCACCGAGGAAGTCGCGCAGCTCCGCGAGGACTATCCCGGCGTCGTCATCCTCGCTCATCCCGAATGTCCGCCTGAGGTCGTCCAAGCGTCGGACTTTTCCGGCTCGACGGCGGCGATCGCCAATTATGTCGCCAAAGAGCGGCCGGAGCGCGTGGCGCTGCTCACCGAATGTTCGATGAGCGACAATATCTCCGTCCAATATCCGGAGCTCGAATTCATCCGCCCCTGCAATCTCTGCCCGCATATGAAGCGGATCTCGCTGGCGAATATCCGCCGCGCGCTGGAGACGATGCGGCATGAGGTCGAGATCGATCCTTTGACCGCCGTGCGGGCACGCCGCGCGGTCGAGCGTATGTTGGCGGTGTCGTAAGGCGAGGCCGATGGAAATTCTCGATCTCGAAGGCAAAGTGCTGATTGTCGGTGGCGGCATCGCCGGGCTGATGACGGCGCTGAAGCTCGCACCGGAGCCCTGCGTTCTGCTGAGCAAGGGACCGATCGGAGAAGACACGTCCAGCATTCTCGCGCAGGGCGGCGTCGCCGCCTGCGTCGGCACGGATGACAGCGTCGCCTTGCAGGTCGCGGACACGCTCGCCGCAGGCGACGGGCTTTGCGACGCGGCGGTTGTCGGAAAGATTGTCGCGGGCGGCCCCGCCACGATCGAAGATCTGCTGCGGCTCGGCGTGCCGTTCGACCGCGCCGCGGACGGCAGCCTGAAACTCGGCCTCGAAGCGGCGCACAGCCGCAACCGCATCGTCCATGCCGGCGGCGACAAGACCGGCCGCGAGATCACACTGACTTTGGCCGCCGCCGTCCGCGCCACGCCCTCCGTCACGGTCCTCGAAGGCTTTGCCGCGCGGCGCTTGAGCGTCGAGGACGGCGAAGTCGCGGGCCTTGTCGCCGAAGGCCCCGGCGGCGCCGTCTTGCTGCGCACCAATCGCGTCGTCATCGCGACCGGCGGCGTCAGCGGGCTTTTCTCCCACGGCACCAATCCCGTCGGCTCCTGGGGCCAGGGGCTGGCGATTGCCGCCCGCGCCGGCGCCACGCTGCGCGATGTCGAATTCGTGCAATTCCACCCGACCGCGCTCGATGCGTCGGGCCCGCAAGTGAGCCTCATCAGCGAGGCGGTGCGAGGCGACGGCGCGATCCTCATCGATGAGACCGGCCGCCGCTTCATGACGGATGTGCCGGGCCGGGAGCTTGCGCCGCGCGATGTCGTCGCGCGCGCCGTCTGGGCCGAGCTACGCGCCGGCCATCGCACCTTTCTCGACGCGCGGGCGATCAAGGACCTCGCCGTGCGCTTTCCCGGCGTCACTGGATATTGCCGCGCCGCTGGCATCGACCCGGTGACGCAGCCGATCCCTATCCGCCCGGCCGCGCATTATCATATGGGCGGCATCAAGGTGGACCTTGCAGGCCACACCGATGTCGAAGGCCTTTGGGCCGTCGGCGAGGCCGCTTGCACCGGCCTGCATGGCGCCAACCGGCTCGCCAGCAATTCGCTGCTCGAAGCACTCGTCTGCGCCGGCTTCGTCGCTGAAAGCCTCAAGGCTGCACCGCGCCGCGCCGTGCGGCGCCCCGCGATCGGTCCGACCAGCCAAGTCTTGCGCCCCAGCAGCGATACGCAATCCGTCCGGCCGATCCTCTCCCGCGCCGCGGGCGTGCTGCGCGAAGGCGCGGATCTACGCCGCGCCGCGGCCGAACTCTATCCGATCGCGGGCAGCAATGATGCCGCGCTCGTCGGCCTGATGATCGTCGTCGCGGCCCTACGCCGCGAAGAAAGCCGCGGCGCACATTACCGGCTCGACTTTCCGCAGAAGGATGCGGCGCCGGCTTGGCCGCGTGACATCAACCTCGCGCAGACCTTCGCCGCCGCGCAGAATCTTTCCCTGGCCGACGTCGCCTGATGAGCCTTGCACCGCTACCGCGCGTGATCCTCGAGCCGCTGGTCCGCGCCGCGCTCAGCGAGGATTTTGGCCTTGCCGGCGATCTCACCACGAATGCCATCGTGCCGCCGCAAGCTGAGGCGCGCGCGCATTTCGTCACGCGCAAAGCCGGCGTCGTCGCCGGCCTCGATCTCGCCGCGCTCACTTTTCAACTTATCGATCCCGCACTGACATTTTCCGTCGCCGAGCCCGATGGCGCCAAGATCATCGCGGGCGAGACGATCGCGTTCGTCGCCGGAAAAGCCGCATCGATCCTCATGGCCGAGCGCGTCGCGCTCAACTTCCTCGGCCATCTGAGCGGCATCGCAACGGCGACCGCGCGCTTTGTCGCCGCCGTCGAAGGTTACAAGGCGCAGATCGTCTGCACGCGCAAGACGACGCCAGGGCTGCGCGCGGTCGAGAAATATGCGGTGCGCGCCGGCGGCGGCCACAACCATCGCTTCGGCCTCAACGATGCGGTGCTGATCAAGGACAACCACATCGCCATCGCGGGCGGCGTCGCGGAAGCATTGCGGCGGGCAAAGCGGAATGTCGGTCACCTCGTGAAGATCGAGGTCGAGGTGGATTCGATCGCGCAATTGCGTGAGGCGCTGACCGAGAAGGCGGACGCCATCCTGCTCGACAATATGAGCCCGGCGCAATTGGCCGAGGCGGTCGAGATCGTCGGCGGCCGCGCCATCACCGAGGCCTCGGGCGGCGTCTCGCTCGACAACGTGGCAGAGTTTGCAAAAAGCGGCGTCGATCTCATTTCGATCGGCTGGCTCACCCACAGCGCGCCCGTGCTCGACGTCGGACTCGACTTCCCCGCCTGACGCCAACGCGACCTATTTGCCACAGCCCTTGGCGCAGAGCGCAAGCGCAACAATTTTCCCTGGCATAGCTATGTATAAGAATATATAGCTCAATTTTTAACAGCGGCTCTGGGCCGGCCGCATGCAACCGTCGTCAGGGGGCGTCGATGGGACAACATACTGAGATCCATAAAGATTTTCGCTGTCTCGCGCAGAGGTCACGGCGACTTCTCGCGGCCACGGCCTTGGCGTCGGGCCTTGCCGCGGCGCCGGCCTATGCCGCCGACCTCTCAATGCCGACGCCGATGACCATGGACATGAGCGGCCAGGGTGCGAGCATGGACATGAACGGCATGCAAATGGACGGCATGGATCATGCCGCGATCCCAGCCGGCGTCTTCGGCGCCGGCATGGTGGGCGCCGGCCACTTCATGTTCTCCTATACGCCGATGTACATGCGCATGTCGGACAATTACATCGGCGACTCGGTCGTCTCGCCAAACACGATTGCAACGACGGTCCGTCTGCCCGAGCCGATGATGATGGGCATGATGACTTTCGACACCTATCGCATCGTGCCGACCAGCATGGACATGCAGATGCACATGTTCCACGCGATGTACGGCGTGACCGACTGGCTGAACATCATGGTCATGGGCTCTTATGACATAAAGAGCATGACGATGTTGACCTATAAGGGCGCCACGGGCACGACCGTGCTTGGCTCGACGACCAACAACAGTGAGGGCTTCGGCGACACATCGGTGACCAGCCTGTGGCGTGTCTATCAGGATCCGATCAACCACGTTCATATCAACATCGGCCTCAGCCTGCCGACCGGCAGCACGACCGAGACGATGACCATGCTGAGCCCGATGGACAAGACAATGACCATGCGGGCGAATTACGGCATGCAGCTTGGCTCCGGCACCGTCGATCTGCTGCCCGGCATCACTTATCTCGGTCATATCGCGCAATGGTCATGGGGCGCGATCTATCGCGGCCGGCTCGCACTTGGCGACAATACCGAAGGCTATCAATACGGCTACCGGCAGGAGATCTCCGGCTGGGCAGGTTATCGCTGGATTCCGGGCGTTACGACGACGTTTCGCGTCGAAGGCGACATCGCCGACCGCATCCACGGCGCGGACCCGGAGATCATGGGCCTGATGCAGGGCTCCAACCCCTATTTCTACGGCGGCGAGCGCATCAACCTGCTCGGCGGCCTCGAAGTGTCGGGCGCGCCCATCGGCCTCAAGAATGTCAGCCTCGCGCTTGAAGGGGGCGCCCCGGTCTACCAAGACCTCAATGGTCCTCAAATGGGCGAGGCCTGGCAGATCACCGGCGCGCTCCACGTCGGCTTTTGAGCAGCGGAGGATCGCATCATGCCCGCTCGCTTCTCGCTTAGCCGCCGCGCCCTCGTCGGCGGCCTGGCCACGGCGCCGCTGCTGTCGCTTACGCGCGGCGCGGCCGCCAAGCCAATGGCCGACCTTACGATCTATGCCGCGCCGACGACGGCCTCGATTCTGCTCGCGCGGCTCGTCGATTCGGGCGCGCTCGGCTCGGCGCTGCCCGGCGCGAGCTTTCAGCTCTGGCACGACCCGGATGAATTGCGCGCCGCGGTCGTTTCCAAGCGCGCGCTGCTGTTCACGACGCCGACGCCGGTGCCGGCCAATCTCTTCAATCGCGGCCTGCCGGTGAAACTGCTCGCCGTGCTCGGCACAGGCCATCTCACCATCGTCACCAGCGATCCCAAGATCAAGAGCCTCGCCGGTCTCGCCGGCAAGCCGGTGCTCGGCTTCTTCCGCAACGACATGCCGGATCTCGTCTTCCGCGCCGCTGCGAAAATGGAAGGGCTCGATCCCGACAAGGATTTCAAACTGAGCTATGTCGGCATGCCGATGGAAGCGGCGCAGATGCTTGCGGCCGGCCGCGTCGAAACGGCGATCCTGTCGGAGCCGCCGGCGACCGGGGCGATCATGATGGCGGCGCGTCAGGGCCGCAAACTCTATCGCGCCATCAACCTTCAGGATATTTGGATCAAGCACACGGGCCACGCCATTCCCATGATCGGCCTCGGGGTGCATGAGAAACTACTGGCGGAGACGCCGGAAATCCTGCCGCTCTTGCGCAAAGGATTGCCGCAGGCCAAAGATTGGGTCCTCGCCAACCCGCAGGCAGCTGGCGAACTCGCGGAGAAGGTCATGGGACTCCACGCGCCTATCGTCGCCGCCTCGATCGCCCATGCGGCCATCGAGGTAAAATCGGCCAAGGCAGCGCAGCCGGAGCTCGAGGCCTTTTACAAGACGCTGATCGCGCTCTCGCCCAAGGCGCTCGACGGGCATCTGCCGAACGCGAGCTTCTATCTCGACCTATGACGCGAGGCTTCGCGACGCGAGACTTGGCGACGCGAGACTCGGGCCGCTTTTTCTTCGCCGGCCTCGGCCTCGCCGCGCTCGTCGCGCTCTGGCAATTAGGCTTCATGCTCGGCGGCCCGTTCGTCCTGCCGGCACCGGCCGGCACCTTCGCCACGGCATGGTCCTTCATCCGCAGCGGCGCAGTCTGGCAGCCGGCGGCGGCGACGACAGGCCATGTCCTCGCCGGTTATGCCGCCGGAGCGGGCGTGGGCCTTGCCCTTGGCCTCATCGGCGGCGCCATCGACGCGCTCGGCTTCGCGCTCGACGCGATTTCGACCGTCATCCTCGGCATCCCACCGATCATCTGGATCGTACTCGCGTTATTCTGGTTCGGCCCGCAAGGGCTCGTGCCGACCTTCACCGTCGCGATCGGCATAGCGCCGCTCGTCTTCGCCGCGGCGCTGACGGGCATGCGCGCTGCGCATCCCGAGCTTGAGGAACTCGCCGACGCCTTCCGCGCGCCCTTGAAGCAAAGGTTCCTCGAAATACGCCTGCCGCAGATTTCGATCGCGCTCGCGCCGGCCCTGACCAGCGCTTTGGGCTTTGCCTGGAAAATGGCGCTGATGGCCGAAGTGCTCGACGCCGGCAGCGGCCTCGGCGGCCGGATCGCTTTGGCGCGCGCCAATCTCGATCTGCCCGAGACCATGGCCTGGGTCGTCATCGCACTGGCATTGCTGCTGCTGACGGATTTTCTGCTGGCGAAGCTCGGCCGATTGCTGCGGGCGGCGGCGTGATGCTCGCTCTCGAAAAAGCCGCCGTGCGCCTCGACGGCACACTGATCTTCAGCGGGATTGATCTTGAGATTTCGAGTCCCGGCGTCACCTCGATCATGGGGCCTTCGGGCATCGGCAAGACGACCCTGCTGCGCGCCATCGCCGGCCTCGTCCCCCTGAGCGATGGGCAAAGCCGCTGCGAAGCGAAGATCGCGCAGGTATTTCAGGAGCCGCGCCTCCTGGCCTGGCAGAGCGCCGTCGATAATGCCGGTTTCGGCCTCCGGGCCGCGGGCCTTTCGCACGCCGCGGCACGGGTTGAAGCGGAGAGGCTTCTCGATCGCCTCGGACTGTCCGCCGCCGACCGCGCCAAGAACCCCAGCGCCCTTTCCGGCGGGATGCGGCAGCGGGTGGCGCTCGCCCGCGCGCTGGTGATGGCGCCCGACCTGCTGCTGCTCGATGAGCCGTTCAGCAACCTCGATCCTCCGTTGCGCGACGACTTACGCAGCCTCTTGCTGAGCATAGTTGCCGAGCGTGGAATCGCGGCCATCGTCGTGACCCATGATCCGATCGAAGCGGCGCTCGTCGCTGACCGGCTTGTCGTGCTCGGCGGCCGCCCGGCGCAAAAGCGGGTCGATCTGGCGCTTTCGCCGCGCCCGCGGAACATGGCCGAGGCCTACGCCGCCGCCGCAGCTTTCATGCGCCGGCCGGAGATCGCCGCCGCCTTCGCGCGAAATTAGCCGCCGTCGGCACGGCAATCCCCAGAATCGCGGCGAAGACGAACCCTTTTCTATCAATACTCGTGACACCCCCTCGGCCGGCCGGCGCGTCAACCCGAGCCGGGAATCCAATCCCACATTCCCGGGATCAATTCGCCGCACTCGTTGATATAGGCGTATTCGCGCTGATCGAGCGAGCAACGTTGATGATAGCGGTGATAATAGGGCGCGCTCCGCGGGGGCGGTGGCGCGAACCAATCGTAGGCATTCGAGGACTGCGCCCAGGCCGCTTCCGACGATCCCAGAGCCAGAGCGATGGCGAGCGCAACGCGGATCCGGCCGAGACGCATGAAAATCCCTTTCAAGGAAAATCCTCCCATATAATTTAGCGCGATCCGGCGAGGAGATCAGTTCAAATCGGCGCGGATGCTTGGCGGAATAAAGCCGCGCCGAGCCCCGGCGCAAATTGACTTTCAGGGCGCCTTGCCCCTATAACCCGCCCCAAGCTGTTTTTGCGCGTGGTCGGCGCTGAAAAGTCTGTGATTTTTCAGGATCATGCATAAAGACCGTGCTTTCCCCGCTTTTTTGCGTCCCTGTCCGGTGCGGCCGGAGGCCGCTTTTGCGTTGAGGGCGCGGCCCAAAGATATTCGTGACGGAGCGAGAAAGTGAAGCGGACTTATCAACCCAGCAAGCTGGTGCGCAAGCGCCGCCACGGCTTTCGCGCCCGCATGGCGACGGTCGGCGGCCGCAAAGTGATCGCGACCCGCCGGGCGCGCGGCCGCAAGCGGCTCTCGGCCTGAGCCGCACCCTTGTCTTAAAGCGCGCCGCGCCGGGACGGACCATGCGCAAGCCCGAGACCGCCGGCCGGGAAAAACCGCCGGCCCGGCTGAAGACGCGGGCCGAATTCCTCCGCGCTGCCAAAGGGCGGCGGCTGCGCACGCCCTGCTTCAGCCTGCAAATGCATGCCCAGCCGGAGGCCTCGGTGCTCCGGCCGCCACGATTCGGCTTTACGGTGACGAAGAAGCTCGGCGGCGCTGTTTTGCGCAACCGCATCCGGCGGCGGCTGAAAGAGGCGCTGCGCCGGACGCCCGCGCTTTCCGCCCGGCCCGGTCATGACTATGTAATCGTAGCGCAGCCGGCGGCACTCACCGAGGATTTCGTCAGACTGCAGCAACAGCTCAGCAAGGCCGTTGCCGATATTCACGCGGCACGGCTCCCGCGTGCGCCCAAAAGCCGGGACAAGAACCACGGCAACGTTACGCCCGCCCCAACACCGACGAAGGATTAGGTTTTCGCGCCATGCCGCAGAACAATCGCAACCTCATTCTGGCGATGGCCTTGTCGATCCTCGTCATCATCGGCTGGAACTATTTCTTCGCCGCGCCACAATATCAGAAAGAGCATTCCGCGCAGGTCGCTCAGCAGCAGGGCCAGCCGGTCGAGCATGCGCCGGGCGCCGTCGGCTCGCAACCGCCGCGCTCGCCCAACGCCCCGCCGCAGGGCGGCCCCGCCAGCGAGACGCCGCAAGCCCTTTTAACGCGCGATGGCGCGATTGCCGCGACGCCGCGCGTAACGCTCGACAGCAAAGCCCTCTTCGGCTCGATCAATTTGACCGGCGCGCGGATCGACGACGTCTCGCTCAAGGCCTATCGCGAGACGACCAATCCGAAGAGCCCGAATATCGTGCTGCTCTCGCCGTCGAACGCGCCCACGCCCTATTATGCCGAGGTCGGCTATGTCGGCGCCGACTCCGCGCTGGCGCTACCCAACGCGGCGACGCCATGGAAGTCTGACGGCGGCAAGCTGACCTCGCAGACGCCGGTCACCCTAACTGCCGACAACGGCCACGGCCTGATCTTCCACCGCCGCATCGCGGTCGATGACCATTACATGTTCACGATCACCGACACGATCGAGAACAAGTCGGGCACCGCTGTCACGCTCTACCCCTATGCGCTCGTCTCGCGTCACGGCAAGCCGAAGACCTCGGGCTATTCCATCCTGCACGAAGGCATGGTCGGCGTCGTCGGCGATTCCGGCGTGCAGGAGCCGACCTACGATTCGATCCTCAAGGAAACGAACGCGACGAAGACCCTGTCCGGCACCGGCGGCTGGCTCGGCTTCACCGACAAATATTGGGGCGCCGTCGTCATCCCGGATCAGAGCAGCGCTGTCGACGCGACCTTCCGCGCCTGGGACGACAATGGCCGCAAGGATTATCAGGCCGATTATCGCGCCGCTCCCGTGACGATCGCGGCCGACGCTTCCACCGCCGTAACTTCACGCGTCTTCGCCGGCGCCAAGGAGACGCGCCTGCTTGACGCTTATCAGAAAGACCTCGGCATCGAGCGCTTCGAGCTGATGATCGACTGGGGCTGGTTCTATTTCATCACCAAGCCGATGTTCTGGCTGCTCGACGCCATCTACAAGGTCGTCGGCAATTTCGGCGTCGCGATCCTGATCGTGACGGTGCTCATCAAGACCGCCTTCTTGCCGCTCGCCAACCGCTCCTATCTGTCGATGGCCAAGATGAAGGCCGTGCAGCCGCAGATGACCGCCATCCGCGAGCGCTATGCCGACGACAAGATCAAGCAGCAGCAGGAGCTGATGGATCTCTACAAGCGCGAGAAGATCAACCCGGTCTCGGGCTGTCTGCCGATGGTGATCCAGATCCCGGTCTTCTTCTCGCTCTATAAGGTGCTGTTCATCACGATCGAGATGCGCCAGGCGCCGTTCTTCGGCTGGATAAAGGACCTGTCGCAGCCCGACCCGACCAACATTTTCACTCTGTTCGGCCTGCTGCATTTCGACCCGACCGTCGTGCCGATGATCGGCCATTTCCTGAACATCGGCATTTGGCCGCTGATCATGGGCGTCTCCATGTTCGTCCAGATGAAGATGAACCCGGAGCCGGCCGACCCGGTGCAGAAGCAGATGTTCACCTGGATGCCGGTGATCTTCACCTTCATGCTCGGCTCGTTCCCGTCCGGCCTCGTGATCTACTGGACCTGGAACAATACGCTCTCCGTTTTGCAGCAATCGCTCATCATGGCGCGCGCGGGCGTGAAGGTCGAACTATGGGACAATATCGCCAATATGTTCCGCAAGAAGGCACCGACATAGTCCTGTCCCAGGCGTCATTGCGACGAAGCAAAGCAATCCAGTCCCTTCCGGATTGCGTCGGCGCTTCATGCCTCGCAATGACACCGGCAAAAGAGCGCAAAGCTGACCCATGAGCGAGCCCGACATCGACGATTTTCGCGAAGCCGGCCGGAAGCTTTTCGCCCAGCCTTGCGATTTCATCTGGGGCGCGGCGGATGCGGCGCAATTGCCGCCGCCCGGGCTGCCCGAGATCGCCTTCGCCGGCCGCTCCAATGTCGGCAAATCCTCGCTGCTCAACGCGCTGACCGGCCGCAAAGCCTTGGCGCGGACCTCGAATACGCCGGGCCGGACGCAGGTCCTGAACTTCTTCGCGCTCGGCACGCCGGCACGGCTGCGACTGGTCGATATGCCGGGCTATGGCCATGCTGCGGCCGCCAAGGACAAGATCGCCGCCTGGACACGGCTAATCCGCGACTATTTGCGCGGGCGCTCGGACTTGAAGCGCGTCTACGTTCTCGTCGACGGCCGCCACGGGCTCAAGCCGATCGATGCCGAGATGCTGGACCTGCTCGACAAGGCCGCCGTCTCCTATCAGGTCATCCTGACCAAGGCGGATGAGGTCAAGGCGGACGATCGCGGGCCGCGCATCGCGGAGACGATCGCCGCGCTCGCCAAGCGCCCCGCCGCCTTCCCGGAGATTATTTTCACCTCGTCCGAGACCGGCATCGGAATTGGCGATCTGCGCGCCGCGATCACCAAACTGCTCGCCGAACATTCATCGTAAGGTCATGCATTTGCATGTAAGCGGTTGATTCCCATATTTGCAGCGGGATGCAGGGGGAAATCGCTTCCCGCTTTTCCTGTCCCCCCGCACAGGCTAAAAGGCGCACGGCCAACCTGGATGAGCACGATGTCAGAATCAGCGCAGGAGAACGCGCAGCGGCAAGCCGAAATCCTGATGCAGGCGCTGCCGCATATGTTGCATTACGACGACGCGATCGTCGTGGTGAAATACGGCGGCCATGCGATGGGCGACGAGAGCGTCGCGCGCAGCTTTGCCCGCGACATGGTTCTGCTTGAGCAATCCGGCGTCAATCCGGTCGTCGTCCATGGCGGCGGCCCGCAGATCGGCGCCATGCTGAAGAAGCTCGGCATCAAGTCCGAGTTCTCCGCCGGCCTGCGCATCACCGACCGCGCCACGGTCGAGATCGTCGAGATGGTATTGGCCGGCTCGATCAACAAGCAGATCGTCGGCTTCATCAATGCGGAGGGCGGGCGCGCCATCGGCCTTTCCGGCAAGGACGGCAATATGGTCACCGCGCGCAAATTCGTGCACACGGTCGAATCGCCCTTCACCGGCGAGCCAGAGGAAATCGATCTCGGCTTTGTCGGCGAACCGGCCAAGGTCGACACGACGGTGCTCGATCAAGTGCTGGGCCGCGAGCTGATCCCCGTCCTCGCGCCCATCGCGCAGGGCCGCGAGGGCGAGACCTATAACGTCAACGCCGATACGTTTGCGGGCGCCATCGCCGGCGCGCTCGGCGCCAAGCGCCTCATCTTCCTGACGGACGTGCCCGGCGTACTCGACGGCGAGGGGCGGCTGATCCATGAATTGCGAATGGACGAAATCCGCACGCTGATCGCCGACGGGACGATCACCGGCGGAATGATCCCCAAGGTCGAAACCTGCATCTACGCGCTGGAGCAGGGTGTCGAAGGCGTTGTCATTCTCGACGGCAAGCTACCACACGCCGTGCTAATCGAGCTTTTGACCGACCACGGCGCGGGAACCCTGATTACGCGGTGAAAAAGAAGCTGACGAGAAACACGGAGTTGCGTCAGGAAAGCGACATTCCTGGCGGGGCCGAAGCGCAAACCGGCGGCCCCTTCGGGCATATCGACACTTTCGCACATATCGACACCTGGGTCTTCGATCTCGACAACACGCTTTATCCGCCCGACTGCGACCTGTGGCCGAGGATCGACCAGCGCATCACGCAATTTATGATCGCGCTCTTCGGTCTCGACGGCATGTCGGCACGGGCGCTGCAGAAATATTATTATCAGCACTATGGCACGACGCTGCGCGGCCTGATCGAAGATCATGACGTCAGCGCCGCCGAGTTCCTGACCTATGTGCATGATATCGACCGCTCTTCGCTCGCACCCAATCTGGCGCTGGCGGCGGCCATCGCCGCCCTGCCCGGCCGCAAGCTGATCCTGACCAATGGCTCGCGCGATCACGCCCTGCTCACCGCTGACGCTTTGGGGCTCGGCAAGAGTTTCGACGAAATCTTCGACATCATTGATGCTGAACTGATCCCCAAGCCGGAGCTGCGCACGTATCAGCGCTTTTTCGACAAGCATGGCGTCGATCCGCAGACGGCGGCCATGTTCGAGGACATTGAGCGCAATCTGGTCGTGCCGCATCAGCGCGGCATGAAGACGGTGCTGATCGTGCCCAAACCCGGCCAGGCGGACCACCGCGAGCCGTTCGAGATCCCCGGTACACTCACGCCGCCGCATATCGACTTTGTCACCACCGATCTCGGCGGCTTTCTGGCGGACCTCATCGCCACGCGCAGCCGCCAAGCCCATTGACTCCGCCGCCCGCGCGGACGAAACCTCGCCCACGATTTTTGGAGCAGATGATGAGCCAAACTCTCGAAGAGATTATCGAAAGGGCGTTCGAGTCGCGCGGGACGATCACCGCCAGCACAACAGGCGAAGTGCGCGACGCGGTCGAGGCGGTCCTGACGGGTCTCGACCAGGGCAAGCTGCGGGTCGTCGAACGCGTTCCCGGCGCTGCGGGGCGTGAGGCCTGGCGGACGAACCAATGGATCAAAAAGGCGATCCTGCTCTCGTTCCGGCTCAATGATTCCAGGCTCATTTCCGGCGGGGTCGGTGGCGGCTTTTGGTGGGACAAGGTGCCATCGAAGTTCGAGGGATGGGACGCCGCCGCCTTCGCCAAGGCGGGCCTGCGCGCCGTGCCGGGCGTGATCGTCCGCCACTCGGCCTATATCGCGCCGGGCGTCGTCTTGATGCCCTCTTTCGTCAATCTCGGCGCCTTCGTGGACGAAGGCACGATGGTCGATACCTGGGTGACGGTCGGCTCCTGCGCCCAGATCGGCAAGAACGTCCACCTCTCCGGCGGTGTCGGCATCGGCGGCGTGCTGGAGCCCTTGCAGGCCAACCCGACAATCATCGAGGATAATTGCTTCATCGGCGCGCGCTCCGAGGTCGTCGAGGGCGTTGTGGTCGGCGAAGGCGCAGTTCTCGCCATGGGGACGTTCATCTCCGCCTCGACCAAGATCGTCGACCGCGCGACAGGCAAGATTCACTTCGGCCACGTGCCGCCCTATTCGGTCGTCGTCCCCGGCGCGTTGCCCGGCGCGCCGCTGCCAGATGGCACGCCCGGCCCCTCACTCGCCTGCGCCGTCATCGTCAAGACCGTCGATGCCAAGACCCGCGCCAAGACGGCGATCAATGATCTTTTGAGAGACTGATGCCGCAGCGGAGCTTTTCCATTCTCTTTCGCTCGGACCAGGGCGAGATCGACGCGCCGACCTGGTGGCGCGGCATCTTTCTGCTCGCCGGCGTTTTCGCCGTGCTGACGCTCGGCTGGTTCTTTATCGAACCCTTCGCCGACAAGACGCTAGCGACGACGGTCGCGAGCACGATCATCGTGCTGACAGCCAATCTCTATCGCATCGCCTATGGCGTCATCTGTCTGCTGCTGCTGATCTGCTTCTACAATCTCAGCGCCAAGCGCTGGCGCAATCTTGGCCGGCCGGCAAGCTTTGCCGGTATTCTCCCCATAATCGGCGCCATCGCCGCCGCACTGCATTGGCTCGAACCGCGCACCGGGGGCGACACCCCGCATTTGCTGGTGATCGCCGCTGACTTGCTTGCCTTCGCGGTGCTGATCTGGAACGTCGTCGAACTCGGCGGGATCGCGCGCTTTCGCGTGTAAAGCAGCGGCCACAGGCAGAGAAGCTCCCCAAAGTCCGTCGCGCCGCAGCGCGGCGTTGACCCCCGCACGCCGACCTGCAAAGTTGGTCCAGTTATTTTTCGAGAGATTCTGGGAGGGGTCGCAATGGATTGGCAAAATCTTTTCTTGACCAACACGGGCCGGCTCGACCGCCAGCCGTTCTGGATCGGTCTGATTGTTCTGTTCCTCGTCTCGGCCGCTGCGCGTCTGATCCTTTTGGTCCTCTTCGGGCATCACAGCGCAATCGGCCATCTGCTTTATCTGATCGTCGAACTGCCGCTGCTCTATGCCTGGGTCAATATCGGCATCAAACGCTTCCACGATCGCGATAAATCCGGCTGGTGGGTGCTGATCGTCCTGGTCCCGGTCATCGGCTGGATCTGGTATCTGATCGATGCGGGCATCCTGCCCGGCACCGATGGGCCCAACCAATACGATCCGACTTGAGTGATAGCCGAGCCTTACGGAATAACGATGTCGCAACGTTCAGAGCTGGCGCGCGAACTGACGCGCGCCTTGATCCGCTGCCATTCGGTGACGCCGCAAGATGGCGGCGCGCTCGCCGTGCTCGAAGAACGGCTGAAACCCGCCGGCTTCACCACGCATCGGCTGCGCTTCTCCGAGCCCGGCGCGCCGGACGTCGATAATCTCTATGCACGCATCGGCAGCGGCGCGCCCTATCTCGTCTTCGCCGGCCATACCGATGTCGTGCCGCCGGGCGATGAGGCGTCCTGGCGCTTCGATCCCTTCTCGGCCGAGATCGCCGAGGGCGAAATCTGGGGCCGCGGCGCGGCCGACATGAAGGGGGCGGTCGCCGCCTTCACCGCCGCCGCGCTCGATTATGTCTCAAGCCAACAGCCCCTGAAGGGCTCGATCGGCCTGCTCATCACCGGCGATGAGGAAGGCCCCTCCGTCAACGGCACGGTGAAGCTGCTGCAATGGGCCGCCGAACAGGGCGAGCATTTCGATCATTGCCTCGTCGGCGAGCCGACCAATGTCGAGGCGCTCGGCGATACGATCAAGATCGGCCGGCGCGGCTCGCTGACCGGCACGCTCGTTATCCGCGGCACACAGGGCCATGTCGGCTATCCACAGCGCGCCGATAATCCGATTCCGCATCTCCTGCGCCTGCTGACGGCACTGATCGCACCGCCGCTCGACGATGGCTCGCCGGAGTTCGACCCGAGCCATCTCGAAATCACCACCGTCGATGTCGGCAACCCGGCGACGAATGTGATTCCGGCGACGGCGCGCGCCCGCTTCAACGTCCGCTTCAACGATCTGTGGACGCCGCAGAAGCTAAGCGCCGAGATCGAGCGCCGCTGCGCCGCCGTGGCGGCCGGCGCGCGTTATGAATTGAGCTTCGATCCCTGCAACGCGCTCGCCTTCGTCACCGCGCGCGATCATTTCACCGATCTTGCCGTCGAGGCCATCGCGGCGCACACCGGACGCATCGCGCATTTCTCGACCTCCGGCGGCACGTCCGACGCACGCTTCATCCGCAACTATTGTCCGGTGATCGAATTCGGCCTTGTCGGCGCGACCATGCACAAAATCGACGAGCGCGTTCCGCTCGCCGATATCGACGCGCTCGCCGCCATCTATGGTGAAATTCTGGAGCGGTATTTCGGCTGAGCGCCGATTGATGATGTTGGGCGTATTCCAATGAAAAAGTCAGGCAATTTTTTCCTGAACATTCTCTCGCGTCATAGAAATTTTACAATCTTGATCCCTAGGAAAGTGCGATAGGCGAGATCCTGGCATGTTGTATCGCGGGCTAATTATAGCGTTGGGAATTCCCTGCCATAATGAAGAAAGCACCGTTGCGACGGTGATCCGTGACTTTCAAGCCGCTATACCGCAGTTGGATATCCACGTCCTGGACAATCATTCAACCGACCGCACAGCGCAGATTGCGGCAAAGGCCGGCGCGAAGGTTATTTCAGTGCCTCTACGCGGCAAGGGAAATGTGGTGCGCCGCATGTTTGCGGACATCGAGGCTGACGTCTTTGTCATGGTCGACGGCGACGCGACCTATGATGCACTGTCGGTACGGCGCATGGTTGATCGTCTCATCGACGAACGTCTTGATATGGTTGTCGGTTGCCGTAAGCCGTCGGAGACGCCTGCAGGCGCGGCGGCATACCGGCCCGGCCATCGCTTCGGCAACAGAATCCTGACCGAGGGCGTTGCGTGGATTTTTGGCGGCAATATTACGGACATGCTTTCGGGATACAAAATCTTCTCGCGCCGTTATGCGAAATCATTTCCCGCCCTGTCTCGCGGTTTTGAAATAGAGACGGAGCTTACCGTCCACGCCCTCGAGCTTCGTATGCCGTGGGCCGAGGAATTAACTGCCTATGGCGCCCGGCCCGAGGGATCGCAAAGCAAGCTTGCGACCTATAGCGACGGGGCACGCATCCTCGCGACGATTGGCCGGCTCTACATTGCCGAGCGCCCGCTGCAATTCTATACGATGGTCGCGGCCGCGGTCTCTTTTGCTGCATTCTTGCTGGCGCTTCCAATTGTCGTCGAGTTTTTTAAGACGGGCCTCGTGCCGCGTTTGCCGACGGCAGTTCTTTGCGCGGCGCTCGCTATCAGCGCGCTGCTCTCACTGACCTGCGGGCTTATTCTCGATAATGTCGTGCGTTGCCGGCAGGAGATAAAGCGCCTTGCCTATTTGGCGATCCCGCATGTCCAGCCAAGGCAGGCGTCATGAGAGGCATCCGGCGCGAAATATTCCTATTCGCCATTGTAGGGGTTGTCGGATTCCTCGTCGACGCTGGAGTGTTTCAGCTCCTCGTCGGTTGGCTGGGGCTCTATTTCGCCCGAGTCTGGTCGTTCCTCTGCGCCGCCTGCACGACATGGTCGCTGAACCGGGCTCGGACATTCCGCGACCGCCGTTCCGGCCGCACGCCGGCTGCTGAATTGGCGATTTACCTCTCGCTGATGCTGGGTGGCGGCGGTATCAACTATGCCGTTTACGCCGCGATGGTGCACAATATCCCATTCGTGCGTATCCACCCAGTCCTCGGCATTGCTTGCGGAAGCTTAGCCGGCCTGGCGTTTAATTTCGCCAGCAGCCGACAATTTTTATTCAGACGTTCCGAGCTCTCTCTCAACGACACGGTAGAGCCTCGGAGCGCCGACTCAATTGTTCACGAAAGTGCTGAATGTCCATTAAACTAGACTTGCTGACCTCCTGTATCGGCGCAGCCATACTCCTCTTTCATTGTGGCGTTATTGGAATTGCAATACTGGGACGGCTGCGGCCGACCTGGCCGCCCGCAAAACCGGATGTCATCGCCGATGTTGTGTTGGTGATGGCGTTGAGTGTCGGGTTGGTGGTCGACATCCTTGCGCTGCTGGCCCTTGGATTAACTGACCATTTGACCCCGGCAGGAATCGGCGCGACGGGCGTAGGTCTGCTCTGTTTGGCTGCCATTCTTCTGCGCCACGTGCCCTTGTCTCTTCGCGAAGCATTGGCAGGCTTTAAATGGCCCAGCGCGGTGATCGCGGTCGCGCTTTTTGCCGCAACGGCGCTCACGGCCGTGCATCCGCCGGGGAGCTGGGACGACACGATGTACCATCTGCCGATCGCCCGGGCCTATCTCGAGCACGGTGGAATTGTAACACTTCCGTTCATTCGCTTTCCGCTTTTCCCGCAGAACATAGAGTTGCTCATCGCGCTGGGGCTGATGACTGGCCACGACCTCGGTGCGCAGCTCTTCGCCCAACTGCCCTTGTACTTGATGGCGCTCAGCCTCATCGCAACTTCGCGATTATTTTTCGGCACCCTCGTTCCTGGAGCTCTGGCAATTCTGCTGATGGTCAAGCTCGTCCCTATGCAAATCATTTTGGGTTTTGCATACGTTGACGCCGGCCTTGGGTTCTTTTGCTGGATGGCAGTCTTGGCGCTGGCCCTACGGCTGGAGGCGAATGAAACCAGTACTGATTTCGCTTGGCCAATAATCGCCGGTCTGATGGCCGGGGCCGCTATCGGCACAAAATATTTCGGCATACCTTTGGCTGGCATTCTCGGCCTCTGGTTATTGGTCATCCGTCGCGATTGGAAGGCCTCGCTCGTTTTTGGATTGACGGCTCTTGCCGTTGGCGGAGCCTGGTATTTCCGAAGCTTCATCGTCTCAGGCGATCCGATCCACCCCGGTGGAGGCAATATCTTTGGATTCTACCTTTGGGATGCCGCCGACCTTGCCGGGCAGAAAAAAGAACTTTCCACTCACGGCGTGCCACCAAGCACACTCGACTTCGTCGGTGCACTAAAGGCGGCCGGCGCTCTCCCGCTGCTGCTTGCTTTCGCAAGCCTACTCGTCCATGGCATGCGGCCAGGATTGCGGCTGCTCCGTTTTGTATTTTGCTCCTACTTTTTGTTTTGGTTCTTCGTCGTGCAGGTCGAGCGTTACCTGATCTCAATTATCGCTGCGGGATCACTGCTTTCGGTAATTATTTTTCTTTTCTTGGATTGGCCGCCTGCGCTTCGGCATGCTTGGTATCGTGTTCCGGAATATGGCAAAGCGGCCTTCGCGGGCCTGGTGGGGATTTCGGCCCTTGCTTACTTTGTCGATGACGTTTGGCCGAATGTTAAACTTACAACTGCTGCATGGAGCGAAGAAATCGAGAAGCGACCCGGCTACGCTTTGCTCAGCAAGGCAAACGAACTTCGCAGCAGTTTTGGTGACCGCTTGGTGCAAGTAGGCTTCGAGAATGGATTCTACTTTTTTCGCGGCACCACCATCGGTGATTGGTTTGGGCCCGGTCGATACAGCCAAATGATGCTATTCGACCCCCTCCGCATGAAGAAGATCATGCAGGGTTTTGACGCCCGAATGCTTGCGGTCAATACCGCTCACTTCAAGTTCGATCGTTCAGCATATGAACACGACTTCGACGTCGTAATGAGCACCTCTGACGGAGTATTGCTCACCTTACGACCGGATTCGGCGCCCAGCGACGCCGAGAACTACATGCGGAAGCTTTCGCCGAGGTAGAAGCGGCGCACGTCGGCATTGGCGACGATTTCATCCGGCGCGCCCTCGGTCAATATGCCGCCGCTGTGGACGATGTAGGCGCGATCGATGAGGTCGAGCGTTTCGCGCACGTTGTGATCGGTAATGAGCACGCCGATGCCGCGCTGCTTCAAATGCTGGACAAGCTGGCGAATGTCGCCGATCGCGATCGGGTCGATGCCGGCAAACGGCTCGTCGAGCAGCATGAACGAGGGATGGCCCGCGAGCGAGCGGGCGATTTCGCAGCGTCGGCGCTCGCCGCCGGAGAGCGCGATGGCCGGCAGCTTGCGCAACCGGGCGATGTCGAATTCCTCAAGCAGCGCCTCAAGCTCCATGGCCCGCTTCTTCTTGTCCGGCTGGGTGATTTCGAGAACCGCGCGGATATTCCCCTCGACGCTGAGGCCGCGGAAGATCGAAGGCTCCTGCGGCAGATAGCCGATGCCGAGGCGGGCGCGGCGGTACATCGGCAGCGCGGTCACGTCGTAATCGTCGATCATGATCGTGCCAGCGTCGGGCCGGATGAGCCCGGTGATCATGTAGAACAGGGTCGTCTTGCCGGCGCCGTTCGGGCCGAGCAGGCCGACCGCCTCGCCGCGATGGAGCATCAAGCTGACATCCTTGATGATCTGCCGCTTCTTATAGGATTTGCTCAGGCCCTGGACGATCAGCGAGCCGCCGGGCAGCGCAGAGGCAGCCTCGTGCCCGGTCTGCGCCGCCGGTGCGGCGGCTGTCCGGCGAGGTGCTACGGGCGCCTGTTCAAGCGCCGCCGGCCGCGCCGACGATCCCGCCCCATCCGACTGCCAGGTTTCGAGGTCTTGCGGCAACCAATCCGGCCCCAGCGCCTCCTGCGCCTCGGCCCCCTCGCCGCTTTCGAAAAGCCAAGCCTCGGCGCTTTCCGCGCGAGCTTCCTCCGCGCGGGTTTTGCCGCCAAAGAGGCCACGCAACCGCGCCATCAGGCCTGTCCCCTGATTTGCACCCGCTGCGGGAGAATTAGCGCCGAAATCACGCTGCGAACCCACGCTCATCGTTCCGCGGACTCCGAACGCTTGGCGCCGGACTTGTGTTTCGTCTTCGGCTTCTCGGCGCCGTCGCTGCTGGTATTGCCATTGTCGCTGTCGGGAAGAAAGAGGCTGCGTACATGGCCGGTGACGACGGCCTCGGTCGTGTGCAGATCGTAGACGATATGATCCCCCAGCGTGACGTTCGGCCCCTGGGTGAGGCTGACATTGCCATTGAGATAAACCTTATCGTCCGCCTTCAGATAAATGCCCGAGTCGCCCCGGGCGACCTGATCCTTCGAGATCATTGTCACCGGGCCCACCGCCTCCATGCGGCGGATACGGTCCGAGGACGAAACCTTTTGTGCGCCCGATCCATGCGAGCGCGGCGCGAGGAAGACCGTCAGCTTGGGCGTCTTCAATGTCGTCTCGCCGCGGACGGCGACGACGTTGCCGGTATAAACCAGCTTCTGATCCTTGTCGTAATAATCGAGTTCGGCGGCGACGATGTTGATCTGCGAATGATTGTCCTTGTGGGCCGTCTGCGCCCGCGCCGGCGCCGCGGCGGCGAACAAGCCGAGCGCGACGGCCACAGCCGGCAAAGCCAGATGCCCGGGCAAAATCGCCGTCTTCCTCATGGCCCTGGCTCCGGCTCCGGCGGCGTTTTGCCCGTGTTGGCATCGTCGGGATCAATGACCGAGCTGACATGGCCAAGAAAAGAAATTCTATGACCGTTGTCCATCACCGACATACGGTCCGCACGAACGACGCTGCCGCCCGAGAGCAGAAGTTTGACCGGAGCGTCGGCAAGCATCTTGCCCGAGTTGAAATCCATCTCGGCGTGCTGGGTAAACATATCATAGCCCGCGTCGTCGTTCTTGATCCGCACATTGTCGTTCAACCAGACGTAGTCACGGCTGCTGTCATAGATACCGGAGATCGAAGTGATTTGCGTCGTGGTCCTGTCGTCCATGCCGACTTTGGCGTTGACACCCGCGAGCTTGACGACGGCGGGATTGAGAATGTCCTGCGTGCCGACGCCGCCGGTCAGTTCGAACGGCTGCCCATCCTGACGAAGGCCGCTCATCTTCGGCGAGGACAAGGTGACCGTCGTGCCATTCATGCCGACGGCCGCGCTCGAAAGATTTTTGGCGATCTGCCTGAATGGATTGAAGATGATAACGAACCCGACGATGACGACGATCAGCGTACAACCAATGATAATGAAGCCGCGCAACGATCGCACGAACAGCGAATGCCAGCGCGCGTGATGCACCGCATGGCGCGACGTCCCGGCCGGCAGTTCGAGCCGGCTTGCAGCCTTCGCAGGCGCGCGGGTCAGATCGGTCATCCACAAATCCATGGTCAGCGGCAGGCGCGCTTGGCGGCCCGACGGATCGCCTGGCCAGCAAGAAGTCGCGTCAACTCAAAACGTTGGAGCGTGTCCTGAGCGGATAAAGTCATGCACCTTTCCCGGAACATGCTCTAGGCGGCAATTTTGCCGAATTCGCGGCCTTTTCTCCCACGCACCGCAAGCGGCGAAGCAGAGTGTGCCCCACAAATCCTTAGCCTATTGTATCCTATGACATGGCCGTGGCGCCACGTCCTTTCAACTCCGCGAGAAACGCAAAAGTGACGCGCACGCCGCACTATCCGTACCCGTTGAGCAGCGAAAACGCCTATTCGTGCGAAAAAATGTCCGAATCCGGCCAGCCGAGCAGATCGAGCTTGGCGCGCGTCGGCAAAAACTGAAAGCAGGCGGCCGCGAGTTCGGTCCGGTTTTCCCGCGCCAGCATGGCGTCCAGCTTGCTGCGCAGGGCATGCAGATGCAGCACATCCGACGCCGCATAAGCGCGTTGCGCCTCGCTCAACGTCGCCGCCGCCCAATCGGACGATTGCTGCTGCTTCGACAATTCGACGCCCAGAAGCTCCCGGACGAGATCCTTGAGCCCATGCCGATCGGTATAGGTACGGGTCAGTTTCGAGGCGATCTTGGTGCAATAGAGCGGTCCCGCCATGATTCCGAAGGCGCGGTAGAGAACCGCAATATCGAACCGCGCGTAATGGAACAGTTTGGTGACGCCCGCATCAGCCAGAAGCCGGGTCAGATTCGGCGCCTGCGTCTGCCCCGCCGCGATCTGGACAATTTCCGCGTTGCCGTCGCCACCGGACAATTGCACGACGCAGAGCCGGTCGCGATAAGGCACGAGGCCCAGGGTCTCGGTATCGATGGCGACGCTGTCGCCGAAGCTCAGGCCATCCGGAAGATCGCCTTTGTGGAAATTGATCGTCATCGCGCCTCAGTGAAACCGGAAACAGGCCGGGTAGCATCGCGCAGGCGGCTTAGCAAGCCGGACAAAAACCGAGCCTTTTTATCTCTTTAACTGATTCGCCGCTCGGGGTCTTCTCACGGCGCTTCGGCGGCGCTTTCATGCCAATGGCGCAAAGCCCAATGCGACAGCGCCGCGAGCGCCGCATAGATAGCGATGCCGGTGAGCGCGACGAGCGCCAAAGCCGCGAACATGCGCGGGATGTTGAGCCGGTAGCCGGCCTCCACAATACGGAAGGCAAGGCCGGTCCGGCCGCCCTGGGTGCCCGCGGTCAGTTCGGCGGCGATGGCGCCGATCAGGGCGAGACCGCCGCCGATCCGCAGCCCTGCGAAAAAGAAGGGCAGCGCGGCCGGGACTTTGAGAAGCCAGAGCGTCTGCCAGCGCGAGGCGCCGTAGAGCGTGAAGAGATCGCGCAAATTGCGCTCGGCCGAGGCGAGCCCGAGCGTCGTATTGGCGAGGATCGGGAAAAAGGCGACGAGAAAGGCGCAGAGCAGAACCGCCGTCCCCGGCGTGCAATAGATGAGCAGCAGCGGCGCGATGGCGATGATCGGCGTCACCTGCAAAATCACCGCGAAGGGCAGAAAGGCACGCTCCAGCCAGCGCCATTGCGCGAACAATATTGCGATGAGCACGCCGCCAAGCGTCGCCGCTGCCAGGCCTTCCAGCGTGATCGTGAGAGTCACCCCGAGCGCCGGCAGCAAGATCGCGCGATCGGCGATGAGCGTCGCGCCGATAAGGCTCGGCGCCGGCAGGACATAGGGCGGAATGTTTGCCGTGCGGACGATCGCTTCCCAGGCGAAAAGAAAGCCGATGAAGGCGAGGACCGGCGGCAGAGCCTTGCGCAGGGTTTTCACGCCGCTGTCTCCGCCGCCTGCGCCAACGCCTTCGAGGCGCGGCTGCAATATTCGAGATAGGCCGGGCTCGTGCGCGCATCGGGCGCGCGATGAAAGCTCTGATCGACCGCAATCTCGGCGGCGCTCCGGCCCGGCCGCGCCGTCATTACCAGGATGCGGGTGGCAAGATACACCGCCTCATAAACCGAGTGCGTCACGAACACGACGGTCGTCGCAAGCTCCGCCTTGAGCCGCAAGAGATCGTCATTAAGCCGGAAGCGACCGATCTCATCGATGGCAGCGAAAGGCTCGTCCATTAGCAGCAGCTTCGGCCGCGAGACGAGCGCGCGGGCGATCGAGACGCGCATCCGCATGCCGCCGGAAAGCTCGCGCGGAAAGGCTTTGGCGAAGGGCGCGAGACCGACGAGCGCCAGAACTTCGTCGCAACGTTGGCGCGCCTCGTGCGCAGGCACTTTCTGCAAGCGCAGTGGCAGCCTCACATTGGTGGCGACATCGGCCCAGGGCATCAACGTCGCCTCCTGGAAGACGAAGCCAATCTCGCCCGGCCGCCAGGCCGCGCCTTCGACCTCGCCGGAGGACGGGCGCTCGAGCCCGGCGATAAGCCGCAGCACAGTCGACTTGCCGCAGCCGGAAGGCCCGAGCAGAGTCAGCAATTCGCCCTCACGGACCGCCAGATCGAGCAGATCGAGCGCACGTGTGCCGCTCGGATAAGTCTTACTGACGCCGCTGAGCGCGACGAGGGCCTTGCTCATGGTTTCGGCCGCAGCCCGAGCCCCACGCCATGATCGACGAAGGCGAGCGTATAGGCGCGCTTGTAATCGAGATCGGGCTTGAACAATTTCGCCGCGACCATCTGGGCGAAGAAGGCTTTCATCCGCGCATCGGTCATTGCGCCGATGCCGAGCTTTAGCGCGTCGCCGGAATCGGCGATGCCATATTTGCGCAGCGCCGCGATGGAATAGGCGAGCTGCTCATCCGTGATGTCGGGGTTGTCCGCTCGGATCAGCGCGTTGGCCTTGGCATTGTCGCCATAGAGATAATGATACCAGCCGATGATCGAGGCTTCGACGAAGCGGCGGAGGAGATCTGGATTTGTTTCGATGAGATCGCGCCGCGTCTCGATCGTTGTCGAATAGGATTGATAGCCGAAATCGGCGGCAAGAAAGACATTCGGCTTGAAACCGCCCTGATGCGCGATGCTATAGGGCTCGGACGTCACATAGCCTTGCTGGATCGAATTCTTGTCGGCGATGAAGGGCGCCGAATTGAACGTATAGATTTTCACCTTGTCCTCGCTGAAGCCATAGGTCTGCTTCAGCCATTGATAGACGGTGACGAGTCCGTCATTGCCGATGAAGGCCGTCGCCTTGGGCAGATCGGTGAAATGATCGTAGCCCGCGTCCGGATGCGACATCAGGATGAACGGGTCTTTCTGGAACATGGCCGCGACAGCGACGATCGGCACGTTCTCCGCGACCGAGTCGAACGCCTGGATCACGTTGGCGCCCATGTCGAACTCGATGCGCCCGGCGGCGAGCAGCAGGCGATTGTTGATCTGCGGGCCGCCTTGCAGGATCGTCACGTCGAGGCCGTATTTGGCATAGGTGCCGTCGGCCAGCGCCTGGTAGAAGCCGCCATGCTCGGCCTCGGCGCGCCAATTGGTGCCGAAAGTGACCTTGTCCAAGGCTCGCGCGGGCGCGACGAGGCTCAAAAGCGCGCAGAGCGCCGCAAGAAATCGCATCATGTCTCGGTCTGCCGCGCCGCCCTCTGCCCGCGCGCATGTTTCGCCCGGCCGGGGCCGCGACGCAAGGGCTTGCCCGGCGGACCGCAATGGGGCCTATTAGGCCGCGAAGACCTCACGCATGTTCCGAAAAAGTTGCACGACATTTTCGCCGGGACCATGCGCAATTCGTTGACCCGGGCGGACCGAGACACATGCTGCCGACGCGATTTTGGGCGGAACTGACCTGGCGCGATTTTCAAGCGCCCGAGATCGAGGAGGCGATCGCCATCCTGCCCGTCGCCGCCGTCGAACAGCACGGGCCGCACCTGCCGGTCGGCGTCGATCTTCTGCTCATGCAGGGCTATATCGGGCGCGTTGTCGAGCGGCTGCCGGACGATTTGCCGGTGCTCTTCCTGCCGATCCAGGCCGTCGGCGTCTCGACGGAGCACGAGAATTACCCCGGCACGCTGAGCCTTTCGCCCGCGAGCCTGATCGCCGTCTTGAGCGAGATCGGCGCCAGCGTCGCCCGCGCCGGGGTGCGCAAGCTCGTGCTGCTCAATTCGCACGGCGGCAATGTCGCCTTGCTCGACGTGGTCGCGCAGGATTTGCGCGCCAGGCATCGTCTGCTCGCCGTCAAGGCGACCTGGCACCGCTTCGGCTATCCGGACGGCCTGTTTTCCGAGGAGGAGTTGAAGCACGGCATCCATGCCGGCGATATCGAAACTTCGCTGATGCTGAGCTTCCAGCCCGATCTCGTCCGCGACAACGAGCGCGATAATTTCAAATCCACCGCCGCCGCGATCGAGAGCGATTTCACCTGGCTGCGCACCGGCCGTCCGACCGGCTTCGGCTGGATGACGGAGGACCTCTCCCCCGCTGGGGCGATGGGCAATGCTACCGCCGCGACGGCGGAAAAGGGCGAAGCCTCGGCCGATTACGGTGTCACCGCCTTCATCGAACTCCTTCAGGATATCGAGGCCTTCGACCTTGCCCGGCTGAGCCAAGGACCGGAGAAGAGTTGAGCCCGTCAGAGCTTGCCGTAAACGACGCGAGTGCCGCAGAGGATGTCGTGCAGGCCGGTCTTCTCGCGCGTCCAGGCGATCATCAGAAAGCCGATATCGAGAGTGAGGCCGTCGAGGATATAAGCGGCCCAGCGGCCGAAGGCGAGCCAGCCGCTGACCGGTTCACCAGTGAGGGTGACGATGTGCAGGCCGAGAAGCCGCTTGCCCGGCGTCGCCTGCCATTTGCCGCTGTTGAAATAGACGTTGTAGGCGACCGTCAAAGCAAAGGCGACGATCCAGAGCGCAATCGTGAAAGCTGTCGGCAGCGGATGGTGATGGCCGGGCTCCGGCAGCCCGGCGGCGCCGGAAAGCCCCGTCATGAGCAGCACGATGCCGACTATGACGCCGACGAAGAGGGCGGTGGCTTCGATCACGATCGCATCGATGATGTAGGCGAGAAGCCTGATCCAGAACCCGGCATATTGCGAGCCGGCACCGAAAGCCTGCGCCTCCGGTCCCGGCGCGCCCGGCAAGGCGGGCGGCAGCAGCGCGGCGAAAACCGGCACGTCGCCGAGCCGCGTCCATTCGGTGGCGCCGACCTCGGCGATATTGGTGTCGCGGCCGACCTCGGCCTTGACGATCATGTCCTTGAGCACATAGCCCGTCAGCGGCCCCAGCGCCTGCGCCGGCCCTTGGATGTACCAATTCGTCTCGAAGGGATGTTTTGGCGGCACAGGCGGCACTTTTTCCGACGCCATGATGGGCTTCCTTGAAGGTTGGGCGAGGGAATTTGCGGCGGCGGCCGCGCGCAGTCAACGCAGCCCAGGCGCGGCGCGAGAGGAGAAGAAAGGACACAGCGGCAGGCGATTTGCGAGTATGATTTTCCGCATACTTAAGAATTGCTGAAGGCAGGCGGCGGCGCCAGCGCCTTGTGCGCGGCCGAAAGCGTTGCCCGGGCCTTGCGGCGTAATGTGACAAGCGCGGGAGCACAGCCTCGCACTTGTTGGCGCTGAGCCCAAAAAAGTTCTTGTAAAGCGCGCGAATCCTCTTATTTGTTCCTTTGCCCAAATCGCACGTGCCTGTGGTCGTGTGTCGATGGGCGGGGATCCGGACAAGAGGCCGGTTAACCGCCGAAAAAAATCGACAGCCGGAGCGAACCGGTGAACCCCGCCAAACGGGGGACACGACTTAAAGCAACGACGGACCGGGCTTTTTCGTCTCTGCCAGCTTCCAAAACTGGCTTACCGAAGAGGCTAGTCTTTCTTGCCGGGCGTGCGGAACGGGACTCCATCCCAATCCAAGCGAAGGCCATGAAGTTTCAAACGGCGGTTTTTGCCGTGCGATCTCCATAGCCAACGGCGCAGCATCTGACTTTCGTAGCGCGAGTGTATCTCGCGCGGCGGCAGTCAGCGATGACGGGAGCGGAAAACGGCGGCGTCTCCACAATGCGCCGGGATCCACCTTCGTCATCATCCCAAGCTTGTTTCGCTTCTGCGCGGGCAACCGCGCTTCGAGGGGATGCCGCGATGACCGATCGTATTCTTGAATTCCTGCGCAACCGACGTGAGGACGGGCCGTGCCTTGTGCTCGATCTCGAAGTCGTGCGCGACAACTACATGGCCTTTGCCAAGGCCCTGCCGGACACGCGGGTGTTCTACGCCGTCAAGGCGAACCCCGATCCGCAGGTGCTGGCGCTGCTCGCGAGCCTCGGCTCGTCCTTCGACACGGCCTCCGTCGTCGAGATCGAGCAGGCTTTGGCCGCGGGCGCGACGCCCGACCGCGTGAGCTTCGGCAACACGATCAAGAAGGAGCGTGACATCGCCCGCGCCTATGCGCTCGGCGTGCGCCTCTTCGCGGTCGATTGCGAAGCCGAGGTCGAGAAGATCGCCCGCGCCGCGCCCGGCTCCAAGGTCTTCTGCCGCATCCTCTGCGACGGCAACGGCGCCGAATGGCCGCTGTCGCGCAAGTTCGGCTGCGTGCCGGAGATGGCTGCGCGCGTGCTCGAGCACGCGCACCGGCTGGGCCTTGTCGCCTACGGCCTGTCGTTCCATGTCGGCTCGCAGCAACGCAATCCGAAGAGCTGGGACGCGGCGCTGAAGGCTGCCGGGGCGATCTTCCGCGATCTCGCCGAACGCGGCATCAACCTGCAGATGGTCAACCTCGGCGGCGGCTTCCCGACGAAATATCTGAAGGATGTTCCGGCGGTGAAGGCCTATGGCCAGGCGATCTTCCGGGCGCTGCGCAAGCATTTCGGCAACCGCATCCCGGAGACGATCATCGAGCCGGGCCGCGGCATGGTCGGCAACGCCGGCCTGATCGAGGCAGAAGTCGTGCTGATCTCGAAGAAGTCGGACGACGACAAGATGCGCTGGGTCTATCTCGACATCGGCAAGTTCAATGGACTTGCCGAGACGATGGACGAGATGATCCGCTATCCGATTCGCACCGCCTACGATGACGATGCGATGGAGCCTTGCGTCATCGCCGGGCCGTCTTGCGACTCGGTCGACGTGCTTTACGAGAAGGAGCCCTACCCGCTCCCGATCAGCCTGGAGATCGGCGCGAAAGTGCTGATCGAGGGCACCGGCGCCTATACGACGACCTATTCGGCCGTCGGCTTCAACGGCTTTCCGCCGCTGAAGTCTTACGTGATCTGAGCGGTTCGTCTGGGCGGAGAGGCATCCTCTCCGCCCTTTCTGTATCCGCGCCTTTCGCTGGCTTCTCCAGCCTGAACATCGCCGGGCGGACGAAGAGAAACTTCAGCGGCCCATTCCGCACCAGTGCGTAGAGCAGAAGCGGAAAGCTGACGCCGGCGCATGTCACCAGCGTCGAAGCCACGCCGATATCTGTGATCACGCCCGTCCGCGCGATGGCGATGCGTGTCGCCGCCATCGGCAGGAAAAACGCCAGATAAATGACGATCGAGTTGCGGCCGCAATAGCGCAACCATTGCGTGTAGCGCGCCTCGGACAAGACCACCGCGCCGGCGACGACGGCGCTCGCCCCGGCAAAGCCCGCGATGAGGCTCAGCAGCGGCAGAGCGGCAAAGTTCGGCGCCCCGAGCGGCGCTGGAACGAAAGTCGCGAGTCCTTCGACGATGGCCCAAAGCGCGAGGCCGACACCCGCCGCAATCTTATGCCCGCGTACCCAGGCCGCCAGAGCGAAGATCGCGCCCGAGAAGATGTAGCCCGCATAGAAATAGACATAGCGCGAGCAGAATTCGTCGATGACCGTCCAGCCCGTCGCAACGCGCGCCGTCTCAAGTAGCGCGGCTGCGAGGAAGACTAGCGGCCAGGGCACGCGGCGCAGCAGTTTCGTCGTGACGAAGAAGATCGGCAGAAGATAGATGAACCACAAAGTTCCGAGCGGCTCGATGAGGCCGAAGGCGAACTGCTCGGCCACGGCGCGCGGGCCATCGGCGGCATTCTTCACGACAACCTGGATCGCCAGCCAAAGGACAAAGAAATAGGCGAAATGGACGACCTTGCGGTCGAGGAACGTGCGCCAGTCGCGCATGATCGTCTGTCCGAGGAAGAGGCCCGCGATCAGGAAGAAATCCGGCATCCGGAACGGCTTGGCGAAAGTGACCACTTCGTGCAGGAAGCCCTCGCCACCCATCGCTTTGCCGGTGCCGAGCGTCGAATGCATCATCACCACCATGATGATGCAGAAGCCCTTGGCGTAATCGACCCAGGCGACGCGCGGTTTCTCGGTGGCCGGCTGGAGCATTCGTCCCGTCTTCTCCCACGATGCGGCGGTTTCTGGCCTGCGCGACCCGATTCCGTTCCAAAATGGGACGCAGGCCAGCCTTCTGCATCAAGGCCCGCAAGGCGGATGCCGCGGTGGCAGGATGAGGGAGAATGGGCGGCCTAGCCGAGATGTTCGGTCTCGCTCAGCGTCATCCGCAACTCGAAGCTCTTGAACTGCGAGAAGATGCGCCAGACCCAGTCGCGCAGCGCGGCGCGCAGCACGATCGACATATCAGCCGGCGGCGCCAGCATGAAGCGGGAGAGCGAGAAGCCCGGTTCGTCGATCGTCGCCCGCAAGGTCGGATCGAGCTTGCCGATCCGGAAACTGTGCGCGGTCTGCGGGGCTGGCTCCCCTCCGGGCTCACGGTTCACGATCTCGTCCTCGACGAGGATCAGCCGCAGGCCGGGATAGCGCTCCGCGATCCGGGCCGTCACCTCCGCCGTCCGCGGCGTGCCATCGTCGACATAAAGCAGGATCGGCTCGACGCCGCGCGCCAGCGCCTCGGCGACAAAGCCGGTATTGTCGATGAGGGCGAAGAAAGGCTCCAGCGTGCGATGCCAGAGATCGACGATCTTCGGCACGCCATCGTCAGCAAGCAAGGGATCAATCAGCGCCATTTGGCCCTGGATCGTGTTGAGATCGGCGATGGCGACGCGCTCGGAAAAACGCAGCGCGAAACCCGGCTCATGCGCGTCGGTATCGAAGCCGCGGAAACTGCGGCGGCTGGCGAGATAATAATCGGCAAGAAGGCGCGCCGTCATCGTCTTGCCGACGCGGCCAGAGAGCGAGCAAACGACGAAGACGAAGGTCCGAGCCGTCATTGTCCGACGACCGCCCGATTGAAGCGCCGCGCGCGAGCCTTGAAGATCAGCCCCGGCCGTTGATGAGGTCGAGCAAGCGGATTCGGTCGAACTCTTCCGCGTTCTTGTTTTGCCATGTACGCACGTAGCCACGCAGAGTGAAAGAATGGTTCGCCGGCTCGCCCGATGCCGTCTTGTCGGCGACAAAGCTCGACAAAGGCGTGCCCGCAAGCTCCACCTGCTCATAGGCCATGGCATTGAGCTTCGGGATCGTGACTTCGCTCGCGTTCTTCACCTTGCCGAAATAGGTCTGCAACGTCGCCGGGTCCCAATCGAAGAAAGTCGAGTCGTTGACGTAATTCTTGACGAGGAAATAATGCGCGTCGGTGACAAACGGCGCCGTTTCGCTGATTTCCGAGAGCGAGGCGATCGACGGGCCAAGAATGTGGAACAGGACGAAATTGAACTCGCCCGCCTTCGCCGCATCGAGAAAGCCGACATCGCGAAGTGCCGCGAGACTCGATCCCAGCGCGCCAGCGCGCGTGTCGATGAGGCTCACCTTCACCTGCGAGGTGTTAAGCGTATCGAGGATACGCATCTGGTCGGGCGTCTGATTGATGTCGACGACTTGGGTGATGTCGGGATGAAAGCGCTGCAACGTCCCGCGCGGCGTCTCGGTATCGAAGGCGCGGACGATGACATTGTTGCTAGCGAGATAATCGAGAAGCGCGCGTGCGACGGTCGTTTTACCGACCCCGCCCTTGTCCGCCCCAACCATGATCAGCGTCGGCTTCATCTGATTGTGCCCCATCCCAGGTGTCTGCGCGAGATCCTGCGCCCGCGGTGCGGGTTTCGGCGGCCGTGACCGGACCGTCCGGGCCGCACGCTTTACATGCTTAATGTTGCGAGCCATACGCCGATATACAGCACTTTCACGAGTGCGCAAAACAGAGCGAAATATAAGTTAATCGCGGCGTTTCGACGCTCAAGCCCCAACAGGGGCCACCGCTATTTGTCCTCGCGGGCGGTGTTGAAGGCCGTGCTGTTCGGCGCCTTGGCGATCAGGGCATCGACGCGATCGCGCTCGCGCTTGAAGGCGGCGAGCATCTTGCCGTCGAATTCCCGGGTGCGGGCCAGGCGCACGCGCATCGGGTCGACGAAATGGCCGTTGACGAGGACCTCGTAGTGAAGGTGCGGCCCGGTCGCAAGGCCGCTTTCGCCAAGGTAGCCGATGACCTGGCCCTGCCGCACATGCACGCCATTGGCGATACTCCGGGCAAAAGCCGACATATGGTTGTAGGTCGTCATATAGCCATTGGCGTGCTGAATGACGACGCGGCGCCCGTAGCCGAAGTCCCAACCCGCCGATTCGATGACGCCATTGCCGGCGGCGAAGATCGGCGTGCCGATCGGCGCCGCCCAATCGACACCCGTATGCATGCGGGTATAGCCGAGAATCGGATGGAACCGCATGCCGAAGGGCGAGGTTTCGCGCGCGCCGACGATCGGCGTGCGGATCAGGAATTTGCGCGACGACTTGCCGTTCCGGTCGTAGAAATCGACAAGGCCGTCATCCGGCGTCTGGAAGCGATAGTAGCGATAGGTCTCGTTGCGGGCGATGATGGAGGCATAGAGCAGTTCGCCCCGCTGCTCGCCTTCCGCGCCGTTGTCGTAGAAGGCCTCGAAGGAATCGCCGCCCGTCACCGGACGCTGGAAATCGACGTCATTGGCGAAAATGCGGATGAGATCGTCGATGACGGGCTTGGGAATATTTTGCTTCAGCGCGGTTTCGTAGAGCGAATCGTAGAGCCGCATACCACCTTCGTCTTCGTCATTGTTGGCCGCTGCTGCGGGCTTTTCGTCGGCATCTTCGTCGTTGTCTTCGACGCGGACATAATTGCCGCTGTCCGTGATCGCGACCGTCGTTTCCAGGGTCTCGTCGTTGTAGACGGAGAGCCGGGCGAGCGTCAGCCCATGATCGGAGCCGTTGAGGTCGGCCATCAGCAATTTGAGCCGCCGGCCCTCTGGCACCGCCGGTTCGCCCGGTTTGGGGTTGAAGGCATTGGCGACCTGCGCCACCGCCGCATCGTCGATACCGGCCCCATGCAGCGCATCCTCTAGCGTCTGGCCATGGCGGATGACGATGAGCCGCTCTTCCATCTCGGTCGGCTGTTGCAGCGAGGTGGAGCGCGGTACGACGGTGACATTTTCCGGCACCATCCGCACCTCGATCTGCGAGAAGGGCGAGGAGGACAGCGGATCGTTGGGATTCGCGTAAGGCAGGGCGCTGAACATGCCGGCGCGGCTCGTACGCATCAACAAGAGCTGCGACGGCAAAGACAAATGCTCGCCGCCGGCCGTCTGGTCCGAATTGACCTCCTCGGCCACCTGGGCCTGCACCTCCTGCAGCGACAGAATCGCGGTCGGCGACAAATTATCGGTGGGCAGATCGTGGACGGTGAAGGCGACATCCGCGTCGCCCTGGTCGGCGGCGACCGGTTCGTTGACCGCCTTGCGGGCGTCGGCCAGCAATTTCAGCGGATCATAAGGGGGGACTTCATCGGCAAAGCCGGATTCCGTCGTCACCAGGGTCGTCGCGACATGGGTGAAGGAATGGAGACGGACCACTTCTTTGTCGCCGGCCTTGATTGTCGTCGGCGCGTTATAGGTCTGCTTATCGGCGACAATATCGACGGCCTTGACGAGCCGGTCGCCCTTGCTTGGGTTGATGCCTGTCTCGGCTTCTTTATGGGTCGTCAGCGCCGGCAGCGGCGCCTCGGCGAAATTCGATTGGCGGTCGAGCGCCGCATAAATCGCGGCGCCAATGAGCGCCGCCCCGGCAAAGGCCGTGAGGATTGTGCCGCCGAACCAGCGGATCGACACGCGCCGCCGGTCGAGCGGGCTTTGCTGATAGCCGCCAACCTCGATCGCGGGCTCCAGCCCGAGATCTGCGACCGACTGCGAAAAATCCAGACGGTTATGAGCGGTCAGCGTATCCATACGCCCGACAAGTTCCCCTCGTAATTGGCGAGCCGGCGGCACTTTAGGCTCCGCCAGGCGTCCGGCCAATTGCCTTGCGGCGTGGCGCGATGTTCATGGTCCACGATAGCGCCGCCCAAATGTACAGGCGCCCCGGCGAACCGGCTGATTTTCTTGGAATGTTGACGAAGCCTCGGGAAAATGGCCCAAATGCGGCGCTGGCGGCTGTCCGATTACGGTTGACAGATATCGGGCCGGCGGTTACTTGTCCGCCCGGATCGCGCGGCTAATGCCGCGTTTTTTCATTGGAATTGGGCGGCTTCGCCCGGATTTCATGAGCCAAGCCACATAAACTGCCAAAAAGCCGGCCGGAAACCCTCCGAGCCGGGCTGAACACGAGGTAAAGATGTTCGCAGTGATCAAGACCGGCGGCAAGCAATACAGCGTCGCCGCGGACGATGAGATCATCGTCATGACCTTGCCCGGCGAGCCCGGCGATGCCGTGACGTTCGATAATGTTCTGCTGCTCGTCGACGGCGAGACGACCAAGTTCGGCGCGCCCTTCGTCGAAGGCGCCAAGGTTACCGCCACGATCGTCGCGCAGGAGCGCGGCCCGAAGGTGCTGGCCTTCAAGAAGCGCCGGCGCCAGAATTCGAAGCGCAAGCGTGGCCATCGGCAGGACCTGACGCGGATCAAGATCACCAGCGTCGCCTGAGCGCATGATCCCGGAAAATTGCAGACTTTCCGGAGGAAGATTATGCGAAAGGAACTGACCGTAAGTCGAGCTTCCGCCGATGGCGGAATGAGTTTAAAATCAAAATGTCCTCGATGATCCGCTCCAGCGGCGCGAGGCGAAAGTTTCGGAGCCAGGAAGATGGCGCATAAAAAGGCAGGCGGCTCGTCCCGCAATGGTCGCGACTCGGAAGGCCGGCGTCTCGGCGTGAAGAAGTTCGGCGGCGAATCCGTTATCGGCGGCAACATTATCGTGCGCCAGCGCGGCACCAAATGGCATCCCGGCCCCAATGTCGGCATCGGCAAGGATCACACCTTGTTCGCCCTCGTCGACGGCACGGTGCTCTTTAGGGCCAGCGCCACCTGTCGCGCGAGCGTCGAGATTATCCCGGCCCAACGCGCCGAGGCACAAGAATAACGGTGGTGTTCCAGAGGACTCCACCGGCTCCCAGCAAACCCGGTGGACAGTCCGCAGCCAGACTAGGCTGATGTCAGGTCCAGGAAAAACCCGGCAGGGTTTTTGATAGGGGGAGGTGGGAGACCACCATCCCCCTTTATTTTTGGACCCGGCAGGGTCCCCGGAGATCAAAATGTTCCCGGACATGACACGCGACGATGTGTTCCGTCTCGAAACCCGGCGGCTGTGGCTGCGCTGGCCGCGCGCCGCGGATTCCGCGGCGATCACTGCCTTTGCCTCGCAGCCGGAAGTGGCGCAGATGACGGCGGCGATCCCCTATCCCTACCCGGCCCAAGAAGCCGACCGCTTCATCTTCAAGGCGCGGGCGGATAATGCCGCCGGCCGGGCGCTGCACCTCGCCCTGACCCTCAAGAACGGGCCGCGGACCGTCCTCGGCCTCGTCTCGGCCGTTGCCGAGGGGCCGCGCGAGGTGGAGATCGGCTATGCCATCGCCCCCGAGATGTGGGACCAGGGCTATGCCAGCGAAGCGGCGCGGATCCTCATCGACACCGTCTTCGCACTGACCCCGGCGCAGCGGGTCCTCGCCAATACAAGGATCAACAATCCCGCGTCCCGCTCGGTGCTGGAGAAGAGCGGCTTCGTCTATGTCGACACGGGCCTCGATCCGCTGCCGGCACGCGGCGGCCTGCATCCCTGCGACCGCTTCGAGCTCGACCGCGCGCACTGGCGGGCGGCGGCGCGCGCCCTGCCCGCCATGGCGCACCAGCGCGAGGCGAAGGAGACGCCGGTGCTTGACCAAGCGCCTGGCTGATCCGATAGCAATAAGCATCAATATTAAGCGGCCTCCTTCTCCCTCCCTCTCCCCATTCATGGGGAGAGGGAGGGGGGTGAGGGGCCGAGGCGTTGAGGCAAGCCTTACGGCGCCGAAGTCCGTTGGGTGTGTCATTTTTCGTTAGACAATTGTAGCCAATCGCCAAGCCCCTCACCCTGACCCTCTCCCCGCAAGCGGAGAGAGGGAAAGATCGGCCCGACCACCCCATGAAATTTCTCGACGAAGCCAAGATTTATGTAAAGTCCGGTGCCGGCGGCGCCGGCAGCGTCTCGTTCCGGCGCGAGAAGTTCATCGAATTCGGCGGCCCCGACGGCGGCGACGGCGGCCGCGGCGGCGACGTGATCGCGCTCTGCGTGCCGGGCCTCAACACGCTGCTCGACTATCGCTATCAACAGCATTTCAAGGCCAAGACCGGCATCCACGGCATGGGCCAGAACCGTGCCGGCGCCAAGGGCGCCGACGCCGTGCTCAAGGTTCCGGTCGGCACCGAAATCTACGACGCCGACCAGGACGTGCTGATCGCCGACCTGACCGAGATCGGCCAAAGCGTGCGCATCCTGAAGGGCGGCAACGGCGGCTTCGGCAATACACATTTCAAATCCTCGACCAATCGCGCCCCGCGCCGCGCCAACCCCGGCGAGGTGGCGCAGGAGCGCACGCTGATCCTGCGGCTGAAGCTCATCGCCGACGCCGGCCTTGTCGGCCTGCCTAATGCCGGCAAATCGACCTTTCTCGCCAAAGTCTCCGCCGCCAAGCCGAAGATCGCCGATTATCCCTTCACGACGCTCGTGCCGCAGCTCGGCGTCGTCGCCTGCGACGGACGCGAATTCGTCCTCGCCGACATTCCCGGCCTCATCGAAGGCGCGCATGAAGGCATAGGGCTCGGCGACCGCTTCCTCGCCCATGTCGAGCGCTGCGAGGTTCTGCTGCATCTCGTCGACGCTGGCAGCGAACATGCGGGGCAAGCCTACAAAACCGTGCGCCACGAGATCGAAGCCTATGGCGCGGGCCTCAGCGAAAAGCCGGAGATCGTCGCGCTCTCCAAGATCGATACGGTCGATCCCGAAACGCTGAAGACGCAATCGGCGCGGCTGAAGCGCGCCGCCAAGCGCACGCCTCTCGCGCTCTCCTCCGCGACCGGCCAGAATGTGCAAGACGTGTTGCGCGCCTTGCTGAAAGAGATCGACGTCAAGCGCAAAGCAATAGATTCCGCACCGGTCAAGGGCGCGGAGTGGCGGCCATGACTTTCGCCGAGAGCGCGCCGGCGCTGCCGAAGCTCGTCCAGTTCCGCCGCATCACCATCAAGGTCGGCTCGTCGCTGCTCGTCGACCCAGTTCGCGGCGAAGTGAAGCGCGACTGGCTCGCGGCGCTCGCCGACGACATCGCCGGGCTGCACAAACTGGGTATCGATGTGCTCGTCGTCTCCTCCGGCTCGGTGGCGCTCGGCCGCAGCGTGCTCGGCCTGCCGGACGGCCCGCTGAAACTCGAAGACAGCCAGGCGGCGGCCGCCGTCGGCCAGATCGCGCTGGCGCGTATCTGGTCGGAAGTTTTAGGCACGCACGACATCCGGGCTGGCCAGATCCTCGTCACCTATCACGACACGGAGCAGCGGCGGCGCTATCTCAACGCCCGCGCCACGATTGATCGCCTGCTCGATCTGCGCGCCGTGCCGGTCATCAACGAGAACGACACGGTCGCGACCTCCGAAATCCGCTATGGCGACAATGACCGCCTCGCGGCGCGCGTCGCGACCATGGCCTCCGCCGATCTGCTCATCCTGCTCTCCGATGTCGCGGGCCTATACGACGCGCCGCCGGCGGAGAACCCCGGCGCCAAGCTGATCCCGCTCGTGCCGCGTATCACGCCCGAGATCGAGGCGATGGCCGGCGGCGCCGCCTCCATTCTCTCGCGCGGCGGCATGCGCACCAAGATCGAGGCGGGCAAGATCGCGACCGGCGGCGGCACACATATGCTGATCGCCGACGGGCGCGTAGAGCACCCGATCGCGCGCATCGAATCGGGCGGGCCCTGCACCTGGTTCCTCACCGGCTCGACGCCGGTGACGGCGCGCAAGAAATGGATCGCCGGCACGCTCATCGCGCGCGGCGCGCTGACGGTCGACGACGGCGCGGTGAGGGCGCTGCTCTCCGGCAAGAGCCTGCTGCCGGCGGGCGTGAAAAAAGTTGAAGGCGAATTCGCGCGAGGCGATTGCGTCATCATCCGCGATGCGGAGGGCCACGAACTCGGCCGCGGCCTCGCCAATTACGACGCCGACGACGCGTCAAAGATCGCCGGGCACAATTCAGCCGAGATCGAAAACCTCATCGGCACGCCCGGCCGCGCGGCGCTCATCCACCGGGACGATATGGTGCTGAAGGGGGATTGAGATTTATGGTGACGTTCCCGCTCGCATCCCGTTAGAATTCCCGAAGCACAGGGGGAAAACGTGTTCGAGCAGACTTTCAAGAACATTTCATCGACACCAAACACCGATGGTCGGTTTGGGCCGCACCGAAGAAACGCGATGGTTCCTTCGACCACGATAGGGCACTCACCGGCGATGATTTGATTAAATACGTCGATGCGGAGCTGTTCCCATATCTGAAAGGCTTCCGGACACGCGCCGAAGGCGCGAACACAATCGAATACAAGATCGGTGAAATCTTCAGTGAGATCGAAAACAAGTTTCGCAGCGGTTAACCTCGCCGCCATCGCGAGCGATCAGTGAGGCTGCCGAGTGAACGAGGCGGAGACCCGCGCCGAACTGATCGATCCCGCTTTGCGGGAAGCGGGGTGGGGTGTCGTCGCCGACAGCAGAGTCCGCCGCGAGGTCATCTGCCCCGGCCACATTGAAGGTGCGGGGCGGCGCGGCAAGCCGGAGATCGCCGACTACGTTCTCACCTTCCGCAACCACAAGCTGGCAGTGATCGAGGCCAAAGCGGCGGACAAGGACGACACCGAAGGCGTCGGACAGGCCAAGGCCTACTACCAACACAATGCCATTGAGAACGCGCTGGAGGCGATCGCCGCCGGCAAGCAACGCATCCTGCTGACGCTGGCCACCGGCACCGGCAAGACCGCCATCGCCTTCCAAATCGCCTGGGCGCTATTCCAGAGCCGCTGGAATCTGACGCGCGAGCCGACGCGGCGACCGCGCATCCTGTTCCTCGCCGACCGTAACATCCTGGCCGATCAGGCTTACAACGCCTTCTCGGCCTTTCCCGAGGATGCGCTGGCACGCATCAAGCCCGAGGAAATCCGCAAGAAAGGCCATGTGCCGAAGAACGCCAGCGTGTTCTTCACGATCTTCCAGACTTTTATGAGCGGCACCGGCGCGGACGGCGAGCCTGCTCCTTATTTCGGCGACTATCCGCCCGACTTCTTCGATTTCATCGTCATCGACGAGTGCCATCGCGGCGGCGCCAATGACGAGAGCAACTGGCGCGGCATCCTCGATTATTTTTCGCCGGCGGTGCAGCTCGGCCTGACGGCGACCCCGAAGCGACGCGACAACGTCGATACCTACGCCTATTTCGGCGACCCCGTTTATACCTATTCGCTCAAGGATGGAATCAACGACGGCTTTCTGACGCCATTCAAGGTGAAGCAGTTCGCCACCACCCTCGACGACTACATCTATACGCCTGACGACAAAGTGATCGAGGGGGAGATCGAGGAAGGGAAACGCTACCGTGAGCCGCAGTTCAACCGCACTATCGAGATCGAGGAGCGGGAGCGCTATCGCGTCAAGCTGTTCATGGAGCAAATCAACCAGCATGAGAAGACATTGGTGTTCTGCGCAACGCAGAGCCATGCTGCGCTGGTGCGTGATCTCATCAATCAGATGAAGACGAGCAAAGATCCAAATTATTGCGTGCGGGTGACTGCCGACGATGGCGGGCTCGGTGACCAATGGCTGCGAACGTTCCAAGACAACGAGAAGACGATTCCCACGATCCTCACTACGTCGCAGAAACTCTCAACGGGCGTGGATGCGCGCAATGTCCGTAACATCGTGCTGATGCGGCCAATCGGCACTATGATCGAGTTCAAACAAATCATCGGACGCGGCACGCGGCTCTTCGACGGCAAGGACTATTTCACGATCTACGATTTCGTAAAGGCTTATGACCATTTTAACGATCCCGAATGGGATGGCGAGCCGATCGAACCAGAACCGCCAAAGCCCTACGGCGAGGACACAGAGAGGAAGGCGTTCAAAGAAGATGATGCTCCTCGTTACGAGCCATCAGTCGAAAGGCCGAAAAAAATCGTCATCAAATTAGCTGACGGCAAGGAACGAGCCATTCAAAGCATGATGGCGACGAGTTACTGGAGTCCAGACGGCAAGCCGATTTCGGCTAACCAAATGATCGAGAAGTTATTTGGGGAACTGCCACGCTTCTTCAAGGATGAAGACGAACTGAGGCGACTTTGGAGCAGACCGGAAACGCGCAAGGCATTGCTGGAGGGACTCGCTGAGAAAGGCTTCGGACCTGAACAGCTCAGCGAGATTGGCCGAATTATCAATGCCGATAAGAGCGATATCTTCGACGTACTCGCTTATATCGCCTTCGCGCTCATGCCGATCACGCGGTCAGAGCGAGTCAGCATCCATAAGTCCGATATTCTTGCGCGCTATGACACCAAGCTCCAAGCGTTTCTGGATTTCGTATTGGCTCAGTATGTAAAGCAAGGAGTGCATGAACTCGATCAGGAGAAACTCGCGGTATTGCTAGAGCTCAAATATCAGAGTGTACCTGACGCAATTGACCAACTTGGCGATGTACCGACGATCAAAGATACATTCGAAGGGTTTCAGCGTTATCTTTATGAGCCAAGAAATGATCTCTCATAAATTTCTTTGATATTGTTGGCTTTTGTCTCGCGGCAATTATCAGGGTAGGTGCGTAGGTTATGGCCGGAACAAGCCCTGCCATGACGTTGCTAGCGAAGGCTTAGGCCGGCTTTCAACTCCAGCCGCACATGGATCGTATCTTCCTCGCGCAGCAGAGTGAGCGGCGGCCCGGCATGCTGGAAGACGTGCAGCATCGGGGTATTGTCGGCGAACATATCGGCTTCGAGAAATTCGATCCCGTTGGCGCGCGCGATCTCGATGATCTCGTGCATCAGCAGGCGGCCGATGCCGTGGCCCTGATAGCCATCGATGATGGTGAAGGCGAGTTCGGCGCTCTTCGGCGGATCGGCGTCATCGATCGCGAAATAGCTGACGCCGCCGATGATGACCTCATCCGCGCCCGCGCCCGTCGTCACCAGCAGCGCGGCGTCGCGCTTGAAATCGACGCCGGTGATATGCGCCAGCTCCGCCTCGGTGACCTCGGCGCGATATTCGAAGAAGCGCGCGTGGATCGTCTCCGACCCCAGAGTGTGGAAGGCGCGGCGGATGCGCGGACCATCGTCGCGATGCACCGCCCGCAAGGTCGCGGGCGTGCCGTCATCGAGCTTCGTCTTGAGGTAAAAGGTCGAAAAGTCTGGCACGGGTCGAATCACCGCGTTGGACAAGCGCAGACATAGCAAGGCGCACAGGCCGCGGGTATAGGACAAATCACGCCAGCCGCGTACCCAGCCCGCGCGCTGTGCTAGGCTCGCCGCATGGCCGACGCCCCGACCCAAACCCGCGCATGCGGCGCCTGCTCGCTCTGCTGCAAGCTGTTGCCCATCGCCGCGCTGGAAAAGCCGCACGATCAATGGTGCGCGCATTGCCGGCCGGGCGCGGGCTGCATGATATATGACAGCCGGCCGGAAACGTGCCGCAGCTTCGCCTGCCATTGGCTGGCGGACCCGGCGGCGGGCGAGCATTGGGCGCCGCTTAAAGCCAAAATGGTGATACAGATCACTGGCGGCCACGATGCCGCCTTCGAGCGCTTCGTCGATGTGCATGTCGATCGCGGCGCGGCGGATGTCTGGCGCAAGGAACCCTATGCCGCCGATCTGCGACGGCTGAGCGCCGATCCGCGCACGCTGGTGCGCATCTTCCAGGGCAGCCGCACCTTCGTCGTGCGGCCGGGCGAGGTTTTGGAAGTCCGGCGCGCCTGATCCGGAACAAAGGCGCCCGCGCCGCATTGCCTAAGCCGCGCTCTATGCGCGGCGCCGATAAGGAGGACAAGCGATGAGCAAGCTCACGAGCAAGGGTCGCGATACCCTGCCGGCCAAGGATTTCGCCGGCCCCGGCCGCTCCTATCCGGTTGAGGACAAGGCCCATGCGCGCAATGCCAAAGCGCGCGCGGCGCAGGCCGTCAAGGCCGGGCGCATGAGCACGTCCGAAGCAGCCAGGATCGACGCCAAGGCCGATAAGGAATTGCACAAGAAGAAGTAAGGCTTTGCGTCTGGCGTAGTAGGCCGGGCCTTAACGCCGCGCCCGCGGTTCCCTCCCGCCTGTGCTCACGCTGGTGCCTGTACGCGCTCGCGCAAATGCCGGTGCCAGACGAAGATGGCGAGCAGCGCGACCGGGATGCCGATCAGCGATGTCTCGACGAAGAACCAGGTGAAATTCTCCCGCTCGATGATGAAGCCGGACGTTCCGGCGAGCAGGCTGCCGGGCAAAGCGCAGAGCGAGGTGAGCAGCGCATATTGGCTCGCGGCATACTCCGTCGCGGTGAGCGTCGACATATAGGTGATGAGCACGATCGAAGCGAAGGCATAGGCGAAACTGTCGATGCTGACGGCCGTGGCAAAAAGCCAGAAATCATGCCCGTGGCCGCCGTAAGCCGCGAGATAGGCGAGCGCGAGATGCGAGGCCGACGCGAAGACGGTGCCAATGAGAAGCGTCGCCATGATGCCGAACCGCGTGATGATAATGCCGGCCGTGAACGTGCCGGCGAGCGCGACCCAGAAGCCGAAGAGCTTCGTCACTGTCGCGATGTCCGAATCCGAATAATGCAAATGCTTGAACAGCGGCATGGCCATGGCGCTCGACACATAGCCGGGCATGCGGAAACCGGCGACGAGCAGCAGAATGGGAATGCCCATCGTGCCGAGGCGGGTGAGAAGCTCCTTGATCGGCGCGACGATCGTGCCAACGAAACCGTCGTGTTTGGGATGCGGCCGCAGATCCGACGGCGGCTCGGGCGCTAGCAGCGCCGCGATCATGCCGGGCAGCATGCAAGCTGCCATAGAGAGATAGGCGGCGCGCCAGCCGAAGGCATCGGCGATATAGAGCGCCCCCGCGCCGGAGACAAAACCGCCGATGCGCCAGCCGATCTCCGACCAGGATGACATGAGACCGGCGCGCTCGGGCGGCGCGACGGTGATGCGCCAGCCGTCGATGACGATATCCTGCGTCGCGCCGGCAAAGCCGAGCGCTAAAGAGAAGAAAATTGTCCAGGCGAGCCAATGCGCCGGATCGCCGAAGGCGACGCCGATGAGCGCCAGCGCGACGCCGATCTGCGAGGTGACGATCCAGCCGCGGCGGCGCCCGAGCAGGCGGCTGAAAACCGGCGCGTCATATTGATCCATGAACGGCGCCCAGACGAACTTGAATTTATAGGCAAGCGTCAGCTCGCTCATCATGCCGATGATCGCGAGCGGCACTTTCGCTTCCGAAAGCCAGGCCGATTGCGTGACGTAGACGAGCAGAAACGGAATGCCCGAACTGAAGCCGAGGCCGAACATGGCGCGGATGCGCGCATCGGCCACGAGGTGGCGAAGCGACGGAGCGTTTTCTTTTTTTGCGGGTAATGCTTGTTCTTGCATCGGCCTAAGGGGCTGGACTTCCCGCGCTGCGGCTGGAGTGGCGGACCTTCACACGGAATTGTCCGACCGCTCTTATGCTTTTTATCGCATCGGATTTGTCCGAAAACCGCTACGCACTTTTCGGTCCGATGCTCTAGCGCGCTTTTTTGACGTTTGCCTGTCGCGCGGCGCCATCACCGTGCCGCAGCCGTCTGTTAGAGCGTGTTCCGGAAAAGTTGCATGACTTTTCCGATCAGAACACGCTCCAAGATTTTGAATTCGGCGCGATTTCTTATCGGCCAGATGAAGTCCGTCTGGCCGGAAAGCGCGCTGGCGGTCCGGCGAATTTCACGGAGGGCAATCATGAGCACATCCACGGGGCTCGCCAAGGCGGTGACCGCGCTCGACGTTCTGGTGGCGAGCGGATTCGCGCTCGCGGGTCTCTTTCATCCCCAGGCGATCCTGCCGGCGGGATTCACGCCGACGCCGGTGGCGGCCATTTTCGCGCTGTATGCGGCGGCGCGGACGCTGCCGCTCGCCGTGTTTGTGCTGATCGCGATTTTCAAGAACTGGCGCGCGACGCTCATCGTTCTCGGCACGCTTGCCGGCATCATCCAGTTTCTGGATTTCTTCGTCGGCCTCGCCCAGCACGATGCCGGAAAGTCAATCGGGCCGCTGGTGCTGGCGATTCTTCAGGCGGGCGCGGTCTATGTGCTCTACCGCGAGCCTGAGGCGCAAAAGATTTGAGATGGGCCTAGATCAAAGCCCGGCGACCACGACCAGCCGCCTGATCTCACCGTTGCGATAGGCATCGAGGAAGGCCGGGTAATCGCGGAACGAGACGCAGCCATTGGAATCGCCGCGCGGCCCAAGCATGAACCGATGGGCGAGGAGGCCGACGCGGCCATAAGGATCTGCATTGCCGACCGGAATCAGCCGCAGCGCCGCGACGCCGTGGAACAATTGCTCACGCGGTTTCAGATCGTAGATACCAGGCGGTGTCGGGCCGCGCATTTTCTGGCGGACATAGCGCGGATCGTCGAAGGCTTCGCCAAGGCCCGAATGGGCCTCGAGGCGGCGCCCGTCCGGCAGATAAACGGTGTGGGTCGCGATATTGTAGACGGCGGTATAGTGATCGTAGGGCGCGACGCCGGCGGATGCGGACCGGGGCGACGTATCGGCGACCCCGTCTTCCGGCTCCGCATAAGCGAGCGCCTGGCCGGAAGGGCGGTTGACGCCGCCGAAGAGCTTATCGAAGAAGGAATTGTGATCCTGCGGCGGCGTGGGCGCGGCAGCGACCTGGGTGGTTTCTTTCGGCTGCGGCGCCTGGCGGACAGCGACGCGGGTGTGATTTTCGGCCTCGGGAACGACAAGGCCATCGGGACGCGGCGCCGGCAGGGGTACGCTGGCGACCATATGCGCCGGCGGCAGCGGCGCGCTGGCGGCAAGCTTCTGATCGCCCGAGAAGGGAAGCATATTCTCCTTCCCGGATTGATCGTCCTGCGCCGTTTTATCCTGCGTATCGACGTCGTCCGCCGGGACCTGCGGTGCGGCGAGCGATTGCGGCTCGACCGGCGGCATGGGGATCGCGGCGAACTGGACCGGCACCGCCGCGACTTGCTGCGACGGCGGCGATACGGCCTCCGGATCCGCCCCGAAGGTCGGCGCCAAGGGCTCGCTCTGGGCGAAGGAGGCGCGGGCCGCCTTCAACGAAAAAGTGGGATCGATAAACGGGCTATAGACATTCGCCGCGACCTGCACCGGGGCGGCCGGCGTTGCGGCGGCAGCTTGCGCGACTTGCGGCTTGACGAACGACGGCGCCTCAAGGGTCGGGGCCTCGATAGGCGCCTCGACGACCTTGATCTGCGCGTCCGGATGGACGTAGACGATCCAGGCGCCGGCTAATGCCGCAAGCCCGAGGACTACGGCGCCAGGCGCCGCCTCGGAGAAAACCCTGCGGAAAAACCCCCGTCGATTAAACGACGTGTAATCCTGTGGCGCATAGGTCCAGTAGGTCATCCACCCCGCGTCCTGTACAACTTCACTTTGTGCCTTCTCGCTTGCCTGGACTTGACCACCTCGCGGCGGAGCCAGAGTGCGGAGGCCTTATTTGAGGACGTTTTTAGTTAAATGCCGATTAATGAACTTACCCTCACGTATGCTTACGATACTCCGGATTGCGGCAATGACAGGGCAGACCCTAGCCATTTGCCGAACACGGGGCTCATTAAGACTTCAGCGATCTTCGGATTTACTTTCGCCCCCACCCCAGCCTTCCAAAAAATTATCCCGTCGACAAGAGGCCTGCCGCCCGTGTGAGACTGGAAAAGCGGGGATGGAGCACCGGAATCCGCCCGATCCACGAGAATCGCGGCTCTCGCGGCGTGCGCTCGCCCATCCAGAGCCGCCTCGGCTAGCTGCCTGATGTTGCGCCAGAATCGAAGATTTCACATGTGATATGAGATGCTTGCGCATATGTGCGCTTCGGCCGCCAAACGCCTCCCCGCGCGCAATGGCCCACACATTTCGGGGGGCGTAGCGACTTTGCAACACATAGACAGAGAATCCGCCCCATCCACCACCGCCCCGCGGCAAGCCGCCGCGCGACACCCCGGCTGGGCTAAAACTCGACCTCCAATTCGGCGAGTTCCTCGGGTTCGGCCTTGGCGGCGGCGATCCAGGCCTGCATCGGCTCCCATTCGAGGATCGTCGCGCAATAGGCTTTGGCCGCCGGATTGAGCGGCACATTATACGTGATGAAGCGGGTCGCGACCGGCGCATACATGGCGTCGGCGATGGTCGGCGTCGCGCCATAGAGATAGGGGCCACCCCAGCGCGTGAGACATTCCTGCCAGATCGTCTGCACCCGATCGATATCCGGCTGCGCCCCGGCGAAGACTTTGAAGCTCGTGTGCCGGGCTTTCAGATTCATTGGCAGCGCCGAGCGCAGATTATGGAAGCCGGAGTGAATCTCGCCGGCGATCGAACGGCAATGCGCCCGCGCCGCCTTATCTTTGGGCAACATGCCTGCTTCGGGATTCCGCTCCGCAAGGTATTCGGCAATGGCCAGCGTGTCCCAGACGCTCACGTCGCCTTCGGACAGCCGCGGCACCAGGACGGACGGTGCCAGAAGCAGCAGTTCCGCCCGGTTTGACGGATCGTCGAGGCCGATGACCTGCTCTTCGACCTCTAATCCGGCGAGCTGGCACAGCAGCCAGCCGCGCAACGACCAAGAGGAGTAGTTCTTGCTTGAGATGGTGAGGATGGGACGCACCATGAACGCTCCTGAACGCGAACGGGTTAATCTTTGAGCACACGCCGATATTGCGGCGCAAAATGAAAGACCTTAGCCTTGAAGCACATGTTGTACCGCGCTTACCAGGCTTACTCGGAAGCCTCCGAACCGATCCGCATGATGGCCCGCGCCGGCTTGAGCTTGGGCCCGCTCTTTACGGGCATCAGCGAGGCCGCCTACGGCAAGCATTATACAGCGGCGTTGGAATTGATTTCCCGCACCAGGCTTTCACATGCGCGGCCCGACTATCGCGTCGAAAGCACCATCGTCGACGGCGAGCCAGTGCCGGTGCATGAGAAGGTGGTCGCCTCGCTGCCCTTCTGCAATCTCGTCCGCTTCAGCAAGGAGAGCGCCGCGCCGCTGCCGAAAATGCTGCTCGTCGCGCCGCTCTCCGGCCATTTCGCCACGCTCTTGCGCGAGACGGTCCGCACCCTCGTGCGCGACCACGAGGTCTATATCACCGACTGGAAGAACGCCCGCGACGTGCCGCTCGACGAAGGGCCGTTCGGCTTCGACGATTATGTTGATTACGTCATCCGCTGCCTGGAGCTGATCGGCCCCGGCGCGCATGTCATCGCCGTCTGTCAGCCCTGCGTACAGACGCTGGCCGCCGTCGCCATCATGGCCGAGCAGCGCAATCCGGCCGAGCCGCGCAGCATGACGCTGATGGCGGGCCCGGTCGATGTGCGGGTCAATCCGTCGAAGGTCAACGAGCTTGCGACCTCGAAACCAATGGAATGGTTCGAGGATAATCTGATCGCCCATGTGCCGGACCATCTGCCGGGCGCCGGGCGGCGCGTCTATCCGGGCTTCGTCCAGCTCACCGCCTTCGTGTCGATGAACATGGACCGCCACGTCAAGGCGCATCGCGATCTCTACGAGCATCTGAGTGCCGGCCGCGAGGCCGAGGCAAAGGCGATCAAGGCCTTCTACGACGAATATTTCGCCGTGCTCGATCTGCCGGCGGAATTCTATCTCGAAACGGTCAAAACCGTTTTCCAGGATGCCTCGCTGGCGAAAGGCGAACTGACCTATCGCGGCGCGAAGGTCGATCCGCGCGCCATCCGCCGCACGGCGCTGCTCACCGTCGAAGGCGAGCGCGACGACATCTGTTCTGTCGGCCAGACCGCGGCGGCGCATTTGCTCTGTAACGGGCTGCGGCCGCACTTGAAGCGCCATCATTACCAGGTCGGGGTCGGCCATTACGGCACGTTCAGCGGCCGCCGCTGGAACGGGCAGATCTATCCGGTGATCCGCAATCTGGTGCTCGCGATGAATTGATCGGACTTAACCGATCGACGCGCGAGTCGAACTGAAGGAGGTCAGGAATGACTGAAGGACATTCAGCCGTTTTAGAAAAAGATTTCACGCCGCCGAAAGAGCACGAGACGCAATTCTCGCATGTCAAACCCGGCGACACCGAGTTTAAGGGCTCGGGTCTACGCGACTTTTTCCTCTATCGCGACCTCGGCATCGCCAAGGCGACCAACGGCAAGGTCATCGCCCATCTCGTCAAGGCCAATCTGCCGCCGACCACCGGTACCGGCTGGCACCAGCACATCGCCGACTTCCAGATCGTCATCATGACGAAGGGCTGGGCGAAGTTCATGTACGAAGACAAGGTCACGCTGGTCGAGGCCGGCGATGTCGTGCATCAGCGCCCCGGCATCACCCATTACCTGTTCGATTATTCGCCGGACATGGAATATCTGGAAATCGTCAGCCCAGCTGATTTCGGCACGGTCGAGGTCAAAGGACTCTGCGAAGTCCCGGCGCCGACGCCGTGGAAGTGAGGCGGCTGCGGCACTCCGCCTGAGACGAGCTTGCCGCGCGGGTGATTCGTCCGCGTGGGCGCTTAACGGCGAATTGAGCCGGTGTGCTCCATTGGCATGAGCGCCGACGATGCCCTTCACCAGCGCCGCGGCGCATTCCACAATTTTTCTTAAAGATTTATCCGGCAGCTTCGCAGCGCCGCATCGCCTTGGCGGCGCGCCACCTTCGGCGCGGAGATTCTCGCACCGCAAGCGCGAGCGCGACTAAAAGTTGAACCGGCCGCCACTCGACTTCAATACAACCACGAAGCAGACTCCGCGCCGCCGGGGCCAGTAATGGTCTCGCGCTTCGTCGCGTTATCTCAACAAGCTGCCCAATGCCCACGGCGTCTTTGCGCGCGGGCCAAAGAAGGCAGCCTTCCAGCCAATTTAAGAGGTGCCCTATGCAAAACGATTTCATCAGACGCATTGCGGCCGAATTCTTCGGCACGTTCTGGCTCGTGTTCGGCGGCTGCGGCGCGGCGGTGCTCGCCGCGACCTTCCCGCATACCGGCATCGGTTTCGTCGGCGTGGCCTTTGCCTTTGGCCTCACGGTTTTGACAATGGCCTATGCCGTTGGCCCTATCTCCGGCGGCCATTTCAACCCGGCGGTGACGGTCGGCCTCTGGGCCGCGGACCGGCACGACGGCGCACTGGTGATCCCCTACATCATCGCGCAGGTCATTGGCGCCATTGCCGCCGCCGCAGTACTCCACGTCATTGCCTCGGGCCAAGCCGGCTGGGTCGCGGGCGGCTTTGCCTCCAATGGCTATGGCGATCTGAGCCCCGGAAAATATAGCCTCGGCGCAGCGGCGCTGACCGAGTTCCTGGCGACGTTCTTCTTTCTCTTCATCATCATCGGCACGACCTCGAAGGGCGCCGCCGCGGGCTTTGCCGGTATCCCCATCGGTCTCGCCCTCACGCTGATCCATCTGATCACCATTCCGGTGACCAATACGTCGGTGAACCCGGCGCGCAGCACCGGCCCGGCGCTCTTCGCGGGCGGCGCCTATATTTCGCAGCTCTGGCTGTTCTGGCTGGTGCCTATTGCCGGGGCGATCGCCGCCGGCTTCCTGGCACGCTGGCTCTATGAGCCGGAAAGCATTGCCAGCACGATAGTGGTGGAAGAGCGCCGCGTTGCCTAGCGCGCTTTCCGGCCAGATGAATTCATCTGGCCGACAAGAAATCGCGCCGACTCAAAATGTTGGAGCGTGTTCTTGCCGGAAAAGTCCTGCAACTTTTCCGGAACACGCTCTAATATGACAGCGTGGGGCGTCACGGCCAGCCGGGATGCCCCGCCTTCTAGGGGGAAAGGATGCGGCCATGGGATGGCATGTGCGTTACGTCGACCAAGCCTTGAAACACGAACTGCTCTCGCAAGAATGGGCGACGGAAGAGGAAGCCCTGGAAGACGCCTGGAATCTGGCGCAGCAAGACGGGATCGAGATCACCGCCATCGAGGGACCGGACGAAGAGACGGTACCGATGGAAGACGTGCAAGCCTGGTTCGACCACCGGGAGAAGAAGGAAGCCGGACCCTTGTGACCTCTGCCCGGGAATATCGAAATGCCCTTCTTCCGAATTTCTGCGGTTTTGATCGCGGCGCTTGTGGCGGCTCCGGCCGTGGCCGAGCCCACCGGCTGCGCCCATTTCAAATGGCCGCTCGATCATGAGAAGGCTCTGCTGGCCAAGCCCGTCGCGGTCGCCTCTGGCGGCGCGGCGAGCCTCGCGACCGGCGAGAATTTGACGCTCGACCCGCAGGCCACGGCGAAACTGCCGCAAGCACCGTCGCGGCCGCCGAAATTCCCCAACTCCTATGCCGGCTTCGTCACGCTTGCCGCACCGGCCAGCGCGGGCACTTATCGTGTCACGCTGACGCGCGGCGCCTGGGCCGATGTTGTGCAGGACGGCCATCTGTTGAAGTCGGTCGACCACACCGGCGCCGTCGGCTGCGCGGGCCTCGCCAAAAGCGTCAAATTCGACCTGACGGCGGCGCCTTTCACGGTCGAGATCAGCAGCAGCATCGCGCCGTCTATCGCGCTCGTCGTGACGCCGGATTGAGCAGCGGCCGCGCGGCCTTGTCCGCCGCCTGATCTCGGATAGGCTTGCCTCTTTCAGGAGGCAGCCATGTCCGATCCTTTTCAGGTTTCACTTGCGCCGCAACAACTTTGGCAGGCGATCAATCCCTGGACGTTCTATCAGCAGGGTGCGCAGATCGGCCTGGTCAATATCGATCTGGGCCAGACGCCGAGCCCGCAGACCGAGCGCACCATTCTCAACGATGTCGGCAGCTATGGGCGGCAGATCGGCCATATCGGCGACGCGCTCGAAGTGATCCTCGAGCATATGACGCTCAAGGATCTCGCGCCCGCCGAAAAGGATGCAATCGACATTCTGCGCGGCCAGCTCGCGCAGGTTCGCCGGATCAAGGCGCGCCTAGAAGCAGAGAAGACTAACCCTCAAGATGCGCAATCCGCTCCGGCACCGGCGGATGCGAATAATTGAAGAGGATGTAGAGCCAGTCTGGCGTCAATGTCGCGAGATTGTCGCGGCTGAGCTTGGTCAGTGCCGAAATCATCGGCGCGGCGCCGACCATGGATTTGGCGAAAGCATCCGCCTGGAACTCCGCCCGGCGCGAGAGAAAATTCGTTAGCGGCGCGAGGAGGCTCGCGAAGGGCCCCATGGCGGTCAGCACGATTATCAGCACAATGGCGGGATCGTTCGGCAGATGGAAGGCGTCTGGCAGCGTGCCCGCCGCAAAGGCCCAATGCAGGATCGCAAAAGCCGCGAGCGCGAACAATGCGCTCTCGCCGATGCGCTGAAATACATGACCGAATTTGAAATGTCCAAGCTCGTGCGCGAGAACGGAGAGAATTTCCTCGTTCGTCTGTTTCTCCAACAAAGTATCGAAAAAGACGATGCGCTTGGCCTTGCCGAAGCCGGTGAAATAGGCATTGCCATGGGCCGAACGCTTCGACGCATCCATGACAAAGAGACCCTTCGATTCGAAGCCGCATTTGGCGAGCAGCGCCTCGATGCTGGCGCGCATCGGCCCCTCGGCCATCGGGATAAATTTGTTGAATAGCGGCGCGATGAAGGTGGGATAGACAACGATCATCGCCACCATGATCGCCATCAGCCCGGCCCAGGCGAAAATCCACCAGAGACTCGGCAGCGCCCGCATCAGCGCGAACAGACCATAGAGCAGAGGCACGCCGAGCGCGAGTTGCAGAACGACGGCCTTGACCTGATCGAGCACGAAGGTCGTGGGCGTCGTGCGGTTGAAGCCGAAAGCGGTCTCAAGCATGAACGTCTTATAGATCGAGAATTGCAGGTTAAGGAGATAAGAGACCGCCGCGACGAGCACGACCGTCACGACGCTCCGCGTCAGTCCAGCCGGCACATGCGCCGCAACGAAATTGAAAACCGGGCGCAGAAAAAACCCAAGCCAAAAGATCGCAAGCGCCATGTCGAAGAGGCTCTGAACGACCGAGAGCTGGACACGCGCCTCGGTATAATCGGCGGCGCGCTGATGCTCCTCCAAAGTTACAGTTCCGGCGAAGGCCCCCGGCACGGCACCGCGATGGGCGCGGACAGCAGCGGCCTGCCGCCGGTCGAGATAGATGCTCAAGAGGCCGGAGAGGATGATGGCGGCGAAGATCAGTGCGGCGATAATGGTCATGCGACCTATTTAGGGCATTCGCGCCGGAGATGCGAGGCTGGCACGGGCGGAAAGGCTCTTTCGGTTCAACGCGCTGATATCGCTGGCAAACTCTGGCTGATTTGCCAAAATCGGCGATGCCGCTGGCAAGCATCGCGATTTACTTATATTAGAAGCGCCTCATGCGGGGCGCGATGAAGAGCAGATGAAGAAAGACCTCGACCTCAAACTCGTGCGCAACAACGAGCCGGCCAACATCCGGTCCGTCATGCTGCCGCTCGGCCAGGCGGCGCGCAAGGCCGCGCATCTGCTCGCCCTCGCCCCGACCGACGCTAAGAACACGGCACTTCTCGTCGCCGCCCGTGAAATCCGCGAAAAAGCCCCCCAGATCCTCGCCGCCAATGCGCGCGACGTCGCCGAGGCGTTGGCGCACGGCGCGACCGAGGCCTTCCTCGAGCGGCTGAGGCTCGATGCCAAGCATGTCGAAGGCATGGCCAAGGGCCTGGAGGAAATCGCCGCTCTGCCCGATCCGGTCGGGCGCATATTGGCGCGATTCACGCGGCCGAACGGCCTTATCATTGAGCGCGTCGCGACGCCGCTCGGCGTCATCGGTGTGATTTTCGAGAGCCGCCCCTCGGTCGCCGTCGATGCCGGCGCGCTTTGCCTGAAATCCGGCAATGCCGCGATCCTGCGCGGCGGCTCGGAGAGCTTCCATTCCGTTTCGCTGATCCATGAATGCCTGCTCGCCGGGCTCAAGGCGGCCGACCTGCCGCAGGCGGCGATCACGCTCGTCCCGGTGAAGGATCGCGCCGCCGTCGGCGAAATGCTCACGGGCCTCAGCGGCAATCTCGATGTCATCGTGCCGCGCGGCGGCCGTAGCCTCGTCGCGCGGGTCGAGGCGGAAGCGCGCGTGCCCGTCTTCGCCCATCTCGAAGGGCTGGTGCATATCTATGTCGATCGCGCCGCCGATCTCGACAAGGCGCTCGCGGTCCTGCGCAATTCGAAACTGCGGCGCACCAGCGTCTGCGGTGCGGCGGAGACGCTGCTCGTCGATCGCGCCTGCGCCGCGACGCATCTCGGCCCGCTCGTCAAAATGCTGCTCGACGCGGGCTGCGAAGTGCGCGGCGACGCGGCGGCCCAAGCCGTCGATCCGCGCGTGAAGCCGGCGACGGACGAGGATTGGTCGAGCGAATATCTCGACGCCATCATTTCCGTGCGGGTCGTGGACGGGCTCGACGGCGCCCTGGCACATATCGCCACCTATGGCTCGCACCATACCGATTGCATCATCACCGAAGACAGTGCAGCGGCGGATCGCTTTCTGCGCGAGGTCAACTCGGCCATCGTCATCCACAACGCCTCGACACAATTCGCCGACGGCGGCGAATTCGGCTTCGGCGGCGAGATCGGCATTGCGACGGGACGGATGCATGCGCGCGGCCCGGTCGGCCTCGAACAATTGACCTCGTTCAAATATCGCGTTCACGGCTCTGGCCAGACCCGGCCTTAAGGGCGGTGACCTCGATGTCCGAACTGCCGCCGCATGCGCCGGGGCTGAAAGTCGGACTGTTCGGCGGCAGTTTCGATCCCGCGCATGAAGGTCATCGCCAAGCGAGCCTTCTCGCCCTGCGGCGACTGGGGCTCGATCGGGTCTGGTGGCTGGTGAGCCCCGGCAATCCGCTCAAGGATACGAGTGCCCTGCCCGCGCTTGCCGCACGCATCGCGGCGGCGAAGAAGATCGCCCGCGACCGGCGCATCGTCGTCACCGGCCTCGAAGCGGCGATCGGCGCGCGCTTCACTTATCAGACCATTCTCTATCTGAAGACGCGCTGCCCCAGCGTCCATTTCGTCTGGATCATGGGTGCCGACAATCTCGCGAATTTCGAGCGCTGGAAACATTGGCGCACCATCGCCGCCAATGTGCCGATCGCGATCATCGACCGGCCCGGCTCGACACTCTCGGCGACGCATTCACCGGCAGCCCTCGCGCTCGGTCGCTATCGCCATGACGAAAGCGATGGCCTGGTCTTCCCACGCGCAAGGCCGCCCGCGCTCATCTTTCTGCACGGCCCGCGCTCCGAACTTTCCTCGACGGCGCTGCGCGACGAAGGAAAATAAAACTCAAAGATATTGCGCGAAGAAATCCAGCGTGCGCTGGCGGGCGAGCGCCGCGCTGGCCGGGTCGTAGGCGGCGCGGTCCGTACAGTTGAAGCCGTGGTTGGCGGGATAGATGTGGATCGCGATGTCCGGATAGGCGTGTCGAATCTTCTCGATATCGGCAGGCGGAATGCTTTTGTCCTGATCGCCGAAATTGAGCACCACCGGGCAGCGCAGTTGGTCCGGCGGCAGCGCGGCGATGCCCGAACCGTAATAACCGACCGTGGCGCCCAGACCCTGGACTTGCTGGGCGGCGGCAAAGGCGAGCGTGCCGCCCCAGCAATAGCCGACCATGCCGACACGACCAAAGGGCTTGGCCGCGTCCACAGCCGCGGCGATATCGGAGAGCGTATCTGCGAGCTTCGTTTTCGCGCGGATGGCAACGCCTTTGGCAACGTCCTCACTTTCGTAGCCGAGTTCGACACCCGGCTCGACGCGATCGAACAGCGCCGGCGCGATGACATGATAGCCCTGCGCGGCAAAATCGTCGGCAACATTGCGAATGTGCCGGTTGATGCCGAAAATCTCCTGCAACACAACAAGGCCGGCGCGCGCATGGCCGTCAGGCGCGGCCTCATAAGCGCCGATCGTCACGCCATCCTTCGCGGTCAGCTTAATCCAATTGCCCATGATCTCCGCCCCATTTCTCGATGCCGTCGCGGGGAATCGCCGCGGCCGCCTCCGCTACCGATCGCCCGTCGAGCACCAAATCAGGCGCGATCTCGGCCAGCGGCACGAGAACGAAAGCGCGATTGAAAAGCTCCTTATGCGGCAGCACGAGATTGTCCGAGACGAACAACGCGCTGCCGTAGAACAGAATA
>CAVRQD010000002.1:0-1482134 GCA_963723285.1 uncultured Alphaproteobacteria bacterium | reverse complement strand
CTTGTCCCGGCCATCCATGCCGTGCCATTGAAGGCCCGCGATTCAAATCAAAGAGCGAGTGAGGCAGCCGGCAGGGTTCTGACGCGCTGGCAGCGCCTCGCGTGGATGGCCGGGACATAGGGCGTTGGGTAGAACGCCCGTCTTCGACGGGCTATGCCCGGCCATGACGAGTGTGAGACATTCATGGGTTTCAAATGCGGTATCGTCGGTCTGCCGAATGTCGGCAAATCGACGCTTTTCAACGCCTTGACGCAGACGGCGGCGGCGCAGGCGGCAAATTATCCCTTCTGCACCATCGAGCCGAACGTCGGCGACGTGGCGGTCCCCGATCCGCGCCTTGAGGTGCTCTGCGCAATCGCGCATTCCAAGGAGATCATCCCGACGCGGCTCACCTTCGTCGATATCGCCGGGCTCGTGCGCGGCGCCTCGAGGGGCGAGGGGCTCGGCAACCAATTCCTCGCCAATATCCGCGAATGCGACGCAATCGCCCATGTCGTGCGCTGTTTCGAGGATGACGACATCACCCATGTCGCGGGCAAGATCGCGCCGCTCGACGATATCGAGACGGTCGAGACGGAGTTGATGCTTGCAGATCTCGACAGCCTGGAAAAGCGCGCGCCCGCGCTGGAGAAGAAGGCCAAGGGTGGCGACAAGGACGCGAAGGAGACGAGCGATCTCGTCAACCGCTGTCTCGCGCTGCTGCGCGAGGGCAAGCCGGCGCGGCTCGCGGCCATCAAGCCGGAGGAGCGCAAAGCCTTCGATATGCTTGGCCTGCTCAGCGCCAAGCCGGTTCTCTATGTCTGCAATGTCGAGGAGGCGAGCGCTGACACGGGCAATGCCTATTCCGACGAAGTGAAGGTGCGGGCGGCCGAAGAGGGCGCGGGCGCCGTCGTGGTTTCAGCGGCGATCGAGAGCGAGATCGCGCTGCTGCCAGGGGAGGAGCAGAAGGACTATCTCGAAGCTGTTGGGCTTGAGGAGCCGGGGCTCAATCGCGTCATCCGCGCCGGCTATGCGCTGCTGCACCTCATCACTTATTTCACTGTTGGCCCCAAGGAAACCCGCGCCTGGACGATCCCGGTCGGCACCAAGGCGCCGCAGGCGGCGGGGGTGATCCACACCGATTTCGAGAAGGGATTCATCCGCGCCGAGACGATTTCCTTCGACGATTATGTCGCCGCGAACGGCGAAGCGGGCGCGCGTGAGGCAGGTAAGTTTCGTCTCGAAGGCAAGGATTATGTCGTCGCCGATGGCGACGTGTTGCACTTCCGGTTCGCGAATTAGCGAGTTCCTCGACAAATATTATAGAGTCTGAGAAATCTCGCGATGTAGCGCTTCTAAGCCGAGTTTGCCCGCGGCAAATGCTGCGGCGTGCAAAACAGAGTTTGCTGATAAGTCGACGGCTTCCATGCGAAGGTGCTGTTGTGGTTTAGAGGGAATGCCAGCTAATTCAAATTGATGTAAATGCCCATTATACATCTCCATTATGTGCGCATAGTTTGCGTGCACGTATCCCGAGAATGTTTTGTATATGTTATCCAGCTGCCTTCGCGTCTCTTGATCTTGTTTCCCTTTTAAAACTCTGACAACTGCGCTTCGAATTTTTGTCGTTTCCACAGAAGTTGTTGTGGCTGTCAGGTACCCATCTATTGAGTGTTCAAAAAAGGACCTGACAAAGCGCTCCACGTTGGAAGAAGCATTTGGAAATTCCTCTAACAAGAAATACACTTCCGAATTACAGTCATTAACGCAGCGTATTATAACGCCAAGGTCTAAAAATAATCCCGAGCCGCAAAGTAGCTTGAGCGCTTTTAGCCCTTGGGCTGCCCTTACCAGTTTTAAGACAGCCACGACTTTGGCGGAATGTTCATCATATTCATAAACCCGTTTATGGTGGCGCCATGATGCGTTGCCGATTGCTTGAAATCGAAGCTTTTCGACCAAAGTAAACAGCTTATCTAGGTCCATTCGACCCTCGTAGAGTAGAAAGCTGGGCAAGCTAACAAACCGGAATTTCGTCCTTTTCGATGCTGTATTGAGATGAGCTTGGAGACAAGACCATGTGCGAATTTTGCGGTGTTCCTGCTCGAAAGCATCAGAATTCGATTGCGCGCCGCGATGTGCTCGTGTTCGGCGCGGGTATAGCGGCAATGCTCGCGGCGCCCGAATTCATGGCGCCTGCCTGGGCAAAAGGGCCGCCGCCGAAACCCCAAAATGTCATCTCTCCCGCGGCGGCTTTGGCGCGCCTCGAGGCAGGCAACAGGCGCTATGTCGATGGCGTCGCCAAGCGGCATGATTTCCTTGCCGAGCGCGAGGCGCTCGTCGGCGGACAGAATCCTTTTGCCGGGATTCTGAGTTGCGCCGATTCACGCGTCGCGCCGGAATATGCGTTCGACACGTCGCGCGGCGATCTCTTCGTCGTCCGTGTCGCCGGCAATTTCGTCAACACCGACAATCTCGCGAGCTTCGAATATGCCGTCGCCGTCTTGAAGACGCCGCTGATCCTCGTGCTTGGCCACGAAGCCTGCGGCGCCGTCAAGGCGGCGATCTCGGCGGTCAAGGACAACGCCTCCTTCCCCGGCCATATCCAGGATTTGACGACGGCTCTCGCGCCCGCCGTCAAGGCCGTCCTCGATCGTCCCGGCGACCTTCTCGAAAACGCGACCATCGAAAATGTCCGCCAGAATGTCGCGGCATTGAAAGCCGCGACGCCGGTCCTCAGCGCCGCCGTCGCTGATAAGCGCATTGCAGTTGCCGGTGGCATCTACCGGCTGGCGACGGGCAAGGTCGATATTATCGCCTAAGCAGGGGGAGCGCGGGGGTGACGTTCGCATCCTGGATATGGCTCGCGACAGCGTGCTATGCGCTGCACATGCTGGAGGAATATGAGCTCGACTGGCGCGATTGGGCGCGCGAGGTCATTGGCCTTCCGGTCGAATGGGGCGATTTCTATGTCACCAATGCGATCGTCGTCGTGCTCGGCATCGTCGCCGCCAATATAGCGACGGCGTCGCCGCCGCTGGCCTTGACCTTTCCAGCGCTCATGCTGATCAACGCGACATTCTTCCATGTGCTGCCGGTGGTGGTGACCAAGGGACGGTTTTCGCCGGGGCTCTTTACCGCAGTCATTTTGTTCTACCCCGTTGGAATTGCCTGCTACGCCAGCGCCGCGGCGGCCGGGTTGCTTAGCCCCGGCGCGGTGATCGTTTCCTTCGGGCTCGGCGCGCTGCTCATGGCCTATCCGATCATCCTGATCAGGATACGCAGCCGTCCCTATTTCCGGCAGGACCGCTGAACGGCGCGTCACGATCCGAAGAGAATTGGCATGGCCCGCTTCCGGTTTTCTCGTCAGGCGCTATAAGCGGCGCAATGACCTCCATCTCCTCCGATACCGCCGGCGGCCTGCTGCGCCACCGGCCATTCCTGCTTTATTTCTCGGGCCGTGGTTTTACCGAATGCGCGTCGCAGATCGCCGCCATGGCGGTCGGCTGGCAGGTTTATGCGCTGACGGGCAGCGCACTCGATCTCGGCCTCATCGGCCTTGCGCAATTCGCGCCGATGCTGCTGCTCATGCTCCTCGCCGGCCATACCGCCGATCGCTACGATCGCCGGCGCGTGCTGCAAGCCTGCCAGCTTGGTGCGGGCCTTGTGGCGGCTTATCTCGCCGTCGGCAGTTTCGCCGGCTGGTTGACCGTGCCGGAGATTTTTGTCGCGATCGCGCTCATCGGGGTGTTCGATGCCTTTGAGAGCCCCGCGAAGGGGGCTTTGCTTCCGGGCGTCACGCCGGATGGCTTGCTGCAGCGGGGCGCCGCGTTGACGACCGGCGCGATGCAGGTCGCCGCGGTCGGCGGCCCGGCGCTCGGTGGCTTCATTTATGCCATAGCGCCGGGCGCGCCTTATACCATCGCGGCGCTGTTCTGGCTCTTCGCGGCGCTCGCGAACGGCGCGATCAAGCTCGACCAGCCGGTCGTCTCGAAAGCCCCGCCGCCGCTCGATGGTCTGTTCGACGGCGTCAAATTCGTCCGCGACAATCCCGCCATCCTCGGCACGATCTCGCTCGATCTCTTCGCAGTGCTGTTCGGCGGTTCGACGGCGCTTTTGCCGATCTATGCGCGGGACATTTTGCACACCGGGCCGTGGGGGCTCGGCGTGTTGCGCGCCGCTCCGGCGGTCGGCGCGCTTTTCATGGCGGCTTATCTCACGCGCCATTCAATCAATCGTCGCGTCGGTTTGCGCATGCTGCAAGCGGTCATCGGCTTCGGCCTCGCGATGATTGTCTTCGCGCTATCGCATCTGCTCTGGCTCTCCATTGTCGCCCTTGCCCTCGCCGGGGCAGCCGACACAGTGAGCATGGTGATCCGGGTATCGCTGGTGCAACTCGCGACGCCGGACGAAATGCGCGGCCGCGTCGGCGCGGTTAATTATCTGTTCGTCAATACCTCGAACCAATTGGGCGAGTTCGAGAGCGGCGTCGTCGCGGCGTTCCTCGGCGCTGTGCCAGCAGCGGTTCTCGGCGGCGCGGCCTCGGTTGCCATCGCGCTGCTTTGGATGCGATTATTCCCAAAGCTGCGCGACCTCGAGACGCTGGAGTAAGAGCCAGACATGAAAGCAAAGGCTTCGTTGATCGCGACCCTGGGCCTCATCGCCTTAGGCAGGCCGGCGCAGGCCGCCGCCACGGTCTGGCCGGAGACGTTTCGCGACCGGCTCGAGGCCTGGGCGCTGCTCGAGACCTTGAACGCGAATTTGCTCGCCTCGAACAGCGCGACGAAGACGCTCGAAGCCTGGTGCGGTGCGCATCATATGGCGGTGGCGCCGAAGCTGCATGCGCGGCTGCGGCGCGACGTCCACAAGCCCATCACGCCTGAGCAGCGCGCGCGCCTCGGCATCGATCCGAACGAGCCGGTCATCTATCGCCGCGTCGATCTCGCCTGCGGCGATCATGTCCTGTCGGAGGCCGACAATTGGTATGTGCCGAGCCGCTTGCAGCCGGCAATGGAAAAGGCGCTGGAGACGAGCGATATTCCTTTTGGCCGCGCGATCCAGGCCTTGCATCCGCGCCGCGAGACGTTTGGCGTGAGCGTGCTCTGGCATCCGCTGCCGGAGGGCTGGGAACTTGCGCCGCCGTCCGCCGATCATACCGGCGCGAGCCTTTCGATTCCGCCCGTGCTGTTCGAACATCACGCCGTTGTCTATTCCGGCGACGGCAAGCCGATCTCGGAAGTCGACGAACATTACACGAGCGAGATTCTCGACTTCGTGCGGCCATGAGGTCCGCGAACCGGTTTAGCCGGCGGCCTGGGTCACAAGCTTGGTGACCAGATAGGCCTCGACCGCCTCGGGGCCGCCCTCGCTGCCATAGCCGCTGTCCTTGACGCCGCCGATCGGTAGTTCCGGCGAACTGAGGTGCGAATCGTTGATCGCCACCATGCCGGCCTCGATCCTCTGCGCCAGCGCGTCGGCCGTCGCGGTCGAGGCGGTGAAGGCATAGGAGGCGAGGCCATAGGCCAAGCGGTTGGCCTCCGCGACGGCTTCGTCGATCGTCTCGAAGGAATTGACGAGTGCGACCGGCCCGAAGGGCTCTTCAGTCATCGCGCGCGCACTCGTCGGCACATGCGCCAGCACGGTGGGCGCGAAAAAATAGCCCCTGTTGCCGTGGCGCGCGCCGCCGCTCACGAGCTTGGCGCCTTTCTCGACCGCATCCTCGACCAGCGCTTGCAGCGCGGCGAGGCGCCGTGGATTGGCGAGCGGGCCGATATCCGTCGCGGAATCGAGGCCGCTGCCAATTTTGAGCGCTTCGGCTGCCGCGACGAAGCGCGCGAGAAATTGCGGGTAGACTTCGCGCTGGATGAGAAAGCGCGTCGGCGCGGTGCAGGCCTGGCCGGCATTGCGGAATTTGCGCGCGACGAGCACGCGCAGCGCGACATCGAGATCGGCGTCGGCGAAGACGATCGCCGGCGCATGGCCGCCGAGCTCCATCGTCGCGCGCTTCATATGCGCGCCCGCCAGCGCCGCGAGCTCCTTGCCCACGGCGGTCGAGCCGGTAAAGGAGATTTTGCGAATCGCTGAATGCGGAATGAGATGCGTCGAGATTTCCGCCGGGATGCCGAAGACGAGATTGACGACACCGGGCGGCACGCCTGCCTCGGCGAGCGCGCGGATGAATTCGGCGGCCGAAGCCGGCGCTTCCTCCGGCGCCTTGACGATGATGGAACAGCCGGCCGCGAGCGCTGCGCCGAGCTTGCGGGCGATCTGGTTGATCGGGAAATTCCACGGCGTGAAGGCCGCGACGGGACCGACCGGCTCCTTCAGCACAAGATTGGTGATGTTGGGCGCACGCGCCGGCACGACGCGGCCATAGGCGCGCCGCGTCTCCTCGGCAAACCAGTCGAGCGTATCGGCGGCGACGGCGATCTCAACCTTCGCTTCCTTGACCGGCTTGCCTTGCTCGCGCGTCATCAGCTCCGCGATCGGCGTGATCCGCTCGCGCAGGATCGCCGCGGCGCGGCGCAGGATCTTGCCGCGCTCGAAGGCCGGGGTGGCGCGCCAGAGCACGAAACCGCGCGCGGCCGCCGCGACCGCTGCATCAAGATCGGCAATCTCGGCCCGCGCCACCGTGCCGATTACCGTTTCGGTCGCGGGATCGATGACATCGAGCGTGCGGCCGCCCGCGCCAGGCCGCCAGGCGCCGTCGATGAAAAGCGGAACGTTCAGGTCTTGCGGCATGCGCGTCTCACTTAGCGGCGACCCGCCGCCATCCGATTCTGCGCTTCATATAATATGGGCCGCGGGCTTTCGCTTGCCTAAATCGTCACGGCGCGAAGGAGGCCTTGAGCGGCGCGACGGTCCGCGGCTCGTCGCGGTCGGCTTCCTTGCGCGCGAGCCAGGCGCTCGCGGCGGCGCGGCCATGCTCGCGCAGCGTCTTGAGGAAGGTCCAATCGAGATTGTTGGCGTTGGCATCGGAGAGGCCGTCGAATTCCTCTTCGGCGGAGATGTGGTGGATGGCGAGCCGCCGCAGCCTGCGTGCGTCGCTCGAAAGCAAGCCGGAGAACTGGCGGCTGCGATCCGTGCGGCGCGCCAAGCTCGCCAGCTCCGCCTGGAGCGACGAATTGAAGGTGATCTGATCGAGCCGGCGCATGATCTCCTGCGCGCTCGTCGGTGTCTCCGCGCTCAGCGCAGGCGTGATCTGCACGATCAGCAGATCGAGCGCGCGGCTGACCGCGACAAGATCGAGCAGCGGCGGGTTGGCTGAATAGCCGCCATCCCAATAGGCGACATTGTCGATCGTCACGGCGTGGTGATAGAGCGGCAGACAGGCGGAGGCGAGAACCACTTCCGAGTTGATCTCGGCATTGCTGAAGATGCGCGCACGCCCATCGGCGACGCGGGTCGCGGCGATCAGAAGCCCGACCGGCGAGGAAAAGCGCAGCCGCTCGAAATCCACTTCCTCGTTCAGCAGCGTGCGCAGCGGGTTCACGTCGAGCGGATTGAATTGATAAGGCGAGAGCAGGCGCGTCCAAATCGAGATGGCGCCCGCGGCGCCGCCCGGCCCAAAATGCGCGGACGAACCGAACGGGCTGAAAGCGGCGGTGCGGCTGAGCCGCTCCCAGAAATGGGCGAGCTTTTCGCGCGCAGCGTCGCGGCCGCCGGCGGCGAGGCCGTCCGCGAGCAACACGGCGTTGAAGGCGCCCGCCGAGGTCCCGCTCACCGTATCGAAATCGATCTCGCCAATTTCGAGCAGGCGGTCGAGCACACCCCAGGTGAAGGCGCCAAAGGAGCCGCCGCCTTGCAAAGCCAGTGAGAGACGCGGCGGCGGCCAAGCGCCGGTACGGCGGCCGAAAGCCACCTCCAACCTCTGCCCCAGAGTTTCGCGTAGGTTCATTATGCGCTCCGCATTTCACACGGCCGCGTCTTCAAGGGTCGCGACCGAGCCGGACGCTCCATATAGTGCATTGCAATATGGATTGCGATGGCCCGCAAGCCCTCAAATTTATGTGGATTTCACATGATGTTACGAAACACACGTGGTAATCAATCAGGCGAAATTTGGCTATATTCTGTGCAGCGCAACATAAGTCTTTGAAATCGGCGGGGCTTTGGTTAACCCGGAGCACGGCACCAGGTTGGATGGCGCCATCTGGCGCTGCGGCCTATGTTAACAACAACACCGTCTTTTGAGCCGCCCTCACATCATGTCCTTGCATCATCGCCCAGTAAAAACCGGAGATCACGTCTTTCTGGTCGACGGATCGTCGTTCATCTTCCGCGCCTATTTCCAATCGATTCGGCAGGACGCGAAGTACAATTACCGTTCGGATCGCTTGCCGACCGGCGCGGTACGGCTCTTCTGCAACAAGCTGTTTCAGTTCGTGCGCGAGGGCGCGGCGGGCATTAAGCCGACGCATCTCGGCATCATCTTCGACAAGTCGGAGAATTCCTTCCGCAAGGAACTCTATCCGCCTTACAAGGCCAATCGCTCCGAGCCGCCGGAAGATCTCATCCCGCAATTTCCGCTGATGCGCGCCGCCGTGCGCGCCTTCGGCCTTCTGCCGATCGAGCAGGACCGCTACGAGGCGGACGATCTCATCGCCACCTATGCCGATGAGGCCCGGGCGCGCGGCGCCGATGTGCTCATCATCTCCGCCGACAAGGATTTGATGCAGCTTATCCGCGATGGCGTCGCGATGTACGATCCCGCTTCGGGCGAGCGGGAGGAGCGGCGCATCGGCCTCGCCGAAGTTCAGGATTATTTCGGTGTGCCGCCGGAAAAGGTGATCGACGTCCAGGCGCTCGCCGGTGATTCGACCGATAATGTGCCGGGCGCGCGCGGCATCGGCGTCAAGACCGCGGCACAGCTCATCAATGAATATGGCGATCTCGATACGCTGCTGGCTCGCGCCGGCGAGATCAAACAGCCAAAACGCCGCGAAATCCTCACGACGCCGGAAAGCGTTGAACTCATCAAGATTTCGAAACAGCTCGTGACGCTCGAGCGCAATGTCGCGCTCGACGTGCCGCTCGACGATCTGGGCCTTGCAACGCCGGATGGCCCGACGCTCGTCGGCTTCCTCAAGGCGATGGAATTCACGACGATCACCAAGCGCGCCGCCGAGACCTGCGGCGTCGCCGCCGAGGCGATTGAAGCCGACCCGGCTTTCGTCGGCCCGGCCGGCTGGCGCGGCCGCGATGGCGCAATCATCGAAGCCGTCGAGGCCATCGAGGAAGCGGAAGAGAAGATCGAGGAGTCGCAACGCGCGCCCTCCGGCCCGCGCAAGAATGCCCGCTATGGCGAGGCGCCGCAGCGCGAGATCGCGCCGTCCGGCCCGGCGGAACTCGCCGCCGCCCGCGCCGCGCTGGCGCTGGTCACGCCGTTCGACCGCAGCACCTACAAGACGATCGCCGCACTCTCCGATCTCGACCACATCATTGCCGCGGCGTTCGACGCCGGGCAAGTCGCGGTCGATACGGAAACTTCCTCGCTCGATCCGATGCAGGCGGAACTCGTCGGCATTTCGCTTTGCGTCGTGGAAGGGCAGGGCGTCTATATCCCGCTGCGCCATCGCGGCGAAGGCGCTGGCGATCTCTTTGGCGGCGATGCGCTGCTGCCCGGCCAATTGCCTGCCGCCGACGTGCTGGCGCGCTTGAAGCCGCTGCTCGAATTCGCAGAGCGTGTTGAAGATCGCGCACAATGCCAAGTTCGATACGCTCGTCTTCAAGCAGTACGGCATCGCGGTGCGGCCGATCGACGATACTTTGCTGCTCTCCTACGTGCTCGATGCCGGTTTGACCGACCACGGCATGGACGTGCTGAGCGAGAAATTCTTCCATCACAAGCCGCTCGCCTTTGGCGAGGTCGCGGGCTCTGGCCGCACGTTCATCGGCTTCGCCCGCGTGCCGATCGAGCGGGCGACGGAATATTCGGCCGAGGATGCCGATGTCACGCTGCGGCTCTGGAACGTGCTGAAGCCGCGTCTCGCGGCCGAGCGCATGACCAATGTCTACGAAACTTTGGAGCGGCCGATGGTCGAGGTGCTCGCGCGGATGGAAGCGCGGGGAATCTCCATAGACCGGACAATTCTCTCACGCCTTTCCGGCGAATTCGCGCAGGACATGGCGCGGCTCGAAGCCGAAATCTTCGGCCTCGCGGGCGAGACGTTCAATCTCGGCTCGCCCAAGCAATTGGGCGATATCCTTTTCGGCAAGATGGGCCTGTCTGGCGCGAAGAAGACCGCGACCGGTGCTTGGTCGACGGCGGCCGGCGTGCTGGAAGATCTAGCGGAGGACGGCAATTCGTTCGCCGCACGCATTCTCGACTGGCGTCAGCTCTCGAAGCTCAAATCGACCTATACCGACGCGCTGCCGGGCTACGTGAATCCGCAGACCCAGCGCGTCCACACGTCCTACGCGCTGGCGGCGACGACGACGGGGCGGCTCTCGTCCTCTGAGCCGAATTTGCAAAACATTCCGGTGCGCACCGAGGCAGGGCGGAAGATCCGCCGCGCTTTCATCGCTGCGCCGGGGCACAAGCTCATTTCAGCGGATTATTCGCAGATCGAGCTGCGCCTGCTGGCGCATATCGCCGACATCCCGCAATTGCGCCAGGCTTTCGCCGACGGGCTCGACATTCACGCGATGACGGCGTCGGAAATGTTCGGCGTGCCGGTCGAGGGGATGCCGTCCGAGGTGCGCCGCCGCGCCAAGGCGATCAATTTCGGCATCATTTACGGCATTTCGTCCTTCGGCCTCGCCAATCAGCTTGGCATCCCGCGCGATGAGGCGGGCGCCTATATCAAGCAATATTTCGAGCGCTTCCCCGGCATCCGCGCCTATATGGACGCGACCAAGGCCATTGCCCGCGCGCAAGGCTATGTGACGACGATCTTCGGTCGCAAATGCCATTATCCACGCATCAATGCCTCCAACCCGTCGGAGCGCGCCTTTAACGAGCGCGCGGCGATCAACGCGCCGATCCAGGGCTCCGCCGCCGACATCATCCGCCGCGCCATGGTGCGGATGGATGCGGCGTTGGAGAAGGCCGGGCTCTCGGCGCAGATGCTTCTGCAAGTCCATGACGAACTCGTTTTCGAAGTCCCGGACGCGGAGGTCGGGGCGACGATCGCGCTGGTCCGCAAAGTCATGGCGGACGCGCCCCATCCGTCCGTTCAGCTCTCCGTGCCCTTGCAGGTCGAAGCCAAGGCGGCCCAGAATTGGGATGAGGCGCATTGAGCGAAGCTGTTCCGCTCCCCTGGCTCGCCTTGCCGTTCGCGGGCTTGCTGCTCTCGATCGCGCTCGGGCCGATCTTCGCGCGGTCGCTTTGGCATGTTCATTACGGCAAGGCCGCTGCCATTTGGGCGATCCTTGCGCTGGCTCTGCAATCGGCCGGGCAGGGCCTGATGCCGACCGTGGAGGCTACGGCCGAGACGCTGCTCATCGATTACCTGCCCTTCATCCTGATGCTCTTCGCGCTCTATGCGACCGCAGGCGGCATCGTCGTCTCCGATTTCGATCGCGCGACGCCGCGGATTAATACGCTGCTGCTCGCGCTGGGTACAATCGTCTCAGGGCTCATCGGCCCGACCGGCGCCTCGTTGATCCTTATTCGCCCGCTCCTGCAGGCGAACGCGAAGCGGCATTACAAGGCGCATGTCGTTATCTTCTTCATATTTCTCGTCGCAAATATTGGCGGCGTTCTCACGCCGCTCGGCAATCCGCCATTGTTTTTCGGCTTCCTGGCCGGCGTCGATTTCTTCTGGCCGTTGCGCGTACTGTGGCCGCATCTTCTGTTTACCGCGGCACTGGTGCTTGCGATCTTCTATGTCGTCGACAGTTTTTTCGCGCGGCGGGAGCTGAAAACGCAAAGCGCGCCGGGCAGCGACCGCGATGGCTTACATTTGACCATTCGCGGACTGCCCAATTTTGCGCTGATCCTCGCGACCATTGGCGCGATCCTGATGAGCGCTTTTTGGCATCCTGGCATCACATTCAATGTTCTCGGCGCCAAGCTTCAATTGCAAAACATCCTGCGCGATGTCGCGCTCGCGACCATAGGGATTCTTTCGTTCGCGATCACACCGAAGGCCGACCGTGCCGCCAACCATTTCTCCTGGGAGCCGCTCGAAGAAGTCGCCAAGCTCTTTGCCGCGATCTTCATCACGATCACGCCGGTGATGGCGATGCTCGCCGCCGATTCACACGGGCCTTTCGCGCCCATCATCGCGCTGTTGGTGCATGGCGATGGCAGGCCGAACAACGCCGCCTATTTCTGGGCGTCCGGGCTTCTCTCGTCGGTCCTCGACAATGGGCCGACCTACCTCGTCTTTTTCGTCGTTGCGGGTGGCCATGCGGCGACGCTGATGGGACCGATGACAAAGACGCTGGAAGCGATTTCGGTTGGCGCGGTTTTTATGGGCGCTTTGACTTATATCGGCAACGCGCCCAATTTTATGATCTATGCGCTGGCGCGCCGGGCCCGGGTGCCGATGCCGAGTTTCTTCGGCTATATGCTCTGGTCGGGCGCGATCCTCTTGCCCGTCTTCATTCTGGTGACGCTGATATTCTTCAGGTGAAATTGGCGTCATTGCGAGCGAAGCGAAGCAATCCAGAAAGTAAAGCTGGATTGATTCGCCGCTGTGCGCTTGCAATGACGCTCACGCTGTCGGCTCTTCTTCCTTCAGCTCGTGTTTGAGCATCAGCGGCACTTGCGCGAGGGTGAAGAGGAAGATCAGGATCACCGTGCCGGGGAATTTGAACGCCACCCACACATTGTTCGATTGCGTGCGCCAGACGATCTCGTTGAGGATCGCGAGCGCGAGGAAGAACAATCCCCAGCGCAGGGTGAGGATGCGCCAGCCTTGCTCGGTCAGCGGCATGGCATTGTCGAGCACGATTTCGAGGATCGGCTTCTTCAGATAAAGGCCGCCAAGGAGCGCCCCGCCGAAGACGAGGTAAAGGATCGTCGGCTTCATTTTGATGAAGCGCGGGTCCTGGAAATAGATCGTCAGCGCGCCGAAGATGATGACGAGAATCGCGGTGACGAGCGGCATCACCGGCAGGCGGCGCTTTTGGATGAAGGAGACCACGAGCGCGATCAGCACGGCCGGGATCAGCACGGCGGTCGCGGTGAAGAGGCCGGCGTTCTCGCCAATGAGCAGATGCGGCGGCAGCACGAGATGCGCATAGGGCGCAAAGAGCTTCGGCCGCGCATTGGCGAAGAAGAAGAGAATGAGCGGGCCGATCTCCAGCGTCATTTTCAGCCAGGGCGGGCTCGACGGCTTGGCGGCAGGCTTTCCCGGCTTTTCTGCGGTTTCGGTCATTTTGTTCCCTGAAGCGTCATTTTGTTTGAGTAGCGGATTTTACCGGAAACCGGTTCCCACTTTCGGGTCCGATGCTCACTCGTCGAGTCCGGCGATGGCACGGGCGAAATCGCGGGCGGTGAAGGATTTCGAGATCGTCAGCGCTCTCGCCGACGCCGATGAAATGAATTGGCAGTTTGAACTTTTCCGCGATGGCGACGAGGATGCCGCCGCGCGCCGTGCCGTCGAGCTTGGTCATCACGAGGCCGGTGACGGCCGCCGCGCGGCCGAAAATCTCGACCTGGCTCAGCGCGTTCTGGCCGACCGTCGCGTCGAGGACGAGCAGCACCGCGTGTGGCGCCTCGGGATCGAGCTTCTTCATGACGCGGATGATTTTTTCAAGCTCCGCCATCAATTCGGTGCGATTTTGCAGCCGGCCGGCGGTGTCCATGATCAGCAGATCGGCATTCTGTTCGCGCGCGGCCTTCAAGGCATCGAAGCCGAGGCCCGCAGCGTCGCCGCCACTTTCGCGCGCGATGACCTCGCAATTGAACCGTGCGCCCCAAATGCGCAATTGCTCGATCGCCGCGGCGCGGAACGTGTCGCCCGCGGCAAGCACCACTTTGAGGCCGTCGCGGGAAAATTTGGCGGCGAGTTTGCCGATGGTCGTCGTCTTCCCCGAGCCGTTGACGCCGATGACGAGGATGACGAACGGCCGCTTGCTCGTATCGATCTCGAGCGGGCGGGCGAGCGGCGCCAGCACCGTTTCGATTTCCGTAGCGAGAATGTCCTTCACCTCCTCGGGGCTGACATTCTTGTCGTAGCGGCCCTTGCCGACGGCCTCGGCAATCCGCAGCGACGCACTTGCGCCGAGATCGGCGCGGATCAGCACCTCTTCGAGATCTTGCAGCGTCTCGGAATCGAGCTTGCGCTTGGTGAATATGTCGGCGATGCCGCCGCCGATAGATTGCGACGAGCGTGAAAGCCCCTGGCGCAGCCGTGTCCACCAGCTGGGTTTTGCTATTGGCTCGGCAACGGCCTCCGCCGGCTGCGGCGCGGGCGCGGCGACAGGCTCTTCTTGCGGGAGGGCCTCGAGCGTTGGTTCGGGCGTTGCTGCGGGCGCGTCCTCGGGCGCAGCAATCTCCTCTAGGGCTGGTACTACCGGGACGTCGGCGTCCTTGCGGCCACGCAGCCGATCGAAAAGCGAGCGCTTCGGCTTCGCTCCCGGTTTATCTTCATCCGCCAATATGCACCCGATCTCGCGAGAGCGGGATGCGAAAAAGTGGCAACGGTTTTTCGCGCAAATCCCGCTCTTATTTTTGAGAATTCGATCGCGTTGTATGCGGTTAGGCTGAGTCACCCTAACCGCATCGCGATCTCGTCCGGCTTTTCCTATATGGCGATATCGGGACGTGATACAAAGCCGGAATTTGCCGGAAATAAGGGGATCGCGCCGGGACTTGGTCAATCCCTGAAGGTCTTGCGGCCAGGACGCGGCGATCGGTCGTTATTTCGCCGGGGCGATCTCGCTCCAGATACCCGCGCCGAGCACCCATAGGCGCCCGGACTGCGTTTCCAGCCTGTAGAGCCAATAGCTTCCTTTGCCGTCGGTGCCGGTCGCCGCATAAAGCCGATAGGCGCCTTGCGGGACAGGCTGCGGGTCTTTGGTGCTCGAGAAATTCACGCCGTATGTGTAGCTGACCTCGCCGCTCGCCACATTGAGGCGGTAGATGACGGGCGTGACGCTGCCGCCGGGCGTCACCACCGTCAGCTCGTAGGCGGGTGCGGCGAGCGACGCCGTGGCGCCAGCGCAGGTGACGGCGAGAAGCAGAAAAAGTCCTATGGCGGAACGCATCAAACCTTGCATGGCGCAATCTCCTCGTTAGGCGTCGCGGGCGCGGCGCGAAACGGCCGAGCTTTAGCGCTTCCCCGGTGCCTCGGCTAGCGAGGCGCAGGCGAGGCGCGGATTGCGCGTTCAACGGCTGGCAAGTACGTCCGCGCTGGCAAAGCGGGCGGCGACATCGCGGCCGCCCGCCGGCGGCTGGGCGAGCCGGGCGCGGAAGAGCAGGCTGTCGCCGGCGGCGAGCGTCTGCCGCTCGGCCCGCACCGTCCAGGTATAAAGTTCGTGGCCGTCAGCGTCGCGAATCGCCAGCCGCACCGCCGGCACGGGGGTCGAGTCCGGGCGCAGGTTGACGATTTCCCCTTCGACGCCGAGAAACAATTCGCCATTCATGCGCGCCAGGGAGGTGTGAAGGTCGCGGATCGCAAGGCCGCCGTGATCGACCGGGATGCCGATCGCCGCATAAAGGCGCCCGGCGCCGGGCCAGGCGCGGGCAACCGCCTCGCGCGAGGCGATGAGCCCCATGGCCAGGGCGAGCAACAGGGTTCCGGCGAAGAAATTGTGAACGAAAGCCGGGATGTGCGGCCGCGGCGCGGGTGGCGGGGGAGCCGAAACGGTACGGGCGAAGCTTCTATGCCCTGTGCCAGCCGCCAGCCGGTCGTCGGCCGAGACGCGAAGGTCGGCGGTGAACGGGAGCGTGGCTTCTTCCGCGATTTCCGGCATGCGGGGCTTTGCGAACCATATTGTCTCGCAGCGCGGGCACGTGACGCGCCGGCCGTTCGGTTCGAGCGTCGCCTTGGTGATATGGTAGGAGGCGCCGCAGCTCGGGCAGTCGATCAGCATGTCCGGGGTCAAACTCGTTGATGAATGGCGCCGCGATTCATTTCCCGCGTGATGCAGAGGATCGTCGGCTGCTATGGTTAATCTGCGGTTAAGGCCGTGATTCGGTGGAGCGGGTTCCGGAAAAGTTGCATGACTTTTCCGATCAGAACGCGCTCCGACGTTTTGATTTGGCGCGATTTCTTATCGGCCAGATCTGTCCATCTGGCTGGAAAGCGCGCTGGCAGGAATGTCGCCGGCGCAGGAGAATATCTTGGTCCGATTTGAGAATGTCGGCCTGCGTTATGGGATGGGCGGCGAGATCTTGAAGGACATCAGCTTCGAGATCGAGCCGCATTCGTTCCAGTTTCTGACGGGGCCTTCCGGCGCCGGCAAAACCACGCTGCTTCGCCTCATTCTGCTGTCGCTGAAGCCGACGCGGGGTCTCATCTCGCTCTTCAACAGGGACGCCGCGCAGCTCAGCAAGGATCAGATCACCGATCTGCGCCGCCGCGTCGGCGTCGTGTTCCAGGATTTCCGCCTGCTCGATCATCTAACGACCTATGAGAATGTCGCCCTGCCGCTGCGCGTGCGGGGCCGCGACGAATCCTCGTATCGCGCCGAGGTCGTCGAACTTTTGCGTTGGGTCGGCCTCGGCGATCATATGCATGCGCTGCCGCCGGTGCTCTCGGGCGGGGAGAAGCAGCGCGCCGCCATCGCTCGCGCGCTCATCGTGCGGCCGGAGCTTCTGCTCGCCGATGAGCCGACCGGCAATGTCGATCCGACTTTGGCGCGCCGGCTCCTGCGGCTCTTTGCCGAATTGCACAAGTCCGGCACGGCCGTGGTCATCGCGACCCATGATCTCGCCCTCATGGACCAGTTCGAGACGGCGCGCCGCCTCGTGCTCGGCGATTGCAGGCTGCACATCTATGAGTGAGCGCGGCTTCATCTTCGCGGGGTCTGACGAGCAGCGCAGCCTGAAGCGGTTCGCCGACGAGACGGATGCCCACCCGCGGCGGGACGTGCCATTGGTTCCCGCCGCTTCGATCGCGGGGCGGGCGCTCGTCACCGTCGTCGCGATCATGACCTTTCTCGCGGGGCTCACGGCGGGCACGGCCATGCTGATCGCCGGTGCCGCTGACGGCTGGCGTGGCGAGGTTGCCCGCGAGATGACGATCCAGGTTCGCCCGGTCACCGGCCGCGATCTTGACGCGGACGTGACGGCGGCGCTCGGCGCCGCACGCGCCAATCCTGGCATCACCGACGTCTATGCCTATAGCAAGGCGCAGTCGGAGGCTTTGCTCACGCCCTGGCTCGGTTCGGGCCTCGACCTTTCCGAACTGCCGGTGCCGCGGCTCATCGTTGTCAAGCTCGATCCCAAAGCGACGCTCGATGTCGATGCCTTGCGCAAGGCGGTGACGGACAAGGTGCCGAATGCGACGATCGACGATCACCGGCTTTGGCTGCAACGGCTCTCCATCATGGCCGGCACGGTGGTCGTCATCGCCTTTGTCATCTTCGCGCTCGTCATGGTGGCGATGGTGCTGGCGGTCGGCTTTGCGACGCGCGGCGCGATGGCAGGAAACCGTGAGATCATCGAGGTGCTGCACCTTGTCGGCGCGGCCGACGGTTATATTTCGCGCCAGTTCCAGCGGCATTTCTTCCGCCTCGGCCTGCGTGGCGGGTTGATCGGCGGCGGCGCGGCGATCTTGGTTTTTCTGCTCTCAAGCTCCATATCAGTGTTGATGCGCTCGACCGCCGGAGGCGATCAGCTTCAAGCGATGTTCGGCAGTTTCGCGCTCTCGGCCGAGGGTTATGGCGTCATCGCGCTCATCGCCGGCGGCGTCGCCATCACGACGGGGCTGGTTTCGCGCCTCATTGTCTTCCGGCGTCTGCGGGAGTTGTTGTGAACTAACCAGCGAGGACTTCCGGTCTTTCGCTGCGAGAAAAATCCATATCGCATGTCCCCTTTGCGGAGGTTTCTATCATGCGGCCGAGGAACGCCCTTTCCACAGTCGTCTTCATCATCATTCTCGTTGCGGGCCTCGGGCTCGACTTTCTATATTTCGGCCCCGGCATGGGTTTGGTGAGTCCCGCGCTCGCCTTTGCTGTCGTGCTTGTCGCCGCCCTTGTCGCCTCCGCGCTCAAAGTCGCCGACCAATGGAGTTGTGCCGTTGTTTTGCGGCTCGGGCGTTTTCATGCGCTGCGCGGGCCGGGCCTGTTCTTCATCATTCCGATCATCGATACGATTCCCTATTGGATCGATATCCGCGTCATCACCTCCTCATTCACGGCGGAGCGCACGCTCACCAAGGATACGGTGCCGGTGAATGTCGACGCCGTTCTCTTCTGGAAGGTCGTCGATCCGATGAAGGCGGCGCTCGATGTCGCCGATTACCAAAGCGCCATCAATTGGGCGGCGCAGACGGCCTTGCGCGACGTGATCGGCAAGACGATCCTGGCCGACATGCTTGAGGGCCGCGAAAAGATCAGTGCGGAATTGCAACGGATCATCGATCTGCGCACCGAGCCGTGGGGCATCAATGTCATCTCGGTCGAGGTCAAGGACGTCTTGATTCCACCAGCGCTGGAAGACGCGATGTCGATGCAGGCACAGGCCGAGCGCGAGCGGCAAGCGCGCGTCATTCTCGGCGATTTCGGAACGCCAGATCGCTGAAAAGTTCGGCGAGGCGGCCGCGAGTTACGCCAATAATCCGACTGCTCTGCACTTGCGCGCCATGAATATGCTCTATGAGGGGCTGAAACATAATTCGACCATCGTCATCGTCCCGAGCACCGCTGCCGATACCATGCAGCTTGGCGGCCTTGCCGGATTGACGGCGCTCACAATGGGCTTAGGGGCGCAGAAGGCGGCCGCGCCGCCGCCGCCGCCTGGCTCTGCCGGGGGTGAGCCCGGCGATTGACATTGCCGCGCTCCCGCGCCACATCCATCGCGTCTTCTCGTCAATGGCTATGACCGCACCCGATCCCGTCTCGCGCCGGCGCACCTTCGCCATCATCTCGCATCCCGACGCCGGCAAAACCACGCTGACTGAAAAGCTGCTGCTCTTCGGCGGCGCGATCACGCTTGCCGGCGAAGTGCGGGCCAAGGCCAATCGCCGCCAGACCCGCTCCGACTGGATGGGCATCGAGCGCGAACGCGGCATCTCCGTCGTCACTTCGGTGATGACCTTCGAATACGGCGGCTGCGTCTTCAATCTGCTCGACACACCGGGCCATGAGGACTTTTCCGAGGACACCTACCGCACGCTAACCGCGGTCGATTCCGCCGTTATGGTGATCGACGCCGCCAAGGGCATCGAGGCGCGCACGCGCAAATTGTTCGAAGTCTGCCGCCTGCGTGACATCCCGATCGTCACTTTCATCAACAAGCTCGACCGCGAGAGCCGCGATCCGTTCGATCTTCTCGACGAGATCGAGAAGACGCTCGCGCTCGATGTCGCGCCAATTACCTGGCCGCTCGGCTCCGGCCGCGATTTCGCCGGCGTCTACGATCTGCGCCATGACGTCGTGCGCCGCCTCGAAGCGGCGGACGCGCCGCTGAAGGTCACGGGCCCTCACGATCCGGCGCTCACCGCGCTCTTGCCGCCGCTGGAAGCGCAAGCGATCGAGGATCAGATCGAGCTGGCGCGGGCGGCGCTCAAGCCTTTCGACAAGCAAGCCTTTCTCGAGGGCCATCTGACGCCGGTGCTTTTCGGCAGCGCCTTGCGTACCTTCGGCGTCAGCGATCTCATCGATGCGCTCGCCGAATTCGCGCCGCCGCCGCGCGGGCTTGAGGCGGCAACCCGCCATGTCGAGCCGCGTGAGCCGAAGATGAGCGGCTTCGTCTTCAAGATCCAGGCGAATATGGACCCCAACCATCGCGACCGTATCGCCTTCCTGCGCGTCTCCTCGGGCAAGCTCGTGCGCGGGATGAAGGCGAAGCTCGTGCGCACCGGCAAGAGCCTCGCGCTCAACGCGCCGCAATTCTTCTTCGCGCAGGACCGCCAGCTCGCCGATGAGGCCTATGCCGGCGATGTCGTCGGCATCCCCAATCACGGCACGCTGCGTATTGGCGACACGTTGACCGAGGGCGAGAATCTCGTCTTCCGCGGCGTGCCGAGCTTCGCGCCGGAAATCCTGCGGCGGGTGAAAATCTCCGACGCCATGCGGGCGAAAAAATTGCGCGAAGCCTTGCAGCAGATGGCCGAGGAGGGCGTCGTGCAGCTTTTCCTGCCCAATGACGGCTCGAACGCGATCGTCGGCGTCGTCGGCGCGCTGCAGCTCGATGTGCTGCTCGAGCGGCTCGCTGCCGAATACGGCCTCAACGCGACGCTCGAGACCTCGCGTTTCGAGCTTGCCCGCTGGGTGAGCGCGGAAAATCCGGCCGAGCTCGAAAAATTCTCGCGCGCCTATCCGACATCCATTGCGGTCGATCTCGACGGCGCGCCGGTCTATCTCGCCGCCTCCGCCTGGGACCTGCGCTACGAGCAGGAGAAATGGCCGGACATCACCTTCGCCGATATCAAGGATTATCAGAAGGTCGAGAGCGGCAAGGGGCGTCAGAAGGCGTTGGTATAGCCGCGCTTGCTGGTCAGGGTCAGCCACAGAATTTCGATATCGAACCACATCGACCAATGGTCGATGTAATAGAGATCGTGCTCGACGCGGGCGCGCATGCGGTCCTCGCTCATGCCGCCGCGATAGCCATTGATCTGCGCCCAGCCGGTGATGCCCGGCTTCATATTGTGGCGGCGCGCATAGAGCGCGATGCGCCGCTCGAAAATCTGGTCGATGACGAGGGCGTGCGGGCGCGGTCCGACGAGAGACATGTCGCCCAGCAGAACGTTGAAGAGCTGCGGCAGCTCGTCGATATTATGCTTCCGGATGAATTCGCCGACGCGCGTCACCCGTGCATCGCCCTTTTTGACCAGGGTAAGGTCAGCGCTGTCCTCCAGCGTCGACATCGAGCGGAACTTGAAGATGCGGAAAGGCTGCTGGTTGAAGCCGTAGCGCCGTTGCCTGAAGATGACAGGGCCGGGGCTGTCAAGCTTGATCGCGATCGCCACGATCACGAGCAATGGCGACAGCAGGATGAGGCCGAGGCCTGAGCAAACGATATCGAACGCCCGCTTGGCCATCCGCTCCGTCAGGCTCAGCGGATCGCGGACGATGTTGAGGCTCGACACCGGGCCGGTCTTGGCGATGCGCGCTTCGCTGAAGCGGTCGAGCACGCGCTCGGGGCCGAGGTGGATCGAGGTCGGGACGTGCAGGAAGGTCTCGATGGCGGCGTCGATCGTCGCCTTTTCGCCCCACGGCACCAGGATGAAGACGTCGTCGGGCGCCAGCATCCGCGCCGAGGCGCGGGCAAGCGCCAGATCTTCTTCGAGACTTTGCGGCCCGCGCAAAACGGCCGCGCCGACGATATGGACGCCGAAGACCCAGGGCTCGTAGCGCTTGGTGAAGGCTTCGAGTTCGTCCTCGTAGCCGAGCAGAAAGATGCGATGCGAAGCGATCTCGCCGTGGCGGGCGCGGGCACGGGTTTGAATCGTGATCAGCAGGCGGGTGAAATTAACCGCGACAAAGCCGCCACCGAAGAGAATGAACAAGGCGAGCGGCTCGGACGCGGCGAGCGGCCGGCGCGAGATGAGCAGCACCAGCGTGCACAGCACGGCGACGCTCCAGGGGATGATGGAGCGATGGATGAGCCGGTCGAAGCTCAGATATTTCGTCACCGAATAATCGTCGCGGATGGCGCTGACGCAGGTGAAGAATATGGCGGTCAGCAGACCGAGCCGGGTATAGGTTCCGGCGGGCAGGGTGAGGGCGGCCGCATTGTGGAGGGACAGATGCGCCAGATAGGCGCAGACCGTGATGACGCCGAAATCGACCGCGGCGGCGAAAAATGCGAAACTCCCGCGCAGCAGCGCGGTGCTCTTGCGCGGCAGGGCATCCGCCCAATTGACGCCGGTGGGCGGGCGCAATCCAGCCTGCGCCTTGGCCCGAAACATTTCCAATCGGTCCCGAAGATTTGACACAGCACCGTCCCAAATGGATACGCTGCTGGCCTCAAGCGGGACGCTTTCCGGGCCAGAGCGATATCCAAAGCTCTGCGCCGCAATGCCCATACCGTGTGTCCCTGGCGGGCTTGACGCTCGGGGCGCGGCGAAGCATCGTCCTCGCCGCCCGAACCCGGAGATCGAAATGACAGGGTCCAAAGCTCCCGCTCTGGTGCGGTCCGCCTATTTCGCTATGGCCTGTCTCGTGGCGGCACCCTTTTGTGCCGCGCCGATCGCCGCCACGGCCCGGCCGATCATCCCGGCCGAGCGGCGCTATGATTCTTATGCCGGCGTGCTGCCAAGCTGCGCCGATCCGGGGGTTGTCGAGCGGATACGTTCGCTGTTCCACGATCGCGAGACGGAATTCTGGAAATCGGGCCTCGAGATTGTCAATCTCGGCGAAGTGCGCGAGATCGGCTTCCGGACGGAAGGGCTCGATTATATTCCGCGGCGCTATTGCACGGCGCAGGTCTATCTCAACAATCAGGCGGTCCGGCCCGTCAGCTATTCGATCGTCGAGGATGCCGGCTTCATCGGCTTTAGCTATGATGTCGAATGGTGCGTCTCTGGCCTCGACCGGAACCATGCTTACGGCGGCTATTGCCGCGACGCGCGGCCCTGAGCATAGGCGCGGAGGGCGGCATGGTTATCGTCTCCCGCCTGCTGCGCGCGGCCCTGGTCGCCGGTGTTTGCGGGCTTTGCCCGCTCGGTTCTGCCGCGCAATATTCGGGCTGCATTCTCGACAATTGCGCCGACAAGAAGCCGCTGCCGCCGCCGAGTGCCGACCAGAACAGCGGCAATCAGGCCTCCCCGAGCCCCGGCACGAGCGGCTCCTGGACGCCGTACTCCGGCCCGCAGCCGAGCGGCGCCAGCGCACCGGGCGATTTCGATTTCTATGTCTTCTCGCTCTCCTGGTCGCCCGGCTTCTGCGACACGGGCGGGGCGGAAAAAGCCCGCGACCAATGTCGTGCCGGCGCCGGCCTCGGCTTCGTCGTGCATGGCCTCTGGCCGCAATACAATCAGGGCTTTCCCTCCGATTGCGGCGGCGGCTCGCCATCGTGGATCGTGCTGCAATCGATCGAGGGGCTTTACCCGGACACCGGGCTCGCGCGCTATGAATGGCGCAAGCATGGCACCTGTTCCGGCAAGAGCCCCGCTGCCTATTTTGCCGACGTGCGCCGCGCCCGCGATCTCATTGTCGTTCCGCCGACGTTCCAGAATGCGCAATCCGAGCAGGATACCGGCGTGCTCGATATCGAGCGCGCCTTCTTTGCCGCCAATTCGCGGCTGCGGCCGGGCATGATGGCCGTCGAATGCGTCGGCCGCGAATTGTCCGAAGTCCGCTTCTGCCTGTCGAAGGACGTGCGCAATTTCGTGCCTTGTCCGGAAGTCGCGCGGCACTCCTGCTATGCGCATGAGATCGCCGTCGCGCCGATGCGCTGAACAGCATGAATTATCGCCACGCCTTCCACGCTGGCAATTTCGCCGATGTCTTCAAGCATGCGATCCTGACGCGCCTGCTCGTCTATCTCGGCCGCAAGGAGACGCCCTTCCGCGTCATCGATACCCACGCGGGCGAGGGCATCTACGATCTTTCGGACGAAAGGGCGGAAAAGACCGCCGAATGGCGCGCCGGGATCGGCCGGCTGCTCGAATCGCCGCTTCCGTCCGAGGTCGCGGTGCTGCTCGAACCTTATCTGGCGCTCGTCCGGCCGCTGATGGCAGGCAGCCCGCCGCTCTATCCGGGCTCGCCGGCGCTGGCGCAGAAACTCACACGGGCGCAGGACCGGATGATTTTCTGCGACGCCCATCCGCAGGTGATCCCGGCGCTGAAGGCGCGGCTCGGCCGCGACAGCCGGGTAAAGGTCGTCGAGATCGACGGCTATCTGGCGCTCAACGCCTTCGTGCCGCCGCGCGAGCGGCGCGGCCTCGTCCTCCTCGACCCGCCCTTCGAATCGAAATCCGAGTTCGAGGCGCTCAAGGCCGCCCTCCTGCTCGCGGTTGCGAAATGGCCGACGGGCATCTTCGCGATCTGGTTTCCGATCAAGGATCCGGGCGCCGTCGCCCATTTCGTGAGGGGGTTGGAGGTGGAGCTGCCGCGCCAGGGCGTCAAAAACGCGCTCTATCTGCGGCTCGGGGTCGCCGCCCCCCAGCCCGACGCGCCTTTGGCGGCTAGCGGCCTGATAATTCTCAATCCTCCCTTCACGCTTGATATGGAAGCCCGGCTGATTTTGCCGTATCTTGCCAAAACCATGGCGACCATGGGCCGGGGCGACGTCGAGGTCGCGTGGCTTGTCAAGCATTGACCAGACGGTGTGCTTGCGGGCGGACGCGGGAAGAGACTTTGCGTTGCGTCGAATAAGAAGCGTTGGCCAAAGCGCCGGCGTCGTAAAGTCAGGGAGAGAAATATGCCGCAGCAGGGAACTGTCAAATTTTTCAATGCCAACAAAGGGTTTGGCTTCATCACCCCGGATAGCGGCGGCCCCGATATTTTTCTCCATATCACCGCTGTGGAGCGCGCCGGCCTGACGAACCTCAACGAAGGCCAGCGCGTCAGCTTCGAGACCGAGCCGGACAAGAAGGGCAAGGGCCCCAAAGCTGTCGATCTGCATCTCGTCTAGATCGTGACGCGCCCGAATCCCGCAAATTCGGGATCGCGGATGGGAAGATTTTGGTAATTGAGCCGCGGAAACCGCGGGCGCGGGCCGTATCGGCGCGCGCCCGCACGCGCTCAAACCGGAATAAGGCATCCTCAATGATGATATTGCGCTCGGCGCCGGCGTCCCCGTTCGGCCGCAAAGTGAAGATTGCGGCGGACCTCCTCGGTCTGCACGACGAGATCGAAATGGTGTTCGCCGACACCAACGATCCGGCCGATTTATTGCGGGGGCAAAATCCGCTCGGCAAGATTCCGGTGCTGATCCTCGCCGACGGCACCGAGCTCTACGACAGCCGCGTCATCGTCGAATATCTCGACGCCCAAGCCGGCGGTCATCGCCTCATTCCGGCGGACCCGGCGGCGCGCTGGGGCGTCCTGACAGCCGCGGCGCTCGCCGATGGCATCAACGACGCGGCGCTGCTGCAAGTCTATGAGAAGCGTTACCGGCCGCAGGAGCTGTGGTCGCAGGCTTGGGTGGACCGCCAAGCCGAGAAGGTGACGCGTGGCCTTGCCGCTTTCGCCGCTGAGCCTCCGTCCGGCGCGCGCGACATCGCCCATATCGGGCTGGCCTGCGCGCTCGGCTATCTCGATCTGCGCTTCGACGGCGCCTGGCGCGACGATTATCCCGCGCTTGTTGCCTGGCTCGATGCCTTCGCCGCCGATGTGCCGGCCTTCGTGGCGACGCGGGTCGCGGCCTAGGCGTTTTAGGTCAGCTATGGCCGCCTTTCTCCCATAAGAGGCGGCGATAGAGGGTGCTTCTGTCGATGCCGAGGCGGCGGGCGGCGCGGGATACGTTGCCATCGCTTGCTTCCAGAGCGGCGCGCATGGCGTCGCGCGTGGTCTCGGCAAGCGGCCGCTCCACCTCGCGAGAACTTTCGGTTTTCGCGGCCGGAATCTCGACGCTGCGGAGCATATCGGCCGTCAAGGCAGCGGCATCGACCGGCCGGTTCGGTTCCGCGAGCGCCCGTACGGCGCGCAATGTGCTGACGAGCTGGCGGAAATTGCCGGGCCAGTCATAGGCGGCGAGCCGGCTCTCGGCCTCGGCCGAGAGCGAAAGGCGGGTTTCGCCGCCGCAAAGCCGCTCCCATACTTTTCTGACCAGCCCCAGCCTGTCGGGATGATCGCGCAGCTTTGGCAGCTCGATGACATATTGCGCGATGCGAAAATAAAGATCCTGTCTGAATTCCCCCGCGGCGATGAGCGCATTGAGCGGCCGGTGTGTCGCGCAGATCAAGGCAAAATCGACCGGCACCGGCCGTCCGCCGCCGAGCGGCAAGACGCTTTTATCCTGCAGCACCCGCAGCAGACGCGCCTGAAGCGGCAGCGGCATGTCGCCGATCTCGTCAAGGAACAGGATGCCGCCATCGGCCTGGCGGAGTAGGCCCTTGTGTCCCTGCCGGCGGGCGCCGGTGAAGGCGCCTTCCACATAACCGAAAAGTTCCGCTTCGATCAGGCTTTCGGGCAGCGCAGCGCAATTGATCGCGACGAAGGGCTTGGCGCTGCGCGCGCTTTCGGCGTGCATGCGCCGCGCAAACACTTCTTTGCCGGTTCCGGTTTCGCCGTGAACGAGGACAGGAATGTCGGCTTCGAGCAATCGCACGGCGCGCGACAAGGCCGCCTGCGTCTCGGCGCTCAAAACAGGCTCGATCTCCGACTTGGAGATGGCAAGCGGCCGCGGCGATCCCGTCCGCGCGCGATGCGGCGCGATAACGCGGCCGATGAAGGCCTTGCCCTCAAGCGCCCGCAGTTCGCGCGCCTCTGCGGACGGCATAGCGCTTTCAAAGAATTCGTCGAGTCTCACGCTATCGAGCGCAGACCAGTTCAGATTTGTCAGGCGAAGCGCATTGCGATTTGCCGCGATAAGCCGCTCGCCTTCGAAGACGAGGATGCCCTCCTTGGCAGTGCCGATCAATTCGCCGTCCTGGTGAAACCGCAGCACGGTGCAATGGTCGAAATCATGATCGAAGAAGCGATGTTCGATCTGTTCGACGGCCAGGCGGACGAGGCCGAGGGCGTGCACATGCCGGATCGCGGCGTGACCCGACATGTCGAGCGCGCCAACGAGCGCGCCGCGCGGATCGACGATCGGCGCCGCGGCGCAAGCGAGAATGCGGTGCGGCTCGAAGAAATGTTCGGCGCCATGCACGGCGATGGGTCGGCGCTCGACCAGCGCCGTGCCGATGGCATTTGTCCCGCTTATCGCCTCGCTCCACGGAATGCCGGGTCGCAAGGCGACTTCGGAGGCGCGGTCGGCGAAGGCGGCATTGCCCACCATGTCGAGCACGAGGCCGGAGGCGTCGGTCAAGATAACTGCGCTGTGAGTTAGGTTGGCATCCGCCCGCAGCGATTCCATTTCGGGCCGAGTCAACCGCCGCAGTTTTTCGTTCCGCTCCTGAATTGGGCGCAGCTCGTTTGAAGACATCGGCTCGATCCGCGGCGCGCCGACGACATCGAGGCCCCGGCTCGCGCAGCGTTGCCAGGAGCGTAAGATTGGTGCCGCAACGAGTCCTTCAGGAAGTCCTCCTTCATTGAAGAATTGGCGGCGGGCGGCGAGGACGGAATCAGTTTTCGCGGCTGAACCCACGGGAAGTCCTCCGACATGTGGCATTCTGCAACACTCGTTGCAGATCGCATTTTTCTTTTTCGCTGATCTTGCACGTTACAGCCGAGCCCGTCCACTGGCATAACCGCCTCGTCTTCGTGGCAAGCTGCCTTTTCTCTTCGCGATCAATACGTTCCCGCAGCATGACAGAAAGCTCCTGTCACGCCGGCTTTGCTGGCACAGCCGTTGCTGTCTGAGGCGCAATCAAACAGGGAGGATTGAGTTATGCTTGCGCAGAGCCTTCAGGAATTGCGGCAGCAGGTGGCGCTTCGCGAGCGCTATGACAATTTCATTGGCGGCAAGTGGGTGCCGCCGGTGAAGGGGCAGTACTTCGACAATGTGAGCCCGATCACCGGCAAGCCGTTCTGCCAGGTGGCGCGGTCGACGGCCGAGGATATCGAGCTGGCGCTCGATGCGGCGCATGCGGCGCGCGAGGCCTGGGGTAATACGGCGCCGGCACAGCGGGCGCGGCTCCTGAACAAGATCGCCGACCGGCTGGAGAGCAAGCTCAACCTGCTGGCCCTGGCCGAGACGATCGACAACGGCAAGCCGATCCGCGAGACGACCGCCGCCGACGTGCCGCTCGTCATCGATCACTTCCGCTATTTCGCCGGCTGTATCCTCGCCCAGGAAGGTTCGCTGTCGGAGATCGACCACACGACGGTCGCCTATCACTTCCACGAGCCGCTTGGCGTCGTCGGCCAGATCATTCCCTGGAACTTCCCGCTGCTGATGGCGGCCTGGAAGCTCGCCCCGGCGATCGCCGCCGGCAATTGCGTCGTGATGAAGCCGGCCGAGCAGACACCGACGAGCATCATGGTGCTGGCCGACATCATCGCCGACATCCTGCCGCCGGGCGTGCTCAACATCGTCAACGGCTTCGGCGTCGAGGCCGGCAAGCCGCTGGCGCAGAACAAGCGCATCGCCAAGATCGCCTTCACCGGCGAGACGACGACCGGCCGGCTGATCATGCAATATGCCTCGGAGAACATCATTCCGGTGACGCTGGAGCTCGGCGGCAAATCGCCGAACATCTTCTTCGCCGACGTGATGGCCGAGGACGACGACTTCTTCGACAAGGCGCTCGAAGGCTTCGCCATGTTCGCCTTCAACCAGGGCGAGGTCTGCACCTGCCCGAGCCGGGCTTTGGTGCAGAAGTCGATCTATGACCGGTTTATGGAAAAGGCGATCAAGCGGGTCGAGAAGATCAAGGTCGGCCATCCGCTCGATCCGGCGACGATGCTCGGCGCCCAGGCCTCGAACGATCAATTGGAGAAGATCCTTTCCTATATCGACATTGGCAAGAAGGAAGGCGCGAAAGTGCTGACCGGCGGCGCGCGCAATATCCTGCCCGGCGAACTCAGCGAGGGCTATTACGTCAAGCCGACGATCCTCGAAGGCAACAACAAGATGCGGGTCTTCCAGGAGGAGATCTTCGGGCCGGTCCTGTCGGTTACGACTTTCGAGACAGAAGAAGAAGCTCTCGCGATCGCCAACGACACGATCTTCGGCCTTGGCGCCGGCTTGTGGACGCGCGACATCAACCGCGCCTATCGGATGGGCCGCGGCATCCAGGCGGGCCGCGTCTGGACCAATTGCTACCACCTCTATCCGTCGCATGCGGCGTTCGGCGGCTACAAGAAATCGGGCATCGGCCGCGAGAACCACAAGATGATGCTCGACCATTACCAGCAGACCAAAAACCTGCTCGTTAGCTATAGCCCGAAGGCCTTGGGTTTCTTCTGAGGCGCAATGGGCAACAATAATAAGCCCTCGCGCTCAGGGACTTGACGCTCAAGTTCCCATGAGTGCGAGGGCGAATAAAGTCGCGTTAGATACAGTTCGACGTGCGAACGACTTTACAAAAGCAGCAAGCCAGCTCTCAGAAGTGATAATTGACGCCGGCGCGCAGGGTCGAAAGGTTGAGGCCCGGGTGGATGTTATCAATTGTCCCGTTGAAGAGATTGCCGCTGCCGTAATCACTGTAGAGATATTCCGCCTTGACGGAGACATTGTGCGTCAGGGCGAATTCGATACCGGCGCCGATCGTCCAGCCGTTCAGGAAGGTCGATTCATTGGCGTAGATATTGGGTGAGGCGGCGTAGTCGGTGACGGAGCCCTTCAGATTGGCGCCGGTGTAGCCGCCGGTGATGAAGATCAGCGTATGGTTGAAGGCATAGCCGAAGCGGGCGCGCAGCGAGCCTTCGCCGTTGACGTTGCCGTTGGCATAGACGCCGCCATAAGGGCTGTTTGTGCCGCTGACACCGCCGAAATCGATGTCGCCCTCGACGCCGGCGACGAGCGGCCCAGACTGATAATTGTAACCCGCCGTGATGCCGAAGAGGCCGCCGTCGGCGTTGCCGAAATAGGGCGAGCCGCCGTTGGTGAAACTGCCGAAGCCGAAGGCTGCATTGGCGCCGACGTAGAAGCCCGTCCAAGTGAAGATCGGCGCCGGCTGATAATAGGGCGGCGGCGAATAGGGCGGCAGATCGGCAGCCAGGGCCGGGAAACTCGCCGCCATCGCGGCGGTCGCCAGAAGGAGCCGTTTCATTCCTCACCTCACGCTACGAAACTTTCGATGAGGAGAGATTTAGCGAAGGGCTGGTTACCTAAGAATTAAATAAAAGATTTGTAAAACACAAAATATCTTGAGTTATAAAATATTAACTACGCCTATTAAGCTTGGTTGCTTAGATTGGTGAACAGCAGGCTAACGCAAGTTTTTAGCTATTACTTGGCTATATTTGAAAAACTTGCTCGATCAAGAGTTGGCTGACTCCGCGCCGTCCTCGGCCGCCCGCATTTCGCGCCGCCGCGAAACTCCCGTAAAAGGCTTCCCGGAACATCGAAGGAGCAAGCTATGGCGCGCAAGGCCGCTTTGGTGACGGGCGCCGCCCGGCGGATCGGGCGCGCGATCGCCGAGCGCCTCGTGGGCGCTGGCTATGACCTCGCCCTCCACGCCAGCGAAGCGACGAAGGCAGAGGCGGAGGCTGTGGCCGCGCAGCTGCGGGAGCAAGGCCAGAAAATCATTGTCATCGCGGCGGAGCTTGCCGATCCCGAGCAGCCGGCGCGCATTGTCGAGGCCGCCACGGCGGCGCTCGGCCCGCTGAGCGTCCTCGTCAACAATGCCTCCGTCTTCGAGCGCGACGCGGCGGATGCGATCGATGTCGCTCTGTTCGATAAGGTCATCGCGATCAACCTGCGCGCGCCGCTATTGCTCGCGCAGCATTTCGCCAATCAGGTGCCGGACGGGACGGAAGCCGCGATCGTCAATCTGGTCGATCAGCGGGTCTGGCGGCCGACGCCGCAATTCTTCTCCTACAGCGTCACCAAAGCGGGCCTGTGGTGGGCGACGCAGACCATGGCTCAGGCCTTCGCGCCGCGGCGGATTCGCGTCAACGCCGTCGGGCCGGGGCCGGTGCTGCCGAATACGCCGCAAGGCAATGCCGGTTTCGAGAAGGAGGTCGCGGGCGTGCTGCTTCAGCGTGCCGTCCGCATCGAGGATATTGCCGATGCGGCGCTTTTTCTTATCGAAGCGCGCAATGTCACCGGCCAGATGATCGCCGTCGATGCCGGCCAGCATCTCGCCTGGCAGACGCCGGATATTCCGGAAATTTGAAAGACGCCGTTCGGCCTTAATCCGCGCTCGGCAGGCGGCGGATGGTGAATTCGATCTGCCCGTCCGCGAGCTCGCGCCAAGATTCGATCTCGGTCATATAAGCGGCCTTTGGGAAAGCGTCGAACCATTCATGCGCCTTGGCGCGCGCCTCGTTGCGCGGCAGCGTATAGGTCTCGCGCCGCCAAGCGCCGGGCGATTCACGCTTGGTCCGCCGGCTCAGCCTGCCGGCGATCTCCGATGGTGTTTTGCGTCCCGCATTCATGTCGCGGCTCCTGCGAAGGAGATAAGGCGCCGTGCGGTTTTCGCCAGGTTTACCCCAGCGGAAAGGCCGCCTCGACGAGATAGGGCCCGCCGCCAGTGGCGGCGCGGGCCGAGAACAGGACAAATCGGGTCGCCTCGAAACGGCGCGAGAAGAAACCGCGTGTCGTCAGATAAGCGGCGACCGTCGCGCTGGAGGCATCGCGCAGCCGCGCGAGCGTGATGTGCGGCGTGAATTTGCGCGGCTCGGGCGGAATGCCGATACGCCGCATCAGCCGTTCCTGCTCGGCCTGGAGCTCGACGAGCGGCGCGGCGGGCTTCGCCTTGGCGATGATCGCGCGGGGCTTGCCGCCGCCGAAGGAATTGATCCCCTCCAGCGTCACGGTGAAGGACGGGCGGCGAATTTGCTCCAGCGTGCCGCAAACGTCACGCGCCGTCGCATAGTCGATGTCGCCGATGAAGCGGAGCGTGAGATGATAATAATCGGTGTCGATCCAGCGGGCGCCGGAAATACCGCCGCGCAGCATCCCGAGATCGCTGGCAAGCTCGGAGGGAATCTCGAGGCCCGTGAACAGACGGGGCATGGGATCCTCCTCTCGATGAAGGACCGCGCCCGCAAGCACGAAGCGCGATCGCGACAGGAAACAACCCCGCGCATCGCCGCCCAATCAAACGTTGGGACAAATTCCGATCGAAAAGTCTGTCAACTTTTTCGGAACTTGCCCTAGGCGTCAACGCACCGAATCGATTCCGACTGCAGCCATTTTGGACCGAATTTAACTTTTGAGGAAGACCTTATTGCACCGCGATAGAGCGGATGAACATCTCCGCCTGCGGCAGAAGTCCGGCGGCGATCCGCTCGACCCCGGCGCGGTTCGGGTGCAAGCCATCGTCGAGTTCGAGGCTCCTGTCGCCCGCGACGCCCTGCAGAAAGAACGGATAGAGCGGCGCCTTGTATTTCGCCGCCAGCGTCGGGTAGATCGCATCGAAGACTTTCACATAGTCGGCGCCGAGGCTCTGCGTCGCGCGCATACCGGCGATCAGCACTTTGATGTGTCGCGCGGCGAGTTTGGCGAGGATCGTATCGAGCGTCTGGCGCGTGCGGGTGGGATCGAGGCCGCGCAGCATATCGTTGGCGCCGAGTTCGAGGATGACGCCATCGGCGCCGTCGGCAAGCGCCCAATCGAGTCGCGCAAGGCCGTCTTCCGCCGTATCGCCGGAGACGCCGGCATCGACGACGCTGACATCATAGCCCGCCTTGCGCAGCGCCTTTTCCAATACGGCGGGGAAGGCGGCGTCGGCGGGCAAGAGGTAGCCCGCCGTCAGGCTGTCGCCGAAGGCGACGATCTTGAGCGGCTTATGAAGCGGCTCGGCGGCGGACATGGCGCCAAGCCCGAAAACCGCCGGAATTGAAAGCGCAAATGCGAGCGCAAGAGCTAAGCGCAATCTGGACGCGATGATGGACGATGCGGCAATCATATTTGACAATGTCGATTTGAGCCTCGGCCGCGGTGCGGCGCGTGTCCATATCCTGAAAAGCATCTCCTTGACCATCGCGCGCGGCGCCTCGGTGGGCCTGACCGGCCCGTCCGGCTCGGGCAAATCGACCTTGCTGATGGCGATGGCCGGGCTCGAGCGGCCGCAATCCGGCACGGTGACAGTCGACGGCGCGGCTCTGCACGCGCTCAGTGAAGATGCTTTGGCGCGCTTTCGCGGCGCCCGGATCGGCATCGTCTTTCAATCGTTCCATCTCATCCCGACGATGACGGCGCTCGAGAATGTCGCCGTGCCGCTGGAACTCGCCGGCGTGCCGCAAGCCTTCCGCCGCGCCGAGGCGGAGCTTGCGACAGTCGGCCTCGCCGATCGGCTCGCGCATTATCCGGCCGAGCTTTCAGGCGGCGAGCAGCAGCGCGTCGCTTTGGCGCGGGCCCTGGCGCCGAATCCCTCGATCCTCATCGCCGACGAGCCGACCGGCAATCTCGACGATGAGAACGGCGCGCGGGTGGTCGATTTTCTGTTCGGCTTGCAGCGTGCGCGGGGCGCGACGCTGGTCCTCGTCACCCATGATGCGGCCCTGGCGGCGCGCTGCGACCGCGTGCTGCGTCTGCGGTCGGGCCGCATCGCTTCGGACGCGGCGCCGTCGGCTCAATCGAGCCCGCGCGGGCTTATCGCGAACGACTGATGAACGCCAAAGGCGGAAATGCTTGCCAAAATAACTAAAAAATTACCTGTCGCGTTCAAAATTCGCCCGCGACCGCCTATGCCCGCGTGTCGGAGACGGATGATGGACACGCCGACCAAGCTTTCCCACAAGTTTAATATCTGGAGCCTCGTGAACCCGGGGGAGATTGAAGGCCGCCCGGCCGAGGGTCTCAAGCCGAGCGCGACCGTGTCCGCCGCCGGCCAAGCGCAGCACGGTCCGCGTCAAAATGACTTGCTTGTCCGCGGCGGGAACGACCGCCGCCGGACTTCCGCGACCGCCGCGCGTCCGACGACGCGGCCGTTCAGCGGCAAATGCGTGCTGCCGAATGGCGCAGAGCTGACCTTTGTGACGCAGCGGGTCGCGCCGGAACGCATCGTGCTCATCTATGCCGAGCCCGGCCGGGACAAGGTCGTCATCCCGGTGAATATGAAAGTCGGCATCGATCTCGAATATTTTGGCCTGATCCAGGGCGTCGTCCGCGATCGAAGCGAGAGCGGCTTTTCGATCGCGCCGGATCTCATCTACCACGAGATGATCGTCGCCAAGCTTGCCGAGCTTCACGCGCCGGGGCTGGATCTCGAAAATGAGCGCAACACCATCGAACGGCTGACGGCGCGGATCACGCCGCGCCACCCGGCCTGCGTCTATCGGCTCGTCGATTCCGACGCCACCCTCTACCGGGCGAAGATCGCTCTGCTGTCGCACAAGGTGGCGACGCTGCGGACCTCGCAAATCCAGCGGGTGGGAACGCGCATCCTGCTCGGCTGGCGGGACGCCAAGTCCGGCATCGTTCTGCGCAGCTTTGAGAGCGGCTTTACCGTCGAGTTCGACCAGATGCTCGAAAACTTGGATGAGAACCTCAGGTTCGACTGACCCCACTTCGCCACAAAGCCGTGGCACGGCCAGCCGATGTCCGCGTCCGCCTCTCGTCTCTTTCCGCTCGCCGTCCGTCTGGCGCTGCGCGACTTTCGCGGCGGCCTCAGCGGCTTTTTTATATTGATCGCCTGTCTGATGCTGGGGTTGATGGCGATTGTCGGCGTTGGCTCGATCACGCGCTCACTTGCGCAAGGCCTCGTCGAAAAAGGCCGCACCATTCTCGGCGGCGATATTTCCTTCGATCTCATTCAGCGCGAAGCGACGCCCGGGGAACTCCGCGTGCTTGCGTCCCACGGCCGTCTCAGCCGCATCGCGCTGATGCGCGCGATGGCCCGCAGCGCCGGCGGCGAGGCGGCGCTCATCGAAGTCAAAGCTGTCGATGCGACCTATCCCGTCGCGGGGCAGGTGGGCCTCAGCCCGCCGCAAGACCTTGCTGGCTTGCTGACCTTTCGCGACGGCGCTTATGGCGTCGCGGCGGAATCGACGCTCGCGGCGCGGCTTAATCTCAAGCCCGGCGCGCGCTTCAAAGTCGGCGTCGCGACATTCGCCCTGCGCGCCATCCTGACAAGCGAGCCGGACAAGCTTGCCGCCGGCGTCGGCTTTGGCCCGCGCGTCATCATGTCCGATGCAGCGTTGCGGGCGACGAAACTGCTGCAGCCGGGGGCGCTGGTGCGCTGGCTCTACCGGCTCTCGCTGCGACCCGGCGAAACGCCGGAGGCGGTCAGCACGGCGGTTCGCAAGGCGCTGCCGTCCGCCGGCTTCGACATCCGGACATGGAAAAACGTCTCGCCGGAATTTTCGCAGGACTTGAATCGCTTCAGCCAGTTTTTGATCCTCGTCGGGCTCAGCGCTCTGCTCATCGGCGGCGTCGGCGTCGCCAATGCGTCGACGAGTTTCGTCGAGCGCAAGACGGAAACGATCGCGGCCTTGAAGGCGCTCGGCGCCTCGGGCTTCTTCGTTTTCTCCGTCATGCTGATCGAGGTTCTGGCCATGGCGGCGATTGGCATGGCCGCCGGCATCGCGCTCGGCGTCGCGCTGCCCTTCGTGCTCAATGCGGCCTTTGCCGCTTTTCTGCCGTTTCCCTTCGCGCCGGGCGTATTCCCCGGCGAGATCGGCGCCGGTCTCATCTACGGCACGCTGACGGTACTGACCTTCGCCCTGCTGCCGCTCGGCCGCGCGCATGATGTGCCGGTCTCGGCGCTCTTCCGCGACGAGATCGCGCCGGAAAGACCGCCGCTGAAGCGGCTCTATCTCATCCTGTTCGCGCTCGCTGCCGGCGCGCTCGCGCTCTCGGTCCTCGGCTTCGCGCCGGATCGGAAACTCGCACTCATCTTCATCGTCGCGGCGCTCGGCGCCTTCGCGCTGCTGCGTGGCGCCGCGCTGCTCATCATGCGGGCGGCGAAAAAGATCCGCGTGCGGGATGTCGAGCTGCGGCTTGCAATCGCCAATCTGCATCGGCCCGGCGCGCTGACGCCGGTCATCGTTCTCTCGCTCGGGCTCGGGTTGACGCTGGTTGTCGCTCTGACGCTCATCGACGGCAATCTGCATGCGCTCTTCAATCGCGGGCGTACCGGCGCGGTGCCGGACTTCTTCTTCCTCGGCGTCGAGAAGGCGCAGACGCCGGCGTTCCGCGATTTCGTGCTGGACGATGCGCCAGGCGGCTCGCTCGAACTCGTGCCGATGCTGCGCGGGCGGATCGTGCGCCTCAAGGGCCAGCCGGCCGAGAGTGTGAAGGTCAGCGGCGACGTCGCCTGGGCGCTGCAGGGCGATCGCGGCATCACCGTCGCAGGGACATTGCCGGCGGGCTCGAAGCTCGTCGCGGGAAGCTGGTGGCCGCGCAATTATGCCGGGCCGCCGGAAGTCTCGATGGCGGCGGATGTGGCAGCCGGTCTTGGCCTCGGCCTCGGCGACAGCATTACCGTCAATGTGCTCGGCCGCGAGATCGAGGCGCGGATCGCCAATCTGCGCAAAGTCGATTGGGCCAATCTCGGCATCAATTTCGTGCTCGTCTTTCCGCCCGCGACCTTCGCCGGCGCGCCTTATTCCAATCTCGCGACGCTCGCCTTCACCACGCCGCCGCCGGAGGCCGTGGAGCGAAGGCTGGTGCGCGATCTGGCGAAGGCCTATCCCGATGTCGTGAGTTTGCGGGTCAAGGATGCGCTGGAGGCTGTGCGGCAGGTCGTTGACGAACTGGCGGCCGCCGTGCGCGGCGCGGCGGCGGTCGCGCTGATTGCCGCGACTTTGGTTCTGGCCGGGGCGCTCGCGGCGGGGCAGCGGGCGCGGCTTTACGATGTCGTGGTGCTGAAAGTGCTCGGCGCGACCCGGCGCCGGCTCATTGTCTCCCTGATCTGCGAATTCGGCCTCATCGGCGCGGCAGCGACGCTTTTCGGCGTCGTTGCGGGAAGCGCCGCCGCGCTCGCCGTCGTCCGGCTGGTTATGAAGCTCGATTTTGTCTGGCTCTGGCCGCAGGCGCTCTTTGCGGCCGCTATCGCGCTCATTGTCGCGATCGCGCTCGGGCTTTTCGGAACATGGCGGATTCTGGGGCGTAAACCCGCCGAAACCTTACGAAATTTATAGGTTCCGCACGTCCTGAAACCTGGCGGCGGCCTTGTATGGCCTTGAGCGCTGGGCCATATTACTGGCGATGTTCCCGCCGGGCGAAAGATCGGCGGCCGGAGGTGATCAAGCCTCCTAACCCACGAGGAAACAATGTCCGACTTCGACCGCAACACCGCCCAATGGGGGCAGACCGTTCCCCAGGCCGGCCGTGCCCAGATCGACCAGGGCCTTCGCTCCTATATGCTCGGCGTCTACAACAACATGGTGATCGGCCTCGCCATCACGGGCCTTTTCGCCTATGGCGCCAACGCGCTGGCGGTGACGCACGATCCGGCGCAGGCGGTCGCGCACTTCGGCCACATCTATCTCACGGCCTTCGGCCAGGCGCTCTATTTCAGCCCGCTGAAGTGGCTGGTTGTGTTCGCGCCCCTGGCGCTCGTGTTCTTCTTCTCGTTCCAGATCAACCGCATCTCCGCCTCGACGGCGCGCTCGCTGTTCTTCGTCTTCTCGGCGGCCATGGGCCTGTCGCTCTCGACCCTGGTGCTGGTCTATACCGGCAACTCGATCGCCCGCGCCTTCTTCATCACCGCGGCCTCTTTCGGCGCGCTGAGCCTTTACGGCTATACGACGCCGCGCTCGCTCTCCGCGATGGGCTCGTTCATGATGATGGGTCTCTTCGGTCTCATCATCGCGAGCGTCGTCAACATCTTCCTGCACAGCACGGGCCTGCAGTTCGCGCTGAGCATCCTGACGGTGATCATCTTCGCCGGCCTCACCGCCTGGGACACCCAATCCATTAAGGAGATGTATTACGCCTCCGACGATCGCGAGACGGCGGAAAAGAAGTCGGTCAACGGCGCGCTGCGCCTCTATCTCGACTTCATCAACATCTTCGTGGCGCTGCTGCAGCTCACCGGCTCGCGCAACAACTAAATATGCCTGCAAGTGGATGCAGAAAGCCCCGCTCCAGCGGGGCTTTTTTGTTGGTTAGCCGGAGACGAGGTTCAGCTTCTTCTCGAGCACATTGATAACGCGCTTGAGATCATGCCCGCGCTTGAGGATCAGCCCGGTCGCGGCGATGACGCTGTAGGCGCCTTGCTTGCGCGATGCCTTGGGATTTTTTTCGATCCGGTAGAGCGGGAATTCCGCCGCGCGCCGATAGATCGAGAACACTGCCTTTTCGCGGCCGAAGCCGATGGCATAGTCGCGCCATTCGCCGGCGGCGACCATGCGGCCGTAAAGATCGAGAATATCGCGCAATTCGTGCCGGTCGAAGGAAACTTGCGCGCCTTGGGCGACTTGCGCCGGCGCCGCGGGAGCGGAGCGGGAGGGGGTGCTGGCGGTCTGGCTTTGGCTGAGCGGCACGATACGCGCCGCCAATAAATTCTCGTCCGCCGACTCCATGCTCATACCAGCCCTCCGCCCCCATGATTGCGGAAAGCGCCGGGGCCGGCAAGCCTTTCGGCAACGGACTGGGGGACGCGACGCTGCCGCTCAACTTTTCTTGCAATGGCTTAAGGTTGCTATCCAGCCGATCTTATAATCGTTTGAAATATAAAAGAATTCATCATCAAATTCGCGGTTGTGGACGGCCGGGGCGAATCACAGTTTCGCCCTTTTGCAGCCTATCGCGCGCCGATTTGGCGGGCGATACTTCGGCCTTGTCGCCAAGGGTTCGGCCGCGGTTCTAGCGGACTCGTCAGCCCCCCAGCCCCCCGTTGGGCCGCGATTGGACCCGCCTCACATGAGATGCGGCGACATCCTTAGGGCCGGCTTGAAGCCTCCTTGCTTCAGCCGGCTCTTTTTTCTGTTTTTGCCCAGCCGGCGCTTCGCCTTGAATTCGCATCTTCGAAAAGCGATATGTGGCGCGCTAAATTCATTTGAAGGTGTTCCCCTATGGAAGCGGCCGCAAGCCAATCGCATGCGTTTCAGGCCGATGTCTCGCAGCTCCTCGATCTCATGGTCCACTCGGTCTATTCCGAGCGCGATATCTTTCTGCGCGAACTTGTCTCGAACGGTGCCGACGCCTGCGAAAAGCTGCGCTATGAGGCTCTGGCCAATCCGGCCCTCGTCGGCGACGACAGCAATTTTCTCATCACCGTCACCCTCGACAAGGAATCGAAGACGCTGACGGTTGCCGATAACGGCATCGGCATGTCGCAAGAGGATTTGACGCAGGCGCTTGGCACCATCGCGCGCTCGGGCACGCGCGCTTTCCTCGACCGGCTGAATGGCGAGGCGAAGGAAGATGCGACGGCAAGCAAGGATCTGATCGGCCAATTCGGCATCGGCTTCTATTCGGCCTTCATGGTCGCCGACCGCATCGATGTCGAGACGCGCAGGGCAGGATCGGACGAAGCCTTTCTCTGGAGTTCGGACGGCAAGGGCACGTTTTCGATCGCGCCGCTGGCGCTCGACAAGGCGCCGGCGCACGGAACGCGCGTTATCCTGCATCTCAAGGAGGAAGCCGGCGAATATCTCGAGCCCTCCAAGGTCGAGGATATCCTGCGCGAACATTCGAGCGCCATCACGGTGCCGATCGCCCTGGTCGAGGCGCCCGGCCAGGAGCCGCGCAAGCTGACCGAGGGGTCCGTGCTCTGGACCAAGCCGAAGAGCGCGATCACCGAGCAGGAATATACCGAATTCTACCGCGATCTTTCCGGCCAGTTCGACGAACCGGCGCTGACGCTGCATTGGCGCGCCGAGGGCCGGCATGAATATAGCGTGCTCGCTTTCGTTCCCGGCTCGCGGCCGTTCGATCTTTTCGATTCCGCGCGCAAGGGCCGTGGCAAGCTCTATGTGCGGCATGTGCTGATCGCAGCGGATGCCGATCTTCTGCCGAGCTGGCTACGCTTCGTCCGCCTCGTCGTCGATTCGGCCGATCTGCCGCTCAACATGTCGCGCGAATTGATCCAGCAGAGCCCCGTCTTCGCGGCGATCAAGAAGGCGGTCGCCAATCGCGTGATGCAGGAGCTGACCAAGCTCGAGGAAACCGATCCGGAAGCCTTCGGGAAAATCTGGGCCAATTTCGGCGCCGTGCTGAAGGAAGGCCTTTACGAAGACCCTGAGCGGCGCGACGCCCTCTTCAAGCTCGCGCGTTTCGCCTCGACCGCCGATCTCGACGGCAAGCGCACGCTCGCCGCCTATGTCGCGGCGCTGCGGCCGAACCAGACGGCGATCTATTATCTCAACGGCGATGACGTGAAGACGCTCGCCGCGAGCCCGCAGCTCGAAGGTTTTCGTGCCCGCGGCATAGAGGTTCTGTTGCTCGCCGATCCGATCGACGCCTTCTGGGTTTCGACGGCCGTTGGCTATGACGGCAAGCCGTTCAAATCCGTCTCGCAGGGCGCGGCGGATATCAAAGCGATCCCGCTGCTCGAAGGCAAGGAGGAGACGGCCGCTGAGCCGCCTTCCGTCGCGCTGGCCTCGCTCTTTGCGCTGATGAAGCAGGAACTGGAGGGCTCGGTCTCCGACGTGCGCGCCTCGGATCGTTTGTCCGAAAGCCCCGCCTGCCTGATCGCGCCGGAACATGGCTTCGATCGCCGGCTGGAGCGCATCCTTGCCGAACATGGCCAATTGCATCAGGCGAGCAAGCCGGTGCTCGAAATCAACCCGACGCATCCGCTGATCGCGGCGCTCGCGGCGCAGGTGGGCCACGCCGACACGGCGGCGCTTGCCGACATCATCTGGCTCGTCTTCGACGAGGCGCGCCTGCTCGATGGCGAGAAGCCGGCGAATGCCGCCGATTTCGCCGCCCGGCTCACGCGCGTGCTCACCAAGGCCGTGGCCGAATCCGCGGCCAAGCCGCCGGCATGACGGCAAGATTCGCCGGGCTCGACCCGGCGCTCTCGCGCGCCGCGGCGCAACGCCTGCTGACTCAGGCCTTCGCCGCGGAGGGGATCGAATCGGCTGCGCTCGATGCGCGGCTCATCCTCTGCGCCGCGCTCGGCGTGGATCATCTCGATCTGGTGCGCGAGCCGGATCGCGCCATCGGTGGCGCGGCGGAGAAGCTGGCGGCGATGGCGCAGCGGCGGAGTGCGCGCCAACCAGTCTCGCGCATTCTCGGCACGCGTGAGTTTTATGGGCTCGAATTCGCGCTCGGCCCGGCGGCACTCGATCCGCGACCGGACACGGAAATCCTGGTCGATACGGTGCTCGCGGCCTTGCAAGCGCGGCGCGATGCGCCCTTGCGGCTGCTCGATCTTGGGATCGGCTCCGGCGCTATTCTCGTCGCTTTGCTGTCGAAACTGCCTTCGGCCTATGGCGTCGGCATCGACCGTTCGGCAGCGGCCTGCCGCATCGCGTGGAACAATCTCGCGGCGCTGGGGTTGGCCGGACGCAGCGCAATCGTCTGCGGCGATTGGACGGCGGCGTTGGACGGCACCTTCGATGTGATCGTTTCCAACCCTCCTTATATCGCAAGCGGCGAGATCGCTGGCCTCGCGCCGGAGGTGCGCGACCACGATCCACGCGCCGCGCTCGATGGCGGCCCGGACGGACTTGCTGCCTATCGGGCTTTGGCGCCGGTTGCCGCGGCGTTCTTGGCGCCCGGCGGCATCGTCGCTTTTGAGGTTGGAGCGGGCCAGTCCGATTCGGTGGCGGCCCTGCTGGCTGCGACCGGCGCATTGAAATCGATCGCTTCGGTGCGCGATCTCGGCGGCCATTCCCGGGTCGTGACGGCGGCCCGGAAGGACTAGATGCAGGTGGATCGCGGAAGGTGCGACCGTGTGTCAAATACGTGGCATATCCGCCACATAGATAGTTCGGCGCGGAAAATTTTTGCAAAAGTCCTTGGCGGCAGAGCCGAAAGCGATTACGTTCCTGCGCAAAGATCGCTTTGCGCGAGTATTAATGAGGCAGCGTCGAGATCGTCCCTTCGGTAAATAGGGAGTGATTTCCGCGTCTTGCGAGCCCGAGAGTGCTCGGCGCGATTGAGGCGATTGTCCCCAACGTCTGAGATCCCTGGATTGAGGGATCGGCCTCGTCTGGCGCTCGCGCCGCAGGGCTTTGCGTTAGCAGCTGGAGATCGGAAGCCAGCCTATCCTCATGCCTTAGGGCCGCTGATTTGCGGTGCCGAGTTGGGCTATGCCCCGGGTCGGAGGGGATGGGTTATAGGAAACATCCAAGGAAGATCGATGAGACCAAATCAGAATAACAAACGCATGCGTGGGCGGAACAACAACAATAACAACAATCGTAAGGGACCGAACCCGCTGTCGCGGTCTTACGAGTTGAACGGTCCAGACGTTAAGATCAGGGGTACCGCCCACCACGTCGGCGAAAAATACCTCCAGCTCGCGCGCGATGCCCAGTCGTCCGGCGACCCGGTGATGGCCGAGAGTTATCTGCAGCACGCCGAGCATTATTTCCGTATCATCGCCGCTGCCCAGCAGGCTCAGCAGGCGCAATTCGGCGGCTTCAACCGCCCGGCCGGCGAGCCGGAAGCCGAGGACTCCGACGAGGAAGATGATTTCACCGGTCTGACGGACCGCTTCGCCTCGCCTCCGGAGCGTGTTCCGCCGCAGCAACAGCCGCAGCCCTATGTGGCGCAGCCGCAGGGCCAGAACGGCCAACCCGTTTACAACGGCCAGCCGACTTACCAGGAGCGCCCGCAGTTCGAGCCGCGCGGCGAGCGCAACCGCAATTTCCAAGATCGTCAGGACCGCCAAGATCGCGGCGGCCAAGACCGCGGCGGTCAGGACCGTGGTGGCCAAGATCGCAGCGGCCACGAGCGCGGCAATTTCGTCGAGCGCGGGCAGTCGAATCGCGAATCTGCCAATCGTGAATCTGGCAATCGCGACGGCGGCCGCCCGCGCCAGCCCGGCCGCGCCGACGGACAGCGTTATGACAATGCCCCGCGCTATGAGCGCCACGAGCCGCGCCCGGTGAGCGACGAGGCGAATGGCACCGGCCTGCCGGCCTTCATCACTGCGCCCGTCCGCGCTCCGTCGGAGCCCGAGCTGCCGAGCGATGTGGAAGCCGTCGGCACGGAGGTTCTCGCCCGGCCGGAAGCCGAGGGCGAGGCGGCCTTCGCTCTGCGGCCGCGCCGCCGCCGCCGTAAGCCGGAGTTCGGCGAGGGCGAGGCGAACAAGACCTCCTTCGAGGATTAATAGCGTTAATGGCCACCGCACGCGGTGGCCATTTTGCAATCCTATGCGCGATGCCTCTACCAATCCCCGCGCCGCTTTCCTAAATCTCCTGTAAGGTCCGCTGTCGGATGTTCCGAGGCGGAATCGGCATGCGGCAGCGCATGGACAGCCTTGCCGTTGGGAGGTCTGGGAAGAATGAATTTCGAAAAATACACCGAGCGCGCGCGCGGGTTCGTGCAGAGCGCACAATCTCTGGCGGTTCGCGAGAACAACCAGCAATTCACGCCCGAGCATCTGCTCAAGGTGCTGCTGGATGATCCGGAAGGGCTTGCGAGCGGCCTGATCAACAAGGCCGGCGGCAACGCGCACGAGGCCCTGACGCAGACGGAACTCGCGCTGGCGAAACTGCCGAAAGTGCAGGGCGCGGGCGCCGGCCAGCTCTATATCGCGCCGACGACCGCGCGGCTCTTCGACAATGCCGAACAGATCGCGCAGAAGGCGGGCGATTCCTATGTCACCGTCGAGCGTTTGCTACTCGCGATCGCGCTGGAGAAAGGCACGGAGGCGGCCAAGATTCTGGCCCGCGCCGGCGTCACGCCGCAGGTGCTCAATGCCGCGATCGAGGATCTGCGCAAGGGCCGCACGGCCGACAATCCGACCGCTGAAAACGCCTATGACGCGCTGAAGAAATATGCCCGCGATCTGACGGAAGCCGCCCGCGCGGGCAAGCTTGATCCGGTCATCGGCCGCGACGAAGAAATCCGCCGCACGATGCAAGTTCTCTCACGGCGGACCAAGAACAATCCGGTGCTCATCGGCGAGCCGGGCGTCGGGAAGACGGCCATCGTCGAAGGCCTTGCTTTGCGCATCGTCAACGGCGACGTGCCGGAGAGCCTGCGCGACAAGAGCCTGCTGGCGCTCGATCTCGGCGCCTTGATCGCCGGCGCCAAATATCGCGGCGAGTTCGAGGAGCGGCTGAAAGCCATCCTCAACGAGGTCACAACGGCGCAGGGCGGCATCATCCTCTTCATCGACGAGATGCACACGCTTGTTGGCGCCGGCAAGGCCGATGGCGCGATGGACGCCTCGAACCTGCTGAAGCCGGCGCTGGCGCGCGGCGAACTACACTGCATCGGCGCCACGACGCTCGACGAATACCGCAAACATGTCGAAAAGGATGCGGCGCTGGCGCGGCGCTTCCAGCCCGTCTTCGTCTCCGAGCCGACGGTCGAAGATACGATCTCGATCCTGCGCGGCCTGAAGGAGAAGTATGAGCTGCATCACGGCGTGCGGATCACCGATTCGGCCATCGTCGCCGCGGCGACCTTGTCGAACCGCTATATCGCCGACCGTTTCCTGCCGGATAAGGCGATCGACCTTGTCGACGAGGCGGCGTCGCGCCTGCGGATGCAGGTCGATTCCAAGCCCGAGGAATTGGACGAGATCGACCGCCGCGTCATGCAATTGAAGATCGAGCAGGAGGCGCTGAAGAAGGAGACCGATACGGCCTCCAAGGAGCGGCTGCAGAAGCTTGAGAAGGAACTCGCTGAGGCCGAGGAGAAATCCGCCGCGCTGACGTCGCGCTGGAAAGCGGAGAAGGACAAGCTGGGTTCGGCGCAGAAACTCAAGGAGCAGCTCGAAGCGGCGCGCATAGAGCTACTACAGGCGCAAAGGCGCGGCGAATATCAGCGCGCCGGCGAATTGACCTATAGCGTCATCCCCGGCCTGGAGAAAAAACTCGCCGAGAATGAGGAGAAGGGCGGCGCGGCGCTGGTCGACGAGGCGGTGACGGCCGACCATGTCGCACAGGTCGTCTCGCGCTGGACCGGCATCCCGGTCGATAAAATGCTCGAGGGCGAGCGTGGCAAGCTGCTCCGCATGGAGGAGGGATTGGCCAAGCGTGTCGTCGGCCAGGCGGAAGCCGTGGCGGCGGTTGCGACCGCCGTGCGGCGCGCGCGGGCGGGGCTGCAAGACCCGAACCGGCCGATCGGCTCGTTCATGTTCCTCGGCCCCACCGGCGTCGGCAAGACCGAGCTGACCAAGGCGCTCGCCGAATTCCTCTTCGACGACGAGACGGCGCTGATCCGCATCGACATGTCGGAATATATGGAGAAGCATTCGGTCGCCCGGCTCATTGGCGCGCCGCCCGGCTATGTCGGCTATGAGGAAGGCGGCGCCTTGACCGAAGCGGTCCGGCGGCGCCCCTATCAGGTCGTGCTCTTCGACGAGATCGAGAAGGCGCATCCGGACGTGTTCAACGTCCTGCTGCAAGTGCTCGACGAGGGGCGCCTAACGGACGGGCAGGGTCGCACGGTCGATTTCCGCAACGTGCTGATCATCATGACCTCGAACCTCGGCGCCGAGCTTCTGGTCATGCAGCCGGAAGGGCAGGATACGGCCGCGATCCGCGACGAGGTGATGCAGATCGTGCGGGCGCATTTCCGGCCCGAGTTCCTGAACCGGATCGACGAGATCATCATGTTCCATCGCCTGCGGCGGGACGACATGGCTTCGATCGTCGATATCCAGATCAACCGGCTCTCGCGCCTGCTCGAGGATCGCAAGATCACGCTCGAAATGGCCGAAACGGCGCGCGAATGGCTGGCCGAGAAGGGCTACGATCCGGCCTATGGCGCGCGGCCGCTGAAACGCGTGATCCAGAAGGCGTTGCAGGACCCGCTGGCCGAGAAAATCCTCGGCGGCGAGATCCACGATGGCGAATTGGTCAAGGTCGGCGGCGGCCCGGAGGGGCTCATCATCGGCGAGGTCACGCCGCCGAAAGCGGGCGGCAAGGGCAAGACGAAAGTCGCCTGAAGAACGCTTCGCAAACTGCGTGAGTGATGCGCGCCGGGGTCCGGAAACGGATTCCGGCGCGCTGTTTTTTGACGCCTTTTTCCGGCATCCGTCGAGGGCCTGGAATCGGCGCCCGCGCCAGAGCGTCGCGGGGCCAGGATTCGGCCGCGCAAAGACGGGAAAACCGCATTTCAGGACATGCATTTGGCGCGATTTTGCACTATATATTCCTTATGCGCTGAAGCGCCCGATTTCCTGCCAAATTCGTAACCCGGAAAGTGCCAGAAAGTATGTCTCAACCCGCGTCCGCCAGCCCGAATCCCGTGCCCCAAAACATGCAAGGTTCGGTCGGCGCAGAGCATGACGCCTATGGTGCGGATTCGATCAAGGTTCTGCGCGGGCTCGATGCCGTCCGCAAGCGGCCGGGCATGTATATCGGCGACACGGACGACGGCTCCGGCCTGCACCACATGGTCTACGAGGTCGTCGACAATGCGATCGACGAGGCACTCGGCGGCTATGCGACCAAGATCGGCGTGACGCTCAATGCCGACGGCTCTGTCACCGTCACCGACGATGGCCGCGGCATCCCGACCGACATCCATTCGGAGGAAGGCGTTTCCGCCGCCGAGGTCATCATGACCCAGCTGCATGCGGGCGGAAAATTCGACCAGAATTCCTATAAGGTTTCGGGCGGCCTGCATGGCGTCGGTGTCTCGGTCGTCAATGCGCTTTCGGTTTTCCTTAAGCTGCGCATTTGGCGCGACGGGCTGGAACATGCCGTCGAATTTGCCGATGGCGAGACCGTCGCGCCGCTCAAAGCCACCGGGCCGGCGCCAGTGGTGGAGGGCAAAGTCAAGCGCGGCACGGAGGTGACGTTTCAGCCTTCGCCGAAGACGTTTACGATGGTCGAATTCGATTTCGGGACGATCGAGCACCGGCTGCGCGAATTGGCCTTTCTCAATTCCGGCGTGCGGATCGAACTGACCGATCTGCGCTCCTCCGAGATCAGGCAGGAAGAGCTTTTCTACGAGGGCGGGCTCGAAGCTTTCGTGCGCTATCTCGACCGCGCCAAGGCGCCGCTGATCAACTCGCCCATCCTCATCAAGGGCGAGCGCGACCGGATCACTGTCGAGGTCGCGCTGTGGTGGAACGATTCCTACCACGAGAACGTGCTGGCCTTCACCAACAACATTCCCCAGCGCGATGGCGGCACCCATCTCGCCGGTCTGCGCGCTGCGCTAACGCGGCAGGTGACGGGTTATGCCGAGCGCTCCGGCCTCACCAAGCGTGAGAAGGTAGACCTCACGGGCGACGATTGCCGCGAGGGCCTTACCTGCGTCCTCTCGGTCAAGGTGCCAGACCCCAAATTCTCCTCGCAGACGAAGGAAAAACTCGTTTCGTCCGAGGTACGTCCGGCGGTCGAGGGCATCGTCAACGAAATGCTCGACACCTGGTTCGAGGAGCATCCGCAGGATGCAAAGACCGTCGTCGGCAAGGTGGTCGAGGCGGCGCAAGCGCGTGAGGCGGCGCGCAAGGCGCGCGAACTCACCCGCCGCAAGGGCGCGCTCGATGTCGCCAATCTGCCCGGCAAGCTCGCCGATTGTCAGGAGCGCGATCCGGCGAAGTCGGAACTCTTCCTGGTCGAGGGCGATTCGGCGGGCGGCTCCGCCAAACAGGGCCGCGACCGCGAGTTCCAGGCTGTGTTGCCGTTGCGTGGCAAAATTCTTAATGTCGAGCGCGCTCGCTTTGACAAGATGCTCTCCTCGCAGGAGATCGGCACGCTGATCACCGCGCTCGGCACCGGCATCGGCCGCGAGGATTTCAACCCCGACAAGTTGCGCTATCACAAGATCATCATCATGACAGACGCGGATGTCGACGGCTCGCATATCCGCACGCTGCTGCTGACCTTCTTCTTCCGCCAGATGCGCGAATTGATCGAGCGCGGCCATATCTTCATCGCCCAGCCGCCGCTCTATAAGGTGAAGCGCGGCAGCTCCGAGCAATATCTGAAGGACGAGCGCGCGCGTGAGGATTATCTGATCGAGAGCGGCCTCGACGGCGCGGTACTGCGTCTCGCCAATGGCGAGGAGCGTGCCGGCGCGGATTTGCGCGCCGTCGTCGAGGAGGCGCGCCTCATCCGCCAAGTGCTCGCCGCTCTTCATTCGCGCTACGACCGCACCGGTGTCGAGCAGGCGGCGATCGCTGGCGCCTTGCAGCCCATTCACGCCGACGACGATCCCGTCGCCATCGCGCATGTGCAGGAGATCGCCGAACGGCTCGATCGCTTCGCCGACGAATTGGAGCGTGGTTGGACCGGTCAAGTCGAGAACGGCGCTTATGTCCTGTCGCGCGAATTGCGCGGCGTCCGCCAGGTCTCGACGCTTGATCCGGCGCTTCTCGCCTCAGCCGAGGCGCGCCGGCTCAACGAACATGCGCAGACCTTGCACGACATTTACGGCCGGCCGGCGAAGTTCGTCCGCAAGGGCGAGGAAAAGCAGGCCGGCGGCCCGTCGCAACTGGTCGATCTCATCATGGCGGCGGGGCAGAAGGGCATTTCGCACATCCAGCGCTATAAGGGCCTCGGCGAGATGAATGCCGAGCAATTGTGGGAGACGACGCTCGACCGCAATGCCCGCTCGCTGCTGCAGGTCAAGATCAAGGAAGGCGATGAGGCCGACGACATTTTCGTCAAGCTGATGGGCGACGTGGTCGAGCCGCGGCGCGAATTCATTCAGGAAAACGCGCTCAACGTCGCCAATCTCGACGTCTGAGCGGGCCTAAGTTTGGAGAGAACTAAATAGCTGTTCAGCAGAACTACAAACCTGTTCGCTTGGATCGGCAGCCCAGGTCGAAAAAGGCTGCCAGGGGTCGAATTCAGCGGGCAGCGCGCGCCCTTTTATCGGTTCCAGCCGTTTTCGCAGAATTCATCCGCCAGAGCCTGGATTTCGTGCGTTCGGCCCGATAAAGCCCATGATCTCGTTAGCGGCGATCGCCACACCCAGAAGGGCATTACAAGCCATCAAAATGGTGTCGGTCTTTTCTTCCGGCTTTGAGTTCGGGTGGACGCTCATCACATGATGCATAATGTCGCCTTCGCGTTCGAAGCTCAAATGGCGTTGAAGGGCCGTGAAGGAGCAATGCAGCGCGTCATGTGAAAGCTGAAGGTAGGGGATATAGGCTAATTCGCAAACACCCTGGGCAGCGACTTCTGTCGCGCTCACCTTTTTGGCTGCTTGGAATTCCTTGGCCGTCTTCCTTATGAGTTCACGTAGCCGCAGTGTTTCTGGACTGTTTATGTCGCCGCCATGCCGACACGAAAGTTTGACCGTCATGCCACCTATCGCCGTCCGATTGGCGGCTTCATCGTTTTTCATCGCCTCCACAAAGACCGAACCCTTTTCGCGGAGGGCTGCGATCCATAGCTGATTTTCAAACATGCCGCGAATGATGGCGCGGGCTTCCATGATGATGTCACCGTGGAGCAGGGTCAGCGCAGCGTTGAAGTTGGAAGTGGTCCGGCACAGGAGGACCAGCGCTATGACTTCGGGCTTTTGCGCCCAGCCTGGCTCAATGTCGAAACGCGCGCTGCCCGCGACGCGAATACTGGTCTCAATGAGCCGCTGGCTAAATTCGATGGCCTTGTTAGCTTCTTCCTCCAATGACGACCGTCCCATGTCCACGTTGCCCACCCCAACTCAAAAATGACTAGACCCCCGCCTTAGAGCATGAAATCTTGCCTTGGAACAGAGCATGAACTAGCGGGTGGGGAAATGCCGGAGGATCGCACCGATGTTTTGCTGAAAGAGGCTCATAAGTTCTTTGAAGCGGTAGGGCTTCACAAGGGCCTGATGAATGAGATTTACAAAGCCAAGAGCGATTGGGAATTCATACTCAAGATCGACGCATTGCTTGAGGCTGCGACCAAAGAAATAATCAAAAGCGCGCTTAAGCTGAAAATAGGCAATACTTTCGGCGGTGCAGAAGCTTTGTCCGAGTTCGTGGAAGGACTGCCAATGAACGGCAAAAGCTCACTCTTGCATTTGCTGAAAGCGTCTGGCTGTCCCGATAATGATAGCAGTTTCATTGAAGCTGTTCGACGCGTTAGAAATTCCTATGCTCACAACATCAAATTGGCAGACCTGACTTTGATCGAACTGATTAAGCGGCGTCCCGATAAGTCCCACGTCATCAAAAATATCTGCGGCGTCAGGAATTATGTGGAGAGCGACTTAATTGCGCAGTACGAAAAGGATGGTCAGTTTTTCCGGTTCTGCCTTGTTGACGCAACGATGCGAATTTTACTTGCCGCATACCATATCGCGCTGAAATGACCCACTCGTTCTGCAGGTCAAGATCAAGGAAGGCGACGAGGCCGACGACATTTTCGTCAAGCTGATGGGCGACGTGGTCGAGCCGCGGCGCGAATTCATTCAGGAAAACGCGCTCAACGTCGCCAATCTCGACGTGTAAGTGCCTAAAAGGATATTTAGGGCGCGATCGCTGGTAGTCCCGTTAGATTTCCTTCCAACATTGTGGAGGATCTCGATGAAGTATGCCGTTGTGCTTGCGGCGCTCGTGTCGGTTTGCGCGGCCTCTGCGGGGCGCGCCGACGCTTTCGTTTTTCCGGGTGGGTTCATCGTCGGCACGACGGCGGGTATCGCTGCCGCGACCAGAACATTTGACGCCGGACCTCCGGCGCCGCCGGCGCCCTATGTCTCGGGCTATCTCGGCTATGCAGGCCGTGGGCCTTCTGGCACGCACTGCTGGATCGAGCCGGAGCAAGAGTGGGACGGTTATGGTTTCGTCGTCGCGCGCGTCCGATCTTGTCATTAAGAAGGTTGTTTTTCAGAGTTTTGATTCATGAAGCTGTTCATGTTTTACGTCGGCGGAAATTGCGGCGCCTCGAATATCGAATTGCACGACGTGCGCTTTTCGGTCGGGCAGACGCCGGAGGATTGTTACGCGGACCTGCGCCGGCAATGGTGGGGCGATCCCGAAAGTCTGCACCTCGACAGTTGGGGTGCGGTCGAGCAAGCCGACGGATATGATATTTCCGCCGTCGAAGGCGCGTCGGGCGGCGAAGCCGGGGACAAGCTCTTCTTCGTCAATCTCGGCGGCTATGATCCCGGCGAATTCGGCGAGCTTCACAAAAATCTTCTGCTTGTCGCTCCCGATGCCCAGGCCGCGAAAGCCAAGGCGCTCGCGCAAATCCCTGGCTGGTTTCTGCCGCACAAGGACAGGATCTTTGAAGTCGAAAAGGCCATCGACCTCACAGCCTTCATGGAGGCGCGCGGCTATTCCTTGCGGTTGAAGGAAGCGGCGGCCGAGCGGCCGTTTTCCTTCACCTGCAATTATGTTCCCATCGGCTGAACGGCGCCAGGCTGAGACCGCATCGCCGATGCGAGGTCACGGCTTATCTTCGAGCGCGAGGGCTTCCTTCGCGGCGTGATAGAGGTCGAGCCGCGAATAGACACCTAAAGGATTTCCGTCGTCGAGAAAGCCGCCGCCCGGACCTTCGGTCTCGGTCAGAATGTGGTCGGCTTGGTCAAGCGTAAGCTTTGGGAAGGCGGCGGTCAGCAGATAGCCGGGGTTTGGCGTCAGCTTGCTGACATCCTCAGTGCCTTTCACCGTGGCCGGCCAGACGACGGGGAGGCCGTAAGTCTGCGTGGCGTTGTAGAGCGCCTCATCCTTATCGCCATTGGCAAAGCGGCTATGATCCTGCGCGGCGCAGGCCGACAATGTTTTTTCGTAGCATTCGCGAAGAAAAAATTGTGTCAGGTCTTTGCGGGCCTGGGCAAGCACGCTTGCGAAATCGGCGTGGCCAGCGTCGGCCTGCGCCTTGCCACCTTGCGCGCCGCTGCCCGTTTTCGGGTCGAGAAACTTGGCGACTTCGTAGAGTGCGAGCGTGCGGCCGCCGAGCACGTCCATCGCATAATGGGCGCCCAGGATGATGCGGTCGTTGCCATATTCCGCCGCGCGCACGATCATCTGCGGATAACGCGCCGGCACGAGGATGCCGAGCAGCACCGACTCGGTGTAGCCGAAAGTCGTGTGCCCGCTCGGAAAGCTGGGACTGCTTTGCAAGGATTGTTGCGGACCGCACAGGAAAGACAGATTGCTTACCGGGACGCCGAAATAATCCTTGCCGAGAAAGATCGTAAGCCCCGGCTCGGTCTGAAACGGTCTTGAGTTTCCATATTTATCGAAGCTTTTCGTGCAGGCATTCGCGTCGCTGTCGAACTGCTTGTCGGTTATTTCCGCACATTCCTTCGTGACCGGATCGTGATTATAGGCAGTGCCGAAAACATCTATCTTGCCGTGGACATCGTCGAGCACTTTATGCGCCTCGCTCCAAAGGCACTTCTTTTTGTCCGCCTTTCCGCCGCCGGCGAAGAAATATTTGGCCGTATTGGACGCTTTATTCTCTTCGGCATTGGCGACGTAGAATAAGGTCTCAAGCGCGGGCGAGATGTTCGAGCCGCTCGCTGTCACGCCGTCATCGACGCTCGTGTATCTAACCGTGGACTGGTAGAGGCCGCCGAGTTCGCTGCCGAGGCCGTCAGCAAATTCAAGAGCGTTGTCTTTGGTAACGAAGGCGTCGCGCAGCGCCTGCTGTTGCTGATCCTTGAAGTCCTGCAATAGGGGCTGCGCGGCGCTGCCATTCTGAATTTGCTGCGTCACCTTGAGATTGGCAGTCAATACGCCCGCCTTGTCTTCCGGCGGTGCGCCGAGGGCGGTCGCCGGCGCCAACAGGCGCAATGCATCGAGATCGACGGAACCGGCATCACCGGCGCGCGCAATGGATGTCAGTGTGAGAAAGGCGGCGGCGAAAGCCAGAAGGTTCTTGGCTAGCAAATTCGTAAGCGGCATGTTCGGCTCACAGGCTTAAGGCAGAGCTTCAGAATTTAGCATTGAATTCCATGACATCTCCAAGACGCCGCGGTGCCGCTCAGGCCTGCCGTAATGTCTTGTCCGTCATCGCGATTGTATCCGGGCCGGAGAAGCGCGGCCAAACCTGGTTGCGGCCGTTGCCTTTGGCCGCATAGAGCGCGCTGTCCGCGCTGGCGATGACCTCCGTCGCGCCGAGGCGATGACCGAGCTTTGTTCCGCCGATGCCGAAGCTCGCGGTCACGATCGAGGCGGCCGCGGGTGCCGGATGCGGAATCGCCGCCACTTCAATGGCGCGCCGCATCCGCTCAGCGATCTCGATCGCCTTCGTCGGCGCGGTTTTCGGCAGCACGACAATGAATTCCTCGCCGCCGAAACGAAAGGCAAGGTCGGCCTGCCCACGCAATTCGGCCTGGACGATGCCGGCGATCCGCTTGAGACAAAGATCGCCGGCCTGGTGTCCGGCCGTGTCGTTGAACATCTTGAAATGGTCGATATCGATCAGCACGACCGAAAAATCGTCAGGGCGCCCAATTGAAGGCTCACATTTCGCAAGCGTTTCCTCCAGCGCGCGGCGATTGCCGAGGCCGGTCAGGATGTCGCGCCGGCTCATCCGATCGAGCTCGGAATTGCGCGCCCGGTCGCGGAGCGAGAGCAGATAATGTAGCCGCAGGTCGCGCTCCATCGTGTAGGAGGCGACAAGGCAGAAGATGACGCCGGCGCCGAAGACCATATTGGTCGCGACCTGCTGGCCGACCGAATAATCGTAGAATTTCGCCAGCGCGAGGACATGCGCGAGCAGGCAGGCGAGGCACACCGGCAGGAGATACCAGAACCGGACCCGTTGCACGATCGTAAGAAAGAGCACGACCAGCATCATCGATTCGTGCAGCGTAGGCTGCGGCGATTTTCCGCTGGCGGCCATGAGATAGATGATCGTTCCGATCGCCAGCGCGCCGCCGCCGAGGCACATGATGCTCTCGCGCAGGAAAGCCGGCGGCGACAGATAGAGGCTCGCCGTCAGCGCCAGGGACAGCGGGGTAAAGAAGACGATGCGCACCCAGAACGCGGTCGCGAAGAGGTGCGGCGTGGCCCACAGATCCGCGATGGCGAAAAGATTGTAGACGATGATCCCGATATAGGCGCGGACGATGAGTTCGTGGCATCTTTGCGGGCCGGTGTCGCGCTCGAACATCGCTTCGAGCTTCGCGGGAAACCGCAGCAGCCAGCTTCGCGCCGCGATGGCGTCGTCGATGACCTTGGGATCGAGGTTCGCTGGCAGCGAAATATTGTCGGTATTTCCTGCCATGCTGGCAGCGTCCCCCGCGTCGAAAATGCGGCGGTGAAATTAGGCCGCAAGGCTTAACAAGCAGTCTCCGCGCACGCATACATTGCCGTCAAGATATCGCGTTCTTCACTGCGGCCGGATTCCGCGCTATGGGTGCGGAGTGGCACGCGGCATGCCATGCGATTGACGCAGACGTGTCTTGACCTTCATGCGATGTTGGTCGTCGGGGCTCCAAACGTACCCGTGGGGACGCCATAAAGCCGATCGGAAGGAGCAGCTTTCTTGACCATCAAGCGTCTTCTGGTCGCCAATCGCGGCGAAATCGCCATTCGCGTGTTCCGCGCAGCCGCGGAGATGGGCATTGCGACGGTCGCGATCTATGCCGAGGAAGACAAGCTCTCGTTGCATCGCTTCAAGGCGGACGAGGCCTATCAGGTCGGCCGCGGGCAGGCGGGCGAAATCCATCTGGGGGCGCTGGACTCCTATCTGTCCATCGCGGAGGTGATCCGCGTCGCGCTGATGGCGCGGATCGATGCGATCCATCCGGGCTACGGATTCCTCTCCGAGAGCCCGGAATTCGCCGAGGCCTGCGCCGCCAATGACATTCTCTTCATCGGGCCAAGGCCTGAGACCATGCGCACCCTTGGCAACAAGGTGGCGGCGCGCAATCTCGCGATGTCCGTCGGCGTTCCGGTGATGCCCGCGACCGGCCCGCTCCCAGAGGACGATGACGAGATCAAGCGGCTGGCCGCGGAGGTCGGCTATCCGGTCATGCTGAAAGCCTCTTGGGGCGGCGGCGGACGCGGCATGCGGCCGATCGAGAGCGAGGCGAGCCTGCTCGACGCCGTCAGGAGCGCCCGGCGTGAGGCGAAAGCCGCCTTCGGCAAGGACGAGGTCTATCTCGAGAAGCTCGTCCGGCATGCGCGGCACGTCGAAGTACAACTTCTCGGCGACACGCATGGCACCTGCCTGCATCTCTTCGAGCGCGATTGTTCGATCCAGCGGCGCCACCAGAAGGTCATCGAGCGGGCGCCCGCGCCCTATATCGATGCGGAGATGCGCGCGGCGCTCTGCGATGCCGCGCTGAGGATCGGCAATGCCACGCATTACGTCGGCGCCGGCACCGTCGAATTCCTGATGGATGCCGACAGCGGCAAGTTCTATTTCATCGAGGTCAATCCGCGCATTCAGGTCGAGCATACGGTCACCGAGCAGGTGACGGGGCTCGACATCGTCAAGGCGCAGATCCGCATTGCGGAAGGTGGGCGCCTCGGCCGGCTGGAGGAAACCGGCATTCCGCCGCAGGATCAGGTCCGGCTCGACGGCCACGCCCTGCAATGTCGCATCACTACCGAGAATCCGGACAATAATTTCATCCCCGACTATGGCCGCATCACCGCCTATCGCGGCGCTTTCGGCTTCGGCATAAGAGTCGACGGCGGCACGGCCTATTCCGGCGCGGTTGTCACGCGCTATTACGATGCGTTGCTCGAAAAGATCACCGCCTGGGCGCCGAGCCCGGCGGAGGTCATCCAGCGCATGGATCGCGCCTTGCGCGAATATCGCATCCGCGGCGTTGCGACCAATCTCGCCTTTCTCGAGGCGGTACTCAATCATCCGAAGTTCCGCGCCGGTGCCTATACGACGCGGTTCATCGACGAAACGCCCGAACTCTTCGCCGTGAAAAAGCGCCGTGACCGGGCGACAAAACTCCTCACCTATATCGGCGATGTCACGGTCAACGGCCATCCCGACACGCGCAACCGGCCGAAGCCGGCGGCCTATGCACGCGCGCCGGAGGTGCCGCAATTTCCGACGCCGCCGGCGACAGCGGAAGGTTCGCGCAGCGCCTTCCTGCGGCTCGGAGCGAAGGGCTTCGGCCAATGGATGCGCGAGCAGCCGCGCGTGCTCGTCACCGATACGACGATGCGCGATGCGCACCAGTCGCTGCTCGCGACGCGCATCCGCACCTATGACATCGCCGCCGTCGCGGAGGCCTATGCCAGGGGTTTGCCGCAGCTCTTCTCGCTCGAATGCTGGGGCGGCGCGACCTTCGATGTCGCCATGCGCTTCCTCAACGAGGACCCTTGGGAGCGGCTCGAAAAAATCCGCGCCGCCGCGCCCAATATCCTGACGCAGATGCTGCTGCGCGGCGCCAACGGTGTCGGCTACACCAATTATCCCGACAATGTGGTGCGCTATTTCGTGCGTCAGGCGGCACGCGGCGGCATGGACCTTTTCCGCATTTTCGACTGCCTCAATTGGGTCGAGAACATGCGTGTCTCCATCGACGCCGTGGTGGAAGAGGGCGCACTGGCAGAAGGCGCCATCTGTTACACCGGCGACATTCTCGATCCTGCTCGCGCCAAATATTCGCTCGCCTATTACGTCAAACTTGCCAAGGAGCTTGAGGCCGCCGGCTGTCATATCCTCGGCATCAAGGATATGGCGGGCCTGCTGAAGCCGGCGGCGGCGAAAGTGCTGATTGGCGCGCTCAAGAACGAAATCGGCCTGCCGCTGCATTTCCATACGCACGACACCTCGGGCATATCCGGCGCGACGGTGCTGTCGGCCGTCGCCGCGGGCATCGATGCGGTCGATGCCGCGATGGACGCGCTCTCGGGGACGACATCGCAGCCCTGCCTCGGCTCGCTTGCCGAGGCCTTGCGCCATACCGAGCGTGACACGGGGCTCGATCCAGATGCGATCCGCCGGATCAGCTTCTATTGGGAGAGCGTGCGGCAGAGCTATGCCGCGTTCGAGAGCGATCAGAGGCACGGCGCTTCGGAGGTCTATTTGCACGAAATGCCGGGCGGCCAGTTCACCAATCTCAAGGAACAGGCACGCGCCATCGGTCTCGACACGCGCTGGCATCAGGTCGCGCAGACCTACCGCGTCGTCAACGACATGTTCGGCGATATCGTGAAGGTGACGCCTTCCTCGAAGGTTGTCGGCGACATGGCGCTGATGATGGTGAGTCAGAACCTGACCCGTGCCGATGTCGAAGACCCGGACCGCGAGATCGCCTTCCCCGCCTCAGTGGTCGAGATGCTCCACGGCGATCTTGGCCAGCCACCGGGCGGCTGGCCGGCCAAATTGCAGAAGCGGGTGCTGAAGGGCGAGCCGCCGATCAATGTGCGGCCGGGCGCGCTCCTGAAGGAGATCGATCTCGATGCCGAACGGGCGAAGGCCGAGAAGGCCTGCGGACGGCAGATCAGCGATGCGGAATTCGCCGCCTATCTCATGTATCCCAAGGTCTTTGCCGAATTCGTCGTCGCGCAGCGCAAATATGGCCCGGTTTCCGTGCTGCCGACGCCGGTGTTCTTTTACGGCATGAGCCTCGACGAGGAGCGGTCCATCGAGATCGAGCATGGCAAGAGTCTCGTTGTCCGGCTCACGACCATTGGCGAGACGGACGAGGACGGCCAGGTTCAGGTCTTTTTCGAGCTCAACGGCCAGCCGCGGACGATCAAAGTTCCAAACCGCACGGCGGTCGCGACGCGTCCCTCCCGCCGCAAGGCGGAGGAGGGCAACGACAACCATATCGCCGCGCCGATGCCGGGTCTCGTTTCGACAGTCTCGGTCAAGCCGCAGCAGGCGGTGAAGGCGGGCGACGTGCTGCTGATGATCGAGGCCATGAAGATGGAGACCGTGCTTCACGCGCCGAAGGATGGAACAGTGCAGGAGATTCTCGTCTCGGCCGGCAATTCGGTCGATGCCAAGGACCTGCTCGTCGTCCTCGCGGATTAGATTCGCGGCAGGGCTGTAACGAAATCGGCGTGATCGGCGTAATATCCGTCGAAAGCGTAAAGGGAGTGAGAGTCATGGACGCCAAGCCGTTTCCCGTCACCCATACCGATGCCGAGTGGCGCAAGCTTCTGACGCCGGAGCAATATCAGATCATGCGCGGGCACGCGACGGAGCGGCCGGGCTCCTGCGCCTTGAACTTTGAGAAGCGCGCCGGCAGCTTCACCTGCGTCGGCTGCGGCCAGACATTGTTCCGCTCGAAGACCAAGTTCGAGAGCGGCACCGGCTGGCCGAGCTTCAACGATCCGGAGCCGGGCGCGATCGAAACCACCGAGGATCGCAGCTATGGGATGACCCGCACGGAGGTGCATTGCAGCCGCTGCGGCAGCCATCTCGGCCACGTCTTCCCGGACGGCCCGCCGCCAACGCATCTGCGCTATTGCATCAACGGCGTGGCGATGAATTTTACGCCGGAATAGGCCGAGCACGGCCGGGCGTCACCCGGCCGTTTGCGTTCTACTTGAGAAACGGCTTGACGAAGGCGGAGCCGACATTCGAGCAATCGAAGAGGTGAAGGCCAAGCTCGTCGCCGATCTCCTTGAAGGCGGCGATGCCGCGCACCGAATTGCCCTTGGCGTCGAGGCGCGGCGAGAAGGTGCCGATGCCGAGCTGACGGTTGACGACACCGACAATGCCGCCGCCGACGCCGCTCTTCGCCGGTACGCCGACATCAAAGGCCCAATTGCCGGAATAATCGTACATGCCGCAGGTGAACATCACCGCCAGCGTGTTGCGCACGGCCATCAGATCGAACACCTGGCGGCCGGTCACCGGGTTCTCGCCGACATGGGCGAGGGTGGCCCCCATCCGCGCAAGATCGCTCGCGGTGACAAGGATCGAGCACTGACGGAAATAGAGATCGACCACATCATCCACGTTGCCGTTGAGCGCGCCGACATTGCGCAGCAGATGGCCGATGGCGCGGTTGCGATGCCCCGTGTCCGCCTCGGAGCGATAGACCGCCTCATCCATTGTGAGGCGACGGCCGGCGGCCTCGGAAAGCCGATCAAGGATGAAGTCGAAGGCGCCCGCGCCGGCAACGTCATGGATGATGCCGGCGACGGTGATGGCCCCGGCATTGACCATCGGATTGAAGGGGCGATTGGTGTGCGAGTCGAAAACGATGGCGTTGAACGCGTCGCCGCTCGGCTCGACCCCGACGCGTTCGAGGACGGCTTCGCGGCCGATCAGTTCGAGCGCGAGACAATAGACGAAAGCTTTAGAGATCGATTGGATCGTGAAAGGATGATCAGCGTCGCCCACCTTAAGGAGCGCGCCATCGACGGTCGCGACGGCGATACCAAATCGGTTCGGATCGACGGCGGCCAATTCGGGAATGTAATCCGCCGCCGCGCCTGCTGCATCATCGCGATGGCGCGCATGGGCTGCGGTCAGAACATTCCCAATTCCGTATGTTGCCTCGTCTTGCATAGATCAAGCGACAGGGAAGGAAGGAAGTTTCAAGTCATGGAATATAAACGGCCTCGATCACCTTAAGCTCATCGCCCATCGGGTCAAGCTCGAGGCGGACGACCTCGGCCATGAGCTTGTCGCGGAACTTATAGGCGCGTCGCCAGCCGTCCTCGGTCGAGGGCGGCCAGGGCGTGAAGGTCGCCTTGTCGACCATCAGCGCTTCGCAGCGCAGGTTGCGGCTCTTGGCCGGGCCTTTGATGTTGCGGGCGATGATATACATAGGCCTCGATCCGCAGCGCATCCGATCCGTGGAGTTTAGCGCCGTCGCGTCGTTTGTCACGAATCCATTTTCAACCGGCTCATGAGACAGAAGCTGCCTTCATCGGGCGGCTATTCAGATCGATGGCTTCGTGCTCAACTAAGCGCCCCGCGCGATCGGTCATTATAAAATGAAGAAGCCCGCAAGCCTCGTCTATGGGGCGGAGGAAAAGCCGCCAATTCCGATCATCGTCGTCAGTGCCGTCCAGCACGTGGCGGTGATCGCGATTTTCATGATCTATCCGTTGATCATCGCGCGCCAGGCCGGCGCTCCGGCGGCGGAGATCGCGGCGATCCTGCGCGTTGGGGCGCTCGCCTTGGCGGTCGCCGTCGTCTTGCAGGCTCTGCCGCGCGGCCCCGTCGGCAGCCGTTTCCTCGCGCCGTCGATTTTCACGGGCATTTATCTTGGCCCGTCGCTGCTCGCAGTGAAACTTGGCGGCCTGCCGCTCGTCTGGGGCATGACAATATTCGCGGGCTTCGTCGAGATCGGCCTTTCGCGAGTCTGGTCAAGGCTGCGCGCCTTCATCCCGCCCGAGACGGCCGGAATGGTCGTGTTCCTCGTCGGCGTCATCATCGGGCTCGCCGCCTTGCATGTGCTGCTCGGCAAATCGTCGGGCAACATGGTTGCGGGGCGCGACGCATTGGTGGCGGGCGTGAGCATCGCAACTATGATCAGCCTCAACATCTGGAACAAGGGCCGGCTACGGCTTTTCTGCATTCTGATCGGCATGGTCGTGGGCTACGGGCTTTCGGGCTTCACCGGCCAAATCACCGGCACCGATCTCCGCGCCATCGTGTACCAGCCCGTGCTGGCGTTGCCGTCGTTCTCACATCTCTCCTGGGCCTTCGACTGGTCGATGGTCATTCCCTTCGCGGTGTCGGGCCTCGCCGCGGCGATGAGCACGACCGCCGTCGTCACGACCTATCAGCGTTTGACCGACGCCGATTGGGTGCGCCCCGATGCGCGCTCGATCGCCGGCGGCATCCTCGGCGACGGTATTGCCGCCGTGGTGGCTGGTCTTCTCGGAACCTATGGCCTGACGGTTTCGACCGCCAATGTCGGCCTCGTCGCGGCGACGGGCGTCGCGAGCCGCTATATCGCCTTTGCCATCGCCGCGGTTCTCGCCGTCGCGGCATTCCAGCCAACCTTGATTGGCATTTTGACGATCATGCCGCCGCCGGTCATGGCCGCGGCGCTTCTGTTTACCGCGGTCTTCATCATGATCAGCGGCGTGCAGATCATTTCGACCCGCGTGCTCGATCCGCGCCGCACTTTGGTGATTGGCGCCGGCATGATGGCCTTCTTCATGGTCTCGGTCGTGCCGTCCGCTTTCGCCGGCGTGCCGCATTGGGTGCAGCCGCTGGTCACGTCGCCTCTGGTGATTGCGACGCTCGTGGCGCTCTCGCTCAATCTTGTGTTCCGCCTGGGTATTCGCCGGACGGTCAACTTGACCATCGATCCCGAAGCCGTGGTTTTGCAGGATGTCGTGAATTTCATCGAGCGCGCGGCGGGCGTCTGGGGCGCGCGGCGCGATGTTGTCACGCGGGTCGAGTACGCCGTGCAGCAGGCGGTCGAAGCGATTGTTGAATTCTGCCGCATCAAGGGGCCGATCGTGCTCGCCGTGAGTTATGACGAGTTCGATATCAACGCGAAGCTCACTTACGAAGGACTGGCGATGGAGCTTCCCCAATGGGCGCCCTCGCACGAGGACATGCTCGAGTCAGAGGACGGGCCGCGCCGCCTCGCAGGATTTCTAGTGCGCCGCCAGGCCGATCATGTGCAAAATATCGCGACGCATGGCGCGACGGTTCTGAGTCTGCAATTTAAACATTAGACGGACGACCTCGGCCATCAGCTTGTCACGAAATTTATAGGCGCGGAGCCAGCCTGGCGTCATTCCGGATTTTGTCACGACGCCATTTTGAGCTATGGCGTCCTGCTAGGCCGAATGGCAAAGGCCGCCTGTCGAAGAAAGTGCCTGTGATGTCCTCAACGCGGACCGCCGCCCCATGACCAAAGCAAGCTTTCGCCGCCTACAAGAGCGGCTTAGCGATCCGCTGCTGACGGCGCTGACGGTCATGATGGCGCTGCTCCTGTTCGTGATCGCCCCGCTGCAGGCCAGCGGAGTCACCGCGGCGCATTACTTCGGCATCCTCTTCGCGCTCGTGCTCGCCGCAGCGGTTTTCTTCGTTTCCGGCAGTCCTTGGGCCGTGACTGCGACCGCGCTCGCGATCATTCTATCGATCGTCACCAGCTTTTTGCGGGCGCGGCATCCGTCGATCGTCGACGTTTATCTTGAGGCCGCGAGCTGGCTCATCGCCGGCCTTGCGTTGATCGTCGTCGTCACCCGCGCGGTCTTCGCACCCGGGCGGATCACGTTCCACCGCATCATCGGCGCCGTCCTGCTCTATCTTGATGTCGGGCTGATTTTCGCGGCCCTCTACGGCTTCCTCGCGCTGGCGAAGCCCGATGCCTTCGCCGGCCTTCCGCCAATGCACGACAATCTCGCCGTCGGGACGAACGTCATCTATTTCAGCTTCGTGACCTTGACCTCGGTCGGCTATGGCGACATCACGCCGGTGCATCCGCTCGCGCGCTCGCTCGCCAATATCGAGGCGATCATCGGCCAGCTTTATCCGGCGACGCTGCTGGCGCGGCTCGTCACGCTGGAACTCGCGCATCGCGACAAGGGGTGATTCGCATCACGAATCCATCTTTAGCGCGGCGATGAAGGCTTCCTGCGGGATTTCGACCTTGCCGAACTGGCGCATCTTCTTTTTGCCGGCCTTCTGCTTTTCGAGCAGCTTGCGCTTGCGGGTCGCGTCGCCGCCGTAGCATTTCGCCGTCACGTCCTTGCGCAGCGCCCGCACCGTCTCTCGGGCGATGATCTTGCCGCCGATCGCCGCCTGGATCGGGATCTGGAACATATGCGGCGGGATCAGCTCCTTCAGCTTCTCGACCATGGAGCGGCCGCGCATTTCGGCGCGGTCGCGGTGGACGAGCATGGAGAGCGCATCGACCGGCTCGGCGTTGACGAGGATCGACATTTTGACGAGATCGCCCTCGCGATAATCGGTGATGTTATAGTCGAAGCTGGCGTAGCCCTTGGAGATCGATTTCAGCCGGTCGTAGAAATCGAAGACGACTTCGTTCAGCGGCAGGTCGTAGACCGCCATGGCGCGGGCGCCGACATAATTGAGATCGACCTGGACGCCGCGCCGCTCCTGGCAGAGCTTCAGCACCGCGCCGAGATAATCGTCCGGCGTCAGGATCGTCGCGCGAATCCACGGCTCCTCAATCCGCTCGATCCGCGTCGGGTCGGGCATGTCGGCGGGATTGTGCAGCGAGAGCGTTTCGCCTGTGCGCAGCACAATCTGATAGACCACCGAGGGGGCGGTGGCGATGAGGTCGAGGTTGAATTCGCGCTCCAGCCGCTCCTGGATGATTTCGAGATGCAGCAGGCCGAGAAAGCCGCAGCGAAAGCCGAAACCGAGCGCGGCGGAGCTTTCCATTTCGTAAGAAAAGCTCGCGTCGTTGAGACGCAGCTTGCCCATCGCGGCGCGCAGATCGTCGAAATCGGCAGCATCGACGGGAAAGAGCCCGCAGAAGACCACGGGCTGTGCCGGCTTGAAGCCGGGCAGCGCCTGGGCGACCGGATGGCGCTCGTCGGTGATCGTGTCGCCGACGCGGGTGTCGGCCACCTGCTTGATCTGCGCGGTGATGAAGCCGATTTCGCCGGGTCCGAGTTCCTCGATATCCTGCATCTTGGGGCGGAAGACGCCGATACGGTCGATCTCGTAATGGGCATCGGTGCCCATCATTTTGATCTTCTGGTGCTTCTTCATCACGCCGTCGAAGATGCGCACCAGAACGACGACGCCGAGATAGGCATCATACCAGGAATTGACGAGCAGTGCCTTCAGTGGCGCCTTGAGATCGCCTTTGGGCGCGGGCAGGCGATGCACGATCGCCTCCAGTACATCCTCAATGCCGAGGCCGGTCTTGGCCGAGATCAGCACGGCGTCCGACGCATCGAGGCCGATCACGTCCTCGATCTGCTGCTTGATCCGCTCGGGCTCCGCCGCCGGAAGGTCGATCTTGTTGAGCACTGTCACGATCTCGTGGCCGGCGTCGAGCGCGTGATAGACATTGGCGAGCGTCTGCGCCTCGACGCCCTGGCTCGCATCGACGACGAGGAGCGAGCCTTCGCAGGCCGCGAGCGACCGCGAGACTTCATAGGCGAAATCGACGTGGCCGGGCGTATCCATCAGATTGAGGATATAGGTCTCGCCATTCTTGGCCTTGTATTCGAGGCGAACGGTCTGCGCCTTGATGGTGATGCCGCGCTCGCGCTCGATGTCCATGGAATTCGAGCACTTGCTCGACCATGTCGCGCTCGGCGACGGTGCCAGTCGTTTGAATCAGGCGGTCGGCAAGCGTCGATTTGCCGTGGTCGATATGTGCGACGATCGAAAAATTGCGGATATTCTCAAGCTTGGTCATGCGCTGCGGGATAGCAGGCGCCCCCCGCGAAAGAAAGGCATGTGTCGCAGGATCGCGGGATTGTCCCAGACAAGCTGAGCGGTGCCATCCATCTGGCGGACCTGGGCTTTCGGGTGGACAGCCGGGAGCCGGTGAGGACCATGTCCTGGAAAGAGAAAAATCTCGGCTATTTTACTTGACAAGCCGGTAAGTGAGCGTTCACTTACGGCCATCATGCAACCACCCCGGCTTACCCGCGACAACCGTCGCCTGCAGATCCTTGAATGCGCCCTGCCGCTGTTTGCCCGCTATGGCTTTGCCGGGACGACGACGCGGCGAATTGCTGACGCAGCGCACATTTCCGAGGCGTTGCTGTTCAAGCATTTCCCGAACAAATCCGCGATTTACGCTGAGATTCTCGCCGGCATCTGTACCGCCGATCCGGGCCTTGCGCGGTTGCGGGCCGAGCCGCCCTCGACGCGCACTCTGGTGCAGGTCATCCGCGGCATGGTCAATTATTTTCTGAAGGCGGCGGACGGTTCCGACGCCGAGGGCAACCAGAAGCTGCGGCTCACCCTTACGAGCTATATCGAGGACGGCGAATTCGCCAAACTCCTCTCCGACAAGGTCGAGCAGCTTATCGCGCCGATTTTCGTCGATTTGCTGGAACAAGCCATTGCCGTCGGCGATGCGCAGCCCGGTGCGGCGAGCCCGCGCGATCTCTTCTGGTTCGCCCATCACACAATCTGCACCCTGGCGGCGACGCAACTTCCGTTCCTGCCGGCGCTCGATTATCCGCCCGCCGCCAAGCTCGAGCGGGAGGTTTGCGAATATATCTTGCGCGGTGTCGGCCTCACCGATGCCGCGATCGCGGCGCATGGCGCGCTCGATCTCCCGTTCGAAGCCTATGAATCCTCTGTTCTGGAATTTGCCAAATGACGCTTTCTGCCGAAACCGAAGTCTCGACCAGGACGGATTATCGCAAGTCGAAAGGCGAGCGGCCGGTACGCACCAAGCTGTGGTTTTCGATCGTCGCCCTGTTGCTGGCGCTGCTGGTCGGCGCCTTCTGGGGCTTCAATCAATTCCGCAACCATATGATCGCGCAATTCTTCGCGCATATGAAAATGCCGCCGATTGCGGTCAGCGTCGCGAAAGTCAAAACCGAGGTTCTGCCGAATCTTCTCACCGGCATCGGCGATGTCGTCGCCGTGCATCAGGTCAATGTGACGACCGATGTCGCCGGCCGTGTGGTGAAAATCATGTTCGAGCCGGGCGCGCACGTCGTCAAAGGCCAGCCGCTCGTACAGTTGTTTGACGATCCGGTGCGCGGCGATCTTGCGAACTTCGAGGCTCAGGCGACAAACGCGAAGCTCGCGCTTGAGCGCGCCAAGGCGCTCGCTTTGCGGCAATTCGGTTCGCAGGCGACAGCCGACGATGCGCAGGCGACCTATGACCAGACGCAAGCCAATATCGCCAAGACCAAGGCGCTCATCTCGCAGGATCTCATCCTCGCGCCCTTCGATGGCGAACTCGGTTTGCGTCACATCGAGGTCGGCCAGTTCCTCAACACCGGTGCAGAGATCGCGACGCTCACCGATCTCTCGCAGATCTGGGTAAATTTCACCGTCACGGAAAAGAACAGCTCGGATTTGAAGCTTGGCCAGACCGTGCACGTCAGCGTCGATGCCTATCCGGATCGCGTCTTTGTCGGCAAGATCACCACGATCGAGCCGCAGATCAGCATCGACACCCGCAATATCTCGGTGCAGGCGACATTCGACAATCCTGATCACGCGCTGAAACCGGGCATGTTCGCGACCGCGACAGTCGTGCTGCCGGATAAGCCGCCGGTCATGACCGTGCCGGAGACGGCCGCAGACTATTCGCTCTATGGCGATTCCGTCTTCCTGATCAAGAAATCGAGCGGCAGCGACGGCAAGGAGACACTGACGGCGGTGCGGACCTTCGTGAAGACGGGCGAGCGCATCAACGGCCGTGTCGTCATCGCCTCCGGCGACATCAAACCCGGCGACGACGTCGTGGCCGTGGGGCAGATCAAGGTGCAGTCGGGCGCGGCCGTCGCGATTTCGTCCGAGCCGCCGCCGGTCATTCCGGCCGAACCGAGCCCCTATTGAGGGCGGAGCGCAGCTAATGGCTTTCACCGATATTTTCATCAAGCGGCCGGTTCTGTCGCTCGTCGTCAGCCTGCTTATTCTGCTGATCGGCCTCAATGCCGCCGTCCATCTGCCGGTGCGGCAATATCCGAAATTGTCGAACACGGTGATCACCGTGACGACAACCTATCCCGGCGCCTCGCCGGAACTGATGCAGGGCTTCATCACCACGCCGATCGAGCAGGCTGTCGCTTCGGCCGAGGGCATCGATTACATGACCTCGCAATCGGTGCAGGGGACGAGCACGATCTCCGTCTACATGAAGCTCAACGCCGATCCCAACCAGGCGTTGACCGACGTGATGGCGAAGGTCAATCAGGTCAAATATCAGATCCCCAAGGAAGCCAACGATCCGATCATCGTGAAATCGACCGGCCAGACCACGGCGGTCATGTATATCGGCTTTTCGAGCAAGGAGCTTTCCGGTTCGGCGATCTCCGATTATCTGACGCGCGTTGTCCAGCCGATCCTTTCGACCATCGATGGCGTCGCCTCGGCTGATATCCTCGGCGGCCAGACCTTTGCGATGCGCTTGTGGCTCGATCCGGTCCGCATGGCCGGACGGGGCGTCTCCGCTGCCGATGTCGCCGCCGCCATCCAGGCCAATAATTTCCAGGCGGCCGCTGGACAGGTCAAGGGCTATTATACGGTCTCGAACGTCACGACCAACGCCGACCTGACCAATATCGAGCAGTTCAAGCGGATGATTGTGAAGGCCAAGGACGGTGGCTTCGTCCGCATCGAGGACATTGCGAAGGTCGATCTCGGCGCGCAAAGTGAGGATTCCAGCGTCGCCTTCAGTGGCGAGCATGCGATCTTCATTGGCGTGCAGGCGACGCCGGAAGGCAATCCGCTGTCGATCGTGCGCGGCGTACGTGCGCTGTTCCCCACCATCGAGCGCAATCTGCCTCCTTCGCTGCAGATGAAGGTCGCTTACGATTCGACGAAATTCATTCAATCTTCGATCGATGAGGTGGAGCACACGCTGATCGAAGCCGTGCTGATTGTCGTCGTCGTGATCTTCCTGTTCCTCGGTTCGTTCCGCTCGGTGCTGATCCCGGTCGTGACGATCCCGCTGTCGCTCGTCGGCGCCTGCGCGATGATGCTGATCATGGGCTTCAGCCTCAATCTGTTGACGCTGCTCGCCATGGTTCTCGCAATCGGCCTCGTTGTGGACGACGCGATCGTCGTGGTCGAGAACATCTATCGCCATATCGAGGAGGGCAAGACGCCCGTGCAGGCGGCGCTGGTCGGAGCGCGCGAAATCGTCGGCCCCGTCATCGCCATGACGATCACGCTCGCGGCGGTCTATGCGCCAATTGGTTTCCTTGGCGGCCTCACGGGTACCCTGTTCCGCGAATTCGCCTTTACCCTCGCCGGTTCGGTCGTCATTTCTGGCGTCATCGCGCTCACTCTCTCGCCGATGATGTGCTCGATGTTGCTCAAGAGCGGCGAGCCCGGGGGCTTCGCACAGCTTGTCGATCGGATCTTCAGCGCGGTGACGGACTGGTATGGCCGGCGCCTCGACCGCTCGCTTCATTATCGTGCCGCGACGGGCCTCTTCGCGGTGACGATCTTGGGGCTCGTGGCCTTCCTTTACCTTCATACGAGCTCGGAGCTCGCGCCGGAGGAAGACCAGGGCATCGTCTTCGCACTCACCAAGACGCCGCAATACGGCAATATCGATTACGCCGATTATTACGGCGCGCAGCTCGACAAGGCCTTCGCCTCCTTCCCGGAGACCGATCTGCGCTTCGTCCTCAACGGCACGCCCTCGGCCAACCAGGGCATTTCCGGCATGTTGCTGAAGCCCTGGGACGAGCGCAAGCGCACGGCGATGCAATTGAAGCCGCTGGTGCAAGCGAAGCTGTCGCAGATCCCGGGCGTCAATGCTTTCGCCTTCAATCTGCCGGCACTCCCGGGTGGTCCGGGCGGCCTGCCGATACAGATGGTCATCAATTCGACCGCCGGCTTCCCAGTGATCTACAAGGAGATGGAGAAGATCAAGGCGGCGGCGAGGAAGAGCGGGCTCTTCATCGTTTCGGATAGCGATCTTCAATTCAACCAGCCGGTCATCCGCATCAAGATCGATCGCAACAAGGCGAGCGACCTTGGCCTCACCATGCAGCAGATCGGCAATACGCTGGCGCTGATGCTCGGCGGCAATTACGTCAACTGGTTCAACTTGCAGGGACGTTCCTACGAGGTGATTCCGGAAGTGCCGCGCACGTTCCGTCTGAATCCGGAGCTCCTCGCGCACTATTACGTGCCGTCTCTTACCGGCGCGCAGATTCCGCTCTCGACGGTCGTGTCTATTACGACCGACACCGACCCGAACGCGCTGACGCATTATAATCAGCTCAATTCGGCGACGTTCCAGGCGGTCGCGATGCCGGGCGTCGCGATGGGGACGGTGGTCGACTTCCTTGAAAAGCAGGCGCAGGATCTTCCAGCCGGCTTCAGCCACGATTATCTCGCCGATTTACGGCAATTCGTGCAGGAAGGCAATCAGCTTGCCGTCACCTTCTTGTTCGCTTTGATCATCATATACTTGGTGCTCGCGGCGCAATTCGAGAGCTTGCGCGATCCGCTCGTCATCATGGTCTCCGTGCCGATGGCGATCAGCGGCGCGCTGGCGCCTTTGTTCTTCGGCGTCGCGACGATCAACATTTACACGCAGGTCGGCCTCGTCACCTTGATCGGGCTTATTAGCAAGCACGGCATCTTGATGGTCGAATTTGCGCGTGAATTGCAGATTTACGAGAGGCTTGACCGTGTCGAGGCGATCAAGAAGGCCGCGCGCATCCGTCTGCGGCCGATCCTGATGACGACGGCGGCCATGGTGACGGGTCTGATCCCGCTCGTCACCGCCACTGGCGCGGGCGCGGCGAGCCGCTTCTCGATCGGCATCGTCGTCGTTTCCGGCATGTCGATCGGCACGCTGTTCACGCTCTTCGTTCTGCCGGCGGTCTATACGGTGCTGGCGAAGGATCATCGCGCGGCGGCCGAATCGAAACGCGAGAAAGAGATCGCCGCGCTGCAGCCGAGCGTGTCGCAAGCGTAAGGTGCGGCGGCCGTTGCGCCGCCGCTCTTGCTCCGTGGCCTATGCTGAGACCGTGCCGAGCAGCGCCGAGACTTCGGCCTGCATATGGGACGCCACCGGCGCCTCGACCTTGATCGGATCCTTGTTCTTGTAGAGCGGCACTTCGATCGCCCGGGCGAGCAGATGCAGCCGCGCGTCGCGCTCGCCCGTGCCGTAGATCGGATCGCCGAGGATCGGGAAGCCGCTGGCGGCGCAATGGACGCGCAGCTGATGCGTGCGGCCGGTGAGCGGGCTCAGCGCCAACAGCGATTTTCCTTCGCCGCGCGCCAGGATTTTCCAGCGTGTCTGCGCCGGCTGGCCTTGCGGATCGACCTTCATCCACCAGCCGCGCGTGGCGTCGAGGCGGCCGAGCGGCAGATCGATCAGGCCCTCGTCCTCGCGCGGCGCGCCTTCGACGACCGCCCAATAGGTCTTGCCGATCTTGCCTTGCTTGAAGAGCAGCCCGAGTTTCTCGAGCGCCTTATGGTGGCGTCCCAGCACAAGACATCCCGCCGTGTCGCGATCGAGCCGATGCGCCAGCGCGGGATCGCGGGGGAGGCCGAAGCGCAAGGCCGGAAATCCCACCTCAAGCGACACGCCGCCCTTCGGTCCCCGATGCACGGCGATGCCCGCCGGCTTGTCGAGCACGAGCATCAGCGCGTCGCGGTAAAGAATGCGTGTTTGCAGATCGTCCGGTGCCATACCGCTCACATCATGTTGCTAAATTGGAACATATCTCAATTTTGGGCGTTAGGGAGTATCACGATGTTTCCAACCAAGGAGGCCGGATATGCCGCGCGAGCTGCGTTCCCAAGCCGAATTGCGCGAAATCTGTCTGCGCACCTTACGCCGGCAGGCAGGGTTCGAGGATGTCGGCGACATTCTTATCAGGCCGTGCGCACCTGAGGGTGGCGGCGCGAATTGGGCTTTTGCCGGGTTCAGGCCGCGCGTTGACAACGCAGCCTTGCGGCGCGCGCGCGACGTCATCGACCATTTGCGTAACGCTTATCAATTGCGCGCCGAAGCCGCGCAAGCGAGCGAATGTGGCAAGCGGATCAATTAGGCGCCCTTAGGGAAACGGCTCCCGCGCGGGTGGCGCGGGCGCGACTTCCGTGCGCGCGCATTATCCGCGATTGCGGTGCCGACCGTTTCAGCCTATGCGTTGCTCGGAGCCGCTGAGCGGCGATAAGGGTCGGCAACGTGACGCATTCCCATATATTGGGGACGGGAGCCTACGTACCGTCGCGCATTCTCACTAATCACGATCTTGAAAAGATCATTAACACTTCTGATGCCTGGATCACCGAGCGCACCGGGATCAAGGAGCGCCATATCGCGGCCGACGGGGAAGTGACGTCGGACATGGCTGTTGCGGCGGCGCGCAAGGCGCTCGAAATGGCGGAGACCGCGCCGGCCGAACTCGACATGATCATCGTCGGCACGATCTCGCCGGATATGCCGATGCCCTCCTGCGCAGTATTCGTGCAGGCCAAGCTCGGCGCCTCGCGCGCCTTCGCCTTCGATCTCTCGGCCGCTTGCGCCGGCTCGCTCTATGGCATTGCCATCGCCGATCAATTCATCCGCAGCGGCCGCGCCAAGCGCGTCCTCGTCATCGGCGCTGAATTGCTGAGCCGGCTTGTCGATTGGGAAGATCGCAGCAGTTGCGTCCTCTTTGGCGACGCGGCCGGCGCGGTCGTGCTTGGCCCGACACCGGACCCTACACGCGGGCTCATCTCGACCCATCTGCATTCCGATGGCACGGCCGCCGGCGCCCTGATGATTCCCGGCGGCGGCAGCAAGCATCCGCAATCCGAAGAAGTGCTGGCGAAGCGGATGAACAAGATCGCGATGAATGGCCGCGAAGTCTACAAATATGCGACACGCGTACTTCCGGAAGTGATTCTCGAAGCGCTCGCCGCCAATGGCCTCAAGCCCGGCGCCATCGACCATGTGATCTCGCATCAGGCCAATGTCCGCATCGTCGAATCAGTCGTCGACAGGCTCGGCATCCCGCGCGAAAAATGCTGGCTGAACATCGACCGCTACGGGAACACGTCGAGCGCCTCGTTGCCCATTTCGCTGGACGAGGCCAATCGCGCCGGCCGGTTGAAGCCCGGCGATCTCGTCGCGATGATGGCGATCGGCGCAGGCATGGCCTGGGGCAGTGCGCTCCTGCGCTGGTAGGGAAGCGCAAAATATTGATAAATATGTATTTTCCCTATCATTTCCCCTATCGTCGTAGAGTGGGTTTTCTTCCGCTGCGGTCCTGTTAACCTGAGCCTCCGATCGCGCCTCGTGCCGTCGGGGGGGCGCCAATTTAGGATCGGCGGAAACGGGAAAAGCCTTTGCTTTCAAGAGGCCGCTTGCGTCCGGACGGCTCGCGCCGTTCGCTCTTTCAGCCAAAGCCCATGATCGTGGTATTTGGCATCCTGCTTGTTGCCCTGGCGGCGACGAGCGCGGTCTTGTCGGTCCGCGAATTCCGCGTCCGCGATGTCGCCGAGGCTCGGCGCGAATTGATGGCGCTTGATCTCTTGCTGTCGCAAGAGACCCAACGCACGATGCAGAGCGTCGATCTCGTTCTCTCGAGCTTGCAGGATGATCTCACGCTCGGTGGCATCACCAAGCCGCAAGATATCATGCGCAAGCGCGCCAACGTCGAAATGTATCTGCTGCTGAAATCGCGCATTGTCGGCATTCCGCAGATTCATGACGTGAGCCTGATCGGCCCGGACGGCAAGCTGATCTGCACGACCAAGACCTATCCGGCGCCGAATATCGATCTATCGGACCGCGATTATTTCACCATCCTGCGCGATGTGGAGATCAGCGGCTCTTATCTCAGCTTGCCGTCGTACAATCAGGATACCAAGAGTTGGTCGATCTATCTCGCGCGGCGTGTCGATGACGCTTCGGGTCATTTCCTTGGTGTCGTCGCCGCGGCGATTGATCTCAATTATTTCGAACAGCTCTATAAGACTTTGCAGATCGGCGACTATGGCGCGGTCAGCCTGTGGCGCAGCGATGGAACTTTGCTTGCCCGTTATCCGGTCTCCGGCCGTGTCGGCGAGGTTTACAAGATCAAGTCGTTCACCGGCATTCTCCAGCCGGGCGCCCCCGTCACCTACGATTCGACCCATGCGATCGACGGGCCAGAGCGCATTGTCGCGACGATCAGCGTCGATGAATTTCCGCTCGTCGTTAACATCTCGCGGCTCAAGGAGCACATCCTTGCCGACTGGCGCCAGGCGCGGTTTCTCATCACTGCCGGCACCATCCTTTTCGCCTTTGCGATCAGCCTTGTGCTCTGGCTGCTGATCCGCCATTTCAGCACCTATGAAGCGCTGATGGCGGCGGACCGTGAGCGCAGCAAGGCGGTCGCCGAACGCGAGCGGGCGGAGGCGCAATTGCGCCAGGCGCAAAAGCTCGAGTTCGATCGGGCAGCTCACGGGCGGCATCGCCCACGACTTCAACAACCTGCTCACCGCCGTGCTCGGCAATCTCGAAATGCTGAAGCGCCATACCGAGAAGGGCGAGGCGCGGCTGCACCGCTGGGCGACGAACGCGTTCGATGCGGCCAGGCGCGGCGCCGTCCTGACGCAGAGACTGCTCGTCTTTTCGCGCCGTCAGCCGCTTGAGCCGCGCGGCGCGAAGATCGAGACGATTCTCGCCTCGATGTCGGACTTGCTGCGCCGGACGCTTGGCGAGAATATCGAGATCATCGCCACCATCGCGCCGGGCCTCTGGCCGGCTTTCGCCGACCTCAACCAGCTCGACAATGCGATCCTCAATATCGCCATCAACGCCCGCGACGCGATGGAAGGGCGCGGGCGGCTGACGATCACCGCCAGCAATTGCGCTTTCGCCGCCAGGACCGATATTCAGGATCCTGAAATCACGCCGGGCGACTATGTCCTGCTCTCGATTGCGGATACCGGCAAGGGTATCGACAGAGAGATTCTCGACCGGGTGTTCGAGCCGTTCTTTTCGACGAAGCCGATGGGGCAGGGGACCGGTCTTGGGCTCAGCCAAGTCTATGGCTTCGTCAAACAGACCGGCGGCCATGTCCGCATCGAGAGCGTTCAGGAACGGGGCACGACGGTCAAGCTCTATCTGCCCCGCGCCCAGTCCGAGAATGTTCTTATCGAGGCCGAGCCGCTGGCGGAGCGGGCATTGCTGCCGGCGCCGGCCGGTACTGTGCTCGTCGTCGAGGACGACGCCGAAGTGCGGACGTATTCCGCCGAAATTCTCCGCGATCTCGGCTTCGAGGTTCGCGTCACGGAAAATGCGGCTCAGGCGCTTGCAATCCTGCGTGACGGCACAGAGCTGACGTTGCTCTTCAGCGATGTCGGCCTGCCGGGCGTCACCGGCGCCGAGCTCGCCGAGGAAGCGCTGAAACTGCGCCCGAAATTGAAAGTGCTGCTCACCACCGGCTATGTGCAGGATACGACAATCGATCGCTGCCGCTTCGTCCTCGGCATTCAGGTTCTGCCGAAGCCGTTCACGCGTGCCGAGCTTGCCGAGAAGATCGCGGCCGTTCTCGCTCCGGCGCGGCGCCTCGCCGCTATAAGCTAAGCTCGTCGCGCGCCGCCATCTGCGCCCGCACGGCCTCGGCGATCTCGGCGAAGACGGGCGCCCAGTCGCCGTCCTGCTTCTGCCGGAAAAGCCGCATCGTCGGATACCAGGGCGAGTGCGTGCCCGTGGCGAGCCAGCGCCAATCGGGTACGCAGCGCAGCGCGAGAAACACCGGCCGCCCGAGCGCTCCAGCGAGATGCGCAATCGATGTGTCGGAGGTGACGATCAGATCGCAATTGGCCATTACCGCTGCGGTATCGAGGAAGGCGTCGGGGCCGGCGTCGAGATCGGGGCCAAAGGATTCGAGCGCGAAGCCCGCGGGTTCAGGCTCGTGCTCTTTCATCAGGTTGATCAAGCGCATGCCGCGGATCGCCGCGAGCCCGGCGAAACTGGCGAGCGGCATGTTGCGCTTCAGGTTGATCTTCATATTGCCGTGACGGCAGATACCAATGCGAAAGCCGTGGCGCCCGAGCCGCTCCGCCCAGGCGGCGGTCCGCGCCGGCTCAGCCTTGAGATAGGGCACCTCCGCCGGCACGCTCGCGAGCGAGGTGCCGAATGCGAAGGGCAGGCTCATCAATGCGCTTTGATAATCGTAGGCTTCCGTCGCCCCAGGCGCCTCGACGAAATGCGGCGGTGATGGCAGCGTCGAGAGCAGGCGGAACATCGACTTGCGGCCGAACAGGGTGACGTCAGCGCCGCGCTCGGTTAGCAGCGCCAGATAGCGGCAGAATTGGATGAGATCGCCGAGGCCTTGTTCGTCCCAGACGAGAATGCGGCGGCCTTCGAGCGGCTCGCCGCGCCAATGCGGCAGGGGCGAGATCAGCGTCTTCGGCGGCGCATTGCTGCGCTCCCAGCGGCTTTCGAAGGCTGCAAAGCCTTGCGTAAGATCGCCCGCGAGCAGCAAGGCGCCGGCGCGATTGTTGCGCGCGTCGGGATAATTCGGCTTCAATTGCAGGGCTGCGTCGAAAGCCGCTTTCGCTTCGTCGAGACGGCCAAGTTCCTTCAGCGCGATGCCGCGGCTCGATAGAACCTCGGGATAGGCGGAACGCAACGCCAGTGCCGTATCATAGCTCGCGAGCGCTTCTTCGAGCCGATCCTGCTCTTGCAGGACATTGCCGCGATTGAGCCAGGCTTCGGCGAAATCCGGCCGCACGGCGACAGCGCGGTCGAGAAAGGCGAGCGCGGCGTCGAGATCGCCGAGCCTTTGTTGCGCGGCGCCGCTGATGCACAGCGCTTGCGCATGGTTCGGCTCCTGCGCCAGAATCTCGGCCGCTGCAGTGCGGGCAAGTTCCGGCCGCCCGAGCGCGAACAGCACATTGGCGCGATTGATCTGCGCCTGACGAAAGTTGGGCCGCAGCGCCAGCGCCTGCTCGTAAGATGCGACCGCTTCGGCGAGGCGCCCCAACTCGCTCAACGCATTGCCGCGATTGCAGAGCGCCTCGGGATAGGCCGGCTTTTGCGCCAGCGCGGCATCGAAATCCTCAACCGCCTCGACGCGGCGTCCGAGCCTTTGCCGGGCGATGCCGCGATTATAATGGGCTTGCGGATAATGCGGCCGCATCTGCAATGCCGCATCGTAGCAGGCGAGCGCTTCGGCCTGACGGCCGAGCTTCTGCAGCACATTGCCGCGATTGACCTCGTTCTCGGGGTGCGCAGGGTCAAGCCGCGCCGCGGCCTCGTGATCGGCGAGCGCCGCCTCGAAACGCCCTGCCTTCTGCAGCACGCAACCGCGATTGAAATAATTGACCGCCTCCTGCGGCCGCAGCGCGATGACGCGATCGAAAGAGGCGAGCGCCGCCTCGATCTGACCCGCCTGTTCGAGCAAGGCGCCGCGATTGACCAGCGCGTCGCAATAATCAGGGTTGATGCGAAGGGCGCGATCATAGGCGGCGAGCGCCGCATCGGTCTTGCCGAGGCTTTGCAGGATGACGCCGCTCATATGCGCGGCTTCGGAATCGGCGGGATTGTCGCGCGCCGCGGCTTCGAAGGCGCTCAGGGCTTCGCGGATGCGGCCGAGCCTCTGCAAGGCGACGGCGCGGCCCTTTCTGGCGTCGAGATGGCCAGGATTGAGGACGATGGCGCGCTCGAACCAGGAGAGCGCCAGGGCGCAATCGCCGATGTTGAAATAGAACAGGCCAAAAACATAGCTCGCCGTATCGCTGCTGGCGGCGAGATGCTGAACCTCGTCGAGATGCGCGCAGGCCTTGGCGGTGGCGCCGGCGGCAAAGCAGGCAAAGGCCTCGGCCACCGCCATTTGCAGCAGCGCCTTGGTGCGGGCGTCCTCCCGCCCCTCGATCTTCGCTTCGGCCAATGCCTGTGCCATGAGAAAGTCTTTGCCCCGCGCAGAGGCCGAGTAAATCGCAACAATCTTTCCCGGGCCTGACGCCGCGCCGGCGGCTTGCATCCTGGCGCTCCGCCAGCCATCTTATTGGCGGGATTGGAAAATCCTTTATGCCGGCAGCGGACCAGAGTTTATGACCGAGCGGTTTGACCCTTCGCGCAAGACGATCTCCCCGGATGCCAGCGGCTTCGGGCAGCTCAACGAGCGCTCGCGCGAGATTTTCCGCCATATCGTCGAATCCTACCTGACCTTTGGCGGCCCGGTCGGCTCGCGCCAGCTCACGCGGCTTTTGCCGATCACGCTATCGCCCGCCTCGGTCCGCAATGTGATGCAGGATCTGGAAGAGCTTGGGCTGATCTATGCGCCGCATATCAGCGCCGGCCGCTTGCCGACGGAGCGGGGGCTGCGCTTCTTCGTCGATGCGATGCTCGAGATCGGCGACATTGGCCAGCCGGAGCGCGCGCAGATCGAGGCGCAGGTGCGCGCTTCGTCGAAGGAACATGCCTTCGAGACGGTGCTGAGCGACGCGATGAGCATGCTCTCAGGCCTCACCCGCAGCGCTGGCGTCGTCGTCACGACAAAGGAGAATGCGCGTCTCAAACATATCGAATTCGTCCGCCTCGATCCGGAGCGGGCGCTGGCCGTGCTCGTCGCTGCCGACGGCTCGATCGAAAATCGCGTCGTCCAGACGCCGCGCGATCTGCCGGCGTCGGCGCTGATCGAAGCCGGCAATTATCTCAATGTCCGCATCGCCGGGCGCACGCTGACCGAGGCGAAGGCGGAGATCGAGGCGGGCCTTGCCGCCGTCGAGGCGGAACTCGGCGAATTGACCGCGCGGCTTGTCGCGGCCGGTTTCGCGAGCTGGGCCGATACAAGCAGCCAGGGCCAGCAGCTGATCGTGCGCGGCCAGGCCAATCTGCTCGAAAATCTCACCGCGCTCGATGATCTGGAGCGCATCCGTCTGCTCTTCGCTGATCTCGAAACGCAGAAAGATGTGATCGACTTGCTCAGCCGCGCCGAAGGCGGCGAGGGCGTACGCATCTTCATCGGCTCGGAGAACAAGCTCTTCTCGCTCTCCGGCTCGTCGATGATCGCAGCGCCATTCCGCGACGAGCAGCAGCGGGTCGTCGGCGTGCTCGGCGTCATCGGGCCGACGCGGCTCAATTATGCCCGCATCGTGCCGATGGTCGATTATACATCGAAGATCATCGGCCGCCTGATGCACGGGTCATAGCGGCTTAGTCCTCCTTTTTCCGCAGCGCCTTCAACTTATAGAGCGCCGCTTGCGCCTCGCGCGGTGAGAGTTCGTCCGGGTTGATGTCGTCGAGCGCGCACTCCACGTCGCTCGGCGCGGCTGAGGCAGGCGGCGCGGCCGCGAAGAGCGGCAGATCGGCGACAGGTTTTAGAGGCTTGCGCCGGTCGCCGGCTTCGAATTCGGCGAGCAACGTCTGCGCCCGCTTCACCACCGCCGCCGGCAGGCCGGCGAGTTTGGCGACTTGGATGCCATAGGAGCGGTCGGCCGCGCCGGGCACGATCTCATGCAGGAAAACCACATCGCCCTTCCAATCCGCGACGCGCATGGTGAGGTTGACGACGCGGTCGAGCTGTTTGGCGAGATGTGTCAGCTCGTGAAAATGCGTTGCGAACAAAGCCCGCGATTTATTTTTAGCGTGCAACTGCTCCATCACCGCCCAGGCGATGGCGAGGCCGTCGAAGGTCGCTGTGCCGCGCCCGATCTCGTCGAGGATGACGAGCGAGCGCTCGCCCGCCTGGTTGAGGATCGCCGCCGTTTCGACCATTTCGACCATGAAGGTCGAGCGGCCGCGCGCCAGATCGTCGGCCGCGCCGACGCGCGAGAACAGCCGGTCGACAATGCCGATCTTGCAGCGCGCCGCCGGCACGAAGGAGCCCATCTGCGCCAGCATGGCGATCAGCGCGTTCTGGCGCAGATAGGTCGATTTTCCGGCCATGTTCGGGCCGGTGATGATGGCGATGAGACCCGGCCCGTCACCTTTGCCGGAAAGTTCGCAATCATTGGCGACGAAGGGCTTGCCCTCCCGCGCGAGCGCTGCCTCGACGACCGGATGGCGGCCGCCCTCGATGACGAAATCAAGCGAAGTGTCGATCTCCGGTCGCGCCCAGTCGCGCGCCTCGGCGAGTTCGGCGAGCGCCGCCGCGACGTCAATGGCGGCGAGCGCGTCGGCTACGGATTTGATGGCGGCTTTGGCCGCCAGAATCTGCGCCGCGAGCGCATCGAAAATGTTGATCTCCCGCGCCAGCGCCTGATCGGCGGCGGAGGACATTTTCGCTTCGATCTCGGCAAGTTCCGTGGTCGAGAAACGCATCGCGTCGGTCATCGTCTGGCGATGCACGAAAGTGGCGTTGAACGGCGGCCTCAGCAGTTTTTCGCCGTGCGCCTGCGGCACTTCGATGAAGAAGCCGAGGAAATTATTGTGCTTGAGCTTGAGCTGCTTGATCTCGGCCAGCGCGGCATAGCGCGCCTGCAATTCGGCGATGATCTTGCGGCTCTCGTCGCGCAAGCGGCGCAACGCGTCGAGATCGGGGTCGAACCCGGCGCGCACGAAATTGCCGTCGCGTGTCTTCAGCGGCAAGTCGCCGGCGAGCGCGTCGGCGAGCCGCGCCGCGATGGCGGGATCGGCGCTCGCGGCTTTGCGCGCCGCGTCCGTCAAATCGTCGGGCAGTGTTGCGACCGCATCAAGGCGTGCGGCAATCGCCTCGGCGGCGCGCAAGGCGTCGCGGATCGCGGCGAGATCGCGCGGCCCGCTGCGCTGCAAGGCCAGGCGCGACAGAGGTCGCGCCAGATCGGGTGCCGCTTTCAGACAATCGCGCAGGTCGCTGCGCAGATCATGGTCGTCGCGCAGAAAGGCGACCGCGTCGAGCCGGCGCTGGATCGCCGCTTCGTCGGTCAGCGGCCCGGAGAGCCGCTCGGCGAGCAGACGGCCGCCGCCCGGCGTCACAGTCTGATCGATGGCGGCGAGCAGAGCGCCGTCGCGACGGCCGGAGAGCGTCTGCGTCAGTTCGAGATTGGCGCGCGTCGCGGCATCAATCTCCATATGCGCGTCGAAACGCATCCGCGTGGGCAGGCTGAGAGCGGGTCGCGCGCCGCGCTGCGTGCGCTCGATATAGAAAACGGCGAGTGCGGCTGCGGCGGTCTCTGCCTGCGAGAGATTGCCGAGGCCGTCGAGCGTGGCGAGGCCAAAGTAATCGCGCAGGCGCTGCGCGGCCGCGGCGGGGTCGTCGAGCGCGCGGCCAATGGGTGAGAGCGGGATGCCCATATCGGCGACGAGGCGGGAAAAGTCGCGATCGTCAGCGAGCGCTTCCGGCGCAACGATTTCGGCGGCGCCGATGCGGGCGATCTCCGCGCTCAGCGCCGCGCCTTCCACTTCCATCAATGAGAAAGCACCGGTCGAAATATCGACGCTTGCGAGACCGAATGTCGCCTTGCCATTGCGCAGCACCCGCGTGATCGCGAGCAGATAATTGGCACGCGCGGGCTCCAGCAGGCTTTCTTCAGTGATCGTGCCGGGCGTGACGAGGCGCGCGACATCGCGGCGGACGACCGCCTGACTGCCGCGCTTGCGGGCCTCCGCCGGGTCTTCGGTCTGCTCGCAGACCGCGACGCGATGGCCGAGCGCGATGAGCCGCGCCAGATATTCATCAGCGCGATGAATCGGCACGCCGCACATGGGGATGTCACGGCCGAGGTGCTTGCCGCGCTGGGTGAGCACGATGCCGAGCGCGCGCGAGGCGACCTCCGCGTCTTCGAAGAACATTTCGTAGAAATCGCCCATCCGGTAGAACAGCAGGCAATCCGGATTGGCCGCCTTGATCTCGATATATTGCACCATCATCGGCGTGATCTTGCCGGCGGCGGGATCAGAGGCGGCTTTAGCGCGGTCTTGGGCGCGGTCTTGCATCGGCCGAGCTTAGCGCAGCGCCATGCGCGATGCACGGGGCGGCGCCGCTCTATGCAAGGTTTTGCGCGCCGCGCGATGCTGGTGGCGTCAGATCGCCACTTTTCTCAGATCGCCACTTGCGCGCCGAGCTCGACGACGCGGTCCGACGGGATGGAGAAGAATTCCGTCGCGTCGATGGCCTGTTTCGATAGAGCGATGAAGAGGTTGTCCTGCCAGGCGGGCATGCCCGAATTGACCGACGCCTTGATCGTCCGCCGGCCGAGGAAGAACGATGTCGTCATGATATCGAACTTGTAGCCAGACTTGCGCAGCAGCGCCAGAGCGGCGGGAATGCGCGGGCTTTCCATGTAGCCGAAATGCAGGGTGACGGTGGTGAAATCCGGCGACAGCTTCTCGATCTGGTAGCGCTTCGCCGCGGGGACACGCGGCGTGTCCTCGGTGCGTACGGACATGAGCCAGACGTGCTCGTGCAGCACCTTGTTGTGCTTGATGTTGTGCAGCAGCGCCGAGGGCGCCGAGGTCAGCTGGTTGGTGAGGAAGATCGCCGTGCCGGGCACGCGGGTCGGCTTCGATTTCTCCAGCATCGGGATCAATTCCCGCAACGGGATCGAATTGCGCTGCATTTTCTCCGCAAGCAGCGAATTGCCGCGCACGAAGGTCCACATCACGAGCATCGAAAAAGCGGCGATCATCAGCGGCACCCAGCCGCCGTCGACGATTTTCACCAGATTGGCGGCGAAGAAGGCGAAGTCGACCAAGAGGAAGAAGGAGACGAAGGCAATCGCTTGCCAGAGCGGCCAATTCCACTTCCGCCAGACGACGACGAAGGCGAGCGCGGTCGTCACCACCATCGTGCCGGATACGGCAATGCCATAGGCCGAGGCGAGGGAACTCGAGCTCCTGAACATGAGAACCAGCAGGAGCACGCCGACGAGCAGGATGCGGTTGACCCTCGGAATGAAGATCTGCCCTTCCTGCGTTGCGGATTTGTGCTGGATTTCCATGCGCGGCAGCAGGCCGAGCTGGATCGCCTGGCGGGTGAGCGAGAAGGCGCCGGTAATCACCGCCTGGCAGGCGATGACCGTGGCGATCGTCGCCAGAATCACGAGCGGCAGCAGTGCCCAATGCGGCGCCAGAAAGTAAAACGGGTTCTCGATCGCGGCATGATTGGCGAGTATCAGCGCGCCTTGGCCGAGATAGTTGAGCGTCAGCGACGGCAGCACGAAGAAAAGCCAGGCGAGCTGGATCGGCCGGCGGCCGAAATGCCCCATGTCGGCATAGAGCGCCTCGGCGCCGGTGACTGCCAGGAAGACCGAGCCGAGGACGAGGAAGCCGATAAAGCCATGATCGATGAGAAAGGCGACGCCGACGAACGGATTGAAGGCGCGCAGGATGCGCGGCGCATCCGGGATGTGAATTGCCCCGAGCAGAGCGATGACGACGAAAAAGATCGCCATGACGGGGCCGAAAAAGGTCGCGACTTTCGCCGTGCCATGACGCTGGACGGCGAAGACGGAAATCAGCACGACGATGGTCAGCGGCAGCACGTAATCGCTGAAAAGGGGCGTGCCAATCTGCAAACCTTCGAGCGCCGAGAGAACCGAAATCGCCGGGGTGATGATCGCGTCGCCGGAGAAGAGCGCCGCCCCGGCGACACCCAGAAAGAAGATCGGCGCGGCGCGGCGGCCGAAGGCCGATTGCGCCAGCGCCATCAGCGAAAGCGTGCCGCCTTCGCCCTTGTTGTCGGCGCGCATCAGAAAGAGCACGTATTTCGCGGTGACGATGAAAAACAAAGCCCAGAGCAGAAGCGAAACCGTGCCGGTGACGTTGTGCTCCGTCAGACCGGTCGATCTGTCGCTGTGGATGATCGATTCCCGCAAGGCGTAGAGCGGGCTGGTGCCGATGTCGCCGTAGACGACGCCGATGGAGCCCAAGGCCAGGGCTGCGACGCTCGCTTTTTTTTCTATATGTTCGCTGGGAGGAACGATTGGCCCGCAGGCGGCCGGATCAGCGGCCTTGTCTTGCGCGGTCGGCATTCAAGAAATCCTCAATCCGGACGCTGGCATTCGATTCTTGCAATATCGGCAAGTTGGATGCCAAACGGCGGAGCGACCGGTTGGTTGAGCGCGGTCGGCCGCGGCATATAGCGCTTTCCCCCGGTAACGAGAAGCGGAATCATCAGGCCGGTTCGGTTAGCGGCGGTTATCTCCACAGCCGTTGCAAATGGTCCACGCCCTGCCGCGGGGCCAGCGTCTTGCCGGGCGGCGCTTCTCCTGCCAATTCAGTCTGATGCAGAATTCCGAGGTCAAGCTCCCGGTTTTCACGGTCCTGCCGCAGCTCGCCGCTGCGTTCGAGGGCAGGACCGCCGCTGTTCTGGTCGCCCCGCCGGGCGCTGGCAAGACGACGATCGTGCCCTTAGCGCTGCGCGCGGCGGAATGGGTGCGGGACAGGAAAATCATCCTCCTTGAGCCGCGCCGGCTGGCTGCGCGCGCCGCCGCTGAACGCATGGCTGCATTGCTAAAAGAGAGCCTCGGCGAGACGATCGGCTTGCGGATGCGGCTCATGTCGCGCGCTTCGGCGAAAACCCGGATCGAGGTGGTGACGGAAGGCGTTTTCGCCCGGATGATTCTGGACGATCCCGGGCTCGACGGCGTCGCCGCCGTCATCTTCGATGAGTTTCACGAGCGTTCGCTCGATGCCGATTTCGGTCTCGCGCTGGCGCTCGATAGCCAGACGCATCTGCGGCCGGATCTGCGGCTTCTCGTCATGTCGGCGACGCTCGATGGCGCGCGGGTCGCGAGCCTGCTTGGGCCGGATGTGCCGGTGATCGCGGCGGAGGGCCGCGCCTTTCCGGTTGAAACCATCTATCTCGGCCGCGACCCGCAGGAGCGGATCGAGCCGGCCTTGGCGCGCGCGGTGCGCAAGGCGCTGGCGGAAGAGAACGGCTCGATCCTCGTCTTCCTCCCCGGCCAGGGCGAGATCACCCGGCTTGCGGCCCTGCTGCAGGAGACGATCCGAGACCCGGCAGTTGACATCGCGCCACTCTATGCCGCGCTCGACCACGCCGCGCAGGAAAAGGCGATCGCGCCGACACCAGCCGGCAAGCGCAAGATCGTGCTTGCGACCTCGATTGCTGAAACCTCGCTGACAATCGAGGGCGTGCGTGTCGTCATCGATTGCGGCCTTGCCCGCGTGCCGCGTTATGAGCCCGATCGCGGCCTGACGCGGCTGGAGACGGTGCGTATCTCCCGCGCCGCCGCCGATCAGCGCCGCGGCCGTGCCGGGCGCACAGAGCCGGGCGTCTGCTACCGCCTCTGGCAGGAGGCGGCGAATGGCGCGCTGGAGGCTTTTTCCGCGCCGGAGATTCTCAATTCGGACCTGTCCGGCTTTCTGCTCGATTGCATTGCCTGGGGGGCGCGCGATCCGACGCGCGATCTGCGCTTTCTCGATCCGCCGCCCGAGCCGGCGCTCAAGGAGGCGCGTGTGCTGCTGAGTGAGCTTGAGGCGATCGACGCGACGGGCACTCTGACTGGCATGGGCCGCGCTATGCGCGCTGTCGCGCTGCCGCCGCGTCTCGCCCGCATGCTTGTCGCGGCGAAGGAGATCGGCGAGGCACGGCTCGCGGCGGAAGTCGCGGTTCTGCTGACTGAGCGCAACCTCGGCGGCGACGATGTCGATCTCGTCACGCGGATCGAGCGTTTTCGCCGTGAGCGTTCTCCGCGTGCCGAAGATGCGCGCAGGCTCGTCAATAGTCTGTTGAAGCAGGTTGGCGGCGGTGATGGCGAAGCCAGCGTGGCAGACGCCGCACGCCATCTCGCCGCGGCTTTTCCGGATCGCATCGCCAAGGCGCGTGGCAAGCCGGGCGAATTCTTAATGGCGAACGGCCGCGCTGCCGCGCTCGAACCGCATGATGGGCTCGCGCGCGAAGCCTATCTCGCGATCGGTGAAATCTCCGGCCGCGCGGCCGCCGCGCGCATCCTGCTCGCCACGCCCCTGACGCTCGCGGAGATCGAGGCCGTTGCGGGGCCGGAGATCGTGACGCGCGGAGAGGTGCAGTATGATTCCATGCGCGAGAAGATCATCGCGCGGCGCCAGCGCCGGCTGGGCGCGCTCGTGCTCGCCGAACAGGCGCTGAGCGCGGCGGATCATCCCGACGCTGCGAAAATATTGGCCGAGGGAATCGCCACATCACACTTCGCGCGCCTGCCGTGGAGCAAGGCCCTGCTGCAATGGCGCGACCGGGTAAATTTTCTGCGCGCGAGCGAAGGAGAAGACGCTTGGCCCGATGTGTCGGACGCGGCCCTGCAAGCCAGCGCGGCCGATTGGCTCGCACCGTTCCTCGGCGGCAAGGCGAGCCTTGGCGAGATTACGCAAGCGGACCTTGAGGCGGCGTTGCAAGCGCTCTTGCCTTACGGCATGCAGAAACGGCTCGACGCGGAAGCGCCGACGCATTTCGAAACGCCGGCGGGTTCGCGCATCGCCGTCGATTACGCGGCGGAGAACGGGCCGCTCGTCTCGGCGCGGGTGCAGGAATTCTATGGACTCGATCATCATCCGGCGCTGGCCAAGGGCCGCGTGCCGCTGACGCTCGAATTGCTGTCGCCCGCGCACCGGCCCGTCCAAATCACGCGCGATCTGCCGGGTTTTTGGCGCGGTACTTGGGCTGCGGTCAAGACGGAGATGAAGGGCCGCTATCCGCGCCATCTCTGGCCGGACGATCCGGCCAGAGCGGCGCCGACGACCCGCGCGAAGCCGCGCGGAACGTGAGCGTCGTTTTGCGTCACACGTGGTGATCGCCCGTCATCGCTTGGCTTGCACGCTGGCGGGCTTCACCGGCATTGAGCCGCTCGGCAGAAGCGCCGCGCGAAAAGCGTTGGCGAGCCCGGCGCCGAATTGCGCGTTCTGGTCCGGTGGGCCGAGCGGCTTGGCCGTGCCCATCAGGATCGCCCGAATATCCGCGGGTTTGAGCGAGGCTTTGCGTTCGAGCAGGAGGGCCGCGATACCGCTGATGTGCGCGGCGGCGACCGAAGTGCCCGTCGTGATCTCATAGGCTTCACCCGGGGCGATCACCAAAATTTCGACGCCTGGCGCGGCGATCGCGATATATTGGCCGCGGTTGGCCATTCTGTAGAGGCCGTCGTCGCTGTCAGTGGCGGTGACCGCGATCACGTCGGGATCGGCGGCGGGGTAGAGCGGCACGGACGCTGGCCCGGCATTTCCGGCCGCCGCGATCAGCACCATGTTTCTCTGATAGGCCGCCGCCAGAAACCTGTGCAATGTTGGGTCGGGCGGGCCGGCAAAGCTCATGTTGACGATGCGCGCGCCGTTGTCCGCCGCCCATTGGAGGCTCTTATAGATCGCGAACGACGTTCCCATGGCTGTGCCGGGCGTGTCGCCAAAGGCGTGGGCTGCCAAGATCTGGGCGTCCGGCGCAATGCCCAGAAGTTTTCCATGCGCCGCGATCGCCCCGGCCATCGCGGTTCCATGCTGATGCGGGTGCGCTCCGCCGCCCAACGCGTCGAAACTCCGAATGATCGTGCCGCCGAGATCGGGATGCTTCGTGTCGATATCGGAATTGATGACGGCAACCAGAATGTGCTTTCCCGTCGCTAGGCGATGGGCGGCCTCGACCTGCAATTTGTCGAGGACATATTGAGCAGGATCACCGCGCGTGATGATGGGCGTGATCGACTGTTCCTGCAGCGTGAAGACGTAATTGGGCTGAACGCTCGCCACGAGCTGTTCGCGCCGGAGCGCCCTTACGACGTCTTCGACCGCCCGGCCATCGCCGACACGCCAGCGATAAAACTGGCTGCCGATCAGCGCAAAGTTTTGCGATTCGAGCCGGACCAGATCGTAGCGCCGGGCGAGCCGGTCGATCGCCCGCGGCGAAGCGCCCGGCGAAAATTCGGTGATGATCTCGTGCGGAACGTGGCGCTGTTCGCCAGCGGCAATTTGGTGATCATTGCCGCCAGCGTGATGTGTGTGATGGATTGCCGGCGGGCCGGCCGGTGGCGCGTTTTGCGCGACGAGATGATGCGGGGTGTGGCGCACGCCGACAGGGTAGGCCGGATAGATCGGATAGCGCGGATAGACCGGATAAGCGGGATAGCCGGGGTAATAGCGCCGGCCGCCCTCGTTCCAGCCATAGCGGCGCGGGATAATCCTCCTGCCGGGTTCGCGCGGGCTGCCGTCATTCGAGCCATAGGCGCGGCCGCGGCCGCGTGGCATCGGTCCGCCGTGTGCGAATTTGCCGCCCATCATTGGTCGTCCGTAGCCGCCCAAGCGCCCGAAACCGCCCATGCGGAACTGCGCCGACGCCGGAGTCCAATCGGCGCAGAACGCGGTCAGCAGCAAGGCCGAGAGCAAGAGCAGAAAGCCGCTGCCCAAAGTTCTGGAGGCGCTTCGCATGGCGAACCTCGTTTCGTGGCGGCCGCATCAAGCGGCACAGGATCACTCCATCACGGCGATGAAACCGACGACCTTGTTGTTCTGCAGGCGCGTCACGACGCGCTGGAGATCTGCTGGCGGCAGCTTCGTCGCCGCGACACGTACGATGTAGAGCCCGCCGGCGGAGGGGCCGCCCGCGACCGTCAATTTGTTGGCCTGCAAGAACTTTGTAATTTCGTCGGCCTCGGCCTGCGGCTGAAAGCGGATCAAGACGAAGGCGCCCGCGCCCGTCGTCTTCGTCGGTTCCGACGCCGTTTCATAGCCGCCCGGCGTCTTCTCCTTGAGCATGAAGTTGCCGATCACGCCGGCCTGCAGCATGAGGACGAGCGCCGCCGCAGCTGCGCCCCAAGCCAGTGTCCGTGGCGAAAGAGACGCAAAAAAATTGCCGATGCGGGCGAAAAGATCGGCCGATGTCACCGGCTTTCGCGCGGACTCGGCGTCGATCTTGGCGAACAGCGCATCCGTCGCGCGCGGCGATGGCGCGCCCAAGGCCTCGTTGAGCTGGACCGTCTGCTTGAGTTCTTCGCGCACGAGTTCGTGGCGGCGCGCGAGGTCCGGATCGTCGGCGAGCGCGGCTTCGACGCGCCGCGCCGCGTCATGGTCCAGCGTCCCCGCCGCATACCACGGCAGCAGGTCTTCGATCTCGCTGCGGTCTTCGTCTGCCGTGTTCATGGCCAACCTCGATCAATCCCACGCTCCTTCAGGAGCTCCGATAATGTTTTACGTGCATAGAACATCCGGGTTTTCACCGTCGCCGCCGGAATGCCGACGATCTCAGCGACCTCCTCCACCGATTTCTCGTGGTAGTAGACGAGGTCGATGATCTCGCGGTGTTCGGCCGAGAGTTTTGCGAGGCACTGCCGCAAGGCCGCGCCTTTATCTTTCTTGGCCAGCACGATTTCCGGATCATCGGCCTGATCTTCGATCGCACCGGCTGTCTCCTCATCCAATTGCCCTTCCGGTCTGCGGCGCAGCACCGACAGCGCCTTGAAACGGGCGATGCTCAGCAACCACGTCGAGACGCTAGACCGGCCCTCGAATTTTCCCGCCTGCCGCCAGACATCGAGAAAGACATCGGCGAGCAAATCTTCCGCCGTCGCTTCGTTACGCACGATCCGCAGGACGAACCGGTAGACCGGCGTTTTGTGGCGCGCGAACAGAACCTGCATAGCGAGCCGATCGCCGTTGGCGATCTTTCCGACCAGAACTTCGTCCGAAGTCGTCTGCATCGGCATTGGCACTCAACTCTTGACTTCGTCGTTAGAGGCGGCGCGGAGGTTCAATAAAATTTAAAAAATAAGCGCCGGTCAGCCGTCAGGCTTGCGCCGCGGGTCCCGCCGTCAAAAGCATTATCGCGCGAGCCACATATATCATTAGCATATTTTGCAGTTTTCTGATCGTGCGGCGCGGCACGGCTTGGCCGAAGCGGCAGCGCGAAACACGACAACCGAAAACCTTTGAACCTTTCTCCGCCCCAGGCCGACCAACGGGCATTGGAACCCTAACGCGGAGAAAACCCATGTCACGCAAAGTCATTCTGAGTCTCGCGGCCGCGATCGTCGTCGCCGTCAGCAGCATTGCATCTGATTCTGCCGACGCCCGCGGCTTCGGCGGGGGCGGCCTCGGTCGTTTCGGCGGCGGTGGATTCGACGGCGGCCACTTCGGCGGCGGTCGCTTTGCCGGCGGCCGTTTCACCGGCCACGGCGGGCGCCTCGTCCCGATCCTCTACCCGGGTCGTGGCGGCCACGGTGGCCACGGCGGTCGCGGTGGTCACCTTGGGCCGCCGATCATCGGGCGTTACCCCGAGCCGCGTCATCCCTACCCGCCGATCGTTTGGCACGGCCACCCGCATTGGCATGGCCATTGGATATTCCGTGGCGGCCAGTGGATCGTCATCGACGACGTGGCGGCTGTCGGTGCGGTCGCAGTCGGCACCGCGGCCGTGGCCGACCCGGCTCCCGGTCCCTGCACTTGCCTGATCAAGACCTATACGCCGAATGGCCTCGTGGTCTTCTCGGACATGTGCACCAAGGAATCGGCCAGCGCGCCGGTCGGCCCCAGCACCTCCGATGCGACCCAGACGCCGACTTCGCAGTCGAGCGCGCAAATGTCGCCGTCGCAGGCGACAGAGATGTCGAAGGCCGTGGATTATGACGGCCGCACCTACGCGGACTATCTGGCGGCAAACCCTGGCGTCGCCCAGGCTCAGGCGCAAGCGGCCCAGAGCCAGCCCGCGCCGCAGAAGTAACCTGCGGAACCTCGGCCAAGGCCGCGCCCACGACACGCGCGAAGGCGCGCCGCGTCTGATCTCGAAGATCAGACTCGGCGCGGCTCTGCAGACCCCCGAAGCTTCGTCAGCTCAGGAACCGGTGAACTTGAGCCAGCCCTTATTCGCGCGGGCGAGATTGGCGTGCGGCGCGCTGAGAAAATAGACGAGCGATGTCGCGCTGGTGAAGCAATAGAGCTTGTGCGTATCCGGGTCCGTCCAATTGATCGAGCAGTCTGCATGGATCATCTTGCCGGCGGCTAGTCCGATTGGATCGTGATCGTCGAAGGCGCCTGGCATTTTCGTGGGTGGCACGACGGCTTTCCAAAGCCCCGACTGCGTGTCGAGCGCGTGAACGGCGCGCGTGTCGATATGCGTACCGAAGATGACATCGGCGGATTGCTGCGTGACATTTGGAACCGTCTGCGCGCTGCATGTCGCGGCGGCCGCCAGCGTCATGACAACGACGGAAGCGAGAAGCTTGCTTTTTTGGCTCATCGAACAACTCCCTAGGCTGCGGTTCTTTCGACGCGTTGCGCGATTGCCTGAAATATAAACCGTGCGCTGTTGGCCCGCGCGTGAAGATTTCTCATCGGCGTGGTGAGAGCCGCTCACCAGCGGATTTGTCTTCATGGTGGATTTGTCTTGGCGGCTTGGCTCGGGCAGAATGCAAGCCAGCATTCGTGCGAGAAGGTAGCCTCAATGCTTTTCGATACGGCGCTGCTGCGGACATTCGTTGCGGTTTGCGTGAGCCAGAGCTTCACGAAGGCCGCGCGCTCAGTCAATCTCACGCGCTCGGCCGTCAGCCTGCATATCAAGCGGCTCGAGGATCAGATCGGGCTGCGGCTCCTGGATCGGCGAGCCGGCGGCCTCGCGCTAACCGAGGAGGGCGAGGTTCTGCTCTCTTACGCACGGCGCATTCTCGAATTGAACGACGAGGTGAAGAATCGCCTCAGCCGCCAGCAGCCGCGAGGGCTGATCCGCCTCGGCGCGCCGGAATATTTCGACCCGCAGACGCTCGCCTCGCTGCTCGGGCAATTCACCCACCGCTATCCGGCCGTCCAGCTGCAAATCGACATGGGTATCGGCCCGGATATTGCCGCGCTCTTCGAGAAAGGCGCCCTCGATCTTGCGATCGTCAATCGCGAGCTCGGCGAGGGCGACGGCATCGTTTTGCGGCGGGAGCGGCGGGTCTGGGCCGCGGCGCCGGCTTTGCATCTCGCGCCGGGCGCGCCCGTGCCTCTTGCGCTGTTCCCGCCGCATTGCGCCTGGCGTCGCCTAGCGCTCTCAAGGCTCGATGATGCCGGGCGCAGCTGGGCGCTCGTTTTGCAGAGTGCGGGCACGGCCGGTATTCTGGCGGCGGTGGAGGCAGGGCTCGCGGTTTCGGTCTTCGCCAGGGGCAACCTGCCGAAATCACTGAAAACGCTTGGAAAAGCTGAAGGATTGGCGCCGCTACCGGAGTTCGAATATGTGCTGCGCCGCCGCGCCAAGGCCCCGTCCGCCGCCAATGCGCTGGCAGAGGTGATCGTCGATTATTTCCAGATTTCCGCAGCCTTGCGCGGCGAGCCGGCAGGCGACAACCGCGCCGAGCGCCCCGTTTAGGCAAAGCGGGGCGGCCGTCTTGCCCTAACTCACCCGGCCCCCTATAAGCCCCCCGGCAGCCCGTTTCCGACACCCCTGGAGGCGAGGGCCGCTTCTCAGATAAGGATACCACTATGGCCGAGACCAAGACGCTCGCGGCCACGGTGCGCAGCGCAGGCGGCAAGGGGGCCGCCCGCAGCGTTCGCCGTGAAGGCCGCATTCCCGCCGTCATCTATGGCGGCGGCGACCCCGCCCAGGCAATTTCTCTCGATTGGCGCGAAGTCAACAAGCTGATCTATGCCGGGCATTTCTTGACGACGATTTACGAGATCGATGTCGAAGGCGGCAAGGAGCGCGTCATTCCGCGCGACTATCAGCTTGATCGTATCAACGACCGGCCCGTGCATGTCGATTTCCTGCGGCTGAAGGCCGGCTCGACGCTGCGCGTCGCCATCCCGGTGCATTTCATCAATCAGGACATCAGCCCCGGCATCAAGAAGGGCGGCGCGCTCAATATCGTGCGCCATTCGATTGAGCTGAAGGTTCCAGCCGACGCCATTCCCGAGGCGATCATCGTCGATGTCGGCCAGCTCGATATCGCCGAGTTGGTGCATATTTCGGCGATCACGCTGCCGGCCGGCGTCCGTCCGGTCGATACGCAGCATGACTTCACGATCGCGACCATCGCGCCGCCGATCGCCGTGGCCGAGACGCCCGTGGCTGCCGCTGCGGCGGCCGCGCCCGCGGCGGGCGCTGCGGCTCCGGCCGCCGGCGCCGCCCCGGATGCCAAGGCTGCGGCCGCGGCCAAGCCGAAGAAGTAATCCAGATCGCCGGGCGGCACGTGTCGCCCGGCGTCCTCGATTCCAAAAACTTAGAGTGGGATTTTTGCGAAAAACCGCTCACACTTTTTCGCATCCCACTCTAACTGCCGGCTTTTCCGCATGAAGCTTTTCGTCGGCCTCGGCAATCCCGGCCGCGCCTATGCCGGGCAGCGCCACAATATCGGCTTCATGGCGGCCGACGCCATCGCCGGCCGCCATCCGTTCGCGCCGTTCCGCGCCCGTTTCCAGAGCCAGGCGAGCGAGGGCGCCATCGGCCAAGAGCGGATCATCCTCTTGAAGCCCGAGACCTTCATGAACGAGTCCGGCCGCGCGGTCGGCGAGGCCGCGCGCTATTACAAGATCGATCTTGCCGACATCATCGTCTTCCACGACGAGCTCGATCTCGCGCCCGGCCAGCTCCGCGTGAAGATCGGCGGCGGCAATGCCGGTCATAACGGCCTGCGCTCGATCACCGAGCATCTCGGCAACGATTACCGCCGCGTGCGCATCGGCATCGGCCATCCCGGCGACAAGGCCCGCGTGCATGATTATGTCTTGGGCAATTTCGCCAAGGCCGAGCACCCCTGGGTCGAGGCGATCTTGGCGGCCATCGCCGCCAATGCCGGCTATCTCGCCGATGGCGCCGATAATAGTTTCCAAAACAAGATTTTTCTGGCGATGCAGGAGTTGGGGACTTTGCCCGACGCGGCTGATTGAACAGCGCGCCATTGCCTTGCCCTCAGGCCCTCTCTAAGAAACGCGCATGAGCGAACCCGCGATCACGCCCGAACTCGTTGCCGCGCATGGCCTGAAGCCGGATGAATATGAGCGTCTTGTCGCGCTCATCGGCCGGGCGCCGAGCTTCACCGAACTCGGCATTTTCTCGGCCATGTGGAACGAGCATTGTTCCTACAAATCCTCGCGCCTGCATCTGCGCAAATTGCCGACCAAGGCGCCCTGGGTCATCCAGGGGCCGGGCGAGAACGCTGGCGTCATCGACATCGGCGACGGGCTCGCCTGCGTCTTCAAGATGGAGAGCCACAACCACCCGTCCTATATCGAGCCGTTCCAGGGCGCGGCGACGGGTGTCGGCGGCATTCTCCGCGATGTGTTCACCATGGGTGCGCGGCCGGTCGCCTGCCTCGATCTGTTGCGCTTCGGCGCGCCGCAGCATCCGCTGACCCGCCACCTTGTCGGCGGCGTCGTCGCCGGCATTGGCAGCTACGGCAACAGTTTCGGGGTCCCGACCGTCGGCGGCTCGACCCGCTTCAACCGCGCCTATGACGGCAATATCCTCGTCAATGCGATGGCCGTCGGCATCGCCGAGAAGGACGCGATCTTCTACGCCAAGGCGAGCGGCGTCGGGAACCCGATCGTCTATCTCGGTTCCAAGACCGGCCGTGACGGCATCCATGGCGCGACCATGGCTTCCGCCGCTTTCGATGAGGATTCGCAGGAGAACCGCCCGGCAGTGCAGATCGGCGATCCTTTCGCCGAGAAGCTGCTGCTCGAAGCCTGCCTCGAACTGATGAAATCGGGCGCCGTCATCGCCATTCAGGATATGGGCGCGGCGGGGCTTACCTCATCGGCGGTCGAGATGGGAGCCAAGGGCGATCTCGGCATCCTGCTCGATCTCGATGCCGTGCCCTGCCGTGAGCCCGGCATGACGGCCTACGAGATGCTGTTGTCCGAGAGCCAGGAGCGGATGCTCATGGTGCTGGCGCCGGGCAAGGAGCAGCAAGCCGAGGCGATCTTCCGCAAATGGGGCCTCGACTTCGCGATCATCGGCCGCACGACCGACGATCTGCGTTTTGTCGTCAAGCACAAGGGCGAAATCAAAGCCGATCTGCCGATCAAGGAGCTTGGCGACGAGGCGCCGCGTTATGACCGGCCGCACGTGCCGACGCCCAAGCAGGCGGTGATCAAAACGCAGGATGTGCCGGCGCCGAATTCCAACGCCGATGCGCTGCTACGCCTTGTCGGCAGCGCCAATCTCGCGTCGAAGCGCTGGGTCTACGAGCAATACGACCATCTCATTCTCGGCAATACGGTCCAGGCGCCGGGCGGCGACGCGGCAGTCATCCGGCTGGGCGACGGGCCGAAGGGCCTGGCGCTGACGACCGACGTGAACGAGAATTATTGCGGCGCCGATCCGTTCGAAGGCGGCAAACAGGCCGTGGCCGAAGCCTGGCGCAATCTCTGCGCCGTCGGCGCGCTGCCGCTCGCCTGCACCGACAATCTCAATTTCGGCAATCCCGAAAAGCCCGAGGCGATGGGCCAGTTCGTTGCCGCGGTCGAAGGGCTTGCCGAGGCCTGCAAGGCGCTCGATTTCCCCATCGTCTCCGGCAATGTCTCGCTCTACAACGAGAGCCCGGACGGCGCGATCCTGCCGACGCCCGCCATTGGCGGTGTCGGGCTCATCGACGATGTCACGAAGACGGCGTCGATCGGCTTCAAGCAGCCGGGCGAGGCGATCCTGCTCCTTGGCGAGACACAAGGCTGGCTCGGCCAATCCGCCTATCTGCGCGAGATTTGCGGCCGCCAGGAGGGGGCGCCGCCGCCAGTCGATCTCGTGGCGGAGAAAAAGGCGGGCGATTTCGTCCGCGGCCTCGTCCGCACCGGGCAGGTGACGGCGGCGCATGATCTCTCGGAAGGCGGCCTTGGCATCGCCTTGGCCGAAATGGCGCTCGCCGGCGGGCTTGGCGCGACCATCGAGGCCGCGCCGGACATTCCGCTGCATGCCTTCCTCTTCGGCGAGGATCAGGGCCGTTATCTCCTGACCTGCAAGCCGGAGGCGGCTTCGGCGCTTTCAGAGGCGGCGCGCGCTGCGGGCATCCCCTGTCAGAGGCTCGGCACCACGGGGGGCGACGCGTTGACCATTCCGGGGGGCACCGCCATATTCCTATCCGGCCTGCGCCAGCGGCACGAAACTTGGTTGCCGGACTATATGCAGGGTCAGCTTATTCTGGAGGAGCACATCTGATGCCGATGCCCGCGGCCGAGATCGAATCCCTGATCAAGCAGGGAATCCCCGACGCCAAGATCGAAATGCGCGCCCTGGCCGACGATGGGGACCATTGGGCGGCGACGGTAATCTCGCAGGAATTCGCCGGCAAATCGAAGCTGCAACAGCATCAGCTCGTCTACAAGGCGCTCGGCAGCCATATGGGCGGCGCGCTGCATGCCTTGCAACTGCAGACCTTCGCGCCGAAATAAAGGGTTTCGCGGCTGATTTCCGAGGGGCCGGAAGGCTCACGGGCAGCGATCAACGAAAAGGACGGACCATGGCCAATATCAACGACCAGCTTCAGTCGATCGTCGACAATAACGATATCGTCCTGTTCATGAAGGGCACGCCGGATGCCCCGCAATGCGGTTTCTCGCATCAGGCGTCGCAGATCCTGCGCTTTATCGAGGTCGATTTTAAGGGCGTGAACTGCCTTGAGACCGATGAATTGCGCCAGGGCATCAAGAGCTTCTCGAACTGGCCGACGATTTCCCAGATCTACATCAAGGGCGAGTTCATCGGCGGGTCCGACATTTTGCGCGAATTGTTCCAATCCGGTGAATTGTTCGCGACATTGACGGAGAAGGGCATCTCGTTCAAGGCGCCGGCCGGAGCCCAGGCTTAACCCTAAGGCCCCCCGCCAAACGGGCCCCCAGGGCTTGATTGCGCCGGGGAAATCGGGCATAGCACCGCCACGACGCGCGGCCTGCGGCCGCGCTTTAGCTTGGGCCGGCCGGGTGTGATGCCCAGGGTCTGAACAGGCGCTCCCGAAATTCCGATTTTTGCCGGCCCCGCGGCCGGCATGATTTTGTTAGGCTAAGGTCATGAAGGTCCGCAATTCGCTGAAATCCTTGCGCAAGCGCCATCGCGCCAATCAGCTCGTCCGCCGCAAGGGCCGCGTCTACATCATCAACAAGGTGCAGAAGCGCTACAAGGCGCGGCAGGGCTGATCTTCCCCCGCATAATTGCCTGGCGTATTTTGACTTTCGGCGGCGCTGCTCTAACTTGAGCCGATGCGCCCGCGTCTCACACCCTGGCTGACGCTCCTTGTCGCCGCCGGTCTGCCGCTCCTGGCGATTGGCCCCGTCGCCGCGGGCGACGACGATGACGATTCCGCGACATGGCCCAATGGGTCATCCGGCGAAGTTCTGAAGCTTCCCGGCATGCCGGCCATGCGGCTGCCACCCGGCGTGCATATTTTCGGCTCCGATGGGCGGGAACTGAATATCGGGCCGGCGCAGGGCCTTGGGCAGTCGCCGCAGTTCGATGACGGCTCGCTCGCCCCGCATCACCAATTGCCGCAGCAACCGCCGCCAGAAGATGCGGCGACGCGCGCCGCCAAGGCCAAAGCCGTGCGCGCCGAGGCGCTGAAGCGCGCCATGGCGCCGCAGCCGACCCATGCCGCTCTGCGTGCCGAGGCGCTCGACACTTTGTTCAAGCGGCTGGCGGCGGCGACCGATCCGGACGAGGCGAACGGCATTTCCGCGGCGATCCAGAACGTCTGGATGCAGTCGGATTCCGATACGGCGAGCCTGTTGATGCAGCGCGCGATGGCAGCGCAGCAGGACGGGCATCTGGCGCTGGCTCTGGCGCTTTACGACAAAGTGGTCACGCTCACGCCGGACTGGGCCGAGGCCTGGAGCAAGCGGGCCAGCACGCGCCTGCTCGGCGGCGATTTTGCCGGCGCAACGGACGATCTTGAGCAGGTGCTGAAGCTTGAGCCGCGGCAATTTTCGGCGCTGGTCGCGCTCGGCTTCGTTCTGGAGAAGGAGGGTCTCGACAAGCGTGCGCTCGAATCCTTCAGCAAGGCGCTGGCGCTCAATCCGCAACAGCCCGAGATCCAGTCGATCGTCGAGAAGCTGCGCACCGAGATTGAAGGGCGGGATATCTGACGCTTGGCGGACGCCGCCGAATTGCTGCGGCGTCCTAGAGCTTTTTTGAACGCATCGGATTTGTCCGAAAACCGCTTCGCACTTTTCGGTCCGATGCTTTATTTCTCGATATAGGCGATCCGCACCATATTGGTCGCACCGGGTGAGCCGAAGGGCACGCCCGCGACAATGATGACTTGCTCGCCGGGCACGGCAAAGCCCTCCGCCGCGGCGATGACGCAAGCGCGCTCGGCCATATCGTCGACATCCTGCGCATCCTCGGTGATGACGGCATGGACGCCCCAGACGAGGGCGAGACGCCGGGCGGTGTCACGATTCGGCGTCAAAGCGAGGACCGGCGGTTCCGGCCGCTCGCGGGCGATGCGGAATGCAGTCGAGCCGGACGAGGTCCAGGCGACGATCGCCTTCAAGTCCAGCGTCTCGGCGACATCGCGCGCCGCAGTGGCGATGGCGTCGGCGACGGTCGCCTCCGGCTTCGGCCGCTGCGCATTGATGATCTGCCGGTAGAAGGAATCGCGCTCGACCTCTTCGGCGATCTTGTTCATCGTCGCCACGGCCTCGACCGGATAGCGGCCGGAAGCGCTCTCGGCCGAGAGCATGATCGCATCGGCGCCCTCGAACAGCGCCGCCGCCACATCGGAAACTTCGGCGCGGGTCGGCACCGGCAGCGAGATCATCGATTTCGAGCATCTGTGTTGCGACAATGACCGGCTTGCCGAGGCGGCGCGCCATGCGGTTGATGCGCTTTTGCAGGCCGGGCACTTTTTCGAGCGGCATCTCGACGCCGAGGTCGCCGCGCGCCACCATGAAGGCATCGGCGACTTCCATGATCTCCTCAAGCCGCGAGATCGCCTGCGGCTTCTCGATCTTGGCGAGCACGAGCGCGCGGCCACCCGCCACTTTTTTGACGTCGGCCACATCTTCGGCCCGCTGCACGAAGGAAACAGCGATCCAATCGACGCCGGCCTCAAGCCCCGCTTCAAGATCGATGCGATCCTTCGGCGTCATCGAGGCGACGGGAATCTCCGTATCGGGCAGGCTGACGCCTTTGCGATTCGAGACGCGGCCGCCGATGTCCACCAAAGCCACTGCGCGTTTCGGGGACGCTTCGGTGATATGCAGGCGCACTTTGCCGTCATCGATCAGCACGACATGGCCAAGTTGCAGCGCCTGCAAAATTTCCGGATGCGGCAAGTGCACACGCGTCGCATCGCCGGGCGTGGTGTCGGAATCGAAGATGAAGCTGTCGCCACGCTTCAATTCGACGGCGCCGTCCTTGAAGAGGCCAATGCGCAGCTTCGGTCCTTGCAGATCGAGCAGAATCGCGATCGGACGGCCGAATTCCTGTTCCAGCGAGCGGATGATCTGCACGCGTTCGCGCATGTCGTCATGGCTCGCATGGCTCATGTTGATGCGGAACACATCGGCGCCAGCGCGAAACAGATCGGCGATGGCGGCGCGCTGGGCGGTCGCGGGACCCAAAGTCGCGACGATCTTGCTGCGGCGAAGCCGTCGCATCGTTTAATTCCCCTTCCTCAAGCTTCGGGCTCGCTCTTTAGGCGATCGCCCCGGCATTTAATACGGAATACAGCCGTAAGTTAGATGAAATTTTGTGCGCTTTAGTGAAGGTCCAATGCCGAGACGCCGTCCGCGTTCCAAAATCGGGTCAGGGGCCGGAATGGACTGGCGCCGGTGCGGGGTCGGTCAATTGCACTGTCCAATTGCGCGCCTCGCGCCCGGTATCGACCTCGAAGAAGCCGGTTCGGTCGAAGCCACGGACGAAACAATCCTGCCGCCCGGTGATGCGGAACTCGTGGTCGGCCGTGCACATGAAGGCCTTGCCTTTCCACTCGGCGCCGCGCTCATCCATGGCATAGACGTAATAAAATTCCGCCACCAGAGGTCCGCGCACGAGATTGTCGCAGGCGCCGGCCTTGATGTTCCACCATCCTTCGCTCACCCAACTGGTCCCGTTCGTATATGCGATGGCGACACTCACGCGATTCGTGCTCATGTTGCAAAGCCGAAAATCGGCGCGTGCCGGGTGGGCAGCGACCAAAGCCGAGACGAACAGGAGCGGCGCCAGCACCCGCACAAGATTATGACGTGAATGGCTCATCGGATCGGAGATAGTCCAAGGCGAAGACTATGTCGCAACAAAGGCCAAAGACGGGGCCGGACGCATAACGCGGGTCAGAATAAGGGGGCTTCTGTCAAGCGGCGCAAGGGAAATCTTGGCGCCGGGCCTTATCATCCCAAAGTTCCGTTGAAGAGCGGCGAAAAGTTGACTTCGGGCGATTTGTATCTTTGAAGATTTGTCATGGCAGAGGTGCAAGCGCCGAATCAATTCGAAGCGATCGAGCGAATCGACGGGCGCCCCGCGGCCGGCGTCCTGCTGCTCTGCGATCATGCCAGCAACGCCCTGCCGCAGAGCTATGGCACGCTCGGGCTGCCGGCCGCCGATCTTGAAGCGCATATCGCCTATGATATCGGCGCCGCCGATATCACCCGCCGGCTCGCGGCGCAACTCGGCGCGCCGGCGCTGCTCACCCGCTTTTCGCGCCTGCTGATCGACCCCAATCGCGGCGCGCAAGATCCGACGTTGGTGATGCGCCTGTCGGACCGCAGGCTGATCCCCGGCAATGCGCGTATCGACGCGGCTGAGGTCGCCCGGCGGCGCGCGCTCTATTGGCAGCCTTATCGCACCGCCGTCGCCGAGACGATCGCCGCGCTTATGGCGAAGGGTCCCAGCCCCGCGGTCATTTCGGTGCATACGTTCACGCCCAATTGGCGCGGCACGGAACGGCCCTGGCAGATCGGCATTCTATGGGACGCCGATCCGCGCCTGCCGCAGCCGCTGATCGCAGCGCTGCGAGACCGCGGCCTCATCGTCGGCGACAACGAGCCTTATGACGGCGCCCTGGCGGGCGATACGCTGCATGAGCAGGTCACCGCGCGGGAACTCGCGGGGCTCTTGATCGAGGTTCGTCAGGACCTCGTCGCGACCCCCGAAAAGGCGCATGGCTGGGCCGATCTTTTGGCCGAGGTGCTGGCGCCGATCCTGGCGCGGCCCGAGATGCACGAGATCGTCTTCGGTCCAAGTCGTGCCGGCTATCGGGCTCGATAGGTCAGAATAGCGGGGATTTCGCGCCCGGATGCTTGATTTTGGGCGCCCGGAGCCGCAACGAAACGCGAAATCGCGGGCACGGCGTCCCGTTTAGAAAGATCAGGGTATCGCAAGATGACGGCAACTAAGACCGATGACAGCGTCGCAGCGGGAGAATTGAAGCAGTTCGTCGAGCGGATCGAGCGGCTCGAAGAGGAAAAGAAGGCCCTCGCGGACGATATCCGCGACGTCTACGCGGAATTGAAGGGCCGTGGCTATGACACCAAGGCCGTGCGCCAGATCGTCAAGATCCGCAAACAGGACCATGCCGAGCGCAAGGAGATGGAGGCGATTCTCGATCTCTACATGCAAGCGCTGAATATGAACTAAAATTTTCGTTTCCTGCGCGGATTTGAAAGATTCCCGTCGCGCGCGTTGGCGGGGTTTTGATCGAAATCAACCCTGCGTTATCTCGATCTTACATAATGCAAACCGTCTTCCTATTTCGAGCGTGCACGCGCGGCGCGGGTAGGGGATTCGGTGCTTCGCGCCGCATCGCTTTTCGTTGAGGAGTTGTGGCATGACGCAGGACGTAAATATTCTTTTCTCGCCCTTTCGTCTGGGCGATATCGAACTGAAGAACCGCATTGTCATGGCGCCGTTGACGCGCAATCGCGCGACGCATGGCAGCGATGCACCGAACGATCTCAACGTCGAATATTATCGCCAGCGCGCTTCCGCCGGCCTGCTCATCAGCGAGGCGTCGCAAATCTCGCAGCAGGGCCAAGGCTATATCTGGACGCCGGGCATCTATTCGCAGGCCCAGGTTGACGGCTGGAAAAAGGTTACCGATGCCGTGCACAAGGCTGGCGGCCGAATCTTCATCCAGCTTTGGCACGTAGGGCGTGTCTCGCATGTATCCCTGCAGCCAAACGGCGCCGCGCCAGTCGCGCCTTCGGCGATCCGGGCGAATACGAAGACGTTCATCGCAGGCGGCTTTGCCGACGTGTCCGAGCCACATGCGTTGACCGTTGACGAGATCAAGTCTGTTGTGCGCGATTATGTTGCCGCCGCCGAGAATGCCAAAAAGGCCGGCTTCGACGGCATCGAGATTCACGGTGCCAACGGCTATCTGATCGATCAATTCCTCAGAGACAAGACCAATCATCGCACCGATGCTTACGGCGGTTCGATCGATAACCGTTTGCGCTTTCCGCTCGAAGTCGTCGATGCGATCCTCGGCGTCTGGCCGCGCGAGCGGGTCGGCATCCGGCTTTCGCCGGTCACGCCCGCCAACGACATTTCCGACAGCGATCCCGCGAAGATCTTCTTTCCGTTTGTGGAGCAACTCAGCGCGCGCGGCCTCGTCTATATTCATGTCATCGAGGGCGCGACCGCCGGCCCGCGCGATATCGCGCCCTTCGATTATGTCGGCTTGCGCAAGAGTTTCTCAGGCGCCTATATGGCCAACAACGGTTATACACGCGATCTGGCGATCGAGACCTTGCGGGAGAACCGCGCTGATCTCATCGCCTTCGGCAAACCGTTCATCTCCAATCCCGACCTTGTCGAGCGTCTGCGGCGCAATGCGCCGCTTAATCCGCTGCAGCAGGAGACGCTCTACGGCGGCGACGCGCATGGCTATACGGATTACCCGGCACTCGCCGGGTAGAGGCGCCAGCGGCATATATTTTTCGGCGCGCCACGGCCTCTCGAATTTATATGCGCTTGGGTGTTGATCTCCCGCCAGAGCGTGTTCCGGAAAAGTTGTTCGACTTTTCAGTCCAGAACACGCTTCGATATCACTGGCGGGAGCATCATGCACAGCAAGCGGAGCCGCGAGCCGGAGGAGAGCATCGGCGCTCGTGTCATGTTCGAATTCGGCGTCACGCTCGCCATTCTGCTGACGATCGCGCTGGCTTGCGATCTCGTGTTGCGAATTTTTGGCGCGGGCTGAGCGCGGCGTGGCTTGCGGCGGTTTCCGAATCCCCAAGCCAAAGCGCCGCAATTCGTGGCGAGCGGCCCCTCTCTCTGATCTTATTTTTTGCGGCGCTGTAACGCCGCCGGCTCCGCCCGCGTAGAGGTAGAAGTCGCTGGCCCACACCCAGGGGGACCGCGGCCCACATCGAAGACAGATGGCCTCAAACGACCCCGTATCAGCAGGTGAAGGAGTTCGAACATGCGCGTTAAAGCCACTTTCATCGCCATTGCCGCCGCGCTTCTCTTCGCGACCGGCGCCGGTGCCGTCAATGTTCAAGAAACCGTTCAGATGATCACGCATACCGATCTCATCATGAAGGACGGCAGCACCATGCACGCCGACATCGTTACGATGAACGGCAAGACCTACATCATGATGTCGGTGGACGACCTGCCGGACTATCTGCACCAGCAAGTTCAGAAGGTGATGCCGCAGTAATTGTGACGGCCTAGCTTTCGCACCGCCGCATTTTAAGGTTCGTGGCGCTTTGCCTCGCGGCGCGTTGATGCTGCGAGGCACTTTGCGGATTGGAAGCTAAATATCCAAGGCGCTCGTCTTCCCAAGATCGCGGCAGATTCCGCGGTTCGATTCTCACTCTGTAAATGTCCGGGCGAGATCATCCGGACCAATTTCAGGAGAGATCCCACATGTTCTGGGATGCGTATTTGGATTTTTTACGAAACGCTCTATCGAACGATCTTGGCGAATGGATCGTGGCCTCGCTTTTGGTGGCCATCCTCGTGACGAAGTTTTTGTCGGTATCAGGTTTAAATATGGAATTCCGGCAAGAGCTCAGTTGCTGCGCGACGATCTTTCTCATGCTCTTCGGCGTGTTCTACCTGCCTTGAGAGATTCACGGGCGTCTCGATCGCCGCGTCCCGTTTCGGGACGTTATCCCGCGTACGCTAAGATGGCGTTAACCATGTTTGCCTAAGTCTCGTTGATCGCAGCCTCGGGCGGTTGCGACAGCGAGGGCGCGTGCCGGTTTCAATCAAATTCCGCCGGGCAGCGGTCGTGGCTGCGATTTTCGCCGCCGCGGCGGACACCTGCGCCTCGGCGCAGCAGATGACGCCCGCGCCCGCGCCGGAGGATACCACTTCCAGCCAAGCGCCCGCCCTGCAGGCGCCGCCGCTGCCGCCGCCGGAGCTGCGCGGCACCGAGGCGCCACCGCTCAACGATCTCTCCGCCGATGGAACGCCGCAGGATTCGGACGACACCAATCCCATCGCCGCCGAGCCGCCGCAATATGGGCTTCCGCCTCCCGTGAGCTCGACCGCCGATGTCATCAATTATGGCCGCCGCAAGCCAAAAAAATCGCAGCTCTATCAACTGCCGCGGATCAAGCGGCCGGGCCAGCAGCTGTTGCCGCCGCTCACGCCTTATGAGACGGCGCCGGACGTGAAAAAGCGCGGCAGCAATCCGCCCACGGCGAATTTGACCGATCCGGGGCCGACCGTGGCCGTGATCCCGACTCTGCCGCGTCCTTTGCGGCCGAAGCCCGACCTGACGCCTTTCGATGCCATCGGCGTCGATGTCGGCGCGCTGCGGCTCTATCCCTATGTCGAGACCGATACGGGCTACGACACCAATCCCAATCTTCTCCCGACGGATGTCGTGCCCTCGGCCTATGTCCACGCCGAGACGGGGATGAAGGCGCAGTCCGACTGGTCGCAGAGCAGCCTGACGGCCGATCTGCGCGGCGGCTATTACGATTATTTCAGCGTTCCGACGGCCAACAGGCCGGATGCCGCCGGCACAATAACGGGCCGCGTTGACGTCACCCGGCAAACGCAGATCAATTCGCAGACGACCTTCAGCCTGACAACGGAACAGCCCGGCTCGCCGATCCTCGCCATTCCCAATGCGGTGTTCATCACCAACCGGCCGCTTTATGCGACAGTCGGCCAGATGCTCGGCGTGACGCAGCAGTTCAACCGGTTGTCTGTCAGCCTCTCCGGCGCTTTCACCCGCTATGCTTTCGGCGACGCGACGCAATCGGACGGCACGATTCTCGAGCTCTCGCTCGACGACAACAACGTCTACGCCGTCGCCGGCCGCCTCTCCTACGAGGTGACGCCGACGCTCATTCCCTATCTGCAGGTGACGGGCGCCCATACGCAATATGACTCGCCCTCCGATGCCTATGGCTATGACCGCACTTCGAACAGCATCCAGGCCAAGGCGGGCACGAGCTATGAGGCGACGCCGCTAATCACCGGCGATCTTGCATTGGGCTACGAGAACGGCGTCTATGCCGATTACCGGCTGCCGGTCGTGAGTACGCCGACGGTCGATGCGACTCTCATCTATACGCCAACGCCGCTGACCACGGTGACGTTCACTGCGGCGACGGATGTCGGGCAGACGACGCTTGCCAACGCCTCCGCCGCCATCGGGCACATCTTCACGCTGAAGCTCTCACATGAGCTTCTGCGCGACGTCACGATTTCCGCGACCGGCACCTATCAATTCAACACTTACGTCGGTCAGCCGGTGATAGAGAATTATTACGCCGGCCTGTTCGAGGTTGATTACCACATGACCCGTTCGATCCTCATCACCGGCTCATATAAATATCAGCGTTTCGTCAGCTCCGTGGGGCTGACGAATTACACCGATCAGGTCTTCCTCGCCGGATTGAAGTTCCAGCTCTGAATCAGGGCCTGGCGATGAGCGTCTTGAGCAGCAAGCGAAACTCCGGCGCGATGTCGGGGCTCGCCAGCGCGAAGGCGACATTGGCGCCGAGAAAACCGAGGCTCGATCCGCAATCATAGGTGCTGCCGTCGAAGACGACGCCGTGGAATTTCTGCTCCTGTGCGAGCGTCTTCATGCCGTCGGTGAGCTGGATTTCGCCGCCTGAGCCTCTCTCGCCCCTTTCGAGAATTTTGAAAATCTCGGGCGACAGCACATAGCGTCCGGAGATGATGAAGTTCGAGGGCGCCGTGCCCTGCGGCGGCTTTTCGACCATGCCGGTAATCTCGAAGGTCGAACCGGATTTCCGTCCGACCGAGACAACGCCGTACTTATGCGTCTCCTCGGGCTTGACCTCTTCCACCGCGATGACGTTGTCGCCGTGTTTTTCGAACGCTTCGATACATTGCGCGAGGCAGCGCTTGCCGCCGCGGGCGGCGGCCATGGTGAGCATGTCCGGCAGGACGACGGCGAAGGGTTCGTCGCCGACGATGTCGCGGGCGCACCAGACGGCGTGGCCGAGGCCGAGCGGCGCCTGCTGGCGGGTGAAGCTCATCGCGCCCGGCGCCGGAAGATCGGCCTTCAGGGCCTGCCATTCCTTTGTCTTGCCGCGTTTGAGGAGGATATCCTCAAGCTCATAGGCCATGTCGAAATAGTCCTCGATGGCCGCTTTGTTGCGTCCCGTCACGAAAATGCAATGTTCGATCCCAGCTTCGTAAGCTTCCTCGACCACATGCTGCAAAATCGGCCGGTCGACGACAGTCAGCATTTCCTTGGGGACGGATTTGGTGGCAGGCAGGAACCGTGTGCCGAGGCCGGCAACGGGAAAAACAGCTTTGCGTACGCGCATGGTCATTGAAGGGTTCCTGCGGGTTTAGCCTAAGTTTAGGAAAAATCGGTCAAAGTCTTTCCCACTAGGACGCAAAGGATTGCAGCGTCAACTTGGCGGAAAAAAGCGTTTAACAGGCATTTTTGCCGTAAACGGCCTTATCGGCGCAGGACGGGAGCGGAACGGATGGCAATTTTGGTAACCGGCGGGGCGGGCTATATCGGCGGCCATATGGTCTTGGCCCTGGTCGACGCCGGCGAGCAAGTTGTCGTGCTCGACGACCTGTCGACGGGCTTTGCCTGGGCGGTGCCGGCGGCGGCGACGCTTGTGGTGGGCGATATCGGTGACGAGGCGAAACTGCGGGCGATCGCCGCGGCGCACCAGATCGATACGATCGCGCATTTCGCAGCAAAGATCGTTGTGCCGGATTCAGTCTCCGACCCACTCGGCTATTATCTCAACAATACCGTCAAGGCCCGAACTCTCCTGGAATTCGCCGCAAAGAACGGCATCCGGAATTTCATCTTCTCCTCGACTGCCGCCGTTTATGGCGAGCCCGCCGTCAATCCGATCTTTGAGGACGCGCCGACGGCGCCGATCAATCCTTATGGACGATCGAAACTCATGGTCGAGTGGATGCTGGAGGATGCCGCTCGCGCGCATGGCCTCTCCTATGTGGCGCTGCGCTACTTCAACGTAGCCGGTGCCGATCCCAAGGGCCGCCTTGGCCAGTCTGCTTCTAACGCAACACATCTGATAAAGGTTGCAGTCCAAGCCGCGCTTGGTATGCGCAAAGGGCTTGATATTTTCGGCACCGATTATCCGACGCCCGACGGAACCTGCCTGCGCGACTATATCCAGATCAGCGATCTCATCGCGGCGCACGTACTGGCGCTCAAGCACTTGCGCGCCGGCGGCGAAAGTCTCGTGCTCAATTGCGGCTATGGGCACGGCTATTCAGTCAGCGAGGTCGTGGATGTCGTGAAGGACGTGTCCGGCGCCGATTTCGAAACGCGCCGCGTCGGCCGCCGCGCGGGTGATCCCGCCGCGCTCGTGGCCGGGGCGGATCGCGTCCGGGCGAAGCTCGGCTGGGTGCCGCGACACGACAATCTGCGTGAGATCGTCACCCAGGCCTATGAATGGGAGCGCAAGCTGCGTGACGGCACAGTGCCGAAAGCACGCGCTTCATCGTCTCATTTCTGATCGGGTGCCGGGGCGCTCGTCTGTGGCATGGGGCTCGCGGGGCTGGTGGCCTGCGGGGTGGAGGTCGTCGATCTCGCCGGCGGCGCGCCGGTCACAGCGTTATTCTGCTCCTCGATCTGCTTTTTCTTGGCTGCCTCTTCCTTTTCGCGCTCCAGCTCTTTCTTGTATTCATGCCGCCGCACCATGCCGGCGATGCAGCCCGCGACGGCGCCCTTGAAGGCATGATGGCCGGCATAATGGCCGGCGACAGCGCCCGCCGCGCCATATTTGAGGCAGCCGCCGGGTTTGGCTTCGACCTGCGGCGCGCCGAGAAGCGCGGCGGTGGCTAGGACGCCAATGGCGAGTTTTGCAGTCCTCATCAAAATCTCCTCGGAGGAATTGTGGCAGCCGTGCTGGCCGCCGCAGGGAAATATGGGGGCATTATCGAAACGCACAAGCAGATCGCGTGTGTCGGCGCACGCGATCAGATCCAGCCTTGAAGCTCGCGCGCGACGAGATGATAGATCACCTTCATTCCTTCGTCGCTGTCGTTGAGGCAGGGCACGGTCGCGTAATTTACGCCGCCTGCGCTGGCGAAGAAATGCCGATTCTCGATGTCGATTTCCTCAAGCGTCTCGACGCAATCGGCGGTAAAGCCCGGCGCCATGACGAGGAGATTCTTGTAGCCTTCCCGCGCCAGGCTTTGCACCGTGTCAGCCGTATAGGGCTGCAGCCATTCGGCGCGGCCGAAGCGCGATTGGAAGCTCATTTTCGTGAGTTTCACGTCTTTGGCCAAAGCTGCCGCGAGAGCGTCGAAGGTTGCCGCGCATTGTTGCGGGTAGGGGTCGCCCTTGTCGGCATAGCTTTGCGGCAGTCCGTGGAACGAGACGAGCAGCGCGTCGGGCGTGAAACTCAGCGTGCGTGCGAAATCGCGATAGGATTGCGCCAGCGCGGCGATATAGACGGGATCGTCGGGATAGGCGGGGACGACGCGCAGGGCCGGCTGAACCCGCATCTTCTCCAGCACGGCGAAGACCGCGTCGCCGACCGTCGCGGTTGTCGTTGCCGAATATTGCGGATAGAGCGGGAAAACCAGAATCCGGTCGCAGCCCGCCTCGGTCAGGCGGTCGATCTTTTCGGAGATGCCCGGCTTGCCGTAACGCATCGCCCATTCGACCACCGGCCGCCCGGCGCCGAGGCCGCCGCCCGCGACCCAAGCGGCGAGCTTTTCGCCCTGCAATTCCGTGACGGCACGCAGCGGGCTGCCCTTGCCGATTTTGTCCCAGACGGCGGCATAGGCCTTGCCGCTGCGGGCCGGACGTATCGTGAGAATGACGAGGTTGAGGATCGGCCACCAAAGCCAGCGTGGCGTCTCGATGACGCGCGGATCGGACAGGAATTCCTTGAGATAGCGCCGCACGGACCAGAAATCCGTCGCATCGGGCGTGCCGAGATTGACCAGAAGGATGCCGATTTTCGACTCTGACGGAGCGTTCACGGACGGCCTCTCGCGCTGAAAAACATGCCCTCCATAGAAAGAATCTCCGGGCTGAGCTAGAGGCGGTCACTAGATACGAAGATAGGCTTTGTAGTTTACCTTCATATATGCTAGGGTCTCGGCATGAGCGAGAAAGCTATTCCCCCGCGTTCGGTCGAGGCTCTGGCCTTGGCCAGAGAGCTGAGAATCGTGCTCGGCAATTTCAAGCGCCGGATGCGCGACCATACACAGCCCGGCGATCTCACGCTGGCGCAAATCTCGGTGCTCGCGCGTCTCGATCGAGAAGGTCCGGCGACCGTTTCGACGCTGGCGCGCGAGGCCGGCGTGCGGCCCCAATCCATGGGAGCGACCATCGCGGCGCTGGAGACGGCGGGTCTTCTTCGCGGCGCGGCAGATCCTGCCGATGGGCGCCAGACCATCCTGTCGCTCACCGATGCTTGCCGGGAGGTGATCCAGGCGAGCCGTCTTGCCCGCGAGGATTGGCTGGCGAACGCCATCGAAACCAAGTTGACGCCGGCGCAGCAGGCGGAGCTTTTCCGCGCCGTCGCGCTCTTACAGCGCCTTGTCGAATAGCCGCAATAACTTGGAAGGATCAGATGCCCGTCACCACGCTTGACCCGAAAAGCGCGCTCATCGTCGTCGACCTGCAAAAGGGGATCGTCACGCTGCCGGCCGTCCATCCCGTCGCCGGGGTGATCGCCAATGCCAGCGCGCTCGCCACGGCCTTCCGCCGCCACGGCCTGCCGGTGGTGCTGGTCAATGTTGCCGGCGGCGCGCCGGGCCGCACCGAGCGCGTGCTCGCGCGCGGCGCTATGCCGCCGGATTGGACCGATCTCATCCCCGAACTCAACGCCCAGCCGGCAGACCATAAGGTCACCAAGCTGACCTGGGGCGCCTTCACCAGCACCGACCTTGATGCATTGTTGAAAGAGCTGGGCGTGACGCAGGTGGTGCTCGCCGGCGTCGCCACCAGCATCGGCGTCGAATCGACCGCGCGCGAGGCCTATGCGCTCGGCTTCAATGTCACCATCGCGACCGACGCGGTGACCGATCTTGACGCCGGGGCGCATGAAAACAGTGTGACGCGCATTTTCCCGCGGCTCGGCGAGACGGGCACGATGCAGGAGATCGTCGATCTGCTGGAAAGGAGCGCCTGATCATGGATTGGCTTCACGACGCAGCCTATCTGTTCGGCGGCGCTTTTCTCGCAAACGCCGTTCCGCATTTCGTCAGCGGCATGATGGGGTGGCCCTTTCAGAGCCCGTTCGCCAAGCCGTCGGGCCAAGGTCTTTCGTCCTCGACCGTGAACGTGCTCTGGGGATTTGCGAATTTCGTCGTCGCCTACCTTCTCATCGCGCGTGTGGGAAGCTTCGATCTGCGCGCCGGGGATCACGTCATCGCCGTGGGTGTGGGCGTTCTGCTCATTGGCGTGATGTCTGCGCGCTTGTTCGGGCGGTTCCACGGCGGCAATTCGCCCACGGGCTCGTGACGTCGGTGATGCTGCGATCATCGCCGCGGTCTATCTCGCCAGGCACGCTTCAGCCGGGGTTTCGCCGCGCGCCGCCGACAATCCGCGCGAGGCGTGATCGTCAGGGCGGAGTTTGAGCGAGTTCCGTCTCGACCGAGCGCAGTTCCGCGATCGCCTGGTCGATGTCGTCGCGCTGGCGTTCGAGATGGCTGATTTGGGCGCGGACCTGGTCCGGCGCCAGATGAAGCTCGGGGTCGCCAGCCTCCACCTCGGAGAGCAAGGTGCTGATCTCGGTCAGCGTGAAGCCGAGGCGGCGGCCCTTCAGGATCAACTGCAGATGCCGCCGGTCGCGGTCCGAATACAGGCGGGTGAGGCCGTTGCGCAGCGGATGCAAAAGCCCGCGATCTTCATAAAAGCGGAGCGTCCGCAGGCTGACCTTAAATTCCTGCGCCATCTCGCTGATATTCCTCAGCGGCGCGCGCGCCTCGTGCGTTCGCTCAAATCCCTGGCTCTGCTCCATCGGGTTGCCCTCCAGCCCATAAGGACAAGGGCATGATCAGACGATTCGACTCCCAATACAACTATAAAGTGTATCGCATACATAAGCACGCATAGATTGTGCAGCTGTATCAAAATCATCCAGAGTTAACCCGCTGTTTACCCAGGCTAACGAAATTCGTGGAAACAGCGCGTCGCGATCGAGGCCATGATTCGGTACCGGCGCCCTCGAAGGTTCGGCGACAATTAGGGCGATCCCTCCGGAGCGATCATGATCAAAGCGTTTCCGTGGAAAAACCGGGATCGTGCCGCGACGAATACGGGTCAAGACCCCGCGCCGAACAATGCGCCGGCCGCGCCGGAGGCCGATGCCCCCGGCCGCGTCTACGGTGCGCAGCTCAACCGGGTCGAGGCGACCCTCAACACGCTTTTGGCGGCGGTCGCCGTATCGGCCGGCCCGCAGGTTCCCGCCGCGCCGCCCGTGCGCGAGACGCTGCGCGCCGCCCCGCGCCGCCCGTCGCTCGGCGCCGCGATCGCGGAAGTCTCCCGCCGCCAGCAGGAACTCGAAGGCCTCGCGCCGGCATCAACGGCGCGCCAGGCTGTGGAGCAGGCTGCCGGACAGTTCTTCGGCCAGGCACGGTCGCGCGCAACCTCGCTCGTAAGCTTACAGGATGACATTGCCGGGCTCGCTACCAAGCTCGACACGATGCAGCGCGAACAGGCGGCGCGCGACGCCGCTCCGCCAGTCTGCAATCTCGACAAATTGCGCTCCGAGATCGCCACCATGTCGGGGGCGCTGCGCGATGTCGCCTCGCGCGGTTCGGTCGCCACGGTCGAATCCGCCATCCGCGGCCTGTCGCAAAAGATCGAGGATTTGCGCAACGACGGCATCAAGGAGACCGTGCTGCGGCCGATGGAAGAGCTTGTCGCCGAATTGCGCCAATCGCTCGCCGAGATTGACCCGCGGATGACGATCAAGGGTCTCGACAGCGAAATCAAGAAGCTCGGCAGCAAGATCGAGGATCTCGGCCGCACCAGCGTCGATCCCGCGGCGTTCGGCCATATCCAGGCACAAACCCGCGAAATCCGGGATCTTCTGACCGCCGCCGTGGCGCATCCTCTGCCCATCGAGCGTATCGAGCAGCAAGTCGCCCAGCTCGCCCAGAGCCTCGGCGAACAGCAGCTGGCGGCGCCGCTTTATGGTGAGATTCCGCTGCTGGAGCCGCGTCACGACAAGGCGCATTTCGAGGCGATCGAAGCGCGTCTCGGGGAAATCGCCGGAAAGGTCGAGGAATCCCTCCAGGCCGCACGCGATCAGAGCCGCTACCGCGACCTCTCCGATCGCATCGACAGTGTCCACACGGGGCTCTCCGAACGCATTGCCGAGGTGCAGCGCACGGCGGCCGCGCCAGACACCAGCGCGCTGGAAGAATTGGTGCGCTCGCTCTCCGACAAGATCGAACGCGCCGTCTCGCCGCACGCGGATCATCACGCGATCGAGGCGCTCGAAGAGCAGATCAGCCAGCTTGCTCAGCGGATGGATCATTCCACCACCGCCGCTTCGCTCGGCTCGCTCGAGCGGGCGATCAGCGAACTCTTCGGCGAACTCGAACGCACGCGCACCGCGAGCCTCGACGCCGCCGAGCAGACCGCGCGCAGCACGGTGCAGGAGGCGCTGGCCAAAACGCCCGACCATGCCGCCGCGCAAGAAAAAATTGCCGAAGAGCTTCTCGAATTGCGCGCCAAGCAGGATCAGGCCGAGGTGCGCACGCTCTCGACCTTGAACGCCGTGCATGAGACCTTGGAGAAGGTCGTCGACCGGCTTTCGACCTTCGAGGCGGAAATCGGCGATCGCCAGGACGGCGATCTCGGCGAGACTTTGGCATCAGGGCCGGCGCCTGTCTTTGCGCCGCCGCGCGGCAACAACCCGCCGCCTCCGCCTCCGCCGCCGTTCGCCGAGCCACGCGGCAGCAGGGGTGGACAGGAGTTGCCGTTCAGCGCCGCCGAGGATTTCCTGATCGAGCCGGGCAGCGGTTTTCCTGGCCGCCGCGAGAATGGCGGCTCGGGCGGGCAGGCCTCGGCCCTCGATTCTCTTGAGGCGCCCAGCCCGCGCTCCGATTTCATCGCCGCCGCTCGCCGCGCGGCCCAGGCGGCGCAGCGCGAAACTGTCGCGGTGGCGCATGCGGGAGCGGGTGCGGCTCCGCTCGCCCGAGGCAAGGGCGGGCTTCTCGACAATACGCGCAGCTTCATCGCTCATTATAAGCGGCCCGTGGTTCTGTCCCTGGCGGCGATCTTCGTTGCGGTCGGCGCCTATGCGGTGCTGAAGACGCTCGGCCATCCGGACCGCACGAAGCTTTCCTACAATGTCGAGCCGCCGGCCGCCGTCGCGTCCGTGATTCCCGACGCGCCGGTTATGTCGCCGGCCCCGACGCAGCAAAATGCCTTCGCGCAGATGACGAGCGCGGCGAAGGTCGACGACAGCGCCTTATCGCCCAATTCGATTGTCACGCCGCCGCCGGCACCGCCACGTGCAGCCGCGTCGGCCGCTGGGGTCGATCCGATCGCGACCGGCTCCATCGCCCCGAAACCACCCGTCGCGGCGGCAAGGCCGAAGGAAATCGCCTTCGCCGACTTACGCAGCCAGGCGCGGGCGGGCGATGCGCTCGCGCAATTCGCGCTTGCCACCAATTATGCCGAGGGACGTGTGACGGCGCGCGATCTCAAGGCGGCGGCGGAATGGTACGAGAAGGCGGCGGCGCAGGATCTCGTCCCGGCGCAATATCGGCTGGCGACGCTCTACGAGAAGGGCGTTGGCGTTCCGCGCGACCTTGGCAAGGCGCGGGCGCTCTATCAGCACGCGGCCGAGCAGGGGAATATCCGCGCCATGCACAATCTTGCCGTGCTCGCGGCGGATGGCGGCGACAGCGACCGGCCGGATTACGCGACCGCCGCGCACTGGTTCAAGCGGGCGGCGGAATTCGGCGTTCGCGACAGCCAGTACAATTACGCCGTTCTCCTGGCGCGCGGCCTCGGCGTGCAGCAGGATTTCGTCGCGTCCTATGTCTGGTTCGCCATTGCCGCGGCGCAGGGCGATCAGGACTCGGCCACCAAGCGCGACGATGTCGGAGCGCGGCTCTCGCCGGATCAATTGGCGACCGCCAAGGCCGTGGCCGCCAGCTTCCGTCCGCGCACGCCTGCGGCCGATTCCAATAACGTAACGCTGCCGGTCGTCGTCGGCACGACCCGCCCGGTGGAGCCAGCTCCGAGCTTGAGCTTCAGCCAGCGGCCGAAAGTGTCGATGCTCTAATTTAGCGGAACCGGCAGGTGGTGATCGGCTCGGATTGATTGGGTAAAAATACCCGCAGCGTCCAGCCCGCGCCGCGCGGATCGGCGCAGATGCCGTGCGCCGTTTCGATCGTCACCTTGCGGATGACATCCTCGCTGATCCCGTCCGGTTCGGTGGCGGTTGCTTCCATCACCCGCTTGCTCTCATCCAAAGTATAATGCTGGATGAGGCGCGATGCCTTATTGGCGTCGCCGATGTTGCCCATCGTCGTGAGGCTCGCCGCGGCATAGGCCGGGGACGCCGCGCCCAGCGCAAGAGACAGTGCCGTCATGGCCGACGGCCGCGCTCCGAATATTCCCCGTTTCTGCGCCATAGGCCCTCCGCACGATTCTCTCAAACGGGAATAACAGAGGCAGGTTGTAAACGGGAATTGTCGTGGCGCGCAATTCATTCAATTTTGGCGGGGATCAAACGCCCGCTAATCCGGCAGGCACTGCCGGTGCGAGATTTTATAGACACGCTCACGTCCCATCACATGGGCGATGCGGTCGCGGCCGGAAAAGAGCCGCCCGAACGCAGGGTCATGCAGGTTGAGGCCGCCGGCGTAAGCGCCGAAGGCGGGCAGGATGCAGCGCCGCATGTCGCTGAGGAAGCAGCGCCGCCGCACCGAGCCGGTGCTCCCCACAACCCGCGCGACGGGGTGAAGATGCCCGGCGATCTCGAATCCGTCATGCTGCGCCCGTGGTTCGTGGCGAAGGGTGATATTGCCGATCGCAAGCTCATCCTGCCGCGCGCCACCGAGATCCTCGGGCAGGACCGGGTCGTGATTGCCGGCGATCCATATCCAGTGCCGCCCGGCTTGCATCTGGCGCAGGCTGGCGCGGAATTGCGCCGGCAGCCGCTCGCTGCCGTTCACGTCATGGAAAGAATCGCCCAGCGCGACGATTGTGCGCGGCGCATAGCGCGCAATGAGCACGGCGAGGGCGGCAAGCGTCGTGGCGGTGTCGTAAGGCGGCAGAAACACCCGCCGCGCGGCATAGGCCGAGCCCTTTTCGAGATGCAGGTCCGCGACGACCAGCAACCGCTCCTCCGGCCAATAGAGCGCGCCCAGAGCATCGGCCACGAAGGCGGCGCTGCCGAGCGCAAGCATCGTCGTCGGGCGGTGGCTTCTCTCCTGGCGAATCGGGATCGTCATATGCCGTTCTATCTCACTCCTCCGCCGCTTCCCTCGCCAGCGCGGCCGATGCCTCGGCCAGGATTGCCTCGCGCGCTTCGCCATAGACGGGCTCGCGGCCGATTTCCAGCAGGATCGGCACGGCCAGCGGCGACACGTGCTTCAAGGCTTTATGCATGATTCGCCCCCTGACGCGCGAGAGCATGGCTGCGAGCCGGGGCAGGTCGAGCAGGCCGAGCGCGGCATCCTGCCGGGTCGCACGCAGCAGGATGTGGTCCGGCTCATGGCGGCGCAGAACGTCATAGATGAGGTCGGTCGAGACGGTGATCTGCCGCCCGGTCTTCTCGCGGCCGGGAAAGTTGCGCTCGATCATGCCGGAGATGATCGCGCAATTACGGAAGCTGCGTTTCATCAGCGAGGATTCGAGCAGCCAGGCTTCGAGATCGTCGCCCAGCATGTCTTCCGAGAAGAGGCCGGCGAGACTCACGTGCTTGGCTTTGATTTCCGCAGCGATATCGCTCGCACCCCAGACGCCGATTGCGTAATCGTTGGCAAAGAAGCCGAGCGGCTTCAACCCAGCGCGCTCCATACGCCGCGTCAGCAACATTCCCAATGTTTGATGCGCGAGCCGCCCCTCGAATGGATAGGCGACGAGGTGGAAACGATTGCCGCGCGGAAAAGTCTCGACCAGCAGATGGCCCGGCGGCGGTAGTGCCGAGCGCTGCGCCTGCAGGCCGAGCCATTCCGCGACGGGCTCGGGCAGCTCGTGCCATTGCTTGGGGTTCGCCACCAAGTGACGTACCCGCGCCGCGAGATGCGTCGAAAGCGGGAACTTGCCGCCATCATAAGAGGGGATTTTCGGCGCCTCGGCATGAGCGCGGGAGACGAGCGCCTCGTCCTCGACAATGCCTTGCAAGGCGAGGATTTCGCCGCCGAACAGAAAAGAGTTGTTCGGCGCCAGCGTCTCCAGAAAATATTCCTCGATCTGGCCGAGTATACGGCCGCCGCGCCGCAAAGGGCCGGTATAGGCCGCGCCTTTGTCCTCCCGGCCGCGCACCAGCCGCACTTTCAGCATATCGGCCTCGACGATCGTGCCGACATTCATGCGATAGGTCTGCGCCACCCGGCCGTTGGCGATGCGCCAGGCGCCGTCCTGCTGCTGCTTGATCTTGGCGAAGCGCTCATAGGAGGCGAGCGCGTAGCCGCCATGCGCGACGAAGGCGACGGCGGCGTCGAAATCCTCGCGTGTCAGATTGCGATAAGGCTCCGCCGACGCGACCTCGCGGAAAAGATCATCGGCGAAGAAAGGCTCGGCGCAGGCCATGCCCAAAATATGCTGGCAGAGCACATCGAGCGCGCCGCTGCGGGCGACGGCGGTGTCCTGCTCGCCGGCATAGGCGGCATCGACGGCGGCGCGGCATTCGAGCACTTCGAAGCGGTTCGCGGGCACGAGGATGGCGCGCGAGGGCTCATCGAGCCGGTGGTTGGCGCGGCCGATGCGTTGCAAAAGCCGGCTCGCGCCCTTCGGCGCGCCGAGATTGATGACGAGATCGACATCGCCCCAGTCGATGCCGAGATCGAGCGTCGAGGTGCAGACGACGGCCTTCAGGCGGCCCTCGGCCATGGCCGCCTCGACGCGGCGGCGCTGGCCGACATCGAGCGAGCCGTGATGCAGTGCGATGGGCAATTTGTCTTCGTTGATGCGCCAGAGTTCGGCAAAGGCGAATTCGGCCAGCGCGCGCGTATTGACGAAGATCAGGCTCATATGCGCCTGTCTGATGAGCCCGTAGACTTCCGCGATGGCATGGCGCGTCGTGTGGCCCGACCAGGGCAGATGCTCGGTCGTGTCGAGGATCGAAATGTCGGGCTTGGCGCCGGGCGGCGCATTGACGAGATGCGCTAGAGCGGGATGTGAAAAAGCGGATGCCCGTTTTCTGCGTAAATCCGGCTCTAAATTATCGTGATCTAGTGCGCCCTCGGATTGCGAGACGAGCCAGCGGCGCAATTCGTTCGGGTCGCGTACCGTCGCGGAAAGGCCCGTGGTGCGCATTTGCGGCGCAATGGCCCGCAGCCGCGCGAGATCGAGGCTCAGAAGATCGCCGCGTTTCGACGCCGCGAGAGAATGCAATTCGTCGATGACGACGCGCTTCAGATCGGCGAAGAGGTGGCGCGCGTCGGCGCTGGCGAGCAGCAGCGCGAGCTGCTCCGGCGTCGTCAGCAGAATATCGGGCGGGTCGCGGCGCTGGCGCTGGCGCTTCGACATGGATGTGTCGCCGGTGCGCGTCTCGGCGCGGACCGCGAGTCCCATCTCGCTGATCGGTATGTCGAGATTGCGCGCGACATCGGTCGCAAGCGCCTTGAGCGGCGAGAGATAGAGCGTGTGCAGACCGCGCCGGTTGCGCGGCCGGTCGAGATCGATGAGCGTCGGCAGGAAGCCCGCGAGCGTCTTACCGGCGCCGGTCGGGGCGATGAGCAGCACGTCCTCGCCGGCCTCGGCGTGTTTCAACAAGGCGAGCTGGTGCGCGCGGGGCGTCCAGCCGCGCCGGGTGAAGAATTTTTCGAAGCGCTCCGGCAGGAGCGGGCGGTCCTCGTTCTGGGCTCGCGTCTTTGTCCGGCGGCCCGCCATCAGGACGCGGCCGCGCCGGCTTTTTCCGCCTCTTCCAAAACCAGATCCTTGCGGCTGATCTTGCCGATATTGGTTTTAGGCAGGCTCGCGCGGATTTCGATCACCCGCGGCAGTTCGAGCCGCGACAGATGTTCCTTGAGGAAGTTCGTGAGCTCGCCGGGTGTGGCCGCCCCGCCGGGGACCAGGGTGATGAAAGCTTTGGGCACATGGCCACGCACGGCGTCGGGTATTGCGATCACCACCGCCTCGGCGACGGCGGGATGCTGCAATAGCGCCTCCTCGATATTGCGCGGATAGACCTTGAAGCCGTTGCAAATGATGATGTCCTTGATCCGGTCGACAAGAAAGAGATCGCCGTCCTTGTCGAGATAGCCGACGTCGCCGGTGCGCAGCGCGCCGCCAATGAAAGCCGCCTTCGTCTCCTCCAGATTGCGCCAATAGCCGGCCATGATCTGCGGCCCGCGCAGGCAAACTTCGCCGCGTTCGCCGGTGGGCAGGATTTTTGTCGGGTCGTCGAGCGAACGGATCTCGACAATCGTGTCCCGCAGCGGCGGCCCAACGGATTCGTTCTTGTATTCTCGATCGAGTGGGTTGGCGGCGACGACCGGCGAGGCCTCGGTAAGGCCATAGCCTTCGATGAGCTTGCAGCCGGTGAGGGATTCGAAGCGCAGCCGCGTTTCGTTTGGCAGTGGCGCGCCACCAGAGATGCAATAGCGGATCGAGGAGAGATCGAACTTTCCGTGCGCAGCCCTGTTGCTCAGTGTCGCGAAAAGGCTCGGCACGCCGGGAAATAGCGTCGGCTTTTTCTTGACGATGAATTTCAGCACTTGTGCGAGGTCGAAGCTCGGCAACAACACGATTTCGGCGCCGAGCGAGATGCAGAAGTTCATCCCGGCCGTCATGCCGAAGATGTGGAAGAGCGGCAGCACCATCAGCGCGCGCTCCTCCCCCGGCCGCAGGTTCGGCACGCGATCGGCGATCTGCGCGACATTGGCGGTGAGATTAGCGTGGCTGAGCATAGCGCCCTTCGGCACGCCGGTCGTGCCGCCCGTATATTGCAGCACGGCGAGATCGATCACCGGATTGATCGCGACGGGCGTCAGCGGGCTGTGACCGGCGAGCAGCTTTTCGAAGCGGATGTGCTTTGCGTCGCGTGGAATCCTGGCGAGTTCCTTCGCCTTGAACAGGCCGAAGAGCAGGCCTTTGACCGGTGGCAGCGCCGCGCGCAGCGAGCAGACAATGATTTTTTCGAGACAGGTCGTCTTGAGAACGTCGGCGATCTTCGGATAGATCTTTTCGACGTCCAGGGTCACCATGATCGTCGCGCCAGAATCCTCGACCTGGCGAGCGATTTCGCGCGCGACACAGAGCGGGTTGAAGGTCACGACAATGCCGCCGGCTTTCAGCACGGCATAATAGGCGATGACGAAATAGGGCGAATTGGGCAGGCAGAGCCCGACCCGTGCGCCATGGACAACGCCGATCTTTTGAAACCCGCGCGCGGCGCGATCGACGAGTTGCCCGAGCTCCGCATAGGTAAGCGTACGTCCGAAGAAATCGAGCGCCTTATGGTGGGCAAAGCGCGCCACCGCCTCATCCAGCAGGGCTGGCAGGGAGGGGATCGCGAGGGGCTTTTCGGCGGCGTTTGGCATGGCCGCAATCTAGAGCGGGATGCGAAAATGTGGCTACCGGTTTTTCGCATCCGGCTCTAATTTATTGGTATCGAAAAATCGAATTTAGGCGGCGTTCGAGGCGGGTTCCTGCGTCAGGACCGCATAAAGCGCGGCGGGATCGCGGGTCGCGCGCAATTTCGCGGCGATCATGACGTCGCGCAGCACCCGGGCGACGCGCGCCAGGGCCTTCAGATGATCGGCGCCGGCAAGCTCCGGCGCCACTAGCATCAACACGAGATCGACGGGCTCCCCATCGATGGCGTCGAAGTCCACGGGCTTTTCGAGCCGCGCGAAAACCCCGAATATCCGCTGGCATTTTTTGAGTTTGGCGTGCGGCAGGGCGACGCCGCTGCCGGTGCCGGTCGAGCCCAGTCGTTCCCGCTGCAAAAGAGCGTTGAAGATTTCGCGTGGCGGCAGGCCGGAAATCCGCGCCGCCCGTTCGCTCAATTCTTGCAGAACGAGCTTCTTGGTGCCCGCTCGCAAAGACGGGACAATAGCGTCGGGGGCGATGATATCCGTGAGCCGCATGGGCAGACTGACTTCCAACTTCCGGACGCTCGATGAAAGGGCCATGTGATGCACCGCGCAAAGATCCGCGCTGCGAGAGGCGATATGGCCTCTTCCGCGCTTGAGGTCCAGTGTTTAGAGAGACGAAGCTTTCGTTGCCGATGTGGAGAGATCGATCCACCCGATGTTGCCGTCGGCGCGGCGATAGACCAGATTGGTATGGTGATTGCCGGGATGACGAAAGAACACGATGGGCGCATCGCCCGTGTCGAGTTTTTCCACCGCGGCCGAAACTGACATTTCTGCGACATTGCCGATGGATTCAGCGATGACCGCCGGGCCAGCTTCGTCCGCCTGATCCGCTTCGCCGGCGAAATTGATGGCATGGGACGCGGCCGGTGCCGCCGCAGTTGCGATGGCGGGTTCGGCCGAATTGCCGGCGCGCGATCGGCTGCGATCTTTCTGCCGGCGCAACCGATTCTCGATCCGGTCGGCGGCTTGGTTGAAGCTCGAATAAGCGTCGGAGGCCTCGCCTTCCGCCTGCAATGTCACACCTGATTCGAGATGCAAGGTGCAATCGGTGCGGAAGCCTGAGCCTTCCCGTTCGATTGTCACATGACCGCCGGTCGGTTCCGCCGCATATTTCAAGACCACGAGGTCGAGCCGCGCACCGACATAGGTGCGTAAGGAATCCCCGATATCAATGTTCTTTCCAGAGACGCGCAATGTCATTGGTTTACCTCCAATCCACTGTCGCCCCAACGCGATCCGCCGTTTTCCGGCGGTTGCTTCAGGGTTAGGAGCCTCGCGTCGCGAAGTCAATGGTTTGGCTCATCGCCCAAGGTGACAGCGGGGAAAACACGCTTGAGCGCAACCGCAATTGCGTCACGCAAGCTCCGCAATCGTGAAAGGATTCAAGCTTTTGTAGAAGAGTTACAGAATCTCGCCGGAAAATTTCAGACGTCATGCAATCCATTCAATGCAAGTCGCGCATGCGTCGGCGCTCGACCGAGGAGGGAATGCGTAGGCTTTCGCGATATTTGGCGACGGTGCGCCGGGCAATCTCGACATTCGATTTCTTCAGCTGCTCGACGATCGCGTCATCAGAGAGAATATCGCTCTCGGATTCACGTTCGATCATCTGCTTGATGCGAAACCGCACGGCTTCCGCCGAATGTGCATCGCCGCCGTTGCGTGACGCAATCGAAGCCGTGAAGAAATATTTCAACTCGAAAAGCCCACGCGGCGTGGAAATATATTTGTTCGAGGTGACGCGCGAGACAGTGGATTCGTGCATGCCGATGGCGTCGGCGATGGCCTTGAGATTGAGCGGCCGCAAATGCTCGACGCCATGGGCGAAGAAAGCATCCTGCTGGCGGACGATTTCGCTAGCGACCTTGAGGATCGTGCGGGCACGCTGTTCGAGGCTCTTGGTCAGCCAATTGGCCGTCTGCAGACAATTGGAGAGGAAGGAGCGGTCGACGTCGTTGGCCTTCGCGCGCGCGACGCGCGTCGCATAGACCTGATTGACGAGAAGGCGCGGCAGAACATCGGAATTCAATTCGACATGCCAAGAGCCGTCGGGCAGGGGACGGATAATGACATCGGCGACGACTGGCTGCACCGTGCCGCCGCTAAAGGCGCGGCCAGGCTTCGGATCGAGACGCTTGATCTCGGCGATCATGTCGGAAATGTCTTCGGCGCTCACGCCGCAAATCTTGCGCAGGCCGTTGCTGTCGCGCTTGGCAACGAGATCGAGACGCCCGACGAGCGCCTGCATCGCCGGATCGAAGCGGTCTTTTTCGCGCAACTGGATCGACAGGCATTCGGCAAGATTGCGGGCGCCGACACCCGACGGCTCGAAGCTCTGAACGACGGCGAGAAGCTTTTCGACGCGCGCCAGCGGCGCGCCCAGACGCGCGGCGATTTCCGCAAGGGAATCGGTGAAGTAGCCGGCCTCGTCGATCGAATTGATGATCGCGTGGCCGATCACCCGGTCCACTGCATCCTTGGTTGCCAGAGCTAGTTGCGCGGCGAGATGGTCGCGCAGGCTCAGCTGGGCGGCGACATAGGCTTCGAGATTTGTTGCCTCGCCGCCGTCCGACCCGGGCGAGGGCGCCCCTGACCAGGAATTCGAGGAGAGCGCCAAACCTTCGTTGGTTGGCGCATGTTCTGCCGGCGTCGGGGGGCGATCGTCCTCGAACGTATTGGAGAGTTCCGTGCCCAAGCTTGCTTCAAGCGCGCCGCGGTCGGTGGCGAAGGATTCCGAACTCCATTCGACCTCGCCCGCCTCGTTGAAGTCGTCCCCGGCAGTGGCTTCGCCGTAATCGCCGCCCACGGCTTCTATCGCCGGTTCGCTGTCCGGCGCTTCCTCAGCTCGCTCCAGCAAAGGGTTACGCTCAAGTTCATCCTGGACGAAGGCGGCAAGTTCCACGTTTGAGAATTGGAGAAGCTTGATCGCCTGAAGAAGCTGCGGCGTCATAACCAGGGACTGGCCCTGGCGGAGAAGGAGCTTGGTAGTCAGCGCCATTACTCTTACACCCCAAACACGGGAAAAACCGTACGACGGCCCGTTTTTTGCTTGTCTAAGTTTATAGCACGATTGAAAGCGCTGTCTCCTCTCAAAACCGGTTGCGACGCAAATTTTTATCAATTTGCGCTGGTTTTGGGGAAATCTTCCCCGCCGGGCTCGCCGCCGCCGCTGCCTGGCTCCGGGTAATCCACTGAAAGAAAATACAATCCCGCCGCAGGCGCGACAGTGCCGCAACGGCTGCGGTCGCGAGCGTCCAGCGCCGTGCGCAAGTCCTCGCGCGACCATTTTCCAGCGCCGACATGTTCGAGAGAGCCCACCATCGAGCGCACCTGATGATGCAAGAATGAGCGCGCGCTCGCATAAATTTCGATGATGTCGCCCTGCCGGATCACGTCGAGTCGATCGAGCGTGCGCACCGGGCTTGCGGCCTGGCACTCGGCATCGCGGAAGGTCGAGAAATCGTGCCGTCCGACCAGTATCTGCGCTGCCGCGTGCATGGCCGCGGCGTCGAGCTTGCGTTTCACCAGCCAGGCACGGCCGGATTCAAGCGCCAGCGGCGAGCGTCGATTGACGATCTTGTAGAGATAATGACGCTGGATGGCGGAAAAACGCGCATCGAATGTGTCGGAAACCGGCTCCGCCGTGACAATGGCGATGCGGCTCGGCCGCAGATGCGCGTTGAGCGCGTCGCGCAATACGTCCGGGCGCCAGTCGCGGGCGAGATCGGCATGGGCGACCTGGCCGACGGCATGGACGCCGGCGTCGGTGCGTCCGGCGCCGCGGATCGGAACCTTGGCGCCGGTGATCGCCGTCAGCGCCGTCTCGATCGCCGCTTGAATCGAGGGGCCGTTCGCCTGCCGCTGCCAGCCGACAAGGCCCGCGCCGTCATATTCGATAGTGAGCTTGTAGCGCGGCATCAGCCGGACTGCCGCAGCAGCGTGCCACGCGGCAGACGAGTGCCGCGGAGAAACTCCGCGGCGCTCATCGGCGCGCGTCCGGCGCGCTGCACTTCGACAAGCCGCAGCGCATCGCGGCCGCAGGCGATGGTCAATTCGTCGTCGAGAACGGTGCCAGGCGCGCCCTGCATCGCGACGCTGTGGCCGCGCAGAATCTTGATGCGCTCCGGCCCCTTGCCGAGATCGGCAAAAAAGGCGGCACCCGGAAAGGGCGACAGCCCGCGTACGAGATTATGCAGATCCGCCGCATCGCGCGACCAATCGATCACTGCCTCGGCCTTGCTGATCTTCTCGGCATACGTGACACCGGTCGTGGGCTGCGGTGTAAAGGTCAGCGCCTCTTGCGCGAGAAGATCGAGCGCCCGTGCCATCAACGCGGCGCCGGTCACTGAAAGCTTGTCGTGCAATTCACCCGCGGTCATTTCGGGGCCGATGGCGACGCGGTCTTCAAGTGCGACAGGGCCGGTATCGAGCGTCTCTTCCATGCGCATCACCGCCACGCCGGTTTCGCGATCGCCCGCCATGATGGCGCGCTGGATCGGCGCCGCGCCCCGCCAGCGCGGCAGCAGCGAGGCGTGCAGATTGAGGCAGCCCTTGGCCGGCGCGTCGAGAATGGCTTTCGGTAGGATCAGGCCGTAGGCGACGACGACCGCGACATCGGCCTGATGGCTGGCAAAGCGCGCCGCCGCCTCGGCTGTGCGCAGGCTCGTCGGTGTCAGGAGGGGAAGGCCGAGTTTGGTCGCGGTGATCGCCACCGGCGAGGGCAGGGTTTCGAGCCCCCGCCGGCCGGCCGGTTTTGGCGCGCGCGTATAGACCGCGGCAATGTCATGGCCACTCGCGGCGATCTCGGTCAGAACCGGCACCGAGAAGTCGGGCGTGCCCATGAAGACGATGCGCAAGGCGCTTAGCCTTCCAATCCTGCCTGTTTGGTTCGGACCTCGTCGTCATCGCTCTCGTGCGTGGCGTCCGCTGCGCCGCGCTTGGCCGCCTTGCTGAATTTTTTCGAGATCATCTCCCGTTTCAGCCGCGAGATATGGTCGATGAAGAGAACGCCATTGAGATGGTCGATCTCATGCTGGAGGCAGGTGGCGAGAATGCCGTCGGCCTCGATCTCTTGGCGCCGGTTGTCGCGATCGAGATAGCCGACCCGGATCCGCGCCGGGCGCTCGACCTCCTCGTAGATCTCGGGGATGGAGAGGCAGCCCTCGTTGTAGGCTGAAAGCTCTTCCGACGCCCAGAGAATTTCCGGATTGGCGAAGACCAGAGGATTGGCGCTCGCCTCTTCGTCCTGGCGCTTGGCGACATCGAGCACCAGCACCCGCTTCATCTTGCCGATCTGCGTCGCCGCAAGACCGATGCCCGGCGCGTCGTACATGGTCTCCAGCATGTCATCCATCAGCGCGCGAATCTCGTCGTCGACGGCGGCGATGGGCGCGGCTTTCTGGCGAAGCCGTTTGTCGGGCAAAATCAGGATCGGTTTCAGGGCCATTGGAGTAGTCAAATCCGGGGAACTGGCCCCAGACATAGGCATCAAGCCGCGCCGGGTCAATTTCCGCCGGTTTAGGCCGCCCGGACCATCCGCAGGAAGTCATGCACCTGTTTCGACAGGAGTTCCGACTGGCGATTTAGCCGGGTTGCGAGGTCGAGCACCTGCTTGGCGGCGGAATTCGAATTGCCCGCCGCTTCCGTCACGCCGAGGATATTCGTCGCCATCTCGTGGGTGCCGAACGAGGCCTGCTCGGCCCGCCGGGCGATTTCGCGGGTCGCGGCTTCCTGCTCCGCCACGGCGGTTTCGGCGGCGATGGCGATGGCGCTCACCTGCTGCGTCGTCTTGGCGATGCTGGCGATGAAGGAGGCGACATGCTCGGTCGCGTCCTGGATGCCCGCGACCTGCGCATTGATCTCCGCGGTCGCCTTGGAGGTCGCGAGCGCCAAATTCTTCACCTCCTGGGCGACGATGGCGAAGCCGCGCCCGGCCTCGCCGGCGCGCGCGGCCTCGATCGTCGCGTTGAGCGCCAGCATATTGGTCTGCGCGGCGATGTTGCTGATGAGCACGACGCTACCGCCGATTCGCTCCGCGGCCCCGGAGAGGCTGCGCACGGCTTCCTGAGTCTGATCGGCCGCTCCGGCGGCGTGGCCCGCGACCTGGTTCGATTCATGGACACGGGCGCTGACTTCGCCGATCGCGTGCGAAAGATAATGCGTCGCGCTGGCGACAGCTTGAACATTCGTCTCCGCCTCGCGCGAGGCCAGCGCGGCGGCCATGGATTGCTTATTGGTCTCTTCCGCCGATTGGGTCAGCGCGTCCGCCGTATTGCGCAGCTCCTCGGCCGCCGTCGTCACGCCCGAAACGATGCCGCCGATCGCATGCTCGAAGGATTTCGCCACGTGATTGAGGGTGCGCAGCCGCTCGTCCTGGCTCGCCTCCAGGTAGCCATCCATGGTCATGACGAAATCGTACATTGAGACACGGAAATAGGCGAGTTGGACCTTCGCGCGCCGGCGCGCCGAAAAAATCTCCCACGGCTTGCCCGGCAGCCGCAGCGCGATCGCTTCGAGCATGTAGGCAAATACGAAACTGCGGCCGGCAGCGGAGAGGCGGAAATCGACCCCGAAGTCGTTGCGCAGCCGATAAACGGCGGCAACCGACGCGTCATATTCCGCGTCGAAACGCCCTCCCATCAGCACCCGCCAGTGGCGCAGATATTTTTCGCGCGCCAAGGCAATGCTGGCCGGATTGCCGATATAGGAATCGGCACCGAACGATTTCGACGCGGTACGATAAAAGGCGTCGAGCGCGGAAGCGAATTCGTGGAGGAGAAAGTCGAAGTTCTGACGAATGATCCCGATACATTCGTCGTCGATCGCGTAAATTCGCCTCAGATCGGCGCCGCCAGTTTTCGAGGTCATGATTGTGTCCATTCCGTCGATGGAGAATTTAGGCGAATTTTATTAGCGAGCCGTAACTTAACGCGATTTCTTATCGCCCGAATGAATCATCCGGCGATAAGAAATCGCGTTGTTTCAAAACGCTGGAGCGTGTTCTGACTGGAAAAGTCGCGCAACTTTTCCGCAACGCGCTCTGCGACAAAAGGCGCAGTCATCGCAGTGAATTGCCGCGCGGCGCCTTTCGGAATAGCTGTTCCTTCTATGTTCTCGCGCGGCCGCGAATTTGCTAGAAGCGAGTATGGACAGAATTCTCTTCACGATCTTTGCCATTCCGGTCACGGCGTTGAATCTCGCATTGGCGCTTGCGGGATTCGTCTGCTTGCTGCTCGTCCTTGGCCTTGTGCTCGGTGCGCGGGCGCGCCATCGCGAGGCTGCGGCCGCAGCTCAGCGCCAGACCGATCTGCAGGAGAAGATCGCCGACCTCGCCCGTTCGCACGCGGAGGTCACCGGCCGGCTGCGCAGCATGGGTGAGATTCTCGGCTCGCGTCAGGCCGATCTCGCGCGCATTGTCGCCGAGCAACTCGACTCCGTAGGCACCCGCGTCGGCCGCAGCCTGGAGGATCAATCGCGCAGCGCGAGCGAAAGCCTGGGCAAGCTCAACGAGCGGCTGGCGGTGATCGACGCGGCGCAGGCGCGACTCACCGGCCTCACCGAGGAAGTGATCGGGCTGAAAGACATTCTCGCCAACAAGCAGGCGCGTGGCGCCTTTGGCCAGGGGCGGATGGAGGCGATCGTCCGCGACGCTCTGCCGCGGAGCGCCTATGAATTCCAGTACACGCTCTCAAATCACGGCCGTCCGGATTGCGTGATTCGCCTGCCGGGCGACGAGCGCGTGATGGTGATCGATGCGAAATTTCCGCTCGAAGCTTTCGTGGCCTTGAAGGAGGCCGCCGATGCCGAGGCGCGCAAGGCCGCGGCGGCGCGCGTGCGTGGCGACGTCGGCCGGCATATCGCCGATATCAAGGAGCGTTATTTCATCCCCGGCGAGACGCAGGATATCGCCATTCTGTTCGTCCCCTCCGAGTCGCTCTACGCGGATATCGCCGAACATTTCGAAGATGTCGTTCAGAAGGCGCACAAGAGCCGGATCGTCATCGTCTCGCCTTCGCTGCTGGTCATGGCGGTGCAGGTCATGCAAGCGCTGGTCCGCGACGCGCGGGTGCGCGAGCAGGCGCATGTGATTCAGATCGAGGTGCGCCGGCTCGTCGAGGATGTCGCGCGGTTGCGTCAGAGGGTCGGCAAGCTTGGCGGGCATTTCGGCCAAGTGCAGGAGGATGTCTCCGGCATCGTGATTTCCGCCGACAAGATCGCCAAGAGCGGCGAGCGCATCGACATGCTCGACTTCGGCAAACCGGAAGCGGGCGCCGAGGCGGCCCTTGCGCTCGGCCGCGTTGGCAAGGCCGCCGAATAATCGGCGCCAGATGACAACGTAATCTAAAATAAGCTTGTCGTCTGGATTGGTTCGGCACCGATGTTCACTGACGGACGGACATCCCAGATTTGCCCGGACAAAGCCGCCTCATGACACCAATCAAGCAAAAAGGCGCTTCTTGTGAAGCGCCTTTTTTGCTGTGAGCGGAACGCCGTGCCGTGGGACGGCGGCCAAACAAAAACGCCGGCCCGAAGGCCGGCGTTTGAAAGTCGATCTTTGCGAGATCAGAACTTCAAGATGACGTCGCCGCCGATGGTGACCATATCGCTCTTGGTGCCGATGACCGAGTTCGAGGGCACGTTGAACGGCGTCGTACCGTTAAGCGACGTGTCGTAGCGAACTTCCGGCCGGAAGATCACGGCCTTGACGAACGGGATCGAGGTCGGAAGCGTCGGCGTGATATTCAAGCCCGCAGTGAATTCGAAATAGGTCGTGGGCGGGCCACAGTAGATGCCGCTGGGGTAGCCATGCACGCCATTGACCCAATCGAAGTTGCCTGGGTAAGCGCAGACATAGGTACCCGCGCCGGACGAATTGCCATTATCCCGGAACACTTCGGCGCGGCCGTTGATCTTCAACCAGTCAATCGGCGTCTGATAGGAGACATAACCGACGCCGCCGTAGGTGGAGGCTCCGGTCAGATCGTTCTTGGTGTAGTTACCCTCGCCGATAACCGTGATCTTGTCCGTCGCGGTCCAGGTTACGTTGAGGTCGTTTTCATAAACAAGAGAGGTGTTGGCGGCGTTGTTCCCCGTCAAAGGAATGTCCGCTTGATAAAAAGGATTTTCCGGACCGATATGCGTGGTGGCCAAAACGGTGACCGCGCCGCCGAACAGTTTGTTTAGGCCGATGCCGCCCTCGAAGGCCGGGGCGTCATTGTTGTCGCCGGTATACGGGCCAAGCGTCGTTTGGTTACCGCTGCTGATGCCGGTGTAGATATCAATCGTCGGATTGATGTGCGTGATCGCCAGAATGCCGAAGTCAGAGAACGGCTCCGGATAGTTGAAGATGTAGGAGTGTGAATAGAAGAGATTGGCGGACGGATCGATGAAGGATTCGACACCTTCGAGCGTCGGCCACTGGCCGAGTTTCCAGTCGATACCGGCGGGAGTGATCCAGGGCGTATGAACCTGCACGTACGCCTGCACGAGCGAGAGCTGATACTTCGAATTGATCAGATACTCGCCTTCTTGGAGATAGTGAAGGAAGCGGGCATCCGTGCCGAAGTCGCCTTGGATGACGAAGCCGACGTCATAGCCGGTCGCATTCGGATCGGTCGCCCGTTGGATCGTGATAAGGCCATCATTGAGCATCGGCACGTTGGCCTGCTCGTCGAACACCCGACCCCAGTTGAGACCGCTGCCCGGGCTGTCCGGATTGCCCATGATGCCGGCGTCGATTTCACCGTTGACGGTGATCGTCGACCACCAAGTCGGCGGCGGTGCGGGCGGAGCCTTGCTCGTCGGCAGATCGGCGGCCGCAGCGACCCCGCTCGTCACGCCGAGTATCGTGCCCGCACAGAGCGCCGACAAAAATGAAGATCTGCGCGAAAAAGCCATTTCTTTTGCCCCCAGTAGGTACCCGTGTTCTAACATGACAAAAGTACACGGCGGCTCCGGGCAGGCAACGGAAGATCGCTGTTTGCGCTTGCTTTTCGGGGGTGCGGTGCTTTCCTGCAACGGATAGTCGCTTCTCGCGCCATCTTGCACGGCCAATTGGCAGATTTTGCGCGCTTCTTAGCCGTTGCAATGGTCCGGCCGGTCTGAAACTCAAGGCTTTCTGGCGCTTATCCGCGTCTGATTCGCGCTTCCATCTGATTCGCGGCGGCGCGGTGATGGCGGTCACGCCGCTTTATGTCTAACCATGGATTCTAGGGACCGGCGCATGGGCCGGCCGGCAAATAAGCGCTATAATACTCTGCCTCGATGGCGCGCCGGAACCTCTCTCGGCTAGGTAAGCTTATGGAAATTCGCGAATTCCTCGACCCCTCGCACATCATCCCCCAACTCTACTCCACCGACAAGACGCAAGCCCTGCGTGATCTGTCGCGGCGGGCGAGCGTCGCGCTGGGGATTTCGCAGGAGACGATTTTCAACGCCATCATGGCGCGGGAAAAGCTCGGCTCGACCGGGCTTGGCCAGGGCTTCGCGCTGCCACATGCGCGAATTGAAGGACTCGATCGCTTCTTCGGTCTTTTCGCCCGGCTCGGCCGGCCGATTCCTTTCGAGGCGGCGGATGAGAAGCCGGTCGATCTCATCTTTTTCCTGCTGATCCCGGCGAGTTCGGTCGTCAATTACGTCACCGTGCTCGCTTCGATCGCGCGGCGCATCCGCGACCAGGACATCGCCAAGCGGCTGCGCCAGACGGACGATCCGGCTGTGCTGCATGCGCTGCTGACAAGCGGCCCCGAGGAGGCTTGAGCCGAAGAGTCAGGCGATCCGTGCTAGCGCCGCGACGATGGCGTCGAGCCCGTCGGTCAGCGCGGCGGGGCCGGGCTGGAGAATCAGCGGCGATTTGATCTCGACGATCCAGTCGTCGCGGACCGCCGGGATGCCGGCGAAGCCGGGCCGTGCCTTGATCTTCTCGGGCACGACCTTCTTGCCGCACCAGGAGGCGAGAATGATCTCCGGCGCCGCTTCGACAACGGCCTGCGGCGTGACGATTCGGTCTCTGGCGGAAGGACGGCCGCGCAAGTCGGCGAAAACATCCTCGCCGCCGGCGATCTCGATGAGCTCCGAGACCCAGCCGATGGCGGAAATCATCGGTTCGTCCCATTCCTCGAAATAGACGCGCGGCTTTTTCTGCTGGCGCGCCGCGGCGGCGACATGATCGAGCCGCTGGCGCAGGCTTTCGGCGAGTGCCGCCGCTTTGTCCGTCGCGCCGACGAGCGCGCCAAGCGTGCGGATCATTGCCAAAATCCCGGCAATGTCGCGCTGGTTGAAGACATGGACGGCCACACTCGCGGCGATCAATTCGGCGGCGATCTTGGCCTGCAGGTCCGAGAAGCAGAGGACGAGGTCGGGTTCGAGCGCGAGGATTTTCGGAATGTCGGCCGAGGTAAAGGCCGAGACGCGCGGCTTTTCCCGCCGCACGCGGGCGGGGCGCACCGCATAGCCGGAAACGCCGACGATGCGCGCCTCCTCCCCGAGCAGATAGAGCGTCTCGACCGTTTCCTCGGTGAGGCAGACGATGCGCTCGGGCGGGAAGGTTCGCATCGGGCGCGGCGGGGCTTTGGCCCCGCTTTAGGCGCTTTCCTTGGTCCGCACGGCGCGCTTGCGGTCGGTCGGGTCGAGGATGGCCTTGCGCAGGCGGATCGATTTCGGCGTCACTTCGACAAGCTCGTCGTCCTCGATATAGGCAAGCGCGCGTTCCAGCGTCATCTGGATCGGCGGGGTGAGCTTCACCGCCTCGTCCTTCGAATGGGTGCGGATATTGGTGAGCTGCTTACCCTTCATGACATTGATTTCGAGATCATTGTCACGCGTGTGCTCGCCGACAATCATGCCGCGATAGACCTTCCAGCCCGGCTCGATCATCATCGGGCCACGGTCTTCCAGTTTCCACATCGCATAGGCGACGGAGTCGCCCTGGTCATTCGAGATGAGCACGCCGTTGCGGCGGCCCATCAATTCGCCCTTCCACGGCGCATATTCATGGAAGAGCCGGTTCATGATGGCCGTGCCCTTGGTATCGGTCAAAAGTTCGCCTTGATAGCCGATGAGGCCGCGCGTCGGCGCATGGAAGACGAGCCGCAAACGATTGCCGCCGGAGGGGCGCATTTCCATCATGTCGGCTTTGCGCTCCGACATTTTCTGCACGACGACACCGGAATGCTCCTCGTCGACGTCGATGACGACCTCTTCGATCGGCTCGAGCAAATCGCCGCTGGCTTCGTCCTTCTTGAACACGACCTTCGGCCGCGAGACGCCGAGTTCGAAGCCCTCGCGGCGCATGTTCTCGATCAGAATCGCCAATTGCAATTCGCCGCGTCCTGACACGACGAAGGAATCCGTGCCGGGCGAATCCTCGACCTTCAGAGCGACATTGCCTTCGGCTTCCCTGTAGAGGCGTTCGCGGATGACACGACTCGTGACCTTGGCGCCTTCTGTTCCGGCGAGCGGCGAGTTGTTCACCATGAAGGTCATCGACAGGGTGGGCGGATCGATCGGCTGCGCCTGCAAGGGCTCAGTGATCTCGGGCGCGCAAAGCGTATCGGCGACGTTGAACTTCTCGAGACCCGCGATGGCGACGATATCACCAGCTTCGGCTTCTTCGACCGGCACACGCTCGATGCCGCGAAAAGCGAGAATCTTTGACACGCGGCCCTGTTCGAGGACATTGCCCTTACGGTCCAGCACCTTCACGGATTGGTTCGGCTTCACGCTGCCGGCGAAGATCCGGCCGGTGATGAGGCGTCCGAGATAGGGATTGGCTTCGATCAACGTGCCGAGCATGCGGAAGCCGCCCTCTTCGATCGTGGGCGGCGGGACATGCTTGAGCACAAGATCGAACAAAGCCGCCATGCCGTCCTGCGGCCCGTCCGGGCTATCGGCCATCCAGCCTTGCTTGGCGGAACCGTAAAGGATCGGAAAATCGAGCTGTTCGTCGGTCGCATCGAGGGCCGCGAAGAGGTCGAAGACCTCATTGACCACTTCCTGGATGCGGGCGTCTGGCCGATCGACCTTGTTGATGGCGACGATCGGCTTCAAGCCGATCTTCAGCGCCTTGCCGACGACGAATTTGGTCTGCGGCATCGGGCCTTCCGAGGCATCGACAAGGACGATGGCGCCGTCGACCATGGAGAGAATGCGCTCCACCTCGCCGCCGAAATCGGCATGGCCGGGCGTGTCGACGATATTGATGCGCGTGTCTTTCCAGGCAATCGAGGTCGCCTTGGCCATGATCGTGATGCCGCGCTCCTTCTCGATGTCATTCGAATCCATAACGCGTTCCGCCACCTTCTGGTTTTCGCGGAAGGCGCCGGATTGCTGGAGGAGGCGGTCGACGAGGGTCGTTTTGCCGTGGTCGACGTGGGCGATAATGGCGATATTGCGCAAGTTCATTGAAATCTCAAATCCAGCGTTCAACGCGCATGCCGCGCTGCGGCAGGATCGCGCATAGGTATGACAGCCGTATCTCGACGGGGGGTCGCGACGGAAAGGCCACCGCACCGAACATATGGTGGGCCCCTTTCGCGATTGCAGCATCCCTTATACGAATTGAATTGATTTGGAAACCGGGGCTGAGAGGTCGGTCTGGCGGGCGCGGTTGGGGGCGTTGTGGTTCATCTGGAAACGCTGGCCCTCCTGGGGACAGGGGCGGGAATCGCCGGTTTTGTCGACACTTTGGCCGGCGGCGGCGGGCTCATCACCGTGCCGCTTCTCCTGCTCACCGGCCTGCCGCCGCTCCAGGTTCTCGGCACCAATAAGCTGCAGGGGACGTTCGGAACCCTCTCGGCGACGGCCACGCTGCTGGCCCGGCGGCAGATTTTCTTTGGCGAGATCGAGGCGGGTTTGGCCGCCGCCTTCGCCGGGGGGCTTCTCGGGGCGCTGGTGGCGCGGATCATGGGCGCCGGCGCGCTGGATATCCTGATCCCGTTCATTCTGACCGGGATTGCGGTCTATTTCCTCTTGGCGCCGACGGCGGCGGAGGTCGGCGGCAAGGTGCGGCTCTCCCGCCCCGCCTATCTTGCCAGCGTCGTTCCGGCGATCGGCTTCTACGACGGCTTTTTCGGGCCCGGCACCGGCTCGTTCTTCGCGCTCGCCGGGGTCGCCCTGCGGGGCGAAACCCTGCTCAAGGCCACGGCCTTCGCCAAAGTACTCAATTTCGGCAGCAATTTCGGCGCCCTGGTGCTCTTTCTGCTGGCCGGAAAGGTCGTCTGGGCCTATGGCGCGGTGATGATCCTGGGCCAGATCCTCGGCGCCACCGCCGGTTCGCACGTGATGATTCGCGGCGGCGCCCGGCTGATCCGGCCGCTGATCGTCGCCGTCTGCCTCGTGATGATCCTGCGCTACCTTTGGCAAAAGGGCTATCTGGCGTGGCTTTGAGAGTCCGCGCCGCATTGACGGCGGTCGGGTGCCGGGCGAATAGTGGGGCCGGAACAGAGTGATGCATATCCTGCCAGCCGATACAGAGACGCTGCCCAGCGGCCCGCCTGCGCTTGAGACGACCGTCTTTGCGCGCATCCTCCGGCACGACCCGGAACTCGCCTTGACGACCCTGCTGTTCGACGACGGCGAGCTGCGCCTGCCGATGGTCGATTATCCGGTCGGCTCCAGCGTTACGGTCAAGATCGACGCGCGCGACGTCTCGATTGCGCTGTCGCGGCCCATGGATGTCTCGATCACCAACCGCCTGCCGGGCGCGATCGACGAGATTGAATATCTGGCGCCGCCCTATGTTCGCGCGACGCTTAGCCTCGGCAAGACCCGGGTGCATTCGCTCATCACGCGGGAATCCGTCGGGCGCCTTGCCTTGCAGCCGGGCATCAAGGCCTGGGCGATGATCAAGGCGGTGGCGATCTCCGGCCGCGGCGTCAGGCCAGATCGCGCTCCGCAGCCACGGTCCTGGCCTTCGGATCGAAGCTCCAGTCCAGAGACGCGGTAATTTCGTCGAGCGATTTCTTCGCCGCATTGCCGGCGTGCCGCTCGATCGACTGGTAGAGGGCGACGAGCCGTTCGCCGAAAGCGGTGATTTCGGCGCCACCACCGCGCCGCCCCGGATAGGTCGCGACGACCGGGCTCTCGAACGTCCGGTTCAGCGCATCGACGCAGAGCCAGCATTTGCGATAGGACAGGCCAAGCGCGCGGCTCGCGCCGATGATCGAGCGTTGCGTGCGAATGGCATCGATCAGCTCGATCTGCTCGCGCCCGAAAATCCCGCCGTTCGGAAAGTTCATCTCCACGGTCACATGCGCGACCGGGGAAAGCTGCTTGGTCATGGCTGCGTTCCAAATCTCCCGAGTCATAGGCTATCCCAGGCCGGGGATTATGCACAACCTATCAGGAGCCTGCGGTTTTGTTGCGGCGACCACGTGCGAAATTGCACAGAAACGTGTCCGAGAAGGCGATTTGGGTTCCCGCGCACGGGAGTTCCCATGGCTATCGAAGCGCTTTACCCCAGCCGACGCTATCCTCAGCGCGACAATCCGCTGTTTCGGCGGGAGCGCCGCCAGGGCCGCCTGATGATCGCGTTTGCGATTATCTTTTGCGCGCTGGCCATGGCGGTGTTTCGCATTTCGCCGAACGAGGCGGCGGCGGAGGGCCGGCCTACGGCCGCGCCCCGGACGGTGGCCGCCGTATCAGAGCCCGCGCCGCATATCCGCGTCATCCCGCTTTATAAGATTCCGCCGGAGCAGGCGGGCGGCCTCTTCCCGTAGCAATACTAGGTTTTCGGCCGCGCCCCGGAGGGCTATCATCGGCCTAAGCCTTTGGGAAAGCCGATGACCGCCATCCTGCAAGCCGCCCAGAGCGCGGCGCTCGACAAGCTCTTCGCCGCGGCGCTCGCGGCGCGTGAAAACGCCTATGCGCCTTATTCCCATTTCGCGGTTGGCGCCGCGGTGCGCACGCCGGGCGGCGAAGTCTTCTCGGGCGCCAATGTCGAGAACGCCGCCTATCCGGCCGGCTGTTGCGCCGAGACGGGCGCGATCGCCGCCATGGTGGCGGCGGGCGGCCGGCAGATATCGGACGTTCTCGTCGTTGCGGATTGCGGCCGCGGGATTTGGCCGTGCGGCGCCTGCCGCCAGCGGATCGCTGAATTCGCAACGGAAGACGCCGTCGTCCATAGCGCCGGGCCGGAGGGTGTGCGCAAGAGCATCAAATTCGCCGCGCTTCTGCCGCAGGCCTTCGACCGCCAGACACTCGAGAGCGAATCCCATTAAATCCGCTTGATCGCGGTGATCTCGCCGGCGCCCTTCTGGCGGATGCGCGCCCGTGCCTCGGCCAGAGGCTCGAAGGCAACCAGCATGTGATGGCCGTTGGCGTGCAGCAGGATCTCCGGATCACGCATGATGCCGACATGGCCCTTCCAGAAGACGAGGTCGCCCCGGCGCAAATGTCCGAGCGCCGTATCGACCGGCAGGCTCTCGCCTAGCGCGGCCTGCTGCAGATCCGTATCGCGCGGCGCGGCGATTCCGGCTTCCGCCAATGCGACCTGCACGAGGCCGGAGCAATCGATCCCCAGGCTGGATTTGCCGCCCCACAGATAAGGGCTGCCAACAAACTCCTCCGCGACGGCGACGAAATCCGGCGCGCCGGTCGCGAGCCTATCGAGATGTTCGGCGAAGACGAAGCCGCCGCCGGCGAGCTGCGCGAAATCGCCGGTCTGCGCTGCGACGGTAATGCGCGCGCCGCGTGTCAGGGCCGCAACGATCGGCTGCTTCATATTCGCGGCGGGATAGATGAAGGTGCGATTGACCTTGACGCGATGCGTCGGCGTCGTCGGCCCTTCCGCCAGCGCGTCGCGCGACATGTAGCCGACATAGCCGTCACTCGCGAGCTGAACCCAGGCCCAGCCTTCGTCCTCGTCGTAGAGCGTGACGGTCTCGCCGAAGAGAATTTGCGTGTCGATCGGCGATTCGAGCGAGGCCGTGCGGCGCAGATCGGCGATCTCGACGCGCAGATGCATCGCCCGGCCCTCGACAAAACGCGGCGCCTCGACCGCGCCACGCAGATGCGCGGCGGCGAGGTCCGGTCGCGCCGGCGTAAGCCGCGGATCGCGAGTTGGATGGTTTGTCATGGCGCGCGCGTCCCGTAGCGGCTTTCGAGCAGATCGAAGATAAGCCGCGCCGCCTGCACTTCGGCACCCTCCGGCTTTCCTGGCTTGGCGCTCGGCGTCCAGGCGTAGATGTCGAAATGCGTCCAGGCCTTGGCCTTCTCGACGAAGCGCTTGAGAAACAGCGCCGCGGTGATCGAGCCGGCGAGGCCGCTCGCCGCATTGTTGGTGATATCGGCAATCTTGCTGTCGATCAGCTTGTCGTAGGGCTGCCAGAGCGGCAGCCGCCAGACGGGATCGTTGGCGGTAGCGGCATGTTGCGCGATCGCCGCCGCGAGCGCCTCGTCCTCTGTGTAGAAGGGCGGCAGATCGGGGCCGAGCGCGACACGCGCCGCGCCGGTGAGCGTGGCAAAATCGAACAGCAATTCCGGCGCCTCTTCATCTGCCAAAGCCAGCGCGTCGGCGAGGATCATCCGGCCTTCGGCATCCGTATTCCCGACCTCCACGCTGAGCCCCTTGCGGCTCGGGTAGACGTCGCTCGGGCGCATCGCGGTCGCCGAGATCGCGTTCTCGACGATCGGCAGCAGCACCCGCAGACGCACCGGCAGGCCGCGCGCCATGATCATATAGGCGAGAGCCAAGGCGGTCGCCGCGCCGCCCATATCCTTCTTCATGAGATACATGCCGCTCGACGGCTTGATGTCGAGACCGCCGGTGTCGAAACAGACGCCTTTGCCCACGAGCGTCACTTTCGGCGCGTCTTCCGGCCCCCATGAAAAATCGACGAGCCGTGGCGGCTTCGCCGCGGCACGGCCGACCGCATGGATGAGCGGGAAATTCTCCTTGAGCAGATCGTTGCCGAGCGTGATCGCCGCTTCGGCGCCGAATTGCGCAGCGAGCAACACGGCCGCCGCTTCGAGCGCGTCGGGGTCCATATCATTGGCCGGCGTGTTGATGAGATCGCGCCCGAGCGTCACGGCCGTGGCGAGCGCCTTGACTCGCTCGAGGTCGATGTCGTGCGGCGGCACGAGTTGCGGCTGAGCGTCCTTTTTCTTCTTATAGCGGCCGAAGCGATAAGCGGTGAGCGCCCAGCCGAGCAACGCGAGCGCTGGGTCATGCGGCGCGTTGGCGAAGTGGTAGACGCCCGCTGGCAGCACGCCCGCCAGCTTGCCCGGCAGGAACGGGTCGCGAAAGCGCGCCGCGTGGCCTTCGAGGCCGAACAGAACGCCGCCGAATTTGCCCTCGGCATCCGGCAGGATCAGGCTGCGGCCGGGCGTGGGCTCGAATTTCGAGGCGGCCGCGAAATGTGCCGCTGCCACCGGCAAGGCGGCTTTGATCTCGGGCCAACTCTCCGGCGTCACGAACGTGATCGGCACCGCGTTGGCTGACAGCGGGCCCTCAAAAAATGGCATCCAAAGCTCCTTCTGAGACCGGTGCTCTTTTACGCGAAGCGGGGCCTGCGCGCAGCCTCCCCAGGCACCGGCTCGGCCGATTTAAGAGTTTATTAGGGTTAACATTTTATTTCTGACAAGCGGCACGGCAACAAGGGTGAATTGATGCGCAAGTCTCGCGCCGGAAGGCGAAACGCCGCGAAGGAATTTCGCGCACGGCTCTGGGGTTCCGCCGCGCCGGCCGCGCTGCTTCTGACGTCGCTCGCTCTTGCCGGCTGCCAAAGTGCGGGGCTCGACTCGATCACCGGCTCGATCGGCAACGACGCCGTTGCGCCGAATTCTCCGGCGGAGCTGCAACGCTATACCGAACAGCTCGGCCAGCGCTACGATGCGCAGCCATATAACAAGGGTATCGCCATGGCCTATGCCCGCGCGTTGCGTGCTGGCGAGCGCTACGATCAGGCGGTGGCGGTCACGCAGCGGCTCGCGGCCAAATATCCAAAGGACATGCAGGTGCTGGGCGCCTACGGCAAGGCGCTGGTCGAGGCCGGCCGTTTGCGTGAAGCCGAAACCGTCTTGCCCGAGGCGCACACGCCCGAGGAGCCGAACTGGTCGATCCTCTCGGCTCAGGGGACGGTCGAGGATCAGCTCGGCGATCACGATCAGGCACAAGCCTATTACCGTGCCGCGTTGAAGATCGTGCCAAACCAGCCCGAAGTCCTTTCCAACCTCGGCCTGTCTTACGCCTTGTCGAAGCAATTGCCCTTGGCCGAAGACACTCTGCGGCTCGCAGCGGTGCAGCCCGGCGCGGACGCGCGCGTGCGGCAGAACCTCGCTCTGGTACTTTCGCTCGAAGGCAAATTCGACTCCGCGCAAACCGTGGCGCAGGAGGATTTGTCGGCCGTCGATGCAGCCGAAGACGTCGCCTCGATCAAGCAGATGATCGCGCAGTCGGATACGTGGAATCAGATCCGCAATCTCGACAAGCCCCAGCAGACCGCGGCTCTCCCGCATCGGCGGCACCATTATGCCACGCTCGAAAAGGTGAAGCCGCAGGATCTGCACCCGACACAGATCGGCTCGGCGGATTAGAGCGTGTTCTGGAAAAGCTGCATGGCTTTTCCGAGCAAAGCACGCGCCAACATCGTAATCAGCTAGATCAGTCCAACAGCGCCAAGCGAGCCGGCGGGCGTCAATGACCGGCGGCCAGCCGTGACAGGCGTGCGCGCGGTGTTATGATCGGAGCGCACCATCGCGTGCCGCCCGTCAGCGCATCGCGGCGGAGACCTGGATGATCGCCGGCGTGATGATCACGGCGAAGAGAACCGGCAGGAAGAACAAGATCATCGGGACGGTGAGCTTCGGCGGCAGGGCGGCGGCCTTCTTTTCCGCTTCGGACATGCGCCGCTGGCGGCTCTCGTTGGCGACGACACGCAGCGCCTGGGCGAGGGGCGTGCCATAGCGTTCGGCCTGCGTGAGAACGGTCGAGATCTGCTTCAGCGAATCGACGCCGGTGCGCGCTCCCAAATTCTCGAAGGCCTGGCGCCGGTCGGACAGATAGGAGAGTTCCGCTGTCGTCAGGGTCAATTCCTCGGCGAGCGGAATGGATTGGACGCCGACCTCTTGCGCGACCTTGCGGAACGCCATTTCGATCGACATCCCCGACTCGACGCAGATCAGCATGAGATCGAGCGCGTCGGGAACCGCCTTGCTCATAGACTTCTGGCGCTTGGCGATCGTGTTGCTGACATAGATTTCCGGTGCCTTGATGCCCATGTAGGCGGCGCCGATGGCCACGGCGACCTTCATCACCGGGGACAGGCCGAGCTTGCTCAGCAGGAACAGATAGGCGAGCGCGAAAAGGAACAGCCCGATCGGCGTCACAAGGCGGAAGAACAGGAATCCTACTTCCGCCTGCTGTCCGCGAAAGCCCGCCATGATCATCTGCTTCTTCGCTTTTTCCGTGCCCAGCCAGGACGACAGGTTGAAGCGATCGACGATATTTTTCATATAGGCTTTTGGCTGCCGGCGCAGGCTGACCTTCGATTCGCTGAGCCGCTCGCGCTCACGCGCACGGATGCGCTCGCGCTCCGAGGCGACGATTTTCATGCGCCGTCCGAGCCGGTCCGTCTGCAACAACGGCATGGCGAAGGTCAGGATCGTCGCGAATATCGAGATCGCGACCAATCCCGCCAAAATCGTCTGCCGGTCCATCAATATGTCGGTTAGATCACCCATTCCTGTCCGCCATCCAAAAATCCCGTGTAGTCAATAGTCGAAATTCACCATCTTCTTCATGACGAAAACGCCGATGGACATCCAGACCGCAGCCACCGCGAGAACGAGCTGTCCGGTTGAACTCGTCCAAAGCAGAGAAATATAGGCAGGGCTCGTGACGTAGACCAAGCCGGCGACCGCGAAGGGCAGCGAGGCGATAATCATCGCCGAAGCTTTTGCCTCGGCCGAGAAGGCCTTGATCTTGCCCTCCATCATCCTGCGATCGCGCAGCACGCCCGAAAGATTGGACAACGCCTCCGAAAGATTGCCGCCGGCTTTTTGCTGGATGTTGATGACGATAGCAAAGAAGTTCGTCTCGGAGATGGGAACCTGGTTCGTCAGCCGCTCGACGGCTTCCGGAATCGAAAGACCCATGGCCGCCGCTTCCACGATCTGGCGAAATTCGCTACCGACCGGCTCTTCGACCTCGCTGGCGATAATGCGCAGGCAATCACCAAGCGGCAGGCCGGCCTTCACGCCGCGAACGATGATATCAATCGTCTCCGGGAACAGCTTGATAAATTTCTTCAGACGTTTTTTTCCGAGATAGTTGAGCACCCATGTCGGCAAGCCGGCCGCGCCGACGACAGCGGCCGCGGCCGCGAGATAAGGCTTATGGGTGAGGACGAAGAATAAGAATCCGAGAAGAACGCCGCCGATCGCAGAATAGACGAAGAACATGGGCTTGGTGATCCGAAGGCCGGCGCGGCTAATCTTGGTTTCCAGGCTGACGCGCTTGCGGGCGTTACGCCGCTCGATTTCCTTCAGGCTGTCGGCGATCTGTTTGCGCCGCACCGATGCGTCGGCTTGCTTGTCCTGTTGCTTTCTGACGCCGGTCGAGAATGCCGCCTGCCGCTTCTCGGCCTGCCGTTCGCCGCTAAGCAGCGGATAAACGAAGACGAGGCCAAACCCGCCGACGGCGAACGCAGCCAGAAAAGCCGATAGGATAGCCTGGATGGGCATGGTCTAGTCCCTGGGGGCGACGAATTTCGGCATGAACTTCACGTGTTCTTCTGTTCGCTGGCGTCGAGCGCGGCGGCGAGCCGAACCTCCTCGCCGAAATAGCGCGCGCGCTCCCAAAATCGGGGCCGGCCAATTCCGGTCGAGCGATGCACGCCCTTGATCCGTCCGGAGGCGTCCTCGCCGTCGATTTCGTAGAGAAAGAGATCCTGGGTGATGACGACGTCGCCTTCGAGACCCATTACCTCGGTAATGTGGGTGATGCGGCGTGAGCCGTCACGCAAGCGCGCTGCCTGGATGATGACATCGACCGACGAGACGATCATCTCGCGGATGGTGCGCGGCGGCAGCGCGAAGCCGCCCATGGTGATCATGGATTCGAGACGGCTCAGCGCTTCGCGCGGCGAATTGGCGTGCAGCGTACCCATGGAGCCGTCGTGGCCGGTGTTCATCGCCTGCAGCAGGTCGAAAGCTTCGGAGCCGCGCACCTCGCCGACGATGATCCGCTCGGGCCGCATACGCAGACAGTTTCTGACGAGATCCCGCATCGTCACCGTGCCGGTGCCCTCGAGGCTTGGCGGCCGCGTTTCCAGGCGCACGACATGCGGCTGCTGCAGTTGGAGTTCGGCGGCGTCCTCGCAGGTGATGACACGCTCGTCGCCGTCGATGTAATTGGTGAGGCAGTTCAGAAGCGTCGTCTTGCCCGAGCCGGTACCGCCGGAGATGAGGACGTTGCAGCGGACGCGGCCGATGATCTTCAGGATTTCGCCGCCTTCCGGCGAGATCGAGCCGTAGCGGACGAGTTGGTCGAGAGTGAGCTTGTCCTTGCGAAATTTGCGGATCGTGAGCACCGGGCCGTCGATAGCGAGCGGTGGCGCGATGACGTTGACGCGCGAGCCGTCGGCGAGACGCGCGTCGCAGATCGGCGAGGCTTCATCGACGCGGCGGCCGACCTGGCTCACGATGCGCTGGCAGATGTTCATGAGCTGCGCATTGTCGCGGAAGCGAACGTTGGTCAGCTGGATTTTGCCGCCGACTTCGATGAAAGTCTGCTTTGACCCGTTGACCATGATGTCGGCGATCTCATCGCGGGCGAGCAAAGGTTCGAGCGGCCCATAGCCGAGCACATCGTTGCAGATGTCGCTGAGCAGATCTTCCTGCTCGGAAATCGACATGACGATGTTTTTGATCGCGATGATCTCATTGACGATGTCGCGGATTTCCTCGCGCGCGCTATCGGCGTCGAGGCGGGCCAATTGCGACAGGTCGATGCCCTCGATCAGGGCACCGAAGATCATGCTCTTGGTGACGTAATATTCGTCCGGACGCGGCTGCTCGACGGCCGCGGGCGGCGGGGCCGGGGTCGGCTCGATCGCGACGGGCACCGTCTTGCGTGCAGCCTCTGTCACGCCGCGGAAATTCGTGATCGCGACAGCCGGCGCCGGTGCGCGCAGGGGCGCGCTCTCGCTTGTAGGCGACCGCCGTCCGAACATCGCTCAACTCCTCTCTGCCGACACCCGCCGGGCGTCGCGCAACTCCCGCCGCTTCCCGCACGACTAGCAAATCGTGCAAGCCTAAAAAAATCCCTACAAATCACCTGCATCTTTCGCAGAAACCGCGGTTGTCGCGCGCGGTGCCCGGAAGCTCAGGAGGCGCGGCTCAAGCCGAGCTTCAACTTGAGCGGCTCGAGCAGGGTCTTTTTCGCCTTTCGTATCTCCGTTCGGCCGGTGACGGCGCGCGCCAAGTCCGAAATCGTCTCGTTGATTTTGCTCGCGGGGTCGACCTCGGCAATCATCTGGCCGTTATTGGCGGCCGTGCCGAAGAGCTTCGGCTCGAAATTGATGAGCCCCTGGGGCTCGAGATCGACGGCCTTGGCGAAATCGCTCACGGCGATTTCCGGCCGCTTGGGCACGCCCATGAAATTCAGGACGAGCCTGGGTTTGGCATCGTTCGGCCGCGCCGCCCGGATCGTATCGAGCAGGCTCTTGGTGTTGCGCAGATTGGCGAGGTCGGGCGCCGCGACCACGACAATCTCGTCCGCGCCGAGGATCAATCGCCGCATCCAGGCGGTCCAGCCATGCGGAATATCGAGGATCACGCAGGGCGTCGAAGCGCGCAGAACGTCGATGATCGCGTCGAAGGCAGTCTCCGGAAAATCGTAGACGCGGTCGAGCGTGGCGGGGGCGGAGAGCAAGCCGAGCTTGTCGCCACAGCGCGAAAGCAGGCGATCGATGAGATTGCTGTCGACCCGATCCGGCGCAAACACCGCTTCGGCAATGCCTTGCGGCGGATCCTGGTTGAAGTCGAGCCCCGCGGTGCCGAAGCCGAGATCGAGATCGGCGAGTGCCGTCTGGATGTCGAGTTCTCGCGGGATCGACCAGGCGACGTTATGCGCAATCGTCGAGGCTCCGGCGCCGCCCTTGGCGCCGACGAAGGCGACGATCTTGCCAATCGGCTCGGCGCCAACGCCGGCGTAAAGACGGGAAATCGTGCGGACGAAATCGAGCACCGTGAACGGGGCGACGAGATATTCGCTGACGCCGCGCGATATCAGCTCGCGGTAGAGTACGATGTCGTTCATCCGTCCGGTGACCACAACCTTGGTCCCGGCGTCGCAGAATTCGGCGAGCGCATGCAGATAGCCGAGGAGTTCCTCGCGCTTGGCCGTCGTCTCGAGGAAGATCACGTTCGGCGTCGAGGCCGAGCGGTAGGCTTCGATGGCGGCCGCGGGTCCGCCCATATGCACTTTGACATGCGCTTTTTCCATCCGCCGATCGCTGATCGCGGACTGGATGATCTGCGCCACCTCCGGCGTCTCGCAGAACGCCTGCATGGAAATACGCGGAACCGGCGCGATTTGTTCAGACGAAATGTCCAATCCGTCGCTCATTGCGTGCTTCCGATGGGGTTGATGCTGGTCCCGCTCGTATTCCAGGTCGTCGACGGATCTTTGCCCGCGCGGAGCTGATCGATCGCATAAGTCCGGAACACAGTATCCGACGGGTCCTCGGCGCGCGGCCCGACGAGATCGCGCGGGTCGGCAACCTGTGCAGCGAAGATGCTCTGATAGGAGCAGCCGAAGTTCCAATAGGGCTTGTTCTGCCAGCCTTGCAGCGAACTGCCGGAGGCAAGGTCGCCCGGCCATTGGCCGCAGGGATCGGCGACCTTAGCCTTGAGTCCGATGAAGCTCAGCCGGATCGGTGAAGCGAGATCGCGGTTGACGACGGGATAGGTCGTGACCTGCAGCGGCGCATGGGCGCCGCCGGCGGCGAGGGCGCGGCGGATCGATTCGATCGTCCCGCGGTTTGCCATTCCGTAGCCGGCTCCGGGGATGAAGGCGACGATCGGGCCCTGCCCGTTGTAGCGGTAGAGCTTGCCGTATTGGACCACTTGCGCATAGCTCCTGCGGTCGAGGCCGTATCCCTCCGGCGGCGAAAAAATATCGAGCCGGTTCGCCGATTGCGACAAGACGATAGGGTGGCGGACACGATAATCGTCCATGGGGATGGACGAGGTCCGCATCCGGTCGACATTCGCCGAGGCGCAGCCGCTCAGCGCCGCTGCGGCGCCGAGCGCAAGCAGTACACGCCCGGCCGAGGCCCTCTGGCCAGTTCGCGCTGTTCTATTTGGCGAGATCGGCATCTTTCGTTCCACTCTTCTCTTCAATTCGGGTTCAATCCACGATGAAGCCGATACGGCCCTTGAAATTCTTCACCGCTTCGGGGTTGTTCGGCGATGCATAGAGGCGGTTCATGCGGCCGAGCAGCCAAGCTTGCGGATCGCTCGAATCGGCAAATCCATCGTCGGGCTGCGGCAGCGCGGCCGCCGTCGTCGCCTGCACGAGATAGGGCGTCACAATGATCATCAGCTCGGTTTCTTGCCGCTGATAGTCGCGCGAGCGGAACAAGGTTCCGAGGATTGGCAGGTCCATCAGGCCGGGAAAGCCGTTGATGACCTGCCGCGAAACCGTCTGCAGGAGCCCTGCCGAGGCAATCGAACCGCCGGAGGGCAGTTCGATGCTGGTCGCATTCTTGCGCGTCAGAAGGCCGGGAGTCGGCACGCCCTGAATGTCGACGGTCTTGGTGTAATCGATGTCGGTCACCTCGGTCGACAGATGCAGAAGGATGCGTCCCTCGCCGAGAACGACCGGCGTGAAGTTCAACATGACACCGTAAGGCTGATAGACCGCGCCGCCGGAGCAAACGGTTGTCGTCGCGCCCGGGCAGGTGGTCGGCGGGCCGGGGATCGGAAACTCGCCGCCGACCGTGAAATTGGCGGTCTCGCCCGAGACGGCCGAAACTGTCGGTTCGGCCAAAATATGGGAGACGCCATAGCGCTCGAACGCCTGCAGCGTCGCCGACACCGTGCCCGAGGGGTTGGAAAGCGTGATGCCACTCGTCTGTCCGCTCGCGGACGTGGCGATATTGCCGTTGATGCCGAACGGATTGTATTGCGTGAACGGGCCCCAGGTGCTCGATGTCAGGCCCAGTTGTTTGGCGATACTGCGGTCGATTTCGGCGATGGTGACTTTCAGCATCACCTGGTCTCGCCCGTGAATGGTCAGGGAATTGACGACCATCCCCGTCGACGAGCCGTTGGCGCCGTTGAAATCCTTGGCGAAGCCCTCCGCGATGTCATTGGCGCGCTTCGCCTCCTCGGCCGAATCGACTTCGCCGGAAAGGATGATCGTGTCGTTGACCGTGCGGGCGATGATGTTCGACGTTGGCATCGCCGCGCGCAGGATCTGCTGCAATTCGCCGACGTCCCGGCCGATGTTAATCTGCAACGCCGCGATCTGGTGGCCTTCGGCATCAAGCGCAAAGACCGTGGTCTGGCCCTTGTCGAGGCCGATCACATAGAGCTTACGGGCCGAGCGGACGATGGCATTGGCGACCTTGGGATTGCCGACGAAGATTTCGGCCGCGTCGCGGGGCAGATCGACGATCAGCGATTTGCCGACGCCCATCGATATGCGGCGCGTGAAGCCGCCGTTGCTTCCGTCTTCGACCTGCATACTGGCCTGTGCGAAAGCATCTTGCATCGGCGCAAGTACCATCAGCGCTGCGGAAAATCCGCACAAGAGAGTCGGGGCACGGCGTTTCATGCGTGATTCCTTAAAATCTGGTCTTGTCTGTCCGCATCAAACTCAATGCGCGCGGCCGGGAACTGGAACTCCGTAGCGAACGATGGTGAAATTCGTGTCCTTGTCCGATAAATTGCTGCTCTCCGTCGCATCCGAATTGACCATGCTTCTCAGGCTCAGAGAAAGTTGGCCGACCTTCTGAGCGAGGATGACCTGCTCAACCTGCTTCGGGGTCAGCTCTAGAGTCGCGTTGGAGCCGCCGACCACGGGCTCCTTGCCTGCCTTTTGAATGTTCTCGCCGATTGCGAGGATGCGCACATTGTGCAGGATTGTTTCGCTCACCATGCCGTCGCCGCCGTTGGCGCGTGCGACGTCGTTGTCGCGGTAGGTATGGATCACGTCGACATGGTCGCCGGGCAGGATGAAGTTGCCGGCGGTGGTTGCGCCCTGCGAATTTATCCCGATGGCGACGGCGCGCATCCCCTCCGGCAAGAGCGCCGCCAAGAAGCCGGACTTGCCGGGCTGGATAATGCGGTCCCGATAGACGGGTTCGCCCTGGCCGAGGCGGCTGCGCACGAGCCAGCCCTCGAATTCGGTCGTGGCGTCCGGATCTTTCGACTGGAGGATGGCGCCGGCCGGGGCCTTATTTTTCGGCCAGCTCAGCCAGCGCAGGTCGCCTGAACTCGATCGTGTTGCCGAAGGGGATATCCTGGTCGGCGACCAGAACCTGATCCATCGGCGGCGGCGCCGCCGGGGCAGCGACCTTGACGGACTCCGGCGGCTTCGAGCCGCTGAGAATCAGCAAAAATGCCCCTACGCCAGCGAGCGCGGCGATGCCGAGAATGACGAGGCGGGCGGGCTTCATTCGCTGGACCTATTCGAGGCGTGGGCTTCAACTCGCCTCGGATAGGAACATGCAAACGTCAAATTAAGGTTAACCAAATATCTCCAATCCGCGCCAACTGCCTCGCTCCAAGACAGATGCGCTTCAGCTGGCGCGCCAAAGCACCCGCGTCTTTGCCGCGCAGCGGGCCAAATGGTTAACGATTAGTGAGCGACGGCTGACAGCCAGATGCCGGTCTGCGGATAGAGCAGGAGACCGGCGACCGCGAGGGCAATGCCATAGGGCACGCCGTTTCCCTGGTCATGGAGGCGGGCGATCCAGCTTTGGCGGATCAGGACGGTCGGCAGCGGGTGCCGGCGTATAATCAAAATAAGCAAAGTGAGCAGGCCGCCGAGCAGCGCCGCGCAGAGGCTGTAGTCAGCCAGATGGTCGAAGCCGAACCAAAGCGCAATCGCCGCGGCGAGTTTGGCGTCGCCGCCGCCGATCCAGCCACGCGCGAACATGAAAAAGGTCAGCACGAGCACGAGCAGGCCCGCCGCGGCGTGGAGGCCGATCTCCTTGGCCGGCATGCCCAGAGCCAAGGCGAGCGCAAAGAAGATCGCCATGAGCGCGAGTGAGACGAAATTCGAGATCGTCATCGTGAACAGGTCGGAAAAGGCGGCATAGACCATGAGCACGGGAAAGAAGACGAGTGTCGCAAATGCCATGGCCAGCTGTGTCCGGGAGAATCGCGTGAGTCTCTGCCTCACGAAATTAAAGAGCGCGTGTTTACTAAGCCTTAATGGCTCGCTCTCGCTGTGCGTGGCGAGACGCTCAGGAAGCCAAATGTTTCAGAATGGCGCAGGTTGGCGGCCGTGCGCCCGCTGATAAAAGGGACAAAAATGGTTGCGGCGCCCGTCGCTTTTGGCAACGCGCGCCGCAGAAACCAGTTCGCAGCAAAGGACCGTTAGGTCAAGTTGCTCGCGACGGCGTTGAACTTGTTCTTGACGTTCGAGCCGAGCGTCGTCAGGGCGCCGATGATGACAACGGCGATCAGGCCGGCGATCAGGCCATATTCGATGGCGGTGGCGCCAGACTCGTCATTCATGAAACGGGCAAAAATCTTCATAGGTGGCTTCCTCATTCGCGAGTTTGCAAAAGATCATTCCAGCTTGGTGGCGGAACGCAGGGGAACCTTAGGACGCTTTTGCTCAAAACCGCTTAAGCAGCGCCCAAAATTCCGGAACCTCGAATTATCGAGTTCTTAATCAACAAGGCCGCGCTCAAGTTGCACGGATCGCGCCTCGTGGGCGCGGGCCGAGATATATGCCGCCGGCGGGGCGGCACGACAGCCGGCCGGAAAGGGAATGCGCTCGAAAGGCGGGGGAACGCAGGCTCTTCACGGATCGCGGGAAGGCCAAGTTTTCACTGGGGCTTCGGCGCCGCCAACTGCGGAGATCGTTGGACGGGAGAGGCATCCGCGCCGTCATGCATACGGGCGCCTCGCCGTGGCTGCGTGCATTTCTTTGATACACATTCGGCAGTTGTATTGCGGATTTGATCCGGTTTCGGAGCCATTTTTTCGCGCTGCTGCGGTTTAGTAAAAATTCACCATTCGGAGTCAATTTGGCAAAGCACGCTGCGATCGCGAAAGGTAGCTATGAGTCTGCAAGTCTCCAAACTCTGTCGGCTCGGCATAGGGACGGCGGCCGTTTGCCTCTCGCTCGCTCTATCGATCCCGGCCTTTGCCGTCGACACGGTGACCGTAACGGTCGACCAGGCGAAGATCGTCCAGATTCCGCCCGGGGCGCGGACCTTGATCATCGGCAATCCGATGATTGCCGACGTGACCCTGCTGAGGTCCGGCAACACGATGATCGTGACCGGAAAGGGCTTCGGCGAAACCAATATGATCGCGCTCGACGCGGGCGGCAATCCAGTCGCGGAATCGAACATTCTTGTCGTCGGCGATCCGAGGGCGCTCGTGGTCCAACGCGGTATGGAGCGCGATTCCTACACCTGCGCGCCGCGTTGCCAGCCGACAGCCGTCCTCGGCGACGACAGCGCGTTTTTCACCAATGCCGCCACCCAGATTCAGGCTCACAACTCCGACGCGCTCGCCAGGTGAGCAGGCGCAATCCGGCTCAGATCATCTGATTATACGCGCCGACTTCCGGGTGGCGCCGCAAGACCGCATCGACGGCCTTGAACATCTCGCGCATCCGCGCCTCGGAGACGGGGCTTTCGACGACGACGACAAGTTCCGGTTTGTTGGATGAGGCGCGGACGAGCCCCCAGGTGCCGTCTTCCGTCGTCACCCGCACGCCGTTGACGGTCACGAGATCGCGGATTTTCTGTCCCGCAACTTTCTCACCCTTGGCCTGCATATCCTGGAAGGTCGCGACCACCTGATCGACGATGCCGTATTTGCGCTCGTCATCGCAATGCGGCGCCATCGTCGGCGAGCCCCAGGTCTTCGGCAGATCGGCGTAGAGATCGGCCATCGACTTGTCGGGATTGCGGTCGAGCATTTCGAGAACGTGGATGGCGGTGAGCAGGCCGTCGTCATAGCCGCGCCCGACTGGCGCGTTGAAAAAGAAATGGCCGGATTTCTCGAAGCCGGCGAGCGCCTTGAGGTCGGTCACGCGGCGCTTGATGTAGGAATGGCCGGTCTTCCAATAATCCGCCTTGACGCCACTGGCTTTCAGCACCGGGTCGGTGGCAAAAAGCCCCGTCGATTTGACGTCGACCACGAAGGTCGCGCCCGGATAGAGCTTCGACAGATCTCGCGCCAGCATCACGCCGATCTTGTCGGCGAAAATCTCCTCGCCATGATTGTCGACGACGCCGCAGCGGTCGCCGTCGCCATCGAAGCCGAGGCCAACGTCGGCGCCGCTCTCGCGCACCTTGTCGGCCATCGCGTGCAGCATCTTCAAATCTTCGGGGTTGGGGTTGTAATGCGGGAAGGTGTAGTCGAGCTCGGTATCGAGCGGCACGATTTCGCAGCCGAGCTTTTCGAGAACCTGCGGCGCGAAGGCGCCGGCCGTGCCGTTGCCGCAGGCCGCGACCACTTTCAATTTGCGCTTGAGCTTCGGCCGGTTGGTCAGATCGGCGATATAGCGCGCGGCGAAATCCGGCACATAGCGATAGCCGCCGCCCTCGGCGTAGCGATAGGCGCCGTTGAGCACGATTTCCTTCAGCCGGTTCATCTCGTCGGGGCCGAAGGTGACGGGGCGCTGAGCGCCCATTTTCACGCCGGTCCAGCCGTTGTCGTTATGCGAGGCGGTGACCATGGCAACAGCCGGCACGTCGAGGTCGAATTGGGCGAAATAGGCCATCGGCGAAAGCGCTAGGCCGATGTCATGCACCTTGATGCCCGCGGCGACGAGGCCGGTGACGAGCGCGAGTTTGATGGAGGCGGAATAGCTGCGGAAATCGTGCCCGGTCACGATCTCCGGTCGGACGCCGAACTCATGCAGCAGCGTGCCGAGGCCGAGGCCCAGGGCCTCGACGCCCATCAGATTGATTTCCTTCTCGAAAAGCCAGCGCGCGTCATATTCGCGAAAGCCCGTCGGCTTCACCATCGGCGTCTGCTCATAGGCGAGACTGTTGCGGCGCAGTTCGGGCAAAGGCTTGGGAAACATCGAAAATCCTTGATTTCGCGCTGGGCGCGGACTCCGCGGCACCGGTGCGCGCAGGAAGCAGGGAAGGCAGGCAAATTTGAGGACTAACTAGCGCCGGGAGCGACGGACTTAAATAGCGGATCGTGGTGGCGTCTTTAAGTCTTTTTCATCGCATCGGATTTTCCGAAAACCGCGTCGCACTTTTCGGTCCGATGCTTTAACGCTGCAGGACCAGCCGGCCGTCCGAAATATGGACGCCGCCGAGGCGGCTCAATACGCTCATCCCGAGCAGGCTGCGCCCCAGCGCCCCCGGCTGCATGACCAGGGCATCGACGTTGTCGATCTCGATATTGGCGATCCGTACGGCATCGAGATGGACCTTGGCGGCGGTGCCGGTGCCGTTCGCGGTCATCGTCTGGTAGCGGAAATCGGCCGGAGCGAGGTTGATGCCGAGCAGGTCGGCGTCTTCGCTCCGGAGCGCCAGAAAGGTCGCGCCGGTATCGACGATGACATGGATGATCTGGCCATCGATATCGATGTCGGTCAGATAGTTGCCGCTAGGGTCCGGGGCGATCTCGACACGATCCAGGTTTTCGCTCGGCTGCGGCGCCTGCGCTACAAGGGTCGCAGGGAGAGCCTGCGGCGCGGCCTGGGTGGCTGGCTGCGACGCCGACAGCGCGAGCTTATGGCTGAGGAACCAACTCCCCACAAGGCTCACGGCAAGGACCGCGATAAAGGTCGAAAGAGCGAAACGAAGCATGGGCCCGGCACCGTAAAATCCCGCCGCGACCATGCCGTCAAAAGCTTTCGGCGTGTTTAAAGGGATCCGCGGGTTTTTTGGCGATCGTTATCGACCCCGGCCGTCACGCTTCGCGCGACACCCTTCTGCTACGCCGCGCGAGATTCAAGCTCCGGACTGACTTTCAGCTTGGCTTCGGTCTTCTCTTTGATCTCCTCGACGCTCACACCGGGCGCGAGTTCGATCAGCGTCAGGCCGGTGCCGCCGGCCTTGTCGACCGTGAGTACGCCGAGGTCGGTGATGATGAGGTCGACCACCCGCGATCCGGTGAGCGGCAAGGTGCAATGATGCAGCAGCTTCGGCTCGCCCTTGGCGGTATGTTCCATGACGACGACGACGCGCCTGACGCCGGCGACGAGGTCCATGGCGCCGCCCATGCCCTTCACCATCTTGCCGGGGATCATCCAATTGGCGAGGTCGCCGTGCTCCGCGACTTCCATCGCGCCGAGAATGGCAAGGTCGATATGGCCGCCGCGGATCATCGCGAAACTATCGGCGGAGGAAAAATAGCTCGTCGTCGGCAATTGGGTGATCGTCTGCTTGCCGGCATTGATGAGGTCGGGGTCTTCCTCGCCTTCGAACGGAAACGGCCCCATGCCGAGCATGCCGTTCTCGCTCTGCAATTGCACATGCACGCCCGGCGGGATGAAATTGGCGACGAGTGTCGGAATGCCGATGCCGAGGTTCACATAGAAGCCGTCGCGCAATTCTTTCGCGGCGCGCTCGGCCATCTGATCGCGTGTCCAAGCCATGATGTGCTCCCTCAGGCCGCGACGCGCGGGCGCGTCGTGCGTTTCTCGATGGGCTTCGCCGGGTTCGGCGCATAAACGATGCGCTGGACGAAAATGCCGGGCGTGTGGATGTCGTCCGGGTCGATCTCGCCCGGCTCGACGATGTGCTCGACCTCGGCGATTGTCAGCTTGCCGGCGGTCGCCATCATCGGGTTGAAATTGCGCGCCGTCTTGCGGAAGACAAGGTTGCCTTCCGTATCGGCCTTGAAGGCGTGAACCAGCGAGATGTCGGCGACGAGCCCGCGCTCCATCACATAGGTCTCGCCGTCGAATTCCTTGTGCTCTTTGCCATCGGCGATGACCGTGCCGACGCCGGTCTTGGTGTAGAAGGCGGGGATGCCCGCGCCGCCGGCGCGGATGCGCTCCGCCAGCGTGCCTTGCGGGTTGAACTCGAGCTCCAGGGCGCCGGAGAGATATTGCTCGGCGAAAAGCTTGTTCTCGCCGACATAGGAGGAAACCATCTTCCTGATCTGCCGCGTCTCCAGCAGAATGCCGAGGCCGATACCATCGACGCCCGCATTGTTGGAGATGAAGGTCAGATCCTTGGCGCCAAGCTCGCGGATCGCTTCGATCAGCGACGCCGGAATGCCGCAAAGGCCGAAGCCGCCGGCCATCAGCGTCATGCCGTCTTTCAGCGTGTCGGCGAGCGCAGTACGCGCGTCGGGGTAGAGCTTGTTCATCCTCCGTTGTGCCTTTCTTGTCGCCGGGGGCCTGAAATTCCTAAGCCGCCCGATGCCGCAATGCAAGAAGCCAGCCGTCGAAGAGGGAGCCGCTCAGGCGCGCACGGCGATGACAAAGAAGCGGGGGAAATGTAAAAGCACGCGCCCATCGGCGCGGGGCGGATAGGCGGCCGTCACGCGAGCTTTATAATCCGTGAGAAAGGCATCCCGCTCGGCCACATTGAGCAGCGCGAGATAGGGCCGCAGGCCCGAGCCCTGCATCCATTCGACAATCGCGTCGGCGCCGGTGAGCGCATGGTGATAATTCGTATGCCAGAGGTCGAGTTGGCGGCACAGCGGCCGCAGCGCATCGTAATAGACCTCGGCCGGCGGCAGCAGGCCGCGCGCGTCGCGGACAGCGGCAAGACGCTCAGCCCAAGGGCCCTCTGCCGCTACGTCGCGCATCAGAATCTTGGCCGGCTCGGCCAGATTGTCGGGCATTTGGACGGCTAGAACGCCGCCCGCGGGGAGGGCCTCGAGCAATTTCTGGAAAATCTCGATGTGGTTTGGGAGCCATTGGAAAACGGCATTGGCGAAGAGCAAATCCGCCGGCCGCTCGGGCTGCCATTGCTTCAGATCGGCCGTCCGGAAATCAATCGCCGGCAGGCTCTGGCGGGCGCGCGTCAACATCTCCGGCGAAGAGTCGATGCCAACGATCTCAGCGCCCGGAAAGCGGCTGACGAGCAGCTCGGTCGAATTGCCGGGCCCGCACCCGAGGTCATAGACCAGCCGGGGCATATCGAGCGGCACTTGAGCGAGGAGATTACGCGCCGCGCGGGTGCGCTCGTCGCCAAAGCGCAAATAGAGTTTCGGATCCCAGGCCGTCACGGATCGCCTCAGGCTTCGAGCAGGGTGCTGTCGTAGCCGACGGCGGCCAAGGCCTCCGCGACGAGCGTCGGCAGCGCGCCCGTATCGACCGAGACTTCGCGCGTCGTGAGGTCGCACGACACCTTTGCGGCCGGATCGAGAGATTTCACCGCACCCTCGATCGTCCTCACGCAGCCAGCACAATTCATCTTTGGGATTTTATAGAGTTGCATAGTGTCGTCTCCAGAATGTGTGAGCTCTTGCACCTGGGCGGCCGGCAGCCATATTCGCTACATGACCATTACATCGTCAGATGCAACCCCCAAACTCGGCATAAATCTTAAGATCGAGGGCATGTCCTGCGCCTCCTGTGTCAGTCGCGTCGAAAAGGCGCTGCAGGGGGTGCCGGGGGTCATCTCGGCCAATGTCAATCTGGCGCGCGAGAGCGCCCGCGTGATCGCGACGCCTGGCACGGCGACTGTCGCCGATCTTGCCAAGGCGGTCGCGAAAGCGGGCTATGAAGCCTGGCCGGAAACGCCGCTCATCCCCGGCCATACGCAGCTAGGCCCGGCCCATCACGATATGGCGAGCACGCGGCCCGGCGCGGACCACATGCATCATGGCAGGACGAGCCCCAATCGGCTCATCCTCGCGGCCGCACTGACGATCCCCGTGGTGCTGATGGCCATGGTGCCGGATATGGTGCCGGCGCTCGATCGTTACATCCGCGTGAGTCTCGGCATTTTCCCGTGGCGGGTCACCGAGGCCTTGCTGACGACGATCGTGCTCTTCGGCCCGGGCCGGGTGTTTTTCACGACGGGCATTCCCGCGCTGTTGCGCGGCGGCCCGGAGATGAATTCGCTGGTCGCGCTCGGCACCGCCGCGGCCTGGACCTATTCGATGGTCGCGACATTCCTGCCGCAGGTCTTCCCCGCCGGTACGGCCAATGTCTATTTCGAGGCCGCCGCCGTCATTTCGACTTTGGTTCTGCTCGGCCGCTGGCTTGAGGCGCGGGCGCGCGGCGAGGCCGGTTCGGCAATCGAGCATCTGCTTCGCCTTGCACCGGATACTGCGACAGTGTTGCGTGACGGCGCGCCGGTATCCGTAAAGCTCGATACGATCGTGCCCGGCGATGTCTTGTTGGTACGGCCGGGCGACCGTGTGCCCCTCGATGGCGAAGTCACCGAGGGCGCGTCGCTGGTCGATGAATCCATGCTCACCGGCGAGTCGCAGCCGGTCAGCAAAGCCGTCGGGGCAGCAGTCTATGGCGGCACGGTCAACGGCAACGGCAGCCTGACGGTGCGCGTGACCAAGACCGGCGCTGACACGGTGCTGGCGCGTATCGTTCACATGGTCGGCGAAGCGCAGGGCGCCAAATTGCCGGTGCAGGCTTTGGCCGACAAAGTCACCGGCTGGTTCGTTCCGGCGGTCATCGGTGTCGCGGTGCTGACCTTCATTGTCTGGCTGATTTTCGGCCCGCATCCCTCAATCGCTTATGCGCTCGTCAACATGGTCGCGGTGCTCATCGTCGCCTGCCCTTGCGCCATGGGCCTTGCGACGCCGGTCTCGGTGATGGTGGCGATGGGCCGCAGCGCCCAGCTCGGCATTCTGTTCCGCGATGCCACCGCCTTGCAGACTTTGCGTGACGTGAAGGCGATCGCTTTCGACAAGACCGGCACTTTGACCGAAGGCCATCCGGCGCTGACCGATATCGAGGTCGCGCCGGGATTCGAGGAGGGCCGGGCGATTGTGCTCGCCGCCGCCGTCGAGGCTTTATCGGAACATCCGGTCGGCAAGGCGCTGGTCGCGGCGGCGCAGGCGCGCAATCTCGCCATTCCCAAGGCTTCCGATTTCGAAGCGACGCCGGGCTATGGCGTCGCGGCGACGGTCGAAGGTCAAAAGGTTGCGATCGGCTCGGCCCGTTTCATGACCAAGCTCGGTTGCGATATAGCCGCGTTCGATGCCGCCGCGGTGCGATTGAGCGCTACGGGTAAATCGCCGCTCTTCGTCGCCGTCGATAATCGCGCGGCTGCGATCCTCGCCGTCGCCGATCCGGTGAAACCGTCCGCGGCGCCGGCCATCGCCGCGTTGAAGAAGGACGGACTCAGCGTCGCCATGATCAGCGGCGATCGCGAGGCGACAGCCGAGGCTGTCGGCCGCGCGCTTGGCATCGACAATGTCGAGGCGGAAGTTCTGCCGGACGGCAAGGCCGCGGCGGTGAAGAAGTTGCGCCCGGCGGGCGGCAAGATCGCCTTCGTCGGCGACGGTATCAACGATGCGCCGGCCCTCGCCGCCGCCGACGTTGGTCTCGCAGTCGGCACAGGCACGGACATTGCGATCGAGACGGCCGATGTCGTGATGATGCGCGATGATCTCCGTGCCGTGGCGGGCGCGATCGATCTCAGCCGCGCGACGCTGCGCAATATCGCCCAGAATCTCTTCTGGGCCTTGGCTTACAATGTGGTCCTCATCCCGGTTGCGGCGGGGGCGCTTTACGGCTTCGGACACATCCTCCTGTCGCCGATGCTGGCGGCCGCGGCGATGGCCTTTTCGTCGCTCTTCGTCGTCGGTAATGCGCTGCGGCTACGCCGCTTCACGCCGCGGGTTTAGCCTGGCGCCGCCGCCTTTTCGCGTACGACGGATCTCGCCGGCACGTCGAGTTCCCAGACGACGCCCTCCGGCGCGAAAGTCGCCTTGGAGCGCCCGCCCAGCGCCTGGCCGGCGATACGATCCATCACCATGCGGCCGAAGCCCTGATGATCCGGCGCTACGACCGGCGGCCCGCTCTCCTCGCGCCAATTGAGCCGCATGCGCCGCTCTTTGCCTTCGGTGACGAGCGACCAGGAGACCGTGACAACGCCGGTCTCGACCGAGAGCGCGCCGAATTTCGCCGCATTGGTCGTCAGCTCATGCAGCGCGATGCCGATGTTTTGCGCCGCCTCCGGCCGCAGGATGAGATCAGCGCCGCGGATCAGAATGCGCGTGTCGAACAGATCGCCGAAATGCTGAAGCTGCGAGCGGATCAGTTGAATGAGCGAGGCGCCAGCCCAGTCGTCGTTGGAGAGAAGGTCGTGTGAGCCCGCAAGGCTCGACAGGCGCTCGCTGAAGCGGCCGACGAATTCATGCGGATCGGTCTGCAGGGAGAGGGATTGCCGCGCCATCGCCTGGATGACCGCGAGCAGATTTTTCGAGCGATGCGTGAGCTCGCGCATCAGGAAGCGCACATGCTCCTCGCGCTGCTTTTGCGCGGTGATGTCGCGGATGATGAGCGAGGCGCCGAACAGATTGCCCTCAATGCTGCGCACCGGCGCGCCGCGGATCCAGACATCCATCGTGCGGCCGTCGCGGTTGAGCCGCCGCGTTTGGTATTCGACGGCTTCGCCGTTCATCAGCCGGTCCATCACCTCCTGGCGTTCGGCACGCAGTTCCGGCGGGACGACGAGAAGCGCACTTTTGCCGATGACATCCTTTGCCGGGTAGCCGAACAATTGCTCGGCGCCATAATTCCATGTGCGGACATTGTCATCGAAGTCGACGCTGACGATCGCATCGATCGAAGAGCCGACGATCGCCGCGAGCTGCGCATTGCGCAATTCGCCGCGCTTGCGTCCTGTGATGTCGACACATAGGCAGAGGATGCGTTCGATCTGCCCGCTAGCGCGGAAGAAGCTGCCGCGGGCGCTGATCCATCGCGTCGCGCCATCGGCGCGACGGACGCGCAATTCGCGCTCGAATTGGCCGCCCTGGCGCAACAGCCTGCGATAATCCTGCGCGAGCGCCACGCGATCGTCTGGATGCACGACGGAAACGATCATGCCGAAGCGAAGCCGCTTGCCGGTCGTATCGGGCGGCAGGGTAAATATCTCGGCGAATTTCTCCGACCAGAGCGCGCGCCGTGTCACGAGATCGCAATCGAGAACCGCAAGGCCGCCCGTATCCTGGACGAGTTGCAGCCGCGCCTCGGCGTCGCGCAGCGCTAGACGCGTGCGGTTGAGCCGCAATAGTGAGCGCACAAGGGTGATGAGTTCCGAGGGCTCGAAGGGATCGAGCAGAAAGCCATCGATCGCCGCATCGATCGCCGCCGAGGTCTTGACGCTGTCGGCGCGGGCCATGCGCAAGACGGCGGTCGCGGGGCTTTTCTCCTTCACCGTTTGATAAAAGCCAGCCTCATCGCCCTCTGCCGCCTCATCGCTCATGAGAACGAGATCGAACACTTCCGTGTCGAGGCAACGCAGCGCCTCACGCCCGGTTTCGACGGCCGTGAGCCGCAGTCCGGCCAGCTCCAGGAGCTGCACTTTCAATTCGCGCGATTGCGCGTTTTGGTCGACGATCAACAGCTTTCGGTTGACGTCCATCGCAGAGCGCCCAATTCCCTATTTCGAGTTTGGCGGCCAAGGCCGCGGTGTCCCGCCCTCTATGGCTATGTTTCGCGCGGAACTTGGTTCCACTTGGCCTATCTATATTTTTGCGCGATCTGCTGGAAAGCTTAATATTCAGGGCATTCCTGGGAGAAAGGCGCAGTTTTTCAGTGGGCTGGGGCGGCACCGTGCGGCTTTGTCTGAGCCTTGGCGCCGTTCAGCGGATTGGCGTCATCCCAGCCATATTTCACCGTCTCGAAGCGCATATCGGCCAGGTCGATGAGCAGCAGCCGGCCGACGAGGCCTTCGCCATAGCCGACAATCTCGCGGATCACCTCATGCGCCATCAGAGCGCCCAGGACGCCCGGTAGCGCGCCGATGACGCCCGCCTCCGCGCAGGTCGGCACCGCGCCGGGCGGCGGCGGCTCCGGGAACAGGCAGCGATAGGTTGGGTTCGGCGCGCCGGAGGGCGAAGTCTCGAATGGCCGGAGCGTCGTGAGCGAGCCGTCGAACATGCCGATCGCGGCGGTGACGAGCGGGCGGCGCGCGTAAAAGCACGCGTCCGAGACGGCATAGCGGGTTGCGAAATTATCTGATCCGTCGGCGACGATGTCCCAGCCCGCGACAAGCTCCCGCGCATTCGTTGCATCGATGCGCTTCTCAATCGGCGTTGCCGTGACATGCGGGTTGAGGCGGCGAACGGCGTCTGCGGCGCAGGCCGCCTTGGGCTTGCCGAGATCCGTGCTCGCATAGAGTACTTGGCGCTGCAGATTGGACAGCGACACGACATCATCGTCGAGAATGCCGATCTCGCCGACGCCTGCGGCAGCAAGATATTGGATAAGCGGCGCGCCGAGGCCGCCTGCGCCGATGACGAGAACGCGCGCGGCCTTCAGCTTCTGCTGGCCCGGGCCGCCGATGTCGCGCAAGACAAGATGACGCGCATAGCGCTCGATTTCGCTCTGAGAGAACATGCGACCTATGTAATACGCCGCAACGGAAAAATCGATTCTGGCAAAAGAAGGCGACGCGATCTAGCGCGCAAGCTCCTTCAGGCTGCGCCGGATCAGCGCCGGCGCATCCGCCGCCTCGCCGAGTTCCGCGCAGGCGACTGCGACGGCATTGGCGGCCTGCTGACGGCTGTAGTCCAAGCTGATGAGCGCCGCGATTGCGTCCTGAACGGCCGGTGCCGCCGCGGCGGCTGTGGCCGGGGCGAGACCTGCGAGAGCCGCGGGCGCGTGTACGGTGGCGGCCTTATCCTTCAGTTCGGTCACCAATCTCGCGGCAAGCCGCGGGCCGACGCCGGGCGCGCGCGCCAGCGCCGTCTTGTCCTGCCGCGCGATGGCGGCGCCGAGTTCGCTCGTGCTCAGCACGCCGAGCAGCGTCAGCGCAACTTTCGCGCCGACGCCTTGCACTGTCTGCAACAGGCGAAACCAATCGCGCTCGGCTTCGCTGAGAAAGCCGTACAGCCGGATGGAATCCTCGCGCACTTGCGTTTCGATCGCGAGTGTGGCGGCTTCGCCAGCTGCGGGTAGATTTTGCAAAGTCCGTGTCGAGCAATTCACGACATAGCCGACGCCATGCACGTCGACGATGACGAAATCCTCGCCGATGGAATTGATCGTGCCGCGCAGTTTGCCGATCATGCTCTGCGCACCGCCGTCATTTTGTAATGATGCGCATGCGTGATCGCAATCGCCAGCGCATCCGCCGCATCAGCCGGAAGCGCGCGCAGATCGCCGGCGCATTTCGGCAGCAGAACCTTCACCATCATCGCAATCTGCGCCTTCTCCGCGTGACCCGAGCCGGTCACGGTCTTCTTGACGAGATTGGCCGCATATTCGGTGACCGGCAGGCCGGCGAGGGCGGGGACGACAAGGGCGATGCCACGCGCCTGGCCGAGCTTCAAGGCCGATTGCGGATCGCGATTGACGAAGGTTTCTTCGACGGCCGCTTCGTGCGGCGTATGCATGTCGATCACGCGCGCCAACTCTTGATGGAGCTGGCACAGCCGGGTGCCGAGATCGTCAGCGCTTTGCGAATGGATCGACCCGCTCGCCACATAGACCAGACGGGTCCCAGCGGCCTCGATGATGCCCCAGCCCATATTGCGCAGGCCGGGGTCGATGCCGAGGATCCGAATTGCCGTCGCACTCATGCTCCGGCTTTACCCCTTTCCAGGCGGTTTGCCCACGCTGCCGCTCGGGCAAACGCCGAAGACGGTCAGTTTTCGGTCAACATCCGCTTAAGAAGCTCAATCTCTTCGGAGAGCCGCCCGTCCGTGCCGACCAGAGCCTCGATCTTGCGAACGGCGTGCAGCACCGTCGTGTGATCGCGGCCGCCGAAGCGCCGGCCGATCTCCGGCAGCGAGCGCGGCGTCAGCGTCTTGGCCAGGAACATGGCGATCTGGCGCGGTCGCACCACATTCGCGGTGCGGCGTGCGGAGAGAATGTCGGCCTTGGTGACGTTGTAATGGCTGGCGACGAGCTTCTGAATATCCTCGATCTTGACCCTTTTCGGCTCGCGCGGGCGCACGAGGTCCTGGATCGCAGCTTCCGCCGCTTCAAGGGAAAGCGGGGCGCGGTTCAGCGAGGAATGGGCGACGAGGCGGTTCACCGCGCCGTCGAGATCGCGGCCGTTGGTCTGGATCACGTTGGCGACATAGGCGAGGATGGCGGGCGACAATTCGAATTGCGGATGCAGCAGTTTGGCCGCCGCGACGCGCGCTTCGAGCATCTTCAGCCGCAGCGGCTCGTCGAGCGCGCCCATTTCGACGCAGAGACCGCCCGCGAGGCGCGAACGCACGCGTTCTTCAAGCGTCTCCAGCTCGCCCGGCGGACGATCGGCGGCGATGACGATCTGCCGCCGCGCATCGATGAGCGCGTTGAGCGTATGGCAGAACTCCTGCTGAATGGATTTGCCGCGCAGGAATTGCACGTCGTCGATAACGAGCACGTCGATGGCGCGCAGCTTCTCCTTGAAGGAGATGGCCGTCGCGGCCTCGAGCGCGCTGGCGAAGCTATGCATGAATTTCTCGGCGGTGAGATAGATCACGCGCCGCCGCTGCGCCGTGGCGGCATGAGCGATCGCCTGCAGCAAATGGGTTTTGCCGAGGCCGACGGAGGCGTGGATGTAGAGCGGGTTGAAGCGTACGGCCTCGCCGGGTGCGGCGGCGGCGACTTCCTGTGCCGAGGCATAGGCGAGCTGGTTCGAGCGGCCGACGATGAAGGTGGAGAAATTCAGCCGCCGGTCGAGCGGCGAGCCGCCGAACGTTTCCGCCTCGCTGCCGGGCCGTCCCGGAGCCTTCATGTCTTTGTGCTGAAATGGGCCGGGGCGATGCGGCTCGCTCGGACGCGCATGGGTGGCATCGACGAAGCCGCCGCCGCTCTCGTGCAACTCCTCGGTGTCGAGATGTGGCTGCGCACTGCGCGCAGTCGGAAGACGCGTCGAAGAGCGCACGTTGATCACGACACTTTTGACGCCTGGAAACTCGGCGGCGATAGCCGCGAGGATGCGCGTTGCGTAATGCGTCTGGATCCACATCTTGAGAAATTTGGTCGGCACCGAGAGATGGGCGACATCGTCAGCCAGTTGCGCCAGTTCCAGGCGCAAAAACCAGGAGCTATAGGTCGCCTCGCCAAGCTCGGCCTTCAACCGGCGGCCGACGACGGCCCAGGATTCTTCGGTGATCGATTTTTGGGGTGAAGGTTCAGTGCGTCGTGGATTTAGCATCGGCCTGAATCTCAATAATAGAGGACGTCGGCGCAAAGCACCGGCGCAGAAGAACTTTTCTGCGGAACTGACGGAATGCGACTGGTGCTGGCGAGCGGCTTGCGGACTTAGAGGTCGGGCAGAGGCTCCCGCTTACGCATCTTAACGCGACAAAGGCGCTCGATGGCGCGTGAAGTCATTGTCCGGGCGATAATGACGCGCCCGATCTCCACCGCTGGAATCCTGCGAAGCAAGAACAGCACTTGTCATAGCCAAAAATCCCCCAATCTTCGAAACCAGGATTTCGAAGTCCAACCCAACTCATACGCTCGTGAGGTGTGACAGGTGCTAGTTTAAGCCCCTTCCCGCTGCACACAATGACTCTTCGCAAATTTTCTTCACGGCTCTCTCCGACACGGCTTCCAATGCGCAAAATCGCGCACCAAAAACGACAACGCCACTCGGGAAAAACGCGCTCGAGATTCGCTCGAAGCATCGGTGCAGCCGGTGCAACCAGCCACGTCCAAACTCTAACATAGAACTAACGCCCCGCAAGAAAATCGTGTCACGAAAATTTCACGCCGCCGCCACCTTGCCGCTGCGCGTGCCGTTACCGTGTTGCCTGTCGCCGGTGTAACCCAATGATTCATTGGTCATCTATGAATGCGAGACCGGCGGGCAACATGGACGCTCAATTTTCTGAATGCGGGTCGCCAAAAAGTACGGATGCATCGCCACACCACGGTCGATTCCCGGCCGTCTTCGGCGCTTTGCCCTTAAAACCTTGAATCGAATGGCACTTGATTGACCGCCTCAAAATACCCCCGCGGCGCGTTGCACGTCGCAACTACCGCGCGTCACGACAGGTAAACAGCGGCAAAAAGAATGCCGCGCGTGCCAACGAATGCGTTACCGGCAAAACTTTCTCTCTCGTTTCCGTTGCGTGTGGTCATGTGACACGCTATCCAATGCGCGGCGAGGCGCGCTGTGTTTAGTCGGCGATCAGCCGCTCAAGTGTCTCGAGCCTGTCCGCCTCACGCGCGGGTTTGTCCCAGCGGATGCGGTTGATGCGGGGAAAGCGCATCGCGACGCCCGACTTATGCCGGCCGGAGCGGTTCACGCCCTCGAAGGCGATCTCCAGCACAAGGCCTTCGTCCTGCCCGTGCGCCACCTCGCGCACCGGACCGAAGCGATTGGTTGTGTGATTGCGCACATAGCGATCGAGCAGGCGCAACTCGTCGTCAGTGAAGCCGAAATAGGCCTTGCCGACGGGGACGATCTCGTCGCCGTCCGCACCAGCGCGCCATAGGCCGAATGTAAAATCGGAATAAAAAGACGAGCGTTTGCCGTGGCCGCGCTGCGCATACATGAGCACGGCGTCGATCGCGAAGGGATCGCGTTTCCATTTGTACCAGAGGCCCTTGGGCCGGCCGGGAACGTAGACCGAATCCAAGCGCTTAAGCATGACGCCTTCGATAGCGGCGGCATCCGCGCCCGCGCCGGCCGCGGCAGGGTCGCGCCGCGCCGTGGCGAGAAAATCCCAAGCGGTGAAAGCGACTTGTGGCGACAGATCGAGACGTTCGAGGTGCGCCTCGGCGACGAATGCCTCGAGCTTTTGCCGCCGCTTGGCGAACGGCAGGGCACGAAGGTCTTCGCCGTTGAGGCCGAGCAGATCGTAGGCGCGGATATGGGCGGGGAAATCGGCGAGCAGCGCCGCCGTCACTTGCTTGCGATTGAGCCTCTGTTGCAGCACGCCGAAGGATTGCACGCGGTCCTCGCGCAGGATCAGCAATTCTCCATCGAGCGAGAATTGCGCGTGTGGCACGCGCGCCAGCATCTCGGTGAGATCGGGAAAAGCGACGGAAATATCTTCCCCTGTGCGCGAATAGAGGCGGATGATTTTTCCGCTCTCATCGGTGCCGACGGCGGCCTGAACGCGAATGCCGTCCCATTTCCATTCGGCGCTGAAATCGGCGGGCGTCAGCGCCTTCAATTCCTCTTCGGTAACGGGGTGGGCCAGCATGGCCGGGCAGAAGGGCGCGGGGTCATGCGGCTTCGGGCGCGGCTCGCGCCCTTCGAGCCAGGCGAAAAGATCGAGATAGGGCGGCGCCAGTCCATGCCAGAGGTCTTCGATGGCGTTGGCATCGTAGCCGCCGAGTTCGGCCACCGCCTGTTTGGCGAGCCGCGCCGAGACGCCGACACGCAAGGCGCCAGTGATGAGTTTCAAAAGCGCCCAGCGGCCTGTTTCATCCAGCGCATCGAGCAGGCGCGCGAGGACGCCCGGTAATTCGAGCTTGCTTGTCGCATCGAGCGTCGCGATCACCTCCGCCAGCCGCGGCGCTCGGGAGCCAGATGCCGCGCCGTCGCTGGGCCAGAGCAGCGCGACCGTTTCGGAGAGATCGCCGACGAAATCGTAGGATAGATCGAAGAGCACCGGATCGACCCGCTCATAGATGATAGTCCGGACGAGCGCCGGCTTGGCGTGCCGGAAGCTGAGTGTCCCGGTGAGGGCCGCGAGCGCGAAGCCGCGGTCAGGGTCTTCGACCGTGCGGAAATAATCGGTCATCAGCCGCAATTTGCCGAGCCGGGAGGGCTCATAGGCGAGGCGGTCGAGAAGCGCAGCGAAACGGTTCACGCCTCCGCCTCTGCCGGCGTCTCCGCTTCTTCGTCACCATAGCCGAGAATGTGCAAAGGCTCGGCCGTGAGCCCGCGCTGGCGGAAGCAATGCACCAAAGCGTCGGGTTCGCCATGCGTGACGAGCAGCGTGCTGCATTGCGTCTCATCGACCGTCGCGCAGAGCCCGTCCCAATCGGCATGATCGGAAATGACGAGCGGCAATTCAATTCCGCGCTGGCGCGCATGCGCGCGTACACGCATCCAACCGGAGGCGAAAGCGGCGCGCGGCTCGGCGAATTTACGGCTCCAAAGTTCGTTGACCGCACTCGGTGGGCAGAGAACGATCTCGCCCGGCAAGGCGCCGGCGCCAGCAGCCATGCGCACATCGCCAAGCGCGACGCTGGCACTCTGGTAATAGGCGGTGATCTTTTCGAGCGCGCCGTGGATGTAGACCGGCCGGTCGTAGCCGGCTTGGCGCAGCAGCGCGATGATGCGCTGCGCCTTGCCGAGCGGATAGGCGCCGACGAGATGGGTGCGCTCTGGAAAAAGCTTTTGCGATGCGAGCAGCTTGTCGATCTCGCCCGCGGCATGGGTGTGGCGGAAGACGGGCAGGCCGAACGTCGCCTCGCTGATGAAGGTGTCGCAGACCAGCGGCTCGAAGGCGGGGCAGGTTGGGTCACTCTCGCGCTTGTAATCGCCCGAGACGACGATCCGCGCACTACCCTGGGCGAGCCGGATCTGGGCCGAGCCGAGCACATGGCCCGCTGGGAAGAAGCCGACATCGACGCCGCCGATCCTCAGCGCTTCGCCATAACGCACGGCTTGGGGCGCGCCGGCGAAATTCTCGCCATAGCGGATCGCCATGATGGCCAGCGTCTCCGCTGTCGCGAGCACCTGGCCATGGCCGGGCCGCGCATGGTCGGAATGGGCGTGGGTAATGAGGGCGCGGGGGACGCGGCGCAACGGATCGATAAAAAAATCGCCCGCCGCGCAATAGAGCCCAGCGGGTTTCAGCGTCAGAATATCAGCAGCGGCCATGGCCTAAAGATAGGGTGCCGGCCGCCGCAGAGAATAGAGCGAAATCCTTATTCGCAGGCCATCCCGCGGGGGACATAAAGCCCGCCGTAAGGGCCTTGCGCGGTGGTGACCACCTTGGTCGCCTGCACGCATTCATCGTCGCTGTTGCGCGTCAGGGTCACAGCAGGACCCTGCGCCAAGGGCGCATAAGACGTCTTGTCGACGGGGAGGCTGTGATAGCCGAGGTCGCCCCGCATGGGCGAACCGAAGATCGGCGAGCCGAATACCAGAGCCGCGGCCAAGCACGACAAACCCAGACCAACCATCAATGACCGAATAACGCTACTATCGAGGATTTGCCGAGAAGACTGCATAGTCTGCCCCTCCACTCAACCTCTACGCCGCGCCTAAACAATAGGGCGGGGGGACCGGGGGTCGGTGCGCTAACGCACAAGGGCCAATCCCGCCGGCGGCGGCGGGTTGCTTTACGTAGGGAAAATTATGGGGGGAAGCGCGTCTGCGGCATGCGGCAAGCCGCGGGCGCGGCTTGCCTGTCCTGATGCACTGGCGGGCTCAAGCCGCCGGCGGGGGCTTAGCAGAGTTCAATAGGGATAGCCGTAATAGGGGCGGCGATAATAGCCGTAGGGGTAGCCGTAATAGGGAGATGGGTAGCCGTAGCCGTAGCCATAATAGGGATACGCCAGCGCGCTGCCGACGGCGAGGCCGCCAAGCAGGCCCGCCGCGCCCCAGCCCCAGCCGCCACCGTAATAGCCGCCCCAGCCGCCGCCGCGCCATCCACCGCCGCGCCAGCCGCCGCCACGCCAGCCGCCGCCACGCCAGCCACCGCCGCCGTGCCAGCCACCACCGCCGTGGAAGGCCGCAGCCGGCGTTGACGATGAAACAACGCCAAAACTCAATGTCGTGGCGACCAGGCCGCCAGTGACAAGCTTTCTCATGAATGGCGACATTTGCTTTACTCCTCTGATCCAAGGCCGGCGATATGCGCGCCGGACTCTAAGATGCAAATTCCCAACCCGTCGGGGCAGTTCCCGATCCCGAGTCGTGTGCCGCCGCATAAATTGCGTACGCACAACCCTTCCACGGGTTTGAAGCCCATCGCGAGCGTGATTAGCGGGGCTTCCACTTGAACTCGAGATGAACATTTTTTTTCGTGCATCTGCGCACGTATCCGGGGCGCTACCGAATATGTATTCTTGGCAATGGGTTGATCCAGTGAATCACAATCAGTTTATCTGCGGCGGCGCTAATGAAGCGGTTTAAGGTTATTGAACAGCGTTGAGATGCACGACGAACCAGCGCGCCATCGAGCCTTGTTTCTTTCGTCGGGCGATGTGATCGCCGACCGCCGTTTCGCGCATGCCACCGATTACATGGCCGGTGGCGATGCTCTCGCCGCGCATGAGCTTCTGACCCAGACCTTGGAGCTTGCGCCGGATTGGGCGGCGGCCTGGTTCGCGCTTGGCGAAGCCTGTCTGGCGCTCGGCAGGCAGGAGCAGGCGCGGGCCGCTTATGCGTGCGCATTGGCGGCATCGCCAGAGGATGCCTTGGGCGCAAGCCTCAAGCTCGTCCAGCTCGGCGCACCGCCGGCGCATGCGCCCGAGGCCTATGTGAGAAGCCTCTTCGACGGCTATGCAGATCGTTTCGAGACGCATCTCGTCGATCGTCTCGCCTATCGCGGGCCGCAGCTTCTCGCTGCGGCGATTGCACGCCTCGGCAAGCGGAATTTTTCGCAGGCGATTGATCTTGGCTGCGGCACGGGGCTCTGCGGCGAAATCTTCCGCGCCAACGTGCGGCACCTCGCCGGGGTCGATCTCGCGCCACGGATGATCGCGCGCGCCCAGGCGAAGAACATTTACGATCGCCTCACCGTCGATGGTATCGCGCATTTTCTTGGCTCCGAGCCGGAGGCGAGCGCCGATCTGCTCCTCGCGGGCGATGTCCTCATCTATATCGCCGACCTCGCGCCGCTCTTCGGCGCCGCTTTTCGCGTGCTGCGCGCGGGCGGCCTTTTCGCCTTCACCGTGCAGACGGCGGAGAGTGGCTTTCAGCTTGGCGCGGATCTACGCTACGCGCACGCGGCCAGCTATATCCGCGAGACCGCTGGGGGTACGGGCTTCGCGCTACGCGTGCTGGAGCCTGGGGTAATACGTCAAGACGCCGGGCGCGACGTTGCGGGCCTCGTCGCCGTGCTCGAGAAGTGAGTGGATCAGGATTTCTTCGGGTTGTAGCCGAGCGCTAGCGTCTCTTGCGTCGTGGCAGCCAGCTTGTCCAGCGCCGGCGCGGCGAGCTTGGCCAAAAGCCACGGCAGGACGACTTCGATGCGCACGCTGTCGGCAAACACGTCGATTTGGGCCTTGATTTCCTGCGCCAGGGCAATGATGCGGATATTCGCCGTGTTGCCCGCCCAGGCGATCTCGGAATGGGCGAATTTGTTGATGTATTCGCTTTTGAGCTGGTCGATTTCGGTGGCAATACGCTGCCGGGCCTCGTCGATGCCGAGGCTGTGCGGCACAGAAATGATAATCGGTTTGGCCATGGAACCCTTCGGCGTGCGTGCCTCGGCGCCGGAGAGTGGCACTGGCGGCCCGCAAAACGCAAGGCGCGCTATGCGGGCGGCGGGGTGAGACCCAAAAGCGCCGCGGCGCCAATCACCAGCACGCCCAGCGCCAGCTCCAGGCTGATGCTGAGAGAAAGACGCGAGAAATTGGGCAGTTGCTGGACCGTTTCAAGCCGCGGCAGCGCGATGAACCTGTTGTAATAGGCGAGGGTTAGCATGACGACGACGAGCAGGAGCTTGACGAGGAGAATCTCGCCATAGCTTGTCGCGACGAGCCGCGCGGGATGGCCCTGCACGCGAAACAAGGCATTGGCGATGCCACTCGCGATGATCAGCGTCACGGCACCCGTCGCCAGGGCCGAATATCGCGACAGGATCATGACGATCTCGCGCGGCTCCTTTGACGGATCGCGCTGCGCCAGCGAGAGGAGCAGGATCGGCAGCCCGCCAACCCAGGTGGCCCCAGCGAGAACATGTGTGGCGTAGATGATGATCATGACCGCGCCGAAAAGACTGGCGCCGCCGTTGGCGGCATGACCGAGCCAGGCTTGGTCGATGATGAGGCCCGCGCTGATCACGAGCCAGGCGCCAAAGCGGATGCGCTGCGGCAGCGCGATGGCGAGCACGCCTGCGGCAAGCAGGATCAAGCGGGCGATGACAACGGGGCCGAACTGCGTCTCGAAGAAGAAGGCTTGGAGCGTATCGGGCGTTGCGGCCTCGGTGAAACCGCCCGCCACATTGGCGATGAGCGCCGCGATCCAGGCGAGGCCGGAGACGGCCGCCGTCACCGCCGCGATTTGCAGCAGCCTATCCGTCGCGCGGAACAAGCGCGCAGCTTCGGCTGGTTCCGTGCCGCGCGTCAGCAGGAAGGAGAGGGGGCAGCCGAAAAGCGCGAAGAGCGCGGCAAAGTGAACCCAGCGCGCGGCGACGAGGATTTGCAAGATCGTCATAGGCCCGGCCAAGGCTCGGGGTGGAGGGAGTCCCGCGGCTGCGGGGCTCCCTCACTCATAACGCGGTCATTCAAGGCGCGGTCATTCAAGGCGCAATGGTGAACTTATACGTGCCTTGCGTGTGGTGCGTGTCGACCGCGACGACGTGCCAGCTCACGACATAAGTGCCGGGCTTGAGCGCGTGGGCGAGGCGCACATGCAGCGTGTCCGCCGGGCCGACGACGGCCTTTCCGGTGGGCACCGGCGCGCCGCCCGCGGTCGCGACACGTACGCCCGAGAAAGCAGCGACGATGTCCTCCGTAAAGGTCAGTTCGAGCTCGGATGGCGCGGCGCTGACCGTCGTGCCGACGCCCGGCTGGGCATGGTTGAGAAAAGCATGCGCGAAAGCTTGCGTCCCCGCCAGAAGGCTGACGAGGCTCGCGGCTATGATGAGCAAAGAAGAGCGTTTCATGTCACATCCTCAATATCTGGCGAGCGGGGAGAGGGGCGCACCGAAGAGCGGCTTGCCTAAGCTGGTCGGGGCGACGTCGTCGAGGAAAATGTCGAGAACGGCAAGCGCGCCGACATGGTCGCCGCTTGCGCGGTTTATCGGCACCTGCGCCATGACGCCGATCTCGAAATATTGGCCGATGTAATAGAGCGACGGGCCGACGACGCCGGTCGTCTCATAGGGCGAGAACTCGCCGGGATCACCGGCCCCTGATTGGCGACCGGCGTGCTGAAAATGCCCTCGAAGGCGGGGATCAGCCGATTGAAGGCATCCGGCAGTTGATGCACGAAGGAGTTTTCGTAGAGCAGGCTATATTGCAGCGTCGCGCCGTAAGTGAGCGTCGTGGGATTGTAGCTGCCGTCGGAATTGATGGTGACGGTCGGGATGGAATAATCGACTTCGCCCGTTACCGCGAAAGGCCGCACCCAATCGGCCGAGGCATCGCCGAAGCCTTTGCCAATGAAGAATTTCGGCGTGATCGTCGAGAAGGGATCGGAGGGAAGCGAGGAGTTTTGCGGGCTTCCGGTATTGCCGATCTCGGCCGAGACCGCTGTCGATATGATGAACTCATGCCCGGGGTCTTGGTAGAAAGCGAACTTGGCTTCGGTTTCGATGTTCGACCAGCCTTGGGCCTGGGGATTGCGCTGCCATGTATAGCCATCAGAGCCGATGGAAATGCCGAAGTCGGGGGTAATCGTCTTGGCATATTCCCACGCCAGCGAATAGGAGATCGTTCCCGGCGTACCGTCGGGATTGGCTGCCTGCAAATAGGAGAACGCCGGCAATGCCAATTCGTCGTTGACGCCCGGATCGTCGATCGTGAGCGTCGCGGGGAAGACGCGATTTCCGACGATCGTGTGAGCGTAAAGCGGGCTTGCGGCGAGCAAGAGAGCCGCCGCGGTTCCCGCACGGGTGAAGTATCGAATCATAGGTAGTCCTCAGCCTGAGAAGAACGCGCCAGCGCCTTAGGCCTCTTGATCGCGACGATGCGATATCGCGCGAGGCAGCAAGGCGGCTGACTTTAGAAATGCGATGCCGGCGCGAACGCCGGCTTCTTCTAGCCGAAGAGTGGAGGGCCGCGCGGCTGTGCCGCAATGGAGAAATGCAGGCGCGGCTGTACCACCAGCTGCGCGAGTTGCGGCACCGATGAGCGAGCGATGAGCGCGACAATGGCGAGTGCCAGCGGCAAAGCGACCGTGGCGTGGCAATGCAGCGCGCAGAAGGGACAGGATTGCTGCTGCGGCGCGTGGTCCGGCTTGGACGGAGAGCCTTGATCGTCCGATGCCGAATGGCAAATCGGAAAGCCGTCAAGATTCGGGCCGGACGGAAGACCCGCCGTGCAGAACGCGCCGGCAGCAAGGTGCAGATAAAGCCCGAGGATTGCCAGACAGGCGACAAATTGATTCCCTGCCGCCGCCTTCGGGCGAAGGCGGCCTGCAAGCGCGGTCAATCTGTCGGCAATACGGCTTTGCACCTAGTTTCCCTCCGGGCGGACCCTACCCGAATCGCGCGCCCTGCGACAGGCCATTGTGACATCTTCGCAAATTCACGCCGGGCTGTTGCGCGCGCACCACGCCTTAGCCGGTTTTCGCGGCCGTCTGGCCGAAGAGATGCTTGCGGGCCTCCGCATCGAATGTGGGCGGTGGCGTTGGGTTCACATCCTTCGCTTTGGCATAGGCAGCGATGGTCGCCGGGCGCGCCTTGATGGCTTCGAACCAGCGCTTCAGATGCGGGAAATCGTCGAGGTTCTGGCCCTGCGCTTCATACGGCACGATCCAGGGATAGGCGGCCATGTCGGCGATCGAATAATCGTCGGCGAGAAATTCATGGCCGGCGAGCCTCTTGTTCAGGACGCCGTAGAGCCGGTTCGTTTCCTTGACATAGCGATCGATCGCATAGGGGATTTTTTCCGGCGCGTAATTGCGGAAATGATGGGTCTGCCCGGCCATGGGGCCGAGGCCGCCCATCTGCCAGAACAGCCATTCGAGCGTCGCCACCCGCTTGCGGATGTCGGAGGCGATGAACTTGCCGGTCTTTTCGGCGAGATAGAGGAGGATGGCGCCGGATTCGAAGATCGAGATCGGTGCGCCTCCGCCCGTCGGCGCACGGTCGACGATGGCGGGGATGCGATTGTTTGGAGAGATGGCCAAAAACTCGGGCTTGAACTGCTCGCCCTTGCCGATGTTCACCGGATAGATTTCGTAAGGAAGCTGCGCCTCTTCAAGAAAGATCGTGATCTTGTGGCCGTTCGGCGTCGTCCAATAATAAAGCTCGATCATGCTTCAACTTCCCTTGTTCGTCATTGCGAGGAGCGTCAGCGACGAAGCAATCCAGAAATTCTCGCGCCTCTGGATTGCTTCGCGTTGCCCGCGATGACGGCGATAGCTCACCGTCCTTCGCCGGCATCCCAAAGCGCCTTGAGGCCCTCGCGATACGTTGGATAGGCGAGCGCGACGCCGAGCTCTTCTTTCAGCTTGCCGTTCGCCGCGCGCTTGTTCTCCTCATAGAAGCTGCGCGCCATCGGGCTCAAGGGGGCGGTGGCGAAATCTTCTTCCGGCGGCGGCGCGACGCCCATCAATTTTGCGGCATAAGCGACGACATCCTGCGGCGGTGCCGGCTCGTCGTCGGCGACATTCCAGATATCGCTGGCGCCCTCATAGGCGAGCGCCGCGGCGATGGTGGTGGCGATATCGGTGACATGGATGCGGTTGAAGACCTGATCCGGCTTGATGATCCGCTGCGCGATACCTTTCTTCAATTGCACGAGCGCGTTGCGGCCGGGGCCATAGATGCCCGCGAGGCGCAGGATCTGGATCGACTTGCGATTGTCGCGGGCAAGCGCCTGCCAGGTCTTTTCGGCGCGCAGCCGGGCGACGGAGCGCGGCTGTTTCGGCAGCGGCACGCGGGTCTCGTCGACCCATTCACCCGCGCGGTCGCCATAGACGCCGATGGTCGAGAGATAAATGATCTTGAGCCTTTGTGGCAATTGCGACAGCACGCGGCCGAATTTGGCGAGCGCCGGATCGACCGAGGCATCAGGCGGGATCGAGACGAGCAGCACATCGGCCCGCCCCAAGGCCGCGGGAATTTCGGCATCGGCGCGCTCGGCGTCAAACATATAGCCTGCAAGGCGCTGCTCGCCGATCTGCTCGACGGCATAATGGCTGCGCGCCGTGCCGGCGATCGTATCGAACTGCTCGCCGTAGGCTTTGATGAAGTACTGCGCGCTATAGCCGAGACCGAAGCAGAACAGGTTCATTGCATAACCTCGGCGGGCGCTTCGACGCGCCTCCATTCGGCGAGAACATCCGCGTCGGCCTCGGTTGCGCGATGGCGTGCGGCCAGCGCCGCGGTGCGCGCGGGCGCGAGACGCCAGAGCGCCCAGACCGCCATCGCCCGCACCAGCGGCGAGGGATCGTCAAGCCGTGCCGCGACAAGCGGCAGCAGCGACAGGTCGCCGGAATTGCCGGCGGCGATGAGCAGATTGCGGGTGAAGCGCGTACTGCCGATGCGTTTCACCGGGCTGCCGGAGAAGAGCGCGCGAAAACCGGCATCATCGAGCGCGAGGAGATCCGCGAGGCGCGGCGCGACGAGATCGGAGCGCGCCTGCAATTTGGCTTCGCGCGAGGCCTGCGCGAATTTGTTCCACGGGCAGGCGGCGAGGCAATCGTCGCAGCCGTAGATGCGGTTGCCGATCGCCGCGCGCAAATGCGCCGGGATATGTCCCTTGTTTTCGATGGTGAGATAGGAGATGCAGCGCCGCGCGTCGAGCAGATAGGGCTGCGGGAACGCCTGCGTCGGGCAGGCATCGAGGCAGGCGCGGCATTGGCCGCAATGGTCGGCCTCCGCGGCGTCGGGCGCGATCGCGAGATCGGTGAAGAGCGCGCCGAGAAACAGCCATGAACCCGCTTCGCGCGAGACGAGATTTGTGTGTTTGCCCTGCCAGCCGAGTCCGGCCGCCTGCGCCAGCGGCTTTTCCATCACCGGCGCCGTATCGACGAAGACTTTGAGTTCGGCGCTCTGCGCCAGCGCCGCGAGCCAAGAGCCGAGCTGCTTCAGCCGCCCCTTGATGAGATCGTGATAATCGCGATGGCGCGCATAGACGGAGATGTTGCCCCGATCCTTCAGGGCGAGGGTCGCCAGCGGGTCTCCGTCCGGCGCGTAATTGGTGCCGAGCATGACGACGCTTTTGACCTCGGGCCAGAGCGCCCGCGGCGTGGCGCGGCGCGCCGAAGTCTCCGCCATATAATCCATGTCGCCGGCATAGCCCGCCGCGAGCCAGGCGTTAAGCCGCGAAGCGGTTTCGGGCGTGGCGTCGGGGCTGGTGACGCGGCAGATATCGAAGCCGAGGCTCTTTGCCTTCGCGACAAACGCGGGCTTGAAGTCGCGCGTCAGAAGTCGAGGTCCGCGTAAACCGGCGGCGGGCTGATGCCCGGCACGCGGTCGGTGAGCAGCGCGCGGAAGCTCTTGCGAGATTTCACCCGCGCGTACCATAGCTTCGCCGTTTCGTCCTCGTCCCATGGCACATCGCCCAGAAAATCCGCGACGGAGATATGCGCCGCGGCCGCCAGATCGGCATAGCTCAGCCTGTCGCCGGCGAGCCAGTTCCGCCGCGCCGTCAGATAGCCGATATAGCGCAGATGATAGCGGATATTGGCCCGCGCCGCGCGCACCAGGTCCATATCCGGCGCGCCGCCGCCCGCCTCGGCCGGCATGAAGCGCTTATAGACCTTTTCCGTCACCAGCCAATTCGAGACTTCGCCGTAGAACTTCTGCACGAACCAGTTGACGAGCCGGCGCACTTCGACCCGCGCCTCGGGCGTTTCGGGCAGCAGCCGCTGCTCGCCCAAAGTCTCGCCCAGGCTCTCGTCGAGAAATTCGGCGATCACGGCGGCGCCGGGGACGACGAAATCGTGGTCCGTGACGAGCACGGGCGTCTCGCCCGCCGGGTCAAGCAGCAGAAAGTCGCGCCGCCGCTCGAAGACCCTTTCCTCGATCAGATCGGGCTCCACGCCATATTCGGCGAGGGCGAGACGGACAAAACGCGATTGGGGGTCGAGCGGGTGATGATAAAGCTGGGGCATAAGCGGGTTGGGAAACCAAAGCGCGGCGCGGTAAAGGCTGGCTGCGATGTCTGAGTAGGGATAATTTACGGTAGCCGCAAGGGATATGGACGGCGTCATGGATGCGACCGCGGAAAGTACTTCTCCCAAGAATGTGGCCCCCCCGAGTCCGGGCGGGGCCGATCTGGTGTCGCAGGCGCTGGTGCTGCTCGGGCTGCTCGCCATCCTCTGGCTTGGCCTTCTCTCGGCCTTTCTCGCCGGCTTCTTCATTTATTTCTTGATTGAGTTCGGCGTCGAGCGGCTGGGGAGAGTTGGCGTCATCCCGCATGTCGCGCGAATTGTCTTGGCGCTGGCGATCGCCATCATTTTCATCACCGGGCTCACGTTCGGCATCATCGCGCTCGTCTCGTTCATGTCGAACGATCAGGACAATCTCGGCCGGTTGCTGCAACGCATGGCCGAGGTCGTCAGCAATGCGAAAGCCTACCTGCCGGCGGGATTGCAGGCCTATTTGCCGACAAGCCTCGATGAATGGCGCCGCGCGGCGGGGGGCGCGCTGCGCGGCAATGCGGCGCATCTGACGGTGCTCGGCCGTGGCGCCGGCGCGCTCATCATCCACATTCTCTTCGGCATGATTGTCGGCGCGCTTGTTGCCGTCAGCCCGCCTGCGCCGGGCCAGGGGCCGCTGGCGCGCGGGCTCGAGGAGCGGGTGGCGCGGCTCGGCAAAGCCTTCAATCGTGTCGTCTTCTCGCAGATCAAGATTTCGGCGCTGAACACGCTGCTCACCGCCATCTTTCTCGGCGTCGTGCTGCCGCTCATCGGCCGGCCGCTGCCGTTCACCAAGACGATGATCGCCGTCACTTTCGTCGTCGGGCTTTTGCCGATCATCGGCAATCTGATCTCGAATTCGATCATTGTGCTCATCGCGCTTGGCGTCTCGGCGCTCGACGCGGGGCTGGCGCTCGCCTTTCTGGTCGCGATCCACAAGCTCGAATATGTCTTTAATGCGCAGATCATCGGCACGGAAATCCGCGCCCATTCCTGGGAGATTCTGCTGGCGATGCTGGTGCTGGAGGCGGCCTTCGGTCTCAAGGGCCTCGTCGCCGCGCCGATCTTTTACGCCTATCTCAAGGACGATCTGAAGGCGAGGGGATGGGTGTAGTTCCCTCGCCCCATGAGCGGAGCGAAATGGGGAGAGGGCTGGGGTGAGGGGCGGGGGCGTTAGGGCCAATCACCCGGCCCCTCACCCTAACCCTCTCCCCGCTCGCGGGGAGAGAGAACTACTCGCTCCCTGGATTGCTTCGTCGCAAGCTCCTCGCAATGTGGCGGCGTTATTTCAGGCCGAGGCGAGACGCTTGACGGTGCGCGCCAATTGCGCGGTTTGCAGCCGCAAGGCGAAATTATCCGGCGCACCGCCATCCGCGCCTGGCAGGTCAGCCTCGCCGCGGACGAATTTGACGCCGAGCGCAAGGCCGCGCCGCCAGCGGACCTCCGCCGCCCAGACTTCCGCAAGCGCGGGGATCAGCAGCAAAATCTTGTCCGTCGCGCCAATCTTCTCGTCGGCGACGAGCTTGGCGCCGTCGGGCGTCACGTCGCGGACGGTGCAGGGAACAGAAGGCCGCCCGGCGATCAGCATCCGGGCTTCGACGCTGCATGTCTTGCGTGGCACCCTGCGCCGCAGTCCAATCAATGAAGTCATAAATGGACTCCTCTCGAAAATCCCGGGAGGATGCGGCAGGGGGCTTAATAAATAATGCTGAGGTTGTGCTGGTTTTTCGGGGTAATGCGACGACAACGGTCATTCACCAAGGGTGAAAGAGGAGTGGCGGGAAAGGTATAGGATGGCAAGCGACAGCCGACAAACTCGCACGGGGCCAAACGAAATACTCTCTGGCGGATGATCTCGCCGTCACATTCCCGCGCGAAATTCCGTGGAATGTTCAGTGTGGCTCGCTTGAACGCTTAACTCGCCGGCTTGGGAGGTTGAGACGCATGTTTCCAGTGCCGGGGAGTGTTTTCCTGACGCGCGGCGTGGGCGTCCACCGCGACCAGCTCACCGCCTTCGAATTCGCTTTGCGCGACGCCGATATCGAGCAGCAGAATCTCGTTTCGGTCTCTTCTATTTTGCCGCCGGGATGCCGTCTTATGACCGCCGCCGAAGGGATCGAAACCTTGCGCCCCGGCGAGATCACATTCTGCGTGCTGGCGCGGGCCGAGACAAACGAGCCACGCCGGCGCGTTCACGCGAGCATCGGTCTCGCACGCCCCGGCGATCCGAGTATCTACGGCTATATTTCCGAATATCACGGCTTCGGCAAGACGGAACTCGAAAGCGGCGATTATGCCGAAGATCTCGCCGCCACCATGCTGGCTTCGACGCTCGGCATCGATTTTGATCCGGATGCCGCCTGGAACGAACGCCGCCGCGTTTACGAGACCAGCGGCCATGTCTTCGACAGTACCTCGATCACCGCCGCGGCCGAAGGCAGCGTTGATGGGCGGTGGACCTGCGCCATCGCGGTCGCTGTTTTTCGATTTGCCCCGCCGCAGATCGGAACGCCGAAATGACCGGACCTGCGACCTTTTCCATGCCGCCAAGTTTTCTTGGTGTCGAGAACAAGGATCATCATGCACGTTTTTGCATCGCCGGCGTGCCGCTCGACATCGGGACAACCAATCGCAGCGGCGCGCGCTTTGGGCCGGAGGCGATCCGCCGCGCGAGCCGCATGCTCGTCGACGGCGCGCATCCGCATCGCTGGGTCGACCCGATCCAAAGCCTGCAAATTGCCGACATCGGCAATTTCGATATTGCGCTGGGCGACATTCCGGCGAGCCTCGCGCTGATCGAGGCGCAAGCCGCGCCCATTTCGCATCTGCTGGCGCTGGGCGGCGAACATACCATTACACTGGCGCTTCTGCGCGCGCTTGCCGAGAAAAGAGGGCCCGTCGGGCTCGTGCATTTCGATGCGCATGTCGACACGTGGCAAGACAATTTCGGTCAGAGATACGGTCACGGCTCGGTCTTTTTTCATGCCATCGAAGAAGGCCTCGTCGATCCGCACCGCATGGTTCAGATCGGCATTCGTTCGCCGGTCCAAAAGGACGTCTTCGACTGGACGCTGGCGAAGGGCGTGACGATCATCGCCGCGCAAGAGGCGCATCTGCGAACGCCACAGGATATCGCCGCGACGATCCGTTCGATCGTTGGCGGCGGCCCGACCTATCTGAGCTTTGACATCGACGCGCTCGACCCGGCCTTTGCGCCCGGCACCGGAACGCCGGAAGTCGGCGGCCTCGCGACCTGGCAGGCCCAAGCGATTTTGCGGGAACTCGAAACCGTCGATTTCATCGGCATGGATGTCGTCGAAGTCGCGCCGGCCTATGATCACGCCGAGATCACGGCGCTGGCGGCAGCAACTTTCGTCTGGGAATATCTCGCGCTCGCGGCTTTATCGCAATAATCGGCTCGCATCGCGCCGCAGCGCATGGGCGAAGTCGTCGGCTATGTGATGCTATCTGCCGGCCGGCCTCAAGGGCCTTATCGCCGCGCCGATCTTCTACGCCGATCTCAAGGACGATTTGAAAGCGCGAGGCTGGGTTTAGGGCGCCCTTCAAAAAGGCGTCAGGACCGTAACGAAGCGCAGGCGCCGGCCGAACAAGGGCTGAGCGAGCGGAATTCGATTGGATTATTCGCTCGATTTGGCTGGAGGCATTTATGACCCAAGATGGCGCAGGGCGGCAAACGCCCGAGGATCGCGAGAAATTCGGCCAAGTGGTGCTCGCGCTTCAAGGCGGCGGCGCGCTCGGAGCTTATCAGGCCGGCACCTACCAAGCCCTGCACGAGGCCGGCATGGAGCCGGATTGGGTCATCGGAACCTCGATCGGTGCGATCAATGCGAGCCTTATTGCCGGCAATCCGCCGGAACAGCGCCTTTCGCGCCTGACGGAGTTCTGGGCTCGTGTCACGCACCATCCCGCCGCGCAGTTTTGGGGCGCGGCGCCCATCTTTGGCGCGCAGGCGGCCGAGGCCGTAACGATTGCGACCGGCGTGCCTGGCTTCTTTGAGCCCAATCCCTGGGCTTTCTTGAGCGCACAAGCGAGGCTCGGGGCCGAGAACGCGGGATTTTACTCGACGCAGCCGCTGGAGACCACGCTCGCCGAATTGACGGATGAGGCTCTGCTCAACGCCGGGCATCCGCGCCTCACCGTCGGCGCGGCGAATATCCAAACCGCGCAGATGCATTATTTCGACAGCCGCGACATCAATCTCACGGTGAAACACATTTTGGCGTCGGGGGCGCTGCCGCCGGCCTTCCCGGCGGTGCGAATTGGCGAGGCGCTTTATTGGGATGGCGGCGTTCTCTCCAACACGCCTATCGAGGCGATCTTTGACGACCGCGAACGCCGCAGCGCGCTCGTTTTCGCGGTGCATATGTGGGCGCCGAGCGGCCCTGCGCCGGACTTTATCGCGAAGGTTCTGGCCCGCCAGAAAGATGTTCAATATTCAAGTCGCATGGCCAACGAAGTCGCCCGGCAGAAGCAAATCCATAAATTGCGTCACATCATTTCCCGTCTGGCCGAAGCCGTACCCAAAGACGCGGTGACGCCGGAGCTACACACGCTGAAGCAGTACGGCTGTGTCACGCGTATGCACGTGATGCGATTGATCGCACCGCCAATGGCCGGAGAGGATCATTCGAAGGATATCGATTTCAGCCCCAGCGGCATTCGCGGCCGCTGGGATGCTGGCTATGCGGATATGCAGCGGCTGTTGGCGGACGCGCCGTGGACGGCGCCGTTTGATCCTCTTGAAGGCCTCATTCTGCATGAGGTCAAGATGTGAGCGCGTTGTTCAGACCCGCCGCGGCACCACATCCACCTGCACATCGATATCCTGTTCGCCCGCGCCGGTGACGATGCCCGCGACCGGCGAAATGTCGGCATAGTCGCGGCCTTCCGCCAGCATCACATGATCGTTGTTGACGAGCACGCTGTTGGTCGGATCGAGGCCGACCCAGCCGATGCTGTCGCCGCACCAGAGCGAGACCCAGGCGTGCATGGCATCCGAGCCTTCGAGCTTCGGCGTGCCGTCGAGCGGGATGGTGCGGATATAGCCGGAGATATAGGCGGCCGGCAGGCCGAGGCCGCGCAGCCCGGCGATCATGATATGGGCGAAGTCCTGGCAGACGCCGGATTTTTGCGCGAAGGCTTGCGACAGCGGCGTCGAGATCACCGTCGAGGTCGGGTCGTAGGTGAAGTCCTTGCGGATGCGGCGCATCAGCTCCACCGCGGCGTCGAGCACCGGCCGCCCGTCGGTGAAGCTTTCGCGCGCATAATCCGTCGCCGGGGCGAAGCGCGGCACATAGCGGCTCGGGTGCAGATATTGCGCCGGCGAGCGATTGCCGAGCGACTCGCTGGCGAAAGCATCCTCGCGGACGAATTCCCAGGCGCCGGTCGCGGCGGGGTCCGGCAGCACCAGTCGGTCGATCTCGACGACCGAGGTCGCCTCGACCGTCAGCTCGCGATGCGCCGTCTCGATCATCATCGAGGTGACGCGATTGCCGAAGAAACAGGTGCGCTCCTGCATCTCCTTCGGCGCCGGGTCGATAAGCAGGCGCGTTTGGAGCACGCGCTGGCCCGGCCCGTCCTGCGGCAGCAGGCGCAGGGCGCAATAATTGAACGTCACCGTCGAACCATATTCGTAGGTGGTGACATGCCTTATGTCGTAGATCACGCCAGGCCGCTCGCGGTATCCGCCCGCGCGACATGCGGGCCTTGCAGAAAATAGCGCGCCGCGATCGCTTCGGCGAGAGAGAGCAGCGCATTTTCGAAGGTGAGAATGCGGTTGACGTCGAGCTTGTCGGCGACGGTCGTCGCGACATCGGCGCCGATCTGCAAGGCGATCCGGCGCGGCGCCTCCAGCATCCCGTCCTCGGCCAGCACCGGCAATTGCGAGATATGGCCGTTGAGCTTCTCGACCTGGAAGGCGACGGAGCGCGGATTGAACGGATCGAGCACCGCCATGTCGCGCACCGGGCCAAGCGCGATGCCCATCAGGTAGCGCGAGCGGTAAGTGATCGTGGAATCGATGAGGTCGAGCAGAATGTCGAGCTCCTCGACCGGCGCTTCGGGATGGGCGAAATGGCGGGCGAAGCGGCAGGTGTTGATGGCGCGCTCGATCCGCCGCCCCATGCGCAGGAAATGCCAGCCGGCGCCGCGGATCATGTTCTCCTGCGCCAGGCCGGCGATGGCGGCCATCGTCTGCAAGGCGGCATTGGCGCGCTCATAGGCTTCGGCCTCGGTCAGCGAAGCATCCTCGTCGCGGTCGAGCTCGCTGCGCAATTGCTCGATCAGCCGCCAGGTGTCGGTCGAGAGCCGCTCGCGGATGAAGGAGGCGGCGCGATGCGCATCGCGCACCAGCGCCAGCGCCGAACCGAATTCCTTGTTGGAATGCAGGCCCGTGGCCGCGAGCTGCATCACCTCGCTCGAAGCCTTCGCCGGCACCGTGCCCCAGGCGACGAAGAGGCGGACGATGCGCTCGACGGCCGAGCGCGCATTGCCGAGCGTGTCGGTATCGATCAGCCGTCCGGCGAGACAGCGGATCAGCCGCAGCGTCGCCTCGGCGCGTTCGAGATAGCGGCCGAGCCAGAAGAGATTGTCGGCGGCACGGCTCGGTAGATGGCCCATGACGCGGCGGATGCGCACAGTCTCGTCGGTCGGCAGCAGCGTGACATGCTCCACCGGCCCTTGCGAGAGCACCCAGACGTCGGCTGAGCGCACGCCTTCGCCCATCGAGACGGCGCGGGCATCGGCGCGGCCGGAAATGCGGCAGAAGCCGCCGGGCATGACCGTCCAGCCGTCGCGCGTCCGCGCCGCATAGACGCGCAGGACGAACGGGCGCGGTTCGAGCTTGCCGTCTTCCCACACCGGCGTCGTCGAGAGATTGACCACTTCCTGGCCGACGAAATCGATGCCGCGCCGCTCGATCGCGGCGACGAGCTTATGCTTCTCCTCGGCCGTCAACGAAGCGCCGACGATCGCCTGGTTGCTCGGCCGGCCAAGAACGGAATTGCCGAAGGCGCCGGCGATCGCCATGCGCTCGGGCTGCGCCAGGACGCGCTCGCGTTCGCGCGGCTGGCCGCACCACCACGTCGCGACATTGGGCATCAGCAGATCTTCGCCCAGCACGCGGCGGCAAAGCCGCGGCATGAAGCTCATCATCACCGGCGCTTCGAGGACGCCCGCGCCAAGCGCATTGGCCATCACCACGCCGTCGGCGCGCAAGGCATCGACGAGGCCCGGCACGCCAAGGCGCGAGCGGGCGTTGAGCTCGAGCGGATCGGCATAATCGGAATCGATGCGCCGCCAGATCACATCGGCGCGCTTGAGGCCGGCGATGGTGCGGACATTGATCTCATTGTCGCGCATCGTCAGGTCGCCGCCCTCGACGAGCAGGAAGCCGAGATAGCGGGCAAGATAGGCCTGTTCGAAATAGGTCTCGTTATAGGGGCCGGGCGTCAGCAGGCAGATGCGCGGATCGGCATGGGCGGCGGCGGCGATCAGGCCGTCGCGGAAGGCCTGGAAGAATGGCGCCAGCCGATTGACGTTCATGTCGCGGTAGAGCGCCGGGAAGGCGCGCGACTGGACGATGCGGTTGGCGAGCGCATAGCCCGCGCCGGAGGGCGCCTGAGTGCGGTCGCCGATGACCCACCAATTGCCGTCCGGTCCGCGGCCGATGTCGGCAGCGTAGAGAAACAGAAAATTATCGCCGGGCGGCCGCAAACCCTGGAGCTGCGGCAGGTAATCGCTGCAGCCGGTCACCGCCGCGGCGGGCAGGTCGCCATTTTGGATGAGATCGGTGGGACCATAGATGTCGCGAACGACATGTTCGAGGAGGCGCGCGCGCTGCGTCACGCCGGCGGCGATGGCGCGCCATTCGTCGGACTCGATCAACAGCGGCAGATGGCTCAGAGGCCAGGCGCGCTCGCTCGTATCGCCATAGGCGCGGTAGGAGACGCCGGTGTCGCGGATATTGCGGTCGGCGGTGGCGAAGCGCCGGTCGATCTCGTCGGCGCCGAGTTCGCTCAAGGCGTGGAAGAATTTGACCCAATGTTCCCGCGGCACGCCGTCTGGACCGATGAACTCGTCCGGCACGTTGGGGAGCGGGCGATAGCCGGAGACAAGCGCCTTGAAGCGCTCTTCGGCTGTTTCATCGTGAGAGGAGGCGGCGGTCATCGTCATGATTTCGGCCGGAAGGTTTTGACCAAAGCAGGGTCGGTTTCAAGTCGCGCCGCGCCGATAAGGTCGAGGCAATAAGGTACGGCCGGAAAGACGGCGTTGAGGCAAAGCTCGATTGAGGCGGGCTTGCCCGGCAGATTGATGACGAGACAGCGGCCGCGATGTGCGGCGAGCTGGCGCGAGAGGATCGCCGTCGGTACCTGTTTCAGGCTCTCGGCGCGCATCAATTCGCCGAAGCCCGGCAATTCACGCGGTGCGGCTGCGAGCGTTGCCTCCGGCGTCAGATCGCGGGGGCTCGGCCCCGTGCCGCCCGTCGTCAGGATCAAATCGCAGCCCTCTTTGTCGGCGAGTTCGATCAGCATGTCGCGCACTGACTCGAACCCGTCCGGGATGACCCTCTGCACAATCGCGAAGGGCGAAGTCAGTATGCGTTCCAAATAGGCAACGATCGCCGGGCCACTTTCGTCCTTGTAGAGACCCAAGCTGGCCCGATCTGAGACAGTGACGACCCCGATCAGCGCGGTTTTTTCTGCTTTTTCCGGCATATTGGCTATATTCGATTCACTTTTCCGCGCTCGGCCGCCTGACTATGCAAATGTCATTCTTGCTGTGTTGCGTAAGATCACCAGGGTTGAGATCGCAGATGTGGTCACGAGCTACGGCTTGTATCAACATTTATCATGTTCCGCGCGGCTCCGGGGGCGAGCGCAGGCGCTTTCAACATCTCATCGTACGCAATGCGTCCGATGGGCGCGGCCCGATTTTAAAGACCCCAGAGCGGGATTTGTGCGAAAACCGGTTCCCACTTTCGCATCCCGCTCTAGGTCCGATCAATCCGCCGTGACCGCCGCGCCGCGGAAGCTCAATCTGCCATTCGCTTCGGCGGCCTGCTCGACCGTTAAAATACGCGATTCCTCGAAGCCGATGAAATGCGGCTCCAGCGCCGGCGGCACGGGGGCGAAATTGCGCCGCGGCTCGGCGATAACGCTTGTCTCGTCAACTGCATAGAGATCGACGATCGGGCACGGTGCGTCGAGCGCCGGCGGCGGCGTGAAGCTCTCGCCGCCCGCAAGGCGTGACACCAGGACGGCGGAGGCGAGCCCGTCGAAAATGCCGGCGAAATCGCTGGCGAGCGCGATGGGCAGGATCAGATGCGCCGAATTCCGCCTGGTTTCGTGCTGCGAGGAAATCCTCTTCCGAAAACGGCCCGTGCAGATGGAGTGTGGCGCCGGAGAGCAGCGCCGCGCAGGGGCCGGCCACAAAGCCGGCGCAGGAGACGGGCGGCAGGGTCGTCAGGATCGGCGTGACCCGGCCGATCCTGGCGCGGGCGACGAAATCGAGTCCTGCGGTGATCAAGGTCGCCTGCCGGTGCAGCACCGGCCGCGCCGAGCGCCGATCGAGGGTGATGAGCGGCGCCGGCTCGGCCGGCAGCGGCTTGCCGCGCTCGAGACCGAGATCGGGATGCTGCGCCGCATATTGAAGGATGGCGCCGGTGCTGATGCCGATGGCCCCGTCATGCTCTTCCGGGCCGAAATTCGCCACAAGGCGGATCGAGGCCACGCCGGCGGCCACCTGCAGGCAGGTTTCGAGCGGCGCGAGGTCGCCATAGACGGCGGGACCGGCGATCGCTGCTGCGCCGACAGCCTCGGCATAGGCAGCCAGCGCCGAAGCGTCGAGATCGACCGGCGCCAGCGCCGGAACGAAGCCACCGCGCAAGGCTGCGATGGTCGCGGTCGCAACATTGGCCTCGGCGCCGCCGACGAGCACGATGCGTTCGCCGGGCTCCAAGCCGCAATCGGCGAAGATGCGCGCCAGGGCCGCGATCTGCGTGGCGACGAGGCCGAAGGGCAGGGCGTTGACGCGATCGGCGAAAGCAATGGCGGCGGGCCGCAGCCGCGCCGCCCCCGAAACCAATGTGTCGAGACTATAAGGGGCAAGGGAATCGCGCCGGACAATCGGGGTTTCGAGAGACTGCGCAAGGTTCACGGCGTCTTCCTCCACCAGGAATCGAGCGTCGCATCAAGACTAGGAGAACCGTAAGCAGGCAATTTGGCCGGTCTGGCAAGCGTGGTCGAGGCCGCAATCCACTGATTTTGCGCATGGTGGAGCGGCACGATGTAAAAACCTGAGAGAAGCACCCGGTCGAGCGCCCTCGCCGCGGTGACGAAATCCTCCTCGGATTCGGCGGCCAGCAGCGCGTCGATCATCGCATCGACGGCGGGCGATTTGGCCCCGGCGAGGTTGAAGGAGGCGGGTTCGTCCGCGGCATCCGAACCCCAGCGCGTGCGTTCCTCGCTGCCCGGCGAGGCGGAGGCGACCCAGGAGCCGATCATCATGTCGAAATCGAAATTCTGCCGGCGGCGCTGGTATTGAACTTCGTCGACGAGCCGCACCCGCGCCTCGACGCCGATGCGCATGAGCGAATCCGCGTAATCGAGCGCCAGCCGCTCCTGCGCGCGGTCCTGCACCATGATCTCGAAGCCGAGCGGCGTGCCGTTGCGGACGAGCTTGCCGCCGGTCAACCTGTATCCGGCGGAGGCAAGCAGGGTCAGCGCGTGGCGCGGCCAGATCCGGTCATGTCCTGAGCCATCGGTCTTGGGCGGCCGCCAGAGGCCTTCGAGAATATCGGGCCTAACGGCGCCGGGAAACGGCTTCAGCAATGCCCGCTCGGCCAGGCTCGCCGGGCGGCCGGTGGACATGAAGATCGAGTTGTCGAAGAAGCTTTTGGTGCGCGTGTAGAGGCCGGCGAAAAGATTGGTGTTGATCCATTCGAAATCGAACACCATGCCAAGCGCCTCGCGCACGCGGACGTCTTTGAAAAAGCCGCGCCGCATATTGAAGACGAAGCCATCCATACCTTTCGGCCCGCCGATAGGCAGATTTTCGACCGCGACGCGATGCTCCCGGACGGCCGGCAGATCGTAGCTTGTCGCCCAGCGCAATGGGTCGTTCTCGAAGCGGGCGTCGATCAGCCCGGCGCTGAAGGCTTCGAACAGGCTGTTGGGGTCGCGGTAGTAATCGATCTCAATCGTGTCGAAGTTGAAGAGCCCGCGCTGGCTCGGCAGGTTCTTCGCCCAATAGCGCGTGTTGCGCCTGAGGATCAGCTTTTGCCCCGGGTCGACTTCGGCGATCTTGTAAGGCCCCGAGCCGAGCGGAATGGCGAAACTCGCCGTATCGAAATCGTCCGCGTTCGTCGCCTTATGCGAGAGGACCGGCATCAGTGCCAGGATCAGCGGCAATTCGCGGTCGTTGAGGCCGGGGAAATCGAAGCGGATCGTCTCGGCGTCGGGAGTCTCGACGCTTTTGACGAGCGTATAGGCGCTGCGCTGCTGCGGCCGGCCCTTGGTCTTCAGGAGATCGAAGGTGAAGCGGATGTCGGTCGAGGTGATCGGCGAGCCGTCAGCAAAGCGCGCGCGCGGATCGAGATGGAACAGCGCATAATCGCGCGCCTCGTCCGTCTCGATGCTCTGGGCGACGAGCCCGTACATGGTGAAGGGCTCGTCCATCGAGCGCGCCATCAGCGTCTGGAATACGTCCGGGATCAGGCCCTGCGCCGCCGAACCCGATTTGACGTTGAACGGGTTCAGGCTGTCGAACGTACCGAGAAAGCCGAGCGTGAGCTTGCCGCCCTTGCGCGCGCCCGGGTCGGCGTAAGGAAAATGCGTGTAATCCGGCGGCAGGGCCGGCGCGCCGTGCATGGCGATCCCATAGTCTTGCGCCGCGCTTGGCGCGGCGGATGCAAAAACCACCGCGGCGATTCCCAAGAACCCCGCTGCAAAAGCCTTGCGCAAGCGCTCCGAAATCTGTCGTCGGGGCCGCCGCCGAAGCCGGCGAATCGCTTCCGATTGCATTGCACGAGTCTAGAGCGGGAGGCCAAAAGTGCGAACCAGTTTTCGCCGTTCGGCGGGAGAAGCACGGCTTATCCCGGCTCTCCTGCGGCGAATTTGAGAAAAAGCCCGGTTAATCCGCAACTTCGCCGCCGGCAGCCAATTTGTCGCCTTATTCCAGAGCGATTGGCCTCACCTGTTCTTGACTGGCGGCCAAGCTTCGCGTCTTTGTGGCCCGCGGCCGACAATTGCTGTATTTCGACCCTACGCGCCGGCTAAAAGGGCCGGGCGCCGATTATCGGAAAGGTTTCTCTTATGGCGTCCTCGTTGATGCGTCTTGGCTTCGCTGGTCTGGCGGGCTTTCTCGTCCTTGCGAGCGCGGGGCAATCCCAGGCGCAGCAGCCGCAAGCGACGCAGCAAATGCCGCAACAGGCCCCTCAAGGGCCGGTCAAGCTCGATCTCATCGGCACCCAGTCCAAGTGGACCAAGGTCTGCGGCCACGATCAGGGCGCTAACCGCGACGTTTGCTACACGACGCGCGACTTCAGCGCACAGCCCAACCAGCCGCCGGTCATCGCGGTTGCAATTTACGACATTAACGGAGAGGACACGCGCATCGTCCGCCTGCTCATGCCGGTGGGCCTGATGCTGCGTCCGGGCTTCCGTTTCTGGATCGATAAGGGCGAGACGCTCGACGGCTCCTACGAGATCTGCTTCCCGAACGGCTGCTTCGCCGAATCGAAGATCAAGGGGCCGACGCTCGCCGAGATGAAGAAGGGCACGACGCTCAGCATCGCTGTGCGCAACCAGGCCAATAACGAAGTCACTTTCGCCGTGCCGCTCGCCGGCTTCGGCGACGCTTTCGATGGCCCGGCGGTCGATCCCAAGGTTCTCCAGGCGGAGCAGGAAAAGTTCCAGGAAGAGTTGAAGAAGCGCGCCGAGGAAGAGCGCAAGCGCCTGCAGGCCAGCAAGGCCGCTGGGACCGGCGCGACGGGCGGCGCCGCTCTGCCCGCCAAATAAGGCGCGCCTTGCTGGATGCCCTCTCCGTCAGGAGAGGGCGAGCCGGGCGTCAAGGGTTGAGGGATAAAGCCTCGGCCTAGAGCCTTGGCTCTGATTTCATCAGAACCGAGGCTCCATGATTTTTCGATGCGTTTTCTTTATGCGAACCGGCGTTCACTTCGCTCGAAAACGCTCTAGTTCAGCCGCACGGTCCTGACGCGATATTCGCCGCCTTCCGCGCGGACGAACATTTCTTCGACTTGTGGATGACGGATCGGATCGCCGGACGTGTCGGGGAGCAAATTCTGCTCAGAGACATAGGCGACATATTCCGTGTCGGCGTTTTCGGCGAAGAGATGGTAGAAGGGCTGGTCCTTGCGCGGCCGCACCTCTTCGGGAATGGCGAGCCACCATTCGTCGGTGTTCGCAAAAACCGGATCAACATCGTAAATAATCCCACGAAAAGGATATTTGCGATGCTTGACGATTTGGCCGATGCCGAATTTTGCTTTACGCGGTTTTACATTCACGGAAGATGCTCCGAAGAGCAGGGCGCCGCGAGTGAAAATTCACTCTCATGGCAACAGATTTTGTTATCTGGCGTGCATTGCAATGTCAACCGAGCGCATGTCGCACCGTGTGCAGCGCAATTCTCCGCCAAGATGAATTGAAAATTGGCATACATCCTCAGATGAGGAATTGAGGCACGCTTGCGTGCTGATGTTCGAAGGTTCAAGCCAAGGTCGGGTCATGCTGCCGCGTTTCTTTCCTCCCGAACTGTTGACCACCGCCGAGATGAGCGATGCCGATCGTCTGGCGGTCGCGTCCGGCGTGCCGAGCGCGACGCTGATGGAGCGCGCCGGCACGGCCGTCGCCAGGGTGGCGGCGCGGCTTCTTGCCGGGCGGCCGGCCCAGGCGAGCCGCATCGTCGTCTTCTGTGGGCCTGGCAATAATGGCGGCGATGGTTTCGTCGCGGCGCGCCACCTCAAGAGTGAGGGCTATCACGTCTCGGTCGGGCTTCTCGGCGCGCGCGACGCGCTCAAGGGGGATGCTGCCCGCGCCGCGCAAGGTTGGGACGGCGATGTTCTGCCCTTCGATCACGTGCCGCTCGAAGAGGCGGGTCTAGCCATCGCGGCGATCTTCGGTGCCGGCCTTGCGCGTGACATCGAGGGCGCGGCGAAGACAGCGATCCTGCGCCTGAATGAATGGACGCAACGCACGCGCAAGCCCGTCGTCGCGATCGATATTCCCTCGGGCGTCGATGGCTCGACAGGGCAGGTGCGCGGCGTTGCTATCGAGGCGACGCAGACCGTCACTTTCTTCCGCCTGAAACCGGGCCATCTGCTTTTGCCGGGGCAGATGCATTGCGGTGAGATCAGCCTCGCCGATATCGGCATTCCCGATTCCGTGTTGACGACCATCAAGCCGCAAACTTTCGCCAATGGGCCGGCCCTATGGGGCGCGCAATTCCCGCGGCCGCATGTCGATGGCCACAAATACAAGCGTGGCCATGCGCTCGTTCTGTCCGGCTCGCTCGCGCATACCGGCGCCGCCCGGCTCGCGGCGCGCGGCGCTTTGCGCGCGGGCGCCGGTCTCGTTACGGTCGCGACGCCGAGCGATGCGCTGGCCGTGCATGCCGCGGCCCTCACCGCGATTATGACCCGCGTCTGCGACAGCGCCGAGGATCTGGCCGAGCTGCTCGCCGACGCGCGCAAGAACGCCGTTGTCATGGGTCCCGGCCTCGGCGTCGGTGAGGCGACACGCCAGCTTGTGTTCACCGCGCTCGCGCGGCCGAGCGGCGACGAACCGCGCGGGCTTGTCCTCGATGCCGATGCGCTGACGAGCTTCGCCGGCGAAGCGGTGAAGCTCGCTGATGCGATCAAGGCGTCCGGCAAATCGGTCGTGCTAACGCCGCATGATGGTGAATTCGCCCAGCTCTTCGCCGCGAAGGAAGGCGAATTGCGCGATCATCCGCACGTCGAGCTGCTTGCCTCGGCCTCGAAATTGGAGCGCACGCGCGCCGGCGCCGCCTTGATGGGCGCGGTGCTGTTGCTGAAGGGCGCTGATACCGTCGTCGCCGATCCCATCGGCCGCGCGTCGATCAACCACGGCGCGCCGCCGTGGCTGGCGACGGCGGGCTCGGGCGATGTCCTTGCCGGCATCATCGGCGGCCTGTTGGCGCAGGACATGCCCGCCTTCGAGGCGGCGAGTGCCAGCGCCTGGCTCCATGCCGCCGCGGCGCGCGAGTTCGGCCCCGGCCTGATCGCGGAGGATATTCCCGAAAATCTGCCGCCGGTACTGCGGCGTTTGTTCGAGGCCGAGGCCTAATTTACGGCAAACCAGGTCACCATGTCCGCCGCCGGCACGTCGAGCGGCAGAACCTCGATCGCCCAATCGCCGGGATTGTCGGCGATAAAAGCCGCATGTTTCGTCCGCCCCGGCGGCACGACAACGCTGTCGCGCCAGAATGGGTCCCAGCCGTCGTCGAGATCGTGCAGGATGCGCAGCGCGTGGCCGTGCACGCGCATCTGCGCCGCCACGGTGCTCATGTTGACGAGGGCGAGCGTCGCGGGCGCGCCGCGCTTGACGGAAAAGAGCGGCTCCTTGCCAAATTCCTTGGCCGGTGCGCCATTGACGTTGAAGGGCGCCGAGCCGCCACCCGTGACGCTGACCTGCACATTCTTGGCGTCCTGCAGCCGGATCGCCTTTGGCAGCAGCGGATTTTCCGGCAGCGCCGCGACCGCCGGCATATCCGGCCATTTGTCGCCCGACGTCTTGAAAATGATGAGCGGCTGATCGGCGCGGCCCGTCTCGCGCAGAACGAGGCGTGCCGGGCCGCCGGTCACCGGCAGATCGAACATCACGTCGAAGCGGCCGCCGGGGGCCACGGGCAGCAGATTGCCGACCGGCGAAAATATGGGACACGGCTGGCCGTCGATGGCCAGAACATGCGGCGTCATGCGTTCGAAGGCGACGAAGAACAGCCGTGACGCGGCGGCGTTGAGCAGGCGTAGACGGATGCGGCTGCCGGGATTGTGCGTCTGTTCCAAGGCGAGCGGCTTGGAATTGATCGTCGCCAGCGATTCGCCCGGTTTCGGCGTATCGAGAATCTGGGCTTTGGAATCGATCTGCCAGTCGGCGAGAATGGCGAGGATGTCATTATCCGCCGCAGGCGGCGTGGCCTCGTCGATGATGATCGCGCCGTAAAGACCGTGGCGGAGCTGATTGCCCGCATTGGGCGCGACGAAGGGGCGGTAGCCGAACAGTCCGGCGTCGGGGGGCGTCAAATGGTAGTCGAAGCTCTGGCCGGGCGCGACGGGCTTTTGGGTCAGCGGCGCGACACCGTCGAGAGCGTTGGGAATACGTAAGCCCCAATTGGCCAAGGTCAGCGGCTGATCGGTCTGGTTGACCAGCCGAATCGGTAGGTCCCACCCGAGCTTGCAGCGCAGCAGGGGTCCTGGCGCCGTGCCGTCGAAGCCGAGGATCGCGGTTTCAGCCGATGGCAGCAGGCGCAGCGTCGCCTTCTGCGCGGTGACCGGGCGCGGCGGCGCCTCGGGAAGTTGCGGTGCGGTCGCGGCCCGGAGTCCCGTCGGTCGGGTCCAGAGCGTGGCGAGGGTCGTGCCCAGGAGCACGCGGCGGGTGAGGGTCATGCACAGGTCCAGCATCGGTTAAGACTTGTTGCTAGCCAGGAATTGGGCAAAACGATAGGCGCCGGGGGCCTCACTTTTTTGCTGCGGCGGGTTTTGGGCGTGCTATAGACCCGGCCCGAGCGGTGAGGCCGCGGCGTGTTTGCGCTTGCGGGCGTGGCGGAACTGGTAGACGCGCCGGATTTAGGTTCCGGTGGTGAAAACCGTGGGGGTTCGAGTCCCTCCGCCCGCACCAGCCGCAAGGTTTTCTCGCGCCATGTCCGAAGCTTAACGGCGCCGGCCGGCGGATTCTCATTTGGCCGCCTGGCTGTAACAGATAAGGGAAAAATGCCGATGCAAGTGACGGAAACACGCTCGGAGGGCCTTAAGCGCGAATATAAGGTCGTGCTCCCGGCGGGCGATCTCGCCTCGCGGGTCGAGAATCAGCTCAACGAGATCCGGGCCAAGGCGCAAATCAAGGGGTTCCGCCCCGGCAAGGTGCCTGTCGCGCATCTGCGCCGGCTCTATGGCCGCTCGATCATGGCCGAGGTGATGCAGGAGGCGGTCAACGACGCCAACCGCAAGATCATCGAGGACAATGCGCTGCGCCTCGCCGGCGCGCCCAGGATTGATCTGCCGAAGGATGAGGGGGAGCTTGAAAAGGCTTTCGAAGCCAAGGCCGATCTCTCCTATATCGTCGCCCTTGAAGTTCTGCCGAAGATCGAAGTTGGCAGCTTCGATGACGTTCAGATCGAGCGGCTCGTGGCCGACATTCCGGATTCGGAGATCGACGACAACGTCAAGAAGCTTGCCGAGCGCAACCGGCCTTTCCTCCCCAAGGAGGGTGAGGCCGTGGCCGAGACCGGCGACAAGGCGACGATCGATTTCGTCGGCAAGGTTGGCGGCGAAGAGTTCCAGGGCGGCAGCGCCCAGGACATTGATCTCGTTCTCGGCTCGGGCTCGTTCATTCCGGGCTTTGAGGAACAGATCGTTGGCTTGAAGGTCGGCGAGGAGCGGACCGTCAACGTCACTTTCCCGGAGACCTATGGCGAGGTCTCGCTCGCCGGCAAGCCGGCCGAATTCGCGGTCACGCTGAAGGCGGTCGCGGCGCCGGGCGAGCTCGCCATCGACGACGATTTCGCCAAGGGCCTTGGCTTCGAGAATTTGGAGAAGCTGCGCGAAATGTTGCGGGCCTCGCTTGAGCGCGAGGCGAGCCTTGTGTCGCGCCGCAAGTGGAAGCGCGAGCTGCTCGATGCGCTCGACAAGAAATATGCGTTCGAGTTGCCGGGAGAGTTGGTCGAGCGCGAGTTCGACGCCATCTGGCGCCAGGCTGAGGCGGAGCTGAAGGCCTCGGGCCGCACTCTCGCGGACGAGGACACGACCGAGGAGCAGGAGCGCGCCACCTATCGCAGGATCGCCGAGCGGCGCGTGCGCCTCGGCCTCGCGCTGGCCGAAATCGGCGACAGCGCCGGCGTTAAAGTGTCGGATGAAGAGGTCGCTCAAGCGCTTTATGAGCGGGCGCGCCAATATCCCGGCATGGAAAAGCAATTCATCGACTTCTATCGCAACAACGCCGAGCGGCTCGCCGAGATCCGCGGCCCCCTGTTCGAGGAGAAGGTGATCGACTACGTGCTCGGCCAGTCCAAGGTCGCCGACCGTCACGTCAGCAAGGACGAATTGGTCAAGCTGGTCGAAGAGGCGGAAAAGGCGGCTGAGGAAGAGGCGCAGAAGAGCCTGGGGACGGCGGGCTGAGGCCGATAGGGCCAAGGCCGCCCGTTGCGAACGCGGCGGAAGCGATTATCTTTTGCCAAGGGCCCAGGTCGATGCCGATTCCGGTATTAGAGAGGTTGCAAGATGCGCGATCGTGATCCGCTAGAAATTTACGATAACTACCTGATTCCGCAGGTTATCGAGAACACGAGCCGAGGCGAGCGGGGGTTCGACATCTACTCGCGCCTGCTGCGCGAGCGGATCATCTTCCTGACCGGCCCGGTCGAGGACCACATGGCCTCGGTCATCGTCGCGCAATTGCTGTTCCTCGAGGCGGAAAACCCGAAAAAAGAAATCTCGATGTACATCAATTCGCCGGGCGGCGTGGTGACGTCGGGTCTGGCGATCTACGACACGATGCAGTTCATCCGGCCCAAGGTCTCGACGCTCTGTATCGGTCAGGCGGCCTCGATGGGATCGCTGCTGCTGGCCGGCGGCGAGGCGGGCATGCGCTATGCGCTGCCGAACGCCCGCATCATGGTGCATCAGCCCTCGGGCGGCTTCCAGGGCCAGGCCTCGGACATCGTCCGCCACGCCGAGGACATCATGAAGGTCAAGCGCCGGCTCAACGAGATCTACGTCAAGCATACGGGCCGCGACTATGAGGCCATCGAGGCGACGCTCGATCGCGACCATTTCATGTCCGGCGAGGACGCGAAGGTCTTCGGCATCGTCGATCAGGTGATCGAAAAGCGGCCGGACGAGACGCCCGCAGGCAAGGCCGCAGCTTAAACGCGGCCTTGTGGCCCCGGTCGCGGGGCTCGATCGGCGAATCAGCGGCATGGGCAGGCGGCCGGTAGCCGTCTGCGGCTTCCCTCGGTCTTGCAGCTTGGCTTATGGCACATAGATTGCTGTTTGAGCCAAGGCGAGGTTGAGCGAGAGGCCCAAAACTTAACTGAATAAACGCAAATCGATGACACGATAAAGTCAGATTGGCGCGTCTCTGTGGCATAAAGAGCGCGGGTGGCACGTCAAATTTGGCCCGGGGCTTGATCCCGACGCTTCGGCATGATGCATTTGCGTTTATCAAAACGACGCAAACGGCGGGGGCGGGGGGATTGGAAAGAGACAGGTTAGAGGTTCGTTTTCGAGCTTTTGCCTGGCGCCAGAAAACAGGGTCTGGCTTGCTAGACCCATAAGGAGATAGGCCATGACGAAGGTCGGCGGCAGCGACTCGAAGAACACGCTCTACTGCTCATTCTGCGGCAAGAGCCAACACGAGGTTCGCAAGCTGATCGCAGGTCCGACGGTGTTCATCTGTGATGAATGCGTCGAATTGTGCATGGACATTATCCGCGAGGAGAACAAATCCGCGCTGGTGAAGAGCCGCGACGGTATCCCGACGCCGAAGGAAATCTGCAAGGTTCTGGATGATTATGTGATCGGCCAGGCGCAGGCCAAGCGCGTGCTCTCGGTCGCCGTCCACAATCATTACAAGCGCCTGAACCACGCCACGAAGCACAACGACGTCGAGCTGGCGAAGTCGAACATCCTGCTGATCGGACCGACCGGCTCGGGCAAGACGCTGCTTGCCCAGACGCTGGCGCGCATCCTCGATGTGCCCTTCACCATGGCCGATGCGACGACGCTGACCGAGGCCGGCTATGTCGGCGAGGACGTCGAGAACATCATCCTGAAGCTCCTCCAGGCCTCCGACTACAATGTCGAGCGGGCGCAGCGTGGCATTGTCTACATCGACGAAATCGACAAGATTTCGCGCAAATCCGACAATCCCTCGATTACCCGCGACGTTTCGGGCGAGGGCGTGCAACAGGCGCTGTTGAAGATCATGGAAGGCACGGTGGCTTCCGTGCCGCCGCAGGGCGGCCGCAAGCACCCGCAGCAGGAATTCCTCCAGGTCGACACGACGAACATCCTGTTCATCTGCGGCGGCGCTTTCGCCGGGCTTGAGAAGATCATCTCCGCGCGTGGCACGCAGACGTCGATCGGCTTCGGCGCCTCGGTTCAGTCGCCGGACGAGCGCCGCACGGGCGACATCCTTCGCAGGGTGGAGCCGGAGGACCTGTTGAGGTTTGGCCTCATCCCCGAGTTCGTCGGCCGTCTGCCGGTTCTGGCGACGCTTGAGGATCTCGACGAAGAGGCGCTGAAGCGCATCCTGGTCGAGCCGAAGAATGCGCTCGTCAAGCAGTATCAGCGCTTGTTCGAGATGGAGAACACCGAGCTCACCTTCCAGGAAGAGGCGCTCAACGTCGTCGCCAAGAAGGCAATCGACCGCAAGACCGGCGCGCGCGGCCTGCGCTCGATCATGGAGTCGATCCTGCTCGATACGATGTTCGAACTGCCCGGCCTCGACAGCGTCGAGCAGGTCGTCATTGGCCCGGATGTGGTCGAGGGCAAATCGCGCCCGCTCTACATCCATGCCGAACGGACGGAAAAAAGCGCGACCAGCGCTTGAGTCTCGCGAATCCCGCGGTGAGGCCTGTGCCCCGCCGCGGCTTCTCCCTTCGTTTTTCGAGTGCGCTGCTGGAGCGTGAAGTGCGCCGGCGGAATCGGTGACGCGTTCGGTCTTTGTCGGATTTGCGCCGCGCGGCACGGGCCTTAGCTTGGCGTTGGAAACGGCGCGCTGGCGAAATCGTCAGGCACCATCGCGAAACGTCCCGTCCAATACAGCAGATCGTCGCGAACTGGCTCGCGTCATGCTTGAAAGCGGCGCCACCTTGCCCATCTTAAGGTGGAAAAACAACCGAATGTGGGCCAGGATGAATGTTTGGCCGGGCGAAGGAGTTAACTTGCTGCGGCAAAAGGCGCAGGATCGCTCCAAGCTCGGCAGATAGTCTCGACCCGGAACGAGAACGAAAGTTCGGATAGGAACAAGCGATGACCAGTAAAAAGCGCGAGCTGCTGCCGCCGGGAAAGATCGAGACATATCCGGTCCTGCCGTTGCGCGATATCGTCGTCTTCCCGCACATGATCGTGCCGCTCTTCGTCGGCCGCGAGAAATCCATTCGCGCGCTCGAAGAAGTGATGAAGGCCGACAAGCTCATCCTGCTTGCGACGCAGATCAATGCCTCGGACGATGATCCCAATCCCGATGCGATCTTCAAGACGGGGACGCTCGCCACTGTCCTGCAATTGCTGAAGCTGCCCGACGGCACGGTAAAGGTGCTGGTCGAAGGGCAGGTGCGGGCCCGTGTTCATGGCTATACCCGCACCGCCGATTATTACGAGGCGGAAGCCGAGGTGCTGGTCGATGATTCCACCGACAAGGTGGAGGTTGAGGCTTTGGCGCGGTCGGTGATGGCCGAGTTCGAGTCCTATGTGAAGCTCAACAAGAAAGTTTCGCCGGAGGTGATCGCCGCGGTCAACCAGATCGACGACTTCTCCAAGCTCGCCGATACGGTCGCCTCGCATCTCGCGGTGAAGATTCTCGACAAGCAGGCGGTGCTGGAGACGAGCACCGTCTCCAAGCGGCTGGAAAAGTGCCTTGGCCTGATGGAGAGCGAGATCTCGATCCTGCAGGTTGAGAAGCGCATCCGCACGCGCGTCAAGCGCCAGATGGAGAAGACGCAGCGCGAATATTACCTCAACGAGCAGATGAAGGCGATCCAGAAGGAACTCGGCGACGAGGAGGGCAAGGACGACCTCTCCGAGATCGAGGAGCGCATCAAGGCGACGCGTCTGTCCAAGGAGGCCCGCGACAAGGCGACGGCCGAATTGAAGAAGCTGCGCCAGATGTCGCCGATGTCGGCGGAAGCAACCGTCGTGCGCAACTACCTCGACTGGCTGCTCTCCATTCCGTGGAACAAGCGCAGCAAGGTCAAGAAGGACCTAACCGTCGCGGAGGAGATTCTCGACAGCGAGCACTTCGGTCTGGAGAAGGTCAAGGAGCGTATCGTCGAATATCTCGCCGTGCAGAGCCGTGCGAACAAGCTGACCGGCCCGATCTTGTGCCTTGTCGGCCCGCCCGGCGTCGGCAAGACCTCGCTCGGCAAGTCGATCGCCAAGGCGACGGGGCGCGAGTTCGTGCGCATGTCGCTCGGCGGCGTGCGCGACGAGGCCGAGATTCGCGGCCATCGGCGCACCTATATCGGCTCGATGCCCGGCAAGATCATCCAGTCGATGCGCAAGGCCAAGACCTCTAATCCGCTCTTCCTGCTCGACGAGATCGACAAGATGGGCCAGGATTTCCGCGGCGATCCGTCTTCGGCGCTGCTGGAGGTGCTGGACCCTGAGCAGAACGCCTCGTTCAACGATCATTACCTCGAAGTCGATTACGACCTCTCGAACGTGATGTTCGTGACGACGGCGAACACGCTCAATATCCCGGCGCCGTTGATGGACCGCATGGAGATCATCCGCATCGCCGGCTACACGGAGGATGAGAAGATCGAGATTGCGCAGCGCCACCTCATCCCGGCGGCGTTGAAGAAGCACGGCCTGGCGCTAGTCGAGTGCGAGATCGAGCGCAGCGCGCTCGTGTCGATCATTCGCCGCTATACGCGAGAGGCGGGCGTCCGCAACCTCGAGCGCGAAATCTCCAATGTCGCGCGCAAGGCGGTGAAGCAGATCGTCACCGGCAAGACATTGGCCGTGACGGTCACTGGCGAGAACATCAGCGACTTCCTCGGCGTGCCGCGTTATCGCTATGGCGAGGTGGAGGCAGAGGATCAGGTTGGCGTCGTGACGGGCCTCGCCTGGACGGAAGTCGGCGGCGAGTTGCTGACGATCGAAGGCGTGATGATGCCAGGCAAGGGCCGTATGACGGTTACCGGCAATCTGCGCGACGTGATGAAGGAATTGATCTCGGCAGCGGCGTCCTACGTCCGTTCGCGGGCGGTTGATTTCGGCATCGAGCCGCCGCTCTTCGACCGGCGCGACATCCATGTGCATGTGCCGGAAGGCGCAACGCCCAAGGATGGCCCCTCGGCCGGCGTGGCGATGGCGACGGCGATCGTCTCGACGTTGACCGGCATTCCGGTCCGGCGCGACATCGCGATGACGGGTGAGATCACGCTGCGCGGCCGCGTGCTGCCGATCGGTGGCTTGAAGGAGAAGCTGCTCGCGGCGCTGCGCGGCGGCATGAAAAAGGTTCTGATCCCGGAGGAGAACGCCAAGGATCTGGCGGAAATTCCGAACGCGGTGAAGAACAATCTCGAGATCGTGCCGGTCTCGCGGATGGACGAAGTCCTGAAACACGCGCTCGTGCGCCAGCCGGTCCCGATTGTCTGGGAAGAGGACGCCAAGCGCATCGAATCCTCGCCCGTGGCGGGCGAGGACGAGGCTTCCGGTCTCATCGCCCATTAAGTCGCTCGAATGCTCAACAAAGCCGGGCCCGGAAAATTCCGGGCTCGGTTTTTTTGTGCCGGCCGGGCAGGCCCAACATGATGAATTGGCGTGATTTCCGCGCCGGCCGGATGATTCCATCTGGCTAGGGAGTATGTTAAACCGGCGCCGGATGGGCGGTTAGCTCAGTTGGTAGAGCGTCTGCTTTACACGCAGAATGCCGGCGGTTCGAGCCCGTCACCGCCCACCAGATTTCGCGCCCAGCGGCTCTCTCGCGCTCTTGCCCGTTAATCGTGCGCCCATCCATTGATTGCGTCATGCGCGCGAAACGCTATCCTGCTCTGGTCAGGCGCGCCGCGATCCCAAAGGCGCAGGGGCAGGTCATGAAGCAACGTGCTGGCTGGGACGTTTTCGCTGATTTCCTGGACGCGAAAGTCATTTATCGGATTGGCGCTGTCATTTTGCTCTGCGGCGGCTCGAGTTTCGTGCCACGCGCGGCGCACGCCGATCCGATGACTTTTCAACTCGTCTCGGTCGACGATTCCACGCGCTGCGGGCGCTATTGTCCGGCCGTCATCGCGGCGGAAGGCGAGATCACCGACCAGACGCCTGAGCAGTTTCTCGAATTTGTGCAGGAGAACGTCAACCGGGCGAGTCTTCATGCTGTCGTCTTCCTCGATTCGCCCGGCGGCAAGGTCGAGGCCTCGATGGAGCTTGGCCGCGAGTTCCGCCGCCTTGGCACGGCGGCGATCGTGGCGCGTGTCGATCCCAACAGCCGGGGCGGCATGAGTTCCTTCGTTGGGGCGCGCTGTCTTTCGGCCTGCGTCTATGCGCTGATCGGCGCCAAGAAGCGGGTCATCCCGCCTGAAAGCCTCGTCGGCATCCACCGCATGTTCGCTTATGTCGACAGTGTCGACGCGCGTGGCGATGCCGAGCGCTACCGGCTTTATGACAACGGCTCGATGCGGGCCGCTCTCTCGCATTACACCGGCATGATGGGGGTGAGCCCGGCGCTCATCACCAGGGCCGAGCATATTTCCTCCGACCAGATTCATATCCTCACGCGCAGGGAAATCGCGCGCTACCGGCTGGGTTCATCGCGGTTTTAAATCCGCGGGACCTTCGCGCTTGACTTGCCGGGGCGGCTCCCTTATCCGGCATGTCTCCGCTGGATACGGCAATCCGCGGGGGAGTAGCTCAGCTGGTTAGAGCGCCGGCCTGTCACGCCGGAGGTCGCGGGTTCGAGCCCCGTCTCTCCCGCCATTATTTCAACGGCTTAGGCCTGGTGGTGGAAACGGTTTCAACTTTTGTCTGAGACCAGTTTCAACTTTTTGAACTCATTCTGTTCTGATGCGAGGTTGCGACGCTCTATGCGCCGTGACGCATCGGCAGCGCGGACTGCGGCCGGGTTCACTGGCATGTAGGTTTTGGAGCTTGGCTGGAAGATTTATCCGTGCGGCAACCTCAACGATTGGGATGGATTGACAGGCTGGTTCTTAGAGCAAGCGAAAGCCCATCCCGAAATCCGTTCCGATAGCTACCTTTCTCGTTGGCTGCGAGCCGCTGAAGGTCAATCTCCAGCCTTCTCACCGGTACAAGTCTGACCAATATGACGTATGCGGAGGACGTTGACGCTCTCTGGCTATTTTAGGGCGTCCGCCGGATATAGTTCATCGCAGCATTGCATGGCGCCGCATATTCAGCGTTCATATCCGCTCCGGACATGATCTCACATCCTTCAAGGCGACCTGAAAGCCTTTATCGCCGGGATTGACGATCTTCATCTTGGCCATCAATCGCTCCGTGTATCTGCCGATATGTCTTTCAACGCCCCACCTTCTTCAGATGTGGCCGTGCGTCAGAAAGATCTGCAGCAGCGCGACCAGAGTCTCGACAAGAATGAGCAGAACAATGATTGCCTCAAGCCGGGCTGAGCGATCAACGTCTAAAATATCGGTAAGTGTCTGCCCGGTCTCGACGATCACATTGAGCTTTTGCGTCACAGCCTTGGCACGCTCGATCAGTTCATATTCGTCTTCCAGCCTTGCATAGAGCCGCTCTAGGCTTGAGTGGTCCCAGAGAATGTCTGGCTTTTCCTCGACGGCGACGCGGCCGGAAATGCGGTGCTGCGCGATAAGTGCCTGGCCGATCAGCTTGAGCATCGAGCGCCGGTTCCAGCGCGTGTGGCCGGTCCGCGCGAGTTCGCCGGCAAAGGGCTCGATCGCGTCGAAGACGCCGCCGAGCTTGTTTTCGTCGCGCGCGAGCGACACCGATTTTGCAAGAACGTCGGCAACGACGAGAAAGCGCGCCGGCGAGAGATCGGGGATTTCGACGGGGCCGCCCGGCTGTACGCGATCGTCATAATCGGCGCGGATCTCAAGCGCGGCTGTTTCTTCATTTTTGCCGTCCGGCCGCCCGGAAATTCGTCCCGCAATTTTGTCGAGAAAACCAGTTTCCTCGGCTGGGCTCAAGCCGGCAAAGACGACGACACCGAAGCGGTAGAGCGCGACGAATTTGGTCTGAGAGATCCTGGTCGCGAGCGGCACGGTCGCGATCATGTCGCCGCGCTCGAACCTCGCAGCGTCGATCCGGTCGCCAACATGGATCGCATGGGCGAGGACGCGTGTAATGGACTGGGAAGCGTCCGTCGCAACCGGCAGCGGCCCGACCTTGTCAATTGCGACACCGGACAATTCTTTGCCGTCATTGAGATCGCGGATTTCGGGCATCGGCTGAGCCTAGAACTTTTTGCCGCTCGCGACCAGCTGCAGCGGCGGCATACCCGGCGGCAAATCGGGCGGCACCCCTAGAACGCTTTGGCCGAACGATCAATTAGCGCCGCTGCCAGCGGTCACCAAGCCTTAGAGCCTCGCCAGCCATACGACCGAACGAGCACACGGGCTTGCCAACGCTGACGGCGACGGTTGCGCGGATATTTGCGTCACACAAGTTGCATCTTTTCGGTGTGTGATACGTAGCCATCGAAGGAGTAGAGGCCATGACGACGAATTTTGAAGACTTCCAGAAGCTTGCGAAAGAGCAACTCGAAACCGTGAATGCGGTGGCAACTTCACTTGCAAAGGGTTTTCAGACGATCGCTGCTGAAACAGCGGAGTATTCGAAGCGCACGCTTGAAACCAACTCCTCCTTTCTGCAGAAGCTCACCGCTGCGAAATCGCTTGAGAATGCGATCGAGATCCAATCCGAATATGCCAAGCAGGCTTACGAAGACCTTATCAATCAGACGAACAAAGTCGCCGAACTCTACACCAATTTGGGTAAGGAAGCTTTCAAGCCGGTCGAAAGCGTCATCGCAAAGGTTCGGTCTGAGCGGCAGACAGCTTGACGTAGGCTGCAGTTAGCGCAAACCGCCGATCGCAAAACTGACGATGTGCCAGATGTGCATTTCGCCGTTAGGGATGGCGTGAATGACGCGCGGGCGGAACAGGTTGATACCGGGCGGCCCTTCAGCGGCTTGACGGAAGCGGAGATTAGGCAACCGCGCGAGTAGCATTGGCTCGCTATCGCCCGCCCCTTCGACGCGAGAGACAGACGTTTGGAGTCGCGGTATATTCTCGCTTGTGCGTAAAGTGCGAGTGAGGGAGAGAACTATGCCCAATGTATATGTCGAGCCGCGGCCGAAAGGCCATAAGGAAGGAAGCCATATCGAAGATTACGTGGTCGAGGATCATGCCGGCCACGCCCTGCACACGACGAAGACTCAGCATGAAGCGATAGAATGGGCGAAGAAAGAAGGACATCACCCTCTCGTCGCCCGCGTTCGGCATGAGAACGATAAAAAGACGCCGGGTCACTGGCGATCGGCATAAGGACGGCCAGCGGCGCGGTATGTGCGGCCTCTACAGCGAGCTAAAGTGCCAAGCCGCCACCCGCGCCGCTGCGGGCGCCGAAAAAACCCGGCCCATAACAATCATTTCGCGCACATCTTGCTTTAGCGGCATATGAGATGGTGCATCACAAATCTGCCCAACTACAGGAGTGTGCAATGCATGATACGCAGATTGGCTGGATCGGAGCGATTATCGTTGGTGGCTTGGCGGGTTGGCTCGCCGAAATGTTTATGGGGTCCGGCACCGGTATTGTCGTGAACATCATTCTTGGCATCATCGGCGCCGCGGTGGCCAGTTGGTTGCTTGGCCTGTTTGGCATCGCACTGGGTGGCTGGATTGGTTATCTCATAGCGGGATTCATCGGTGCTTGCGTCCTCATCGCCCTTTGGCGGGTCATTCGTGGGAGAGGCGTCTGATGCAATGATCGTTGGTGGCCAAACTCTGCCCACCAACGATTTGCCTAAGTCCCGCCGATCGGGTTGAGCACATCGCCCTTCGCAGAGGATTTGGAATTCCAGATAACGCCAGATAACGCCAAGAACGCCAAGCTAGATGCGTCCGACGCGGAGAAATTGGGTGGCCAAACTTTGCCCACCCAGAAAGCCACGGCGCACAAAGATCGGCCTCAAAATCAAAAGCGCTTCGCGGCAGAAATGGCTGCGGTGGCGAGGATTAGCAAAAGCGCGGTTAATCAAGAATTACGGCGGGCGCCTTGCGGGAATGGCGCGTGTCGGCGCGGGTTAATTGATCGGGTGAAGGCAATGATGATCCGACAATCATCGAGGAAGTGGAAAAGGCGCCTGGGCGAGGAAGCTTATGAAGCCTTACGACTTTAAGCCAGCCCAAGGTGGCGATGGAGCATTGTCCCGCCGTGGCCTGTCACGCCGGAGGTCGCGGGTTCGAGCCCCGTCTCTCGCGCCAATTTCAATGATTTAGCCCTTCATCTTCAGCCGCCCGTTACGCACGGCGCGGTGGCGTTTCCTTTTGGATTCTCAACGCGGCGGCCATAGCTTGCGACGATCTGGCTAGCTCCGGAATTCGTCGCGGCGATAGCCCTGCGCATAGAGCAGCGCGGTAAGATCGGCGTGATCGACGCGCGCATGGGCCGCCGCAGCCACTGCCGGCTTGGCACGGAAGGCGACGCCGAGGCCGGCCTGCGCCAGCATGTCGAGATCGTTGGCGCCGTCGCCGACCGCAAGCGTGTCGCTAATTGGAATGCAGAGTCTTTCGCAAAGATGCAGAAGCGCGTCGCGCTTGGCGGCCTGACCCAAGACCGGCTCCTCGACGCGGCCCGTCAATCTGCCCCCGGCGACCGCGAGACTATTGCCGACATGCGCATCAAAGCCGGCCATCGCCGCGATCTTGCCGGTGAACAAAGTGAAGCCGCCGGAGAGAAGCGCAGTATAGGCGCCGTGCGCGCGCATGGTCTGCACGAGTTCTCTTGCGCCCGCGGTAAGCGTGATACGCTCGGCAATGATCCTATTGATGACATCGACAGGCAGACTTTCGAGCAGTGCGACCCGCTCGCGCAGCGCCGGCTCGAATGCGATCTTGCCGCGCATGGCCCGCTCGGTAATCGCGGCCACATGCCTTCTCAGGCCGACGAAATCGGCCAGTTCGTCGATGCATTCCTGGCCGATGATCGTCGAATCCATATCCGCCGCGAGCAGCCACTTGCGGCGCCCCGCGACGGGCTGGACGAAAACATCGATGGGTTCATCACGCAGCACTGCGCGCACCGCAGCGCCCGCCGCGACCGGCGCATCAAAGAAAATATCCGCGGCGATGCCTTCGTCGAGCCAGCATGTCTCCTGCACCCCGGGCAAAGTGCCAGTCACGCGGCGCAAGAGCGTATCGTCAAGTGCCGCCGAGGCGGAGATAAGGGTTACGACGCTCGGCATGTGGAGGTTAATTTCTGCATTTATGAATTGGGAGAATCCCGGCCGTCTCTATCTTTCGCATGAGGGCTATTTTAGCCTAAATTCACGGAGTCTGGGCAGCGGCCGCTTCGTGGAGGAGCGTCTGAAATCGTCAGGATCATGGGGCGAAGCGATGAAACGGCGAATGTCTTTGTTCATATGTGCGCTCGTAGTCGCGCCGGCGGCGCAGGCGTCTTCGTGCAGCCCGCAGATCGACAAGGTTCAGCGTCAGGTCGATGCGCGCATCGACGCGATCGCGGCGGCGAGCCCCGGCGATCGTGAGTCGCGGGCGGCGCTGCTGCATCATCAGCCGACCCCGGCCTCGATCGCGGCGGCCGAGAAACGGCAGAAAGGCTATGCCAGCGTGAAGCGCGCGCTTAGGGAACTGAAACGCGCCCGCGTGGCCGATCGCGGCGGCGACGTCAAGGCATGCGAAGCGGCGCTGGCCGAGGCGCGCGCCGCTATAGCCCACTAGGGCGCGGTATGCGGATCGCGGATCTCAATAACGAGGCCATCTGCGAACCATTGCGCGAGATAGCCGCCCGCGCGCACCGCGACATTGTCCGTGTCGGCTTCGTCCTGGAACTGAAGAAGCGCGCATATATCACCGAAATTTTTGCCGGCGAGGGCTTCGCGCAGAGCCATGGCTTCGGCTGCAGTCATCTCCCGATAAACGACTTGCACGTCCGCGTTGCGCCAGACGAGCAGGAATTCGTCTTGCGCCTCGTCCGGCTCCGGGCAGGCAGTCTCGGCCGCCGCGGCTTCAAAGGCTGCGCCGATCCCTTTCGCTAAGGTCAGTACCGTCGCGCTCGCGTGAAAGGCAAAGCGCACCTGCGGCCAGTCCTCCGGCGCCAAGGCGGCGAGCGCGGCGACCGGGCAGGCGGCAGCGTCTGCCGCATCGAAGGCATCGGCCATCGCCCGCTCCAGACGGGCGAAGTCGATGAGGCTCCGGCTTTCGTTCCAAGGCGCATTCGCTTGCATGAAATCCGGCAGGTCGCGCGCATACCAGCGGGCGTTACGGTGACGCGAGGGCGTCGCGTCGATGTAAGCCTCCCTCAGCGCATGAAAGCCCTCGTCGCCCAGGGCGTTGTTGAGTACCTTGAAGTCTTCGGCCAGGAATCCCGCGAGCCGCAGGCGATAGGCGCTCGCGTAGACGTCAAAACGCGCCGCTGGGTCGAGCCGCCGTGATGCGTTGATGTCGGTCAGAATATTCTGGTCCGCGTCGAGGCCGAGAAGGGCGGCCTGAAACTTGGTTTGCAGTGCCGCGAGGCTCATGCCGCAGTCTCCATCTTGGAGATGGTCGCGGCGATCTTGCGGGCGCGCTGCAGTTCGGCGAGCAGCTCCGCAAAGGGTGGAAACTTGTCGTCGCGCTCGATCATGGTCGAGACGGGGCCGAAACGCCGCCAGGCCTGGGCAAAGAGCGCCCAGACTTCTTCGCTGACGGGCTCATCGTGCGTGTCGATCTTGTGCGTGCCGCGGTCCTCGTGACCGGCGAGATGAAATTGCACGACGCGATCGACATCAATCGAATGCAGAAATTCCTCCGGGTCGAAATCGTGGTTGTAGCCCGAGACGAAGACGTTATTGACGTCGAGCAGCAGCCAGCAATCGGCGCGGCGCGCGAGCTCGCGGACGAAGGCCCATTCGTCCATCTCTGATTCGGCGAAGGTCACATAGCTCGAAACGTTCTCGATCGCGATGCGGCGGCCGAGAAAATCCTGCACCTTTGCGATGCGGCTGACGACATGATCCAGTGCCTCCTGCGTATAGGGGATCGGCAGCAGATCGTGGAGATTGACGCCGTGGACGCCGGTCCAGCAGAGATGGTCGGAGACATATTCGGGCTGGAATCTGTCGGCGAGATCCTTGAGCGCCGTGAGATAGGTCTTGTCGAGCGGCGCGGTCGAGGCGATCGACATGGAGACGCCGTGCATCACGATCGGATAATCCGCGCGGATGCGCTCAAGCGCCACGAGCGGCGGGCCGCCCTTCACCATGTAATTCTCGGAAATCACCTCGAACCAGTCGACGGGCGGCTTCGATTCGAAGATCTCGCGGTAATAGACCGGGCGCAACCCGAGGCCGAAACCAAGCGGGGACGGCTTCTGCATCGCTGGCTCCATGTTTGAGGGACGCCCGGCGGCGAACCGCTTGAGCGCCCCCTTTTTGGATTTTGTCGATCAGCCGAGCTTGCCGCCGAGCTTCAGGCAGGCGTGCTTGGATTTTTCGAACAAGAAGCCCTGGCCTTTGCAAGAATTCTGACCCTTGCAGGCATTGTTCGCCGTCTTGCAGTCGCTATGGCCTTTACAGGAATTGACGCCGAAGCAGTGGACCTTACCAGCTGCCGAAGCCGGGCTCGGCGCCATTGTCGCGCCGGTGATCGCGAGTGCTACTGCGGCCGCAGCGATGCTACCGCCTGAGACAAAAGTCATTTTCATTTGATGCTCCTCAAAGAGATCACCCCTCAAACGGGTGCCACGGCGCCGCTGCGCCATAAGTGTTTTCGGGCGAGACACCGGTGCTGTTACGCGGCTCACGGATCTGTGAGGCGAGATTTCGCGCTGGCCTGCCGGCCATACTAGCAGCCGCGCGTCAAATGCGCACGGGGTGCGAAAATCGACGCCAGTCGGCGCCCATTTTTGCGACTCTGACCCTGGCAAAATCGCGCTTCTAGAGGATGCTGCGGAGCGAAATACTCTTTTGCGCCGCACACGCGAAGTCTTCGCGACATATCCAGATTTGTGTTGAGCCGTCTCAGTTTTGACCGTATTCATGCGCCGACCGCGATGGCGCCGCTAGGATGCGCAGGTTTTTGCGCGCCCGGTCGGCGTTTCTCGAGTTTTCAGCTCGATGACCGAATTTTTCTGGTTGGTTTTCCAGCCGGGAAAAGGGCGCGAGAGGTCCGCGGGCGCGGACCTGTCCAAAAATGAACCACGAAGCATTTGTCCTTCATCTGGGCAAAGGCGGCATTTGAGATTTGGAGAACTAAACGATGAGCAATAAGCCGCGGAGCCCCGGCCGCCACTTCCTGCAAATTCCAGGCCCGACGCCGATCCCCGACCGCGTGCTGCGCGCGATCGACCAGCCGGTCATCGACCACCGCGGACCGGAATTCCAGAAGCTGTCCAAGCGCGTGCTCGAAAAGGTCAAGGCCCCTTTCAAGACCAAGAACCCGGTCATTATCTTCCCGTCCTCGGGCACCGGCGGCTGGGAAGCGGCGCTCGTCAACACTCTGTCGCCCGGCGACAAGGTTCTCATGTTCGAGACCGGCCAGTTCGCGTCGTTGTGGAACACGATGGCGAAGAGCCTTGGCCTGAAGCCGGAGTTCATCGAGTCCGATTGGCGCATCGGCGCCGATCCGGCCCAGATCAAGGAACGCCTCAAGGCCGACAAGAACCACGAGATCAAGGCGGTCTGCGTCGTCCATAACGAGACGGCCAGCGGCACGACCTCGCCGTTGCAGGAAATCCGTCAGGTGCTCGACGAGTTGAAGCACCCGGCTCTGTTCTTCGTCGATGCGGTCTCGTCGCTTGCTTCGATCGATCTGCGTCACGACGAATGGGGTATCGACGTCACCATCGCCGGCTCGCAGAAGGGCCTGATGCTGCCGGCAGGCCTCGGTTTCAACGCCGTGAGCCAGAAGGCGCTCGAAGCCTCGAAGAAGTCGAGCTTCACCAAGTCCTATTGGTCCTGGTCCGACATGCTTAGCAACAATGTCAACGGCTTCTTCCCTTATACGCCGGCGACGAACCTTCTCTACGGTCTCGACGTCGCGCTCGATCTGCTCGAGGAGGAAGGCTACGACCGCGTTTTCGCGCGTCACAAGCGCCATGGCGAAGCGACCCGCCGCGCCGTCGTTGCCTGGGGTCTCGAAGTCCTCTGCAAGGATCCGAAGTACTATTCGCCGGTCGTCACCTCGGTCTTGTTGCCGGCTGGCCATGATGCCGATGCGTTCCGCGCCATCGCGCTCGAGAACTTCGACATTTCGCTCGGCACCGGCCTCGGCCGCGTCGCGGGCAAGGTGTTCCGTATCGGCCATCTCGCCGACACCAACGACCTGACGATCCTCGGCGCTCTCGGCGGCGTCGAAATGAGCCTCGAGCTCGCCGGCATCCCGCACAAGAAGGGCGGCGTCCAGGCGGCGATCAACTATCTCGCCGAACAGGCGAAGAACCCGTCGCACAAGCTTGCGGCGGCGGAATAATCATCGCTTCGGCGGGCGGCATCCCGATGCCGCCCGTCGAAGCATGTTCCGAAAAAGTTGTATGACTTTTTCGATCAGAACATGCTCCAACATTTTATGATTGGCGCGATTTCTTATCGACCAGATGATTCCATCTGGTCGGAAAGCGCGCTAGCCTTCGGAGACTTCATTCATCGCGTGAAGGACAGCCGTGGGCACGCAGCAGACCGATCAGGGCGAGATTTTCGCGTTCCTCTCGCAGCCCTTAGCCTACGGTCTTGAGGATTCAGCAAAAAATTCGATCAAGCGCATAGATACCCACGGTGCCGTGGTGTTTCTCGCCGGGCTCGATGCCTACAAGGTCAAGCGCGCGATCTATTATCCCTTCATGGATTTCTCGACGCTCGAAAAGCGTCACGCGGCGAGCGAGAACGAGATCCGCGTCAATCGTCCGAACGCACCCGACATTTATATCGAAGTCGTGCCGATCCGCCGTACACCGCAAGGGCTCCGCCTTGGCGGCGAGGACGGCGACATCGTCGAATGGGCGGTCCACGCGCGCCGCTTCGACGACGACAAGACGCTCGACAAGCTCGCCCTGCGTGGCCAGTTGGACCTTACGATCGCCGCGCGGCTGGCCGAAGCCGTTTCCGCCGCCCATGCGCGCGCGCCGCGTCACGAACTCCGCACGGCGGAGAGATTCCGCGGCTGGATGACCGACACGCTCGATGGGCTCGCCGTGTCCGCGGCCTTTCCCGCCGCCGAAGTCGCGGACCTGCGGGCGCATTTCCTGGTGGCTTACACCGCTGTCGCGCCGCTGCTCGAAAAGCGAGAAGCGCAGGGCAAGGTACGCCGCTGTCACGGCGACGTTCATTTGCGCAACATCGTCCTCGAAGGCGGCGCGCCTATTCTGTTCGACGCGATCGAGTTCGACGACGGGCTGGCGACCATCGATATCCTTTACGACCTCGCCTTCGTGCTCATGGATTTTTGGCAGAGGGGTCTGCGCGACCACGCTAATCTCTTGTTCAACCGCTACTTGTGGCGCGCGCCCGAACTTGAGCAGGAACTTGAAGGGCTCGCCGCGCTGCCGCTGTTCCTGGCGCTACGGGCCGCGATTCGCGCGCTCGTGACGGCGGCGCTGTCCACTCTCGATGCCGGAGATCACAGCGCCGAGGCGGGGCAGTTCTTCAAGGCGGCGGCCGATTTTCTGCGTCCGCAGGCCGCCCGGCTCGTCGCGGTCGGCGGCTTCTCCGGCAGCGGCAAGAGCACGCTGACGGCGGCGCTGGCGAGCGGCATCGGCCACGCGCCCGGCGCCGTGCATCTGCGCAGCGATATCGAGCGCAAGCGCCTCTTCGGCACGGACGAATTTGTGCCGCTGCCGCAAGAGGCCTACCGGCCGGAGGTGACCGCGCAGGTCTATGCGCGGCTGCTCGCTCTAACCGAGATCGCCTTGCGGGCCGGCCATAGCGTTATCGTCGATGCAGTTCATGCGAAACCTGAAGAGCGCGATGCGCTCGCGGCGCTCGCCGCGCGCCTTGGTCTCTCCTTCACCGGCTTCTGGCTCGAAGCGCCGGTCGAGACGCTCGTTGCCCGCGTTGAGGCACGTCAACACGACGCGTCGGATGCCCGCGCGCCTGTCGTGCGCGAGCAGGTCGCGCGGCGGCTCGGTGCGCTTAACTGGGCGCGGCTCGATGCCGGCCAGCCGCTCGAAGGGCTCGTGCAAGCCGCGCGCGCGGCACTCAATCTTCCTGCGGCGGGATGAGCACGGCGGCGCCATGCAGCCGCCCGTGGCGCAGATCGGCCAAAGCTTCATTGGCACAGTCGAGCGGATAGGGTGTTGTGTAGGTCTTGATGTCCGCGCCCGCCGCGATTTTCAGAAAATCCAGCCCATCCTGGCGCGTGAGGTTGGCGACGGAGAAGAGCTTCCGCTCTTCCCACAAGAGATCGTAGGAGAATTCCGGAATATTGCTCATGTGGATGCCAGCGCAGACGACCGTGCCACCCTTCTTCACCGCGGCCAGCGCCAGCGGCACGAGCGGACCGACCGGCGCATAGATAATCGCCGCATCGAGCTTTTCCGGCGGCGGCTGGTCCGAGCCGCCGGCCCAGACAGCGCCGAGGCTGCGTGCGAAATCCTGCGTCGCGCGATCGCCGGGGCTGGTGAAGGCGAAGATCCGGCGGCCGAGTTTCCTCGCCACCTGGGCGATGATATGCGCCGCCGCGCCGAAGCCATAAAGCCCAAGGGTTTCGCCTTCGCCCGCCATGACATAGGAGCGCCAGCCGATGAGGCCGGCGCAGAGCAGCGGCGCCAGCTCCTGATCCGAGCCCTGTTCGCCGAGCGGAAAGGTATAATGGGCATCGGCGACCGCATGGGTCGCAAAGCCGCCGTTGCGCGTATAGCCGGTAAAGACTGGGTAATCGCAGAGGTTCTCCCGGCCGCTCAGGCAATAGGGGCAATGACCGCAGGTATGACCGAGCCAGGGAATGCCGACGCGTTCGCCGAGGCTGAGCCCGCTGACGTCGGGGCCGATCGCATTGATCCGCCCGACAATCTCATGCCCGGGAACGATCGGCACTTGCGGATTTGGCAATTCCCCGTCGACGACATGGAGATCGGTGCGGCAGACGCCGCAGGCGCTCACGCGCACGCGAATCTGTCCGGCGCCAGGCTGTGGATCGGGCAAATCCTCGTAGGTGAGCGGGGCTCCGATCTTGTGCAGGACCATGGCTTTCATGCGAAATGTTCCAAAGATTTGCGGCTAAGCTTTGCGAGGTGAATTTTTCGTCACATCGCTTGAATATGCTAGCTTCTAGCCGAGTTAAATTCTTAGGCTAGAATAACACAACAGGCTGAAGCGAGGGCTAGGCTGCTGCGACGGCGGCACCAACCCGCAGCCTTGTTATCCGCATATCCAAAACGTGCAGAGTGTACGCCCGGTGGAGGATGTTATGGAAACGCAAGCTATCGGCTCTGAAATTCACAACGCGCAGAACAAGTTTTTGACGGCGTCCGCGCCGTTTCAGGAGGTTTGGCGGCAAACCTGGATTGAATGGCCAGTTGTCGTGGCGTCCGAATCCTTGCGCTTTGCCGCGCATCGGCTGCGCGCGCACAGCGATTATTTTGGCAAGCTCCAGACCTGCGGTTCGGTGCCGGAAATCATCGAGGCGCATTCGGACTTCGTGCGCGGTGCTTTCGATGATTACGGTGCTGAAGCCAGCAAAGTGATCAAGGACGTCACGCGAAACTCGCAAGCTCTATAAATCTGGAATCGTGCAAAGCGCGCTGAACGGTGCGCAGCTCTCTCCAAGGCTGGCGCATCGCGCCAGCCGAAAGAATCGAACGCCGGCCGGGAGAATGGTGCACGGAGAGGCCGCGTTCTTTGCTCTGCAAAATTCCGATTTCGGGCGCGTTGCGCGTGGCGGCCTCTGCAGTCAGGCCGGCAGATTTTGGCTGGTAGCCTCCAAGGCATTGAAATATTTATGGCTATGGAGATTTTCCCGAACCGGGAAGAGCGTCGCGGCGTTCGGTTGAAAACCAGTTGGAGAAAACCATTGGCTCGTGACCGACACGCGCTTGCGTCTCTGATTGCACTGCGGTAGGGAACGCCAGACTGGAACTAGAAGTCTTCCAGCCTACACGCCTAGGCTAGTTCGACCATGCCAAACCTGCTCAGCCAATATCTGCCGCTCGTCATCTTCATGGCCGTCGCGGCGGTCATCAGCGGGGCGCTGGCAGTGGCGCCATTCTTGCTAGCTTTCAAAGCACCCGATAGCGAAAAACTTTCCGCCTATGAATGCGGCTTCAAAGCGTTTGATGACGCGCGGATGAAATTTGATATCCGCTTCTACCTCGTCTCCTTGCTGTTCATCATCTTCGATCTCGAAGTTGCCTTCCTGTTTCCCTGGGCCTTGGCGTTCAAGGCGGTCGGCGCGGCGGGCTTCTGGGCCGTTATGGTCTTCCTCGGGGTTCTGACCATCGGTTTCGTCTACGAGTGGAAGAAGGGAGCCTTGGAATGGGATTGAACACGTCGTTCGAGACCGGCACCGGCTCCGGACCGCTCGTTCATCCCGCGACCGGCAAGCCGGTGCGCGCGAATGATCCGACCTTTCTCGCCATTAGCAACGAGCTTGCCGACAAGGGCATGCTGGTGACGAGCGCCGACGCGCTGATCACCTGGGCGCGCACCGGCTCGCTGATGTGGATGACGTTCGGCCTCGCCTGCTGCGCGGTCGAGATGATGCAGGTGTCGATGCCGCGCTATGACGTGGAAAGATTTGGGTTTGCGCCTCGCGCGTCGCCGCGGCAGAGCGATGTGATGATCGTCGCCGGCACGCTGACCAACAAGATGGCGCCCGCCTTGCGCAAGGTCTACGACCAGATGCCGGAGCCGCGCTACGTCATCTCCATGGGCTCCTGCGCCAACGGCGGCGGCTATTATCACTATTCCTATTCAGTGGTGCGCGGCTGCGATCGGGTCGTGCCAGTCGATATTTACGTGCCGGGCTGTCCCCCCTCGGCCGAGGCGCTGCTCTATGGCGTTCTTTTGCTGCAGAAAAAGATACGCCGCACGGGCACGATCGAGCGCTAGGCGGAAGGATTTGCGCGGATGAGCGATGAGCTTGAAGGCCTCGGGACTGCGATTGCCGCCGCGCTTCCCGGCGCCATCAGCGCCAGCACTTACGCCTATGGCGAGCTGACGCTCGATGTTGTCCCGGAGCGTCTGATCGAAACGGTGCGCTATCTGCGGGACGATCCCTCGTGCCTCTTCATCTCTTTCATCGATCTCACCGCCGTCGATTATCCGACGCGGGTGCCGCGTTTCGATGTCGTCACGCACTTCCTGTCGCCGAAGTACAACCGGCGCATCCGGATCAAGGTCGCGACGGATGAGGACGTGCCCGTCGCCTCGCTCACGGCGCTTTATCCGGCCGCCAATTGGTATGAGCGCGAGACCTACGATCTTTTCGGCATCTTGTTCTCGGGCCATCCCGATCTGCGCCGCATCCTGACCGACTACGGTTTCGAGGGACATCCGCTGCGCAAGGATTTCCCGATGACCGGCTATGTCGAGGTTCGCTACGACGATGCCGAGAAGCGCGTCGTCTACGAGCCGGTCAATCTGCGGCAGGAATTCCGCAGCTTCGACTTTCTCTCACCCTGGGAGGGCGCGGTCGATTACGTGCTCCCCGGCGACGAGAAGGCAAGCAAAGAGCCGTCCGCCCCAGCCCCGCAAGTCAAGCCGCAATGACCGATCAGAACGTCCGCAATTTCTCGATCAATTTCGGCCCGCAGCATCCGGCGGCGCACGGCGTGCTTCGTCTTGTGCTCGAACTCGATGGCGAGGTCGTCGAGCGCGTCGATCCGCATATCGGCCTGCTGCATCGCGGCACCGAGAAGCTGATAGAGGCGCGCACCTATCTCCAGAACGTGCCCTATTTCGACCGGCTCGATTATGTCGCGCCGATGAATCAGGAGCACGCGTTCTGCCTCGGCGTCGAGAAGCTGCTCGGCATCGAAGCGCCGCGCCGGGCGCAATTGATCCGCGTGCTCTATTCCGAGATCGGCCGCATCCTCTCGCATCTCCTCAATGTCACGACGCAGGCGATGGACGTCGGCGCGCTGACGCCGCCGCTCTGGGGCTTCGAGGAGCGCGAGAAGCTCATGGTCTTCTACGAGCGCGCCTCCGGTTCGCGCATGCATGCGGCCTATTTCCGTCCCGGCGGCGTGCATCAGGATCTGCCGCCCGAACTCGTCGCGGATATCGGCGCCTGGTGCGATCCTTTCCTCAAAGTGCTCGACGATCTGCACGAGCTTTTCATCGAGAACCGCATCTTCAAGCAGCGCAATGTCGATATCGGCGTCGTCAGCTTGGAGGATTGTTGGCGCTGGGGCTTTTCCGGCGTGATGGTGCGTGGCTCCGGCGCGCCGTGGGATTTGCGCAAGGCGCAGCCCTATGAATGTTACGAGGAAATGGATTTCGACATCCCGGTCGGCAAGCATGGCGACAATTACGACCGTCAGGTCATCCGCATGGAGGAAATGCGGCAGGCTACGAAGATCATGAAGCAATGCGTCGAGAAGCTTTCCGCGGCGAACGGCCAGGGGCCGGTACATGTCAAGGGGAAGGTCGCGCCGCCGACCCGCGAGGAGATGAAGCGCTCGATGGAATCCCTGATCCATCATTTCAAGCTTTATACCGAAGGCGTCCACGTTCCCGCCGGCGAAGTCTATGCCGCCGTCGAGGCGCCGAAGGGCGAATTCGGTGTCTATCTCGTCTCCGACGGCACGAATAAGCCTTATCGCTGCAAGATCCGCGCACCAGGCTTTGCGCATCTTCAGGCGATGGATTTCCTCTGCCGCAAGACAATGCTCGCCGATGTCAGCGCCATCCTCGGCTCCATCGATATCGTGTTTGGGGAGGTCGACCGATGAGCGTCCGCCGTCTCGCCGAAGTGCAGCCCGACAGCTTCGCCTTCACGCCGGAGAACGAGGCGCTCTGCGCCAGGGAGATCGCCAAATATCCGCCCGGCCGCGAGGCTTCGGCAGTGATCGCGCTGCTCTGGCTGGCGCAGAAGCAGAACGATGGCTGGCTGCCGAAGCCGGCGATCGAGGATGTCGCGGCCAAGCTCGGCATGGCGACGATCCGCGTGCTCGAGGTCGCGACCTTCTACACGATGTTCAATCTCGCGCCGGTCGGCAAATATTTCATCCAGTTCTGCGGCACGACGCCCTGCGTCCTGCGCGGCGCCGAGGTGATCAAGAAAGTGCTGGAGAGCCGCATCGGCCCGCAAAGCCATGTGACGGCGGACGGATTGTTCTCCTGGCTCGAAGTTGAATGTCTCGGCGCTTGCTGCAATGCGCCGATGGTTCAGATCAATGACGATTATTACGAGGATCTGACCGAAGAGAATTTCAACAAGCTGCTCGACAATCTCGCCGCTGGCCGTCCGGTCAAGACCGGTTCACAAACGGGGCGCAGAACTTCGGAGCCGGTCGGCGGGCTGACGTCTTTGACGAGCCTTTATGGCACCGATGGGCTGAGCGGCCCGCAGTCCGAGCCCGTGGCGTCCGTGCGCCGCGACGACAATTGAGGTCTGGCGATGCTCGAAGACAAGGATCGCATTTTCCTCAACCTCTACGGCTTCGGCGACTGGCGCCTGAAGGGTGCAGAGGCGCGGGGCGGCTGGGACAATACCAAGGCGATTATCGACAAGGGCAAGGACTGGATCATCAATGAGATGAAGGCCTCGGGCCTGCGCGGGCGCGGCGGCGCCGGCTTCCCGACCGGCCTCAAATGGTCCTTCATGCCGAAACCCGACGCGGCGCGGCCGTCCTATCTCGTCGTCAATGCCGATGAATCCGAACCCGGCACCTGCAAGGATCGCGAGATTCTGCGCAACGATCCGCATCTCCTGATCGAAGGCTGTCTCATCGCCTCCTTCGCCATGCAGGCGCACGCCTGCTACATCTATATCCGCGGCGAATATAGGCTCGAATTCGCCCGCGTGCGGGCGGCGATCGAGGAGGCCTATGCGGCGAAGCTCGTCGGCAAGGACAATATCCACGGTTGGCCCTTCGACATCTACGTCCACCACGGCGCCGGCGCCTATATCTGCGGCGAGGAAAGCGCGCTGCTTGAGTTGCTCGAAGGCAAGAAGGGAATGCCGCGGATGAAGCCGCCGTTCCCGGCCAATATGGGCCTCTACGGCCATCCGACGACGGTGAACAATGTCGAATCGATCGCCGTCGCGCCGGCGATCCTGCGCCGCGGCGCCGCCTGGTTCTCGAGCTTCGGCGCCGAGAACAACAAGGGCACGAAGCTTTTCTGCATCTCGGGCCACGTCAATACGCCGTGCAATGTCGAGGAGGCGATGTCGATCCCGTTCCGCGAATTGATCGAGCGCCATTGCGGCGGCATTCGCGGCGGCTGGGACAATCTGCTCGCCGTCATCCCCGGCGGCTCGTCGGTGCCTGTCGTGCCGGCGCACGAAATCATCGATGCGCCGATGGACTTCGACACCTTGCGCAATCTGAAATCGGGCCTTGGCACAGCGGCGGTGATCGTGATGGACAAGTCGACCGACATCGTCCGCGCCATCACCCGCATCAGCTATTTCTACAAGCACGAGAGCTGCGGTCAGTGTACGCCCTGCCGCGAGGGCACCGGCTGGATGTGGCGCGTGCTCACCCGCATGAGCGAGGGCCGCGCGCAAAAGCGGGAGATCGATCTTCTGCTCGAAGTGTCGACGGAGATCGAGGGTCATACGATCTGCGCGCTCGGCGATGCGGCGGCCTGGCCGGTGCAGGGGTTGATCCGGCATTTCCGCTCCGAGATCGAGAAGAAAATCGACGATTATGCGGCCAATCCGCATTCCGAGCCCGTGGCCGGGCTCAGCGCGGCGGCGGAGTAGGGCGATGACGGAACCGGGCAAGCTCAGCAAGCTGATCGTCGACGGTGTCGAGGTCGAGGTGCCGCCGGAATATACGCTGCTGCAGGCGTGCGAGGCGGCGGGCGCCGAGATTCCGCGCTTCTGCTTTCACGAGCGGCTGTCGATCGCCGGCAATTGCCGCATGTGCCTTGTCGAAGCGAAGGGCGGACCGCCGAAGCCGGTCGCCTCCTGCGCCATGGCGGTGCGCGATCTGCGTCCCGGCCCGAACGGCGAGCCGCCGGTTGTCTTCACCAATTCGCCGATGGTGAAAAAGGCCCGCCACGGCGTGATGGAGTTTCTGCTTATCAACCATCCGCTCGATTGTCCGATCTGCGATCAGGGCGGCGAATGCGATCTGCAGGACCAGGCGGTGGCCTTCGGCTTCTCCGGCTCGCGCTATGCCGAGAACAAGCGGGCGGTCGAGGACAAATATATCGGTCCGCTGGTCAGGACATCGATGAACCGCTGCATCCATTGCACGCGCTGCGTCCGCTTCACCGCCGAAGTGGCGGGCACGGGTGACATGGGGGCCATCGGCCGCGGCGAGGATATGGAGATTACGACCTATCTCGAAACCGCGATGCATTCCGAGCTTCAGGGCAATGTCGCAGATCTCTGCCCTGTCGGCGCGCTGCTGCCCAAGCCCTATGCGTTCAAGGCGCGGCCGTGGGAACTCGCCAAGACCGAGTCGATCGATGTGATGGACGCTCTCGGCTCCGCGATCCGCGTCGATACGCGCGGCCGCGAGGTGATGCGCATCCTGCCGCGTCTCAACGAGGCGGTGAATGAGGAATGGATTTCCGACAAGACACGCCAGATCGTCGACGGGCTCAAGACCCGGCGGCTCGACCGGCCCTATCTGCGCGAGAATGGCAAGCTGCGTCCGGCGACGTGGCAGGAGGCTTTCACCGCTATCGCGGCTAAGGTCAAAGCCGCGCCGGCCAACCGCATCGGCGCTATTGTCGGCGACCTCGCGGCGGCGGAGGAAATCTTCGCGCTGAAGCTTTTGATCCAAAGTCTGGACAGCACGTCGCTCGATTGCCGCCAGGACGGCACCAAGCTCGATCCGAAATTCGGCCGCGCCAGCTATATTTTCAATCCGACGGTCGCCGGCATCGACGAGGCCGATGCGATCATGATCATTGGCTCCAATCCGCGCAAAGAATTGCCGGTTTTCAATGCCCGCATCCGCAAACGCTGGCTCAAGGGCAATCTGCTTGTCGGCGTGATCGGCGAAAAGGCCGACCTCACTTACGATTATAATTATCTCGGCGCCGGGCCAGAGAGCTTGGCGCGTTTCGTCGATCATCCGCCGGCGCAAAAGGAGCGGCCGCTGCTTATCATCGGTCAGGGCGCTTTGGCGCGGCCGGATGGGCAGGCGATCCTGGCTCAGGCGGCGAGGGCCGCCGTATCGCTCGGCTGCATCAAACCGGGCTGGACGGGATTCGGCATTCTCCATACGGCGGCGGCGCGCGTCGGCGCACTCGATCTCGGCTTCGTGCCGGGCGAAGGCGGTCTCGATGCGCAGGCGATGGCGCAGGCTGGCGCGCTCGACGTTCTATTCAATCTCGGCGCCGATGAGATCGACATCGCGCCGGGCGCTTTCGTGGTCTACCAGGGCACGCACGGCGACCGCGGCGCGCACCGCGCCGATGTCATCCTGCCGGGCGCGACCTATACCGAGAAGCCGGGCCTCTACGTCAATACGGAAGGCCGTGTGCAGCTTGCTGAGCGGGCGAATTTTCCGCCCGGCGACGCACGCGAGGATTGGGCGATCCTGCGGGCGCTCTCGGCCGTCGTTGGCAAGACCTTGCCGTTTGATTCGCTGCACACGCTGCGGCAGAAGCTCTTTGCCGATTATCCGCTCTTCGCCAAGATCGACGCGATTGTTCCCGGCGATACGGCGGATATCGCCAAGATCAGCGATGGCGGCGTGGCGGCAAGCGATGCGCCTTTCGCTCCGGCGGTCGAGGACTTCTATCTGACCAATCCCATTGCGCGGGCCTCGGCGGTCATGGCCGAATGTTCGGCGCTGGCGCGCGGCGAGCTGAAACAGGCGGCGGAATAGGATCGACGATGGCTGACATTCTGCCGCTTCTGCTGACCCTTCTGAAGAGCGTCGTCCTGCTCGTCGTTCTGCTGATTTTCATCGCCTATATTCTTTACGCCGACCGCAAGATCTGGGCGGCGGTGCAATTGCGGCGCGGGCCGAATGTCGTCGGTCCTTGGGGCCTGTGGCAGAGCTTTGCCGACATGATCAAGTTCGTGCTGAAGGAGCCGGTGATTCCGGACAGCGCGAACAAGGGCCTCTTCATCCTCGCGCCGGTCATCACCGGCTTCCTCGCGCTTGCCGCCTGGGCGGTCATCCCGATCGCGAAAGGCTGGAGCGTCGCCAACATCAATGTCGGCATTCTCTATATTTTCGCGATCTCGTCGCTCTCGGTCTATGGCATCATCATGGGCGGCTGGGCGTCTAATTCCAAATATCCGTTCCTGTCGGCGCTGCGTTCGGCGGCGCAGATGGTGTCCTACGAAGTCTCGATCGGCTTCGTGCTGATCACGGTTCTGCTCTGCGTCGGTTCGCTGAACCTCGAAGATATCGTCAAGGCGCAAGAATTCGCGCTTCGGCCTGCTTGGCTGGTATTGGCTGCCGCTGCTGCCGATGTTCGTCATCTTTTTCGTCTCGGCCCTGGCGGAAACCAACCGGCCGCCTTTCGATCTCGTCGAGGCGGAATTGGAGCTCGTCGCCGGTTTTATGGTCGAATACTCCTCGACGCCCTACATGCTCTTCATGCTCGCCGAATATGTGGCGATCATCACCATGTGCGCTTTGGGCTCGATCCTTTTCCTGGGCGGCTGGCTCTCGCCCATTCCCTTCGCGCCGTTCACCTGGATTCCCGGACCGATCTGGTTCATCCTTAAGGTCTGCTTTCTTTTCTTCCTGATCGCGATGGTCAAGGCCTTCGTGCCGCGCTATCGCTACGATCAGCTCATGCGGCTCGGCTGGAAAGTGTTTCTGCCGATTTCGCTATTCATGGTAGTTCTCGTTGCCGCGGTGCTCCAGCTTACGGGCTGGGGTGGCAGCATGGCGCATTGAGGTGAAGCGATGAAAATCGACGCAGCCGCCAAATCGCTTTTGCTGAAGGAATTCGTCGGCGCCTTCTTCTTGTCGATGCGTTATTTCTTCAAGCCGAAGGCGACGCTGAATTATCCGCACGAGAAGAATCCGCAATCGCCGCGCTATCGCGGCGAGCATGCCCTGCGCCGCTATCCGAATGGCGAGGAGCGCTGCATCGCCTGCAAGCTCTGTGAGGCGATCTGCCCGGCTCAGGCCATTACGATCGAGGCGGGGCCGCGCCGTAACGACGGCACGCGGCGCACCACGCGCTACGATATCGACATGGTGAAATGCATCTATTGCGGCTTCTGCCAGGAAGCCTGCCCAGTGGATGCGATCGTCGAGGGGCCGAATGCGGAATTCTCGGTCGAGACGCGCGAAGAGCTTTATTTCGACAAGGGGCGGCTGTTAGCGAACGGCGATCGTTGGGAACGCGAAATTGCCCGCAATATCGCGCTTGACGCGCCCTATCGGTGACGCGATGCGGGCAATGAGGGGGGACGACATCGTGGCGATCCATCAGCCAAGCGGGGGCCGGGCGGCGCCATGAGCACTGTCACTTTTTTCTTTTATCTCTTCTCCGCGATCATGATTGCATCCGCCTTCATGGTCATCACGGCGCGCAATCCGGTTCATTCGGTCCTGTTTCTCATCCTCGCCTTCGTCAATGCGGCGGGGCTCTTCCTGCTGCTCGGCGCGGAATTTTTGGCGATGATCCTCGTCATCGTCTATGTCGGCGCGGTCGCGGTGCTCTTCCTCTTCGTCGTCATGATGCTCGACGTCGATTTCGCCGAATTGAAGCAGGGCTTTCAGCGCAATCTGCCCATCGGCGTGACAGTCGGTGGCATCGTGCTCATCGAACTTGCCTTTTGCGTCGCCGCCTGGCGGCTCAGCGCCAGCGCACTGACGCAGACGCAATCGCCGGCGCCGCAGGGCCTCACCAACACGGCGGCGCTCGGCCATGTGCTCTATACGCAATATGCCTATCTCTTCGAGGCCTCCGGCCTCGTGCTGCTGACGGCGATGGTCGGAGCCATCGTGCTCACGCTGCACCATAAGGAGGGCGTCAAGCGCCAGAACATCGCCGAGCAGAATGCGCGCACGGCCGCCACGGCGGTCGAGCTGAAGAAACAGCCTTCGCGGGCGGGGGTATAAGATGCAAATCGCGCTTGGTCATTATCTCGTCGTCGCGGCCATTCTGTTCACGCTCGGCGTCGCCGGCATCATCGTGAACCGCAAGAACATCATCGTCATCCTGATGTCGGTCGAGTTGATCCTGCTCTCGGTCAACATCAACCTCGTCGCCTTCTCGGCCTTTCTCAGCGATCTTACCGGCCAGGTCTTCGCGCTCTTCGTGCTGACGGTCGCGGCGGCCGAGGCAGCGATCGGCCTCGCCATCCTCGTCACGTACTATCGCAACCGCGGCACGATCGCGGTCGAAGACATCAACCTGATGAAGGGCTGAGCCGCATGTATCAGGCGATCGTCTTTCTTCCGCTCGCGGGCTTTCTCATTGCCGGCCTTTTCGGCCGGTTCATCGGGCCGCGCCCCTCCGAGCTCATCACGACGAGTCTGCTCTTCGTCGCGGCGGCGCTGGCCTGGGTTACGTTCATCGGCTTTCTCTCTGGCCAGACCCCGAGCTCCATCGATCTGCTCACGAACTGGTTCAATTCCGGCGCGCTGCATGTCGAATGGGCGCTGCGCGTCGATACGTTGACCGCCGTCATGCTGGTCGTTGTGACGACGGTCTCATCGCTCGTCCATCTCTACTCGATAGGCTATATGCACGAGGACCCGTCGCGGCCGCGCTTCTTTGCCTATCTGTCGCTCTTCACCTTTGCCATGCTCATGCTGGTGACGGCCGACAATTTGGTGCAGATGTTCTTCGGCTGGGAGGGCGTCGGGCTCGCCTCCTATCTGCTCATCGGCTTCTGGTATCAGAAGCCCTCGGCCAATGCGGCGGCGATCAAGGCCTTCGTCGTCAATCGTGTCGGGGATTTCGGCTTCACGCTCGGCATTTTTCTCGTCTTCGTCCTGACCAATTCGGTCACTTTCGATCCGATCTTCGCCGCGGCGCCGGGGCTTGCGCATAAGACAATTCACGTCTTCGGCGGCGATTTCGATGCGCTCACGGTTACCTGCCTGCTGCTGTTCATGGGCGCGATGGGCAAATCGGCGCAATTCCTGCTACACACTTGGCTGCCCGACGCGATGGAGGGCCCGACGCCCGTCTCGGCGCTGATCCATGCGGCGACCATGGTGACGGCCGGCGTGTTCATGGTGGCGCGGCTCTCGCCCTTGTTCGAGCAAGCGCCCGACGCGCTCGCCTTCGTCACCTTCATCGGCGGCACGACGGCCTTCTTCGCGGCGACGGTCGGCCTCGTACAAAACGACATCAAGCGCGTCATCGCTTATTCGACCTGCTCGCAGCTTGGCTACATGTTCGTCGGCCTGGGCGTCGGCGGCTATTCGCTCGGCATCTTCCACCTCTTCACGCATGCTTTCTTCAAGGCGCTGCTCTTCCTCGGCGCCGGCTCGGTCATCGTCGCGATGCATCACGAGCAGGACATGCGCAAAATGGGAGGTCTTGCGCGCAAAATTCCGGCGACCTTCCTTATGATGTTGGTCGGCACTCTGGCGCTGACGGGATTTCCGCTGACGGCCGGCTATTTCTCCAAGGACGCGATCATCGAGGCGTCCTATGCGGGGCATGGCTGGACGGCGACCTATGCCTTCATCCTCGTCACGGTCGCGGCGGGGCTCACATCCTTCTATTCCTGGCGCCTCGTGTTCATGACTTTCTTCGGTCCGGCGCATTGGCAGGCGGCGCATGACGATCATGCCCATGCTGCGCCGGCGCTCGCGGCGGCCAATGACGCTCACGCCGATCCGCATGCGGGCGAGGCTCATGACGACCATGCGCATGACGCGCATGGCGATCATGCCCACGCGCTTGATCCGCATGAATCGCCGGCGGTGATGATGATCCCGCTTTATGTTCTGGCGCTCGGCGCGCTGACGGCCGGCCTCGTCTTCAAACATTTTTTCATCGGCGCGGATGCCGATGCGTTCTGGAAGTCTTCGCTCTTCTACGGCCCGGCGAACCACATTCTGGAGGCGATGGAGCATGTGCCGCCGCTCGTCAGCCTGTGTCCCGACGCTGATGATGGTCGGCGGTTTCTTCGTCGCGCTTTATGTCTATATTCTCGCGCCGGGCACGGCGCAGAAATGGGCCGACGCGCTGCCGGGGCTTTATCGCTTCCTGCTCAACAAATGGTACTTCGACGAGCTCTATGACCGCATCTTCGTGCGGCCGGCGTTCTGGCTCGGCAATCTGTTTTGGAAGGGCGGCGACGAGAACATCATCGATCGGCTGGGGCCGGACGGCGTCGCGGCGCGGGTCGTCTGACGTCACCAAGAGCGTCGTGCGGCTCCAGAGCGGCTATCTCTATCATTATGCCTTCGCCATGCTGATCGGCGTCGCGGCGCTCATCACCTATTATCTCGTTGGGAGCCTGCGCTGATGTTCGGTTTCGGCATTCTCACGGGGCTCGTTTTTCTGCCGCTGGTCGGCGTGGCCTTCATTCTCGCGCTGCGCGGCGACGACGAGGCGACGAAGGCCAACGCGCGCTGGGCGGCGCTGGCGACGACTCTCATCACCTTCGTCCTCTCGCTCGTCGTCTATGCGCGGCTCGATCTCAGCTCCTCGGCCTTCCAGCTCGTCGAGGAGAAGCACTGGTTCGGGGGCGGCCTCGTCTACAAGCTCGGCCTCGACGGGCTTTCGGCGCCCTTCGTCGTGCTGACCACCTTCCTTATGCCGTTCTGCATCCTTGCCTCGTGGCAGTCGATCCAGAATCGCGTGAAGGAATATATGATCGCCTTCCTCGTGCTTGAGACGCTGATGGTCGGCGTCTTCTGCGCGCTCGATCTCGTCCTCTTTTATCTGTTCTTCGAGGGCGGCCTCATTCCGATGTTCCTCATCATCGGCATTTGGGGCGGCAAAAGGCGCGTCTATGCGGCATTCAAGTTCTTCCTCTACACGCTGCTCGGCTCGCTGCTGATGCTCGTCGCCATCTTGGCGATGTACACCTATGCCCATACGACGGACATCACCGTCCTGCTCAAGACCGATTTCCCGGCCTCGATGCAGAAATGGCTGTGGCTCGCCTTCTTCGCTTCTTTCGCGGTGAAGATGCCGATGTGGCCGGTCCACACGTGGCTGCCGGATGCGCATGTCGAGGCACCGACGGCCGGCTCCGTGATCCTTGCTGGCGTGCTCCTGAAGATGGGCGGATACGGCTTCCTGCGCTTCTCGCTGCCGATGTTTCCGGATGCTTCGGTCTATTTCGCGCCGCTGATCTATGCTTTGTCGGTCATTGCCATCATCTACACCTCGCTCGTCGCGCTGGTGCAGACGGATATGAAAAAGCTCATCGCCTATTCGTCGATCGCACATATGGGCTTCGTCACGATCGGCCTATTCTCGATGACGCAGCAGGGCATCGAGGGCGCGATCTTTCTGATGATCTCGCATGGTCTCGTCTCCGGCGCGCTCTTCCTCTGCGTCGGCGTGGTCTATGACCGGATGCACACCCGCGAGATCGCCGCCTATGGCGGCCTCGTAGAGCGGATGCCGCTCTATGCGGTCGCCTTCATGATCTTCACCATGGCCAATATTGGGCTCCCGGGCACCTCGGGCTTCATCGGCGAATTCCTCACCATGCTCGGCGTTTTCCGAGTCAATACATGGGTGGCCGCCTTCGCGGCTCTGGGCACGATCCTTTCGGCGGCCTATGCGCTTTATCTTTATCGCCGCGTCGTCTTCGGCGTGTTAGATAAGCCAAGCCTGCAAAACATTCTTGATCTCTCGCCCCGCGAGATTGCCGTGCTGGCACCGCTGATCCTGCTCGTGATCTATTACGGCGTGCATCCCGCGCCGATCCTTGACAGCTCGGCGAGCTCGGTCGCGAGCCTCATTCACAGCGCCAGCGCACGGTTTGCCTCCCTGCACCCTGCGGCGCTGCAACTGGCAGGTTTCTCCGAATGAGCACTTTCGGCTTTCTTTTCGCGCTCGCCCATAGCCTGCCAGAGGCGATCCTAGCGGTCGGCGCTCTCATCCTCATATTGATTGGCGCCCTGCGGCCACGGGCCGAGCTTTTCATCACCGAACTGGCCGTCGGCATCCTCGGCCTCGCGCTGCTGTCGCTCTTCAGTGGCCAGTCGAACGCCGTCCAATTCGGCGGCGCCTTCATCGATGACGGCTTCGGCCGTTTCGCGAAGGGTCTCTGCTATATCGGCTCGATCGTCACATTGCTGATCGCGCACAATTTCCTGGTGCGGGAGAAGATCAACAAATTCGAGTTTCCGGTGCTGGTGCTGCTGTCGACCCTCGGCATGTCTATGCTGATCTCGGCCAATGGCCTCATCGCGCTTTATCTCGGCCTCGAATTGATGTCGCTGGCGCTCTATGTCATCGCCGCTTTCCATCGCGACGATGCGAAAGCTTCCGAGGCCGGTCTTAAATATTTTGTCCTCGGCGCGCTGTCGTCGGGCATGCTGCTTTATGGCGCTTCGCTGCTTTATGGCTTCGCCGGCACGGTCTCCTTCGCCGGCATCGCCTCGGCGGTGAGTGGCACGCCGTCGCTCGGGGTGATCTTCGGCCTTGTCTTCCTGCTTGCGGGCTTGGCGTTCAAGATTTCCGCCGTGCCCTTCCACATGTGGACGCCGGACGTCTATCAGGGCGCGCCGACGCCAGTGACGGCGTTCTTCGCCTCGGCGCCGAAAGTCGCGGCCTTCGCCGTCACGGTGCGCGTCATCATCAGCGTCTTTCCGGGTGTCGCGGTGCAATCGCAAGGGATCATCATCTTCCTGTCGATCCTGTCGATGGCGCTTGGCTCTTTCGCGGCCATCGGCCAGCAGAACATCAAGCGGCTGATGGCCTATTCCTCGATCGGCCACGTCGGGTTCGCGCTCGTCGGGCTCGCCGCGCACAATGAGACGGGTGTCGCGGGTGTCCTGTTCTATCTCGGCGTTTATGTCGTCATGACACTCGGCACGTTCGCTGCGATTCTGTCGATGCGCGTCGATGGCAAGGCGGTGGAGAACATCAGCGATCTCGCCGGCCTCGCGCGCACCGACGGCACCATGGCCTTCTATCTGTCGATGTTGATGTTCTCGCTGGCGGGCATCCCGCCGCTCGCCGGCTTCTTCGCCAAATTCTATGTTTTCGACGCGGCCGTGCAGGCCCATCTCTATGGGCTCGCCGTCATCGGTTTCCTCACCAGCGTCGTCGCGGCCTATTATTATCTGCGGGTCGTGAAGATCATCTATTTCGACGAGCCAGCGGTGGCCTTCGACAAGGCGCCTGCCGTTCTGCGCGTCGTCCTCGCGGTGGCGGGACTTTTCGTCCTGCTGCTCTTCGCCTATCCGTCGCCTTTCGTCGCCGCCACGGCGGCGGCGGCCAAGACGCTGTTCTGATCTTTGGCGGAAGAAAGCCACGCTCAGGGCTTCGCTCTCGCCGAGACGGCTCTTGCCGCCGGTTTCCGGTTGCGTGCCTTCGAGATGATCGGCTCGACCAACGATGCGGCGTTTGACCTCGCCGCGAGCGCTTCAGCCAACCGTACTTGGGTCGTCGCGCGGGCGCAGACGCAGGGGCGGGGGCGGCATGGCCGCCAATGGCAATCGCCGCCGGGCAATCTCTACGCCAGCCTCTTGCTGATCGATGAGGTGACGCCGCGCGCCGCGCCGCAACTCGGCTTCGTCGCCGGAGTGGCTTTGGCGCGCGCCCTGCGGCGGCTCAGCTCGGACGGCTCCCGCGTCCAGCTCAAATGGCCGAACGATGTCTTGCTCGACGGCGCCAAGCTCGCTGGCATTCTCGCCGAGGGGCGGGCGCTTCCGCAGGAGAGTTACGCGGCTGTCGTCGGTTTCGGCGTCAATTGCCAATCCTGTCCGCCGGATTTGCCCTACAAGGCGGCGGCTTTTATCGACACCGGCGCGGCGCGGCACACGGCGGAAGATGTTTTTTCCCTACTCTCGGACGAAATGTCGTATTGGCTTGGCCGCCTCCAGCAAGGCTTTGACGTAATCCGCACGGAATGGTTAAGGCTTGCGGCGGGGATCGGCGGCGAGATCAAGGTCACGACGACGGCGCGACAATTCGAAGGAACGTTTAAGTTGATCGATGCCAGCGGGCGCCTAATGTTGCGCGATGCACAGGGCGTTCACGCGATCGAGGCTGGGGACGTGGTTCTCGGCCATTGAGCAAGGTGGAGTTGTATGGACGGGGCTGATAGCGAACTGGTCTTCGTGGCGCTTGGCGGCCTCGGCGAAATCGGGATGAATGTTGCGCTCTACGGCCTCGGCCCGCGGCGCAAGCGCAAATGGCTGATGGTCGATTGTGGTCTGGCCTTCGCCGATCCGGAAAAATCCGGCGTCGAGATCATTCTGCCGGACCTCACTTTCGTCGAGAAGATCAAGCGCGATCTCGTTGGCCTCATCATCACCCATGCGCATGAGGATCATATCGGCGCGGTTGCGGACCTGTGGCCGCGTTTCCGCAGCCCGGTTTTCGCGACGCCTTTTGCGGCCGCGCTTCTCGCGGCCCGGCTCGAAGGTCTCGCCAATGCGCCGGAGATCAACGTCTCGACGGTGAAACAGGGCGAGCGCCTGAAGCTCGATCCTTTCGATGTCGAGTTCATCCCCATGGCGCATTCGATCCCGGAGAGTTGCGCGCTCGCCATCCGCACGCCGCATGGGACGGTTCTTCACACCGGCGATTGGAAGATCGATCCCGAGCCGGGTCTCGGCCGGCCGACAGATGCGGCGCGTTTGACCGAGATCGGCGACGAGGGCGTGCTCGCGCTCGTCTGCGATTCCACCAATATCTTGCGCGATGGCGTGAGCCCGTCGGAGGCCGAAGTCGCTTTGGCCTTGCGCGAGGCGATTGGCGGCGCGCGCGGGCGCGTTGTGGTCACGACTTTCGCCTCCAATGTCGCGCGTATTCGCGCCGTGGCGCTGGCGGCCAAGGCGGCCGGCCGCAAGGTCGTTCTCCTCGGCCGCGCGATGGAGCGGGTCGTCAATGTCGCGCGCGAGAGCGGCTTCCTCGAAGGCATCGATCCGTTTCTCTCGGGCGAGGCTTATTCTTCGCTCGGACGGGAGGAGATCGTTCTGCTGGCGACAGGCAGTCAGGGCGAAGGCCGCGCGGCGATGGCGCGCATCGCGGTCGACGATCATCCGATTGCGAAACTTTCGCCGGGCGACACAGCGATCTTTTCCTCGCGCACGATTCCGGGCAATGAGCGCGAGGTCGGGCGCATCATCAACAATCTCATCAAACAGGGTGTCGAGGTCATCACTGACCGCGGCGGGCTGGTTCACGCATCCGGCCATCCGCGCCGCGGAGAGGTCGCGCAGCTCTATGGATGGGTGCGCCCGAAAATCGTCGTTCCCGCGCATGGCGAGGAGCTTCACCTTGCCGAACATGCGCTCTTCGCGGCCGAGCGCGGAATTGAAACCGTGGTCAAGGCGCGCAACGGCGATGTGGTTGTGCTCGCGCCGGGTGATCCCGCGATCGTCGATGAGGTGCCGCACGGGCAGATCGCGCGCGATGGTACTATTCTTCTGCCGCTGGAGAGCGAGCCGATCAGGGCGCGCCAAAGGCTTGCCTTCGCTGGCGTCGCGACGATTGCCATCGCCATCGACCGCAAGGGCGAAATGGCTGGCGTGCCGGATGTTGTTCTCACCGGCTTGCCGGAAAAGACGGAGGCCGGCGTCAGCCTCGACGAGATCGTCGATGCCGCGGTCTTCCAGACGTTCGAATCCTTGCCGCGGCCGAAACGCCGCGACGCCAATGTCGTCTCCGGCGCCGTCGAAAAGGCCGTGCGCGCGGCGGTCGGCGTCGTCTGGGGCAAGAAACCGACCGTGCATGTGCTGGTCATTGAAATTTAACGCCGCATGGACAATCGCCGGGCAAAACTGTAAAATTCTCTAGCTTTAATAGGCAGTTCGGCGCGATGCGTTTCGGAATCAAGCGCGTCGCATGCGACGAGATTTCGTCAATATCACCGCATCGCGATCTTGCGTCGCGGCGGGCCTGAGCGCGAATGATGAATTTTGTCGATCCCACTGCGCGCAATACACAAACAGCAGAGGCGGAATCCGCCGATCAGCGCATCGAGAAGCTGACCAAGGTCAATCGCGCGCTCATGCGCCGCGTCGAACGCGCGATGGGCCAGCCGGAAAACGCCTCGTCTTTGTTCCAAACGGCGATTGCGCTCGGCGCCGAGGCCAAGGCACGTACCGAAGAGCTCAAGGATACGCTCGCGCAATTGGAGCGCTCCAACCTTGACCTCAAGCGCGCACGCGATGTTGCCGAGCATGCCGATCGCATCAAGACGGGCTTTTTCACTGCTGTTGGCCACGACGTGTTGCAGCCGCTGCAAGCAGCGCGCTTGACCCTCTCGGCGCTGGCCGAAATAGAGGAGGGCCAGCCGGGTCAGCAACTCGTCGGGCAGGTCGATCACGCGCTGTCGATTGTCGAGGATTTGCTGCGCACGATTCTCGATCTGTCGCGGCTTGATTCCGGCGCGCTCCGGCCGAACATTCAGCCCGTCGATCTCAATGAGATTTTCAATTCCGTCGTCGTCGGCCTGCTGCCGCTGGCTGCCGCCAAGGGAATTTCGCTGCGCTACCGGCCGACCCGGACGTGGGTGATGTCCGATCCGGTCATGCTGCGGCGGATCGTGCAGAATCTGGCGGCCAATGCGGTGCGTTACACCCATGTAGGGCATGTGCTGGTTTGCGCTCGGCCACGCGGCGCCGATGTCTGCATCGCCGTATACGATACTGGGCCAGGGATCGCCGCGCGCGAGCGCGAGGTGATCTTCCAGGAGTTCGAACGCGGCGAAGCCTCGGAGCGCGATGGAAGCCTCGGCTTCGGACTCGGGCTTTCGATCGTGCGGCGCATGAGCGCCGCGCTCGGCCACGAGCTCTTCTTGCGTTCGGTCGAGGGGCGCGGCTCATGCTTCGGGCTGCGCGCGAAGCGGGCCGCGGCGGTGGCGCGCGAGGCGGGCCGGGCAAGCCAGTCGCCGGTGCAGCAGGTGAAATTGTCGGCGCGCGTCGTCGTCGTCGAAAACGATCCGGCTGTCGCAGCCGGCATGGTGACGCTGTTGAAGCAATGGGGATGCGAGACGCGGGCGGTTCGCAATTTCAGCGAGGCCAGCGATCTCGCAGGCGGTCCGCCGCCGGACATCGTTCTTGCGGATTATCATCTCGACAATTGCGAGACCGGCCTCAAGTCCGTGCGCCTGCTGCGCAAGGTTTTCGGCGCCCGGCTTCCCGCCATCGTGGTGACGGCCGATCGCACGCCGGAAGTCGCCAGGGTGGTACAGAGCGCCGGCTGCGAGATCATGCTGAAGCCGGTGAAGCCGGCCGAGATGCGCTCGCTGATCGCCCACCTTTTGCGCAAGAGTTGAGGCCGGCCGAGGGTATCAGGCGCGTGGCTTGGCCTTCTGCATACTCCGAAAGTCCAATGGCGCGCGGCGTGCCGGCTTTTATGATGTTCATGCCCCGCCAGTGTGAGGGCTGGGTGCTGCGGCGCAGCCGCCAACAGGGATTTTCTTAAATGCTCGTGTCGGATGTTATATCTGCGGAGACCAAGCGATTGGGGCAGACGATGCTGGAGCGATTTTTAATCGTCGACGATCACCCGCTGTTTCGTGAAGCGTTGCAGAACGCCATCCATCTCGCGTTTCCCGTCGCGGAGATTTTGGAGGCGAGCTCGATCGAGGCGGCGCAAAAGATTCTCGAAGCCGAGGAGAACATCGATCTTCTGCTGCTCGATCTGTCGATGCCGGGCACGCGCGGCTTCGAAGGGCTTCTGGCCCTGCGGCGGCAGCGCCCACGCTTGCCGGTGGTCGTGGTCTCGGGGCTTGAGGACAGCCGCATCGTCGGCGAGGCCTTGGCCTGTGGTGTTGCGGGCTTCATTCCGAAATCCGTGCGCAAGCCGGAATTAGCCGCGGCGATCCGCAATGTCATGAACGGCATGGTCTACGTGCCGGAATGGTATGCGCCGGATGCGCCGTCGCCCGCCAACGAGGGGCCGAGCGTCGCGGCGCGCCTTAAAACGCTGACGCCACAGCAATTGCGCGTGCTCGAAATGCTGCGCCAGGGCAAACTCAACAAGCAGATCGCGCATGAACTCAGCGTCGGCGAGACGACGGTGAAGGCGCACATCACCGAAATCTTCCGCAAGCTCAACGTCCACAGCCGGACGATGGCGGCGATGCAATTGTCGAAAGTCGATTTCGCCGCTGTCCTGGCGGATGCGGGAATTGCCGATAAGCGCCCGCGCTCCGCATCGGATGTTTAAGCGGCCGAGGGCCGCCGCGCCGGTTAGCGGCGAACCAATTGCGCCTGCTGAAGGCCGGGCCGGTAATCGCGATAGCAGGCGAGCCAGATCTGGCGCCGCTCGGCGGTGCTGATGCTGAGCCGCTTCGCCCAATAGTCTTGTTCAGCATGGCTAAGGCCGCGAACGTCGTCGCAAGTAAAGGCCATCGCGGACGATGAGAGGATGCTGACCGAGATGAGAGCCGCGGCGATCCCGCCGCAGATGTTCGCAATATTCAGGTTCAATTTACGATTCGTCGAAAGCATCATTTCTCCTCTATAGCCAAAAGCTCGCAAGAGCCCGACTCTCGAAAACCTTCACAAAGCTTTGAATGGCTCGCTTATTCGCGACAAAAAAGGCTCAATTTTGGCGGGATGGAGCCGGATTAGCTCTCGTTGGGCGCCCGCATCTTGCTGATGCCCGCCGGCCCCCATCCAAAATATTATTTACTCATGAATACTGTAAAATTTGGGGGATTCCCACCGCGAGGTCGTCCCCGCGCCGAAACCGATCATCATACGCTGTGCTGCAGGAAAAATCGGCCGCTGAAGCGGCTGCCAATGGGACAAACGCGGATTCGGCGGCACAGGCGGCCGCCGAATTGAGCTGCCGGAGGGGCCGCGCGAGATCGCGTACCCCCCTATGCGGCTATTGCCCTTCGTGGCTCCTGACCACCGCTTCAATCTTGGCCTTGACGGCTTGGAGATTGAAAGATGCAGGGGTTTGCATCGGCGGATATTCGATGGCCGTTTGCGCCAGGGCCGCGACTTTCTGCTGCACGATCACGAAGCGCCAGAATTCGCGGGCCAGGAAGTCGTTCATATAGCCGCCGCCCAAATCGTTGAGCGTCTCGCCGCGAACGGAGGGCGTTCGCTCGAACGGATCCTGCCGAAGGTTGACGATGGTCGGCATATCCGTCGTCACCTTCTCGCCTGGCCATCCATAGGGTTGCTGGTAGAACTGGAACTTAAAATCGTCAATGCGGATGGCGCCAAGTTGGGCCTCACCGAAGTAGAATAGTTCGTGCCGTGCCGACGGCCCGCTGCCCGTCAGCAAATCCGTCTGATTATAGCCGTCCAAATGGTTCTTGTAGGTTCGCTCGCCGAGTTGCACGCCCGCGAGCAATTGCTCGGTGATGTTCGGATTGCCGGCCGCCGCCGCAAAGGTCGGCAGCCAATCGAGACCTGAAAAGATGCCGTTCTCGACCGAACCCGGTTTTATCTTTCCTGGCCAGCGGATAATAGCGGGCACGCGGAAGCCGCCTTCGAATACGGTGCCCTTTGTCGAGCGGAACGGTGTCATGCCGCCATCCGGCCAGGTGAAGACTTCCGCGCCATTGTCCGTGGTGAAGACGACGATTGTGTTGTCGGCCTCGCCGATGTCATCCAAATGCTTCAACAACGCGCCGACGCAATCGTCCAATTGGGCCATGCCGGCTTCTTCGACATTGTAATTGCTATCGTAGTTCATCAACGCCTGATATTTTTCCGATAGATATGTAAAGACGTGCATCCGCGTGGTGTTGTGCCAGATGAAGAACGGCTTGCCGTCCTGCTTGGCTTTGTCCATGAATCCCGTGGTGTGATCGACGAGCACGCCATCGAAGGTTTCCATGTCGTATTTGGCGGGGCGGCCCTTTTGCCAGAACTGATGATCGGCGGTCATATTCGGGAAGGGCGGGAGCGGGCCTTCGTCGATTATGCGCTGTTTGCCGACGCGACCCCAACGCGGCTCGTCGGTCGGATCATCCGTATCGGTTGCATAGCAATGAACCAAATTGCGCGGGCCGTATTTGTCGAGCCAATCTTGCGGATAGTCGAACCAATAGGGATCGGACATCGCATCGAGGTGATACAAATAGCCAAAAAACTCGTCAAAGCCGTGCACGGTCGGCAGATATTTGTTCTTGTCGCCGAGATGGTTTTTGCCGAATTGGCCGGTTGCATAACCGAGCGATTTGAGAACCGTCGCAATGGTCACGGCCTGGTCCGGCAGGCCGACGTCTGCGCCGGCCTGGCCGACAGTCGTCATGCCCGTGCGCAGCGGAATCTGACCGGTGATGAAATTGGCGCGGCCGGCGGTACAGCTTGCCTCCGCATAATAGTCGGTGAAACGCATGCCCCCCGCGGCGAGCTTATCGAGGTTGGGCGTTTTGCCGGACATGATGCCTTGATGATAGGCGCCAATATTGAACCAACCGACATCGTCACCCATGATGACGAGGATGTTCGGTTGCTTGCCTGACGGCGTTGCCGGTGGCTGTTGCGCTTGCGCGACTTGCGAGGGGACGCCCGATGCCAGCGCCGATGCGGCGGCAAGCGCGGTTCCGGATAGAAGAATTGCGCGGCGGTTTATCCCATCGTTTGGTTTTTGGGTTTGGCCTTCTGGATCATCACTGGAACTCATAATGCTGCTCCCTTTCGAACGATGCATTGGAATTCGAGATGACTTGGCGAAGTGATCAGCAGCCTTCAGCGTGGTGCGTGGCGGGGCCGCGATCGGCGGCATAGTTTTGAGGAAGGAACTCTCGCGTCAGACTTCAGCAGATCGGCGGTCCGGAATGTGCGAGGACGCACAGCCTGCCTTTAGACGCGAGGCTTAGCGGCAAAGGCAGAGTTGCAAGCTGCCGCCGGTGGCGTCGATCTACATCGGACGCGGCACTGTTGCCGCGCTGCGGCGTGCCTCCGCTGCGATGCGGCTTCGTTTTTGCCATTGATAGAATTGGCGGACACGCGACAGGCGGTTCACCGAACATTGGAACAGTCAGCGCTTGAGGCACAATTTGAATTTGAAAAGGGCGGCTTGGCAAGTAATCGGGAGCGCTTAACGCTCACGTCTCGATTCGTCCGGGCATTTGCACAGGTTTGTGCGTCCTGACCTTCGCTTTATGACCTATTTGCTAGGCATTATGCTAACATTTTAATCGGAGCGTTCTGCAAACCAGAATTCATCCGAGTCAGCTGCACGCTCCGCCAGAAAGATAATAGGCAATACTCTGGGGAGAAACGTCGATGTCGCAATTGCTGGCATTATCAATAAGTGTCGCTGTTTTAGGCGCAGTCTGGGCCTATCTCGCGTTGGGCCCGCTCGCCCCTTACGTTCTTGTTTGGGCAGGATTCATCACCGCCGGCTGCTTCTTCGCCGCTGGCGGCGATAACAATGCATTGGTGAAAACGCTTATCGGCGTCATTTACGGCGCGATTGTCGGCTGGATCACGCTGGTGGTCATCGCCAAAGTCCCGATGCCGGCTCTGGGCACGTTCTGGCCCGCGCTGGTCGTCGGGGTGTTTGTATTCTTCTTGGTAATTGTTGCTTCTATTGAGCAGCTTTCCGTGGTTCCGGCCAACATTTATGGCTTTGCCATGGTCGTCGCCTACACGCTGTCAGCCGGTAAGATCACTGACATCACGACCGCAGGCGCGACCAACCCTCTCGTGCTGGTCGTACTCTCGGCCATAGCCGGCGTCATTTTGGGCTATCTCATGGGCCAGCTCGCCGGCGTGCTGAAGGCGAAATAATCAAGACATCGGCGCCCGCGCCGTTCTTGCGCGGCGTGGGCGATCGTGGCTGGATCGATTGCGACACTGTCACCTCGCAAGAGCGAGACGGCGGCGCTTTCTTATTGGGTTAGAGGCTCGTGTTGTGAGATCCAGCGGCGGTTTTTATCGGTCCGGATTCCGGGCCAGCGCCGGTGCGGATGGTGGGCTCGACAGGGATTGAACCTGTGACCCCTCCCGTGTGAAGGGACAGCGGAGCTATTATTTATCAGTAGCTTACGTTCGCCACGCCTGCGATTCCACGGGTTTTTTCACATCTGGCGATCTTTCGACTCTCCATCATTCTCAAAAAAATAATTAGCAAACTCAAATGGCCGTGGACGCAGATATGATCTGTATCAATATGCAGCGACCATTGAGTTTGATATCAAATAATCAAAGAAGAACTGGTCCGCGACGAAATCCGTGACAATCCGGGGGGAAGGTCATGTTGGAGCATGCATCGGCGGAAGTGCGTGCGGGCCTCATCTGCTGCCTCGACAGGGCAGATGTCCCCGGATGGAAAAGCACAGTCATTGAGCCTAAAAGTGCCGGCCGGCCGATGCTTATTGCATTGGCTGGCGCCGCCCTCGGCTCCCTCACTCTCTTCGGTATAGGCTTTCTGATCAAACCGCAGCCGGCTGCGGCGATACCAGCTTTCGCGATGCAAACCGGCCAGCCTTGCGCGGCTTGCCACACTGCTTTTCCAGAGCTCACCCCCTTCGGCCGTTTATTCAAACTCTCCGGCTATACGGCGGGCGGCGGCCTTACGAATACCCAGGCCCCGCCGCTCGCGCTGATGATCCAAGGGCCGCAATTTGAGCATTTTCAGAAGAACCTCGATGCGCCTCCAACGTCGTCGACGAATACAAACGACAATGTGGTGCTGAGCCAGCTGAGCCTATTCTACGGTGGCCAGATCTACGACAATCTCGGCGCCTTCATCCAGGGGACCTATAACGGCGTCGGACACAGCTGGAGCATCGATAATACGGATATCCGCTATACTCAGACGACGAAGGCTTTCGGCTCGGATCTCATCGTAGGCGTCGACGTCAATAACAACCCGACCGTTCAGGACGTCTGGAACACGACGCCAGCCTGGGGCCTGCCATATATCGCTGCGGCAACTGGCCCCGCCTTTACCCCTCCGGGGACGATGCTAGAGGGCGCTTTCGCCGGAGGCGTCGCTGGTGCCGGCGTCTATGGCTGGTGGAACAACATGGTCTACGTCGAACTCACCGGCTATCGGACCCTATCCTCGTCGACGCAGCAGGCGCTTGGTCTCGACCCCACTTCATTCCCATCGATCGATGGGATCGCGCCTTATTGGCGGGTGGCCTTTGCGCCGACCATTGGAGAACACAGTTTCATGATCGGCGCCTTCGGCATGTACGCCACCGAAGTGCCCTATGCCAGTCCTGGTTTCGGCGTCGATCGCATCCTAGATATCGGATTCGATGCGCAATATCAGTTCATCCACGGTAAGCATGCGTTCGAAGCCAAGGTGTCAAACATATACGAAACGGATCAGTACAATGCGTCATATGCATTGCAAACCACATCGAACCCTACGGATAATTTGGACAGCTTCCGCGCAAGCGTCGATTATGTTTACGACAACACTTACAGTTTCACGGCCAGCTATTTCGATGTGAGCGGTTCGGCTGACGCAAATCTCTATGGCGCAAATAGCATTGCCAATAGCCCCAACGGCAACGGCTTTCTCTTCGATGCCGCCTATCTGCCTTTCAGTCACGGCATGCCCGGCCCGTTTCCTTGGGCCAACGCGCGCATTGGCGTTTCCTACACAAAATATCTGACGCTGTACGGCGGTACGGCCAACTTCGACGGGGCAGGGCACAACGCCTCAGACAACAATACTTTCCTCGCTTACTCGTGGCTCATGTTCTGACGAAACATTGTTTGTCACAAGTCTATCGCGAGATCACGGGGTCGGATCATGAATCGTCTCGGTTCGATATCAAAGCCTAGCGCGGTGTTCGCCATGATCTTCGTGGCCTCCGTCTGCGTCGCGGAAACCCCGGTAGCTACCGTTCCGAAGCAAGTGTTCGAGGCTAAGCGGACCTATTGCATGACGTGCCATGGCGTTGCGGCGCAAGGGTTCCGCGGCGTGTTTCCAATTCCGCGCCTGGCCGGACAACAACCGCAATATATCAAAAATCAGCTCAGCGCCTTTATCGAGAGACGCCGGATGAATCCGGTGATGTTCCGCGTCGCGCATGTGCTGAGCCCCACGATGATCGACGGCCTTGCGGCCTATTTCGCGACGCTGAATCCGAAGCCGCTCGGCGGAGCGCCGGAGAACCTGGTGGCGGCGGGAAAGGTAATTTTCGAGAATGGCATTCCCAGCCAGAATGTGCCCCCCTGCGCCTCCTGTCACGGGCCGCAGGCGAAGGGCAGCGATCAATTTCCGCGTCTCGCCGGGCAGCTCAACGACTACATCATCAACAAGCTGACGAATTGGACCAAGGAGCGCGGTCAGGATCCGAAGAAGCCGGATACGTCTGCCATCATGGCGCCGATCGCGCATATGCTGACGACCGAGCAGATTACCGAAGTGGCGGCCTATCTTAGCTATTTGGAGTAACGGCCTTGCCTGCTCGCCATACCCAATCGCAGAGACGTTGCACAGAGCAAGCACTGAAAATCAGGAACGCTATAGCAAACGCGTGGAGCCCGGCATGAGAACACTCAATCTACCGGCAGCCTTGCACCTCGCGTCGTTGGCCGCGGCGCTCGCCGTTCTCGTCATTGTGCTTCACGCCAGCCATGCCGTAGGCGGCCCCTCGAACCAGGAGTTCCAAGCCAAGTTGAATTATTGCGAAACCTGCCACGGACCTTCCGCACAAGGCTTCCGTGGCTATTTCGCCATGCCGCGCTTGGCGGGGCAACACCCGCAATACATAGAGAACGAATTGCGGGCCTTCATCGAACGCCGACGCAAAAATCCCGTTATGTTCAGCGTCGCGCACACCCTAAAACCGGCATTAGTCTCGGCCTTGGCGACGCATTTCGAGAAGCTCAATCCGCCGCCCTATGGGGGCGCTCCAAGGGCAGGGGCGGCTTTCGGCAAGGAGATTTTTGAACAGGGATTACCCGAGGACAATGTCCCCGCTTGTTTCGCCTGCCACGGCCTGAAGGCGGAGGGGCGTGGTCAGATTCCGCGGCTCGCCGGGCAGCTCTATTGGTATATCATCAAAGTTTTGACGAACTGGTCCAACGAACGCGGTCAGGGCGCGCCGGACATTTCGGCAATCATGCTTCCGACGACGCATAATTTGACCCGTGCGCAAGTGGAGGCGCTTGCGGCTTATCTCAGCAGTTTGAGGTGAAGGCGGTCTCTTCGAAACCGATTGACTCTAGGAATACGAGCAAAGATCATGAAACGCATCGTGACGAAATTGGCTCTCCTGACGATCGTCTCTTGCGTCGCCGGGCCGCTACTCGCCAGCGAGATGATTCCCGTCAAGAATTGCGCATGGTGTCATGGCCCGTCGGTCCAAGGCTATTCGAATGCGCCCAGATTGGCCGGACAACAGGAGCTCTATCTCGAAGCGCAACTCATGAACTTCCGCACCCATGTGCGTGACAATCCCTATTCGCGGGACTTCATGTGGAATGCCGTGGCTCATGTCGACGAGGATATGGCGCATGCCTTCGCGAGCTATTTCGCGAGCCTGCCGCCAGAAGCCGCCAACGACGGCAATCGCGACCTCGTGGCGAGCGGGCGGAACATTTTCGAATTTGGAGTCCCGGAAGCCAACATCGCGGCCTGCATCGTTTGTCACGGCCCAAATGGCGAGGGCGTGCGGGGAATTCCGCGTTTGGGCGGACTGTCTTATTTCTATTTGAAAAGGCGGCTTGAGGAATGGGCGGAGGGCTATAGCCCTGCCGCAGAGCCAATGCCTAAAGTTGCGCGAAGCCTGTCCGGACGAGACATCGAAGCGCTGGCTTCATATTTGAGCTTTGTCGACTTCGGTGCGGAGCGGTAGGTCTGAAACGATCGCCGGCCAGTGCGTCGAATGCGTTGTCGCAGTTCGCGGTCTGAGATTGGTGCAAAATTTTTGCAAAATCAGCCGCTTAATGGTGGGCGCGACTTGGCCCACAGTTCGGCCCGATCGCCGATCTCGCGCAGCACTCCGAGAAGATCCCGGAGAATGATGCGCGTGGCTTTCTAGCCCAGTATTTTGCGACCATCTTCAACGAGCAGCAACGGTTGATGGGTCTGCGGAACACGACGACGGATTCCTCGCAGCAGCAATCTCTCGATCAACGTCTCCAGCTCTTGAACAGCCTCTCGACGGTGCTGGGCTCGGCTCAGTCGGAGCGGTCGAATCTCCAGTCCAATAACATGGCGCTCGACCGCGAGCGCAATCTGGGGGCGGTCCAAAGCCTGCAGGCCAGCCCCACCTACCAGACCTTCAACAATCAGATCGCCGATCTGCAGAGCTGGGCGCGCGGCGGCCTCAACGGGGTCGAGCGAAGCTCCGCTGGCAATCCCTCCGGCGCCCTCACCCAGATGTCGACGCTGGAGCAGCAGGCGACCGCGCGCATCGCCGGCCTGCGGTCGCAGGTCCAAGCGCAGATGTCGAAGCTGCAGAGCGGCGGCCAAAGCCCCGACGTCGTGCGGCAGGCGTATCAGGAGCTGCTCGATCGGCTCACCGACTACAACCACCTCTTCGATGGCGCCGAGCAGAACTTCCAGAAGCTGACCGAGAAGCTGAAGGGACCGGAGCTGGAGGCGCGGCTGCGCGCCAACAAGAAAGAGCTGACCAACCTCGACGGGCGTGCCCGCACCGCGAACGATCCGCTCGCCCTATCGTCGATCTCGGATCAGGTCACCGCTCTTCTCAGCCAGCGGCAGCAGATCCAGGACGAACTCTACACGGTCAAAAGCGATCCGACCAACCCTGACGCCCAGCAGGAACTGAAGAAGCAGATTGCCGACTCGCACAACGAGACCGAAGAGGCTCGTGAGAAGTGGGTCGACACGCTCAATGAAGAGAAGAAGCGGATCGCCGAGGCCGTCTTTCAGGACCAGAGCCGCTCCTTCCAAGTGCGGTCGGGCCAGCTCGATGCACAGATCAGCCTGCTCGAAGAGCAGATGAAGAACCCGACGACGACTTCGGACAAGGTCAAGGAGCTGATCGGCACAATCGATCGGCTGATCGACCAGCGCACGGCGCTCATCAAACAGCAAAACCAAGCGTCGTATCAGCGCGACCTCGAAGTGCAGTCGAAGAACAGCTTCATCTCCGTCGCCGATCCCAACTCCGTTCAGGGCCAACTTGGCGATGCGGTCAATCGCACGGGCCGCAGCGACCGCCTGCCCTTCCTGCTGCAACTCGCGCAGCGCGAGAGCAGCTTCAATCCGAACGCCGCCGTTGGCAGCCACCGCGGCCTCTTCCAGATCGCCGGCGCCTCGACGGACATCGACACTCAGGTCAGCCTCGCTCTGTCGCAGCTCGACGCCAATCGTTCTTCCTTCACGAAGTCGATGGGCCGCGCGCCGACCCCGCAGGAAGAATACCTGATGTGGAACCAAGGCGCCGCCGGTGGGCAGGCGTCGAGCAACAAATAGAGCGTCCCTGCCACACTGTCGTCAACGTGAAGCGGGCTGTCTATTTCTGCGCCTTCAGCGCCGCGCTTGCCCCGGGCCCATTTTAGCTTTGCTTTCGTTTTCCTCAGCCTCTCCTGGCCCTTCGCCGTTCTCTGCCACAAAGAAGCAATTCCATGACCGCTATGAAGACGCGGTGGTTGAACTGATCCGCTCGAAGCGGGCGGGACTTCCGACGACGCCTCAACGCGTCTCGGAAAATGCACCCAACGTCGTCAGCCTCATGGATGCCCTGAAACGGAGCTTGGAGGAAGGCAAACGCACTCCGCCGGCGGCGCGGACTGCACCTGCCGAGACGCCCAAACCCGCTATGAAGAAAGGTGGCGGGCGCGCTGCTGGACAGAAGGAAATGCTGCTGCCGAGCGAGGGAAAGGGGCGAAAGGGCGAGGTCACGGCCAAAGTGGCTGGGCGGTCAACATCGCGGAAGCGGGCGGGATAAGAGGGAAAGGGAATGCGGAACGGGCGGCGAACAAACTCCACCGATTTTCCACGCGTTGGCCGCGCATGTTCGCGCGCCGTTCCGTGCTGAGGTGCGCAGCACGCTAAGATACAATTTCGTAAATCTTTGAAATTAAACGGCTTAATGGTGGGCGCGACAGGGATTGAACCTGTGACCCCTCCCGTGTGAAGGGAGTGCTCTCCCGCTGAGCTACGCGCCCTGGGTCCGGGGTTTACGCACCCCGGCATGGGCAAGTCAAGCGCGGGTGTCCGGCGTGCCTGCGCCGTGGCGCTCGAGGCCAATGCCTATTGCGCGGCCTTCCGCACGCCACGGCCGGTGCCGTGGCCGATATCCGCCACCGCATCCCAGAGCGCGTCGTAATGCGAGATCACACGGTTGGGCTTGTAGGTCGCGACCGGCTGATCGGAATAGCCGAAATCCACCGCGACGACGGGAATCTTGGCGTTCTGTGCCGTTTCGATATCGGTCTTCGAATCACCGACCATGATGGCATTGTCGTGCCGGCCGCCGGCTTTTTCGACTGTCATCAGCAGCGCGCGGCCGTCCGGCTTGCTGACCGGAAATGTGTCCTTGCCGCAGATCGCCGCGAAACGGTCGGCGACGCCAAGCGCCTTCAAGAGCAGGACGGAGGATTGGGCGATCTTGTTGGTGCAGACGGCAAAGCGCCAGCCGGCATCCTCGAACTGGTCGAGCGCGGCGAGAACGCCGGGAAAGAGCGTCGAGGCGTCGGCGATATGCGCGTTGTAGTGGACGAGGAAGTCGTCGAACATCTGGTCGATCTTCGGCTTCGGCAACGAAACCCCGGCGTGGGTCAGGGCGCGCTCGATCATGAGCCGGGCGCCGCCGCCAACCATGGCGCGTGCCGATTCGTAAGTGACCGGCGCGACGCCGATCTCCGCCAGCACCTGATTGAGCGTCGCGACAAGGTCCGGGGCCGTTTCGGCAAGCGTGCCGTCGAGGTCGAAGACGAGAAGCGGTTGGGTCATGGGGCAGGGCATAGGCGTCTTGCCCTGCGGGATCAAGCATTCGCGGCGTCGCGCGCGGGCGCACCAATGTTTTGACAGGCGCCGGTGTAAAGTGGGGGCCGATTCGCAGAACCGGAGCCTCCGATGCCGAGATTCTCCCCGTGTGCCTCCCTCCGTCTGGCAATTGGCCTTTTTAGCCTCGGTGCGGGCAGTGCCTTGGCCGGGAATTACGATTTCCTGGCCGCGCCGGAGCGGGATTTGAACCGCGTCTACCGGCTCGATCGCGCCACCGGCGAGGTCGGCGCCTGCCAATACGGGCTCAAGGAGGGGACGGTCGGCGTCACGCTCTGCTACGAGCCGGGGCAGGGGGCGGGGCCGCAGGGGCCGAGCGATTATGCCCTCGTCGCTTCGAGCCACGAGCGCGAAGGCGGCGTGTTCCGCGTCGATCTGCGCACCGGCCAGATGTCGATCTGCTACGTCCTCAACGATAAAGTCGTCTGCACACCCCCGGCGAAATAGGGCCGCCCTGTTGACGCGCGGCGGGCGAGAGCCTAGCTGGCCGTTATGAGCAATGCGGATGATTTGAAGCGCCAAGCCGCCGCCAAGGCGCTCGAATTGGTCGAGCCCGGCATGCGCCTTGGCCTCGGCACGGGCAGCACGGCGACGCATTTCGTCGCGTTGCTCGGCGAAAGGGTGGCGCAAGGGCTACAAATCGTCGGCGTGCCGACCTCGGAACGCACGCGCGCGCAGGCTCAATCGCTCGCCATCCCCCTGGCCGATTTCGACACGTTGCAAACCCTCGATCTCACCGTCGATGGCACGGACGAATTCGACCCGGCCCTGCGGCTCATCAAGGGCGGCGGCGGGGCGTTGCTGCGCGAGAAGATCGTCGCCACCGCCTCGCAACGCATGATCGTCATCACCGATGCCTCGAAGGCGGTGGAAACGCTCGGCAGATTTCCGCTGCCGGTGGAGGTCAATCGCTTCGGCGTCGAAGCGACGCGCTATCTTATCGCGCGTGAATCCGCGCTGGCTGGCTCTGCCGGGGAAATCCGCTTGCGCCAAGAGGCTTCGGGCGCGCCCTTCGTGACGGACGGCGGCCATTATATTTTCGATTGCGCTTTTGGCGTCATTCCGGCGCCGGAGGATCTCGCGGCGCGGCTGACCGCTATTCCCGGCGTTGTCGAGCATGGGCTGTTCCTTGGCCTTGCCAGCGCCGTCATCTCCGCTGGGGCGGAGGGCGTCACGGTTTATGGGAGCCTCGTCTGATGGCGGATTATGATGTCGATCTTTTCGTCATCGGCGCTGGCTCGGGCGGCGTGCGCGCCGCGCGGATGGCTGCCGGCTATGGCGCGAAGGTCATGCTGGCAGAGGAATATCGCATCGGCGGCACTTGTGTCATCCGCGGCTGCGTTCCGAAAAAGCTGATGGTCTATGCGAGCCGCTTCGCCGATGCCTTTGCCGACGCGGAAGGCTTCGGCTGGACGCTCGGCTCGGCCTCTTTCGATTGGACGAAGCTCGTCGCGGCGAAAGAGAAAGAGATCACGCGGCTCTCTACGATCTATCGCGCCAATCTTGAAAAGGCCGGCGTCGCGCTGGTCGAGAGCCGCGCGGTGGTCGAGGATGCGCATAAGGTCCGGCTGCTCGCCGATGGCCGCGTCATCTCGGCGAAGGTGATCCTGGTTGCGACAGGCGCGGCGCCCTTTCTCGGGCCGGATGTACCGGGCCGCGAACTTGCGATCACCTCGAATGAAATCTTTGATCTCAAGCAGCAGCCGAAGCGCATTCTGATCGTCGGCGCCGGCTATATCGCCGTCGAATTCGCCGCATTGTTGCGCCGCCTCGGCAGCGAGGTGACGATCGCTCTGCGCGGCGAGAACATCCTGCGCGGCTTCGATGACGATCTGCGCGCGGCTTTGCGCGACGCTTTAAACGAAGCCGGGATCGTCTTTAAATTCGAGAACATGCCGGTGCGCCTTGAGAAGAAGGGCGAGGCCATCAGCGTGACCTTGGCCAAGGGCGAAACTCTCGATGTCGATCAGGTCATGCTCGCGACGGGGCGGCATCCGAATACGCGCGGCCTCGGCCTCGAAAAGCTCGGCGTGCGTCTTGATGCGGTCGGCGCGGTCTGCGTCGATCCTTATTCGCAATCTTCCGTGCCATCGGTCTATGCCGTTGGCGATGTCACGAACCGTCTGGCGCTGACGCCCATCGCGATCCGCGAAGGTCACGCGTTTGCCGATACGGTTTTCGGCGGCAAGGCGCGCGCCATCGATCACACCAATGTCCCGACGGCGGTTTTCACGACGCCGGAGCTTGGCACGGTCGGCCTGACCGAGACCGAGGCGCGGTTGAAGCATGCGATTGTCGATGTCTTTCAGGCGCGGTTCCGCCCGCTCAAGGCGACCCTGTCAGGCCGGGCGGAAAAGGTCTTCATGAAGATCGTCGTGGACGGGGAGACGGACCGCGTGCTTGGCGTCCATATCCTCGGCGACGATGCCGGCGAAATGGCGCAACTCCTCGGAATCGCTGTCAGAATGGGAGCCACCAAGGCCGATTTCGACGCCACGACCGCAGTGCATCCGACCTCGGCGGAGGAATTGGTGACGCTCCATACCCGCAGCGCCCGCTACGAGCAGGTCAAACTCGACCCCGGCGAGGGGGCAGCGCTGATGGACGAGGAGCGAACGCCTTAAGCTATTATAAATCAGCGATATAGACTTGTGCGGGCGGCTTGGTTGACGAGTGTCGCCAAGCATCACATATCGTGTTAACAGCAGCCGCTGAAATTTGCTCTCATCAATTGCATCGCGCCGGTCCTTCGCGGCGCCTCGGATCGTGTCATGCCTCTCGAACCCTGGTCGCCAAAAAACTGGCGGACAAAGCCCATTCAGCAGATGCCGGATTATCCGGACGTGCAGGCCCTTGCCGATGTCGAGCGTCAGCTCGCTTCGTTCCCGCCGCTCGTCTTTGCCGGCGAGGCACGCAAGCTGAAGGCTCTGCTCGCCAAGGCCTCGAAGGGCGAGGCGTTCCTGTTCCAGGGCGGCGATTGCGCCGAGAGCTTCGCCGAACACGCGGCCGATAATATCCGCGACTTCTTCCGCGTCTTTCTGCAGATGTCGGTGGTGATGACCTTCGGCGCGGCGCTGCCGGTGATCAAGGTCGGCCGCATCGCCGGGCAATTCGCCAAGCCGCGCTCCGAGTCCTTCGAGAAGAAGGGCGATGTGTCGCTGCCGAGCTATCGCGGCGATATCGTCAACGACATTGCCTTCACCGAGTCTTCGCGCATCCCGGACCCGCAGCGGCAGCTCGATGCCTATCGCCAGTCCGCCGCGACGCTCAATCTGCTGCGCGCCTTCGCTTCGGGCGGCTATGCCAATCTCGAGAATGCGCATCGCTGGATGCTCGGCTTCATCAAGGACAGCCCGCAGTCGGCGCGCTATCAGGAACTGGCCGACCGCATCACCGAGACGCTCGGCTTCATGCGAGCGATCGGGCTTGATCCTGAATCGCATCAGGAATTGCGGCAGACGGATTTCTACACGTCGCACGAGGCCTTGCTGCTCGGCTTCGAGGAGGCGTTGACGCGCGTCGATTCGACGACGGGCGATTATTACGCCACGTCCGGCCACATGCTTTGGGTCGGCGATCGCACGCGCCAGCTCGACCATGCGCATATCGAATATCTGCGCGGCATCGAGAACCCGCTCGGCCTCAAATGCGGTCCGTCGCTGACGCCGGAAAATCTGCTGCAGCTTATCGACCGGCTCGATCCCACCAATGAGCCGGGCCGGCTGACCCTGATCTGCCGCTTCGGTGCCGACAAGGTCGGCGATCATCTGCCGAAGCTGATCCGCGCCGTTCAGCGCGAGGGCCGGCATGTGCTCTGGGCCTGCGATCCGATGCACGGCAATACGATCAAGGCGGCCTCTGGCTACAAGACGCGGCCATTCGATCGCATCATGAGCGAAATCCGCAATTTCTTCGCCGTACATCATGCCGAGGGCACTTATGCCGGCGGCGTGCATCTCGAAATGACCGGCAAGAACGTCACCGAATGCACGGGCGGCGCGCGGGCGATCTCGGAATCCGATCTCTCCGATCGCTACCACACCTATTGCGATCCGCGCCTCAACGCCGAGCAGGCGATCGAGGTCGCCTTCCTGGTAGCGGAATTGTTGAAGGCCGAGCGCCTGCAACGCCCCCCGGCAGTCGTCGCGGCGGAATAATAGCTTAGCTCAAGCGTTGTGCATCGTTGCGCCAGTCTGGCGTTCGGCAGGCTGGCGGCGATCCTTCGCGGAGAATTTCCTTCTATGCTATACGAGTCCGGTTCGAGCGGTCGTGAGAACTGCGGCACAGGAGGAAATCCATGACGTGGAAATTTGCGATTGCGGTGCTGAGCACGTTGGCGTTCTCAGCGCCGGCCTTTGCCACCGAGATGATGAGCTCCAGCGGGCATCATGCCTGTGCGTCAGGCGGCAAGAAAGGCGGTTGCATGGAGCACCATTACACCGGTCACCATGCCTGCGCGTCGGGCGACAAGAAGGGTGGATGCATGACGATGCATCATTCGATGGGGCATCACGCTTCGCCGACAGGCGACAAAAAGAGCGATGCGATGCACTAGTCGCGCAGCCCGACCCACGGGCTTTTTTCCGGCCGGGCGCTCTACGTGCTCGGCCGCTCTTTTTCGCGCATCGTCATTTCCGTTCCGCGCCAGACGAAATCGTTGACGAGCCAGGCGTCCATATAGACGATCGGCAGCATCAGATCGCGCAGCAGGAAAAGGAACGGCAGGCGCCAGGAGAAATGCCATCTGTTGGAAAGCGCAAGCGTCGTCTCGCCGCTATAGAGCACGGCGAGAACCAGCGCGGCGCCCGCCAGCGGCGTAACGCCGAAGAGACCGGCGGCATAGGCGCCGATGATCGCCGGCGTCGCGGAGCCTGAGAGAAGCTCCGGCAGGAAATGCAGCGGAAACGTCTTGCGCCGCATGCGCGCCCAGCGGATCTGCCGGCTCCAGACATCTCCCAGCGTCCGCTTGCCCAGCGGCTGCGGGAAGGGGCTGTCGACCAGATTGATATTGAGGCCCGCGTTGCGCACCACTTTGGTCGAGGCGGCGTCCTCGGCGATCTCTGCCGCGAGAGCGCGGATGCCGCCCGCGTCGTCCAGAATATCGCGGCGCCACAGCATGTTCTTGCCTTGGGCAAAGCCGGTGCCGACGCCGTCCGCGGCATACTGCCAGCGGGCCTGATAGGTGTTGAGGAAGGCGATCTCGAGCTCGGCCCAGAGATTCTGCGGATGCGATCCCTGCGGCATCGAGCAGACGAGGCCGGTCGTCGGCTGCCAAGCGGCGAGGAGCCGCTGGATGTAGTCACCCGGCATCAGCACATTGGAATCGGCGAGGATGACCCATTCGTGCCGGGCCGCCTCCCAGCCGCGCACGCAATTGTTAAGCTTGGGATTGGCGCTGATCCGTTCATCGCCGATGATCAGCTGCGCCGGAACCGTGGGATGGGCCGCGATCAGCTTTTGCAGCACCGGCACGACTGGATCATTGCCTCGCGCCACGCAGAAAATGACTTCGTAGGAAGGATAATCGAGCCTGAAGCTCGAGCCGAGCGTTTCCTCGCAGAAATTGTCGATGCCGCAGCACGGGCGGACGATGGAGACGCCCGGCGCATCCGGGGCGGCCGGCAGCGGCGTCGCGCGGGGCTTGGAATTGCGGATTGCAATGCCGTCGCTGATCAGATTGAGGACGACGAGAACAAAACAGATAAGGGCCAGGGCCCAGGCTAGCGTCATCAGCGGCGCCTCCGCACCTTTTCAGTTTGCCCGCATTGGCCCGCGAACGCAATCCAACGGCGGCGTGGAAACCTGCAACCGAGCATCAGCCTTGCGGTCTAGCGGTTGCGAGGGTAGGCCGTTAACGAAAGGAAGATCATGCCGCCCGTTGTCCGCTTTGCCCCCTCGCCCACTGGCCGAATTCATATCGGCAATGCCCGCACGGCGCTCATCAATTTTCTTTTCGCAAAGAAGGACCCTGGCCGATTCATTTTGCGTTTCGATGACACTGATCTGGCCCGCTCCAAAGAGGAATATGCCCGGGCGATTGAGGAGGACCTCAAATGGCTCGGCATCGAGCCTGATGCGATCGTCCACCAGTCCAAGCGATTTGCCCTTTATGATGCTGCGGCGGCGAAATTGCGGGGCGCCGGGCGGCTCTACCCCTGCTATGAGACTGCCGAGGAACTGGACCGCCGGCGCAAGCGCCAGCAGGCGCGCGGCCTGCCGCCGATCTATGATCGCGCGGCGCTGACCCTGACGGATGCTGACCGCGCGGTGCTGGAGGCGGCTGGGCGGCGCCCGCATTGGCGCTTTCTGCTCGATCATGTGGTTGTGCACTGGGACGATCTCGTTCGCGGCGCGAGCCATATCGACTGCGCCTCGCTTTCGGACCCCGTGCTGGTGCGGGAGGACGGAACCTATCTTTATACGCTGCCCTCGGTCGTCGACGATCTCGACCTTGAGATCAGTCATATCATCCGTGGCGAGGACCACGTCACCAATACCGCTGTGCAGATCCAGCTCTTCGAGACGCTGGGCGGGCCGCACGCAGCGCCGGTCTTCGGCCATCATAATCTGCTGACGACCGCCTCCGGCGAGGGGCTTTCGAAGCGCAGCGGCGCGCTATCGATCGGCACGCTTCGGGAGGAGGGGATCGAATCTCTCGCGGTCGCCGCCTGCGCGGTGCTGACGGGAACCTCGGAATCCGTTCATCCCGTGCAGTCACTTGACGAACTCGCGGCGGATTTCGATTTCTCGCATGTCAGCCGCAATCAGGCGCGGTTCGACCCGGCGGAACTGAAGACCCTCTCGGCGCGCACGCTGCATCAGATGAGCTTTGCGGCGGCCGCCGCGCGTCTCGCGGCGGCAGGCATCAGCGGGCCGAAAGCGGAACCCTTTTGGCTCGCCGTGCGCGGCAATCTGGAAATTTTTGGCGATGTCGCGACATGGTGGGCCGTCGTCGACGGGGCGATTGCCCCGGCCATCGAGGATGCAGAGTTCATCAGCACGGCCTGCGCGATCCTGCCCGCCGAGCCTTGGGATCAGACGACCTGGGCCGCATGGACAAATCTGTTGAAAACTCAAACGAACCGCAAGGGCCGGGCGCTTTACCATCCGCTGCGGCTGGCGCTGACCGGGCTGGAGCAGGGGCCGGAACTTGCCGCGCTGCTGCCGCTGATCGGCCGGGTTAAGGCTGAGGCCCGACTATCCGGACGCGCTGCTTGACGCCGTCGGGACTGGTGATTTCCGTCGTCTGCCCGGCGCCCTGCGGATAAGAAGTCTGGTTATTGACGCCGCCCGCGGAAATTCCAGCCGAATCGGTGCTCGCGGTCGGCACTTGCGCGGCGGCTGCGGCATCCTGATTAATGATGTCCTGATCGCTGGTATCGTCCGTGTCGGGGGCCGGGGCGCGCTTCTTCTTTTTGTCCGGGGTCACTGCCGCCGGGCGGGCCATCTCGTCGGATTTCTGCTGTGTGACGACGAATTCGCCCTTCTTGCTGTGGCTCAGCATGGCTTCCGCGCCAGCCAGAGTATCGCCCCAAGTGGCGCCCTGCGCACGGCAGGTGCAGGTGGGATCGAGCGTCTTCTGATATTTGAGCGCAGCTGGCAGGCTCATATAGGGCTTGCCGTCGAGCCCGACCGCCGTCTGGATCTCTTGCCCCGGCACGCGTGAATAGACGCTCACGTCGGCATTTGGGCACGAGGCCTTGCAGAAGTCCCCCAGCGTCTCCTGATCGCGGCCCGGCGCGTCCGTGATTGGGAAGAAGGCGCCGTCGCAATGGCGCACGCAGAGCATTTCCGAGCCGCCCGTAGGCTGCCCCGGCTGGTCTGTCGCCGGCAGCGCATCGGGCGAGGGAACGTCGGCGATGTCGGGCTCGTTGCTCTGCTGGGTGGGGCCACCAAACAGGCCGCCGAGGAAGCCGCCCTGCGTCGCCGTCTGCTGACGGCAATAGGCGTTGTAGCTGGCGACCAATTGCCGGCGCTGCGGCGAATCGAGCACGCCACGGGCGTTGGCTTCTAGCTGCGCGAGGCTTGCCCGCAATTGCGCGATCTGCGCATTGATCTGGCCGCATTGCGGCGGCGGTGGCGGCCCGAAGAATATGAATTGCTGGCGATCGCAGCCGATCTTGTGCCCATAGTCCGTGGTGCGCTGGAGGCCCGCCCGCTGGCTGCGGATCGTTCCGGCATAGGGATTCGCGCGGGCATTGGTCTGATCGAGCGCGCCGATCTGGGCGCGCAGACCAGCGCAATCATTGCCCTGGGCGGAAGCCGCGCCGGGCAACGCCGCAAACAGCGCAATAGCGCCGGCAAAGCCTCGGAAAGCGAAAATCCGGCGTGGGGAGCGCTTCATCCAATCCTCGTCCGGCGAAACCTGCGGGCTGGATGAAGGGCCCGCGTAAGGGCGAGGCCCAAACCGCACCCGCAGCGTAAAATCAACGCGCCGATCCGCACCCCGCCTTTAGCCACGCGACCGCGACCTTTTCATGGCCGGTCGCGGGCGCTATCCGCTCAATGCAGCAGGCGCTTGAGGCCGGCGATGCCCTGCTCGACGAGTTCGTCACCATAGGCGCCCTGCGCCTGCGACTTGAGGACGATCTCCGAGGCCTTGGCCGCGGCATCGGTCGCGGCATTGCGCACTTGCGCCAACGCCTGCGTTTCGGCGGAGGCGATCTTGTCCTCCGCCTGTTTGGTGCGCCGCTGGACGAAATCGGCGACGCGCACATGAGCTTCTTCGGCGATGAGCTCGGCCTCGACCTGCGCTTGGGCGATGATAGCTTTGGCTTCTTCTTCCGCCTGCTTCTTCTTCTCGACGAAAGAGGCGAGAAGATCCTCCGCCTCCTTGCGCAGGGAGATCGCTTCGTCGAGTTGCGCTTTCACCCGCGCGCTGCGCGCATCGAGCGCCTCTGCGATCTTCTTGTGCAGGCCGAAATAGCCAAGCAAGCCGGCGAAAACGATGAAGGCGACTGAGTCCCAGAATTCGGCATCGAAATGCATGGAGCAGCTCCGCTCTTAGGCTTTGAGCTTGGCGATGGCGCCGGCGATGGCAGCCGCGTCGGCCGGCTTGCCAGTGATGTGTTCGACAATGGCCGCCGCGGTTTCCTGCGCGATCTGGTCGACATTGGCCATGGCCTTGGCCTTTGTCCCTTCGATCTGCTTTTCGGCGGCGGCAAGCTTGGCGCTGAGCTCGGCCTCGAGCGCATGGCGCTTGGCCTCAGCCTCGGCGGCGAGGCGCGTTTGCGTATCCTGCGCCAAGCCCTGCGCATTGGTCCGGGCATCGGCCAGCGTCTTCTGATAATCGGTGGCGGCCTGATCCGCCTCCTTGCGCTTGGCATGCGCGGCGAGGACGTCTGTATTGATCTTGTGGTGGCGCGCCTCGAGGATGCCGGCAACGCGCGGCAAGGCGATGCGCGACATCAGCCAGTAGAGCAGGCCGAAGGTCAACGCGAGCCAGATCAGCAGCGACGCAAAATTGGTCGAATCGAACGGCGGAAATTGCTGCTTGGCCGGAGCCGGTTGGGCCTGGCTGGCTGTTGTTTGGGCCGTACCTTCTGCCATTTTCGAGTCCTGCAAAATGAATGGGGCGCGAGCCGCCAGAAGCAGCCCGCGCCGTTGAGATCAATGAAGGGCGAACAAGAGCAGCAGCGCGATGAGGAAGGCGAAAAGCCCGAGAGCTTCTGCCAAGGCGGCGCCGACGAAGGCGCGACCGAACTGCGCATCCGACGCCGTCGGGTTGCGGAGTGCGCCCGACAGGAAGTGGCCGAAAACCAGACCAATGCCGATAGCCGCGGCACCCGTACCGATCGCTGCGAGACCGGCGCCGATATATTTCCCCGCCGTGACGATTTCGCCGGGGCTCGCGATTGCATCTACCATATTTAAAACTCCGTCTGTTTTAAGGGGCGACCGATCTGTTGTTGCGCTCTTTATTCAGTGGCCCGGATGAATTGCGTCATTCAGATAGACGCAAGAAAGAATGGTGAAGATGTAGGCTTGCAAAACTGCAACGAAGAGTTCGAAGCCCAAGAGTACGACATTAGCGAGGAAGGGCAGGGGTGCGATGATCCATGTGGCAACACCGGCGCCGAGCAGCGCGGCGACGAAACCTGCCATCACCTTCAGCGTGATATGGCCGGCCAGCATGTTGGCGAAGAGACGGACGGAGAGGGTCACCGGCCGTATCAGGAAGGAGATAACCTCGATGACGACGATGAACGGCAAAAGCCACATCGTGACGCCCGACGGCACAAACAGCTTCAGAAAGTGCAAGCCGTGCCTGGAGAAGCCGACTGCGAGCACGACAAGAATAACCACGATCGCCAGCGCGAAGGTGATGACGAGCTGGCTGGTGATCGAGAAGCTGAAGGGCAGGAGGCCGAACAGATTGCAGGCCAGCACGAACATGAAGATCGTGAAGATCAGCGGGAAGAACTTCATGCCCGCGGTGCCGGCGGTCATCCTCACGGTCGAGGCAACGAATTCGTAGGACATTTCGGCGGCCGATTGCAACCGCCCGGGGATGATCGCGCCTTGCGAGGTGCCGACCAGCATCAAGATGCTCACGAGCGCGACGACGAGCAGCATGAACAGCGAGGCATTGGTGAAACTGACGTCGAGCCCGAACAGATGAAGGGGCACGAAAGGCTCGACCGCAAACTGATGAATAGGATCCATTGCTAAACCCGCACCCTATAGTCCGTCCCTGCGGTGCCTCGCGGCACCAGTTTAAGCTTCAATCGCGTTTGCGCTTCGGCCCAGCCGCGATCCTATAAATATTCACCATCCCCGCCGCCATCCCCAACAGAAGGAAGAGGATGAGAAAGATCGGGCCGGTATGCGTCCATTTGTCGATCTGCCAGCCGATGAGCGTCCCAACAACGATCGCTGAGACGAATTCGACGAGCACCCGAAACCCGAGATTTGTCGCACTGAGCGATTGGCCGGAAAGACCTGGCACTCTGATCTCCTCCGACCCAGCCAGATTTTGATGTTGCTCAAGCGCGCTCGATAATTTGGAAAGCCGCGCCTGCAAGGCAGCGTCTTCGCCCAAGTCGTGCCCCCCGTTGGTGTGACCGGTTGTCCCCCGGCCGTCCGAACCCTCGCCTTGTGCCATCGCCAATCCGCCTTCTGGGAGCGGGACAGGCGCTCTATAATGTGCCCCGGCACAAAAAGCGAGCCGAACCCGAAGACGCGCGCGCCTGGCCGAACCACGATAAGCCGGTGAATGCGGCGGCACCATAAAAATGCCCTCTGCCGCTGTCAAGCTGCCGACGGGTCGTTCTAAAGCCATGACGACGTTTGATTTTTCGGTATGCTTGTCGCCCCGAAGCCGGATGTGACAAAAGGTTGGGCATGGGCGGCTGACGGGCGCGGGCCGAATCTGATTTGTGGTGCAGGCTGGCAAGAATTCCCAGGCCCCGGCAAGGTGAAACGGCGCTGTGACGGACGTGCCTTCTTTTTCTCAGGAAACCCTGGTGGTGCGGCCGGAAGACCGGCTGTTCGCGCTGGCCGATCCTTTTTGGCGCAGGGCGCGGCGCCGGTTTCCGCAGCTGTTGTTTGCTGTTCTGTTGTTGCACCTGACAGTTCTGCTGTTTCTGTTTCTGAACGATCAGCCGGACAAGGATATCGCCCAGCCGGAGACGGAGATTCCGGTTCAGATAATCGTCCAGCCGCCACCGCCGCCTCCGCCCCCTCCGCCGAAGCCGGAGCAGAAGAAGCCCGAGCCGCCGAAGCCGAAACCGCCGCAATATGAGCGGGAGGAGAAACCCGCTTTCGACGCGCCGCGCGCCCCGAACCAGGAAACGATCAAGCGCGAGGCGCCCGACGACCAGACTCGCGCGCCGGTGATGGCAAAGCCCGCCCCGGCCAACGACACAAAGCCGACGCCCGAAGCGCCGAAGCCAGCCCAGAACGCCGCGCCCGAGGCCGCGCAGCAGACGACATCGCCGGAAGAGCAGAAAGACGACAAGGATGCCGAGGCGCTGTCGAAGGCCGCGCCGATCAAGGATAAGAAGACGGCCGTGCGGATGCGGCAGACGAAGCGCCGCGCGCCGCTGCCCGACAATGAGGCCGGCGCCGTGGCGCGTGAACTCGCGTCGCTCATGCCGTCGCCGAATTACACCTTCGCCGCCAAGACCGAAGTCTCGCCGGTTTCAGGCGGCACGGAGGATATGCGCTATCTCTCCGTCCTCTTCGGCCTGATCATGCGCCAACGCCATTTCCCGGAACGCGTCATCCACGACGATGTCGAGGTCGTTGTTGCCTTCTGGGTCGACGATTCCGGGCATCTGGTTCAGACCGAGCTCTATCGCACCAGCGGCTATCCCGAATTCGATCACGAAGCGGTTGCCGCGGTTCGCCGCGCCGCGCCGTTCCCGCAGCCGCCCTATGGCGAGCCGCACGGGTTCATCGCCAAGATGGATTTCCCGGCGCGCTAAAGGCGCAAAAGGAAAACGCTCTCCCGGCCTGAGCGGGGAGAGCGCTTCATAACGAAAGAAGGCTGCTTACTGCGCCAGAGCGTCGGCGCCGGCCTTGTAGATGCCGTCGATGGTCTTCTTGGCGTCGGCGTCGCTCGTGCCCTTCACGGCCTTGTACTTGCCGGTCCAGATGACGTCGGAGCCGGAGCCGTCGGCGACGACCTTGATGGTCGAAATGTAGTTCTTCACCGGCAGCGGGCTTGAGACGATGCGGTAGGTGTAGCTATGGCCGCTCTTGTTCCATTTCACCAGCCGTTCGACGATCGTGCCGCCGCCTTTCAGTGTCAGCGTACGGATCTTGTTGCCATGCGAGAGCTCGCATTTCGCGACGGCGGGATGCCAGGTGCCGATGCCGCAGAAATCGCCGACTTTCGCCCAGACGGCATCGACGGGATGGGTGGACGCCGCCTTGTACTCCGATTCGACGGCGAAGGCGGATGCGCAGGAAAACAACAACGCGGCCGAGCCGACCGCGAACACGAACACTTTCTTCATCGGGCATTTCTCCCTTATTCCCAAGGCTGAGCGCTGGGTGCCGCCAGCTTAGCCTTGCGGGCCATGTTGTGGCAATCCTGCGCCCACCATTCGGCTGTCCCACTGCTGAAAAAATTCGCGCCAGGCGGGAACCTGGCGCGAGACAGTAAACCTGCGATCTAGCACGCTCGCGCTTAGTGGTGCACCACGACGACGTGGCCATGGTGATTGTGGTGGTGATAATGATGATGCCAATGCGAATGGTGGACGACGACGACATGGTCCGCCATGGCAGCCACAGGCGCAAACGCGACAGCCGAAACCAGCACCATCGCGGCGATCATTTTCTTCAACATCGAGCTTCCCCTGATTGTTATCAGAACGTGTTGTGAGCGCCGCGGCAGCCCCGCAATTCTCTAAGGCGAATATCCAAACTGCTTGATTAACCGCGACTGAATTTGGCCGTTGGGTGATCGCGACAAAGCTTGCCGCGCCGCCGCAGCTCTGCGCTTTCAGGCTTTTCCAACGTCCGCGCGAGTGTTAATGCGGGCGCGAAGCGTGAGGGGAACGAGATGAGTGAGATTTGGTTGCGTACCGGCGAGGCGACTGTTTTGGCGGCGGAGGGGCAATTCACCGATGCTATGCCGGAGGTGTTGATCGGCGACGTCCGGGGACCGGTGGGCCATGCCTTCGCCGCGATGACCGGGCAGGTCGCGGGCCACCCTCGCATGTTCGTGATCCGCGATCTCAACCAGCAGGTACGTCCGGCGACGATGATGACCACCAAGATGACGGTGCGCTCGGAGGCCTATGTCGAATTGCTCGGCGGCATTGTCCAGGCCGCGACGGGCGATGCTATTGTCGATTGCCTCGCCGAAGGAATCCTGCCGAAGGATCAGGCCGACACTCTCTGCATGATCATCATGATCTGGCTCGATCCGCGCTGCGCGACCGATGAGAATCTCGACCGCCGCGATCTTTACCGCACCAATTACGACGCGACGAAGCTCGCGATCTCGCGCGCCATCAAGGGCGAGCCGACCGCCGATCAATTGATCGCCAACCGCAAGACGATCAGCCATTACGCGCTTGAAGGCGTGTTCGACGATTAGGCGCGCTCGCTCCCTCTCCCCATGAGCAAAGCGAAATGGGGAGAGGGCTGGGGTCAGGGGCAAGGGCTTGGGCTGCGATGATGCAAATGCCCCGGCCCCCCCTCACCCTAACCCTCTCCCCGCAAGCGGGGAGAGGGAATGGCGAATGGCTTTACACCGCTTCGAGGAAGCGCTCGACCTCGGCGAGTTCCACCGACACCAATTGGCTGACGCCGCGCTCCGCCATCGTCACACCGAAGAGCCGGTCCATCCGCGCCATGGTAATCGGATTGTGCGTGATGGTCACGAAGCGCGTGTCGGTGCGCTTCACCATTTGCTCCAGAAGGTCGCAGAAGCGTTCGACATTGGCATCGTCGAGCGGCGCATCGACCTCATCCAGAACGCAGATCGGCGACGGGTTGGTGAGGAACACGGCGAAGATCAGCGACATGGCGGTCAGCGCCTGCTCGCCGCCGGAGAGCAGCGAGAGCACCTGCATCTTCTTGCCCGGCGGCTGGGCAAGGATTTCGAGTCCCGCTTCGAGCGGATCCTCGGATTCGACCAGTCTCAACTCCGCCGTGCCGCCGCCGAAGAGCGTCGTGTAGAGATCCTTGAAATGCGCATTCACCGCGTCGAAGGCGCCGAGCAGACGCTCGCGGCCTTCCCTGTTGAGGCTCTGGATCGCTTGGCGCAGGCGTCGGATCGCCTCGGTCAAATCCTCGCGCTCGCTGGTCAGGTTGTTGCGGCGGGTCTCCGCCTCGGTCAGCTCCTCGTCGGCGCGCAGGTTGACGTTGCCGAGCCGTTCGCGTTCGGCCTTGAGGTTTTCGAGCTTCGATTCGACGCTCGCCGCCTCCGGCAGTTCGCCGTCGCGATCGACTTTGGCGAGCGCCGCGAGGCCGGTGGGCTCGCATTGCAATTCCGTCGCGATGTGATGCGAGATGGTCGCGAAACGCTCTCGCGCCGCTTCAAGCCGCGCCTCGCTGCGCGCCTTTTCCTCGCGCGCTGCGCTCATCGCCTCCAGCGCCTTGCGGGCTTCACGATCGGCTTCGGCGAGGCGTTCTTCCGCCGCCACGCGCGCGTCCGAGGCGGTGCGGCGCGCATTTTCAGCCGTTTCGATCTGGTCCATCAAATTGCGGCGCAGGCGCAGAAAATCATCGGGCGCCTCGGCAAGCGTTTCCCGCTCCGCGCCAGCTTCTTTGAGGCGCGACTCGAATTCGCCGATCTGCGCGAGAGCGCGCTCGCGCCGCGTCTGCCAGGAGCCGCGCTCCTCGCCGATCGCGGCCAACCGTTTGGTCCGCGCCTGCGCCTCATGCAGCAGCGCCTGCAAATGCGCGCGCGCTTCGGCGGTGGCGGTGCGGTCCTGCGCGGCCTTGGCCCGCGCGGCTTCGAGCGCCATGGCAAGCTCGGGCGTCGCGGCAAGTTCCGCCAGCGCGGCCTCGGCCTTGGCCCGATTGGCGCCGGCTTCGTCGCGGCTCGTGGTGAGACGCTGCGCCGTTTCCTCGCGGGAAGACAGCCGCGCCGCGACCTGGGCTTTTTTCCGCTCGGCTTCGGCGGCGGCTTCGCGAGCGCCCTCGACGGCGCGCAAGGCCTCGCGGTGCGCCTGGCGGGCCTTCGCCTCGGCCTCGGCCTTGGCGCGCAGTTCGGACTGCGCCGCCTCGGCTTTGGCCTTCACTTCGTCGGCGGCCTGGCGGGCGAATTCGGCCTCGCGGGTGAGATCGCCGAGCCGGTTTTTCTCGGCGAGGCGGCGCGCGGCGGGTGTCGGCGCTTCAATTGCGAGGCAAAGCCCATCCCAGCGCCAGAGGTCGCCCTCGACCGAAACGAGCCTTTGGCCCGGCCGCAATTGTGCCTGCAAGGCCTTGCCCGCGTCACGGGCGACGACGCCGATCTGAGCGAGGCGGCGGGCGAGCGCGGGCGGCGCATTGACCTGTTGTGCGAGCGGGACGACATCCGGGGGCAAGGCCGGGTCGCCCTCGGCCGAAAGCACATCCCAATGCGCCGGTGCCTCGGCGTTGGTCGAGGCATCGAGATCATCGCCCAGCGCCGCGCCAACTGCTGCCTCATAGCCCTTGGCGACGCTGATCTCTTCAACGACAGCGGACCATCGGCTGGAGCCCGAAGCGGTGAGCAGCTTGGCGACGGTCTGGGCCTCCGTCGCGAGGCTTTGCGCTTTGCGCTCGGCTTCCTGCAAAGGCCCGCGCGTCTCGGCCTCGGTCCTCCGCGCCTCGGCGTGGACGGCCTCGGCGGTCAGCATATCCCGTTCGGCCCCTTCGGCCGTCGCTCGCGCCGTTTCGAGCGCGTCGGCCAAGCCTTCGCCGCCATGCGCGGCTTCGATCTCGCTGCGCAGCCGGGTGAGTTCCTCGCTTACCTTGGCGAGTTCGGCCTCAAATTGCGCAAGCCTTTGCGTCTCGTCGTTGAGGCTCTTGTTGAGCGCGTTACGCTGTGCCTCGGCGTTGGAGAAGGCGCTTTGCGTGGCGTTGAGCGCCATTTCCGATGTCGCGAGCGCCGCCTCGGCCTGCGAGAATGTTTCGCGCGCTCCGGCCTCTGCCTGCTGATCGCCGCCGCCGAAGGCGGCAAGCTCCGCCGCCTCGTTGTCGAAGCGCGCGAGCACCGAGGCCGCGTCCTCGATCAAGGCCTGTTCGCGGGTCAAGTCGGCGTTCATCTGCGCGATGCGCCGCTCAAGCTCGGCGAGGCGCGCCTTGGCGCGGCGCTCTTCGCCGTCGAGCGTCTCGCGTGCCAGGAGCAGTTTCTGTAATTCGCTGCCCGCCGCGGCTTCCGCCTCGCGCAGCGGCGGCAATTCATGCGCCGCGACAGCTTGCAGGCGCGCCGTCTCGGCTTGGTGCAAGGTCGTGTCGGCGACGAGCTTCAAACCGGTTTCGGCTTTCGCCTCGGCGGCTACGACCTGCGCATTGGCCTCGCGGAAATTGACGAGCGCGAGCAGCGCCTCATGACGCTTGATGTCGGAGGCGAGATTACGATAGCGCGTCGCTTGGCGCGCCTGCCGCTTCAAGGCGTCGATCTGCGCCTCGATCTGCTTCACCACATCTTCGAGGCGGACGAGATTGTCCTCCGCCGCCTTCAGCCGCAGTTCCGCCTCGTGCCGGCGCGAATAAAGCCCGGCAATGCCCGCAGCCTCTTCGAGAATGCGTCGGCGCTGCTGCGGCTTGACGTTGATGATCTCGCCGATCTGCCCCTGCCGCACGATGGCCGGCGAGCGCGAGCCGGTCGAGGCATCGGCGAAGAGGAGTTGCACGTCGCGGGCGCGCACCTCGCGGCCGTTGACGCGGAAATTCGAGCCCGCATCGCGCTCGATGCGCCGGGCGACCTCGATCACGTCGCTGTCGTTGAAGGCGGCCGGCGCCGTGCGGCCGGCATTGTCGAGCGTCAGGCGGACCTCCGCCATATTGCGGCCCGGCCGGTTGCCGCTGCCCGAGAAGATGACGTCGTCCATCTCGGTGCCGCGCATGTTCTTCGACGAGCTTTCGCCCATTACCCAGCGCAGGGCGTCGACGAGATTGGATTTGCCGCAGCCGTTCGGGCCGACAATGCCACTAAGGCCCGGCTCGATCAGGAAGTCGGTCGGTTCGACGAAGGTTTTGAAACCGGCGATGTGGAGCTGTTTAAATTTCATCGCCGGGTCCAGACGCTAAGCCTTTGCTTTTTCAGGTGCCTGTTCATATTCGACAAGAGGCCGGATTCATAGTTCTCCTCCGCGATTACGCCGGGAGCAGGCGCCCGAGCGCAAGGCGAGAGGCCATATTTCCTGTGCGCAACGGCTTATCGGGCGCCGGCTGGCGGCCGATTTTAAGCATTGGCCGGGACGATGACCTTCCCGATCGGCCAGAGCGCGAGGCCGGCGAGCTTCAAATGCGCCCAGGCGAAGGGCAGCCCGACGATCGTGATCGCCCAGATCGCGGCGGTGAGGACGTGCGCCAGCGCCAGCCACCAGCCGGCGAGAACCAGCCAGAGGATGTTGCCGATGAGGCCCAGCGGCCCGGTGCCGACATCCTCGCGCCCGGTGAATTCCGCCCGGGATACGGCGCGGCTGCCGAAGGGCAGCAAAGTATAGACCGCGATGCGGAAGGCCGCGGGCGTCCAGGGCAGGCCGATGATCGTCAGCGCCATGATGATGCCGGCAATCACCCAGGCGACCGACATCCAGATGCCGCCGATCGCGATCCACAGGATATTCAAAAGAAACTGCAACAGGTTCATGGCGGTCTCCTCGGGTCCGGGTCAGGCCCCGCGCGTCCAACCTTCGGCGCAGTCTACTTCTTTGCGAGCAGCGGATCGATGATTTTGCTCAGGGCGTCGATCGACAGCTCACCGCTATATTTTGTGCCGTTGATGAAGAAGGTCGGCGTCGCGTCGATGCTGAAATCCTTGCCGGCGTCGTCACGTTCCTTGATGACGTCATTGTAGAGCTTCTGATTGTTGAGGCAGGTTTCGAAGTCCTTCGCGCTCATCCCCGTCTGGCGCATCAAGTCGGCGAGGGTATCAAGCGGCTTGTCGGATTCGGCCCAGGTCTGCTGCGAATTGAACAGGAGATCGATGACAGCCGTGCGCTTGTCGCCGTCGCCGGCGCAGCGCGCCAGCATGAAGGCGGCCGCCGCCCGCGGATCGAGCGGGAATTCGCGGAGAATGAAGCGCGCCTTGCCGGCGTTGATATATTTGCTGAGCAAGGCGGGGTAGGTCTCAGCATGGAAGCGCGCGCAATGCGGGCAGGTCATCGACGCATATTCGACGATCGTGACCGGCGCGTCCGTCTTGCCCTGGGCAATGTCGGGCAGCGCCTGCGGCGCATAGAGTTTCTCGAGCGGGACGGTGACCTGAGCGTCCGCCGCCGCGGGCGAGAGCCCCGCCGCGAGCCATCCGCCCATGGCCAGGCTCGCCGCGATTCCGAGCAATTTCAAAGCCGAACGCCGTTGACAGTGAGGCATGAGCAATCCTGCGAAGAGTTTGAGCGATTAAGGTGGGAACCCGGCGATGATTTAGAACGGATTTCCGATCATGACGTGCGCTTGCGGTCAAGTGAATGTTCGATAATGCGCGCGCCGAGCCGCGTCAGCGCTTGCCGCAGCGGGGTTTCGGCGATGTCGCCGACGATCGCCGCCGCCGCGGCGATCTGCGCTTCAGACGGTGGCGCGGGGCGGGCCTTGCGGGCGTTTTTGCGCAGGAGCGGTCCCTGCCGAAGCGCGATCCGGTCGACGCAGGCAAAGCCGAGATGCGCATTGACCCGTTCGATCACAATTCCGGCAAGGTGCTGCAATTCGAGCGCGAAACCGCTCTCGACCCGGACAACCAGCGTCGCCGGCGCATGTTCCCTCGGCGTCTTGCCGCGCGGCGGCCATTTCAGCGCCAGCGGCTCCGACATTGCGGCAAGCCGTTCGCCGACAATATCTTCCCAATAGAGCACGATCTGCGACTCGCCGAATCCTTGACGGGCGAGCACGGGGTCGATAGCGGCGTGGACAAGGTCGGCCAGCGGGCGCGACCAAGGGGCGCGGGAAGAGGGGGCGCGGGCGGGCGGAGCCTTCGGCATAGCTTCTTATAGCCCCGCGCGGCGTGCCGATCAAAGGCGGTGGCGCCGCGCCCAATATTTTGATTTGGCGCAATTTCTTATCGCCGGATGATTTTCCATCTGGCCGGAAGGCGCGCTAAGGCGATACGAAGCGGGGTCGTTCCCGATCGGTGGAGACCCATGATGCAGCTTTCCGACCCGCGCCGCAGGCGGGCCTTGTTCCGCTCCTGGCATCGCGGCATGCGCGAAACGGACCTCCTCATGGGCCGGTTCGCCGATGCCGAGATCGCCAATCTGAGCGAGGCGGACCTCGCCGACTACGAGGCGCTTCTGGAGGCGCAGGACCGCGACGTTCTCACCTGGCTGACGGGGGAGGCCGAAATCCCGTCGAGCTATGACACGCCGGTGTTGAGAAAGCTGCGCGCTTTCCATACCCATGCCGGGCCGATCCATATCTGAGCCCATGCACACTTAATTCCGAAGATTGAACCGTGACCGACATCAAACGCGCGACCGCCGAACTTGCCAAAAAGCATGCCCTCGTCCTGGCCTCCCTGCCGGACGGGTTCGATGCCTTTTGCATTGCCGATCTCACCCGGGGCCTGGCCCCGGCGGCGGAGGATCGCGCGGTGGTGTTGGTCCATGTCGCCCGCGACGAGCAGCGCGCCCGCGCCTTCAACGAGGCGCTCGCCTTCGCCGCGCCGGAGATCGAAGTGCTCGATTTCCCCGGCTGGGACTGCCAGCCCTATGACCGTGCCTCGCCCAACGCCGCCATCGCCGCGCGGCGGATGACGGTGCTGTCGCGGCTGGCGCGCTCGCGCACCGCCGCCGAGCGCCCGCGCATCCTCTCGACGACGATCAACGCGGTCCTGCAGCGCGTACCGCCGCTGGAAAAGGTCGCGGCCGATTCCTTCTCCGCCGCGCCCGGCAATGCGGTCGATATGGTCGGCCTCACGCAATGGCTGGAGAACAACGGCTTTGCCCGCGCCTCCGCCGTGCGCGACACGGGCGAATATGCGGTGCGTGGCGGCATTCTCGATCTTTTCGCGCCGTCGATGCTGGAGCCGATCCGGCTCGATTTCTTCGGCGATACGCTTGAATTGATCCGCAGCTTCGATCCCGAGACGCAGCGCACCGTCGCGACGCTGCGCGCCGTCGATCTCGTGCCGGTGAGCGAGGTGCAATTGACCTCGGATGCCATGCGCCGCTTCCGCCAGGGCTATGTCGCGGAATTCGGCGGCGGCCTGCGCGGCGATACACTTTACGAGGCGGTGAGCGAAGGCCGCCGCCACCCCGGCCTCGAACATTGGCTGCCTCTATTCTACGACGGGCTCGATACGTTGTTCGATTATGTCGGAGCGGCGCCGCTGGTGCTCGACCCGCTGACGGAGGAAGCGGCGGGCGAACGCTTCGCCCAAATCCGCGATTATTACGAGGCGCGCAAAAGCGCGTACGATTCCGATCCCGCCAATTCGCTCTATAAGCCGCTGCCGCCCGAGGCGCTCTATCTGCCGGTGGAGGAATGGAACAAGGCGCTGGCGGCGCAAGGCGTCGCGCGGGTGACGCCCTTTTCGCCGCCGGAGGGCGGCCGGACGCTGGTCATCGATTGTGCTGGCAAGCTCGGCCGCAATTTCGCGGCCGAACGTGCCGACGAGGGCGCCAATGTCTTCCGCGCGGCGGCGGAGCATGTCCAGGCTTTGCAAGCGCAGGGCAAGCGCGTCGTTGTCGCCGGTTGGTCCGAGGGCTCGCGCGAGCGTCTCGGCCATGTGCTGAAGGATTTTGGCCTGCACGCGCTGGAACCTGTCTCCTCGTTCAGCGAGGCTTTGCGGCTGCCGAAACCCGCCGTAGCGCTCGCCGTCATTGGGCTCGAAACGGGCTTCGAGGCGCCCGCTCTCGCGGTGGTCGGCGAGCAGGACATTCTCGGCGACCGCTTGATCCACGGCCGCAAGAAAGCGCGCCGTGCGCAGGACTTCATCGCCGAGGTCGGCGCGCTCATGGCGGGCGATCTCGTCGTCCATGTCGATCACGGCGTCGGCCGCTTTTATGGTCTCACGCCGGTCGAGGCCGCGGGGGCGCCGCACGATTGTCTCGAAATCCACTATGCTGGCGGCGACAAGCTCTTCCTGCCGGTGGAGAATATCGAGCTTCTCTCGCGCTACGGCTCGGAGGATGCCGATGTCGAGCTTGACAAACTCGGCGGCGCCGGCTGGCAGAAGCGCAAGGCGCGGATGCGCAAGCGCATCCTCGAAATGGCGGCGGGTCTCCTGCGCATCGCCGCGGCCCGGCAGACCCACGCGGCGCCGAAGCTTGTGCCGCCGGAGCCGCTTTACGAGGCCTTCTGCACCGGCTTCCCTTATGAGGAGACAGAGGATCAGGCCGCGGCGATCGAGACCGTGCTCGACGATCTCGCCTCCGGCCGGCCGATGGATCGGCTCGTCTGCGGCGATGTCGGTTTCGGCAAGACGGAAGTGGCGCTGCGCGCCACCTTCGTCGCCGCGATCAACGGCAAGCAGGTGGCGGTCGTCGTGCCGACGACCCTGCTGGCGCGCCAGCACGCGAAGAATTTCGCCGCCCGTTTCGCCGGTCTGCCGATCAAGGTCGCGCAGCTCTCGCGCATGGTCGGGGCGGCGGAGACCAAGGCCGTGAAAGCTGGGCTCGCCTCCGGCGAGGTCGATATCGTCGTCGGCACCCATGCGCTGCTCGGCAAGCAGATCGCCTTCAAGGATCTCGGCCTTGTCATCATCGACGAGGAGCAGCATTTCGGCGTCAAGCATAAGGAGCGGCTGAAGGAGCTGCGCTCCGAAGTCCACGTGCTGACGCTCTCGGCGACGCCGATTCCGCGCACGCTGCAACTCGCGCTGACGGGCGTACGCGAACTTTCGATCATCGCCACACCGCCGGTCGACCGGCTGGCGGTGCGCACCTCGATCTCGCCCTTCGACCCGCTGCTGGTGCGCGAGGCTTTGCTGCGCGAGCGCTATCGCGGCGGCCAGAGCTTCTATGTCTGCCCCCGTATCGAAGATATCGAGGACGCCGGCACTTTCCTGCGCCAGAACGTGCCCGAGGCGAAATATGTCATCGCCAACGGCCAGCTCCCGGCCTCGGAACTCGAAGCGCGCATGGCCGCTTTCTATGACGGCAAATATGACATCCTGCTTTCGACCGCGATCGTTGAATCCGGCCTCGATATTCCGCGCGCCAATACGCTCATCGTCCATCGCGCCGATATGTTCGGCTTGGCGCAGCTCTATCAATTGCGCGGCCGCGTCGGGCGCTCGAAGACGCGCGCCTATGCCTATTTCACGACGCCGCTCAACAAAAAGCTGACGCCGCAGGCCGAAAAGCGGCTGAGCGTCCTGCAATCGCTCGATACGCTCGGCGCGGGCTTCCAGCTCGCGACCCATGATCTCGACCTGCGTGGCGCCGGCAATCTGCTCGGCGAGGATCAGTCCGGCCATATCAAGGAAGTCGGCTACGAACTCTATCAGCAGATGCTGGAAGAGGCGGTGCTGGCGCTGAAGGCCGGCATCGAGGAGCCGGCGGAGGAAGCCTGGTCGCCGAGCATTACGCTTGGCACGCCGGTGACGATCCCGGAGGATTATGTCGCCGATGTCGATCTGCGCCTTGGCCTCTATCGCCGCCTCTCGACGCTCGAAACCGATGCCGAGATCGAGGCCATGGCGGCCGAGATGATCGACCGCTTCGGTCCCCTGCCGCGCGAGGTTGAGCAATTGCTCGCGCTCGTCGCCATCAAGGCGCTCTGCCGCAAGGCCAATGTCGAGAAGGTCGAGGCGGGGCCGAAAGGTGTCACGCTCGCTTTCCGCGACAATTCCTTCGCCAATCCGCAGGGGCTCGTCCGCTATGTTGCCGAGCAGCGGCCGCAGGCCAAGGTGCGGCCCGACATGCGCGTCGTCTTCATCCGCGATTTCGAGAAGCCGGCAGAGCGGCTCGAAGGCACCCGCACTATATTGCGGGCGATCGCCGCCATCGCGACAAAGAAGGCGGCGTAAACGGCAAATGCGACCAGTTGCTGCCCGGCAACATCGGCCGGATAAATCAGCGTCGGTGCTTCGGCATTGTTATGTTCTATTGTAGATCAAGCCAAACAGTCTAGCATAAGGTTTCGGTCATCATTTTTTCCGGTTCCGTCTCCAGCACAATTAGGGCTGCTCGATTCGTGAACCAGCTTAAGTGCTGGGGGATTGCGTGCGTTATAATTGTGCTCGTCGTTGCCTGTCGGGCCGAATCCTGCAGTACGCCGCGATTCTCGCAATTCCCTTCTGGGTGATTTGTAGCGCATTGAGCCTCTCAAGTGCCGCTGACGCCGCCGGCGGGAAAGGAGGCGGCTCCCTAACCTGCGGCAGTCTAGGCGGGGGAGGGGGTGGTTCAGGCTTCAACGGTTCGAATGGCGGCTATGGTGGCTACCTTTTTGCCTGCCCGGGTGCGGGCGGCGGCGGCGGTGCAGCGGGGGGCGGCTCGGGTGGAGCGGGCGGCGACTCCCAAGACAACTCTGGTTCGGCCGCTGGCGGCGCCGGTGGCGCTGCTGGGGAGCCGGGCAGCGCGGGATCACCCAACAACATCGAGGCAAGTGGCGGCGGTGGCGGCGGCGGCGGTACGAACGGAATCACAACGAACATTCTGAACAACCTCAGCCCTCTTCAAGGCGAGAATGGCGGCGCGGGTGGCACGGGCGGGGCTGGCAGTCTTAATGGCGGCAGCGGCGGCGGCGGCGGCGCAGGCGGCTATGGCGCGGTTGTCACGGGGGCAGGCGCGAGCAGCAATTCGAGCTCCATCACTGGCGGCAACGGCGGCGCCGGGGGCGCTAGCGGTGCCGGGGGGGCATATAACGGTTACGGCGGTAGCGGCGGCGATGGCGGCGTCGGCGTGGTTTTTACCGTATCCGGCGCAATATTCACCAATAGCGGCACGCTCACGGGCGGCAACGGCGGCGTGGGCAGCTCAGGGACAGTATCCGGCGCGAATGGCGCAGGCGGCGTGGGCATCGTTGGATCCGGCCTGACGATCATCAATTCAGGCGGCATAACGGGTGGCGTGGATGGCAGCGGCCTGGTGCAAGCCGATGCGATTGAATTTACCGACGCAAGCGCACGCGCCAGCACGCTTGAGGTGACGAGTACGTCGTCGATAAGCGGCAATGTCGTCGATACGGGCGGGACGTATAACTTCGTCCTCGGCGGCACGACGAACGGGTCGTTCGATACGTCGCTTATCGGAACGCAATACCAAAACGTCGGTAATTTTCAGCTCGATGTCGGAAGCGCGACCACGGTCTGGACCCTGACAGGCGCGAACACTTACACAGGTCCGGTTGAAATCACGCAAGGCATACTCAATGTGACCGCCGGAACGCTCGATGGTGCGAGCGCGCTGACGTTGGATGGTGGTACACTCCAAGCCGGCGGAACTCTGACGGTCTCCAATACAACGACACTGGGCACTGGCACGACCAGCACATTGGATTCCAACGGAAACGTGTTGACGTTTTCCGGTGCGATCGGTGGCTCAGGCAATCTTGTGGTCGCCGATAGTGCCGGCGGTGGCACCGTCTCTTTGACAAACTCCGACACCTATACGGGTGCGACGACAGTGAATGGCGGCACCCTGGAGGTTGGCGACGGCGGTTCGATCGAGAACAGCGCGTCATTGACGAACTATGGAACGTTTGATGTCGAGGCGGGCGGCTCGGCGACGTTCGGCAGCGTGACCAACAATGGCGTCATCAACAATTACGGGACGATCACCGACTCGCTGGATAATACGAATACGCTGAACAATTTCGGCACTTACAATGTGGCGACCTTGCTCACCAATTCCGGCACGCTCAACATGGTCAATGGTGTGACCGGCAATACGATCAATGTGACCGGCAATTACGTCGCAAGCGGCGGTGCGACGCTCGATGTGGACGCCGCGCTGCATGCGGGCGGAACGGCCGACGAGCTAACCGTAACTGGCTCGGTTTCGGGCACGACGACGGTCAACGTGAACCGGGTCGGCAGCGTCGGTTATTTCGCTGCCCCTATTCCGGTTGTGACTACCGGAAGCGGGGGGGCCAGCGATGCCTTCGTCGCCGGAACCGGCTTCCAATCAGCCGGCATCGTCGATTACGGCTTGAAGCAAGTCGGCGACAATTACGATATCTATTCCTACCTCAATCCGACCTCGGCGCCGACGTTTGTAACGGGCATCGTCTCGGCGCTCGACAGCCTCAATATAGGCTTCTTCCAGGGCGCTTCGGCCTTTGTCGCCTCGCCCGCCAACGCAAAACCCAATCAGCTTTGCGGCGGGCCCTGGGTTCGCGTTGCGGATGGGCGCGACGATATAGGATCGAATGCAACGGTCCCAGACGGGTCGGGCGGGGACAATGCGGCGCATTCGCTGGTTCGCTCGGAATATTCTGGCGTTCAAGCCGGTTTTGATGCCGGCGTCTGTAATGTCCAGAACTCGGACTACAACGCCCATCTCGGAGTAACCGGCGGCAAAGTCGACCTCACGGCGAACGAGCTTGACCTCGCATCTTCGACCGTTGGCGTTCAGGTGCCTTTCGTTGGAATCTATGGCGCAGTCACTGGTCACGGTCTCGTTGCCGATTTCCAGGTTCGCGAAGATTTTTATCTCATGCAAGTCAGCAATCCGACGGCGGATGTCTTCGGCGACAACCTGCATGGGCATGATATCTCGGCAAACGGATCGGTCGGATACAAATATTACGTTACCAAGGACGTGTTCATCGAACCGTCTCTGTCCCTCCTCTACTCGGACTTGAGTGTAGGCACTCTTGAGTTGTCAAGCTCGGGCGGTGCGCTGGCTTTCGATCCGATCGCCAGCCTTCTCGGCCGCGCAGGTCTCCGGCTCGGCACAAGCTTCACCTGGAATCGGATTGAAGTGCAGCCTTTTGTCTCGGGCGCGGTGTGGCGTGAGTTTGAAGGAGATGCCGTTGCGAGCTACGAGCAATCGGGCGTCAACACGCCGATTAGCGTTACCCGGCTCGGCACCTTTGGGCAGGTGGGCCTGGGTGCCTCAGCACATGTGCTCAACACCGGCCTGCTCGGCTTTATCCGTGGCGATTATCGTGACGGACAAAACATACAAGGCTACGGCGTCACGGCGGGACTACGTTACGACTTCTAGCTGTCTCCGCCAAAACCGGATGACTTTTCGATTAGATACGCTCAACGCTTCAGGTCAGCCGTGAATTTCCCGCACGACTTGGTCGAGCAGCGCGCCGAGCCGCTCCGGCTCCTCTGGATAGCCCGCTTCCATCCAGCGCGTTTCCAGCAGCTTCAGCGCCTCGCCCACGGCCTTGCCGCTGTCGATGCCGCGGGCGATGAGATCGTCGCCGCTGAAGGGCAGGCGCGGCTCCTGCGTCGTACGCAGAAAGTCGAGCGCCCGGTGCCATTCGGCGGCCTCGTCGCGGGCCGCCGCGGCGGCGAGGATGAGCGCATCGCAGGCGGTGCGGCGGCCGTAGAGAAACAGCAGTTTCAGCAAGCCTTGCCGGTCCGGCGGCGTGTCGCGGCCGTGCAGCGTCTCGAGGGCCTCCGCCGCCCGCACCAGCCGCTGATGTTCGGGGTTCGAGAGACGCAGCCTGTCGCGCAGGCGATGGGCATCTTCCGGCAGGTTGAGCGCCAGCGCGGCGAGGTTCAAAATCGGGTCGCGCGCCTCGCCCTGCGTGAATTGCAGCAGGCGTTCAAGCCGCTGCGGGTCAGGGGCTGAAGCGATCAGCGGGCCGAGCAGGCCGGATTGCGAGAATTCGCGCGTCACTTCGCCGGCGCGAGGTGCAGCGAGGAGTTTCAACAGCTCGTTGCGGACCCGCTCGCGCGACAGCCGCGCCAATCCCTCGCGGGCGCGGATGCAGGCGAGCAGCCCCTCGGCATCGAGGGGGCCTTCCGCATAACCAGCGGAGAAGCGGAAGAAGCGCAAGATACGCAGATAATCTTCCTTGATCCGCTCGGCCGGGTCGCCGATGAAGCGCAGCTTTTTCGCGGCGATGTCGGCGAGGCCGCCGACATAATCGTAGAGCGTGCCCGAACGGCTGAGCGACAGCGCATTGATGGTGAAGTCGCGCCGCTGGGCGTCGGCGGCGAAATCGCGGCTGAAGCGGACGACGGCATGGCGGCCGTCCGTCTCGATGTCCTCGCGCAGGCTCGTCACCTCGAACGGATGGCCGTCGATGATGACGGTGACGGTGCCATGCGCGAGGCCGGTCGGCACGGCGCGAAGATCCGCTGCCTGGGCCCGCGCGGCGACGACTTCGGGCGTCGCGGTCGTAGCGATGTCGAATTCGGTGGCGGGCTTGTCGAGGAGAGCGTTGCGGACGGCGCCGCCGACCAGCCGCGCCTCTTCGCCGTCACCATCGAGGAGGGTCAGGATCCGCTGAAGTCCGGGGTTCTTGAGCAGCGCCAATGCCGCCGCCGGCGCCACGACCGCGATGGAGCTCATTGGATGTGTCCCGGCATAAGGACGCCGTTCTCGATATGCGCCGGCACATAGGCGCCGAAGCGGCGGTCAGCAAAAATTCCGAAGGCGAGCATTCCAATCACCGCGACGGCGAGGCCCACAAGCGTCAGTTTCGAGACGACGCCCCGGCCCCAATGCTGGCGGGCGAAAGGCGTCGTCCGGCTCAAGACAAGCCAAGCCACATAGAGCAGGAAGGGCGCAAGGAACAGTAGCGCCGGCCTCAGGACGACGCGCCACATTGCAAACCTTTCATGAAAGACCACCCGCACGCATGGTAAGGCTGGGCGCGGATGTTTGCAAAATCACTTAGACCGCTTTCAGGAAAAGTGGAAACCGGTTTTCCGTCCGAAAGCGGTCTAATTATTTGAATGTGCGCGTTTTCATAACGCGAACCGGAATCCACTTCGCGTGAAAACGTGCGAGAGCGGGATGCGAAAAAGTGTGAGCGGTTTTTCGCGCAAATCCCGCTCTAATTTATAGAAATCAATCGCGTTACATGCGTTTAGGCTGATTCAGCCTAAACGCATCGCGATCTAGCGGCGCAGGCGCTGGTTGCAGCGCGTGTCCGTCGTCCACATATGCGTGCCAGTTTTCAAGTTTCCCATGAAAATGTTAGGGAAGCGCGCCGATTTCGGCAGGAAAGCAACGTGGCCGCAAAGCTCGACGGACTTTGGACTTACGACCTCAAGTGGCGCGAGCCGCTTGATGTCGCGCGCGTGCTTGCGGAGCGGCCGGGGTTTGCCTTTCTCGACAGCGCGATGTTCGAGCCGAAGCTGGGGCGCTATTCCTTCATAGGGATAGAGCCGTTCGGCAGCTTTACCGCTCTCGGGGGACGGGCGGCCTGGAACGGGACGCCGCTGGAGGCATCGCCGCTGGAGGCCCTGCGCGGTCTCCTCGCGCAGTTCACCCTGCCGACCGATCCCGCCCTGCCGCCGTTTCAGGGCGGCGTGATCGGCGCCGTGCCCTACGAATTCGGCTGGCAGTTCGACGGTTTGAGCGGCGGCAAGCATGCGATGGCCCAGGACGAGCCGGTTTCGCTCGGCTTTTACGACCTCGTTCTGGCTTTCGACCATCTCCTGCGGCGCGCCTACGTGTTTTCCTCCGGCCTGCCGGAGACGGACCCCGCCGCCCGCGCGGCGCGTGCCACGGCGCGGATCGAGCAGGTCTTGCATCTCCTCGGCCATTCCGGCCGCGGCAAAGCGGAGCAGCCGCAGCCGATTCGCGGCTGGACCTCGAATTTCACGCCGACCGCCTATCATGCTGCGATCGAGCAGGTTCAGGCGCATATTTTCGCCGGCGACATCTACCAGGCGAATATCGCGCAAAGATTTTCCGCGCATCTGCCGGCGGATTTCTCGCCTTTCGGCTTCTACGAGAAACTGCGCGCCGCCAATCCCGCGCCCTTCGCGGCCTATCTCAATCTGGGCGGGACGGTGATCGCGTCCTCCTCGCCGGAGCTGCTGCTGCGCAAACGCGGGCGCGCGATCGAGACACGGCCGATCAAGGGCACGATCAACCGTTCGCCAGACCCCGCGAAGGACGCCCGCCGTGCCGAGGCGCTGAAAAAGTCGGAAAAAGACCGCGCCGAAAACATCATGATCGTCGATCTTCTGCGCAACGATCTCTCCCGCGTCAGCCAGCCGAATTCGGTCGAAGTGCCGGTGCTGTGCGGACTCGAATCCTATGCCAATGTCCACCATCTTGTTTCGGTGGTGACGGGCGAGCTCGCGGCGGACAAGGATATCGTCGATCTCGTCGCAGCGACCTTTCCCGGCGGCTCGGTGACGGGTGCGCCGAAGCGCCGCGCGATGGAGATCATCGACGCGATCGAAAAGGTTTCGCGCGGCTATTATTGCGGCTCGATTGTCTATATCGGATTTGACGGTACGATGGATATGAACATCGCTATCCGTACCGCGGTGCTGAAGCCGGGACAGGCCTCGCTGCACGCGGGTGGCGGTGTCACCATTCTGTCCGATCCCGTCGCGGAATATGTCGAGACGGAAGTGAAGGTGAAGCGCCTGTTCGAGGCGTTCGGCGCGGCCGACGAATTGGAAGAAGCAGCGCAATGAGCGGTCAGGTTCTTGTCATCGACAATTATGACTCGTTCGTCTTCAACGTCGCCCGTTATTTCGAGGAATTGGGCCGCGATGTCGTCGTGCGCCGTAACGATGAAATCGACATTGCCGCGATCCGCCGCGCCGCGCCGGCGGTGATCGTGATTTCGCCCGGGCCAGGCACGCCGCGCCAGGCGGGAATTTCCGAAGCCGTCGTCGCGCAACTTACGGGCGAGATCCCGATTCTCGGCGTCTGCCTCGGCCATCAGGCGATCGGCGAGGTGTTCGGCGGCAGAGTCGTGCCGGCCAAGCGGCCGCTTTATGGCCGCACGTCGCGGATCGTGCATGATGGCACGGGGCTTTTCGAGGGTCTGCCGCAGCCGCTGGTGGTCGGGCGCTACCACTCTCTGATCGTTGAGCCTACGGCGGCGCTCGAGGCAGAGCTTGCGGTGGATGCGGTATCAGAGGAGGGCGAGATCATGGCCCTCTCGCATCGCGCGGCGCCAGTCTACGGCGTGCAATTTCATCCCGAGTCGATCCTGACGGAATATGGCCACGCTCTTTTCGCTAATTTCTTGCGCCTCACAGTAGAAAGAAAGCCGCGTGTTCTGGTTTGATGGCGCGTTGCAAGAGCGGTCGATCGTTTCTTTCGACCTGACGGATCGCGGCTTGACGCTGGGCGATGGGATTTTCGACACGTCGCTTGCGCGCAACGGCCGCATCTTCCGCCGCAAGTCGCATATCGACCGGATGGCGGATGCCGCCGAAATCCTCGGCATCCCTTTCGATGAAACCGCGGCGGCGCGGGCGCTCGACGCGCTTGCCGGGTCGATTGTCGATGGCGCGGTGCGGCTCACTCTTACGCGCGGGCCTGGGCCGCGCGGGCTGGCGTTCCCGAAACAGCCCAAGCCGGTGCTCTTTGGCGTCGCGACGGCGCTGGCGCGGCCGCTGTTCCCCGTTATCAAGCTCGGCACGACGGCGATCCGGCGCAACGAGACTTCGCCGGTTTCGCGCATCAAGGCGATTCCCTATCTCGATTCGGTGATCGCCCTGGAGCAGGCGGCGGCCAGGGGCGCCGACGAAGTTCTGTTCGAGAATACGCATAGCCGCGTCGCCTGTCTCGCGAGCGCGAATATCTTTGCCGTGTTCGGACGCCAATTGGTGACACCGCCGCTCTCCGACGGTGCGCTCGCCGGCACGACACGGGCTTTCGTCCTGTCGAAGGCGCATGGCTTGCACTATGACGTCGCCGAGCGCTCGCTGCCGCTGGAGAAATTCTCGCGCGCCGACGCGCTTTTCGCTACCAGCAGTCTGCGGCTGATTGCCCCGTGCAGCCAGCTCGATGCGATCACCTATCCCTCTGAGGAGAATGAAATCGTGAGCGAATTGCAGGCTTCGATCAAGGCGGCGATCGCCGCCGAATGTGGACGTTTTTGAAAAGGGGCCCGCCGGCGCGGCTTTGCAAGCGGCGTTGCGCGGGGGATAATAGCGACGCCGGGCAATCGGCTGAATTTTGGTTCCAACCGGTCTTTTGATGTTTCGTCTCGCGATCCTGCGCCATGCCGAAGCCGTTCCGCTCACCGACGAATCGGACGCCGAGCGCGAATTGACCCCGTCGGGCCGCGACATGGCCGAGCGGATGGGACGCTATTTCCACGACATCGGCCTCAAGCCCGATCTCGCGCTTGTCTCGCCGGCCAAGCGTGCGAAGGAGACCTTCGAGGGGTTGGAGCGCGGCGCGGGCGAAACCTTCACGGTCGATTATCTGCCGGACCTCTACAGCGCCGATCTGCGCACGCTGGAGGATGTCGTTGCCGACGCGCCGCCGGATGCGAAGTTTCTGCTCCTCGTCGGGCACAATCCCGGCCTCGCGGAATTGGCGCTCGTCTTGGCCGGGCGCGGCAATAAGTCGGAACTTGCACGGATGCGCGGTCACTTCCCCGCGCCGGCTCTGGCGGTCATCGATTTCGACGTCGATACTTGGCGCAAAGCCCGGCGCGGCGATGGGCAGCTCGAACATTTTGTCACCCGCCAGGCGCTGGCCAAATGACGCGCCCAGCCATCTAGGGGTTTCCCGTGCCCTCTCTCGCCGACTTCCTCTTCGATGCGGGGCTCGCGATCCAAAATCTCGCGGACTCCTTGTCGGGGCGGCCGTTGCGGCTCGGAGTCACCGGGCTTTCCGGCGCGGGAAAGACGATTTTCGTCACGGCGCTCGTCCAGCATCTCACGCTCGCCGCGCGCGTCGCGGCACAGGGCGGTAAAAATCCGCTGCCGGTTTTTCGCGTCCATGCTGAGGGGCGGCTGGTGCGCGGCACGCTCGAGCCGCAACCCGACGATGCCGTGCCGCGCTTCGCCTATGAGGAGCATATCGCGACTTTGACGGGCCCTGGCGGCGATTCCGAAAAACGCGCCTGGCCCGAATCAACGCGGCGTATCTCCGAATTGCGGCTGACGCTGGAATTCGAGCGCGAGACGGGCTTCGGCCGCCGCAGCTCGCAGCTCTCGATCGATCTCATCGATTATCCCGGCGAATGGCTGCTCGATCTGCCGTTGCTTGACAAATCCTATCAGCGCTGGTCGCAGGATACGTTGGAGGCGAGCCTCGTCCCGGCGCGGGCGCCGCTTGCCGCCGAATGGCGCGCCTATGTCACGAGCCTCGATCCCGCGGCGGCGAGCGACGAGGCCGCCGCGCAAAAGGCGGCCGTGCTCTTCACCGCCTATCTGCGCGCTTGCCGGGCCGAACCGATATCGGCTTCCGCTCTGCCGCCGGGACGATTCCTGATGCCGGGCGATCTCGAAGGCTCGCCGCTGCTTACCTTCTCGCCGCTGCCGCTCACCGAAGGCAGCGAGATCGCGCCGCAATCGCTCGCCGGCATGATGGCGCGCCGCTATGACGCCTATCGCAGCCATGTCGTGCGGCCGTTCTTCCGCGACCATTTCGCCCGGCTCGATCGCCAGATCGTGCTCGTCGACGTGCTTGCGGCGCTCAATGCCGGCGTTGGCGCAGTGCGCGATCTTGAAAATGCGCTTGGCGAAGTTCTCAACGCCTTCCGCACCGGCAAGAATACGCTGCTGGCAAGCTTGCTGCGGCCCAAGATCGATAAAATTCTTTTCGCCGCGACGAAGGCGGACCATCTTAATCACGTGAGTCATGACCGGCTTGAGGCGATTCTGCGCCGGCTGACGGCGCGCGCCATCGCAAAGTCGGAGAATGTCGGCGCCGCGATCGATGTCGTGGCGCTCGCGGCCGTTCGGGCGACGCACGAGGCCAATGTCGGCGGATGGGGCGGCGCAGCGCTGCCCGCCGTCGTCGGCATTCCGCTGGCGGGCGAGCGCATCGGCGATGAGGTTTTCGATGGCCGGACGGAGGCCGCGATCTTCCCCGGCGAACTGCCGCGCGACCCGGACGCGGTTTTCTCCGGCGATATGGGGGTCATCGATCCACGTATGGCGGATTACCGCTTTGTGCGCTTCCGGCCGCCGATCGCCCAGCGCGACGCCGCCGGTGCGGCGCTGCCCCTGCCGCACATCCGCCTCGATCGCGCCTTGCAATTCTTGATCGGCGACAGATTTGATTGAGTAGGCCTGCGAGGATTGGGCGTGGCGAGCGAAGCAAAGATGAAGCCTCAGGCGTTTCGCCTCGGCATGCCGGGCGCGGCGGAGCAGCCGCGCGAGATGTTCACGCTCGAGCCGGTGGAGGATTTCGTCGAGGCCGAGGCCGCCAAGGCGGGGCCCGTCGATCCGGCCGAACGCGCTGTCGAATCGGCGCAGAGCCGCGGCATCACCCGCAGCAGTCTCATCTCATGGGGCGGCCTGTTCTTTTCAGCGGCGAGCGGCTTCGTCCTGGTGGCCTTGAGCAATTGGTTGATCTCGCTCGTGGCCGAGCTTTTCTCACGCTCGAAAGTACTGGGCTATGTTGGGGCCGGCCTCGGCGGTCTCGCGCTCTTTGCGCTGGCGGTGATGGCCGCGCGCGAAATCTGGAGCATCGCCCGGCAAAGCAAGATCGCCCACATGCATATGGGCTTTGCGACGGCCCGCGCCGCCGACGATCGCGACGCGGCGCGGCGTCTCGTTGCCGAGCTTGTCAGCCTGCAGGTCAAGCGCGGCGCCAGTGCCGCCGTGCGCGCCAATCTGCTCGATCTCACCAAGGAGATTATTGACGGCCGCGATCTTATCGACATCGCTGAGCGCGATCTCATCGTGCCGCTCGATCGCAATGTCGCGCGCGAGATCGCCGGCGCCGCCAAGCGCGTTTCCATGGTGACGGCGATTTCGCCGCGCGCGCTGATCGATGTTGCTTTCGTCGCCGCGCAGGCGCTGCGGCTGGTGCGCCGGATTTCGGAAATCTACGGCGGCCGTCCCGGCTTTTTCGGCTTCATCAAGCTGATGCGCTCGGTCGGCGCGCATCTCGCGATCACCGGCGGCGTCGCCATCGGCGATTCGCTGATCCAGCAGGTCGTGGGGCACGGGATTGCCGCCAAACTTTCCGCGCGGCTGGGGGAGGGTGTGCTGAACGGCATGTTGACCGCGCGTGTCGGGCTCTCAGCGATGGCGGTCTGCCGGCCGATGCCTTTTGCGGTCGAATCTTCTCCCGGTATCGGCGATGTCGCGCCATTTCTTTTCCAATCGGAGAAGAAAGGCGCCGACGAGGCGCGCAAGGGCTAATAGCTCTCGGCGATCTCGCGCAGGCGTTTGACGTCGAGGAGATCGATGCCATGTTTGGCGACGCCGATGATCGCGTCGCGGACGAGGCGTCCCATCGTCCGATTCACCGTCTCGACTGTCATGCCGAGATAGTCGGCGATATCGGCTTGCGGCACACGCACCGGAATGACCACCGGATTCGAATCGGGCCGCGCGCAGCTCTCGAACAGCGCGAGAAGAAATTGCGCCATTTTGGGCTCGGCTTTTCGCTGGCTAAGAAGCGCGATCTGGCCGCGCGCGCGCGTCAACTCGTCGTGCGTTATCACGGCGAGGGTGGAGAGAAAATCGGGCTCGCGCTGCAGCAGGCCGTGGAAATCCTGCCGCCGGAACTGACAGAGGTAGACCGAATCAAGCGCATCGGCGCTGTAGTCGTTGCGCTCGCTGAGCGGGAACAGCAAAAGATCGCCGGGCTTGGCGAAGCCGATGACCTGCCGCCGGCCATCGAGCGTGCGCTGATAGAGGCGCAGCATGCCACTGCGAACAACGTAAACGTTGTCGGCTTCCTCGCCCTGGCGGAAGAGGGTCTTGTGCGATTCGAGCGCCACCAACCGGGAAACTTCGGCGAGGAGCACCTTTTGGCTTTCTGAGAGATTGCTGCAGAAGCCTTTGCTGCGCAACTCGCAATAGCCGCACGCGCGGCTTTTCTCCCCCAGAAGGTTTTTAGATATGTCCGCTTCTTTTCGCGGGCTCGCGGCCAGGCCGGATGCCATGTCCCCGCCCCTCAATCGGTGATGTTTATCGGAGATTACGCTGACGCAGAATCGGCGGACGGGAATTGATCTGGATCATACGGACCAGGGAGACAATTTGCCGCGAGTTGGCGCGGTGCGGACTTGACCAGGATCACATGCTGCGCCCAGCGGAGGGTGCAAATTCATTCGCATATCAAAACAAGCAAACCGTGGGGGATTTGCATGAGAATCGTAAAACTGGTCGGGGCAACGGCGCTATGCACCGTGGCTGCATTGAACATCACCGGCACCAAGGCCTTCGCCGACACCGTCAGCCCCGCCGGGTGGACGATGAATCTGCCGGTCGCCGTGGTTCTGCCCGGCGGACTCTATTTCGCCGACACGGGTTATTACATGAACCGCGAGTCGGGCATCGGTCGGGTCGATGCGGAGGTCAACCTTCCGACTTTGGTCTGGTCGACGCCGTGGGATTTCCTCGGCGGCCATGTCGAGGCGATCGCCGCGGTGCCGGAGCTGAGCGTCGGGGATCACACCGCCGGCGTGAGCGACACGTCGTTCTACAATGCGGCGGCCCTCATCGGCGAAGTGTGGAATCTCGGCAGCGGCTGGAGCGTGTCCGAATTCGCCGGCGCGTTCTTCCCGGTCAATACTGACATCGGGCAGCTCGGGATCGGCGGCAATTTCTGGACTTTCACCGATCTCGCGGGCATCGCCTATAACAGCGCCGACGGCTGGAGCCTGGGCGCGAACTTCACCCTCGGCATCAGCGGCAACAACGCGAGCTTCGGCTATCAGACGCAGCCGGATACGATCGACGTCGATTTCTCGGCGGTCAAGCACATTGATAAGTGGGAGCTGGGCCTCGTCGGCAATGCCTCGACCGACATCAGCAACACGGTCGGCAACGACTACGGCAATTATCGTTACAGCCAAGTCGCGCTCGGCGGTCTCGTCGGCTACACCTTCGGCACGGTGACGGCGGAAGTCTTCGCCACGCGCAGCGTCGTGGCGAACAATCAGGCGCCGCTCAGCCTCGGCGGCCCGGACACGCGGGTTTGGGGCCGCATTATCATTCCGTTGTGGAATCCCCCCGCGCCGGCCGCGCCGGTCGTCGCCAAATACTGAGTTTCACAGGCTCCCGTCCAGGGCATGTGACTTGGACCGGCCTTCGGGCCGGTCCTTTTTATTTGGCGCGGGTCTTATTGGACGCCGAGCTTCTTCTGCAGGTTCGTCGAAGAGGTCGTGTACTGGAAGGTCAGCTTCTTGTCCGGATAGACATAGCGGTGGACCTTCTGCGCGGCCAGCGAGCCCTCGTGGAAGCCGCAGAGAATGAGCTTCAGCTTGCCGGGATAGGAATTGATGTCGCCAATGGCGAAAATGCCCGGCACGTTCGTCTCGAATTGCGCGGTATCCACCGGGATCAGGTTTTCGTTGAGGTTGAGGCCCCATTCGCCGATCGGACCGAGCTTCATAGTGAGTCCGAAGAAGGGGATCAACCGTTCGGCGGCGATCTCGACCGCATCTTCTTTGCCGGCCTTGAAATGCGCGCCGCTCAATTCGCCGTCATCGCCGGCGAGCCCGACGATCTGGCCGATGCGCAAATCCAGTTTGCCGGCGGCCACAAGCTCGCGCATGGCGTTGACCGAATGCGGCGCGGCGCGAAAATCGTCGCGGCGATGGACGAGTGTGATCCTCTTGGCGACCGGATGCAGATTCAAGGTCCAGTCGAGGGCGGAATTGCCGCCGCCGACGATAATGACGTTCTTGTCGCGGAATTCTTCCATCTTCCGCACGGCATAGAAGACGGACTTGTCTTCATAGGCCTCGATGCCATCGATCGGCGGCTTCTTCGGCTGGAACGAGCCGCCGCCCGCGGCGACGATTACCGCCTTGGCGGTGAAGGTGGTGCCGGCATCGGTCTTCACCCGGAAAGAGGGCGCCTCGGGTGTGCCGAGCGTCTCGAGCTCGGTCACCAATTGATCGAAATGGAAGGTCGGGCGGAACGGCTCGATCTGCGCCAGCAGATTGTCGATGAGGCCGGCGCCGGTGATCATCGGATGGCCGGGAATGTCATAGATCGGCTTTTCCGGATAAAGCTCCGAGCATTGGCCGCCGGCGCGGGGCAGGATGTCGATCAGATGGGCTTTGATATCGAGCAGCCCGAGCTCGAACACGGTGAAAAGGGCAGAAGGGCCGGCACCGACGATGACAACGTCGGTCTCAATATTGTCTACCATCAAAGGCTCCTTGGAAATTCTCATCGCGCGCGGCGTGCGCCACCCGCGGTTCAGCACATCTCAGCGATCATCGCGGAATTGGCGCGAGGCTAACCCTGCCGCGCCGGCGTCGTGACGATCAGACCCTCGACCTCGGGGGTGATTTTGATTTGGCATGCCAGGCGCGAATTTGGCTGCACGGCATAGGCGAAATCAAGCATATCCTCTTCCTGTGGGCTGGCCTCGCCGGTCACCGAGACAAATGCTTCATCGACATAGACATGACAGGTGGCGCAGGCGCACGCCCCGCCGCATTCGGCGGTGATCTCGGGAATCGAATTGCGGATCGCCGCCTCCATGACGGTCGAGCCTTCCTCGGCTTCGACCGGCCGCTTTTCGCCCGATGAATCGATGAAAGTAATATGGACCATTGATGCTTTCTCTGGAGGTTGGGAGGTGGGATTGCGCGCCTTTTAATGAAGAGCTCGCGCGATGAATAGCCTCGTCATGACGGGGAAGCCGGAATTTGGCGTCAAAACCGGGGTTTTTGCGGGGTTTTTTGACGCAGTGCAGCAATTTTGCGCCGGGATCGTGGAAATTGGCGCCTAAAGGAGCTCGCCGAGACGCCGGCGTATGGCCGCCAACGCGGCTTCGTAGGCGCCGGGGAGGCGCGCGAGCGCCCCCGGAGCGGCGCCCCCCGCCCGGAACTCGGTCTCCGCAGCTTTGGCGGCTTCCGCAAGGGCAAAGGCGCCGACCGCCTTGGCCGAGCCCGTGAGCTTGTGCGCGAGATCGGCACGGGCAACGGGCAGGGCGGCGGGATCATGCAACGCCGACAGGATCGCCGCTGATTGGTCGGCAAAGAGCGTCAGGAGTTCGCGTTGGAGCGCGGTGTCGCCGCCGGTTTGCGAGGCGAGATGATGCAGATCGAATGTCTTCACCGGCTGCGCCACCTCTTCGGCCACCACGCCGCGTGCAGCGGCCGACGGCGAGCATGAATCCGTCCCCAACGAATTTTACGCTGGCGTCACGTGCTGCTTGCCATCGTACGGATTTTGCTCGACAACTTGCAGGGGTAACGCCGGTGGCGCCCACGCGTGGCAATTCTTTGCTTTTATGGTGAAGGCCGCGTTAACGACGTTTGCAAACCTTTGACAGCAGCGGTTTCAATCGCTCTAGCGCGGATGTAGACTGTGCTTGGTTAACGGAATGTTTGCGATTTTGTCGCCGGCCCGGCGGCAATACGCGTCGTGTGTAGGGTGCGGATGCGTATCTCCGTTTGCGTAAGAGGTTATCATGGCGACGTCCAATAAGGCGCAAGATCCCGCGGCTGCGGCGCTGTCGGCGATCGAGGAAGCGTTGAACCTTTCCCCCGACGCGCCGGCCGCCGAAGAAAATGCCGAAGGCAATAAGGCGCTGGAGATTTCGACGCCGATTTTCCCCAAGGCCTCCGATCCCGACAAGACGCCAAAGGTCATGCGGCGCTATCCAGAAGGGCCGTCGCTCGGCGCGCCGTCGTTTGGCCCTGACGATCGTTCACTGCCTCGCCTGCCGGAGGTTGAGGAGCATCCGCTCTTCGCGCCGAAGAAGCCGGAGGCCGGCAAGTCTGCGGGGCAGGGCGATTTCGCGGCAAGCCAGGCGCCCGTCCAGCCGGCGGCCGCGCCAGCGAACGACGACCGCCATTCCGTCGGTGCAATGCTCCGGGCGCTGAACCAGCGTCCGAGCTCGGCGCCGCTGGTGATCGCCGGACTTTTGTCTCTGGTCTGGCTCGTTCTCGCCGGGCTTTATTTCGGCACGCATCGCGCCGAGCTTTTGGTGCCGGGCGCTTCGGTTCTTCGTCCGGAAACCGCGCTGTTCGCAATTATCGCGCTTGGGCCGGTCATTTTCTTCATCGTGACGGCGCTGCTGGCGCGGCGGGCGCAGGAGATGCGTCTGACCGCGCGTTCGATGGTCGAGATCGCGATGCGGCTTTCCGCGCCGGAGACCATTGCCAGCGAGCAGATGGTGACCTTGTCGCAGGCGATTTGCCGCGAGATCGTCTCGATGGGCGACGGGATTGAGCGGGCGCTGGCCCGCGCCGGCGAACTCGAGACCCTGGTACGCTCCGAGGTTTCCAATCTCGAGCGCTCCTATTCTGAGAACGAGCGCCGGATTTGTTCGCTGGTCGACGAACTGACGACGGAGCGCGAGTTGATGCTCGCCAACAGCGAGCGGATGCGCACGGCGATCGGCAGCGCGCAGGATTCCTTTGCCCGCGAGCTCGACAACGCCGCCAGCGGCCTGACGGAAAACCTCAACGGCACCGGCAATCGCATCACCAATTCGCTCGGCGCCAAGGCCGAGGAAATCCGCTTCTCACTCGCTCAGGCAGGCGAAGATCTGGTTGGCACGCTGGCCGCGCACGGCGAGGACATCCTCAGCCGTCTTGAGCAAGCGCGCGGGGCTGTTGAAGCGAGCATCGAGCGCGCCAACGGCGAGCTGGCGCAAAGCTTCGATCAGCGCTTGAACGAGATCGACACGCATCTCAATGAGACCGGCGAGGCTTTCGCCAACCACATCACGCAGCGGCTCAATGACGCAAGCGAGCATGCCGCCGCGGCGTTAAGCGGAGCGACTTCGACCTTCGACGAGGTTTCGCAAGGCCTGACGCAAAAGTTCGCCGATGTCGACACGCATTTGCGCGACAGCGGCCAGAGCCTCGTCAGCGATGTGGCGCAGAAGCTGGAAGAAGCGAGCGCCCGCGCCGTCGCCGTGCTGGATGAATCTTCCGCGACGCTCACGGCACATTCCGAGCGGATGCACGAGCGCCTCGCCGCCACGGCGCAGGAATCCTTCGACAGCTTCGCCTATCACGCGGGCACGCTCAACGATCGCTTTGCCGAGACGGCGGGCGACGCGGTCAGCGCCATCGCGACGCATGGCGAACGGATCAATGAGAACTCTGTCCGAGCGGCTCGCGCGTTTCGAGGACGCCGTTGCCGGCCAGGGCAACGAGATCGCCGAACGGCTTGGCGAAAGCGCCGATGCGCTCGCGACCCGGCTCTCATCGCATTTCGAGACGCTGCAAGGCGTGCTCGACAATCAGGGTGGCGAACTCGACCGCAAACTCACCGACCATAACGATCGCACGGTCGCCGTTTTTGCCGAACATGCGCAAAACCTGGATGATCGCGCCTCCGCACGGGCGCAGCAGGTCGCCGATTTGCTGGAAGGGCTGCTCGGCCGCATCGACAACGCGCTCGACGGACGCGCCCGGACGCTGCACGAGACGCTTGCGGCGCGGACTCTCGAAATCGCTCGCGTGCTGAGCGACGGCAATCGCGAGGTCACGCAGGCGCTCGAAGCGCGCGCTGAGGCAATCAATGCCGAGCTGGCACAGCAGGTCTCAGCCTTTACCGAGAATTTCGCTGACAAGGCCGCCGAGGCACGTCAATTGCTGAGCGCCAGCACGGCCGGAGTCGGCGACATGCTCGCGGCGCGCGCCGAAGAGATCAGCGCCGTGTTGAGCGCCCAGGCCGGCGATATCAATACGACCTTCGACAACCGTGCCGGCGAAATCAACGCCACCCTGGGCGGGCGGGCGACGGAAATCGCGCTGCTGCTTTCGGCGAAAGCGGACGAGGTCGATCAAGTGCTCGGTTCACGCGCAACGGAGATCGCGCAGACGCTCGCGGTCAAGGCCGATGAGGTCAATCGCCTGCTCGGCGGCCGTGCGGTCGAGATCGCGCAGACCCTGTCCGACCAGGCGCAGGACGTGAACGAAGTGCTCGGCGTGCGTGCCAGCGAGATCGCCGATACGCTCGATAGCCGCATCGCCCGCTTCGAGGAGCAGATCGTCGGGCGGCTCGATCTCGTCACCGCCGACCTCGACCAGCGCGGGCGCGAACTCTCCGACAATCTGGCGGCGCGGGCGCAGGAGATCGACCAGACGCTTGCCCATCACACCGGCACGATCAGCGCCGCGCTCGACCACGAATCGGGCCAGCTCGAAGGTCTGCTGGCCGGGCGCGCCGATGCGCTGCGCAGTCTGCTTGGCCAAGCCTCGCAAGATCTCGACACGACGCTCGCCGGCCGCATCAGCGAGATCGGCGGCGTCCTCGCCGGCCGCGTCAACGAAATCGGCGCGACCCTGGCGGGCCGCTTGGCCGAGCTGCAGGCCGGGCTCGACGAGCGCAGCGGCAATTTGCACGAGACGCTCAGCGCGCGGTCCGAAGCCATCCATGCCGTGCTCGATACGAAGGGCTCGGATCTCGTCGAAAAGCTCGGCCAGAAGCAGGCGGAACTTGCCGCCGCGCTCGATCAGTCGACGCAAAGCCTCAACAATGCTCTGGCGGCCGGCGCCAGCGCTTCGGTCAATTCGCTTGTTTCCACGCATCATCAGGTGCGCGCCGGCATGACCGAAGCCATCGGCGCGCTCGACGAGAAGAATACCGCCGTGCAGCGCACGGTCGAGAGCGCTCAGGCGAGCTTCGCGGCGGTCGAAATCGCCCTTGCCGCGCGCATTGCCGAGTTTGAGCGGGCGACCGCCAGCGTCAGCGAACAGATCGAGAGCCTCGGCGCTGGTGCCGGTTCGACGATCAGCAGCGCCGAGGCGCTTTATCAGGTGATCGCGCAGCAGCAGCACGCCTTGGCTGCCGCCGCCACCGATCTGTCGCGCTCTCAGGCTGAGCTCGACCGGACGCTCAACGAACGCCGTGGGGCGATCGAAAGCCTGCTTGCCAGTGTGGCGGCGCGGCGCGAGGAATTCGACGGCGTGATGGGTTCGTTTCAGGCCCTCGTTGAAGAGGCCTTCCGCCGTGTCGAGGTGAGGGCGGAGGAGATCGGGTCGTATTTGGCGAACACGTCGCAGATGACGGCGAGCCAAGTGGAACGGCAATTCAGCGATATCCGCACTTCGATCGGCAGCGAGCGCGAGCGCACCGCCCAGCTTCTGCAGGCGGCCTATCAGCAGGCGAGCGCTGAGATCGAGGATATCTTCGGCCAATCGACGGCGCGGTTCCAGACCTCCGCGACGGAGATGCGCGGCATTGCCCGCGAGATCCAGCGCGAACTCGAGGCCACCCGCGAGGAAGTCCGCCGCAACACCGTCGGCCTGCCGCAGGAGACGGCCGAGCAGACTGCGGCGATGCGCCGGGTCGTCGCCGACCAGATCAAGGCGCTCAACGAGCTGACGGATATCGTCGCACGCTCCGGGCATTCCTACGATCTCTCGGAACCGCTGACCGCGCCGCGCGAGGCCGCACCGGCTCGGCGGCTTGAGCCCGCACGGTCCGAACCGCCGCGTGCGCCGGAATCTTCGCGCACGCCGCCGCGCCCGGCGTCGGCCGATCGCAGCCCCGGCTGGCTGTCCGATCTGCTGGCCCGCGCCTCGCGCGAGGATCAGCAGCCGACGCGCCGGCCGTTCACGCCGGAAGAGCCGGCGCGTGGCCTGCCGGCGATCGGCCGTGCCGCCGCGGCCTCGGAGCCGCTGGAGACGATCTCGCACGATATCGCGCGGATGGTCGATCACGCGGCAATCGCCGAGGCGTGGGATCGCTATCGCGGCGGTGAGAGCGGCGCCTTCGCACGCGGCATCTACATCGGCCGCGGCGCCCAGACCTTCGAGGAAATCCGCCGGCGCTATCGCAGCGACAGCGAATTCCGCATCACGGTCGATCGCTATATTCAGGAGTTCGAGCGGCTGCTCGCCGATGTCAGCCGCGACGATCGCGACGACACGCTGACCCGCACCTATCTCACTTCGGAGACGGGCAAGGTCTATACGATGCTCGCGCACGCAGCGGGCCGGCTGAATTAAGCCGGCCGCGCATGGCGCGGTGAAAAACTGCCAGTCGGCCTATAAGCCGGGTTTGGTATGGCGCGCGAAGCGCGCGTGATGGCCATTCCTCTGGGGCGGCCGTTGCCGGCCGTCTCAAGCAACCTACCCGGGCGCGGGCCGGAGACGGCCCTGCGGTCTCTTGCGAGGCCGCCTGCGCCCCTATTCGGTTTTGCTCCCGGTGGGGCTTGCCATGCCGCGCCTGTTACCAGCCGCGCGGTGCGCTCTTACCGCACCGTTTCACCCTTGCCTGCCGGCGAACCGGCGGGCGGTCTCATTTCTGTGGCGCTATCCCTGGGGTCACCCCCGCCGGACGTTATCCGGCACCGTGTCTCTATGGAGCCCGGACTTTCCTCCGCAATGCGGCGGCCATCCGGCCGACTGGCCCGGTCGGGATAGGCGCGTGACGGTCCGCCGTCAACCGAAGCGGACTATTGGCGCCGAAGCCCATCGCGATCCCGACAAAATTTTAAGGGATTTATGCACCTTTGAAAAAGGCATTCCATTCGCTGTGGAGGCAGAAATGAAGATGCGCCGCGGACTTTCGATTGCGATGCTGGGTCTTCTTCTCACCGGCTGCGGCTATACGCCGGAGCAGCGCGCGACATCGGGTGCGGCGATCGGTGGAGCGACCGGATTGGCACTTGGCGCGGCAGCCGGTGGTTCGCCCGGCGCGGCTCTCGCGGGCGGCGTCCTGGGCGCCGCCGCCGGCGCCATTGTCGGCGCCAACACACGGCCGCCGCCACCACCGCCGCCGGGCTATTATCCACCGCCGCCGCGCTGCGCGCATTGGGGCTATGATGTCTATGGCCGCCCAGTCTGCGTGGCTTATTACGGATATTGATCGCCGCAACCCATTCTCATGCAAGATTTCGCGCCTGACAGTCCCTTGGCCGACGCGCTTCCCTCGCCGAATCATGGCGATAGGGGGGAGCAGGTGCCGCGCACCATCATCCTGCACTATACCGGCATGGCGACGGGCGCGGCGGCGCTGGAGCGCCTGCGCGACCCCGCCGCGGAGGTGTCGGCGCATTATGTCGTCGCGGAGGATGGCCGTATTTTCCAGCTCGTGCCCGAGGTCCGCCGCGCCTGGCATGCCGGCAAGAGCTTCTGGGCCGGCGAGACGGACCTGAATTCGGCTTCGATCGGCATCGAGATCATCAACGGCGGGCACGATTTCGGCAGCCCGCCTTACCCCGACGTTCAGATCGCGGCCCTCATCGCGCTCTGCCGCGACATCGTGCGGCGCCATGCCATTCCGGCGCGGCGGATTCTCGCCCATTCCGACATTGCACCGGGGCGCAAAGCCGACCCTGGCGAATTGTTTCCTTGGGCCAAGCTCGCCGCCGCGGGTATCGGCCATTACGTGATGCCGCATCGCGTCGGCGGCGACACGCCGCTGGCCTTAGGGGCGGAGGGGGAAGAGGTGGCGACGCTGCAACGCGACCTCGCCGCCTATGGTTATGGCATCGTGATCAGCGGCCGCTACGATGCCGAGACCGAAACGGTTGTCGCCGCTTTCCAGCGCCATTTCCGGCCGGCGCGCGTCGATGGCAAGGCAGATCTTTCGACGCTCGCGACGCTGCGGGATTTGCTAGCCTAGGCCCGGCGTTCGGTCAGTGTCCGCCGCGCTCGGAGCGGCTGAAATTGCTCAAATGGCCTTCGCGCGCCGCTTGGGCACGCGCACCGCGCACGATATTGCGGCTCTTGCCCTCCGGCGCCACGAAGGAGATCTGCTGTTCGATCTCGGTCGTGCCGCAGGTGGGGCAGGCGGGCGTGTCGCTGGAACGCACCAGCAGCTCAAAATCCTTGTCGCATTTCGAACAATGATAGCTGTAGAGCGGCACGCACGGGCCTCCTGTCGCTAGACCGCTTTCAGGAAAAGTGGAAACCGGTTTTCCGTCCGAAAGCGGTCTAATTATTTGAATTAGAGCGTTTTCATAACGCGAACCGGTGTCCACTTCGCGTGAAAACGCTCTGGTCCCGCCGTCGCTATTCCAATCTCGTGCCAGTTTCATCATTTATGCGGTCGCGCTTCATTTCCGAAAACCGGCTCCCACTTTTCGGTGAAGCGCTCTATTCCGCCGCGACGGCGGCGCGGCTGTAGTTGAGGATCGGCGCGAGCCAACGCTCGACCTCCGCGACGCTCATGCCTTTGCGCTTTGCGTAATCCTCGACCTGATCGCGCTCGATCTTGCCGACGCCGAAATAATGCGCCTGCGGATGCGAGAAATAGAGCCCGTTCACCGAGGAGCCCGGCCACATAGCGAAGCTCTCCGTCAGCTTCACGCCGATACGTCGCTCGGCCCGGAGCAGATCGAACAAGGTCGCCTTCTCGGTATGATCGGGCTGCGCCGGATAGCCGGGCGCGGGACGGATGCCGCGATATTTCTCCGCGACTCGCTCCTCGTTGGTCAGTGCCTCGTCCGGCGCATAGGCCCAGAACTCGCGCCGTACCCGCTCGTGCATCCGCTCGGCGAAAGCCTCAGCAACGCGGTCGGCCAGCGCCTTGACCAGGATCGAGCGATAATCGTCGTTCGCCTTGGCGAAACGCTCGGCGAGCTTTTCCTCGCGCGCCCCGGCGGTGACGACGAAGGCGCCGATATAATCGGCGTTGCCGCTGCCCTCGGGGGCGATGAAATCGGAGAGGGCGATATTGTGCCGGCCCTCGCGCTTCGAAAGCTGCTGGCGCAGCGTATGCAGCGTCGCCAGGGACTCGCCGCGGGACTCGCCGGTGTAGAGCCTTATGTCATCGCCGACGGCATTCGCCGGCCAGAAGCCGATGATGGCTTTCGGGTCAAACCAGCGCTCCGCGACGATCTGCTTCAGCATATCCTGCGCGTCTTCATAGAGCTGGCGCGCCGCCGCGCCTTGCTCCTTGTCGTCAAGAATTTCCGGGAAATGGCCGCGCAATTCCCAGGTGCGGAAGAAGGGCGTCCAATCGATATAGGGGATCAGCTCCTCGACATCATAGGTGCGGAAGACGCGTGTGCCGGTGAAGAGCGGCTTCGGCGGCACATAATCGGCGAAGTCGAGCCTCAGTGCATTGGCGCGGGCCTGGGCCAACGACACCCGCGCCTTGTCAAGTTCCGCGCGGGCGTGGGCATCCGCAACCTTCTGATATTCGGCTCGGACCTTGTCGACATAGGCCGTGCGGCCTTCGCGCGAGAGCAGCGATTGCACGGTGCCGACCGCACGGCTCGCGTCGGTGACATAGACCGTCTGGCCGCGATGGTAATTCGGATGGATTTTCACCGCCGTATGCACGCGGCTCGTCGTCGCCCCGCCGATGAGCAAGGGCAGGTCGAAGCCTTCGCGCTCCATTTCCGAAGCGACGAAGCACATTTCATCGAGCGAGGGCGTGATGAGGCCGGAAAGGCCGATGACATCGACCTTTTCCGCCTTCGCCGTTTCGAGGATCTTCTGCGCCGGGACCATGACGCCGAGGTCGATGATCTCGTAATTGTTGCAGGCGAGGACCACGCCGACAATGTTCTTGCCGATGTCGTGGACGTCGCCCTTGACGGTGGCCATCAGGATCTTGCCGGCGCTCGAACGCGCATTGCCCGCTTTATCTTCCTCCATATAGGGCAGGAGATAGGCGACAGCCTGTTTCATCACGCGCGCGGATTTGACGACCTGCGGCAGGAACATCTTGCCCGAGCCGAAGAGATCGCCAACGACATTCATGCCGGCCATCAGCGGGCCTTCGATCACGTCGAGCGGGCGCGTCGCCTTCTGCCGTGCCTCTTCGACATCGGTGTCGATATATTCCGTGATGCCGGCGACGAGCGCGTGTTCGAGGCGCTTCTCGACCGGAAGTTCACGCCAGGCGAGGTCCTTTTCCTTCGCCTCGATGCCTTTGCCCTTGTAGCTTTCCGCGAGCGCCAGCAGCCGCTCGGTCGCGTCGGAGCGGCGATTGAGCACGACATCCTCGCAAGCCTCGCGCAGCTCCGGCGTTATCTCCTCATAGACGGCGAGCTGGCCGGCATTGACGATGCCCATGTCCATGCCCGCGGCGATCGCGTGATAGAGAAAGACCGAGTGCATCGCCTCGCGCATCCGCTCGTTGCCGCGGAACGAGAAGGACAGGTTGGAGACGCCGCCCGAAATATGCACGAGCGGGAAACGCCGGCGAATTTCCTGCGTGGCTTCGATGAAATCGACGCCGTAATTGTTATGCTCCTCGATGCCGGTCGCGACCGCGAAAATATTGGGATCGAAGATGATGTCTTGCGGCGGAAAGCCAATCTTCTCCGTCAGGATTTTATAGGCCCGCGCGGAAATCTCGACTTTGCGGGCGCGCGTATCCGCCTGGCCCTTCTCGTCGAAGGCCATGACGACAACCGCCGCGCCATAGCGGCGCACGGTCTTCGCCTGCTCGATGAATTTCTCCTCGCCTTCCTTCAGCGAGATCGAATTGACGATCGGCTTGCCCTGGACGCATTTGAGTCCGGCCTCGATCACCGAAAATTTCGAGGAATCGATCATCACCGGCACGCGGGCGATGTCCGGCTCCGCGGCGACGAGGTTGAGAAAATCGACCATGGCCTGCAGCGAATTGAGCAGGCCCTCATCCATATTGATGTCGATGACCTGCGCGCCGTTGGTCACCTGGTCGCGCGCGACATCGAGCGCGGCGGCGAAATCGCCGTCCTTGATCAATTTACGGAAGCGCGCCGAGCCCGTGACATTGGTGCGCTCGCCGACATTGACGAAACGGATATCGGGCGTGAGCGTGAACGGCTCCAACCCCGAGAGCCGCAATTGCGGCGCGATCTCGGGAATTTCGCGTGGGCGAAGCCCGGCGACGCGCTTGGCGATCGCATGGATATGGGCCGGCGTCGTGCCGCAGCAGCCGCCGACGATATTGACGAGGCCGGACTCCGCGAATTCGCCGATAAGGCCCGCCATATATTCCGGACTCTCGTCGTAGAGGCCGAATTCGTTCGGCAGGCCGGCGTTGGGATAGGCGCAGATCAGCGTGTCGGCGACGCGCGAAAGCTCGGCGAGATGGGCGCGCATCTCGCGCGCCCCGAGGGCGCAATTGAGCCCGATCGAAAGCGGCGTCGTGTGCTGCAGCGAATACCAGAAGGCGGTCGGCGTCTGGCCGGAGAGGGTACGGCCGGAAAGATCGGTGATCGTGCCGGAGATCATCACCGGCAGGCGGCGGCCGAGCTTCTCGAACACGTCGTCGATGCCGGCATAAGCGGCCTTGGCATTCAGCGTATCGAAGATCGTCTCGATCAACAGGATGTCGGAACCACCCGCGATGAGCGCTTCGGTCGCCTCGGCATAGGCCGCGCGCAATTCGTCGAAGGTCACGGCGCGGAAGCCGGGATTGTTCACGTCGGGCGAGATCGAGGCCGTGCGGTTGGTTGGGCCGATCGAGCCCGCGACGAAGCGGCGGCGGCCGTCCTTCGCCTGCGCTCGGTCGGCGGCATTGCGGCAGAGGCGAGCGGCTTCGCGGTTCAACTCCGCCACCAATTCTTCCATGCCGTAATCGGCCTGGGCGATGCGGGTCGAGGAGAAGGTATTGGTCGCGATGATGTCGGCGCCGGCCTCGGCATAGGCAAGATGGATCGCCTCGATCGCATGTGGCTGCGTCAGCACCAGCAGATCGTTATTGCCGCGCAGATCGCTCGGCCAATCGGCGAAGCGCGCGCCGCGGAAATCGGCTTCGCTGAACTTATGCGTCTGGATCATCGTGCCCATGGCGCCGTCGAGCACCAGAATGCGTTCCTTGGCGGCGGCGCGAAGGTCTTTCTCGATGTCGGACGCGGGAACTTTGGACATTAAATGACTTTCGTTTCGGCCTGCGGCCGCAGGCCGAGCAGGTGGCAGATCGCATAGACGAGATCGGCGCGATTCATTGTGTAGAAATGGAAGTGCTCGATGCCGGCGTCAACGAGGTCGAAGACCTGTTCGGCGGCGACGGTCGCGGCGATGAGCCGCCGGGTCGTCGGATCGTCATCGAGGCCCTCGAAGCGCTCGGCGAGCCAGCCCGGCACTGTCGCCCCGGCCTTTTCGGCAAAGCGCGCCGTCTGGCGGAAATTCTGCACCGGCACGATGCCGGGGATGATAGGTATCGCGATGCCCCGGGCGCGCACCTTGTCGAGAAAACGGAAATAGACCTCGTTCTCAAAGAAGAATTGGGTGATGGCGCGGGTCGCGCCGGCATCGATCTTGGCTTTCAGCACGTCGATGTCCTGATCGATCGAGGCGCTTTCGGGATGGCCTTCGGGATAGGCCGAAACCGTGATCTCGAAATCGGCGAGCTGCTTCAGCCCGGCGACAAGCGCGGTGGAATTGGCATAGCCGCCGGGATGCGGGTGGAAACGGCCGACGACTCCGCCCGGCGGGTCGCCGCGCAAAGCTACGATATGGCGCACGCCAATCTCCCAATAGGAGCGGGCGATCTCGTCGACTTCCGCGCAGGTGGCGCCGACGCAGGTGAGATGCGCGGCGGGCTTGATCGCGGTTTCGCGGACAATGCGCGCGACCGTCGCATGGGTGCGCTCGCGCGTCGCCCCGCCGGCGCCATAGGTCACGGAGACGAATTCCGGCGTCAGCGGCGCCAGCCGCTCGATTGAGGCCCACAAGGTCCGTTCCATCTCCTCCGTCTGCGGCGGAAAGAATTCGAACGAAACGTCGATGCCCGAACATATTCGATGGCTCGCGCGCGGCAGAGGTTCGGAAAAATCGGCCAGGGCCATCAGGCAAACTCGCGATTGGTGAGGGGGACGGGATCGGCAATGACGCGGCGGTCGCGGCCGAGCCATATGGAGACGGTCAGCTTGCCGCCGTCCTTCTTACTGGGGACGAGATCGCGCCGGCCGATCACGTCGAGACCGGCTTCCTCCATCAGGCCGGCGATCTCCTCACTGGAGAAGCCGAGCCGGCGATGGGCGTGCTGGGCGCGTAAGCTTTCCTCCTCATGCGGGGCAAAATCGACGATCAGCAGGCGGCCGGAGGGGCGCAGCGCCCGGGCCGCCTCGCGTACGGCGCGGGCCGGATCGTCGAGATAATGCAGAACCTGATGGATAATGACGAGGTCGTAGCGGTCGTGCTCGACGGGCAGGGCATATATGTCGCCCTGGCGAAGCTGGACGTTGCGCAGCCCGGCTTTCTCGATCCGGGCGCGGGCGAGAGCCAGCATTTGCGGCGATTGGTCGATGCCGACAGCGCGCTCGGCGCTCGGCGCGACGAGTTCGAGCATCCGGCCCGTGCCGGTGCCGAGGTCCAGCACGGCGTTCAGCGGCGCCCGGCCGATGAGCTCCGCAACGGCGGCCTCGACCCGCTCCTCGCGGATATGCAAGGCGCGGAGCTTGTCCCAGTCCGCCGCATGGGCGTCGAAATAGCGGGCCGCCTGCTCGGTGCGGGCGCGGCGAACCTCCGCGAGCCGGCCGCGATCCGCCAAGCGTGTCGCATCCTGCGGGGCAAGCGTCGCGAGAATGTCGCGCAGCAGCTTGGCGACGGGCCCTGCGCTTGCGGCAAGAAAGAAGACCCAGGCCCCCTCGCGATGGCGCTCGACCAGCCCCGCCTCCAACAACAGCTTGAGATGGCGGGAAATGCGCGGCTGCGACTGGCCGAGGATGGTGACGAGCTCGGTGACTGTCAGTTCGGCCTCGGCGAGCAGGGCGAGGAGGCGCAGCCGTGTCGGCTCTCCCGCCGCGGCAAGCGCGTCGAGAAGGGCTTGGAAAGAGGTCGTCTCAGGGGCCATGGCTGCTCTCAGGTCCAATGATTGATATAAGGATATGTTTATATTGTAAAGTCAAATTCAATGGAATGCTCAAGCGCGCACCGCGATCCCCACTTTTTCGCCCGATTGCATTCGGCTGGTGTTCAGCTTCACCGCATTAAATGCAGGGGTGTCATGCGGAGCATGCCCTTCCGCCTTACAGAAGCGAAACAAATATTGATCGCTCTGTCGTGCCTTTGCACGGTTCCTGCATGACGCAAAGGACACAGGTGTCGACAAACGTAAGAGGTGCCGACTTTCACATAGCTTTTGTTAACCGCGTGCAGGAAGTTTGTATGCAAGCGAGTCAATGCAAAGCGTGTGATTCGGAACGAAGTTTTAATGCGTTGTGAACGCATAGTCGTCGCGAGAGCCGTGACGCACCGATGAAGCCACAATGTCTCCCTCTTTGCGCCTAGGAACATGGGCATGGTGAGAGGATGCAGCGGTCGGTGCGGACCAACGAAGCTCAGATCGCGCGTCAGGGAGAAGCCCCCAAGGGATTGAAAGAAAAAACGGCTTCGGTGCATGAACGAGCGGACGTTCGGCGCCAAAGCGAATGAAGGACGGAATGAGCATGCGGATTATCTACGATAACGACATCGAAGGGGTGAAGGTCGTGCCGATCGGCCGCATTCACGCCGCTTCGGGCTGGCACGGCCGGCGTTCTGCGGTGACGCAAGACTTCTACAAGGCCAAGGCACTTGAGAACCTCGTCGACGCCGCGGAGGACTGCGATGCCGACGCAATCATCGAAGTCGATTACGGCATCGATCATGCCGACGACGGCGATCTGCCCGGCGCGGCGACGCTGCAGCGGGTGAGCGTCAGCGGCCTCGCTGTCAAATTGATGCAGGCGTAGGCCTGCTGGACGCAGACGATCGCCCAGTGTGCGGAATGGCCGGGCTTGACCCGGCCATCCTCGCGGGAAGATCGCGAAAGGTTCGAACTGTCCCTACCTTGAGAACTTCTTGTATTTGATCCGGTGGGGGATCACGCTGTCGATACCGAGACGGCGCTTCTTGTCTTCCTCATAATCGGCAAAATTGCCCTCGAACCATTCGACATGGCTGTCGCCTTCGAAGGCGAGCATGTGCGTCGCGATGCGGTCGAGGAAGAAGCGGTCGTGCGAGGTCACCAGCACGCAGCCGGCAAAATCGCTCAGGGCTTCTTCAAGCGCGCGCAGCGTATCGATGTCGAGATCGTTGGTCGGCTCGTCGAGCAGCAGCAGGTTGGCGCCTGATTTCAGCATTTTGGCGAGATGAACACGATTGCGTTCGCCGCCAGAGAGCTGGCCGACCTTCTTCTGCTGATCGGAGCCCTTGAAGTTGAAGGCCGAGACATAGGCGCGCGAGTTCACCTCCCGCTTGCCAAGGGCGATAAGATCGTTGCCGCCGGAAATCTCCTCCCAGACGTTCTTGTTGGGACTGAGCGTGTCGCGGGATTGATCGACATAGCCGAGGTGCACGCTCTCGCCGATCGCGATCGTGCCGCCGTCCGGCTTTTCCTGGCCGGTGATCATGCGGAAAAGCGTCGTCTTGCCGGCGCCGTTCGGGCCGATGACGCCGACGATGCCGCCCGGCGGCAGTTTGAAGGAGAGATTGTCGATGAGCAGTTTGTCGCCATAGGCTTTCGACAAATTCTCGACATCGACGACATTGTTGCCGAGCCGTTCGGCGACAGGGATGACGATTTGCGACGCGCTTGGGGCGCGATCGTTCTGCTTCGCCAGCAAATCGTCGTAGCGCTGAATGCGCGCCTTGGATTTCGCCTGGCGCGCCTTGGGGCTCGCCGCGATCCAGCCGGCTTCCGCCTCCAATTGCTTGACCCGCGCGGCTTCCTCACGGTTCTCCTGCAACAGGCGCTTCTGCTTCTGGCCGAGCCAGGCGGAATAATTGCCCTCGTAGGGAATGCCGCGGCCGCGGTCGAGTTCGAGAATCCAGCCGGTTACATTATCGAGAAAATAGCGGTCGTGGGTGACGATCAAAATCGCGCCCGGATAGGCGCGCAGATGCCCCTCCAACCAGTTGACCGTCTCAGCATCGAGGTGGTTGGTCGGCTCGTCGAGCAGCAGCAGATCCGGTTTTTCGAGCAGCAACCGGCAGAGCGCGACGCGGCGGCGCTCGCCGCCCGATAGCTTGTCGACCGGCCAATCGTTGGGCGGGCAGCCGAGCGCCTCCATGGCCTGATCGACCTGCGAATCGAGATCCCAGAGGCCCTGTGCCTCGATCTCGTCCTGCAATTTGGTCATCTCGTCCGCCGTCTCGTCCGAATAATTCATGGCGAGTTCGTTGTAGCGGTCGATGATCGCTTGCTTGCCGGCGACACCCAGCATCACATTGCCGCGCACGTCGAGGCCATCGTCGAGCTTCGGCTCCTGGGCCAGATAGCCCACCTTCGCGCCTTCGGCGACGAAGCCTTCGCCGGTGAATTCCTTATCGATCCCGGCCATAATGCGCAAAAGCGTTGATTTACCAGCGCCGTTGACGCCGAGCACGCCGATCTTGGCATCCGGGTAGAAGGAGAGATTCACATTCTCCATGACCTTCTTGCCGCCGGGATAGGTCTTGGTCAAACCCTGCATATGGTAGATAAATTGCCGCGCCATCTGAGGCTTTTCTCACTTTCGGATGCTAAAATTTGCCACTTTCTAAACGCGCTGACGGCCGCGGTCCAGCACCATCGGCACTGTGCAAATAGTCTTGTTTTTTGATGACAGCGCGGTCTTTTGGCCGTCACAATCAGGTGGTGACCTGCGCGCCGTGCGGCCAGAGCAGCTGAAATGGCCGGAGTGGCCACAACAAACTCCATATGGATGTACTCGAAAGGAACGGCAACGTGACGGATGTCGAAACGCGCGATCTCAGCAAAAATTCGGGTCGTGCCGAGCCGATTGCCCCGAGTCTTCCCGGTGCGCCGGGCTTTGCGGCTGCGGCGGCCGCCCCCTTGCTGAAGCGAGGCAGCATTTTTGCCTCCGATGCGGGGCGCGGGGCGGATGCCTTGGGCCTTGGCGCGGCGCTGCGGCCGCTGGCGGAACTCGCGGCGCATCGCGATGCAGAGACGCCGCTGACCATCGGTCTCCTCGGCGGCGCCGGTTCGGGCAAGACTTTCGCGCTTGCGGCTTTGCTCACCGATGTCGAAGGTCTGAGTGCCAGCCACGATGCGGCGATGCTGCCGCGGATCAGTTCTGTGCGGATCGATGCGGCAAGCCTGGAGGGCGAGCCGAGCGTCGCGCTCGCGGCTGCGGTCTACGACAAGCTGGGCGCTAATTATCCGGAATTCGTGCGCGAGGCGGCCCACGCCGTGCGCGATCCGCATGTCGTCGCACGCGAGGCGGCGGAGCGGCTCGACGACGCACGCCGGCGCCTCGATACCGAACGCCAGTCGCTTGACGAAATCGAGAACCGCCGCGGCCGCCTGACCGAGACCGTGCTGTTCGAATCCGCCGGTTCACAGGTCGATGCCTTTGCCCGCGCCAATCGCGGCAAGATCGAAAGCCGGCTGGCGAGTTTCGGCATCACCGGCGATCCGATCGCTAATTACAAGTCGATGGTGCGGGATGTTTCCGACGCGAGTGGCACGACCGGTCGGGTCGGGGCGACGCTACGCGCCTTTTGGGCTTTCGCCGGGCAGGGCAAGCTGCTCCTCACGGCGATCGTCCTCGCTCTCGCTGGCATCGGCTTCGACGCCGCCGTGGACCAGCATGACGCCTGGCTCGCTTCTCTGGCGGGGGCCGGCAAGGGCTTTGGCTCGCTGGCAAATTGGCTCGGCGCGCATATCGGCTGGCTGGGCTTTGCCGCCAAGCTCGCTTATCTCGGCGCGGCCGCGGCGCTCGCCGTCAATATTCTACGCGGCGTTCTTTTCCTCGGTCCTCTGTTTCGCGGCGTCAGCCTGCTGAAAACCGATGTCGCCAACCGGCGCCAGGCGCTCGATCAGCTCTATGCGCACCAGACGCGCCGGGTCGACGGGCTTGAGGCGGATGTCGATCTCGCGGCACGCGCGGCGGCGGAGGCTGAACGGCGGGCCGGGAATGCGGCGCGTGGTGCTGTGCGCAGTGAGCCTTCGCCGTTCAAGGAGGGCGGCGCCAAATCGCAGGCCGAGCATTTCTTCGCCTCGCTGGCGACCTATCTCGCCGGGGCGCAGAAGGCTGCCGCCGGTACGCCAAACGGCGCGCTTTCGGTGCCCGACCGGATTCTCGTCGCGCTGGACAATGTCGATGCGCTCGCGCCGCCGCAGGCGCGCGCGGTGCTTGAGGCGGCGCATCGCGCCTTTGCGCATAATGGCTTCGTCACGCTGATCGCCGCCGATCCGGCGCGCTTGGCCGACGAAGCGGTGCAGATTGAAAAATGGATCCAGGTGCCGTTCCGCCTCGATGCAGCGGGCCCCGGCGACTATGCGGGGTTCATCGAGCAGGTGATCGGCCGGGCCGGAACGGGTCGGGGGACCGGGACGTCCGCAACGATTGCGCCTGCCCATGATTGGTCGATCTCGGCGGAGGAATCGGCGCTTCTCACCCAGCTCGCGCCACTTGCCGGAGGGACACCGCGCGCGGTCAAGCGCTTCGTCAATCTTTATCGTCTCGCCCGCGCGCAAGCGGGGCAGAACAAGGGCGCGCTGGCGCTCTTCCTGGCGCTCTATAGCGGTGGAACGGCGGACGAAATCGGCGCGTCGCGGCGGGCTTTGTCCTGGCGGGACGACAATGCGCCGCTCGATCTTTCCGGCGGCGGGGCGCGGCTCGCGCAAGCATTGGAAGCTGCGCAAGCCGCCGATGGTCTGGTCACCGTTGCGTCCGCGCGCCGCTCTGCGGCGATCGCGCGGACCTTTTCGACGGGCGCTGCGGCCTAGAGCGGGATGCGAAAAGTGAGTACCGGTTTTTCGCGTGAATCCCGCTCTAATTTATTGGAATCGATCGCGTGACATGCGTTTAGGCTGATCAGCCTCAACGCATCGCGATCTAGAGCAGTGCCGCGGCCTTGGACAGGGCGATGTAGAGGCCGATCAGGAAGGGAATGCCCACACCAGCCCAGGCGAGCACGCCGACGATGCCGAACTGGCCGCGTGCCGCAGTGGCCGCATTGGCGGCAACCTTGTCCTCCTTGAGATGCGCACGCTCGCGTGCCGCTTCCTCGTCGGTCATCCAATATTTCGGATCGACCGGTCGCACCAGCGCGTTGCAGATCAAGCCGACAAACAGCAGGCCCGCCATGATGTAGAGCGTCACATCATAGAGCAGGTTATGGGCGACGCCGTGGTCGATCTGGAATTGCCGGATATAGGCGATGATGAAGGGGCCGACGACGCCGGCCGCCGACCAGGCGGTGATGAGACGTCCGTGGATCGCGCCGACCATCTGCGGCCCGAAAATATCGGCCAGATAGGCGGGCAAGGTCGCAAAGCCGCCGCCGTACATGGTGAGGATGATGCAGATCGAGGCGATAAAGGCTGCTGCAAGACCCAAGTGGCCCCAGGTCGGCAACAGGCAGTAGAGCGCGATGCTCAAGATGAAGATCGCGAAATAGGTCGTCTTGCGGCCGATGTGATCCGACAGTGAGGCCCAGAAGATGCGGCCGAGCGAGTTGAACAGGCTGATGAGGCCGACGAGACCCGCGGCGGCCGCAGTAATCGCGGCTTTCTGCGCGGCAGTCAGCGCCGCGACGGAATGGACGACGCCGACGAGCTTGGCGCCGAAAATGTCCTGGAACATCGGGCTCGCCATCGAGATCACGGCGATGCCGGCCGTCACATTACAGAACAGCACGCCCCAGATGAACCAGAACTGCGGTGTCTTCCAAGCCTCGTTGAGATGCACGCTGTTGTGGCTGATAAGGCTTTTGGTCGTGTTCGCCGCGGGCGGCGTCCAGCCCGCCGGCAGCCAGCCCGGGGGCGTGACCCGAAAGCCAAAAGCGCCAACGCTCATGGCGATGAAATAGAGCACGCCCAAGATCATCAGCGCGGCCGCGACGCCGGGAACGCCATTGCTGGCGAATTTGGCCATCAGCCAGACGGCCAAAGGCGCGCCGATCATCGCTCCGCCGCCATAGCCCATGATCGCGAACCCGGTGGCCATGCCGCGCCGGTCGGGGAACCATTTGATCAGCGTCGAGACCGGGGTGATATAGCCGATGCCCTGGCCGATGCCGCAGAAGAAGGCGACGAGATAGACCAGCCAGAGCTGATGCGTCGTCACCGCGAGGCCGAGTAGGATGAGACCGCCGCCCCAGCAGATCGCCGCATAGAACCCCGCTTTGCGCGGGCCGGCATGTTCGAGCCAGCCGCCCCAGATGGCGGCGGAAATGCCGAGCATCGCGATGAAGATTTCAAAGATGTGGGTTTCCGATGGCACCGCCCAATTGCAGCTCGTCGTGACCAGCTCGGCAAAAAAGAACTGCCCTTTGCAAGCGGCGGCGTTGGCGCCCGGTAGCAGCTTCGTCATCGGCAGCCAGAACACCGAGAAGCCGTAAGCCATGCCAATGCAGAGATGAATTGCGAGCGCCGCCGGCGGTACCAGCCAGCGGTTGAAGTGCGGCCCGGCGACAGTGCGGGAGCGATCGAGAATGCCGCCGGACGTACCTGTGGCGGCGGGAGAAACCAAAGAGCTCATGGGCGTTCCTCATTCCGCGAGTGGCGGTCCGCAGATCGGCCGCCATCTCGGCGCTCTTCGAGCGCATTTTTTGACCGGCAATTAAACTGCATAATTGTCCGTATCCGGCAAGGAGTATTTGTTTCTCGCTCTACGAATGAATTACTTTGCATTGCGGAACGTCCGCAGTCGCCTCGCTGTCGAGCCGCGACGGAGATGAACGGCGTTCGTGCGCCCTGCGCGGGCGAAAAAATCTTCGTCATGCCGAGTGTCATCTAAATGTGATATTCGCATTCATTCAGGAGCTGGCCCCGTCTGATGATTGGAAGCCGCGGGTGCTCCGCGAGCCTCAGGGCCAAGGCGCTGCGAGCTGCAGAACGAGCGCGGCGACAGCGTCAACGTCATCGATTGAGGCGCGCGCGAGATGCGCGGGCACGTCGGCGTCCGGCAGGTTGCTGACCAGCGCCTTGATCTGGGCGTCGTCCGGATAAAGCAGCGGCTTGCCGTTGGCAGCACGATGCACTTCGAGTTTTGGGTGCGCGTCGCGTTTGAAGCCCTCGATGAGCACGAGATCGACCGGCGCGAGCTTGCCGAGTAGTTCGCAGAGCGGCGGCTCCGGCGCGCTACGCAATTCGTGCATCAAGGCGAAGCGCTGGTCGGAGGCGACGAGAACCTCCGTCGCGCCGGCCGTGCGATGCTCATAGGAATCCTTGCCGGGCGTGTCGATATCGAAATTGTGGTGCGCATGTTTGACAGTCGAAACCGTGAAACCTCGCGCGCGTAAGACCGGGATCAGCTTGACGATCAGGGTCGTCTTGCCCGCGCCGCTCCATCCGGCAAAGCCGATGACGCGCATTTTAGGCATCCCGCGCGACTTCGATCGCCGCCGTATCGATGGTGAAACTGCCGTCGGCTTCGATCGCGAAATGGCGCACGACATCCTCGGACATTTGCGCCTGCAGGGCGCGGATCGTGTCGCTCTGCTGCTGCGGCGTCGCCATGCGCGCGACCCAGGTTGCGAAGTCGAGCCGCAGCCGTCGCGCCGTTACGTTTTTTAGTGCGAAGCCGGCGGCGGTGAGCGTGCCGGTCCATTCGGCGAGCGAATAGTCGCGCACATGCGAAGGATCGCGGATGAGTTCGACGCTTTGCAGATAGGTGTCGAGCAGGCCGGGCCCGGGCGAAACCACATCCATGAACAAGGCGCGGCCGCCCGGGCGCAGCACGCGATGTGCCTCGGCAAGCGCCTGGCCGAAGCCATGCCAATGATGCGCGCTGTAGCGGCTCAGCACGACATCGAAATGCGCGTCGGGGAAGGGCAGCGCCTCGGCGCGGCCTTGCTTCGTCGTGATGTTAGTGAAGCCGCGCTCGGCCGCCACCCGCGCGACGGCGGCGAGCATATCGGCCGAAAGATCATAGGCGGTGACCTCCGCGACCAATGGGGCGGCGCAAAAGGAAATATGACCGCCGCCGCAGCCGAGATCGAGCACGCGCGCGGTCCTCTGGCCGTCGAGCAGCGCCGCCGCCTGGTCGAGATCGGCGCCTTGCGCATGGACAGTGCTTTCGACATAGGCCTCGGCGCGAGCGCCAAATTGCCGCGATACGAGCGCCGCATGGCCGCTGGTCATAGTCTCCTCCATGGCTTCAGCCTGAGATCTGTCTATAAATAGCGCATGAACGGGCCTGTCAAAGAACTCGATCTGAAAGGGCTGAAATGCCCCTTGCCGGTTCTGCACACGCGCCGGGCCCTGGCGCGCCTCGCCGCCGGCGAGCGACTGATCGTCTCCTGCACAGACCCTTTGGCGGCGATCGACATCCCGCATCTCGTCCACGAATTGGGCGACGCGCTTGAGGAGAGCCGCAGGCAGGATAGCGTTATCGTCTTTCAGATTCTGCGGCGACCGCGGTGAGTGGGTGTGCCGCGAGTATTTGCTCGGCCGCGCGGAGATCGTCCAAGGTATTGATGTTGAGAAACGGGTCGTAGGGCGTCACGCTCCAATCCGCGAAGGCGCAGAGATGACGGGCGAAGAAGCTGTTGACGCGGCGCAAATCCTCGACGACGAGCGCCTCGCGCAGATCGGCGCGGAGCGCGATCGGCCAAAGCGCGAAGGTCGGGTGTACGATATTGTCAGAGCGGGCGATGGCGATCTCGGCTTTTTTGCCGCTGCGCGCCGCATGAAGCTGCGCGACGAGGTCGGCGGGGAGAAAAGGGGTGTCTGTCGCGACGCTAACGGCGAAAGCAAGATCGGGCCACTGCGCGGCGAAATAATCGAGCCCGGCCAGCACACCCGCCAAAGGCCCCGGAAAGTCAGGCACGTTGTCGGGAACGACAGGAACGCCGAAGGGCGCAAACCGCGCCGCCGCGCCATTGGCGTTGATGATGACGGAAGCGCATTGCGGCGTCAGCGCCGCGATCACATGCGCGACAAGCGGCTCGGCGCCGAGCTTCTGCAGCGCCTTGTCGGCGCCGCCCATCCGCGTTGCGCGGCCGCCTGCGAGAATGATGGCGCCGGTCGCTGGATAGGCTGTATCGTGCTGCGCGGCCATTGCGCCTTCTAGCATTCGCGCGCTGGCGCTAAAAGCGATACCAGACGGCGGCGACCGGTCCCAGCTCGCGGCCGGCATTCATTCCCGCCACCGTCTCGAAAAAACCGCCCTGCACAGACCACACGGACGAAAGATCGTAAACGAGGCTTTCCTGCAGCTTCACCCAATTATAGGCCGGACTTATGTAGCAAGCTCACCTTGAAGCTCGGCCCACTTTTGACGATCAAACCCCGCCGATCCGTTATGCTGGCGGGATGGAATATCGCACCGTCACGACTCTGAAGGCAAAGCGCGAAGAAATTCTCTCTGCCATCGCGGCCTATGAGAGGCACTTAGACCAGGCCCGATCCGACCTCGCTTCGATCAACGCCATCATTCGCGTATTTGAGGCTACAGGTGACCTTAAGAACGTTAGCCGGTATCTGGAGCTTCGTCGGCTATTCCGCCGCAATGAGCTTCGCAAGCATGCTCTGGACGCCTTGGAAGACGGCACGGAGCTATCGACGAAAGAGATTGCCATCTACGTGATGGAGGCCAAGGACTTCGATACGTTCGGGACACGGTGCTACGCATCGGGATCACGCAACGGGTTGTTCAGGCGCTTTCACGGGAGGCTTTAAGGGGCAATGTCGCAATGCTCGGCAAGCGGAAGGGAACGTGTGTTTGGCGCGCCATGGGGTAGAATTCGGCATCATCCTTGCTTATACGTAGTGGTATTCAACATTTTTTGACGCAATTGCAGCAGATTTGATTGTCAGCTCAGGTTGTGCTTAAAAGGGTGCCAAAGTCCTCGGGCACCTTTTAGCAACTTTTGCAATCCTCACCCGTTGGCTGCGGGGAATAATGACAGAGAGCGTTCGCGAATTTTGAATGCGCGCAGTTCGTGCGGCGGTCGTATTCTTGGGCCACTTGGCGTTGATGCTCATCGTCTTGTTGGGACTTCGAGGAACCCAGTGGGTGTTCGCCTGTTTCTGGCACAATGCGAATCCGATGTTTTTTGATCGCATACCAGTCAAGTGGTTTTTCGACGCGTGCGACATTGGAGTCTTGACGGTATTTGCGCTACGCGGAATCGTAGATGCCTATAACCAGATGACGCGGTGATAGTATGTCTCTTCATGCTGATCAGATCGTACATCTGCCCGCCAGCCCCTTAAGGGCTGCTGCTCGATGGGCGTTGCATCAACTCAAGATATATACTTTGGCCGCCGTAGGTGGCGGCGCGATATTTATGGTTTGGCTCGGCGCCTACTTGTTCTTTTCGTCGTCTCCCCACGAGACGCAAATCCAAAAACCTGTCAGCGCCCCGCTTCCTCAAACTAGCGCGCCGACCGCGCCTCTAATATCATCTTTGCCAGCGAATTTGTTGGTCGGGACACCCGTGTTTGACGCCCGTCAAATGTTTATTGGTAGGGTCGAAAACATTTCCCACCAAATGGATGAAAAGACATTTGATGTCGTCATAAAGTTGCATTCTGATACATTGGCGCAGCAGTTTTTGGCTGTCCCAATGTCAAGCGTAAGAATCGTCTACATTGACTTTGGCGGGATCGAACCGGCGGCGACGACTGGCAAGAAAAATTTGCGGCCCGCTCGTGTTCTGATCACTTACTCAATGGCTGATATTGATAAGGCCATCGCAAATGTGCAGAAACTCAATCAGTATATCGACTCATCCGGTCGCCATATTTCAGTTATGCCTGCCTCTTTAGGAGGTGATTAAATTCGGCTCTTTAGTGACTGCCAATAGCCTTTCCACACTCGCGATACGGGATGCGCCAAAGCCGCCGCAGCAGTCACAAGATACTGTTCGCCGTTGCTGACGCGGCGATTGTTTTCGCGCCACGCCATTTCTGAGGCATAGGCCGCGAGATAACGCCCGCTGATATGATGATGAATGCCGAACTCAGCCCGGCGCAGACGGGAGAAGAAGCTTTCAGCCTGGTTGGTGCAGGCTTCGTCGGTTGAATAGGCTTCTTGGTGATTGATCCGCTTCGTCAGATAGCGAGTGTGCAGCACGTCCCATGATGCGGCTTCGTCGGCGTAGATGGTGCTGCCGAGCTTCACACGCTCCGCGATGGTCTGGACGGATTGGGCCTCGGACTTGAACACGAAGGGAAGCGTGATCCCGCCGCGCTCGCGCATGATGACGACGACGCGGCGCTTGCCGGTCTGATTTTGCAGCAAGCGGCGGTCTTTGCGGTTCTCTTTATGGTTCGCGGGTTTGACGTGGCCGCCGAAATACGCACCGTCAACCTCTACCTCGCCTTCCAGGGTTTCGTCGGCGGTTTCGGAGGCCATTGCTTCGCGAAGCTTGTGCGAGAGAACGAAGGCCGTCTTGTATTGGACGTCTAGATCGCGACTCAATTGCAAGGCGCTATGGCCTTTCGCGCCGTTCACGAAGATCGCAATGGCGAGAAGATAGGTGCCGACTGGAAGCTTGCGGCTGGCGAAAATAGTGCCGGACGTGACACTGAATTGATGATTGCAGGCTTTGCACTTGAACAGCGCGCGGGCCTTGTACGTGTAGACGGCGGCACACTGGCAACGCGGGCAAACGGGTTCGCCGTTCGTGGCCGACCAGCGAATGAGCCGAAAGGCGTCCCGAGCCTCTTCTTCCGACATGCGCGCAACCTTCGCTAAACTTAGCGACCTTGCGGCAGAGGAGAGGAGGAAGTGCTGAGACAATGTAAGGCCATCCGTTTTGGCTGACCTCAGTTGTATTGGCTGATATTGACGATGTCAACCCAAAAGGATGACCTTGACTAATAAGTTTAGCGATGTTACCTAATTTGGATGACCCCCGCTCAATGTCGCGCCGCGCGCGGTTGGCTAAACCTGTCTCAGACTGAATTGGCTGCCGCCGCCGGTACGGCGGTTTCGACCGTGAAGGATTTTGAGGGGGAGCGACGGAAGCCGATTGCGAATAATCTAGGGGCAATTCAAACTGCCCTAGAAGCGCAAGGTGTCGTGTTCGTTTCCGGCGAAGGAACATCTGGAATTTCTGTTAGAGGTAAGTGATAAACGGAATGCAGCCGCCCGGCTAGGTTTGGAAGCTAGCCGGGCGGGGTACTTGGTTACATGCCGCGCCTTTTGGAAGGGAGCGGCAGGAGGAGGTAGCGGGACTTGCACCCGCTGGGCGCTGGCTGGACAACCTAGCCCTGCACTGTGCACCCCCAACCCATTTGAGGGCCTGGTCTTAAGAGCCGGGCCCTTATTGCTTCTGGCGTCGTCATTGGCCTTCCTTTCGGAGATGACGAAGCACAGTGAAAACCGCTTGCTCGACTTCCTTTGTGAGGTCTTCGGAGTCGAGAACTGCCAAAAGGCGCTCTGAAAGCTTGCGTCCGTCCTCGGGAGGTGGCAGCGGATCGGTTCGGACCTCCGCTTTCGATGCATTTTGACGAGCTGGACGCTTTTTTCCTGGTGCTGCGCGAGGCTTTTTATTTTTCATGACGTAGGGGCTGATTTTTATCTCAGCCTCGCGTGTGGCATTCAAAAAGAACGTAATCGATTTGCGCGAAACCTCTTCGGACGCTGGATATGCGCGGCGAAATTCTTCGTTGAATTCCTTCGGAGAAGCGGTTTCGAGATTAATGCGGAAGAGTGGCGCGTAGGCCGAGCGTATTAGCATCGCGAGATTTTTGGGCCAATGATCGGTCTCATAGGCGTTTAGCAATTCACGCAATCGATTGGTGGGCCTTCCATCATCGGCGATAAGGCCGAGAAACCTAAGCATCGTCAAAACTTGGCTTCCGACGGCGCCCGAGAAGCTTGTCAAAACGCTACGATCAATCTTGTTTGGAATCCCATGTTCCTTGAAGGGTTTCAGAAGCGTTTTGAGCGTCTGAAACGCAGGGTATGGCGCGGTCGGCCCCTTTCTGGCCGCGTCGTCCGATTCCATATCCGAACTAGTCATTTGGTATATCCAACTTCAACTCTCTCAGAATATTCCATATGTTTACCAAATGCAATAGGTAGGAATATCCACATCCATAACAGTATTTTCACTCCCGCGCATGATTAGCTATCCTTCTGTTTCTACAGGAGGATATGTTTCTAATGACGCAGGTTATCGTGCGCGCATTTGAAGGCGAGCCGCTGCAAAGGGTAGTGGTATCCATAGGCGAAAGACTAGTTTACGTCGCGTCACCTGAGCTGATTCCCTCGGTCACGGCTGGAAATTCGGAGCCGGTCGGCTTCCCCAAGGAGGATGTCTTTGAATTTGAAAGGGAAGTGTTCGACACGCTGAGAGCGGCGTGGGCTATGGGTCATCGTCAGCCGGGTTCGCCCGAATTATGGGGCCGGTTGAGGCGCTATAAAGAGGTCCGCAACTGAACTACTTTTGCCTTAACCCTTGGAGAGTGCCGGTGCGCTACATGATTAAGAGTCTGATGTTTGCGGGTTTTCTAATTGGTGTAGCGACTGTGGCGTCCGCTCAAGAGGACGACAGCTACCAGAATTATCATAATGGTTACAATGATGGGTACAACGACGGCGCCAGAAGAGTTCCCGACTTGCCAGAGTACCAAAGAGGCTACGAAAACGGCCAAGATGACTCAGACGAGGACGATCAAGAGGAACAAAAACAAATGCAGCGGGAAGAAAATCGCTAACAAAAACGACCTAGGTGAGCTTGCTACATAAGTCCGTTATAGGCCGGCGAGTCTGCGGTCGCCTGCGGTGCAATCGTCGCGAAGCTCTGCAGCAGCAGAAGAATGTCGCGCTTTGGCCGCGCGCCGAGGGTGACGTCGGCGTGCCATTCGTCCGGCATGTCGTCGCCGACGAGACGATAGCCGCCTTGCAGATCGATGAAACTGTCCATGCCGGCCAGCGAAAAGGAATGGCCGATCAGCAGCCGGAAATCGCCGGAGACGATCGAATCGGAATCGAAATTGACCAGCGGCTGGCGCGAAACAAAGGGGACATGCGCCACCGCCTGGACAGAAATGACAGTGTCACCGAAATTGGCAACACCCGCGCGTAGACCGATCTCGGTCCCGCCAGTCGTGAGGCGCGTCGGCGCCGGGCTTGTCGCCTGGGTGTCATAATCGAAGAAGGGCCGCGCGACGAGCGTGAATTCGTCACTCAGGCCATATTCGATATAGGAACCGAGCGAAAACTTCTCATAGGCCGGGATCGGGATCAGTCTGCCATTGGCATCGAAATAGCGCGTGGAATCCGAAAAAACGGATGCGGTAATAATCTGCCCTTCACCTGGCGGCGCAAGCCAAGCACTCGCCTGCGCCTCCCGGAGCGCAGCGAAACTCGACGCGATTGCGATTCCCCCCAAGAAACAAACGCGCGATACTCGCACCGGAGTTGCTCATAAATCCATTGATCCGCAACAAGGGAAAGTTGGCATGTACGGCTAAGCTTGCCAAGCGGCAAAAGCGATTGCGTAGCGTGCGAAAGTGTGAGCGAGCGGGACCAGAGGAGCACGGGCCTTGGCAGCGGCGAAAATCATGCGAGAAATTTTCTTCGAAGGTGGCGGCGGGCCGGAAGTGATCCGTGTGCGCGAAGCGCCGGTTCCGGCGCCAGGGTCCGGCCAGGTTCTGGTCGAGGTGGTCGCGGCCGGCGTCAACCGGCCGGATTGTCTTCAGCGTGCGGGCCATTATCCGCCGCCGGCCGGTGAGTCCGACGTGCCGGGGCTGGAGATTGCCGGGCACGTCGTTGCCGTCGGCGAAGGGGTTTCGGCGCCACGCCTTGGCGAAGAGGTCTGTGCTCTCGTCGGCTCCGGCGGCTATGCCGAATATGCGGTCGCGGATGCGCGGCTCTGTCTGCCGGTGCCGCGCGGCCTGAGCCTTGTTGAGGCGGCGGGAATTCCGGAGACCTATTTCACCGTCTTCGATAATGTCTTCACGCGCGGGCGGCTGAAGCCAGGGGAGACGATCCTCATCCATGGCGGTTCGAGCGGCATCGGCTCGACGGCCATTCAGCTCGCCAAGCTCTTCGGCTCACAAGTGATCGTCACGGCCGGTTCGCCGGAAAAATGCGCCTTCTGCCGCACGCTCGGCGCTGATCATGCCATCAATTACAGGACGCAGGATTTCGTCGCCGAAGTGAAGGCCTTGACCACCAAGCGCGGCGTCGACGTGATCCTCGACATGGTCGGCGGCGACTATATCGTGAAGAACCTTTCGCTGCTCGGGCTGGAGGGCCGGCTGGTGCAAATCGCTTTTCTGCAGGGCAGCACCGTCGAAAACATCAACCTCCTGCCGGTGATGATGAAGCGGCTGACGATCACCGGCTCCACAATGCGCGCCCGCACCGTCGAGCAGAAGGCCGAGGTCGCCCGCGCCTTGCGCGACAAGATCTGGCCCTCGCTCGATCGCGGCAAGGCGCTGCCGGTCATTCACGCGACCTTTCCGCTGGAGGACGCGCGCGCCGCGCATGCGCTGATGGAATCCTCAGGCCATGTCGGCAAAATCGTCCTGGAGACCGGCAAGTAGGTCTCCTGCGGCCATCACGCGAGGAGCGTGAGCGACGAAGCAATCCAGCCACCTTCTGGATTGCTTCGCTTTCGGCTCGCAATCACGAACTTAGCGATATTTCTCGCCCAGGAATTTGATAAGCGCGGCGTTGAATTCATCCGCCTTTTCGATGTGCGGCACGTGGCCCGCGCCCTGAATCGCGATAAGCTGCGCACCCCGGACATCCTTCGCGGCGTCGCGGCCAAGCTGCGGCCAATTCCCCAGCGTGGCGATCTCCTGCGGCTTGGCATAGCGGCGAAAGAACACGGAGCGATCGCCCTGGCCGATGATGAGCAGCACCGGCATCTTCAGGAGATGATAGTCCTGCCGGATCGGCTCGTCGAAAATCATCTGCGAGGCGAGCGCCGAAGCCATCGCCCAGCGCGGATATTCGCCGCTGTGCAAGACGCGGGCGAAGACATCGACACTGTGCTCGGCCTCCGGCGGCCAGCCGACGAAAAAGGCATGCATGAAAGTCCGATAGGTCGCAGCGGTCTGCGCCATTTCAGCGTCGAATAGAGCGCTGAGCGGCGGCGGCCGGATAAAGGCGCGGTAATCTTCGAGCCCGGCCGGGTTCTCCAGCGCGAGAACGGCCGTCGCCTGCGGAAAATCGCGGGCGAAATAAACGGCGAGCATCCCACCGAAGGAATGGCCGACGATTGCCGCGCGGCTGATGCCGAGATGATCGAGCAGCGCCTTGGTATTTTCGGCGAGAAGATCGAAATGATAATGGATGTCTGGCTTGGCCGATTTGCCGAAGCCGATCTGGTCGGGCACGACGACGCGATAGCCGCGATCGGCCAAAGCGCTGATTGTCTGCGTCCAATATTCGCCGTCGAAATTCTTGCCATGCAACAGAACAACAGCTTTGCCGTTCGGCTTCGTGGGTATCACATCCATATAGGCCATGCGCAGGTGCTGGCCTTCGATCATCAGGTCCAGGAAATGGACCGGGTAGGGATAATCGATGTCTTCGAGGCCGATGCCGAGCGGCGTGATGTCCTCGGCAAAGAGGCCTCCCGGCATCAGGAGCGCGAGGGCGGCAATGAACGTCAGGACCAAGCCGCGAAACATTGCCGTGCCCTCCAGCCGTAGCTTGGCTCGGGAATAGGCTGCGGCGATAAAATATCACGTCACATTCGCGCGAGGTAGGCGCCAGCGCCGGACCGAAAAGCGCGAAGCGGTTTTCGGCCAATCCGATGCGATAGGAAAGATTTGAAGGCGCCGAGCCCTGTCGCATCAGGGCACGGTCCGATCTCAATTTATTCAGATTGGCCGAAACTCTCTCCCAGGCAAGTCGGGCTTGCCCGATTTGCCTCATCTCGAGATGTCCAACTCGGGCAAGCCCGAGTTGGACGGGAGAGAGTTTCGGCGGAGCGGATTGGACAGATTCTATTTCGCGACGCTGTAGGAATGCGCGCCGACGCCGGCGAGGTGGCCGCCCTGGACGATGAGATATTCGTCACGGATCGGCTTGCCGGCGAAGAAGCACTCGAGGATCTCGCGCGTGCCCGCCGCATAGCGGGCTTGGGCGGACAGCGTCGTGCCCGACGTATGGGGCGTCATGCCCTCATGCGGCATGGTGCGCCACGGATGATCCTTCGGCGCGGGCTGCGGATACCACACGTCGCCGGCATAGCCCGCCAGCTGGCCGCTTTCGAGCGCGCGGACGATCGCATCGCGATCGCAGAGCTTGCCGCGGGCGGTGTTCACGAGATAAGTGCCGCGCTTCATCGTCGCAAGCGTCTTATCGTTGATCATATGCTCCGTTTCAGGGTGCAGCGGCGTGTTGAGCGTGATGACATCGCAGACCTTGAAAAGGTCTTCGCGGTTGGCATGGAAGGTCAGCCCAAGCTCTTTTTCGACCTCGGCGGGGAGGCGGTGGCGGTCGGTGTAGTGCAGCTTGACGTCGAACGGCTTCAGGCGCCGCAGCACGGCGGTGCCGATGCGGCCGGCCGCGACCGTGCCCACGTGCATGCCTTCGAGGTCATAGGCGCGCTCGACGCAATCGGCGATGTTCCAGCCGCCCTTGCGCACCCAATCGTGTGACGGGATGTAATTGCGCACGAGGCTGAGGATCATCATCACCACATGCTCGGCGACGCTGATGCTGTTGCAGTAGGTGACTTCGGCGACGGTGATCTTGTGCTTGTTGGCGGCTTCGAGATCGGTGTGGTCGGAGCCGATGCCCGCCGTGACGATGAGCTTGAGGTTTTTCGCCTTGGCGATGCGCTCGGCTGTCATATAGGCCGGCCAGAAGGGCTGCGAGATCACCACATCGGCGTCGTGCAGCTCCTTGTCGAGCGTCGAATTCGCACCTTCCTTGTCAGAGGTGACAATCAGCGTGTGGCCATTGTCCTTGGCCCACTTCTTGAGGCCGAGGGCGCCGCTGACGCTGCCTAGGAGCTCGCCGGGCGTGAAATCGATCGCCGAGGGCGTCGGCGTCGTCTGACCGTCCGGATAGGATTTGATGACCGGAATCGTGTCGCGGGCGTAGATCTTGGGATAGCCAGTGACCGGGTCGTCATAGAGAACGCAAATAATCTTTGCCATCGTTTCCTCCTGAGAAAGCTGTTCTTCGCAGCTATGTTGCTGTCGATACAGCTGAGGGACACTGGTGCTATTTACGGCAAAGTGCCAATTGATTGTTACGTGCATCTATTGAGTATTTCTATGAAACAGCGCCAGCAGGCCTCTGTTTGAGTGCCAGTTCCAGAACGTCGGATCAATCAGACACGTTCCAAAACACGCTGCGGGTCTAAACATACGTTGGCGTTATTCGTGCACTTCGCAAGGTGATTGAAGCGGGATGTTTGAAACTCTCCTGGCTCCCTCAAGCAAATAAAATCTGGACGTTCTTCGGGGCCAGAGACCGTGATCGTTAGGGCGAAGGCAGTCAACGATCGATGATGTCGAAACGCGAGCCGTTCCTCTCCCGAATACTGATTTTCCCGATCAAGTCGCTTGACCCCATTGAACTCCGGCAGGCGCGGATATTGTCGAGCGGTGCCTTGGAACATGACCGGACTTGGGCGCTCTTTGACGAGAAGGGCAAATTCGTCAATGGGAAGCGCCACGCGGCCGTGCATCGCCTGCGGTCTGAGATCGACATAGAAGCGCACGCTGTGACTTTGCGCGACGAGAGCGGGCGCGGGCTCGGCAGCGAAAGCTTTTCGGTCGATGAAGCGGCTCCGCTTGAGAATTGGCTCAACGCCTATTTCGGCTTTCCCATCTCTTTCGGGAAAAATTGCGAACTCGGTTTTCCCGACGACACGGATTCGCCCGGGCCGACGATCATCAGCGTTGCGACCTTAGCGGAAATTGGCCGCTGGTTCGGCCTGCCGATCGACGAGGTGCGGCGGCGTTTTCGGACAAATCTCGAAATCGACGGTGTGCCGCCTTTCTGGGAGGACCGGCTCTTCGGCGCTGCGGGGACGACGATCAAGTTCCGCATTGGTGACGTGACGTTCGAAGGTATCAACCCCTGTCAGCGCTGCGTCGTGCCGCCGCGAGACCCGTTGACGGGAGAGAGCGACGACACATTCGTGCGCCGCTTTACTGAATTGCGCGCCCGCACGCTGCCGCCCTGGTCGACGCGCGAAAGGTTCAACCATTTCTATCGCGTCGCGATCAACACCCGACCACACGGCAATCAGAGCGACAAGGTGCTGCGGATCGGTGATCGCGTCGAAATTCTCGACGCGCCGGCGAAGGGAGTCGCCGAGCAGGCGCCGCATATTGCGGATTTCTGGGCCGGCGATCTCGTGGTCGACTCGGTGCGGGACGAAACCGCGACGGTGAAAACATTTCGCCTGCGCCATCCAAGCACTGCGGACATTCCATTTCGCTTTCTGCCCGGCCAGTTTCTGACAATCTCGCTGGACCATCGCGAGGAGGTCCTGCAGCGCTGCTATACTATCGCCTCGTCTCCATCGGAGCCGGGCTTTTGCGAGATCACGGTGAAGCGCGAAGGCGTCGGTTCGGGCCTGCTGCATGAGTTGCTGGTGCCCGGATCGCGCCTCGCTGTCTCCGGCCCCATGGGGCGCTTTACCTTCAACGGCGAGAATTCGGACGAGATCGTTTTCATTGCTGGCGGCGTCGGAATCACGCCGTTGATGTCGAAGATCCGCTATCTCACCAGCCGGAACTGGCAGGGCCGAGTCGATCTCATCTACTCCGTAAGGACGCCGCGCGACATCATTTTCTGTGATGAGCTTGAAGCCCTTCAGCGCACGCACCCCGCGTTCAAAGTCCATCTCACCGTCACCGCGCCGGACGAAGGCTGGACTGGCGCACATGGCCGGCTGTCGGAAGCCTTCGTCCGTGCAGCAGTGCCGGACATCGCACGTCGCACGGTGCATATTTGCGGGCCGACCGCGATGGCGGCTGCGGCGCAGCAGATGCTGCATCATCTCGGTGTCGAGGCCTCGCATATCGAGGTCGAGGCTTTCGGCGGCAAGGCGAACGCCACGCCGGCGGGCGATGCGGTCGATTGCGAGGTCAAGTTTATGAAATCGGGCAAGGAAGCAGTCATTTCCTCGCGAGCGACACTCCTCGATGCCGCGCTCGCGGCGGGCGTCGGTCTCGATTATGGTTGCCGGGCTGGCGTTTGCGGCCGCTGCAAGGTGAGGGTGGTCGAGGGTGAGGTCACGGTCGACTGCGATCTCGTGCTCACGCCGGAACAGAAGGATTCGGGCTTGGTGTTAAGCTGCCAGAGCCACCCGGCCGGCACGGTGCTGATTGATGCTTGACTTCGCAGCGCGTTCTTCTTACAGCCTCATCAGCGGGCGCCTTCGGGCGCCTTCTTTCATGGCGGATTTTGCCGCCATGGCGCACCCGTGGTGTCCCAGAGCTTAGCTCGAAGCGGACGCCTGTCGGCAAGGGTTTCCTTGCAGAGGAGGGCGCGGACCTCCGCCCAAGTGTGTTTTTTGCAAAGCATGTCTTTGTAAAGACAGACTTTTTCTTAATGGCGGGGACGCGATTTTTGCGGCACGCCTCTGGCGTCGGCGCGCGCGTTCCCGTCCCAATTTCGAGGACGCGATGACCAAACGCGCTGAAGCCAAATATAAAATCGACCGCCGCCTGGGACAGAATATCTGGGGCCGCCCCAAGAGCCCGGTCAACCGCCGCGAATATGGGCCCGGCCAGCACGGCCAGCGCCGCAAAGGCAAGCTTTCCGACTTCGGCACGCAGTTGCGCGCCAAGCAGAAGCTCAAAGGCTATTACGGCAATATTTCCGAGCGGCAGTTCCGCAAATATTACGCCGAGGCGATCCGCCTGCGCGGCGACTCGGGCGACAATCTGATCGGCCTCCTCGAGCGCCGGCTCGACGCGGTGATCTATCGCGCCAAATTCGTGCCGACCGTCTTCGCCGCGCGCCAGTTCATCAACCACGGCCATGTCAAGGTGAACGGCAAGCGCGTCAACATCGCCTCCTATCAGGTGAAGGTCGGCGACGTCGTGGAGCTCAAGGAATCGTCGCGTCAGCTCACGCTGGTGCTCGAAGCGGTCGGTCTCGCCGAGCGCGATGTGCCCGACTATTTCGAAGTCGACCACAGCAAGTTTACCGCCAAGATGACCCGCGTTCCGCTGCCGCGGGAGGTGCCCTATCCGGTGCTGATGGAGCCGAACCTCGTCATCGAATTCTATTCGCGCTGAGTCATTCGGCTCGAACGGATATGCGAAGGCCGCCCTCGGGCGGCCTTTTTGTTTTTGAATGAGGTTCAGCCCGCAGGAACTTCGGAGACGCTGCGCGTGTCGGCGTTGCAGGGCGCTGCTCGCGATCGAAGAGCACTCTCTTGGCTTCTCTTGAGGATCCGCCAGGAAAGGCCAAGAACGCAGAAAAGCGCCAGCCCGGCTAACGAAACGGGCATGCCTTCGCCGGGCATTCTCGTGGCGAGCTGCTTGCCCATAATAGCGGTCGTCGCAAGCCCGAAGCCGCACGCAAAGAACGCCGAGAGATAAAGGGCCGAACGTTCGAACACGGTTCCAAACTGCAGAATGTCTGGCAACAGCAGCGCCAGTCCGATCCCGAGAATCGGCAGATCATAGTCGTAGGCGTAAGGGCTGACGAACAGGGATGCTATCGCGGTCAGGCCCAGCGATTGACGCACCGAAAAACAGCGGCTGGAGACAACGACCATCGTCAGCGCCGCGATCGCCACGATCACCTGCGCAAGCATCGCGAGCGATGCCGGCACGCCAAGGGTTCTAACGACGGCATAAAATGAAACCATTCTGTACAGCGGATAATAGCCGTGGGCGAGAAAGAAGCCGGCTTCCTTTATGCTGTGGAAGAAGGCCTCCCAAACGTGCAGTCCAAGGAGGAGCGTCGCAGCGACCGCGGTCCCAGCAGCAGTCGCGCAAGCGACGGTGGCCGTTTTCCAGCGCCGGGTTGCGATTGCATAGACGGCGAAAGCGACAGCGAGATGCGGCTTGATCACCATCAAGCCCAACGGCAGGCCGGCCAGCGAGCTGCCCTTCCTCAGATAGAAACAGGCCAAGCCGATGAGTGCGCCGGTGAGAAAGCCGTTCTGTCCGCATCGGATCGTGATGACCAGCGCGGGAAATGTCACGATCAGGACGGGGATGAAACTTTCCATCGCGATCCGCCGCAATGTCGCCAGATAAGCCGCGAGGGAGCCGGCGATAAAGAGACTGTAAGCGATCGACTGCGAGACAAGCGCTAGCAGGGCGACGATGATGTCGAACTGCGGCGGATAGGTCCAAGGGAGAAAAGCCTCTGTCCGCGAGAGGGACTCCTGCAGTTCACCCATGCTGCGAAAATAATAGGCTTTGTCGATGTCGCCGCGCCACACCATCTGCCCGGCAATGTAAAAGCTATCGAAATCGACCAATTGGCGTGGGTGCGCCTTCGTTCCAAAGCTCGAAAATTCGATTGCGGACAACACTATGATGGCTGCCGCAGCCGCGAGAATGAGTTTCGTGTAGAGCGAGCGTTTGCTGCGGGAATGATACGTGGCTTCGATTGTATCGAGCAGGGTCATCCTGAAGCTCATTCGCTATTTGCGCAGGCTGTCGAATGGAATAATCGCGATGCGCGCGGAAATATCAGACAGGCGCGGACGCAAATTCGTCGACGGGAGTGTGCCCGCCGCATCTTAAAAGAGCCTTACGCATCGCGGTGCAACCGTTGCCAACGGCGAATGGGCTCATAAATTCTTCAAAAATCCGGCAAGACGCATCAGGCCTTCCGGCCAGGGGCCGTGGCCGCTTGCGGCATTGATATGGCCGGCATTACCGGCGTCGGCGATCTCCGCTTGCCAGGCCCGGGCAAAGTCTTCCGATTCCGCAAAACTCGCGTAGGGATCGTCGCGACTCGCGACGAGCACGCTCGGGAAAGGCAAAGCCGCGAGCGATACGTCCGCGAATCTGGGGTCGATCGCGTCGATCTCTCCGATTGAGCGTAGTGAGGGCGGGGCGACGAGAAAGCCTCCCTTAATCTTATCGCCGAGCTCCGCCGCGACATCGGCTGCGGCCAACGCGCCAAGGCTATGGGCGACGAGAACGACGGGCCGCTCAGCCTCGGCTACGGCTGCCGCGATGGCATTGCGCCAATCGATAAGCTGCGGGCGGTCCCAGTCCTTTTGCACGACGCGCCGCGCGGTCGAGAGCTTGGCCTCCCAGCGGCTTTGCCAATGGTCGGGGCCGGAGCCCCCGAGGCCGGGAATAATGAGGATGTCGGCGTCGCTCGTGCGCATGGATTAAGCGTGAGGCTGTGCCGGCGCGAGTTCCTGCGCCAATGCCGCGACGAAAGTCTCAAAAAGATTTTGCTCTAGCGCCTCGAAAGCGCGCGCGCGCGTGGCGTGCTCGGGATCGCCAGCGGCAAGTCCGGCCTCGACTTGGCGCAAATGCCCGACTTCCTCGTCAAGAAGCTCGTCGAGCTGCGCCGAAAGCGCCGAGGCGCCAAGCGCCTCTTTGTAGCGGCCATAGACGTCGAGTGCGCGGCGTTCGATCAGCCAGGTCACGTAGAGGTAAACGACCTTCGAGCGCTCGAAGTCGGGCAGGCTGGCGAATTTCTCGTCGCAACCATGATCGAGATTTTGGAAATAGGCGCCCGCCGCCTGCGCGCAGAGCATGGTCTCCGGCGTGTAAAAATCGAAGTCCTTGCCGCCAACTTTCACCGCCATGTTTTTGAGCAGAAAGGCGTGGCCGCCTTCTTCAAGCGCATGATTCAGAAAGGCGCGGCTCAGCACGTCGGCGCGCTGGCTTTTGATGATTTTGCGGAAACCGACATATTCGAGATAGGAAAAGGTGTTGAGCCAGCGCGCATGGAGATGATCGTCCTTGATGACGATCGGCATCAGCGAGGCGAGACGGTCGGAGGCGTTCATATTGCTCTCTTCTTTTGGTCGCATGATCTGTCTGGAGAGCCGGCAGCCTTTCGGGCGATCAGGTGTCAGCTTGTTCCGAAGACGCGGTTGAAGATGAAATCGACATTCTTGAGATGGTAGCCGAGGTCGAAGAGGTCTTCGAGTTCGGCATCGCTCAAGACCGCTTTCACGTCGGCGTCTTTTTTCAAGAGATCCAGAAAATTGCCTTCGCCCCGCCAGACGGGCATGGCGTTGCGCTGGACGAGTGTATAGGCGCGCTCGCGCGCGAGACCCTTCTGCGTCAGCGCCAGCAGAACCCGCTGCGAATGGACGAGACCGCCGAGCGCGTCGAGATTCTTCTTCATATTCGCCGGATAGACGACGAGCTTGTCGATCACATCGGCGAGCCGCGCAAGGGCGAAGTCGAGCGCGATGGTCGCATCGGGTCCGATCACGCGCTCGACCGAGGAATGGGAGATATCGCGCTCGTGCCAGAGCGCCACGTCCTCCATCGCCGGCAGCGCCATGCCGCGCACGAGGCGGGCGAGGCCGGTCAGGTTCTCGCTCAGCACGGGATTGCGCTTGTGCGGCATAGCCGAGGAGCCCTTTTGCCCTTCGGAGAAATATTCTTCCGCCTCGAGCACTTCGGTGCGTTGCAGATGCCGGATTTCGGTGGCGAGCCGCTCGATCGAGGATGCGACGACGCCCAGTGTCGCGAAGAACATTGCATGGCGGTCGCGCGGGATGATCTGCGTCGAGACCGGCTCGGGCGTGAGGCCCAACTTCTGCGCGACATGTTCTTCGACGCGCGGGTCGATATTGGCGAAAGTGCCGACGGCACCCGAGATAGCGCAGGTCGCGATCTCGGCGCGCGCGGCAACGAGACGTTCCCGACAGCGTGAAAACTCCGCATAGGCCTCGGCCAGCTTCAGGCCGAAGGTCACGGGCTCGGCGTGGATACCGTGCGAGCGGCCGATGCTCGGCGTCAGTCTATGTTCGAAGGCACGCCGTTTCAGCGCCGCGAGCAGCGCGTCGACATCCTCGATGAGCAAATCAGCCGCGCGGGAAAGTTGCACCGCAAGACAAGTGTCGAGCAGGTCGGACGAGGTCATGCCGAGATGGAGAAAGCGGGCCTCGGGGCCGATCTCCTCGGCGAGATAGGTGAGGAAGGCGATGACGTCGTGCTTCGTCACTTTCTCGATGGCGTCGATCCGCGCGACATCGAAGTGCAGCCCCTTGCCCTTTTGCCAGATCGTTTCGGCAGCTGCTTTCGGCACGATGCCGATCTCTGCCAACGCATCGCAGGCATAGGCCTCGATCTCGAACCAGATGCGCAGGCGTGTCTGCGGCTCCCAAAGCGAAGCCATTTCGGGGCGGGAATAACGCGGGATCATCGAACCTGTCTCAAATTCAAGCCAATTCGCCGCGCGCGAGCTGCGCGGCCTTGCGGATGGCGGCGATATTGCCGGCATAGGCGGCGGGGCCGCCTTTGAAGACGGCCGAGCCCGCGACGAGCCAATTGGCGCCGGCGTCGGCAACGAGGCCCGCCGTCTCGGCAGTGATGCCGCCGTCGACCTCAATGTCAATATCGCGGCCGGCGGTCACCGCGCGGACGCGATCGAGCTTTTCCAACGAGGAACGGATGAAGGCCTGGCCGCCGAAGCCAGGGTTGACGCTCATCACGAGGACAAGATCAATCTCGTCCAGCACATATTCAATCGCCGCAACGGGAGTCGCCGGATTGAGCGCGACGCCGGCCTTCTTGCCAAGCTGGCGGATGGCGCTGAGCGAGCGGTGGAGATGCGGCCCAGCTTCCGGGTGAATGGTGATGACGTCGGCCCCGGCCTTGGCGAAGGCCTCGATATAGGGATCGACAGGAGCGATCATCAGATGGACATCGAGCCGTGCATCGGTGATGCCGCGAATGGCCTTTACCATGTCCGGGCCGAAGCTGATGTTCGGCACGAAATGCCCATCCATGACATCGAGGTGCACGATGTCGGCTCCGGCGGCCATTACCTTTTGCACCGAAACGCCCATGTTGGCCCAGTCGGCGGCGAGAACGGAGGGGAGAATGGCAAGCGGACGCATCGAGCCTCGTCGTGCAGGCGACGTTCCCTGGCAAGATACTGAAAGGAAGAACCTTTCTAGAATTAAGCCCGGACGGATTGCCGACTGGCCCCGGCCATAGCACGAGCGGGCCGCGCGCGTCGAGGGGTAGGCGGGTGAGACGCCTTGAAGCTAGACCGCCTCGCGCCTCTGATCGTTCCACTGGCGGATGAGTTCGGGCAGCTGGGCGGCGGGAACCGCGCGGCTGAACAGAAAGCCCTGTGCTTCGTCGCAGCCGGCCGCGCGCAGCCAGGCGAGTTGTTCCTGGGTCTCGACGCCCTCGGCTGTGGTGCGGATGCCAAGGCTGCTGGCCATCGCGGTCATGGCCCGGACGATGGCGCGCGAGCCGTCCTTGTTCGTCATCGCGCTCACGAAGGACTGATCGATCTTGATCTTGTCGAAGGGGAAGCTGCGCAAATAGTTGAGCGACGAATAGCCCGTGCCGAAATCATCCATCGCGATGCGGACGCCGAAATCGCGCAATTCGTGCAGCTTGGCGAGCGTCGCGCTGTTGTTGGCGAGCAAGAGCGACTCGGTGATTTCAAGTTCGAGCCGGCGTGGCGAGAGGCCGGCCGCGCGCATGCTGCTGGTCACCATCTCGAGGAGATGCGCGTTCCGGAATTGCGCCACGGAAACGTTGACCGCGAGCTTGATATATTTCGGCCAGGTCGCGGCGTCGGTGCAGGCGGTGCGCATAACCCATTCGCCGAGGGGCACAATAAGGCCGATTTCTTCGGCGAGCGAGATGAATTCGACCGGCGGCACCTGGCCGCGTGTCGGATGGTTCCAGCGCAGCAATGCCTCGAAGCCGCCGATTCGATTCTCGTGCAGATCGAAGACAGGCTGATAGTGAACTTCGAACTCGCCGTTGCCGAGCGCATCGCGCAGGTCAAGTTCGAGCGCGCGGCGCACTTGCAAGCGCACATCCATCTCGGGCTCGAAGAACCGCCAGGTCGCTCGGCCGTCCGCCTTTGCGAGGTACAGCGCTACATCCGCATTCTTCAATAGCTTGTCGTAGGCGGTGCCGTCGCCCGGCGCAATTGAGATGCCGATGCTGACGCTGATGGTCAGGCGGTGGCCGTCGATTTCATAAGGCGCGCTGAGCACCTCGACGATGCGGCGGGCGAGAAGCGCGGCTTCCTCCGGCTTTTGGATGTCGGATTGCAGAATCGCGAATTCGTCGCCGCCGAGTCGGCTGACCGTATCGACTTCGCGCACGCAGGCCTTCAGGCGCTCTGCCACCGAGCCCAGCAAATCGTCGCCGACAGGATGGCCGAGCGTATCGTTCACCTGCTTGAAATGATCGAGATCGAGGTTCAGCACAGCAAAGCCATTGCTGTTGCGGCCGATCTGGCTGATCGCGGTTTCGATGCGTTCGGCGAACAGGACGCGGTTAGGCAGCCCGGTCAGCACATCGTGCCGTGCCATGAAGACGATGCGCTCCTCGGCGCGGCGGCGCTCGGTCACGTCCTCGAAGGTCGCGACCCAGCCGCCGTCGCCGGTGGGCTGACGGGAAATCAGGATGACGCGATTGTTGCTCAATTCCAGGAAATGCGATGTCGCGATCTTTTGGCTGATCAGCGGGAATTCCTGCGCATAAAGCTCATCCGTGGTTTCGTCCGGATGATTGCCAGCGGCGACGCCGAGTGCAAGAACGTCGCGGAAGACGATGCCCGGCCGCAATTGCGACGGCGACAGGTGGAAGATTTCGCAGAAGCGCCGGTTGACGACTTTCAGCCGGTGTTCGGCGTCGTAGAGGCACAGACCCTGGGACATGTTGTCGAGCGCGGCGTCGAGCAGCAGGTTCGTCGCCTTCAGCTTTGCTTCTTGCTCTTTCGACTCGCTGATGTCGCTGAAGAGAGCGATGAAGCCGCCGTCTTGTGTCGGGCTGCGGCTCACGCGCAGCCAGCGGCCGTCCTGCAGGCGTGTCTCGCCGGTCGCTTGAGAGAAATTGCTCAAAGACAGCGCGGAGGGGACAAGATTGTTCGGTTCGGCCGTCGCATCGGCGGATGTTCCAGGCTCGAGCAAAGCCATGGCACCGCCGAAAAATTCGTTGGCCTGTGAATTGGCGAGCGCGATGCGGTGATCGGAATCGACCACGACAATGCCTTCGCGCGAGCTTTCCAGCGCGTCGGCGAGCCTGACCTGTGCAGTGCGCCGCTGCGCAACTTCGCGCTCCATCATCGCCCGGATGTTGTCGCGCATCGTGCGCATCGCGGCGAGCAGGGCGCCGAGTTCGTCACCGCTACCGGCGGGAATTTCAGCATCGAGCTGGCCGCTGGCGATGCGCTTGGCAGCGGACGAGGCCGCCGCGACTGGCTTGGTAAGGCGCCGCGAGAGCAGCAGCGCGACAAGGCCCGAGAGAACGAGAGCGCCGGCGGTGCCGATTAGGGCGAGCTCTGTCGCCACCGCGACTTGCTTGCGGGCGCTTTGACGATAGATGAAACCATCGCCGGCCGTGTAATTTACCAGCAGGTCGATTTGTTGCGAGACCGTCTCGACATAGGGATTGAGTGCATCCCACGCGGCATTGATCGAGAGATTGTCCGGCAAGTGGCGGCGGGCCTCGCTCCAGGCATCCGCGGCGTCTTGCACTTCCGCTGCCGCGCGCGCTGCGCGCAAGGATTGCGACCTCTCGGCCGCGATTTGCAGGTCTTCCGCCAGATTTTCCTCGAGATCGGCGATCGTCTGGTCCAGCTTGGCGCGGGTCTGCGGCTTGGTCGCGCTCCACCGCCGTGCGAAGGCGACCTGCATGGCCGCGAAGTCGGCCGAGGCCGCGCGGGCGTAATTGATCGACATCAGGGATTCGTCGTAGGTCTTGGTGACCAGCACCCCGGCGCGGCGGATGCCGAGCGCCGCATAGCCGCCGAGAGCCGCGGTGATCACGCTCATCGCCAAAAAGGCGATAAGGATCCGTCCGCGGATCGTTTGCGCCATCTGGACAGCTATGATGAGCGGCGAACGCCGCTTCGGAATTGGCCCCACTAATGCCGGCAATGGCTGACGACCCATCAAAATAACTCGAATACGAATAGGGTCTTTTGCGCCATTTTGGGTTAAGACGAGGCTAAATTCGCTTCTCAGCAGCGCCAAAAAGTGCTGATTTCGCTGTTAGTTAACCTATTGATTCGGGTAACCGCCCGATAGAGGTGTGCCCATTTCGGGGCGACGGATAACGCGCATGAGCCCGCCAAGGCCCGCCCGAAGTTTGAAAAGCGGCCGCTTCGCGATTCTGGCCGCGGCGGCGGCTTTGAGCCTGCTCGCCGGCGGCATCGGTTGGACGCAGCAAAAAGCGCCCTATGTGGTTTCCCAGCGCGGGCGCGCCTTTCACCCCGGTTTTCTCAGCATCAAGCAGGGTGAAACGGTGCGGATCGTTAACGACGACGGCGATTTGCTGCACCACGCCTATGTCGAGTCCGACGCATTCAACTTCGACTCGGGCGACCAATTGCCAGGCAGCCAGACGGATATCGTGTTTTCGGTGCCGGGGATCTTCAACGTGCTTTGTGGCATTCATCCCAAGATGAAGCTCGTCGTCATCGTTAAATGAGGGAAATGCGTGGGGCTCCAGCCTGGGGTGCTGGAGCCTCGCTTCGTGCCGGTTTTGGATCGATTCGGTAACATCCCGATCTAGACGACGTGGGTTCCGTAAAGCACGGAATGCAGTAGGTAATAGGCGACCAGGAACACAGTGAGCGCCGCGCAATAGGCTGCCGGGATGAGAACGATATCCCAAGCCGAGATCGCCACCTTGAACCGCGTCAGATATTGCTTGATCCCGAGCCACAGATGAACCGGGCGCCGCCCCGGCGCGTCATCGCCGATGATGCCAAGGACAACGCCGATGATCGGCGCATGGCCTATGGCGTCGATCTTGCCGAATTCCGGCACGGCCGCGACGAACATAGCGCACAGGATAATTGCTGCCACGCGACGCATGAGCGGCGTCAGGATCAGAGCGAACGAGAGCGTGAATTCCACCATGCCCGCGGCGCGCATGTAGAATTCCGGGTCGAAGCCCATGTTCATACCCGGATGCGTGATAAACAGCGGATAGGTCCATTGCGGATAGGCCCATTTCTCGATCGAGGCCCACATCAGCGTGATGGCAATGCTCCAGCGGGCGATATCGAGCGGCCGTACGCCGTAGAAATTGCGGCCCAGGCCGGTCAGCGCGAGATAGGCGGCGATGCCGAGAAAGATCGGATAATCCAGCAGATGGAAGATGCCGTATTCATAGACGGCATAGCCGAACAGCCCGGCAAGGCCCACTGCCGTGAACACGAGCGTTTCGCGCCAGAGCAATCCCGCCGCGAGGGCGAGCTGAATCCAGGGAATGAGCGTTGAGGAAGTCTTGAGCTCCGGCGTCAGGATCACCCCGCCATTCGCCCAGCAGGCAATGAGGAAGAAGCCGCACGCGGCCCGGATGAGAACATCGGTTTCGTCGCGCAACCCCCTCGTCACACGGTTGAGCGCGGCGAGGAGGGCGGTGCCGACGGCGCTCCATTCGACGACATAGCCGAAGAGCAGCATGGTAAATGCCGTCAGCATCAAGACTTCAAAATCGGGGCAGAGAACGTTTTCGAGGCCGCGCGGCTGGCCGGCGACGTTAAAGGCGCAAAACCATTTAACGTGCGCGCTGGCTTGCCCGGTGCAGAGAACGCTTGCCGCCAAAGCGAGCCCGCTTGCGGCAAATACGCGCCGCGAGCGTTGCCAAGTAAATTGCATCAATAATTCCTCGTGGAGTGGCCGATAACGAGGAATTTAATCGAATTTTAATGTTACGTCCCCGCTATTCCTAATAGTTGGTTAATTGCACTTTCGAGACTCGAGCCTATTAAGGTTGATGAAAGAAGAGCCGGCTGCGCAAGGGAATGGTAAGCCTGCTCGTCTAAGCTTGGCTCAATTGATATTTCCATGAGGGGCAGATGATCCTCGCTCTGAGCCTTGCGAGTTTTTTCTGGGAACCGGCCTGGCCTATACGGCGCCGAGGATGCCGGCGATGACCGCCCGCCTGGAACAATCCGGCGGGGCGCTGTTCGTCGCGGGCCTTGTCTTGATCGGAACCATGCTGCAGCAGAGCTGCTGAGGCGACGCGACAGGTTCAGTGCGCCGCGCCGGCTAGCGCGGCCGCAGGTTGCACGACGACTTGCGTATCGCCGCTCAACGTCTTGAGAAAGGCGAGGAGATCGGCCTTTTCTTCCGCCGTCAGCTTGAGCGGGTGGACCAATTCGGAGCGGCTGGGCCGATCGATGCCGCCGCGATCATAAAGATCAATCACGGCTTCCAAGGTCGGCACGGACCCATCGTGCATATAGGGCGCGCGCTCGGCGACGTTGCGCAGGGTCGGCGTCTTGAACGCATAGCGCAGCTTGACGGATGTCGGGAAGAAGGCGCCGCGGCCGATGTCCTTGCCTTTGCCGACGCCGACATCGTGGAACGATCCATCGGTGAACGACCATCCGCTATGGCATTGCGCACAATTGCCCTTGCCGTTGAAGATCGCAAAGCCGCGTTTCGCCGCTGAGCTGATGGCGCTTTCGTCGCCCATGATCCAGCGGTCGAAGGGCGCTTCAGGCGAGTGAATCGAGCGCACGTAAGTTGCCAGCGCCAGCGAGATATTTTTCCGGTCGATCGCGTGGTCCGGGAAGACCGCGGCGAAGGCGTGGACATAGGCCGGCGCAGCGGCGAGGCGCGCGACCAGCGCCGGTTCGGTCAGGTTGAGATTTCCCGCCGCAGTGATCGGCGCGAAGGCGACCTTCTCGAGCGTCGGGAACTTGCCGCTCCAGCCATAACGGTCGATGAAGGCGACATCCAAGAGCGAAGGCGTCCGAAACGCCATGGCCCGGCCCGCATCGCCGATTGCGAGTGGGAGACGATCGCCGAACGACAATTTTGGGTCGTGGCAGGTTGCGCAACTGTGCTGTCCCGATCCGGACAGCAACGGATCGAAGAAAAGACTGTGTCCGAGAGCTTCTTTCGCCGGCGAATAGGTATCATCGTCCGGATAGGGCGTCGCGGCCGGCCGTATATATTGCTGGCGCAGTGTGACGTCGCTGGGGTCCGGCGCCTGCTCGTCGCCATAAGCGGCCATGGAAAGCGGCAGAAGCAGTACCGCCAGCAGACTGCGGTGGATGTTCATCATCGCGGTCTCCGACACTGGCACATTCGTTCGAAGACTGTTGAGAATTCGTTGAGAATGCACAACAATCTTCTGCGCAGCGAGAAAGCGGCGGCGGTGCTCCTATTCCGCCGCCAGGTCCGGCCGCGCGAGCGCCGAGAGCGCATGCGACAGATCGGCGATCAGGTCTTCGACATCTTCGAGGCCGACCGAGAGCCGCAGCATCCCGTCGCTGATGCCCATTTTGGCGCGCGCTTCCGGCGTCAGCCGTTGATGGGTGGTGGTCGCCGGATGGGTGACGATGCTTTTGGCGTCGCCGAGATTGTTGGAAATCTTGATGATCGAGAGCGCATTCGCGACCGCGAAGGCACCCGCCTTGCCGCCCGGCACCTCGAAGGTCACCAAAGTGCCGCCGCCCTTCATTTGACGCCGCACGATCGCCGCCTGCGGGTGATCGGCCCGGCCCGGGTAGATCAGCCGCGTGACGTTCGTGTGCCCGGCCAAAAAGTCGGCGATCCGCGCCGCGCTCGCGGCCTGGTGGCCGACGCGCAGCGGCAGAGTTTCCAGCGATTTGAGCATCACCCAGGCATTGAAGGGTGAAAGGGCAGGCCCGGTCTGGCGCAGATAGGTGTGGATGTAATTATCGATGAATTCGCGGCTCGCCAGGATGATGCCGCCGAGACATCGCCCCTGGCCATCGATATGTTTGGTCGTCGAATAGACGACGCAATCGGCGCCGTATTGCAGCGGCTTCTGCAAGATCGGTGAGGCGAAGACATTATCGACGACAAGCCGCGCGCCGTGCCGGTGGGCGATGTCGGCGATGGCTTTCAGGTCGTAGACTTCGAGGCCTGGATTGGTCGGGCTCTCCAGGAAGAAGACCTTGGTTTCGGGCCGCACCGCGGCTTCCCATTGGGCAAGGTCGGAGCCGTCGACGAGCGTCGCTGCGATGCCGAACCGCGGCAGCAGTTCCTGGACCACATAGAGACAGGAGCCGAAAAGCGCACGCGCCGAAACGATATGGTCGCCGGCCTTCAACTGGCCCATCAGCGAGGCCGTGACCGCCGCCATGCCGCTCGCCGTGGCGCGGGCCGCCTCGGCGCCTTCGAGCAGGCACATCCGCTCCTCGAACATAGCGATGGTGGGATTGGAATAGCGCGAATAGACGAAGCCGGGATCCTGCCCGTTGAAACGCGCCTCGGCCGCCTCGGCCGTGTCGTAGACGAAGCCCTGGGTGAGGAAGAGCGCCTCCGACGTTTCGCCGAATTGCGAACGCAGGGTGCCACCGTGGACCAGGCGGGTCGCTTCGCGCCAGTTTTTCGGGTCTTTGAGCTCCCCGCCAGCGGTTTTCTTCGTCATCAGCCATCTCCTTGTCGCCGCCAAGCAAGGCGGCGCGGTCCTGCTTCGGCGCAGTCCTGTTTGGGCGCGGCCGGGTCGACGAAAATGGGGGAGGATGCTTCGCGACGAAGCCTCGGCCCTTTTAGTCCCTTGTTTAACGTGGCGGCAAGCCGGCCGGCCCAAATGACCACACGAGGAAGAATAAACCTTGCCTTTGCCCGGCTCAAGGGAAAATAGCTGTTCGCAGGCGGCTTTCCGCCTTGACGCCGGTGCCGCCCGCGGGATTGGTCTCGGCAGAGAGAGCCTTCCGATGTCCCTGAATCCCCTCCCGCTTGAAGACGAGAATGCTGGCCTGTTTGGCACGCATTTCGGCTTGCTCGGGCGCGAGAAAATCGAGCTGATGCTGCGCCGCCGAATGATCCGCGGCCTCGGCGATATCAAGCCCGGCCAATTGCAGCCTGCGAGCCTCGATCTGCGGCTGGGGCCGAAGGCTTATCGCGTCCGCGCCAGCTTTCTGCCAGGCAAGAGTCGGACGGTGAGCGCGCAATTGCAGAACCTAAAGTTCGACGAAATCAGTCTGAGCGGCACGGGCGCCGTGCTGGAACGCGGCTGCGTCTACGTCATTCCGCTTTTGGAATCGCTGGTGCTGCCGGACAGTATCTCGGCGGTCGCCAATCCGAAAAGCTCGACCGGGCGCCTCGATATCTTCACGCGCCTTATTACCGACGAAAGCGAAGTCTTTGATGTCGTTGCGCGCGGCTACAAGGGCCAGCTTTATGCCGAAGTGTCGCCGCGCAGTTTCAGCGTCCGCGTTCACGAAGGCAGCAAGCTTAATCAAATCCGCTTCCGCCGCCTCGCCTCGTCGCAGCATTCGCGCACCGACTTCACGTTGAGTGACAAGGACCTTGCCTCGCGTCACCGCGATCAAAAACTCGTCGATGGCGAAGAGCTGAACTTGCGTGACGGTCTCATCCTGCGCGTCGCGCTCAGCACGGAGACGATCGGTGACATCATCGGCTATCGCGCGCAGAAGCACACCGATATCATCGATGTGGAACGCGTCGGCGGTTACGATGTCGCCGATTTCTGGGAGCCTATTCATGCCCGCGCGGATCGGAGGCTCATCCTCGATCCGGATGAATTCTACATCCTCGCGTCTCAGGAGAAGTTGCACATTCCGCGAGATTTGGCCGCTGAAATGGTGCCGATCGACCCCGCGATGGGCGAATTCCGTGTCCATTATGCCGGCTTCTTCGATCCCGGCTTCGGCTATACCGCGAGCGGCCATCCGGGCAGTCGCGCCGTACTCGAAGTGCGCAGCCACGAGGTGCCTTTCATCCTCGAGGATGGGCAGGTGATCGGCCGGCTCGTCTACGAGAAGATGGCCGAGGCGCCGCAGGCGCTCTACGGGCAGATCGGAGGCTCGAACTATCAGGGCCAGGGCCTCAAGCTCTCCAAACATTTTCGCATGCCGTGAGCCGGCATTGTTGAGGCTCGCCAGCGCGAACAAGGTATCGGGACTTTGCCCGAACTGGGGGCCGCAATGGTGCTGATTCTCAGCAGCATCGAGCCGCTTTTGAGGTTCGGCCAATTTGTCCAGATTCAGCTTCCGAACATTCCTGTTATCGCTTAGATATTTTCTCGTAACATATTGAAAATGTTGCTATTTTGTGACTCATAGTCGAATTTGCCTGTTTGCAAACCTCCCGCCCTTGTCGCGCGATCGGCGTGTTCTTATACGTCGTTAAAACAGGGGGGATATCATGCGCAAATTGCTTATTCTGATGCTGTCGGTTGCTGCGGTGCCAGCCTTTGCCGCCGATCTGCCGAGCGCCAAAAGTCCGCCGCTCTATGCGCCGCCGCCGCCCGTTTTCTCTTGGACGGGCATCTATATCGGCGCGAACGTCGGCTATGTCGGATTGGATAATGGCGTCGGCACTCAGGGGACTGACGCAGCCAGCGAAGATCAGATCAGCGGTGGCACGGTTCCACCCTCGTATTGGTTACACCCAAACGGCGTGACCGCGGGTGGGCAGATCGGCTTCAATTACGAGTTTCCGACTAGTGGTGGATACGGAATCGTGGCCGGTTTGGAAGCTGACTATGCTTACACGGATACGCGTAGCTCGAGTTCGATCACGAATACCGATACCGGCACCAGTAATGCCTATAGCACATCGTTGGATGGTCTCGGCACCGTCCGCGGGCGGATTGGCGTGGCGTTCGATCGCGCGCTCATCTATGCAACCGGCGGCCTCGCCTATGGCAGAACCAATTTTAGCCATAACTATCTCGATCAAGCCGGCGACCCGATTTGGGGCGGTAGCCAAAGCTCCCAAAGAACGGGATTTGTGATCGGCGGCGGTGTCGAATATGCGTTGGATATCCCTTCGCTTGCTCCAGGCGCACTGACGATTCGTGGCGAATTCCTTCATTACGATTTGGGCACTCAGACGGCGACCATTCCTTTTGTGATAGTCGCCAACTCGGGTATCGGCCCTTTTCTGGATCGTTACCACGTGTACGGAAACCTCGTCCGTCTGGGACTGAATTACAAGTTTGATCTGTTCTCTTCGCCCGCGCCTGTGATTGCGAAATACTGATCAGGGGGACGGGGAAAGCGCAGAAGTTCGCGCACAAGATCATTTGTCATCGGATGCGAGACACGTGTAGGTTCGGACTGACTGTCCGGACCGCACAATGCCGCATGCTGCCCTGATCGCCTTTGCTCTCATCGCTCTGACGGCAACCGGTGCGATTTTCGCGCGGCGGCTGCATATTCCGGCGTCGATCTTTCTGGTCATGTTCGGCGTCGCGGCGAGCTTCGTGCCCGGCCTGCCGCATATTCCGATCGAGCCGAACGTCGTCCTGCAAGTGCTGCTGCCGCCGCTGCTCTATATCGCCGGCGTCGGCATGAGCTGGCGCGGCTTCAAGCATGAATTCGCGGAAATTTCCCTGCTCGCGGTCGGCTGCGTCTGCGCCACCGCCGCAGCGGTCGCGTTTACCGTGCATGGGCTGCTCGGCTGGCCTCTGGCGCTGGGCTTCGTCCTCGGCGCCATCGTCGCGCCACCGGATGCCGTCGCGCCCATCGCGCTCACCGACGGGCTCGCGCTGCCGCAGCGCATCGTCACCATTCTTGAAGGCGAGGGCCTCGTCAACGACGCGACCGCGCTGATCATCTTCAGTTTCGCGGTCACCGCCGTCGAAACCGCGAGTTTTTCGCTGCCGCAAGCGACCGGCCTGTTCGTCGTCGTTGCCTTCGCCGGCGTCGCCTGGGGGCTCGCCGTCGGCTGGGGCACGCTGCGGCTGCGGCGCACCATCGGCGATCCGGAGATCGAGCTGACGATCGCGCTGCTCGCGCCCTACATCGCCTTTTGGCCTTTGCAGGCGCTGGGCGGCTCCGGCGTTTTGGCGGCCGTGGCGGCGGGGCTTTATGTCAGCGCCAATGGCGCGGGCCAGATTCCGCCGGCAACGCGCCTCCAAGGCTATTTCTTCTGGCGCCTCGTCGTCTACATCACCGAGGGTTCGATCTTCGTCATTACCGGCCTGCAGGCGCGGTCGATCATGGAGACGCTGCAAAGGGACTCATGGCAGAAGCTGCCGCTGGCGATCGGCGTCGTCATCCTGGCGGTGGTGGCGGTGCGCATGATTTGGGTCATCGTTTTGACGCGCGTCCCGCGTGATCTCATTCGCAAGCACAGGCACAAGGCGCCGCCGCCCTGGCAGCACGACTTCTTCATCGGCTTCACCGGTATCCGTGGCGTCGTCTCGCTCGCCGCCGCGCTGTCGATCCCCTTCATGGTGGACGGCGCACCCTTTCCCGAGCGGGACATCGTTTTGATCATCACCTTTGCGGTGATCCTGGCGACCTTGGTGGGGCAAGGTCTCAGCCTGCCTTGGCTCGTGCGTAAGCTGGGTCTCGATGCGGAGGGCAGGCGCGAGTTGGCGGCGTCGAAGGATCGTGAGATCCGCGCCCGTCTGCTCGGCGTCGAGGCGGCGCTCACGCGGCTTGGCGCGCTGGAGCCGGACGGCATATCGGCCGGGACGATGCGCGTGCTAAGGAACCGCCATCGCGACCGGCGCGACACCCTCATCAGCGCGCTGAAGCGCGTTGATGGGCAATATGGCGATTTGCTTGAGGTGCAACTCAGCCTGATCGCGGCTGAGCGGCAGAAGATCGCCGAGCTTTATGCCGAGGACGCCTTGACCGACGAGGCCCGCCGCCGGATCGAGCGGGAACTCGATCTCGAGGACGCGCGGCTGCGGCACGCCCACACGAGCGCACTGCCGGTCAAATACGACGATCCGCTGACTTAAGCGCGCCGGGCTTCTGCCGAGGCCGCTTACTTGTGGTGATGGCGTAGATATTCGTGCAGCGAGGCCGAGCCGGTTTCTTTCAGCAAGGTTTCCAGATGCATGTCGCCGCGCCGGCCAGCGGCGAAATGATCGCCATAGGTCTTGCGCAATGTATCGATCCGCGTGTTGCCGTGCTTGTGGCTGATGCGCCCGCGCTCTTCGGACCGGCCGTCGAGCCCCTTTTTATGTGCCTTAACCGCTTTTGCCATTGAACCCCTCCTTCGTCTGGGATGTGTCGGCGCAACGTTAATCTGCACAATCTGCTTCGCTTGCGGATTTCTTCCGTGCATTGGCGCACGATCCGCTCCCTTGATGCCCCGGGAAATAAAGCATCGGAATGTTAGCATAGCGAAATGCGACTGCTAGCGGTTTTCACGTATCGCGCGCAGGAGAAATCCCAAGAATACGAAAACCGAGAAGTGCGGAAGCTATCCGGAGGCTGAAATGATTTGAGAAGTTGGGGCGAGAGCCGAGAGCCATCAGTTATCCGCCACGAATTTGGCCTTTAACAAATGTAATGCCCGTGCTTACAGCAAGCTTACAATAAAGTTACAAGAAACCAACAACAACATTATCGGCCAAATATAATATTCGCCGACCCCGCAGCAGAAAATAACTGCGCGCCCAGAGGTGGACTATGAACGAGATTGTCAAGACGAGCGCCTTTATCGACGCTGAGCCCTATTCGCCGGACGAATTCGAGGCCGCGATCCGCGCTGTCGGCGCCGAGCGCTATCATGACAAGCATCCATTTCACAAAATGCTGCACGGCGGCCAGCTGAATAAGGAACAGGTCCGCGCCTGGGCGCTCAACCGCTATTGCTATCAAGAGGCGGTGCCGCGCAAGGATGCCGCCTTCATGAGCCGCGTGCACGACCGCGAATTGCGCCGGGAATGGATTCACCGCATTCACGATCACGACGGTCTCGGCGAGGAGGGTGGCGGCATCGAGCGCTGGCTGGTGCTCACCGACGCGCTCGGCTTCTCGCGCGAATATGTCACCTCGCGGCGCGGCGCGCTCCCGGCGACGAAATTCGCGGTCGAGGCCTATGTGCGCTTCGTCGTCGAACAGCCGCTGGTCATCGCCGTCGCCTCTTCGTTGACGGAATTGTTCGCGCCGGCGATCCACCGCGAGCGCATCGCCGGAATGCTGGCCAATTACGATTTCGTCGACGACCGCGTCATGGCCTATTTCAAACGCCGGCTGGCGCAGGCGCCGCGCGATGCCGAATTCGCGCTGAATTACATCAAGACCAATGCGCTCACCCGCGCCGAGCAGGAAGGCTGTGTCGCTGCGGTGCGCTTCAAGTGCGATGTGCTGTGGGCTCAGCTCGACGCGCTGCACTATGCCTATGTGACGCCCGGCCTCGTCCCGCCCGGCGCCTACCGGCTCGGACAGACGGCCGAGTGAGCTTGGCGTCCATAATTCGGGTATCGCTCGGTCTGCCTTGATTTATTCCCATATCCTTGGCATTTGTTGTCGGCCGATGCGGGCGTAGTTCAATGGCAGAACGGCAGCTTCCCAAGCTGCATACGAGGGTTCGATTCCCTTCGCCCGCTCCAATTCGCACGACGCCTCTCGCAACCTTATCACCCAGGCGACTTAACCTCTGCACCTGTCAAATCCGCGGCGAATTGGTCGAAAGCTTCGACGGCCTGCGCCGCATACATGACGTTGGGGCCGGCGCCCATGTAGATCGCCATGCCCATCGTTTCCATGAGTTCCTCGCGACTTGCGCCCTGCTTGACGGCGGCCTCGGCATGGAAGGCGATGCAGGCATCGCAGCGGACCGCGACGGCGATGCCCAGGGCAAGCAGTTCCTTGGTCTTGGTATCGAGCGCTTTGGCTTCCAGCGCCGCGCGCGCAAGCGCCGAGAAAGCGCGCATCGTCTCCGGCGTGCCGGCACGTAAATCTTTCAACGGTTGCGAGAATTCGGCAGCGAGGCGCGGCCAATCCTTATGCATCATTCTCTCCTTGTTTCGATCCGCGATTTTCAGCGGAATGCATTGCCGGCCTTGACACCTATTTTCTTCAAGATGAGCGCGGCCGGGCAGAAGCCGGTGAACCCGGCCTGCAGAAGATTGAGGCCGACGAACGCCGTCAGCAGCAACCAGTAGGGGCTGAAGAAATAGGCCAGCACGAGGGAGATCAGCACCATCGTGCCGGCGAAAGAAAGGACTGCGCGATCGATATTCATGTCATGCCTCCATCTGCTCTGCTTCGGAGTTCCTACTGTTTCATCGAAATGTCTTCCGGCTTCGCGCGTGCTTCAGGCCCGGCAAGCGGGGTGCCGCCGAGGGCCTCAAACAGCGCCGCCGTATCGAGCAACCGGCGCATCCTGGCTTGGGTGATACCTATGGCGGCCTCCGAAGCGTGGCGCTCGGCGTCGAGCACGTCGAGAATGCGCGAATTGCCTGTCGCATAACTCTCCTGGGCAAGATCATGTGCGCTGACCGCCGTATGCAGCGCCACGCTCTCGGCCTGGAATTGTTCCCCATCCGTGGCCAGCGCCTGCAGCGCGTCGCCGACTTGACCGAACGAGGTCAGAAGGATCTGGCGATAATCGGCAAGCGCCGCGCGATAGGCGTCTATGGCGGCGCGCCGCTTGGCCTCGAGCTGGCCGCCGTCGAAAAGTGGCTGCGTAAGCCCCGCGGCCGCCGACCAGGCGGCTGTCGCCGCGCCATAGGGGCCGGCCGGGAGCAGCGCCTGCTCGGCGATCATGCTGGTGAGGTTGATCTTTGGATAAAGGTCGGCGGTCGCCACGCCGATGGCCGCGCTGGCGGCGTGCAACTGCGCCTCGGCGGCGCGAATATCGGGGCGCTGGTGGGTGAGTTCCGAGGGTAGGCTCGCTGGAATCTGTCGCGGCAGGGTGAAATCGCTGAGGTTGAAATCCGGCGGCGTCCAATTCGCCGGCGCTTCGCCAATGAGGATCGTCAACGCATGTTCGGCAACGCTCTTTTGCCGTTCGAGCCCCGGTAGCGATGTTTCGTCGCTTGCGAGCTGGCTCTCGACGCTGAGAACCTGCGTTTGCGTGCCGGTACCGGTTTTCTGCGCTGTGCGGACGAGAGCGAGATCGCGCTCGTCGCCGGCGATGATGCGCCGATAAGTGGCGATCTGCGCTTTTGCCGCGGCGATCGTGAACGCCTGCGTCACGACATTGGCGACGAGGAAGAGATAAGCGGATTGAAGCTTATAGAATTGATATTCCGTAAAGGCCGCACTTTCCTCGATGCGGCGCCGTTCGCCGCCAAAGACATCGAGCGCAAGACTCGCGCTCGGGCCGACCGAATAATAGGAATAGGTGGGCACCTGGATATCGATTGGGCCGAACATCGGCGGCCCGTATTTCTGGCGGCCCACCGTCGCGCCGAGGCCGATCTGCGGCAGCAGAGCGCCTTCCGCGGCGGCGACCGATTCCTGCGCTGCGGCGACCCGCGCCCGCGCGGCGTCGATGCTTGGATTGTCGGCGATGGCCCGCGCGACGACCGTGTCGAGAGCGGGCGAACGGAACTCCTCCCACCACGTCAAAGAATGATCGCGCCCGAAGACAAGTCGCTGGCTCTGCGGCAACGCGAGATCGCCCGGCGCCTTATAGCTCTGCACGGCAAGCGGTGCGGGGCGGACATAGTCCGGCCCCACGGCGATGCAGGCGCTCAACGGCAAAACACAGAGCGCAGCCACGAGCTTCGCGGATATCATGTCCAAGCCTCGCTATGGCCACGGCGCCGGGCCGGTGGTCAGGCCGGTTCCTTCAGCTTTCTGATGTTGAGCAGCTTGTTCATCATGTAGCGCTCATAGAAGGGCTCGCTTTCGCCGCGCCGGACTTTGCGCAAAAAGTATTTTTCGAAGGCGACCTTGGCGAGATGAACCCAACGGCCCTTCGCCGACCAGTTGACATTGCGCGGCGGAATTTGCGGCTGCGCGACGAAAGCAACGCCGCCGTCGCCGAAATCGGCGAGACAGACAGCATTCCAGGTGGGCTGTTTCGAGACGTTTTTTCCGAGCAATAGCGCACCGATATTTTCGGCGGTGGCGGTGACCATGGATTCGATCATGAAGCCAGTTTTCGGCACGCCGACCGGCACCGGCGTCGCCCCGACCGGCGCGATCGCGACGCAGACGCCGACCGCGAAAACCTCTGGATAGGTTGGATTGCGCTGATATTTATCGACGACAATGAAGCCGCGCGGATTGGTGAGCTTCTCGATGCCGCGCACGGCGGCGACGCCGCGGAAGCCCGGGATCATCATCGCATAAGCGAAGGGAAGCTGGTGCGTCTTGGCGACCGCGCCGCCCTCCGCGACTTCCTCGACTTCGACGCCGCCGTCTGCGACCGCCTTCACCCGCGCATTGGTGATCCATTTGATATGGCGCTCGCGTAATTCGCTTTCGAGCACCGACTTGGTGTCACCGACGCCATCGAGCCCCAAATGGCCGATATAGGGCTCGGGCGTCACGAAGGTCATGGGAACGCGGTCGCGCAGGCCGCGCCGCTTCAATTCCGTGTCGAGTATCAGGGCGAATTCATAGGCCGGTCCGAAACAGGAGGCGCCCTGTACAGCGCCGACGACGATGGGGCCGGGCGCGGCGCAGAATTTTTCGAAGGCGTCATAGGCCTTTGCGGCATGGTCGACGTGGCAAACCGACTGCGTGAGATGCTCAGGGCCGAAGCCCGGAATTTCATCGAAGGCGAGTTCGGGGCCTGTCGCGATCACAAGATAATCATAACCGACCGAGGAGCCGTCCTCGATATCGATGCGCCTTTCGTCTGGATGCACCCGCTTGGCACCGGCAGTGATGAAGCGGATGTTCTTGCGCTTGGCGATTTTGGTCAGGTCGATCTTGATGTCGGCCGGCTTACGCCAGCCGATGGCGACCCAGGGGTTCGATGGAACGAAATGGAAAGTTGGATCCTGACCGATCAGGGTTAAATGGTCACCCTTGCGCAACTGTGGCGCGAGTTCATAAGCCATCAACGTTCCGCTTAATCCCGCACCGATTACCACGATCTCAGCCATCGCCGTTTTCCTCGCGCCTTGTTCCTTTGTGAAACTTGCTCAGCATCGAAATATACGACAAATCGAATATACGCAAGTACGTATTAAATTGTGTGCACGACGCGGCGTTATGTCTTGACACAGGTGCAATATAAACGTATTTTCGTATCTATGAAGATATCACCTCTTGCGATGGACGCGGCGGCGGAGCAGGCGAGCGAACTTTTGAAATCGCTTGCCAACCGCCATCGTCTCTTGATTGTTTGCCAGCTTATCGATGGAGAACGCTCTGTCGGCGAGATGGCGGAGTTTCTCGGCATCCGCGATTCGACAGTCTCTCAGCATCTCGCCCTCCTACGCAAGGATGGTGTCGTCTCGGCGCGGCGCGAGGGACAGACGATCTGGTATTCGATTTCAAGTGGGCCGGCGCGCGAGCTTTTGAAGACACTTTACCGCATCTATTGCGGCCCCCAGCCGATGTGTGAGCCGGACACTATCGAATCTGCACCGGCGCGAAAGAAGAAAAGGACCAGGAGCGATGACCGCCCGCAACAGTCTGCAAAATCTCACGCCGCGCGCCGTCCGTGACGCGATGGCGGAGCCGCGCGTTCTCCTTGTCGACGTGCGTGAGCCCAACGAATATGCGGCCGCGCGTATTCCCGGTGCGGTACTCTTTCCGCTGTCCACCTTTGATCCGGAGGCGCTGCCGCCGCCGGAGGTTTGCGAAGTCATTTTCCATTGCAAGGCGGGCGGCCGCTCAGCCAAGGCCGTAGAGATGTGCTTGGCGAAGGGAATTGCGCATACGAAGCATCTCGCCGGCGGCTTCGACGCCTGGAAGGCGGCCGGGCTGCCGACTATCCCGGCATCCGGCTCCCTTATCGCTGGCCTTTTCGGCCGACGCTAGTTTGCCCCCGAAAGTTGAATGTCATGCGTACGACGCTTGCTCTCGTCGCGATATCGCTCACCTTTCTGGCCGGCGTAGCCAAGGCGCAGACTTTTACGGTCGAGCCAGCGAACGTAGCGGACGAAAAGGCGGTCTTCGCGACTGTCGAAAGCCGTGAAGTCGTGCCTGCACGCGTACGCACCGGCGGCACGATCGCCAGTCTTTCCGTTAGGGAAGGCGATTGGGTCAAGGCGGGACAGGTCGTCGCCACTATCGGCGACGAAAAGCTGACGTTGCAGAAATCCGCGCTCGACGCACAGATCGCGGGCCTCAACGCGCAACTCGAACAGACGCAGACGGACCTCGCACGCGCGACGGCGCTCGTGGGACGCGGCATCATGAGCAGGGCGCAGTTCGACGCGGCGACAACCGCGGCGGATGTCGCGGCCAATGCGCTCAAATCGCGCATTGCCGAGCGTGCGGTGCTCGAACAGCAATTGGCCGAGGGACAGGTGCTTGCGCCGACGGCTGGACGAGTGCTCAAAGTGCCCGTGACAGTCGACTCGGTCGTGATCGGCGGCGAGACGATTGCAACGATCGCGCGCGCCGATTTCGTCTTGCGCCTGCGCGTGCCGGAGCGCCACGCGCGCCTCCTTAAGGCCGGCGACAGAGTCCGGATCGACGGCAGCGACCTCGGTCACGATGGCGCGACCTTCGGCACGATCTCGCTTGTCTATCCGCAGATCGAAAACGGCCGCGTCATCGCCGACGCGCACGTTGCCGGGCTGGGCGATTATTTCCTGGGCGAGCGGATCGAGGTCTGGATTTCGAGCGGGGAACGGCGCGCCTATATCGTTCCGGCGCATTTCATTCTGACGCGTTTCGGGCTCGATTATGCGAAGCTGCGTAAGGCCGATGGCACGACAATCGAGGTTCCGGTCCAGCGCGGACGCGAGCAGCCGCGCCCGGATATGCCGGACGCGCTGGAAATATTGTCTGGCTTGCAGGCGGGTGACGTCCTGGTGCAGCCATGAAGCTGGGCATATCCGGCCGGCTGACCAAGGCGACGATCCGCTCACCGCTCACGCCTCTCTTTCTGATGGCGGCCGTTGTCGCAGGCTTCATCGCGGTGATGACGATTCCACGCGAGGAAGAGCCGCAGATCAGCGTGCCGATGGTCGATATTCTGGTCAATGCCGATGGGCTGAAGGCGCCGGATGCCGTCGAGCTGGTGACCAAGCCGCTGGAAGCGATCGTCAAAGGCATCAATGGCGTCGAGCATGTCTATAGCCAGACGCTGGACGACCGCGTCATGCTCACGGCGCGGTTTTTCGTCGGCACCAGCGAGGATGACGCGATCCTGCGCGTGCAGGCGAAAATCCGCGCCAATTATGATCGCATCCCGACGGGCATTCCCGAGCCATTGATCATCGGCCGCGGCATCAACGATGTCGCGATCACGACGCTCACCTTGTCGCCGAAGCCAGAGGCGGCCACACGCTGGACCGACAAGGATCTTTATGAACTTGCCGACCGGCTACGCTCCGAGCTCATCAAGGTCGATAATATCGGGCTGAGCTACATTTCCGGCGGCACGGCGGAAGAGATCCGGGTCGAGCCAGACCCGGAAAAGCTGGCACTATTCGGGGTGACGCTGGAGCAGCTCGTCGGCAAGGTGAAGGGGGCCAATCGTTCCTTCCTCGCCGGCACGGTGCGTGACGCGGGGATCGAGCCGACCGTCGCGGCGGGGCAGACGCTGAATGGCGTTCCCGATATCGGGCTTTTGCTCATCACGACGCGCGACGGCCGGCCGGTCTATGTCCGCGACGTGGCGAAGGTGGTTGTCGAGGGCGCGCCGGTCGATCATCGGGTCTGGACGTTCCTGCCCGGGCACGCGGGACATTGGACGCGCGCGCCGGCCGTGACAGTCGCTTTCGCCAAACGCGCCGGGGCCAATGCGGTTGTCGTCGCGCGCGACATCATCGCGCGGGTCGACAGCCTGAAGGGTCATCTGATCCCGGACGACATCAATGTCGAGGTGACGCGCGATTATGGCGCGACGGCTAACGAAAAAGCCAACGAGCTTTTGTTTCACCTCGGGCTTGCCACGGCCTCCATCGTCCTGCTCATCGCCTTTACCATCGGCCGACGCGAGGCGCTCGTCACGCTGGTTGTCATTCCAACGACCATTCTGCTGACGCTCTTCGCCGCCGAAATGATGGGCTATACGATCAACCGCGTCAGCCTGTTCGCGCTCATCTTCTCCATTGGCATATTGGTCGACGACGCGATCGTCGTCGTCGAGAATATCGCCCGCCATTGGGCAATGCGTGATGGCGGCGACCGGACGCAAGCCGCGATCGAGGCCGTTGCCGAGGTCGGTAATCCGACTGTGGTCGCGACGCTGACCGTCATCGCCGCGCTTCTGCCGATGCTGTTCGTCTCCGGGTTAATGGGTCCCTATATGGCGCCGATCCCGGCGAACGCTTCGGCGGCGATGATATTCTCGTTCTTCGTGGCGATGACTGTGGCTCCTTGGCTGATGCTCAAGCTGACGCCGAGCCGGGCCACGACGGGCCATGAGCACGAAAGCGGAGACGGCGGCAAGTTGGGCGCGCTCTACCGGCGGGTGGCGCAGCCCATCGTGCGGTCACGCCGCGCGGCGGCGATTTTCCTCAGTGTGGTTGGCGTCGCCACCGTTCTCGTCTGCACGCTCTTCGCGACCAAGACGGTGACGGTCAAGCTGCTGCCCTTCGACAATAAGTCCGAGCTGGATGTCGTGCTCAATCTGCCCGAGGGCGCGAGCCTTGAGGATACCGAGAGCAAGCTCTTCGCGGTCGCCGCGCTGGCGGGGACGATGCCCGAGGTCGTGTCGCTGCAAGCCTATGCCGGAACGGCGGCGCCGTTCAATTTCAACGGCCTCGTCCGCCACTATTATTCCCGTGAATCGCCAGAGATGGGCGAGCTGCAGATCAACCTCACGCCCAAGGGCGAGCGCTCGCGCACGAGCCATGCCATCGCGCTTGATCTGCGGCACAAGCTGGCCAGGCTCGCCTTGCCTGCGGGGTCTGTGATCAAGGTTGTCGAAGTGCCACCCGGGCCGCCCGTGCTCGCGACTTTGCTGGCAGAAATCTACGGGCCGGACGCCGCGACCCGTCGCGCTGAGGCGGAGGAAGTCAAAAAGATCTTCAAGTCCATTCCCTACATCGTCGATGTCGATGATTCCTACGGCCATCCGCGTCCGCGCCTGCGTATTTCGATCGATCAGGACCGTCTGGAATTCTTCGGCGTCGAGCAAAGCGACGTCTACGATGCGATCCGCACGCTGTTCGGTGGCGTCCCTGTCGGCTATTCCTATCGTGGCGCCGAGCGCACGCCGATTGGGATCGTGATCGGTCTACCGAAGAAAGATCTCGCGTGGACGGAGCGGCTTGCCTCGACGCCCGTGCCCGCCAATGTTTTACCCGGCAGCAATCGCGTCGTCGAATTGGGCGAGGTCGTCCACGTGACGAAGGAGCAGGGCACGCCGCTCATTTTCCGGCGCGACGGCCATTTTGCCGACATGGTGACTGGCGAACTCGCCGGCGCCTATGAAGCGCCGATTTACGGCATGCTGGCGGTTGACGACGCGATCGCGCATCACGATTGGGGTAAGTTGCCGCCGCCGAAAATCGCCTTTCACGGCCAGCCCGAAAACGAGAATACGCCGACGCTGCTCTGGGACGGCGAGTGGGAAATCACTTATGTGACTTTCCGCGACATGGGTGCGGCCTTCGGCGTCGCGATCCTCGGCATCTATTTCCTCGTCGTCGCGCAGTTCGGCAGTTTCAAACTGCCGCTCGTGATCCTGACGCCGATCCCGCTGACGCTGATCGGCATCGTGCTCGGCCATTGGCTGTTCCATGCGCCGTTCACCGCGACGTCGATGATCGGCTTCATCGCGCTTGCAGGCATCATCGTCCGAAACTCGATCCTGCTCGTCGATTTCATCCGGCATGGCGCCGGGGAGGGCAGAACCTTGCGCGAAATCCTGCTTCACGCGGGCGCGGTGCGGTTCAAGCCCATCCTTCTGACCGCGATTTCGGCCATGATCGGCGCGGCGACCATTTTGGTCGATCCGATCTTCCAGGGCCTTGCCATTTCGCTCTTGTTCGGCCTTGCCTCTTCGACCTTGCTGACCGTTCTCGTCATCCCGGCGATCTATGTCGTCTTGCGCGACGCCGACCGAGTAGCTTAGTCGATCGGCCAGCGCGCCAAGAGCAGAGTTTTGACTTGGTCGAGGCGATTTCCTCTTCGCCCGCTCCGTTGCGCCGAGGGATCTCGCAAAATCCCGGCACCGGGTCCGCTACGGATCCGGGGTGAGAAACTTCACCGCAAAAGCGATCTCGAAAGCCTGCGTAACTTCCGCGGGGTGCTGGCGCGTCTGGCGAAGCACGATGCGACTCTTAACCGGGGGGATGATCCGCGCCCGGATCAGGGCGTCGAGCGACGAAATTCTAACGATCGTTCCATCCCGCAATGTGCCGGTGTGGTCGAGGAAGCTGCACTTCTTGATGCTTGGCTCGATCTTCGTGATTGGCGATTGAGCGGTGGCGCCGTGATCGACCGCGACGGCATGTTCGGCCGCCATATGGACGATCTTGTCTTGCATCGCGGGCCTATATTGGCTGTCCAGCGTCACTTGAAAGCCTTCCGGCTTCTTGGCGGTGACAACGCCGCCCACCTCGCCGATCTTCTCCAGATGGAGCTGCACGTCCGTGCCTTCGGACAATTCCTGCGATTGCTGGTGCGCGGCCGCCGCCGACTGGCTAACTTTCGTGTCATAGACGAGATCGACGGTGTCGGTGCCGATCTTCGTCGTCTTGCACTTTAGCGCTGGGCCATTGGGCCTGCTGAAGGTTCCCGGCAACTGAACATCGACCAAGGGCCGGTAGTCGTACAGCGCCATCATCGCCACCAATTCGTCGACTTGAATTGCCGGCGGCGGTTCGGCGTTGTGTGACAGGTTTTCCTTAGCGAGCTCCCAAATCCTGTAGCGGCGCTTCACACGTTCGTCCATCAGATGCTTCCTATCTATTGTCTTTAAGCGAGGAGGCAAAACGCAACGAACATTATGATTTTCGGCGTCGCCGTACAGGAGCAGTCTCAACGGCATCCTGGATGACGGCGCCCAGACATTCGACTTTGGATAATTGTTTTCGTGACCGGTTGCTGAAATCTCAATTCAGCTCCCTCGGGCGGCGATAATAAACGCAAGTCCTTACCCGATCTTCACCTCAGAATTCTTCCCATTTCGCGGACGGTTTCGCGGCCGATTTGCGCGCCGCCGTTGGGGTGCCGCCCCCACCCACAGCCTTGAAGAGCGGCCGCGCGACCGCCGGCCCGGAGGCTTTTGCAACGGAACTCGTCGCCTCGCGCATATTCTCTCGGCCAATCTGAAAGCCGCCGATCATCTGCGCCAGGCGTTCGGTTTCTTCGGAGAGCGAATGCGCTGCCGCTGTCAATTCTTCGACCATAGCCGCATTTTGCTGGGTAACCTTATCCATTTCGCTAACGGCGACGTTGACCTGATGTAGCCCGGTCGCTTGTTCCTCGGCGCTTGTCGCGATGTTGCTGACGACCTGGTTGATCTCAAGCACCTGTTCGACGATGCGCTGAAGTGCCGTGCCGGTCGCCTCGACCAGATGCACGCCCTGATCGAACTCGCGCGCCCGAAGCCGAAATGAGTCCTTTGATTTCCTTCGCGGCTTCCGCCGAACGCTGGGCCAGGCCGCGGACCTCCATGGCCACGACGGCAAAGCCGCGTCCGGCATCGCCGGCGCGGGCCGCTTCGACGCCCGCGTTCAAAGCCAAAAGGTTGGTCTGGAAAGCGATCTCGTCGATGACGCTGATGATTTGGCCGATCTGGCGCGACGACTTTTCGATGCCGCCCATAGCACCCATTGCTTCGCGCACGACAGCGCCGGCCTTTTCCGCCTCCGTTTTGGCCGCCGCGACAGTCTCGCGCGCGTGGCTTGCGCCGTCGGCAGTCCGTTTGACGGTCGCCGTAATCTCATCGCGAGCCGCCGCGGTTTCCTCGAGGCTCGCGGCCTGTCTTTCGCTACGGCGCGAGAGATCGTCGGCGGCGACCGCAATCATCTCAGTGCCAGCGCGGATGGCCTGCGTCGTCGTGCTGATTTCCCAACATGGTTTGCTGCAGCTTTTCCATGGATCCGTTGAAATCGGCGCGAAGCTGCTGATATTCCGCCGGAATGTCGTCTGCCAATCGATAGGTCAGATCGCCGTCGGCGAGCGACGACATGGCTTTCCCGACCGAGCCCGAAACATTATTGCGTTCCTGCGAGAGCACGGCGGCTTCAGCCCGCTTGCGGGCGGCTTCGGCCGCGGTCAGATAGGCGGAAATCGCGAGGTCCATATCGAGCAGCGTCGCTTTGACGAGCGCACTCAATTCGGCGGCGATCTGCTGAACCGGCGGCGGTTTCAGATTGAAGCCGCGCTTAGCCAGGCGCTCTTCGACGATCTTTCCGATGAGCGCTTCCACCACCAGGGCATAGCCGCCGATATACCAACGCGGTGCCAAGCCGATCGCCGCATGAACTTCGCCGACGGCGGTGGCGCCCCTCACATAGTCGCTGTTGAAACGGCCGCTCGAAATCGCATCCCAATGTGCGAGCTGTTTGCTTTTGGCGCTGGCGATTTGGCCATCGCTCGAGAAGAATTTGGCGGTCTCCGGAAAGGCACGGATTTGCGCATAGACGATATCGAGCGCGGCCGGCAATTCCCGCATAATGATGGTCTTGGCGGTTTGAATATTCGCTTGTGCCTCGGGCCCAAGCTTCATGAATCTCAGTTGATCGGCCAATACATCCGTCGACATGATCTGCCCCCAAATTAAGCACTTCCGACTGCCGCAAAGCTTTCCGCCCGCGGCGCGTACGCGCTTCGACTGACGCAGATGCACGCCTCTCATACGAATTGATTCAGCACATTGCTTTCTTCAATCTGCGGGGACGAAGGCATTGCCGTCTATGTCAAACGCTCGAATTGACGCAGTTTTTCAACAAGAGTTCAAAACATATTACGAATATAAAGAGATTTATACTTATGTTGCTAACATAGATTGCGCGCTAATGCTTAAAAGGAACGACATGTGGCGTTGCCTTTTCGCGTGATCGCGTTCTTATCCGGCGACGAAGTTTCCGCTGCCAGAGGCGAGCAATGTTTCTCAAACACCTTCACGAAGGAGGCCGCCCTTGTTCCGCTTGTCCTGCAGGTTATCCGCCGTTCTGCCGCGCACTGGTCGATCCGAAAGGCGAACATAGTGGTCCGCCGCGACCTGTGGTTGCGCAAGATTTCGAGGTCGTTGAGCCGCACCGGAACATCTATCTTCGCAACGCGAAGACGGAGGACATTTATGTTCTGTGCGATGGCTGGGCATTTACATTTCTGCAAACCGCGGATGGCCGGCGCCAGATCGTCTCGTTCCTGGTAGCGGGAGATTTCTTCTCTTGCGATTTATTGATCGAGGAGAGTTCGGGCCTATCGTTGCGCACCCTAACGAAGTCTCTCTTCTGCCGGATGAGACGTGCAGAGGTGCGCCACCTCGTCCTCAAATCGGACGAAACTTTGAATATCGTCGGCCACGCCTGCATCGCCATGGAGCGCGCGAAGAATGATCTCCTGCTCGATCTCGGCCGCCGCAATGCAGACGAGCGCATCGCGCATTTGATTTTGACCTTGACCGAGCGCCTCGATCGCCTCGGCACGCCTCACGACGGCAATTATCCATTTCCTCTACGGCAGCAGGACATCGCCGCCGCCACCGGACTGACGCCGGTCCATGTCGGCCGAATGATCTCCAAATTCCGTGAATTTGGATTCATCGAATTATCCGCCGGTCACTTGCGTGTTCTCAATCGGGCCGAACTGGTTCATCTCGGCCGCATCGATTAAAGTGCGCCTTGCGAACGGCTTAATCCTGGACAGCGAGGCGGTAGCCGACGCCCGTTTCGGTGAGGATGTGCCGCGGCCGTTCGAGGTCGGCTTCGATTTTCTGCCGCAGCGCGCGAATATATATGCGCAGATATTGCACGTCCGCGTCGCCGCCCCAGACCTCGCGCAATATGAAGCGGTGGGTCAGAACCTTGCCGGCATGGGCGATGAGCAGACGCAGGACGTCATATTCGCGCGGCGAGAATTTCACCTCCTGGCCACGGACCGTGATGATCCGGCGGACCAGATCGGCGGTCAGGTCGCCGCTGCGAAAAATAGCTTTTTCGCCCTGCTGCTGAAGCCGATGGCGTTGTGCGGCGCGGATGCGCGCCAGAAGTTCGTCGATGCCGAAAGGCTTTGTTACATAATCGTCGGCGCCAAGATCGAGCGCCTCGACCTTCAGCCCCTCGGCCTCGCGGCTTGAAAGAACGATGATCGGCAGGGTTTGACCCTCCGCCCGTAATTTGCGGATAATTTCCAGCCCGTCCATGTCCGGCAGGCCGAGGTCGAGCACGACGACATCGGCCGCCTTGGCCCGGATTGCTTCGAGCGCGCTGCGCCCGTCTTTGGCCTCGGAGACGACATAGCCTTGTGTAGCCAGGCTTGGCCGCAGAAAGCGCAGGATGGCAGGCTCGTCGTCCACCACAAGCACGCGCAGCGGCGCGGAAAGCGTGCTCATGCAGGGGTCTCCACCTTCTGTGCCGGCGGGATCGGAAACGTCAGCGTGAAAATGGCGCCCGACCGGTCGGCGCGGTTGGCGGCGGTGATCGTGCCGTTCATCGCTTCGACGAAGCCCCGGCAGATGGCGAGCCCGAGGCCGGTGCCGACGCGCTGGCGATCGCCACGGTGAACACGGTAGAACTTGTCGAAGATCTGCTCATAGTCGGCCGGTGGGATGCCTTCGCCTTCATCGGCAATTGTGATCGCGATTTTATCGCCCTCGCGGCGCGCGCTGAGCGTGATCTTGGAGCCGGCGGGCGCATATTTGGCGGCATTATCGAGCAAATTGAACAGAACCTGCTCCATCAGCACCATATCGAGAGACAGCATAGGCAGACCCGTCTCAACGTCAGTCTCGATCTTATGGTCCTTGAGGATTTTTTGTGCCCTTTGCAGTGCCGCGCCGACGAGATCCGAAACGTCTATGAGATCGGCGTTGGGCCTGAGCGAGCCGGATTCCAGCCGCGTCATATCGAGCAGATTGCCGATGAAGCGATTGAGCCGCTCGCCCTCTTCCTGGATGGTGCGCAGCAATGTCATGCGGGCCGTAGCGTCAAGCTCCTCGCCATGCGCGACAAGACTGGTCGCCGAGCCGATGATCGAGGCGAGCGGCGTGCGCAAATCGTGGGAAATGGAGGTCAGCAGAGCCTGCCGCAGCCGGTCCGTTTCCTCGGCCAACCGCGCCTTTTCGATATCCGCCGCGAGATGAATGCGTTCGATAGCCAGCGCCGCCTGGTCGGACAGAGAGTCGAGCAGGCGGCTCTCGTCGGGCCGCAGTAAAGGTCCGGGTCGATCCGAATCGATGCCGATCACGCCAATGGCGCCGCGCCCCGTCCGCATTGGGATGAAGAGCCGTTTGGCGCCGGGCAACGTGTCGGCGCCGCGGCCGGCAGCGTGATTTTTCTCGAAGCTCCATTGCGCGGCGGCGAGGTCCGCCTCGTCGAGCTGGTCCTCAGGCGGATAGCCGCCGACGAGTTCGAGCCGCCCTTCCTTCGGCAGCAACAGCACGACATTCACTTTCAAGAGCAGCGCGATTTCGTAGACGCTCGCCCAGACCACGTCATCGAGCGAGGCCGCGCTCGCAAGCTTGCGGCTGAAGAGGTAGAGCTCCTCGGTGACGCGGGCGCGAGTGCGCGCGGAGATCGCCTGCGCCCGAAGACGCGCGGCGAGATTGCTGGCAATGACGGCGACGAGGGCGAAGACGACGAGAGCGACGACGTTTTCGGGATCAGTGATTGTGAAGGTGTAAAGCGGCGGCAGGAAAAAGAAATTGTAAGCAAGTACACTCACCAAAGCGGCGACGAGCGACGGAAACAGACCGTAACGCACGGCGCTTGCCAGAACGCCGATGAGAAAGACCAGGGCAACGCTTGTGATGCCCAGCGCCTCGCGCAGAAGAAAGGCGAAGAGCCCCGCCGCGGCGACGAAGCCGAGGCTTTTGGCATAAGCCGCCCAATCGCGCGAGGGGTGGAGCGGGGCGAAGGTGAACCGCTGCGTCTGCTGCCGCGTTTCGGCCGTTGCGATGTGAATATTAATGCCGCCGGCATTTTGGATGAGCTTTTGCGCCGTCGAGCTACGAAAAAGTCCGAGCCATCTGGATTGGTTGGCCTGCGTGATGAGAATATGCGTGACGTTATGCGTGTGCGCATAATCAAGGATGGTGGTGGCGGCATCTTCGCCGGGCAAAGTCACCGCAACGCCGCCAAGGCGCGTCGCGAGTTGCAGGGCTTCGGCGACCCTGTTGCGCTGCGCCTCATCGGCACGCAGATCGCGCGAGGTCTCGACATGGAGCGCGGTCCACGGGGCGCGCAGATGTTCGGCGAAACGCCGCGCCCGCCGCACCAGGGCGGCGCTGCCGCCTGAGCCGTCGATGGCAACCAGCAGGCGCTCGCCGGCCGGCCACGGGCCCTCGATCGCATGCGAGCGCATATAGTCGAGCATTTGCGCGTCGACCCGCTGCGCCGTCCGGCGCAAAGCGAGTTCGCGCAAGGCCGTCAGATTGCCGCGCGAAAAATAATTGTCGATCGCGCGCGCGGCACGGTCGCCGATATAGACTTTGCCCTCGCGCAGCCGGGCGATGAGATCGTCGGGGGTGAGATCGATGACTTCGATGTCGTCGGCATTGTCGACGATCGAGTTCTGGAACTGTCTCCCGCACGCGCGTATGCGTGATACGAGCGACGACGTCGTTCAGGCTTTCGATATGCTGGATATTGACCGTCGTGTAGACGTCGATCCCGGCGGCGAGCAGCTCTTCGACATCGAGATAACGCTTGGGGTGACGGCTCTCCGGCGCGTTCGTGTGGGCGAGCTCATCGACCAGGACGAGACGCGGCCGCCGCGCCAAGATGGCGTCGATGTCCATCTCCGTCAGGATGCGGCCCTTGTAGACGATGTTCCGCCGCGGGATGACCTCAAGGCCGGCAAGGAGTTCCTCGGTCTCCTTGCGGCCATGGGTCTCGACGATGCCCACCACCACGTCCACGCCCTCGCGGTACTTGGCTTGGGCGGTGAGCAGCATTTCATACGTTTTGCCGACGCCCGGCGCGGCGCCCAGGAAGATTTTCAGCCGCCCCCGGTTGCCATTTTCGGCTTCGCGAAGCAGGGCCTCGGGCGAGGGCCGTTTGTCACCAGACGTTATGTCCATTCGCGAAGGTTATACCTCATCAAACGAAGGCTTAGGACTTTTTCAGCGTGTCGAGGGCGAGGTTCAACTGCAGAACATTGACATGCGGCTCGCCGATGATTCCAAACAGCCGCCCTTCGATATGCGCGGCGACCAGCGCCTCGAGGTCCGCCTCCGGGATGTTCCGCACCTTGGCGACGCGCGGAACCTGGAAATAAGCGGCCGCCGGCGTAATGTCGGGGTCAAGCCCGCTCGCCGAGGTCGTGACGAGATCGACCGGCACCGGCACCGAGGGGTTCTCCTTCTGCAACCGGGCGGTATCGGCTTTGACGCGATCGACCAAGGCCTTCGATGTCGGCCCCAAATTGGAGCCGCTCGAATTGTCGGCCGCATAGGGCACGGGGTCCGACTTCGTCGGGTCCTTGGCATCGGGCTCGGTCGTCGCCGAAGGCCGGCCATGGAAGTATTTGTCGCTCGCGAAGTTCTGCCCGATCAAAGTCGAGCCGATCAATGTGCCGTCCTTCTTGATCAGGCTGCCGTTGGCCTGATGCGGAAAGAGGACTTGGGCGAGGCCGGTCATGCCGAGCGGGTAGGCGAGGCCGGTGACGACGGTCATGACCACGATCATGAGGATGGCAGGACGGATTTGCTTCAACATTGGAGAAACCTCACACAAGACCGATGGCGGAAACCGCCATGTCGATGAGCTTGATGCCGATGAACGGCACGATAATGCCGCCGGCGCCGTAGATCAGCAGGTTGCGGCGCAGGATATGCGCGGCCCCGAGCGGACGATAGGTGACGCCTCTCAGCGCCAGTGGCACCAACGCGATGATGATCAGCGCATTGAAGATGATAGCTGAGAGGATCGCGCTCTGCGGCGAGTGCAGGTGCATGATGTTCAGCTGTTGCAACTGCGGATAGAAGGCGATGAACATCGCCGGGATGATGGCGAAATATTTGGCGACGTCATTGGCGATCGAAAAGGTCGTCAGAGCGCCGCGCGTCATCAGCAGCTGCTTGCCGATCTCGACGATTTCGATGAGCTTGGTCGGGTCGCTGTCGAGATCGACCATGTTGCCGGCCTCGCGCGCCGCCATCGTGCCGGTGTTCATGGCGACGCCGACATCCGCCTGCGCCAGAGCCGGCGCATCGTTGGTGCCGTCGCCGCACATGGCGACAAGCTTGCCTTGCGCCTGCTCGTTGCGAATGAGCTTCAATTTGGTTTCAGGGGTCGCTTGCGCAAGGAAGTCATCGACGCCAGCCTCGGCCGCAATCGCCGCGGCGGTGAGCGGATTGTCGCCGGTGATCATCACCGTGCGGATGCCCATGCGGCGTAATTCCTGGAAGCGCTCCTTGATGCCGCCCTTGATGATGTCTTTCAGATGGATGACGCCGAGCAGGCGCCCATCCTTGGCGACAGCGAGGGGCGTTGCGCCGGCCTTGGCGATTTCGTCGGCTTTGGCGTTGAGCTCGCGCACGGTGGCTTCGATGTCCGCGGAGGTCTGGCCGCGCACATAGGCGATGACCGCATCGACCGCGCCCTTGCGGATCGATCCTTCGCCGCTGTCGATGCCGCTGATGCGCGTCTGCGCCGAGAAGGGGATGAACTTCGCATGCAGGCTTGAAAAGTCGCGCCCGCGGATACCCTGTTTCTCCTTGGCGAGAACCACGATCGAGCGGCCCTCTGGCGTTTCGTCGGCGAGGGAGGCGAGCTGCGCGGCGCTCGCGAGCTCCGCCTCGCCGACGCCAGTGAGGGGAATGAAGGCCGTCGCCTGGCGATTGCCGAGCGTGATCGTGCCGGTCTTGTCGAGCAGGAGCGTATCGACATCGCCCGCCGCCTCGACCGCGCGACCAGACATGGCCAACACTTTGAAGCGCACGAGGCGGTCCATGCCGGCGATGCCGATGGCCGAGAGCAGCGCGCCGATCGTCGTCGGGATCAGAGTCACGAACAGAGCGACGAGCACAAGCACGCTCGTCGTGCCGCCGGCGTAAGAGGCAAAGCTCGGGATGGTCGCCACGGCGAAGACGAAGATGATCGAGAGACCCGCAAGTAAAATATTGAGCGCGATCTCGTTCGGCGTCTTCTGCCGCTCCGCCCCTTCGACGAGCGCGATCATGCGGTCGAGGAAGGTCGAGCCTTGCGCGGCCGTGATCTTCACCTTGAACCAGTCGGAGATCACCAGCGTGCCACCGGTGACGGCGGAGCGGTCGCCGCCGCTTTCGCGGATCACTGGCGCGGACTTGCCGGTGATGGCGGATTCATCGACCGACGCGACGCCCTCGACGACATCGCCATCGCTCGGGATGAGATCGCCGGCTTCAACGAGCACGATATCGCCAGGCTTCAGTGAGACAGCCGGCACCGAGCGCCAGGCCGTGCCTTTGCTCTCGGGCTCGTTCGCGGCGCGCAGAAGCTTGGCATTGGCCTCCGTCTTGCTCCGCCGCAGCGTCGCCGCCTGCGCCTTGCCGCGGCCTTCGGCTACCGCCTCGGCGAAATTGGCAAAGAGCACGGTGAACCACAGCCAGAGGATGATCTGGAAGGCGAAGCCATAATGGCCATGCCCGGCGATGAGATCGCGCACAAATAGGATGGTCGTCAACGTCGCGACAACCTCCACCGTGAACATCACCGGATTGCGGATCAGCACACGCGGATCGAGCTTCTTGAAGGAATTGCGGATGGCCGTGATGAGAATTCTGCGAGTTGGCCGAGCCGGCGACAGGCATCCTCGTGCGAGCGGATTGGTCCATTGCTTGCCTCTTGGATTAATAGAGCGTGCCGGCGTTCATCGCCAGATGTTCAACGATCGGGCCGAGCGCCAGGGCGGGGAAGTAGATAAGACCGCCGGTGATCAGGATGACACCGATGAGCAGGCCGACGAAGAGACCGCTATCGGTCGGGAACGTGCCTGCCGAAGCCGGCACGATCTTCTTCGCCGCGAGCGAGCCCGCGATCGCCAGCATCGGCGTGATCATCAAGAAGCGGCCGATGAACATCGCGAGGCCCAGCGTCGAGTTGTAGAAGGGCGTGTTGGCCGAGATGCCCGCGAAGGCACTGCCATTGTTGCCCGTCGCCGAAGTATAGGCATAGAGGATCTCGCTGAACCCGTGCGGGCCGGCATTGGCCGGGCCGGCAAGGCCCGCCGGCAGCACGGTCGCGAGCGCCGAGAAGCCGAGGATCGAGAAGGGCAGGATGAGAATGGCCAGCATCGCCATCTTCACTTCCTTCGCATCGATTTTCTTGCCCAGATATTCCGGCGTGCGGCCGACCATCAGCCCGGCGATGAAGACCGCAAGGATGGCGAAGATCAGCATTCCGTAGAGGCCGGAGCCGACACCACCGAAGATGATCTCGCCCAGCATGATGTTGACCATCGGCACGAGGCCGGCGAGCGGCATCAGGCTGTCATGCATCGTATTGACCGCGCCGCAGGAGGCATCGGTGGTCACCGTGGCGAAGAGCGACGAATTGGCGATGCCGAAGCGCACCTCCTTGCCTTCCATATTGCCTCCGGGCTGCAGCGCAGATGCCGTCTGGTCAACGTGGAGCGCAGCGAACGCGGGATTGCCAGGCGCCTCGGAATGATAGACGGTGAAAACGCCGGCGAGGCAGAGAAGGCCCATGACCGCGAAGATCGCCCAACCCTGGCGCTGATTGCCGACCATGCGGCCGAAGACATTGGTCAGCGGCGCGCCCAGCGAGAAGATCAGCAGCATCTGAACAAAGTTGGTCAGCGCATTCGGATTTTCAAAAGGATGGGCCGAGTTGGCGTTGAAGAAGCCGCCGCCATTGGTGCCCATCATTTTGATGACTTCCTGCGAGGCGACCGGCCCCTGCGCAATCACCTGCTTGGCGCCTTCCAGCGTCGTCACGGTCGTATAGGCATTGAGGTTTTGCGGCATGCCCTGCCAGACGAAGAACAAGCCGACGACGATCGAGATGGGCAGGAGGATGTAAAGCACGCAGCGCGTCATATCGATCCAGAAATTGCCGATCGATTGCGCCGAGCGGCGCGAGAAGCCCCGGATCAGCGCCACCGCGAGCGCAATGCCGGTCGCCGCGGAAACGAAATTGTGCACCGTCAGCCCGGCCATCTGCGTGAGATAGCTCATGGTGGTTTCGGGCACGTAGGATTGCCAGTTCGTATTGGTGACGAAGCTCACCGACGTGTTGAAGGCGAGGCTCTGCTCGACCGCGCTCTGGCCTTGTGGATTGAACGGCAGGACGCCTTGCAGCCGCTGAATGGCGTAAAGCGCGACAAAGCCTGCGGCGCTGAAGAAGGCCATTGCGATCGCATAGGTGACCCAATGCTGCTCTTCCGCCTCGTTCACGCCGCAGATCGCGTAGATGGCGCGTTCGACCGGCCGCAAGACGGGCGAAAGAAAAGTCCGCTCGCCCGAGAAGACGCGCGTCATGTAGTAGCCGACTGGTTTCGTCAGCGCGATGATCAGCACCGAGAACAGCGCGATCTGAATCCATCCATTCACAGTCATTTTGGGACTCCTAGAACCGCTCGGGACGGACGAGCGCGTAGACGAGATAGGCGAGGATAAAGATCACGGCGATGCCGCCGAGCGCGTAATCGATAATCATGGCTGGCTCACAGTCTGTCGCAGGCGAAAATGTAAAGTGTGAGAATTCGCGAACGCGGCTATGCCGATTGCGAGATAAAGAATGTCAAACATGCGAACGATCTCCTAGATCGTGATGATTTTGGATCGGAACGATCCAAAATCATGAACGTGATCGATTCCAAAAAAAAACCTAGAGCGGGATTTACGCGAAAAATCGGTATCCACTTTTTCGTATCCCGCTCTAGGGCGTGTTCGGGAAAAGTCGTGTAACTTTTCCCGAACACGCCCCAACATTTTGAATCGACGCGAGCCGATCTCGGCTCAGCGTGACTTACATGCGAGGATTTGGCGTAAAGCGCATATAGGATCGAGCGGTCTTCGCAGGTGCAAAAATATAAATCTCATATACGCGGCGTCGTATGAACCCGCGCCCATCAGTTTAGCCGCGCGCCGTTGCCGAGTTTTGACGCGGATCAAGGCTGCTGGTGGAATTTTCGCGTATAAAGAATTCATGCGCTCGATCTATGCGCTCGCCGAGCGCAATGTGCCACGCTACACATCCTATCCGACCGCACCGCATTTTTCCGATGCCGTGGGGCCGGGGGCTTATGCCCAATGGCTTGGCGCTCTGAAGCCGGAGGCGGACCTCTCGCTTTATATTCATATCCCTTATTGCACGGACATCTGCCTTTATTGCGGCTGCCACACCAAGGCGGTGCGCCGCCGTGAGCCGATCGATCGCTATGCCGAGCGGCTGATCGGCGAGATCGAACAGGTCGCGCAAGCGCTCGGCCCGCACCGGGTCACACATCTGCATTGGGGTGGGGGCACGCCCTCGATACTCGGCCCCCGCTGGCTGACGGTGATCGCCGACCGGATCGGCGCGGCCTTCGACCTCTCGGCGCTCGTCGAACATGCGATTGAACTCGATCCCCGGCATTTGTCGGCCGAGCTCGCGACGGCGCTGGCGGAGATTGGCGTCAATCGCGCGAGTTTCGGGGTGCAGGATTTCTCGCCGCAGGTGCAAAAGGCGATTGGCCGCATCCAGCCATTCGCGCAAGTCGGGCGTGCCGTCGGCACGCTCCATTGCGTCGGCATCGAGAACATCAATATCGATCTGATGTATGGCCTGCCGCAGCAGAGCATAGAGAACGTGGCGGAAAGCGCTTGGCTGGCCGCGCTGCTCTCGCCGCAACGGATCGCCCTCTTCGGCTTCGCCTATGTGCCCTGGTTCAAGACCCACCAGAAGCTGATCGACGCGGGGGCACTGCCGGGAACGGTGGAGAGGCTCGAACAGGCGCGGGCGGTGGCGGATACGCTGGCGGCGCTCGGTTATGTGGCCGTCGGTCTCGACCATTTCGCGCTGCCCGACGATCCGCTGGCGGAAGCTGCGCGCAACGGCCGCCTGCGCCGCAATTTCCAGGGCTATACGGTCGATGACGCCGAGGCGCTGATCGGCCTCGGCGCTTCTGCCATCAGCAAGCTGCCGCAGGGATTTGTGCAGAACGCCGTCGATGTGCCGGGCTATTTGCGGAGTTCTGGAGGCCGGCCGCCTTGCAACGGTGAAGGGCTATGCCTTTTCACGGGAGGACAAGCAGCGGGCGGCGGTCATCGAGCGCCTGATGTGCGATATGGGCATCGACCTCGACGAAGTTCCCGGCGATTATTCCGCCGAAATCGAGGCTTTGCAGCCGCTGGCCCAGAGTGGCGTGGTGGAAATTGAGGGGCGCCGTCTGGCGATCACGGAGCAGGGGCGTCCGTTTCTCCGCCTCGTCGCCGCAGCCTTCGATGCCTACCTACCGGCCACAGCCGCGCGCCACTCGGCCGCTGTCTGAACTGGGGCGCTTCGTTCTGCGAGCCCAGCTTTATTACGCTGCCTTTTTAAGACGCCTCCGGAAGCAGGGCGACATTGGCGAGATCCTGCTCGCGATGCACGGTCAGCCGTTCGCGTGAAAGGGAAATGAGCCCCTCGCGTCGCAGCGCGCCCAAAGTGCGGCTCGCGTGCGTGACGGTGATGCCGAGCGCATCGGCCACATGGGCGAGGCTCAGCGGGAAGTGGACGACATTGCCTTCGGCAAAGCCGCGTTCCTTCAATTCCTTATAAAGAGAGAGAAGAAGCCAAGCGGTGCGCTCCTGCGAATTGCGCTGGTTGATCTCCGCCAGACGCGATTTGCTGCGGACGAGCCCCGCAGTGCAGGCGACCTCGATCCGCCGTGTCGCCTCGCTGGAAACCTCCTGGCGGCTGAAGTCCTTCAGCGCGAAGGTGCAGAGCATCGCCTCGGTCAGCGCGTGGACGGTATAGGGAAGGCGCGGCAGAAAAATCAGGGGGAGCAGCACCGGGTCGCCGGGTAGCAGGAATTCCATGATCTGCCGCCGCCCGTTGGGCAGCACGGTGAACCGAAAGGCCCAGCCTTCGCGCAGGATATGCACTTGGCCGCCGACGTTGTCCTTATGATAAATCGAGCGGCCCTTACGGCAGAGATACATGCCGACGCCGTCGCGCGCGATCGCGGTCTGTTTGCCGAGCGCTCCACACACTTCCGCCATCGGGCATCGCGCGCAGACACGTAAAAGTTGAGAGTTCGCAGCCATAATTCCTGACTTCCAAATTCCAGCTATTCCCGCGTCCGCCGCCCGACTTCCTGTAAGGCAGGAACACTCACTCGCTCGCAATACGAATGATGATGATCTTAAAGCCTTTCAGGCGGCTCTTGCATTTTGTCAATGATCCAAATCAACCAAATCGTAGGGTCAGCGTGCGCGGGGGAAACTTTCCTCTTGTTCCGCGTAAATATTGCGAAATGTCAAACACAAAGATCGCCGGTGCGCTGCGACCTGTCGCACTAGCCATGATGGGCGCGACATGTGATTCCAGGGGCGGCTTCCTCGGAGGCCGGGATGTGAAACGTCCACCTCGCAGTGGGCTTCTAGAAGTCAAAAATATGGCTAAGCAAAAACAGGTTATCCTCGGATCGGCCGCTCTGGCGCTGATTTCCGGAGCGGCGCAAGCCCACAATCCTTTCGAATTCCAGACCCCGGTGACGCCGATCGCACGTGAGACGCTTTACGTCCACGACCTGTTTCTGACGATCATCGCCGTTCTCTTCACGGTCGGGCTCGGTTTCCTCCTGTTTGCCGTGATCCGCTATCGACGCGGCCGCGGGCACGCGCCGGCGACTTTCACCGCGCCGCGGACGCCGCTCCAATGGGCGCTCTCGGCTCTGCCGATCCTGACGCTCATTTTCATCGACTACATCGTAATGGGCATCCCGGCCTATCACGCGGTTCTCAGCCTCGCGGATACGCGCAATGATGCCGCGCTCGTCATCAAGGTGACGGGCAGCCAGTGGCGCTGGCACTACGATTATCCGGATCAGGGCATTTCCTTCGTCAGCAATCTGTCGACCCCGGAGTTGCAGCGTGACAGCGGCGCGCCGACCGATCCGAATTATCTGCTCGAAGTCGATAAGCCGCTGGTTCTGCCGGTCGGCGAAAAGGTCCGCGTTCTGCTGACCTCGACGGACGTGATTTACGCCTGGTGGATTCCCTCCTTCGGGATCAAACAGGACGCCGTTCCCGGCTTTCTGCGCGAGACCTGGGTGAAGATCGATAAGCCCGGCATCTATCGCGGCCAGTGCGCGGAACTCTGCGGTGTCGGCCATGCCTACATGCCGATCGTTGTTGAGGCGAAGTCGCCGGACGATTTCAAGAAATGGGTTGCCGATGCGCAGGCGAGTGCAGCCCAGGCGGCGGCTGTGACGACCATGAGCAAGGAAGACCTCCTCAAGCACGGCCAGCAGACCTACACGACCTATTGCGCGCTCTGCCACCAGCCGACGGGCCTTGGCCTGCCGGGCGCTTTCCCGCCGATCGCGGCCGGCAAGCCCTTCGCGGCACCGCCGACGATGACGGACCTGCTCTTGCAGCGTGGATTCTTCAAGGACGGCAAGATCGTCGAAGGCCCGGTGGATCGGCATATCCAGATCGTGCTGAAGGGCATTCCCGGCACGCCGATGCCTGCCTTCGATGGCCAGCTGAGCGATGCTGATATCGCGGCTGTCATCACCTTCGAACGCAATAGCTTCGGCAACGAGACCGGCGACGTCGTGCAGCCTTCCACGGTGAAGGCGGCGCGCGGAAAATAATTCGGCTTAAGAAGAGGAAAACCCGATGAGTAGCGCCATCACGGATTTCGGTCATCACGACGCGCACGACGAGCCGAAAGGCTTGGCGCGCTGGCTCACGACGACCAATCACAAGGACATCGGCATCCTTTACATGTTGTTCGGACTGACGATGTTCCTGCTCGGCGGCTTCTTCGCCGAATTGATTCGCGGCCAGCTCATTCATCCCGCCAATCACTTCCTCACGCCGGAGGTCTATAACCAGGTCATTACGCTGCATGGCCTCGTGATGGTCTTCGGCGCGCTGATGCCGGTTACGGCGGGCTTTGCGAACTATCTCATCCCCTTGATGATCGGCGCGCCGGACATGGCCTTGCCGCGTCTCAATAATTGGGGCTTCTGGCTGCTGCCTCCGGCGGCAATCGTTCTGGTCCTTCCCTTCATTCTGAAGCTGTTCGGGATCGGCAACGGCCCGGTCGACACCGGCTGGACGATGTATGCGCCGCTCTCGGTGCAAGGCGGTCCTGGTGTCGATTTCGCGATTTTCTCGATCTTCCTTCTCGGCGCCTCGTCGCTGATGGCCTCGATCAATATCGTGGTGACTATCTTCAATCTGCGCGCGCCGGGCATGACGATGATGAAACTGCCGCTCTTCGTCTGGAGCTGGCTGATGACCTCGTTCCTGCTGATCGCGGTATTCCCGGCGCTCATCGCCGGCAGCGCGATGCTGCTCGCCGATCGTCATTTCGGCACGCATTTCTTCAGCGCGGCCGGCGGCGGCGACCCGGTGCTCTGGGAACATCTCTTCTGGTTCTTCGGCCACCCCGAGGTCTACATTCTCCTCTTCCCGACCGCGGGCATCCTCTCGCACATCCTGCCCACATTCGCGCGCAAGCCGATCTTCGGCTATCGGGCGCAGGTTTATTCCTATTGGGCGATCGCGGCCCTCTCGGTCGTGGTTTGGGCGCACCATATGTTTACGTCCGGCATGCCGGTCGCGGGTCAGCTCTATTTCATGTATTCGACGATGCTGATCTCGATACCGCTCGCCATTCTGTTCTTCTGTTGGCTCGCGACGATCTGGAAGGGCTCGCTGACCTTCGAGACGCCAATGCTGTTCGCACTCGGCTATATCGTGCTCTTCGGCATTGGCGGCCTGACAGGCCTCGTGCTCGCCGACGCCGTCGCCGATCAGCAGTATCACAACAGCTTTTTCCTGGTGGCGCACTTCCATTACGCGCTGTTCGGCGGCCCCATCATGGGCGTGATCGCCGGCGTCTATTACTGGCTGCCGAAGATCACCGGCCGCATGTATAACGAGCGCCTCGGGAAATGGCATTTCTGGCTGACGATGATCGGCTTCAACATCACGTTCATGTCGCAGTTCTTCCTCGGCGTTGCCGGCATGCCGCGTCGCATTCCCGATTATGCGCTGCAATTCGCGCCGCTGAATTCTGGTGTCGAGCCTCGGCGCCTTCCTGCTCGGCGCCGCGCAATTGATCCTCGTCTACAACATCGTCCGCGCCGCCGCTGGCTACGGCAAGCCGGCGACGAGCCAGGTGTGGGAAGGTGCAAAGGGCCTTGAGTTCACGCTGCCGTCGCCGCCGCCGCACCACACGTTTGATGAACAGCCGGTCGTGGCATGACGAAGGGCGAAGCCGTCGAGCGGAGCGAATCGCCGGCTCGGCCGCGGCCTGCGGCGAATTGGCGGCTGGCCTTCGGCCTGCTGCTCGTGGCGCTCGGCTTCTTCGGCTTCGGCTTCGCTCTCGTACCGCTGTACAATACGTTCTGCCATGTGACGGGGCTCAACGGTAAGACGGAAGAGACTTCGGCACGCCCTGTCGGCGGGGTTGACCTGTCCCGCATGGTGACCGTCGAATTCACCAGTACGGTGATGCCGGGCCTGCCGTGGAAATTCCAACCTGTGGTCCGCCGCCTGCGGGTTCATCCCGGCGAGCCCGCCACCGCGACTTATCTCGCGACCAATCTGGGTAGCGAACTGCGATACGGCCAAGCGATCATGAGCGTGAGCCCGGAGCAGGCCGCGATAAACTTCAAGAAGATCGAATGCTTCTGCTTCCACGCTCAGGCGCTCGCGCCGCGCCAATCGCGGGTCATGCCGGTCGTGTTTTTCGTGACCCGAGACCTGCCGAAAGAGATTACGACGATCACGGTGTCCTATTCGGCCTTTCCGGCCATACAAGAAGCCGCGTCGTCGCGAGGGGAGAACCAAAGTGAGCGCTAATTCACACGCGACCACCCGTCGCTATTTTGTCCCGAAGCCCAGCCCCTATCCGGCGCTGCTCTCGTTTGCGATCATGCTGCTCGCGATCGGCCTCGCGCTGCGGGTCAACGGCTATCCCGCCGGGCAATGGTTCGCGTTGGTCGGCTTGGCCACGATCGCCTTCGCGCTCGTGCGTTGGTTCGGCAATGTCATCGGCGAAAGCGAAGGCGGCTTCTACCATCACTGGGAGGATCGTTCCTTCCGGCTCGGCATGATCTGGTTCATCATTTCCGAGATCACGCTGTTTGCGACGCTGTTCGGCGTGTTGTTCTACGAGCGCGAAGTCTCGGTGCCGTGGCTCGCCTCGCTCGACGCCCATTTCACGCCCTGGCCGCATTTCGCCGACGCTTGGCCGACCGCGGGTCCGTTGGGCAAAAACTTCGATATCGTCAATCCGTGGCGCATTCCGGCGCTTAACACATTGCTTCTGCTCACGTCTGGCGCGACCGTGACGCGCGCGCATCACTGGCTGAAGCGCGATCGGCGCGACGCCCTCGTCTTCTGGCTCGCCGCGACGATTCTACTCGGCGTCATCTTCCTGGCTTTGCAGGCGAACGAATTCTACGAGGCCTATACCAAGCTGGGTCTGACGCTTGGCTCCGGCGTTTATGGCGCGACCTTCTTCGCGCTGACCGGGCTGCACGGCTTCCATGTCACTGTCGGCGTCGTCATGCTGACGGCGATCCTGATCCGTATTCTGCGCGGCCATTTCAATGCCGACCACCATTTCGCCTTCGAGGCGGTGAGCTGGTATTGGCACTTTGTCGACGTCGTCTGGCTGCTGCTCTTCGTCTTCGTCTATTGGCTCTGACGGCGCAGAGCTTCAACGTCCGTAATTCGCGAGCGTGCTCCCATCGGAGCACGCTCTTTTATTTGGATCGACGGCGGTCTCTTTATCGGCTTGACGCGGGTTTCACCGATGGCGCGGCGCGCTAGTCCGCATCTCTTTCGCCTGCGGCGCGGCGCATCGCCTCGCGCAAATCCGCCCAGCGCCGGTTTCCCTCGTTGGCGCCGAGCAGCGCGAAGGCGAGAACGAAGGGAATGAGATAATAAATGATGCGGAAGAGCAGGAGCGAGGCCAGGAGGCCCTCCTGCGAAGGGACGGGCAGGAACTTCAGCATCGTCGCCTCGAAGACGCCGATCCCGCCCGGCGCATAGCTCGCGATCCCGAGCGCGCAGGCAAAGACGTAGACGGCCGCGAACGTGAAGAAATCGACATTGTGCGGCTCCGGCAGCAGCACATAGAGCACGCCGGCGGCCGAGCAGAGATCGATGACGCCGAGCACGACCTGCGCCAGCGTCAGTTTGAAACCGGGCAATTCGAGCTTCAAGCCATGGATGCGCGTCCAGCGGTGCTCGATCGAAACCCAGACGAGATAAGCGAATAGAGCCCCGAGCGCGCCGAGCCCGATCAGCACGTTGACCTGCGGCTCGAAATGGTCGAGCTGACTGATCGTGGCGGAGCGGAACAAGAGGCCGATGCCGAGGATCAGCACCATGCCGAGCCAGTAGGTGACGCCGGCAATGATGGTGAGGCTGGCGATCTTCGCCGGTTTGAGGCCGGCCTGGGAATAAATCCAAAACCGCACCGTTCCGGCTGTGATCAGCGGAAAGCCGAGCGTGAAGCAGATCGCATAGCTCGTGAACGAGGCCAGGGCGGTCGTCGTATAGGGAACGCGCTGGCGCAGTTGGAGGAGTGCGACGCCGTCATAGCCCGTCAAGGCCAAGAAGGATAAAGCCGTCAGCCCCAAAGCCTCGAAAATCTGGGTGTTCTGCGTCGCGGCGAAGGCGGCGCGCAACTGGCCAGGGTTGATATGCGACAGCGTATGGATGAGGACGAAGATGGCGAGCGCGGCGATGGCCACGCTGAACGAGGCGCCGATATAGGTCGCGATCGTGCGCCGCCGCTTATGTTCCGCACTGCCGGGATTGGACGAAAAACTGTTCAGCCAGGTATGCAGATTTGCCTTGCGCGGCCGGATCAGGCCGCGCGCGTTTTGCGCGGGGCGCGTCGGGCGTACTTCCTCATTCAAAGCCATTCAGTTTTCCATGTACATGCCGCTCGTGCAGGCGGTTTATGCGGCGCGAATACGCCAGGGGCAAGGCTTGCTGCATCGCTCAAATATTTCGCAAAATTCGCTCGATCTGGTCCATGCAGGCAGGGGCGTTTGCATTGTAAGATATTGAAACGCATGCCTTATTGCCGCGTTCCCGCGCGATGTCTAAATTCTCCCGCCAAGATTGCGTCTGCTCTCTTGCCGAAATCGTGACGGACGTTGCGAAATCACCACATTATTTTGGTATCCGGACCAATCGCCGCAAGCGCTCTCGTCGCCGGAGTGCGAAAGTGTACTGACGTTTGCTCGATCTTTGAGAATCCTTCGGCACTGACGGAGCGAATATGCGTGTGATCGCTGCCTTGTTCGGGCTGATGCTGGGTCTCGTTGCCGCGGGCAGCGCTTCAGCGTTGCAGGGCGATTATAACAATTCGGACCTCGCCAGCGATGCGCTGCGGCTCGCGGCCCAGGCGGCGCAAGATGGTGACGATCTCAAAGACCAAACTCCGGATTCCCTGCGCAAAGCCGCAGCGGCGGCTCTCGCCAAGGGCGACACGAAAGAGACGCTGCACGCGATCGCCGGATTGATCGCGATCGCGCCGGACGATTCCGCCGCGTGGCTCGCTTATTCGCGCGCCGAAATTGCCTCGGGCAAGACCGATGAGATTTTGCAGGCCGCTTCGACTGCCGCCTATCTTGCTTATACCAAGGCCGCCGACAAAACGACGGCGGCGCAGGCCCTGGCGCAGCTCGGCGCGGTCTTCGCGCAACGCGAATTGTGGCGCCCCTCGCTCAATGCCTATCATGCGAGCCTAACGCTCGCCGACGATCCCGCTATCCGCGCGACCTATCAGAAGGAGCGCGAGACCTATGGCTTCCGCATTCTGGATTATAAGGTCGATAAGGACTCGGCCGCGCCGCGCGCCTGCTTTCAATTCTCCGAGTCGCTCGCCAGCGGCCACGTGGATTTCGCTTCTTATGTTAGCGTCGCGGGCATCGACCGGCCGGCGGTTTCGAGCGAAGATCAGCAGATCTGCGTCGATGGGCTGCATCACAGCGAGCATTATACAATCACTCTGCGTCAGGGGCTTCCATCCTCGGTCGGCGAGCAATTGCTGCGCACGGCGGTCTATGATCTCTACGTGCGCGACCGCTCCCCGCAGGTGCATTTCACCGGCAAGAACTACGTATTGCCGCGCATCGGACAGCAGGGCATTCCGGTCGTCTCGGTCAACGCTAAGAAAGTCGCCGTGCAAATTCTCCGCGTCGCCGACAGGAGCCTTTTGCCGATCATCAGCTCCAGCGATTTCCTGACGCAGCTTTCCTCCTATCGCCTGCAGCAATTCAAGGACAGCGACGCGCGCAAAATCTGGAAGGGCACGCTCGATGTCGCGAGCGAGCTCAACAAGGATGTGACGACGGCCTTTCCGGTTCTTGAAGCCGTGGGCACGCTTGAGGCCGGCGTCTATATCATGACCGCCAAGCCGGCCGATGCTTTGCAGGAGGGGGAAGACGATTACAGCAACGTCGCGACGCAATGGTTCGTTGTCTCCGATCTCGGCCTCACCGCGCTTTCGAGTCGCGACGGGCTGCATATCTTCGTCCGCTCGCTGACAACGGCAAAGCCGCTTATCGGCATCTCGCTGCGCCTCGTCGCGCGCGACAACGAGATTCTGGCGACCAAGCCCAGCGACGCGAGCGGCTATGTGCGCTTCGAGCCCGGCCTGTCGCGTGGCAGCGGCGGATTGGCGCCGGGCCTTATCGTCGCCGAGGACGGCAAAGGCGATTACGGCTTTCTCAATCTCCAGCAAAGCGCGTTCGATCTGACGGACCGCGGCGTCAAGGGCCGCGACGTGACGCAGCCGCTCGATGCGCAGGTCTTCACCGAGCGCGGTGTCTACCGCTCGGGCGAGACGGTCTATGTCACGGCGCTGTTGCGCGATGACAAGGGCGTCGCCAAGGAGGGCGTGCCGCTGACGCTTGTCGCCAGGCGGCCAGATGGCGTCGAATATAGACGCGCGCTGATCGCGGATCAGGGCGCCGGCGGGCGCAGCTTTGCGCTGCCTCTGCTGCCGTCGAGCGCGAGCGGCACATGGCGCGTGCAGGCCTATGTCGATCCGAAGGGTGCGCCGGTCGGCGAAACGACATTCCTGGTCGAGGATTATGTGCCTGAGCGGCTCGACTTCAAGCTGAAGCCGCGCGAGACGCAGGTGCGTGCCGGCGACACGACCACGATCGACACCAATTCGCGCTATCTTTATGGCGCGCCGGGCTCTGGTCTCGACGTCGGTGGCGAAGTGACGGTCGAGGCGGCGGGCGACCACGGCCTGCCGGTTTTGCAAGGCTATCAGGCCGGGTTGCAGGACCAGACTTTTGAGGCGGTGAGCAAAGACCTGCCAACCATCGTCACGACCGACGACAAGGGCGACGCTGCGATCGATGTGCCGATTCCCGATATCGCCGCGACCCAGCCGCTCGAAGCCAAGGTCGTTCTGCGTGTCGGCGAGCCGGGCGGCCGCGCGGTCGAGCGCAATGTCACACTGCCGATCCTGCCGAAGGGCGGCTTGATCGGCGTCAAGAAAGATTTCGCCTCGCTCGGCGACGGCGATATCGCCAATTTCGATGTTATCGCGATCAATTCCAGCGCCGCACGGGTTGCGCGCAAAGGCGTCGCCTGGTCGCTCTATCGACTGATCACGGATTACCAATGGTATAATCAAGACGGCCATTGGGATTTCGAGGAGGTGAAATCCTCGCGCCGCGTCGCCACCGGCACGCTCGATTTGAGCGCCGATGCTTTGGGCAAGATCGCCGCGCCCGTCGAGCTCGGCGACTATCGTCTCGACGTCTCAAGCATTGACCCCAATGATGCGCCGACCAGCGTAACCTTCGGCGTCGGCTGGTCCGGCGAGGCGACGGCAGGAGCGCCCGACCTTCTGGAAGTCACGCTCGACAAGGAGGATTACGCGCCGGGCGACGCGATGAAGCTCAAGATCGCTTCGCGCTTCGCGGGTACGGCGACGATCGCCATCCTCAACGATCAGCTCGAATATTCCGCGCTCATCGACGTGACGAAAGGCGACAATGTCGTCAGCGTTCCGGTCGGCGCGAATTGGGGCGCGGGCGCTTATGCCGTCGTCTTCGCACATCGCCCGCTCGATCAGGCGGCGCAGCGCAATCCGGGCCGCGCGCTTGGGCTCGCCTGGTTCAGCGTCGCCGCGGCGAGCCACAAGCTCGATATCGCCATCGGCGCGCCCGAGAAACTGCGCCCGCATCAGCATATCAGCGTGCCGGTCACGCTCGCTGGCCTCCAGCCGGGCGACGAGGCTTATGTGACGCTCGCCGCGGTCGATGTCGGCATCCTCAATCTCACGCATTATCAGACGCCGGACCCGAGCGCTTATTTCTACGGCCAGCGCACGCTCGCCACGGAAATCCGCGATCTCTACGGCTTCCTGATCGACGGCATGCAGGGCACGGCGGGCGCGATCCGCTCGGGCGGCGACGCCGGCGGCGAGCTTCAGGGCAACAAGCCGACCGAGGCGCCGCTGGCGCTGTTTTCCGGCGTGGTGAAAGTCGGCGCGGACGGCAAGGCGGAGGTCGGCTTCGATCTGCCGCCGTTCAATGGCACGATGCGGCTCGCCGCCGTCGCCTGGACGAAGACACGCGTCGGCAGCACGAGCGAAGATGTCATCGTCCGCGATCCGGTTGTCGTGCAGCCGACGCTGCCGCGCTTCCTGGCGTTGAAGGATCATTCGCGCCTTTATCTGCAGATCGACAATGTCGAGGGGCAGGCGGGCGCCTATAGCTATGATGTCGCGATAGACGGGCCGGTGGCGGTCGGCGCGCATGCGCGCGGCACGATCAAGCTCAAGGTGGGCGAGCGCACCGCGCTCTCCGTGCCGCTGGTCGCGACCGGGGTCGGCCTCGCCAATATCAACTTCAAAATGCACGGGCCGAAATTCGCCACCGAACGCAATTTTGCGCTGAATGTCGAAGCGGGGACTTCGAGCGTCTATCGCCGCATTGTGCGGCAGATCGCGGCGGGCGATTCCTTTCTGGTGAGTAAGGATCTGACAGCCGAATTCCTGCCCGGCACCGGCCGCGTCTCGGCGGCGGTCGCGAGCCTATCCGGCATCGATGCCGCCGGGCTTTTGCAATCGCTCGCGGATTATCCGTTCGAATGTTCCGAGCAGCTTGTCAGCCGCACCATGCCGCTGCTCTATGTCGGCAAGCTCGCCGATCCGAAGGCGCTCGCTTTCGATACGGGCATCGCCGACCGCGTCAATCGCGCCATTGCGATTCTGCTGGCGCGGCAGGATTCGAGCGGCGCTTTCGGCCTCTGGTCATCCGACAATGCGAGCGATGAATGGCTCAACGCCTTCGTCACCGATTTCCTGACCCGCGCGCGCGAGGAGGGCTACGACGTGCCGCAGCAGGCCTTCGGCCAGGCGCTGGAGCGGCTGCGCAATTTCGTCGCCAATACCAGCGATGTCGAAGCCGGGCAGAGCGCCGGGCTCGCCTACGCGGTCTATGTGCTGGCCCGCAACGGCAGGCCGGTGATGGAGGATTTGCGCTATCTTGCCGATGCGCGGCTTTCCGTCTTCACGACGCCGCTGGCGCGGGCGCAGATCGCCGCGGCACTGGCCTTGCTCGGCGATCGTGGTCGGGCGGCGAAAGTCTTTGCGGCCGCAAGCGACAGCCTCGCTCAAGCGAACGACAAGGATAGCCTCACGCGCGTCGATTTCGGTTCGCGTCTGCGCGACGGCGCGGGCCTTCTGACACTCGCGGTCGAGGGCGGTGCGAACAGCGCACAGATCGACAAAGCGGCTCAGGTCGTCGAAAACGCCCGTGATGCGATCACCTATGCCAGCACGCAGGAAGAATCCTGGATGGTGCTGGCGGCCGAGGCACTGGCCGCCCGCGATCAATCGATCTCGCTCGGCGTCGATGGCACGACGCATAGCGGCGCCTATTACCGCACTTGGCTGGCGTCGACGCTCGCGGTGGCGCCGGTCAAGCTGGTCAATCAGGGTCAGCAGCCGGTCTCGATCGCATTGACGACCTCCGGCAATCCGATCACGCCGGAGCCGGCGGCGGGGCAGGGCTATACTTTGGAGCGCGGCTATTATTCGCTCGACGGGACACCGCTCGATCCGGCGAAGATCACGCAGAACGATCGCTTCGTCATCACGCTGAAGGTAACGGAGAGCGTCGCGAGCTATTCGCATCTCGTGCTCGACGATCCGTTGCCCGCTGGGCTTGAGATCGACAATCCCGATCTCTACGATGGCGGCGATGTCGATGCGCTCTCCTGGGTCAAGAGCGATGTGCAGCCGACGCATACGGAATATCGCGACGATCGCTTCGTCGCGGCCTTCGATCGCGATGGCCAATCGGCGGCGAGTTTTGCCGTCGCCTATATCGTTCGTGCCGTGACGCCCGGGCACTATGTCGCCCCGGCGGCGACGATCCAGGACATGTATCGTCCGCAGCGCTTCGCGCGCACGGACTACGGCACGGTCATAATCACGGCGCCGAAATGAAGCTGCGGCATTGGCTCGTCTTCCTCAGCCTGGCCGCCGTCGCCGCGGGCTATAGCCTCGCCTGGGCCTGGGACGGCTATTTCGCGAGCCTGCATCCGCTCGACCTCGCGACCGCCGAGCATACGTCGCCCGAGGTTCTCGACCGCGACGGAAAACTGCTGCGCGCCTTTACGATGCCCGACGGCCGCTGGCGCCTGCCGGTGAACCTGCCGGATGTCGATCCGCGTTTCGTCGCCATGCTGCTCGCCTACGAGGATCATCGCTTCTACGAACATCACGGCGTCGATCTCGAAGCGCTCGCCCGCGCGGCGGCGCAATTTGCGACACGGGGGCGGATCGTTTCCGGCGGCTCGACTGTAACCATGCAGGTCGCGCGCCTGCTTGAGCCGCGCAAGGAAAGATCGGCCGCCGCCAAGCTGCGGCAGATGGCGCGCGCGCTGCAGCTCGAGCAGCAATATGCCAAGCCGATCATCCTCGATCTCTATTTCATCCTCGCGCCCTATGGCGGCAATATCGAGGGCGTGCGTGCGGCGAGCCTCGCCTATTTCGGCAAGGAGCCGAAGCGCCTCAGCGTCGCGGAGGCGGCGCTGCTCGTCGCGCTGCCGCAGGCGCCGGAGGCGCGCCGGCCGGATCGCTTCCCGGCGCGGGCACGGGCGGCACGCGACCGCGTGCTGGAGCGCATCTACCGGCGCGGCGTCATTACGCTCGCCGAGCGCGATGAGGCGATACAACAAGATGTGCCGCACGGGCGTCTCGCCTTTCCGCATTTGGCGCCGCATGCGGCCGAGGCGGCGCTGCGAGCCGACAAGGAGCACGGCACCCATCATCTCACGCTCTCGGCTGGCTGGCAGGCCGCGCTCGAAAGGCTGGCGCGTGAGAGCGCGCAGCGTCTCGGTCCGAAAATCTCCGTCGCCATTCTCGTCGTCGATAATGCAACGGGCGAAGTCCGCGCCCATGTCGGCGGCGCAGATTATTTTTCGGCCGCGCGCGCCGGGGCGATCGACATGACCAAGGCGCTGCGCTCGCCGGGCTCGGCGCTGAAGCCGTTCATCTATGCGCTTGCCTTCGAGTTAGGCATCGCCCATCCCGAAACCGTGCTCGACGACCGGCCGGTGCATTTCGGCCAATATGCGCCGGAGGATTTCGATCTCGGCTTCGAGGGCACGGTGACGGCGCGCCATGCGCTGCAAATGTCGCTCAATCTGCCGGCCGTCGAATTGCTCAATGCCGTGGGGCCGGAGCGGTTTCTCGCGCGGCTGCGCAGCGCCGGTGCCGACGTCGAATTGCCGGAGGATCAGCCGCCCGGGCTGGCCATCGGCCTCGGCGGCGTCGGCATCAAGCTTGTCGATCTCGTCAAGCTCTATGCGGGCCTGGCGCGCGGCGGCAGCGTGCCGGTTCTGCACGAGCGCATGATGGGCGCGCTGGCGTCGCACGCGCGCATCTGCGAGCCGGTCTCGGCCTGGTATGTCGCCGATATTCTGCGCGGCGCACCGCCGCCGGACAACGCGCCCTATAACCGTCTCGCCTTCAAGACGGGCACATCCTACGGCTATCGCGACGCCTGGGCTTTGGGCTTCGATCGCAAGAACACGATCGGCGTCTGGGTCGGGCGGCCGGACAATGCTGCCGTGCCGGGGCTCGTCGGACGTGTCGCCGCCGCGCCGATCCTGTTCGATGTCTTCGCCCGGATCGGCAGCGATTATGAGATCATCCCGCGTCCCGCCGATGCGCTTATCGCGCGCACGGCGGACCTGCCACCGCCGCTCAGGCAATTGCGCGACGATCACGCGGCGGAGGCCGGCGACAGCGACACGCAGGCGCTGAAGATCGTCTATCCGCCGAACGATGCCCGCGTCGATCTCGGCCTCTCCGCGTCGGGCGGCAGCGATCTCGCGCTCAAGGCGGAAGGCGGCGTGCCGCCCTTCCGCTGGATGGTCAACGGCGCGCCGGTCGGGACGCCCGATCTGCGCCGCGATTCCGAATGGACGCCGGATGGCGCCGGCTTTGCCCGCATCTCGGTGATGGATGCCAAGGGCCAGTCCGACAGCGTGCGCGTCCGGCTGCAATAATTATTGCTTCGGATAATCCGTCCCCGCCGAGACGGGCGCCCATTTCATGATCTCGGTTTGAAGCGCGCCGAGCTTTTCCCCAACCAATTGCAGCGCATCCGAGCCGAGCAGCAGATGCAGCGGCGGCTCCGGCGATTCGACGACAAGCAGCATGGCTTCCGCCGCCTTGCGCGGATCGCCCGGCTGGCGGCCGTCGCGTTCCGCGAGCCGCTTGCGCGACCAGCCGGCAGAGGGCTCGTAATCTTCGATCGTCCGTTCGACATGCCGCATCGAGCGCCCGGCCCAATCGGTGCGGAAGCCGCCGGGCTCGATGATCGTCACCTTGATGCCGAGGTGCTTGACCTCCTTGGCGAGCGATTCCGAAATGCCTTCGAGCGCGAATTTGCTGCCGTGATAGGCGGAGATGCCGGGGAAAGCCATGAGCCCGCCCATCGAGCTGATGTTGAGGATATGCCCGGCGCGGCGTTGCCGCAGGAAGGGCAGGGTCGCCTGCATCATGGCGATGGCGCCGAAGACGTTGACATCGAATTGGGCGCGGAAATCAGCAAGCGTCGCCTCTTCCAGCGCGCCTTCGAATCCATAGCCGGCATTGTTGACGAGCACTTCGATGCCGCCGAGTTTTTCTTCGGCCTCTGCGACGCCGCGATGCACGGCGGCCTCGTCGGTGACGTCGAGCAGGATGGCGAAGGCGCGGCCCGGCGCGAGCTTCTCGAATTCGGCCTTGTCGGCCTCTTTGCGGACGGTGCCGGCGACCTTGCCGCCTTTTTCGAGGATGAGCTCAGAGAGCGCGCGGCCGAAGCCGCTGGAAACGCCGGTAATGAGCCAGTTCATCGCAATCTCCTCTTATTGGAAGCCGACGATAGGATGCGGCACATAGGGCGCTTCAAGTCTGGCGATCTCGTCAGTCGTCAGCTTGAGCGACAGCGCCGCGACCGCGTCGTCGAGGTGGTTGAACTTGGAGGCGCCGACGATCGGCGCGGTGATGCCGTCTTTCTGCAAGAGCCAGGCGAGGGCGATCTGCGCGCGCGGCACGCCGCGCGCCTTGGAAACCGCGGCCACGGCCTCGGCGATCTTGCGGTCGGAGTTGAGGCCATAGAGCGTGCGGCCAAAGACATCGGTGTTCTGCCGCTCGCTCGTCTCGTCCCAATCGCGAGTCAGGCGGCCGCGCGCGAGGGGGCTCCAGGGCAGGACAGCGATCTTCTGGTCGCGGCAGAGCGGCAGCATTTCGCGCTCTTCTTCACGGTTCAGAAGATTGATGTGGTCCTGCATGGATACGAATTCGGTCCAGCCATTGAGGCGCGAGATATAAAGCGCCTTGGCAAATTGCCAGGCGTACATGGACGAGGCGCCGATGTAGCGCGCCTTGCCGGCCTTCACGACATCATGCAGGGCTTCGAGAGTCTCCTCGATCGGGGTGTCGTGATCCCAGCGATGGATCTGATAGAGATCGACGTAATCGACGCCGAGGCGGCGCAGGCTGTTGTCGATCTCGGCGAGGATCGCCCGGCGCGACAGGCCGGCGCCGTTCGGTCCCGGATGCATGCGGCCATGCACCTTGGTTGCGATCACGACCTGTTGGCGCGAAGCGAAATCCTTCAGCGCACGGCCGACGATCTCCTCCGAAGTGCCGTCGGAATAGACATTGGCGGTGTCAAAGAAATTGATGCCGAGTTCGAGCGCCTTCTTGATGATCGGCCGGCTCTTTTCCTCGTCGAGCGTCCAGGAATGCGGCCCGCGCCCCGGCACGCCGAAGGTCATGCAGCCGAGGCAGATGCGGGACACGTCAAGGCCGGTGTGGCCGAGTTTCGTATATTCCATCTTTTCCGATCTCCGAAAAGCAAACGGCCGCGAGACGCGGCCGTCAAAATGTCCGCGGCGCTTAAACGAGCTTGAGAGTGACCTGGACGTTGCCGCGCAAGGCGTTGGAATAGGGGCAGACTTTATCGGCCTTCTCGATCAGTTCTTGTGCCGCATCACGCGGCAGGCCCGGCAGCGAAACATCAAGTTCGACTTCGAGACCGAAGCCGCCTTCCGACCGCGGCCCTATGCCGACAGTGCCAGTCACGCTCGTCGTGTCCGGCACTTTCGGGCCGCCCTGCGTGGCGACGAATTTCATCGCGCCGAGGAAGCAGGCCGAATAGCCGGCGGCAAAGAGCTTTTCGGGATTGTTGCCGACTGCGCCGTTGCCGCCGAGCTCCTTTGGAATGGTCAGATTGACATCGAGCGTACCGTCTTCCGTTTGGGCATGGCCTTCGCGGCCGCCGGTGGCAGTGGCTTTGGTGCGGTAGAGAACGTTGACCGACATGGCGTGCTCCTTGGAATCGCGGTGCGACAAATCTCGGATGGTGAAGGGCCGGTCCCGCGAAAGGGCCGGCAGGGCTTTTATCCCGGGCTCCGGAGCTTCAAGCAAGGGCACGCCCTGGCGAGAACGCATCTTCCCAAGCGGGACTTGGATAAACGAACGCAGCGCCCGGTACTTGTCTCATATTGCCCAAATCCAGACCTGCGGCCCGGACCCATGCCGCCGCGGCCGGATTGGAGCCGCTTGCGTCCCTCCGGCAAAAAAGGAATAGTCGCCCGCGCTCGCACTCACGATTCTCGTTACTATCGCCTTGAAAGAGGCCGAATTTCCCGCCAAACGTGTCACGTCCTGCGAAAATACGTGTAGAAAGAACCCCGCAGGCTTTGGTCGCGATCCGTCAGGACATATAAGCGGTTGCTCATGCGCATCGTTTCCGCCTGCCCGCCTCTTGCCGCTGCGTTGCTGGCGATATCGTTAGCTATCGCGCCCGCTTACGCGGAGACCATCCTGGCGCGTTATTCGGTGAGTCTTGTCGGGTTCAGGATCGGCGAGGCCAATGCGAAGGGCGCGGTCAGCGCCGCGGCTTATCGCGTGGCTCTCGATGCGCATCTGACTGGCCTTGCCGATTGGCTCGCGCATATGCGGATCGCGCTGGTTTCCTCGGGAGAGATTCATCGCGGCAGTGTCCTGCCCAATGCTTATGCGACGACAGCCGCGACCGCCCGCGATACGCGCACGGTTCGCATGGCGCTCGAAAGCGGCAATGTGCGCGCCGTCGATATTTCGCCGCCGCTTGAAGACGAGGCGATCCGTATCCCGGTTCCTTCCGCCGACAAGCGCAATGTGCTCGATCCGACGAGCGCGCTGATCATGGCAGTCCCCGCCGGAGAGCCGCTTGTCGGCCCATCCGCCTGCAACCGGACGCTGCCCATCTATGACGGCGTCGTCCGGTTCGATCTGACGATGACCTACACGAGCACGCGCAATGTCTCAGTGACGGGTTATGACGGGCCGGTCTCCGTTTGCGCGGTTCGCTATAAGCCTATCGCCGGTCACCGCTACGATTCGCGGTCGACGAAATTCATGGCCCAGAACCGCGATATCGAGGTTTGGCTGGCGCCGATCGAGCGCGCGCATGTCGTCATCCCGTTCCATATCGGGTTGCGGACGATGGCGGGCATGGCCTATGTCGATGCGATCGAGCTGCACCTCGAACCGGGTGGCAAGACGCTCAAGGCCGATCGCTGATCGGTGCGATCGCGCCAGTATTTCAGCCTTACAATTTTGTCGCCTTCGTCTCCTGATCGAGACGGTCGTGCATCCGCGCCAAATAGCCGGAAAGCTCCGGGTACTCCTGCGCGGCCGCTTTCAGCAGCGTTTCCACCGGCGCGTCGAGGATATTGGTGAGGAAGGCATAGAGGGTGGCGTCATAGGACGTGGGCCGCTCGCCGATGGCGAAGCCGCCCGGCGTGATAGAGGCAGATAAAGCCTCCAAATCCGCCGCGCCATTGGCGAGGACCTCTTGCGGCGCATAGCGGCCATAGCCTTGCCCATTAAGGGCGCGCCGCACGCCGCGCCGCGCCATCGCCGCCACGGCGTCGCGGACGAGCGGCGGCGCCGCGCCGAACAGGGCCGGTTTGATGACCTTCCATCCGTCCGGGTCGATCCAGCGCTCATAGAGCATCACGAAATATAGGCTCTCCTCGCAACAGCGGCGGATCAGATGGCCTTTAGCGTGTTGCGCCGCATCGAGCCCCTGATCGAGCCGGTTGCCGAAGCGCTGTTTCAGATAGCTGATAATGAGCGCGCTATCGGGAATTTTCTCCGGCCCGTCGCTGAGAAACGGCAGCTTGCCGCGCGGGGCGCGCAGCGGCAGCGAATCGACGCTGCGGAATTCTATTCCCGCCAGCCGGCAATAAGTTTCAGCCTTCAGGCAAAAGGGGCTGGGGTTGAACGGCCACGGGCTCGGAAACACATGTAGGTCAATCATGGCGTGGGACCGAAATTGATGCGCGTATCGCCTCGGCAAAGGCGGCTAGGTCGGGGCGTCCGTCAAGGGCCCCGGGAGGCGACAAATATCGGCGCGACCTCGGCTTGACAAAAGGCGGCTTCGGAGTCCGTCGCGAATCTGCGGCGGCGCCGGTGCACGAGGCTTGAATCACCCCTATTTTTACAATCTGTAGAAGCTGCTGATCGATGCGCGCAAGATGTTGCAGTGAACAAAGACGGATTCGGCGCCTGTCAGCGATTCGGGCGCGATTCGTTCGCCGCACGTTCGGAGTGTCAACGGAAACGGGCGTCGCCCACAGTTTTTTGCTGCAGATTGGGACAGACGCGGCTGGTTTTGCGACATTTGCACAAACATCCCTGCCGCGGCCGTTAGCCTTGGCCACGCTTGCCGATGCGGCCAGGGCAGCGCATATCAAGCGCACCGGAGCCGGCGCAAAGGCGCCGCCGCCGAAAGATTGAAGAAATGAACCTTCCGATTTCCGGCCCGCAGATTCATCCGCTGGAGCGTGCGCGCGGCGTGCGGATCATCCTTGGGCCGACCAATACCGGCAAGACGCATTATGCGATCGAGCGGATGCTGGCGCACCGCAGTGGAATGATCGGCCTGCCGCTGCGGTTGCTCGCGCGCGAGGTCTATAATCGCGTCGTCGAGAAGGTCGGCCCCGCCGCTGTCGCGCTCATCACCGGCGAGGAAAAGATCAAGCCCGAAGCGCCGCGCTATTGGGTTTCGACGGTCGAGGCCATGCCGCGCGATCTCAATCTCAGTTTCGTCGCCGTTGACGAGATTCAACTCGCGGCCGATCTCGATCGCGGCCACATCTTCACGGATCGCCTGCTGAACCGGCGCGGCACCGACGAGACGCTGCTGATCGGCGCTTCGACCATGCAGCGTTCGTTGGAAGAGCTTCTGCCCGGCGCGCCGATCATCTCGCGGCCGCGCTTTTCCAAGCTCTCCTTCGCGGGCGAGCGCAAGATCGCGCGCTTGCCGCCGCGCAGCGCCATCGTCGCCTTCTCGGTCGAGGAGGTTTATGCGATCGCCGAATGGATCCGCCGTCAGCGCGGCGGCGCCGCCGTTGTGCTCGGGGCGCTATCGCCGCGTACGCGCAACGCGCAGGTGGAGATTTATCAAAATGGCGACGTGGATTATATCGTCGCCACCGATGCCATCGGCATGGGACTCAATCTCGATGTCGATCACATTGCTTTCGCCGGTGATCGCAAATTTGATGGCTGGCAATATCGCCGCCTGACGCCGGCGGAATTCGGCCAGATCGCCGGCCGCGCCGGGCGGCATATGCGCGACGGCACATTCGGCACGACAGGGCGATGCTCGCCCTTCGATGCCGATCTCGTCGAGGCGCTCGAAGAGCATCGTTTCGACCCGGTCAGGATGCTGCAATGGCGCAACAGCGATCTCGACTTCTCGTCCATCGCGGCGCTTGGCGCATCGCTCGATAAGCAGCCGCGCGACTACGGCTTGACACGCGCGCCGCTTGCCGAAGATCAAATGGTGCTTGACATTGCCGGGCGGGACGAGAATGTCCTGCGGGTGACCAAGACCGCCGCCGATGTGGCGCGGCTTTGGGATGCCTGCCAAATTCCCGATTATCGCAAGCTGTCGCCGGCAGCCCATGCGGAACTCGTACTTTCGATCTATGGTTTCATTGTCCGTGCCCGCCATATTCCCGAAGACTGGTTTGCACGGCATATTCACGAGCTCGATCGTGTTGATGGAGACCTTGACACGCTGTCGGCGCGGATCGCCCAGGTCAGAACCTGGACCTTCCTCGCCAATCGCCCCGATTGGCTCCGTGATCCGGAGCATTGGCAGGAGGCCGCCCGTCAGGTAGAGGACAGGCTGTCGGACGCGTTGCACGAGCGCCTCGCCCAAAGGTTCATCGACCGGCGGACGAGCGTCCTGATGCGTCGCTTGAGAGAGAACGCGATGTTGGAAGCCGAAATCACTCCAGGCGGCGACGTGCTGGTCGAAGCCCAGCATGTCGGGCATTTGTCGGGATTTCGTTTCACGGCCGATCCACAGGCCGATGGCGAAGCCGCCAAGGCATTGAACGCTGCGGCGCAAAAGGCCCTGGCGAGTGAAATCGAGGGCCGCGCGCGGCGCGTGCATGAGGCGGTCGACGAGGCTTTCGTCCTCGCCAATGACGGTGTCATCCGTTGGCTCGGCGAGCCTGTCGCCAAGATCGTGCCGGGCGAGCATATTCTCCAGCCGCGCATCGCTGTCCTTGCCGACGAGCAATTGACCGGCGCCTCTTTGGAACTCGTCCAGAAGCGTCTCGATCTCTGGCTCGCGCAGCATGTCAAAAAATTGCTCGGGCCGCTCAGCGATCTCGAAAACGGCGAGGGGCTTGAGGGCATCGCCCGCGGCGTCGCCTTCCGTATCGCCGAGTCGCTCGGTGTTCTCGAACGCTCGCAGGTTGCCGAAGACGTCAAAAGCCTTACGCAGGAAGCGCGCGCGACCTTGCGCAAGCTCGGCGTGCGCTTCGGCGCCTATCATCTTTATCTGCCGGCGCTGCTGAAACCGGCGCCGCGTGCCTTCGCGGCGCAGCTCTGGGCGCTGCGCAATCCGAGCACCGAGAGCGGCCAGAACCAGGCCGACGTTCCGCATTTCGCAGCGTCCGGGCGCACCTCCTTTCCCGCCGATAAGACGATTCCGAAGGGCTATTATCGTGCCGCCGGATTTCACGTCAGCGGCGAACGCGCCGTGCGCGTCGATATTCTCGAACGTCTCGCCGACCTCATCCGCCCGGCGATTGCCTACCGGCCAGGTACGACGCCCGGCGATCCGCCCCCGGGCGCGGCCGATGCCGACGGCTTCGTCGTCACCGTTGCGATGACCTCGCTCGCTGGCTGCTCGGGCGAGAGCTTTGCCGCAATCCTGCGCGCGCTCGGCTACCGGAGCGAACAGCGCCAGGGTCCGGCGATCACGGTGCCGTTGCTGCCCAAGGCCGCGACTGAGCGTGTGACGCCGCTGACGCCCTCCGAACCGGCGGAGAATATCGTGGTCGAAATGGCTGAAAGTGCCGCCGCAACAGACGCCGTGGCGGAACTCGAACCCGTCGATTCCTTCGCGGCGCCCGCGGACGAGACGGCCGAAGCGGCTGCGCCGGAAGAGCCGGTCGCGGCGCCGGAGCCAGTCGCAGAGATCGTTGTGGCAGAGGCCGCATTGGAGCTAGCGGCGAGCGCGGATGAGGCGGCCGAAGCGGCTGCGCCGGAAGAACCCGTTGCGGCGCCGGAGCCAGTCGCGGAAGTCGTTGTGGCGGAGGTTGCAGTCGAGCCCGCGACGATCGAGGTCTGGCGCCCGTTCCGCCATCGCCAAGTCCGCCGGCCGGCACGCCCGCAGCACCATGCCGCGCGCGGCCACCACCGGCCCCCCCAATCGCCTGCACTTGCGGCGGCGGCCGAGGCTGGCGCACCGCCAACAGCGCCGGAAATGCCGCCTCTCGAGCATCGCCGGCCGCCCCGGCGTCATCGGCCAGATGGGGCCGCGGCGGCGGCCGGCACGCATCGCCCCGACGATCGGCGCGACAAAAAGCGTGATTTTTCGCCAAAGGAAGCGCATCGCGGCGCCCGCAATGGCGAAACGCGCGGCAAAGGCCAATGGTCCTCGGCCGAAAGGCCGCGCGAGCGGCAGCCGGATCCCAATTCGCCCTTCGCCAAGCTGGCGATACTCAAGCAGCGGATGGAAGAGGGAAAGACCTAAAGCAAGGCGGCATTGGCGTTTTCGCCGCACGTGCGCGCCGCCGCCATTGGGACTTCCCCGGCAAGGCACTGGCATGGTATTCGGAAAGCGATCGGCCACAGCCCCGTGCTGCGCTGGTGGCAATCTCGGAATGCTCTCGGAAAAAGGGGGTTATCAGTGGATAGCAAGGTTCCCGAGCAGAAGGATGAGCTCGTCAAGGAGATCGTTGACGTAATCGTCTCCGAAGGGATGATCGATCGCGACAAGGTCAAGATGGATGCTTCGATCGAGAGCTTGGGCTTGAAGTCCATTGACATCGTCATGATCCTGACCGCGCTCGAAGAGAAGTTCGACGTCTATATTCCCATGGACGGTCCCTTCCACGAGGCCAAGGATGTCCAAAGCCTGATCGATGCGATGGCGAACTACATCGGCAAAGAGAAGACCGCCTGAATGGCTCAGCGGCGGGTTGTGATCACCGGCAATGGCGCCATTACATCTTTAGGGATCGGAGCTAAGGCACTTTGGGAGGGCGCGCGCGACGGGCGCTCCGGCGTGCGCGAAACGCGCTTCGTGCGGCCCTATCCCGGCCGGATCAAGATCTCCGCGCAAGTGCCCGAATACGACGCGACGCTTTATCTCGACAAGGATACGCTCACACTTTGCGATCCGGTGATCGAATATCTGCTGATCGCCGCCGACGAGGCGGTTCAGCAGGCGGGCCTCGCGCGTGACGATTTGCAAGGGCCGCGCACCGCCGCGATCATCGGCACCGGCATTGCCGGGATGAACACGATCGAGGAAGGCCTGTACACGGTCTTCACCCAGCAGACGCGGCCCAGCCCGCTGACGATTCCCCGCCTTATCCCCAGTTCCTGCCCGGCCATGGTCAGCATGCGTTACGGCACGACAGGGCCGACCTTCGCTGTTGGCAGCGCCTGTTCCTCGGCGTCGCAGGCTATCGGCCTCGGTGCGCAGATGATCCGCGCCGGCATGATCGACCGCGCCATTGTCGGCGGTACGGAAGATTGCATCACCATAGGAACGATGCTCGCCTGGGAGGCTTTGCGCGTCCTGACGCCGAACTTCTGCCGACCGTTCTCCAAGGACCGCAACGGCATGGTGATCGGCGCGGGCGCCGGCGTCTTCATCCTCGAGGCGGAAGAGATCGCGGCGCAGCGCAAGGCCCATGTCCTGGCCGAGCTCGCGGGCTATGGCACGACCAGCGACGCGAAAGATCCCGTGCGGCCGGACGTCAACGGCGCGGCGGCCTGTATGCGCGATGCGATCAAAGATGCGGGCGTTACACCCGACGAGATCGACTACATCAACGCGCATGGCACGGGCACGACGGTCAACGATCTCACCGAATTGGAGGCGATCGGCCTCGTCTTCGGCAAGCGCGCGCCGCATGTGCCGGTCTCCTCGACCAAGCCGGTGCACGGCCACGGCCTCGGCGTTGGCGGTGCTTTCGAGCTGATCGTGACGCTCGGCGCGCTGCGCGAGAACATCGCGCCGCCAACCATCAATTGGCGGGTCTCCGACGAGAAATGCCCGGTCGATTGCATCCCCAACGAGGCGCGGCCGATGCCGATCAATGTGGCCATGTCGAATTCTTTCGCTTTCGGCGGGATCAACGCGACGCTGGTCGTGCGGCGGTTCGATGCCTAGCGCGACGGCTGGGGGCCGCCATGTCCATTGAGCGCGCACTCGGCACTTTCACGGTTCGTGCGTCGTCGGACGAAGCCGACGCCTTTCGCCGCGAAACCGGGGGCACCGGCCAAAAGATTCCCTTTACTTTTCCTGTCCGCTGGCTGGCGCGGCCGGATTTTCACGCCGTTGCGGCACAGTTGATCGGCGACAACAATTGGGTGCCGATCCATGAATTGCAGAGCTTCGATTATCGCGCGCCGCTCGCGGCCGATGTCGATTATGCGATGACGGTGAGGATGCAGCGGCAGACGGAACCGTCGCGGATCATCCTTTTCGCCGATGTCGGTGTGCCCGGCGAGGCACCGGCGCTCAGCATGGAAATGATCTTGCGGATTGTGCCGCTGCCGAAGGGGGAAGCCGCGTGACGTCCTCGCTGGCACAAGTCTCCACGGTGTTGCCAAAGGCCGGCGACAAGCTGCCGCCGCAGACATTCGGGCCTTTCGACATGCCGCGTCTTGCCCGCTATGCGGACGTCTCTGGCGATACCAATCCGATTCATCTCGATGCCGCGCTTGCGCAGCAGGCGGGCCTCGCGGCGCCGCCCGTTCAAGGCATGTTGCTGATGAGCGCGTTCGAGCCGGCGCTCTCGGCCTGGCAGCCGGGTCTTGTTCTGCAACGGCTCTCGGCCAAATTCCTGCGCCCCGTCCTCGCTGGCGAGAGTATCATCGTCTCGGGCCGCGTTGGCGATGTGGCCGGTGGCCGCGCGACGCTGCGTCTGATGGCGCACAATGCGCAGCGCGAGATCGTCGTTCTTGGCGAAGCCGTGCTCGTGGCAGCTGGCGGCGCCTGACATGCGCCAGCCGCGCGCCATCCTCATCACCGGCGCCTCGAGCGGCATCGGCCGGGCGTTGGCCTTGGCCTATGCGGCGCCGGGCGTCCATCTCTCGCTTCTCGGCCGCAGCGAGGCGCGGCTCGCGGACGTCGCCGCCGCGGCTGAGGCGCAGGGCGCTTCCGTCGCCGCTGCGCCGGTCGATGTGCGCGACCGCGAAGCGATGAGCGCATGGGTCGCCGCCGCCGACGCGGTGCGACCTTTCGATCTCGCCATCGCCAACGCAGGCATTACCTCGGGTCTCGCCGATGGCGCGATGGCCGAGGAGCCGGAGGCCGTGCGGGCGCTGCTTGCGACCAATCTTTTCGGCGTGCTCAACACGATCGAACCGCTGATCGCGCCGATGTGCGAACGCAGACAGGGTCATATCGCTGTCATCGGCTCTCTCGCCGGCCTGCGTGGTCTGCCGTTTTCACCGGCCTACAGCGCCAGCAAGGCGGCTGTGCATGCCTATGCGGAATCCTTGCGCGGACGGCTCGAACGGCGCGGCGTTCTGGTGAGCCTCGTCGTCGCCGGCTTCGTCAAGACGCCGCTCAATGACTCGATCAGTGCCGCCAAACCTTTCGAGGTCAGCGACGCGCGGGCGGCCGAGATCATCAAGACCGGGCTCGGGCAGGGACGGGCGGTGATCGCTTTTCCGGCGGCGCTCTATCTGGCGACGCGGCTCGCCCGGAGCCTGCCGCCGCGGTTCGTCGATTGGCTGTTTGCCCATTTTTCAGTCAATGTTCCGGAAACGAAAGAAAGAGTGAAGCCCTGATCCCGGCGGCGGCCGGGCGTCCCCTTGTTCCGGCAAGGGTTTTTGTGTTCAAACACGAGCAGAACCGCCCCGTACGCGCGGAGGATGAGCGCGAACGCGAATAGGCCGCGAATAAGAACCCGAAAGGAATGCGCCTTTGATCGCCCTCGAAATCGTGCGCGTCTTTTTTGAGATCCTTTTGACGCTCGCCGTTCTCGGCCTCGTTTTCGTCGGCGGCAGCTTTTTGCTTCTCATCGCTATCAATATCATCGAGCTCATCACCGGGACGCGTTGGCGCACGCCCATTCCGCCGGTGAAATTGAGCGACGAGATGCTGCCGCATGTGCTGGTTCAGATTCCCGCCTTCAACGAGGGCGAACTGGCTGCCGATGCGCTGCGCGCCGCCGCGACGCTCAATTGGCCGAAGGAAAAACTCCACATTCAGCTTCTCGATGACAGCACGGACGATACGCCCGTGTTCGCCGGAGCCGCGGCGGAGCAATTGCGCGCCCAGGGCTTCGACATTCAGCATCTGCGCCGTGAGGATCGCAGCGGCTTCAAGGCTGGCGCGTTGGCTGCAGGGCTCACCAAGAGCGACGCGCCGGTTATCGCCGTGCTCGATATCGACTTCCGTCCGCCGCGCGAATGGCTGCGCATCGCGGTGCCGCATCTCCTTGCCGATCCGCGCGCGGGCTTCCTGCAATCACGTTGCGAATTCTCCAACTACCGGACGAATTGGCTGACACGTATCCAGGGCCTGATGCTCGACTCGCATTATGTGATGGAGCAGGCGACGCGCTATCGCGCCGGCTGGCTCTTCCAGTTCAACGGCACGGGCGGGCTCTGGCGGCGCGCGGCGATCGAGGCAGCGGGCGGCTGGTCGGGCGATTCCTTATGCGAGGATCTCGATCTCGCGATCCGCGCCGAGCTGGCCAATTGGCATGGCATATTCCTGATGGAGCCGGCCGTGCCGGGCCTCGTCCCGGATCAATTGGGACATTGGCGCACGCAGCAGAGCCGCTGGTCGAACGGCTTCGTTCAGGTGGCGCGCAAGCTGATCGGCGATGTCTGGGCTTCCAATTGGTCGTTCCGAAAAAAATTGTCGGCCTTCGCGCTCATCCTGATCCAGGCCTTTTATCCTTGCGCGGCGCTCGCGACAGTCTCGCTGATCATTTGCATCGTCTTGGGCGGCGTTGCGCCCTATGTTCCGCTGATCGAATTTCTGCTGGTGCTCATCGCGCTGGTCGCGGTCGGCATGACGCTCGTGCCGTATCTGATTTTGCGGCGCGGCTCGCTCTGGCAATATCTGGTCACCGTCGTCTCGGTGCCGCCCACGCTCGTCTATATGAGCGTCTCCAACGCGCCGGCGATCGTCGGCACTTTGTTCAGCCGGCGGCGCGAGGAATTCAAGCGCACGCCGAAATCGCACCAGGCGACGACTCCGGAAGTCAACTAGAGCTTGTTCCGATTGAACTGAGCCAGCGCCGTCATTGCGAGGCGCGTTAGCGACGAAGCAATCCAGAAAAGGACTTGGATGTGCGGATCAAGCCCGCGCATGACGGCTCGTCTCTATGGATTGCTTCGCTTGCGCTCGCAATGACAGTTCAATCTGAATGGAACTCGCTCTTCCCGCTTATTTGGCCCCGGCAGCCTGCGCCGCATGGCGTGCGATCGAGCGATCGACGCGGGAATAGAGCGTGTAGCGTGGATCGAAGATGAAGGTGAAGAACAGCTTCGTCCACGATTCATGCGTCTTAAGGTCGTCGTAGAATTCCGGCGCCATCCGCTTCAGTTCGGGCAGCAGGCGCCAGGGGATTTCCGGGAAATCGTGGTGCTCGTTGTGATAGCCGATGTTGAGCGCCACGAGGTTCAGCGGCCCGTAATAATCGTAGGTTTCCTGGTGCGGATCGAAGGTGAAATGCTCCTGGACCCAGCGCGCGCTCAAGGGATGCAGGCCGCCGACCGAGAACCAGAACGAGGCGAAGAGATAAAGCAGGGCGTTCCAGCCGAAGAAATAGAGCATCAGGAGATCGAAGACGGCGACGACCGCAATGTTGATATAGGTCCACTTGCCCCAGATCGGCACTGTGCCTTTCAAGCGTCCAAGCCGGGTCAACTGCCAGAAGGCGAAGCCGAAGAGCCAGAAGGCTTTGCCGTACCAGCGGTTGCCCGCAATCTTCGCCTCGATATGGCCGGGCAGATCCGCGTCGAAATCATAATCGCCAAGATGCGAATGATGCTTCTGGTGATAGCAGCGGAAGCCCATCGCCGTCGGGAAAGCGTTCGGCAGGTCGGCGAGGATCGCGACCCATTTGTTGGCGGTGGGGTTTTTGAAGATCGTATTATGGACCGCATCGTGGATGACGACGAACATCGCGTGATTGGCGAAGGCACCAATGCAATAGGCGGCGATCAGCGCCGCCCACCAATAGCCCAAGCCGAGATGGCCGAAATAGCCCGCGATGGCGACCTGGCCGACGACGACGGCAAGAGTGATGACGGCGGTGATCGGATCGGTGACGATGAGGCCCGCCACTTCGGGATGTGCCGCTAGAATGGCGCGCCGGCGTTGCGGATGCGGCCGCATCGGCTCCGCGACAAGAAAGTCATGCGGAGGTTCGTTGGCCGGTTCGTGTATGTCGCGATTCGCTATGTTCATGCGCAGGGTTCCCCGCTCGCGCCCCAATAATCGCTCCCCAGCGAACTCATAGACTTACCAGTAGCGAAAAAGCCGCCTCTTGCGAAGGGCTAGGATCAACTTTGTAAGCGAACCAGCCGCCTGTGCAGTACCGGTGATTTCAACGCCTTCCGCCGGTTTCGCTCAGGCGGGCTTCGTCGAAACCGCGGTTAGGTCCTTGCCGTAGATGCGGTGAACCTTGTCGATCTTGGCGCCGGAGAGCTCGATCGGCTTGCGCATGCCGAGATTATCCTCGAGCACCCAGCCGAATTCGCAATGTTCGACGCTCGTATATTGGCGTGTGCGGCGGCGAGAACTCCTCGATGAAGGCGAGGATGACCGCACCGCCGACGGCCTTGCGATGCAGCGCCTTGCGGACGCCGAAAAGCAGGAGCCGCATCGTCTTATAGCGATGATTGCGCAGGCGCGAGATCAGCTTCGGCAAGCCGAAGGGCAAAAGCTTTCCGTCGAGGTCCTCGGTGATTTCATTGAGGTTGGGCAGAACGACAGCGAAGGCCTGCGCCACGCCGTCGAGCTCGACCATGAATCCGCCTTCGGGCGGCATGATATATTTGAGCGAATCGGCCGAAGACATGAATTCTTCGTAGGTGAAGGGGACATAGCCCCAGTTGTCGCTCCAGGCGTCGTTGAAGATGTCGACGATCAGCGTCGATTCTTCCTTGATCTTGTTGAGATTGATCGTGCGGATTTTCAGCCGGTCGCGCCATTCCGGCCGCGCGATGATGCCGGCATCTTGGCCGCGATCCTTGTCGGAAATGTCATAGCGATAGGAGATGAGGTCGCGGGCCTTGGCATAGCCGCGCCGCTCCAGCATCGCCGGCAGATAGGGCGGGTTCCAGGGCACGAAGACCATCGGCACCGTTTCGAAGCCCTCGACGAGCACGCCGACCTCGCCCCAGACGAACGGCGAGAACGGCCCGTGGATGAGCCCGGCGCCGCGATCGCGCAGCCAAGTCTCAGCGGCTTCGAGCAGCGCCGAAAGCACGGCGTCCTCTTCGATCGTGTCGAGGCAGCCGAATTGTGCCGGCGAGGCGCCGACAGGCACGATGTTCTTGTAGATTTGCGCCTGGATGCGGCCCACGGGCTTGCCGTCCTTGTAGGCGACCCAGGCCTGCCAATCGACCGACTTGTAATGCGGGTTGAGCTTCGAGCCGAGCAGAGTCCAGCGCTCGGCATCGAGCGGTGGCGCGAAACCCTTCAGGCCCTTGTAGATGAGCCGCGGAACTTTGCAGAAATCGAGAAAGGCACCGAGCCCGTTGACGGGAACGATCTTGATTTCGCTCATCTCACATCCATGCGCCGGGCGTTGCCGGAGTTTTCTCGCGTGTCTTGAAAGCCGGAAGGTCGGCGACTTTCCGGGACCGTGTTCAGGTCGCCGCGCTGACCGGCTCGGCCGCGACCGCCGGCTGGGCCGGGCGCCGGGCAAGAAGACCGATGACGCCGCGGATGTCCTCCTCGCGATGCGAGGCGGAGAGGAAGAAGCGCAGCCGCGGCTGATTCTTTGGCACCCCGATCTGGAAGATCGGCGGCACATAATAGCCGTGGCTCATCAGATGCCGCGAGGCCGCGACCGTCTCGAGCCCGTCGCCGAAGAGAATAGGCACGACGCCGCGCCCGATCGCGGGGCCGGTGTCGAGCCCGGCCTCGCGCGCGAGCTCGACGAACAGTTCGGCATTGCGACGCAGCTTCTCGAGCCGCCAGGTTTCCTTCTGGATAATATCGAGCGCGGTCGAGGCCGCGGCGGAGATCACCGGCGACAGGCCGACGCTGAAGACGAAACCCGGCAGCGTATAGCGCAGCCAATCGGCCACGACCTTCTTCGCGGCGATGAAGCCGCCGCAGGAAGCGAAGGTCTTCGACAGCGTGCCGACGATGATGTCGATCTGCGCCGGATCGACGCCGGTATGCTCGCAGAGGCCACGGCCGTCCTGGCCGAGAACGCCGATCGAATGTGCTTCATCGACGAGCAGCCAGCAATTGTAGCGTTCCTTGATCTCGACGAGCCGGGCCAGATCGACGATATCGCCGTCCATGCTGTAGAGCGATTCCACCGCGATCAGGACGTGGCGATAGGAATCGCGCTTCTGCGCTAGCAGCGATTCGAGATGATCGAGATCGTTATGATGGAAAAAATGGCTCGTCGCCGCTGCCGCCTTGGCGCCGCTGATGATGCTGTTGTGCGACAGCTCATCGAGGAAGATGGCGTCGCGCGTGTTCATCATGTGCGAAATGGTCGTCACATTGGTCAGGTAACCGGAGACCAGCGTGACAACCGATTCGACGCCGAGAAAAGCCGCGAGCTTCTCCTCGAAAAGATGATGGGTCGAGCGTTCGCCGCCGACGAGGCGCGAGGCGAGGGCGCCGACGCCGAACTCTTCGAGCGCGCCGATCGCGGCCGTCTTCACCGCCGGATGGCCGGAAATGCCGAGGTAATCGTAATTGGCGAAGCTGACGAAGTTGCGCCCATGCGCCTGCGCCTCGTGCCGGGCGCTGTCGGTCTGCACGAAAAACGGATTATATTCGTCGAGATAGGCTTTGCCGGCGAGCCGAAAGCGTTTCGTCGCATAGTCTGCGAGACTGTTTATGCGATGTGCCAAGTCAAATTGTCCGTTGTTTCAGGGTCGGGCTTCTGCGGAATCGCCGGGCCGGACCATCCCCTCGTCTTCTTGGAGCCATATCATTCTCGGGGGCGGTCGCAAAACTGGTCAAAAGTCGACCTTGTCGGCACCGGAGGCTCGCAACTAACCCATTGTCTTTAGAAGCACAAGCTTAGGATGATAAGTCAAATCGGGTTACAAACCGTAACAACCGCAGCGCACAACCGGGCGGAGGGAGAAAGACGTGGCGAGTGACACGATCATCGTCGAGACGCATGGGCGGGTCGGTTTGATCCGCCTCAACAGGCCGCAGGCCTTGAACGCGATCAACGCCGAACTGATGGGCGCGCTGAACGCGGCGCTCGATTCCTTGGAGGCGGATCCGCAGATCAGCGCCATTGTGATCACCGGCTCGGCCAAGGCCCTCGCCGCGGGCGCCGACATCAAGGAGATGCAGCACAAGACCTATCCGGAGACCCTGGTCGCCGATTTCATCGCCGATTGGCAGCGCCTCGCCCGGGTACGCAAGCCGACGATCGCCGCGGTGGCGGGCTTTGCCCTCGGCGGCGGCTGCGAGATCGCGCTGATGTGCGATTTCATCATCGCGGCGGAGACGGCCAAGTTCGGCCAGCCGGAAATCAAGCTCGGCATCATGCCCGGCGGCGGCGGCTCGCAGCGGCTGACGCGGGCGATCGGCAAGGCCAAGGCGATGGAGCTTTGTCTTACCGGCCGGATGATCGACGCGGCCGAGGCCGAGCGCGCCGGGCTCGTTGCGCGAATCGTCCCCGCTGACCAATTGGAGGCCGAAGCCCTGAAGACCGCCGCGGCCATCGCCGAACATTCGCTGCCGGCGCTCCTCCTTCTCAAAGAGGCGATCAACCGCGTTGCCGAGACGAGCCTGGCGGAGGGGCTCATTTACGAGCGGCGGGCCTTTCAGTCGCTGTTCGCCACGCACGATCAGAAGGAGGGCATGGCCGCCTTCGCGGAAAAGCGTCCGGCGAAATTCGAAAACCGCTGATTCTGCCGTCTTTTGTGGATATCTTCGGCAAATCGCGTTGGCGCGGCCAAGGGGAGAAAAGGCGTCGCGATCAACCGCGTTGACGCCCGTGGTCGCGGCGACTATAAGCTGCCGCTTCGCATTTGCGTGTCTGGCGGTGCCGGTCTTCGACCGTTCCGGCTGGGCTTTCCCAAGACAATTCGAGATTTTAGATGGCGAATACCCCGTCGGCTAAAAAGGCCGCCCGTAAAATTGAGCGCCGCACGATCGTCAACCGCTCGCGCCGCTCGCGTCTGCGGACCTTCGTCCGCAAGGTGGAAGAGGCGATTGCCGCCGGCAATCATGAGGCTGCCGCGGCGGCCCTCAAGGCGGCCGAGCCGGTGATCGTCCGCGCTGCGCAGAACGGCATCATCCACAAGAATACCGCCGCCCGGAAGGTTTCGCGCCTCACCCATAGCGTGCGGTCGCTAGTCCAAGCCTGATCGCCGCGGGCGCGATCTAGCGCGCCAGCCCATAGGCATAGTCGAGCCACGCCGTGAGCAGCGGGAGATCGCGCGCGTCCACGGTCGGCCCGCACCAGATGCGCAGGCCCGGCGGCGATAGCCGATAGGCGCCGATGTCGTAGGCGACTTCGGCTTCCTCCAGAACTTCGAGCAATTCGTCGACGAGCGCTTGGCGTTCGGCCGCCGGAAGCTGCGCGACGTCCGGCTCCGCCAGTTCCAGGCAAAGGCTGGTGTTGGAGCGGATCGCGGCATCCTTGACCAGAAAATCGACCCAGTCCGTCGTCTCGACCCAGGCAGCCAGCGTGCGCGCATTGGCATCGGCGCGGGCGGTCAGGGCGTCGAGGCCGCCAAGCGATTTCGCCCAGCCGAGCGCGTCGAGATAGTCCTCGACGCAGAGCAGCGAGGGCGTGTTGATCGTCCAGCCCTTGAACAGTGCCTCATCCAGTTTGCCGGCGTGGGTCAGCCGGAAGATTTTGGGCAGCGGCCAGGGCGGCCGGTAGGTTTCGAGCCGCTCGACCGCGCGCGGGCTCAGCACAAGCATGCCATGCGCCGCCTCGCTGCCGAGGCCCTTCTGCCAGGAGAAGGTGACGACATCAAGCTTCGGCCAATCGAGCTTTTGCGCGAAGGCGGCGGAGGCCGCATCGCAGATCGTCAGCCCTTTGCGGTCGGCGGCGATCCAGTCCGCATCCGGCACGCGCACGCCGGTGCTGGTCCCATTCCAGGTAAAGACGATGTCGCGGTCGGGGTCGGCCTTGGCCAGATCGGCGATCGTGCCCGGCGGCGCGCGGAAGAGGCGCAAGTCGGCAAGCTTCAGCGCCTCGGCATCCGTTGCCCAGGTCTCGCCGAACGCGTCCCAGGCGAAGACATCGACGCCGCGCGCGCCGAGCAGAGACCATAGAGCGATCTCGACCGCGCCAGTGTCGGAGGCCGGGACGATGGCGATGCGATAATCCGAAGGGATTTCGAGCACTTCGCGGGTGAGTTCGATCGCCTGCTCGAGCTTCGCCACGCCCGCCGGGCTGCGATGCGAGCGGCCGACGAGCGCGCCTTTCAAGACATCGACCGTCCAGCCCGACCTTTTGGGACAAGGGCCGGAGGAGAAAAAGGGACGGGCGGGCTTCGCGCGTGGTTGAGGGAAAGGTGGATTCATCTTCCCATCTTCGCGGCCGGCCGCGCAAAGCGCAACCGGCAGCGAAGAAGTTAGCTATGTCACTGGTCGAATAAATAGCGCAGGCCGAGGCGAACCTCATGCGCGTCGACTACCTTCGAATAGCTGTTGCCGGTTGCATCTTGAATACCGCTGATCGTGCCGAGATTGATGTAACGGTAGCCGACGTCGAGCGCTAGTTCCGGAGTGATCGCGTAGGAGACGCCCGCCATCAGCGCCCATGCAAACTGGTAGCGGATCAGATCGATGCTGCGGTCCCAATTGAAATAGAAGCCATCGGTCGTGATGTGATAGGGCAGACCATTACTCATATACCAGTTGGTATCGCTCGTGATCTGAATCCGGCTAACGCCGATGCCGCCGCCCACATAGGGCGTAAATCCAGACCAGGTGCCGAGATCGACATAAAGATTCGCCAAAGCATCTAGGCGTTGGATTTCCGAATTCTCATGCGGCGTGCAGTCATCCTGCGCGGTCACTGTGGGAATATTGTCGATTGTCGTGAGCTGAGTTGTACAAACTGCGCTCGCGCCCAACCCCTGAGCACGAGTCGGTAGCCAATAATCGGCGACAATATCGGCGCGGATCCAATTGTTGAGTTTGTAGCCGAAGCCGAGATCGGCGTTGAACATCGTCTGCCGGGAATTGGTGACGAATTGGGTCAGGTCAGGCGATATTTGCGGGAGCGAATCAGCTGCCCAGGCGCCATCGCCGCGGATATACCAGCCGGTGCCGAATTCGACGGGTTGTGTCGGAACGTCCGGCTGCGGCGAGGAAAAGAACGAGCCGAGATCAGCGGCTTCAGCGGGCGTCGCGGCGCAGAGCGCAGCGGCAACCGGGGCCATCAGCCCGCATAAAATAGATGTCCGAATCGACATCGCCTTCCTTCCTTTCGGTTCTCGACCGAAAGGAATTGTGAAGGATATTTCTTAAGCTCTACTTAACCATAAAAATTTCGCGCCGAAGGCCACGCTTTTCGGTTGCCGCTCCCAGATGAGCCGCGGCACAAAAAAAGCGGGCCTCGCAGCCCGCTTTTTCATGGCTGATCTCGCAGGATCAATATTTGGTAACGAGCGGCGGCGCCACCGCCGGAACCTCGGCGAAGACATAGCGCAAACCAACGCGGACTTCGTTCGAGCTCACGTTGAAATTTTGAATTTCACCGCATCCGCAGGCGTACGTTCCGGTTTGGACCCGGCCGGCATTGAAGTAGCGGTAGCTCACTTCAAGTTTCCAGTTTTGCGTGAAGGAATAATCGACGCCGGCCATGAGAGCCCAGGCCAAGCTCGCTGACGTGCTGTTCGGCGCGGAGCCCGAACCGCCAGTCGAAATATTGTAGTCATTCACGCCGTTTAACGTGTTAAATGCGCCGCCGAAGCCAGCGCCGATGAAAGGCGTGAAGTTCCACCACGTGCCGAGATCGATATAGCCGTTTGCCAGCACGGCGAACGTGCTGAGACGGCCGTAGTAGTTGTCGTAACACCGCGTGAGGGCGCCGAAGCAAACTCCGCCGCCTGCGCCAGTATAGCTTTCTTGCGCCCAGTAGTTTGCGCTGGTGCGATATTCTCCAGTCACATCAAAACGGACCCAATTGTTGATCTGATAGCCGACGCCACCATCGATCTCGATCTGATTGCCAACGGTGGCGCCATTATAGGCAAAGCCGGGCACGCTGGCCGGCGTCGCCGAGGCGTTGGAATAGAAATTATTCAATTGGTCGAAGCCGTAGCCGACGTCGCCGCGCAGATACCAGCCGGCGACAACCGGCGGCGGGAGCGGGGCTTCGACAGGCGGTGATGGCGGAAGGTCGAGATCGGCCGCGTGGGCGATATTGAAAGCGCCAATCGCCACGGCGCTTGCGAGTACGAAGGTTTTGATCCTGGCCATAACGATTAGTCCCCTCAACGGATTTGGCGTGCGCTCAGCCGCCGCCGTGTCCAACGGAAGGGAAAAATGTCTGAAAGAGTTTAAAAGGGTCTTAACCCTAGTTTTTAAGGTTAATTGGATCGTGTGCGCCGAGCGCAAAGCTTCTGTTTGGCCATGCGTTTCAGGCGGCGACGGCGCTCAGCGCTTCGCAGACATCATCGACGATCTGCTCGACGAGATCCCGATTGTCGCCTTCACCCATCACGCGCACCACCGGCTCGGTGCCGGAGAGGCGAATCACTAGCCGGCCGCCATTGCCAAGCTTACGCCGGCCGTCCTCGATGGCGCGGGAGACGCGCTCTTCCTCAAGCGGACGGCTGTTGCGGAAGCGGACATTCCTCATGATTTGCGGAACCGGCTCGAACAGGTGGCAGACCTCGCTGACCGGGCGCTGGCGCCGCTTGACGATCGAGAGCAATTGCAAGGCCGCCACGAGCCCGTCGCCGGTCGTGCAGTAATCGCTGAGGATGATATGGCCGGATTGCTCGCCGCCGAGGTTGTAGCCATGCTCGCGCATATGTTCGAGCACGTAGCGGTCGCCGACGGCGGTGCGGGCGAGGGCGAGGCCGATACTGCTCAGGTAACGCTCGAAGCCGAGATTGGACATTAACGTCGCGACGATGCCTGGCCGTGCCAGGCGTCCGTCCTGCTGCCAGCTCTCGGCGATGGCCGCCATCAACTGGTCGCCATCGACGATTTTGCCGCGTTCATCGACGATGATGACCCGGTCGGCGTCGCCGTCGAGCGCAATGCCGACATCGGCGCGCATCTCGCGGACCTTGTTGACGAGCGCCTTCGGCGCGGTCGAGCCGACATCGCGGTTAATGTTGAAGCCGTCCGGGGCATCGCCGATCGTGAAGACTTCGGCGCCGAGTTCCCACAGGGCCTCAGGCGCCACTTTGTAGGCGGCGCCGTTGGCGCAATCGACAACAATGCGCATACCGTCGAGCGAGGGATTGCCGACCAGCGTGCGCTTGGCGAACTCGATGTAGCGGGCACGGTCACCCTCGACGCGCATGGCGCGGCCGAGATCGGCGGATTTGGCAAGCTTGACCGGCAGTTCGCCGTCGACGATGGCCTCGATCTTGGCCTCGACCTCGTCGGACAGCTTGAAGCCGTCCGGACCGAACAATTTGATGCCATTGTCCTCAAAGGGATTATGCGAGGCGGAGATCATCACGCCGACATCGGCACGCATCGAATGGGTGAGCATGGCGACGGCGGGCGTCGGCATCGGACCAAGCAGCAGGACATCGACGCCGACGGAGGTGAAGCCCGCGACCATGGCGGTCTCGATCATATAGCCGGAGAGGCGGGTATCCTTGCCGATGACGGCGCGGTGGCGATGTTCGCCGCGCTGGAAGAGAATGCCGGTTGCCTGCGCGACCTTCATCGCCAGATCGGGGGTGATGATCTTGTTGGCGAGGCCGCGAATTCCATCGGTCCCGAAATGCTTACCCAAACGTCATGCTCCTGCGCCGCAGAGTCGGCCGCGGCGCGGCGCCCAACTCCGATGTGATGGAGATACCCGGTGGCTCCGGAAACTCCCACCTTAATATCGCATCCGTCGCCAATTGCCTAACCGGCCCAGTCGCCATAGCGTTGACGATCAGGTGAAGATTGCTTCTTCATGCGCCGCGCCGCGAATTTCCTGCTGAAAATCCTAACTTTGGCCGAACTGTGCGGTATGATCCAAATTAGGAAGTTTGGATTTCAAGCATGACTCGATTGAGCAAAGACGCTGCTGTGCTCGCCCTGGCCGGTGCGCTGATTCTGGGCGCCCCCGCGCTCTCCCTCGCGCAAGACGCGCGCTTTCAGGTGGCGCAATCCTATGGTGCGCCGCCGGACAATGTCGGCGGCGGCGGCGATTCTCAGGATAATGGCGACGGCGGTTATGCGCCTCCCGGCGGCGGATATGCCCCGCAAGGCGGTGGCATGGACGATGCGAGCCTGCTGGTGCGGGTCGAACGGCTCGAGGATCAGATCCGTCAGATGACGGGGGAAATCCAGCAGATGCAGTTCGAAAACCATCAGCTGCAAGACCAGCTGAAGAAGTTCCAGGAAGACGTCGATTTCCGCTTTCAGGAGCGCGGCGGACGTCCGCCGCGCCATAGCGAGCTGACCCCCGAGACCCCGCCGGCCGCCCCGGCGGATGCTGCTGATGTGCCGGCGCAATCGGGCGCGGCGGCGGATACCTCGACGGATTCCTCTGCGGGCAGCGCGCCGCGCTCGCGGCGAGACGATGCTTTCGACCCCACCACCGATCCGAACGCGCCCGGCGCGCCGAAGCCGCTCGGCACGACCGGCGGCCCGCCGCCGCCCGTTGCCGACAACAGCGGCGCAAACGTCGATCCCAACGCACCGCTCAACTTGCCGAGCGCGCAATATACGCCCGCGACGGCACCCGCGCCCTCGTCCGGTAGCAGCGTGCCTGCTGGCGGCGTGACGGCTCCCGGGGGCGCGATGATCGCCAGCGCGCAGCCCATCACGCCGCGGCAGGAATTCGACGTCGCCCTCGGCTATTTCAAGCAGAAGGACTATGACGGCGCCCAGAGGAGCTTCGCCGCGTTCGTCGACAAGAACCCGAAGTCGCGGCTGACGGCCGAGGCCATTTATTTTCTGGGCGAATCCTATGCCGCGCGGGGACGGACACGGGAAGCGGCCGAGCAGTTTTTGAAGATTTCGACAAATTACGCCGCCTCGTCGCGGGCGCCGGACGCCATGCTGCGACTCGGCGAATCCCTGCGCGCCCTCGGCGCCAAGGAGCAGGCCTGCGCCACGTTCAGCGAAGTGCCGCGCAAATATCCCAATGCTTCGGCAGCGGTGAAGGCGGACGCGGAGCGCGAGGCCAAACGCAGCCAATGCGGGGCTTGAAGCGGGGCTTGAGCTTGGCCCCGGCAGGCCGCGCCGCGCTTAGGTTAAGGTATGGATAGACTGGGCACAGGGCAGATTGCCTCCCTTTTCGCGCCGCTCGCCGGACGGCGGACGCTGCTCGCGGTTTCGGGCGGTCCGGATTCGGTCGCGCTCATGCGGCTTGCCGCGGGCTGGCTGGCCGAAGGGCAGGCGGCTGGTGCGCGCCTCTACGTCGCGACGGTCGATCACGGCCTGCGGTCGGGGTCGCGGGAGGAGGCCGAAGCCGTCGGCCGCTGGGCCGAGGCGCTGGGCCTGCCGCATCGCATCCTGACCTGGCGGGGGGGCAAGCCAGAAAGCCGTATTCAGGAGCGGGCGCGCGCCGCTCGCTATACCTTGCTCAGCGCCCATGCGCGCGAGCTCGGCGCGGATTATCTGCTGACCGGCCACCATGCCGACGACCAGGCCGAGACCATTCTGTTTCGCCTGTTGCGCGGCAGCGGGCTGGCCGGGCTCGCCGGAATGAGCAGCGAAATTATGCTTGGCCGCGTGGTGCTTTACCGGCCGTTGCTGACCTATTCCAAGAAGGCGCTGGTGGATTATTGCGAAGCTTGTGCTCAGGCCTATTTTTGCGATCCATCAAACGAAAATTCCGCCTTTGCGCGCACGCGCTTACGTGCGCTTCTTCCACTTCTGCAAGAGGCCGGACTGAGCCCGTCGGGCCTGGCGCGGCTAGGACGGCGCGCGGCGCGGGTGGAACAGGCGCTGGCCGTGCAGACGGAAACTGTCCGGGCGACGCTGCGAAGGATTCCGGCGAACGGCGGAATCCGTGTCCGGATCGCGCATCTTGGCGATTGTCCCGAAGAGATTTTGCGACGCGTGATCGCGGCGGAAATCGCGGCGTTGGGGGGCGGCAAGCCATTGCGGCTCGATCGGCTCGAAAGGCTGGCACAAGACTTGTGTGCAGCATTACATCAAGGGCGTGTTTTCCATGGCACGCTCGGTGGTGTGAGATTATCCCTTGCCGCCGACGGATTATTGACCTTAGGCCTCGAAAAACCGCGCCGGCGCGGCGTGGTCCAAGATTCTGCCGCGCTAAAGCCTTGCGAAGAGCCAGGTAGGGTTGCAATGCTGTAAGCGAGTTCCCGATGCCGTTCTCTTGGCAACCCTTCTGGCCGCGCCTACATTAAACCAACGCGCGCCACTTGGAGGCGCCCCATTGAGCAGGCAGTTTGTCCCTCTAAGACGCAAGACAGGTCTGCGGCGAGTTGAATATGCATCCGAATTTTAGAAATTTCGCGCTCTGGGTCATCATCTTCCTGCTCGTCGTGGCGCTGGTGATGCTGTTCTACAATCCTGGCCAGCATACGGCCTCGCAGGACAGCATTAGCTTCAGCGAGTTCCTCAACGACGTCCAGACGGGCCAGGTCCGTGATGTGACGATCGTCGGCAATGAGGTTTCGGGTCATCTGAAGAACGACAAGTCGTTCGCGAGCTATACGCCGAACGATCCGTCGCTGGTGCAGAACCTTGTCAAGAACGGCGTGACGATCAACGCCCGGCCGCCGTCGGACGGCAATAGCTGGCTGCTGACCTTGCTCATCAACGGCCTGCCGATCATCGCCTTCGTCGGCATGTGGATCTTCGTGACCCGGCAGATGCAGGGCGCGGGCGGCAAGGCGCTCGGCTTCGGCAAGTCGAAGGCGAAGCTGCTGACCGAGGCGCATGGGCGCATCACCTTCGAGGATGTGGCCGGCGTCGATGAGGCCAAGGAAGATTTGCAGGAGATCGTCGAATTCCTGCGCGATCCGCAGAAGTTCCAGCGGCTCGGCGGCCGGATTCCGCGCGGCGTGCTGCTTGTCGGCCCGCCAGGTACCGGCAAGACGCTGCTCGCCCGCGCGATCGCCGGCGAGGCCAACGTGCCCTTCTTCACCATCTCGGGTTCTGACTTCGTCGAAATGTTCGTCGGCGTCGGCGCCTCGCGCGTGCGCGACATGTTCGAGCAGGCGAAGAAGAACGCGCCCTGCATCATCTTCATCGACGAGATCGACGCGGTCGGCCGTCATCGCGGTGCCGGCCTCGGCGGCGGCAATGACGAGCGCGAGCAGACCTTGAACCAATTGCTGGTCGAAATGGACGGCTTCGATGCCAATGAGGGCATCATCCTCATTGCCGCGACCAACCGGCCGGACGTGCTCGATCCGGCGCTGCTGCGTCCGGGCCGTTTCGACCGCCAGATCGTCGTCCCCAACCCGGATGTCATCGGCCGCGAGCGCATCCTGAAGGTGCATGTGCGCAAGGTGCCGCTGTCGCCGGACGTCGACCTCAAGACGGTCGCGCGCGGCACGCCGGGCTTTTCCGGCGCCGACTTGATGAACCTTGTCAATGAGTCCGCGCTGCTCGCCGCCCGTCGCGGCAAGCGCATCGTCACGATGAGCGAATTCGAGGATGCCAAGGATAAGATCATGATGGGCGCCGAGCGGCGCACGCTGGTGATGACGGAGCAGGAGAAGATCCTGACCGCCTATCACGAGGGTGGCCATGCCATCGTCGCGCTCAACGTGCCAGCGACCGATCCGGTCCATAAAGCGACGATCATCCCGCGTGGCCGTGCCCTCGGCATGGTCATGCAGCTGCCGGAACGCGACAAACTGTCGATGAGCTACGAGCAGATGACCTCGCGGCTTGCCGTGCTGATGGGCGGCCGTGTTTCGGAAGAGATTGTCTTCGGCAAGGACAAGGTCACATCCGGCGCTCAGTCGGACATCGAGCAGGCGACCAAGCTCGCCCGCGCGATGGTCACGCGCTGGGGCTTCTCCGACGAACTCGGCACCGTCATGTATGGCGAGAACCAGGAAGAAGTGTTCCTCGGCTATTCGATGGGCCGGCAGCAGAACATTTCGGAATCGACTTCGCAGAAGATCGACGCCGAAGTGCGCCGTCTGGTCGAGGCCGGCTTGGCGGACGCGACCCGCATCATCACGGAAAAGCGGCAGGATCTCGAAACGCTTGCCAAGGGCCTGTTGGAATATGAGACCCTGACCGGCGAAGAGATCTATGGCCTCCTGCGCGGCCAGAAGCCGATCCGCGATGCGGGCGACGAGCCGCCGCCCGCGCCGGCGCCGCGGCCTTCGCCGGTGCCGTCGACCGGCCGGCAAGCCCGGCCGGGTCCGGAGTCAGGCTTCGAGCCGCAGCCGCAGACCTAAGACTATACGGCGAACGAAAAAAAACGGCGCTTGATTGCTTGGCAGTCAAGCGCCGTTTCGATTCTCCAGCTGTCGCGTGCCTTCCGGTTCGCGTTTAGTCTTGCGCCTCCAAGGACGGAAGCCCCGGAGGATCGCGCAATGAGCGGCTTGCATTTTGATCTATTGACGGCGGCGGGCGTCGTCCTTGCGACTGCGGCGACGGATGCGATCTATGTCATGTTCACGTCCGCCGTCACCGCGCGGCGGCGGTTTTCGGCGGCGAGCTGGAGCAGCTTCTGGTATCTGCTTTCATCCTATGCCGTCATCAACTACACGGAAAACTGGGTTTACGTGTGTTTCGCCGCCGTCGGCTCATGGATTGGCGCATTTTTCTCTCTGACATTCCTACGCGCACTTCCGGCAAGGCCGCCCGCGGGCTCAGCGCCTGAATAAGAGCGGCATCAACTTCGGAGAAGGGCGGCCTTCGCGGACGTGACGGCGTCGCCGCGCCGGTGCGAAAGAAAAAGGGCCGGTCCCCTCAGAGGACGGGCGCTTTTTACGGATCGAAATGGCGCCCGGCTTTTATGATTGGCCAGGGTTGATGTCGGTCACCACGCGGCGGTTCTGCGACCAGCATGAGATGTCGTTGCAGGTGGCGACAGGGCGCTCCTTGCCATAGCTGATGGTACGCATACGCGACGGCGAGATGCCGCGGGCGATCAGATATTCCTTCACGCGCTCGGCGCGGCGCGCGCCCAGGGCGAAATTGTATTCGCGCGTGCCACGCTCGTCGGCATGGCCCTCGACGACGAAATTGTAGCGGCTGTATTGCTGGAGCCAGGTGGCTTGCTTGTCGAGGGTCGACTGCGCGAGCGAGGTCAATTCGATCGAATCGGTCTCGAAGAAAACGCGGTCCCCGACATTCTGGCTGAAGTCCTGCGGCGAACCGGGGGTCGCGGTGCCGTATCCGCCTGCGAGGCCGTCGGCTCCGGGGTTTTTGGCGCAGGCCGCCATCGCAAGGGCAACGCCGAGGGCGGCGGCAAGCTTGAACGCTCCTGCGCGTCGGTGAAGGCTCATGACAAAAACTCCTTTCATGGCACTCGTTCCGCCTTTGGTACCGGGCGTTGGTTAAATGAAGGTTCCGTCAACCTTTATGGGAGCTTCACGAAGTGCGTTGCATTCGTGCCATCGCCTGAGATGGTTAAATTGGCCTTGATGGCAGCAATGGGGCCGGCGGCCCGCTTTGGCGCAGGTCAGCATGTTTCACCTCAAGGCGTACCCCAAAAGCCTCAGTCCGCCGCGCCGCCGGAGCGGCTGGCGGCCCGAAACGGGTGCGAGGGATAGACGCCGAGGATATTGAACTCCTTGCAGAAGAAGGCGAGCTCCTCGAAGGCGCGGGCGAGAGCGGGCTCCTCCGGATGGCCATCGACATCGGCGAGGAACTGGGTCGCGGTAAATTCGCCGTTGACCATGTAGCTCTCGAGCTTGGTCATGTTGACGCCATTGGTGGCGAAGCCGCCGAGCGCCTTATAAAGCGCGGCCGGAACGTTGCGGACGCGGAAGACGAAGGTCGTCAGCACGGAACTGGTGCCAAGCTTCGGCCAGCGGGGCTCGCGCGCCAGAATGACAAAGCGGGTGGCATTGTGCTTCTCGTCCTCGACATTAGTGGCGAGGATATCGAGGCCATAGATTTCCGCCGCCAGCGCCGGCGCGAGCGCCGCCTTTGTGGGGTCGCCCCATTCGGCGATTTCCCGCGCCGCCCCGGCCGTGTCGCCGCTGATATGGGCGGTGAGATTATGCGCGCGGATGATCTTCCGGCATTGGCCGAGCGCGTGGACGTGGCTGTAGACCGCTTTCAAATTCTCGATCTTTGCGCCCTTGAGACCGAGTAATTGGAAATGGATCGGCAGAAAATACTCGCCGATAATATAAAGGCCCGCCGTCGGCAGAAGCGCATGAATGTCGGCGACGCGGCCGGCAAGCGAATTCTCGATCGGGATCATCGCGCAATCTGCGGCGCCGTCGGTGACGGCGGTGAGCACGTCCTCGAACGTGGCGCAAGGCAGGGATTCGAAATCCGGATAGACGGCGCGGCAGGCGATGTCGGAATTGGCGCCCGGCTCGCCCTGATAGGCGATTTTCTTTTTCGTCATCTCTGCCTCAGAAGGCGCGCGCCCGTTCGAGATCGGCCGGGGTGTCGACGCTGAAGGATCGCCTATAAGCATAGACTCCCATGCGATGATAGGGGCAAAGCTGCCACTGGTTTGCGGCGGAAGATTTGCTTCGTCGAACGGTCGGAGGGGAGGGGCCATTAGCCCTTTTTCCCGCCGCGAAAATTACGCGTTGCGCGCGCTTAATGGGTTGCCAAGTCCCCAGCAAAATGACTAATGATCGAACAAATGTCATCGTCACGGGTGTGATGACCCAAAAAGGGGGGATTGGGGGCCGTCATGAATTCCTTTGAAATCAACAAGATCGCCGGTGGCATTCTCGGCACGTTGCTTTTCCTGCAAGTCGTCTATCTCGCCTCGACCGCTATTTTTTCGCATCCGACGCCGAAGCCGGCCGAGACCCCGGCCGCGGCTGAGGCATCGAAGCCAGCGGCCGCCGCGGCGCCCGCTCCCACCGAGGAACTCGCCACCTTTATTGGCAAGGCGAATGCGAAGAAGGGCGAGGACGACAGCAAGGTCTGCCAGATGTGTCACAACCTCGCAAAGGGGGGTGGCGTCATTCTTGGGCCGCCGCTTTATGGCGTCGTCGGACGGGCGCGCGCCTCGATCGCGGGCTTCCAATATTCCGATGGCATGAAGGCCAAGGGCGGCACCTGGACGCCGCAGGATGTCTTCACCTTTATCAAGGACCCGCAGGCTTTCGTGCCGGGCACGAAGATGACCTTCTCCGGCGAGCCTGATCCGCAGAAGCGCGCCGATATTGTCGCTTATCTCGATACGCTCTCCGACAATCCGGTTCCGCTGCCGAAGCCGGCGCCCTAACCATTGAACCACGCCAAGTTTGCGCCTAGACCGCTTTCAGGAAAAGTGGAAACCGGTTTTCCGTCCGAAAGCGGTCTTATTATTCGAATGAGAGCGTTTTCATAACGCGAACCGGTATCCACTTCGCGTGAAAACGCTCTAAGCGCAAACTTGCGCGGCGATGTCAAAAAGCGACATAATCCTCGGACATTCTGACTCGCGGCTGATCCGCAAAGCGTCAGAGAGAGGCATTTTTTGACTTCGCTGAAACGTCCGGTCTTTTCCCGCCGCTCCGCGCTTCAACTGTGTTCCGGCTTTCTCGGCACGATAGGTCTGCTCCGTCCGTTCCGCGTCCTGGCCGATGCGGCGCCGGCCGGCGGCGAGACCCACGGTCTGTCGATCTTCGGCGATCTGGCCCTCCCGCCGAACTTCAAATCCTACGCCTATGTCAATCCGCAGGCGCCAAAGGGCGGTGAGATCGCTGTGCAGCCGAGCGGCGGCGGCGCCAATGTCGACCCGACCACATTCAATTCCTTCAACGTCTATATTCTGAAGGGCGACGGCGCGACCGGCATGGGCGCGATCTTCGAACTCGCTGATGACCGGCAACAGCGACGAGCCAGACGCCCTCTACGGTCTGGTCGCCAAGAAGGTCTGGGTCTCCGCCGACAAGCTTACCTACCGCTTCTTCCTGCGCAAGGAGGCGCGCTTCCACGACGGCACGCCGCTGACCGCGCATGATGTCGTCTTCTCGCTGAACATTCTGAAGCAGCAGGGACATCCGGCGATCGCCCAATCGCTGCGCGATCTCGACAGTGCCATTGCCGAGGCCGACGATGTCGTGACGGTCAAATTGAAGAAGGGCCACAGCCGCGAGGCGGCGCTGATCGTCGCCGGCCAGCCGATCTTCTCCGCCGCCTATTACGGTAAACATGCCTTCAACGAGACGACGCTGGAACCGCCGCTCGGCTCCGGCCCTTATAAGGTCGGCTCCTTCGACGCCGGCCATTTCATCATCTACGAGCGCGTCGCCGATTATTGGGGCAAGGATCTGCCGGTGAACGTCGGGCAGAACAATTTCGGCCGCGTCCGCTACGAATATTTCGCCGATCGGAAAGTGGCCTTCGAGGCTTTCAAGGCGGGCGTCTTCACCTTCCGCGAGGAGTTCACCTCGGCGGTCTGGTCAACGCAATATACTTTCGCCGCGGTCAAGGATGGCCGCGTCAAGCGCGAGACCTTGCCGGACCAATTGCCGCTCGGCACGCAGGCCTGGTTCCTCAACGTCCGCCGCGACAAGTTCAAGGACATTCGCATTCGCGAGGCGCTGGAGCAGTGCTTCGATTTCGAATGGACCAACCGCAACATCATGTACGGCCTTTATCGCCGCACCACCTCCTATTTCCAGAACTCGCCGATGATGGCGAGCGGCAAGCCCTCGCCCGAGGAGCTTGCGATCCTTTCGCCCTTCAAGGCCAAATTGCCCGCCGCCGTTTTCGGCGAGGTGCCCGTGCCGCCGGTTTCCGACGGCTCCGGCGAGGATCGCACGCTGCTGCGCAAGGCCAACGATCTTCTGCTGGCGGCCGGCTGCAAGCGCGATGGCGCGAACCTGCTGCTGCCGGACGGCAAGCCTTTCGAGATCGAGTTTCTCGATTTCGACATTGCGCTGGAGCCGCATACCGCGCCCTTCATCCGCAACCTCAATCTGCTCGGCATAACCGCGCGCTTTCGCGCCGTCGATCCGGCGCAATATAAGCAGCGCACCGACAATTTCGATTACGACATCGTCACCTCGCGCTTCGGCCTCGGCCTTACGCCGGGGGAGGCAATGCGCGCCTATTTCGGCTCGCAGACCGCCAATCTGCCGGGCTCCTACAATATCTCCGGCATTGCCGATCCGGTGATCGACGCCTTGATCGAAGAAGCACTGACCGTCGATACGCGCGAAAAGCTCACCTACATCTGCCGCTGCATCGATCGCATCCTGCGCTGCGGGCATTATTGGGTACCGATGTGGAACAAGCCCAATCATCTCGTCGCTTATTGGGATGTGTTCTCGCGTCCCCCGCGCAGCGCCAAATACGACATCGGCGTCGTCTCGACCTGGTGGTATGACACGGCCAAGGCCGCGCGCATTCATCTCCCCGGCCGCTGACATGCTTGCCTATATCGTCCGCCGCATCCTTTTGATGATCCCGACGATCTTCGGCATCCTGCTCATCTCCTTCATCATTGTGCAGTTCGCGCCGGGCGGCCCGGTCGAGCGCATCCTGGCGCAATTGCAGGGCCTCGATACCAATGCGACGACGAATTTCACCGGCGGTGCGGATACGCGCGCGGGCGGAGGCGGTGGGGGCAATGAATTCGCCTCGCGCTATCGCGGCGCGCAGGGGCTCGACCCGAAATTCATCGCCGAGCTCAACAAGCAATTCGGCTTCGACAAGCCGGCGCCCGAGCGCTTCTGGCTGATGCTCAAGAATTACCTGCGCTTCGACTTCGGCAAATCCTATTTCCGCGACACATCGGTCATCGAGCTGATCAAGGAGAAGCTGCCGGTCTCGATCTCGCTCGGCGTCTGGATGACGCTCATCTCCTATCTCATCTCGATTCCGCTCGGCATCGCCAAGGCGGTGCGCGACGGCTCGCGCTTCGATGTCTGGACTTCGAGCGTCATCATCGTCGGCTATGCGATCCCGAGTTTTCTCTTCGCGATCTTTCTGATCGTGCTCTTTTGCGGTGGCTCCTTCTGGCAGATCTTTCCGTTGCGCGGTCTGACGTCCGAGAATTTCGACCAGCTTTCGCTCCTCGGCAAGATCGAGGATTATTTCTGGCACATCACTTTGCCGGTGACGGCCCTGACGCTCAGTGCCTTCGCGACGGTCACCTTCCTCACCAAGAATTCCTTCCTCGATGAAATCCGCAAGCAATATGTGCTGACCGCGCGGATGAAGGGCCTGAGCGAGCGACGCGTGCTCTACGGCCATGTGTTCCGCAATGCGATGATGATTGTGGTGGCGGGATTTCCGGGCGCTTTCATCAACGCTTTCTTCGGCGGCGCATTGCTGATCGAGACCATCTTCTCGCTCGATGGCCTCGGCCTCTTGTCCTACGAGTTGGTCGTCAACCGCGATTATCCGGTCGTCTTCGCCAACGTCTATATTTTCGCGCTGCTTGGCCTCGTCGTGAATCTCATCTCGGACCTCACTTATACCTGGATCGATCCGCGCATCGATTTCGAGACGCGGGAGGTTTGAGTGAGCCTGCCGGCGATATCGGGCGCGGCGGGCGAGTTCAGGGCGCTCGCGCCGCCGCTCGCCAAGGACGGCCTGCTCAGGCTGACGCCGCTCAACCAGCGCCGGCTCGCGAACTTCCGCCATAACAAGCGCGGCTATTGGTCGTTCTGGATTTTTCTCGTCCTTTTCGTTCTCTCGCTCTTCGCCGAATTCATCGCCAACGACCGGCCGCTGGTCGCCTCCTATAAGGGCGAATTGCTGTTTCCGGTCTTCGTGGATTATCCGGAGTCGGAATTCGGCGGCTTTCTCGCGCGCACCGATTACCGCGACCCCTTCATCGCCGACGAGATCAAGGCGCACGGCTGGATGATCTGGCCGCCGATACATTATTCCTATCGTACCATCGAGCGCGCTCTGCCGACGCCGGCGCCATCGCCGCCGACCTGGATGCTGACGAAGGAGCAATGCACGGCTGCGGCGGCGCGTGTCCTTGCGCCGGGCAAGCCGAACAATGGCTGCGCCGATATCGAATGGAACTGGCTCGGCACCGACGACCAGGGCCGCGATGTCGCCGCGCGCCTCATCTACGGATTCCGGATTTCGGTTCTCTTCGGCCTTGCGCTGGCATCGATCTCCTCAATTGTCGGCGTCGCGGCGGGTGCGGTGCAGGGCTATTTCGGCGGCTGGACGGACCTCGTCATGCAGCGGCTGATCGAGATCTGGTCGTCGGTGCCGCAGCTCTATCTGCTCATCATCCTGTCCTCGATTATCACGCCGAGCTTTTTCGTTCTGCTCGGCACTTTGCTGCTCTTCTCCTGGGTCAGCCTCGTCCATGTCGTGCGCGCCGAATTTCTGCGCGCGCGCAATTTCGAATATGTCACGGCGGCGCGCGCGCTCGGCCTTAGCAATGCGCGGATCATGGTCAAGCATGTGCTGCCGAATGCCATGGTCGCGACTTTGACTTTCCTGCCTTTCGTACTCAACGGTTCGATCTCGACGCTGACGGCGCTCGACTTTCTTGGCTTCGGCCTGCCGTCCGGTTCGGCCTCGCTCGGCGAGCTCCTTCTCGAAGGCGAGTCGAACCTCCAGGCGCCCTGGCTCGGCCTCACCGGCTTCTTCGTCATCGCGATCATGCTCTCGCTGCTGATTTTCATTGGTGAGGCGGTGCGCGACGCCTTCGATCCACGGAAGACGATCGCATGAGCGAGGCGCCGCTTCTCGACGTGCGCGATCTACGCGTTGCCTTCCGGCAAAGCGGCGCGGAATTTCCTGCCGTCAAAGGCATATCCTTTTCGCTCGCACGCGGCCGTACGCTCGCGATCGTCGGAGAATCCGGCTCCGGCAAGTCGGTGACGGCGCTCTCGATCCTGCGGCTGCTGCCGCCAGCGGCGCATGTCTCGGGCACCGCGCTGTTCAAGGGCGAGGATATTCTGAAATGCAATGAGAAGCGGCTACGCGCGATCCGCGGCAATGCCGTCACCATGGTATTCCAGGAGCCGATGACCTCGCTCAACCCGCTGCATACGATTGCGCGGCAGATCGGCGAGATTCTCGAGCTTCACGGCGCGCGCAAGGGGCCGGCGCTGACGCAGCGCATCATCGAATTGTTGACGGAGGTCGGCATTCCCGACCCGGCGCAGCGCCTTTCGGCCTATCCGCATCAACTTTCTGGCGGTCAGCGCCAGCGCGTGATGATCGCCATGGGTCTCGCCAACCGGCCCGATCTCTTCATCGCCGACGAGCCGACGACGGCGCTCGATGTCACCGTGCAAGCGCAAATTCTCACATTGTTGAAGGATTTGCAGAGCCGCCACGACATGGCAATGCTGTTCATCACCCATGATCTTAATATCGTGCGCAAACTCGCGGACGATGTCGCGGTGATGCAGCGCGGCGAGATCGTTGAGGCGGGCAGCGTCGAACGGATTTTCAAATCGCCGCAGCATCCCTATACGCAAGCGCTGCTCGCGGCCGAGCCGAAGGGGAATCCGCCGAAGAGTGATCCTTCCGCGCCGGTGGTGCTTGAGGCGCAGGACGTGCGCGTGCATTTCCCGATCAAGCGTGGCCTGTTGCGCCGGACGATTGGCGCGGTCAAGGCAGTCGATGGCGTCTCGCTGAGGCTGCGCCAGGGCGAGACCATCGGTGTCGTCGGCGAATCCGGCTCAGGCAAGACCACATTGGGGCTGGCCGTGCTGCGGCTCATCCGCTCGCAAGGGCCAATCGTCTATCTTGGCCAGAGGATCGACGGCCTGTCGTTCAAATCCATGCGGCCCTTGCGCCGGAACATGCAGATCGTGTTTCAGGACCCTTACGGGTCGCTGTCGCCAAGGCTGTCGATCGCCGATATCGTTGCCGAAGGGCTGATCGCGCAAGGCACGCGCCTCAGCCTCGCCGAGCGGCGCGAGGTTGTCGCGCGCGCGCTGGCCGATACCGGCCTCGATCCGGCGGCGATGGATCGCTATCCGCACGAATTTTCCGGCGGTCAGCGTCAGCGCGTGGCGATTGCGCGCGCGATGGTGCTCGAGCCAAAATTCGTTGTGCTCGACGAGCCGACCTCGGCGCTCGATATGTCAGTGCAGGCGCAGATCGTCGATCTGCTGCGGCACTTGCAGGAGAAGCGCCAGCTCGCCTATCTCTTCATCAGCCACGATCTGCGTGTTGTGCGTGCGCTCGCCAATGAGATCGTCGTCATGCGCCAGGGCAAGGTTGTGGAGCAGGGGACGGCGGCGGAGATTTTCGCCAATCCGCAGAGCGATTATACGCGCGCGCTCTTCGCTGCTGCTTTCGCCATCGAAGCGGACCGCAGCGGAATCGTGGCGCAGTAATCTTCACTTCGCCTTGCGCGATTCGATACCAAAATGCCTGGCAATGAGATTGTCGAGCGAGATCAGTCCCGGCCCGCGCGTGATGACGAGCAGGAAACAGGTCGCCCAGACGCCATGCGTCGGCCACGCGTCGGGATAGACGAAAATCTCGATGATCGAGGTCATGACCAGCAGCGAAAACGCAGCGAAGCGGCTCGCGAGGCCGAGCACGAGCAGAATGGGGAAGAAATGCTCGGCAAAGGCCGCGCCATAGGCCGCGATGGTCGGATCAACGAGCGGCAGCTTGTATTCGTCCTGAAAGAGCGCGATGGCGCTATCGCTCAAATGCCAGCCCTCGATCTTCGTCTGACCCGATTCCCAAAAGACGGCTGCGGGAAACACGCGGGCGGCGAGACCCAGCACCCAGTAGGGAAGCGATTCCAGCAGGCAGATGACGCGCGCGGCAAGCCGCACGAGCGGGCTTTGCTTTGTGGGAAGAGTGACGGTGCTCATGGTGTTTGCCCTTCGAAAGCCGGGGAGATTTGCGAGACGAGGCCGGTGCTAAACAGCGCGGCGAGATTGCCGGCGAGATCGAAGTCGGCAGCCGATGCCTGCGCCGCTTCCGCCGCTTCGACAAGTGTTGCGGCCTGCGCCAGCGCGGTCAGGAAGACCGCGCCGCCGGGCGGCAAAGCGCGGACTTCGACTTCGTATTGCGGCCGCGAGACCAGCGCCGCTTCGCTTTGCCGATCTTTGATCTCGGCAGGCGGCCGTTCGCCCGAATTCATCGCCCAGATGGTGACGATCGGATAGGGCGAATCGATAATCGCCACGGCAGGGTGCAGGGTGAGGCGCAGGCCGCCGAGCATTTCGGGCGTAAAGCGCGCCAGCACATCCGGGCCAAGCGGCGTCGCATCGGCCGCGTGATAAGCGTGCGTGCGCGCGGCTTCGAGCCGCGCGAGATCGCGGAGATACGGCAGTTCCGCGCAAGCGGGCAGGCGATCGAGAAAGCCGGCAAAGCCGTCGCCATAGAGCGCCAGCATCCGCGATGTCGGCGGATGTTGCGTTACGAAGAGGCGCGCCGCCTGCACAAAGAAATCCTCGCCGACGACGCGGCGCACGGCCGGGAAGCGTGTCGCCAAGGCCTCGACGAGGCTCAAGGCGACATTGTTGCGATAGATGGCGAAACGGCTGCGGTGTGCGGGGCTGATCGTGCTTGGCGCCGGCAGATCCGGATCGAGCAACGCGGCGGCGAAATCCTCCTCGATCATGGTTCAGGCCGCCTCATTGGATAACGCTTTTGCCCGCGCGGCTTGCAGAAAGGCGCCGGCCGTCGCGGCCTCGGCGGCAAGCGCCGTCCAAGCGGGCACCTCGTTGTCGCGCTCGATCAGGCTCGGCAGCGGCCCAGTTTGGGCGAGGACTTTCGCGTAGAGCGCGAAGACCGGATCGGCGATCGGCGCGCCATGCGTATCGATGAGCATGGCGCGGCCTTCGGCATCGCGCGCCGCGCTATGACCGGCGAGGTGGATCTCCCCAACATAGCCGAGCGGGAAGGCGTCGAGATAGGTCCGCGGATCGAAGCCGAGATTGATCGCGCTGACATAGACATTGTTGACGTCGAGCAGCAGCCCGCAGCCGGTTCTCGCAGCAAGTTCGGCGAGGAATTGCGGCTCGGCGATCGTGCCGTCGGAAAAGCTGAGATAGCTTGCCGGGTTCTCGATCAGCACGCGGCGCCGCAGGGTGGTCTGCAATTCATCGACATGCGCGGCGACGCGGGCGAGGCTCGCCTCGTTCAGCGGCAGCGGCAGAAGATCGTTGAAAAAAGTCTCATTGTGCGAGGCCCAGGCGAGATGTTCGGAAAAGCTCTCGGGCTGGTAGCGGTCGCACAGCTCTTTCAGCCGCGCGAGGTGCGTCCTGTCGAGCGGGCCGCTGCCGCCAATCGAAAGGCCGATGCCATGAATTGAGAGTGCATAATCGCGCCGCAAGGCGGCAAGCTGCGTATGTGGAGCGCCGCCAGCGCCGAAATAATTCTCGGCATGGACTTCGAAGAAGCCGACCGCGGCCGGCCCCGTTGCGATCGCCTGAAAATGTTGCGGCTTGAAGCCGAGGCCAACCTCGGCGGGGAGCGGAGCAAGAGTCATGGCAGGTTTCCGCGGGAGAAAGTCGGCGCGGGCGTTGAAACCCGCGCGCCACTGGGTCTTAAGACTTCTCGGTCAGGGAGCCGGTGCCATGCGGCGTCTTGATCGTGGTGCAGGTGCCCTTGGGCACGAGCTTGAAATAACGGCCGTCGTAGTCGATCGGCTGCGTCCCGGCGCAAGTCGTGCCGGCGCCCGCGGCGCAATCATTGTGGCTCTTCAGGGCGACGCCGAAACATTTCTCGGTCTTTTTGGCGTCCGCCTGCGCCGGGACGGAAGCGAGCGCCACGGCGGCGGCGAGCGAAGAGGCCAGCGTGGCCTTGGTCAGTACCGATTTGGCAGTCATAAATAACTCCCGGAGCCTTGATGTGAGGGGCAACTCATTTGGAGGCGGGTCCGCGCCCGCATAGCCCTTGGTACGGCGCGGTGCCGGCGCCCGTTACAGGCGCGCCTGGGAAATTAGATCACGAAGGCGTGACAAGACTAAGCGAAAAAGGCATGTAACGGCGGACGGGGCTTTTGCGAACAGCATAGAGGGAGCGTGTCGGCGGACCGAAACAGCGAGTGGAGCTCTCTCCTGCGCGCCGCCAATGCCGGGGATTCGCTGGCCTATCAGCGTCTCCTCAGGGAGTTGGCGCCGGTGCTTCGGGCCTTCGTGCGCCGCCTGCTGGCGCGCACAAGTTCGGGGAGTGCCGAGGTCGAGGATATCGTGCAGGAAATTTTGTTGGCCATCCACCTGAAAAGGCAGACTTGGATCGAGACGGCGCCGGTGACGCCTTGGGTCTTTACCATCGCGCGCCATAAGACGATCGACGCCCTGCGGCGGCGCGGCCGGCATATCGATATTCCGATCGATGATTTCGCTGAGAGCCTAGCCGCGAACACGGAGGAGCCGAACCTCGCGAGCGTTTATATCGATCGGCAGCTCGGCACGCTGCCCGAGGTCCAGCGCAAGGTCGTGCAGGCCATTGCGGTCGCTGGCGATTCCATATCGGAGGCGGCAGAGAAGCTGACGATGACGCAAGGCGCGGTGCGGGTCGCCCTGCATCGCGGGCTTGCCGCGATCGCGGCGCGCACCGCCAAGGGAGGCGGCACGGCATGAAGACGGGTGATCTGATCCGCAGCCTCGCCGCCGACGATACGCCGCGCCTGTCGCTGGCGCGGGCGCTTGTCTACGGCTTCCTGCCGGGGGTGGTGCTGTCACTCATCTTCTATGCCCTGGTGATCGGCCCGCGGCCGCACCTTGCCGAACTGCTGCCGTCGCCACGTATTCTGTTCAAGATCGCTTTCCCGATCGCGGTCTTCGCCTGCGCCGGGCCGCTGGCCCTGCAATTGGCGCGGCCGCGTGGCGATCCGCGCCCGCTCGCCTATCTCCTGATCGGGCTCTTGGTCGTGCTGGCGGCGGCTGTGGTGATCGAGCTTCTTGTTCTGCCGCCGGATCTCTGGCGCGTGCGCCTCATTGGCCATAATGCGCGCGTCTGCCTGGTGCTGATCCCGCTCATGTCGGCGGCGCCGCTCGTTGGCACGCTGATCGCCTTGCACCGTGGCGCGGCGTCGAATCCGGGGCTGGCGGGCGCCATTGCCGGCCTGTTCGCCGGGGCGTTCGGCGCGGCGCTCTACGCGACTCATTGCCCGGACGATTTGCCGTTCTTCGTCGCGACCTGGTATTCGCTCGCCATTCTGATCGTGATGAGCGTCGGCGCGCTGGCTGGCAGCCGCTTCCTGCGCTGGTAGCCTACTTAACCTGCCGTTTTTCGAGTTTGCGGGCGAGCGTGCGGCGATGCATGCCGAGCCGCCGCGCCGTCTCGGAAATGTTGAAATCGGCTTCGACCAGCGTGCGGTGAATATGTTCCCATTCGAGCGTCTTGATCGATGTCGGCCGCTCCGTCAGCGGCACCTCGGCATTGCCGGCCGATTTCTTGAACGCTTCTTCGATATCGTCGGTGTTCGAGGGCTTGGCGAGATAATGACAGGCGCCGAGCTTGATCGCTTCGACGGCGGTGGCAATGCTGGCATAGCCCGTCAGGACGACGATCAGCATGTCGGGATTGTGCGCGTGCAGCGCCTCGACGCAGGAGAGGCCGGAGCCGCCACCCAACTTGAGGTCCACGACCGCATAGTCGGGGGCCTGTGTTTCCAGAAGCGCGTTCACGCCGGCGAGAGTCTCGGCGTGCAACACCTCATAATCGCGCCGCTCGAACGATCGCTTCAGCGTATTGGCAAAAGCGGCATCATCTTCGACGATCATCAGCAGACGCTTATTCGACATGACGGGGCGCTCCAATCGCCAAAGCGGTCAATGGCAGGCGCAAGGTGACGCTGGCGCCCCGGCTCGAGCGGTTGCGCGCCTCCACGGTGCCGCCGAGCTTCCTTACCACATTGACCACGAGAAAAAGTCCAAGGCCGCGGCCGCGATGGCCCTTACTCGATTGGTAGGGCCGGCCGAAATTGGCAAGAATATCCGGCGCGAAGCCGGGGCCGATGTCGCTGACTTCGAGGACGAGAATGTTCTCGTCGCGCGCGGCGATGAAGCTGACCCAGGTTGGCGAGGCTTCGGCGGCATTGTCGAGCACGTTGAAGACGATTTGCTTCAGCGTCGTATCCGAGACGATCGGCAAGTCGGTGCCGAATTTGTTCTGATAGGTGAGCGTGACTGCCGGCCGCCCCGCCCGCCAGCTCGCCACGACATCGTCGAGGAATTGCGTTACGGTCGTCACGCCCGGCGCCTCGCCGCGCGCCTCGCCGGCCGACAGCAGGATATCGGTGACGATCGCCTTGCAGCGGCCGACCGCCGTCTGCATCTCCTCGACCTCCTGGCTCATCTCGGCATTGGCCTTGACCAGCGGCATGCGCCGCCAATCGCCCAGGATGACGGAAAGCGAGGCGAGAGGCGTACCCAATTCATGCGCCGCGCCGGTGGCGAGCAGGCCAATGCGGACGACATGGTCTTCCTCGATCGCGTTCTGCCGCAAGGCGGCGAGCCGGCTGTCGCGCTCGCGCAGATTGCGGCTGATGCGCGTGATGAAGATGACGAGCAGCGCCGCGTTGAGGATGAAGCATACGAGCATGCCGATGATGTGCAGGGAAAACATGTCGCCATCCCAGCGGCGCGGCATCTGCAGCGGCTGATGAAAGCTGACGAGGACGATGAAACCGGTGAGGGAGAGCGCGACGATCAGCCAGGTCGATTGGGCGTCAAGCAGCACCGCCGCCATCGTAACCTGCAGCAGATAGAGCGAGACAAAGGGGTTGGTCGCGCCGCCGCTGAGCCAAAGCTGCGCCGTCAGCGCAAAGACATCGAGCATCGAGACGAGGAGCAGGGCGGCGCTGCTGATTTCGTCGTGCAGGCGCAGCCACGCGAAGCTGGCGAGATTGACCAGGACCAGCGCGCCGATCACCGCCATCATCGGCAGCAGGGGCAGCGGAATGCCGAGACCGTATTGCACGAACGCGATCGTGATCAATTGACCGACCACGGCGATCCAGCGAAACTGGATCAACAAAAGCATATTCTTGCGATTGGCGACATTCGAGATCGGCGGCGCAGTCGCGGGTTCGGCTCCAAGCGGGCCGACGATCGCGCTGGCATCTTCCATCTCAGTGTCTGCGATACTCGGCTTTTCGCGCGCTAACATTTCACCCGGTGCCGGCGCCCTCGTTTTCGGCGCAATGCCGCCGTCTGCGCCAGTCTTCCCGGACATTATAGAGCGTGACGCCTGCCAACATCAAAGCTAGGCTGAACCAGGTCAGGGCGTAGACGAGGTGGTTGTTGGGAAAGCTCAACACAGTCAGGCCGCCGCGCGGCCAGCCGTTGGGGTCGCCTCCTGCTTCGGCGTCGACGAAATAGGGCGCGGCATCCTTGAGACCGCGGGCGGCGGCGATGGCGGCGACATCGCGGGAATACCAGCGATTCTGCGCCGGGTCGTTGGGGCGCAAAAAACGGCCTTTCGGCTCACTGAGCCGCAGGAGGCCGGTCAGGCTCGTTTCCCCGGCGATTTCATTGTGCGTTGTGGCCACGCGCCAGTCCGGCGGCACGAAACCGCGGTTGACGAGGACGATGAACCCCTGGTCGGTTCGGAGCGGAGTCAGCACCCAGAAGCCTTCGCCGAGGTCGGTCAAGGCTTGGACGAGGGTTTCCCGATCGTTCAGGAAGCGGCCGGCGACGCGGACGCGAAGATATTCGTCCTTGGCGCCGGTGATCGCGGACCAATCGGCCGGGCCGGGGGCTGCGATGGGTGGGGCATGCACCCGCTGCTCGACGCGGGCGATGAGATCGAGCTTCCAGATGCGGCGATGGAGTTGCCAGACACCGAGCGCAACGAGGCCGGCAATGGCGAGACAGGCGAAGCCAAGGAAGCCGAACTGGGCGAGCGGCGGGCGGCGCTCGGCGCCGCCCGCGAACATCACGGCATGTCCCTCATCACGGCCGCGGATGGCGCCATGTTCGTGTCGAGATGGTACATGACCCACAGCGAGCCACTGAGTGTGATGAATAGGATGATGACGGTGAAGATGAGCGCCATCGCCGTCCAGCCCCGCTCGGAGCGGAAGTCCACGTGCAGGAAGTAGATGATGTGGACGACGATCTGCACGCCGGCGAAAGCCATGATCGTCAGCGCGGTCACCGTCTTATTGGCGATGACACCCGACATCACCAGCCAGAAGGGGATGGCGGTCAGGATGACGGAAAGGCCAAAGCCGATCAAATAGCTTTGCAGCGTGCCGTGCGCGTGATCGCCGGTATGCGCGTGTCCGGCGTCTTCAACATGGGCGTCGTGACTTATCGCAGCACTCCGAGAAGATAGACAAAGGTGAAGACGCCGATCCAGACAACGTCAAGGAAGTGCCAGAACATGCTGAGGCATAGGAGCCGGCGCTTGTTGGCCTCGACGAGACCCTTGCTGGCGACCTGCGTCATCAAGACGACCATCCAGACGAGACCCGAGGTAACGTGGAGGCCGTGCGTTCCGACCAGGGTGAAGAACGACGACAGGAAGGCGCTGCGCTGCGGCGTTGCGCCCTCGTGAATGAGGCCGGCGAATTCGTGCAGCTCAATGCCGACGAAGGCGGCGCCGAAGAGCGCGGTGACGACGAGCCAGCCGAGCGTCGCGTTGACCTTGTTGCGCTCCATCGCCAGCATGGCGAAGCCATAGGTGATGGATGAGAGCAGCAGCATCGTTGTGTTGATCGCGACGATCGGCAGTTCGAATATGTCCTTGGGCGCGGGGCCGGCGGCGTAATTGCCGCCGAGCACGCCATAGGTCGCAAACAGCGAGGCAAAGATGAGACAATCGCTCATCACGTAAATCCAGAAGCCGATATACGTGCTTCCGCCGGAGCCGTGCGCGTGCTCGTCGGTGACGTAGTAGGTCGGCGTCTGGGCGCCAGGCGCGAGAGTTTCGGTCATAGCCGTCATGAATTAAACCTTCGCCGAGAGGAGACGGGTGCGCTCGCTTTCCGCACGCAGGACTTCATCCGCCGGGATGTAATGATCGCGGTGATAGTTGAACGTGTGGGCGATGCCGGTCGCGATCGCCGCCGCGAAGCCGCCGAGTGCCAGCCACCAGATGTGCCAGACCATGCCGAAGCCGAAGCCGAGGGATAGGACCGCAAGGATGAGCCCGACGGGGGTATTCTTCGGCATGTGGATCGGCTTGAAGCCGGTGAGCGGACGCACGTAGCCGTGCTGCTTCATGTCCCACCAGGCGTCGATGTCGTGTACCACCGGCGTGAAGGCGAAATTATAGGCCGGCGGCGGCGACGAGGTCGACCATTCCAGCGTGCGGCCATTCCAGGGGTCGCCCGTGAGATCGCGCAGCTTTTCGCGGTTCATGACGCTGACGGCGATCTGAACGATGAAGCTCAGGATGCCAAGGAAGATCAGCACGGCGCCGAAGGCGGCGATAACGAACCAAATGTGCAGGGACGGGTCGTCGATGACGCGCAGGCGGCGGGTGACGCCCATGAAGCCGAGCACATAGAGCGGCATGAAGGCAAAGTAGAAGCCGACGACCCAGAACCAGAACGACATCTTGCCCCAGAACGGATCGAGTTCTGAAGCCGAAGGCCTTGGGGAACCAGTAGGCGATGCCGGCGAACATGCCGAACACCACGCCGCCAATGATGACGTTGTGGAAATGGGCGATGAGGAACAGGCTGTTGTGCAGCACGAAGTCGGCCGGCGGCACCGCAAGCATCACGCCCGACATGCCGCCGATGACGAAGGTCAGCATGAAGGCGACCGTCCACATCATCGGCAGATCGAAGCGGATTCGGCCGCGATACATCGTGAACAGCCAGTTGAACATCTTCGCGCCGGTTGGGATCGAGATGATCATCGTGGTGATGCCGAAGAACGAGTTGACGCTCGCGCCCGAGCCCATCGTGAAGAAGTGGTGCAGCCAGACGATGTAGGACAGGATGGTGATGACGATCGTCGCATAGACCATCGACGTGTAGCCGAAGAGACGCTTGCCGGTGAAGGTCGCGGTAACCTCGGAAAAGACGCCAAAGGCCGGCAGGATCAGGATGTAAACCTCGGGGTGACCCCAAATCCAGATGAGGTTCACATACATCATCGGATTGCCGCCGAGATCGTTCGAGAAGAAGTTCATCCCGAGATAGCGGTCGAGCGCGAGCAGGGCGAGCACGGCGGTCAGGATTGGGAAGGCGGCGACGATGAGAACGTTGGCGCAGAGCGTCGTCCAGACGAAGACGGGCATGCGCATCAGGGTCATGCCGGGCGCACGCATCTTGATGATCGTACAGATCATGTTGATGCCGGAGAGCAGGGTACCGATACCGGCGATCTGCAGGCCCCAGATGTAATAGTCGACGCCCACATCGGCGCTGTAAGCCGCCTCCGAAAGTGGCGGATAGGCCAGCCAGCCGGTGCGCGCATATTCGCCGATGAACAGCGAGACCATGGTGAGCATCGCGCCAGCCACCGTCATCCAGAAGCTGAAGCTGTTCAGGAAGGGAAAGGAGACGTCGCGCGCGCCGATCTGCAACGGCATGACCACGTTGAAGAGCCCCGTGACAAGCGGCATCGCGACGAAAAAGATCATGATGACACCGTGCGCGGTGAACACCTGATCGAAATGGTGCGCCGGGAGATAGCCCTGGCCGCCGCCCGAGGCGAGAGCCTGCTGCAGGCGCATCATCAGCGCGTCGGCGAAGCCGCGCAGCAGCATGATGATGGCGAGCACGATATACATCACGCCGATACGCTTATGATCGACGCTGGTGAACCATTCCTTCCAGAGATAGCCCCAGGCGCCGAAATAGGTGATGGCGCCGAGGACGGCGATACCGCCGATCGCGACCCCGGCGAACGTCGCGACCAGGATGGGCTCGTGATAGGGGACCGCGTCGAGAGTGAGACGGCCGAAGATTGCGTGCTGAAGGGTCGGGTTCATGCTGGCGTAACTTACCTTGAGAGGGCTATTCGGCGGCGGGTTGCGACGGCGGCAGCTGCACCGGCGCGTTGATCTGGCGCGTGAGATCGGCGGCGCTGGCGGCGGTCCCGGTCGCGCTGCCGCGTTGGCATAGCGCGGCGACATAGGCGTGCATCGGGCCGGAGCCGCGGCGGGCATATTTGTCGTAGACGAGCGGCATTACATTGTTGATGCCGGCGAGGCCGAGGCCGCCCTTGGCGTCGATCGCCATCATATCGTCGAGACACATCTTGCCGGGATCGACGCATTGATTGACGGCGAGCCGGAAGAGGCTGGCGTCGACGGTGCCGAACGTCTTGGGCGGCACGTTCTGGCTCGGCCGTTCGAGATCAAGATAGGTGTTGCGGTCCAGCGCGCCGCCGTCGGCCTTCACTTTGGCGACCCACTTGTCGAAATCGGCGGCACTGAGGCTGGCGGTGTGGAAATGCATGCCCGCGAAACCATCGCCGCTATAATTCGTGGAAAGACCCTCGAAAGTACCGGTCTTGTTCAGCACGGCATGGAGCTGCGTCTCCATGCCCGGCATGGCGTAGATCATGCCGGCCATGGCGGGGATGTAGAAGGCGTTCATGACGCTCGATGACGTAATTCGGAAGTCGACCTGCTGATTGGCGGGCACCGCGGCCTCATTGAGCGTGGCGATGCCATATTGCGGGTAGATGAAGAGCCACTTCCAATCGAGCGCGACGACTTCAACTTCAATCGGTTTGGCCGATGCCCGCAGGGGCTCGCCTTCGGCGATTCGGTCGAGCGGCCGATAGGGGTCGAGGAGATGCGTGCCCATCCAGGTGAGCGCCCCGAGGGCGATGATGATGAGCAGCGGGAAGCCCCAGATGACGAGCTCGAGCTGGGTCGAGTGATCCCATTCGGGCTCATAGCGGGCGGAGGTGTTCGATTGCCGGTAGTGCCAGGCGAAGAGGACGGTCAGCGCCATCACCGGGAGGATGACGAGGAGCATCAGTCCGACGGAGGCGAGCAGATCATTGCGCTGCTGCAGCGCGATATCGCCAGAGGGATCAAGGACAACAGCTTTGCAACCGCCAAGAAGGGCAAGGCACAAAAGCAGAACGATCGAGCGAAGGCGTCTCAAAGCAAATCCCGTCCTATGGCCTGAGAATTTTTTAGTCGGACTTGGCTAACTGCACTGCAATACCGGGGCCATTGGACAATTTGCCCAATGGCCCCCTGGGCATTTGCTGTACGAAATATCGAGGGGCTTTCGCGAGCATTTTCCGCCGCAGTATGCCATCATGATTCCCACATCGTTGCATTGTCCACACTCTCAGGAGCAGGGTCGGCATGAGCGCGGAATCAGGAGCAGCTACAACAGTTCTTCCCTCAAGCGTTGTCTCAGCAAGTGCGCCTCACTATGGCGTAAACCCGGCCGATCTTGCGACCGGCGTCATCATCGGCCGGACGTCGGAATATTTCGACTTCTTCGTCTATGCCATCGCCTCGGTGCTCGTCTTCCCCAAATGGGTTTTCCCCTATGCGACACCGCTGAACGGCACGCTGCTCTCCTTCGCGATTTTCGCCTTGGCTTTCATCGCCCGGCCGATCGGCGATGTCATCTTCCTGGCGGTCGAGCGGGTCTGGGGCCGCAGCGTGAAGCTGACGGTGGCCTTGTTCCTTTTGGGCGCCTCGACGGTGTCGATCGGCTTTCTGCCGGGTTATGCCCAGGTCGGCTGGACCTCGGCGCTGATCCTGTCGATTCTGCGCATCGGTCAGGGGCTCGCCTTCGGTGGCGTGTGGGACGGTTTGCCCTCGCTCTTGGCGATCTACGCGCCGGAAAAGCGGCGCGGCTGGTATGCCATGATTCCGCAGCTGGGCGCGCCCTTGGGTCTCATCGTGGCGAGCGGCCTTTTTGCTTATTTCATTACCTTTCTGACGCCGCAGGATTTCTTCGATTGGGGCTGGCGTTATCCCTTCTTCGTCGCCTTCGCCATTAATGTCGTAGCCTTGTTCTCGCGCCTGCGAATCGTCACGTCGCCTGAATATCAGGAGCAGTTCGAAGCGCTCGAATTGCAAGCCGCGCCGGTGAAGGAAACAATCGAGGCCGAAGGCCGTAATATCGTCATCGGCGCCTTCGCGCCGCTCGCGAGTTTTGCCATGTTCCACATGGTGACGGTGTTTCCGCTCTCCTGGGTGCTGCTCTTCGCCCATCAGACGCCGGCGAAGTTCCTGGTCATCGAGCTTGTCTCCGCGGTGTTTGGCGTCGTCGCCATGGTGGCCTCGGGTGTGCTCGCCGATCGCATCGGCCGCACCCGCGTGCTCAGCATCACCGCCGCTGCGATTGCCGCGTTCAGCGGCTTTGCCCCGCAATTGCTCAATACGGGCGATGCCGGCGAGGCCTCCTTCATGATTCTGGGCTTCATTCTGCTCGGCTTTTCGTTCGGACAGGCCTCGGGCACGACCGCGTCGAATTTCGCACAGATCTACCGTTATACCGCCTCGGCGCTGACGTCGGATCTTGCGTGGCTGTTCGGTGCCGGATTCGCACCCTTCGTCGCGCTCGCTGTCTCCAGCCGCTTCGGGGTCATCGCATCCGGCGGCTATCTGCTCTCGGGCGCGATCGTGACGGTGCTGGCGCTCGCCATCAATCGCCAGCTTGAGGAGGATTAGAATCCGTTCCGGAAAAGCTGAACGACTTTTCCGGTCCGAACACGCTCCAATATTATGACTTGGCGCGATGTCTCATCGGCCGGATGATTCAGTCTGGCCGGAAAAAGCGCGGATCCTGTTCAATCACGGGACGCCCGCGTTGGGGGCGAAAGCGCCAGCGCCAATTTACGCAAACGCCACTTGGCAAGCCGTTTGAATTTCTCGGATGGACTCTCGTGGAGCAATGGCGCGAGCTCCGGGATCGTCTCAGCAGTGTTCTCATTCCGCAGTTCGTCGAGACGCAGGGTGTTCGAGCGGAATCGTTCGATTGCATCCGAACGGTCTTCGAACATCATGAAATTGACCACCGGTTCGATCTGCTCCTGCAAAGAGAACTCTTTTCCAAAACTCTCCAAATGCTGCGCTGCTTCCGCCTTCATATGCGCCGGCAATATCTGGATGCTGTAATGGTAAGGCTCTTGGAGAATGTTGAAGCGAAATCGCGCTTTGGCGGGATCTATCGCACGCAGATGCTGGCACAGGAGAGGCAGCGATAAGATATTGAACACGGAAACGGTGATGGCGAAGTAAATATGCACATGCGGACATTGTTGCCGTACGGTCGCGACATTTCTCGCGAATTTGTCCCAGGACAACCCTTCGCGAATTAACTCACCCTGCCGTTCGTGGCCGTCTATGCTCGCGCCAACGGAAACCCCTTTGAACTTCGACCAGAGCGGAAGAACGTCCAATTTTCCAAGCCGGAGTTCCGTAAGGTTGGTGTTGTAGTTGAGGTGCACATCCGTCCGGCCGCGATCGATCAAATCCTGCAGGACAGCGTAATGCCCTTCATGCAGAAGCGGCTCGCCACCGGCGAAATATATTCCTTTGATCGTTTCGAGCGCCGGTCCCAGAGCCTCCAACGCGGCTGAATTGGACGCGAAGGTTTCGTTCAACGCTTTTGCGTCGAGCTTCCACCAGTTAAGGCGTTTCGCGTCGGCGAACCATTTCGTGCTGGCGTCGGGCCCGCAGGTGCGGCAGCTCAAATTACATAGATTGCTGAATCTGATATCGAGCGTTTGCAATATCGGTTTTGCAAGGTGCTTCCGCGGGTCGAAATCGCTATTTAGCTTGTCTCCCGCGTTGTACCTGTCCCGGAGGCTAACGCCGCCAGCATCTTCCGCCTCGTAGCATTTCCGGCAACGCGCGTCGCGTTTGCCGCGGAGCATTTTGGCGCGCAAATCCTTTAACGGCTCCGAATTCCAGAGCTCTTCGATCGAAGTTTCCTTCAGACTGCCAATTTCGTCTTTGAACTCGCAACAAGGCTTCGCAGAACCTCCAATCGCGATATGAAGACTGTCGAATGCGGCTCGACAAAAAGCTTTTCCATTTCGCGAATCGCGCAGGACGGCTTCGGGATTTCGGGATTCGCTCTTGGCTGTTTCAACCGCCTGAACAGCGTGGTCCATTGGCTGTTCCCTAAGGATTCAATTGAACAAAAGCTTTGAGATTTAGATTTCATACATTTATTGCTCAGGTTTCACAACCTGGGGTCGTGTCGCGGGCTTCGGAAATGCGGCCGCGGCGAGGGGATGCCGTCCCTCAATTTTGAAGAAAGGCGGGTGCTGTGAGTGTTGCCAAGCCGTTTCATCGAAACTATCGGGGTATCAAACCCGGCCCGCAGTCTGGCTACAGTAGTTGGGGTTACATCCTTGACCGCGAATACGCCAAGAACGCGGAGCACTACGTGCGCGCATTCACCCTTATCCAAAGCGATCTCCAGTCAATTTTCGAGTATCTGGAGCCGGGCGATGAATGTCGGACTGCGTACTCTTACCGGATACACGCACTACTTATGCGCACCTGTATAGAGGTCGAAGCTAACTTCAAGGCAATTTTGGAGGAAAATACTTTCACGCCCCCGCCGAAGCGATCGATTAGTATGATCGACTACAGGAAGATGGACGTTACGCATCATCTGTCCTCCTACGAGGTGATACTTCCGATCTGGAACGGTACACCGCCGATCCTGACCCCCTTTCGGGGCTTGGAAATCGGTACGCGGCCTACCAAACCCAAGTGGCCTAAGCCTCCCCTGGTATCAAGCCTACAACGCGAGCAAGCACGACCGACAAGACGACTTCAAGAAGGCAAATCTTGAGAACCTCGTAATGGCTGTTGCTGGCCTCCTGGTACTTATTTCCTCGCAGTTTCACGATCAGGACTTCAGTGCCGGTCCCGTATCCCTCGCCCTTTCCGGGTACGACTACCATCCGATGGAGGCCTCGATCGGCTCATTGTTCAGGATCAACTATCCAGATGATTGGGTTGATTCTGAACTTTACGAATTCGATTGGACAGTGCTGAAGAATTGTGCCGACCGCTTCGAGAAGATCGACTTTGACGCAATTCCCTGATAGCGGCGGCTAGCCAGTTCGCGCTGCTATACGGAAGCTCCTCGGCTCCTTGATCGCATGCCATCCTGAAGGTGAAGAGCCCATCATTCTTTGATTGCAATGAGTAGATCGTGCGATCGGCATTGATCAGCTATTGCCGCACCTCGGAGGAAGGTTCTGACCGGAGTGTCTTTTGAGCGGAAAAGGCGCTAGGGGGAGCCGGGCCGCTTCTGCTTACCCGCCGCTTACACGGCCCTCTGTCGGTCAGTTCGGCCGCCAGTTTTTTCTGCTAAGTGTTTGATTTCGATGGTGGGCGCGACAGGGATCGAACCTGTGACCCCTACGATGTCAACGTAGTGCTCTCCCGCTGAGCTACGCGCCCGAAATCGATGATTTGGACTGGACCGGCGGCGGAAAACGGTTTGGCGTCTTCCTGACCCCGTTCCGGGACGGCCTTTTGGGCCGCGGGAAGCAGTGCCTATATCGGCTTCACGCGCACCGCGCAAGCCGCACTGGGCAGCGGCTATCAGGCCGCGAGCAGGCGCTGCACCTCGTTGACGAGATCGCGCAGATGGAAGGGCTTCGACAAGATCTTTGCCTGGCGCGGCGCGTGGTTGTCGGGGTTCAGCGCCACGGCGGCAAAGCCGGTGATGAACATCACCTTGATTTCGGGATCGAGTTCCGTCGCCCGCCGCGCCAGTTCGATGCCGTCCATCTCCGGCATGACGATATCCGTGAGCAGCAGTTCGAACGGCTCCTCGCGCAGCCGGTTATAGGCGGAGAGCCCGTTGTCGAAGGAGGCGACGTCATAGCCGGCGTTCTGCAACGCCTTGGCCAGGAAACGGCGCATGTCGTTGTCGTCTTCGGCCAGCAGGATTTTTGGATTTATCGGAAAAGAATCTTCGGTCATTTCAGCCCCTGAATCATGCCGCCATCAAAGCCGGATTGGGTAAAAATCGAGTGAAAGTCAGCACATAATCCGCTAACCGTCCGCAGTTTCGCAGAAATTTGACCGGCCATGGTGCCATCGACAGACCGCCCATCTGGTGCCAGACTTGGGCCAAAATAGCTATGGGCAGAGGCCCCGGCTTGCCCGGCTGTGCCCCGCGCCCGCTGATTGGAGCATTGATGTCCGCTTTCGTGCCCGGCACCCGACCGCCTTTTTCCTCGGCGGCGGGCACCAAGGTTCATGAGCCAGAACTCGATCCGCCCTTCGAGCTGTTGGAGCCGGCTGCGCTGACGTCGCCGCTCGTTCTGTCCTCGCCGCATTCGGGCTCGATCTATCCGGCAAGCTTCCTGGCCAGTTCCCGGCTCGATATAACCACTTTGCGTCGCTCCGAAGACGCTTATATCGACGAGTTGTTCATCGGCGGGCTCAAATCCGGCGCTCCCTTGTTGCGCGCGCATTTCCCGCGGGCCTATCTCGATTTGAACCGGGAGCCCTATGAGCTCGATCCGCGCATGTTCGAAAGCCGCCTGCCGGCCTTTGCCAACACGCGGTCGGTCCGGGTCGCGGGCGGTCTCGGCACGGTGGCGCGGGTCGTCGGCGATTCGCAGGAAATCTACGCCGGTCGCCTCAAGCTCGACGAGGTGCTGGCGCGTATCGAGGCGCTCTATCAGCCCTATCACCGCACGCTCGAAGCGCTGCTGATGCGGACCTGGCAGAATTTCGGCACAGCGGTTCTCATCGATTGCCATTCCATGCCGTCGCTTTCGACCTGTCCGCCCGGCCGCGAGAACGAGCGCAGGGTCAAGGCGGATTTCGTCCTCGGCGATCGTTATGGAACGAGCTGCGCCGCCGATCTCGTCGATCTGGCGGAGCACGAGTTGCGCGGTCTCGGCTATTCGGTTCTCCGCAACAAGCCCTATGCGGGCGGGTTCATCACCGAACATTATGGCGACCCGGGCAATAACCTTCACGCCATCCAGATCGAGATCAATCGCGGCCTCTATATGGATGAAGTGACGCTCGCCAAGGCCGAGCCTTTCGACGCCATCGCCGAGGATCTCTCGAATGTCCTCTCCGCGCTTGCCGCGCATGCCCGAACAGGCCTTTCCGGGACACGCGCCGCGGCCGAATAAGGGGACAGAGACTAAAGAGGCCGCTTGCACTGAAGCAAGCGGCCCAAGTCTAGGGAGGAAACGCCCAAGGAGGGCATCGGCGACAACCGGGTTGTCGCACCGCAATAATATGCACGTGCATCGCACAAAGCGCAAGTCTTATTGACCTATTTTGCACCGCTGCGGCCGTCGGACGCACAAATGCCGTTAACTTCTTATTTCCAAATGTCTTATGCCGCGCGAGCCGGTTTTTGAAAGCGTTGCTCCAATGCAACGCCGGCCCGGTTTCGTCGTTGGAATGTTCGGCGGGACGCGGCGAGGCTCTATGGTCGGTGGGTCCAAATTGAGTCTCCTATGACCGCCGTCGACCTCACCGCCTTTATCGATAAGCTCGCCGATCTCGCCGGGCGGACCATCCTGCCATTCTTCCGGACCGCGATTGGCGCGGAGGACAAGAGTCGCGGCGGCGTTTTCGATCCCGTCACCGAGGCGGACCGCGCCGCGGAAGTCGCGATGCGCCACCTCATCCGTGAAACTTTCGCGCATCACGGCATCATCGGCGAAGAGTTCGGCACCGATGGCGATGAGGCCGAATATGTCTGGGTGCTCGATCCGATCGATGGCACGAAGAGCTTCATCTCGGGCTTCCCGACCTGGGGGACGCTGATCGGCCTGATGCACAGGGGCGTGCCGATCTATGGCGCGATGGCGCAGCCGTTCACGCGCGAATATTTCTTCGGTGACGGCAAGATCACGACCTGGCGCGGCCCGGGGCGCGACCATGCGCTGACGCAGCGCCGGCTCTTTGTCCGTGCCTGCGAGCAGCTTTCGCACGCCACATTGCTGACGACGTCGCCCTTGCTTTATCCGCCTAAGGAACTCGCCAAGTTCCGCCGTGTCGAGCAAGAGGTGCGGCTGTCGCGCTACGGCTACGATTGCTATGCCTTCGCCATGCTGGCCGCGGGGCATATCGATTGCGTCATGGAGGCGGGCGTCAAGAGCTATGACATCGCGCCGCTCATCCCGATCATCGAAGGCGCGGGCGGCATTGTCACGACTTGGACCGGCGAGAGCGCTGCTTCGGGCGGCAACGTCATTGCCGCGGGTGACAAGCGCGTGCACGAGGCTGCGCTCGCTTTGCTCGCGGATTAGCTTGCGCGCACTGCACCCCGCCGGGCCCAGAAGGGCCGCCGCCGGCGCTGCGGCGGGGCCGCGCGCAGCGTCCTTGCCAGTTCGTCGTCCGCGCCCGGCACGAAGGCGTCGAAAGCTGCCCAGAACTGGCTGCGGAACACGTCGCGCTCCATCAGGAGATCGTGCCGTGCCTGGGGCAGGGTGATGAAATGCCCGGCTTTCAGGCGGCTGGAGAAGGCTTCGATCGCCGGAGTCGCGACGATCCGGTCGGCGCCGGCGGCGATGATCAGCATCGGCGTCAGCGTGCGGCGGGCGTAATCGGGATTTTCGAATTGCCGCATCAGCCGCAGGGCGGCGTTGGACCAGCTCACTGTCGGGCTGCCGAGGACGAGCTGCGGCGCGGCTTCGAGAATCGCGACCGTGCGCTCATGCCGCTGTTCGTCCGAGGTCAGCACATTGCGCGCGAAGGGCTTGAGGAAGATCGAGCGGCTGCTGCCGCCGGGAATATAGGCGCCGCCGAAACCGACGATATCGAGCCCTTCGATGAAAAGCCGCGCGCCGGTCTTGAACCGCAATTGATAGAGATCGATCATCGGTGAGGTCAGCACCAGCCGGGTGAACGGCGAGCGGCCAGCATGTGCTTGCGCGATGAGCACCGCGGCGCCCATGCTATGGCCGAGCGCGAACCAGGGCTTCGGACAGAAGGGTTCGAGGATCTCTTCGCGCAAAGTGATGAGGTCGCGCTCGTAAATCTCGAAATCGTCGATATGGCCCTTGCGGGGATTGCGAAGCTGGCGCTCCGAAAGCCCCTGGCCGCGCCAGTCGAGCGCGACGACGGCGAAGCCGCGCGCCAGCAATTCGGCGATCGTCTCGAAATAGCGCTCGATGAACTCGGCCCGGCCGGTGAGGACCACCACCGTGCCGCGCTGTTTCAGCCGCCCCTCCCAGCGCGCCGCGCGCAGGGTGACGCCATCCTGGGTCGTCAGCGAAATCACCGTCGCGCCTTCCGGCACGGGATTGTCCGGGATGCTGATCAGGCCCAAGTCGAAAGCCTCGCCTTTGCTGGTTTTTGACGCCGCAAGCGGCCGCGCGAAATCTTGCCGCAAACACTCTTGCAACGGTCCGAACCGTTACCACATCAAAGCTGCGCGGGCCACTTGGACGCGCGGAAATTGGGTTGCAGTCAGGGCCTTAGGCCGGCTGCTGCTTGCTCGCTTTTTTGAGGAGAACTGGGATGCGCCAATTGGATCTTACCCCGCTTTATCGGTCGACCATCGGCTTCGACCGTTTGTTCAATCTCGTAGATCAAGCCGCCGGCTTCGAGGCGGCGCCGAGCTATCCGCCCTATAATATTGAGCGAACGGGCGAAGATTCCTATCGCATTACCGTCGCCGTCGCTGGCTTCACCGAAAATGAGCTTTCGGTCGAGAGCCGCGAGAACAGCGTGCTCATCCGCGGCTCGAAAGAGGCGCGCGTCGAGAGCGGCGAGGCGAAGCGGGACGTGCTCTATCAGGGCATCGCGGCCCGTGCGTTCGAGCGCCGCTTCCAGCTCGCCGACCATGTCTACGTAAAGGGCGCGAGCCTTGAGAACGGCTTGCTGCATGTCGATCTCGTTCGCGAATTGCCGGAGGCGCAGAAGCCCCGTCAGGTACCGATTGGCAAAGTTACGCCGAAGGCGGTCGAGAGCGAAACGCCGGCCAAGGCTGCCTAACGCGACGAGGATCGCTAGAGCTTTACGAAAGGGCGCCTTCGGGCGCCCTTTTAATGTCCGGCGGCTTCGTCCGGCGCGTGGGTGGGGGCTGGAGCAGAAGCAGGAGCAGGAGCAGGCTTTTCCGCGGCGATCTTTTTCTTGCGTGGCGGCAGCGGGGTGTTTTCGATCAAATGGCCGCTCTCGGCATCGAAGACCAGCCGATGCAAGGTGCCGTTCGGGTCCGAGGCTTCCGCGAGATAGATTTCGTTTTTGCGCCGCGGCTTGGCAACGAGGTGAAGTCCGAGCTTGGCGACATGCCGGCGAACCTCGACGACGGTGACGCCGCTCGGCGCGGAATAGCCGTCGCGTTCGTCAGGCGGCGGCGGATAATCGCCGCGATAATAGGGATTGGCCCAGGGCGGCAGCCACCATTGCGCTTCGGCCGGCGTTATGGCCGATGCAAGCGCGAGGCTCGCGCCAAACACGGCGGCCGCGGCAGCAAGGCGCCCGTTCGCCTTGCGACGGAAGCAATCCGTGGCCATCGCGTCTGAGCCGGACATCATCCCTCCGTTCGGTCGCATTCCACTGCTCACCCTCAACAAAAATTCCGGCGAAAAGCCGGGTGGATTGCGGCGCAAGGGCGGCTCCCGAAGCGTGGCCGTCGCTTGATTCTAAAGTCTAAGAGCGGGATTTGCGCGAAAAACCGGGGTCCACTTTTTCGCATCCTGCTCTAGTCGCCCAGTTTTGCGGCGGGGTCAGCGAAGGTGATGAGCTTGTGGCCGAAATAATTGATTACCGCTCCGATCGCGATTGCGAGGCCGTGGCCGATCGCCTGCGCCGCGCCTTGGTCGAAGCCGCCGCTCTCCAGACTGCGCGCGAGCAGTGGGGCGAGGATGACGACGGCCACGCCGCCGGCGATGTTAACGGCGATGAAGCGGCCGATCTGGCTCGCGAGAGGGATGCTCGTAGGCGGAAAGACCCAGCGGCTGTAGAGCAGGAAGCCAGCCACCATGCCGATCATATAGGCGATTGCGACAGCGGCGCTGAACGGCAGAACGATCGAGAGCGGGAAGCGGACGAGCCAATTGATCGCCGTCGCCAAGCCGCCAGCGATCAGAAATTTCACGGCGGCGGAGGACAGGCGGGGATTGACGGGTTGGTCCACGATCTCGATCCGGTTGAGCTTCGCAAGCCTAAAGGGAATCAGTTACGAGGGCCTTGCGGCGTTAAGGTGTTTTCCGGCGCGGCGGAGGCCAAACCGGGCCACGAAAGTTTCTTTCCGGCGAAGGGCATTGGCGCCGCGATATTTTGCTCTAGGGGCCAAAGTGTGCTTGTCTTTTCATCCTAAATTTGAAAAAGTCCACACGCGTTGATAGGACAGCCTTGTTGACCTTTCGAGGTGCTGGCACGTTTCCAGCATTTTAGGTCAGGAGGCCGGTCAGGACGCCGGGACCTTCTCACAAATTGAGCGAGTATAACCCGGCGTGGGTTTTGGGGACGGAGCATGACGGCTGCAGGAAAGCATCAGCGGAACGGGACGGGTGGCAAGCGCCGGGCGGTCAAGGCCGCTTTTGCGGCCGATGCCGGGCGTGATCCGGGCCTGCCGCCGGCACAGGGCCTCTACGATCCCGATCGCGAGCATGATTCCTGCGGTGTCGGGTTTATCGCCAACCTGCACAATCAGAAGTCGCACGACATCATCAACAAGGGGTTGGAGATTCTTCTCAACCTCGACCATCGCGGCGCCGTCGGGGCAGACCCGAAGGCGGGCGACGGCTGCGGCATGCTCGTCCAGATGCCGCACCGGTTCTTCGCGGCCGAGGCTGCCAAGCTCGGCTTCAATTTGCCGGCGCCGGGCGAATATGCGGCCGGCCTGCTGTTTCTGCCGCGCGATCCCGAAGTCCGCGGCAAGATCGAAGCGCTGATCGGGGAGATCGTCGCCGCGGAGGGGCAGATTCTGCTCGCCTTGCGCGATGTGCCTGTCGATTCCTCGGGGCTCGGCGAGAGCATCAAGCCGACCGAGCCGGTGATCAAGCAGATCTTCATCCAGCGCGGGCTCGACACTGGCGAGCCGGGCGATGGCGACACGTTCGAGCGCCGCCTGTTCATCCTGCGCAAGGAGATTTCCAATGCCGTTCTGGGGTTGAACGATCCGCGCGCCAAGGGCTTCTATCAGGTCTCGCTCTCCTCGCGCACCATCGTCTACAAGGGCCTGCTGCTCGCGACCCAGCTCGACGAATATTTCAAGGACTTGCAGGACCCGCTGTTCGAGTCGGCGCTGGCGCTCGTGCATCAGCGCTTCTCGACCAATACGTTCCCGACTTGGCAGCTCGCGCATCCCTATCGTTTGGTCGCTCATAACGGCGAGATCAACACCGTGCGCGGCAACGTCAACTGGATGGCGGCGCGCGAGGCTTCCGTCAGTTCGCCGCTGTTCGGCGACGACATCAAGAAGCTCTGGCCGATCTCCTATGATGGGCAATCGGATACTGCCTGCTTCGACAATGCGCTCGAATTCCTGGTGCGCGGCGGCTATTCGCTGACGCACGCGATGATGATGCTCATTCCGGAGGCCTGGGCCGGCAATCCGCTGATGGACGAGGAACGGCGCGCCTTCTACGAATATCATGCGGCGCTGATGGAGCCCTGGGACGGCCCGGCGGCGGTCGCCTTCACCGATGGCCGGCAGATCGGCGCGACGCTCGACCGCAACGGCCTGCGTCCGGCGCGCTATGTCGTCACCGACGACGGCTTCGTCGTTCTGGCCTCGGAAGCCGGCGTGTTGCCGATCCCGGAAGAGAAGATCGTCACCAAATGGCGGCTTCAGCCGGGCAAGATGCTGCTCGTCGATCTCGAACAGGGCCGCATCATCTCCGACGCCGAGATCAAGGCGCAGATTTCGAACCAGTCGCCCTACGGCGAATGGCTGGAGCGCACGCAGATCAAGCTTGAAGAACTGCCGCCGGCCTCCGCGCCGCGCGCGACGCGCGGCGATGTCTCGTTGCTCGATCGCCAGCAGGGTTTCGGCTACACGCAGGAAGACATTACGCTGCTGATGGAGCCGATGGCCGAAACGGGGCAGGAGGCGGTCGGCTCGATGGGCACGGACACGCCGATCTCGGCGCTGTCGTCGAAGTCGAAGCTACTCTACACCTATTTCAAGCAGAATTTTGCGCAGGTGACGAACCCGCCGATCGATCCGATCCGCGAAGATATCGTCATGAGCCTCGTCTCTTTCATTGGGCCGCGGCCGAACATCTTCGACCGCGAGGGCAATGCCAAGCGCAAGCGCCTTGAGGTCAAGCAGCCGATCCTGGCGAACGACGACCTCGAGAAGATCCGCAACATCGGCATGGTCGAGGACACGTTCGACACGCGCACGCTCGACGTGACCTATGGCGCCGACAAGGGCGCCGAGGGCATGGCCGAGGCGCTCGATAGGCTCTGCAAGCGCGCCGAACAGGCGATCACGAGCGGCTATACGATCATCGTTCTTTCAGATCGTCTTGTCGGGCCGGACCGGATTCCGATCCCGTCGCTGCTCGCGACCGCGGCCGTGCATCATCATCTGATTCGCAAGGGCCTGCGCACCTCCGTCGGCCTCGTCGTCGAGACGGGCGAGGCGCGCGAGGTGCATCATTTCGCTTTGCTCGCCGGCTACGGCGCCGAGGCGATCAACCCCTATCTCGCCTTCGAGACGCTGAACGCAATCGCCGCCGAGTTCCCCGAGGACGTCGACGGCAACGAGGCGGTGAAGCGCTATATCAAGTCAATCGACAAGGGCCTCATGAAGGTCATGTCGAAGATGGGCATCTCGACCTATCAGTCCTATTGCGGCGCGCAGATTTTCGACGCCGTCGGCCTTGCGGACGATTTCGTCGCGCGCTACTTCAAGGGCACCGCCTCGCGTATCGGCGGCATCGGCTTGGCCGAGGTTGCGCAGGAATTGGCGCGGCGGCATCAGGATGCCTTCGGCAATTCGCCGGTCTATCGCAACGCGCTCGATGTTGGCGGCGAATATGCCTATCGCATCCGCGGCGAGGCGCATTCGTGGACGCCGCAGACCGTCTCCCTGCTGCAGCATGCGGTGCGCAGCAATTCGGCCGAAACCTACAAGTCCTATGCGGCGCTGCTGAATGAAGAAGCCGCCCAGCCACTGACGATCCGCAGCCTGTTCCGCATCCGCGCGGCGGACGAAGACGGCCGCGCGCCGGTGCCGATTGAGGAAGTTGAGTCCGCGGCGCAGATCGTGCGGCGTTTCGCGACCGGCGCCATGTCCTTCGGCTCGATCTCACGCGAGGCGCATACGACACTGGCGATCGCGATGAACCGCATCGGTGGCAAGTCGAACACGGGCGAGGGCGGCGAGGAATCGGATCGGTTCAAGCCGCTGCCGAATGGCGATTCCATGCGCTCGGCCATCAAGCAGGTGGCTTCGGGCCGCTTCGGTGCGACGGCGGAATATCTCGTCAATGCCGACATGATCCAGATCAAGATGGCGCAGGGTGCCAAGCCCGGCGAAGGCGGCCAATTGCCCGGCCATAAGGTCGATGCGGTGATCGCCAAGGTGCGCCATTCGACCCAGGGCGTCGGTCTCATCTCGCCGCCGCCACACCATGACATCTATTCGATCGAGGATCTGAAGCAGCTCATCTACGATCTGAAGAACGTCAATCCGCGCGCCGATGTATCGGTGAAGCTCGTTTCCGAGATCGGCGTCGGCACGGTCGCCGCCGGTGTCTCTAAGGCGAAGGCGGACCATGTGACGATTTCCGGCTTCGAGGGCGGCACCGGCGCTTCGCCGCTGACCTCGATCAAGCATGCCGGTAGCCCGTGGGAAATCGGGTTAGCCGAAACCCATCAGACCTTGGTGTTGAACCGGCTGCGCTCGCGCATCGCGGTGCAGGTCGATGGCGGCCTGCGCACCGGGCGCGATGTCGTCGTCGGCGCGCTGCTCGGCGCTGATGAATTCGGCTTCGCCACCGCGCCGCTCATCGCCGCCGGCTGCATCATGATGCGCAAGTGCCATCTCAACACCTGTCCGGTCGGCGTCGCGACGCAGGACCCGGTGCTGCGCAAGCGTTTCGTCGGCCAGCCCGAGCATGTCATCAACTTCTTCTTCTTCGTCGCCGAGGAAGTGCGCGAATGGATGGCAAAGCTCGGCTATCGTAGCTTCAACGAGATGGTCGGCCAGATGCAGATGCTCGACCGCGCCAAGGTCATCGAGCATTGGAAGGCGCATGGCCTCGACTTCTCGAAGCTCTTCCACAAGCCGGCCGCGGCGGATGCAAAGGCGATCTATCATTCCGAGCTGCAGGACCATGAGCTCGAAAAGGTGCTCGACCACAAGCTGATCGCGGAGGCGCAGCCGGCCATCCAGCGCGGCGCCAAGGTTCGCATCGAGACGACGATCCGCAACAGCGACCGCACCGCCGGCGCCATGCTTTCGGGCGAGATCGCCCGCGTCTATGGCCATACCGGCCTGCCGGACGAGACGATCCACATCAAGCTCAAGGGCACAGCGGGGCAGAGCTTCGGCGCCTGGCTGCCTAGGGGCGTGACGCTGGAACTCGAAGGCCAGGCCAACGACTATGTCGCCAAGGGCCTTTCGGGCGGCCGGATCGTCATCTATCCGCCAGCGGAATCGCGCATCGTGCCGGAGGAGTCGATCATCGTCGGCAATACGGTGCTTTACGGCGCCATCGCCGGCGAGTGCTATTTCCGCGGCGTTGCCGGCGAACGCTTCGCCGTGCGCAATTCCGGCGCGATAACCGTCGTCGAAGGCACGGGCGATCACGGCTGCGAATATATGACCGGCGGTATAGTTGTCGTCATCGGCAAGACGGGCCGCAATTTCGCCGCCGGCATGTCGGGCGGAATCGCCTATGTGCTCGACGAGGAGGGCGATTTCGCCCAGCGCTGCAATCTCGCGATGGTCGAGCTCGAGCCGGTCGTCGCCGAAGAAGAGAAGATGCAGGAGAGCTATCACCAGGGCGGCGATCTCGACTTCCACGGCCGCGTCGATGTCATGCGCGACATGACGCGTTTCGACGCCGAGCGCCTGCACCAGTTGATCAGCAACCACGCCGCCTATACGGGCTCGGCGCGGGCTCGCGCGATCCTCGACAATTGGGAAGAGTACAAGAGCAAATTCCGCAAAGTGATGCCGGTCGAATATCGCCGTGCGCTGCAGGAACTCCTGGCTCTGGAACAGGAAGCGCCGGCGCTCGCCGCTGCGGGCGAATAGACGTCAAGAAACGCGCGAATTATCGATTTTCGCCGGCCGGGCAGGCCGGCGCGTGATTGGGGTTGATATGGGCAAGGTCACGGGCTTCCTCGAAATCGACCGGCGCGACCGGCGCTATGCGCCGGCGTCCGACCGCATCCGCAATTATAAGGAATTCGTGATCCCGCTCTCCGAGGAAGCGACGCGGGATCAGGCCGCGCGCTGCATGAATTGCGGCATCCCCTATTGTCACAACGGTTGTCCAGTCAACAATCAGATCCCGGATTGGAACGATCTCGTCTATCATTCCGATTGGGAAGAGGCCGCGCGCAATCTCCACTCGACCAATAATTTCCCCGAATTCACCGGCCGTGTTTGCCCGGCGCCGTGCGAGGCCTCTTGCACGCTGAACCTCACCGACAGTCCGGTGACGATCAAGACGATCGAATGTGCCATCGTCGATCGCGCCTTCGCCAATGGCTGGATCAGGCCGGAACCGGCCGATCGCCGCACCGGCAAGAAGGTCGCCGTCATCGGCGCGGGGCCCGCGGGGCTCGCTGCCGCGCAGCAGCTCGCGCGCGTCGGACATGACGTCCATGTCTTCGAGAAGAATTTGAAGATGGGCGGCCTGCTGCGTTATGGCATCCCCGACTTCAAGATGGAGAAGCATCTGATCGACCGCCGGGTTCAGCAGATGGAGGCGGAAGGCGTCAATTTTCACGGTGGCGTCAATGTCGGCGTCGATCTCGATCCGGTCAATCTCGTCGAAGATTGCGATGCCGTGGTCCTCGCGGGCGGGGCGGAAAAGCCGCGCGATCTGCCGATCCCAGGCCGCGATCTTGCCGGCATCCATTTCGCCATGGATTTCCTGCCGCAGCAGAACCGCCGCGTCAGCCGCGAGCCGTTCCACACCAATCAGCCGATCCTCGCGGCTGGCAAGCGCGTCGTGGTCATCGGCGGCGGCGACACAGGTTCGGACTGCATCGGCACTTCCATTCGCCAGGGCGCGGTCAGCGTCACGCAGCTCGAAATCATGTCCACGCCGCCGGAGAAGGAGAACAAGCTTCTCACTTGGCCGGATTGGCCGCTGAAACTGCGCACCTCGTCAAGCCATGAGGAAGGCGCCAAGCGCGACTTCGCCGTGATGACCAGGGAGTTCCGCGGCGAGAACGGCGCGGTCAAGCAACTCGTCTGCATTCGCCTCGACGACAAGATGAAGGAAATTCCCGGCAGCGCATTCACGATCGAAGCCGATCTCGTGCTGCTGGCGATGGGCTTCGTCGCGCCGATCTACGAGGGCCTGTTGGAGAAGCTCGGCGTCAAGCTCGACGGTCGCGGCAACGTCGCCGCCAACGTGCAGGATTACAAATCCTCGCGCGACAAGGTCTTCGCCTGCGGCGACATGCGCCGCGGCCAATCGCTCGTCGTTTGGGCGATCCGCGAAGGACGTCAAACCGCGCAGTCGGTGGACACGTTCCTCATGGGCTCGAGCGTCCTGCCGCGCTAGCGCAACGCGACAGGAGCGCTATATCGCTTCTCTGATCCGCGCCATGATCGCGGCGGTATCCTCCGCCGGCAGCGCCGAGCGCAGGGCGAGGACGATAACGAGAAGGCTCCAAACCGTCACCGCTGTGACGCAAGGCCAGAAGCCGAGGATGCCAAACCCGCCGTCGATATCGCCGAGCGCGGAGATGGTCCACATTCCGCCGAACCAGGGCAGCAGCCAGGCGATATAGCGCCAGCCGAATTCCTCCGCCGGTTTCCGCGCGACATAGTGATAATGCAGCGCATAGGCAGCAAAGCCGAGCGCAAGGACGATGAACATAAAGGAATCGGTCCTGAAGCCCGTCCAATAGATGATCCAATTGCTGCAGATGAAGGCGATGGGCGCGAGAATATTCGCGCCCCAAAGACGAAAGCTGCGTGGCAAATGCGGCTGGTTACGGCGCAGGACCAGCAGGACGATGGGGCCTAGCCCGTAGGTCAGCACGGTGACGGAGGTGGCATAGTTCACCATGAGCTGCCAGGCGGGGAACGGGGCTAGAAACAGGATGCCGACGAGCCACATGACGAGCACGGCGAACCATGGCGCCTTGCCTTCGTTCAGCAGCATTAATGCGCGTGGACCGGCGTTCAGTTCGCCCACCGCGTAAAGGACGCGCGCCCCGGCGGTGATGTAGATCAGCCCTGTCCCGCCTGGCGATATATAGGCATCGATATAAAGCAGGGTCGCGAGCCAGCCGAGGCCAAGCGCGGCGGCGAGCCCGGCGAAGGGCCCAGCTTCGCCGGTGAAGCTCAGATGCGCCCAGCCGTGGGTCAGGTCTTCCGGCCGTAACGCGACAAGAAAGCCGATCTGCAGCGCGATATAGATGGTCGCCGAGATGAGAACCGAACCGATCACCGCCATCGGAATGTGCCGGCTTGGATTGGAACTCTCGCCGCCAAGATCGATGGCGGCGCGAAATCCGAGAAAGCTGAAGACGATGCCGGCCGCGGGCAGTGCGGTGAAAATATTGTCGAACTGATAGCCTTTCGGATCAGCCGCCCAGACATTCCAATGCGAGCCGACGGCGATGAGCACGATGGCCGCCAGAACCGGCACGGCGAGTTTCCACCACGTCACCGTCGAGTTGAAGCGCAGCAAGGAGCGCACGGCGAGAAGGTTCAGCGCCGCGAACAAGCCGAGCAGCAGCGCGCAGACAACAAAGCCGGTCGGGTTCAAGAGGCCGCTGCTGTTCTTCTGCAGGAAAAAAGGCAGGTAATTATTAGCGTAGGTGACGATGGCTTCGGCTTCCACCGGCGGGACGGGCACATAGGCGAGAAATAGAAGCCACGCCCAGATGCGGCCGAGGCCGTCGCCATGAGTCGCATGGCTCATATGGACGAGAGCACCGCTGCGCGGAAACAGCACGCCGAGTTCCGCGAAGCAAAGCGCGATCAGCATGGTAATGATGGCGCCGACAACCCAGCTCCAGATTGAAAGGGGGCCGGCGATCTTCGAGGCATGATAGGCGCCGAAGAGCCAGCCGGAGCCAATCATGCTTGTCGTGCTGGCGAATAGGAGCCCGATGATTTGAGCATCGCGCCGCAACTGGCCCGAGGCGCCCGTCTGCGCGTTCTCCCCCATGATCCCTCTCAATTCTGTCCGCCCGTTCTAGGCAGATTAAAACACCGGGTCGGGAAGTGCGAAACCGTTTTCCGATCAATCCAATGGACAAAAAGGGGATGGGGCTTCGCCAGCTTCGTTGCAGCGTCAGCGCTTGGACGCAAAGAGCGTTCCAATCAAACGAGCCGTTCTGGAAAGGCGGCCGCGAGTGCTTCTTTCCGCGCCGGGATGATGCCGCGCTCGGTGATGAGGCCGCTGACGAGCCGCGCCGGGGTCACGTCGAAGGCGGGATTGGCTACCCGACTGCCCTCGGGGACGATGCGCACGGTTTCGAGGCGTCCGTCATCGGTTCGCCCGCGTATATGGGTGACTTCCCGTGCATTGCGCTCCTCGATTGGAATGTCCCGCACGCCGTCGGAGATCGCGAAGTCGATGGAAGAGGAGGGCGCGGCGACATAGAAGGGCACGCTATTGTCCTTGGCCGCCAGCGCTTTGAGATAAGTGCCGATCTTGTTGCAGACATCGCCCGTCGCCGTGGTGCGGTCGGTGCCGACGATGACGAGATCGATGCCGCCATGCTGCATGATATGGCCGCCGGCATTGTCGACGATCACCTGATGCGAGACGCCTTGCTGCACCAGCTCCCAGGCGGTGAGCGAGGCGCCCTGATTGCGCGGCCGCGTCTCGTCGACATAGACGTGGAGATCGATGCCGGCTTCCTGCGCCTTGTAGATCGGCGCCGTCGCAGTGCCCCAATCGACTGCACAAAGCCAGCCGGCGTTGCAATGGGTCAATATGTTCACGCGGCCTTTGCGTTCGGCGATCTCGGCGATGAGCGCGAGGCCGTTGGCGCCGATCGCCTCGCAGATCGCGACATCGAGATCGGCGAGTTCGCCGGCCTTGGCGAAGGCGGCGGCGGCCCGCTCCGCGGCCGGCAGGCCGAAAAGCGCCGCGCGCATCACATCGAGCGCCCAGGCAAGGTTAACGGCGGTCGGCCGTGTTGCCAGGAGTTTCTCGCTCGCCGTGGCGAGTCCGGCATCGCTGGGGTCGTCACGCAATGCGATGGCCAAGCCATAGGCGGCGGTGACGCCGATCAGCGGCGCGCCGCGCACCTTCATATCCCTGATGGCGATTTCGAAATCGCCGAGCGTCGCGAGTTCGCAGATCACGAATTCGTGCGGCAGCCGGGTCTGATCGATGATCATGACGCGGCGTTCGTCCGCCGTCGGCCAAATCGTGCGAGTGGGCTTGCCGTCAACGCGCATGCAACATCCTGAAGAATTGGCAGTTTAAGAGGAAGGGAGGCGGGTATATCACCGGATTATCGCGGCCGCTCGCCTGCTTGCAAGCTACACGCCGTTGTTGTCCAGCTTGCCCAAATCGCGCGAGGCTGACGACGAAAAGCCAATTCTTCAACAAGCTTTTAACGAAATCCCATGCAACCTCTTGACTGTGTTTAATTTGCCGCCGGGGTGCGCGCCATGGATTCCTCTGCAGATCCGCAAGCTTTCGATGACAATAAGTCCGAGGCCCCGCACGAGGGCGCGGCGGACGCAGCCGCGGGTGCGGGCGAAACCGGCGCATCGCGCGCGGTGACGCCTTTCGAGGCGAAGGCCGTGGGTGAGCCCTCAAATTCGAGTGCGGCAAAGCCTGAGCCGCCACAAAGCGCGCCGGTGCCGAGCTCGGCGCTCGTCATCATGCCACCCAAGAAGGACAAAAACGAAAAATTCGGCGACAGCTTCACCGCGGGCGAGCGTCCCGGTGGCGCGGCGCGCGCGCGGCGGACGTCCTGGTTCAGCTATTTGCTGCGGGCGGCGGCTGTCATCGTCGTCGCGGGAGGCGCCTATGCCGCCGGCAGCCGCTATCTGTCCTGGCCGGCGTTACCGACGCCTGGACTGTCCCAGGCGTCCTTCTCGACGGCCTCGTCAACACCGGCCACGCCTGCAACCGCACTTGCTCCAGCGGCGCCGAAGGTTGCATCTGATACCGGACTTGCCGATCTGCGCCACGAGAACAAGGCGTTGAGCGATGAAGTCCACAAATTGCAGCTGCGGCTCGCGGCGCTGCAGGCGCAAACTCCTGACGATATCCGCACGCTCAAGAAGACGATCGAGAGCCTGCAAGCGAGCCTCAACTCACAGCAGAGCGAATTCAAGGCTCAGATCACGCAGCTTTCGTCCCGGCTCGATCATCTGCACGAGGCCACCCGAGTCAGCGCGGCGACCAAAGCCAGCACGGCCCGCATCGACGCCAAAGCCATCCAGGCAACTCTTGATCGCGCCGCGCGCGTCGAAGCGGAAAATGACAATCCGACCGGCACCATCCCGAGCAGCGCGGCGCACGCCGAGCGGGCGCATGCGCTCACGCTCGCCTCCGCCGAGGGCGCGCACCACACGCCGCAACTTCTGCAAGACTGGGTGGTGCGTGATGTCTATCGCGGCATCGCATTGGTCGAAGGCCCGCAGGGCGCCATCGAGGTCGTGCCGGGCGATGTTCTGCCAGGGGCGGGCACGGTGCGCGCGATCGAGCGGCGCGGCGACGGCTGGATCGTGCTCACGAGCCGCGGCTTCGTCGATTACGACCACGATTAAAGTTAAGGTAAAACTTTAAGTCCGAACTCCGCGGCGCTTTCCGTCAGCCAATGGCAGAAGGCTGCGGCGAAGCTTCGCGCGACGGCGATCTCGTAGATCGGTTGGTCGTCGATCTGCCAGATGATGACGTTGAGATGCGCGCAGGATGTCGAGGCGGCATCGCCAGGCCCGAAGGCGCGCGGGTGCAGATCGACGCCGAGGCCTTTCTCGAAGGTCGCCCGGGCTTTTGCTCCTGAGACGCAAAAAACCGTGTAGCCGCTCGATTGGTCGGTGACGGCGGCGCTGTCGCCCAAGGCGCGCCGCAACGCGGTGGAAAGGCTCGCGGCTTCGTCGCTGAGCGCGAGCCACGCCCGCGGCCCCGTCGCCACGAAGGTGAGATTGCCGACGGAGCTGGCCTTGCTTCCGGCGACGAGCTTCAGACCGAAAGCGGCCTGGAGGCGGCCGGCGATGTCGTCGGCGGAACCATGCGCGATGATGGTCACGGCTTGGCGCTTGCTCTCCTCACAGACGACGACATCCGCTGCGGCCGCAGGTCCGATGTCTTTCAACGCGCCCGCGCTGGGCGAGCGGAATTCCAGCGCCTCACTCATGCAGCCATTTTCCTTCGGGATCGACGAAGATGGGAGAGACGACCTCGACCTCGACATCGCCATTGCGGACCGGATCGTAGGCGCGGACATATTCGCCGATCCGCGCCGCGCCCCGCTTCAGGAGGCCGAGGCCGATCCAGCAACCGGCATGCGGCGAATAGGCGACCGAGGTCATATAGCCCTCGTCGTTTTGCGCGGTCGCCGCTGCTTCAAGGGCCAGGAAATGCGCGCCCGCGCGCAGCCGCTGGCCGGGATCGACGGGCTTGAGGCCGACGAGGGCCGGCCGCTCCGGATCGTTGAGAGCTGGCCGCTCGGCCAGGACGCGGCCGATGAAGTCTTTTTTCTTCGAGAGCATCTTGCCGAGGCCGATGTCGGCGGCCGTCGTCTGACCGTTGAGCTCAGGCACCGAGACATGGCCCTTTTCGATCCGCATCACCCCGAGCGCCTCGCTGCCATAGGGCACGACGCCGAGCGGCGTCGCCGCACGCATCAAGGCGCGCATGAGGCTGTCGCCGTAATCCGCCGGCACCGCGATCTCATAGGCGAGCTCGCCGGAGAAGGAGATGCGATAGAGCCGCGCTGGCACATTGCCCCACGAAAATTCCGCGCAGGCGAGGAAAGGAAAGGCCTCGTTCGAAAGATCAATCAGCGTGCCGAGAAGCTTTTGCAGCACCTCGCGCGATTTCGGTCCAGCGACGGCATATTGCGCCCATTGCTCGGTGACCGAGACCATCGCCACCTCAAGTTCAGGCCACAGCACCTGATGGCAAAATTCGAGATGCTGCATCACCTTGCCGGCATTGGCCGTGGTCGTCGACATCACATAATGGTTGGGCCCGAGCCGTGCTGTCGTGCCGTCGTCGAGCACGAAGCCATCCTCGCGCAGCATCAGCCCATAGCGCGCCTTGCCGATCGGCAGCGTCGAGAACATGTTGACATAGATGCGGTCGAGAAAGATGCCGGCGTCGCGGCCCTGAATGTCGATCTTACCGAGGCTCGAGACATCGCAGATTCCGCCGGCGGCGCGCACGGTCTTGACCTCGCGCGTCACGCTTTCGAACCAGTCGGTCTCGCCCGGCTGGGTGAACCAGCGCGGCCGCAGCCATTGCCCGGCTTCGACCATTGTCGCGCCGTTTTCGAGCGCCCAGTCGTGTCCCGCGCAATAGCGGGTCGCCTTGAAATGCCGGCCGACATGCGGCCCGGCGAAGGCGCCGATGGCGACCGGCACATGCGGCGGCCGGAACCGTGTCGTGCCGGCTTCGCTCATCGGCCGGCCAGTCAGATAGGCCATCAGGGCCTGGCCGTTGACATTCGCCGTCTTTCCCTGGTCCGTCGCCATGCCGAGCGTCGTGTAACGCTTCAGATGTTCGACGGCACGGAAGCCTTCGCTTTTGGCGATCGAGACGTCCTTCGCGGTGACGTCGTTTTGCAGATCGACGAAGGCTTTGCCGCGCACACCTTCGATATGCCAGAGCGACGAGACCTGGGAGGGTTCGTCGTCGGCTTGCGGGATCACCGTGGGCGTCGCGGCGAAGCCGAGATCCGCGGCCGCCGCTTGTCCCGCTTGCAGGCCGGTGCGCAAGCACGACGCGAGGCCGAAATTGCCCGCTGCGGCGCCCGCAACGCGCATGCCCGGCGGCAGATCGCCGGGCAGGAAAGCGCTGTGCTCTTCCGACCAGATGGGCTTGCCGCCGAGATGCGTCGTCAGCCCGACCTGCGGATTGTAGCCGCCGGAAACGGCGAGCACGTCCGCCGTGAATTCCAGAATCCTGTCGTCCTTGCGGACGCTGATCTGCTTGACGCCCCAATGGCCGTGCGTATCGGTCACAACGGCGTCGGTCAGGATGCGCACGCCGGCGCGAGCGAGCGGACGGGTCAATGAATCGGCGACGTTTTTGCGCGCATCGACGATGATCTCGATATCGAGCCCAGCCTTCTGCATCTCCCGCGCGGTGTGCCAGCCATCATCCGAGGTGATGAAGAAGGCGATCTTGCGTCCGGGCGCCGTCGCGAAACGGTTGACATAGGTGCGCAGAGCCGAAGCGAGGATCACGCCTGGGCGGTCGTTGCCGCCGAAGACAAGGGGCCGCTCGATCGCGCCCATCGCATTGATCGTGCGCCGGGCGACGATCTGCCAGACCCGCTGGCGCGGCTGATGGAGCGCAGGGATAGGCAGATGATCGCCAACGCGCTCCAGTGCGCCATAGGTTCCGCCATCGTAGACACCGAAGACGGAGGTGCGGTTGAAGATCCGCACCTCCGGCAGGGATCGCAGCTCCGCTTCGACGCGCGCGAGCCAGCCCACGGCGGGGGTCGCATCGATCTCGCGCTGTTCCGACAGCAGACGGCCGCCGAGGCGGAAATCTTCTTCGCAGAGGATCACCCGAGCGCCGGCGCGTCCCGCGGCGAGCGCGGCGGCGAGCCCTGCTGGTCCGGAGCCGACGACGAGGACATCGCAATAGGCGGTCGCGTGTTCGTAATGGTCGGGGTCTGGCGCCGCGCTCGCGCTGCCGAGGCCGGCCGCGCGGCGGATTGCCGGCTCATAGACCTTTTCCCAGAAGGAGGCAGGCCACATGAAGGTCTTATAATAGAAGCCGCCGACGAAGAGCGGCGCGGCAAGCTGATTGAGCGCGAGAACGTCGAGATGCCGCGACGGCCAGCAATTCTGGCTCGATGCGGCGAGATGATCATAAAGCTCGACCGTCGTCGCCTTGGTGTTGGGCTCGCGCCGCGCGCCGTTGCGCAAGGTCACCAGCGCATTGGGCTCCTCGGCGCTGGCCGAAAGCACGCCGCGCGGGCGATGATATTTGAACGAGCGGCCGACGAGCTTGACGCCATTCGCCATCAAGGCCGAGGCGAGCGTGTCGTCCGGGTGGCCGATATAATGCTTGCCGTCGAAGCTGAACGAGAGTTCGCGGCGGCGGTCGATCAAGCCGCCGCTCGGCAAACGGAAGGGCTGGCTCATCGCGCACTCTCCCGCGCGAGAACCGCGCTTTCGATCTCATGCGTGCGGGTGTCGCGCAAAACCTTGAGCCAGGAGCGGCAGCCGTAAGCGTGATACCAATATTCCTCGCTCGGCCCGGCGGGGTTGTCGCGCAGATAGGCGTAGGTGAAAAAGTTCTGCGCGGCATCGGGCGCGGCGGGATCGGGGCGCGGCCCGCTCGTCTCGCCAATCGTGACGAATTCGGACAGGTCGCGGGAACCGCAGAAGGGGCAGGGGATTCTCATGGCGCCTAGATCACGATGATTTTTGAATCGAAACGATCAAAAATCATGAACGTGATCAATTCAAAGTATTTAGAGCGGGATTGAAACAAAAAACCGGCCTCCACTTTTTTGCATCCCGCTCTAATGCAGATTGGGCTGCGGGCCTTGGCCCTTTTCATCGATGACGGCGCCGCGCGCGAAGCGGGCGAGCCGGAACGCGGCGGCGGTGGAATGGGGTTCATCGCGGGCAATCAGATGCGCGAAGCATAAGCCTGCCGCGGGTACGGCCTTGAAGCCGCCGTAGCACCAGCCGGCGTTGAGATAGAGGCCGTCGACGGGCGTTTTGTCGATGATCGGCGAGCCGTCCATGGTCATGTCCATGATGCCGCCCCAGTTGCGCAGGATGCGCAGCCGCCCGATGAGCGGCATCAGTGCGACGCCGCCCTCGCACACATCCTTCACGGTCGGCAGATTGCCGCGCTGGGCATAGGACTTGTAGCCGTCGAGATCGCCGCCGAAGACAAGGCCGCCCTTGTCGGACTGGCTGATATAGAAATGCCCTGCGCCGAAGGTGATGACGTTCGGGATCAGCGGCTTTATGCCTTCCGAGACGAAGGCCTGAAGCACATGGCTTTCGATCGGCAGTCTGAGCCCGGCCATCGCGGCGACACGCGAAGAATTGCCTGCGACCGAAATGGCGACCTTTTTGGCGCGGATTTGGCCGCGCGTGGTTTCCACGCCTGCGACGCGGCCGTTCTCGATAATGAAGCCGGTCACTTCGCAATTCTGCACGATATCGACGCCGCGGTCGCTGGCGCCGCGCGCATAGCCCCAGGCGACGGCGTCATGCCGCGCGGTGCCGCCGCGCTTTTGCAGCAGGCCGCCCTGAATCGGAAAGCGTCCATTGTCGAAATTGAGGAACGGCAGCATGGCACGGACCTGCTCGCGATCGAGCAAATCCGCATCGACGCCGTTCAATCGCATCGCATTGCCGCGCCGGGCAAAGGCGTCGCGCTGGCCGTCGGAATGATAGAGATTCAGGACGCCACGCTGGCTGACCATGGAATTGTAGTTTAAAGTCTGCTCCAGGCTCTCCCAGAGCTTCATCGACAATTCGTAGAACGGGATGTTGCCGGCCAGCAGATAGTTGGAGCGGATGATCGTTGTGTTGCGGCCGATGTTGCCGCCGCCGAGCCAGCCTTTTTCGAGCACGGCGACATTGGTGATGCCGTGCTCCTTGGCGAGGTAATAGGCGGTTGCGAGACCGTGACCGCCGCCGCCGACGATCACGGCATCATAGGCGGATTTTGGTTCCGCATCGCGCCAGGTGGGCGTCCAGCCGCGATGGCCGGTGATGGCGTTGCGGAGCAGGGATAAGAAGGAATAGTGCATTGCGTCCAGCGCTCGATGGCCTTGACTTTCACTGAGCATGGATGGAGACAGCTTTCATGGCTTGTCCATTAGCGCCATTCTCATGACTCAGGGCGACAAAGGCCGCGAACGCGCGCAGGATGTGAAACGCTTCGGCTTTCTGCTGATCGACGATTTCGCGCTGATGTCCTTCGCCTCCGCCATCGAGCCGCTGCGCGCCGCCAATGTCCTGGCCGGCCGCGCGCTCTACGATTGGGTCACGATCGGCGTTGGCCATGAGAGAGCCGTGGCTTCACTCGGATTGTCGGTGCAGACGCAGCATGTCGTCGGCGCCGATCTCGATCTCAATACGCTCGTCGTCTGTGCCGCCGGCAATCCGGCGGAATTTGCCGACGAGGCGACGCTGCAATGGCTGCGCCGTCTGGCGCGGCGCGGCGTGCGCATTGGCGGCGTCTCTGGCGGCCCGTTCATTCTCGCGCGCGCCGGGCTTCTCGACGGCTATCGCTGCACGGTCCATTGGGAGCACGTGCCCGCGTTCAAAGAGAGGTTTCCGCAGCTGGCGCTGCGCCGTTCGCTTTATGTGATCGACCGCGACCGGCTGACCTGCGCCGGGGGCATCGCCGCGCTCGACATGATGCACGCCGTCATCGCCGCGGAGCAGGGCCGCGTCCTGGCCGACAAGGTCAGCGAGTGGTTCGTGCAGACCGAGATTCGTCTTGGCACCGGCGCGCAGCGCCGCTCGTTGCAGGAGCGCTACGAAACCGCGAACGCGCATCTGCTGACGGCGCTGGCGTTGATCGAGAGCCATATCGAAAATCCGCTGAGCCGGCAGGCTCTCGCGGCGGCAGCGGGCATTTCCCTGCGCCAGCTCGAACGGCTCTTCGCGAGCCATTTGCATACGACGCTCGACAAGCATTATTGCGATGTCCGGCTCGAGCGGGCGCGCACCCTGCTGCGGCAGACGGCCATGCCGGTGGCGGAAGTCGGGCTTGCGAGCGGCTTCCAAAGCGCCAGCCACTTTTCGCGGCAGTTCAAGCAGCGCTTCGGCCATGCACCGGCGCAGGAGCGCCGTGCCAAGCCGCAGCCGCGGGTCAGGGCCGGTCGCGCTGGTAGATGATGATCGAGAGATAGGTCATCGGCAGTTCGATCAGCGCCTCCGGCCCGTGCATGGCGCTCGAATCGAACAAGAGAGAATCACCTGGCTCCAGCCGATAGACCTTGTCGCCATGCCGATAATCGACGATGCCCGAGAGCATGTAGATGAATTCACGCCCGGCATGCTGGAAGGCGGTATAGGGCGCGGCCTCTTTCTCCAGCGTGATGAGATAAGGCTCGACGGCGATGTCGCCGCCCAGCGCATGGCCGAGAAGCTGGTAGATGTGCCCGACCTTCGAGCCGCGCCGTTCGATGACAACGCCCTGGTTGGCCTTCACATAGGAACAGTCGCGCTGATCCTCGAAGGCGGCGAAGAGGGCGGTCATCGGCGCGCTAAGGGCCGCGGCGATCGATTGCAGCGAGGCGAGCGAGGCCGAGATTTGTCCGGTCTCGATCTTCGACATCATGCCGGTCGAGATTTGCGCGGCGCTCGCAAGGTCCGCGACCGAAAGATTGAGTCGGCGCCGCAGCTGCCGGATTTGGCTGCCGATGGCGCGTTCGAGGCTGCGGGTCTCGCCAGCCGGCGCATTGGAAACAGTCAATAATTTCGGCAGCGTGGTGACGGCTGATTCGTCTGCGGCTGTCGCTTTTGCTTTGCGATCCATATGTTCCGACCGGCGGAAGGTGAAGTAAGAAGCCTAACTTACGTTCATTACTACGAGCAAGAAGGCTATAACGCGCCAATCTTAGCCCCTCACGCCGGTCAAAACAATATGCCCTCAATAAAGCTTTCTTGAAATCAAGGGCTTATTTCTATCCGGCGGCATCAGCAATCAAGTGTCGTTTCGACTTCCCATTTGGTCAGATGACGCGTGTATTCGTGCCAAGCCTCGGTTTTGAGCTTGACATAGGCAGTGATGAATTCGGTGCCGAAGGCCTGCTCGTAAAGCGGCGAGGCTTCCAAGGCCCGCAGCGCGTCGAGCAAGTTGAGCGGCAGTCTTTTCGCGCCTTCAACCAGATGCCCGTGGGTATACATGTTGATGTCGAGACGCTTGCCCGGATCGCGCGCATGTTTGATGCCGTCGAGGCCGGCGGCGAGAACCGCCGCCTGCAGAAGATAGGGGTTGGCCGCGCCGTCGGCGAGACGCAGCTCGAAGCGCCCTTCTTCCGGAATGCGCACCATATGGGTGCGGTTGTTGCCAGTATAGGAGATCGTGTTCGGCGACCAGGTCGCGCCGGAGAGCGTGACGGTGCCGTTGATGCGCTTGTAGCTGTTGACCGTCGGGTTGGTTATGGCGGTCAACGCCTCGGCATTGGCGAGGATGCCGGCGAGGAACTGGTAGCCGAGCTTCGAAACACCGAGTTCGCCTTTTTCGTCGGCGAAGACGTTCGTGCCGTCCTTCCAGAGCGAGACGTGCGAGTGGCAGCCGTTGCCGGTGAGGTTAGGGAAGGGCTTGGGCATGAAGGTCGCCCGCAGCCCGTGCTTCTCGGCGATCGACTTCACCATATATTTGAAGAAGGAGTGCCGATCGGCGGTGACGAGCACCGTATCATATTCCCAATTCATCTCGAACTGGCCGTTGGCGTCTTCGTGATCGTTTTGGTAGGGCCTCCAGCCCAGCGCTAACATGCTGTCGCAGATTTCCGAGATCACGTCGTAGCGGCGCATCAGCGCGCTCTGGTCGTAACAAGGTTTTGACTGCAGATCGCCCGGATCGGAAATGCCGTCACCGCTGGGCGAGATCAGGAAGAATTCGCATTCGACGCCGGATTTCATCTCGAGGCCTTGCTCCGCAGCCTCCGCGATGAGTTGGCGCAGCACGTTGCGCGGCGCGTGTTCGACCTCCTTGCCGTCCATCCAGGGATTACCGGCAAACCAGCCGACTTCCTTCTTCCACGGCAGTTGCACGAGGCTGTCGGGATCGGGAATGACGAACATGTCTGAATTGGCGGGCGTCATGTCGAGCCAAGTGGCAAAGCCCGCAAAGCCCGCACCGCTTTTCGCCATCGCGGTGATCGCTTCGGCCGGCACGAGCTTCGAGCGCTGCGTGCCGAAGAGATCGGTGAACGAAATCAGAAAATACTTGATACCACGGTCCTTGGCGATTTTTTCGAGATCCTTTGACATGTCCTTTTTCCTATCCAGAGATTCTTTAGACTGGGCTCCTATGCGTGCAATCGAACAGCACGTGTTTCACTGCCGCCGCTTTGTCGGCGCGTGGGCGATCGGCTCCTCATGTGCGAGGTTGTGTGTGAGGCGATGCTGGAATTACGCTCGTTCCACAATGCGGGATCGACGTCGGGTGCGATCTCATATTCAAACAAGCGGCGCGTGAGAGGCGCGTCCACGTAGAAAATGGCAACGCCTGCATTGTTGCGCTCGCCGCGCTGATTTTTTTGACGGGGATGTCACGCGAAAAGCCGATTAGGCCGCTTCTTCGCAGACGCCTTGCCGTTGTGTTTTGCAGTTTCATTTGCCACGACGAGATAAACCGGGCGCTCTGCGAGACGGCGCACGCGATAGGGCTCTTGATCCCAGAAAAAGCCTGCAAAGAGCCAATGGTGCGGTGGTGGCGCCGCCATCACGATTGCATCCGGCGCGCGGCGCTGGACCTCTTTCAAAATGCGGCCCGACGCGTTGCGCGTGCTTACAACGGCGCCGGTTGCCTCAACGCCACGGCGTTTTAGCTGCCGCACGGTTTCGGCAACGGCATCGTGTTGGGCTTGCCATTCCCGCTTTGTCGGCATCAAACCGGGATGCGGCAGACCAAAGCTGCTGCCCCAGATACGCGCAACCATGAAGACATGTACGGACGCCTTTGCGGCCTTCGACAGGCGTGCGGCGAACTCGATTGCTTCGGTTGAGATAGGCTTCCCTTCCGAGGCGAGCATGATCGATGAAGGGGCTGCTGTCTGCGGGTCCGGAATTTCGGGTGCCGGGCTCCACGGCCAGCGCCGTGCGGGTTTCAATCTCATGACGCAAATCCAACCTGACTGAGTTTCGATCGGCAGTCCGTTTTGGACTGCCGATCGGTGGTGTGAGTGCGTGCTCCGATTACGAGGTCGCGCTGGCTTCGACCGCGAGCTTACGCTTGTCTTCCAGCTTGCGATACCAATAGAACGGCAGGTACGCGAGCAAGGTGACCCAACCAGCCCAGTAATAGATCTCGACGTTGCCGAGCTTCGAATACCAGAGGCCACCAAACAGCCAGACTACGAAGTAGATCACGGCCAGAAGCAGTGCGACATATTTCATGAATTCGGGCAGTTTGAAGGGCCGGCGCAGGTTCGGCTTATCTTGCCGCAGCAGGAAGTAGCCGACCAGGACCGGAATGAAGGAAATCGTATAGCCGACATTGGAGAAGCTATAGATTTCCACAGCGCCGCCTGCCATCACGACGAGGAGCGAGGCCACGACGTTGAACGCCATCGCGCGTGACGGCACGCCATGCTCGTTGAGCTTGGTGAACCAGGTCGGGAACTCACCGTCGAGCGCCATTTGATAGAGCGCACGGCCCGAGCCCATGATCGCGTTCAGCGCCGAAAGCGCGAGAGCAACGATCAGCATGGCGGCAATGATCCAATCCAACGCCTGCCCCGCAACGCCTGGGAAGACTTTGCCCGCGAAGGTCACGAAGATCGTCTTCGGATCCGCGAGGGCCGAGTTGGACAGAGCTTTCGCACCCAGAACGACAATGAAGGCGATCGGCACGAGCGTGTAGATGAAGACGCCGTAGCCGCCTTCGAGGTTCATGGCGATCTTGGCGTCATGATCGGGATTGGAGCATTCGCCGATGTAGCAGGCGGCCGCTTCCATCGCGATCACATTCCAGGTCAGCAGGAAGCCATAGGCGATATAGACCTGGAACCAGTTGAAGCCACTGATCGCCGAGAAGAAGCTGGTCCCGTCGACATGCTTGAACCCTGCAAGTTCGTTCAAATGCACGACGCTCGGGTTGAAGATCCAGGAGACCGCGATGAAGGTCAGCGGGATCATCGAGAGAAGGGCCAGCACGGTTGCGAAGGCCGCGCCGAACTTGATCCCGCGATAGGCCGGGATGAAGAACAGCAAAATGCCGATCACCGAGATGATCAGCGTCGACCAAGCGATGAAGGTGTGGATCGGCGTGAAACCGGCCGTTGTATTGAAGCCGAAACGATCGGCGAGATAACCGGCGGCGAGGATCATATTAAGCGGCGCCACCGGGAACCAACCAAGCCAATAGGCCCAGGCGGTAAAGCCGTTGACGTGCTTGGCGAACTTCGGCCAGCGGGTGACGAAGGCCGGGTAGGCGTAGCTCGGCGAGCCGCCGGTGCGTTCCGGCATCATCGCCGCAAGCTCGGCGAGGAAGAGGCAGAGCAGCCAGCCTGTGAGGGTGATGAACACCGTGATCGGAATCGATGCGGCGCCGAGCGAGGTAACCATGACCGGCGCAATACCTGTCACGAGAATGGTTCCGGCCAAACCGATGACGAATGCGCCCCACCAATTTGTCTCGCGCTTGAGACCGGCGTGGTCATAGCCGAGATCATGCGTCGCATGATTTTCCGAAGTGCCTTGATTTGCTTGCATTGTCATTAGTTTCGCGCTCCCTGGTCGCCACCGCGGAGGTGGCAATTATTGTTGTTCACCTTGGTAATGAAGCGCCCGTCGTGCGAGCATCCGAATTGTCTGCTCCGATCGGAAGAATCGGAAGGCAGATGTGCCGCGATCCGACTTTTTGTCGGTGGGCAAGTTGAAGGTGTCTCGGTACTGCCGGTCACGTCGCGCTCCTTTGCGAAAGTCAGTCTGCTACGGAAAGCAGTTCCTGAAAAGAAATTGTTTTTCTTTGAAAACAAAGTTTGTGCCATCCGCCTCGGAGCATATTCGCTGGACATGAGCCGCATTCGAGGCTTGCAACTGCCCAGTTACGATGCAGCTGCCCAGCTTGCCCTCAGTTGCCGATTAAAATATCGGCAGATCACGGATGATTGCTGCGACGCAAACGTATCTCATGAGGAAATACCGCGAGGACGACCGCGCATTCGCTCATACTGCGAGGTGTGCGCCGCGCCGCCCGCACAGGTTGTTTCGCGGTGCGGGAGCTTGGTTGAAGGCGCAATTTCGTTGAAGAACCGGGACGAGGGTGTGCAATAGCAGTGCGGATTGCGGTTGCAGCAGGATGACAATGCAGGCGTCGGACGACCATATATTGAGGACCGCGCAAGCCTGGCGCGAGGGGGGTAAAGCCGTCGCCCTTGCGACGGTGGTCGAAACCTGGGGGTCCGCGCAGCGGCCGGCCGGCAGCCTCCTGGTCATTGATGGCGACGGCCGATTCGCCGGTTCGCTTTCGGGCGGCTGCGTCGAGGCCGAGGTCGCGAAGCTGGCGCGCGATGTCATTGCCGATGGCGCGCCGCGGCTGCGTGAATTCGGTGTCTCCGACGAGACGGCACAGGGCGCCGGACTTCCCTGCGGCGGGCGGATCAAGGTCTTCGTCGAGCGGGTCGAGTAATGCGCGCCGATCTTCTCGCCGAACTCATCGCCGAGAGCGGGGCGCGTCACGCTTCCATTTTCGTCACCGATGTCGCGACCGGCGCGCAAAGGCTCGTATGCGAATCAGAGATTGCCGACGATCCGCTGGCACCCCAGCTTGAAGCGCAATTGCGCCTCGGCAAGAGCGCGCTGATCGAAACGCCAGACAAGGCGGTGGTCTTTCTGCGTGTGCGGGTGCCCAAGCTGCGGATGATGGTGCTCGGCGCCGTCCGGATCGCGCAGGCCCTGGTGCCGATCGCGCAGCTTGCCGGTTTCGAGGTGATTGTGGCCGATCCGCGAGCCGACTTCGCGACGCGAGAGCGATTTCCCGATTGCACAGTGATCGCCCAATCGCCGCTGCAAGTCTTTGCCGCACGTCCGCTCGATCATTATACGGCGATGGTCGCGCTCTCGCACATTCCGGATGTTGACGACGCGGGCATCACAGCGGCGCTCGCCAGCGGCTGCTACTACGTCGGGGTTTTGGGATCGCGCAAAACCCACGTCAAAAGGCTCGAGCGTCTGCGCGCGCAAAATATTCCGGAGGCGGCGCTTGCCAGCATTCATGCGCCGATCGGGCTCGACATCGGCGCGGTCAGCGCAGTCGAGATCGCGATTGCGATTCTCGCCGAGGTGATCGCGGCGCGGCGGCAGAAACCGCCGCGTACGCAAGAGACGTAAACGCTGCCGCAAATCCGCACGGCCACGCTTGCTCCCACGGGCTCCACGCGCAAGATGGCGCGAATCGCGACGAAGATTCGGGGGCGAATATGCGAAAAGCTTTGCTGTTGGCATGTGCGTTCGCGACGGTCTTGCCGACAGCGCTCGTTGCGCAGGAGCGCGCGATCGACGGCACGCTTGGCGCGGTTGCCGGCGCCGTCGTCGCGGGTCCGGTGGGCCTGGTTGCGGGCGCGGTCGTCGGCGTGACGGCTGGCCCCGCCATCTCATCGAGCTGGGGACTGCATCACCATCATTACCGCCGCGCGCATTATGAGACGCATGCGCGGCATTGAGCCCGGGCAGGGGCCCCGGGAGCGCCCGGCGGGTGATCTAAAACGCGTCTTTCGGCACCCAGTCGGAGCCAACCTTGCGGTATTCCTTCTTGACCGCGGCCCAGGCGATGCGGAACGCGGCTTCTTCCTGGCGCGGGTCGCCGGCGTGCGCGGCGAAAGCCGAATTGAACGTGGCGCGGAAAATGTCCTGAGCATGCGGCGGCAGATGATCGCGCACGGACGCTGGCAGATCCTCATTGCTGGCATAGGGCATGGCGAAGGCTCCAATGCGCCGCTGGCCCTGTGGCCGATGTCGGAGAGCGGCGACGCGGCTTGCGGATAACGCGTGGTGGTGGTGCCGGTTGCAGGCTTTGGTGCCGCCAAAGGTCCTCACTAAGTAATTGGGAATACATGCAAGGCAAGGAAAGAAAAAGGCCATCTATCACTCAATGTAGCATCTGGCGCGCTCAAAATCGAATATCGCCATCTATGACTTCGGGAATAGATTGCTCTCGCGGTGGTGATCCTGCGAGACAACGGCGTCATCAGCAACGCCCCGGGTCTTTCAGGTCAGGAGGCGAAGACCGCCCTAGTCTATCTCGAGATGCAGTCGCGAGATGAGTCAGCATCGAAGGGACTGACGAAGTCTTGCTTTGAAGCCCTCGTCAAATGCTCGCTGCGCGGCACGTCTGCTCAAAACCGCAAACGACGGGACGAGGTCCGGGCCCACATACAGGGCCTCCTGCCCCAGCACTCCCCCAATCAACTCAATCCTTTGATAGACGCAGCGCTTAAGAGACTCTCGAAGACGGTGATCAAGCATTGGGCGAAGCTGGATGAATTTCACCTGAGTTTCGAGGAGGTTCAGAGGACACAAGATCGAGTGACGGAGTTGGCTCTGCTAAACCAAGCATTCGCAGATGACGTCACCGATATTCTAAAATCGGACGTCAAGTTACCGGAAGCTCGCTTCGACGAAATCATCGGTTTAGCGCGGGAAATTGTTGAGCGCTATTTCTTTCGACTAGGAGAGGAATTCGCACAGTGCCTAGTTGGAAAGCAGGACGTACCCCTCCACGAAGACATCATCAGCAGCATCATCCTTGAGAGAATTCCGACAGGACGACCGTGCGTCGGGACGACGTGGGCGCCCTTTTTGGAAAACCTGTTGATGCAAATCCTTAGGACGCCCAGTTCGGCGACAACGGAACTCCTTCATCTTCTGTCAACCAGCTACACTCTGTTTGCCTTCCTATCCGAGGTCCCTGACGTACAAAAGGCGACTAAGAAGCTGTTTGAACACGGTACAATCTGGCTCGATACCACAGCTCTGCTTCCCTTGGTCGCCGAGCAAGCTTTTCCAGAGGACATGAGGCCCTTCACTGAATTGATGGTCCAGCTGCAAAGGGCGGGGACGAAACTAGTTGTAACGGCTGGTGTTCTTGAGGAGGTCGAGCGGCATCTCAATGTCTGCAATCATTATCGCAGGTCGACGAACTGGATCGGTAGAATTCCCTACGTTTTTGCCCGCTTCAGTCTTGCGGGCAGGCGGCCATCAGATTTTCAAGGCTGGGTAGATAGATTCATGGGTGAACATCGTCCGGTTGAGGATCTAGCCGATTACTTCAGGGACCTAGGAGGTATCGAGCTAGTGGAGATCCCGTCTTTTGAAAACATCGATGGTGACGTCGTCAACTCGGTTCGCAACTACTGGCACGAAGTTCAGGATAATCGCCGCAAAAGCGAAGCCGGCATGAACATAAATGCCTTCCGTTTGGCTGAACACGATACCGAAAATTATCTGGCGGCGATTGCGCAACGACGTCAGCAGCCTGGCGGTTCTGTCCTGGGGTACTCGAGCTGGCTCCTTACCTTGGATAGTGCCGCTTGGACGCTTTTGGGCAAGGTCGATCAGGAAGTAAGACACAATATCCGGCACGCTCCTGTGATCTCGCTCGATTTCCTCTTCAAGTATCTTGCGTTCGGGCCTCGTCGTGATCGGATAGACACGTCAGGAAATGGATCCGCCCGAATTTTCGTGACATCGATTTATGAATCGATCCCAAATGACCTAATCCAGGTCGCGGAACAGGTGAGATTAAAGAGTGCGGGTTTGCCAGAGCGGCTCATTCAACGCCGAATTCGCGATGAGTTGGACAAACAACGGATGTTGGCAGGCGAAGTCCAGCACGCTGGATTAGATGCGCCCAGCATCGCTGTTCGGGCCTTCTGACCGCAGTTGCCGCGAGTTTGCGCTTCGGGTCGACGATGGCACGCGCCAGTTCCTCGGCGGCGGTTCGTCGCGCCTCGTCGAGATTGGCGCGCTCAACGAACCAGGACTCGTCGCGGATGTCGATGCTGATGTCTTCAGCAAAGGCTTTCGCACGAATGTTATCTCCTCGCGCCCCGATCTCCTGATTGAACAAGAAGATCACATGGCGCGCTGAAGGGAACTCGACCTTGATGCGATTGAGTGTATCGGTGATCTTCTCTTCCCAGTTCCGAGCGACCGAGAATTGAAAAAGGACGTTCGGCGAGCCCGAGAAGGTGAAGAGCTCCGCGTCGCGCCCACGGTCGCCGCCAGGGCTCGCGGTAGTGCGAACCTGAGGAAACTCCGCGGCAAGGAAAGCAGAACTAAGGCGCTCGAACTTCTCCCAATCCGGGCTTCGCAGTGAACGTAGTGCGAGTAGGAAACGGTTCTGAGAAATCGCCATAGTCATCTCCGTAGAGCGAGTATGGCCTGAAAGTGCGCGTTCGCGAAGGTCGCTCGCAAGCGAGCCAGTCAGGCCTATCCGGAAACTAGAATCCTTTTTGACCTGGCCATCGGTGCTGACAACTCTATCTAATTGATTATAAATATCTAAATAGGCAAAGCGATTTAGGGGCATGTCTCTTGATTGGTCTTCTCTAAACCCGCTCCCACCCCTGTCCGCATCAAGCCGGGTTGTAGGACGCGCGACCGTATAGGGGACTGTCCGAACTTAGCCGCATCGGCAAGTTCCTGTTGCGTCAATAGCGGGCGTCGGGGCGAATAGAATCGAAGGGCTTGTTCGGTCCGGCCAAGACGTTTTTGTTAGTGGAAAAAGCCTGGCACAACGTGCGCGACCGGATCGAGCTAAATTTTAACTCGCACATAACTCTTTGAATTGCTGGTGCCGGTTGCAGGAATCGAACCCGCGACCTACTGATTACAAATCAGTTGCTCTACCAACTGAGCTAAACCGGCAAATTCGGTGCGCGCTCGCCCTTGTGAGCTACCAGCGCCGGGCTGCGCTGGCAATGGCGCGGAAAGCGCGATAGCTTAAACAAGCCTTTACCAGTTCGCGAAAGATTGTGGGAGTGTTGCAAGTTGTCCGCGGCGGATCAGCCCCGGCCGCAACCTTGCCTTAATGGAGATTTAGCGTCGCCGCCGGCGTCGGTTGGCTGGCTGCCAGGGGGGTCTTCGAGCCGCAGGAACGGATTCGGCCCCTGGATCAACCGGGGCAGAAGTTTCGACGGCGTCGATGCGGCGCGCTTTTGGAGGGACAGATGTCGAGTCAGGTAAAATCTGCAGCGAAGGCGGGCGCCGCGCTCGTGCTGGCCGCGGGCCTTGCGACCGCTGTTGCGCTGCCGGCCCAGGCCGACGGCGGTGGCGCCTTCGCGGCCGGTCTTCTCGGTGGCACGGCCCTCGGCCTCATCGCCGGCAGCGCCGCGGCCTCAGCCGCCGCTCCGCCGCCGCCCCCGCCGCCACCGCCTTATTATGCGCCCGCTTATGTCGGCGGCCCCTATGCGCCCCCGCCGCGCTGCTGGTATGAGCCGCAGCAGGTCTGGGACGGCTACGAATATGTCGTCCGCCGCGTCCGCGTCTGCCAATAAATCCATCTGATATCCCGCTGCTTCCTCGCCGGGTCCGGCCTCACCCGCTGGACCTCGGTGGATTTGCGCGTTAAGTTTCGCTCGTCGCCGTTAACGGATTTTTAACCATTGGCGCGCGGCGAGGGAGCGTGCCATGCGCGTTGGGGTTTTTCTGCTCAGTCTTGCCGGGCTTAGCCTGATGGCGCCCGGCCCGTCATCCGCGACACCGGGGTTCGTCGTGCTCTCGGCGCCCCGCAGCTTCACGGTTCTGGGCACGGTCGAGAATTTTCATCCCGGCCATAGGCATAAGCATTTCTATGACGCGGCGATAGAAGATGCGGCCCTGCTAACCGGCGGCTTCGACGCCGCGCAAGGGGATTGGGCGCCGCCGCCCGATGAGCCGGCGCCGTATCAGCCCTATCCGGCCTATTATCCGGTTTATTATCCGCCGCCGCATTATTGCTTCCATCCCTTGGTGATCCACCTCGCGCCGGAACAGCATACCGGCAGGCTGCCACGGGTCATTTACGGGACGAAGCCGCTAAACTGCCCGGACGAATAAGGCGTGGTTGCAATAGCTTAGCGCCTTGAGATCAAGTTAAGAATTAGCTTGAGCTTGACGCGAGCCGGGTGCGGGCCAGCGCGAGCGCGACCGCGCAAGCATTTGAGACATTGAGGCTCTTGATCGCGCCGGGCATGTCGAGCCGGGCGAGCAGATCGCATCTCTCGCGGGTGAGCCGCCGCAAGCCCTTGTCCTCGGCTCCGAGCACCAGAGCCAGCGGGCGCGTCAGCGGCGCCTCTTCCAGCGCCGCCGGGGCTTCCGAGTCGAGCCCGATCCGCAGATAGCCAAGCTCGCCCAGTTCTTCGAGCGCGCGAGCGAGATTGACGACATGGACGATTGCCACATGTTCGAGACCGCCGGAGGCGGCCTTGGCGAGCAGGCCGGTGAATTCCGGCGCGTGGCGCTCGGTCGTCACCAAGGCATCGACACCGAAGGCCGCGGCGCTGCGGACGATCGCGCCGACATTATGCGGGTCGGTGATCTGATCGAGCACCAAAACCACGCCGCTTTTCGATTCGATCTCGTCGAGGCTCCGCGCGGGCAGGGGCTCGGCCTCGAGCAAAACGCCCTGATGCACTGCCTCCGGACCGAGCTTGCGGCTCAGATCCTCGGCCTCGACGATCTGCGGCACGAGGCCGGCCGTGGCGCAATCCTCCGCCAGCCGCGCCGCCGCGGCTTCGGTCGCGAAGAGGGCGAGCGGGCGCCGCTTTTTGGTGCGCAAAGCCTCGTGCACGGCGTGAAAGCCATAGAGTAGGGCAACCTGCGCCGAGGCCCGGCGAAACGGCGGTAGGACCTTGGCGGGCCGCTTGTCGGGGCCATGCGACCGGGCGTGCGCGTGCCCTTGAGGCTTCGATTGGTCATGCGCTTGGGGATTGGCCTGGGCCTTCGCCGGATAGGGTTTGAATTCAGGCTTTTCGCCGCCGTGATATTTGGCGGCCTCGCGGCGGTTTGGCTTCTTGCGCAAGCGGATTTCCTTCGGGCGCCGGATCTTGAGGGGTTGACGTAGCGCTGCCGACTTTCCATAAGCGCGCAATCACCGCCCGCGCAAGGCAAATGCTTGTCCGCGGCCTTGAAGCGGGGGAGTGTCCCGAGTGGCAAAGGGGGCGGACTGTAAATCCGCTGGCTATGCCTTCGTAGGTTCGAGTCCTACCTCCCCCACCACCATTTTCCTAAATGGCTGAAATTGGAGCGGTCATTCGCCGCTTTCCCGCACCTTTCTTTCGGGTGACGGAATAGATGTTCCGGTTTTGCCCGTGCGTCCGGCGGCGGCAATGGCGAGCCGCTCGCTGCTCGACGGCTTGATGAATGACCTTATATCGCCTTCCGCTCTCGGCCTCGGCGTCGGAAAGGTCGGCAAGTGCTAGAGCGAGCTTGCTAGGATGGATGGTTATTATTCTATCATCCCCAAGAGGATGCTTAGAGGGCAACATCACCATGTTCCTTGCGAAGGCATGCAAGTTCGCTCTGGCTCACGCGCGGATATTTGGAGTCAGTCATCATTACGCCTCCTGCGCGGGGAGCGTTAGAGCGGCCCGGATACCTTTCCGCAACCATTCTGCGCTCTGCGTCGTGAATCCTTCTGGAAACGGCATCGTGTAAACGGCAGCCGCAAATCTCTTGGCCGCGGCCTCAACCTGCTCGTCACTGACATTCACGGCGACGATCGCTGCCAACTTTTCGAGTGACCGCTCCTCACCGCCGCCTCGAAAATATCTTTCGATGATCCTCGCGACTTCCTTCTGCCGACGATCCGAAACGCCATCATAGGAAGGGTCTTGGGCAAAACCCAGATAAAGCATGATGTCACGCGCAGCATCGCTCGCCGTTAGTCCTGGCCGCCGATCTCTTTCAAGAGCGAGCACTCGCCTCCCCCAATCAGCTATCATCTGCCCAACCGGCGGCATTACTTTCTCCTCAGCATAAGTCTTACGAAAACAACACGTCTTCTGGACCATGCTTTATAATGATCTGCTGTGCCGTCTGAGCAATGAGAAAAGCTTCCTTCCGATCTACAAAGCGACCATAAGTCGTCAGATATCGTGATGACGTTGCGGTATGGGCGCGGAAATAATCTCCTCCTCAAACCTGACAGCCGCTGCCGCTATCCTTCTCCAACACGCTCATTCTCCTATGGGAGGGCGGTGAAGCGTTCGGGCCAGCGGGGAGATCCTTCAGGGGCTTCTTCCACCAGCCCGGCGCTAGGCCCCAGCGGACGCCGCGCACGAGCTCGCGACGGCCTTCGGCATCGTGCCGGACGATATCGATCTGCGTCGTCGGGGCGATGTTGGAGCGGGCGGTTTAGGTTCTGCGGCGTCCACGAATGCGCCTCGCCGCGGATGCGAAAAACCACAAGCCTTTCCAATGGGCGTTAAAATCCTGCACCTTTGTCTAAGCTTATGAAGCTGTGATATCCTCGTATTTCTACCTCGCCCACCACTGATTTAGCTGTAATTTCTCTATCCGTATTTCCTGAGCGCGCAGCCTTTTCATGCTGACGAGGCTAAGAGCCGATCCTAAAAAAATGCGCCCGCGGCCGCGAAACAGCGCCGCGTGAATGGCCGATAGCTGTGAGGGAGTGATCGTTCGTGAATGAAAGGAATCACGTCAGACACGCGCGACGAACTGGGGCGCCCCGGCGCGATTGGCGGCGTATTCATCATTCGCCTCTGTTCTGGCTCGGTGTCCTAATGTTTGTGGCAGCGATCGGGATTTATGTTTGGTCCGACGATCTCTCCTGGCGGCCGCGAATCGAACACCACTGAGTGCCTAGGCGCCAGTACCGCAATGAAAACCCCGCCGGGAATGCCGCGGCGGGGCGAATAGGCTTCTATGGGGCGGGGATTGCAGTCCCGGCCGCGATTAGCGGACGAAGCTCGTGCAGACCTTGATGCTGTCGAGCGCCTTGCTGGCTTCGTCCCACGACGTATAGGTCTTTTCGCTCACGACCTTCATTCCGGGATAGGGACTCTTGGAGGTGACGACGGCGGCGCAATTACCGGCCGTATCCTTCACGAGCGAGAACGATTGGCCGAAGCCGGCGTGGCAACGACAGCGGCGAACAAGGCGGCCGTGAGCAGCTTCTTCATAAGGGGTACTCCAATTCCAGATTCCAAAGGGCCCGCAGACGCGCGAGGCCCCGAAAGAGCAATGACGGAAATCGGGAAAAAGGGGAGCGAAAATAACCGTGAATGCGGAATAGGAGAAAAATTCCCTTGGAACTCTACCCGCGTCGGTATTGGCAACGGCCAAGCTCGCTCAACTATTGGCCTAGTCTCTCTCGGCGGTTGACGGAAAGTTGTGCCGTCGAGGACACACCCCCGCAGGAAAGCATTCCGTAACGGAAGCTGTTGAAGACCTGCGCCGCGTTCGGGGGTAGATAGGAGGCCGATATTGAATCATTTGGGGGACAACATGTTTCGTACTCTTCTGTTGTCGAGCGCTTTGACCTTAGCGGCCGCGGGCGCTGCTTTCGCCGCCGATCTGCCGAGCACCAAGGGTGAGCCGGTCTATGCGCCGCCGCCGGCGCCAATCTTCACCTGGACTGGCTTCTACATCGGCGTCAACGGCGGCTATGGCGGCAACAACAACAAGTATGACTTTACCGATTTTGAGGGCATCACCGACTACGCCAAGATCACCTCGGGCGGCTTCGTCGCCGGCGGCACGGTCGGCCTAAACTACCAAGTCCCGACTTCCAATTTCGTCATCGGCTTCGAGGGTGACTTCGATTGGGCCAACATCCGCGGCGAGCTCGCGGAGGGTGGCTCAGAGTTCGACGGCGGCGAACTTGCTGAAGGCTCGGTCCTCCAATGGCTGGCGACCGCACGCGGCCGTATCGGCTATGCGGTGACGACGCCCTTTGGCAACCTGCTGCCCTATGTGACGGGCGGCGCCGCCTTCGGCCATGTCAAGGATTACGAGTGGGAGACTGACGAAGGCAGCGTAAGCCTCGGCCATACCTGGACGGGCTGGACCGCGGGTCTTGGCCTCGAATATGCGATCACCCAAAACCTGACCTTCAAGGCCGAATATCTCTACGTCGACCTCGGCCAGCATACCCTCATCTCCGAGGAAGACGAGACGATCTACGAGCATCAGACGGCCAATATCGTCCGCGCCGGCCTGAACTGGAAGTTCGACTGGTTCACGCCGCCGCCCCCGCCGCCGGTTGTGGCCAAATACTGATCCCGTTTCCACGGGGGGCATTCGGAGGCCGGTGGCGCAAGCTACCGGCCTTTTTTCTCGTGCTGCGCAGCGCGACGTATATTCCCTTTCCCCATTTCACTTTCGCTCGCGGGAGAGCGAGCGCTCATCGCTCCGACTTGTCTTTTCCTAGGAAATCCAACTCAGGCAGCCCGAGTTGGGCGGGTAGACCGGATGCAGTTCAGGTCAGCAGTTCGTTGCGGAAGGCGAGCCGCTTGGTGCCAAGCCCCCAGTCGATCTCCGGCACTTGCTGCAGGCGAACTTCGAAATCCGTCCCGGTGTGCTGACGCAGGAGCGCGGCGAGCGCCTCGAGCGTGGCTGTCGGCAGAACGTCAGCCCCGACGACCTCGGCGGTTAGCACTCCTAATTCAGTCTGGCGCAACCGGTATTCCTTCAGGGGCACGATCTCGCGCAATTCCGATACGCGCATGACGAAGGGCGTCAGCCGGCCGTCGGCATGGAGCAGCAAGCGCTTCGCCCGGCCATAGATGTTCGAAAGCACCGGCCCGTCATGGCCGCACGGGCAGCGGGGGGAAAGCTTGGCGAGGTCGCCGACTTCATAGCGGATGAAGGGCGTCGCATAGGAATGAAGATGGGTGAGGAGTACCCGGCCGAGCGTCACGCCCGCGATATCGGCAGGCGTGCTCATATCCACCTCGACGATCACATTGCTGGTCGCGACATGATAATGGCCGGGCGCCTTGAGACATTCGTTAGCGACCGGACCGACCTCCTCCGCCGAATAATTGGCGGCGATAGGAATACCGACGGCGGTGAAACGCTGGCGGATCGCGCTGTCGAGTTCGCTGGCGGCCGGGATCAGTAATTTGGTCCCGATCTCGACGAAGAATTCCGGCGGGATGTGCTGAAGCAGGGATTTAAGTGTCGCCGGATCAATGATGAGATAGCCGACGGGCGAGCGGCGCAGCTCATCACACAGCAGTGCGACATCCGGATTATAGCATTGGATGAATTTCAGCGCGCCGCAGCGTAGGAGCTGCTGGCTGTGGTTCCAGGACTCTTCGTGCTTGACCGTGAAGCCCGCCGGGTCGTCGACCTGCTTGGTTCGGAATCTCACCTTGTTCAGTGAGATGTCGAGTCCGTCCATGAAATATTGCGCCAAGGAGCGCATGCGGTTGTAAGTGGCGTTCATCGACGTGACGAAGAATTCGGCCGGCGTGCCGGAGGAGCCGGAGGTTGCGTGCGTCGTCGCTTGCAGCGGGCTCGGCGGTTTAATGAGCGACCCTTCCGCGGCAACCTGGGCATTGAGCTCGGTGCGGGTGAGGATCGGCAGGTCGGCGAGTTTTATATTGCCCGGCAAGCGCTTGGCGTTGAGACGCCGACGCCAGACGGCCGAATGCTGCAAGGCGTGGCTCACGAGGTTGCGCAATTGCGCCGCCTGCCAGTGCTCGCGCGCCGCGCGTTCGCCGGTTTCGACGGCGATCAGATCGAGAATGCCGGCAAAGGTCCCGACATCCGCCGGCTGACAGAAGGTCATCGGCTTCTCGCTGAATGGGCGGGCGCAGAGGGGAGCCCCGGAAAAATCTATGCGCATGTAAATCCTACGATGGCGAAGATGCTCGATATGATAACCGGGATTTCGGCATTGCCCAGCTTACACACGGCGCGCGGAGCCCCGTTGCTCCGCAGATGCGGGCCTCCAGGAAATGACGCGACGGCGTTCTGGGAATTATCCAGCGCGTGTCGGCTACGCGGTGAGCACGTCCTTCGGCAATGTTCTGCCTATGCGACGGGCGGCGGCGCCTTCGGTCACGTCAAGGATTATGAATGGGAGACCGGCGAAGGTAGCGAAAGCCTCGGCCATACCTGGACCGGCTGGACGGCGGGCGTCGGCCTCAAGGCCGAATATCTTATGTCGACCTCGGCAAGCAGAATATTACGGGCGGCTGTCGCCGGCTCCGGTGGTCGCCAAGTACTGAGCCTTTAAGGCTTACATAAGAATTTCACCGGCGGCCTCGGCCGCCGTTTTTATATTTCCAACTCTGGCGAATGCTCAGAACTTGAAGAATTTTTCGCGCAGGCCGTCTTCGTACTGTTGCTTCAGTTCGAGGACCTTGTTGCGCGCATCGTCTTCGCGGAAATGCGCATCTTCCCACTTATCGATGTCTTCGATCGACTCCGGCGCGGTCGAAACCAGCGCCTCCTCTTCCTTGATGGCGGCAATCCAGGCCTCGACAGCGGCCTTATAGGCGGCTTGGAGCTGATCGAGTTCGGCAACGAGTTCATCGGACATGGTGGACCTCCGTCAGGCCTGCTTAGGGCGCGATCGTGAAATCTACGTGACGCTGGCCGCCGGGTGCGGCGGCGGTCATTTGCCGGCCGGTTTCGCGGCGTGGACGAAGCAGATTTTGGGGCCGGGCGGCAGCTTTTTCTCGGAATCCATCTGGAAAATCGTGAAGCCGACCGGACACTCGCTGGCTTTCGCCCGGATGAGGATGGTCGTGTGAATGGTCGTGTCATTTGCCGCCGCGCTGTCCGCGGCCGCGCTTGAAGTGCCGAGCCCGGCCCAGCCGCAGAAGGCGGAGAGAATCGCCAGCGATTTTCGCATGTTCAACCTTTGGATTTTCGCGCTAGAGAGGCCATGGGGCGCGGTTGCAATGGCCCGGACCGCATAGCATAGTCCGCCGCGCGCGGGTGTAGCTCAATGGTAGAGCAGCAGCCTTCCAAGCTGAATACGAGGGTTCGATTCCCTTCGCCCGCTCCAATTCCACATCGTTCGACCCGATTGAAATCAGCCGATCCTTGAATGGGATCGCCCTGGCATCGCGCTGCGCTTGAGCGCGGCCATGGCTGGACGCTGGGCCCGTACGCACGTATAAAGTGTATGATGAGGCAGTTAGTCTGCAATGGTTGTTTGTGGGGGCTTAAGATGTGGCTTTTTTCGCGATTTATGGTCTCCAGTTCATCCAGGCTGGCCTTTCTTGCGGCTCTCGCCGGCTTGGCGGCGGGCGCGGCGCTCGCGGATCCGGCCGGGCAGGCGGTCCGCCGGGATGAGACGGTCTATGATCTGTGGACGGTGAACTGCGCCTATTTCGCCGCTCCCGCCAAGAAGAAATGCGCGGCGAGCCTGCCGGTGCGGCGCAGCGGCACGCAGCAGCTCGTGGTCGTTCTGGCTATCGGACCGGACGGGAAGGGAGAGGTGCGTTTCCAGGTGACGGTGCCGACATCGACCATGGTTCAACCGGGCGTTATCGCGAAATTCGAGCCGGGCGGTGAACTCAGGCTGCCGATCCTTTCTTGCGATCGCAACGCCTGTCTCGCCAGCGTCCCCTATAGCAGGGCGATCGCGACGCACATCGCCGGCGCCTCGAAAGTCGACGTCGGGTGGACGAACATCGCCTCCGGCCCCGTGGAGACCGGCTTCTCCGTCAAGGGCGCGCGGGAGGCGCTTGCCGCCCTTTCGCGATGACAAGCCGAGCGCTTCGCCATTCTTTGCGCCCCGCAAGCTAGCTTCGAGAGCTATTGCGATCGGCGACGTAAGCTATCGGCCGGTTTCGCCGCCCTTCAACCACGCTTCATCGGCACGCGGATAATAAACCCCGAGGTCGCATCTTGCGCGGCGCTCAGGCAGACGTTTCTATGACGTATTTCTGGGGTTGGAGAAAAGCCATGATTGTTGCGACGACCAATGATCTTGCCGGTTACCGCATTGTCCGTCATCTCGGCCTCGTGCGCGGGATTACCGTGCGTTCGCGCAGCGTCGTCGGCAATTTCGTCGGCGGTTTGCAATCTTTCTTTGGCGGCCAGATCGGCGCCTTCATTCATCTGGCGGAAACCGCGCGGCAAGAGGCTTTCGACAATATGTGCGAGCACGCCCGCCAGGGCGGCGCCAATGCCGTCGTCGCCATGCGTTATGACGCCAACGAGATCACCGACGGGATTACCGAGGTTCTGGCCTACGGCACCGCCGTCTGGGTCGAACCGGTCAGCTCAACTTGATGGCTTGCCCTTCAGCGTCTGCCAGCTCTTTTCCGCCTGCGCCAGGTAGTTCTGCGGCGCGTCGAGGAAATAGACGAGCGAGGTGGCCGAGGTGAAGCAATAGAGCTTGTGGGTGTCGGGGTCGATCCAGTTGATCGAGCAGTCAGCGGGGATCAGCTTGCCCGCGACGAGGCCGATCGGATCGTTATCGTCGAAGCCCCCCTTCATCTTCACCGGCGGGACGACCCATTTCCAGATGCCCAAGCCGGACTTTTGCGCCGCGATGATGCGCGGGTCCTGCACCGTGTCGGCCATGCCATTGTCGAGTGCCTGCAGCGTTTGGGCATTGGGCTCAGACGAAGCGGCGCTTTGGGCCAATGCCGTGCCGCTAAAGACTCCGAACGTCAGGGTCGAAAGCGCGAGCAGCGTACCTCCCACGCGGTCAATAGGTCCGGCCATCGGGAATCTCCAGTAAATTTCTTGGCCAGGATTATAAGGCCGCCCATCCGGCTTTGACAGGGCATCCGGCGATAAGTGAACGCTGCGATCGCGCCGGGAGCCCTTGCTTTGCAAGGCCGCCTGCGGCTAATACGGGGGCCGCTAGGAGTGTAGCTCAATTGGTAGAGCACCGGTCTCCAAAACCGGGGGTTGGGGGTTCGAGTCCCTCCTCTCCTGCCAGCGGATGAATACCCTCACATTTCAATCTGTTGAAGCCTGAAAGGCGGCGCTTTCGGGGTAGCCTGCCTCGCCCGGCTAGCGCCGGACGAGGGTGACGACTATCGCCACGCCGCTTACGGTTTGGCGAAGGTGAGTGCCGGCGCTTCGGGGCGTGGCACCAGCGGCGCTGAGACGACGGCCGGCGCTTCGAGGTTCAAGCTCTTGAGGTCGATGCTGCGCAAAACCTGATCGTCATAGGTTTTGACGTAATAGACCCGATTCGTGAGATCGGCGACCGCCGACCATTGGGTGAACTCCCACTCGCTTTCATCGCCGCTGTCCGGGCGAATCCAGCCCTTGGGAATATCGAAATTGTTGAGGATGTGTTCGGCGGCACGCACGCTCGCAATGCCATCAGGCTGACGCTCCACGGAGAGCGCATAGCCCAGCACACGCACGAGGCGGGAGGGCGGCGTCGGATCGCCGGGGATGCCGAGCAGCCCGGAGCCCTGGCCGAATGATGTCAGCGTCTGCCCATCGATATGCAGCGGCGGCGCATTGACCGGCGAGATCTTGACGTAGTTCCGCAGGTTCGTCACTTGCCAGTCGAAGGGCGGCGAATTGGTCATGACGCCGAACGGATTGTCATAGACCTTCAGCGTGCCGTCGATGGGCTCGATCACCATCGATGCGCCGGAGGCGTCGTGCAAGGTGTAGTGCACCGGCGGTGCGATGCCGAGATGGATTTCCTTGATCCCGACGACCGCGATCTCGGAGAGCGCCGCCTTAACTTCGGCGACGGTTGCGAAATTGGTCAGGGCCCAGGTCAGGAAATCCCAGGGCGCGAGGGATTTGGCAGGGTCTGTCTTGGCCGCGTCGGCATAGCCCGCATAACCGGGGAAATAGAGGATGCCGCCGGCGAGTCCTTTCTCGTTCAACCCGTCGACCAGGATCGGGTCGCCAAGGCCGTTGAGTCCGACGGCGGCATATTTGCTCGCCCATTTTAGCGCGCCCGGCTTGCCGTCAGCGCCGGTGGAGGTCAGCGCGAAATGGCGCGGAATGAGAATGGCAGCGGACTTCATGTCGAAGCCAAATTCCATCGTGCGCCCGTAGACCACGCCCCCGGTCTGGGTCCGGATGATGAAGCTCGTGCAGGCTTGTGCACCCGTGCCTATTGTGAGGGTCGCGGCCAGCAGGGCTGCCATGCTGCCATGGGCAATCTTGGAAATCAGAATCGCTGTCGAACGCATCGAAAATCTCTCCTTCGGCGTGCTGCCATGCGAGCCCGCAGGCTTTTGGAGAACAGGAAGCGTGCTCGCCATTGTTCGAACGATAGGCCGCGCATCTTAAGAGCGGTTGACGGAATCAAGGGCTGACCCGTGGCCGTCGGCGAAATCCCAATATTTCCTTAACCGGCGCTTTCGCGCTTGCCTCAAAAGAGATCCGGAACTTACCTTTCTGAACCGGAAGGGGAGGGCTTTTGCGAATCCGGGCCCTCAAAGCGTGCGGCCGAGGATAATCATTTGTTCAGCCTTTCTCCCTAGCGTGGGCCGATTATCAGCAGGGCGGCTTTAGGCGCTTCTGCGTGGCTTTTCTTAATTAAGAGATTTGAGATGGAAATTTACATCATCGTATGTAAGCTCCGCTCGAAGCACGTGTACGAGAGCTTTTGCGAAAGCGTTAAAGCGCTCAGCGATGCGTGGTGGCACTGCGGCGAGCCGACGTGGCTCATCAGAAGCTCACTCAGACCCCAGCAGATCAAAACGAAGCTCACGCCGCATCTGCAGTCCGACGAGCAGCTTCTCATTCTCGCTTGCAAGGAGGCAGCGGTCTGGGATGGGTTCGACGACGTTTCGGCCATGTGGCTCAAGGCGGCCTTCAGGCAGGTGTCCGCCAGAAAGTCAGGCCGCCAATCGCCTCACTACGCCGCCGAATAAACGCCCTAACTTGATCTGTCGTACTTCGTTGGCGTAGCCGCCGGTAAAGAGCCGCGCGATAAGCTGCCGCCGCGTTTCCTTATCGAGGCGGAATTGGATCGCGATGCCGCTTTGCGCCTGGCGGACTTGCGCAAAAGGCGCTTCAATTCCATTCGATAATACGAGACATCCTTGGTCCTCCACGCGCAGGCGGCCAAAGCCGACGGCGAGATTTGCGCCTCCTAGTGAGATGTCGCGCACAACGCAGGGCACCTGCAAGCCGTTGGTGAGCCGCACCATCGCCGCCTCGCCGGAATTGAACCGTTCCTCAATGCGCCGGCGCGGCACCTCGACGCAAACCGCGCAGGCAACCACGAGAACGGCAATATTGAAAATGCTCCAAAAGACATTCACGGCATAGCCATCCGTGCCATAGAGCGGCGAGAATTGCGCGGTATTGCGCATTATTCCCGCCACGGTCGCCAGTGCGATCGCCGCGAACACGAGGAGATATCGCCATTGAACGACGACGCGGTCGGCCGAGATTCCCTTGGCTGTGACCTTGAACGGATGCCCCCAGGGCTTGACGATGGCGACGGCGACGGTCGCGACCATCGAAAAGCTCGTCAGCAATTGGGTCACATCGGTCATGACCGGAATAATGCGCTTGTGAGCGTAAAAGCCCATGAACAGGATGGAGCAGGCGACGAATGGCGCGAGATAGCAGAGCAGCCCGTCCAATGTGCTCGAGATGACCGAGGTCTGCGTCCACCAATAGACAAGCGGGGCGGTGATCATCAGCAGTTTGAACGGCGCGTTGCTTATCCAATAAAGCACGCCGTCGAGCGACGAGAGGCGATTGATAAGGTTGATCTTCGCCGGGCCGGCGAACGACCATCGCGTATAGATTTGTTGGATCGCGCCGAGGCACCAGCGCGAACGCTGCGAGACATAGCTGCTCAAGCCTTCGGGCGCGAGGCCCATGCTCAGCATTTCGTTGAGAAATATCGTACGGTATCCGTGCTCGCCGAACTTGAAGGAGGTGAGCATATCCTCCGTCACGGTCTCCGTCGCCATCCCGCCCGCGGCGACGAGCGCATCGACGCGAAATACCGCGGATGTTCCGCAGCAGAAGGCGGCGCCCCAGGCGTCCTTGCAGGCAAGCAATGTGTTGAAGAAAAAGCGTTGCTCGTCCGGCCAGACGCGGGTCAGTGCGAGATTGCTCTGAATCGGATCGGGGTTGAAAAAATGCTGTGGCGTCTGGACGATTCCGACGTCAGGTTCGGCGAATAATCCGAGCGTCCGCTTGAGGATATTGCGATAGGGAACGAAGTCGGCGTCGAGGATCAGGATGAACTCCGGCCGGCGGCCGGCTGACAGCGCCTCGCGCAAGCCGTTGTTGATATTCCCGGCCTTCGCATGCGCGCCTTTCACGCGCTGGACGTAATGGATGCCGAGATCGTCGGCGAGCTCCCGGACCCAGTCACGCGCGCCATCGTCGAGAATCCACACCCGCAGGTCAGGATGGTCAATCGCTTTGGCTCCGACGATCGTGCGCTCAAGAATATTATAGGGTTCGTTATAGGTCGCGATGAAGACATCGACAGGAGCGCTGGCGATCTGCGGAGGGATTTGCGCGGGCGGCGTCCTTCCGCCCCGGCGCGACATGAACAGGATGACGCTCGTCGAACTGCAGATCGACATGGCCTCGAAGGCGAAAAACATCCAGGCCCAAGCCTGCTGATAGATATTCTGGTTCGCGGGTATCGAATATTCAAAACGCCACCAGACATAGCGCCCGGCAAGCACTATGCACAGCGCGGAAAAGAGCGCGCGTATGAGTCCGCCTTGTCCACGCCCGAACTGGACAAGGAGAGCGACAAGGCCGACGCTCAGGAGCAGCGGGCCGAAGGAACTGAGATCCTGGCTCACGGTAGATAATTGAACAGGCGGGTGAGGAGGCCGGGTCCGCTCGACGGCAGAACAATGCGCGCCCTGCGGCCGACGAGGCACTCTTTGTCGCCATCGATCTGAATGCGTACGGTCGCTGTCGCGCCCCTTTCCTCGAACGGGATAGCTGCGAGATTGCGGTCCCCATCGGTCGCGTCACTGGTGACGGAGACAACGTGGCCGTATCTTTTCGCGGTCTCGCCCGAGATCAGGAACTCGGCTTTGCTTCCGACCTGGACATCGGGCACGCGCATCTGCGGCACATCCGCGATGATGAAGGCGGCGGAGCAGTCGACAACCTCGGCGATCGGCTCGCCGGCGTTGATACGCTCGCCGGGCGAAGCGCTGACTTTCCAGATCATGCCCGAGGTGGGGGCGAGCGTGGTTGCCGTGCGCAGCTTGGCGACCTGGGCCGCCTCTTCCGCGAGACGCGTCGCGGTTTCGTTGACATCCGAGACGATAAATTGACGCTGTTGCATCAAATCCTGAAGCCGGATGGAGATTTCATCCTCGCGCTGTTGCGAATATGCGACGTCGGTCGATCCGGGCTCCGTCACAATGCCGTTCTTGATCGCCGCCAATTGCGCTTCGAGCGAGGCGAGCCTGCCGTTCTGCGCCGCTGCCTGGCTGAACAAAGACCCGAAATTGGCCTTTGCTCTGTCCAGGTCGGCCGTCGACGTGAAGCCGCGATCAGCAAGAGATGCGCTGCGATCGAGCGTTTGTTTGGCTTCATCACGGCGATAGTTCAGCGCAACCATTAGATCCTGCGCCTCTGTCACCGAGCCCCGCAGCCGGGCGGAGCTTGCCGCTTTGTACTCATCGGCCCGCTGTTTTAAAATCGCGCTGAGACTTTTGAGGCCGTCCATTTCAGCCGACACCGCCGCAAGTTCGGCGCGCGCCCGTGCAAGATGTGCGCGCAGATCGACAAGGTGCTGATCGTCGACGCGATCGTCGGTAACTGTCGCGATCGGCGAACTGCGCTGAACAAGATCTCCGATTCTCATCGGCTTTCCGCCGACAAGGCCGCTGATTGGGGTACGCAGCGAAATCGTATATGCGGAAACGACCGCGTTGTCGGAGACGATCGCGAATTGATCGGATAAGACCGCATAAGCGCCGAGGGCAAGAATGGCGGCCGCGCCGCCTAGTTTGGCAAGCCGCGCCCAGGGCACATGAATGGGGAGGGCAAGGGCTTGAGGGATCGGGCCCACTGCGGTGCGTGCTAAAAATTCTCTCATAATTCACCGGCTCAAAAACATCTTCAGAAAATACTTTGAGCCGGGATTGTCTTGGGTGAGGGATGAAGGAGGATTAAACTCAAAATTGTAGTTCGGATGTGAGTAAAATTCGGGTTAATGCCTGGGCCGGCGAACGGACAAAGGCCGGTTCGTTGAACATCCGCTCTCGCGTTCGGCTTGAGAGCTGGTGAATCCCATTCCATAGCTAGGCGTCTTGGCCCGCTTCGCCGCTCGAAGGCGTGCTGAGGTAAATCAATTCAGCAACTGGTTAGACCGATTGGAAGCCTGACAGAAAAGCTATTTTAACCAATGTCGTGTGTCGTACGCCTCGGAGCGGCCATACGCTTGTCAACTGACAAGAACGCGAGCAAAATTCACGGGATACGTTTTTAGATTCGCGAAACTGCCGCCATTTTGCGGCCTGCGGCTCATGCTGAGCAGTTATCGCGTCAGGAGCCAACGAGATGACATTCCCGTTTCTGGATCATTCCTCCCTCGATGGACATGGCGCTGGCGTGCTGCCGTTCTCGTTCGGTAACGCCAATCAAGGTCTTGGCCAAGAATTGCTGATGAATGATTCTGGCGAACTTTCGCCGGTGAGTTTGGCGTCACATGGCGGCTTTGGTTCGATCCCTAGCCCGACGACGACCCCTTCGTCGTCATCGACCCCCGCGCCGACACTGGTGAGCGCGACAGGGAGCAAGCTCGAGATTGAGCTTGTCTGGGATAAGTCCGTCGCCAACGCGCCGTCCGGGTTCACGTCAGCGGTCATCGCGGCTGCGCAGACCCTGGTTTCTGACTACTCCACCTCGTCGACGGAAGTCGTTTATATTGACGTCGGCTGGAGCGAGATCGCGGGCTCTTCCCTGTCCGCCAGCGCCCTCGGCGAAAGCGAAAGCTACGGCTATCTGACGAATTATTCGACGGTCACGCACGCGCTCGCGAATGACGGTTACAGCTTCACGGCTTCGAACGAGCCGACAAACGGACAGTTCTTCGTCACCAGCGCGGAAGCGAAGGCTCTTGGCCTGATCAGCGGCACTAGCGGAAGCACCACATCCGTCGATGGCTACATCGGCTTTAGCACATTGAGTGGGACGGGCTATTCCTGGAATTTCAGCTCAATGAGTACCTCCGGCACGCAGTTCAGTCTCCAGGCGGTTGCGGAGCACGAGATTACCGAAGTCATGGGCCGGGTCGAGATGGAGGGCACGGTGACTTACAATGGCGTCAAGACTTACACGCCGTTGGATCTCTTCAACTACAGTTCGACGAATGTGCTCTCGCTTTCCGCCAATGGAGGTTATTTCTCCACCAACGGCGGTGTGACGCACGAGGGCAATTTCAACGATGCCGCGAAATATGGCGGCGATATCGCCGACTGGGCCTCGTATTCCTCGGTCACTCAGGCCGGCACGCTGTCATCGGGCGAGGATCCCTTCAACGCCTTTGCCTGGCCAGGGTACAAGAACACGCTTTCTGCGGACGATCTGCTCGAAGTCGCAGCTTTGGGCTATCATCTAACGTCAGCGGGTGCCGCGCTGGCGTAACCGCGTTCCGCTTGGGTACGGCCTTCAAAGCGTTCTCCCTGTAAGCGTCGTCGATCGTGCCTCTTCTGCCTGCGCAGGAGAATCGAGTATCGGTTCGGACAGCCGAGCGTTTGGTTCGGGGCGTGAGTGAGCGTCGGATCGCGATTTAAGACGTCGGCGGAGACCATGACGTACCACGGAAAAATTCAGCGCGACGAGCCCCACGGCGGAGCCAATGCCCTCCAGTTGGCGATGCGCGCGACGCGGCCCGCCTTTCTGACGGCAATTGTCTTCAGCTTCTTCATCAATCTCTTCGGCCTCGCAGGGCCGATCTACATGCTGCAGGTTTACGATCGCGTGCTGACGAGCCGGAATCTCGCCACGCTCGCGGCTCTGACGCTGATCGTCGCTTTCATCTACGCTACGACAGCCGTGCTCGAAGCCTTGCGTGCCAAGCTGCTCATAAGGTCGGGGGTCCTGTTCGACCAGACGGCTCATGCGGACGTCTTCCGCGCCGTGCAAAAGGCGAGTGTCCTGCAGCCCTCGGCGCGCCACGCCCAATGCCTCAAGGATATCGACACGATCCGCGAATTCTACACCGGCTCCGGTCTTCTCGCCTGTTGCGATATCCCCTGGGTTCCGATCTATTTGGCCGCGGCCTTCTTCCTCAACCCGCTCTATGGCGTTCTGGCCGTCGTGGCAGGCCTCATCACCTTTTCGCTCGCCGCCGCCAACGAATGGCTGACACGACGCTCTCTTGATCAGGCCTCGCGCAGCGCGCATGTTGCGACAACCCGGGCGATCAGCACTTTCCGGAATGCGGAAGTTCTTCAGGCGATGGGCATGACCGAGAGCCTGCGCCTGCGCTGGGCGGGGGACCACGAAGCCGCGCTGAATTGGCAATCATTGGCGAGCGACCACAGCAGCGTCGTCATTTCCGCCACGCGCTTCACCCGGATGTTTCTACAGAGCCTTGTCCTCGGTCTTGGCGCCTATCTGGTGATTTCAGCGGCAGGTGACGCCGGGCATGATGATCGCGGCATCGATTATCGTCGGCAAGGCGCTTAGCCCGATCGAGATCGCGATCGGCCAGTGGAAGCAGTTCACCGCGACGCGGCAGGCGCGCCGGCGCCTTACCGGCCTGCTGCAACATGCGCCTTCTGCGCCTGCCGTTCTGAAGCTGCCTGATCCGCGCGGTCGCGTCACGTTTGAGAACGTCAGCGCGCATGCCCCCGGCCGTCACACGCCGATCTTGAACAACATCACGCTCGACATGCCTGCCGGGGCCGTTTTCGGCCTCGTCGGTCCGAGCGCCGCCGGCAAGTCCAGTCTTCTGCGGGTGATGACTGGCGTTTGGCCACCCGCGTCGGGAACCGTGCGGCTGGACGGTTCCGAACTCAGCCACTGGAATCCGGACGATCTCGGCCGGAACATCGGCTATCTTCCTCAGGACGTCGAACTTTTCCCCGGAACCGTCGGCGAGAATATCTCGCGCTTTGCTCCGGATGCGGACGCCAAGGAAATTATCGCCGCCACGGAGATCGCCGGTGTGCACGAAATGATCCAGCAGCTTGCCGAAGGCTATAACACGCAGGTCGGCGAGGGCGGGCATGCGCTTTCAGGCGGTCAGCGGCAATTGATCGGGCTTGCCCGCTCGCTTTACGGATTGCCGGCGCTCGTCGTGCTCGACGAGCCGGATTTAAGCCTGGATTTGCTTGGCGAAAGGGCACTTCTCCACGCGATCGCGACGCTAAAGCGGGTCGGCCGCAGCGTCGTGATCGTCAGCCACAAGCAGAACATTCTTTCGCTCGCCGATTTTATCGCGGTCATGCATGCCGGGCGGATTTATGCCGTGGGCCCGCGTGAGCAGATCGTGAATGCGCTTCTCGAAAACCGCGTCGTGGCTATCCCGGATGCGGGCCGCGGCAAGGTGCAACCCGTGTCGGCCGCCTGATTCCTTCACCTCCGCGAATTGCGATCAGCGATGCTCAAACCTTTCCCCTACTCAAGCAATTACAAGCCGATTGCTCTGCTTGGCTATATTGTCGTGCTTACCTGCTTTGGTGGTGTCGGCGCCTGGGCTGCGTGGTCCGAGATCGACAGCGCTGTCGTGGCGGCGGGCGCGGTGGCAGACGAAACGCGTCTTCAGCTTGTGCAGCATCTCGAGGGCGGCATCGTTCGGGAGATCGACACGCGCGAGGGCGCCGAGGTCCGCAAGGGAGACATCCTCTTCCGTCTCGACGACACGCAAGCGAAAGCCGAACTCGATATTCTGCAAAACCAGTTTGATTCGCTGCGGGCAGAGGTGGCGCGTCTGCTTGCCGAGCGCGATCGGGCGCCGCAGATCGTCTTCCCTCAGGATCTTTTGGATCGCAGCAATATCCAGAGCGTCGGTCAAATTCTCGAGGATCAGCGCGCCGCCTTTGTGCAGCGGCGGGCCTTCCTCGATGATCAAACCTCCATTCTTCGGAATCGCGAGGCGATCCTGAGGGACGAGATCGAAGGATTGAAGGTCGAGCGTGCCGCGGCCGAGAAGCAGCTCGCTCTCATCTCCGACGAGCTTGTCGATATAAACGCGCTCGCCGAGCGAGGACTGGTCGAAAAGTCGCGCAGGGATGCGCTCGAAAGCGAGCAGGCGCGGCTTGAAGGCGTTCTCGGGCGCAATAATGTCGATAAGGCCAAGGCGGCCGACAGCATTGCCGACATTGAACTTCAGATCCAGACCCAGCAGCAGAAATTCGAGGAGGATGTCGCCTCCTCACTGGAGGGCGTACGTGAAAAGGTCTCGGATGCCGCGGACCGCTTGCGTGTGGCCTCAGATTCCCTGCATCGCACGATCCTTGTCGCGCCGCGCTCGGGAACCGTACAAAACCTAAAGGTGACGACCGTCGGCCAGGTGCTGCGGCCGGGCGACGTTCTGCTGGAAATCGCGCCTCAGGACGACCAAATGATCGTCGAGGCGAAGGTCCAGCCGGTGGACGTAGACAACATCCGCGACGATATGGTTGCAGAGGTGCGCTTTCCCTCCTTCCATTCCCGGAGCACTCCAGTGATATTGGGGAAGGTGGGGACCATATCGCGGGATCGGCTGATCGACGAGGCAACGCGTCAGCCTTATTTTCTTGCGCAGATCGCACTCTCCCATACGGACATTCCCGCCGAGATGAAGGGGCATCTGCGCGCCGGCATGCCGGCGGAAGTGATCTTTTCGACCGGCGAACGCACCGTCCTCGGATTTCTTGTCGAGCCGGTGTTCGACGCGATGAGACTGGCTTTTCGGGAGAAGTGAGCGGTCTCGGTTGTTCGGGAGTTTGCCGGCCACCCGTAGCTGCGTTGCCAACTCATGATCGGTCATCCGTCGCGTTCACGAGGGGGAGCGATGCAATCAGTCTTTTCGTGGCAGGTTTGGGCCGGGCTTTCGGCTTTTTTCGCCGCGCTGACCGCGATCCTCGCCAAGCTCGGCGTTGAAAATATCAATTCGAATTTCGCGACTTTGATCCGGACGGCCTTCGTGCTGCTCCTGGCTCTCGCCGTTGTCAGCGCGGCGCGGCAGTGGCAGCCGCTGAACTCCATCTCCGCGCGCAGCTTTCTATTCCTGGCGCTCTCCGCGCTTGCGACGGGCGCCTCCTGGCTTTGCTATTTTCGCGCGCTCCAAATCGGCGATGCCGCCAAGGTCGCCCCGATCGATAAGCTGAGCGTCGTCCTCGTCGCGCTATTTGGCGTCACATTTTTGGGTGAAAAGCTCACCTTGGCCAATTGGCTGGGCGTGGCCTTCATGGCGCTTGGCGCGATATTGGTGGCCTATAAGTTTTGAGGCCGGGCCGCTGGCCGAAGGGGAAACATTATGGTCGAAGAAATTTTTGGCGTTCTGCTGCTTATTCTTGCCTTCGTCCTGTTGATTCCGATCCTGCGCTCGATCTTCACGATCGAGCAGGCGCATGCGGGAATCATCGAGCGGTTCGGCAGGTTTAACCGTGTCGTCCAGCCCGGCCTGCATTTCAAAGTGCCCTATATCGACCGGCTAGCGGCGATCCTGTCGCTGAAGATCGAACAGAATACGATCACCGCCGATACGAAGACCAAGGACAATGTCTTCGTGAAGGTCAATATCGCCGTCAATTATCGCGTCGTCGCGGGCCGCGAGCGCGAGGCCTATTACACGCTCTCGGATGCCAAGGCCCAAATCCAGGCCTATGTGCTTGACGTCGCGCGCTCGAAAATTCCGGGCATGACCCTCGATGAAGTTTTCGAGCGCAAGGACGATGTCGCCCAGGCGGTGACGCAGCATCTCTCCGAACTCATGCAGCAATATGGCTTCGAGATCGTGAGCTCGCTCGTCGTCGACGTGCAGCCCGATGCCGCCGTCGTCGCGGCGATGAACGAGATCCAGGCGCAGTCGCGGCTCCAGCTCGCCGCGCAGGCGAAAGCCGAGGCCAACAAGATTCTGGCTGTGAAAGCGGCGGAGGCCGAGGCCGAGTCGAAGGCGCTGCAAGGCAAGGGCATCGCCAATCAGCGCAAGGCCATCGTCGCCGGCCTCAACGATTCCGTGGCGAGCCTCGCCTCAGCGGCGCAGACATCGCCGGCCGAAGTGCTGCGAACGCTGCTGATGACGCAATATTTCGACACGATCCGCGAAATCGGCATCCAATCCGGCGCCAAGGTGATCCTGCTGCCGCACAGCCCCGGTTCGATGGCCGACATCAGCAACCAAATTCGCGACGCGATGATCGTCGCCAACGAAGAAAGCAAATGAGCGAGGGATGATTTGCCGGGCGCCGGGCTCTAACGCCATAAATTTATTTCGAGATTTCATTGTACATAAAAATTATAGACTTAATTGTTGACTTCCTTCTATAAACTCGCTTTTTTGACGCTCGCGAAGCCGTGGACGCGGCAATCGGCGGCCATTTTAGTGTCTGCTCGAAGGGGGTTTTATGCGCATTCCTGGTTTTAGAACGCTGCTCGCGATCGGTTTTGCGGGCGTTACTCTGACCGGTGGCGGCTGGAAGGCCGCCGAAGGCGGCCAGTCCGTTTCTTTGCTCAATGTTTCCTATGATCCGACCCGCGAGCTTTATGAGGCGATCAACGATGCCTTCGCGGCCGATTATTTGAAGAAGGCCGGAACCAAGGTCGCGATCGAGCAGTCGCATGGTGGCTCCGGCAGGCAGGCGGCCTCCGTCGTCAATGGACTCCAGGCGGATGTCGTGACCCTCGGCGTGGCCTGGGACATCGACGCGATCCAGAAGGCAGGGCTCGTCAAGCCCGGCTGGCAGGATAAGTTCCGCTATAATTCCGCGCCTTATACTTCGACGGTCGCTTTCCTGGTGCGCAAGGGCAATCCCAAGCACATCCATGACTGGAAGGATCTGCTGCGCCCCGGCGTCCAGATTATCGCCCCCAATCCGAAGGTCAGCGGGGCAGGGCGCTGGGCCTTTCTCGGCCTCTGGGGCGCCACCGCCGGAGCCAAGACCTATGATCTTTCGACGAAGGAAGGCCTCGCGGCCTCGATCGCCGACGCCAAGGCGGCGAAGGATTTTCCGGTCTACAAGAACGCCGCGGCTCTGGCAGCGATTACCGAGTTCTACAAGCATGTCCCGGTTCTCGACACCGGCGCGCGCGGCGCGACGGTCACTTTCGCCCAGAAGGGCATCGGCGACGTGCTCTTGAATTGGGAGAACGAGCTTTATCTTGCCAGCGACGAATTCGGCAAAGACAAGTTCGAAATCGTCTATCCGTCGGTCAGCGTGCTCGGCGAGCCGCCGGTCGCGGTCGTTGACTCCGTCGTCGACAAGAAAGGTACGCGCGCCGTCGCCACGGCTTATCTCCAATATCTCTACTCGCCAGAGGCGCAGGACATCATCGCGCAATGGCATTATCGGCCGCGCGATATCGAGGTTTATAAGAAGTACGCTGACAGTTTCCCGCCGGTGAAGCTCTTCACCGTGGACCAGGCTTTTGGCGGCTGGCCGCGCGCGCAGAAGACCTTCTTTGCCGACGGCGGCGTTTTCGATCAGATTTACAAGCCGACGAAATAGCGAAATAGAAGGGCGTAATGGCGGCCTTTGGCGCGCCTCTGGCGAGAGTTTGAAATGGCTGGTGCGCGCAAGGTCATTCCCGGGTTTCGGCTGACGCTCGGCTACACGCTTTTCTATCTTTCGCTTCTGGTCCTCATCCCGCTCGCGGGTTTGGTCTTGAAGACGGCGCAGCTTTCGTGGGCGCAGTTTGTCGCGACAATCACCGATCCGGTCGTCGTCGCCGCCTATCGGCTAACCCTCGGCGCCTCGGCGCTTGCGGCCGTCATCAATGGCGTTTTCGGCCTGATCGTCGCCTGGGTTCTGGTGCGCGAGCCGTTCCCCGGCCGGCGCTATTTCGATGCGCTGATCGATTTTCCCTTCGCGCTGCCAACGGCGGTCGCCGGCATCACCTTTTCCAACCTCTATCTCGCCGATGGCTGGATCGGCGGCTTCGGCGATCATACGACGGCCTTCCTCAACGGGCTTGCCGGCCATTTCGGCCATCCCAACCTGCTGCCGGATGGCGCTTTTTCCTGGCTCGACTTTCCCTACAGCAACACCAATACCGGCATCGTCATCGTGCTGGTCTTCGTCGGCCTGCCGTTCGTCGTGCGCTCGGTCCAGCCGGTGCTGCAGGAGTGGGATCCGGAATATGAGCAGGCGGCTTATAGCCTCGGCGCCGGTGGTGTGCTGACGTTCCGGCGGGTGATCTTTCCCGAGATTTTCCCGGCTTGGCTCAGCGGCGTCGCGCTCGCCTTCGCCCGCGCCATCGGTGAATACGGTTCGGTGATCTTCATCGCCAGCAATATTCCCGGCAAGTCGCAGATCGTGCCGCTGCAGATCGTCACCAAGCTCGATGAATTCGAGCCGGCGCAGGCGACCGCAATCGGCGTCGTCCTGCTGTTCTTTTCGCTGCTCATCCTGCTCGGCATCAACGGCCTTGAATTTTGGTCGCGGCGCCGTTCGCAGGCAGCGGTGTGAGGCCCCATGTCCAGCGCACCCATTCTTCAAACACAGGTCAAGACGATTTCGCCGCACAAGGCGAAGCGTTCGCCCGTCGGGCGCGTACTCGTCACCGTAGCGGTGCTGTTTCTGACACTGTTCATCGTCCTGCCGGTCGCCAACGTCTTCACCCAGGCCTTGTCGAACGGCGCCGCCGCTTATTGGCATGTCTTCTTTCCGCCGGCGGTGGACGCCGCCGGACATCTCTCCTTTTACGAGAAGCACCGGGTGCTGGCCGCGACAGATCAGGCCAAGGCGACCTGGAGCGCGATCCGCATGAGTTGCACCGTCGCCGCCATCGTCGTGCCGCTTAACATCATCTTCGGTCTCGCCGCCGCTTGGGCGATCACCAAATTCCGCTTTCGCGGCCGCGTCTTCCTCTTGACCCTGATCGATCTGCCGTTCTCGATCTCGCCAGTCATCGCCGGCCTCATCTTCGTGCTCTGGTTCGGCCGCGGCGGCATTTTGGGCGACTGGGGAACGAATGTGACCTGGCCGGATCCGACTTCGCTGACCTGGCAAGGATTTTCAGGCCATTGGTGGCCGTTCACCTTCGCCAATAGCTATACCGGCATCATCTTCACGCCTCTGGCGATCGTGATCGCGACGGCGTTCGTCACCTTTCCCTTCGTTGCGCGCTCGCTGATCCCGCTGATGGATAACCAGGGTTCGGACGAGGAGCTTGCCGCTTTGTCGCTCGGTGCTGGCGGCTGGCGCACCTTCTGGAAGGTGACGGTGCCGAACATCCGGTGGGGGCTGCTCTATGGCGCGATCCTCTGCACCGCGCGCGCCTTCGGCGAGTTCGGCGCGGTGTCGGTCGTCTCCGGCCATATCGATTCAAACGACACGATCCCGCTCAGAGTCGAAAAACTCTGGGACGGTTACAATATGCAGGGCGCTTTTGCCGTCTCGACGCTCCTCGCCTTGCTCGCCGTCGTGACCCTGGTCATCAAGACAGCGGTCGAGTTAAAAACCAATCAAGCCAAGACGGCAGCCACCGCTGCCGTCAACGAGGTGAAACCCGATGAGCATCGAAGTTCGCCAGATCAGCAAGAGCTACGGCTCGTTCCAAGCGCTGAAGGGCGTAAATCTTAGGGTCGAGTCGGGCGAACTCGTCGCGCTGCTTGGTCCGAGCGGCTCGGGGAAGACGACGCTTCTGCGCATTATCGCGGGCATCGAGGCAGCCGACCCCAGCGGCGAGGTGCTATTCGACGGCGTCGATGTCTCCGACACCGACCTCGGCAAGCGCAAGATTGGCTTTGTATTCCAGCACTACGCACTGTTCAAGCAGATGAGCGTGTTCGAGAATATCGCTTTCGGCCTGCGCGCCAAGCCCTGGCGCCAGCGGCCCTCGAACGCACAGATTAAGGCGAAGGTCGATGAGCTTCTGGCGCTCGTTCAGCTCAGCAATTTCGCCCAGCGCTATCCCTCGCAGCTCTCGGGCGGCCAGCGCCAGCGCGTCGCGCTCGCCCGCGCCCTGGCGGTCGAGCCGCAGGTGCTGCTGCTCGATGAGCCGTTCGGTGCGCTCGATGCCACTGTCCGGCGTGAACTGCGCCGTTGGCTGCGCAAACTGCACGATACGATCAAGGTCACGACAATCTTCGTGACGCACGATCAGGAAGAGGCACTCGAAGTCTCCGACCGTGTGGCGGTGATGAATGCCGGCAATATCGAGCAATATGACTCGCCGGAGGAGGTCTATGAGCACCCGGCCAATCCGTTCGTTTTCCGCTTCCTCGGCAATTACAATCTCTTCCATGGCCGGATGGCGGCGCGCGGTCCGGCGGCTGGGGGGGAAGAGCAGGCCTTTACGTTCGTGCGGCCGCACGACATCGAAATCTCGCGTGCCAACGGCAGCGGGTCGATCGCGGCCAAGGTCATCCATGTCGGCTTTGTCGGCGCGGCGGTCAATGTCGAGCTCATCGGGCTCGAGGATAAGAAGCAGATCGACGCCGCGCTCACGACCCAGGCCTATCGCGAATTGGCGCTGAAGGTGGAAGACGAGGTCTTCGTGCGCCTCCGTAACACCCATTCTTTCGAAGAAGAGGATTATTCGATCTGATAGGGGGAGAGGGGCGCCCACGAGAATTCGCTTGGCGGCGCGGGCAGTCTATAATATATGAGCGTGATGTGGCGCGTGGCCGGCTGGCTCCGCGCCGCGACTTTTTTAGTCTGAGTGAACGCGGGCAGGGCAGCCGCGCTCCGTTTACGCCGCCAGGCGGCGAATCAGGCGAAAAAACTCCAGTAAATCGGGTAGTTGAGCGACAATGGCTGATCCGTTGCAATTCATCCAAGACGTCCGGCAGGAGGCCGCCAAGGTCACTTGGCCGACCCGGCGCGAGACCATGATTACGACAGGGCTCGTGATCGCCATGGTCATTCTCGCGAGCCTGTTTTTCCTCGCTGTCGATGAAGTCCTGCAATTGGTCGTCCGTTTTGTTTTGAACGTAGGGCATTAAGTCCGGGGTATTCGGCCCTGGCGCGGACCTGGACCGTTGATTTAGGAGCTTTTCGGATTCGCCATGAGCATGCGCTGGTACATTGTCCACGCCTATTCCAATTTCGAGAAGAAGGTCGCCGAGTTGATCCGCGAGCAGGCGGCGCAGCGCAATCTCGCCGACAAGTTCGAGGAAATCCTCGTGCCGACCGAGCAGGTCATCGAGGTACGCAAGGGCCGTAAGGTGAGCTCGGAGCGGAAGTTCTTCCCCGGCTACGTGCTCGTCAAATGCGACCTGACGGATGATATCTATCACCTCATCAAGAACACGCCCAAGGTGACGGGCTTCCTCGGCGCCGACAAAAAGCCGATGCCCATTTCCGACGCTGAGGCGGACCGGATCAAGGGCCAGGTCGCCGAGGGCGTCGAGCGGCCGAAGTCCTCGATCTCCTACGAGATCGGCGAGACGGTGCGCGTCGCCGACGGGCCGTTCGCCTCGTTCAACGGCACGGTCGAGGAGGTCGACGAGGCGCGCTCGCGCGTCAAGGTCGCGGTCTCGATCTTCGGCCGCGCGACCCCGGTCGAGCTCGAATATTCGCAGGTCGAGAAGGTTTAGCCCCCAGCGGCTCCCCCTCTTGTCCGGTCGCTAATTCCCCAGGCTCCGGTCGCGTCCCAAAATTTTTGGATTGCTTCGTCGCTTTCCACGCGCCATGAGGGCGGGGCGGCAAGAGGTCCGTCAACGCGTGAGACCCGCATGACCAAGAAGCTTCTTTTCCTTTTCGACACTGATCCCGTCGCCAGCGTCTTCGATACGGTCGTCGGCTATGACGGCGGCGCCGATAACGTCATCGGCTATGGCGGCGTGACTGCCGAGAACGTCGGCGCCCTCGTTGATGGCTGCATCTACACGCGCGGCCCCAAGGAGAAGCAGAATACCGCGATCTTCGTCGGCGGCGGCTCGATGGTTTCGGGCGAAGCCGTGGTCAAGGCGGTGAAGAAGCGCTTCTTCTCCAATTTCCGCGTCTCGCTGATGCTCGACTCCAACGGCTCCAACACGACGGCCGCCGCGGGCGTCGCGCTGCTCGCCAAGGCGGCCAATCTCAAGGGCAAAAAGGCCGTCGTGCTTGCCGGCACCGGCCCGGTCGGCATGCGCGCCGCCGCCATGCTGAATATTGAGGGCGCCGAAGTCGCCATCACCGCACGCGATCAGGCGCGCGCCGACGCGGCCGCCAAGGCCATTCAGGAGCGCTTCGGCTTCACGCCCACGGCGATCGAGGCCAAGGATAACGCCGCCCGCTCCGCCGCCGTCAAAGGCGCGCAGGTGGTCTTCTCGGCGGGCGCCATCGGCGTCACCCTGCTCGACGAAGCGGATTGGCAGAACAATCCGACGATCGAACTTCTCGCCGATTGCAACGCCCAGCCGCCGCTCGGCATCGGCGGCATCGAGGCGACCGACAAGGCCAAGGAGCGCCACGGCAAGATCATCATCGGCGCGCTCGGCCTCGGCGGCCTCAAGTTGAAGCTGCATCGCGAATGCGTCGGCAAGCTCTTCGAGAGCGCCGACCAGGTGTTCGACTGCGAAAACATTTACGCTCTGGCGAAGGTGCTGGCCTGATATGAGCGCGAAGACGGAAACGATCGGCAAATTCCTCGACGAACTGGCGAGCGAGGCACCGACCCCCGGCGGCGGCGGCGCGGCCGCGCTCTCCGGCGCCATGGGCGCGGCACTCGTGTCGATGGTCTGCAATCTCACCGTCGGCAAGAAGAACTATGAGGCGGTCTCCGAGGATCTGAAAAAGACCCTCGCCCGGGCTGAGGAACTGCGCGCCGAGCTGACCAGGGGCATCGATGAGGATGTCGTCGCCTTCAACACGCTGATGGGCGCCTATGGCCTGCCGCGTGCGACCGATGAGGAGAAGGCGGCGCGGTCCGCCGCGATCCAGAAGGCGCTGAAGGCCGCTACGCTTGCCCCGCTGCATACCTGCAAGATTTGCTACGAGGTGATCGCCCTGTCGAAGGACGCCGCCGACAAGGGCAATCTCAATGTCATCAGCGATGCCGGCGTCGCCGTGCTGGCGGCCAATGCCGGCCTGCGCAGCTGCGCGCTCAATGTCTTCATCAACGCCAAGTCGATCAAGGATCGCGACTTCGCCGAGACGCAGCTCGCGGAGGTCAATGCGCTGCTCGCCAAGGCGGCGGCCGAGACCGAAGCGATCTACGAGGTCGTGCGTGGCAAGATCGGCTGATACCTAGATTGGCGGCTGATGGCCAAACGCCTCGGCCGCCAAAGACATTTCGGCGCTTGCGCCGAAACGGGCGATGCCTTAAAGCCTCGCCCTCCGCTGTGGGAGAAAGGCCCGGTTTGCCGCCGGGAGTCCCTTTCGCACCACGATCCACAATAAACCGGACTGTCAAGTTCGGCTTGTAGGAGGTTGAAATGGCAAAGAAAATTGCCGGCTACATCAAATTGCAGGTGCCGGCCGGCGCCGCCAATCCGTCGCCGCCGATCGGCCCGGCGCTCGGTCAGCGCGGCCTCAACATCATGGAATTCTGCAAGGCCTTCAATGCGAAGACCGCGCAGATGGAGAAGGGGACGCCGATCCCCGTCGTCATCACCGCCTATCAGGACCGCTCCTTCACCTTCGAGATGAAGCTGCCGCCGGTTTCCTATTTCCTGAAGAAGGCGGCTGGCATCACCTCGGGCGCCAAGACCACGGGGCGCGGCTTTGTCGGGCGCGTGACGCAGGCGCAGATCAACGAGATCGCGGCCAAGAAGCTGCCCGACCTCAACTGCGCGACGGTCGAAGCCGCCGCCAAGATGATCGAGGGCTCGGCCCGTTCGATCGGCCTCGAAGTGGTGGGGTGAAGCCATGAGCCATATCGCAAAACGCGTCATCAAGAGCCGCGAGGGTGTCGAGCGGACCAAGCTCTACCCGATCGCCGAGGCGGTGAAGCTCGTCAAGGAACGGGCGAGCGCCAAGTTCGACGAGACGGTCGAGATCGCGATGAATCTCGGCGTCGATCCCAAGCACGCCGACCAGATGGTCCGCGGCGTCGTCAACCTGCCGAACGGGACCGGCCGCACCCTGCGGGTCGCGGTTTTCGCCCGCGGCGCCAAGGCTGACGAGGCCAAGGCGGCTGGCGCCGACATCGTCGGGGCCGAGGAACTGGTCGCCGAAGTGCAGGGCGGCAAGATCGACTTCGACCGCTGCATCGCCACCCCGGACCTGATGCCGCTCGTCGGCCGTCTCGGCAAGGTGCTGGGCCCGCGCGGCCTGATGCCGAACCCGAAGGTCGGCACGGTGACGACGGACGTCACCGCGGCGGTGAAGGCCTCCAAGGGCGGCGCGGTCGAATTTCGTGTGGAAAAGGCCGGCATCGTTCAAGGCAGCGTCGGCAAGGCTTCGTTTGACGAGGCCAAGCTAGTCGAGAACATCACCGCCTTCGTCGACGCCGTCAGCAAGGCCAAGCCTCAGGGCGCGAAAGGCACCTATATTCAACGGGTTGCGCTTTCTTCGACGATGGGGCCGGGGGTCAAGGTCGATCCCGCCACGGTGCGCGTGTAAGGCGGCGCCGGGCGCCGGTCTTCGCGTTTGCCTTGACAAGTCGAAAAAAAGCGGAATCAGCCCTTGGCATTGCGAGGGCTTGCCGTTAAATAGATAGACCGGGGTTGTCGGCAAAAGCCGCAACCCCGAACCCATTTAGCTTCCGTGTCTCGAAATGCCGCCAGGGGCCTTGCCTCAACGGTGTGGAAGGACGCGGCGGATTGGCCGGTGAACCGGGTTTGGCTTCGGCCGTTGCTCGGATCAATCCGGCCAAGTCCTGTCCGAGACTGCCGGCGCCGGCGTGGGTCTGACCCGCAAAGGCTTAATGTCCAAAGCGCGTTTCCGGTTCCGGCGGCGCGCGGCGGAGGCCAGCATAGACGGGGTCAGAGCGGAATACAAAGCGCAGGTGCGGCAGTTCCTGCAGCCTTTGATTTTGGTCGAATCCCTCTGTCCGGGGCATTTAGCGTTCCGGAGGACAGGCGTAGCGCCGTGCGATGAGCCGGCTGACGCAACCTGCGGGCGAAAGCCCGCCGAGACAGAGAGAGTAGTGTGGACAGAGCTGAAAAGAAAGCGAGTGTCGCCGCTCTAAACGAGGTCTTTCAGAAGACTTCGGTTGTGGTGGTGGCGCATTATTCAGGCTTGACGGTGGCCCAGATGCAGACTCTGCGCAAGCAGATGCGTGAGGCCGGAGCAACCGTTCAGGTCGCCAAGAACCGTCTTGCCAAGATTGCCCTGGAAGGAACCGACGCAGCGGCTATCGCCGCTTTGCTGAAGGGTCCGAACTCTTCTTGCCTATTCGCAAGATCCGGTGGCTGCGGCGAAGGTTGCCGTCGGTTTCGCCAAAGATAACGAGAAGCTCGTGATTCTCGGCGGGACGATGGGCAAGACATCGCTCAACCCCGAGGCGATCAAGTCGCTCGCGACTTTGCCGTCTCTGGACGAATTGCGGGCCAAGCTCGTCGGCCTCATCCAGGCGCCGGCAACCAAGCTTGCTCAGCTCACGACCGCTCCCGCGTCCAAGCTGGCGCGTGTCGTTTCCGCTTACGCAAACAAGGATGCCGCCTGACGGCGGGTCCCAAAATTTCAGCCAACACTCACGTCCAAATTCGAAGGAACTATTCAAATGGCCAATCTGGAAAAGATCGTCGAAGACCTCTCGAGCCTGACGGTTCTCGAAGCCGCGGAACTCGCCAAGCTGCTTGAAGACAAGTGGGGCGTCTCGGCCGCTGCCGCGGTTGCCGTGGCCGCCGGCCCGGCCGCTGCTGCTGCCGCGCCCGTCGAAGAGAAGACCGAGTTCACTGTCGTTCTGGCTGCCGTCGGCGACAAGAAGATCGAAGTCATCAAGGAAGTCCGCGCCGTTACCGGCCTGGGCCTGAAGGAAGCCAAGGACCTCGTCGAAGGCGCGCCGAAGCCGGTCAAGGAAGGCGCGACCAAGGAAGAGGCCGAGAAGATCAAGGCGACCCTCGAGAAGGTCGGCGCCAAGGTCGAGCTTAAGTGAGTTCCAGCGGAATCGCCCACGCGATTCCGTTTTCCCGATCGAACGGCTCCGAGGCTTGCTTCGGGGCCGTTCCGCCGTTCCACTTCCGGCCGGTCGGTGACGCTTTTTGAAGGGGAAGGGCGCGAAACACCCTGCGGTCTTTGGGCCGCGCAACGTTTCCGGGATGCAGGCGGCGTCCCGTGCAACTAACCTGCGAGGAGCAAGATGGCCCAACCCATAACGCAAACATTCTCTGGCCGGAAGCGGGTTCGCAAGTTTTTCGGGCACATCCGCGAAGTGGCGGAAATGCCCAATCTCATTGAAGTCCAGAAGGCGTCCTACGATCAGTTCCTGCTCGTTAACGAGCCGGCGGGCGGCCGCCCGGATGAAGGCCTCGAAGCGGTGTTCCGCTCGGTCTTCCCGATCTCCGACTTCGCCAATGTCGCTCTGCTCGAATTCGTCAAATACGTTTTTGAGCCGCCGAAATATGATGTGGATGAATGTCGTCAGCGCGGCATGACCTTTGCCGCGCCGCTGAAGGTCACGCTGCGCCTCATCGTTTTCGACGTCGATCCCGAGACCGGTGCGAAGTCCGTCAAGGACATCAAAGAGCAGGACGTCTATATGGGCGACATGCCGTTCATGACATCGAACGGCACCTTCGTCGTCAACGGCACCGAGCGCGTCATCGTCTCGCAGATGCACCGCTCGCCGGGCGTCTTCTTCGATCACGACAAGGGCAAGAGCCATTCATCCGGCAAGCTGCTCTTCGCCGCGCGCATCATTCCCTATCGCGGCTCCTGGCTCGACATCGAGTTCGACGCCAAGGACATCGTCTATGCGCGTATCGACCGCCGCCGCAAGATTCCGGTGACGTCGCTGCTCTTTGCGCTCGGCATGGACGGCGAGGAGATTCTCAGCACGTTCTACAACACCATCACCTATAAGCGGGATGGTGAAGGCTGGCGCGTGCCCTTCGATCCGGAACGGATGAAGGGCATCAAGGTCAGCGAAAACCTGATCGATGCCGATACCGGCGAAGTCGCGGTCGAAGCGGGCAAGAAGCTCACGATCCGCGCGGCCCGGCAATTGGTCGAAAAGGGCCTGAAGGCGATCCGCGCCCAGGACGTCGACCTGAATGGCCAATATATCGCGACCGATCTCTACGATCCCAGCACCGGCGAAATCTTCGCCGAGGCGGGCGACGAGATCACGCCGAAGACTCTACCGGCTCTGATCGAGGCGGGCTTCGCCGAGATTCCGGTGCTCGATATCGATCACATCAATATCGGCCCCTATATCCGCAACACGCTCGCCGTCGACAAGAACGGCGCGCGCGAAGAGGCTCTGTTCGACATCTATCGCGTCATGCGTCCTGGCGAGCCGCCGACGCTCGATACCGCGGAAGCGATGTTCCATTCGCTGTTCTTCGACCCCGAGCGCTACGACCTTTCGGCCGTCGGCCGCGTCAAGATGAATATGCGCCTCGATCTCGATGCGCCCGATACGATGCGGGTGCTGCGCAAGGCCGACATCATTGCGGTGGTGAAGGGGCTCGTCGATCTGCGCGACGGCCGCGGCGAGATCGACGACATCGATCACCTCGGCAACCGCCGTGTGCGCTCGGTGGGTGAATTGATGGAGAATCAATATCGCCTGGGCCTGCTGCGTATGGAGCGGGCGATCAAGGAACGCATGTCCTCGGTCGATATCGACACGGTCATGCCGCAGGATCTCATCAACGCCAAGCCGGCGGCGGCGGCGGTGCGCGAGTTCTTCGGCTCGTCGCAGCTCTCGCAGTTCATGGATCAGACCAATCCTCTGTCGGAGATCACCCACAAGCGGCGTCTCTCGGCGTTGGGTCCGGGCGGTCTGACGCGTGAGCGTGCCGGCTTCGAGGTGCGCGACGTGCACCCGACGCATTACGGCCGCATCTGCCCGATTGAGACGCCGGAAGGTCCGAACATCGGCCTCATCAATTCGCTTGCGACTTTTGCGCGCGTCAACAAATACGGCTTCATCGAAGCGCCGTACCGCCGCGTGAAGGATGGTCAGGTGACGGATGAGGTCATCTATCTTTCGGCGATGGAAGAGGCGAAGCACTATGTCGCCCAGGCCAATGCGCCGATCGACGGCAAGGGCCGCCTGATGGAAGACCTCGTGGTCTGCCGTCACTCCGGCGATGTGGTGATGGTGCCGATCGACCGCGTCGACTTCATGGACGTGTCGCCGAAGCAGCTCGTCTCGGTCGCCGCGGCGCTGATCCCGTTCCTTGAGAATGACGACGCCAACCGCGCGCTGATGGGCTCGAACATGCAGCGCCAGGCGGTGCCGCTTGTGAAGGCGGACGCGCCCTTCGTCGGCACGGGCATGGAATCCGTCGTCGCCCGCGACTCGGGTGCCGCGATTGCGGCCCGCCGCGCCGGTGTCGTCGATCAGATCGATGCGACCCGTATCGTCGTGCGCGCGACGGAAGAGACCGACGCGAGCAAGCCCGGCGTCGATATCTACCGGCTCTTGAAGTTCCAGCGCTCGAACCAATCGACCTGCATCAACCAGAAGCCGCTGGTGCGCGTCGGCGATTACGTCCACAAGGGCGACATCCTGGCCGATGGTCCCTCGACCGACCTCGGCGATCTGGCGCTCGGCCGCAACGTCCTCGTCGCGTTCATGCCGTGGAACGGCTACAACTTCGAGGACTCGATTCTCCTCAACGAGAAGATCGTGAAGGACGATGTCTTCACCTCGATCCATATCGATGAATTCGAGGTGATGGCGCGCGACACCAAGCTCGGGCCGGAAGAGATCACCCGCGATATTCCGAACGTCTCTGAAGAGGCGCTGAAGAATCTCGACGAGGCCGGCATCGTCTATATCGGCGCGGAAGTGCAGGCAGGCGACATTCTCTGCGGTAAGATCACGCCGAAGGGCGAAAGCCCGATGACGCCGGAAGAAAAGCTGCTGCGCGCCATCTTCGGCGAGAAGGCCTCCGACGTGCGCGACACGTCGATGCGCGTGCCGCCGGGCGTGCAGGGCACGGTTGTCGAAGTGCGCGTCTTCAATCGCCACGGCGTCGAGAAGGACGAACGCGCTCAGGCGATCGAGCGCGAGGAAATCGAACGGCTTGCCAAGGACCGTGACGACGAGCTCGCGATCCTCGACCGCAACGTCTATAGCCGCCTCTCCGAGCTCCTCATCGGCAAGACGGCGATCTCCGGCCCCAAGGGCTTCAAGAAGGACTCGGTGCTGACGAAGGAGATCCTTGAGGGCTATCCGCGCTCGCAATGGTGGACCTTCGTGGTCGAGGACGACAAGCTCCTGGCCGAGACCGAAGCCATGCGCAAGCAATACGACGAGGCGAAGAAGGGGCTCGAAAGCCGCTTCCTCGATAAGGTCGAGAAGTTGCAGCGCGGTGACGAACTGCCGCCCGGCGTGATGAAGATGGTGAAAGTCTTCGTCGCGGTGAAGCGCAAGATTCAGCCGGGCGACAAGATGGCCGGCCGTCACGGCAACAAGGGTGTCGTCTCCAAGATCGTGCCGCCGGAGGATATGCCTTTCCTCGCCGACGGCACGCCGGTCGATATCGTGCTCAATCCGCTCGGCGTGCCGAGCCGCATGAATGTCGGCCAGATTCTCGAGACGCATCTCGGCTGGGCCTGCGCCGGTCTCGGCAGGCAAGTCAGCGAGGCGGTGAACGCCTACCTGCGGACCAGGGACACGGCACCGCTGCGCGGCAAGCTCACTGAGATCTACGGCGCGAAGAAGGAAATCGACGCGCTTCCCGAGGAGACTTTGCTGGAAGTCGGCGAGAATCTGCGGCGCGGCGTGCCCATCGCCACGCCGGTCTTCGACGGCGCGCATGAGAAGGACATCGTCGAGATGCTGCACGAGGCCGGGCTGGACAGCTCCGGTCAGGTGACGCTGCACGACGGACGCACCGGCGAGGCTTTCGACCGCAAGGTGACGGTCGGCTACATATATATGTTGAAGCTGCACCATCTGGTGGACGACAAGATCCACGCGCGCTCGATCGGGCCGTATAGCCTCGTCACCCAGCAGCCTCTGGGCGGCAAGGCGCAGTTCGGCGGCCAGCGCTTCGGCGAAATGGAAGTCTGGGCGCTCGAAGCCTATGGCGCTGCCTACACGTTGCAGGAAATGCTGACCGTGAAGTCGGACGACGTGGCGGGCCGTACCAAGGTCTATGAATTGATCGTGCGCGGCGACGATGCGTTCGAGTCCGGCATTCCAGAAAGCTTCAACGTGCTCGTCAAGGAAATGCGCTCGCTCGGCCTCAATGTCGAACTGACGCAGTCGGTGAAGCCGGGGCCGGAAGAGCTGCCGCCGGCCGAGGCGGCCGAATAGCTAAATTGAATAACGCGTAAAAAAGTCTGCTGGACCGAGAGTTCGGATCGGTCCAGCAGCAGGATATTCGCCCGCGGTCCGGTGATAGCCCGCGCGGGCAGATCAGGAGAAGACGATGAATCAAGAGGTCATGAATTTCTTCAGTCCGGTCGTGGCGCCGCAAGCGTTCGACCAGATCCAGATCTCGATCGCCAGCCCCGAGAAGATTCTTTCTTGGTCGTTCGGCGAAATCAAAAAGCCCGAGACCATCAACTACCGGACCTTCAAGCCGGAGCGTGACGGTCTGTTCTGCGCGCGCATTTTCGGTCCGATCAAGGACTACGAATGCTTGTGCGGCAAGTACAAGCGGATGAAGTACAAGGGCGTCATCTGCGAGAAGTGCGGCGTCGAGGTGACCCTGTCGCGCGTACGGCGCGAGCGCATGGGCAACATCTCGCTCGCGGCGCCGGTCGCGCATATCTGGTTCCTGAAGTCGCTGCCCTCGCGCATCGGCCTGCTGCTCGACATGGCGCTGAAGGACCTCGAGCGCATTCTCTATTTCGAGTCCTATATCGTCCTCGATGCCGGACTTACCCCGCTCAAGGATCGCCAGCTCCTGAACGAGGACGAGTATCTCCGCGCCCAGGATGAATACGGGCAGGACAGCTTCACCGCCATGATCGGCGCCGAGGCGATCCGCGAGATTCTGCGGTCGATGGATCTTGCCAAGATTGCCGAGCAGCTCAAGGTCGAGATCTGCCGAAGCGACGACGGAGCTGAAGCCGAAGAAGCTCGCCAAGCGGCTCAAGATCATCGAGGCCTTCATTCACTCTGGCAACAAGCCGGAATGGATGATCCTGACCGAGATTCCGGTCATTCCGCCGGATTTGCGTCCGCTCGTGCCACTCGATGGCGGTCGCTTCGCGACCTCGGATTTGAACGATCTCTATCGCCGCGTCATCAACCGCAACAATCGTCTGAAGCGGCTGATCGAATTGCGTGCGCCGGACATCATCATCCGCAACGAGAAGCGCATGCTTCAGGAGGCGGTGGATGCTCTGTTCGACAACGGCCGCCGCGGCCGCGTCATCACCGGCGCCAACAAGCGCCCGCTGAAGTCGCTCGCCGACATGCTGAAGGGCAAGCAGGGCCGCTTCCGCCAGAACCTGCTCGGCAAGCGCGTCGACTATTCCGGCCGTTCGGTCATCGTCGTTGGCCCGGAATTGAAGCTGCATCAGTGCGGCCTGCCGAAGAAGATGGCGCTCGAACTCTTCAAGCCGTTCATCTATTCGCGCCTCGACGCCAAGGGCTTCTCCGCCACGGTGAAACAGGCGAAGAAGCTGGTTGAGAAGGAAAAGCCGGAGGTTTGGGACATCCTCGACGAGGTCATCCGCGAACATCCGGTGATGCTGAACCGCGCCCCGACGCTGCATAGGCTCGGCATTCAGGCCTTCGAGCCGAAGCTGATCGAAGGCAAGGCGATCCAGCTGCATCCGCTCGTCTGCGCCGCCTTCAACGCCGACTTCGACGGCGATCAGATGGCTGTGCATGTGCCGCTGTCGCTCGAGGCGCAGCTCGAAGCGCGCGTGCTGATGATGTCGACGAACAACATCCTGCACCCGGCCAATGGTCAGCCGATCATCGTGCCGAGCCAGGACATCGTTCTCGGCCTCTATTATTCGACGCTGATGCGCGACGGCGAGCCGGGGCAGGGCATGGCCTTCTCCGACATCGGCGAGCTTGAGCATGCCCTCAACGCCAAGGCGGTGACGCTGCACACCAAGATCAAGGGCCGCGCCTGGAGCTTCGACGAGGACGGCAAGCGCATCTCGAAGATTTTCGAAACGACGCCGGGCCGCATGTTGCTCGGCCAGTTGGTGCCCGACCACAGGAAGATCCCCTTCGACGTCGTCAACAAGCTGATGACGAAGAAAGAGATCTCCAACATGATCGACGTCGTCTACCGCAATTGCGGGCAGAAGGAGACGGTCATCTTCTGCGACAAGATCATGGCGCTCGGCTTCCGCGAAGCGTTCAAGGCCGGCATCTCGTTCGGCAAGGACGACATGGTCGTGCCGGAGACGAAGAAGAAGATCATCGAGCAGACCTCGGCGCTCGCCAAGGAATATGAGCAGCAGTACAACGACGGCCTCATCACCCAGGGTGAGAAGTACAACAAGGTCGTCGATGCCTGGGCGAAATGTTCCGACAAGCTCGCCGAGGAGATGATGGCGCGCATCTCGGCCGTCCAGAAGGACGACAACGGCCGCGATAAGCCGATCAACTCGATCTATATGATGAGCCATTCGGGTGCGCGCGGTTCGCCGACGCAGATGAAGCAGCTTGCCGCGATGCGCGGACTGATGGCCAAGCCCTCGGGCGAGATCATCGAGAGCCCGATCATCTCCAACTTCAAGGAAGGTCTGACCGTCCTTGAATACTTCAACTCGACCCACGGCGCCCGTAAGGGCCTCGCGGATACGGCGTTGAAGACGGCGAACTCCGGCTATCTGACACGGCGTCTCGTCGACGTGGCGCAGGATTCGATCATCACCATGGTCGATTGCGGGTCGAAGGGTGGCATCCGCATGCGGGCGATCATCGACGCCGGCCATGTGGTGGCCTCGCTCGCCACGCGCATTCTCGGACGCACGTCCGCGGAGGATCTGAAGGAACTCGACGGCACGATCATCGTCAACGCCGGCGAGATGATCGAAGAATGGCACATGGACAGGATCAATGCCGCCGGCATTCAGGAGGTGAAGATCCGCTCCGTTCTCGTCTGCGAGGCGAAGAACGGCGTCTGCGCCACCTGCTATGGACGCGATCTCGCGCGCGGCACGCCCGTCAATATGGGCGAGGCTGTCGGCGTCATCGCGGCGCAGTCGATCGGCGAGCCGGGCACGCAGCTCACCATGCGTACCTTCCATATCGGCGGCGCGGCGCAGATCGCGGACCAGTCCTTCACCGAGTCGAATTTCGACGGCACCGTGAAGATCCGCAATCGCCATCTCGCCCGCAACTCGGAAGGCGATTTGATGGTCATGGCGCGCAACGTCGCCGTGGTCGTCGAAGGGCCGGACGGAGTCGAGCGGGCGGTGCAGCGCGTCCAGTATGGGGCGCGGCTCAAGGTCGATGACGGCGACAAGATCAAGCGCGGCCAGCGAATCGCCGAATGGGATCCGTATACGCGTCCGATCCTGACCGAGGTCGACGGCATCGTCGGCTTCGAGGACCTCGTCGAGGGCGCTTCGCTCTCGGAGACGGTCGACGAATTCGACCGGCATCGCCAAGCGCGTGGTCGTCGATTGGCGGCTCAACCAGCGTTCCGCGACGTTGAAGCCGGCGATCGTGTTGAAGGGCGCGGACGGCAAGATCCTCAAGCTGCCGCGCGGCGGCGATGCGCGCTACACTTTGCCGGTCGAAGCGATCCTGAACGTCGATCCGGGCGCCAAGATCAAGGCGGGCGACATCGTCGCGCGTATCTCGATGGAATTGGCCAAGACCCGCGACATCACCGGCGGTCTGCCGCGTGTCGCGGAATTGTTCGAAGCACGCCGGCCGAAGGATCACGCGATCATCGCCGAGGCCTCGGGCACGGTGCAGTTCGGGCGCGACTATAAGAACAAGACGCGGATTGCGATCATCCCGAACGAAGAGGGCGCGGAGCCGATCGAATATCTGATCCCGAAGGGCAAGCACATCCATCTCCAGGACGGCGACATCGTGGAGAAGGGCGATTACATCGTCGACGGCAACCCGGCGCCGCACGACATCCTGGCCATCAAGGGCGTCGAGGAACTCGCCGCCTATCTCGTCAACGAGATCCAGGAGGTCTACCGGCTCCAGGGCGTCAACATCAACGACAAGCACATCGAGGTGATTGTCCGGCAGATGTTGCAGAAGGTCGATATCGTCGATCCGGGCGATACGGACTTCCTGTCCGGCGAGCAAGTCGATCAGCTCGAGCTCGACGAGGCCAATGCCGCGGTTCTGGCCGAAGGCAAGAAGCCCGCGTCCGGCACGCCGGTGCTGCTCGGCATCACCAAGGCCTCGCTGCAAACGCGCTCGTTCATCTCCGCCGCCTCCTTCCAGGAGACGACGCGGGTGCTGACCGAGGCGGCGGTCAACGGCAAGACCGACACGCTCGAGGGCTTGAAGGAAAACGTCATCGTCGGCCGGCTGATCCCGGCCGGCACTGGCGCCGCCATGGCGAAACTGCGCCGAATCGCGGCGACGCGCGACGACCTCATCCTCGCCCACAAGGCGAGCGAGACGCCGCTCGCCCTGCCGCCTGCGGAAGCCGCCAAGGAGGAAGCCGCGAAGTAAGTTTGGGCGCCGCTCTTCTTTCCCCTGTGGAAGGAGGGCGGCGCCCAGCTTTGAGGCACGAAAATCCCCTCGGAAGGGGTTGACGCGTCTCTGGCGTATCATTAAGTTCCGCCCACTTTCGACAGGTCGTAGGTTCTTTTGTTCGGGGCGTCGCGTCCGGAACCCAGTGGGGCCTAAACGCTGTCGGTCTCAGCGACTGACAAGTCACATCGGGTCTTGGCCGGCCTTTAAGGTTGGCCTTCGACCTCCCGGAGGCAAGACCGAGGCCCCGCCGCGGTCCTCTGCGATGTTCCAGCGCCGGAAGCCCACTCGGGCCGAAGGCGCTGATTTGTTTGCGCGAAAGCATGACCCCGCTGGGTCCGGATTTCGGGCCGTATCGGGTGTTGAAACAAGGGTTTAAGTGCCGCTCTCGCGGCGCGCTGTTGGGATTTGAAGGGCGAATATGCCGACGATCAGTCAGTTGATCCGCAAGCCGCGGCAGGAAAAGGTCTATCGTGAGAAGGCGCGCCATCTTGAGGGATGTCCGCAGAAGCGCGGCGTCTGCACGCGCGTCTATACGACGACCCCGAAGAAGCCGAACTCGGCGCTGCGCAAGGTCGCCAAGGTGCGGCTGACCAACGGCTTCGAGGTCATCGGCTATATCCCTGGCGAGGGTCATAACCTCCAGGAGCACTCGGTGGTCATGGTCCGCGGCGGCCGCGTCAAGGATTTGCCGGGCGTGCGCTATCACATCCTGCGCGGCGTGCTCGACACGCAGGGCGTCAAGAACCGCAAGCAGCGCCGTTCGAAGTACGGCGCCAAGCGGCCCAAGTAATTTTTGGCCGGGCGCGAGAGCGAAGCCCGGCTTTGATTGAGACTTTAACGGATGCCGGATCGCCGGCCGACGCAAAGAGAGTGAAGCAATGTCGCGACGTCATCGCGCCGAGAAACGGGAAGTCATTCCGGACGCCAAGTTCGGCGATGTCGTTCTTGCCAAGTTCATGAATTCGATCATGTACGATGGCAAGAAGTCGACCGCCGAAACGATCGTCTATGGGGCTTTCGACTCCATCGAAGGCAAGCTGCGGACTGAGCCGCTCCCGGTGTTCCGCCAGGCTCTCGAGAATGTCGCCCCGGCGATCGAGGTCCGCTCCCGCCGCGTCGGCGGCGCCACCTATCAGGTGCCGGTCGAGGTTCGTCTGGAGCGCCGGCAGGCTCTCGCCATCCGCTGGATCATTACCGCCGCCCGCGGCCGCAACGACAAGACGATGGTCGACCGTCTCTCGGCCGAGATCATCGATGCCGCCAATAACCGCGGCAATGCTGTGAAGAAACGCGAAGATACGCACCGCATGGCGGAGGCGAACCGCGCCTTCTCGCATTATCGCTGGTGAATTTCTGAGCCTCTGAAGGAATTCGGTCCGATGCCCCGCGTTCATAAAATCCAAGACTACCGAAACTTCGGTATCATGGCGCATATCGATGCGGGCAAGACCACGACGACGGAGCGCATCCTCTTTTATTCCGGCAAGTCGCATAAGATCGGCGAAGTCCATGAAGGCGCCGCCACGATGGACTGGATGGAGCAGGAGCAGGAGCGCGGCATCACGATCACGTCCGCCGCGACGACGACCTTCTGGAACGGCCATCGCCTGAACATCATCGACACGCCCGGCCACGTCGATTTCACCATCGAGGTGGAGCGTTCGCTGCGCGTGCTCGACGGCGCGGTCTGCGTTCTCGACGGCAACCAGGGCGTCGAGCCGCAGACGGAAACCGTATGGCGTCAAGCCGATAAATATAACGTGCCGCGCGTCGTCTTCGTCAACAAGATGGACAAGATCGGCGCCGACTTCTTCCGCTGCGTCGAAGAAATCAACACCAAGGTCGGCGGTCGTCCGGTTTGCATCCAACTGCCGATCGGTTCTGAGTTGAACTTCAAGGGCATCATTGATCTCGTGCGGATGAAAGCCGTCGTCTGGGAAGACGAGGCCCTCGGCGCCAAATATCATGACGAGGAAATTCCCGCCGAGCTGAGAGAGCAGGCGGAGAGCTATCGCCACAATCTGATCGAATTCGGCAGTCGAGCTCGATGACGATGTGATGAGTGCCTATCTCGACGGCACCGAGCCGGACGAGGCGACGCTTAAGAGACTCATCCGCAAAGCGGTGCGGCATATTACGTTCATTCCGATCCTCTGCGGTTCCGCGTTCAAGAACAAGGGCGTGCAGCCTCTGCTCGATGCCGTCGTCGATTATCTGCCATCGCCGCTCGACCGCGAAGCCATCAAGGGCGTCAATCCCGACACTGGCGAGGAAATGGTCCGCATCGCCAGCGATGACGAGCCGTTCTCCATGCTTGCCTTCAAGATCATGGATGATCCGTTTGTCGGCTCGCTGACTTTCGCGCGCGTCTATTCGGGCAAGATCGAATTGGGCACGACTGTGGTCAACTCGACCAAGGACAAGCGCGAGCGCATCGGCCGCATGCTGCTGATGCACGCCAACAATCGCGAAGACATCAAGGAAGCCTATGCCGGCGACATTATTGCGCTCGCGGGCCTCAAGGATACCCGCACCGGCGACACGCTCTGCGATCAGAACAAGCCGGTGATTCTGGAGCGGATGGAATTTCCCGATCCGGTCATCGAGATCGCGATCGAGCCGAAGTCGAAGGCCGACCAGGAAAAGCTCGGTATCGCTCTGTCGAAGCTCGCGGCGGAGGATCCGTCCTTCCGCGTTTCGACCGATCAGGAATCCGGCCAGACGATCCTCAAGGGCATGGGCGAGCTGCATCTCGACATCAAGGTCGATATTCTGAGGCGTACCTATAAAGTCGACGCCAATATCGGCGCGCCGCAGGTCGCTTATCGCGAGAAGCTGACGAAGCGTGTTGAGAAGGAATATGTGCACAAGAAGCAGACCGGCGGCACTGGCCAGTTTGCGAAGGTGGTCATCATCTTCGAGCCGGCCGAGCCGGGCGCGGGATCGAGCTTCGAGTTCGAAGATTGTCGGCGGCGCCGTTCCGAAAGAATATATTCCGGGCGTCGAAAAGGGCATCAACAGCGTCATGGGTTCCGGCGTGCTTGCCGGCTTCCCGGTCGTCGACGTCAAGGCGACGCTGATCGATGGCGGCTTCCACGATGTCGACTCGTCGGTTCTTGCCTTCGAGATCGCGTCGCGTGCCGCGTTCCGCGAGGCGCTGCGCGAGGGCGGCTCTGTGCTGCTCGAGCCGATCATGAAAGTCGAGGTCACGACACCGGAGGATTACACCGGGAACGTGATGGGCGATCTGCTCGGCCGCCGCGGGCAGGTGCAAGGCCAGGACATGCGCGGCAACGCGGTCGTCATCAATGCGATGGTGCCGCTCGCCAACATGTTCGGTTATGTCAATCAGTTGCGGTCCTTCAGCCAGGGCCGCGCTAACTACACGATGCAGTTCGATCACTACGAGCAAGTGCCTGCGGCGGAAGCCGCCAAGGTGCAGGCGAAATTCGCCTAAGGACTGGGAAAGGGTTGAAGGAGCCGAGTCATGGCCAAGGAAAAATTTTCGCGCAACAAGCCGCATTGTAACATCGGAACGATCGGTCACGTCGACCATGGCAAGACGTCGCTAACGGCGGCGATTACCAAGGTTCTGGCCGAGACGGGCGGTGCGACTTTCACGGCCTATGACCAGATCGACAAGGCGCCGGAAGAGAAGGCGCGCGGCATCACGATCTCGACCGCGCACGTCGAGTACGAGACCAAGGCGCGCCACTATGCGCACGTTGATTGCCCCGGCCACGCCGACTATGTGAAGAACATGATCACCGGCGCGGCGCAGATGGACGGCGCGATCCTCGTCGTTTCCGCCGCTGACGGCCCGATGCCGCAGACCCGCGAGCACATCCTGCTTGCGCGTCAGGTCGGCGTGCCGGCGCTCGTCGTCTTCCTCAACAAGGTCGACATGGTCGACGATCCGGAGCTGCTCGAACTCGTTGAGCTCGAAGTTCGCGAACTTCTGTCGAAGTACGAGTTCCCTGGTGACGACATTCCGATCACCAAGGGTTCGGCCCTCTGCGCGCTCGAAAACCGCAATCCCGAGATCGGCCATGACGCCGTTCTGGCACTGATGAAGACGGTCGACGATTACATTCCGCAGCCGGAGCGTCCGATCGATCAGCCCTTCCTGATGCCGGTGGAAGACGTGTTCTCGATCTCCGGTCGTGGCACGGTCGTTACCGGTCGCGTCGAGCGCGGCATCATCAAGGTCGGCGAGGAAGTCGAGATCGTCGGCCTGAAGCCGACCGTCAAGACGACCGTCACGGGTGTCGAAATGTTCCGCAAGCTGCTCGATCAGGGGCAGGCCGGCGACAACATCGGCGCGCTGCTGCGCGGCACGAAGCGCGAAGAGGTTGAGCGCGGCCAGGTGCTGTGCAAGCCCGGCTCCGTCAAGCCGCATACCAAGTTCAAGGCCGAGGCCTACATCCTCACCAAGGACGAGGGTGGCCGCCACACGCCGTTCTTCACCAATTATCGTCCGCAATTCTATTTCCGCACGACCGATGTGACCGGCGTCGTCACGCTGCCGGAAGGCACGGAAATGGTCATGCCGGGCGACAACGTGACGATGAGCGTCGAGCTGATCGTGCCGATCGCGATGGAAGAGAAGCTGCGCTTCGCTATCCGTGAAGGCGGCCGCACCGTCGGCGCCGGCGTCGTCGCTTCGATCCAGGAATAAGGGCAATTCGGCCGGGCGTGGGCGTCAAGTCCGCGCCCGATCGATAGGGAAAAAGAACATGAACGGCCAAAACATTCGCATCCGCCTTAAGGCGTTCGATCACCGGATTCTCGACTCCTCGACCAAGGAGATCGTGTCGACGGCGAAGCGGACGGGTGCGCAGGTGCGCGGCCCCATCCCGCTGCCGACCAAGATCGAAAAGTTCACGGTCAACCGCTCGCCGCACGTCGATAAGAAGTCGCGCGAGCAGTTCGAGATCAGAACCCACAAGCGGGTGCTCGATATCGTCGACCCGACGCCGCAGACAGTCGATGCCTTGATGAAGCTCGATCTCGCCGCGGGCGTCGATGTGGAGATCAAGCTCTAAGCGTCGTTCCCGGAAAGGCGCAGACCTCTCCGGATTATGACGAGATGGAATAAGCATTGTCGTATGACGATGCGATGAAGAATGAACCGGGCTAGTGGCGCAAGCTCTGGCCTTGAAGGACGAAGAACATGCGGTCAGGTGTTATCGCACAGAAGCTGGGCATGACCCGCGTCTTTACAGACGGCGGTGAGCATGTACCGGTCACGGTTCTAAAGCTCGACGGCTGCCAGGTCGTCGCGCAGCGGACCAAGGAAGCTAACGGCTATACCGCCGTGCAGCTCGGCATCGGCCGCGCCAAGGTGAAGAACGTGTCGAAGGCCGAGCGCGGCCGTTTCGCCGTCGCCAAGGTGGAGCCGCGGCTGAAGCTCGCCGAGTTCCCCGTCGAGGAAACGGCGCTGCTGCCGGTGGGCGCGGAGATCACGGCGGATCATTTCGTCGTCGGCCAGTTCGTTGACGTCACAGGCACGAGCATCGGTAAGGGTTTTGCCGGTGGTATGAAGCGCTGGAACTTCCACGGTCTGCGTGCGACGCACGGTGTCTCGATCTCGCATCGCTCGCTGGGTTCGACCGGCGGCCGTCAGGATCCGGGCAAGACCTTCAAGAATAAGAAGATGGCCGGCCATTTGGGTGCCGACCGCGTGACGACCCTGAACCTGCGCGTCGTGCAGACGGATGTCGAGCGCGGCCTCATTCTGGTCGAGGGCGCTGTGCCCGGCACCAAGGGCGGCTGGATTTATATCCGCGATGCGGTGAAGAAGGCTCTGCCGAAGGAGGCGCCGCAGCCGGGCAAGTATCGCCTGGCGAACGAAACGCAGCCCGAGGCGCCTGCTGAAATTTCCGCCGAAGCCCCCGTCACATCGACGGAAGGAGCGTCATCGTGAAGATCGAAATTACTTCTCTCGACGGCGGCAACGCCGGCGAAATCGAATTGAACGACGCGATCTTCGGTCTCGAGCCGCGTCCGGACATTCTCGCTCGCATGGTGCGCTATCAGCTCGCCAAGCGCCGCGCCGGCACGCATCAGGCGCAGGGTCGCGCCGATGTCGCCCGCACCGGCAAGAAAATGTACAAGCAGAAGGGCACCGGCAGTGCCCGCCACGGCTCGGCCCGCGTGCCGCAGTTCCGCGGCGGCGGCCGCGCCTTCGGCCCGGTGACGCGCTCGCACGCGCATGACCTGCCGAAGAAGGTGCGGGCACTGGCGCTGAAGCACGCCCTGTCGGCGAAGGCCAAGGATGGCGGCATCATCGTCTGGAACAACGCCGATCTCGGCGAAGGCAAGACCAAATCGTTGCTGGCGCAGTTCGCCAAGCTCGGCCTCACCAATGCGCTGATCATCGATGGTGCTACCGTCGCGGCGAATTTCGGTCTCGCGGCCCGCAACATTCCTTCGATCGATGTTCTGCCGGTGCAGGGCATCAATGTTTACGACATCCTTCGCCGTGAGAAGCTCGTTCTTACCAAGGCGGCGGTCGATGCGCTGGAGGCGCGATTCGCATGAGCACGTCGAAAACTTTCGCCGACGCGCGCCACTACGATTTGATCGTCGCTCCGGTCATTACCGAGAAGGCGACGGCGGCGTCGGAGCACAACAAGGTGATCTTCAAGGTCCGCAAGGACGCGACCAAGCCGCAGATCAAGGCGGCGGTCGAGAAGCTGTTCGATGTCAAGGTCGAGGCGGTGAACACGCTTGTCCGCAAGGGCAAGAAGAAGGTCTTCAAGGGCGTGCGCGGTGTGCAGTCCGACGTCAAGCAGGCGGTCGTGACGCTGGCCGAAGGCCACAGCATTGACGTGACCACGGGGCTCTGAGGTTAGAATCATGGCACTCAAAACATTCAAGCCCATCACGCCCGGCCTTCGCCAATTGGTGATCGTCGACCGTTCGGAGCTCTACAAGGGCAAGCCGGTCAAGCAGCTCACCGAGGGCAAGTCGTCGTCGGGCGGCCGTAACAACAATGGCCGCATCACCGTGCGGTTCCGCGGCGGCGGGCACAAGCAGAGCTACCGCATCATCGATTTCAAGCGTCGCAAGCTCGACGCGGCGGCGAAGGTCGAGCGGATCGAATATGATCCCAACCGCACCCCCTTCATCGCGCTCATTCGCTACGCCGATGGCGAGCAGGCCTATATCATCGCCCCGCAGCGTCTTTCGGTCGGCGACGAGGTGATCTCCGGCCAGCAGGTCGACGTAAAGCCGGGCAATGCCATGCCGCTGGCCTCGATGCCGGTCGGCACGATCGTGCACAATATCGAGCTGAAGATCGGCAAGGGCGCCGCTCTCGTGCGCTCGGCCGGCAATTTCGCGCAGGTCGTTGGCCGCGATCAGGGCTATGTCATCGTCCGTCTCAATTCCGGCGAGCAGCGCCTTGTGCACGGCCAGTGCTTCGCGACGGTCGGCGCGGTGTCGAACCCGGATCACATGAATGCCTCTATCGGCAAGGCGGGCCGCAAGCGCTGGCTCGGCCGCCGTCCGCATAACCGCGGCGTCACCATGAACCCGGTCGATCATCCGCACGGCGGCGGCGAGGGCCGCACCTCCGGCGGCCGTCATCCGGTCACGCCGTGGGGCAAGCCGACAAAGGGCAAGAAGACCCGCTCCAACAAATCCACCGATAAGTTCATTGTGACTTCGCGTCACAAGAGCAAGAAGAAGGGTTAAGGCGATGGCGCGTTCGCTTTCCAAGGGTCCATTTGTCGACGGCTATCTGCTCAAGAAGGCAGATGCCGCGCGTTCCTCGGGCCGTAACGAAGTCATCAAGATCTGGAGCCGCCGCTCGACGATATTGCCGCAATTCGTCGGCCTGACGTTCGGCGTCCATAACGGTCACAAACATATCCCCGTCTCGGTGAGCGAGGACATGATCGGCCATAAGTTCGGCGAGTTCTCGCCCACCCGCACGTTTCATGGACATGCGGGCGACAAGAAAGCCAAGAGAGGCTAAGGCGCATCATGGGCAAGCAGCAAGCGCCGCGCGCGTTGAAGGACAATGAGGCCAAGGCCGTCTGCCGGATGATCCGTGTCAGCCCGCAGAAGCTGAACCTCGTTGCGCAACTGATCCGCGGCAAGAAAGTGGAGCGGGCATTGGCCGAGCTCCAATTCTCGCGCAAACGCATCGCCGCCGACGTCAAGAAGGCGCTCGAGAGCGCGATCGCGAATGCGGAAAACAATCATAGCCTCGATGTCGACGATCTCATCGTCGCCGAGGCGTTCGTCGGCAAGGGCCTGGTGCTGAAGCGGTTTTCGCCGCGTGCGCGCGGCCGCTCCGGGCGGATCGAGAAGCCGTTTTCGAATTTGACGATCGTCGTGCGCGAGGTCGAAGCGCCGGCGCAGGCCGGGGCCTGAGGAGCGAGCAATGGGACAAAAAGTCAATCCAATCGGCCTGCGCCTCGGCATCAACCGGACCTGGGATTCGCGCTGGTACGCCAACAAGGGCGAATACGGCAAGCTGCTGCACGAGGACATCAAGATCCGCGAGCTTCTGCTCAAGCTGCTGAAGCAGGCGGCGGTGTCGAAGATCATCATCGAGCGGCCGCACAAGAAGTGCCGCGTGACGATCTATTCGGCGCGTCCGGGTGTCGTCATCGGCAAGAAGGGCGCCGATATCGACAAGATCCGCAAGGCGGTGTCGAAGCTCACCGAGTCGGAAGTGGTCATCAACATCGTCGAAGTGCGTAAGCCCGAGATTGATGCGACGCTGATTGCTGATTCGATCGCTCAGCAGCTCGAGCGCCGCGTGGCCTTCCGCCGCGCCATGAAGCGCGCCGTGCAATCGGCGATGCGCCTCGGCGCCGAGGGCATCCGCATCAATTGCTCCGGCCGTCTCGGCGGCGCCGAGATCGCTCGGCTTGAATGGTATCGTGAGGGCAGGGTGCCGCTGCATACGCTGCGCGCCGATGTCGATTACGGCACCGCGACGGCGCACACCGCCTATGGCACGTGCGGCATCAAGGTGTGGGTGTTCAAGGGCGAAATCCTCGAGCACGATCCGATGGCGCAGGACAAGAAGATGGCCGAGCAGGATCACGGCGGTTCTGGCGGCGGCGACCGTGGCCGCCGGCGCGATCGCGACGCGGCCTGAGACTTTGCAAAGAGATATTTGAAAGACTGAACCATGTTGCAACCCAAGCGCACGAAGTTCCGCAAAGCCTTCAAGGGCCGTATCCACGGCGCCTCGAAGGCGGGCTTCAATCTCGACTTCGGTGAGTACGGCCTGAAGGCGCTGGAGCCTGATCGCGTGACCGCGCGTCAGATCGAGGCCGCCCGCCGCGCCATGACTCGTCATATGAAGCGCGCCGGCCGTGTCTGGATCCGCATCTTCCCGGATCTGCCGGTGTCGAAGAAGCCGGTCGAAGTCCGCATGGGTAAAGGTAAGGGCGCGCCGGAGTTCTGGGCCGTGCGCGTCGCGCCGGGCCGCATCATGTTTGAGATCGGCGGCGTGCCGACGGAACTCGCACGCGAGGCATTGACGCTGGCGGCCGCCAAGCTGCCGATCAAGACACGCTTCGTGCAGCGTATTGCGGAATAGGAGCGCGCGATGAAGAGCAAACAACGCCTGTCGGATTTGCGCGTCATGTCCGATGATCAGCTGGAACAGGAAGTCCTGGGCCTCAAGAAGGAGCAGTTCAACCTGCGCTTTCAGCGGGCGACGGGGCAGCTTCAGGATACGGCGCGGGTGCGCATCGTGCGCCGCGACATTGCGCGGGCGAAGGCGATCGTCACCGAGCGCGTCAAGAAAAAGGTTTGAGACTATGCCGAAACGCGTTCTCCAGGGCGTCGTCGTCAGCGACAAGCAGAACAAGACCATAGTAGTGAAGGTCGAGCGCCGCTTCACTCATCCGCTGCTCAAGAAGACGGTGCGGCGGTCGAAGAATTATCACGCCCATGACGAGGCGAATAAGGCGAAGGTCGGCGACACGGTGCTGATCGAGGAGACGCGGCCGATCTCGCGTCTCAAGCGCTGGATCGTCGTGGAAGGCGCGGCGGCGGGTTCGGCGAGTTAGGGCATGGTCCCGCAAGGGATCGTGTGAAGGAATTAAGGGAAACTCAGGCGAAGTCCGGCAACGGAAACCTGTCTGACAAGAAAGGCTGTAGGCCATGATACAGATGCAGACCAACCTCGACGTCGCCGATAATTCGGGCGCGCGCCGCGTGATGTGCATCAAGGTGCTCGGCGGTTCGAAGCGGAAATACGCCTCGGTGGGCGACATTATCGTCGTCTCCATCAAGGAGGCGATCCCGCGCGGCCGCGTCAAGAAGGGCGACGTCATGAAGGCGGTCGTCGTGCGCACTGCGAAAGACATCAAGCGTCCGGACGGTTCGGTCATCCGTTTCGATTCCAACGCGGCGGTGCTGATCAACAATCAGTCCGAGCCGGTCGGCACCCGCATCTTCGGGCCGGTGCCGCGCGAATTGCGCGCGAAGAACCACATGAAGATCATTTCGCTCGCGCCGGAGGTTCTATAATGGCGGCGAAGATTAAAAAGGGCGACAAGGTCGTCGTGCTCGCCGGCCGCGACAAGGGCCGCGGCGGCGAAGTGCTGCAAGTGTTGCCGAAGGACGGACGCGCGGTCGTACGCGGCGTCAATATCGTCAAGCGTCACCAGCGTCAGACGGCGAGCCAGGAAGGCGGCATCATCTCCAAAGAGGCGACGATCCATCTGTCCAACCTGGCGCTGGCCGATCCCAAGGACGGCAAGGCGACGCGGGTGGGCTTCAAGATTCTCGACGACGGCCGCAAGGTCCGCGTTGCCAAGCGTTCGGGAGACCTGATCGATGGCTGAGACCAAAAACGAAAAAGGCGCGCCGAAGGCCGCCAAGAAGGACGCCAAGCCGGCCAAGGGCGCGGATGCCAAGGGCGAGACCAGGGCGTCACGCGCTGCGGCGGCCGCGCAGACCTTCGCCGTGCCGGCGGACTATGTGCCGCGGCTCAAGAAGTATTACAACGAGGTCGTGCGCGAGCAGCTTATCAAGCAGTTCGGCTACAAGAACCCGCTTGAAGTGCCGGTGATCGAAAAGATCGTGCTCAATATGGGCGTCGGCGAAGCGGTCAACGACACGAAGAAGGTAACCTCCGCGGCGGCCGATCTCGCGCTGATCGCCGGCCAAAAGCCGGTTGTCACCCGCGCCCGCAAGGCGATCGCGACCTTCAAGGTGCGCGAGAACATGCCGATCGGCGCAAAGGTGACTCTGCGCAAGGCGCGGATGTACGAGTTCCTCGATCGCTTGGTGACGATCGCGTTGCCGCGCGTGCGCGACTTCCGCGGCCTGAACCCGAAGAGCTTCGACGGGCGCGGCAATTATGCGCTCGGCATCAAGGAGCACCTCGTGTTCCCTGAGATCGATTACGACAAGGCCGAGAGTCTTCTCGGTCTCGACGTCATCGTTTGCACGACGGCGAAAACCGATGAAGAGGCGCGTGCCCTTTTGCACGCATTCAACTTCCCGTTCCGGCAGTGAGGCAAAGCCTCAAACGCGGAACCAAGAGGTAGAGACATGGCTAAAAAGAGTTCGGTTGAGAAGAACAAGCACCGCGAGAAGCTCGTCAAGCAATATGCGGCGCGGCGCAAGCGGCTAAAGGGCGTGGCCGAGGATCAGAACCTCACCGCCGAGGAGCGTTTCGCCGCGCGGCTGAAGCTCGCGGAATTGCCGCGCAATTCGTCGGCGGTACGGGTGCGCAACCGCTGCGAAGTTTCCGGCCGCCCGCGCGGTTTCATCGGCAAGATGAAAATGTCGCGTATCGCGGTCAGGGATTTGGGCTCGAGTGGCCTGATCCCGGGTCTTGTGAAGTCGAGCTGGTAAGGAGCGCCGCATGTCTGTGAACGATCCGATCGGCGATATGCTGACCCGCATCCGCAACGCGCAATTGCGCCGCAAGGGCAAGGTGCAGACGCCTGGCTCGAGGCTGCGCGCGCATGTGCTCGATGTCCTAACCCAAGAGGGCTATATCCGCGGCTATTCGACGACGGAATATGGCAACGGCCGCACCGAGTTCGAAATCGAGCTCAAGTATTACGACGGCGAGCCGGTCATCAAGCAGCTCGATCGCGTCTCGAAGCCCGGCCGGCGCGTTTATGCGGCGGTGGCTGACATGCCGCAGGTCGCCAACGGCCTCGGCATCACCATCGTTTCGACCTCGAAGGGCGTGATGGCCGACCACTCTGCGCGCGATGCGCATGTGGGCGGCGAAGTGCTCTGCAAAGTCTTCTGATTAGAAGGTAGGATCAAGATCATGTCCCGCGTCGGAAAAAAGGCCGTGGTTCTGCCGGCCGGCGTTACCGCCAAGGTCGAAGGCCAGACGATCGCCGTCAAGGGCACGAAGGGCGAATTGCGCTTTGTGGCCCCGGCCGATGTCAGCGTCACCTTCGGCGATAATCAGATCAAGGTTGATCCGCGCAACGAAACCAAACGCGCCCGTGCGCTTTGGGGTACGACGCGCGCTCAGGTAAACAGCCTGGTTGTCGGCGTCACCAAGGGTTTCGAGAAGAAGCTCGAGATCAACGGCGTCGGCTACAAGGCCGCTGTCGCCGGCAAGAATCTGCAATTGTCGCTCGGCTACAGCCACGATGTGACCTATCCGATCCCGCAGGGCATCGCGATCACCACGCCGAAGCCGACCGAGATCACCATTGTCGGCATTGATAAGCGCCAAGTCGGGCAGGTCGCCGCGGAAATCCGTGCGTTCCGTCCGCCGGAGCCCTATAAGGGCAAGGGCGTCAAATACAGCGACGAATTCATCTTCCGTAAGGAAGGCAAGAAGAAGTAAGCAATTTTTTCGCATGAGCTACCGGGCTCATGCGGTAGGAGCGGACTATGACGAAGGATATTAAGACAGAAGCGCGTCGCCGCGCCCGTGTCAGGCGTGTGGTCAAGGCACGTGCCTATGGCAAGCCGCGCCTGTCGGTGCATCGTTCGTCGAAGCAGATCTATGCCCAGATCATCGATGACGCCGCCGGACGCACACTCGCTTCGGCCTCGACGCTGGAGAAGACCAATCGCGAGGCGCTGAAGACGGGCGCCACGATCGAGGCTGCGCGCGAGGTCGGCAAGCAGATCGCGGCCCGCGCGCTCGAGGCGGGCGTCAAAGAGGTCGTCTTCGACCGCGGCGCCTATGTCTATCATGGCCGCGTCAAGGCGCTGGCCGAAGGTGCCCGCGAGGCGGGACTGACGATTTAACCCATTCGGAAGCGAGCGGCCGCGCAACGCTGGCCGCGCAAGTGACGAAAGAACGGAAGAGATTATGGCACGCGAAGGTGAAGGCGGCGGCCGCGGCCGCGAGCGGGATAGGGAAGAGCGCGACAGCGAATTTGTGGATCGTCTGGTCCACATCAATCGCGTCGCCAAAGTGGTGAAGGGCGGCCGTCGCTTCGGCTTCGCGGCGCTCGTCGTCGTTGGCGATCAGAAGGGCCGCGTCGGCTTCGGCCACGGCAAGGCGCGCGAAGTCCCGGAAGCGATCCGCAAGGCGACGGAAGCCGCCAAGCATTCGTTGATCCGCGTGCCGCTGCGCGAAGGCCGCACGCTGCATCATGACGTGACCGGCCGCCATGGCGCGGGCCGCGTCGTTCTGCGCGCTGCGCCGGCCGGTACCGGCATCATCGCCGGCGGTCCGATGCGCGCCATATTCGAAACGCTCGGCATGCATGACGTCGTCGCCAAGTCGCAGGGTTCTTCCAATCCCTACAACATGATCCGCGCGACTTTTGATGCGCTACAGCACGAAGATTCACCGCGCGCCGTCGCTGCCCGCCGTAGTCTGAAGGTTTCGACCTTGCAGGCTCGCCGCTTGGGTGGTGAGGCCGAAGCCGCAGCCGAGGCGTAAGGAATTTCGCCATGACCAAGACTGCGAAATTGAAGCTCGTCGTCGAGCAGATCAAGAGCCCGATCGGCCGTCCCGCCGTGCAGCGCACGACGCTCATCGGGCTCGGCCTCAACAAGCTCGGCCGCCGCGTCGAGCTCGCCGATACTCCGGCGATCCGCGGCATGATCGATAAGGTCGCGCATCTCGTGCGCATCGTCGAGAACGCGTGAGGATAGCGCCATGAAACTCAACGAAATCACCGACAATCCCGGCGCCACGAAGGCGCGGATCCGCGTCGGCCGCGGTATCGGCTCGGGCAAGGGCAAGACCGGCGGCCGCGGCGTCAAGGGTCAGAAGGCGCGCACCGGCGTCGCCATCAAGGGCTTCGAAGGTGGCCAGATGCCGCTGCATCGCCGCTTGCCGAAGCGCGGTTTCACGCCGCCATTCCGCAAGGATTATAATGAGGTCAATATTGGCCGCATCCAGGAAGCGGTTGCCGCCGGCAAGCTCGCGGCGGATGCCCCGGTCACGATCGATACGCTGCTGGCGGCGGGTGTCGTCAGCAAGCACCGCGATGGCGTGAAAATCCTTGGCGTCGGCGAAATCAGCGCCAAGCTCGCTTTCGAGGTCGCCGCCGCGTCGAAATCGGCTGTCGCCGCCATCGAAAAGGCGGGCGGGTCGGTCAAGCTTCTCAATGTCGTGGCAGAGGCCGCGGCGGGCGCCTGATCCTTGGTTGCGGGGGAGCCTATGGCTCCCCACATCTCGGGCTCAAGGTCATTCTCGGAATCGATCGCGTTAGCTGCCGAAACGCATCGCGATCTAGGCGGAGTACCCTATGGCATCGGCCGCGGAACAACTTGCAGCTAACGTCAATTGGGGCGCTTTCGCCAAAGCCGACGAACTGAAGAAGCGTATTTGGTTCACGCTCGGCGCGCTGATCATTTACCGGCTCGGCACCTATATTCCGTTGCCGGGTATCGACCCCGAATCCTTCGCCCGCGCCTTCAACGGCAACAGCCAAGGCGTTCTCCAGCTCTTCAATATGTTCTCGGGCGGCGCCGTGCAGCGCATGGCGATCTTCGCCCTGAACATCATGCCCTACATCTCCGCCTCGATCATCGTCCAGCTTTTGACGAGCGTCTTTCCCTCGCTCGAAGCGCTGAAGAAGGAAGGCGAGTCCGGGCGCAAGATTCTCAACCAATATACGCGCTATCTTACCGTCGTGCTGGCCGCCTTCCAGGCCTACGGCATCGCGGTTGGCTTGCAGGGGCAGGCGGGCATCGTCACCAATCCCGGGCTTTTCTTCACGCTCTCGACGACGATCACGCTGACGGGCGGCACGCTCTTCCTCATGTGGCTCGGCGAGCAGATCACCTCGCGCGGCATCGGCAACGGCTCTTCGCTCATCATTTTCTCGGGCATTGTCGCGGCCTTTCCGGCGGCGATCGTCCACACGCTCGAACTCGGCCGGCAGGGCCAGCTTTCGACCTTCCTGATCCTCGCCGTGCTGGTGATGGCGATCGCTGTCATCGGCTTCATCGTCTTCATGGAGCGGGCGCAACGGCGGCTCGTCATTACCTATCCAAAGCGCCAGCAGGGCAACCGCACCTATGACCGGCAGACGTCCTTCCTGCCGCTGAAGCTCAACACCTCCGGCGTCATTCCGCCGATCTTCGCCTCGTCGCTGCTTCTGCTGCCGACGACGATCGCCAACTTCTCCAGCCACGGCGGCGCCGGCGGCGGAATCCTTGCGACGATCTCGCTTTACCTCGGCCACGGCCGGCCGCTCTACATGATCCTTTATATGGTGCTGATCGTCTTCTTCGCGTTCTTCTATACGGCGATCGTCTTCAATCCGACGGAGACAGCCGACAATCTGAAGAAGCATTCGGGCTTCATCCCCGGCATAAGGCCGGGCGAGCGCACTGCACAATATATCGATAAGGTGTTGATGCGCATTACGGTTCTTGGCGCCGCCTATCTCTGTCTCATCTGCGTCCTGCCCGAACTCCTCGTCTCTTACGCCGCCATGCCGTTTTATTTCGGCGGCACCTCGCTCCTCATCGTGGTTAGCGTTATGATGGACACAGTGGCGCAGATCCACGGCCACCTTCAGGCGCATCAGTATGAAGGTCTGGTCAAGAAAGCCAGGTTGAGAGGGAAGAAACGATGAGGCTGATTCTGCTCGGACCGCCCGGGGCAGGCAAGGGGACGCAATCGGCTCGCCTCGTAGAGAAATATTCCATCCCGCAACTTTCGACAGGTGACATGCTGCGCGCCGCTGTGGCTGCCGGCACGCCGATCGGCCTCAAGGCCAAGGCGGTGATGGATGCGGGCGGCGCTTGTCTCGGACGATATCGTGCTCGGCATCATTGCCGAGCGGATCGACCAGCCGGACGCGGCCAAAGGATTCATTCTGGATGGTTTTCCGCGCACGGTGAAACAGGCCGAGGGGCTCGACAAATTGCTTGCTGGCAAGGGCTTGCGGCTCGATGCCGTGATCGAGCTGAAGGTCAACGAGGCCGAGCTTCTCGGGCGGATCGAGAAACGGGTAAAGGAAACGCTCGCGGCGGCCCGTAAGGTCCGCGCCGACGACAATCCCGAATCCTTCAAAACGCGGCTCGACGCCTATCGCGAGCTGACGGCGCCGGTCTCGGCCTATTATACCAAACGCGGTGAGCTGAAGGCCGTCGACGGCATGGCCCCGATCGCGGCCGTCCGCGAGGCGATCGACGACGCCATCGCGGCGAGCCAAAGGGTTTGAAACGGCGCGAAATTAGCGGTTAAAGCGCTGATTTCGCCTCAATTTGCTGTTGACGGAGCGGGCGCGAGCCACTAGGTAGAGCGTTCCAAGCCGAAATGATCGGATCCGGCCTTCATGGGCAGCCATGCGAGGGCCGGTTTTGTATTTCAGCTTCCCCGCAAGGGCCGGCCTCCACCGGACGCGGGAATTTCTTCGCCGCCGCTGCGCGGCAAACATGGAGAACATTGTGGCACGTATTGCCGGCGTTAACATTCCGACGAACAAGCGCGTCGTCATTGCCCTTCAGTATATTCACGGGATCGGTCCCAAGAAGGCGCAGGAAATCATCGAGAAGGTGCATATTTCGCCGGAGCGGCGCGTGCATGATCTGACCGATGCCGAAGTTCTGCAAATCCGCGAGACGATCGACCGCGACTATCAAGTCGAAGGCGATCTGCGCCGCGAAGTGGCGATGAACATCAAGCGGCTGACCGACCTCGGCGCCTATCGCGGTCTGCGTCATCGGCGCCAGCTGCCGGTCCGCGGCCAGCGCACGCATACCAACGCCCGCACCCGCAAGGGCAAGGCGAAGCCGATCGCCGGCAAGAAGAAGTAAACGGTCATCTTCGGGTTCGACCCGAGATCAAGACGGTCGGGGCAAGCCCGGCCGTGACCTGTGTTCAATAACAGAAGCCCGAGCGCCTGGAATTACGGGCGCGCTGGAAGGACAGAGCAATGGCAAAAGAAGCTACTACACGCGTCCGCCGCCGCGAGCGGAAGAATATCGTCTCCGGCGTGGCGCATGTGAATTCCTCGTTCAACAATACGATGATCACCATCAGCGACGCGCAGGGTAATACGATCTCCTGGTCGTCGGCGGGAACGATGGGTTTCAAGGGTTCGCGCAAGTCCACGCCCTATGCCGCGCAGATGGCGGCGGAGGACGCTGCGCGCAAAGCGGCCGAACATGGCATGCGCACGCTTGAGGTCGAAGTCTCGGGCCCGGGTTCGGGCCGTGAATCGGCGCTGCGTGCCCTGCAGGCTGCTGGCTTCACCGTCACCTCGATTCGTGACGTGACGCCGATTCCGCATAACGGCTGCCGCCCGCGTAAGCGCCGCCGCGTTTGATTGTTTCAACTGTGCAGGGTCTGCGGCGCTGATTTCTGCCGCAGATTGCTCATGCCCCCAATGAGGATGCTCTCGTGATTCAGAAGAACTGGCAGGAGCTCATCAAGCCGAACAAGCTCGAGGTCGCGCCTGGCGATGACCCGAAGCGGCTTGCCACCATCGTTGCCGAGCCGCTGGAGCGCGGTTTCGGCGTAACACTCGGCAATTCGCTGCGGCGGATTCTTTTGTCGTCGCTCCAGGGCGCCGCGATCACCTCGGTGCATATCGACGGCGTGCTGCATGAATTCTCGTCGATCCCCGGCGTGCGTGAGGATGTGACCGACATCGTCCTCAACATCAAGGACATCGCGATCAAGATGCAGAGCGAGGGTCCGAAGCGCATGGTCTTGAAGAAGACCGGCCCGGGCAAGGTGACCGCCGGCGACATTTCGACGGTCGGCGATGTGCAGGTCCTGAACCCCAATCTCGTCATCTGCACGCTCGACGAGGGCGCCGAGATCCGCATGGAATTCACGGTCAACACCGGCAAGGGCTATGTGACTGCGGACCGCAACCGCAGCGAGGATGCGCCGATCGGCCTGATCCCGGTCGACAGCCTCTATTCGCCGGTGCGCAAGGTGAGCTATCGCGTCGAGAATACCCGTGAGGGCCAGATCCTCGACTATGACAAGCTGACCTTGCAGATCGAGACTGACGGCTCCGTTTCGCCGGAGGATTCCGTCGCTTATGCCGCGCGCATCTTGCAGGATCAGCTCAACGTCTTCGTCAATTTCGAGGAGCCGCGCCGCGAGGAAGTCACGCCGTCGATCCCCGAGCTCGCCTTCAACCCGGCGCTGCTCAAGAAGGTGGACGAGCTGGAGCTTTCGGTGCGTTCGGCCAATTGCCTGAAGAACGACAACATCATCTACATCGGCGATCTGATCCAGAAGACCGAAGCGGAGATGTTGCGGACGCCAAACTTCGGCCGCAAGTCGTTGAACGAGATCAAGGAAGTGCTGGCTCAGATGGGCCTCCACCTTGGGATGGAAGTCACCGGCTGGCCGCCGGAGAACATCGACGAACTCGCCAAGAGGTTCGAAGAGCATTATTGAGACAATGGCGCTCTCCTTCGGGAGAGGGCCATTCGCATAACAACACCCGGCCGTACCTTGGCACGGCGGCCGCATAAGGAGACTGGCCATGTATCACGGTCGCGCGAAGCGCCGCTTCAACCGCACACACGAGCATCGTAAAGCGATGTTTGCCAATCTTTCGCAAGCGCTCATCAAGCATGAGCAGATCGTCACGACATTGCCGAAGGCGAAGGATCTTCGCCCGGTCGTCGAGAAGCTAGTCACGCTCGGCAAGCGCGGCGACTTGCATGCCCGCCGCCAGGCGATCTCGCAGATCAGGGATGTCGATCTCGTCAGGAAGCTCTTCGACGTGCTCGGCCCGCGCTACAAGACTCGTAACGGTGGCTATACGCGCGTGTTGAAGGCCGGCTTCCGCCAGGGCGACAATGCGGCGCTTGCCGTGATCGAATTCGTCGACCGTGATGTCGAGGCCAGGGGCAAGGATTCCGGGCCGGTGAAGGAAGAGGCCGCGGCCGAGGCATGAGTGTCGGGCCGGGCACGCTGGGCGCGGTCGTCGGCGGTCCGAAATGGATTTTGCGTTTTGAAGGGGCGGCGCTGGCTATCGGCGCCGCCTTTTTCTTTTGGCGCAGCGGCGGCTCCTGGCTTCTTTTCGCGCTTCTGTTCTTCGCGCCGGACCTGTCGTTCCTGGCCTATCTTGCCTCGCCCCGGATCGGCGCCTTTGCCTATAATCTTGTCCACACGAGCATCGGGCCGCTGGCGCTGCTCGGGCTCTCGGTCGTGTTGCCAAGCCATCTCGGCCAGGCGATCGCCCTGATCTGGCTTGCGCATATCGGCGCGGACCGGGCCTTGGGTTATGGGCTAAAATATGCCACGGGCTTCGGCGATACGCATCTGGGCCACATCGGCCGCTAATGGGTTCGCATCGCATACGCGACCAGCTGCTGCGAGCCGATGAGTAACCCGGAGCTTTCGCGCCGGGTTTTGTCGGGGCTGAACGTTCACCGCGCGTGGGCGGCGACCGGATGCTTCTTCTTCGTTACGATGTTCACCGGCGGGGGTGTGGTTATGGTCACCGGGCGCCCATCGTTCGAATATGACTGTGAGGGGAAGCACACGTGACGATTGCTGCCGCACATTTGAACCTGCGCAGCGGTAGCTTTGCGCCACGAAATTGGCTTCTCTTTATTATACTTGGAGTCATCTGCGTCGAGATGAGGGTCGCATGAGAAAGACATTTCGAGTGGGGATCGTATTGGCGCTGACATTCGGCGCTGCGCTGGCGGTCATGCCTGTTGCGGCGGAGCCTGCCGTGCCGACTTCAGCGGCGGAGATCAATCTTTCGTTCGCGCCGATCGTCAAGAAGGTCGCGCCGGCGGTGGTCAATGTCTACGCCTCGCGTACCGACGTTCAGCCGCGCAATCCTCTCTTCGATGATCCGATCTTCCGCCATTTCTTCGGCGACGGCGATTCGGAGGAAACCCGTCCCGGCGGCCCGACGGCGCAGTCGCTTGGCTCCGGCGTCTTGATCGATCCGAGCGGTCTCGTCGTCACCAATTATCATGTCATCGAAGGCATGACCGACGTGAAGGTCGCGCTTGCCGACCGGCGCGAACTTCCCGCGCAGATCGTCCTGCGTGATCAGCGGACCGATCTTGCCGTGTTGCGGCTCAAGGGCAACGGGCCGTTCCCCTATATGGAGTTCGACGATTCCGACAAGCTTGAAGTCGGCGATCTCGTGCTCGCCATCGGCGATCCCTTCGGCGTCGGCCAGACCGTCACGCAAGGCATCATCTCAGCACTGGCGCGGACGGAGGAGGGCATCTCGCACTACGGCTTCTTCATCCAGACCGATGCGGCGATCAATCCGGGCAATTCCGGCGGCGCGCTGGTCGATATGCGCGGCCGCCTCATCGGCATCAATTCAGCGATCGTGTCGCAGACCGGCAGCTCGGTCGGCATCGGCTTTGCCATCCCATCCGACATGGTGAAGGTGGTTGTCGCCACGGCCAAGAGCGGCCACACGGAGGTGCGGCGGCCGTGGCTCGGCGCCGGGCTGCAGAATGTTTCGAAGGAAATCGCCAACTCGCTCAATCTCGACCGGCCGGCCGGCACGCTTGTCACTGATGTGACGCCGAAGAGCCCAGCTGAGGCCGCTGGCCTCAAGCAGGGCGATTTGATCGTCTCGGTCGACGGGCAGCCGACGGACGATGTCGAGGCTTTCAGCTATCGCTTCGCGACCGCGCCGCTCGGCAGCAAGGTCGCCTTATCGGTCATCCGCGACAGCAAGCCATTGACGCTCGCGCTCAAGGCGGAACCGGCGCCCGAACTGCCGCGCGATCCGATCAAGATCACCGGCTCTTCACCGTTCGCCGGCGCGACGGTCATCAATATCTCGCCGGCCGTCGCCGAGGAATATTCGCTGGACTCAGCCCGGCAGGGCGTCGTCATTAGCGATATCGACGCGGATTCGCGCGCCGCGGCGCTGAGCTTGCAAAAAGGCGATGTCATCATCAACGTCAACAACAAGAAGATCGAGACGACGCGTGATCTCCAAGAGGCGACGACCGGCGATCATTATTTCTGGAAGATCAGCATCGGCCGCGGCAATCAGATCATCACCACGGTCATCGGCGGATAATTGCGGTCGAAGCAATCCAGGGGCACCGGATTGCTTCCGTTCCTCGCAATGAGTTGATGCGTTACGCCGCGCGGCGCGCGCCTCTTTCGGCGTGCTTGAGGCGGCCCAGGCGCCGCTTCAGCGACGACCAGAGATGGCGCACTTCCTCGGCGGCCTTGCCCTCGGTGTCGATCTCGGTGACGCCCATGCCTTCGCGCGCGGCTTCCTGATAATCGACGCGGGCAACCACGAACGGCCGCAACAGGCCACCCATCGCCTCGACTGCTGAGGCGCCGTCGCTGACGCGCTGGCTCTCCTGCAAGGGCGGGCATTGGTTGAGCACGAAGGCGTAGTCCTTGCTCAAGGTCTTGAGCTTGCCGCGCGTGGCTTCGCTCGCCCAGATGTCGAAAATGGTCGGCCGAGCGGGGATCAGGCAGAGGTCAGCGGCGCGCATCGCGGCATCGGCCGCGGGCGAGTCGGTGGCGGGCGTATCGACGATGACGAGGGTAACCCGGCCGCGCGCCAGCGCCGCGATCGCCGCCTCGAGCTTGGGCGCCGTCACGGTCTCGACCGGCAAATCCTTGTCCTGGCGGCGATGGCCCCATTTCAACAACGATTTCTGCGGGTCCATATCGATGAGAAAGACGCGCTCGCCGGCTTCCTGCGCCGCAACGGCGAGGCAGGCGGCCAAAGTGCTTTTGCCGGATCCGCCCTTTTGGTTGACCAGTGCGACGACACGCATGTACGAGGCTCCCACAATTCGATGTAAATTATACTTGCTTTCAATTCTCATCGAAACGTTAACTGGCTGATAAAGATTTGCATTTGGCGCTTGCACGAGCGCGGGGATTATTCTTCGCGCAAGCCAATTTTGCTCTTCATTTCCGAGGCTTTCGCGCCCAAATTGAACCAATATGTCCGATCTTTTCGCTGCTGCTCATTTATCCGATCAAGCGCCCCATCCGCTGGCCGACCGGCTGCGCCCGCGCCATCTCGACGAGGTCGCGGGGCAGGATCATTTGTTGGGGCCTGATGGTGCGCTGACACGGCTGATCCGTGCCGGCTCGCTCGGCAGCCTAATTTTCTGGGGGCCGCCCGGCACCGGCAAGACGACGGTGGCGCGGCTCCTGGCGCAGGAGACGAAGCTCGCCTTCGTGCAGATCTCGGCTATCTTCTCCGGCATCGCCGAGCTCAAGAAGGTCTTCGAGGAGGCGCGCAAGCGCCGCGCCATCGGGCAGGGCACGCTTCTCTTCGTCGATGAGATCCATCGCTTCAACCGCACGCAGCAGGACAGTTTTCTGCCGGTCATGGAGGACGGCACGATCACTCTGATCGGCGCGACGACGGAGAACCCGAGCTTCGAGCTGAATGCCGCGCTGCTCTCGCGCGCCCGCGTCCTCACCTTCCGCGCGCTGGATGAAGCGGCGCTCGACAAGCTGCTGGTGCGGGCCGAGAAGACCGAGGGCAAGGAACTGCCGCTGACGCCCGAGGCGCGCTCTGCGTTGCTGCGCATGGCGGACGGCGACGGCCGCGCCGTGCTGACGCTGGCGGAGGAAATCTGGCGCGCTGCGCCGCAAGATTCTGAAATTTCGCGGCGGGACTTTAGCGAAAAACCGGGTTCCACTTTTTCGCGTCCCGCCCCGCCGCCGCTCGATGTCTCCGGCCTCACCGAGATCGTGCAGCGCCGCGCGCCCATCTACGACAAGGCGCAGGAGGGTCATTACAACCTCATCAGCGCCCTGCACAAATGCGTGCGCGGCTCCGATCCTGACGCGGCGCTCTATTATCTGGCGCGGATGCTCGACGCCGGCGAGGCCCCGCTTTTCATCGCCCGGCGCATCGTCCGCATGGCGATCGAGGACATCGGCCTTGCCGATCCGCAAGCGCTCGTTGTCGCCAATGCGGCCAAGGACGCCTATGACTTTCTCGGCTCGCCGGAGGGCGAACTGGCATTGGCCAATGCGCTGATCTATGTCGCGACCGCACCGAAGTCGAACGCCGCCTATCGCGCCTATGGCGCCGCCCAGCGTCTCGCCAAGGAGCATGGTTCGCTGATGCCGCCGAAGGTCATCCTTAATGCGCCGACGAAATTGATGAAGTCGGAGGGCTATGGCTCGGGATATGAATACGACCACGATTCACCCGAGGCCTTCTCGGGCCAGGATTATTGGCCGGAAAAGCTTGGCCGCCAGAACATCTATGAGCCGGTCGAGCGCGGCTTCGAGCGCGAAATCAAGAAACGACTCGATTATTGGGAAAAGCTCAGGAAGGAACGAGGGTGAGTAAAGCGCCAATGAAGGGCCGCGCGAACCGTCTCCCATTGGGAGGTGGTGTGCGAAGCAAACCGGATGAGGGGTCACGTTCCGTCAAAGCTCGCGAGAACGTAACTCCTCACCCGGCCGGCGGTCACCCTCTCCCGGTGGAAGAGCGTGTGCAGAGCTCCGTCCAAACCTACACCATCACCGAAGACGAAGAGGGCCTGCGGCTCGACCGCTGGTTCAAGCGGCGCCTGCCGACGCTCTCGCTGTCGCATTTGAATAAGATCGTCCGCAACGGCCAGGTGCGTGTCGATGGCGGCCGGGTCAAGACCGCGACGCGGCTCGCCGCCGGTCAGAAGGTGCGCGTGCCGCCGGTCAATGTGGCGCCGCCGCCGGCGAAACAGCAAGTGATTTCGGAAGCCGATCGCCGCGCCATCCGCGACATGATCCTTTACGAGGACAAGGATCTCATGGTCCTCAACAAGCCCTTCGGCCTCGCGGTCCAGGGCGGCTCTGGAACCAAGCGGCATATCGATGGCATGCTGGCCTCGCTCGAAGACGAGAAGGGCGAGCGGCCGGTGCTGGTCCATCGCCTCGACCGCGACACGTCCGGCGTTCTGCTCGTCGCCAAGTCGCGCCGCATCGCCGCCAAGCTCGGCGAGATTTTCCGTTCGCGCCAGGCGCAGAAAATCTATTGGGCGCTGGTCGAAGGCGTGCCGAAGCCGGCCCAGGGGCGCATCTCGCTTTTTCTCGCCAAGGGCGAAGGCATGGGTGACGCACGGGCCGACGCGAGAGCCCAGAAGGATCGCAGCGGCTTGGAGAAAATGCGCATTGCCAAACATGGCGAGGAGGATGCGCAGCATTCCGTCACCTATTATGCCGTGGTCGACAAAGTCACACCGCGGCTCGCCTGGCTGTCGATGAAGCCGATTACCGGCCGCACGCATCAATTGCGCGCTCATGCCGAGGCGATCGGCCATCCGATCATCGGCGATCCGAAATATTCGGGCAATGCGAATGAACCGCGGCGGCACGATCCGACGCGGCAAATTCCGGATGCCGTCGAGCACAAGCTGCATCTTCTGGCGCGCCGGCTCGTATTGCCGCATCCGCGCGGCGGCACGCTCGACGTGACGGCGCCACTGCCGCCGCATATGCAGAAGAGCTTTGAACTCTTCGGCCTCGACGTGAAGCAATACGACCCGATCGAGGCCGCGCCCGAATAGTCAGACCGCGAACGCCGGATAAACTGGCTTATAGGCGCGGCTCCGAATGTGTGCGGAAATGTCGGCGGGGCGCGGCACGCCGGCGAGATCGTGGTCGAAAATATATTCCGCGACGCGCGCGGCGACATGCAGCGAGGCTTCGAGGATCTTGCTCTGCGGCGGATAGATCAGGCCGTCGGCAAGATTTTTCTCGGTCACCTGTTCGGCCACTGCCTTGGCCGCGACGATGAACATTTCCTCCGTCACGCGCTTCGCCTCGGTCGCAAAAATGGCCATGCCCATCGCCGGGAAGATATAGACATTGTTGCCCTGGCCCGGTGTGAAGCTCTGGCCCTCGATCTCGACCGGCGGAAACGGGCTGCCGCTGGCGAAGATGGCGCGGCCTTGCGACCAGCGATAGGCTTCCTCCGCCGTACATTCGGAGCGCGAGGTCGGGTTGGAATAGGGAAAGATGATCGGCCGTTTATTGATGTCGGCCATAGCATCGATGACAGCCTGGTTGAACAGTTTTGGCACGGTGCTGACGCCGATGATGCCGGTCGGGCGAAGCTCCTTGATCGCGTCGACGAATTTCGTGATGGGCGCATGCTCGAGCGCGAACGGGCGCTGAAAATCGGCGAGATCGTTGCGCGAGCGGATGATAAGCCCGTTAATGTCGAAAAGCACATTGCGCGCCCGCGCTGCCTTGAGATCGAGTCCTTCAAGTGCCATCGCCTGGCTAATCAATTCGGCGATGCCGGTTGCGGCCGAGCCGCCGCCGAGAAAGAGAAAGCGCTGCTCGGTGAGCTTCTGCTTCGAAATCCGCAGCGCCGCAAATATGCCGGCGAGTGCCACGGCTGCCGTGCCCTGGATGTCGTCATTATAGGTGCAGATCTTGTCGCGGTAGAGCTCGAGGATCGGCACGGCATTGAAATTGGCGAAATCCTCCCATTGAATGCAGCACTTGGGATAAAGCTCTTGCACCGCTTGGACGAATTCGTCGATGAAAGCGGCATATTCCGCGCCGCGCGCGCGCTTCTGGTTGAGGCCGAGATAGAGCGGGTCTTCGAGCAGTTCGGGATTGTTGGTGCCGACATCGAGCATGATCGGCAGGCAATATTGCGGCGGAATTCCCGCGCAGGCCGTATAGAGCGCGAGCTTGCCGATGGGGATGCCCATGCCGCCGACGCCGAGATCGCCGAGGCCGAGGATGCGTTCCCCATCGGTGACGACGATGAAGCGCACATCCTTCTGCGGCCAATGGCTGAGCAGCTCCTTAAGCCGCCCGCGCGCATTGATCGGCAGATAGAGCCCGCGCGGCACGCGGAATATCTGATCGAACTTCTGGCAGGCCTCACCCACCGTCGGTGTATAGACGATCGGCATGAAGGTCGCCGGGTCCGACATCAGGATCGCGTAATAGAGCGTCTCGTTGCGCACCTGAAGGTCGGACAGAAACATATATTTCTGCAGGTTGTTGTCGAGGTTTGAGAGCTCGGCGTGGATGCGCGCCATCTGCAGTTCGAGCGTCACCGGGCGCGGCGGCAACAAGCCTTCGAGATTATGTGCGCGGCGCTCCGCCTCGGTGAAGGCGGTGCCCTTGTTGAGGCGCGGATTACGGAGCAGCTCGTAGCCGACGGTCGGGGATTCCGTGGACATTTATTCAGTTCCAAATTTGCTCAGATTGAATTGATCGGCGAAAAGAGATTACGGATTTATCATCTTTTTTGGATCGACCACACGGTCAAATTCTTGCGCGCTGATATAGCCGAGAATTAGAGCCGCGTCCCTGAGACTAAGGTCGTGCTCAACCGCATAATGGGCGATCTGCGCCGCTTTGTCATAGCCGATGACGGGACTCAGCGCAGTTACCAGCATCAGCGAATTCGCCACATATTCATCGATCTTCTTGCGGTTCGGCTTTGTGCCCTCGATCAGATATTTGCGGAAATTGGCGCAGCCGTCAGCGAGCAGGACAATCGATTGCATCAGGTTGGTGATGATCAAAGGCTTATAGGCGTTCATTTCGAGATGGCCGCCAGCGCCGCCGTAGCCGACCGCCACATCATTGGCCATCACCTGCACCGCGATCATGGTCAGCGCCTCGACCTGGGTCGGGTTCACCTTGCCCGGCATGATCGAGGAGCCGGGCTCATTCTCGGGCAGGATGAGTTCGGCGAGGCCGGCGCGCGGACCGCAGGCGAGAAGCCGGATGTCGTTGGCGATCTTGTAGAGCGAGACGGCGAGGGTGCGCAAAGTGCCGGAGAGCTGGACAAGCGCGTCATGCGCGCCCTGCGCCGCGAATTTGTTCGGCGCGGTGGAGAAGGGCAGGCCGGTGAGCCGGGCGATCTCGGCGGCGGCCGCCGCCGCGAATGTACGCGAGGCGTTGAGGCCGGTGCCGACGGCGGTACCACCCAACGCCAATGGGTAGACACCTTTCAGCGCGTCGTCGATCCGCGCGAGGTTTTCGCTCAGCGCATGGGCGTAGCCCGACCATTCCTGGCCGAGCGTCAGCGGTGTTGCGTCCTGCAAATGCGTGCGGCCGATCTTGACGATGTCGCGCCATGCACCGGCTTTGGTGGCGATCGCATCGCGCAGCGCCGCGACGGCGGGCACGAGCCGTGTCTTCACACTGAGCACGGCGGCAATATGCATCGCCGTCGGAAAGGCATCGTTCGAGGATTGTGAGAGATTGACGTGATCGTTGGGGTGGACCGGCTCCTTGCCGCCGAGCGGTTTGCCCGCGATCTGGGCGGCGCGGTTGGCGATCACCTCATTGACGTTCATGTTGAACTGGGTGCCGCTGCCCGTCATCCACACATGCAGCGGAAACATGTCCGCGTGTTTGCCGGCGAGGATTTCGTCGCAGACCGCGATGATGCGCGCGGCCGTATCGCTGTCGAGCCGGCCCTCCGCCGCGTTCACCGTGGCGGCCGCGCGCTTGATCAGGGCGAAAGCCGGGACGAGTTCCGGCGGCATGAGATCGCGGCCGATGCTGAAATGCGCAAGCGATCTCTGCGTTTGCGCACCCCAGAGCTTGTCGGCGGGGACATCGACCTCGCCGAGACTGTCTCTTTCGCGCCGGACCTCGCTCATGCCGTCCTCCGGCGTCAATCGTTAGCCGCTGTTGCGCAGGCCGGCGGAGATGCCGTTGATCGTGATCTGCACTGCGCGCAGAATTGATTCATCCTGGTTGTCGGCGGCGCGGTGCAGCTTGAGCAATTCGACCTGCACATGGTTCAGCGGGTCGAGATAAGGGATGCGCATCTTGAGTGAGGCATCGAGGGCCGGATTATCCTGCAGCAGCTCCTTCTGGCCGGTGATTTTTAGCAGCGCGTCGATCGAAGCCAGCCATTCGGTGCGGATAGCCTGAAAAATCTTGTCGCGGACATTGCGATCGGGCACCAGTTCGGCATAGCGCGAGGCGATGCCGATATTGCTCTTGGCCAGCACCATTTCCATGTTGGAGAGCATGGTGCGGAAGAAGCCCCATTCGCGAGACATGTCCTGCAGGAATTTGAGGCCGGTGTCGGGATGCTTGGCGATCCAGGCCTTGAAGGCGGAGCCGAAGCCGAACCAGCCGGGCAGCATGAGGCGGCATTGCGCCCAGGAGAACACCCAGGGAATGGCGCGCAGATGCTCGATCTTCCGCGTCTTGGTGCGCGAGGCCGGCCGGCTGCCGATGTTGAGCGTCGCGATCTCGGTGATGACGGTCGAACCCCAGAAATAGGTCTCGAACTCGGGGGTATCATAGACGAGCGCCCGGTAGGCCTTGAAGGCGGAGCCTGAAAGCTCTTCCATCGCGTGGAGATATTCCTCGCGCGGGGCGTGCTTCTCTGGCATCAGCAGCGAGGCCTCGAAGGTCGCGGCAACGAAGGTTTCGAGATTGCGCCGGCCGACATCGGGATTGGAATATTTCGACGAAATGATTTCGCCCTGTTCGGTGACGCGGATCTGGCCGCCCACCGCGCCGCTTGGCTGGGCGAGGATCGCCTCATACGACGGACCGCCGCCGCGGCCGACCGAGCCGCCGCGGCCGTGGAAGAGACGCATCTTCACTTTATGCCGTTTGAAGGTCTCGATCAGGCTGATCTCGGCCTTGTACAATTCCCAGCCCGAGGTGACGAAGCCGCCGTCCTTGTTGCTGTCCGAATAGCCGAGCATGATCTCCTGCGTATCGCCGCGGCTTTCGACAAGGCGGCGGTAGGCCGGCTGGCTGAACGCTTTTTCCATGACGGCGGCGCAATTGCGCAGATCCTCGATGGTCTCGAACAGGGGCACGATGTCGATCTTGCTCTTGCCGTCGGGCGCGACCAGGCCGACTTCCTTGAGAATGACCCCGAGTTCCAGCATGTCGGAGACCGATTCCGCTTTCGAGATGATGCTCGTGCGGATCGTCTCGGCGCCATAGGTGGCGCGCGCCTCGACGGCGGCCTGGAAGATCGCCAGTTCCTTACGCGTCTCCTCCGAGTAGGAGAAGAACGGCGATATCAGGGGACGAACCTCGTTCAGCTCTTTGATGAGGAGGGTGACCCGCTCTTCCTCGCTGCGAGACTTATAGTCCGTGCCGGGCGCGACGGCTTCGAGCAGCTCCGCGATCATGCGCTCATGCACATCGGAATTCTGGCGCAGATCGAGCGTGGCGAGATGGAAGCCGAAACAGCTTGCTGCGCGCCGCAGCGCCCGCAGGCGGCCGCGGGTGAGAAGCTTCGAGCCATGCAGCTTCAGCGATTGATCGATGATGTGCAGGTCGCGGCGGAATTCGTCGGCATTGTGATAGGCGGGCATCGCCTCGCCAACGGGCTTGAGCGGATAATGCTCGTCGATGGCGCTCATATTGGCCGCGATACGGCCGCGGATGGCCGCCACAGCGCGGCGATAGGGCTCCGCCATCCGGTGCGGGGAGGAGTCGGGCGAACTCGATGCGAGTTCGCGCAATTCGTCGGTGACCTCGACGATCTCGGCGCTGATCGAAAGCTCGGTGCCGAGCTTGTCGAGCTCGTCGAGATAGAAGGTGAGGATGCGCTGCCCATGCATCCGCGTGGTCGTACGTACAACATCGGCATCAACATAGGGGTTGCCGTCGCGGTCGCCGCCGATCCAGCTGCCGAGCCGCAGGAAGGAGCCAATCGGTGCCTCTTCCAGCGAGGGATCATAAGCGCGCACCTGCCGCTCGACCTGCTGATAGAGCCGCGGCACTTCCCGGAGGAAGGTGTAGTCGTAATAAGCGAGGCCGTTGGAAACCTCGTCACGGACATTGAGCTTGGTACGGCGCAGCAGACTCGTCTGCCAGAGGATGAGGACAGCGCGGCGGATCTTGTCCTCGATCTCGGTTTCCTCTTCCGGCGCCCATTCCTGCCGGTCCCGCCGCTCGAGAAGATGGGCGATCGCCATCTCCCGCGACATGGTGCTCTTGCGCCGCACCTCCGTCGGATGCGCGGTGAGGACCGGGACCATGAAGGCGTTGTCGAAGAAGTCCTGCAATTGCGCGGCGGTGATGCCGGCCTCATGCGCGCTGGCGAGGGAGCGGGCCAGCGTGCCGGGCTTGGCCGGCCTGTTGGCGATGGCGTCGCGCCGCATCCGGCGGATCTGGTTCTGATCCTCGGCGATATTCGACAGGTGCGAGAAGTAGGAATAGGCGCGCACGATCTGCACGGATTGCGTCGGCGTCAGCGATTCGAGGATGGATTCGAGCTTGCGCCGCGCGCCCTCGTCGCCGTCGCGGTGGAAGCGCACGGAATTCTGGCGGATGAGCTCGACGAGGTCGAAAATCTCCTGGCCCTGCTGCTCGCGCACCGTATCACCGAGGATACGGCCGAGGAGGCGGATATCGTTCTTGAGCGCGCGATCGGGCTCGCGGTCCGCAGAAAATTGGGTTCTGGCGGTTTCTTTATTCATCATTCGCTCCCGTCGCTCCCGTGTTTCTCGTCCCTCTATAGCCTCTGGCGGCGGCCCATGCTGGCTATTTTTAGTCCCCCCGGCGCGACATTTCACCCGCCGCTATTCTGCGTTAAAGGAGGTTGATGCGCGAGGATCTTACCAAATCACCGGCTCAGCCCATCGATCCAATCGCCCTGGCCCGGCGCGATATGCAAAAACCGCTGCCGCAGCGTTTCTATAAGGAGGTGGGCATCGCTCCTTCCGGGGTCGGCTTTGCTCTCACCCTCGACGGCCGTGTGGCCAAGACGCCGGGCAAGAGCGAGTTCATCTTGCCCAGCGCGGCGCTGGCCGAGGCGGTCGCCGCCGAATGGCGTGCGCAGGCGGAGAAGATCGATTTTGCGGCAATGCCGCTGACCCGGCTTGCCTTCACCGCGATCGACGGCGTCGCCCACGAAATGGGGGCGGTCATCGACGAGATCGCCAAATATGCCGAAACCGATCTCGTTTGCTACCGCGCGGCCGAGCCGGCCTCTCTTGCGCGGGCCCAGGCGGCGGCCTGGGATCCGGTCCTGGATTTTGTTGCGGCGCAACTTGGGACGCGGTTCTTTTGCGCCGAGGGGGTGGTCTTCGTCGCGCAGCCGGCTGAGGCGCGAGCGGCGGTCAGGGCGCGGATCGCCGAGATCGGCGCCGGCGCGGCGGCGCCGTTCCTTTTGGCCAGCCTTTCGGTGATGACCGCGCTGACCGGCTCCGTGCTCATCGCCCTGGCTCTGGCGGAGGGACTTCTGAGCCTCGACCAAGCCTGGGCTGCCGCCCATGTGGACGAGGATTTCCAAATCCAGCAATGGGGCGCGGATAGCGAAGCCACGGCCCGGCGCAGCCAGCGCTTTGCCGATATGGCGGCGGCCGAGACCTTTTGGCGGCTCAGCCAAGTATCTACCTAGTCAAGTACCCGCCTAACCAAGCACCTCGCTAACCAAGTGCTTGCCTGGCTGCCGGAAAAAGGGTGGGAGCAGCGCGCGATCCTTGTTTTCGCCCTGCTGGGGGCTTACGTTCGCGCCTGAATGAAGATGGAGACCCGCAATGGGATCATTATCGATTTGGCACTGGTTGATCCTTGGTGCCGTCGTGCTCTTGCTGTTTGGCGGCAAGGGCAAGATTTCCGACCTTATGGGCGATTTCGCCAAGGGCATTAAATCCTTCAAGAAGGGCCTCGCCGACGAGGAGACGCCGCCGGCCGCGGCGCCGCAATCGCTCGATCATCGCCCCCCCGTCGAGGCAAGCCAGGCGTCGCAGTCGCAGAAGGCGAGCTGATCTCAGCCTTAGGGAATGTGAGCGAAAGCCGCGATGTTTGAATTTGACGCCGGTAAGCTGATCATCATTGCGATCGCGGCGCTTATTTTCATCGGCCCGAAGGATTTGCCGCGCGTCATGCGGCAGGTGGGGCAGGCGGTCGGCAAGCTGCGCCGCATGGGCGCCGAATTCCAGTCTCAATTCATGGCGGCGATGAGCGAGGCCGGGGCTGAGGATTTGAAGGCCGACGTCAATAAAATGACCGAGAGCGCCAAGATCGATCTGGGTTTCGATCCGCTGCAAGCGGCCAACAGCGAAATCGCGAGCGCCATGCGGCAGATCGAGGCGCCGGCCAAAGCCGCCCCAGTACAAGCCGCCCCGGTGCAAGCCGCCCCGGTTGAAGTCACGGCTCCCGCCATCGCGGCCGTTCCCGAGCCGGAGGTTGACGAGATCACGAGCGAGGCCAAAGCCGAGATCGTATCCGAGCCCGCATCCCGCGCGGCCCGCGCCGCTAATGAATGATGTGCGTTGAGCCCTTCCATGACCGACGCCGATATCGAGGCCACACGCGCCCCGCTGATTGACCATCTGATCGAATTGCGCGCGCGCCTCATCAGGGCGCTCGTTGTCTTCCTCGTGCTGTTTATCGTTTGCTTCTTCTTCGCCAAGAACATCTACAACATTCTGCTCATTCCCTACGAGCGCGTGGCCGGCCCCGGCGCGAAGCTCATCTATACGTCACCGCCGGAATATTTCTTCACCCAGGTCAGAGTGGCTTTCTTCGCCGCCGCCTTTCTCGCTTGTCCGGTGATCCTGGCGCAGATTTATGCCTTCGTCGCGCCGGGCCTCTACAAGCAGGAGCGGCGCGCCTTCGCGCCTTATCTTTTCGCCACGCCGGTCTTCTTCCTGCTCGGCGCCTTGCTCGTCTATTTTGTCGTCCTGCCCAATCTGCTGACTTTCTTCCTCAGCATGCAGCAGGCGGCGCAGCCGGGGCGGGCGCAGATCGAGCTGCTGCCGCGTGTCAGCGAATATCTGTCGCTGATCATGACGCTGGTCTTCGGCTTCGGCGTGGTGTTCCAATTGCCGGTGGTGCTGACATTGCTTGGCCGCGTCGGCCTCGTCGATGCCGGTTTCCTGCGCCGCCAGCGCCGCTATGCCGCCGTGCTCGTCTTCGCCGCCGCGGCGATCCTGACACCGCCCGATGTCTTCTCCATGTTGGCCCTTGCCGTCCCCGGCCTGCTCCTCTACGAGCTTTCGATTATCTCGGTCGCCTTCATCGAGAGGCAGCGCGCCGAGGAGGCCGCCAAGGCGGCGGCATCTTGAACCCTCTCCCTGAGGGAGAGGGTGGCCGGCAGCGCCGGCCGGGTGAGGGGCTACAGTCTTATCGCGGGGCTGTAACCCCTCATCCGCCTCGCTTCGCTCGGCACCTTCTCCCTCGGGGAGAAGGAGGCCGCACATTCTGTTGGGAATGAATTTCCGATGCATGACATCAAATGGATTCGCGAGAATCCGGAAGCTTTTGACAATGGCCTGACGCGCCGTGGGGCGGAGCCGCTGTCGGCCAAGCTGCTCGCGCTCGATGACAGGCGCCGCGCCGCCATCGCCAAAGCGCAGGCCGCGCAGGAGCGGCGCAACGCCGCCTCGAAGGAAATCGGCGCGGCGATGAAATCGGGCGATGCTGCCAAGGCCGACGCCTTGAAGCAGGAGGTCGCCGATCTCAAGACGGCACTCCCGGCCTTCGAGGAGGAGGAGCGTCAGGCGATCAAGGAACTCGACGACGCGCTCGCCTGGGTTCCCAACATCCCGCTCGCCGAGGTGCCCTTCGGCAAGGACGAGAACGACAATCCCGAATTGCGGGCTGTCGGCGAGAAGCCGAAGTTTTCCTTCACGCCGAAAGAGCATTTCGAGATCGGCGAAACGCTTGGCCTCATGGATTTCGACACGGCGGCGAAAATTTCCGGCGCGCGCTTCGTCGTGCTGAAGGGCGCGCTGGCGCGGCTCGAACGCGCACTCGGCCAGTTCATGCTCGATCTGCATACGAGCGAGCATGGCTATGCGGAGATCAATCCGCCGATCCTCGTGCGCGATGAGGCCATGTTCGGCACGGCGCAATTGCCGAAGTTTGAAGAAGATCAGTTCTGGGCGGTGTCAGGCGAAAATTTTCGTAATCCGGAAGGCTTAGAAGATACCGTAGATGCAATGGAGAGGTTTGAATTGCAAATGGCCTTATTGGGATTTGAGATCAAACTAAAAAAAAATAGATTGGGGCTCATCCCGACAGCCGAAGTGCCGCTGACCAACCTGGTGCGCGAGAAAATCCTCGATGAAAAAGACCTGCCGATCCGCGTCACCGCCTTGACGCCGTGCTTTCGCGCCGAGGCCGGCGCGGCTGGGCGCGACACACGCGGCATGATCCGCCAGCATCAGTTCAACAAGGTCGAACTCGTCTCCATCACGACCCCGGAACAATCCTTGGCCGAGCACGAGCGCTTGTTGAATTGCGCCGAAGAGGTGCTGAAACGGCTCGGCCTCGCCTATCGCGTCGTCACGCTCTGCACTGGCGACATGGGCTTTGCCTCGCAGAAGACCTACGACATCGAGGTCTGGTTGCCGGGGCAGGGGCGTTATCGCGAGATTTCCTCCTGCTCGGTCTGCGGCGATTTCCAGGCGCGGCGGATGGAGGCGCGCTATCGGCCGGAGGGTAGCAAAGCGACGCGGTTCGTCCATACGCTGAACGGCTCCGGCGTCGCGGTCGGCCGGGCACTGGTCGCCGTGCTCGAAAATTACCAGAATGAAGACGGTTCCGTGACGGTGCCTGATGTTTTGCTGCCATATATGGGCGGTATCACCCGTCTCACGAAAACGGCCTAGAGAGATTCGCCAATCATGCGCATCCTGGTCACCAATGACGACGGCATTCACGCTCCGGGCTTGCAAGTCCTCGAACAGATCGCCGCGCAGCTTTCGGACGACATCATCGTCGTCGCGCCGGAGCATGATCAGAGCGGCGTCTCGCATTCGCTCTCGCTCAACGATCCGCTGCGGCTGCGCAAGATTTCCGAACGCCGCTTCGCGGTGAAGGGCACGCCGACGGATTGCGTCATCATGGGCGTGCGCGAGATTTTGCGGGCGCATCAGCCTGCTCTCATTCTCTCTGGCGTCAATCGCGGCTCCAACATCGCCGATGATGTGACCTATTCCGGTACGATCGCCGCGGCGATCGAAGGCACGGTGCTCGGCATTCCCGCGATCGCTCTGTCTCAGACCTATCACCCCGAGGATCACGACAAGATCGATTGGGATTGCGCCGAGGTTCATGCGCCGCGGATCATCAAGGCGCTGCTGGCCGAGGGCATCGACCGTGACGTGCTGATCAACGTGAACTTTCCCGGTTGTCCGGCGGAAAAGGTGGAGGGTGTCTCCGTCACCCTGCAAGGGCGCCGCGACATGCAATTGGTCCGGCTTGAGCGTCGCAATGACGGACGTGGCAATCCCTATTATTGGATCGCCTTCGAACGCGACGTCACCGAACGCCGCCCGGGCACCGACATCGAGGCGGTGGGCAACAATCGCATATCGGTAACGCCGCTCAAGCTTGACATGACGGACGAGGTTTCGGTCACGCGCTACGCGCGGCTGTTCGACCGCGCGGAGTTCGCGTCTTTCCAGAAAGAGCGCACCGAATAATTGTTGGTGGGGCCACGATCTGCTTTTGGCTCGACACAATTCATGAAATCGTTGATCTTCACATGATTCGGCTGTTGCCGCCTTTGGAGCAGCCGGCGCTGGGCCTTAGAGCGAATTCCGAAAAAGTTGACAGACTTTTTCGACGAGAATTCGCCCTAATATTTTTGATTTAGCGCGATTTCTTAATCGCTCGAACGATTTCTGTTCGAGCGGAAAGCGCGCTGGGGAAGCGCGGAACGTGACGAGGACGGGATCGCTGGCTGTCGCGGAAGAGGATGCCGCCGCCGCGCGCGCGGAGGAGAAGGCCGCCTTCCTGCTGCGCTTGCGTTCAAGCGGCATTCGCGATCTCAATCTGCTGCGCGCGCTCGAAAAAATCCCGCGTGAAATGTTCGTGCCGCACCGTTTCGTCGATCTCGCGCGGCGCGATCTCGCTTTGCCGATCGGCTGCGGCCAGACATTGTCCCAGCCTTCGCTTGTCGCGCGGATGATCGCGGCGCTGGGCGTCGCGCGCGAACATCGTGTGCTCGAAATCGGCACCGGCTCAGGCTATGCCACAGCCATCCTCGCCGAGATCGGCGCGCAGGTCGTCTCCATCGAGCGGTTCCAGACTTTGGCGATCGCCGCGCGCTTGCGGTTGGAGCGGTTGGGCAAGCAAAATGTCGAGGTCATCTTCGCCGATGGCTTGGCCGTGCCCGCAGCGGCCGGTCCGTTCGATCGCATTCTGATCCATGCGCGGCTCGACGAAGTGCCGCCAAGCCTGGTTGCGCTTTTGGTGACGGATGGCCGCATCGTCGCCGCGCGGCCAGACCGCGAGGTCGCCTGGCGGCAGATGCTCATCGAATTGCGCCGCGATGCGGGCGGCAATCTTGTCGAGACGGAGCTCGGCCCGTGCCGTTTGCCGGCCTTGTTGCCCGGTACCGCGCAGGTTTTGTGAGGCGCGCAGCATTAAGCTTGCATTAAGCTAAACTGCGACGGAATTCGGTGAAGCGACGTTCATCTTAAACGCTCCCTTAACTCGCTTGCTCCCTTAATGCGACCCACAGTGTTCGTCTATGGGTTGCGTCATGGCCAGTTTCGCGTCGGCATTGAGCTCCGGTCTTATTCTTCGTCTTCTCATGATCGGTAGCTGCGCCGGCCTGCTTGCCGGATGTGCCGATTCCCAGCGTCTGACTGATCCTTTCTCCGATCCTTTCCGTGGCGATGTCGATCGCACGCCGACGGGCAGCATTTCCGATCCGCAGCCTTATGCGCCGACGCAGCCCGTCGAGTCGCGGCCGCTCGCGCCGCCGGCCAATTATTCGAGCCGCCCCGCGCCCTCCTATTCCTATTCGGCGCCGGCCGCCACGAGCCCGCATGTCGCTTCGCATGGCTGGAACGGCAGCGATACGGCCACGCACCCCGTGCGCACGAGCAGTGCGGGCTGGACGGCGGAAGGCGGCATGCCGGTCGTCGTGGCGCAGGGCGAGACGGCGGAGATCATCGCCCGCCGTTATGGCATTCCGACCGACGCGTTGGTGCACGCCAACGGCTATTCCTACGCGGGGCAAATCCGTCCCGGCGCACGGATCGTGATCCCGACCTATAACGCGGCGCTGGCGGCTTCGAGCGGCGTGCGCTTCTCGACGGCTCGCAACGAGCAGCTCCGGACGCAGGAGCGCATGCACGAGGCGCGGATTCATGAAACGCACCTGCATTTCGTCCGCGGCCCCGTGCCGGCCGAGGAACGGGATGCCCGCGCCGCCGAGATCAAGGCGGAAAAGCGTGCCGAGAAATTGGCGCGCGAGAAGCATGAAAAGACAGCGCCGCTGGCGAGCGCCCGGGTGATCAAGTCGCATCCGCGGCCGCAAGCCGATGCAGCGCCAACGGCGCCGATCGATCATATGCCGACGGCCAGCCTCGATCCCGCGCCGGAGCAATCGGCCGCCTTGGCGGACGCCGCGCCGGAATTCCGCTGGCCGGCTCGTGGCCGGATCACCGAGGGCTATCGCCGGGGCGTCAATGACGGCATCAATATCGCTTTGCCGGAGGGCACATCGGTCAAGGCGGCGGAGGCGGAACTCGTTGTCTATGCCGGCAACGAGGTGCGCGGCTATGGCAATCTTGTGTTGATCCGCCATCCCAATGGCTTCGTCACCGCCTATGCCAACAATGGCGAACTCGACGTCAAGCGTGGCGAGACGGTCCGGCGTGGGCAGGTGATCGCCAAATCCGGCGAAACCGGCAATGCGACCTCGCCACAGCTTCACTTCGAAGTCCGCAAGGGCTCGACACCAGTCGATCCCACCCAATATCTCGCCGGGCTTTAACGCCTGAGACGCCGATTCTGGGCCGGACTCCACGCCTGGAACACGCCGAAGTAAATCAAGCGGGATCTGCGCAGGCGGTCCCGCTTTTTGCGGCGCTCAGAACCGCGCCGCGAAGATGAGATAGGTCGTCACCTCCGCGACCTGTTGCGCCGCGCCCGCGACATCCCCCGTCTGGCCGTTGAACAGCCGCCGCGCCAACAGCGTCACTCCATAGACAGCCACGATGCTGCACACCAGCGCATTCAGGACGCGCCATAAACTCGCGCCGGCGAGCATGGGGAGCAAGCTCAGCGCGAAGGCGAAGAGCGCGGCGACACGCAGCGGCGGCTGCTCGCTCTTTGCGGAAAAGCCGGCGCCCTCGGTGCGCGCAGGCGGCAGAAGGACAAGCGGCAACAGTCCCAGCGTGCGCGAGACACCTCCGGTTGCAATGAGCACCAGACTAGCCAACGCGAGATTGTGGCGCGCGAATATCCATAGGCTCAAGACGCGCAGCAGTGTGCTGCCGATCAATGCCATTGTTCCGAAGGTGCCGATCCGGCTGTCTTTGAGGATTTCGAGACGCATTTCGCGCGTCGTCCCGCCTGTCGAATCTGCAAAATCCGCGAGACCATCTTCGTGAAAGGCGCCTGTGACGGCGACAAGGCATAATATCGCGAGCGTTGCAGCGAGAGGAAGCGCCAGGCCGAGAGCTGTGCTTGACAAAAGTGCGATTGCTCCGAAGCCGCCGATCAGCGCGCCGGCGAACGGCAACATTTTTATGTGCGCCGTGATCTCTGAGCCGTAAGGATTTTGCTCAAATGCGAACGGCGGAATTGGCAGCCGCGAATAAAATCGCAGACAGGCTAAGAGGTCTGCCATAAATTCGCTGGTAACGCGCCTCACGGTCGCCAGATACAGAGTCCATTGTCAGTTCCTGGTTCAAGCCGGTGGATTTGTCGAGGCATCGGGCAGGTTGTTTTACTGCCAAGCTGGACAGACGAATACCGGCATGGCACCTGTCGATCAACTTGCGTTGTTATTCATCGAATGACCGAGATGATAAAAGCCGGACATCTTTTGGCTGCGGCGACCCCCACCGAACCGGCGCCAGGGCGCGTGCTTGCCGACGCGCAGTTGCCGGTGGTCAGCTTCGTTGTCGTCAATCACAATTACGGGCGGTTTCTGCGCCAATGCGTCAACTCGATTTTCGCCCAGACCTATCCGGCGGTCGAATGCATCCTCGTCGATAATAAATCGACGGATGAATCTGCGAACGTTATTGCAGAGCTCAAGCTGTCCTATCCGCAGCTCGTGGTAATCTACGAGCCAGCCAATCTCGGCCAGAGCGCGGCGTGTCTCGATGGCTATCGCAAGTCGCGCGGACCTTACGTCGTGTTTGTCGATGCCGACGATTATTACTTCGATACCTTTGCCGAGACGCATGTGCTTGTGCATCTGTCGTTGCGTCATGCGACGGGATTTACGTCGAGCGATATGACGCAAGTCGTCGATGGCGCCATCGTCCTTGGGACCACATTCCAGGCACGCGGGCCTTCCAGCGAACACCAATATTTGGAAGCGCTGCTCAACCCACCCCGGCATTTCCCGAAATCGTCTGCCAGCGGCTTTCAGTTCTCCGCCGATATCGAGGATCTTCCGCTCAAGGCGATCTCAACCTCCGCGGATGAATGGGTTTGGGCGCCAACCTCAGGAACGATGTATCGGCGGGATGCGCTCGCAATGTTCATCGACGCGCCGCAGTTTCCGACGCTGCGAAGCGCAACGGATGCGTTCTTCAATTTTGCGATTAACGCCTTCATTGGCAGCGTCGTCATTGAGAGGCCGCTGGGCGCTTACCGCATTCATGGCGGCAACACGTTCACCAGGCATCCGGCATTAAACAATATCAGGGGCTATGACGACAAAAGCGATATGGCCCCGCAGGCAGCTAGGGCTGCCCTCGATCACGTCCTGCAGAACTTCGATGTTTTCGATCGGCGAATGATGCCGCCTTTGCAGTTGTTTCGCGCCATCAAATCCCTGAACGGCAAGACCGGTCCCGAAGGCCGGCGGCAATATGGCAAGTTGCGCATGGCCGCAATGCAGCTCCGCTGGCTGCTCGGACGGAACGCGCCGTGAGGGCGGCCGGTTGAGAAGCAGCTTGCCGATTGGTCAGCAGCATCGACGCCCCAGAGATATAGCCTCCGATCGGCGATACTTCCCACTTAAAGCTAAGATAAAGAATGGGGAGGGAAAATGCTCAAGAAAATCCTGCTTGCGCCGCCTTGCGTTGCAATTCCAGCCACGGCGCGAACTGCTGACGCGCCTTTCCTATTGGGCAAGCTGGGCTTCCGGCAGGTCGGCATAGTCCTCGGCCCGTGTCTCGTCTTTTGCCGTGTTCGGTAGCAGCGCCGAGAGGACGACGGCGACCAGCACATTGGCGATGAAAGCCGTGACGCCGTTATAGATGGCAAAGCTCGAACCGAAGATTGTGTGTACCGGCACCCAGGCGGCCGGCGTCCAGGCGAGCCAGGTGCCGAGCACCATGCCCGTGACCCAGCCGGCGAGCAGGGCCCAGCCATTGAACCAGCGCGTATAGAGCCCGAAGATCACCGCCGGGAAGACCTGCGCCATCCACATGCCGCCGAGCAATTGCAGATCGAGCGCGAATTTGGTGGGCACGAACAGGATGAAGGCCAGCGCGCCGACCTTGACGATCAGCGACATCAGCTTGGCGAGGACCGCCTCTTCCTGCGGGTTCATCGTAGGATGGATGAACGGCTTCCAGATATTGCGGGTGAATGTATTGGCCGCGCCGATCGACATGATCGCAGCGGGGACGAGCGCGCCGATAGCGATGGCGGCGAAGCAGAAGCCGACGAACCAATCGGGAAAGATCGCGAGGATCAGATGCGGCACGGCGTCCTGCGGGTTTGTCACATGCACGCCCGCCGCCAGCGCCATGTAGCCCATGAGGGCGATCAGCGCGAGCATCACTGAATAGGCGGGCAGCGCGATAGCGTTCACGCGGATCGTATTCCCGCTGCGCGCTGAAAGCACGCCGGTCATCGAATGCGGATACATCAGCAGCGCGAGGCCCGAGCCGATGGCGAGCGAGACAAAGGGAAACATCTGCTTCGGCGTCAGCAGCAGGCCAGCGGCGATCTTGCCACCGCTCACCGCCGCCTTTTTGGCGAGTGCCGCGCCCGCCGCGTCGAAGATCGCGCCATAGCCGCCGAGCTTCATCGGAACCACGATGATCGCAGCGAGCACGAAGACATAGATCATGATGTCTTTGACGAAGGCGATCATCGCAGGCGCGCGCAGGCCGCTGCGATAGGTGTAGAGTGCCAGGATGACGAAGGCGATGGTGAGCGGCAGATGGCTCATCAAGCCGTGCCCCTCGAAGCCGAGCGCGTCGATCACGTGTTCCATGCCGACGAGCTGCAGCGCGATATAAGGCATGGTCGCGAAAATGCCGGTGAAGGCGACCGCGAGTTCCAGCCATTTGTTGCTGTAGCGGCCGAGCACGTAATCGGCGGCGGTCAGATAATTCTTGCGGTGCGCGACGGCCCAAAGCCGCGGAAAGGTCGCGTAGAGCAGGGGATAGATGATGATCGTATAGGGCACGGCGAAAAAGCCGTAGGCGCCGACCGCATAGACCACCGAAGGCACCGCGATGACGGTATAGGCGGTATAGATGTCGCCGCCGATCAGGAACCACGAGATCCAGGCGCCGAAGCGGCGCCCGCCCAGTCCCCATTCGTTGAGATCGTTGAGATCGGCGCGCTTCCAATGCGCGGCGATGAAACCGAGCACGGTGACGAGAAGGAAAAAGCTGAGGAAGACGGCGGCTGCCGTCCAGTTCAAATGGTCGATCACCGCTTCTCCCCCTTATAGACGATATACGTCACAAGGCTGGAGAACGGGATCAGGACGATCAGAAACCAGTAGAAGAACGGAAAGCCGAACAGCCGCGGCTCGGTGACATTGTAAAACGGCACAAGAAAGCTTGCCAAAGAGGGCAGCATCAGCAGCAGATATTTCATCGCCCCCCCTGCGTTATCTCGCAACGCGGAGCGCCTGCCGCGTCACCCGCCGTACTCGATGGTGGGCAAGACTTAACGAACCGGCTGGCAGCGATCAAGCCCAGGCTTTGGGGGCCTATCTGGCGACGACTTCCACGTCGCGGTCGTGCGTGGATTCCACTTTGAAGGTGGCCTGGTAGGTTTTGTCGCCGTGGCGCGCGATGGCAACATATTCGCCCTCGGCCAGGACGAGCGAGGGGAAGGCGCCGATCAATTCGCGGATCACGTCGCCGCCGGGGGTCAGGATGGTGAAGGCGGAATTGGCCAGAGCCTCGCCGCCTGGCGCATTGACGAGTTTCAAGGTCATCACCGCGGCGCGGTGGCGCAGCGTCGTATCTGTCAGCTTGCCGGCCTGCACGCGCAGATCGGCGTTGACGACGGAGTTTGTCGCGTTGGCGATGCCGTTTTGTGCCAGCGAACCCACGCCCGTCGTATCGAGCAGAGTCGAGACGACATGATAATTGCCCTCCGGCAGGCCGATGATGTCGCCCGCGTGGGCCTTGGCGACGATCAGCTTGGCTTCGGAATTGTTATGTTCGGGCACGTAGATGGAGATGATCAATTTGGATGGATTGATCGGTTCGTCGCCGAGCATCGGGACAATGCGCAGGCCGCCGGCATTGAGCACGAGCCGCTCGCTCATCGGCGCGCCGGCCATAGTGACGTTCTGCGTCATGCTCGCGAGCCCCATGGCGCAATGTACGATATAATTGCCGTCCGGCAGCGAAAGCGAGGGGGTGGCCTCGTTCGAACTCAGCGACAAGCCGGTGCGAGCCGTCGGCTTCGGTGGCTTCGTCGAATACGCGCCATTTGAGCCCCGAGCTGATCGGGCGCAGGTCGGTTGCGCTCAAGAGCGCGGACAGCAGCAGGGGATTGCGCGGCACGCCTGGCTGCGTATCGCGCCGTGGCCCCATCAGGCCGCCGGGCGGGATGATCGGTGCGATCACATCGGCGTTGCTGTCTTGTGCGAGGTTACTCTGCGCAACGGCGGCGCCCGGCGCGGCAAAGCCGAGCGCGAGGATCAAAACGGCGGCGAGTTGGGTGAGGGGGTGGCGCGAAGCGGCGAAATCCATGGAGCGATATTGGCGGAAAATCCGGCTTTGTGATGGCCCGGACGAGGGCCGCGATCAAGCAAAATTGTGTGCGCAGCGGGACATTCCATGGCATTGAGCGCGCAAGATATTCAGGAATTGGAGGCGGCGGACTTGAGCAACGCGACAATCGAACTTCTGCGTACGCGGCGTTCGGCGCCGCCAGTGGCGCTCGCGGGACCGGCCCCGAGCGCGGCGGAGCGCGAACTCCTGCTGACGCTCGCCGCGCGCGTGCCGGACCATGGCAAACTCGTTCCCTTTCGCTTTATCGTCTTCGAGGGCGTGGGGCGGGAGAAGGCGGGTGAGATCATCGCGGACGTGTTCGCGGCCGCGCATCCTACGGCGGGCGCCGCCGATCTCGATAAGGAGCGCAAGCGCCTCGCTCTGGCGCCGCTCGTCATCGGGGTCGTCTCTCGCGTCGATCCGCATGTCAAAGTCCCGGAATGGGAGCAGGTGCTTTGCGCAGGCGCCGTCTGCTTCAATCTCGAGATTACCGCCAATGCGCTCGGCTTCGCCAGTGCCTGGCTCACCCAATGGTATGCCTATGACCGTGCGGTCTTGGAGCGTTTCGGTCTTGCCCCGCACGAAAAAATCGCGGGCTTCATCCATATCGGCCGCAATCCCGGTCCGCGCGAGGATCGCGTGCGGCCGCAGCTTGCCGAGATCGTCACAGAGTTCCGCTGAATCGGCGTCATTTGCGCGCGGAACGGATCGCAGCGATGGCCTTCGGCTGCGCGGTGACGATTCCGTCGAAGGCCGCCTGCTTCGCCTTTTGACGGAATATCGCGAAATCCGCCACGCGGTTTTCTACCAATAGGGCGGCGACGCCAGCGGCTTTAGCCGCGAGCAAAGTGAGATTGCGGGCGAGGTCGATCGGCGAGCCGGGCGCATCCTCGTCCGTGCCCAAGGCTGCTGCAAGCACGCGGCCGTCGAAGGCGAGCCCGGCAAGCCTGGTGCTGGCGTCAGCGAAACTCGCTAGTTGGAAAATTGCGCCGGGGGTCGCGCCTGCGAGCGCGATGATCCGCGTCGCTCCGTCCGCGATACCGAGTTCCGCTTCCCGGACGGCGAGCTTGACGCTGAGATGCTGGACATCGGCGCCGTTCCGCGCCGGCAAGATGATCCCGTCCGGTGCCGCCGGCATCAGCGCGTCGAGCTCCGCTTCGACCCTGGCCTCCAGGCCGCTGACCCGGACATAAAGTTTTGGCGCTCCGGCAATGCGCCGCGCGGCGCGCAGGAATTCCGCCGCCGCAGCCGGGCTGCCGTCGAGCCAGAGCGCGTCGGCGCCGTGCCTTAGCGCCGTCTCGGGCATCCCGGAGGCCGGAACCGAAAGATGAACGAGCATGAGCACTGCCTTAAGAGTACGTTTACCATGATCGCGGATGGTGAACAGGAGCTTAAGACGCCGGTGCTTCGGGGCGGCGCGGCAGGAAGATACAATGATTGTGCGTCGATTCATGCATTGGGCGCGGACCGCCGGCGCAGCGCAGCGGGCGGAAGCGGCTGCGGCTCTGGCGCGTGTTTATCTCATCACCGAACTCGATCCCGCCGAACGCGAGGAAGCCGAACTCGCGCTGACTGGCCTCCTCGACGACGCTTCGCCGCTGGTGCGCCGGGCACTGGCCGAGGTCTTCGCCAGCGCGCCGAATGCCCCGCACCATCTCGTGCTCGGTCTTGCCGACGACCAGTCGGATATTTCCTCGATCGTTCTCGGCCGCTCGCCAGTCCTCTCTGATTCCGATCTCATCGACTGCGCCGCGATCGGCGACGCCATTGCCCAATCGGCCATCGCCTTGCGGCCGGCTGTTTCGCTGGCGGTGGCCGCGGCGCTCGCCGAGGTCGGCGCTCGCGAGGCCTTGATCTCGCTCGCCATCAATCCCGGCGCCGAGGTGCCGGAATTCTCGCTGCGCCGGATGGTCGAACGGTTCGGCGCCGATGCCGAGATGCGCGAAGCTCTGCTGATGCGGCCCGGCCTCCCGGCGGCCTTGCGGGCCGATCTCGTCGCCGCCATGGCCGATGTGCTCCGCGCCTTTGTCATCGCGCGCGAATGGATGTCCGGCGAGCGGGCGCAGCGCGTGACGCGCGATGCCTGCGAGCAGGCACGGGTGATTATCGCCGCGACGAGCGAGGAGGGCGAGAACGGCGCTGTGGCGCTGATCGCCCATTTGCGCGGCTGCGGCCAGTTGACCGCGAGCCTTCTCCTGCGCGCGCTGCTCAGCGGCAATGCGAGCCTGCTGGAAGCCGCATTGACGGAGCTTTCGGGCCTGCCGGCGCTGCGCGTGAAGGGCCTGACGCGCGATTGGCGCGGCTCGGGCTTCGCCGCGCTCTATCGCAGGGCCGGCCTGCCGGAGGCGCTGCTGCCGGCTTTCCGGGCCGCAATCGAAGCCTTGAGCTCCGGTGACGCTGGCGACGCGTCCGGCGCGAGCCTGTCGCGCCAGAGGGTCGAGCGCGTGCTGACCGCCTGCAAAGCCGAGAACACCGGTGAACTCAACTCGCTGCTCGCGGTCCTGCGCCGCTTCGCGGCCGAGGCCGCGCGGGATGAAGCACGCCAGTTCTCTGCGGCGCTGCCCGCCAAGGAGGAAGGCGTCGAGCGGCTCGTCGCGAGCGCGGAAACGCCGGCTCTGCTGGCGCCGGAGGAGCCGCCGCTACGGCTCAGCGATGAGGACGTGGCGGAAGTCGCCGCGGCCGGCATCACCATCGATCTCGCCGCCATCGAAGCCGAGCTGGCAGCGGCCTAACTCTCCAACAGCCGGTGCAGCACGGCGTAATGGATGAGTAGGATCGTCTTGGCGTCCTCGATCTCGCCGCGCGTGATCATGTCGAGCGCCTCGTCGAGCGTGGGTTCGAGGATTTCGATGTCCTCGTTTTCATGGTCGAGCCCGCCGCCGTCCGCAATCCGGTCCTGCGGCGTATAGGGCGCGATGAAGAAGCTGATCTTTTCCGCATAGACGCCGGGGCTCATGAAGGCGGAGAAGAGATAGGCCGGCCTTTCGATCTTGAAGCCGGTCTCTTCCAAAACTTCGCTGACAATGCGGTCGGCGGCTGCCGCGCCCTCGAGCTTGCCGGCGCAGGTTTCGATCAGGCTGTCGCGTCCCTCGACGAGATAGGCTGCCGGGCGGAACTGCCGCACGAGCAGGATGCGCCGACGCTCGCGATCGTAGAGCAGGATCGTGGCGCCCGGTCCGCTGTCGTAGAATTCGCGCGTAAACTCCCGTGGCGCGCCATTGAATTTGCGGCGCCAGAAAGTGACGCGTTCGAGCAGGCCGAAACCGCGCGAGACGATCTCGCGCCCGAGAAATCTTAATCGTGTCGCTCATCCTGAAAGCCGAATTGTTCGCGCAGGATCCGCTCGTCCAGCGAATGGCCGGGGTCGTGCAGAATGACGAGGTTTGTCGCGTGGTCCATGGCGATTTCGACTTTCAAGACTTCCCTGAACTCGAAATGGTCGGCGACGGCGGCGACCGGGCGCTTCTCGGCCTCCAGCACGTCGAGTGTCACATGCGCCGTGTCCGGCAGAAGCGCGCCGCGCCAGCGCCGTGGGCGAAAGGCAGAAATGGGCGTCAGCGCCATCAGCGGCGAATTGAGCGGCAGGATCGGCCCATCGACGGAGAGATTATAGGCCGAGGAGCCGGCCGGCGTCGCCAGCAGCACGCCGTCGGCGACCAGCTCGCCGAGCCGCTCCCTGCCGTCGACGGAAATGCGAATTTTTGCCGCTTGATAGGATTGGCGCAGCACCGAGACCTCGTTGATCGCCATGGCGGTCGCCACCTTGCCGCGAATATCCGTGGCGATCATCGCCAGCGGGTGGATCACCGAGGATTCGGCATCCTCGATACGCTGAAGTAGGTTTTCTTCGCGGTATTCGTTCATCAGAAAGCCGACCGAGCCGCGGTTCATGCCGTAGATCGGCTTACCGGTGCGTATGAAGCGGTGCAGCGTCTGGAGCATCAGTCCATCGCCGCCGAGCGCGACGATGACGTCCGCCGCTGTCGGATCGGCATCGCCGTAGAGCTGGACGAGGCGGGTGCGCGCGGCCTCGGCCTCGGGCGTGGCGGCGCTGAGGAAGGCGAGCCGCTTCACTTGACGCTCTTTTCGCTCGTCATCAGGTCTTGGTCCAATGCCTGTTGCGCGCTGCGGGTTGAGGGGCGTTGCCGAAAACGGAGCCCGGCTCAATAGGCGGCATAGCTTTTTTCTTCGACGATCGGGCTTTGCAGCAGAATATTGATCTCGCGTTTCAGCGCCGCCCGGCGGTCGTTGGTCTGATAGACCGAGCGGGCGAGGGCGATGAATTCAGGTCCGAAATCCTTGATCCGCTCGCAGGCTCGAATATCGTCCTCGATGTGCCAGAGTTCCAGATTGGCGGCTTTGAGGGCCGCCGTCAGTTCGGTGAGTCTGTCGCTCGGCGGCACATGCTCCTGAAGGACGGCGGTCAATTGCTCATATTCGCGGCGGATGTTGGCGCGCTTGTCCGCCGCGCCGATCTGATCGAGCTTGATCTCAAGAATGGTGATCTTGTCGATCAGTTCGCCGGCGGCGATTTCGACGAGAATGGGCATGGCGGCACCCTGCGGATTCGTCTCGCTCTTAAACGCTCGGAGGCCGCCTCGCAATACGTTGAAATGCCGCCCGCCCGCCTATAGAAGTGCCGCGCGCCCCGTTGCGCCCGGCTTTGCGTGGATATGATGCCCGATTTTCTGCTTGAGCTTTTTTCCGAGGAAATTCCCGCCCGCATGCAGGCGCAGGCGGCCGAGGATTTGAAAAGGCTCGTCATCGACGCCTTGGCCGAGCGCAATCTCTTCGGCGAATCCGCCGGCAGTTTCGCGACGCCGCGCCGCCTCGCGCTGCATATCGAAGGGCTGCCGGCCCGCCAGCGCGACACCAAAGAGGTTCGCAAAGGCCCCCGGACCGATGCGCCGGCCGCGGCGATCAATGGCTTTTTGAAGAGCGCGGGCCTCGCCAGCGTTGCCGAGGCGCAAATCGAGACCGACCCAAAAAAGGGCGATTTCTACGTCGCGGCCATCGAGCGGCCGGGGCAGCCGACCGAGGCTGTGCTGGCGGAAATCCTGCCGCCGATCCTCGCCAATTTCCCCTGGCCGAAGTCGATGCGCTGGGGCGCCGATTTAGTAAAGCCCGACGCCTTCCGCTGGGTGCGCCCGCTCCATGCCATCCTCGCCACCTTTGGGCCGGAGACGGAGGAGCCGGAGGTCGTTCGTTTTTCCGTTGCTGGGATCGAGGCCGGCAATGTCACCTATGGCCATCGCTTTTTGGCGCCGGAACCGATCCGGGTCCGCCGCTTCGACGATTATGTGACTTCGCTTGAAAAGGCGAAGGTGGCGCTGGACCCGGCCCGCCGGCGCGACATCATCCTCTACGACGCGCGTAATCTGGCCCATGCCCAGGGGCTGGAGCTTATCGAGGATGCGGGCTTGCTCGATGAGGTCGCTGGGCTTGTCGAATGGCCGGTGGTGCTCATTGGCGGTTTCGACTCCGAATTTCTGGCGCTGCCGCCGGAAGTGATCCGCGCGACGATCCGCGTCAACCAGAAATGCTTCGTACTGCGCGACGGCGCAAATGGTGCGCTCGCCAATAAATTCGTGCTGGTCGCCAATATCGCGGCGCCGGATGGCGGCGCGGCCATCGTCGCGGGCAATTCGCGCGTCGTCCGCGCCCGGCTGTCGGACGCCAAGTTTTTCTACGATACCGATCTTCAAGTGAAACTTGAAGACAGGCTGCCAAAGCTTGAGAATATCGTCTTTCACGCCAAGCTTGGCACGCAGGCCGAGCGGGTTGCGCGCTTGGTCGAACTCGCGCGCTGGCTGGCGCCGCATATCGGCGCCGATGCAGAGAAGGCGGCATGCGCCGCGAAGCTCGCCAAGGCCGATCTCGTCACCGAAATGGTCGGCGAATTTCCCGAATTGCAGGGCCTCATGGGCCAATATTATGCCCGCGCGCATGGCGAGCCGGCGGAGGTCGCCACGGCGATCGGCGAGCACTACCGCCCCCAAGGCCCGTCGGACCTGATTCCGACCGCGCCGGTCTCGGTCGCCGTGGCTCTGGCCGACAAGCTCGACACGCTGACGGGCTTCTTCGCCATCGACGAGAAGCCCACGGGCAGCAAGGATCCTTACGCCCTGCGCCGCGCGGCGCTCGGCATCATCCGGATCATATTGGAAAATTCGCTTCGGTTGCGGTTGAGGTCCATGGAGACCTTTAGCCTCCAAGAGTTTGTGGGCCAAAATTTTCCATATGTGCGAAAGAGCGTCGAGACCTGGCTCAGGCGAGAAAACCTTTCCCAAAGCGAAACTTTCGAATTGCTTCCCGATGCGGCTGAAGCCAGCGGCCTTCTGACCTTCTTCGCCGACCGGCTGAAAGTCTATCTGCGAGAAAAAGGCGCGCGGCACGATCTCATCGATGCCGTGTTTGCCGCGCCTGGGCCGGGCGGAGAGAATGACGATCTGCTCCTCATTGTCCGCCGGGTGGAAGCGCTTGGCATCTTCCTCGACAGCGACGACGGCAAGAACCTGCTCGCGGGCTATCGCCGCGCCGCCAACATCCTGCGTGCCGAGGAGAAGAAGACTCCGGCCGAGGCGAAAAGCTATGCCGAGCCCTTCGCGCCGGAAAAACTCGTGCTGCCGGAAGAGAAGGTTTTGGCTGAGAATCTCGTCGCGGCCGTTGGTGAGGCGGAGCAGGCTATTAGCGCGGAGGACTTCGCCGCCGCCATGCGGGCGCTCTCGCATTTGCGCGCGCCGGTCGACGCCTTCTTCGACAAAGTGACCGTCAATGCCGACGATCCGGCGCTGCGGCTGAACCGCCTGCGGCTGCTCAACGCCTTGCGCGATGCGGTCCACAAGGTCGCGGATTTCTCCAAAATCGCGGGATAAGCCGGATTCCTCGGCGCTTAACCGCCGCCGCCCGCTTATATACCGCGCGGCTCCGACACATCTCGAATCTATATGATCTCATCGCCAGATTTCGCCCGCTGCCGAGGTTTCGGCGTTGGAGATAAAGATGAGATCAAGAGCACGCGCGCATCGCGCGGCATCGGAGCCAAGCATAATTGCACGGCCCGAAATTATGTTCGCAGGCATGATCGCCGTCATCGTCGCCTTTTGCATGATCGTTCGTGCGGTCGATTTCCTGGTGGGGCATTGAGACCGCCCATGAGAACCCAAGATCAACACTCTCCCGCTGCCGACGATCCGCATTTTGTCGTTGGGCGCGATCTCGAAGCTCATTGGATCGTCATCGAAACGCACGGCCTTTGCGGCGGCCTATTCCGCGACGAGGCGGCGGCCCTACGCTTCGCCGAGGAAGAATGCGAGGCCTATCGTGCCGAAATCGAAATCAGTGGCGAGCCGATCAGCCTGAAATTCGGATAGTCACGGCATGCTCGACTTTCTCCGCCGATCCGCTACGAAAGCGGCATCGGCGGAGACGATCGCATGGCGGACGACAAGGCAAGGAAGCTCAAACCTGCGGGTATGATGGTCCGCGGCGGCGCCTTCGTGCTCCGCGGCCGCGATGCGCGCAAGCTTGATTGGCGCGATCCCTATCATCTCGCGCTCGCCATGAGCTGGCCGCGTTTCGTCATCTCGCTGCTCACCATCGACCTGTCGCTGAACCTTATCTTCGCGCTGCTCTATCTGGCGCAACCGGGCAGCGTGGCCAATGCACATCCCGGCTCGCTGAGCGACGCCTTCTTCTTCAGCCTCGAGACTCTGGCGACGGTCGGCTATGGCGTGATGGCGCCGGCGACGCTCTACGGCCATATCATCGCTACGATCGAGATTTTCGCCGGCATGACCTTCATGACGATCATGACCGGCCTTGTCTTCGTGCGCTTCTCGCGGCCCCGCGCGCGCATCATCTACGCTGAGAACGCGGTCGTCGGCCATTTCAACGGCCAGCGCACGCTGATGATACGGATCGGCAACGGCCGCGCCCATGCGATGGCCGAGACGAAGGCACAGCTTTCCGCTCTCATCAGCGAATGGACGACGGAAGGGCAGTTCTTCCGCCGCATCTACGATCTGTCACTGCAGCGCGCGCATATCCCGATCTTCGGTCTGACCTGGACCTTGATGCACACGATCGATGAGACGAGTCCGCTCTATAAATACGATGCAAAGTCTTTCGGGGAATTCGTGACGCGGCTTTTCCTGTCGATCGCGGCGCGCGATCCGATGCTCTCGGCGCATGTCTACGACAGCAAGGATTATGCTGCGGACGAGGTGCAATTCGGCCATCGCTATGCCGACGCCGTCGCCGTCGACGAGCAGGGTCGCACGATCGCCGATATGTCTCGGATTGGCTGGACGGAGCCGGAGGCGCCGGTCGTCGAGACCGATTGATCTAATCCACGTCGAGCGGCGCGGTGCCGGTCGGCGCGCCGTCAGCCCCGAGGGTGATCTTCTGGATTCTCTGCTCGGCGCTTTTGAGCAGGGCTTCGCACCGCGCCTTCAACGCCTCGCCGCGCGCGTAGATCGCGATCGATTCCTCAAGCTCGACATTGCCTTTCTCAAGCCTGTCGACAATCTGCTCGAGCTCCTTCATCGCGCTTTCGAAGGAGAGGGTGGCGATATCGTCATTTGTCTCGGTCAAGAGAGGAATCCTTCGTTGGCTGCAGGCTTATATCATGTTTTCCCGGCACTGCGTCCAAAGACAAATCTTTGATTGACGAAGCCGACGAGGTTTTGGCACCGCGTCTTCGCCTCCGTCAGGTTGACCTTCGCTGCATCAATCAAGCTCCAGGGCAAAGGGCTCGGCCTCCATACAATCGGCGCCGCGGCCAATCTCCCGGATCGCCGCGATCATACGGCCGTCGCGGCCTAGGGCCTGGTCGGCGAGACCGACGAGATGAACATTCGGCGTCGCGGTGGGGGAGGCGCGCCGCAGCCGCCGCGCGATCTCGGCTTCGTTGGCCTGCGGGTTCAGGACGCAGGCGGCGATATAGGCGCCCGCCGTCGAACGGCTGACGCCGGCAAAACAATGGATCACCAGCGGCTCGGCTCGGTCCCAGGCACGGATGAAATCGATCAAGGTCTGGATATGCCCGGTATCGGCCAGGATATGGCCTTCCATTTCCTCGCTGACGTCGGAAATCGCGACCTGCAAGTGCCGTTCGGGCGGGATCGCTGCCGGGCGATCGACGTAAACGCCTTGATTGATGAGGGTAATGAGTGATCTGGCACCGGTCGCGGCGGTCACGTCGGCGATTTGGAACAGCGAGCAGACGTGAATGCGCGGCACCCGGCGACTCCTCTTATGAACTCCCGGCGCGAAGAATCGCGCCGGCCTCACATTGTAATCCCCTCTCGCGGTTGCGGCGAGGGAGAGCGTTTTCAAGCGAAGTGGAAACCGGTTCGCGTGAAGAAAACGCGACAAAACAAAACCGTAGAGCCTCGGTATTCCATCTGAGCCGCGGCTCTAGGTTAGGGACTTCTCGCGCTTCGCGTGCCCCTTGGGGTGTGGATTTGCCTGCGTCAGAGCGTGCAGCTCAGCGAGAAAGCGCTCGGCCGCCAATTGCGGCGGCCAGGGCTCGAAGGGGGCGCCGCCGTAGAGCGGTTGCAATGGGTCTTTGGTCAGCGGCTCGTAGGGAATGCGCAGCACGCGATGCATTTCCTCCTCGGTCCACCCGACGACGCGGACCGCCTCGGTCGCTGCCGCGACGCGATCGGCTTCCTTGTGGATGCGCTTCTCCTTCGCCGTCCAAGCCGGCAGGCCATAGCGCACGCAGATGGCATTTTGCAGACGTTCGACGAGGTCGTGATAGGCCTCGCCGAGGAAAGGCTTGAGCGGCGAGATGGAATCGAAGCCGAGGAGGCCCTCGTCGGCGTCATGCAGCAATTCGCGCAGGTCGGCGCGCGCGTCCTTCACGTCAGGAAAGCGCAACCGCCGCAATTGCAGCACGAAGAGCGAATGCTGCGCTACCGAGAGGGGCAGCGGCCATGCCGAATGTCCGCCCCAGCGATAGGTACGGGCGAGACCGAGCGCCAGATCCTCGTCCTCCCAATCGAGTGGCGTCGGATTGAGCAGGTCGAGCCTTTTGCCCGAGAGCAGCCGGACCCAGGCGCGCGCCGCGGCCATGTCAGCGCCCTTTGCCGCGGCGTGCGGCGAGCGCGGCGCAGGCGTCATGCCGCCAGCAAGGCACGATATGGTCGTTGACCATGCCGACCGCCTGCATGAAGGCATAGACGATGGTGGGGCCGCAGAACTTGAAGCCGCGCTGCTTCAAATCCTTGGAGATTTTGAGTGAGAGGGGCGTTTCGGCGGGGATCTGGTCTTGCTTGCGAAACTTGTTCTGGATCGGTGCGCCGTCGACGAAATTCCACAGATAATGACCGAAGCCGTCCTGCTCTTGCAGCGCGAGATAGGCTTGCGCCGAGGACACTGCGGCGGCAATTTTGGCGCGGTTGCGGATGATGCCTTCGTCCTGCATCAGAGCGGCGAGTTTCGCCGGTTTGTAGCGGGCGATTTTCGCGGGTTCGAAATGATCGAAGGCTTTGCGGAAGCTTTCACGCCGCCGCAGAATGGTGATCCAGGAAAGTCCGGCCTGAAAGCCGTCGAGGATGAATTTCTCGAACAGCGCGCGGTCGTCGAATTCCGGTACGCCCCATTCCGCGTCGTGATAGGCGAGATAAAGCGCGTCGCTGCCGGGCCAATGGCAGCGCGTTTTTCCATCGGAGTGCTGATGCTCGTGCGTCATTGCGGCGGCGCCGGCGTGACATCGAGCGCGGCCGTGCCGGCAATGAGCGGGGTGCCTGCGGCTTTGGCGTCCTCGACCCGGTCGAGCCGCAGCATCGCAAGCCCGGTCACACCGGCGACGGAGCCGATATGGCCGATATTGATGTCGCCCATCTTTACCTCGGCGCCGGGGGCGGGCGGCGGCCCGTCGAAGCGCACTTTCAGAATACGCTTACGCGCCGATTTGCGGAAATGCACGCGAGCGACGACCTCCTGGCCCGGGTAGCAGCCCTTCTTGAAATCGACGCCGTTCAGCCAGTCGAGATCGGCGTCATGCACGAACGTGTCGCCATAGGCGAAATCGATCCCGCCCTTCGGCACGCCGAGCGCGGTGCGATGCTCTTCATAGGCCTCCTGCGGCGTCGTCGCGAAGGCGAGCGCCGCCGGCAGGGCGATCAGCCGCGTCCCGAGCCCTTCGGCGCGGGGGTCGGCGAAAGCAATGCCAGAAAAGTCTGCGGGCACGGGGATTCCCCAGATCGCGGCCACGGCCAAGCTCGCGCTCGCATCCTCGATCGTCACCGGCGCGCGCAGTTTGTGCAGCGTGAGCTTTTTGACGAGGTCGGGAATCTGCTCACGCAGGCAATCGAGTAGGCAGCCGGCTTGCGGGCCTTCGGCGAGGGGCGTGACGAAGAAATCGTAGAGCAGCTTGCCCTGGCCCGAGAGCAACGCAGCATAGCGGGCCTCGCCGGGCTTCAGATCCAGCAGGCTGTTGGTGACGAGCCGGTGGAGGAAGTCGAGGGCCTCGGCGCCCGAGATTTTGACGATGCCGCGGTCGGCAAGAATGCTTGCGCCCTTGTCCATGAGATTGTGTTCCAGCTTGCGTTGCGGCCCATTCGTATTTAATCGGCCCGGGGAGAGACGCAAGCCGCGCATCGCGCCGCCCGTCCGCCCGAGAGGAGCCATGGCCCGTACATTCGATCTCATCCTCAAAGGGGGCACCCTGGTCAATCAGGACGGGATCGGTCCGCGCGATATCGGCGTCAGCGGCGGCAGGATCGCCGAGATCGGCGATCTCTCGCAAGCCTCTGCCGGCGAGATTCTTGACGCGAAGGGCCTGCACATCCTGCCGGGGGTGATCGATACGCAGGTGCATTTCCGCGAGCCGGGCGCGACGCATAAAGAGGATTTGGAGACCGGTTCCCGCGCCACGGTGCTCGGCGGCGTCACCGCCGTCTTCGAAATGCCCAACACCAATCCGCTGACGACCGGCGCCGCCGAGCTTGAGGACAAGGTCCGCCGCGCGCATCGCCGGATGCATTGCGATTTCGCCTTCTGGGTCGGCGGCACGCATGAGAATGTGAAAGACATTCCGGAACTGGAGCGGCTGCCGGGTGCGGCGGGCATCAAGGTCTTCATGGGCTCGTCCACCGGCTCGCTGCTCGTCGCCGACGACGCAGGCGTCGGGGCGATCTTGGGCCAGACGCGCCGCCGCGCCGCCTTCCATTCCGAGGACGAATATCGGCTCGAAGAGCGCAAGGGGTTGCGCGTCGCCGGCGATCCGTCCTCGCATCCAATCTGGCGCGACGAAGAGGTGGCGCTCGGCTGCACGCAGCGGCTCGTGCGCATCGCCCGCGCGCAACATGCGGCGATCCATGTGCTGCATGTCTCAACGGCGGAGGAGATCGACTTCCTCGCGCAGCACAAGGATGTTGCTAGCGTCGAGGTGACGCCGCAGCATCTGACCTTGAGCGCCGACGATTACGCGCGGCTCGGCACGCGGCTGCAGATGAACCCGCCGATCCGCGCGCCGCGCCATCGCGAGCGCATCTGGTATGGCTTGCATCAGGGCATTGCCGATATTCTCGGCTCCGATCACGCGCCGCATACGTTGGAGGAGAAGGCCAAGCCCTATCCGCAAAGCCCTTCAGGAATGACCGGCGTGCAAACGCTTGTGCCGATCATGCTCGATCATATTAACGCGGGGCGGCTTACGCTGGAGCGTTTCGTCGATATGACGAGCGCCGGGCCGGCGCGACTTTTCGGCATCGCCGGCAAGGGGCGCGTCGCCGTCGGCTACGATGCCGATTTCACGCTTGTCGATCTCAAGCGGCGCGAGACGATCACCGACGCATGGAGTGCCTCGCGCAGCGCCTGGACGCCTTATGATGGCGTGACGGTGACGGGCTGGCCGGTCGGCACCATCGTCCGCGGCCAGCGGGTGATGTGGCAAGGCGAGATCGTAACGCAGGGGCAGGGTGAGGCGGTGCGGTTTATCGGCGGCCTCTGATCGTCGGCCGCTACGACGTCCCGTAGCGGTGCGCGACATCGCGCGCGATCTTCCCGGATTCATCGAGGAAGCGGGTGATGATCGCCTGCGCATTCGGTGTGCATTGACGGTAGTTCAGCTCATAGCCGTTGAAGCCGCGATTATAGGCGCCGGCGAGCCGCGAGCGGCGCAGCGCGTTTTGCGTCTCGGCGTCCATCAGCGCCGTCATCTTGTCGCGCCAGATCTGTCCGTTCTGGCCGCCGCAAAGATTTTGCAGATAGGTCAGCGCGCCCAGCAGTTCGGAGAGGCGCAGGAGCTGCGGCTCGTAGGGCGGCGGCGGCTCGTCGGGCTGTGCCGGTGTCGCGGATTTGGCGCCTGGCGCGCCGGGTTTGGGCAGATTGGCGAGAGGATGCAACGGGTGCGGATGCGGGTGCGGGTGATGCGGCACGACGCGCGGGCGTGCCGGCTCGAATTCTTGCGGCCGGTATTGCGGCGGCGGTCCGAAGAGATTGCCGAAAAACCCCTGCGCCTGCGCTGCTGACGGAGCGGCAGCGCAGATCGCACAGATAAGGATCACGGCCCTTCGTGTGACCACGGGATCAATCCGGCAAGGTTTTGCGAGCTAAAACTTTGTGCGCGCTCGTGACAACTTCGATGAGATAGGGCGATGTCTTTAATAGGGCGAGCTGTTTCGGCTCGGCCCAGAGAATCTCGCCGGCCTCGGGGCCGGGCGAGCCCTCGCCCGAGGCCCAGGTGCCGACGAAGGACAGGATGACAAAATGGCGGCTGATACCGCTCGCGTTCGGCGGGGTGATCGTCTCGACATATTGGTTGAAGCCGACGAGCTTGGCCCTGACGCCGGTTTCCTCCTGCAATTCGCGCAGCGCGGCATAAGAGGCGGTTTCGCCCGATTCGATATGGCCGCCCGGCAAGGTGAACATCCCGACGAAGGGCGGCTGGGTGCGGGTGATGAGCAGGACACGGCCTTCGCGGAAGACGGCGATGCTGACGCCGACATGCGGATTGGCGGTGTCGAAACGTTGGGGCGGGAGACGCAAAGTCGAAGTCATGGATAAAGCCGCTGTTTCTGCCAGGCGCCGGTGAGCGCGGCGCGGGTGAAGGCGATTCGGTCGTGCAGCCGGAAGGCGCCGTCCGACCAAAATTCGATCGATAGAGGCTGAATCCGGTAGCCGTTCCAATAGGGCGGCCGCGGAATGGGCGCGAGTGCGAATTTGGCGGCATATTTCGCAGCGGCCGTCTCGAGCGCGAACCGGCTTTCGAGCGGACGCGACTGCTGGCTGGCCCAGGCACCGATGCGGCTCTGCAACGCCCGGCTGGAAAAGTAAGCGTCGGCTTCGCTGTCGCTAACTTTCTCAACGGGTCCGCGCAGGCGCACTTGGCGGCGCAGCGATTTCCAATGGAAGACGGCGGCCGCCTTCATGTTCGTGCCGAGTTCGCGGCCTTTCGCGCTTTCAGAATTGCTATAGAAAACAAAGCCGCTGGGGTCGAAACCCTTGAGCAGCACCATGCGGACATCGGGCAGGCCGTCGGCGTCCGCCGTAGCGAGCGCCATGGCGTTGGGGTCGTTGGGTTCGGTCTTCTCCGCCTCGGCAAGCCAGGCGGAGAAGAGCGCGAAAGGGTCTTCAGCTTCGGTAAAGTCACGCACGATTAATTCATTCAGCCTAGACTTCTTGCGTCGTTGATGATGAGTTGGCTATCCGCCGGTGGGGGTGTGTTGGATGCTTTATAGTGGAAGCATGGGCGGTCTGACGAGGGCTTATGCGCTGCCTTTGCTCGGCGTGGTGGTGATCGCCGGCGTCGCTTTGGGCGGCTGCTCGATGTCGATGCCCATGGGCTCCCTGCTCGGCGACGACGACAGCACCGGCTCGATCGAAAAGGCGCAGTTCGACGGCCTCGTTGGCGAGGATTGGCGCCGTGCCAAAGCCGCGCTCGCCCAGGCCCTCGGCACCGGCGATGAAAAGGCCTCGGTCGCTTGGGCTAATCCCGATTCGGGGGTGAAGGGCTCGTTCTCGCCCGTGGGCGCTGCCTATTCGACGGCCTCCGGCACCTGCCGCAGCTTTGCCGCCGCGGTCGATAGAAACGATGTCGACGATTCCTTGCAGGGCACGGCCTGCGCCGGCAAGCCCGGCGATTGGCAGGTCACCGACGTGCGGCCCATCAGCAAGACCTGAATCAGCGATGCACGGCGGCAACAGTCACTAGCCGAAATCTCTTTTCCGCTTTCGGTCCATTGCGCTCAACGGCTGCGGGCGCTAGCTTCGCCGCCGATGGTTCCCTTCGGGGATCAAAAGGGAACATGGTGCGGCCTATGGCCCAATCCATGGCTGCCCCCGCAACTGTAAGCGGCGAGCCTCAGCCACGAAGCCACTGGGAAACCGGGAAGGCGGCTTGAGGCAGCGACCCGTGAGCCAGGAGACCTGCCATCCGCCGTGGTCACGCGCGAACACATGGGGCGGGGTGCACCGATGGGGCTGAGATGCGCGGATAGACTTGCGCATTGATTGCTTTGGTTCGCGGTGACGTGTCACGTCATCGCGAGGCTTTATGCTCTCTCTTCATCCGCGGCCTAAAACACCGAAAATCGCGCTCGCTCTTTCCCTCAGCCTTAGCGCTCTGGCTTTCTCATCGGTGGCCTTCGCGCAAGTCGTTCCCGACCAAACACAACAGGCCGATGGCAGCTCCAGTGCCAGCGGCACACAGGCGTTGCCGCAGATCATCGTCACCGCTCCGACCCGCAATCCGACGCCGATCAGCGACGTCTCCAACAGCATCACTGTCGTCACGGACGGCGAGATCGAGGCGCAGCAGGAGCGCACATTGCCTGACGCGCTCGAGGCCGTGCCGGGCCTGAATATCGTCCAAACGGGCGGTCCCGGCGGGCTGACTTCGGTTTACATGCGCGGCACCAACGCTAATGAGACCAAGGTGCTTCTCGACGGCATCGACGTCAGCGACCCGACTTCGACCGATGATTCCTTCGATTTCAGTACGCTGCTGACCGCAGACATTTCGCAGATCGAGGTTTTGCGCGGGCCGCAGAGCGGTCTTTACGGCTCGGACGCCATCGGCGGCGTTGTCAACATCGCGACCAAAACCGGCAATGGGCCGCCGCACGTCTATGGCTCTCTCGAAGGCGGTTCCTTCGGCACGTTCAATCAGAATGTCGGAGTGAGCGGTTCGGCCTCGCGTCTCAGCTACGCGTTCACCTTTGCCCATTACAGTTCGACCGACGCGCCGGTCACACCCACATCTGTCGTCGCGCCGGGCACGCCCTATAACCCGGATTCCTACGACAACCGGAGCCTCTCGCTAAAGCTCGGCGCGCAGATCACGGACGATATCGATATCGGCGCCGTCGCGCATTACATTGAGAGGGATTTGCGCAATACGGCGGATAATTTTTACGTCTATCCGCCAGTGGCTGAGCCAATCCAAGCCGACAACCCGAGCCAGGCGCTCTTCACGCGCGGCTTTGTGCATTGGCTGCTCCTCGACGGACGGTTCGACGAAACGCTCGGCGTCGCCTATACGGATTACAAGCGCAGCTATATCGATACGAATTATTCGTCGGAGGATTATGATTTCTACGCCGGCGATCGGATCAAGATCGATTATCAGGGCAATTATACCATCGTGCCGGGCGAAATCGCGACCATCGGCGCCGAACATGAAATCGACTCGCTCGATAATCCTGCCTCGTCGAGCGGCGGCGTCGCGAGTGCGCCGCTCAGCGCGTCCGTCACCGACGACGCGGTCTTCGGCCAGCTTCAATCGAACGTCTATGACAGATACTTCAACGAAGCGAATGTTCGCTTCGATCATAATGACGAGTTTGGCAATGCGGTCACCTTTCGCGAGGCGCCGGCGATTTTCTTCCCGGAGACGGGAACCAAGTTGAAGGGCAGCGTGGGCACCGGCTTTAAGGCACCAAGCCTCGATCAACTCTACAACAACTATCCGGCCTACGGTTTCTACGCCAATCCCAACCTGAAGCCGGAAACGAGCCTCGGCGTCGATGGGGGCTTCGAACAATATCTCTTCGCCCAGAAGCTGAGCTTCGGCGCCACCTATTACTATAACGACATCAGGAACCTGATCGAGGACAACGACACGTTCACGACCTACATCAATGTCGGTCACGCGACGACACAGGGTGTCGAGAGCTTCGTCGCAATCCATCCTATCGCGCCACTGACGTTGCGCGCCGATTACACTTACACGCTGGCTTACGATGACAATACGCAGCAGGAGCTTTTGCGGCGGCCAAAGAACAAGGTGAGCCTCACCGGCATGTGGCAGGTGACGGACAAAGCACAGATCAGCGGCCAGGTCGTGTACGTGAGCTCGTGGCTTGATAACAATCGCGACGGCACGAATACGGAGCCGCTGACGGCGCCGGGCTATGTGCTTGTCAATCTTGCGGGCTCTTATGATCTCGGCCACGGGCTGACTGCCTTTGCACGGATCGATAATCTTTTGAACGAGCATTATCAGGAGCCGCTGGGCTACGATCATCCGGGCCTTGGCGTCTTCGGCGGCTTGCGGTTGGCCTTCGACGTGCCGGCGAGTTCGGCGCCGCAGCCGCTGGTGACGAAATAGCGCCGCATTTTCTTGCGGCGCAAAGACTGGTATCAGGAGGGCGGCAGGCGAGTCCTGCCGCCGAGGAGAGGGAAATGCAAAAATCAATGTCTGCGCTCACGCATCCGCTCTGGTTTGCGACGCTGCTCGTGGCGAGCATTGGCATCAGCCTTGGCTTTGCTTGCGCCGTGCCGCTGGCGGCTCTCGCGGGGCTCGGTGCGTTGACGCTGGGCCGGCGTTCCGCGCTTCTGCTCATCGTCGCGGTGGTGGCGGCCAATCAGGCCGTGGGCTTCGGGCTTTTGCATTATCCGCATGATGCGGCGACGATCGCCTGGGGCGGCGCCTTCCTCCTCGTCGGTATTCTTGCGGTTTTTGCCGCGAACTTTGTCGAGGCGCGGGGCGCGCGCTTGCCGCAGCTGGCGCTCTATGCGCTGGCCTTCGTCGCGGCCTTCGCGGCCTACGAGGGCGGCCTGTTTCTGTTGACGCTGGCGACGCACAGCGAGCTTTATCCCTACGCGCCGGTGAATGTCCTGCGGGTTCTAGCCATCAACGCGGCGACCTTCGGCGGCCTGCTCGCCGCCGGCCGGCTGGCGGTCGGGGCCGGGATTTCGGAGAACGCACGCTTCAGCCGCAAGGGCGCCTGAAAACCCAAGGCTCCGCCCGAGCGCCTTTCTGGCCAGGGGGCGATTCATGATGTTGGCGCGTGTTCTCACAGGATAAAGTCGTGCGGCTTTTCCGGAACGTGCGCCAAGTCTTGCGTCCAGGGCCCGAAACCCCCAAGTTGGCGTTGAGACATTGCGCCCGCGCCATGCCGGGCGGGCGCTGTAACGGGCTCAAAGATGCGTGATCCATATACAGTTTTGGGCGTGGCGAAGACGGCCGACCTTGCGGAAATCAAAAAGACCTATCGCAAGCTCGCCAAGAAATATCATCCCGACCAGAGCAAGGACCCCAAGGCGAAGGACAAATTCGCCGAGGTGAGCGCCGCCTATGAGATTCTCGGCGACGAGGCGAAGCGCGGTCAGTTCGATCGCGGCGAGATCGACGCCGAGGGCAAGCCACGCTTCCAGGGTTTCGAGGGCTTCGGCGCTGGCGCCGGGCCGGGCGGGTACACCCGGCGGCCGCCGGGCGGTGGCTTCGAGCAATATGAGTTCCGCACCGGGCCGGGTGGCGGCGGCTTTGACGCCAGCGACCTGTTCAGCGAATTGTTCGGCGCGGCCCGGCGCGGCGGCGGGGGTGCCCAAGGCCGCGCGAGCCCGCCGCCACGTGGCGAGGATGTCGCCGCCCAGATTTCGGTGAGCCTGCGCGAGGCCGTCCACGGCGGCAAGAGCCGGGTCACGCTGCCGACCGGCCGCACCTTGGAAGTCACCGTTCCGGCCGGGATCGAGGACGGCCAGACCATCCGCCTGAAGGGGCAGGGCCACGCCAGCGCCTATGGTGGCGAGGCGGGGGATGCCTTGGTGACGGTCAAGATCGCCAAGCACCCCTATTTCCGGGTCGATAATAGAGACTTGCGGCTCGATCTGCCGCTGACTCTCTACGAGGCTGTGCTCGGGGCCAAGGTGAATGTCCCGACGCTGGACGGCAAGGTGGAGCTGAGTGTTCCTGCCGGGTCGAACGGCGGCCGTACGCTGCGGCTGCGCGGCAAGGGCCTGCCCAATCCGGGCAGCACGCCGGGCGATCTGCTGGTGACCTTGCGGATCGTCTTGCCCGAGGGCAGCGACCCGGATCTCACGGCGCTCGCCGAGAAGTGGCAGAAGCAGCGGCCCTACGATCCGCGGCAGGATTTCGCCTGAGTCGCGATCCGTCCCGTCCGATCACGGGTTAGGGCCTCAGTTGTAACCATTCGCAAGCCAGCGTGATCGGACCGGCCAAAACGTCCACGGATGGCGCAGGCTGCGCCGCGAATACGTGGGTTTGACGACCGCAAGACGCGACATGGGCTTGGCCAATCATCATAAACCGGGTTAAAGGCTTTTAACCCAGCCGGCGTTGCCGGCGGACAGCCCCACATCATTGCCCAGGACGAAGAATGACGCAGCCGGAGCGCCTTTCCGCAGAAACGATAGCCCCTGGAATTCTGGCCGGTAAGCGCGGCCTCGTGCTGGGCGCCGCCAATAATCGCTCGATTGCCTGGGGCATTGCCAAAGCCGCGCACGCGGCGGGGGCGCAACTCGCCTTTACCTATCAGGGCGAGTCGCTGGAGAAGCGGGTGCGTCCGCTGGCCGAGGAACTGAATGCCGCCGTCGTCGGCCATTGCGACGTCACCGACGAGGCCACCATCGACGCCGTCTTCGCCGAGATCAAGCGGCTCTGGGGCGGGCTCGATTTTGTCGTCCATTGCATCGCCTTTTCCGACAAGGATCAGCTCACCGGCCGCTACGTCGAGACGACGGCGGAGAATTTCGCCAATACGCTGCTGGTCTCCTGCTATTCCTTCACCGCCATCGCCCAGCGCGCCGAGAAGCTGATGACCGACGGCGGCTCGCTGCTGACGCTCACCTATTACGGCGCCGAAAAATGGATGCCTCACTACAACGTCATGGGTGTCGCCAAGGCGGCGCTCGAAGCCTCCGTACGCTATCTGGCCGCCGACCTCGGCCAGAAGAACATTCGCGTCAACGCGATCTCGGCCGGCCCGATCAAGACTCTCGCGGCCTCGGGCATCGGCGACTTCCGCTACATTCTCAAGTGGAACGAATATAACGCGCCGTTGCGCCGCTCGGTGACGATCGACGAAGTTGGTGAGAGCGCCGCCTTTCTGCTCTCGCCGCTGTCGCGCGGCATCACCGGCGAAATCCTGCATGTCGATGCCGGCTATCACATCGTCGGGATGAAGAACCCCGCGGCGCCGGACATATCGGCCTTGATCAGGGAGTAGCGCCAGCGCTCTCCCGCCATGTCCCACAATACCTTCGGCCATCTGTTCCGCGTTACCACCTTCGGCGAGAGCCACGGGCCGGCCATCGGCTGCGTGGTCGATGGCTGCCCGCCCGGCATTCCGCTGACCGAGGCGGACATCCAGACCTATCTCGACGAGCGGCGGCCGGGCACCTCGCGCTTCACCACCCAGCGGCAGGAAGCCGACAAGGTCAAAATCCTCTCCGGCGTCTTCGAGGACCATACGACCGGCCAGCAGGTGACGACCGGCACGCCCATCGGTCTTTTGATCGAGAACGCGGATCAGCGCTCGAAGGATTATGACGCGATCAAGGACAAGTTCCGGCCCGGCCATGCCGACTTCACCTACGAGGCGAAATACGGCATCCGCGATTATCGCGGCGGCGGGCGCTCCTCGGCGCGCGAGACGGCAATGCGTGTCGCCGCCGGCGCCATCGCGCGCAAGGTCATCGGTAATGTCATTGTGCGCGGCGCGCTTGTCGCGATAGGCGATGATTGGATCGACCGTGCCAAATGGGATTGGGCCGAGACGCGGCGTAATGCCTTCTTCTCGCCGGATGCAGACAAGGCGCGCGAATTCGAAGCGAAGCTCGACGCCATCCGCAAGGCCGGCTCTTCGATTGGCGCGGTGATCGAGATTGTCGCCGAGAATGTGCCGGCGGGCTGGGGCGCGCCGATCTACAGCAAGCTCGATGCGGAGCTTGCGGCGGCGCTGATGTCGATCAATGCGGTCAAGGGCGTCGAGATCGGCGATGGCTTTGCTGCCGCGGCCTTGTCGGGCGAGGAGAATGCCGACGAAATACGCATCGGCAATGACGGCCAGCCGGTTTTCTCCAGCAATCACGCAGGCGGCATTCTCGGCGGCATTTCGACGGGGCAGGCGATCGTTGCGCGCTTCGCGGTGAAGCCGACATCCTCGATCCTGTCGCCACGCAAGACGATCGACCGTCTGGGCGCGGAAACCGAGATCGTCACCAAAGGCCGGCACGATCCCTGTGTCGGCATACGCGCCGTGCCGGTTGGCGAGGCGATGGTCGCCTGCGTTCTCGCCGATCAATTCCTGCGTCACCGCGCGCAGATCGGTTAACGCTCGCCTTTCTCCACGACGCCGACGATGGGCCCCAGCGGCAGCAGCGTGTCGTCGCGGCCGAAGTTGGGCGCGTACAGGCTTGAGACCGAACCGTCGAGAAACAGCGCGTTGGGGCAGTGCAGCCGGTCACGGAACAAAGTCGCGAAGCTATAGAAGGTCACTGGCTCGTCTGAGATCGCGAAAATGACGATGTGGCCGTCCCGCACGCCGACGCCGTTGCGGATCTTCTCCGAAGTTCCCGTGACTTCGATTTTGGGATGCAGGGCGCCGTTGATGACAAGCATGGGGCCGGACTGGGTCGCATAGTCGGGATGCAGACCGGATTTGAGAAAGCTGCTCGTCTCCATGATCCCGGCGCTCTCGGTGCCGAAATAGAAGATTCCGTTCGGCGTCATGTGAAAATTGCCCGAACCCCGGCGCGTGTTGGCGCCCCTGAGCTGACGTCCGTGCTCGACATAAAGCCCGACAGGGCGGAAATCCGTTCCAAACATCCCGGCGTTCATCGCGAAGGCGAGCGATTTGCCTTGCGCTTTCATCGCCTCCGCGATGGCGTGGAAGCCGCCATAGGGCTTGCCGTCGGCGCCGGCGAGAAATAGCCGCAGCTGGTCCTTGCGTGCATCGAAGACGCAAATCGTGTAATGGCGATCCGCCTCCATGACCGCTTCGCAGGGAGGCTTCTCTGCCGGCCGCGCCGAGGGCAGCGAGACGAAGAGACCAAGGGCACCGAGGGCGATGCGCAGCAGCGTTCGGGGGCCGTGTTTCGGCAGCATTGTTCGATCGTGCAATGTTTCCTATCTACCAAGTCTATCAGGATTTGGAGTTTCCAGCATGCGTCATACCGTGACTGAGGCGATCGAGGCCATCGCGCGCGGCGAGATCGTGATCGTCACCGACGATGACGACCGCGAAAACGAGGGCGATCTGATCTGCGCCGCCTCGCTCTGCACGCCGGAGAAGATGGGCTTCATCATCCGCCATACGAGCGGCATCGTTTGCGCTCCGGTGACGCCGGCGGATGCGCGCCGGCTCAACCTTCAGCCGATGGTGGCCATGAACGATGCGCCGCTGGGCACGGCCTTCACCGTATCCGTCGATGTCCGGCACGGGCTGACGACCGGCATTTCGGCGGAGCAGCGGGCGAATACGGTGCGCGCCCTGGCCAATGGCAATATGGGCGCGGCCGATTTCGTGCGTCCGGGGCATGTATTTCCCCTTATCGCGCGCGAGGGCGGCGTGCTGACGCGCTCAGGCCATACCGAGGCGGCGGTCGATCTTTGCCACCTCGCCGGATTGCCGTCCGTCGGCGTCATCTGCGAACTTGCCAATGACGACGGCAGCGTCATGGCCGGCGCGCAAATCCAGGCCTTCGCCCAGACGCATAAATTGAAGCGGATTTCGGTCGCCCAACTCATCGCCTACCGGCAGGAGCGCGAAAAGCTCGTCGAGCGGGTCCGGGTCTTCCCGGTCGAAGGGCCGAGCGGCTCCTTGACCTGCTATGCCTATGCAACTCCCTTCGATCCGGTGCATCACTTTGCCTTCGTCCAGGGCGAGATCGGCGATGGCCGCGATATACCTGCGCGACTGCACCGGGTGGATCTTATCGCCGACGTCATCACCGGCAGCGCCCTCATTCCGCAGACGCTCGCGCGGTTCAAGAAGGAGGGCCGCGGCGTTCTCGTTCTGCTGCGTGATGGCACGGCCGGGGTGCCGGCACTTTCGGAGGTAAACCAAAGCGCCTCCGAGGCGATGCGGAGCAAGGAATGGCGCGAGATCGGCATCGGCGCGCAAATCCTGCGTGATCTCGGCATTTCCTCGATCCGGCTGCGGACGTCCGCGCCGTTGAATTATGTCGGCCTGTCGGGCTTCGGCATCGGGATCGTCGCCTACGAGCCGGTCGAAGGCGAGAAATAAGAAAGGCCCATCAGCGTCGCCACATGCGCCGCGGCCGAGCGCCCCAAAGCCTCGAGGTCATAGCCGCCTTCCAGCACCGAGACGACGCGGCCGCCGGCGCTTCGCGCCGCGATCTCCAGGATTTCGGCGGTGATCCAGGCGAAATCCATCTCGGTCAGGTTCAAATTGGCGAGCGGGTCGCGCCAATGCGCGTCGAAGCCCGCTGAAACGATGATGGCATCGGGCGCGAAGGCGGCGAGCCGCGGCAGGATGACGGACTCGCAGGCTTCCTTGAAGACCGCGCCATCGGAGGCGGGCGCGAGCGGCGCATTGACCATCGTGCCGTAGGTGCCGGTTTCCGAGGCCGCGCCGGTGCCGGGGAAAAGCGGCATTTCATGCGTCGAGCAATAAAGGACGCTGGCGTCGGCCCAGAAGATCGCCTGCGTTCCGTTGCCGTGATGAACATCGAAATCGACGATCGCGACGCGCTCGGCGCCGTGCGCCGCCTGGGCGTGGCGGGCGGCGATGGCGACGTTATTGAGAAGGCAGAAGCCCATCGGGACGGTGCGGCTGGCGTGGTGGCCGGGCGGGCGTGTCATCACGAAAGCGTTGGCGGCTTCCCCCCGCATAACCGCGTCGACTGCCGCGACGGCACCACCGGCCGCATGAAGCATCGCCTCCCATGAGCCGTGGCTGATCGGCGTGTCGTCATCGATATAGGTGAGACCCTCGTCGGGCACGGCGGCTTCGAGCGCCGCGACATAGCCGGCGGGATGCACCCGCTGAATCGGCGCGGGGTCGCATCGCGGCGAGCGCCGCCGCCCGAGATCACGGAATGTATCGGCGGCTAAAGCCTCCGTGATCGCGACGAGGCGCGCGGGCGATTCGGGATGATAGGGTCCCGTATCGTGGCCGAGGCCGGCTGGATGATCGAAAAGCAGGGTTGCCACGGGACCTTTAGCCGACCGGAAACGATTCGCCTTTACCTTAGCATTGCCGTGCGACAGGCCGAGTAGGCGGCGCGGGTGCCGTCGCATGCGTCACAGCCTGCATAAATGTTTCTTTTGCGCCACAGGTTTTCGTCTTCTTGCTCCATCTGGGCCCTCAACGTGCTCGTAACGGTAGCGAGACAAGCATCGATGCGTTATTTCGTTCATAGAGGTGGGGAACTAGCGATGAGACTTTCTAGATTTACCTGGGTATTGCCGTTTTTCGCGTTGTTGTTGGCCGGTTGCGAGGGCGACGGAACGCAGACGCCGGACCCGAGCCTTTCGGGCCGCGACCAGGAATTTCTCGCGCTTGCGCCGAAGGCTGCCATCCCGTCCGAATTCCAACGCTATGAGGTCGCCGATCCGACCGGTCAGAAGCCCGGCACCGTGATCGTCGATACCAAGCATATGTATCTCTATTACGTGCTGGGAGACGGCAAGGCGATGCGTTATGGCATCGCGGCGGGCTCGGAAGCAGCGGGCTGGACTGGCACTGCCACCATCGGCCGCAAGGAAGAATGGCCGCATTGGATGCCGCCGTCCGACATGCTGAAGCGCTGGCCGCATCTTCAGCCGACGGCCGATGCCGGCGGTCTGCCCGGCGGTCCCGGAAATCCGCTCGGCTCGCGGGCGATGTATCTGTTCCAGGGCAATAAGGACACGCTCTACCGCATCCACGGCACCAACGAGCCGGAGCAGATCGGCCAGGCGGTGTCCTCGGGCTGCATCCGCATGTCGAACATTGATGCGATCGACCTCTATGATCGCGTCAAGGTCGGCACCAAAGTCATTGTTGAATAAGCATATAATCCAAGTCTGAGATTTGGCGCCTGCATTCCCGGATGCAGGCGCTTTTTTTAGGCGAGGGCAGAATCGCTGCCGATCGTGACGAGCACGATTTCCGGCGGCCGGAAAAGGCGGATGGGCGCGATCGACGTGCCGAGCCCCGCTGAAATGATCATGTGACGGTCGCCGTCCACGATATGGCCATAGGCCTGCCGCAGCCCGAACTGCGACTCGGTGAAGATTTCGGTGATGACCGGCAGATTGACTTGGCCGCCGTGGGTGTGGCCGCAGAGCGTGAGCGAGACGCGCTCGGGTGCGCGGCGGAAAACGAAGGGCTCGTGCGCCAGCAGCAGGATCGGCGCCTCGTCCGTCACTTGCGCCAAGGTGCCGTCGAGATCGTCGAACCCGTGGAAGCCGTTCGGGCCGGCCTTATAGGCCAGCTGATCGCCCAGTCCGGCGACCCAGAAGGTCCTACCGTCCTTGACGAGCGGCACGGCGGCGTTCTCCAGGACGGTGAAATCCGCGTGCCGCAGCGCTCGGCGGACGCTTTCGCCATCGTCGCTGGGCGTGCTTACCAGGGTGCCATGCCACCAGTCATGATTGCCGAGAATGGCATAGGTGCCCAGCGGCGCGTCGAGGATGGAGAGCGCCTCGCCCCATTGCTCGGGGAAGACGGGACCGGTCACGAAGCGATGGCCGGCGTTGAAATCGCCGAGCAGGAAGATGACGTCAGGATTCAGCGCGTTCGTGAGTTCGGCGATGCGCCGGATTCGTGCCACAGACATCTGTGGCTCGCTGGCGTGGATGTCGGCGACCAGTGCCGCCTTGACCTGCAGGCCAGGGGTCCAATGCGGCGGCGTGATGCGGTAGGTGGTGATGTCGAGCCGAAAACCTGGCTCGATCACGCAGGCGTAAGTTCCCAGACCAGCCGTTGCCAGAGTGAAAGCGCCGGCGCCTTGGATGAAATGCCGGCGGGTCAAAAGGGCCATCAGGGAAACCGGTACGAACGGCAGGCCGGTGCCCACCCGCAGCCTGCGTGCGCCCCGGCATTTTGTCGAGGCAGCGCTTTCGTAAAATGACTTAGCGGCCGAATTTTGTCCAGCAGGTCAATGGTTAAGCGGCTTTGCCGCCGAATCGGCGCTGGGGCTGGCGCTGGGCCTCCTGGCCATCCGCATCCTTGGGCCTCGGCGCCGTTGCCAACAGTGCTGCGGCGACGGCGGAAATGCCGATCTCGCGATAGAGGCGGGCGAGGATATCGCGGGCGTCGCCCGGCGTTTGGCTTGAACGGAAATTTGCGTTGTGATCTTGCATGGGTTCTTCATCGCTGCCTGCATTGGCGTGCTGCGCTAGCGGGGAAGCTTCCTTCTGTGCAGTAAACAGAATCTTGCCAATTTAAGTTAAAGGCGCAGGAATGTTTGCGTCGGCGGTGATTGCGCAGGGGTGTGTCTCGTGCTCAACATTTCTCGACATTCGAGCGGCACACGGGTTTGCTCATGCGGCATTTGATTATCGAGGAGCCGTTCTCGGAGAGCGCGATCTGGTCCCGGCGGCTCGCCCTATTTGCGGCGGCGGTCGTGGCGACGGGCCTGGTTCTGGCGCGGCTCGGCCTCGACGCGCCGGCCGTTCTTGCTGTCGTGGGCTCGGCGATCGTGCTCGCCTGTCTTGCGGTTCTCTGCGCCGGTGTCGCGACGGTCGAGATCTGGCAGACGGGGCGTAAAGGCGTCGGGCTGCTTCTCGGCGGCGCGGTGCTGGCGGTATTGCTCCTGGCCTATCCCGCCTATCTCGCCGTGCAGGCCGTGCGGCTGCCGGTTCTGAACGATATTTCGACCGATACCGACGATCCTCCGGCCTATTCGCTGTCGCGCAAGGCGCTTGCCGCGCGGCATGGCTGGGTGCCGCCGGCGATCCCCGCGGCTGCCCGCCAGGCGCAAGGCGCCGCCTATCCCGACATCGAGCCGATCTACCTCGATCTCGACGGCGACGATACCTACCAGACGGTGCTGAGCGCCGCCGCGGCGCGGCACTGGAAAATTATCGACTCAGTGCCGCCCGGCGGCCGGCTCGGCTACGGCCACGTCGATGCCATCGCGCATGGCCTCATCCTCGGCTTCGCCGACGACATTACGATACGCATCTGGCCTCTGGCCGGAGAGACGCGGGTCGATGTCCGTTCCGCCTCACGCATCGGCCGGCACGATTTCGGCGGCAATGCCGCGCGGATCGAAGCTTTCGCGGATGAGTTGAAGACCGAAGCTGACGCGAAATGACCGCCCGCGCGGATCACTTGCGTGCGTAAACGGCTTTGAGATCCGCGGCGCCTTCGCTCTGCACGAGCTGGCGCTCGGACAAATCCTGCAGATGCGCGAGAACCGAGAGACCCGCCGCGCCTTTGAGGCGGGGATCGAGGCCGCGATAGATGGCGGCGACCAGGGCCGGGATTTGCGCCGGGCCTTTGCCGAGTTCGGCCAGGATCGCCGCCTCGCGCAGCCTGCGGTGATGAATCAGCGCGCGGACCATCCGCTGGGGCGTGGCGATGCCGCCGCCGTGGCCGGGCCAATACTGCGCGTCGGCGCGGCGCGTGAGCTTTTCGAGCGAAGCCATATAGTCGTCAATCCTACCGTCCGGCGGAATGATCACGGAGGTCGCCCAGGCCATCACATGGTCGCCGGAGAACAGGGCGCGCTCCTCCGCCAGCGCGAAGGCTAGATGATTGCCGGTATGGCCGGGGGTGGCGACGGTTTCGAGCGCATAGGCCGGCCCGCCGACAGTCTCACCTTCGCGCAGAACCGCGTCCGGGCGATAGGTGCGGTCATGGGCAGCGTCCGCTCCCGCTCCGTCTCTGCCGCCGGCAGCGGGATAGGGCGCGCAACCGACGATCTCCGCGCCGGTCGCGACCTTCAGCGCCGCCGCACCAGCTGCGTGGTCGCGATGCGTATGGGTGACGAGAATGTGCCGCACGCGTTCGGTGCCAAGACCTTCCAGCAGCGCCGAAAGATGCGCCGGCGAGTCAGGGCCAGGGTCTATGACGGCCACGTCGCCGTCGCCGACGACATAAGTGCAGGTGCCGGTGAAAGTCATCGGGCCAGGATTGTCGGCGATAATCCGCCGGATCTTCGGCGACAGCCGGACAAGCCGCTCCGCCGCGCCGGGCGGCGTCTGGTCGAAGGGAATGTCCTGTTCCTCGTCGCTCATTCCGGCTCTTGCGCGCGGGCCTTGTCGGCGTTCTTCAAGAATACGCCCGCTAAGGCGTGATAAATGCTGTCTTTGCAAATCGACTTCGAGACCGCGTCGGCGATGAGCGCCGCCAGCATGAGCGGAATGATCATCGCATGGTTCTCGGTCATCTCGGAGACGATGACGAAGGAGGTGATCGGCGTCTGCACCACGCCCGTGAGATAGGAGACCATGCCGATCAGCGCCAGGGCGCCGAGCGGAACATCCTGAAAGAGTATGTGTAAATTTGCCGCGAGCCCGGCGCCGACGGCGAGGGACGGCGCGAAAAGCCCGCCCGGAATGCCGCCGATCGAGGAGATCAGGGTCGCGAGGAATTTCATCGGCCCGAAGATCGCGCAGGCGGGCGCGGCGCCATGCACGATCGCGCGCGCCTCGTCGTAGCCCGTGCCATAGCTCGTGTCCTGCGAGGCGAGGCCGGTGAGGGCGACGCCCAGGCCGCATAGCATGGCGAAGACGATCGGGTGGCTGGCGATCAGCCGGCCGAGAGTGCCGGGCAGGCCGCGCGCGAACATGACGACGATGCGGCTGAAGAGACCGCCGAACGCGCCGCCAAGAACGGCGCAGATCGGCAGCACAAGCCAGGCGCGGCCCAGCGGCAGCACCGCGCTGGTGGAGCCGAAATAGGCATAATCGCCGACGAGGCCGAGCGAGGTGAGGCCGGCGGCGATGATCGCGCCGAGGACGAGGCCGCTCGTCCGCGACTCGAAGGAGCGGCTCAATTCCTCGATGCCGAAGACAATGCCGGCGAGCGGCGTGTTGAACGCCGCGGCAATGCCCGCCGCAGCGCCCGCGAGCAGCAGGCCGCGCTGATATTCCTTCGCGCCGCGGCCCATCGCATACATCAGCGCCGCGCCGACCTGCACAGTGGGGCCTTCGCGGCCGATCGAGGCACCGCAAAGCAGGCCGAGCGTGACCGAGACGATTTTGCCCAGGGCGACGCGCAGCGAAACAAGCGCCGTGCGGGTCGGCCCGTCCGGCAACTCGCGCGCGGCGATTACCTGCGGAATGCCGCTGCCTTGCGAGTTCGGGAAAACCCGCAGCGTCATGAATACGATGGCGCCAAATCCGAGCGGCGTCAGCGCGAGCGAGAGATAGCGCGATATGCCGAGCAGACGATGGAAATCGCGCTGGGCAAAATCGGCCAGCGCCGCCATGAGGATCGCCGCCGCGCCGACGAGCAAGCCGCCGATGAGGAAGAGCGTCCTGCGGCCCCAGCGCTGCAGCGCCTCGCGGGAATGGTTTTGGAGGTCGGGAAGTCGATCACGAAAGGTCATGTGCGGGTCTACAATGGCGCGCCCCTCTGGCGCAGCGGAAATCTGTGTTTGATGCAATTATGGGCAACGGTCACGGTAAAATTTCCGCGAGCTTTTCAAAAGCGGCGGCATTGGCGGCGACATGCCTTAAAGCAATCAGAGGGCCGCGCCAGAAATGGCTGAGACTCTCCTGCGTCGCGGCGATCGATACCGTCGAGGCGACAGTCTCGTTGAGGACAAGGGCGGCGATCTTGAGACCGCGTTTCTCGGCGACTTCCATCGCCGTGAGCGTGTGGCTGAGGCTGCCGAGATAGGTCCCGGCAACGAGAAGCAGCGGAATGTCCACGGCGCCGATCAGATCGCTTATTGTGTGCTTCGCGTCGAGCGGCACCATGAGGCCGCCGATGCCTTCGACGATGACGGCATCTTCGGCGGCCGCAATGGCGTCGATGCAAAAGCGGCTGACCGCCGCGACATCGATCGTCTGGCCTTCCTGCGCCGCGGCCTGATCGGGCGAGAGCGGCGCGGCGAAGCGCCAGGGCGAGATTTTTGCGATCGCATCGAGGTCGGACCTTCGCCCGCAGGCCGCGAGCAGAACGGCCGGATCGCTCGCGGCGAAATTTTGCGCGTCGAAACCCGTGACGACGGGTTTGAGAGCGGCGACTTTTCGTCCGCGTCGGCGCAGCGCGGCGATGAGGCCCGCAGCGACATAGGTCTTGCCGATGTCGGTTCCGGTGGCGCTGATAAAGAGGGCTGACATCGTGGAGCCCGTCAGGCCTGCACGCGCATATTGAGTCGCGCGGCGACGACATCGGCGAGCCGGGCGACATCCGCGTCGTCATGCGCGGCCGAAAAGGCAAAGCGCAGCCGCGCCGATCCTTCGGCGACGGTCGGCGGGCGAATTGCGACGACCAGAAAGCCTTCGTCCTGCAAAAGCTTCGAGCCTTCGAGCGCCGCTTCCGCGCTGCCGAGCACCAGCGGCACGATGGCGCTTTGCGCTTCCGGCAGGCCAAGCCGTTGCGTGAAGGCTCTCGCCTTGGCAAGTGGACGCGCGCAGAGCGCCGGATCGGCGGCAATGACATCGAGCGCGGCGATGGCCGCTGCTGCGGCGACCGGCGGCAGGCCGGTCGAATAGACGAGCGTGCGCGCGCGAGAGATCATGAGATCGACGACCGGTTGCGAGGCGCAGAGATAGCCGCCATAGCTGCCGAGCGTCTTCGACAATGTGCCCATTTGCAAAGGCGCGCGCACATCGCTCGCCTCAAGCACGCCGAGGCCGTGCGCGTCGTCGGTCATCAGCCACGTGTCATGCGCCTCGCAAATCTCGGCCAAGGCGGAAACCGGCGCGCGATCGCCGTCCATCGAAAAGACAGTCTCGGTGATGAGCAGCGCGTTGCGATATTTGCCGCGCTCGGTTTTGAGAATTTCCGCCGCATGTGCGGCGTCGTTGTGGCGGAACGTGAGAAGTTTTGCTGGCGACAGCCGGCTGCCCGCGAAAATGCAGGCGTGCGACAGCGCATCGGCGAGGATCAGGTCGCCCTCGCCGGCAAGTGCGGGAATGACGCCGAGATTGGTCAGATAGCCCGAGCCGAAAACGCGCGCCGCCGCCGTGTGCTTCAATTTAGCAAGGCGGCCTTCGAGTTCGACAAGCAGGGGATGATTGCCGGTGACGAGCCGCGAGGCGCCGGCGCCCGTCCCATAGGTCTCAATTGCCGCGATGGCGGCGGCCTTGACCTGCGGATGCAGCGAGAGGCCGAGATAATCGTTGCACGAAAACGAGATGAATTGCCGCCCGCCGCGCCGGACGATCGCCCCATCGGTGCGTGTCGTCGTCGTCAGCGCGCGCCGCAGCGCTTGCTGCTCCAATTGCGCCAGTTTCGATACGGCGAAAGCGTCGAGAGACGTCACAGGCTTTCCTTTATCGCTATTGCGGTTTAACCGTGGCGCGCGGCTCTTGCAATAAGGCGGCGTGGTGACGGACGAGACGGACTGGCGAGAGGGTTGGCGCAAGCACATCTGGCTGCCTTACGCGCAGATGAAGCATGTTTTGCCGCCGCTGCCAGTCGTCGCGACCGAGGGAACGCGCATCAAGCTCGCCGACGGCCGTGAACTCGTCGATGGCATTGCAAGCTGGTGGACCGCTTGCCACGGCTACAATCATCCGCATATCCGCGCCGTGGTAACGCGCCAGCTTGAGGTGATGCCGCATGTGATGTTCGGCGGCCTCGTGCATGAGCCTGCGGTGCGGCTTGCGACGCGCCTTGCCGCGCTGCTGCCTGGCGATCTCGATCGCGTGTTCTTCTCAGATAGCGGTTCGGTCTCGGTCGAAGTCGCGATGAAGATGGCCGTGCAATATTGGCTCAATCGCGGCATTCGCGGCCGGACCAAAATTCTCGCTTTTCACGGCGCCTATCATGGCGACACATTCGCGACGATGGCGGTGTGCGATCCCGACGAAGGCATGCATAAGCATTTTGCCGGCATTCTGCATGAGAACATCATCACCGATCTGCCGCGCGATGAGGAGAGGACAGCAGCGCTCGATATGCTTGTCGCGCGCCACGCGGACGAACTCGCCGCGATCATTGTGGAGCCGCTGGTGCAGGGCGCGGGCGGGATGCTGTTTCATGAGCCCGAGGTTTTGCAGCGGCTGCGCGCGCTCGCGGACAAATATGATCTGCTTTTGATTTTCGACGAAGTCTTCACCGGCTTCGGCCGCACCGGTGCGATGTTCGCTTGCGAGGCGGCGCAGGTCGTGCCCGACATCATCTGCCTGTCCAAGGCTCTGACCGGCGGGACGATGGCGCTTGCCGCGACCGTTGCGCGCGGGAAGGTCTTCGAGGCCTTCTGGTCGGACGATCCGGCGCAGGCGCTGATGCATGGGCCGACCTTCATGGCCAATGCCTTGGCCTGCGCCGCCGCCAATGCCTCGCTCGATCTTTTCGAGCGCGAGCCCCGACTCGCACAGGTTGCCAAGATCGAGGCCGCGTTGAAGGCGGGGCTTGAAGCGTGCCGCGCGGCGCCGGGCGTTCGCGATGTGCGCGTGCGCGGAGCGATCGGTGTCGTGGAGCTTGAAAAGATCCCAGATCTCGCGGCGCTGAAGCGCCGTTTTGTCGCCCGCGGCGTCTTTATCCGGCCGTTCGGGAATATCGTTTATCTGACCCCGGCCTTGACGATCGGGGATGACGATCTTTACCGCCTGATGGATGCGATCGTGCATGTCGTCGGACATGCGTGCGACTGAAGGGTTAAGCTTGGCTTTTGCAAGGCTCTTGCCAAAGCTCTTGCCAAATTGGCGCTTGGCCCACATATAGGGGCCTCGCTTTTGGACTGATCTCTGAATCGCTTCGTCTGGACTGCCGGCGCACGTTTCAGCCACGTCTACCAAATTCGACTGATGAAACGGGCGGCCGCCATCGTGCGACCGCCGGACATGCGGCAAGAAAGGACGATCTATGCCCGTAGGGACTGTCAAGTTTTTCAACGATCAAAAGGGTTACGGCTTCATCCAGCCTGACGACGGCGGCAAGGATGTATTCGTGCATGTGACGGCGGTTGAGCGCTCCGGCCTCAACGGCCTCGTCGAAGGCCAGAAGGTGAGCTTCGAGATCGAGACCGATCGCCGCTCTGGCAAGCCGTCGGCCGTGAACCTGCAGGCCGCTTGATTACAAAAATGTAATCTTCAGACAGAACCGCCGCTCCTTGGAGCGGCGGTTTTTTGTTGCTTTCGTGCCGAAAGCTTAGTGAAAATTCCGGCCTTTCGGCATGACGCGATGGATATCGTCGCCCGCGTCGGGTGTCGTCTGCGCTGTCTTCGCATCGAAAAGACTGGGCTCCGTCAACCGCATTTGATCGCGCGGATGCCGGTGCGGAGTCTTGACCGGTTGCGCAAGGCCGTTGTTCTCCGGCCGTGACAGCAGCCCGAGCAGCGGCGTCATATCGTCGATTCGCTCGGCGATGACATGGATGACGCCGGATTCCGATTGCAGCCGGCCGGTGATGGCGACAAAGCGCGCAGCGATCACGATCGGCCGATGGGATTCGAAAATCTTCGGCCAGACGATGACATTGGCGATGCCGGTCTCGTCCTCGAGCGTGAGGAAGATGACGCCGCTGGCCGTGCCCGGCCTTTGCCGGATCAGCACTAGCCCGGCGGTACGCACGCGCTGGCCCGAGGGCGTGACGGCGAGATCCTGCGTGCGGACGATTTTCTCCGTTTTGAGATGCGCGCGCAGAAAGCTGACGGGATGCGCCTTCAGCGACAAGGCCAGATGCCGGTAATCCTCGACGACATGTTCGCCGAGTGACATCGGCGGCAGATGCGCTTCTGGCTCCAGCGCGCGGAAGCTCAAATCTTTTAAAAGCGGCAGATCATCCTTGTCGCCGGCACGATTCAAGCCACGCACGGCCCAGAGCGCATCGCGCCGGTCGAGACCGAGCGAACGGAAGGCGTCAGCTTCGGCGAGTGCCGCGAGAGCGCCGGGCGCAAGGCCCGTACGCAGCCAGAGATCGCGGATCGAAATCATAGCCTTTGCCGCGTCGACCGACGAGCACGGTCATGTCAGCCTCGGCGAGGCCCTGTACCTGGCGAAAGCCGAGCCGGATTTTATGCGTTGAACGGATATCGCCCCGCATCGAGACGTGACGGGGATGGAGACGCGAGGGGACGGCGGCCGCGCTCTTCTCTGCGTCATGGCCAGGCTCGGTATCGTCTTCCAGCGTGCAATCCCAAGCGGAGAAATTCACGTCCACCTCCACGATTGCGATGCCATGTTCGCGCGCGTCGCGGACGATCTGCGCCGGGGCGTAAAAGCCGAGCGGCTGCGCATTGAGCAGCGCACAGCCGAAGACATCCGGATAACGGCATTTGATCCAGGCCGAAGCATAGACCAGCAGCGCGAAGGAGGCGGCATGGCTTTCGGGAAAGCCGTAAGTGCCAAAGCCCTCGATCTGCTGAAAGCAGCGTTCGGCGAAGGTGCGCGCATATCCGTTCGCGACCATGCCTTCGACCATTTTGGTGCGAAACGTGTCGATCGTGCCGGCGCGTTTGAAGGTCGCCATGGCGCGGCGCAGCCGGTCGGCCTCCTCGGGGGTGAAGCCGGCGGCGACGATGGCGATCTTCATCGCCTGCTCTTGGAACAAGGGGATGCCGAGCGTCTTACCGAGCACGGCTTCGAGTTCCTTCGAGGGATAATCGACGGGCTCCAAGCCCTGCCGGCGGCGCAGATAGGGATGCACCATGTCGCCCTGGATGGGCCCCGGCCGCACGATCGCGACCTCGACGACGAGATCGTAGAACGTCCGTGGACGCAGCCGCGGCAGCATCGACATTTGCGCGCGGCTTTCGATCTGGAAGACGCCGATTGTGTCGGCGCGGGAGATCATCGCATAGATCGCGCTCTCTTCCGCCGGAATGCTGGCGATGGTGAGATTGATCCCGTAATGATTGCGCAAAAGATCGAAGCTCTTGCGCAGGCAGGTGAGCATGCCGAGAGCGAGAACATCGACCTTTAAAAGGCCGAGCGCATCGAGATCGTCCTTGTCCCATTCAACCGTGGTGCGTTCGTCCATCGCGGCATGGGCGATGGGCACGGTTTCGTCGAGGCGGCCGCGGGTAATGACGAAGCCGCCGGTATGTTGCGAGAGGTGGCGCGGAAAGCCGACAAGCTCTTGCGCCAGCGCCAGGGTCTGCGCCAGCCTGTCCTCTTGCGGGTCGAGGCCGAGGCGGCGGACCTGGTTTTCCTGCGGGCCATGTGACGCACCGCCCCAGAGCGAGCTCGATAGGGCCGCGATGACATCCTCGGACAGGCCGAAGGCTTTGCCGACATCGCGCAGGGCGGAGCGGCTGCGATAAGTGATGACGGTGGCGGTAAGTCCGGCGCGGGCGCGGCCATAGCGATTGTAGATATATTGCATCACCTCTTCGCGCCGCTCGTGCTCGAAATCGACATCGATGTCGGGCGGCTCGCCGCGGTTTTTTGAGATGAAGCGCTCGAAGAGAAGCTCGTTTTGCGCCGGATCGACATCGGTGATCCCGAGGCAATAGCAGATGGTCGAATTGGCGGCCGAGCCGCGCCCCTGGCACAAGATCTTTTGGTCGCGGGCATGACGCACAATGTCGTGCACGGTGAGAAAGTAAGGCGCATAGTTCATCTCGGCGACAAGCGTGAGCTCATAGGCGAGCGTATGTTTCACCTTCTCAGGGACGGCGCCTTTGTAGCGCGCCGCAGCGCCCGCAGTGGCATAGGCTTCGAGCGCCTCTTGCGGTGTCGCATGGCCGGCGCGCAATTCCTCCGGATATTCGTTCTTGAGGTCGGCGAGAGAGAAGGCGAGACCTTCGAGAAAGCGCAGGCTCTCTGCGACGGCTTCGGGTGCCTCGGCGAAGAGATGCGCCATCTCCGCGCCGTTTTTTAAATGCCGTTCGGCATTGGCCTGCAATATCCGGCCGACGGTATCGAGCGGCGCGCGGCAGCGGATGGCGGTGAGCACATCCTGCAAAGAGCGCCGCGCCGCATCGTGCATCAGCACATCATTGGTTGCGAGCAGCGGCAGATTAAGGCGGCGTGACAGCGCGACGCGCTCGGCTAACGCCCGGCGCATATGCGGCCCATAGGTCATGCTTGCGGCAAGCCAGACACGGCCTGGGGCGGCCTCGCGAAGCTGACGCAGGAATGTTTCGCCGCTGGGCGGCAATTCTGTTTGCTGCAAGGGCAGGGCGGGCGCTGTAGCTTCACCGTCCGCGAAATCATCATAGACTTTGCCAGGTTTCGCGGCAGCTTCCTCCGGTTCCCAGGTGCTTTCCGGCAGGACAGCGAGTTGCAGACCCTCCGCGGCTTCGAGCAGATCGGCCGCCGCGAGCCGGCAGAGGCCCTTCTGCCCCTTCAGATTGCCGCGCGTGAGGAGGCGCGTGAGCCTTGCATAGGCGGCGCGATCCTGCGGATAGGCGAGAATGTCCGGCGTGCCGTCGCAGAAGACGAGGCGGCAGCCTGTGACGACGCGCAAAGTCTCCGGCGCGATCTCATTCTCGCGGGCGAAGACATAGGCGCGCACGACGCCGGCGAGCGAGTTGCGGTCGGCGATACCGATGGCCTTGAGGCCGAGCCTATAGGCCTGCTCCACGAATTCTTCCGGATGCGAGGCGCCGCGCAGAAAGGAGAAATTCGTCGTCACGCCGAATTCGCCGAAGGGGACGACGGTTTTTTCTACCGAGATTCCGTCATTGCGAGGCGCGAAGCGCCGAAGCAATCCAGTCTTTGCATCTGGATTGCTTCGCTGCGCTCGCAATGACGGGCGTTTATCGCCGCTCACGCGAACAGCCCGTGCAGGAACCAGCGCGGCCGTGCGGTCTCGGTCTCATAGAGGCCTTCGCGGAACAGCCAGAAGCGCCGGCCCTCGCTGTCCTCGGCGCGAAAATAATCGCGGGTGAGCGCTTGATGCTTCCACCATTCCGGCGCGATCCGCTCCGGTCCCTCGATGGCGGCGACTTCATGCAGCACGCGCCGCCAGCGAAAGCGCACGGGCGGGCCGTCCGGCACGCTGGCGATAGCCTCGATCGGCTCGGGCTTCGTCAGAAGGCGGATGGGGCGGGCAGGTGATGCTCCCCTCTCCCCATTTGTGGGGAGAGGGTTAGGGTGAGGGGCCAAGTGAGTTTGCGCCATCGTAGCCAATCTCCCGCGCCCCTCATCCGGCGCTTCGCGCCACCTTCTCCCCGTTGAAGACGAGGAGAAGGGCAACGCCGCCACCGCAAACTCCGGCCAATGCGTATCGGCGAGTTCCAGCCTTATGACCCGCCGCAGGCCGAGCCGCGCGCCCAGCCGGTCGATGAGATCGGCGAGGTCGTCTTGCGCCGTGGGCGCGAGCCAATGGGCCTGTTCCTCGTCCTGTCGCTCTGTCTCTTCGGCCGCGAGCCGCACGACATCGAAGCCAAAGCCCGCATCGAGCGGATCGCGCTCGTCTATGTTGCCGGCGGCCTCGATCTTCTCGCGAAAGAGCCGCGCGATCACCGCCGGATCGCGCAAGGGCCGGCTGGTGCCGGCGCGCAGATGCCGCACCCGCCCATCGACGCCAAAGAGGCTCACGTCGAGCCGCCGCGCGCCTTGGCCCTGCCGCGCGAGCAGCAGCGACAGCTCGCGGGCGAGGGCGAGGATCGTCGCCTCGATCGTCTCGCGCTGGACGATCGGCTCGGCGAAGCGCCGCTCGGCGAGATAGGCCGGCGCCTCGAAGCGCGGCGTGATGGGCGTCCTGGCGTGGCCGAGCAGCGCGTCGAGCCGGTTGAAAAGAGATTTGCCGAACCGCGCGGCGAGCGGTGCGCGCGGCCGCAGGATGAGGTCGCTTATGCGGCGCAAGCCCGCTTGCGCCAGTTCGGAAAGCGTCTTCTCGTCGAGCCGCAAGGCGGCGAGCGGCAACGTGCCGAGGCGGCGGCGCAAATCCTCGTCGCGGGTCTCCTCCGGGATCACGCGCGCTTCGCCAAATCGCGCTAGCGCCCAGGCGGCTTCCGGCGTCGGGGCGCTCGCGGTGCGAGCGGCAAAGCCTTGCGCCTTGAGCCGCGCTTCGATCTCGTCGCAAAGCTTCGCCTCGCCGCCGAAGAGATGCGCCGCGCCGGTAATGTCGAGCATGGCGCCGTCCGGCGGATCGAGCGCCGCGAGCGGGGTGAAGCGGCGGCACCAGTCGGTGATATTGGCGAGCGTCGCGGCTTCCGCCGCTTCATCCGCCGCGCAGCAATGGAGTTCCGGCAGGATGGCGCGGGCATCGGCGAGGGCCATGCCGGACTTCAGCCCGTGCCGGGCGGCGGCGCGGTTCACCGCGGCGAGCCTTTGCGCGCTTTTCACTTTGGCGACAGTGGCGAGCGGCGCCTCACGCGCGGCGGCGGTGCGGCGGCTGATTCGGTCCGTCGCCAGCGACGGCAGCCAGAGGGAGAGATAACGCGTCACGGAATGAGACCTCTCGAGGGCTCCACAGAACGGGATGGAATTTTTCGCGGTCGATGAAGCCCGCGGGTCCAGCGCGCGCCTTGGCGAGACGCACATCGAAGGCGGCGGGGCCGGGCAAGGGCGTCCGCCCGCCGGCGGAAGCTTGATGTGGACTTGGCCGGGCGCGGATCTCGAAGCGCGTTTCGGCGCTGCTCGACAAAGCCTCGGCGCGCACCGGCCCGGCGAGGCAGAGCAGGCCAGTCGTGCCATGTTTCTGCGCGGCGAGGACGAGCCGGCGCGAGGCCGTGAGATCATAGAGCTTGGCGGAGAAAATTTCGCCGATCACGGCGGCGGCCGTCTGGCATTTCAGCGCCTCTTCCATCGCCCAGAGCGCGTCCTTGGCATTGGCCGCATGGACGAGGACGAGAGCGGCCGGATCGATGCCGTGCAGCGCGAGGCCGGGGCCATAGAGCGCGCCCTGTTCGAGGCCGGCGAAATCCTCGCCGATCCAGATGAGCGGCGCATTGCGGTCGAATGCGCATCGCGCGGCGAGCGCTAAGGCAAAGCCCGCCGCGGCCTGCGCATCCCCCGGTGCGGCGGCGGTGATCTCATGCAGCGCGCCGCCGGCGAGGCCGCCCGCGAGGAGCCTATCAAGCCGGGTTTCGCCAAGCGGGACGCGCGCCCGCGCCGCGCCGGCCGGCACGGCGGCTGCGCCAGCGATCTCTTGGCGCAAAAGGCTGATCCGCTCCGCCAAATCGCTCCCATGCGGAAGGGTTTGGCGAAGCCGCAAAGGCTCCCCAGTCATCTCTCTCGGTCCAATGTTCCGTATTTGTTCTAGTCATCTGACTTTTTGGGGAGGGAGTTAAGTCTGTGCGTTTAGGGGTGGTGGCTCAGTTTGAAATTTTGCGCTGAAAGCGCCTTAGAGCCGTTCAATTTTTGGCTTTGGCTCGCCCGCCCAAGTCACCCTTATTATGTCTCCTTGGGCGACGGACTGGACGGCATGAGGCCAGAGCACGGCAAAACAGGTGCCCCCTGCATGCCTGATTGATGGATAAATGATCCCGTTAAGACCCTTTGCGCGAACCGCATCAGCAAGCGCGTTGCCGGCCGGGTATCCTATTCCTTTATCGGGATTTAGGCTTACGTGGTCGGGATGCGGGCGCAGATCAAGAAATTCACCGGCAAGGCTGGCGAACATTTCAGCATATTCAACGACAGCGTTGTAATCGCCCACCTTGGAAAGAAAGTCGGTCATGTGGAAGACGACTTCTTCAATGCAGGTCCCGGTCTCCAATGCTGCGTACCAAGCACCTCGGCTAGGGCCATTAAACCGATTTGGCTCGCGAGGTTTCGCATAGGCGAACGAGGCATTGATGAATTTTGCATGCGGAACGCCATAAACGAATTCTGCTGCTGATACGCTTTCAAACCCTCGGTCTTGGGCAACGAGACGCGTACTCGTTGCCCCCTCTAACTCAGCTAACGCGGCAAGTTCGGCATCATCGTCAACCAATCCAGCAAGCACGGATTCCCTTAACCGCGCCGTTGTTACGAGACGAATTGTTCGCGCAAAGGCGTCACGCGTTATAGTTAGGTTATCAAGCACGTATGATTAGATGCCTCCGCGCACGGCATCTATATATCTTCGAACTTCTAGCATAACCGGAATGCCGCCGTTTATCATTGCCTCCACTGGAGAGGCGCCCGCGAAGATCGGCCCACGATTTGGCAACAGAGGCCATCTGCTGCTCATGTTATCGGCAAAAAGTAAGCGCAACCCTTTGTATAGGCCCACTACAGCCGATGCTCTGGTCAGTTGATCTTGAGAAAGCGTTTCGTCTCGGTCGCCGCGTTTAATTCGATCCCAGGTGCTGCCCGATACGCCAAGCAATGCCGCGGACTGCGTATTAGTTAGCTTCCAGTCGCCCGCGATGCGCTTAAACGCCTTCAAAGCGACGCTAGATAAGCGCTGGCGATCCCCCTCATCAGCAAAAGTCTGCGGGGAGCAGCAGGGGTAAGGGGGGTAAGCTGGGCGGGTAGCATGTTCGTCTCCTGACGCAATATAACACGTCAAATGACGAACTCAAGAGGTTTCTCCAGCTTAGCCAATACCTTTTTTGCAGGGTCCCCGCTTCTTGGAAAGAGCCGACGCCGCGTCCATAAGCTTAACAATGTTCTCCATGCTCCAAACCCGATCGATTAGCCCCGCTGCCATGGCGGGGATATGCGAAGCGTTTTGTGCATCCGTATCGAAAGGTTCTGGCGCTCCACATATGACTTGCTGACGTGCTTCTCGTCGGGGCTGTCCGATACCACCTCTTCTTCGCGCCCGCGCATACTGGGGAACGTTCAGATATCGTCGCCAAAATCAAACTCGGCAGTTTCATGCAGCTTGGGAGCGGCTCGTTGAAGCGCACGGTAAAAACCATCCCAGCGAGTAGCGCCGCTCATTAAGAATGTAAGGTTTGAGATATGCTCCTTAAGTCTAGATGCCCGAAATCCCTAGTTAGCCATTGATGATGCTTTCGTTTTCTACGCTTTGTTTCATCAAAAACGGGGTTTTTACGTTGTAGTTCATCTATACACCGGGGGCCAAGCGAGCGTAAACGATATCGGTAGTAACTCTGCCAATAAATCCGGGGCGCTGTGCTTTATCAGGGTCGTACGGCATGCCCTTCAAGCGATAGATATTTTCATAAAATTCATCTGGAAAAGTCTTGCTCCAAGTAGCCCATTTGTCAGCAATATATTTCTCCAGAATTCGATGTAGCGCGTCCCTGGCTCGATCTTTCTGAAAGCCCGTAGCTTCATCGATCCAAGCCGCGATACCGGCTCGCGCAAAAGCGTATAGAAGGATCTCGCAATACGAAGCGTAACGAAACTGTGCTTCTGTTTTCAACGCTCTCGGCGCTTTTAGCCTTTGCAAAAGCGATGCAAAAATCGTGTAACACTTCATCTTCATACCCATAGGTCAAAACATTAGTTGTCGACAAAAAAGCAATCGGCCTTCCGATGGCCAGTAAAACTTTGTCTGAAAAGAACGACTTAATAATCGGATCACTTACAATCCTCAGCAGGCGATGGCCACCAGTATTTCCTCGGCCTTTTGCTCCAATTATTGCTAAAAATCCGGTCTTATAGCGCAAACGCCGGAAGACTTTAGACCATGCCATTCCTAGATCAAGAGAATGGAACCGACCACAAACCAGTATGCGCTGCCGCTCTCAAAGAGCGCCGCGCTACAATCGCGGGTGAGATATCAGTCGAAGATCGCCTGCGCTATCTCCGCAAGATGGCCGAGCCGTCGATCATACCATTCAGCTGTTCAATCCCGATCTAGACGCTCGCCATCCCGCAAAGAAGCCCTACAAGCGGTGAAGCTGTTCAACGCGGGGGAATTGAACCAGTTGATCTTGAACGCCCTCAGGAAGCCGGAAAGCCGCTCAGCACGGCGAAGTGACGGACGCTGTGTGCGGAGCTAGCCACGAGCCCGACGCCAAGCGGGCATGACAAACCGCATCCGAGCGAACCTGAAAATCTGCTGCGGAACGCGAGCTGGTCAGGAAGGAAAGCGACAGACTGAGCGCCAAATAGTCCCTAAGCAGTTAAAATACCTAATATTGCGATTAAGAGCAGCGCGCGTCTGATTTGTCCCTTTTTATAGGAACCCTGACCAAATTAACTTGTTGTTCAGAAAGCCAATGATTTATCATGAGCTAGCAGTTGGAGGTCTGCTGTAGTAGACCGTTGGAGCTTGTGCTCCGCCCGCCGCCTTTTTTTTTCATGTATCTCCTTTATTTAGACAATTCCGGTTCAGTTCAAAATGCCAGCGATAGACATATGTGCTCGCGGGCTTAGCTGTCTTTGAGCGGAAATCGCATTGGTTTTCGTCCGAATTAGACAATATCGCAGCGCGCCTTTGGCCAAGCAGTCCCACATCATTAGAATTCCGCGTACTGATATTTTAGCAGCAAAAAGCAGTAGCGACAGCTTAAAGCTGGTAGTGTCTCAGTTTGAAATTTGTTGCCGCTCAAACTGCGTTCTCAAATGCGATGGCAGTTCCCACAATCCACTCACGGACTAGCTTTCTCTTCTTTTGATAACGGAGAGCCGTTGTATCTAAAATCAGAAATCAATTGTTCAGTCAAAAACATCATCTTAACGCCTTTTTGCTTCGCGCCCAGGTTCGAAAAAAATCCCGATTTATTTGCTTCCGCCGCGCAGCATACGATTGTGGCCCGAACAGCAGCCATAAACGCCCGCTCCATCTCGAGCCTCCTTCAGCAAAGATAAAAGACTTCCTGACTAAGCATGAAGTGCCTTTCCCGATTTTTTATAGAGTCCGCGTTTGCCCGAGATCAGTTTAAGTTCATCAATCAGCGCGACAATATCTTCCATGCTCCAAAGCTTGTCCGTCAAGCCTGCGCCATAGCAGAGGACATGCGAAGTGTTTTGTGCATCCGAGCAAAATTATAGAACGTGAAATAGAGCGACAACGCGTGAATGTGCGAGTCCAGTTTCTTTGAGAACGCGTTTGTTAGGCGCGTGAAGCGGCGCATGTGCATCCGCATTGAGAGATTTTGCCGCTCAACATACGACGTGCTGACGTGTTTTTCGTCGGCGTTCCTAGGATCGCCTTTTTCTTCGCACCTGTGCAGACGGCCGGGCTATAGCGCTTCTCAGAGCCTTGCTCAGCCGGTTCGCCATAGAGTTTCACCAGCATGGCATAATCGACGCCATCGTCGCCAAAAGCGCCCGCAACCGCGTCTAGTAGACGCCATGTCCGTCCGTCGTGAGTTGCATCCGGCCATCAAAGCGGAAGCGCAAATCGTCCATGAAAAAGTTAGCGCACTCAGCATCGCGACCGCCCACGAAATAGGAGACAATAAGCTTTGTGTCGGCGTCGAGTGCGGTCCACGTCCACACATTGCCGGCGCCGACAGGGGCGGCTTTGGCTGACGGAACGTTCTTCTGCTTCGCGTAGCAAAAGCTCCAAATTTCATCGCACTGGACGCGCTTCGATTTAACGCCAACGACGGTGTTGAAATGGTGGATAGCGCACGCCTCGCCAGCGTCCGCCAAGAGCTTCGCAACCGTGTTGATCGAAACATCCGCAACTCGCGAGATCGCCCGCATCGACGCGCCTTCGCAAAGAAGGCTAAGGATTTGGACGCGCTTAGCAGAGGGAGCTTGTTCATAGCCCCCTTATATGAACTTCTATGCTTAGCGTCAAGCATAAAAGTTCACTTTATCAAACGGAGATGCGATTTACTCCCTTGACTATCGCCGATAATTTCTGCGCGATACATTTCTTGAATTCAGCAACTCGAAGTGCAGCAATTTCGCCATCTCACTCGCGTATAGCCGAGTTTTTTCATATGAACGCTATGATCTGACGAAGGAGATTTGGCGTTCCTTTGAGCTCATTTGCTCGCGTTTGCGATACCCAAGACAGCTCATTTCAATCCAAAACATCTTGCTTTGGTACGGTGTAATTAGTTTTAGCCGATCAGCACGCACAGCAAGCGCAGCCATAGAGACCTTCCAATACAGCTTGAGATTAGCAAGTTGTCGAAGATCGAAGCAGCGGAGTTGCGGACGAATTTCATCAGCGAGCAGAAAGGCTCCAGCAAACGCATACGCTTCGTCCTCCATCTCCTCATCACTCTTAACTGTAATCGTGTGTAAAACCATATGCCCAAGTTCATGAGCCAGAGTGTGCCGTACACGATCAGCGGGAGCGTTCACGTTCACAAAAAATAGTATGAGCAGTCCTTCGATGCGCTAGCTCATTGCGTCGAGGAGATCAGTTCCAAAGTCACAGAGAATGACAACGCCACCATTCGCTTCCAGTAGTTCCACCATGTTTGCAATTGATCCGGGGAAAGCATCCACATTTCGCGGACAGATCGTGCCACATCCTCTATCTCGAGCGCCTTTTTGCTTTTGCCCTGATACTCGTAGCAGTCGATTTCAGGAATGAAAGCGTTTGTTCTCCAATCATAGGAAACAAGCATTTTGCCGAGATGAATACGACGAATGTTCATTTCAGCGACAATCCGCGCAAGAGCTTTTGCAGATAACTTTTTGCAGCGTCGATAATGAAGGGAGGCAGACCATATGGCCGCCCCAGTTCATAAAAAAATGCCTCAGAGTAGCCAGCCCAGCAGATAGTTCACCAACGAATTCTAGATTCGTTCAGCCTGTTTCGTACTTATAGCGTACCTGCATACATTGAGTTGCCCAGCCAATCAGCCTGCGTTACCCGCGCGAATCTCGCAAGCATCATCATGATATTAACCGCTCCAGCAACCGCTTATTAATATGCCAAAGCGAGCTAACGCATCACATCAACCCAAATCTGCTCTCCATCTACACAGTCTTCCGTGAATGATCGCACCACACCACGCGACTTAGCAGCCATCCGAACGCGCAACCTGCGACCTAACGATTTCAGCGCCAGTTTCGTCCAAAAGATAGCCAACCGTCAAATGTACAGCTTTTGCAAGCCCTCGAAGCTCAGTTGAGCGTCAAAGTTTTTTGCTTGCTTCGTCGGATAGTACAGATTTTCCGTCCTCGTCCATTTTCTTAAGCGCAAAACAGCGTCCGCGTCCTGAAATATCCAAACCTTAGCCCCGGATTTCTTTCGAGATAACGCCGTCGCTATTCACGCGTCAGCAGCAGCCACCATATGCGCATAAGTACAAGCAGCTGCGCCCTCGGATCGTGTTCAATCAAACGCTGAGTCATAACCGCGTATTTGCCGTGCGCTTCCCGCGCAATAGCGTCTAAATCATCGAGAAAATTATCTCCCAAAGCTTCCATGATTTGGACATTGTGCGATGCGACATAAACTCTCCAATCGTTTCATATTATAGCGCTTCGCGCGACAAAAAACAAGAAAAATATTCCTGAAAATATTCCTAACAGCTTAGCGAGCCTTGTTTTTCCACCGTTTTTCAGCCGCCTTCTTCGCTATGTCAGCGCGCTGCTCTGAGTCAGCTCTTAGCCCGCGCCGCGCCGCCCTTCTTACCGAGCGCCTGCGCAGCCTTGTCCTTGCCGTCGTCAGCGGGAGCTTCTTCTTCGATCTCGCCTGTCGCGATCTTGCACGCGATAGCGTTGCCGATCACATCAGCAGAGCGCTTTTGCCTTTATCCGTAGCATTAGCTTTTCTCAGATTCAGTGTGTGCAGCACACCAGCCTTCCATCCATACCTACCGCAAAACGAATCAAAGAACATATTTTCACGCTCATTGCGCCAATAAGCTTTCCGTCCTTCATCAACCAACTACCGCCTTTGCCGATTTTCTCATTCAGCATCAATTAAAAGAGTATTTTTTTTCATCGTGTATTGCCTTCCCCCTACCATACCGCTCACCTTATCTCAATCCCCAGCTCATCTAAAACAAAACACCCACCCACCCACCCCATAACAACATCTCCTCACAACCACCCTTACCCTCCCCCACCCACCACCTCCTCCCTCTCCCACAAACCTCAACCTCACTCCAAACCATACAAAAATAACTAAAACCATCATTTTCCATCTTACTACATTACAATATTTTTTACTTTCAATTCCCTTAAATTTCAAACGACCTACCGTTTAGGTAGGTAAGTTTCCGCTAATCAGCCCGTTAACTATTATCTCACGAAATAATTGAATTCCTCCTGGAATTGACTTATATGTCAATACGCGAAGAATGGATCGCGCATATTCAAAATGGGCGGTTGTTCAAACTCAATTTTCTGATTGAAGGCCGTCCAGAAAAGCGGACTGTTCTGATGTCGCCAGAGATCAACACACTGGTTCGTGGTCCGTGGCAAAATAATCTAATGGGTGATCGATGCGCGCGTCTCCGGGCCGACCTTGAAAACATTTTAGCGGGCGAAAAGCTCACCGTTTGTTGGGAGCCTTTTAAGGCGCGAAGGCATCAGATAGGCAGACTCGACCCGCCTCATGAATTTATTTTCGATCTAAGATCTTCTGATCCGCCGGGGCTTAGAGTTATTTTTTATTTTGCCGAAAAAGATGTGATCGTTGCCCTCATATGCTCCCCGAGGTCCATTCCGATTCCTTGGTTGAAAAGACTGCCTCTTTTAGGACGAGAATTGAAGGAGTGGCACAGGGCAATTCGAGATTGCGGAATTGAGTGGAGAAATTTGTTTCCAAAGTACGCGCCTCTCCAAGGACAAAGCATCAATGACCTCCTCTCCAACGCCGTTCTTATTTGAATTGGAAGCAGGACATATCGGTCCTGAAATTCCGGCTTCTAAGCGCGCTTATTTTCAACAGCGCCTTCGAAATAAGGTATTCAATTTTCTGATTGATAAATTCGTTACGGCACAGAGGGGCGGATTAACGAAAGCATCGCTCGCGCGCCGTATTGGTAAGACTCCCGATCTCATCAATAGGTGGCTTGGGGCGCCAAGCAATTTGACGATCGATAGTGTGAGCGATCTTTTGCTAGGCATCGCAGCTGAGGAGCTGGAACTCACGTCTAGCTCTCCGCTGGGGTGCGCGCCGGCGAACTACTCTCATTTTCATGAATTAGCCAAGGCTTCCGCTCTTAACGAACGTTTTGAATTGACCGAAAATATACAAGACAGTCGACGCCGAAGTGCTTCTGCGGCGGCCCTAATAGGTACTGGTCAGCAACGTCCCTCCGTGAGCGCTCTGTCGGGATTATAATGAGAGTAATAGCCTATGATACAGCTCGCCTCACTCTTCTCTTTCCGTTTGAAGAGGTCGCCCCGCTCATAGGGGCGGACGCTTTTGAAATCATCTCCAAAATAAAACAGAGGTATGACTTCAAAAAAGTCCCAGATTTGGGTGCCGTTACCAAGGAAGATGTCGATAAAAATGGACTCAGATTTGAGGTTGGACGTTTGGGCAACGAGGCTGTCGTTACGGATTTCGCGATATATAGCGATGGCGTAGTTATTAACGCTAGAACTACGGAAGACGCTCAATTGTTTTGGACTGACCTTTTGGAGTGGATGATCGCGCAAAACAATTTCCGACGTTTTATCGAGCCCCCATCAGTTCGATACATTAGTCAGATCGTTGTTGAGTTTGACAAAGCGCTGGGAAACTTGCTGCACTCTCATCGAGCAATTATGAGTCTAATCTCTGCCAAATTGAGCGAGATATATGACACTAGGCTAAGCGTGAATCTTGCCAGAATAGATTTTGAATATGACAAGGTAGCTGAGAAATCGGCACTGGTGGTACCAAAATTTATTATCGAACGCAGACAGGGAATTTCATTTGAACGGGAGAGGTATTTCTGTTCAGCGCCAATGCGAACAAGGGATCACGTAGATATTTTGGAAAAAATAGAAAAAAACTTGGATTAAGGCACCGTCCTTTGTCATTGCCATTTTTGGCAATTTCGGCCGCTTCTCGGCTGTTATTTTGCTTGCGCCTCGCAGGTTGCGTCTCAGCTTCCTGTCTTTCACGGAGGCTTGAAACATCCCGCCGGTAACGCTCTTCTGCGCATCTGCGTAAGACAAGCTAACGCAACCGCCCGGAGGCCCGATGTCCAAGCCGAACTGGTTCTATCGTCATCCGCTCTGGGTCCGGATGACGCATTGGGTGAATTTCCTCTGCATGCTCGTGCTACTGATGAGCGGACTGCAGATCTTCAATGCCCATCCGGCGCTCTATTGGGGCCAGAAGTCGGACTTCGATCATCCATTCCTGTCCATCACCTCCGTCGAGGACGAGCAGGGCAATGAGAGCGGCGTCACGACCATCGCCGGCCACAGCTTCAACACGACGGGCGTGCTCGGCCTTTCGAACGGCGGCGATCGCGCCTTTCCCGATTGGGCGACGCTGCCGCATCTGCAATGGCTCGCGATGGGGCGGCGCTGGCATTTCTTCTTCGCCTGGATTTTCGTCATCAACGGACTGATCTATGTCGCGGCCTCGCTGATCGGCCGGCATTTGCGCGGCGATCTGCTGCCGACGCGCGCCGACCTCGCGCATATCGGCCGCTCGATCTGGGAACACGTGCGCCTGCGTTTCCCCAAGGGCGACGAGGCGAAGCGCTACAATGTGCTGCAAAAGCTCGCCTATCTCAGCGTCGCCTTCCTGCTTGGGCCGGTCATGGTTCTCGCCGGACTGACCATGTCGCCGCGGATCGATGCGAGCTATCCGATCCTGCTCGAGATTTTTGGCGGCCGGCAGTCGGCGCGCACGGTGCATTTCATTCTGGCTTTCTCGTTTCTTGGCTTTTTCATCATCCATATCGTCATGGTTCTGCTCTCGGGCGTGTTCAACAATCTGCGCTCGATGATCACCGGCTGGTATAATCTTGGAGGCAATCGTGAGCGCGCCTAAGGAGATCGGCCGGCGCGGCTTTCTGCTGCGCGCGGCGGGCGGCCTCGCCGCTCTGTCGCTCGGCGGCTGTGACGACAGCCTGTCGCAAAATCAGAGCGTGGTGAATGTTCTCGACAGCGCCGAGAAGCTCACCCGCGCGGCGCAGCACGCGATCACCGGCGCGCGAGCCCTGGCGCCAGAATATAGCGAGGCGGACATCTCCAGAGACTTCCGTGCCAATGGCACGACCGATCCGGAGGACGACGGCTACAAGGCGCTCGCGAAAAACAATTTCGCCGATTACCGGCTGAAGGTTCGCGGCCTTGTCGCTGAGCCGGTGGAATTCTCGCTCGCCGATCTGCGCGCGTTGCCTGCGCGCACGCAGATCACGCGGCACGATTGCGTCGAGGGCTGGAGCTGCATCGGCAAATGGAAAGGCGTGCCGCTCTCCATCATCCTCGACAAAGTGCGGCCGAAGCGCGAGGCGCGCTATGTGATGTTCTATTCGGCCGATCCGATGGACATGGATGACAGCCCGAACAACCTCTATTACGAGAGCATCGACATGCAGGGCGCCTATCACCCGCAGACGATCCTCGCCTATGAGATGAACGACCAGGCGCTGCCGGTCCCGCACGGCGCGCCGCTGCGTCTGCGCGACGAGCGCCAGCTCGGCTACAAGATGGCCAAATACATCATGGAGATCGAACTGGTCGAAAGCTTCGCCCATATCCGCGGCGGCAAGGGCGGCTATTGGGAAGACCAGGGCTATGAATGGTACGCGGGGATTTAGGGCACGAATTCACCGGGCGCGAGGAGATAGCAGGCCCATTGGGGAATGAGACGTATAATGTTAAAACGCGGCGATAAAATGGGAGGGCGGAAATGAAGAATATCGACTCGAACTATATTGCCATCGGTGCAATATGGCTGGTGCTCGGCATGATCATCGGCATCGCCATGGGTGCGGCAAATAATTTTCAATTCATGCCTGTTCACGCGCATATCAATCTCGTCGGCTTCGCGTGTCACGCCATATTTGGCATGGCCTATCGGCAATGGCCGAGTATGAAAGCGTCGCGTCTCGCCCCCTATCAGTTCTGGATTTTTGTCATAGCTTCACCTGTCACGATGATCGGCCTTGTGTTCACGTTGACGGGCGGCCCTGTCCTGCCGACGATCCTGGGCTCGTTCGGATTGCTGACGGGAGCAATATTGTTCTGTTTGATGATCTGGCGGGCGCGCGCTTCCGGCTAGAATTATCCGCCTATTTCTTTGCGTAATAATTCACCGTCCCGTCGATCCAGTCCTGCCGCTGGGGCGAGAAAATATCGATGTCGATCGTGTCCTCGGTGAAGTGAAACTCATGCGGCACATTGGGCGGGATGATCATCAGGCTGCCGGCGCGCAGCAGATATTTTTTGCCTTGCGAAAAAACTTCGCAGGCGCCCTCGGTGATCCAGGTAATCTGCTCGTTGATATGGTGGTGCAGCGGCACGATCGCGCCCTTCTTCATCCGCCATTTGACGAATGTCGAATGCGCGCCGTGCAGATATTGCCGCGAGATGAGTGCCGACATTTCTTCGATCGGTTGGGCGTCCAATTCATAAAGATTGGGCAGTGCCGCAATATGCCCGCTGATGTTCGGATCGACGCCGCGGCCCAGCGCCTCCATCACATGCGGCGGCGCGATGAGTGATGGCGCGATATCCTCGGTCATGTTTGCCCCACGAAAAAAAGCCCCTGCTCGGGAGAGCAGAGGCTTTCAAACCGTCAAGCGGTCATATCAGCGACGACCGCCCCGGCCACCACCGCCCCGGTGGCCGCCACCGCCCCGGTGCCCGCCGCCACGATGCCCGCCGCCATGATGGCCGCCACCACCCGGCCGGTGACCGCCGTGGTGTCCGCCGCCATGGCCAGGGCGATGCCCGCCATGATGGCCGCCGCCGTGATGACCCGGCCGATGTCCGCCATGATGGCCACCATGATGCCCGCCGCCGTGCCAATGGCCGTTGCGGCTCCAATAGCGCCCGCTGTGCCAAGACCAGCCGCGCCAGCCATGGCCGCCGCCCCAGCCCAGCCCCTGCCGCCAAGCATAGCCGCACCAATACCAGCCTGGGCCGCTCCAGCCGGTATCGTACCAGCAATAATTCTGGCCGCCCCAGACATAGGCGGTCTTTTCAACATCGGTGAGACCAGTGGCGGATTTTGCGACTGCGTCCTGGCTTGCGATCGGCGCGGCCTCGGCCAAGCTCAGCGAACTCGCGGCGAAAAGACCTGCGGCGAGCATGGATAGAAAATTACGCATCTCGTCTCCCCATTTTCAAATTGATGACTGAGGCCGCCCGAAGCGCGCCTAAATTCAGGCTAGAGACGGCCACATGAATGGAAGGTGAAACGGCACCGCCAGAATACATCGCAATTTATGCAATCGATTGTGATGTTGCGGTGCGTTGTTGGCCGCGCGCGATGGCAGTGTCTATCGCAAGGGCGTGAAGACAAAATGTCGTGTTTCCGCGCCTAGATGGTTCCGAACTAAAACGCGGCTTTGATGATAGGCGCTGGAGCGGTATGTTTGCGTTCGTACCCAAAGAAGCGAATTGGAGGCGGCCATGTCATTGAGGTTGACGAGCGCGGCCTTTCAACAGGGCGAAGACATTCCGAAAAGCTATACGTGCGACGGCAACGATGTTTCGCTGCCGTTCGCTTGGACAGGTGCGCCAAGCGGCGCGCGCAGCTTCCTTCTCGTTTGCAACGACCCGGATGCGCCGGGCGGCATATTTCATCATTGGGCGGCTTTTGAGATCCCGCCGGACTGGCACGGTCTCAAGGAGGGCCAGGGTGCGGAAAGCGCGGCGCACGGCTTTCGTCAGGCCATCAATGATTTTGGCAAGCCGGGCTATTCAGGTCCCTGTCCGCCACGCGGCGATAAACCCCATCGCTATTATTTTCGTCTCAGTGCGCTGAGCGAAGAATCGTTGCCGGTTGGTCCGTCAGCAACCTGTGCACAGCTGATGGCGATAGCGGCGCCCCATATCTTGGGATCCGTTGATCTGGTCGGACTTTATGGAAGGGAAGGGCGGCCCCTACGACCGCGAAAGTAAGGCCAAAGCCAAGCCCGCCGCGTCCGGCTCCAACAAGCACTAGGAGCCTGACCTTGGTCGATCTGCACCATCATCCCCACCGCCTCGACCCGGCACAGTTTGTTCCAGGATGCGAAGCCGTAGGACCGTCAGTTCCTCGACCTCCAGTTCCTTGAAACGCGCGCGCTTGATCGCGAGACGGCCGATCGCGAGGCGCCCGATAGCCAAGGCACCAATGGCTGCCGCGCCAAAAGCCGCCGCACCGAGCGCCAACGCCCAAAGACTGATCGGCGGGCGGGGTGCGGACCGGGGCGTGATGTCGTGCGGCATGGCGTGATCTCAGCAACATCACTAAAGGCGAATTAGGCGAATTTCCAAAACTGACGATGATCGTCTACTTGGACGGGCTCGTATTTTCGATGCAAATATACACTGAGCGTGGCGGCTTATCTGCCCCGATCGGAAATCTTCGCGGCCTGTGACCGGCATTCTTCAAGGCTTTGGTACGGTGGAAAATGCGTGGGCTCGCAGGCGTTCATCTGAGGATGGCCAACGAGCGCGCTGCAGAAGAAAATTGCCCAAACCATTTGTCCGGCCTCTCCTGCGCACGCGGGTTCGGCATCGCGGGTCTTTATTCCGCTAGCAATATATCACTTATCCCGGACTGTGACGGCGCATTTCTGCCAGCGCGCTTTGGACCCTGTTCCATGTCGCGGCCATGTTGCACGGAATCGTCGGGATTTTTTTGCGAAAGCAGGAAAATCAATGTGATAGCGTGTCACTTCACGCGACGCTGGAGGCAGCCCTTTAGGCAGATTTTGGAGAATGTCCGAGAGTTTCAGTTTGCCCCTGAAGACAAGGGCGCGTGTAATACGGCGCGACGCATCCGCTCGACGGCGGCCGGGCTGCGCTGAGCGATTGTCGCTGGCCGCAATGAAGCGTATAATTTAAATGTCGCGCACTCCAGGGCGTGGACAAGGCCGGCCCTCGCGCATGCGCGGCTTGACGCAGCGGAGGCGAGCTATGGCTATTGCTCCATCACTCGAAAAATATCTCTCGGCTGAGAAGATCACCTATGACGTGATCGAGCATCAGCCCGCCATGTCGGCGACGCAGGTCGCCGAAATATGCAAGATCTCAGGCGATCGCCTCGCCAAGGCCGTTCTGCTGCGCAGCGCAGACGGCTATCTGCTCGCCATCCTGCCGGGTTCCCATCATATCCGCTTCAGCGACGGCACATTGCAGAGATTGCTCGGCTGCGATGTCGATCTAGCGAGCGAATTCGAGCTCGGGCAAGTGTTCCAGGACTGTGTCTCTGGCGCCGTCCCGCCGGTCGGCGCCTGCTATGGGCTCGACGCCATCGTCGACGACAGTATCGAAGAACAGCCCGAAGTCTATATGGAGGCGGGCGATCACGAGACTTTGGTTCATATGAATCATATGCAGTTCGCGCGCCTCACCCAGAATGCATGGCGTGGACGTTTCAGTGCCCATGACTGAATTGAATTGAGGGTCTGCCGCTCCGCGAAGCCTGCTTCAGGAGGAAAGATACCATGACCACCTATGTGATGCTCGCCAATCTCACCGATTCAGGCGCCAAGGCCGTGAGTGATTCACCGACGCGGCTTGATACGGCGAAACGTCTGCTGAAGGAGATGGGCGGCGATTTCAAATCGTTTTTTCTGACTATGGGGGAATATGATTTCGTCGCCGTCTATGAGGCGCCGGACGACGCGATCGCCGCGCGTTTCACCTTACAGCTCGGCAGCCTGGGCAATGTGCGCACCAGAACCCTCAAAGCTTTCCCCGAAACCGCTTATCGGGAAATCATCGCCTCGCTGCGTTGAGGAAAAGGGAAAAACGACGCCGACGATCTTCGTTCGTGGAAGGCTGAAATGAGTGGTTCGGCACCCGATCCGATGGGATAGCGTGTCAGTCCATGTTCCATGGCTGGCCTCACTCAGTGTAAATCCTAGACCTTGGCGGAGGTTCTGACGATCAAAATTGGCGCCGCGAGTTACTTCCTCTTTTTAGAGATATTCGTCCGGCGGTTCTTCAGCTTCTTGACGGCCTCGCGCTTATGAGCGCGTTCGAGCCTTTCCATGCCGCCCTTCGGCGTTTTAGGCGGCTCGGCTTCCGTCTTTGCTAGATGGCCCTCTAACGCCTGAATCTGGCGCGTAAGCCCAGCAGCGGTTTCCGGCTTTTTGAGCCGCACGCCCGCGCCGCCATTTGCGTTTGGGGATCTCTGCGCGTATTTGGCGGCGATGCCGAAAATCACCCTCGTTTTGATAATCTTGGCCGCCACGGTCGTCGCGCCGGCCCAAGGCGCTGAGGACAACTTCGTCCCTCGGCTTATCGTGGCCAGACATGACTACCTTCAGGCAGTTGAAGTCTGTCTTCGGCGCGTTATCGCGGCTTCGCCGGCCGTGGGAGCGAGGCCCGAACATATTGCAAAGGCCGCTATCAAGACATGTCGGGAGAAGGACTCTGCCGTTCGGGCGACGAGAAAGCGCGTGTATGGATTCCCGAGTGTAGACAATTTCATGGCTGGCGTTGATGACGCGATATTTGCGTTCGGCGTGAAACTGGCGGACGCCCACGTCGCAAGTTTGCGGCCTAAGTAGGCACCTTCAGCGCCACGCCCGGCCCGCTAGCCACATCGCCAGCATCAAGAAACCGCACGCCCGCGTTTTCAAGGGTGGTTTTGATCGCCATCGCGGTGGAAAGACGCGGGTCCGTGACGCCTCGCTCGATGTTTTTTATCGACTGCCGAGCGACGCCACTAGCTTCGGCTAACTCATCTTGCGACAGACCTAAGAGCGCCCGTGCAGCGCGAATTTGGGCGGGTGTTAGCATGCCCGTATTGGTTATGAAGGACGGCCATCTGTCAACGATAATGATCTAATAGATCATAATAAGCTTGACAGCATCCGTGACTCGATGGTAAATATGATCCATTAGATCATTTTGAGTCTAAGAGGGAAGCAAATGAACATTCAAGTTGGGGGCAGGGCTTTTGTCGAAGCGGCTCAGGCGGTCGATACGCGCTCTGTAGCTGAGATGGTTTCGGCATGGTTCGCAACCGAGACAAGTCTCAAAAACGACGACCGCTTGACGGGGGCCGAGCTTGATCGGGTAATGAATGCGCACTCCGCACTGGAAGAATCGATCTTACGCAAACCGTCAAGGACGCAAAACGACTTCATCGCGAAACTGCGGTTCGCCATGGCGATGACGGTCAACGCCGCGGGATACTGGGGGCACGAAAGAGAAATATTAGCCAACGTCGCCTATGAGTGTGCCCATATGTGCGACCGTGACAACGATGGGGAACGCGACATTGCCGAAAAGGCGGGTTCGTACGAAGAGTATTTCCGCCTGAAAGGCATGCCAATGCCCGAGCGCACGGCCGCCTGAGTCGCCCGCATCTCGTGGCTAATAAGGCGGCTGGGCCACCACACAGCCGCCACCAACAGCAAAAAGGCCCGCTTCGCGCGGGCCTTTTTCATGCAAACCATGTTGCAGTCATGTTGCACGGAATAAACTGCAACACACATAAACCATTGAAAACGCTAGATAGCCAACGCAACACATTGCAACATGAAACGGACCGTCTTAAATCGGTAAACCCTTTAAAATCAAATGGCTGGGGGACCTGGATTCGAACCAAGATTGACGGAGTCAGAGTCCGCAGTTCTACCGTTGAACTATCCCCCATCGCGGCCGTGTCTGAAGGAAATCGACGGCCAGTCCGAACGGGCGCGGCGCAGATTGGGATCGGCGTCCCAGCCGCTGTTTGGAAGGCGCTTCTAGAATGAATGGCGCCCGATTGGCAAGCGCCAAGTTCGCCTCTGGGGCTCTCCGGCGCGTCCGGAGCCTGCGCGGCTAGATATTGATTTTGTTGAAGATGGCCGAAGGCACGTTGCGGATGACGAGCATGATCCCGCGCCAGAATCCCGGCGCATAGACCTCTGGGCCGCCTTTTTCGCCGGCGCGGACGATGGTGGCCGCGATCGCCTCGGGCTTCGCCCACAGCGCGCCCTTGTCGATGACCGCAGCCGTCATCGGCGTATCGACGAAGCCCGGCTTGATGATCACCGCGCGTGCGCCGAGCGGCGCCAGCTTGTGCGCGATGCCCTCGACGAGATGGGCGAGGCCGCCCTTCGTTGCGCCATAGATGAAATTCGAGCGCCGGCCGCGGTCGCCCGCGACGGAGCCGATCACCAGTAGCGTGCCGGCGCGCTGCCTCTCCAGCACCGAAGCGGCTGCGAGACACCAAGCGGCGGCGCTGGAAAAATTCGTAATGATGAGTTTCGCCGCCGCCGCCGGATCGCGCTCGAGCTCGGCTTGGTCGCCGAGTGCGCCATAGGCAAGTAGCAGAATGTCGAGGCCGCCGAGCCGGTCCACCATTTTGCTGAGTTCGGCGCTGGCGTCGGCGCTGGCGCAATCGAGCGGCCAGTCGATGGCCTCGGTCGCGTGGCGCGTTTTGAGGTCGGAGGCGATCTCGTTCAGCCGCGCTTCGTTGCGGCCGGCGAGCAGAATGCGCGCGCCGCGCGCCGCCCAGAGCCGCGCCGTCGCTTCGGCGATCGCCGAAGTCGCGCCGAGGATGACAATCCGCAGCGGCGCGGCGGGAGCGGCGGTAATTTCAGTCGGCTCGCCGCTCATGCCGACACCCTGCGCCAAAAGTCGGAACTCATCGCCGGATCTTTCTGAAACTCCTGCCAGTGCGGGAAGGAGAGGCGGAACATTTCACGCGAAATGCGGCCGTCTTTGGCCGGGTAGAGCGCGCCGCCCACATCGCGGACGATGGCGTCGAGCCGCGTGAGCAGCGCGAGCGTCGCCGCGCCGCGATTGGGAAAATCGAGCGCCAATGTCGTGCCCGCGCGGGGAAAGGAGAAAAGCCCCGGCGCAGGAATATCGCCGAAGGTCTTGAGCACCGCGAGGAAAGAGGCTTGTCCCTCGTTCGCGATTTCGTCGAGCAGGGCGCGGGTCGCGTCGCGCTCGGCGGCGCGCGGGACGACACATTGATATTGCAGCAGGCCGCTGCGGCCGTAGAGCCGGTTCCAGCCATGAATCGCATCGAGTGGGTAGAAGAACGGCACGTAATGCTGCAGTTTCGTGTGTGGCCGCGCGGCGTGCAGACGATAGTAGACCTCGTTGAATGCGCCGATGCTCAACGGGCTGAGCAGAAATTCCGGCGCATCGGCGACGACACGTTTCCAGGTCTTGTCGTCATGCGCGTCGTGGAAGCCATAGGGCGTCCAATTGCCTCGTGAGAAGATGCCGCGGCCGAGACTTTCGCCGCGTGCCAGGCAATCGACCCAGGCCACCGTATATTCGAACTTTTCCGTGCTGGCGTCGGCGAGAGACCAGAAGGCATCGAGATTTTCGAAGGGGATCGACTCCACTTCGAGCGACGAACTTTCGGTCTTGATCAGCGCGATCTCGGCCCATTCGATGATGCCGGTGAGGCCGAGGCCGCCGATAGTCGAGGCGAAGAGGGCGGGATCGCTTTCGGGCGTCAGCGTCAGGTGGCCGCGGTCGCTGCGCAAAAGGCCGAGCGCGCGTACATGCCGGCCGAACGTGCCGGCGCGATGATGGTTCTTGCCATGCACATCATTGGCGATGGCGCCGCCGAGCGTCACGAAACGCGTGCCGGGCGTCACCGGCAAAAACCAGCCGTGTGGCACGATCAGCCGCAGAATCTCGGAAAAGCTCGTGCCGGCTTCGGCGCGCAAGATTCCCTGCGCCGGATCGAAGGCGATGAACCTGTCGATCCGCGACATGTCGATGAGATCGCCGGAATCGTTGAGACAGGAATCGCCATAGGAGCGCCGCAACCCGATCGGCAGCAGGCTCGCGCCATTCGCCGCGCCAAGCAATTTGTCGAGCTCATCGCGAAAGCGCGGCGTCGCGACATGCTGCGGCGCGCGCACCACGCGGCCCCACGACAGAATATCGCTACGGGTGACGAAAGGCTCGCTCACATGCGGACTTTCTAGAGCAGGGCTGCGGCGAACATCGCGACCATCGCCGCTCCATAGGCGAGGCTGAGCCTGTCCTTGAGCGCGAAGGCCACCGGATCATCGTTCAATTCCCCGCGGTGGCACAAGAGCCAAATCCGTGACAGCCAGAGAAAAATGATGATCGGGAAGCCCCAAAGGAAGAACGGGTGCCGGTAAAAGCCCTCTGGAAACGCGTCGGCGACCAGATAGATGACCATCACGAGCACCGTCGCGAGCATCGCGCCGACGCCGATCGAGAGGACGAGCGGGCCATCTTCAGTGCGGTAGCCGCGCCCCGGCGTCTCGCTCAGCCCGTGCGCAGCCATGCGGGTGATCTCTGTCTGCCGTTTCGCAGCCGATAGCGACAGGAAGATGAACATCGAGAAGACGAAGAGCCAGGGCGAAAAGACAACATTGGTGACGACGAGGCCGAGCGCCAGGCGGATGGTGAAGAGCGAGGCGAGAATGAAGATATCGACCAGGGGTTCGCGCTTCAGCCAGAACGAATAGGCGAGGTTGATGACGAGATAAAGCGCCAGAACCCCCACGCAAGCGGGGCCAATCAAGGCCGCCAGAGCGAAGGCGGCAAGGCTCCCGAAGGCGATGAAGAGAATGGCCGAGGCAATCGGCAGATCGCCGTTCGCGATCGGCCGCAATTTCTTCGACCAATGCCGTCGGTCGTCGGCCAGATCCCACAGATCGTTGAGGAGATAGGTCACCGAGGCGAGCAGGCTCAGGGCGAGGAAGGCGCCGAAGGCATAGGCCCAGGCGATCGGATCATGAGCCTTGCCGCCGAGGATGAGCGGCACAAACACGAGCGAATTCTTCGCCCATTGATGAAACCGCAGGCCGCGCCGCAGTGTCGGGAAGTTGAGCAGTTTCGTCGGCAGAACGGCGGCGAGCTGCGTCTTGGTCGCGATCTTCTGCTCCATGGCGGCGGAGCGGCCGACGAATATCGCCGCCGTCGCCTTGTTCCAGACATGCAGATCGGCGGTGGAATCGCCGGCGTAGATGAACCCGTGCGGAAATTGCTCCGCGACCGTCTGCGCTTTCGCCGCGCCTTTCAGATTGCGCCCGTCGGCCGAGGCGATCACTTCGCCGATGAAGGGAAAGCGCTGACGGATTTTCTCCGCGATGGTGATGTCGGCGGCGGTCGCCAGCGCGATTTTGCGGCCGCGTTCGGCTTCCGTCCGCGCCAGTTCGACGAGTTCGTCGCAAACCGGAAAGGTCTCGATGTCGTCGTCGGTGACGACATCCGCCAGGCGATTCTTGACGATGGCGCGGCCGGAGAAAATCCAGCCGGGAATTTTCCATGCTTCGCTCGGGCGGCGCTTCAGAAACAGCAGCAGGGATTCATGCAGCACATCCGTCGACACCAGCGTGCCGTCGAGATCGATCACGAGCGGGATCGAGAGCTCATAGCCAAGCGGCGCGCGATTGCGCGGCACGACCACGCTGAGAGAAGGGCGCTTTTCGACCGGGGCTTGTTGCATGGTTCGCTCGAGCACTGACGGAGTTGAATAAACCAATTCTATAAAGAACAGATGAATCGGCCAAGATACACCGTCGGAGCCTTTGAAATTCATCGGCTTTTGGCTCGCCAGTTGCACGGCGGATAACCGCCGCCGGGTAATTCAGCGTCGCAAAAACGGCTGCATGCCTTCGCGCGCCAATTCGTCGGCACGCTCATTCATCGGATGGCCGGCGTGGCCCTTCAGCCAATGCCAATGCACCTTGTGAGGGGCCGCGGCCTTTTCGAGCTCCTGCCAGAGTTCGATGTTTTTGACCGGCTTCTTGTCGGCCGTGCGCCAGCCGTTCTTCTTCCAACCCGCGAGCCAGGTGGTGATGCCGCCGCGCAAATAGGCGGAATCGGTATGGAGATCGACATCGCAAGACCGTGTCAGCGTTTCCAGCGCGCGGATCGCGGCGGTGAGTTCCATGCGGTTATTGGTGGTCGCGGCGTCGCCGCCGCAGATTTCCTTGCGCCGGTCAGCGAAGGTCAGCACGGCGCCCCAACCGCCGGGGCCGGGGTTGCCCGAGCAGGCGCCGTCTGTCCAGATCGTAACTTTGCCGCTCAAAACGCCAATCCGAGATCGGCGGGGTTCGTCACCTGCTGATGGAAGCGCAGCCGCTGGACATATTCACGCGGATCTTTCGGCTTCACCAGGGCGCCGGGCGGCACGTTGAGCCAGTCGACGAGCCGGGTGAGGGTGAAGCGCAGCGCCGCGCCGCGGGCGAGGACGGGCAGGGCGGCGATCTCCCGCGGCGTCAAATGGCGGCCGCGTTGATAGGCGTCGATCAGCGCCTTGCCCTTGGTGATGTTGTACGAAAAGTCCGGCTCGAAGCACCAGGCGTTGAGACAGACTGCGAGATCGTAAGCGAGGAAATCAGTGCAGGCGAAATAGAAGTCGATCAGGCCAGAGACCTTCTCGCCGAGGAAGAGAACATTATCCGGAAAGAGATCGGCGTGGATGACGCCGCGCGGCAGATCGCGCGGCCAGAGCTCCGCGAGTGCCGCAAGTTCGGCGGCGAGAAAGGCAGGCAGCCCCGGCTCGACGCTGTCGGCGCGGTCGTTCGCTTGCGCGAAGAGCGGTGGCCAGCCGGAAATCGAAAGGCTGTTCGCGCGTTCGAGCGGAAAATCCGCGCCGGCGCGATGCAGATCCGCGAGCGCGTCGCCCAACGCGGCGCAATGCGCAACCAATGGCGCGCGAGTCGAGACGCCCTCGAGAAAAGTCACGATCGCAGCGGGGCGCCCGGCGAGCGGCTTGAACAGAGCCCCATGCCGTGTTTGCACGGGTTGCGGGCAAACAAGGCCGCGCGCGGAGAGATGTTCCATCAGGCCGAGGAAGAAGGGCAGGTCGCCGGCGTTTACGCGCTTCTCATAGAGCGTGAGGATGAAAAATCCGGCCTCGACATGGAGCAGATAATTGGAGTTCTCGACACCTTCGGCGATGCCCTTGTAGGCAAGCAATTTTCCGAGCCCGTAATAGGCGAGAAAATCTTTGAGCGCGAGGTCGGATACGTCGGTGTAGACAGCCATGATGCCAGCAAAGGGATATTGAGGAGATGAATACGAGCTTTAAGTTGACAAATGTTCGCCGCCCTCGGCGGAGCTTGAGATCGGAGCGATCTCCTCTCGGCAGCTTTTAGCAGGAACCCCGGCGCACAAAAGCTCGATAAGGCGTGACGTGCGTGCTTTCTCCAGGGTATTTTTACCGACTTTGGCAATGGAAAAATTTTTTTCTTTTCTGCCGTTTTCGCGGGCAAGATGCATCGTTGATGCGTGACAATGCGTCACGTCTGAGCTACAAACCCCCGTCATCCTGTTGAGAGCCTTCGGGTTCCAGGATGAGGACGTAGTCCAAGTCGTGGGAGGAACCCCTTTCGCATCGTCTGCGTGGAAACGCGCTATCCCTAAAGGGGAACAGACGAGAAAGGGTCTAGGACGAGGGAGCGGAGAGGCGAAGCGAGGCTGATAAGCCCGTTTCGCCTTTTCCTTTTCAGGTCCTTCTTTTCAGGCCGTCGTCGCCGCGATTTCGCCGGCCGCCCAGCGGGCCTTCGTCTCGGCACAGAAGTCGGCATAGCGGCCCGCCACGATGGCTGCGCGGACGTCAGCCATCAGCCCTTCGTAATAGGTGAGGTTGATCGTCGTCAGCAGCATCATAGCGAGAATCTCACCCGCCTTCACGAGATGATGCAAATAGGCGCGGGAATAAATTCGCGCCGCTTCGCACGGCGACTCGGAGTCGATCGGGAGTGGGTCGTCGGCGTGCTTCGCATTGCGCAGATTGAGGCGGCCGTGGCGGCTATAGACGAGGCCATGGCGGCCGGCGCGAGTCGGCATGACGCAATCGAACATGTCGATGCCGCGCCGGACGGATTCGATGAGATCGTCGGGCGAGCCGACACCCATCAGATAGCGCGGTCGCGCCGCCGGCAGATGCGCTGCGCTCGCCTCGATCATCGCCAGCATCACTTCTTGCGGCTCGCCGACCGCGAGTCCGCCGAGGGCATAGCCGTCAAAGCCGATGTTGACGAGCGCCTCGGCGCTGGCGCGGCGGAGCGCCGGGCTCGCGCCGCCCTGGACGATGCCGAACAGAGCATGGCCCGGCTGGGTGCCGAACGCCACCTTGCAGCGCTCCGCCCAGCGTAGCGAAAGCCGCATGGCGCGCTCGACATCGGCCTCCGGCGCCGGCAGCCGCACACACTCGTCGAGCTGCATCTGAATGTCGGAGCCGAGCAGCCGCTGGATTTCCATCGCGTGCTCCGGCGTCAGATGATGCCGCGCGCCGTCGATATGGGATTGGAAGGTCACGCCGCTCTCGTCGAGCTTGCGAAGCTTGGCGAGCGACATGACTTGGAAGCCGCCGGAATCGGTGAGGATCGGCCAGCGCCAGTTCATGAATTTGTGCAGGCCGCCGAGCGTGGCGATGCGCTCCGCCCCAGGGCGCAGCATCAGATGATAGGTGTTGGCCAGCACGACATCGGCGCCGAGCGCATGGACATCCTGCGGATACATGGCCTTGACGGTCGCGGCGGTGCCGACCGGCATGAAGGCGGGCGTGCGGATCTGGCCGCGCGGCAGGCTGAGGACGCCGGTGCGCGCTTCACCGTTTTTGGCGTGGATATCGAATGTCAGCTCGGTCATGAGGCCGGGTGGAGCAGGCAGGCATCGCCATAAGAATAGAAGCGGTAGCCCGATGCAATCGCATGTTTATAGGCCGCCCGTATCGTCTCGAGGCCGCTGAAGGCCGCGACCAGCATGAAAAGCGTCGAGCGTGGCAGGTGGAAATTGGTCAGCAGCAGATCGACGGCCTTGAAGCGATAGCCGGGGGTGATGAAAATCGCTGTCTCTCCGGTGAAAGGCGCGATCTTGCCCTCCGCGGTCGCGGCGGATTCGAGCAGACGCAGAGAGGTCGTGCCGACCGCGACGATGCGTCCACCCGCCGCCCGCGCTGCATTGAGCCGCGCGGCGGTCTCGGCGTCGATCTCGCCCCATTCGGCATGCATTGTGTGCCCCTGCGTGTCATCCGCCTTCACCGGCAGAAAAGTGCCCGCGCCGACATGAAGCGTGATGCGATGGAGGCTCGCGCCCCTTGCAAGTATGCGTTCAATGAGGTCCTGCGTAAAATGTAGGCCGGCCGTGGGAGCGGCGACCGCGCCGGGCTCGGAGGCAAATACGGTCTGGTAGTCGCGCCGGTCAGCGTCGCCGGGCGCGCGCTTCCCGGCGATATAGGGGGGCAGGGGCATTTCGCCGAGACGCTCGATCGCTTCGTCGAGGACGGAGCCGGCAAGAGCGAAGGCCAGCGTGATCTCGCCCGCCTCGCCCTTGTCTTCGACCTCAGCATCGAGCGCACCGAGAAGGCAGGCGCTGCTCTCGGACTCAGCGCCGAAGCGAATGCGCTCGCCGACCTTGAGCTTTTTCGACGGGCGCACGAGCGCGCGCCAGCGGCTTTCGTCGATTTGCTTGATCAGCGTCGCGCTAATGTGCGCGACCGCGTCGCCGCGCCCGCGAATGCCGCGAAGCTGCGCTGCGATGACACGGGTGTCATTGACAACCAGCGCATCGCCGGGACGCAGGAAATCCGGCAGATCGCGGATCATGCGATCCTGCAGCGGCTCCGCGGCGGCGGGTTTGACGACGAGCATTCGTGCGGCATCGCGCGGCGCAACTGGGCGCAGCGCAATCCGCTCGGGCGGCAGATCAAAATCAAACAGATCGACGCGCATAAGACGTCACTGCGAGCGAAGCGAAGCTGTCCAGTCAGCAAAAAACTGGATTGCCTCGTCGCTGACGCTCCTCGCAATGACCATCGCGGATAACAACGTGCCTTAGCTCAGCTTGGCCGAGGTGATCCGGTCCGGGTCGCGCACCGGCTCGCCGCGCTTGATCTTGTCGACATTCTCCATGCCCGAGACGACTTTTCCCCACACCGTATATTGCTTGTCGAGAAAACGCGCGTCATCGAAGCAAATGAAGAATTGCGAATTGGCGGAATTCGGGATTTTGCGCCCGCGCCATCGAGACCGTGCCGCGCACATGCGGCTCGGCGTTGAATTCAGCCTTGAGATTCGGATATTTCGAGCCGCCCGTGCCGGTGCCGTGCGGGCAGCCGGTCTGCGCCATGAAGCCGTCGATGACGCGATGAAACGCGACGCCGTCGTAGAAATGCTCTTCCACGAGCTTCTTGACATGCGCGACATGTTTGGGGGCGAGATCGGGCCGCAATTCGATCACCACGGGGCCCTTGGTCGTCTCAAGCGTCAGAGTGTTGCCGGCTTCCGCCATGGCGATGCCTCCATTCCTTCATCGGCGCTTCCATAGAGCATGTTCCGGAAAAGTTGTACGACTTTTTCGATTAGAACATGCCCGTCTTGGAGACGGAGCATCCTCCTATCTGGGCAATTCGTCCGAGCGAGGATGCTCTAGTCGAAGCGGGGCGCGAGGTAAACCTTTGAACGCGCCTTGCCAAATCGCGATTACCGCCTAGCTAAGAGGGCAGGGGCCGCAAAAATGCGCGAGGTTCCCGATGCCCGAGGCGCTTTCTTCCGGTCTGAGCGAAGACGCTGAAAAGCCGCCAGAAGCGACGCGGCGCGACTTTCTCTATATCGCGACCGCGACTTTTGCTGGCGCGGGCGCTGCTGCTGCTGCTGTGCCTTTGTTTTCGCAAATGGAGCCGGATGCTTCCACGCTCGCCGCCGGCGGCCCGATTGATATCGATCTTAAGACCGCCGCGCCGGGGCAGAATATCATCGCGTTATGGCGACGCCGGCCCATTTATATTTTGCGTCGCCCGGCCGATCTGCTTGCAAGCCTGCAATCGCCCAAAGTTGTCGATCTCCTAGCGGACCCTGAGTCCAAAATCTGGCAACAGCCGCCGTACGCGGCGAATTGGCATCGCTCGATCAAGCCGGAATTTCTCGTCGTCGTGGGCATTTGCACGCATCTCGGCTGTCTGCCGAAATGCTTCCCGAATGCCAGCCCCACCATGCCGGTGGCGGGTTGGCCGGGCGGCTATTTCTGTCCGTGTCACGGTTCGAAATACGATCTTGCGGGCCGGGTCTTCAAAGGCGTCCCGGCCCCATACAATCTGCCCGTCCCGCCGTACCATTTCGTCAGCGATACGATGGTGCGGATCGGGGAAAATCCGCCGGGCGAAAAATTCGATTTCGATTCGATAGTCCAGCTCTGACACTTATTTCGCGTCGGTCGCGAGTTCCATTTTCACGATCTTGTCGGGATCGGTGACCGTGCCGTTGTCGGCCTGCGAGCCCTTCTTGATCTTGTCCACGACATCCATGCCGTCGATCACTTGGCCGAAAAGCGTGTATTGGCCGTCGAGGAAGCCCGCTTCGTCGAAACAGATGAAGAATTGCGAATTGCCGGAATCGGGATCGTCCGCGCGCGCCATGCCGAGGGAGCCGCGCTTGAAATGCGCCTTGGAGAATTCGGCCGGGACATTCGGCAGGTTGGAGCCGCCGGTGCCGGTGCCGGTCGGGTCGCCCGTCTGCGCCATGAAGCCTTCGATCACGCGATGAAATTTGAGGCCATTGTAGAAGCCCTGCTTGGTCAGCGTCTTGATCTGCGCGACCGTCTTCGGCGCGAGGTCGGGCCGCAGCAGGATCGTGACCCGGCCATCCTTCGTGTAAAGATAGATCTCATTCTTAAGGTCAGCGGCGGCAAGCGGCAGCGTCAAAGCCATGAAGGCGAAGGCAGCCAGAAGACTGCGGCGGATCAGGCGCATGTTTCCTCCTCGGAGCAGATTAGGGTGTGGTGTTCAATTTCACCGCAAGGGCTTTGGCGACAACGTCCGGCACAAAGGGCGAGACATCGCCGCCGAGCAGCGCGATCTGGCGCACCAATGTCGCGGCAATATGACGGACTTGCGGAGAGGCGGCGAGGAAAACGGTCTCGATCTCCGGCGCCATGATGCCGTTCATGCCGGTCATCTGCGACTCGTAGTCGAGATCGGTGCCGTCGCGCAGCCCGCGAACCAGAAGCGTCGCCCCGGTTTCGCGCGCTGCCGTGACCGTGAGGCCGGAGAATGTCATCACCGACAATTTGCAGGAATGCGTGGCGGCAAGGTCGGCGCAGGCGGCGCGGATGAATTCGGTGCGTTCGGCGGCGGAAAACATCGGCGTCTTGCCAGGATGCACGCCGATCGCCACCACCAGCTCGTCGCAGAAGCGCGCGGCGCGCGTGATGATGTCGACATGGCCGTTGGTCAGCGGGTCGAATGTGCCGGTGTAGAGCGCCTTGCGGGTCATGCGCCTTCTCTAGCCGAGCGCGCGGGCAGGGGCAAATGTTCCCCCTCCCTCGGGCGGGGAGGGGGTAACCTTACTCGCTCGTGGCTTCGCCCTCGGTCTCGCCGTTCTCGGCCGCCTCGTCCTCGCTGATCCGCTCGACGCTGACGACGCGTTCGCCTTCGGCCGTGTCGAAGACGATGACGCCCTGCGTGCCGCGGCCGGCGACGCGGATGCCCTCGACCGGGCAACGGATCATCTGGCCGCCATCGGTGACAAGCATGATTTCGTCGCTGTCCTCGACCGGCATGGAAGCGACGAGCGGGCCGTTGCGCGTATTGACCGCCATGGCGACGATGCCTTTGCCGCCGCGCCCGGTGATCCGGTATTCGTAAGACGAGGTGCGCTTGCCATAGCCATTGGCGGAAATCGTCAGGATGATCTCTTCCGCCGCCGACATGGCGGCATAGCGCTCGGAGGAGAGCGCCGCGGCCTCCTCGCCATTCGTCTCTTCGGCTGCCGTCTCGCTCGTTTCGGCCGCTTCGCCGGCGATGGCACGGCGCATCTTGAGATAGGCCGCGCGTTCGCCGCTCTCGGCCTCGATATCGCGCAGGATGGCGAGCGAGATGATCCGGTCGCCCTCGGCGAGCGAGATGCCGCGCACGCCCATTGAATCCCGCCCCTTGAAGACCCGCACATCGGTGATGGGGAAGCGGATGCACTGGCCGTCCGCCGTGGTCAGCAGAACGTCGTCGTTCTCGGTGCAGATTTGCACGTCGACGATCTGTTCGCCCGCATCGAGCTTCATCGCGATCTTGCCGGCGCGGTTCACCTGGGCGAAGTCGGAGAGCTTGTTGCGCCGGACAGTGCCGCCCGTTGTCGCGAAGATCACGTCGAGCTTCTCCCACTGCTCTTCGTCTTCCGGCAGCGGCATGATGGTGGTGATCCGCTCGCCCTGTTCGAGCGGCAGGATGTTGACGAGCGCCTTGCCGCGCGCCTGCGGCGCTGAGGCAGGCAGCCGCCAGACTTTCTCTTTGTAGACTTGCCCCAGGGAGGAGAAGAACAGAACCGGCGTATGCGTCGAGGCGACGAAGAGCTTGGCGACAAAATCCTCGTCGCGCGTCTGCATCCCAGAGCGGCCCTTGCCGCCGCGCCGCTGCGCCCGATAGGCCGACAGCGGCACACGCTTGATATATCCGGCGTGCGAGACGACGACGACGACGTCCTCACGCTGGATCAGGTCTTCATCCTCGAAGTCCGCATCGCTGTCGAGGATGACGCTGCGGCGCGGCGTCGCCTGCGCGAGCTTGACCGCCAGCAGCTCGTCCTTGATGATACCGAAGAGGCGCACGCGGGAACGGAGAATATCGAGATAATCCGCAATCTCGGCCGCGTGCCTTTCCAGCGCTTCGCCGATCTCCTCGCGCCCGAGGGCGGTGAGGCGTTGCAGGCGCAATTCGAGAATGCCGCGCGCCTGCGCCTCCGAAAGCCGGCAGCTGCCCTCCGGCGAGAGCACATGGCGCGGGTCGGCGATGAGCGCGATGAGCGGGGCCATGTCGCGCGCCGGCCAGTCGCGGCTCATCAGCGCCTCGCGCGCCGTCGCCGCATCGGGCGAGGTGCGGATGACGCGGATCACCTCATCGATATTGGCAACCGCTATGGCAAGGCCGACCTGCAAATGCGCGGCATCGCGCGCCTTGCCGAGCAGGAATTTGGTGCGGCGGGTGACGACTTCCTCGCGGAAATCGACGAAAGCGCGCAGGAAATCCTTGAGATTCAGCGTCTCCGGACGGCCGCCGTTGAGCGCGATCATATTGGCTGGGAAGCTCGATTGCAGCGCGGTGAAGCGCCAGAGCTGGTTCAGCACGACATCGGCTACCGCGTCGCGCTTCAATTCGATGACGATGCGCATGCCCTGGCGGTCGGACTCGTCGCGCAGATCCGAAATGCCCTCGACCTTCTTCTCGCGCACGAGTTCGGCGATCTTTTCGACGAGCGTTGCCTTGTTCACCTGATAGGGAATCTCGGTGACGATCAGCGCCTCACGCTCCTTGCGGATCGTCTCGACCTCGACCTTGGCGCGCACGAGGATCGAGCCGCGGCCCGTCAGATAAGCGGCGCGGATGCCGGCGCGGCCGAGAATATTGCCGCCGGTCGGAAAATCCGGACCGGGGATGATGCCGATCAGCTCCTCGATGCCGATCTCGGGCCTGTCGATGAGTGCGATGACGGCGTCGATAACCTCGCCAAGATTATGCGGCGGGATATTGGTCGCCATGCCGACGGCGATGCCGCCGGCGCCATTGACGAGCAGATTGGGAAATTTTGCCGGCAGCACGACCGGCTCGCGCTCGCGCCCGTCGTAGTTTGGCTGGAAATCGACGGTCTCGCTGTCGAGATCGTCGAGCAGCGGCAGCGCGGCGGGGGCGAGGCGCACCTCGGTATAGCGCTCTGCCGCAGGCGGATCGCCGTCGACGGAGCCGAAATTGCCCTGGCCGTCGATGAGCGGCAGCCGCATCGAAAAGGGCTGCGCCATGCGCACCAGCGCGTCATAAATCGCGAGATTGCCGTGCGGGTGATATTTGCCCATTGTGTCGCCGGTGACGCGCGCCGATTTATTGTAAGCGCGGTCCGGCAGATAATTGTTCTCATACATCGAGAAGAGGATGCGCCGGTGCACCGGCTTCAAGCCGTCGCGCACGTCGGGCAGCGCGCGGCTGACGATCACGCTCATCGCGTAGTCGAGGTAACTGCGCCGCATCTCGTCGGAAATGGAAACCGGACGGACGTCGGAACCTGCGGGTCCGGCGCCGTTTTCTTCATTATCGGCCAAGGCAAATCATCCAGGTTTTGGAGGAGTTCTTTATATAATCAATCGTCGCCGAAAAGGCCAGCCGGGCGGCCGCCGATAAGTTTGAAAATATGCACTATTTTCAGATGGTTATCTGTCTGCGACGGGATGTTCACAGGCGGATGCGCGCGGCGTCCGTTTTTGCCCCGCCAACCGGTCGTCTCTTGGCCTTCTTCGGCTCTTCAAACCTGCTGCGATTCGGCATTTCAAAGACGAGACTAGCGCGCCAGAAATTCCCATATTCTCTCGCCGAGTGGCGCAATGGCGAAGAGGCCGTTGGCATGGCCGAAGGGACCGTGGATTTCCGCGACTTCCACCGGCGCGCCGCCCCTGGCGATAGCCGCCGCCGTCGCACGCGCACGCTCGGCGCGGAAGACCTGATCCTCCGGGCTGTAGAGCAGGAGTGTCCTGGCGCGGATTTTTTCGAGGTCGGCCAGCGTGCCGCTCGGCCCGGCGGCGAAAGTCTGGTTGGCCTTGACGAGGTAGAGCAGGTGGTTGGCGTCGGAAATCTTGGCGCGCTCGGCGGCGATCGCGGCAACCGCGGCTTCGACCTTGAACTCCGTGCCGAGCGCTGCGATGGGGCTGGCGCCCGTTTCCGCCATGGCACGGCCGTATTGCGCATCGGTCCAGAGCCAATGATTGGCCTGAAGCGTGATGAGTTTCAGCGCCAGCGTCAGCCCGGCGAGGGGCTGGGCCTCGGGCGCATAGGCGCCGCCTTGCCAGGTGGGATCGGCCGTGATCGGCGCCGCCCAGAGGCCGAGCCAGGCGATGAGCCAGGCGTCCATTTCGCCGGCGCAGATCACCGGCACGATACGGTCCACCATATCGGGATAGGCAAGGGCCCAGGCGAGCGTCTGCAGCCCGCCCATCGACGGCCCCATGACCGCGTGCAGCTTGCGGATGCTGAGATGATCGACGAGCGCTTTCTGGGCGGCGACGAAATCGCCGATCGTCACCAGCGGAAAGGAGAGGCCGTAGGGCTTGCCGGTCGCGGGGTCGATACTTGCCGGGCCGGTGGTGACGACCCGCGGATCGCGGGCGTTGAGATTGACGAGCGTATCGGAGGAGACGACGAAATAACGCTCGGTGTCGATCGCTTTGCCGGGACCGATCAGCGCGTCCCAATAGCCGGGGTAAACATCCTCTGCGGCATAGCGCCCGGCGGCGTGGCTGGTGCCGGAAAAATAATGCGCGATGAGGATGGCGTTCGAGCGATCAGCATTGAGCCGGCCGTAGCTCTCCCAGCCGATCCGCACATTTCTGATGATCTGGCCGCCGGAGGTGCGAAACTCCGGCAGCTCGAAGACCTTTTTCTCGACGATCACGCACGCGCCTCCCGGGGCATGATCGTCTGGCTATCCTTAAAACGGAATATCGTCGTCGATCATTTCCGCCGCGCGGCTCGGGCGCTTGTCGGATTCCATCGGCGAGGAGCGGCCGAAGCTGCCGCCGCTCGCGCCCTCGACAGCGCCGCGATCGTCAAAGCTTTCGCTGCGGCCGCCGCTGCGGCTGTCGAGCAGCGTCAGCTCGCCGCGGAAGCGTTGCAGGACGACCTCGGTCGTGCGGCGCTGGTTGCCGTCCTTGTCGGTATATTCGCGCGTCTGCAATTGGCCTTCGAGATAGATTTTTGCGCCCTTCTTGCAATATTGCTCGGCGATGCGGCCCAAATTCTCATTGTAGATGACGACATTGTGCCATTCGGTGCGGTCCTTGCGCTCGCCGCTCGCCTTGTCGCGCCAAGATTCCGTCGTCGCCAGGCTGAAACTGACGACGGAATCGCCCGAGTTCAACCGCCGTACCTCCGGGTCGCGGCCCAGATTGCCGATCAGAATGACCTTGTTGACGCTGCCCGCCATGGCTCTCTCCTATAACGCTTCTCGCCGCCGACCTTAGGGCCGCCGCTGCCCGCCGCAGACTCCAAATGGCGCCTCGGGCAGGGTTTTCCACGGAAAGCGATGTTCCTTTTTTGTTCTAGCTTGGCAACGCGCGCTTGGCAAGCGTCTCTTCAAGCGTCGCTTTAAGCGTCTCTTGGCAAGCCGGGATCGGCGTCGGCGATCGCCCGGGAAGCCCAGAGATCGGCGACGAAATCGGCACTCCAGGTCGCGAAACTCCGCGCCGGAATTTGCCGCGCTGGATCGAGCCGGGCGCTGACGCGCCGGACGCTGTGGCTGATGCCGCAGGGACGGTTGCAGAACGCCATCTGTCGGCGGACCGCTCCGGCACCCTCCCAAAAGCGCTTCAGGTCGCCCTTGCGTTCGAGTTTCAACCCTGAAAACGCGTCGGAAAAGCAAAGCCGCGCATGGCCGTAGCTGTCGACCATGATGTTGCGCTCGTAGGTGTTGCAGATGTGCTCGGTCGTCTTCACCTTGGAGGCCCAGCCGAGTTCGAGATCGCGGGCGCGAGCGAGGCTGCGCCAATACATGCGTACCTGTTCGATCCAGACCGGGTTGAGGCCAAGGTCGAAGCGCTTGTCGCAGCGGCGAATGATGTCGCAGAGCTCGTCCGGATCGAGCTTGGAATGATCGCGGAAGAACGCGTCGGTCGGATCGTGCTGCGCGAACGAGGGTTGCAGCGAATTGAGCTTCAGCCGGTCGGCGCCGATATCGTTCAGGACGAAATCGTAGAAGAGCTCGAGATCGCGGTAGGATTCGTCGAAGACGAGGCCCATGACAAAGATGCGGCTCCTCGAACCCGGCACCCGGGCGCGCGCCTCGAGAAGCAGCCGCAGCGCCTTGACGGCCTTGTCGAAGGCGCCCCGGACGCCGCGCGTGCGGTCATGCACCTCGCGGCGCGGGCTGTTGAGCGAGATCGAGATTTCGTGCGGTCCCTCGACGATCATCCGGTCGGCCATCTCTGCCGTCTGGATGCGCGTGCCGTTGACGACCGAGAGGGCGGTGAGCCCCAGCCGCCGGCATTCGCCCATCAGGCCGAAATAGGTCTCGAGGTCGAGCATGCTCTCGCCGCCGCAGGTGACCATCGCGCCTTGCGGGTTGAGTTCATGGAATTCGCCGAGCACCTCCAGCTTGCGGGGCAGGGGGAGATAATTGGCCGCGTCGGCGTCCTTCTCATGCCAATAGGAACAATGCTCGCACTTGAGATTGCAGCGGCGGTTGGTTTCGATGAAAATATAGCGGGGCGGCGAACGCATATGGGAAAAGCCGTTTTTCCGACAAAGAGATGACGCGAAGCCAGCGGCAGCGCTCAAGCGTTATGGCGGAGATTGATGGAAAGCGGAGGTTGGGTCAATGCCTGGGACGCCATTGGATTTCAGCTTGCTTTTGAAGGCGGGCCTGCCGCGTCGTTCCTTCGTTGCGGACGAGGCGATCTTCCGCGAGGGCGATAAGGCGGAGGCGCTCTACGTGATCGAGACCGGCCGGGTGGAAATCCAGGCCGGCCGCCGCGTTCTCGCCATCCTTGGACCGGGTGAGTTTTTCGGCGAGATGTCGTTGCTCGACCCGTCGCCACGGAGTGCCACCGCCGTCGCGGTGACGGACGTGACGCTCGTGCCCGTGTCGGAAAAGCAATTTCTGCGGATCGTCGGCGAGACGCCGAGCTTCGCGCTCGACCTGCTACGCCTCTTCGCCCGCCGGCTGCGGGCGCGGGACGGGTTTTATTGAGCCCTAGGCGAGCGTGAGTTCGCCGGATGCGTCCTCCTTCACGCCCCGGCTCAAAGCGGCATTCAGTTTCGCCCGGTCCAGCTCGCCTTCCGAGGCGGAGATCACCACGGTCGCAACGCCATTGCCGATGAAATTCGTCAGCGCCCGGCATTCGCTCATGAATTTGTCGATACCGAGCAAGATCGCCATGCCGGGTACGAGGGCGGGCGAAACCGACGAAAGCGTCGCGGCCAGCGTGATGAAGCCGGCGCCGGTGACGCCGGTCGCGCCCTTCGAGGTCAGCATGGCGACGAGCAGGATGCTCAACTGCTGGCCGAGCGAAAGATCGAAGCCGAGCGCATGGGCGATGAACAGCGTCGCCAAGGTCATATAGATGTTGGTGCCGTCGAGATTGAAGGAATAGCCGGCCGGGACGACGAGGCCGACGACGGACTGCGAACAGCCGAGCGCTTCAAGCTTTTCGAGAAGGCGGGGGAAGGCGCTTTCGGACGAGCTCGTGCCGAGCACGATGAGGAGTTCGTCCTTCATATAGGCGAGGAACTTGAAGATATTGAAGCCGGCGAACCGGGCGATCGTGCCCAGCACGAGGACGATGAACAGCGCCGAGGTGAGATAGAAGGTGGCGATCTCACCGGCGAGCGCACCGAGCGCCAGCGTGCCGTATTTGCCGACCGTATAGGCCATGGCTCCGAAGGCGCCGAACGGCGCGGCGCGCATCACGATATTGATGACGCCAAAGATCGCATGCGTCGCCTGATCGAGCACGTCGCACAGCAATTTGCCGCGCTCGCCCAAGGCCATCAGGGCAAAGCCGAACAGGATCGAAAACAGCAAGACCTGTAAAATATCGCCGCGGGCGAAAGCGCCGACGACGGAATTGGGAATGATATTGAGGAGATATTCGACCGGGTGGTCGCCGCTGGCGGCCTTGACGTAATTGGCGACGGCGGCGGCATTGGCGTGGGCGGCGAGCCCGGCGCCGGGGCGGATCAGATTGCCGACGATGAGGCCAAGCGCCAGGGCGAATGTCGAGACGACCTCGAAATAGACGAGCGCCTTGACGGCGACGCGGCCGACCTTGCGGGCGTCGGAAATATGGGCGATGCCGGCCGTCACGGTCAGGAAAATGATCGGCGCGATGACCATTTTGATGAGCTTGACGAAACCGTCGCCGAGCGCCTTCACCCAGTCTGCGGTCGCGATATGCGGCGCCAGCCAGCCGAAAAGCGCGCCGAGAAAGATCGCCAGGAGCACCTGGGCATAAAGTTGCTTGTAGAGCGGGGGGCGGCTTTTGGCGGCAGGGACGGGGGCGTTCATGGCGTTTCCTGCGGCGGGTTGTTTTTGGTGTGACTTTCCGTCCGGCCGGGCGGCTGCGGGCAAAGGCGCACTTGGCCTTGCGCTTGCTAATCCATATCTTGGGTCTGTCGCAATTTTCCGCGAACCTTAAGCTGCGCGCAACCTCCCGAGCCGGGCGCCCCTGTTTTCCTCCCCGCGGGGAGGCGAGGATATTCTGCGAAAGTCCATGAAAGCACCGCGAAAAACCACGCCCCGCAAAGCCAAGGAGCCGGAGCTCAATCTGCCGTTTCCCAAGGACGACCGCCGCCTGATCGTGGTGCGCGGCGCGCGCGAGCACAACCTCAAGAACGTCGATCTCGTCATCCCGCGCGATAAGCTTGTGGTCTTCACCGGCCTGTCCGGCTCCGGCAAATCCTCGCTCGCCTTCGATACGATCTATGCCGAAGGGCAGCGCCGCTATGTCGAGTTGCTCTCGGCCTATGCCCGGCAATTCCTGGAGATGACGCAGAAGCCCGATGTCGATCAGATCGACGGGCTCTCGCCGGCGATCTCGATCGAGCAGAAGACGACCTCCCGCAATCCGCGCTCGACGGTCGGGACCGTCACCGAGATTTACGACTACATGCGGCTCCTGTGGGCGCGCGCAGGCATTCCCTATTCGCCGGCGACGGGCCTGCCGATCGAGAGCCAGACGGTCTCGCAGATGGTCGATCGGGTTCTGGCTCTGCCGGAGCGCACGCGGCTCTATCTGCTGGCGCCGGTCGTGCGCGGGCGTAAGGGCGAATACCGCAAGGAAATCGCCGATTATATGAAGCGCGGCTTCCAGCGGCTGAAGATCGACGGGTCTTTCTACGAGATCGCCGAAGCGCCGGTGCTCGATAAGAAGCTCAAGCACGATATCGAGGTCGTCGTCGATCGCATCGCCGTGCGGCCGGATCTTGCAGCGCGGCTTTCGGAAAGCTTCGAGACGGCGCTCGAACTCGCTGACGGCATCGCCCTCGTCGAATATGCCGACGAGAAGGACGACAACGGCAAGCCGAAGCAGATCGTTTTCTCGTCGAAATTCGCTTGTCCGGTCTCGGGTTTCACCATTCCGGAGATCGAGCCGCGGCTATTCTCGTTCAACAACCCCTTTGGCGCCTGTCCCGAATGCAGTGGTCTTGGCAGCGAAGAAACGGTCGATCCCGAGCTGATCGTGCCGGACCCGAAGCTCAGCCTGCGCAAAGGGGCGATAGCGCCTTGGGCGAAATCGACCTCGCCTTATTATCTGCAGACGCTCGAATCGCTCGCCAAGCATTACAAGTTTCGACTCGATACGCCGTTCGAAGCGCTGCCGAAAGAGGTGCGCGAGATCATCTTCTACGGCTCCGGTGACGAGCCAATCCGCTTTTCCTACAACGACGGGCTGCGCTCCTATGACGTGAAAAAGCCCTTCGAGGGCGTCATCAACAATCTCGACCGGCGCTATCACGAGACGGAAAGCGAATGGGCGCGGGAGGATATCTCCCGCTTCATGACGGCGACGCCGTGCAAGGCCTGCAAGGGCTATCGGCTGAAGCCCGAGGCGCTCGCGGTCAAGATTGAGGGCAAGCATATCGGCGAGGTCTCCGAGCTATCGGTGCGCGACGCGCGCGCCTGGTTCGGTGCGCTACCGGAAAAGCTTGACGAGAAGCGCGCCGAGATTGCCCGCCGCATCCTGAAGGAGATCAATGACCGGCTGACCTTCCTCATCGATGTCGGCTTGGACTATCTGACCTTGTCCCGCGCGTCTGGCACGCTCTCGGGCGGCGAGAGCCAGCGCATCAGGCTCGCCTCGCAGATCGGCTCAGGACTTACCGGCGTGCTCTATGTGCTCGACGAGCCGTCGATCGGTCTGCACCAGCGCGACAATGCCAAACTGCTCGAAACCTTGCGGCGTCTGCGCGATCTCGGCAACAGCGTCATCGTCGTCGAACATGACGAGGACGCGATCCTGACGGCCGACCATGTCGTCGATGTCGGGCCGGGCGCCGGTATTCATGGCGGTGAGATCGTCGCGCAGGGCACGGCGACGGAGATCATGGACGATGCGAAGTCGCTGACCGGGCAATATCTGTCCGGCCGCTTGCAGGTGCCGGTGCCGCGCACGCGGCGCAAGCCGGACCCGGCGCGCAAGCTGAAAATCGTCGACGCGACCGGCAATAATCTGAAGGACGTAAGCGTCGATATTCCGCTCGGGCTGTTCACCTGCGTTACCGGCGTCTCCGGCGGCGGCAAGTCGACGCTCATCATCGATACGCTCTACAAGGCCGTGGCGCGCAAGCTCACCGGCGCGATCGAGCATCCTTCGCCGTATAAAGCGATCGAGGGCTTGCAGCATCTCGACAAGGTCATCGACATCGATCAGTCGCCGATTGGCCGCACGCCGCGCTCCAACCCTGCGACCTATACCGGCGCCTTCACGCCGATCCGCGAATGGTTTGCCAGGCTGCCGGAGGCGAAAGCGCGCGGCTACCAGCCGGGGCGTTTCTCCTTCAACGTCAAGGGCGGGCGCTGCGAGGCCTGCCAGGGCGATGGCGTCATCAAGATCGAGATGCACTTCCTGCCGGATGTCTATGTCACCTGCGACGTCTGCAAAGGCTCGCGCTATGAGCGCGAGACGCTGGAAGTGAAATATCGCGACAAGTCGATCGCCGACGTACTCAACATGACGGTCGAAGAGGCGGGGGCGCTATTCAAGGCGGTGCCGTCGATCCGCGAGAAGATGGAGACGCTTTCGCGCGTCGGCCTCGGCTATATCAAGGTTGGCCAGCAGGCGAACACTCTGTCGGGCGGCGAGGCGCAGCGGGTGAAGCTCGCCAAGGAACTCGCGCGCCGCGCCACCGGCCGCACCCTTTACATCCTCGACGAGCCGACGACGGGTCTGCATTTCCACGATGTCGCCAAACTGCTCGAGGTGCTGCACCAACTCGTTGAGGGCGGCAACAGCGTCGTCGTCATCGAACACAATCTCGATGTCATCAAGACGGCGGACTGGATCATCGATCTTGGTCCTGAGGGTGGCGACGGCGGCGGCACGATCGTCGCCCAGGGTACGCCGGAGGATATCGTTAAAGTGTCGCGCAGCCACACCGGCCATTACCTGAAGCCGGTCCTGGAGCGCCGTTCCGCGGTGCGGAAGGACGCGGCAGAATAGGGCCGGATCACAACTGGCTGTCGAATTCTCGTGGGCCGGCCGGCGCCTGTCGCCGTCACCGTTCCTTCATTAAGCATAGGCAATTTTGCATATCTCTATCGAGAATTTCTATCACCATGCCATGGTTTTGAATCAGTCTAGAACGCAGATTGCATTGCGAACAGCATAGAGGATGGAGATAGCCGACCAATCCATGCTTTGACGGCATAACAGCGCCGCGATAATCAAGCTTCTGCTGCGCCGCAAAAGCATTTAATAAAATTTCAATTCCAGTTCGTCGTGCCTCGAGATGTCCTCGGCGTGTGTTCTGGTCTCGCAGCGAGAGCATCTTCCCGCGACTCGCGTGCTAAAACGCCCGCCGGATCCTCCTCCCATCCGGCGGGCGTTTTCTTTTCCAGAATCAGAATGTTGACAGGCGGCCGGCTCAGCACATCGGTGCGATGGCCTTTGAGACCGGGCCGAAAATCGCCCCCCAACCATTTTTTCCGACCTGCAAGCCGCTTAGCTGAACGCGATGCGATTGACGACCCAAGGGCGCAGCGTGCCGCCGGGATGGCTGTGGCTCAGGAGAAGGCAGACGATTTTGTGTTCGGCCAAAAAATCCGGCGGCGGAAAATAATCGCCGAAGGGTGAAGCGAAGAATTGCGACGCAACGCCGAGGTTCTCGGCGAGCCAGTCCTGCGCCCGCAGCCATTCGTCCGCGAAACGTGCCGGCGTGTGTGCGGCTGGATCGAGATGCGTCCAATAATGGTTTTGAATGTCGACACCGGCGTCGCGCAGCGCGCGCAGTCGCGCGACGGTTAGACTTTGCAGATAGTCGGGAATGTCGAGGTGTGCCACGCCGAGCGCTTGCCGTAACTCTTCGATCAACGCGTAATTTTCCTGCGGGTCGTCATGCTGGCGCAGGATGCGCTTGATCTCGGCGCGCAGGCTGTCCTTCTGGCGAAATGTCGCAAGCGGCCAGCTTTTGCCGCGCCAGGCCACCTTGCGTTTGTGAGCCTGGTCCAGCAACCAATGGAGCGCTGCGAAGACATCGGCGCGACCGTCTTCGACTTGCCACGGATTGACGAATAAGGTCACCGGTGGCCGCGCTGCCGCGCCAGCATGGCCGCTTGCGCCGAGGCGACGGTCGCATCGTCGATCGTCAGGGCATCGCCTTTTCCGGCGAGCGCGTCTGCGAGGGGGACCAGCTTGTGCTGCGTGTCCAGCCATGCCTGGACGCGACCCGCGGCGGTCATGTTTCGATGGCTGAACAGCTTCGTGTCCACATGATCGATGACCCCGTGCAAGGCGTAAATGTTGCTCAATTCCGCCTCGCTTGATGCGACTTCGCCAACCGCGCGCGCAGCTCGATGGCGAGAGCGGTTTCAATGGAATCATCGCGCAAAAGCCTGGCATAAATGGAATCGCTTTGCTCTTCTTCAAGAGGACGTAGATATCGCCGTCGCCGTGGCAGGCAGATCAACGCAAGATTCACAGCGGCGGCTTCGGAGGCTAGATTGATGTCCGTCATGTTGACATGCGGCCAGGTACGCACGTCAAACCGCAACGTCCCCGTGTCGAACATCACCGTGCCCGAGCCGAGGATGTCGACGTGGCGCGCCCGCGGCAACTCGCCGGCGAACCAAATGCTCTCTCGGCTTTTTGCGTAGCTCGTGAAAGGATCGAGCAAGACCGAACCGTGATATCCGATGATCGCGGAACGGCGGCAAGCAGCAAGAGTTTTGCTCATCCTGCGGACGTAGTCGCGCGGATAGACGATGTCATCGTCGACGCCGAGATAAAAACAATCATTCTTCTCAAGCGTCAGACCGATGAATTTGCCGTCTCCGTGAAGGCCCGGAAATGCGTCTGAGAAGATCGGGATGACGCGCGGATCGCCCTTGGCCACCGCCGGAACGGCATCGTGTCCATCAAGGTAAAGATAGAGACGATCCACTTGGTCGATGATGGAGCGGAATGCTGTCTGAAAAGTGTGTGCCCGGCTCGGCATCGTCGCCATGCCGGCGACGATCCGCGGCTTTTCGTGAGGCGAGCGAAAAGTAGAGAAAAACCGCTTCGTCAGCCGGATCATCACTTGGATCGTCAGAATATCAATGTCGCGAATAGAATGAAATGATAAAGCTCACAGCCGATTCATAACACCGGCGTGCGTCGGGCGGAAGGCCCGCGCACTGAGTTCGCGCCCGCAAAAAGGAGACTATTTCGCGCCCGCTTTCATCAGTTTGTAGGTGATCGCGTCGGTCAGCGCCTGGAACGAGGCTTCGATGATGTTCGCCGAGACGCCGACGGTCGACCAATGCTCGTCGCTGTCGTCGCTGAATTCGATCAGCACGCGCGTCACCGCATCCGTGCCGCCCTGGAAGACGCGCACGCGATAATCGACGAGTTCGAGATCCTCGATGAAGGGTTGATACTTCCCGAGATCCTTGCGCAGCGCGAGATCGAGCGCATTGATCGGCCCGTTGCCTTCGGCGACCGAGATCGAAATATCCTCGCCGATGCGCAGCTTCACCACCGCTTCCGAGACGGTGACAAATTCGCCTTTGGCATTGTGACGCCGCTCGGCGCTGACGCTGAAGCGCTCCACGTCGAAATAATCCGGCACTGTGCCGAGGCTGCGCCGGGCGAGTAGCTCGAAGGACGCATCGGCGCCTTCATAGGCGTAAAACTGCGCCTCTTTCTCTTTGACCTCTTCGAGCAGCCGCGTAAGGCGCGGATCGTCTTTGTTGAGTGTGACGCCGAGCCGTTCAAGCTCGGCGAGGATGTTGGACTTCCCGGCTTGGCCGGAGACGAGCAGCCGGCGGCGATTGCCGACCGCCTCCGGCACAATGTGCTCGTAGGTAGCGGGGTCTTTCATCACCGCGGACGCGTGGATGCCCGCCTTGGTCGCGAAGGCCGAGGCGCCGACATAGGGCTGGTGCCGGTCCGGCGCGCGGTTCAAAAGCTCGTCGAGCGTGTGGCTGATCTTGGTGAGCGTGGCAAGCTGCTGATGCGACACGCCGATGTCATAAGCATCGGCATAATCCTTTTTGAGCAGCAGGGTCGGGATGATCGAGACGAGATTGGCGTTGCCGCAGCGCTCGCCGAGCCCGTTCAGCGTGCCGTGGATTTGTCGCGCCCCGGCGCGCACGGCGGCGAGCGAGTTGGCCACGGCATTCTCCGTGTCATTATGCGCGTGGATACCGATCCGCGCATTCGGGATGTGCTTGGCGACGTCGCCGACGATGCGCTCGACTTCGTGCGGCAGCGTGCCGCCGTTGGTGTCGCAGAGCACGATCCAGCGCGCGCCGGCCTCATAAGCGGCGCGGGCAACCTCCAGCGCATAGGCCGGATTGGCCTTGTAGCCGTCGAAGAAATGCTCGCAATCGAGCATGGTCTCGCGCCCGCGCTTGACGGCGAACTCCACCGATTGCGCGACGCCGGCGAGATTATCCTCCAGCGTCGTGCCGAGCGCGACGCGGACATGATAGTCCCAGGACTTCGCGACGAAACAGATCGCGTCAGCATCGGCGTCGAGCAAGGCGGCGACGCCGGGGTCGTTTGAGGCCGAGCGGCCGCTGCGGCGGATCATGCCGAAAGCGGAGAATCGCGCGTGCGCGAACTTCGGCTTCTTGGCGAAAAATTCCGTGTCGAGCGGATTGGCGCCGGGATAGCCGCCCTCGATGTAATCGACGCCGAGCGAATCGAGCAGCGCGGCGATGCGGCGCTTGTCGTCGAGCGAGAAATCAACGCCTGTCGTCTGCGCGCCGTCGCGCAAGGTCGTATCGTAAAGGTAGAGGCGCTCGCGGCTCATGGGCTTTTGCTTCCCGCATCGAGCGCCTTTGCCATTTTCGTATTCGCAAGCCATTCGCCCCCGAGCGCGATGCTCTGGCGGAACTGCGGCTTGAAGCCGAGCTTCTCGAAGAAGGGCAGGGCGGTGTCGCTCGCATCGACGTTGAGAATTTTCGCGCCGCGCCCGCGCGCCAGAGTCTCGGCCGCGTTGGCGAGGAACACGCCGACGCCTTCGCCGGCCACCTCGGGGCGCACATAGAGCATATCGAGAAGATCGTTGCCCTTAAGACTGACGAAGCCGACGGGCTCGCCGTCGCGCAGCGCGAGCAATGTGGTCTGCGCGGCGAGGCGCTTGGCGAAGCTCGCTTCGTCGTCGGCGCTTGCCATCCAGGCGGTGCGCTGCGCCTCGTCGTAATCGTCGCCGGTCAGATCCTCGATCGCATCGCGGAAGATTTGCGCAACGACGGCGGCATCCTGCGGCAAGAACGGCCGCAGCGCCGGCTTGCCAAATGAAGAGGTGCTCATCGCTTCACCTCCCAGCTCGTCGTGCCGTCCTTGTTGTCCTTGAGTGCGACGCCGAGGCCGATCAATTCGTCGCGGATGCGGTCCGATTCCGCCCAGTTCCTGTCTCTGCGCGCGGCGAGCCGCGCCTCGATGAGATTTTCCACCTGCCTCTTGTCGAAGAGGATGGGCGCCGGGTTCCAGTCACCAAGCTCGGACTGGAAGAGGCCGATGAAATGGCCGCAAGAGGCAAAGCGGGTGCCCGCCAGCGCGACATCGCCCTCCTGCGCTTCGCGATAAAGCCGGCGCAACACGGTGATCGCCTCGGGCGTGTTCAGATCGTCTTCGAGCGCGAGCAGAAATTCCGGAGCCAGCGTCGCCGCCGAGACGGCGAATTGCTTGGCGAGCGGATAGAACTTGTCGAGTTCGCGCTGACTTTCGTTGAGGCTTGTCAGCGTCCAATCGATCGGCTGACGATAATGCGCTTTCAACATATTGAAGCGCACGACTTCGCCCGGCCAGTCCTTCAGCGCCTGGCGGATGGTGATGAAATTACCGAGGCTCTTCGACATTTTCTGGCCTTCGACCTGCAGGAAGCCGTTGTGCAGCCAGTAGTTCGCCATGGTCTGATGGCCGAAGGCGGAGCAAGTCTGGGCGATTTCGTTCTCATGGTGCGGGAAGACGAGATCGATGCCGCCGCCGTGGACGTCGAAGACCTCACCGAGATATTCCCAGCTCATCGCCGAACATTCGAGGTGCCAGCCGGGGCGGCCATAGCCCCAGGGGCTCTCCCAGCCCGGCTCGTTCGGCGCGGAAGGCTTCCACAGCACGAAATCCATCGGGCTTTTCTTGTAGGGCGCGACCTCGACCCGCGCCCCCGCGACCATTTCGTCGAGCGGCCGGCGCGAAAGCTTGCCATAGTCGGGCATCGACGGCACATCGAAGAGCACATGCCCCTCGGCGACATAGGCGTGGCGGGCGAGCAATAGCCGCTCGATCAGCGCGATCATGGCATGGATATGCTCGGTCGCGCGGGGTTGGACGTTAGGTTCGAGGCAGCCAAGCGCCGCGGCGTCGGCCTGGAACGCGGCGTTGGTTTCCTCGGTGAGCTGGCGGATCGAAATGCCGCGCTCGGCGGCGCGCGCGTTGATCTTGTCGTCGACGTCCGTGATGTTGCGGACATAGGTGACATGCTCAGCGCCATAGAGGTGGCGCAGCAGGCGATAGAGTACGTCGAAGACGATGAGCGGCCGGGCATTGCCGATATGGGCGAAGTCATAAACCGTCGGCCCGCAGACATACATCCGCACATTGTCCGGATCGAGCGGAACGAACTCTTGTTTCTGCCGTGTCAGCGTATTGTAGAGCTGCAAAGACATAGCTTCCCTTTAGCAGCCTTGGCTGGCCGGGGAGGACTGTTCTGAACTCGGGATGAGGACGAGACGGCTCCGGCCAGCGCAAGGCTAGCCAATAATAATCCGGCAGAGGCGGATATAAGAGCACATCATCGTCGCGACCATGCGCGAGAACAGGATTTGGGTCAAGGCGTTCCGAATGAGGAACTTAACCCTTTCTTAGCGCGGCCCGGCCAAAACTGGACCGCCTGCCGGATTTCCGATTCACGGATGTCCGCTCGCGCGGACGCGGGGTACCAGTCATGCGCTCAGGTCATTTGGGGGGCGTAATGACGTTTATCGTGCGTGATTATCGGCGGATCTTGCCGCTGGGCCTGTCGATTTTGGCCGGCCTTCTCGCCCTGGCGGCGATGCGCACCGAGGCTCGCGCCGCGGAGGGAAAGCAGCAGGCTGCCCTCACCGAAACCTTCGTCATCCCCGCCGACGATGGCTATGGCACCCAGGACTGTCTTGGCAAGGATAAGGCTTGCGGCCAAGTGGTCGCTTCGGCCTGGTGCGAGGCGCATGGCCTCGCCGAGCCGATCGCCTTTGGTTCGGCTTCGGACGTGACGGGCGCGGCCGCCGGCGTCAAGCCGTTGAAGCTCGACCCCAATTCCTTCGTCATCACCTGCCGGGAATAGGCGAGACCTTAAAGCAAAGCCTGCGCGGCAAGGCCGGCGGCGAAAATCAATCCGGCATCGCGATTTGAGCGGAATAGCTTGAGCGCCGAACGCGGGTCAGCCGGATCGAGCCGGACAATCTGCCACAAGAAATGCGCGCCGAGGCCGAGCCAGCCGACCAGCGCCAATCCGTGTGCGGCGCCGGCGATAAAGAGCGCGATGCCGATCAGGCCGAAGGCGAGGGCATAGAACAAGCCGACCGCCTCGCTCACGCGGCTGCCGAACCGCAGGGCGGTCGATTTCACCCCGGCGATCAGATCGTCCTCGATGTCTTGCAGCGCGTAGATCGTGTCGTAGCCGATCGTCCAGCAGATACCGCCCGCATAGAGAAAGGCGGCGGGCCAGGCGAGGCCCGCCATTTCCGCTGCCCAGCCGACCAGCGCGCCGAAGGCGAAGGCCAGGCCCAGCACCACCTGCGGCCAGAAGGTGACGCGCTTCATCAGCGGATAGATGGCGACGATGGCGAGCGAGGCGGGCGCCAATGCGATGGTGAAGCCGTTGAAGCAGAGAAGAACCGCGAGCCCGACCAGCAGCTGCGCGACGAGAAACGTCGCCGCCGCACGCGGGCTCACTCGGGCGGAAGCGAGCGGCCGGTTGCGCGTGCGTTCGACTCTGGCGTCGATGTCGCGATCGAGGAAGTCGTTATAGGTCGTGCCGGCGCCGCGCATCGCCACCGCGCCGATCAGGAACAGGGCGAGATGCCAGAGATTGGGCGGCGCATGTCTCACATTGCTGGCGAGCAGCGAGGCCCACCAGCACGGCAAGACAAGCAGCCACCAGCCGATCGGCCGGTCGAGCCGGGCGAGCTGGATATAGGGGTGCCAGCTCGGCGGCGCATGACGAAGCAGGGAAAGCCCGGCGGAGTCGGGCAGGCTCGCGCCGGACGACGAACTCACAGAGGCCCGGTCGGCAATTTCTGGCCGCCGAGCAGCGGGTCGCTGCCGGACGCCTGATTTTTCTTTTCCTGGGCCGCGAAGGCGCAGGCCTTGCCGGCGATCTCCTTCGAATGCGTGTAGCTCTTGTCGAGATTCATGACCGCTTCGTCGGGGACGGAGCACCAGTCCTTGTTCTTGTTCAGATAGTCGAGCAGGGCTTTTTCGGAGTTGGCGAGCGCCTGCAGCTTCGGGCAGGAGAGCGCCGGATCAAGCTGGCCCTTGACGGAGGATTTGGCGAGCTTGTTCAAGGATTGGATAATGTCCATGCGCTTCTTGGACAGATTGCCGATATCCTCGCTGCATTCGGCCGCCTTGGCCGGCTCACTCAAGCCGAGCGACAGAGAGAACATCAGTGGTGGCACCGCCATCAGGGCTAGCCCGGCCAGAGCCAGAGCTGTCCCGCGGGTTCGGAAAAGCTCGATCGACATCGCTTACCCCGCAAAATGGTTTTGACTGTAACGCATTGGTCTCATAGCAAAATCCCCACGCGAGGGGCAAGCGCCCCGACGATGGAGGGAGAATGGCACGCTACGACTTCACGACCCGGCGCCTGTTCGTCGAGGGGCCGCTCGCAGCCGGAGCGCGGATCGACCTGCCTCCGTCCCAGGCACATTATCTGCGCAACGTATTGCGTCTTTCCGATGGCGCCGAACTCCTTGTTTTCAATGGCCGGGACGGCGAATGGCGCGCGGCGCTGGAGGCAAGCAGCCGCAAGCAGACAGGCCTGATCGTGCGTGCACAGACGCGGGCGCAAGAGGGGCCGGGCAATCTGCACTATTTCTTCGCGCCGCTGAAGCACGCGCGGCTCGATTATATGGTGCAAAAAGCTGTTGAAATGGGGGCGAGCCGTCTTCAGCCGGTCCTGACCCGGCACACCCAGGCGGAGCGGCTTAATGCCGGGCGCATGCAGGCCAATGTTATCGAGGCGGCGGAGCAATGCGGCATCCTCGCCGTGCCCGAGGTCGCCGCGCCGCTGAAATTGGAGGCCGCGCTCGCGGCCTGGCCGGCAGAGCGGCTGCTGATCTTCTGCGACGAAGAGGCGCCGGTGCGTGATCCGCTCATGGCCCTGGCGGCCGCTGCGCAACGCCATGCGCCGCTCGCGGTCTTGATCGGGCCGGAGGGCGGTTTCGACCCGGCCGAGCGCGCGGCGCTGCTGGCCCTGCCGCAAGTCATGCAGATTTCGCTCGGGCCGCGGATATTGCGGGCCGACACGGCCGCCGTGGCGGCTTTGGCGCTCGTCCAGGCCGCTCTCGGGGATTGGCGCGGCTAGAGCATCGGGCCGAAAAGTGCGCCGCGATTTTCGGACAAATCCGATGCGATTAAAGAGACATAGGGCGCCATGACAATTCAATGCGAACGTCACCGCTCTCGCGCACATTCACAAGATTGCGCGCGCGTCCACGATATTGCCTCAAACGCTCCTTAACGAGAGCGGCAGAGTTTGACGCAAATCATCGCGCCGATCGAAGCGTATCACGGTCGCCGCAGGAGGAGATTGCCAGGGTTGCGATGCGGCCCGGCAATCCATCGATGGGACAGCCCATGTCAGATCATTCGCGCCTTGTCATTGGCCCGGTCTGCGTCGTTTCGAGTTTGTTGATTTCTGCTTTTGCCGCGCCGGCTTTCGCGCTGGACACCTGCGCCGCCTACGGGCCCGACTTCGCCCTTGTCGAGGGGACACATAGCTGCGTCCGCATCGGCGGCCACGTCCGCGTGCAGTTCGGCGCGCCAGTGGAAGACTATCACTTCAGTGGAAATCGCTTCGGCGCCGCCGCGACGTCAGCCGCGCTGCGCAGCGATGGCGCGGGTTATCCGGATGTTGTCGAGCCGCGCCATATGCGCGTCGATACGACAGAAGAATTGTACCGCTAAAGCGCGCATTCCGTAAAAGCCGGATCGACGCTGCCGTTCCACCGTGTTTTGAACAAGTGGATCAGATTCTCCGCCTGACTTTTGCCGGAGGCGACCGCCTCGAGCGGTTCGAGAAAGACGGTTTCGTCACGGCCTTTCTCGCCGCGGATGGCGCGTCGCGCGAGACCGCCGCGTGCGAGCGCCAGAACCTCTTGCGCAATTTCCCGCAGCGGCCGGCCGGCGATTTTCGCCGCAAGCCCGAGACGCGGCACGTCGGCGCGTAGGTTCTCGCGCTCCGTCGCGCTCCAGCCCTTGACGATGTCCCAGGCGCCGTCGAGCGCTTGTGTGTCGTAGAGAAGGCCGAGACAAAGCGCCGGCAGCGCGATCAGGAATGTTTGCGGGCCAGCATCGGCGCCGCGCATTTCGAGATAGCGCTTGAGCCGCACCTCCGGGAAGATGGTCGATATATGATTGGCCCAGTCGGAAAGGGTGGCATGCTCGCCGGGCAGGGCCGCGAGGCGGCCGGCCAGGAGATCGCGGAAACTCGCGCCGGCAACATCGTGATAATGATCGCCGCGCTTGACGAAATACATCGGCACATCGAGCGCGTAATCGACATAGCGCTCGAAGCCCATGCCGGGCTCGAAGGCGAAGGGCAGCATGCCGGTACGCGCGGCGTCGGTGTGGCGCCAGATTTCCGAGCGCATCGACAGATAGCCGTTGAGCTTGCCCTCGGTGAAAGGCGAATTGGCGAATAGCGCAGTGATCACGGGCTGCAGCGCGAGCGCGACGCGCAACTTTTTCACCATGTCGGCTTCACTGGAAAAATCGAGATTGGTCTGCACCGTGCAGGTGCGGAACATCATGTCGAGGCCGAGCGTGCCGACCTTCGGCATATAGCGGGCCATGATCTCGTAACGCTGCTTTGGCATCGTCGGCGTCTCGGCGCGCGTCCACTTCGGGCTCATGCCGAGGTCGAGGAAGCCGATGCCGAGGTGGCCGGAGACCTTCTTCAGGGCGGTGAAATAGCTGTCGAGCTCCGCCTTGGTCGCATGGGCGCTGGCGAGCGGAGCGCCCGAAAGCTCGAATTGGCCGCCGGGCTCGAGCGAAACGGCGCCGCCCGCTTCGTCGTAAAGGCCGATGATATGGCCCATCTCGACGATCGGCGCCCAGCCGAGTTCGGCCCGCATGCCTTCGAGCAGGGCGCGAATGCCGCCTTGCGCGCCGCGGCCGGCATAGGGAACGGGGCGCAGATCGGCGCGATAGAAGGGAAGTTTCTCGTGTTCCGTGCCGATGCGAAATTCCGCCGGCGGCTTGGCGCCGGCTTCGCACCAGGCAACAAGCTCATCGCGCGACGTAACGGGCGTCGAATCGGAAACGTCGCGGGCCATGAAAAGCTTTCGTTGATCTGTTGCGCGGGTGGGATGGACTCAGCCGTTGCACCTGAGAGATGCACGCGAGACTGTTATTTATTCAAGTATATCAGCTCTCTGCGTGTTCTCTCTCAGATTTTACGCGAGCCACACGGACGTGGCGCCACGGCCCCGCGGCGCACCGCTAAATAAGCGCAGCCGGACCGGCCCGCAATGGGGTTTTCCCATCGCATTTGGTCACGGCACGCGTGACCGGCTCGCCGCGATGGTGGGCAAAAGCTCCATCCAACCCCTAAGTTTGGGGGCCAATTCTTAACTCTTCCTCCATCGCCCCAAGGCAAAATACGCGAAGGAGACGAGCGCTATGAATCTTAGTTCGGCGGTTTGTACGGGATGAGCGCGCAGCCACCTCGATCGAATACGCGATGATCGCCTGCGTCGTTTCGGTCGTCATGGTCGCCGCATTGCGCGCCGTCGGCGTGGCGCTGCAAAACAAATTCTACGGGCCGATCGCCTCGAATTTGTCTTAGGGCGGCGCGCTCCCGCAGCTTGTGCGTGTCAGAGCGCGCCGGTCGCCGGTTCAGCGGTTGCTGCTGAGAATCTTGCCGATCTCGTTCTGCAAGCCCGATTGCGTGATTTGCGGCGGCAGATTGCCCGTCTGGAACATGTTCGTCAGCGAGCTGAGCGTCGAGCTGAGCGAGGAATTCGCCGCGCCGCCGCCGGCTGGCGCGTTGCTCCCGGCACCGCCGCCTAAGAGGCTGCTCAGGATGTTCGTCAGCGTGCCGAAAAGGCCGCCGCCCTGCGCCGATCCGGCGCTGCCGCCGAGGATCGAGCCGAGGTTGCCCTGTTCCGCCGCGCTCGCCAATTGGCCCAATGCGCCGCCGAGCCCCTGATTGTGGAGCGAGGCTGCCAGGCCGCCGATCGCGAGGGAGGCCACCACCGGCAGGATCTGCACCAGAATATCGGCGCGGATGCCGGTTACGGCCGAGGCCTGCTGGGCGATTTGCTGAATAATGTGATTGGAGCCGAGGATTTGCGACAGCGTATCGCTGCTCTTCTGCGTCGCGTCTGGCGATGGTGCCGCGCTTGCATTGTTGAACGACGCTTGGTGGGCGTTATCGGTCACCGCGGAGATCACCGAACCGAGCGTGCTCGGATTGGTGGCGGCCTTGGTCAAGCCGGCGGAAATCGCGGGGATCAAGGCCTGAACGGCCGCTTGTGCCTGGTCTGGCGAAAGACCAAACCGCTCAGCAATATTGTTGATGGCTTGGCCGCCTTGCGCACTTTGTAGAATATCACTCAAATTAAACATGCACGAACCTCCTCGCTGCCGGTCGATTTCATCGCGGTCAATTCACCGCCGCCGTGTCACGCGCGACGATCCTACGTCGTTGATTGCGAATTTGCGAGAGGCGACCTGCAGCAGGCGGCTCCCCCGGCGCGCACGATTGCGCGCGCCCCCATAGCGGGGAGTTATGACATTGATTTTACATATGTTTCGTTACGCCCTAATGGGCTTTCTTGCCGAAGATGAATTGCTGCGGGTTTTCCTGGATGGACCTGATGACCGCGTCGAGGTCCTGCAAGGTCTTCCGGCCATCGACCGCAAGACCCTCGTACTGGTGCAGGCCCGTGCCGGTGAAATGATTGAGGTTAGCGGTCAATTCCTTGGTGCGCTCGTCAAGGTTATCGGCCAGCGTGTGGATCGATTTCGCCGCTTCCGCGACCTCCTCGAACGCGCCCTTCGAATCCGTCGTCTTCAAGAAGCCGTCGAGGCTCGTCAGCACGGTGTCCACCTTGTCGGCGGCCTTGTTGAGCTTTGCGGAAAGCTCCGACAGGTCATTGATCATCGACTTGACCTGGTTGGGATCGATGGCCTTCACGACATGGTCGCTGTCGTCCGCGAGCGTCGCCAATTTCGTAGACAGGGGACCGATCTCCTTGCCCACCTCGGTCATCGCCGACAGGAATTGCTTCACGCCGTCGGAATTCGCGGCGAGCGCATCGGAGAATTTCTGCACATTCTTGATTGAGGCGTTGAGCGGCGCCGAATTGTCGTCGAGCAGCTTGTTCGCTTTGGTCAGCAGGTCCGAGGCCTGCCCTGTGATCGAACGGGCAGCCTCCATCAAGTCCTGAAAGCTGGAGTGTTCGGCGAGGATGACCGGCGGGCCGCCGTCTGCGGGCTTCGGCAACGGCGGCGCATTGATCTCACCGCCCGAGAGCGCGACGGATTGCACGCCGGTGAAGCCGCTCGATTCGAGCCGCGCCTTGGTGTCGGCGCGGACGGGCACGCGCGCATCGACGCTGATCAGCGCATAGACATGCGCCGGGTCTTGCGGCATCAGGTTGATCTCGGTGACCTCGCCGACGCGCACGCCATTGAAGAGCACGAAGCCGCCGCGCCCGAGCCCGGCGATCGAGCCGGTGAAGACCACCTTATAGGTATGCGTGCCCTGCGGCCGGCTGGTTCCCGAGAGCCAATAGACGGTGAAGAATCCGACCGCGATGATGGCCAGAGTGAAGGCGCCGATCAGCGCGTAATGGGCCCGCGTTTCCATGAATCCTCATTCTTCAACGCATCGGCGGCGGCGCCGCGCGCACCTGCGGGCGCGAGGCTGCGTCCGCCTGCCGGGCGCGCTTGCCGTGGAAATAATTTCGCAGCCACGGATGCTCCGAGGCCAGCATGTCACTGATCGGTCCCGTGGCGATCACTTTACCGTCGGCGAGGGCCGCGACGCGATCGCAGGCCGCATAAAGGCTGTCGAGATCATGCGTCACCATGAAGACGGTGAGCCCCAGGGTCTTTTGCAGCGTGGCGATTAATTCGTCGAATTCGGCGGCGCCGATCGGATCAAGGCCGGAGGTCGGCTCGTCGAGAAACACCAGCTCCGGGTCGAGCGCCAGGGCGCGGGCCAGCGCGGCGCGCTTGATCATGCCGCCCGAGAGTTCCGAGGGATATTTGTCGGCGGCATCGGGTTGCAGGCCGACAAGCTCGATCTTCAGCATGGCCAGTTCGTCGGCGAGCCGCCCGGTGAGCCGCAGATGCTCGCGCAGCGGCAATTGCACGTTCTGCTTCACCGTGAGGCCGGAAAACAGCGCACCCATCTGGAACATCACGCCAAAGCGCCGCTCGAGTTGTTTGCGGGTCATCAGGTCGAGCGTGTCGAGATCGGTGCCGAAAACTTCGATCGAGCCGCGTTGCTTCGGCGTCAGCCCGAGGATGGTGCGGGTCAACACCGATTTGCCCATGCCGGAGCCGCCGACGAAGCCCATCACTTCGCCCTTGCGGACGTCGAGATCGAGACCGTCAAGGATCACCTTGTTACCAAAGGCGACGGAAAGATCGCGTACCTTGATCGCGAGCGGCGCGCTGGCCTCGGTCTGCGTGGGGGTGGGGAGGATGATCTCGGCCATGCTCAGAACCGGATCGAGCTGAAGAAGATGGAGAAGATGCCATCGACGACGATGACCATAAAGATCGATTTGACGACTGAGGCCGTCACCTGCCGGCCGAGCGATTCCGCCGAGCCCGCGACATTGAAACCTTCCGTCGAAGCGATCAGGCCGATGACGAGCGCCATGAACGGCGCCTTGATGATGCCGACCCAGAAATCGCTCGTATCGACCGCGTTCTGCAAATGCGTGATGAAATTCTCCGGCGTGATGCCGCCATAACCCCAGGCAACCAGCATGCCGCCGAAGAGCGCAGCGGTATTGGCGACGATGGTGAGCGCCGGCAGCGCCAGGATCAGCGCGATGAGCCGGGGCACGACCAGAACCTCGATCGGCTGCAGGCCCATCACATGCAGGGCGTCGATCTCCTCGCGCATTTTCATCGCGCCGAGTTCGGCCGTGATGGCCGAGCCGGAGCGGCCGGCGATCATGATCGAGGTCAGCAGCACGCCGAGTTCGCGCAGCGTCAGCATGCCGACGAGATCGATGGCATAGGTCGGGGCGCCGAAACGCTGCAACAGATAGATGCCGCGCTGCGCGACGATGCCGCCGACGAGGAAATTGATCAGCGCGATGATCGGCAGGCTGCGGAAGGCGAAATTCTCGAAATGGAAAATGACGGAGGTGCCACGAAAGCGCGACGGATGCAGCAGGGTGCGGCCAAGGCTCGCGATCACCTCGCCGAGAAACGAGGTGGCGTTGAAGATGTCGCGCCCCGTCGTGACGAGGCTTTCGCCGACGTCGGCCGCGATCTCGAAGCCGAGGTTCTTGCGCTGCTTCGGCAGCTCGGGAAAGGTTCGGTAGCGCGCTTCCGTCAGCAGGATTTGAAACTCCGGCCGCACGCGCTCGAACCGCGTTTCGATCCCCCAGTCGCGCAGATCCTGCCGCGTGCGATCGATGAGAAAGGCGCCGGACGTATCGAGCCGTTCGATTTCGCCGAGATCGAACACGGCCTGCGCCGCACCGCGTGCCTCTGTGATGAGCGCTTCGACCTTCTCCTGAAGCGCCCGCGCGGCGTCAACCGTCCAGCTTCCGGCGAAGCTGAAACGCAGGGCGTCATCGATTCGTGCGCTGGAAAAGTCGGGAATTTGCAGCATCGCCGATATTGGCCAAAGGCTCAAGTTCGCGCTGGTTTAGCGGCGACTTACGGCAAAGTCGAGGCAAGCGCGCTCTTGCTATCCGTACCCACGCTCTCCCTCACTCCGCCGCACTGGGCGCGCAAGCGCCGAGCCAGGCTGCGTTCCACGTGTCGAGATCGGCGGCGGCGCGGGCTGAGAATGTGCGCTTCTTCGCGGCGGCCTTTTCCGGTCCGCGCAGGCGCTTGCCGCCCGCGGCCGTGATAGCCTCGGCCAGCGGTGGAAACAGGCCGAAATTGACGTTCATCGGCTGGAACGAGGCACGGCCCGCATCGATGACTCCGATATGGCCGCCGGTGATATGATTGATGAGCGCCCCCAGCGCCGTGGTCGGCGGTGGCGCTTCGAGCGGCAGGCCAAGACGCTCGGCGGCGGCGAGCCGGCCGGCGAGCAGGCCGACAGCGGCGCTCTCCACATAGCCCTCGCAGCCGGTGATCTGGCCGGCAAAACGCAGCCGCGGCTCGGCCTTGAGCCGCAGCTTTGCATCGAGCACTTTCGGCGAATTGAGGAAGGAATTGCGGTGCAGGCCGCCGAGCCGGACGAAATTCGCATTTTCGAGGCCGGGGATGGTGCGGAAGAGCGCCACCTGCGCCGCATGTTTCAGTTTGGTCTGGAAGCCGACCATGTTGAACAAAGTGCCGAGCTTGTTGTCCTGGCGCAATTGCACGACGGCATAAGGCTTTTTCTCCGGCGCACGCGGATTGGTGAGGCCAAAGGGCTTCATCGGCCCGTGCCGCAAAGTCTCGCGGCCGCGCTCGGCCATCACTTCGATCGGCAGGCAGCCGTCGAAATAGGGTGTTGCCTCGAATTCCTTGAAGGCGGTTTTCTCGCCCGCGATCAGGCCGTCGATGAAGGCTTCGTATTCATCCCGCGCGAGCGGACAATTGATGTAGTCCGCGCCGTCGCCTTCCGGTCCCACGCGGTCGTAGCGCGACTGGAACCAAGCTTTCGTCATGTCGATCGTCTCGCGCTCGACGATCGGCGCGATCGCGTCGAAGAAGGCGAGGTCCGCTTCGCCGGTCACGGCGCGGATCGCCTCGGCCAACGCCGGCGAGGTGAGCGGGCCGGTAGCGATGATCACCTGGTCCCAGTCGGCGGGCGGCAGGCCGGCGATCTCGTCGCGGACAATGCTCACCTGCGGGTTGGCCGCGAGCGCCGTAGTCACATGCTGCGCAAAGCCTTCGCGATCGACGGCCAGCGCGCCGCCCGCCGGCACTTTATGCGCATCGGCGGCGGCGAGAATGAGCGAGTTGAGCCGCCGCATTTCGCGGTGCAGGATGCCGATGGCGCTCGTCTCAGGATCATCGGCGCGGAAAGAATTCGAGCAGACGAGTTCGGCGAAATCGCCCGTCTGGTGTACGGGCGTCGTCCGTGACGGACGCATTTCATGCAGCACGACGGGCAGGCCGAGGCGGGCGATCTGCCAGGCGGCTTCCGAGCCGGCCAGTCCGGCGCCGATGATGCGGACGGGCTTCACAGCCGCGGATCGACGTCGGTCTTGGCGCGGCCGAGGATGGCTGTGCGACCCGCCGCCGCTTCAAGCATCGGCAGAATGTCTTCGACCGCTTCGGCGACGAGATAGCGCACCTCGAAGTTCGACTGGATGAAGCGCCGCTCGCGCATATGGGCGAAGAGATCGAGGAGCGGGCGCCAGAAGCCGCCGATGTCGGCGAGGAGCACCGGCTTCGTATGGCGTTCGAGCTGTACCCAGGTGAGCTGTTCGACGAGTTCCTCCAGTGTGCCGACACCGCCCGGCAGCGCGACGAAGGCATCGGCCTTCTCGAACATCAGCTGCTTGCGCCTGTGCATATCCGGCACGACGATCAGATTCTGCGCTGCTTCGAGCGCGATTTCCCGGTCGGTCAGAAATTGCGGGATAATGCCGGTGACGAAGCCGCCGTGGGCGAGGGCGGAGCGGGCGATCGCGCCCATCAGGCCGGTATTGCCGCCGCCATAGACGAGCCCGATGTGCGCCGCAGCAAGAATGCGTCCGAGTTCGGCGGCGGCCTCGATATAGAGCGGCTCGGCGCCTTGCGAGGAGCCGCAATAGACGCAGACGTTGCGGATGATGCCTGCCGCCGGTGCGATCAGGGATGAATCTTCCAGGTCGATATTGGTCATGCCGCGCTTGTCGCCCTCAGGCCGGGATGGGTCAAGGAGATCCCGCAAAATACGAATTTGGCACGGAAATCGGGTCGAAGCGCGGCAATCGATTCCAATAAGTTAGAAGATGGTTGGACGAAAAACGATGAGCATGGTTTCGCATGCCGCTCTAAAGCTCCGATTTCGCTTCCCTATTCGGAGAAAGGCGTTAAATGGGCGGACAAAGAAGGGGGGACGGACGAAGTATCCGTCGGGAGGAAACCGCCGATGAAGCGTTCGCAGATTGTGGCTCTTCTCTTGGGTGCCGCCGTGGTGGCTGTCGGCGCGGGCCTGGCTTGGCGCGCGCATCTGCTCCAGACGCCGGTGTCGCAGCCGCTTCCGGCCGTCGGCATTGTCCCGCCGCCTCCGAAGGCCGCCGCTCCGGCGCAGGCCGAAGCCCCCAAGCCGCAACAGCAGGTTGAAGCTGCGATCCCGCCCGAAGGGCCCGTGGCGCAGCCCGCGGCCGCCCTGGCGCCAGCGCCACCGCAATTCGATACTGTGCGGGTCGAACCTTCGGGCGATGCCGTCGTCGCCGGCCACGGCCAGCCGAACGATCAGGTTGCCTTGCTCGCCAACGGCAAGGCGATCGCCAATATCGATGCCGATGGCGCCGGCAATTTCGTCATCATTCCGACGCCCCTCGCGCCTGGCAATTATGAGCTGACGCTCGAGGCCCAGCGGCCGGGCGAGCCGCTGCGTCTGTCGCGTCAGGTTGTCACCGTCTTGGTGCCGGCCAAGGGGCAGAAGAACCTCGTCGTCGCTGTCGCCGAGCCGGGCAAGCCGAGCGCCGTGCTGGCCGATACGGCCGCACCGCCGGAGGCCAAACCGGCCAGCACCGCTAGTGCTGCTGTGCCGCAGGCGCCGTCCGTGAGCTTCAAGACGACTGAGGTGGATCGCGACGGATTTTATGCGACTGGCGCGGCGGTACCGCCCGGCGAACGCCTGCGCATCTATCTCAACGGCGCGCCGCTCGCCGCGGTAATGGCGGCGAAGGACGGGCACTGGTCGCTGACGGTCAAGAAGGGTCTTGCACCCGGCCATTATGTTGCCCGTGCCGACGCGCTCGACGCGGGGGAAAAGGTCGTGGCCCGCGCCGAAGTCGGCTTCGACGTGCCGGTTCTCGTCGCGGCGGCCGAACCCCAGCCCGCCGCCCCGCCGCCGGCGACGGCGAGCGCGACGGTGCAGAATGCGGCAGACGAAACGCCGATGCCGCACGTCGCTGCATCCAGTGCCAATGACGCCGTCGTCGCGCATGTCGACACGACCAAAGTTGTGCGCGGCGACAGCCTGTGGCGGATCAGCCGCAAGCTGCTCGGTCATGGCATGCGCTACACCTTGATCTACGAGGCCAATACGTCGCAAATCCGCGACCCGGATTTGATCTATCCGGGCCAGGTCTTCGTCGTGCCGCCTAAGAAGCAATAGAGATGTATTCGCGGCACATCGGCCGCGCGCCTTCGTCGCGAACCTATGTCTGGGGTTTTGGGCGCGGCTGCCTATATGCAGAGTAAAGACTTCGCAATAGGCCGTACCGGCCATCCGCCAAAGAGAGATATGCTGCAAAAGGTTCCCAATTCGCCCGTCGCGCGCACGAGATCACAGGCGCGGTCGCCATTCGCCTCGCGCACGTCCGCCACATGGGCCAGACTATTGCCCTATGTCTGGCCGAGCGGGCGGCACGATCTGCTATGGCGCATGTTCGCGACCCTCGCTCTGTTGCTGATCGGTAAGCTTGTCACGGTCGCCGTGCCCTATGCCTTCAAATGGGCGACCGATGGGCTGGCGGGCCATCCGACAGCGCATCACCTATTCGGCTTCGTCGCCGGGCCGCTGGCGCTGACATTGCTCTACGGCCTGCTGCGCATCGCGATGGCGGGCTTCACGCAGGCGCGCGATGCGGTCTTTGCTGCCGTCGCCATGAATGCGGTGCGCCGGCTTGCCAATGATGTCTTCGTCCATCTCCACCTTTTATCGTTGCGCTTTCACCTTGAGCGGCGCATCGGTGGCCTGACGCGCATCTTGGAGCGTGGCCGCAACGCGATCGAGACGATCGTGCGGACGGTTGTCCTCGTCGCCGCGCCGACGGCGGTCGAATTCCTGCTGATCCTCGCCGTCTTCCTCGTGCAGTTCGACTGGCGCTATACGCTGGCGGTCGCGACCATGATCGCGGCCTATATGGTCTTCACCTTTACCGCTACCAACTGGCGCATCAACATCCGCCGGACGATGAACGAGAGCGATGTCGATGCCAATACCAAAGCGCTCGACAGCCTGCTGAATTACGAGACGGTGAAATATTTCGGCGCCGAGGCGCGCGAGGCTGCGCGCTACGACAGATCGATGGCGCGCTACGAGCAGACCAGCGTCAAGTCCTATACGTCGCTGACTTTTCTCAATTTCGGCCAGGCGCTGATCTTCTCGGTGGGCCTGACGGTCGTGATGGCGATGAGCATTGCCGGCATACGCGGCGGCCACAACAGCGTCGGCGATTTCGTCCTCATCAACGCGATGATGATCCAGCTTTATCAGCCGTTAAACTTTCTCGGCTCGATCTACCGCGATATCCGCCAGGCGACGATCGACCTCGAAATGATGTTCGACATTCTCGGCAAGCACCCCGAGATCGCCGACCGGCCCGGTGCCAAGCCGCTGGCCGTCGCGGGCGGCCATCTGCGCTTCGACAATGTCCATTTTAGCTATGATCCCGACCGCGAGATTTTGAAGGGCATCAGCTTCGACGTGCCGCCGGGCCAGACACTCGCCATCGTCGGTCCTTCCGGCGCCGGCAAGTCGACCATCTCGCGGCTCATTTTCCGCTTTTATGAGCCGTCTTCCGGCACGATCACCATCGACGGCCAGAACATTGATGCGGTGACGCAGCAATCTCTGCGCGCGGCGATCGGCATGGTGCCGCAGGATACAGTGCTCTTCAACGATACGATCGGCTACAACATCCGCTACGGCCGCGCCGAAGCGACGGACGTTGAGGTGAAGGAGGCTGCGCGGCTGGCACAGATCGACCGCTTCGTCGAAAGCGTGCCCGGCGGCTACGAAGCGCAGGTCGGCGAGCGCGGGCTGAAGCTCTCGGGCGGCGAGAAGCAGCGCGTCGCCATCGCCCGCACAATCCTCAAATCGCCGCCGATCCTCGTTCTCGACGAGGCGACCTCGGCCCTCGACAGTTTCACCGAAGGCGAAATCCAGGATGCGCTCGACCGGGTCGCCAAGGGCCGTACCACGCTCGTCATCGCGCACCGGCTCTCGACTGTCGTCAATGCGGACGAGATTCTCGTGCTCGACCAGGGGCAGATCGTCGAGCGCGGGCCGCATGCGGCGCTCCTGGCCCGCAATGGCGTCTATGCCGCGATGTGGAACCGGCAGAACGAAGTGCGCCGGGCCGAGGAGGTCTTGCGCCGCGCCGCGGAAGAAGAGCAGGTTGCGCCGCACACGGCGCCACGGCCCCAAGCGATCGAGCTTGAGCCGCGCTCTTACGACGAAGATGACGCGGACGTTGCTCTAGGGTAAAGCATGATCCCGAACAATGCGGGCTTTTCTGACAAGATCATGCGACAAGAAAATTGATGAGCGTCATCAACTCGATCCGTAAGCAGATTCCGCCGATCCATCCCGAAGGCTATGTGTTCATCGCGATCTTCGCGGTGGTGACACTGGTTCTCGGCTGGATCTACGATCCCTTGTTCTGGGTCGGCTTGGTGCTGACCATCTGGTGCGCCTATTTCTTCCGCGATCCGCAACGGGTGACGCCGTTGGAGGAGGGCTTGGTTATCTCCCCAGCGGACGGCATGGTTTCGGCGGTCGGGCCGGCCGCGCCGCCGCCGGAATTGGGCCTTGGCGCCGAACCCTTGCTGCGCATCTCGATCTTCATGTCGGTCTTCGACGTTCATGTGAACCGCGCGCCTATGGCCGGGCGGGTCGCCAAGATCGCCTATCGGCCCGGTCTTTTCCTCAATGCCGATCTCGATAAGGCGAGCGAGGACAATGAGCGCAACGGCCTCGTGATCGATACGGCCGCCGGGCGGATCGGCGTCGTCCAGATCGCCGGCCTCATCGCGCGGCGGATCGTCTGCTTCGTCTCCCAGGGCGACAGTCTCGAAGCCGGCGAGCGCTTCGGCCTGATCCGTTTCGGTTCGCGCGTCGATGTCTATCTGCCGCATGGGGCGCGGGCGCTGGCAGCCGTCGGCGGGCGCGCCGTGGCAGGGGAGACGATCCTCGCCGATTTCAACGCTGCCGCGCCGCCGCGGCGGTTCGCGACCGACTAGCCAAGCTCGCGCCGATTTCCGTTGGCGGCGATTTGCTTTAAGAAGGCGCGGATGAACGATCCTTTGCCGAGACGATTTTCTGTCCATTCGGAGGCGTCGGCCGAGCCCGGCGCGGCCGGGCAGGGCGAGCGCCGCCTCGGCCTCGTACGCGGGCGGCGCATCCGGCCGGTGCCGCTGCGTATCATCCTGCCGAACCTTGTCACGCTGCTCGCTCTGTCGATGGGGCTGACCGGGATCCGTTTTGCCGTTGAAGGGCAATTTCAGATCGCCGTCCTCGTCGTCATCATCGCCGCCATTCTCGATGGGCTCGACGGGCGTTTGGCGCGGGCCCTGCGCGGCACCTCACGCTTTGGCGCCGAGCTCGAACTCGCTGGCGGATTTTGTCGATTTCGGCGTCGCGCCGGGTCTCATCCTTTATCTGTGGAATTTGCACCAGATAAAGAGCCTCGGCTGGTTCGCGGCGCTCATCTTCGCCATCGCCTGCGCGCTGCGGCTCGCCCGCTTCAATGTCTCGCTCGATGATCCCAACCGGCCGAGCTGGGAGGGTTATTTCTTCACCGGTATGCCGGCCCCGGCCGGTGCCGTGCTCGGGCTGCTGCCGCTTTATCTCAACTTTTCGTTCTTGGCGGTGCCGCCGACGCGCGCCATTGTGCCCTTCGAGATCGGCTATGTGCTTCTCATCGCCTTTCTGATGGCGAGCCGCATCCCGCATTTCTCGATTAAAAGGATCGGCCGGATTCCGCGCGAATATGTGATTGTCGTCCTGTTCGCCATCGCCGCGGTCGTATTGCTGTTGGCAAGTTTTCCAATGGAAATGCTCGCCTGCCTCAGCCTCGCCTATCTCGCCACTATCCCCTTCGCCGTCATCAAATATAGAGCCTTTGCGGCGGCCGAGGCGGCGCAGGGCGGCAGCCCAGCCTAGCGCGAGCCTGCGTCGTGGCAGTTCACAAATGCGGCGTTCTCGATTAGGGTCCGCGCCTCGCACCATGAGGCCGCGCCGCGGACTTCAGCAGAAGGAATCAAATGTCGAAAGAAGAATTGCTCGAGTTTCCGGGCGTAATCGTCGAATTGCTCCCGAATGCGACCTTCAGGGTCAAGCTCGAGAATGACCACGAAATCATCGCCCACACGGCCGGAAAGATGCGCAAAAATCGCATCCGCGTCTTGACCGGCGACAAAGTCCTTGTCGAAATAACTCCTTACGACCTTACCAAGGGTCGCATCACCTATCGTTTCAAGTAATTTCGAGCGGCGGCCGTGAGCGGTGAGAACAAACCCTGGCGGCCAAAGCTGATTCTGGCCTCGGCCTCCGTCCGCAGGCTTGAGCTGTTGCAACAGATCGGGCTCGATCCCGACGCTTTGATCCCCGCCGATCTCGACGAAACCCCGAATAAGGGCGAGCTGCCCCGGGCGCTGGCTGTGCGGCTCGCCAACGAGAAGGCGACCGCCGCGGCCAAGATCGCCGCCGAGCGGCCGGAGCTCGATGGCGCCTTTCTGCTTGCCGCGGATACCGTCGTCGCGGTCGGCCGGCGGATTTTGCCGAAATGCGAAATCGTCGACGAGGCGGCGCAATGCCTGCGGCTGCTGTCGGGCCGCGCGCACCGCGTCTATTCCGGCATCACGCTGATCACGCCCAAAGGCGGCAAACGCCACCGGTTGGTCGAGACGCGGGTGCGGTTCAAGCGCTTTTCCAGCGAAGACATGGAAGCCTATCTCGCCTCCGGGGAATGGCGCGGCAAGGCCGGTGGCTATGCCATCCAGGGGCTTGCGGGGGCCTTTGTCGTCAAGCTCACAGGCTCCTATCCTAGCGTCGTCGGCCTGCCGCTCTATGAGACCGTCTCTCTGCTTGCGGGCGAGGGCTTTCCGGCCCATCTCTTCTGGCTCAATCGCGTTTAATCGCCGTTCGACGGGATGCCATGACGCCAAAAGCCAAAAGTGCCGGCAGTCCTGCGCCGGCCCGGGCGTGCCCGGTCTGCGGCAAGCCGGCGAGCCCGGCCGAGAGCCCTTTCTGCTCGCGCCGATGTGCCGATATTGATCTGCATCGCTGGCTCAGCGGCGCCTATGCGGTGCCGGCGCGGCCGGACGAGGACGACGAGAAACCGGAGCAAGCGCGACCTGAGCAGGACTAGGCCGCCATGTTTTTCGTCGCCTCAAAACTCTTCTGGGCCCTGGTCGAGCCGTTCAATTTCCTGCTCATCCTGGGCCTTGTCGGGGTCGTTCTCAGCTTCAGCGCTTGGCGGCGCCTTGGCCGCGGGCTTCGCATCGCGGCGCTGTTGCTGCTGGTAATCTTGAGCTTTTCGCCGCTCGGCGGCCTTCTGCTGCGGCCGATCGAGGATCGCTTCCCGCTGCCGGGGCCGGACCTTGCGGCGCCCACCGGGATCATCGTGCTCGGCGGCAGCCTCGATGAGGATCTGTCGCAGGCCCGCCATGAGCCGATCCTGACGGAGCTCGGCGGACGCTTGGTGGCCGGCGTGGTGCTTGCGCGCCGTTTCCCCAAGGCACGATTGATCTTCACCGGCGGCTCCTCCAGCCTGCGGCCGAGCGGGGCGGACGAGGCGACCTGGGTGCGCAATCTTTGGCTTTCGCTTGGCGTCGACCCGGCGCGCATGACCTTCGAGACGAAATCCCGCAACACCTGGGAAAACGCGCTTTTCACCCGCGCGCTGATCAAGCCGCAGCCGGACGAGACGTTTCTGCTCGTCACGTCCGCTTGGCACATGCCCCGGGCGATGGGGGTTTTCCGCAAGCTCGGCTACGGGGTTGTCGCCTATCCGGCGGATTACATGACTTTTGGCGACAACCGCGATTTCGTGCCCATCCATCTCGGCTTCGGCGAGCTCGGCATGTTCCAATATGCAGTGCATGAATGGATCGGCCTCACCGCCTATCATCTCACCGGCAAAACGAGCGCCTGGTTCCCGGCGCCGTGACTGGAATGTGTTCCGGAAAGGCTGAACGGCTTTTCCGGCGAGAAAATGTTCAACATTTTGAGTTGGCGCGATTTCTTGTCGGCCGGATGGTTCCATCCAGCCGGAAAGCGCTCTAAGGGAAAGGCGACTTGCCTAGAAGGCCATAACCCAATAAATCCGCGCTGATTTTCGGCTCAAACAATAAATCGCCGGGTTCGGCAAAACCGAAGGCGCGATCGGAAGCAGGGAAGGAAAAAGAATGCGTTTCTTGTGGTTGGTTGCGGCCATCGCGCCGCTGGCGCTCGCGAATGCGCCGGCCTTCGCGGTCGATCCGCTCGACATTCAACATTGTCAGCAGATGGGCGATGCCGACAAGGCGATCGATGGCTGCGGCAAGATCGCCGCCGACAAGAGCATCGATGTGCATGACCGGGCGGTCGCGGCATTCAACCTGGGGATCGGCTATTACGCCAAAAACGATCTCGACAATGCGATCAAGGCTTGGACCGAGGCCACGGCCTTCGAGCCAAGTTACGCTCACGCCTACAACAATCTCGCGAAGGCTTACCTCGCCAAGGACGATTTCACCAAGGCGATTAGCAATTACGACGAGGTGATCAAGCTCGATCCCAAGCATGAGCTCTCTTACAAGGGCCGCGGCATCGCCGAGTTCTTCAACGGCGACAAGGAGAAGGCCAAAGCGGATTTCCAGCAGGCGCTCGCACTCGCGCCGAGCGACACCTATTCGCTACTTTGGCTCGAGCTCACCAAGCGCCGGCTCGGCGCTAAGGCGTCGCCCGATCTCGCCAAGGCCAGCACGCAGGTGAACATGGGCGCCTGGCCAGGGCCTTTGGTGCTTCTCTACGGCGGCCAGATGACGCCGCACGATGTCATCGTCGCTGCGCAGCACGTCGATCAGAAAATCTCGAAAGCCCGGATGTGCGACGTGGGCTTCTATGCCGGCGAACTCTCGCTGGCCGAGGGCGACAAGGATGAGGCGATCAAGCTGTTCAATCACGCGCTCGACGTCTGCTACAATTCCGTCGAGGAACACATCGCCGCCGCGGCCGAGCTCAAGGCCCTGAGCCAGAAAGACTAGTCTTTGTCTCTGACACTCGTCGTCGCCAACAAGGGCTATTCGTCCTGGTCCTTCCGCGCGTTCATTCTGATGAGGTATTTCGCGATTCCGTTCGATGAGATCGCGATTGCGCTGGGTGAGGAGCAGACGCGGGCGAACATCCTCAAATATTCGCCGTCGGCGCGCTGTCCCGCGCTGATCGACGGCGATCTCGTTATCTGGGATTCGCTCGCGATCATCGAATATCTGGCCGAGACTTATCCGGATATTCCCGTCTGGCCGCGCGCCCGCGCGGCGCGGGCGGTCGCCCGTTCGCTCGCCGCCGAGATGCACTCGGGCTTCCAGGCTTTGCGAGTGCATCTGCCGATGAACATGCGCCGTGCGATGAAGCGTCGCGAGCTGACGCCGGAAGCCGCGGCGGATGTTGCGCGGATTGAAGCGGCATGGTCCGATGCGCGGCAAAGGTTCGGCGCGGGCGGCGATTTCCTCTTCGGCGGCTTCAGCGCGGCCGACGCGATGTTCGCGCCAGTGGTCAACCGGCTGCACATCTATGACGTCCCGGTCACCACCGCGACGCGGGCCTATATGGACGCAGTGGTGGCGCTGCCCGCCTATCGAGATTGGCAGGAAGGCGCCGTGGCCGAGACTTGGCGCGTCGCCAAATACGAAGAGGTTTAGGCCAAGGGATTTAGGCTAGGGCAAGGAGCCTCACGATGATGCATTATTGGCCGCTGTCGTTGCCCTTCTTTCTCTTGCTTGGCGGCGTTTTCTTTCTGCTTGTCGTCTGGGTCGAAGTGCGGGCGCTGATGTTCGCCTATACCCGCGCCGGGCTCAGCTCGCCAGTCGCGTTGCTCATGCTTTTCGGCTCGCTCATCGGCAGCTATGTCAACATTCCGCTGTTCTACCTGCAAAGCCACCCCGTCGCCTCGGGCCAGGTGATCGATTTTTACGGCGTCCAATATGTCGTGCCCGCCGCCGAGTGGCAGGGCACTATTGTCGCCGTCAATGTCGGCGGCTGCATCATTCCCGTTCTGATCTCGCTCTATATCCTGATCAAATACGATCTTTGGGTTCTCGGCGCGGTGGGCACGGCCATCGTCGCCGTCATCATCCACCAACTCGCGACGCCCGTGCATGGCGTCGGCATCGCGCTGCCGATCTTCGTGCCGCCGATCGTCACTGCCATCGTCGCGGTGCTGCTGTCGCGGCCCTATGCCGGTCCGCTCGCCTATATCAGCGGCAGTCTCGGCGTGCTGATCGGCGCCGATATTTCGAATTTGAGCAAGGTCGCGAGCCTCGGCGCGCCAGTCGCCTCCATCGGCGGGGCGGGGACGTTCGACGGTATCTTCCTGACCGGCGTGCTGGCCGTGCTGCTGGCGAGCATTACCGGGCCGCGCGCCCAGCCGGCCTTGGGCCGATAGGTCCAATCAGCTCTTCCGCTTGCGTTCGCCATCGGCTTTTGCGACCGCCGCGTGATAATCGCGGCGGATCTCAGCGAGATCGACATGGGGCTTCGGATATTTCATGCCGAAATCCTCCATCGTGTCGGCGACGATCTGTGAGATCGCGAGATTGCGGAACCATTTGTGGTTCGATGGGATGACGAACCAGGGCGCGTCCTTGGTGCTCGTCGCCGCCAGGGCGTCCTGATAGGCTTCCATGTAATCGTCCCAGAACGCGCGCTCGGTGTAATCGGATTGGCTGATCTTCCAGTTGCGATGCGGGTCTTCGAGCCGCTGGGCGAAGCGGGCAAGCTGTTCCTCCTTGCTGATGTGCAAGAAGAATTTCAGGATATGTGTGCCGTTGTCGGAGAGCTCCGTCTCGAAATCGCGGATCTGCGCATAACGCGCCTTGCAGGTTTCCTTGTCGATCTGCTTGTGCACGCGGGTGATGAGTACTTCCTCGTAATGCGAGCGGTTGAAGACGCCGACCTGGCTACGACGCGGCACCCGCATATGGACGCGCCAGAGAAAATCATGCGCTTGCTCCTGGGGTGTCGGCGCCTCGAAACGGAAGACGGAGACGCCCTGCGGGTTCATTGCCCGCATGACATGCGAGATCGTCCCATCCTTGCCGCCGGCGTCCATCGCTTGCAGCACGATCAGCAGCGCGCGCTTGTTCTCGGCATAAAGCAGCGTCTGCATATCGGCGAGCTTTTGCCTGTAGCGCTCAATGAGGGCGCTGGTATCGGCCTCTGATCCCTGATCCTGGGTGTCGGCCGGGTCGAAGTCGTCGAGGTGCAGCTTTTTGCCGGGAGGGACGATGATTTTTTTGCGATAGTCCATATGTGCTTCTAGCACGGGCGCCGGGTTGCCGTCATACGCGCCGAGGTCTTTTTGAATGACGCTTCACCTGCTCAAGCTTTGCGTCGGCGTGGATTCGATCGCCGATCTCGAGGACTATCAGGCGCGCCTGCGCGGTGCTCCGGTTCATGTGACGCGCATGGTGCCGCGCCGGGCGGATGAATTGCTCGACGGCGGCTCGCTTTATTGGGTCATCAAGGGGCAGGTCGCCGCCCGCCAGGGGCTCGAGGCGATCGAGCCATTTACAGATTCCGACGGCGTCGGCCGCTGCCGGCTGGTGCTCGACCGGGCGATCGTGCGGGTCAGGCCGCGGCCGTTCCGGGCGTTTCAGGGCTGGCGCTATCTCGCGCCCGAGGATTGTCCGGCGGATTTGACCAGCCAGGACGCCGCCGAAATGCCGGAAGCGTTGCGCAATGAGCTTGCGGCGCTCGGATTATTGTGACGCAGTGCGCCGTCCTACAAAAATGCGTTCTCGCCCGCAAAGCCGCTTGCCGAGAACGCGCCGGCGTAGGAACCTGAAGCGGCATTAAGATGGGCAAGGCGGATGCCTTATATCCTCGCCGGCGTTCTGATCCTTTATCTCGCGCTTTACGGTGTGGGCGCCTTCACGCGCGCCAACCCCGCCGCGCTGGCCTTGGGCTTGCGTCGTTTCGCCAGTCTCGCCGTTCTGGCGCTGGCCGGGCTCGCCCTGCTGCGCGGCAGCCTCGACGGCGCCGTGGTGCTGGGGGCTCTAGGTCTTTGGCTGCTGGTGGCGGGGAAATCGCCGCGCGCGCGGTTCACGGCCGGGCGGCGTACTGGCACGACATCGCGGCTGCGCTCGGCGGTGATCGAGATGGAAGTCGATCATGCCTCGGGCGTCATGTGCGGAACGGTGCTGGCCGGCCCGGACGAAGGCAAATCACTTGCCCATATGACGCGCGAACAATGCGAGGCGTTGCATAAGCTTTGCCTCGGCGAGGATCCGGAGGGTGCGCGTCTTTTAGAGGCTTATCTGGACTGCCGGTTTCCCGGATGGCGTGCGGCACGAAACGAGGGTGCGGACCCGCGGAGCCGCCGTGCGCACGCGGATGCCCGTCCGGGCGTAATGTCCGAGGATGAGGCTTATGAGGTCCTGGGCCTTCACAAGGGGGCGACGCGCGACGATGTCATGCGCTCGCATCGGTCCTTGATCAAGAAACTGCATCCCGACCACGGGGGGCCGACGGATTTGGCTGCTCGTGTCAACGAGGCCAAGGACGTTCTGATGCGCCGACACCACTAACTCCTACGCGGTACACAGGCCGATTTCCTCTGACAAAAGAGGATAAAACCGATCCCCTAATTCTTCATTGCAAAACAACCGAAGCCAGACCTTTTCAGGCTGCGGCAGGCGGCCTCCGCATCATCGGCGTCGAGGCCGGCGAAACGCGCCCGGTAGAGCGTCGCATCGCCTTTCTGCACCTTCTCGGTAAAGGCTTGCGCGGCGTCGAGAGCGCTGAGCTTGTGCGCCTTGGCGCGGGTGAGCAATTCGCCCGCCTTGGCTTCATCGTCGCTGGCGCCGATCTGGATGATCCAGCCGGGGCGCACAATGGGCGCCGCATCCGCGACAGGCGCGTCAGCGTGCGATTGCGGCTTGACCGAGATGCCGGCGGCGGCGAGGTCGCTGTCGCTGATGCCGGGCGAGGATCGCGTGGATTTCACTGGGGCCGGACCGACGACCCAATGCAGGGTCGAGGGCGTCGTCGTCGAAGCTTCCGGCCGCTCGGTCGAGCCGTCCAGCGCGGTGCGGCTGACGCTGCCGGTCGTCATATCGCTGTCGGTCGAGACCGGCGTGCTGGCGATATAGGCCGGGCGCGGCCGTTCCGCTGGCAGCGGCACGCCGGCGCCGTCTTGCGGCGCTGTGCCCAGCGCCTCGGCGCGCGTTGCCCAAGCGTCATGCATACGAGCCTCATGCACGCGAGCTTCGTGCGCCGGAGCTTGACGCACTGGGCTCTCGTCCTCGTGGCGGCTGGCGCGTTCCTCGGCGACTTCGGCGATCATCGGCGCGCTGCGGCGCGTCGAGGCTTCGTCGATCTCGCGGCCGATGAGCGCGGCCATCGCGCGGTCGCGGCTCGCCGCGGACGTTCCGCCGAGCACGACGGCGACGATGGCGTGGCCGCGATAATGCACCGAGGTCAGGAGATTGAAGCCGGAGGCGCGGGTATAGCCGGTCTTGATGCCGTCGAGGCCGGGGATGCGGCCGAGCAGGTGATTGTGATTGCGGATCCGCTGGCCGTGATAGGCAAACTCTTCAAGCGAAAAATAATGGAAATAGCGCGGAAAGCGCTCCTGGATGGCGCGGCCGAGGATGGCGAGATCGGCGGCTGTCGTGATCTGCGCGTCGTTGGGCAGGCCCGAGGCATCGGCGTAACGCGTGTGCATCATGCCGAGCGCATGGGCCTCGCGCGTCATCATGGCGCAGAAATTCTCCTCGCTGCCGCCGATGGCCTCGGCGATGGCGACGGCCATATCGTTGGCCGATTTGGTGACGATGGCCTTGATCGCGTCATCGACGCTGATCGTCTGGCCCGGCCGCAGGCCGAGCTTCGTCGGCGCCTGCGCGGCGGCATGGGGGGAGATCGTTAGGCGCGAACTGAGATGCAGCCGGCCCTTGTCGAGCTCTTTGAACAGAAGATAGAGCGTCATCACCTTGGTGATCGACGCCGGATGGCGCAGGTCGTCTTCGTTCTGTGCATAAAGCACGCGGCCGGAATTGGCGTCGACGACGATTTCCGCGAGCCGCGACGGGGCGGCGCCATGCTCGGCGAAATGGCGCTCGTGCCGGTGATGGGCAGCGAAGCGGTAATGCTCGGAGTGACGTGAGTGATGGGCGATGTGCCGATAGTGATGGTGGTGGTGGGCCTCGGCCGGCGTGGCAAGCGCCGGCAGCAGCGACGCTACGAAACCCGCGAGGATCCAGGAACGCCCACGCCCCGCCAAACTACGCTCCAACATCACGCGCTATTCCTTAATACGTCTATTCAAGGACTTAACCGCTGATCGCGGCGAGCCTCGTTAGTTTCCCACGATGGGCTCAAAAGTTCGGATAAGATTAAAATGCCTCGGTTACTCGGAGGTTAAGGCGAGTGTTCCAATTCCCGATCGGCGTATCGGGATGGGATTTTTTGCTGCGATGCAAAATTTGGTTGACTTTAATTGTGCGATGCACTATCTAACCGAACGTGGGCCCGGGGCTTATTCGACGCAAAGCCCCTTTGGCATGCAATGCGCGTCAACCAAGGGAGCAGTGGAACATGGCGACGAATTTTGATGATTTCCAGAAGTTTGGCAAAGAGCATATGGAAGCTGTAAGTGCGGTGGCGGCTTCTCTCGCCAAGGGTCTGCAGACGATCGCTACCGAAGCGACGGATTATTCCAAGCGCTCGCTCGAGACCAGCTCAGCCTATCTGGAGAAGCTTGTCGGCGCGAAGTCGCTCGACAACGCGATCCAAATCCAATCCGAATATGCCAAGGTTGCTTACGAGGGCTTCGTCGCGCAGACGACCAAGATCGGCGAACTCTACGCCAATCTTGCCAAGGAGGCCTTCAAGCCCGTGGAAACCGCCATCGCCAAGGTCCAGTCGGTGGCAAGCAGCGTGACGCCGAAGTAAGGCGCACGGAATATATCTGAGCGGTAGGGCGATCCGCGCCGGCCGCTGGGGTGTTAGGGTTGCGTGTTGCGTACATGCTCCGGAAGCCCGCTGAAAGCGGATAAGGCTCGGCATTCGTCCGAGCCTTTTTGTTTGCGCGCAAGCATACACAGAGTGGGCGGAAAATTGCCGAATCACTAGAAAAGCGGAATAAATTGTCTCAGAGATGACACGCTTGTTCTGGAAACTTTCGGTATTGTCTCTATCTTGCATGGGTCGGCAAGATTATTGCTCGCAGTTGCAATCATAGCGCAGTTTCGCCTAGGCGAGCGCCGCGAACCGGGGTTATGATTGTGTGTTGACCGGAGCCGCCGGTCGGGAAGGCTTCCGGTAGCTCCGTGCTTTTGGCACGACAGGAGGCTTGGGCATGCCGTTACGGGCGGCCAAAGATCAGCAAAAAGGCGGTGACCCGGGCCCGGGCAGCGGCACCGCGGTTATTACACGCGCCAAACCGCAGACGCGACGCCCGAATCTGTATCGCGTGCTGCTGCTCAACGACGATTACACGCCAATGGAATTCGTCGTTGCGGTTCTGCGCAAATATTTCAACAAAGGGCCGGACGAGGCGACGCGCATCATGCTTCATGTCCACCAGCATGGCGTCGGCGAATGCGGTGTTTTCACTTACGAGGTCGCTGAAACGAAAGTCACCCAAGTGATGGACTATGCCAGGAAGCACCAGCATCCGCTGCAATGCATCATGGAAAAGAAATGAGAGGTTTGAGCCGTCATGCCGTCCTTCTCGCGTAATCTGGAACAAACTCTTCACCGTGCGCTCGCCGTCGCCAACGAGCGGCATCACGAATATGCGACGCTCGAGCACCTGTTATTGAGTCTGACAGAGGACAGCGACGCTGCGGCGGTTCTGCGGGCCTGTTCTGTCGATCTCGATGTTCTGCGCAAGAATCTGCGCGATTACATCGATCAGGAGCTCGACAATCTCGTCAGCGATGGCCGGGAGGATGCCAAGCCCACGGCCGGGTTCCAGCGCGTCATCCAGCGCGCCGTGATCCACGTTCAATCATCTGGGCGCGAGGAAGTGACCGGCGCCAATGTCCTCGTGGCGATTTTCGCTGAGCGGGAAAGCCATGCTGCCTATTTCCTGCAAGAGCAGGATATGACCCGCTACGACGCGGTGAACTACATCAGCCATGGCATTGCAAAGAGGCCCGGTATGTCAAATTCCTCCAAGACGCCGCGCGGAGCCGAGGACGATGACGGCCGCGACGGAAAAGACAAAGAGAACGGCGAGTCGAAGAAAAAGGAAGGTGCGCTCGACGCCTATTGCGTCAATCTCAATCGCAAGGCCAAGGAAGGGCGCATCGATCCGCTCATCGGCCGCGAGGCCGAGGTGTTGCGCACCATTCAGGTTCTCTGCCGCCGGCATAAGAACAATCCGTTGCTGGTCGGCGACCCCGGCGTCGGCAAGACCGCGATCGCCGAGGGCCTGGCGCGCAAGATCGTCAAGAGCGAAGTGCCGGAAGTGCTCGCTGATGCGACCGTCTTCGCGCTCGATATGGGCACGCTGCTCGCCGGCACCCGCTATCGCGGCGATTTCGAAGAGCGGCTGAAGCAGGTGATGAAGGAGATCGAGAACCACAAGAAGGCGATCCTCTTCATCGACGAGATTCACACGGTCATCGGCGCCGGCGCCACCTCCGGCGGGGCGATGGATGCCTCCAATCTGCTCAAGCCGGCTCTGGCGCAGGGGACTCTGCGCTGCATCGGCTCGACGACTTACAAGGAATATCGCCAATATTTCGAGAAGGACCGGGCGCTCGTCCGCCGCTTCCAGAAGATCGACGTCAATGAGCCGTCGGTCGAGGATGCGATCGAGATCATGAAGGGCTTGAAGCCCTATTTCGAGGACTATCACAAGGTCCGCTACACCAATGAGGCGGTGAAGGCGGCGGTGGAACTCTCCGCCCGCTATATCCATGACCGCAAGCTGCCGGACAAGGCGATCGACGTGATCGACGAGACCGGCGCGAGCCAGATGCTCGTCCCCGAGGCCAAGCGCAAGAAGACGATCGGCATCAAGGAAATCGAGACGACGATCGCGACCATGGCGCGTATCCCGCCGAAGACCGTGTCGAAGGACGATGCGGAGGTGCTCGAGCATCTGATCGAGACGCTGGAGCGTGTCGTCTATGGGCAGAACAAGGCTATCGGGGCTCTGACCTCGGCGATCAAGCTCGCCCGCGCGGGATTGCGCGATGGTGAGAAGCCGATCGGCTCCTATCTCTTCTCCGGCCCGACGGGTGTCGGCAAGACCGAGGTGGCGCGCCAGCTCGCCGTCGCCTTGGGTGTTGAGCTGATCCGCTTCGACATGTCAGAATATATGGAGCGCCACACCGTGTCACGCCTCATCGGCGCGCCGCCCGGCTATGTCGGCTTCGATCAGGGCGGCCTACTGACCGACGCGATCGACCAGCATCCGCATAGCGTGTTGCTGCTTGACGAGATCGAGAAGGCGCATCCGGATCTCTACAACATCCTGTTGCAGGTGATGGATCACGGCAAGCTCACCGATCACAACGGCAAGCAGATCGACTTCCGCAACGTCATCTTGATCATGACGACCAATGCCGGCGCCGCCGACATGCAGCGCGAGGCCTATGGCTTCACGCGCACCAAGCGCGTGGGCGAGGATACGGAGGCGATCAACCGCATGTTCGCGCCGGAGTTCCGCAACCGGCTCGATGCGGTCGTCAACTTCGGCCATCTGCCGACGGAAGTCGTCGCCAAGGTCGTCGACAAGTTCATCATGCAGCTCGATGCCCAGCTTGCCGAGCGCAATGTGACGATCGAGCTGACCGACGAGGCGCGCAACTGGCTGGTCGAGAACGGATATGACGAGCAGATGGGTGCGCGCCCGATGGCCCGCATCATTCAGCAGACGATCAAGACGCCGCTTGCCGACGAAGTGCTCTTTGGCCGATTGAAGAACGGCGGCAATGTGCGCGTCGTCGTCATTTCCGAAGAAGATGGCAGCAAGAAGCTTGGCTTCGTCTTCCCCGAAGGTCCAGTCCTGCCGCGGCCGGAAAAGGACATCGTCGAGGCGAGCAAGAAGCGTGTCCGGCCGGAGCCGGAAGTGCGCCGGGCCAAGGCGCGCAAGGCCAAGAGCGACGATGACGACAACGGGCCGGAAGGCGAGCCCGATGAGGATCAGCCGGACGATGACGCGGCGATCGAAGGCGAGGCTGCGGACGAGACGAGCACCGAGGATGAGGCTAAGCCGTCTGGAATCGTGCCCAATGTGCCGTTGCAGAGTTGAAGGCTTGTACGGCAGAGATCATTGAAAGGGGCGGCTTCGGCCGCCCCTTTCTATTTCAGCGCCTTCGCGATCTTGGCCTGGATTTTCTCAAGCGCCTCCGGCGATTCCATTTGGCTCGCCGGCGGTTTTAGGTCGATGCCTTCCCAGCGCGGCAGGAGGTGGAAGTGCAGGTGGAAGATCACTTGGCCGCCGGCGCTTTCGTTCGATTGCAGTAGCGTCAAGCCCTCGGCGCTGAGGCTGTCCCTCACGGCGCGCGCGACCTTCTGCACGCGCTTGATGAGTTCGCCCAATTTATCGGCGTCGGCGTCGAGAAAAGTGCGGGCAGGGAATTTCGGGATGACGAGCGTATGGCCGTCGATACGCGGCATGATGTCGAGGAAGGCGAGGGCGATCTCGTCCTCATAGACCTTGTAACAGGGGATCTCGCCGCGCAGGATTTTCGCGAAGACGTTGTCGTTATCGTACACCGGCGCCATGGCCTTGATCCCCGTTGTGTTGTGTCGCCACGATACTCACGGCAAGGCGCGACGCAAAGGCTTCTCGAACGATTCGAAGCATGATGACTTCATCATCAATAGAAGCCATCCGATGCTTACGCGAGCCCTGCGGCGCATTGAAATTTATTGAATAAAATCATGCACGCTGCGTGATGGATGCCGATCCATCAGCCCTTCTTGAAGGGCGCGAGCTCGGCATATTCGGCAAGTTGCTCGTCCATGGCGAGCCGTTCGTGCGTCAGATAATCATCGATTGCAGCCGCAAAACGCGCGTCAGCAATGTCATGCGCGGAATAGGTTGTAACGGCGGCATAACCACGGGCGAGCTTGTGCTCGCCTTGCGCGCCGGCTTCGACACGCTTCAATTTGTGCGTGATGGCGTAATCGATCGCCTGATAATAGCAGACTTCGAAATGCAGAAATGGGTGCTCTTCGATCGCGCCCCAATAGCGGCCATAGAGAGCATCCCGGCCGATCAGGTTCAGTGCGCCGGCGATATAACGCCCGCCGCGCTTGGCCATGACGAGAAGGATATGCGGCCCGAGACTCTTTCCGATCTCGCTGAAGAAGCGGCGGTTGAGATAGGGCCGACCCCATTTGCGCGCGCCGGTATCTATGTAGAATTTGAAGAAGGTGTCCCAATGCGCTTCACCGATATCCGCTCCGGTCAGCGTCTCGATCGTGATGCCATCCGTCAGCGCGTCCTTGCGCTCGCGGCGGATCATCTTGCGCTTGCGCGAAGCGAGATCGGACAGGAAATCCTCGAAGCTCGCATAGCCCTGGTTGACGAAGTGAAATTGCTGGCCGGTCCGGCGCAGAAAGCCGGCCTCGCCGAGCGTGAGCCATTCGGCCTCTGTCGGAAAGGTGACGTGGATCGAAGAGGCCTGCGCCTGTTCGCGCCATCTGCGCAGGCCGAGGATCAGCGCCGCGCGTGCCTCGTCGCCCCCGCCGGGTGCGATGAGCAGCCGGCGTCCGGTCGCTGGCGTGAACGGCACAGCCACCTGAAGCTTGGGATAATAGTCGAGGCCGGCGCGTTCGTAGGCATCGGCCCAGGCATGATCGAAGACATATTCGCCCATGGAATGGGCCTTGAGATAGGTCGGCGCCGCCGCGAGAAGGCCTCCGGCGGAATCTTCGACAAGCACATGCGCCGGTAGCCAGCCGCTGCTGTGTCCGACCGCACCCGAGTCCTCCAGCGCCGCAAGAAATGCATGTGAGATGAAAGGGTTGAACCTATCATCTTGATGTTCAGCTTCAGCTTGGCTGAGGCTTTCGGCATCCGGATTGGCGCAGGCATCCCATTGCCGGGCGTCAATCTCCCGGATGGTCGGCGCGATGCGGATTCTGAATTGCGATGTCATAGGGTGCGGGCGTGCGGCCCTAAGCCAGGGCCAAGTCCATATTCTAGCGCGCTTCGCGCTTGCAGCAAGAAATCGTCAAATCCATGTTTTTGTAGGACGTATCGTGCAACGGCGTCCCATTGTCGTCACCTTTTGGCGCCATGCACACAAGGCCCGGCACGGCCAAATGCCGGCGGCGGCGCGGGGTTTTCAATGTTGGCCTTTTCGCGGGCACGCTGGTGCCGCGCACTTTTGCCTTTTCTAGCCGGTTTACTGCTCCTGAGCCTTCTCTCGGGCTGCGGTTCGACGACCGCGATGACCAGCTTTATGGCCAATGCCGATGCGCCACATTCGATTTTGACCTTCGTCGTTTCAACCCGCCAGGACGGTCCCGGCGGCGTCGATCATATGCGTTCCGACGGCGCCGCCTATTCGCTGCAGATTTTGAGCGTGCCGCCGGATCATCACCCCGGCCAGATCGAGCGTCCGGCCTTCGGGGCTGCCGATCCTGAGCATCATTTCACCGTCGCGAGCGTGCAGGAGATCAGTCGCGACGAGTTCCGCAACCAGCTCGCGACCAATATTTCCGGCCGCATCGGCTCCAACCGCGACGTGCTGCTCTACGTCCATGGTTTCAACACGAGCCTCGATGCCGCACGTTTCCGTCTCGCCCAGATTGTCACCGACGGGCGCTTCGGCGGCATTCCCGTGCTTTTCACCTGGCCGGCCAGCAACAATCTGTTCGATTATGAAGCGGCGCGCGAGAGCGCCACGGCCTCGCGCGACGCGCTTGCGGATCTTCTGAAAGATTTGAGCAATGTGCCCGACATCGGACGCATCCATATCCTCGCTCATTCCATGGGGACGTGGCTGACGATGGAGGCGCTGCGTGAGCGCGCGATCGCCGGCAGCCCGACCCTCAATGGCAAGCTCGGCCTTGTCATGCTGGCGGCGCCGGATATCGATCTGTCGGTCTTCCGCGCCCAGCTTGCCGGCCTCGATGCCTCGCACTTCTCGGTTCTGATCTCGGCCGATGATCGGGCGCTGTCGCTTTCGCGGACCTTGGCCGGCGACCGGCCGCGGGTGGGCGCCCTCGATCCGCGCAAGCCGGCGGACCGTGCCGCGCTCACCCGGCTCGGGGTTAAGATCTACGATCTCTCCGGCAAGTCGGACGGGCTCATCGATCATGACGCCTATGCCGATATTCCGGACGTTGTCCGTTCCATCGGCATGCAGATCGGCCGCCAGCGTGTTCAGGACGAGGATGTTACCGCTGTGCTCGGCGAGAGGCCGGTCAGCAACGATGTGACCGCCTCGCCCTTGCCACCGGTGACGGCCGCGACGCCCGGCGCCAGCACACAAGTGCCGACCGGCACGATCCCGTCGTCATCCTCCGCCGCGACGGCGACGCACTAAGCTAGGCGAAGCGCCCGCTTAATCCTCTCGTTCAGCGTGCCAGAGGCCGCCGCAGAACGCGGTCGGCGAGGACCAGAAGCCCTTGCCGGCGCGGCCCTTGATTTGTCCGCCAACATTGGCGACCTGATCGTTTCTGCGCAAGGCAAGCGAGACAGTGCCGTCATCGAGGATGCCGCCCGCTGCGGTCGCCTGCGGATCGCTGAACGCGACAATGCGGAAATTCTGCACCGTGATCGTGCCGCTGTAAGAATGGGCGCAACTCCCGGTTCCGTCGGTGGTCCGGATTTCGACGCGATAAGTGCCGTCGAACCCCTGTACGGAGGCTTGCTGATGGGAGTGGCCGCGGTGGGCCGCCGCCACGCCCGTCAGCGTGGCGCAGAAAAGGGCGCAGATGCAGAAACGAAACCAAAAGCGGGAGATCATGTCGGCTTCCGTGGACTTTCGCGATGGCCTGTTGGCTGGATAAGCTGGAGCTTTCGCCGGCCGGCGGCGAAAATCAAGAGCGTTGCCGCACGCCGGCTATGCGTCCACGGAAATCTAGTTCTGCGCTATTCGTCGATCGGGCCGCACCAGCCGGGCAGGAAGCCCGCTTCGGCGCTTTTTGCGAAGGCGAGAGCCTTTTCGATGGCGTGGGAAAAGTCCGCCTCGACGTTCTTCCGCTTCAGCCGCCGGCGCAGGGCATCCGCCCAGAGGAATTCGGCGAAGGGCGTCGTGTCCTTGGCGTAGCCGCCGGCCAGGCGCAATTCGCCCGCGAGCGAACGGAATGGGTCATCGACAAGGTCCGTCAGCGCCTTGGGAATGTCCGCATAGGTCTTGCGCTGCCCATCCGCATCGAAAGGATGCATCCAGCCGCGATTGTCGAGAAAAACCCAGAAAGATTCTTGCGGTAGCGTCCGCAGGTCGGCGATGACATTGACCAGAATGTCCTTCACCTTCTCCTCGATCAAGGCGAGGCCGAGATGGTGATGGTCGATGACGTAATGGCGTTCCTTCGGTCCGAGAATGACCGGGATCATATGCTTGCCGAGGAATTCGGAGCCCTTTTCGTCGGCGAACTCTTTCCAGCGCCTGCGCTTTTCCTTCACCTCCCGATAGCCGACGGTGATCTGGGTCGGGCGCAAATCGGCAAGGGGAACCGGTTTTAATAGGGGTTCACGCACACTCATGACACGCCTCTCGCTGGCCAACAGGCCAACCGCAAACTAGGCCAGAGAATGCGCGGCGTAAACCGCGTACGCTGTGCGAAAACGCTCAGGGGATGGCGATCCCGGACTCGGCGCTGAGCTGGCGGAGAATTTTTGCGCTCAGCTCGCCGCGTGCCGGCAGATGGTGGTCGCTTTCATATTGCGCGATGGCCCGATGCGTGGCCTCGCCGTCGATCCCGTCCGCCCGGAGCACATAGCCGAGCTTAACCAAGGCGCGCTGTGCGGCGAGCGCCGTGCGGCTCGGCTTTGGCGGCATGCCGCTGTTCTCTTCCAGGATTTGCGAGATGCGGTCGGGCCGCGCCGGTGGCTCGCCGGCAGCGGCCGCCGCGTGGTGCCGCGGCGCGGTTTGCTCGTTCTGCCGGATGAATTGTCCGAGCGGATCGCCAGGGGCTGGAGCTATGACCGGCGCTGGCGCTGGCGCGGCTTCGGGTGCAATGCTGGCGGCCTGCGGCTCGGGCTGCGGCGCCGGCGTGACAGAGGCGGGTGCCGGCTGCTGCTGTCGTTCCGCATGGCCGAAGAGCGGCGCCGGATGGCGCGACTTCTGCAGCTCGAGCGCGTTGACCGTTATGGCGGCGGCGATGCCCACGAGCAAGGCACCGGCGATGCGGTTCGGATAATTCACCGCGCGCAACAAGAAACGGGCGACGCCGATCGGCTTGCTGAAACGGCTGGGTTGCGGGGCCGGCTTCCTGCGGCGCGGTTCGGCGACGAGGAAGTCATTGTCGCTGCGGGCGAGAGCTTCACGCAATTTTCTTCACCATCATTTCGTTGCTGAATTGGCGCGGATCCTCGCCACGCGAGTGGCGCGGCAAGGTCTCGATCTTCGCCGTCGCGGTCTTGCTGGCTGGCAGCCGGTGGCAATCGAGAGGCAGGCGAACGCTGACGCAGGTGCCGTGGTCGAGCTCGCTTTCGATCGAGATCGTCCCGCCATGCAGGCCGACGAGGCCGCGCACGACCGACAGCCCGAGGCCCGTACCTTCATAGCGACGGTCGTAGGAGGCACCCGCCTGGAAGAACGGGTTGCCGAGACTGGTCAGATCGTTCGGCGCGATGCCGATGCCCGTATCGGCGACGCTGACGATGACATTATTGCCATCGGGATGCAGCTTGATAGTGACGCGGCCGCCGCGCGGCGTGAATTTGATCGCGTTCGAAAGCAGGTTGAGCAGAACCTGCTTATAGGCCCGCTTGTCGCCGACGATCTCGTCGATCTTCTCGGGATAAGCGCGAACGAGTTCGACGCCGCCTTCGGTCGCTTTGAGCTTGACCATGTCGCAGCACAGATCGATCAGCGGCGGCAGCGCAAAAGGCTCGGGCCGGATGTCGAAGGCGCCCGATTGGATTTTCGACATGTCGAGAATGGAATTGACGACAGAGAGCAGATGATGCCCGGATTTTTCGATGATCGCGGCATATTCGCGCTGCTTGGAGGCGTCCTCCGGCGTCAGCTCGGCATCCGCGAGAATTTCGGAGAAGCCGATGATCGCGTTGAGCGGCGTGCGCAGTTCATGGCTGACATTGGCGAGGAATTGATCCTTCCAGATGCTGGCTTCGTCGGCGGCGGCGCGCGCGGCGCTAAAATCCATTTCGCGCTGCTTGGCTTCGCTGATATCGCGGAAGATCGAGACGACGCGGTCGGAATTCGCCTTGCTGTCCGTCTCGAGCGTAAAGCGCCGTGCCCGCATTTCGATCCAGCGAAAGCTCGGCTCGTAGCCGGTTTTTCCGGGGACGCTCGCGGCCCGCAGGCGCAAGGTGGCGACGATGGTGCGCGAGGAAGCGGCGGCGTCGGAGATGGCCTTGAGGAAGGCCGGCCGGTCGGCGACGTGAATATGATCGAGGAGCCCGCGGCCCATCAGGTCGGCGCTGGGCAGGCCGAAGGCCTCGTAGCAATTCTGGCTGACGAACTCGGCCGCGCCATTGCGGTCCTGATGGATGATGAGATCGCCAAGCGTGTCGTAGACGGCGCGGTAATGTTCGGCGCGCAGACGCGCCCAGCGTTCGCAGCGCATCTGGAAGCCGACGAGGCCATACGCCATCAGCGTTGCGTAGAGGATAGCAGGCAGCACCAGCCAAGGTGCATGCCCATCGGAAAAGCCCGTCGAAAGCAGGCCGATATCGTCGGCGATGAATAACCCGAGCGCCGCTACGATGGCGAGCGCGCCGGCCGCGAGGACGAGCTTGAAGCTTTGCGAGAGCACGCCTTCGAATGGCACGAGGACGAGCCAGATGAGCGCGGCCTCCCAGGGCCCGCCCGCTGCGGCGACCGTCGTTCCAGCTCCGATGAAGCTGACGACGCAGATCGTCTGCGCCAGGACCAGATTGCCGCCGCGCGAGAGCAAGAGCACAGCCCCGATCGGGACGATGCACCAGACGAAAACCAGTGCGTGCCAGATGGCGGGCGCCCCGTAGAGCGCCAAAAACAGCGGCGCCAGGCATACGATCACCAGCGAGCTCGCCAGACGGCGGAGCATGAAGGTCTCATGGCGCATCCGCTCGGCCTGATGAGGCAGGACGCTGGGGTGAACCAGAGAGGCGATCTGCTTCTCAAGACTACCGGCGAAATTCAACCGCTGAACTCCAGCTCCCGCTCAATGGATGCGCGGTCGCTCGCGTGTTTCTATGCGGAGGCGCGATCTTCCTTAGGTCGCGAATCCTCCATCGTTCGTGGCGTCAGATTCGCAGGGCGGTCTTAAGTGAACGCTAAGCCGGGACGCAAAATGCGTTGGATGGCCATTGCGCGAGCGGCGGCGGAGGGGCGGGCGGCGCGAATTCTCCGGCTATGGTTTAGAAGCTGTTGCTGATTGCGCTAGTCGCGCTGTCAGCATGGTCAGCAAAGCGTAAACTCAGCGCCTCGAATTCTCCTACGCATAATGGGACGATTTTTATGCGGTCGAGTTATCTTGCAGCATCGGCCGCGAATTTTGGCCGTGGTGAATGAGACGAGCATGTTCTTCTTGATCCGTTGCGTCTTCTGGCTGTGGGTGGTGTTCAGCACCATCTTCGCCCAGGATTCGACCCACGACACGCTGGCGCGGCAGCCGGCGCCGCACGCCAGCGCGCCGGTGCAATCCATCGCGCCTGTTGCCGAGGGCTGGCTGCGCGGCGCCGCGGCGCAAGTTGCCGACCGTTGCGCGGCTGCGCCCGCGACGTGCCTTGCCGTAGCGTCGCAGCTTTCGAGGCTGGCGGCGGGACGGGAGGAGAGCGCGCCGCCTCCGCCGCTCGCGCCGCGTGCCGCCCCAGTTGAAGTGTCCCGGCGCGCGGACGTACCGCTGCCGCCCCGCCGGCCGAACTTCGCCGCCCTTCTTGGCGAGAGTCCCCAGCCAAAGCTGGAGAAGACGGCTCGGCGCGCCTATCTTATGAACCAGTCCCGCGCCGAGGCCGATTTCTGATCCCTCTGGCACGGATTATGGTAGGCAACCTGGCCTACCTGGATTGGATCATGAATCTCGACGAAATCATCGAAAACTTCAGCTATCTCGACGATTGGGAAGATCGCTACCGCTATGTCATCGAGCTCGGCCGCACGCTCGAACCGCTCGCTCCGGAGGCGCATTCGGAAGCCAACAGGGTCTTGGGCTGTGCCAGCCAGGTCTGGCTGGAGACGACGGTCGACCGGACAAGGCAGGGCGAGCCGGTTCTGACCTTTCGCGCCGACAGTGACGCACATATCGTGCGCGGCCTCGTCGCGCTGATCCTGGCGCTTTATTCAGACAAGACGCCGTCCGAGATCCTGAAGGCGGATGCCGCGGCTCTGTTCGATCAACTCGGCCTTTCCGCGCATCTGACGCGCCAACGCACCAATGGCACGCGCTCAATGGTCGAACGCATTACCCGCGATGCGCGTCGCGTGGCAGCCGAAGCCGTAGGCTAAAACTAGACGAAAAACGTTTAGCGCTTGCGCCGGCGCTGCTGGCCGAGGCCCATCTGCTTGGCGAGGTTTGAGCGCGCCTTGGCATAATTCGGGGCGACCATGGGGTAATCCGCCGGCAGGCCCCATTTCTCCCGATATTCGTCGGGCGACATATTATATTGCGTCCGCAGATGGCGCTTCAACGATTTGAATTTCCTGCCGTCTTCGAGACAGATGATAAATTCGTTGGTGATCGACTTCTTGGTCGGGACGGCCGGCTTCGGCGCTTCGACCACGGCAATCGGCTGGCCGGCGGTGACCCGCAGCAGGGCTGAATGGACCTCGTGGATCAGTCCCGGAAGATCACTTGCAGGGACAGAATTGTTGCTGACATAGGCCGAAACGATTTCGGCTGCCAATTCGATGTAATTGCCGGACCCTGAAGTTTCGCTCATTTTTAGCCTTTGCTTGCAATCTGCTGCTAACACTATGAAGCGGCGGAGCTTACCAATTTTTCTGAACGTAAATCGCTTGCACAAACACTAGAATAATGGACCGTTTGGATGAGATTTCTCTTATCGACTTTAGCAATAAGATGAAATATTTCCATAGGCAAGTAGTCGTAGTCTTAGATTTCGACGCTCTCACAAAAAACTTTGGCATCCGCGCGTCGAGCTGCGACTAGACTGCAACATCCCAATATTGCGAACGCGGCCTAAGTCTAGGACTGGAAAGACGCTTTGAGATCCGCCATTGACTTGAAGCGGCGGGTGCCTTGCGGGGATTGCGCCTCGATCGATCCATCCGAAAACATGACGTAGAGAGTTCCGGCCGCTTCATAGCGTCCGATCGCTTTCGGCTCCGCCGTCGCGGACGGCGATTCGGCCGGTTCGAGGGATGCGGCGGCAGCCGGCGTCTCCGGAAGCGGAGGGGGCAGGGGCTCGTTTTCGTGCGCTTCCTCCGCCGCATATTCCTCAGCTTCCTCGATGGCGCCTTCTGGATATGATTGCGTGTAGTGCTCGCCGAGATCATCGAAGTGTAAGGGCGGCAGGCTATAGAACTCGGCCGGTTCCTCGATCGGTTCTTCGGCGGCCGGCGACGGCTCTTGCGCGGGCGAGAGCGGCGGCAGCTTCAGGGCCGGCCAATCGAGGACCAAGTCTTCCGCGACGCGGCGGCGCAGCTCGGCGATGGCCGGCGCAGGTTCCGCAGGCGTGGATCGCGGGGCGAACTTCGGGGCGAAACGGGGCCGCTCCTTGCTCAAAGGACTCGGGAGGACATCGGGGGCGGTGGCCGGGCTTTCCTGCACCGGGATAGGAACCTCGGCTTCGGGCGGCGGCGCGGGCTCCACGCCTGCGGGCGCAGGGCCGAGATTGGGCGCGATCAGCATTTCCATGTCCGCTTCCGTCGCTACGGGCGTTTCTGTCGCGAACGCAACAACGGACTGGGGTTGCGCAGCAGCGCTCACCAAAATCTCTTTCAAATCCTCGAGGCCCTTGACCACTCCGGCGAGCGCGAGCGTGATGATTCCGCCCGTCAAAGCGGTCGTGCCTGCGATGACGCTCGACCATCCGCGCCCGGACTCGATGACGTGCGAGCCGGCAAAAAGGAAATAGCCGCCGGCGGCTATCAGCAGGATGCCGAGGACAAAGAGCGCATATTTCATGGCTTATTCCTTTGCGCTTGTTGACGCCGATTGGACACGATCCGCCAGCATGCCCGATTATATTGCCTCGCGAGCGTTGTGCTATAGGTAACACACAACTGAACTCTGCCGGCGCTTTCTGGCCTCGACTTTGCCAAGTATAAGGTTGCCGTGCTCTCTCGCCTTCCTAAGTGATACGGGCGGTCGCGATTGTCCTCCCCGACGGACTTATGCGACGGCGCGCAAACTATTCTATCTGAAAGCCTATAAGGAGTAGATATGGCTCTCACGCTTCCTCCCCTGACCTATGCCTATGACGCGCTGCAGCCCTATATGTCGCGCGAAACCCTCGAATATCATCACGACAAGCACCACAAGGCCTACGTCGACACGGCCAACAATCTGCTGAAGGATAGTCCGCTTGCCGACAAACCATTGGCGGAAATCATCAAGGAATCACACGGCAAGAACCCCGCGCTCTTCAACAACGCGGCCCAGGCCTATAACCACACCCACTTTTGGCGATGGCTGAAGCCAAACGGCGGCGGCGCCATCCCCGGCAAACTCGAACGGGCGCTTATCGAATCCTTCGGCTCAGTCGACGAGGCGAAGAAGCAGCTCATCCAGGGCGGCGTCACCCAATTCGGCTCCGGCTGGACATGGTTCGCGCTGAAAGACGGCAAGATCGAAGTCCTGAAAACCCCGAATGGCGAAAATCCGCTGATCCACGGCGCGATTCCGATTCTCGGGATCGATGTCTGGGAACATTCCTATTACATCGACTATCGCAATCGCCGTCTCGACTATCTGCAGGCTATTGTCGATCACCTCGTCAATTGGGAATACGCGGCCGAACGCTTCGAAGCGGGCGTGGCATAACCGCCGTCCCCCTTCCAACTACGCCATTGCGCCGCTCAATTGCGGCGATAAAAGGTCGGCTAGGGACTTGTCTAAGCGCCTGGCCGGCCTTTTGTTTCGGGCATACCCGCCTGAGGGTCCTAGGATTTTTGACTTGGCGCCGAAATGAAAAGATCGTGGTCCCGCGCAATTCGCATCGATTCCAAAAATTTTAGAGCGGGATTTGTGCGAAAAACCGCCCACACTTTTTCGCATCCCGCTCCGGGCGGACGCCTGAATGTATAAAAACCTCTTCTCTGTCGCGATGCTGACGCTTCTGTCGCGCGCGACGGGATTCATCCGCGACGTGATGCTCGCCGCCGTGCTTGGCGCGGGCCTCAATGCCGATGCCTTTGTCGTCGCCTTCCGCTTGCCGAATCATTTTCGCGCCATCTTTGGCGAAGGCGCGTTCAACGCGGCCTATGTGCCCTGCTATTCGCAGATCCTGGCCAAGCACGGGCCGGAGGCGGGGCGGCATTTCGCCAGCCAGATTTTCACATTGCTGCTCGCCTCGCAGATCGTGCTGCTCGTGCTGGCGTTTCTGTTCATGCCGCAACTCATCGATCTGCTGGCGCCGGGCTTTCGCGCCGATCCGCAGAAATTCGCGCTGGCGGTCACGCTGACGCGGATCACCTTTCCCTATCTGCTCTTCATCACGCTCGTCACTCTGCAATCCGGCACGCTGAACGCGCTGGAGCATTTCAACGCCGCCGCCTTCGCGCCGGTGCTGCTCAATGTGGTGATGATCCTTTTTCTGGCCGTCGCCTTTCTGTTTCCGAGCGCGGGCATCGCGGCGGCAGTCGGCGTGACGGTCTCCGGCGTCGCGCAATTTCTTATCACCTTCTTCGCCTTGCATCGCATCGGCCTGCACGAGCGCCTGGTGCGTGATGTCTGGAACGAAGACGTCAAACATTTCTTCATCGTGCTCGGCCCGGCGGTGATCGGTGCGGCCGGCGTGCAGCTTGCGCTTTTTGCCGACACGATCATCGGCTCGATGCTGCCGACTGGCGGCGTCTCGTCGATCTATTATGCCGACCGCATCTATCAATTGCCGATTGGCGTCGTCGGCATCGCGGCGGGCACCGTGCTGCTGCCCGAGATGAGCCGCCGTCTCGCGGCCGGCGATGAAGGCGGCGCCTATTATGCGCAGAACCGGACGCTGGCGCTCTCCGCCGCGATCGCCGCGCCGTGCTTCGTCGCCTTCATCATGATCCCCGAGATCATCATGCGCGGCGTCTTCATGCATGGCGCGTTCACGGAACATGACGCGCTGGCGGCGGCGGCCGTGCTCACCGCCTACGGCTTCGGCATGATCCCGATCGTCCTGATCCGGGGAGCGGTATCGAGCTTTCAATCCGTGGGCGACACCAAGACGCCGATGCTGATCTCGCTCTTCGCGGTCGGCGTGAATGTCGCCCTGAAGGTGCTGCTGTTCCGTCGTTTCGGCGCGGTCGGTCTCGCTGCGGCGACGGCGACAGGCGCCTGGATCAATCTGCTGCTGCTGATGGGCCTCGCGAGCCAGCGCGGGCTGATGCGGCTCGATTGGGTCTTCGGCAAGAGCGCGGCGGCGACCTCGGTCGCCTCCTTCATCCTCGCGCTCTTCGCGCTCGCGGCGACTTGGCCGACGGCGAGATTCTGCGCCGGCCTGCCGCGCTTCCAGAACGAGACGGAACTCATCCTGCTGGTGGTGTCTGGAGCAATCGTCTACGGGGTCGCGCTGGGCGTCGGCCTGTTCGCAACCGGCGTGCAGTTACGACGAAGAGGCGGCGTCATTGCGAGCGAAGCGAAGCAATCCAGCCCATTTTCTGGATTGCTTCGTCGCTTTCGCTCCTCGCAATGACGCAACTTGAAGCGGCTCGCAGCGAGGGCTAGAACAAGCCTTCGATCTGGCCTTTTTCATCGAGCTTGATGTTGACCGCCGCCGGCACTTTCGGCAGGCCCGGCATGGTCATGATCTCGCCGGTGATCATCACGACGAAGCCGGCGCCGGCCGAAAGCCGCACCTCGCGCACTCCGACGATATGGTCTGTCGGCGCGCCGAGTTTCGTGGGATCGGTCGAGAAGGAGTATTGCGTCTTCGCCACGCAGACGGGCAGATGGCCGAAACCGAGCGCCTCGATATCGGCGATCTGCTTCTTGGCCGCCGGCTCGATCGAAATATCCTTCGCGCCGTAGATCTCCTGCGCGATCGTGCGCATCTTCTCGGTGAGCGACAGCTCGTCGGGATAGAGTACGTGGAAGTTCGCGTTGCCGGACTCGGCCAGCTCGACCACCTTCTCCGCGAGCTTGGCCGCGCCCTTGCCGCCCTCAGCCCAGTGCTTGCAGAGGATCGCCTCGGCGCCGAATTCGTCGCGCGAGGTCTTGGCGATGATGTCGAGTTCGCCGTCGTTGTCGCCGCTGAAATGGTTGATGGCGACGACGACGGGCAGGCCGAACTTGCGGACATTGGCGACGTGGCGGCCGAGATTGGCGAGGCCCGCCTTCACCGCTGCATTATTCTCCTTGCCGAGATCGGCCTTGGCGACGCCGCTCTGCGCCTTTAACGCGCGCAACGTCGCGACAATGACGGCGGCGGAAGGCGCGAGGCCCGCCTTGCGGCACTTGATGTCGAGGAATTTCTCCGCGCCGAGGTCGGCGCCGAAGCCCGCTTCCGTCACGGTGTAATCGGAGAGCGCCAAGCCGGCCGTCGTCGCGATCACCGAATTGCAGCCATGTGCGATATTGGCGAACGGGCCGCCGTGGATGAAGGCGGGCGTGCCTTCGAGCGTCTGGACGAGGTTCGGCGCCAGCGCGTCCTTGAGCAGAACGGTCATCGCGCCCGCCGCCTTCAGATCCTCGGCCGTCACCGGCTTCTTGTCCGCTCCATAGGCGACGATGATTTTGCCGAGACGCTCCTGCAAATCCTTGAGATCGCGGGCGAGGCAGAAGATCGCCATGACTTCGGAGGCGACGGTGATGTCGAAGCCGTTCTCGCGCGGATAGCCGTTGGCGACGCCGCCGAGCGCGGCGATGATCTGGCGCAGAGCGCGATCGTTCATGTCGACGACGCGGCGCAGCGCAACGCGGCGCGAGTCGATCTTCGGCTCATTGCCCCAATAGATGTGGTTGTCGATCATCGCCGCGAGCAGATTGTGGGCGGCGGAAATGGCGTGGAAGTCGCCCGTGAAATGTAGGTTGATCGCCTCCATCGGCACGACCTGAGCATAGCCGCCGCCGGCAGCGCCACCCTTGACGCCGAAACAGGGGCCAAGCGAAGGCTCACGCAGGGCGACGACGCTCTTCTTGCCGATGACGCGCAGCGCATCGGCGAGACCGACGGAGGTCGTCGTCTTGCCTTCGCCCGCCGCCGTCGGATTGATGGCGGTGACGAGGATGAGCTTCGACTTCGGCTTGCTCTTGGCGCGCTCCTGCGCTTGCGCAAGGAAGCCGAGATCGACCTTGCCGATCTTGGTGCCGTAGGGTTCGATCGCGTCGGCCGGAATACCGATCTTTTCAGCGATCTTCAGAATGGGTTCGAGTTTGGCGGCGCGGGCGATCTCGATGTCGGTCGGCATAGGGTCCCTCGGGTTTTGCCTCGCGCTGGTTAACGCCGCGCGAGTTGCTGAAGGGTGGGAGGCTCGGGTCTTCCTCGGCGAAGCGTGGTCCTGCCGTCAAGCCGCTAAAAGGTCAATGTCCAACTTGCCGCAGACCGCTTCGCGGCACTGCACTATTCCTGGCGGCGGCGCAGCATAAGGCGGGGGATCACGCGGCGCCGAGCGCCATCAGGATGCGAATCCAGCTTCGCGCGCCTCTGTGGAAGGAGGACAATTCGTATTTTTCATTCGGCGAGTGGATGCGGTCGTTCTCAAGGCCAAAGCCGATCATCAGGCTTTCCATGCCAAGGTCGCGCCGGAAGGTGCCGACGATGGGGATCGAACCGCCGCAGCCGATCAACACCGGCTCCTTGCCCCATTCGTTGTGCAGCGCCACACGGGCGTGGGTCAGCGCCTGCAACTCCAGCGGCAGTTGCAGCGCCCCCGAGCCGCCGTGGGCGATGAATTCGGCGCGGCAATCGGCGGGCAGGCGGGCTTCGACGAAGGCACGGAAGCTCGCGTTGATCAGCTCAGGATCCTGGGTGCCGACCAGACGGAAGGAGATTTTGGCGCTCGCCTGCGCCGGCAGCACGGTCTTGAAGCCCTTGCCGATATAGCCGCCGACAATGCCGTTGACATCGCAGGTCGGCCGCGACCAGAGCATTTCGAGCACGCTGCGGCCCTTTTCGCCGGCCGGGACGGAAAGCCCGACATCCTTCAGGAATTGCTCGCCGTCGAAGCCGATTTGGCGCCATTGCGTAGCGATCTCCGCTGGCAGTTCGGCGACGCCGTCGTAGAAGCCGGGCAGGTTCACGCGCCCCTCCGCGTCGTGCAGATCGGCGATGATCCTGGCCAGCACATGGATCGGATTGACCGCCGCGCCGCCGAACATGCCGGAATGGAGATCGCGGTCCGCGGCTTTGATGACGACTTCTTCTGTCGCGATCCCGCGCAGCATCGTGGTGATGGCCGGCGTCGTGCGATCGAGCATGGCGGTATCGCAGATCAGCGCGACGTCGGCGTGGAGTTCGGCCTTGTTCGCGGCGAGAAAGGCCGGCAGGGAGTGCGAGCCCGATTCCTCCTCGCCCTCGAAGAGGACGGTGATGTCGCACGGAAGCGGCCCGGTCTCGCAAAGCGCCCGGCAGGCCTCGACAAAGGTCATCAACTGGCCTTTGTCGTCCGAGGTGCCCCGGCCGACGATCTGCGGGCCGATTGGCGCCTCGGCGAGCCGTGGTTCGAAAGGCGGCGTCTGCCAGAGATCGAGCGGGTCGGGCGGCTGGACATCATAATGGCCGTAGAAGAGCACATGCGGTGCGCCCGGGCGTCCGGCCTTGGCATGGGCGACAACCATCGGGTGGCCTGCCGTCGGCCGCACCGATGCCTCGAAGCCCAGGCTGGCCAGTTCATCTCTGAGCCATTCCGCCGCCGTCTGGCAGGCCGCGGCAAAGGCCGGGTCGGTCGAAACCGAGGGGATTGCTACGAGAGCGAAAAGGCGCTTGAGCGCCGCATCCAGATTGGCGTCGATCTTCGTCAGCGCAGCATCGAGCTGAGCCATGCGGCCTCCTCAAACATCGGATTTTTCGGGGGAATCCATTCCCGTCGCGGCTGGCTTAGTCGTTTGCGGGCTAAGCGGCAAGAGCGGGAGGCGTAGCGCTGGCGCGAAATTAACGGCAAACAAAAAAGCCGACCCTGGGGGCAGGGCCGGCTTTGCTATTCAAAATGTTTTGGTGATCAGAAAAGGTGGCTAAAGAGCCAATAGAGGCTCGCCGAGAGCATGATCGCGCAGGGCAGTGTCAGAACCCAGGCCATCACGATATTGCGCAGCGTCGCGAGCTGCAGGCCCGAGCCGTTCGCCGCCATCGTGCCGGCGACGCCGGACGAGAGGACGTGCGTGGTCGAGACCGGCAGGCCAAAGCCGTCGGCGGCGAAGATCGTGCCCATGGCGACGAGTTCGGCGGCGGCGCCCTGACCGTAAGTCAGATGCTCCTTGCCGATCTTCTCGCCGACCGTGATGACGATCCGCTTCCAGCCGATCATTGTGCCGAGCCCGAGCGCCAGGGCGACGCAAACCTTCACCCAGATCGGGATGAACTTGGTCGAGAGATCGAGTTCCTTCTTATAGGCCGTCAGCGTCTTCACGTCGGTGGCCGAGAGATCGCTCGCCTTGTCCTTGCTGAGGACGCGGATCGCCTCGGAGGCCAGATACATGTCGTTACGGGTGTTGGAGACCTGCGCCGCCGGCACTTTGGCCAGCGAGCCATAGGTCTCGACCTGCTTGGCTATGTCCTGGATCAGCACGGCGAGCGAAGGATAGGTGCCTTCGTTGATCTGGTGCTGGGTGATATAGGCGGTGACCGCCGGGCGCGGGTCGCCGATGATATCGTAACCGCTGGCCTTGGAGTTCGACGACCTTCGAGGCTGCCTCGGAGGTGGCGATGAAGGTCTGCACGTGATGAGCCGGGACGGCACGGTTCAGTGCATAAGCGGTCGGTACGGTGCCGATCAGGATCAGCATGATAAGGCCCATGCCCTTCTGGCCGTCGTTCGAGCCGTGCGCGAACGAAACGCCGGTGCAGGTAAGGACTAGCAGGCCGCGGATCCAGGCCGGCGGCGCAGCGTTGCCCTTCGGTTCCTTGAAGAGCTCCGGATTGCGGATGAGATATTTGAAGACGAGCAGCAGCAGCGCCGAGAAGACGAAGCCGACGAGCGGCGACAAAAGCAGCGCATAGCCGATGTCCGTGGCCTTGCCCCAATCGACGCCGGAGGTGCCATCGCGGCCGCGCATCAGTGCATTGGCGATGCCGACGCCGATGATCGAGCCGATCAGCGTATGCGAGCTCGAAGCCGGCAGGCCGAGCCACCAGGTGCCGAGGTTCCAGATGATCGCGGCGATCAGCATGGCGAAGACCATGGCGAAGCCGGCCTGGGAGCCGACCTGCAGGATCAATTCGACCGGCAGCAGCGAGACGATGCCGAAGGCGACGGCGCCGGTCGAGGTCAGAACGCCGAGAAAGTTGAAGAAGCCCGACCAGACGACGGCGATTTGCGCCGGCAGCGAGCGGGTATAGATGACAGTGGCGACCGCGTTGGCCGTATCGTGGAAACCGTTGACGAATTCGAAGCCGAGGGCGATCACGAGGGCAACGCCGAGGAGCAGGAAGGGAGCGGCGCTTTTGACAATCGTTCCGGTCGCCTCGACATCGCTATGGACGTTGTAGGCGGCAAACAGCAGTCCGCAGCCGATAATGGTAAGAAAAACGATCACGGCCTTCATGTCGATCGGATGATCGAGCTTGGGGCCCGGACCTCGGGTTTGTTGCGGAACGGTTTCGACAGATGAAAGGGAAGTCATGGCGCGCATCCTCCTAACGGCGGCGCTAACCAAACCGAACTGCACAACAGTTATGTGACAAAGATTAGGGTAAACGACCGATGTGGAAACTTTGATGCGGCTGCGAAGCGATTTCTGGGTCGCCGCCTATTTGCGGCGCTGCGGCGTGGAAGGTGCGGTGGCCTATCTGCGGCGGCGGGGCGCGGCCGAGGCGGGCGCGATTTTCGTCAAGATCGACCGGCTCGACGGGCAGGCAGCTCTGTTCGGCCCGGCACCGCAAAGCGCCCTCGGCGAAGGTGATAGGTTGTTCGTCCAGCTTCATAAACAGACTTGGCTTGATCCCGCGACGATCGAAGTGCGGCTCAAGCGCGAACTCGAATTCGATGTCGATCTTTGGATCGTCGAGGTCGAAGACCGGCTCGGCCGGAATTTTCTCGACCTCGCGCCCGGCTGAGGCTTTGTAACCGCGGCGCCACGCTGCTTATTTTTTCCAAATCGGCCAAGCCGCATTGACAAAGCATTAACCACGCCCCGGTGAGGCTTGGCCTTACGCGCTCGGGCGCAATGCGGAGATGTGAGGACGGACGCCCGGCCGCGTGGAGGTCGAACCTATGGGCGAGCTATTAGCTTTCAGGGCACAACCGCGCGTAGCGCACCGCGACACGCCCGGTGCTGAAGGGGCGGAAATCCTATTCTTTACCGGCGTGCGCTATGTGCGGGTGGAAGATTACGTCGAAGACCGGAAAGCACATAATCACCGGCCTGAGGATAAGTGCTTGCCGGTGGCGCGGCGCGAACCGGCACCACATTAATCAGTTCTGCGCCAGGGTCTCCGGTGCGCAGGAGACGGATTTGACTTCGGCCTCCGTGTCGGCGCGTTCGCTCGGATGGGTCGACAGCGCATTGACGAGCACGAAGCCTCTCGTATCCGGCGCGACGAGGCGCAATTCCTTCAACGGCTGATCGTTGTCGTCGTCGTCGTTCTCTTGCTCCGCGTCGAGCTGCGGCTGCGTCATGATCCGCACATCGATCGTCCCGTGCAGCGAGGCGCGATCGGTCATCGAATAGAAAACCTGACCCGTCCGCGTTCGGAACGAAACCGTCAGCAGCCGGTTATCGGGCAGATCGGCATGCAGGTGCAGCGGCCCGCTGGCGAGATCATAAAGGCAGACCGCCTGCGCCACGGCGGGATCCTCGAAAGGCGTGAGTTGATGACCCGGCAACGGGCGCGGCAGGAGCGTCATCTGGCCGGGCTTGGCGAAAACGGCGAGCCGCGTATAGGCATCGCGCGGCGCGACCTGCGGCATGACGAGAATGGCGACGATATGGACCAGCGCGGCGACGAACAGCACGCCGGTCGCATAAAGCAGCAGACTGAAGAAACGGTCGCCGAAAGTCATGCGCACCCGCCGCGTTCGATCTTCGGCAGCGCACCGCCGCCGACCCGCGTCGTCCCGAAGTCGAGCAGAGTGTCGTAGAGGCGCAGCATCAGTGCATAGTGTTTCGCGTTCCCGACCGGCAGCCAATTGCCGGGCCGCGCCACGCGGGCGACCGTGATCGCGAACGTTCCATCCGCGGCGCGGACGACTTCCGCCGACGTGAAGCCGAACCTTTTCGCGGAATTGTCGATGAGAAAGCCTTTCGGCGACACGAGGGTCAGAGTCCAGAAACGCGTCGGCGGCACCGTCCCGCTGACCGTATAATCGCATTCCGGCCGCAGCGGCGCGCCCTGGCTGTCGGTTCGCGCGATGAAGCTCAGCCCCTCGGCGCTGCCGAGCGGCAATTCCGCCGTGCGGGCGATGATGGCATTAGCATAGGGATCGATATCCATCGTTCCGCTCTTCGGCTGGCCGAGCCAGGGGCCGGCGCGGGCCGTGTCGAAGCCGATGCCGTGATCGAGCACGCGCACCGTGACGAAAAGCCCCAGCGCAATTCCGGCAAGCGCGGTGAGGAGGAATTTGATCAGGGTCAACGCATCAAGCCTCCGGAGCGGAATGCGAAAAATAGTCGCCGATTTTTCGCATCAATCCCGCTCTCACTTATAGAAATCGATCACGTTGCTGAGCTTGTGTGGGTTCAGTCTGAAAGCTTCGTGGTCTGGCCTTCATCGCGGCTGTGGCTCGCCCTCCCGGTTGCTGGCGATGGTGCGCGCCACGGCGTCGATGCCGGCCAGGACGTCGGCGGAACGGTGAGAGAGCGCCGGAGGATGGCGCGGCGGCGTGGGGCCCGAACTGGCAACGGCCGGCGCCTTTTGTGCGACCGGAGGCGGAGGTCCGCCCGGCAGGGGCTTCAGCTCTATGCCTTGATGGGCATAGGCCATGATCAGATGCCAGGTCATCGCTGGCAGCGAACCGCCGGTCATATTGTTGGTGGGCGTATCGTCGTCGTTGCCGAACCAGATCGTGCCGACGAAATTACCCGTATAGCCGTTGAACCAGGCGTCCTTGAAGCCGTTGGTCGTTCCGGTCTTGCCGGCAACGTCGATATTGTCCAGTTTCGCGCGTTGACCTGTGCCAGCCTGCACAACATTGCGCATCATCGTCACCATGTCGATGATCTTGTCTTTGTCGAAGACCTGCTTCGGCGGCGGCGCGTCGCGGTCGTGGCCATAGATGAGATCGCCGTGGCTATTGTAGATTTCGACCGCCGCAAAGGGTGTGACGCGCTTGCCGCCATTAGCGAAGGTTGAATAGGCGTTGGACATTTCGAGCACGTTCACCGCGTCGGCGCCGATCGGCAACGAAACCGTATCGGGCAGCGGCGTATAAATCCCCATCTTGCGGGCGGTCTCGATGATCTTGGCGCGGCCGCGTTTGGCCTCCTCATAGGTATTGTTATGGCCGGGCATGGAATCCGCCGCGCCAATATCGATCGACAGCCGCACCGCGACGCTGTTCAGCGAATGGGTCAGCCCGATGATGAGGGGGATTTTGCCGTAATATTTGTTGCCGAAATTGTGCGGGCACCAATTGCCGATGCAAACCGGCTCATCGAGCACCGGCGTGTCCGGCTTGAATTTGCCGGTGAGCAAAGCGGTCAGATAGACGACCGGCTTGAATGAGGAGCCGGGCTGGCGCATGGCGTCGACAGCGCGATTGAACTGGCTCTCGCCATAGTCCTGGCCGCCGACCATGGTGCGCACCGCGCCGGTCGAGGGGTCGAGGATCACCATCGCGGCCTGTTTGACATGGTAGCTCGGGCCGTACTCGCGCAGCTGGTCGGCAATCGTGTCGTCAGCGTATTTCTGCAGGTTGGAATCGAGCGCCGTACGCACGGTCAGCACGCGATTGTTGCCGAGCTTTCCCGCGTCGGCGAGCTGGCGTACCTCGTTATAGGCCCAGTCCATATACCAGTCGGGCGAATAGGTCTGGCCGCGGGGCACCGGCGTCGCCGGATTACGGACTGCCGCATAGATCTGGCCTTCGGTCAGATAGCCGGCATCGACCAGATTGTTCAGTACCTCGTTGGCGCGGGCGCGGGCGGCGGGCAGGTTGATGTGGGGGGCATATTTGCTCGGCGCCTTGAAGAGCCCGGCGAGCATGGCCGCTTCCGCGAGGGTCACGTCGCGCACCGACTTGCCGAAATAAAATTGCGAAGCCGCCTGAATCCCGAACGTGCCGCCGCCCATATAGACGCGGTCGAGATAGAGCTGCAGGATTTGGCGCTTGGTCAGATGGCCTTCGAGCCAGAGCGCGAGATAGGCCTCCTTGACCTTGCGGGTGATGGTCCGCTCGTTGGAAAGGAAGATATTCTTGGCGAGCTGCTGGGTGAGCGAGGAGCCGCCCTGGACGACGCCATTCGCTTTGGCGTCGACCATAAGCGCGCGGAAGACGCCGACGAAATCGATGCCGATATGTTCGAAAAACCGCCGGTCTTCCGTGGCGATCACTGCGTCGATCAGATATTTCGGCATCTGCTCGATCGGCACGGAATCATCATGCTTGATGCCGCGGCGCCCGACCACCTGGCCGTAGCTGTCGAGGAAGGTGACGGCGAGATCTTCCTTCTTCAGCCAGTCGGCGCCGGAAGTGTCCTCGAAAGCAGGGATGGCGAAAAAGAGCGCGACGATACCGAGGCCGAGAACGATGTTCGAGCCCTCGCAGGCCAATTCGACCAGCAGCCGGCGCCAGCCGGAGACATGCAGCCTGTCCATGACGGTGATGAAGGCGGAATAGGCGTTGCGCGACCTCTCGCCCGATTCGAACAGAGACGAATCGAAAAAGGCGTCGAGTTCGAGGAAGGCGCGGGAGGCCCTCCGATAAAGGCTCGATGAACGCAGCCGGTCGAACAGGCTCATACCGCTTTGGCCTTCCTGCGAATTTAAACCGGAATAGTTGCAATTTCAGGCGCCGTCCAGCAATCGTATCTGGGCATCCCAGCAAAGGCTTTGATTATGGGTCATGAACCACGCCGCCGCGGCAACATCTTGGCGAAGAACGCCTATTGGGACGAAAAGCCTCTAGAGGCGCTGACGCCGGCGGAATGGGAGAGCCTATGCGACGGCTGCGGGCGCTGCTGCCTCGTCAAGCTCGAGGACGAGGACACCGGCCGCGTCTATTTCACCGAGATCGCTTGCCGCCTGCTCGATGTCACGACCTGCCGCTGCTCCGACTATGCTCACCGGCGGCGGCGAGTCCGCGATTGCCTGAAGCTCACACCCGATCTTGTCACCTCGCTCGCCTGGCTGCCGCCGACCTGCGCCTACCGGCTGCGGGCGGAGGGCCGGCGCCTGCCGTGGTGGCATCCGCTCGTCTCCGGCTCGCCGGAGACGGTGCACGAGGCCGGGATTTCGGTGCGCGGCCGTGTCAGCCTGACCGAGACCGATCTCAAGATCGATGACTATGCCGGGCATATCGTCAATTGGCCGGGGAAATGGCCGCGCGGCGCGCGGGCGCGGCAGGTCGCCAAGACGGCCGCCAAGCCGACCCGTGGAAAAATTGGGGGCCGGCCGCAGATTCAGAAAATCCCGGTAGCGCTTTTTTCACTAAAATATCGACGAGGGGGCCGACGGCGACGTGTCTCGCACCGGCTAGCGCGCAAGGCGCGCCGTATAAGCCATTGATTTAAATATAAGATCGCGCTGTGCGCCGTTCATGGCGCAGGTCAGCCGGGGCCGATCCTCTATAACTCTACTATTAACTACCGGAAGTTTTTACCAATCGTCACTTACGTAAGCGGGCAGTTTGTTTTCAGGGACCTCCGCCCGTGACCAAACATTTCAACACGAATTCGATTTTGCGGGCCGGCCGCGCGCTTGCCGGCGCCTTCGTCTGGCATGTGCGGGGGCATCTCCCGCGTTTCGCCGCCGACCGGCGAGGCAACGTGGCGATGATTTTCGCCATCAGCGCCATTCCCATTCTCTTTGCCGTCGGCATGGCAATGGATTACACCTCCGCCGCGCGGCGGAGGGCCAAGCTCGATGCGATCGCAGATTCGGCGGCGCTTTCGGCCGTGACGCCGGCCGAATTCTCGCAAACGGTGGGTCAGGGACCTACCGCTGCGCAGGCCCAAGCCGCGGCGCAGAACCTGTTCGATACGCTCGCCCAAACTGTCCCTGGCGTGACCAGCATCAACAGAACCGTGTCGGTCGTCGACACCCCGTCGGGCCAGTCGAGCAGCCGCGTTGCGACCGTCTCTTTCACAGCACAATCGCAGAATGCCTTCGCCGGCGTCATCGGCCTGACCACGCTGACGATCGGCAACGGCAATGGTATTGTGGCGAAAGCCGCAGCGGCGCCCAACATCAATTTTTATATTTTGGCGGATTCATCGCCCTCTATGGCCATTCCGGCTACGACGGCCGGCATCAATTCTATGTACACCGCCACTTCCTCCGGCTCGGGGACCGGCGGCGACAACGAGGGCGGCTGCTCCTTTGCGTGCCACGAATCCGATTATACGATGTGGGTCTTACCCGGAAACGCGAGCTGCATCGGAATGGTGCCCCCGACCAAGTCGGGAAATGCCTATACACAGGGAACCGCCACAAAGCCGGGAAATGTCGATGACTATACCTATGCGGAATGCGTATTGGGCCTGACGCTCCGCATCGACAATCTGCGCAGCGCGATCCAACAGCTCGGGCCCTATGCATATGACGTGTCGCAACAAGGGGTCAACGGCGCTCCTGCAAACAATGCCACGTACCAAATGGCGGTCGCCACATTCGACACCGACTGGTCAAGCACAGCCTGCGCGTCCGGCTATTCACCGCTGCATTATATCACAGGCAGTTCTTCGCTGAGCCTGGTTAATGTGACGACAAACACTGGCGCGCAGACGATATCGACCGACGCAGCGAATATTACCATGTTGCAGATGTTCGATAACAGCTGGCTCACCGGGACCAACAAAACCTCGACGACCAGTTATAAGCAGATATGCAATAATAACGATGGCGGCACGGCCCTCAACACTGCCATGACCACCATCAACTCTCTCATGGCGACGCCTGGCAACGGAACCAACACGACCGGTGACACGGCGCAGGAGGTCTTGATCCTCATCACCGACGGCGTGAACGACTCGTATAGCAGCAGTGGCACACGCACGATCTCTACGATCAATACGACGAACTGTAACACCATCAAGGCGAAGGTGAGCAGCAGCGGTCTGCCGATCAGGATCGCCGTGCTTTATCTGAACTATTCTTCCTTGCCCAACAATAGTTTCTATACTTCGAACGTCGCACCATTCGATAACAACGAGACTCCGACGCCAAGCCCAAATATCGCTACGCAATTGCAGTCCTGCGCCTCGTCGCCGAGTCTCTATCAACAGGTCTCGACAGACCAGGATATCGGCACGGCGCTCAAGGCTCTTTTCCTGAATGCGACCGCGACGGCGCATCTCGCGCAATAAGCCGCTATCCTATCGATAGCGCGTTTGAGAATTAGCCACGTCCTTCATCGCGAGCCGCCAACTACGCTCCTCTTCCCTTGAGCGCAGCGAAATGGGTGGAGGGCTAAGTTGAGGGGTGAGGGTTTTGGCCACGATGCTGCGACAGGCACCAGCCCCCTCACCCTATCCTCTCCCGCCAGCGCGAAGAAGGGACGTGGCTCGCATTTGTGAGCCGCGGCCGGCGAGCAAAGTGGAATATGCTCGGGCGCCTCTGCGGCCGCGGTGGTCTCGCCCGTCTCAGTTCGTATAGGCGATCGACGTGCTCTCCCGCGGGCTGAGGTATAGGTGGTCGGACAGGGTGATCGGGCCGATCATATTGTATCCCAAAACAGGCGTGTAATAGTAACTCGTTTGACCGTAAACGAGGTAGCTGCTCGGCGTGTCGATAGCGCTTGGCAGCGCGAAGGCCGAGCCGACTGTCAACGCGTTTGCGCTATTCGGCCACGATCCGCTCCAGGCAACGGTCGCCTTGCCGGAGGAATCGACCTGGATCTCCGATACGGTTACACTCACGTTGCTCGAAGAGTATGGCGCCATCACCTGCGCGGATGCCGCCAGGATGGTATTGAGGCCGGATGACGAGAGCGACGAATTTTGCGTCACCAGATCGGTGACCGTGCGCGTCGTGATTGTCACCTTGCGACTGATCGACACCGCCTGGCCGACTTCGGTCACACCCACGAATATGAAGAGCAGGACCGGAAGAGTCAAGTGCAAATTCGACCGCCGCCATCCCCTTTTCGTGGGTGGCAAAGCGCGACGATTTGCGGCGATGGAGGCGCGAAAGCATTATCGTTACGGCTCGTTCTGGAACACGGAGGTCGCCATGATGAGGCGCTTGCCGTTCGGCAGAGTGGCGAGATTGAAGCCGAACACGCTGCTGATGATCGGCCATTCATACATAACTTGGAGAACGACGACCTGGCCGACGCTCCCAGTCTGGTAGGTCCAGCTGTTCTGCTGAAGCGTCGTATAGCTCGGCGCCAAGGTGCTCGCGCTGGCGAAGGAACTCGCCGTCTGCATGTTGACCATCAGGTTCGAGCAGTTGAAGAGCGCGACGAGATAGCTGCAGACCTTCTGGGTGAATTGCGCCTGCGTCAGGTAGCCGGTCTGGCCGGAAGAGCTCGTCACTTGGCTGGTCATGACGAGACGGCCGGCCTGCTCGGCGGCGGTTTCCAATTCCTGTTCCGCCATTAGAACGATCGCGGTTTGCAGCGCCGCCAGAATGATCGCAAAAAGTGGCAGTGCGATCATGCCGAATTCGACCGCGGTCGTGGCGCCCTTATCACGCGCGAATCGTCCCGGCAGTTTCAGCCAACGAAAGCGCGGTCGCGGATTCTGATCGGGACGAGAGGACATGGCAAGGGATCCGTCAGCGCGTTCAGGATATTTTGTCTCCCGACGGAAACTATCGGACGGACATTGCCCAATGGTTACGTAGATGGTGGGTAAGAAGTAAACGAACCGTTACAGGGGCGTATTTCCCTCGTTCGCCAAGAGTTCTTCGCCGGCGCAGCAGGCCGTCCGGGCTGGCAGACTTGCAAAGTCAAAGCCCGAATGTATAGCTTCCCGCGAGCGGCAGATGTTCATCGCGCATTCACCGCGTTGAAGCGAGTCTCGATCCGATGCGGCACGCCGGCCCTGCACTCGCTGTCTTTCTGCTTGCCGGCGTCCACGCCATGGCCGCGGGGAGCGGGCATCCTGTTGGCACAACGCATCTCAGCGGCGCCCGGCTTGCCGCCGCGACGCATCCGACACAGCCGGAACACGAGTGCTATTCCGCGGCGCAGACCCGGCGCGAGATCGCGGCGCACAAGCTTGCCGAGCCTTTCGGGCTGCTAGTTGGCGCGGCGAGCCGCTTTCAAGCCGAGGCGCTGGGCGTTAAGCTGTGCCGCCACAAAGAGCAATATATCTATGAAATTAGCCTCTTGCGCACCAGCGGCCGGGTGGTCCACGTGTTTACCAATGCCGTGACGGGGCAGATTCTCAGCGTCAAGAACGCCAAGTAAACGCCGGAATGAGCGGCGCTCAAGGAGCGGAATTTGCGGCTTCTCGTTGTCGAAGATGACAAAGATCTCAACCGCCAGATCGCCACGGCGCTCGCACAGGCCGGCTACGCCGTCGATCGCGCCTATGATGGCGAGGAGGGCTGGTTTCTCGGGGATACGGAGTCCTATGACGCCGTCGTGCTCGATCTCGGCCTGCCGAAGAAGGACGGCGTTGCGGTGCTCAAGGATTGGCGGGCGGCGGGCCGGACGATGCCGGTGCTGATCCTTACCGCGCGTGACCGCTGGAGCGACAAGGTTCAGGGCTTCGACGGCGGGGCCGACGATTATGTCGCCAAGCCCTTTCACATCGAAGAGGTTTTGGCGCGCCTGCGGGCTTTGCTGCGGCGCGCAACGGGCCATGCCTCAAGCGAGCTGACCTGCGGGCCAGTGCGGCTCGACACGCGCTCCGGCCGCGTGTTGGTCGACGGCAATCAGATCAAGCTGACCTCGCATGAATACCGGCTTTTGTCCTATCTGATGCATCACGCCGGACGGGTCGTCTCGCGCAGCGAACTGGTCGAACACCTTTACGACCAGGACTTCGACCGCGATTCCAACACGATCGAGGTCTTCGTCGGCCGGCTGCGCAAGAAGCTCGGGATCGATATCATCCAGACGATGCGCGGCCTTGGCTATGTCGTCGCGGCGCCGGAAAATGGGCAGTCCCCCGGCAAGGCGGGCAAGCCGGACGCGGACGCCCTGAAAAGCTCTTGATGCGCCTCAACCTCAATCCGCGAAGCTGGTCGATCGCCGCGCGTCTTTTTGTTTCCGCGGCCGTCCTCAGTTCGATCATTCTGCTCATCGCCGGCATCGGCCTTTCGGCGCTTTACCGCAAATCGGCCGAGACGCGGTTTGATGAGCGGCTCGGCTTCTATTTGCGCGCGCTCGTCGCCGACATTGCCTCGCCCAGCGAGGAGAGCCGCGCCCAGCCCTTCGAGCTCGGCGAGCCGCAATTCGAAATCCCGCTCTCCGGCTGGTATTGGCAGATCACGCGGCTCGACGGCAGCGAGCCGAACATCCAGAGTTCGCGTTCGCTTTTCGCCGCGCGGTTGCCGCAGCTTGCGGCGAGTGGCATGCCCGCCGGCGTTGGCGGCGCGCGCAATGGCTATGTGAAGGGCCCCGACGACAAGCTCCTGCGCATTGTCGAGCGCACCATCGATACCGGCGACGAGGGCATCTATCTCGTGCAAGTCGCGGCGACCACCGCGCCGATGGAGGCGGAGGTCGCCGGTTTCGAACTCGCGCTGATCGTCACCTTTACACTGCTGGCCGCGGCGCTCGTCGGCTCGGCGGCGCTGCAGATGCGCTACAGCCTCGAGCCGTTGTGGCGCTTGCGCGAAGGCGTGGCCGCCATCCGGCGCGGGCAGGGCGAGAGGATCGCCGGCGAATTTCCGCAGGATATCGCGCCGCTTGCCGGAGAGATCAACCTTCTGCTCGACGCCAACCGTGAGGTGGTCGAGCGGGCCCGCACGCAGGTCGGCAACCTCGCCCATGCGCTGAAGACGCCGCTCAGCGTCATCATCAATGAGGCGGATACCGAAAAGACCCCGCTGTCCGATAAAGTGCGCGAACAGGCAGCGATCATGCGCGACCAGGTGACCTATTATCTTGATCGCGCCCGCGCAGCCGTGCGGGTCGTCGCCATCGGCAATATGGCGGAGGTCGCGCCGGTGACGGCAGGCCTTGTGCGCACGTTCGAGAAGATTTACCGCGATCGCGGTATCGTTTTTTCCGCCGATGTCCCGGCGCAAATCCGCTTCCGCGGCGAGCGGCAGGACCTTGAGGAAATGATCGGCAACCTTGTCGACAATGCCGGCAAATGGGCGCGCCATCAGGTGACGATCGCCGCCGCGCCGATCCCAGCCGCGAATACGGCCGGCAAGCAATTCTTTCGTGTCACGATAGACGATGACGGCGTCGGCCTTGCGCCGGAATTGCGCGAGGCGGCCATGCGGCGCGGCCGGCGTCTCGACGAGACGCGCCCGGGCTCCGGCCTCGGGCTTTCCATCGTCGTCGATCTCGCCGCGCTCTATGGCGGCGCGCTGCGACTCGATGCCAGCCCGGCCGGCGGCTTGCGCGCCGAGCTGGAATTGCCCGCCGCGGCCTGACCATTTCCTGAAGGGCCCTTAACTACCGAATATACATAACGAAATATCAGCTTTTGTCGGTCAAGCCTTCACGGCTTTGTCGGATGGAAATCGCGGCGAAAATGGCGTAGTGAGCCTGCCGGAGGATTTGTAAGGAACATCATGCTCTGGAGCCTATTCGCGCTTTTGACCGGCGGCGCGGTCTTCGCCGTCCTCTGGCCGCTGGCGCGGCCGGCGCGGCGCGAGGCGACGGCGCCGGACGTCGTTTTCTATCAGGCCAAGCTCGAGGAGATTGCCCGCGACGAGGCGCGCGACGATCTCGCGCCCGAGGAGGCCGCGCTGGCGAAGACGGAAGCGGCACGCCAGCTTCTCGCCGTCAGCGGCAAGGACCCGCAGATGGCGGGCGCTGCCGCTAGTCCCCTCTGGCACCGGCGGCTCGCAGCCGTGGCGGCGTTTGTCTTCGTGCCCGCCGTCGCGATCGGTTTTTATGCCGCGCTCGGGCATCCCGATTGGCCGGACGCGCCGCTCGAAGCGCGACTCAACGCCCCCATCGGCCACACCGATATCAATGCCGCCATCGCCCGCGTCGAGGAGCATCTGGCGCAGAACCCGAAAGACGGTCTCGGCTATCAGGTTCTCGCGCAGGCCTATCTGCTCGTCCGGCGGTTCGGCGATGCGGTCAGCGCCGCGCAAATGGCGGCCCAGCTTCGCCCCAACAACGCCGATACCTTGACCGTCTATGGCGAGACCCTGGCCGTCGCCGCGGGCGGGATCGTCACCGCCGATGCGCGCAAGCAGTTTGAGAAGGCTATCGCCATCGATCCGGGCGCGCCCAAGGCGCTGTTCTTCCTCGGCCTAGCGGCGCAGCAGGAGAATGATCGGGCAACCGCACGTAACTATTGGCAAAAGCTCCTAGCGGAAGCACCGGCGAACGCCCCCTGGCGTGGCGATCTCGTTGCCCGGCTGGCACAGCTCGGCGATAGCAAGGGCGTGCCAGCCTCGGATCGGGCGGCGCGCATCGCCGCCATGGCTCCGGCGCAGCAGCAGGCGATGATCCAGTCGATGGTCGACGGCCTCGCCGCGCGGCTGGCGCAGAACGGCAATGATATCGACGGCTGGGTGCGCCTCGTGCGCGCCTACAAGGTTCTGAATGAGATCGACAAGGCGCGTGCCGCGCTGGCGACGGCCCGTCGCGACTTCAGCGGCGATGCCACGGCCACCGCGCGAATCGATGCGCTGGCGCACGAACTTGGACTGGATTCATGACGCGCAAAAAGAAGCGCCTGACACTCATCGCCGCCGCAATGGTGGTGCTCGGCACCGCCGCGGGTCTCGTGCTCTATGCGTTGCGCGACAATATCGTCTTCTTCTACGGGCCGAGCGAGATCGTGGCGAAGGATCTGCCGCCGGGCACGCATATAAGGATCGGCGGTCTCGTCAAGCAAGGCTCGCTCAAGCGCGACGGCCAAACCGCCCATTTCGAGGTGACGGACGGCAAGCACGAGATCGCGGTCACCTATGGCGGCGCCTTGCCGGACCTGTTCCGTGAAGGGCAGGGCGTTGTCGCGGAAGGCGTGTTGGGCGCTGCTGGCCTCGACGCTACGGAAGTGCTCGCCAAGCACGATGAGCGCTATATGCCCAAGGAAGTTGTCGATGCGTTGAAGAAGTCCGGCCGCTGGCAGGAGAATGCGGACATGGGAGGCACGGCGCAATGATTGTCGAAACCGGACATTTCGCGCTCATCCTGGCGCTGGCGCTGGCCTGCTTCAACGCGGTCGTGCCGCTGTGGGGTGTCGCCACGCGGGATTCCCGCTTGATGGGAACGGCGCCGTCGGTCGCGCTCGCCGGCTTTTGCTTCGTCGCTTTGTCCTATGCGGCACTGACTTACGCGCATGTCACGTCCGACTTCTCGCTGCTCAATGTGTACGAGAATTCGGCCTCGGCGAAGCCGCTGCTCTATAAGATCACCGGCGTCTGGGGCAATCACGAAGGCTCGATGCTGCTCTGGGTGCTGATCCTCGCCGTCTTCGCGGCGGCGGTGGCGCTCTCGGCTCGCGCCATGCCGCAAGACCTTCACGCCGCCGTGCTCGCAGTCCAGTCCTGGATCAGCGCCGCCTTCCTGCTCTTCATCCTGCTCACGTCCGATCCGTTTGCGCGCATCGCCAATCCGCCGATCGAGGGGCAGGATCTCAATCCGCTGCTGCAAGACCCCGGTCTCGCGATCCATCCGCCACTGCTTTATCTCGGCTATGTCGGGCTTTCGATCACTTTTGCCTTCGCCGCCGGCGCGCTCATCTGTGGCCGCATCGACGCGGTCTGGGCGCGGCTGGTGCGGCCGTGGACGCTGATCGCCTGGGTGTTCCTGACGCTCGGCATCGCGATGGGCTCCTATTGGGCCTATTACACGCTCGGCTGGGGTGGCTTCTGGTTCTGGGACCCGGTTGAGAATGCCTCGCTCATGCCCTGGCTCGCCGCAACCGCGCTGCTTCATTCGGCGGCGGTGATGGAAAAGCGCGACGCGCTGAAGGTCTGGACGATATTTCTCGCCATCCTCGCTTTCTCGCTGTCGCTGATCGGCACCTTTATCGTCCGTTCGGGCGTGCTGACCTCGGTTCATTCCTTCGCCAACGATCCGCAGCGCGGCGAATTCATTCTCGCCATTCTGGTTTTCTTCATCGGTGGCGCGCTCCTGCTCTTCGCCTTGCGCGCCAATGCGCTGAAGCCGGGCGGCTTCTTCGCGCCGATCTCGCGCGAGGGGGCGCTGGTCCTCAACAACCTCGTGCTGACGACCTGCTGCGCCACGGTCTTCGTCGGTACGCTCTATCCGCTGGCGCTCGAATCCTTCGCCGGCGAGAAAATCTCGGTCGGCGCGCCCTTCTTCAATTCGACCGTGGTGCCGCTGTTTCTGCCGCTCGTCTTGTTGATGCCGCTCGGCCAGAACCTCGCCTGGAAGCGCGGCGATTTCTTCGGCGCGGCGCAGCGGCTCTATTTCGCTCTATTGTGCGGCTTGGCGATGATGCTGGTGCTCGCCACCTGGCACCACAATGGCCCGCTCACTTCGATCCTCGTCAGCGGGCTCGGCGTCTATGTGATCGTCGGTGCCTTCGCCGAGATCGCCAACCGGCTCTTCGGCCGCGCCGCGCTGGTCAAGGGCGGCTTGGCGCAGCTCTGGCAGCACGCCGCCGGCCTGCCGCTCTCGACCTACGGCACCGCGCTGGCCCATGCCGGCATCGGCGTCTCGCTGCTCGGTCTCGCCGCCACCGGCTGGGGCGCCGAGAAAATCCTCACCATGAGGCCCGGCGACAGCGCCAATGTCGGCCCCTATCAACTGACGCTTACGAGCCTCGCTACCGCGGCGGGGCCGAATTACACCGCCAAGGCCGGCCATGTCGTGATCCGCGAAGGCGGGCGTGAGATCGCCGCCGTCAATCCCGCCGTGCGCTTTTATCCGACGCGGCAGATGAGCCGCGCCGAGGCGGGGATCAAGACGCTCAATTTCGGTCAGATCTACGTCGGCATCAGCGAGGGTGTGAAGCCTGGCACGGTCGATGCGCGGCTCTATTGGAAGCCGCTCGTCGCCTTCGTCTGGATTGGCGCACTCATCATGGGCTTCGGCGGCCTCGTCTCGCTGAGCGACCGGCGCCTACGCATCGGCGTCGCGCACCGCGTCCGCAAGCTGGCAGCGGCGCCGCAGGCAGCGGAATGAGGCGGCTCTTCCAGATCCTCGTGCTCACAGCGCTTGTGTTAGCGCCGCTGCTCGCCCGCGCCGTCGAGCCGGAGGAAATGTTGTCCGATCCGCACCTCGAAGCGCGGGCGCGGGCAATCTCGGCGGGGCTGCGCTGTCTGGTCTGCCAGAACGAGTTGATCGACGAATCCAGCGCCACTCTGGCGCATGACATCCGCGTGCTGGTGCGCGAGCGTCTGCTCGCCGGGGATAGCGATCAGCAGATCCGCGATTTTCTCGTCTCGCGATACGGCAATTTCATCCTGCTGAAGCCGCCTTTCGAGCCGGGCACTTATCTCTTGTGGCTGACGCCGTTTCTGCTGCTGCTCGCGGGCGGGGGCGCGATCTATCTCAATACACGGCGCAAGGCGGTCCCTGTCGCGCCGAAAGAACTGACGCCGGCCGAGAAAACACGCCTCGCCTCCATCGTCACCCCGCCCGAAGGCGAGTGACGGCGCGGCTGAGCCGGCTAAATCACCGGTCGAGCGGCCCCAACCTTACCAAAGTTTCATCCCCTCGAAATAGCCGCGTAAGCCGTCCTGTCCCATCCTCCGAATCGAGCCGGCCGACGCACGCGCAGGGCCGGGCGGGGGATTGCCTTCGTTCCCATCCCGATTGCAATGCCGAAATGGCATAGGAGATTGAAGATATGACAGAGGTTTCCGGACAGCGCCCGTCGACTTCGCAGGGCAGGGCGCGTTCCAAGCGTCTTGTTTTGCTTGGCACGACCGCCGCCCTGGTTCTCGGCGGCGCCGCCGTCAGCAATATACAGGGCCTATGGGCAACGCCCGCGCGGGCCGAGACGGGTTCCGTCGCGCCTTTGCCGGCCAATGCCTTTTCCTTCGCCGATGTGGTCGACCGGGTTCGCGGCGCCGTGGTTTCGATCAAGGTGAAAATTGCCGAGACGGCCGATGCCGGCGATTCCGACGACGGTCCGCAGCAGCTTTCGCCGGACGATCCACTGGAGCGCTTCTTCCGCCGCTTTGGCGGTGAGGAGGGCACGCCGTTCGTGTTCCGTCACGGCCACCCGCATGTCGAAATGGCGCAGGGCTCCGGTTTCATCATTTCGCCGGACGGCTATGTCGTGACCAACAACCACGTGGTCGACCAAGCGACCGAAGTGACGATCACCATGGATGACGGCACGACGCATCCGGCCAAGGTCATCGGCACCGACAAGCGCACCGACCTCGCCCTGTTGAAGATCAACAGCGGCGGACCCTTCAAATATGTCAGCTTCGCCGCCAAGCCGCCACGGGTTGGCGATTGGGTGATCGCGGTCGGCAATCCGTTCGGCCTTGGCGGCACGGTGACGGCGGGCATTGTTTCCGCGCATGGCCGCGACATCAATTCCGGGCCCTATGACGATTACTTGCAGATCGATGCGCCGGTGAACCGCGGCAATTCCGGCGGCCCGACCTTCGATACGCAGGGTGAGGTCGTCGGCATCAATACGGCGATCTATTCCCCCTCGGGCGGCAGCGTCGGTATCGGCTTCGACATCCCCGCCGACGAGGCGCACGGTGTCATCGCGGCGCTCGAAAGCAAGGGCGTCGTGACGCGCGGCTGGATCGGCGTGCAGATTCAGCCGGTGACTTCCGATATCGCTGACAGCCTCGGGCTGAAGAGCGAGAAGGGCGCGCTGGTTGCCGACACCGAGAAGGATTCGCCGGCGTTGAAGGCGGGGATCAAGACCGGCGACATCATTCTCGGCGTCAATGGCGAGCAGGTCGATGGTCCGCGTGAATTGGCGCGCAAGATCGCCGCGCTCGGCCCCAATGTCGATGCCTCGCTGCTCGTCTGGCACGATGGCGCGCAGAAGACCTATGATGTGAAGCTCGGCACCTTGCCGAACGAGCAGGTGGCCTCCGCTGATGCGGATAGCGGCAACGGCACCGATTCCGGCGCCAGCGCCCTCGCCACTTTCGGTCTGACCTTGGCGCCCTCGGATTCGGTTCCCGGCGCGGCGGCCGGCGGTGTCGTCGTCACCAATATCGATCCCGACGGTACCGCAGCGCAAAAGGGTCTGAAGGTTGGCGACGTGATCCTTCAGGCCGGTGGCAAGTCGGTCACGACCCCCGGCCAGGTGGCGGATGTCTTGAGCGATGCCAAGAAGGCCGGCCGCAAGGCGATCCTGTTGCGGATCAAGAGCGGCGACGAGACCCATTTCGTTGCATTGGAGCTGGGCAAAGCCTCCTGACGCTAGACCGCTCTCAGGAAAAGTGGGAACCGGTTTCCGTCCGAGAGCGGTCTAATTATTTGAATTAGAGCGTTTTCATAACGCGAACCGGTATCCGCTTCGCTTGAAAACGCTCTGGCACGCAGCGGCCTCGCCGCCGCTGCGTGGAAGTTTCCTCTCCCCGCCAGGTGTCGCATTTGCCCCCGTCTGCGGCGCCGGTTCTCGGAGGCGGCAGGCCTGGAGTCACCCTCCGGCCTGCCGTTTTTTTACGGAATTGACTATATGTCTTCCATTATGCGCATCCTCATCATCGAAGACGATTTGGAAGCGGCGCACTATCTCGCCAAGGCGCTGCGCGAAGCCGGGCATGTCGCCGATCATGCCGCCGACGGCCTCGAGGGCTATGAGAAGGCCCGCGACGGGACGTATGACGTTCTCATCGTCGACCGGATGCTGCCCAAGCTCGATGGCCTTTCGCTCATCGGCGGCTTGCGTGCGCAAAAGGTCGAGACGCCGGTGCTGATCCTTTCCGCGCTCGGCCAGGTGGACGATCGGGTGAAGGGCCTGCGCGCCGGGGGCGACGATTATCTGACGAAGCCCTATGCCTTTTCGGAATTGCTGGCGCGGATCGAGGTTCTCTCCCGCCGCAAGCTGTCTGGCGCGAGCGAAGAGACGATCTATCGCGTCGGCGGGCTGGAGCTTGACCGGCTGTCGCACAAGCTCACGCGCAACGGCAAGGAGATCGTCTTGCAGCCACGCGAGTTCCGCCTGCTCGAATATCTGATGAAACACGCCGGCCAGGTCGTCACCCGCACCATGTTGCTCGAAAATGTCTGGGACTATCATTTCGATCCGCAGACCAATGTGATCGACGTGCATATTTCGCGGCTGCGCGCCAAGATTGACAAGGGCTTCGAGCCGCAGCTCCTGCAAACGATCCGCGGCGCGGGATATATGATCCGTGACGGCAATCGGTAAACTCCTCCGCTCGACAGCGTTCAAGATCTCGCTTGTCTATCTGCTGATGACGGCGGTGGGCACGGGCCTCGTGCTCGGCCGTGTCGGCTGGAACGTCACCCATCTGATCGACGCGCAGATCCGCCAGACGGTGGATGCCGACATCACCGGGCTTGCGGAGCAATATTCCGACGGCGGCATCGCCCAGCTCGTCACCGCGATTGAGCGGCGCTCGCGTCAGCCCGGCGCCGAACTCTATCTTGTCACGACAAATGCCGGTGAACCGATCGTCGGCAATGTCGCGAGCCTGCCCGAGGGCGTGCTCTCGAAGCCGGGGCTGGTCATCACCGATTATCTGCGCGCCGGCGAGACCACCGCGCATCATCGCGCTGTCGCACGCATCTTTCTTCTGCCGGGCGGTTTTCGTCTGCTGGTTGGGCACGATATCGAGGAAGGCGTACGGCTGCGCCGCATCTTCGTCGGCGCGCTGATCACGTCGCTGATCTGGCTTGTCATCATCGGCGCGGTCGGCGGCCTCTGGATCGCCCGCCGCGTCTTGCATCGCGTCGATACGATCAACGACAAGGCGCGCGCCATCGTCGGCGGCGATCTTTCGGCGCGCTTGCCGCTCGCCGGCACGGGCGATGAACTCGACCGCTTGGTCGAGAATCTGAATTCGATGCTCGATCGCATCTCGCTGCTTGCCATCGGCCTGCGCGAAGTCTCGGACAATATCGCGCATGATTTGAAGACGCCGCTGACGCGGCTGCGCAGCCGCGCCGAAGAGGCGCTGCGATTCGCGCAATCGCCGGAGGAATATCGCGCTGCACTCGAAAAGGTCATCGAGGAATTTGATTCCCTAATCCGCATCTTCAACGCGCTGCTGATGATCACCCGCGCCGAGGCGGGGGCAGGGCCCGAGAATCTCGTCGATTTCGATGCCGCCGACGTCGCCCGCGATGTCGGCGAGCTCTATGAACCGGCGGCGGAGGATCGCGGCCTCTCCTTGGCGGTCAGCACGGAACCGGGCCTGATGCTCTATGGTAGCAGAGAGTTGATCGGCCAGGCCCTCGCCAACCTCGTCGATAACGCCTTGAAATACGGCGCGCCCTTGGGCGCCACTCCCGCCGAGGCGAGCGTCGGCATATCGGCGAAACGCCAGGGCGGGATGATCGAGATCAGCGTCGCCGATCACGGTCCTGGAATTGCTCCGAACGATCGTGAGCGGGTGCAGGAACGTTTCGTGCGGCTGGAAAATTCGCGTTCGCGGCCGGGCTCCGGCCTCGGCCTGGCGCTCGCGGCGGCCGTGGCGCGATTGCACAAAGGGACGTTGCGGTTTGAGGATAATGCGCCCGGACTCAAGGCGGTGCTGTCATTGCCGGCAGCGGCCGCGCTGCCGCCGAAACTGGCGCCGCCCGCACCGCGTGGCGAGGCGGCCTGAGAAAGCGCTCTGACATGCAGGCCGCGGCGCTACCTCTCTACGAACGGCTTGTGAAGGCGCCGGAGGTCAGCGATCCGGCCGCCGCGCAGGCCCGGCTCGTCGAGTTCGCCACCGGTGGGCGCGACGCGGCGACGCTTGCGAGCGCGCCGGCCGTCGCCGCCTTGCTGCGCGGCATTGCCGATCATTCACCCTATCTCTGGAAGCTGATCGCCGCCGATCCCGCGCGGCTGGTGCGATTGCTGTCCGAGGAACCGGAGGCGCGTCTTGCGGCCTGCCTGGAGGCGCTTGCGGCTGGTGTTCGCGGCGCGGACTCGGAGGCGGCTGCGATGCGCCTCCTGCGCCGCGCCAAGCAGGAGGTGGCGCTGCTTGTCGCTCTTGCCGATCTCGGCGGCGCGTGGACGCCGCAGGAGGTGATGGCGGCGCTGACCAAAGCCGCTGATGTCTTCGTCGCGAGCGCGCTGAGCTTCATTCTGCAGGACGAACAGAAGGCTGGACGGTTCATTCTGCCGGATGCCACGCCCCCGGGCGAGGCCTGCGGGCTCGTCATCCTGGCGCTCGGCAAGCATGGCGCCGGGGAGCTCAACTATTCGAGCGACACCGATCTCATCATTCTCTTCGACCCCGCGAGCGCGACGGCGGCGCAGATGGGCGAGCCCAACGCAGCCTTCGTGCGCATCGCCCGCCGCCTCGTCAAAGTCCTGCAAGAGCGGACGGCGGATGGTTATGTGCTGCGCGTCGATCTGCGGCTGCGGCCAGACCCCGGCTCGACCGCCATCGCGATTTCGACGCCCGCGGCTTTCTTCTATTACGAATCCTTCGGCCAGAATTGGGAACGCGCGGCGATGATCAAGGCGCGCCCCATTGCCGGCGACCATAAGCTGGGGGAAGCCTTTCTCGAACAGCTCACGCCGTTCATCTGGCGCCGCTATTTCGATTATGCCGCGATCGCCGACATCCATGCGATGAAGCGGCAGATCCATGCCGTGCGCGGCCATGCGGAAATCGCGGTCGGGGGTCACGACCTCAAACTGGGGCGCGGCGGTATTCGCGAAATCGAGTTCTTCGTCCAGACGCAACAGCTTATCTATGGCGGGCGGCGGCCGCAATTGCGCGGCTGCGCAACTCTGCCGATGCTCGACGAACTGCATGAGCAGGACCTCGTTAGCCGCGCCGCGCGGGACGATCTGCGCGAGGCCTATCTCTTTCTGCGCGAGCTGGAGCACCGGCTGCAGATGATCGCTGACGAACAGACGCAGCGTCTGCCGGCGGAGGCCGAAGACCTCGCGCGCTTCGCCAATTTCTGCGGCTATGCGACGCTCGCTGATTTTTCCGCGGCGCTCACCCATCATCTCGAACGCGTTGCCGAACATTACGCGATGCTGTTCGAGACCGCGCCGGGTCTGTCGGCCGCGACGGGCAATCTTGTCTTCACCGGCGTCAGCGACGATCCCGAAACTTTGGAGACTTTGACCCGGCTCGGCTTCCAGCGCCCGGCTCTCGCGGCGGAAACGATCCGCGGCTGGCATTTCGGCCGCCGCGCGGGCGTGAGTTCCGAACGGGCGCGAGAGGTCTTGACCGAGTTGCTCCCGGCGCTGCTAGAAGCCTTCGCCGAATCCGCCGATCCCGATGCGGCGCTATCCGCGCTCGATCATGCGCTGGCTCAGCGCAGCGCCGCCGTCGAATTGCTGTCGATCCTCAAGTCCAATCCCGGTCTGCGCAAATTGTTCGCCGATCTTCTCGGCAGCGCGCCGCGGCTTGCGGAGATCGTCGTCCGCCGCCCGCACGTGCTCGATTCGATGATCGATCGCGATCTCTTGACAGCACCGGTTGGCGACGCGGATTTTGATGCTCGCTTGCGGCGGGTGCTCGCGTCGCACACGGCGATCGAGGACGTGCTCGACGCCTTGCGCGACTTCCGGCAGGAGGAATCCTTTCTCATCGGCCTGCGGCTTTTGACGGAGAACCTCGCGCCTGACGCTGCGGGCGCAGCCTATGCGGCGCTGGCGGGCGCCGTGGTGCGGGCGTGCCTCCTCCATGTCGAACAGGATTTCGTCGCGCGCTTCGGATTGGTTCCGCAGGGCCGTTGCGTCGTTCTCGGCATGGGCAAGCTCGGCTCACGCGAGATGACGGCCGCCTCGGACCTCGATCTGATCCTAATCTACGATTTCGATGAAGACAGTCCGGAGGCGGATGGCGCCGAGCGGCTACACGCGACGCATTATTACACGCGGCTCTCGCAGCGGCTTATTTCCGGCCTCACCGTGGCGACGCGGCGCGGCCGGCTCTACGACGTCGATATGCGGCTGCGCCCCTCTGGGCGGAAAGGCCCTGTTGCAACGCAGCTTTCAAGCTTCGTCGCTTATCAGACCGAGGAAGCCGAGACTTGGGAGCATATGGCGCTGACGCGCGCCCGCGTCATCGCTGGCGATGTGTCGTTGGCCGCCGAGGTCGCAGCGGCACGGGAGAGAATCCTGCGCCGGCCGCCGACGCCGCAATTGCGCAAGGATGTCGCCGACATGCGCCGCCTCGTCGCCAAGGAAAAGGGCGAGTTGGATCGACTCGACCTGAAATATGCGGCTGGCGGGCAGATCAATCTCGATTTCCTCGCCCAATATCTTAGTCTGCGCTCCGCCGACGAGGCGCCGGCCATGCTGGCCCCGGCGCCCGCCGACATCATCGCCTGCGCTGGCGCGCTCGGCTTTCTGACGCTGGGCGATCGCGACACTCTGCTTGCGGCTTATCGGCTCTATACGCAGACCACGCAGGTGCTGCATACGATCCTCGAGGCCGGTGTGCCGTTGGCGCGGGCGAGCGAGCCGGTGAAGCAAAGGCTGGCGGCTGCCGCGGGCCTGCCAAGCTTCACGCAACTCGAAGCCGAGCTTTTCGAAACCGAGGCGCGTGTGAGAGCGATTTTCAAAGAGGTTGTCGGCTGACCTGGATGTCCGGCCGTTTGAGTCCCTGGCGCGCCGCTTGGTGATAGTGCGTGCTCGCGCGCGGCAGGCGCCGCGCCGTGATGGCGGCGTTGACCGCTGAGAGCGCAGTGCCGAGGGGCAGATGCACCAGCACGGTCGTGCCGGTGCCCGGCGTCGAGCGAATGCGGATCGTGCCCTCGTGCAGCGCCACCAATGAATGGGCGATGGCGAGGCCAAGGCCGGAGCCTTTCATCCCATTGGCGAGCGGCGCGTTCCATTGCTCGAAGGGCTTGCCGAGCCGCGGCAAGGCTTCGGGGGCGATGCCGGCACCATTGTCCTCGACATAGATGTTCACCGCATCCCGGACGCGGCGCGTGCGGATATTGACGCTGCCATGCTCGGGCGTGAACTTCACCGCATTCTGCAGCAGCGCCGCGAGCACCCGCTGGAGTGCGGCGCGGTCGCCGAGGAGCTTAGCCTCGGTGGCGATCTGGCTGGTGATGGTGATCGATTTTTCCCGCGCCGCGGCCTGGACCGTCTGCATGGCATCCGCCACGAGCGCATCGATCTCGACTTCGGCCTTTTCCAGCTTCACCCGGCCGGCTTCGAGGTGCGACATGTCCAGCACGTCGGTTATGACGCGCAGCAATTGCTGACCGCTGTCCTTGATATCCTTGCTGTAGTCGAGATAGCGCGGCGCCAGCATGCCGAAGGTCTGCTCGATCATCATGTCCGAGAAGCCGATGATCGCATTGAGCGGCGTGCGCAGCTCGTGGCTCATATTGGCGAGGAATTGCGACTTGGCGCGGCTCGCGGATTCGGCCTCCGCCTTCTGTTCGAGATATTTCTCGGCGAGTTCGGCGAGCTGTTGCGCCTGCAGTTCGAGCTTCTGGCGCGAGGCGCGTAAATCGGCAACCGTCGCGGTCAGCCGGCGCTCGGATTCCAGCAATTGCTCCTGATTTTGTTTGAGCGCGGTAATGTCGGTGCCGACAGAGACATAGCCCCCATCTTTGGTGCGGCGCTCGTTGATCTGCAGCCAGCGGCCGTCGCCAAGCTGAGCTTCGTAAGTCTGCGCGCCGGTTGCGGGACGCTCGCCCAGCGCGATCTGTGACTGGATGAGCGGCGTTGTGCCTTGCGCCATCACGTCCCGATAGGCAAAGCCGGATTCGACAGCGGCCTCTGGCAGATTGTGGAAGCGCTGGAACTTGGAATTGCACATCACCAGCCGGTTGTCCTTGTCCCAAAGGACGAAGGCTTCGGATACGGCTTCGAGCGCGTCGCGCAGCCGCATGTCGGCCGTGGCGCTGCGTTCGGCGAGGATCTTCTGCTCGGATGTGTCGACCGCGATGCCGACGAGGTGGGCCGGCGCGTCGGGGGTTTCGTGGACGAGCTCGGCGCGGGCGCGCAGCCACACCCAATGGCCCTTCGCGTGCCGCATGCGGAACGTGTGATCGATGGTCTTGGTGTGCGAGGCGGCGAGCATTTCGGCGATTTGGCTGAGGTCGCCGTCGTGCGGATGGACGAGGGCATTGATCTCGCCAAAGGAGATGAAGGGACGCTCAGCCTTCACGCCAAGCAGGTCGTACATGGAATCCGACCAATAGACGCGCCCGCGCGCGAGATCCCAATCCCAGAGACCGCAGCGGCCGCGGTTGAGCGCCGTATCGATACGACCGCGAATGCGCTCGCATGCATGATCGGCCTTTCGCGCCCGCGCGGACTGCCAGAAATAGGCGGCCGCGACCGAGCAGAGCACCACGATGGTCGCAAACAGCGCCGCCGCCAGGCGCAAGGCGCCGTCGCGCCAATCGGCGAGGACGGTGCTGATCGGATGGATGAAGGCGATCTGGCCGAACGGCGCTTTCAGCGTCCGCACAATGGCCAAAGCATCTGTCCCGTCGGCGAGATTGATACGCAGGACGCCGGCTTTCTCGGCCAGCACCGTCAGCGGTTGAGCCTCTCCAAGACTGTCGGTAAGCACGCCGCCGAGGTGCAATTGGCGCGGAAAGGCGGCGACGACGAGCCCCTTGCCGTTGCTGACCAGCACGCGCTGGCCATGCGTGAGGGCATGGGTTGGCAGGGAGCGCAGCAACGCTTCGCCCGGGTCATGGTCGCCGCTTTTGTCGAGGGCCGCGTCCAGATCGGTGGAGGTTGTTGTCGCGACGAGTTCGAGATCGTTGACCGCCGTAGCGATGGCGCTGTCGTGCGCCTCGATCAGGAACATGCAGATTGTCGTGGTGAGGGCGGCGATGAAGACGCCGATGAGGGCCGGAACCGCGAGCCGCAGCACGGGCTCAAGCCTGAGATAGGATGGCTCTGATGTGCTACGCGGCGATATCTGGCCCCGCCATTCGCGGAACAGATGTGCGCGCGCGAACAGGTCCGCCGCATCTGCACGGATCATGATGGCCCCCTCAAGAACGATCCGAAGCAATGTGCCGCATCCCTTCGAATTGTCCCCATGAGAATCCGAGCCGGGCGATTTGTCCAGAGATTAATGAAATCTGAAAAGAAAATTGATTAGGTGGATTAATTCAGCGAGCGCTCGACGATGTCCTTGACGTCCGGCGACAAGCGGCCGTGCGCGATGACGCGGCGCAGCGCCGCTTCGGCCAAGCCGCGCCGGCGCGGCTCGAGCGCTCGCCAGCTTTTGAAGGCGCCGAGAAGCCGTGCCGCGACCTGCGGGTTCGTCTCGTCAAGCTGCAGCACGATGGCCGCGACGAAATCATAGCCGCTGCCGTCCGGCGCATTAAACTGGGTTTGGTTGCCGGCCGCGAAGGCGCCGATCAAGGCGCGGGCGCGATTGGGGTTCGAGAGCGAGAAGGCCGGGTGGGTCATGAGCGTGCGGATGCGCGCGAGCACGCCCGCTTCGGGGATTGCCGCCTGCAGCGCAAACCATTTGTCGATCGCCAAAGGTTCGTTCTTATAAATCTCGTAATAGGCCTCGAGCGTGCGCTCCCGCGCCGCTCCCGCGTGCAGCGCAAGAATTCCGAGGCCGGCAATCTTATCGGTCATGAACCGCGCGCGCGTGAATTGCGTCTCCGCCAGCGCCAGCCCGTCGGCATTGGCCGCGGCGTAAAGATCGAGCGCGGCATTACGCAGGGCGCGCCGCCCGGCGGCGGCCGCGTCGGGCGAATAGGCGCCATCCTCGGCCAGCGATTCATAGAGCGCGCGCAGCTCGGCGGCGAGGTGGCCGCCGATCGCTTCGCGCTGCGCCTTGCGGGCGGCGAAGATCGCGTCCGGATCGACATTGGCTCCGATCTCGCGTGCGACATCGGCCTCACCGGGCAGAGTGATGACCTGCGCGGCAAAGGCGGGATCGGCGGCGCTCGCTTTCAACACATGCCGCAAGGCGTCGATGAACCGTGGATCGGACTCGGCCGTACCGCCGGCGCGGATGCGCTCGACCGAGCGCAGCAATAGCCGTGTCGCATAGGTCTGCGAGGCCTGCCAGCGGTTGAAGCTGTCGCTGTCATGGGCCGTCTGGGCAATGAGATCGTCCTCGCTCGCCGCGTAGCAGAGGCTAACGGGCGCGGAGAAGCCGCGCAGCAGCGAGACGACAGGCCGCTCCGGCAGCGCGTGAAACGTCAGACGCCGCTGCGGCTCTGTCAATTCGATCGCGCCCGTCGTGAGTTCGTGCGCGCTCGCGCCGTCTTGCGGGCCGGTGACGAGATCGAAAATCTGGCCGTCCCGGCTCAGCAGGCCGAGCTCGATCGGGATGACGAATGGCAGCTTTTCATCCTGGCCCGGCGTCTTCTTGCAGCTTTGCTTGATATCGAGCGTGAGAGCTTGCGCGGCGTTATCATAATACGCTTCGATCTCGACGAGCGGCGTGCCGGCCTGGCTGTACCAGCGGAAGAATTGCGTGAGATCGCGGCCCGAGACCTCGGCGAAACAGGCGATAAATTGCTCGACCGTCGCGGCGGTGCCGTCGTAGCGCGCAAAATAGAGGTCCATGCCGGCGCGAAATGCCTTGGCGCCGATCAGCACCTTCAGCATGCGGATGACCTCGGCGCCTTTCTCGTAGACGGTCGCCGTGTAGAAATTGTTGATCTCGTAATAGGAGTTTGGCCGCACATTGTGCGCGAGCGGGCCTCCATCCTCAGGGAATTGCTGCGCCCGCAAGGTGCGCACGTCAGCAATGCGCCGCACCGCGCGCGAGCGCATGTCGGCGGAGAATTCGTGGTCGCGGAAGACGGTCAGCCCTTCCTTGAGGCAGAGCTGAAACCAGTCGCGGCAGGTGATCCTGTTGCCGGTCCAATTGTGGAAATATTCATGCGCGATCACGGCTTCGATCTGCGCATAATCGGTATCGGTCGCGGTCTCGGGCGAAGCGAGAATATATTTGTCGTTGAAGACGTTCAGGCCCTTGTTCTCCATCGCCCCCATGTTGAAGTCGGAGACGGCGACGATGTTGAACACGTCGAGGTCGTATTCGCGTCCGAATGCTTCTTCGTCCCAGCGCATGGCGCGCTTCAGCGCGTCCATGGCATAGGTCGCGCTCGGCTCCTTGCCGTGCTCGACATAGATGCCGAGCTGCACCTCGCGCCCCGAGGCCGTAACGAATGTGTCGTGGATCGCGCCAAGATCGCCGCCGACCAATGCGAACAGATAGCAGGGCTTCGGAAACGGATCGTGCCAGACCGCGAAATGGCGGGCCGTGCCCTCGATCGGCCCGGCGGCGGTCAGGTTGCCGTTCGAGAGCAGGATCGGTGCCTCGGCGCGCTCGGCCTCGAGGCGGACGGAATAGACGCTCAGGACGTCCGGCCGGTCGAGGAAATAAGTGATGCGACGGAAGCCTTCCGCTTCGCATTGGGTGCAATAGGCGGAGCCCGAGCGATAAAGCCCCATGAGCTGCGTGTTGGCGGCCGGGTTCAGCTCGGTCTCGATCTCGAGCGAGAAGGGCTCATGCGGCGGCCCGGCGATGGTCAGCCGGTCGGGCGTGACGAAATTGGCATTGATGTCCAGCGGCGCGCCGTCGAGCAGCAGGCGCTTGATCTTAAGCCCGTCACCGTCGAGCACCAGATCGGCCCCGGCGCGGCCTTGCGGATTGGGTCGCAGCTTGAGCTGCGCGATGACGCGCGTCGCCTGCCGATCGAGCCTGATGTCGAAGTCGACGCGGTCGATGAGATAGTCCGGCGGCCGGTAATCCGCGAGGCGGATGGGTTGGGCAACGTCGGTACGCATCGGGGGCCTCGCGGAGCGAAAAGCGGTAGACTCCAGAGGATCATAAGGATTCCAGCCCGGGGCGCAAACGGCGTGGGATTAGATGGTTTTCGCCTCGCGGCGGACGATGGCGCGGTCGATCCAGGCCGCGGCACTGACGTTGCCGAGGCCGAGCAGTGCGAGCAGAACCGGTTCGGAGAGGCCGAAAAAGTGGCTTTGCAGCAGCGACGTCGCGAGCGAGCCGGCAACCATGAAGAGGGCGTTCTGAATGTTCACCGCCGCGATCGTGCGGGCGCGCATGTCGGGCGCGGCGCGGGCCTGGATCGCGGCGAAGAGCGGCACGACGAAGAGGCCGCCGCAAACCGCGAGGCCGAAGACGCCGGCTCCGATCGCGATGCCGCGCACGCTCGCGAGGAATTCGGCCAGCGTCGCCTCTTGGCCGTGCGGCGCGACGATACCGTAAGTGGAGACCGCCAGCGCGCCGAGAAAGAACGCCATGCCGAGCGCGGCGCGCGGGGCGCGGGCGAGCGTGATCCGGCCGTGCGCCAGCTCCGCCGCCATTAGCGAACCGGCGCCGATGCCAAACGCGAAAAAGCCGCTGATCGCCGCCTCGACCTCGATGCCGCCGCCGGTCGCCTTGCGGACGCCAACAGGCACCAGCGAGAGCGCGACAGCGCCCGTCAACCAGAACCATGAGACAGCGAGGCCCGGCCGCCAGAGTTTCATCTCATCGTGAAGCTCGCGCAGCAGTTCGCCGGTCGAGACGAGAATGTTCCAATGAATGCGCAAGCTGGGCGCCGCGGCGGCCTTGCCGGGAATGTAGAGGCTTGCCGCATAGGCGGCGACGGCAATGACCATGAGCTGGACGACGATGACGCCGGGCGGAAGGCTCTTGTTCGCCGCGAGCGCGCCGGCGACAAGGCCGAAGAGGATGGCGAGAAACGTCGCCGCTTCGACCAGCGCATTGCCTGCGGGCAATTCCTCGGTCTTCAGATGGTCGGGCAGGAAGCCGTATTTCACCGGGCCGAACAAAGCCGCGATCGTGCCGAGGCCGAAGAGCGCGGCATAGAGCAGCGGCAGGGAATTGAACCATACGCCAGCCGCGGCGACGGCCTGGACGAAAATCTCGCCCGTCTTCAGCCAGCGCGCGACGCGGGCCTTGTCATGCGCGTCCGCGAGTTCGCCCGCGAGGCCGGAGAGAAACACCGACGGCAGGATGAAAATACCGATGGCGAGCGTGATCAGCGCTCCGGCATTGGCCGCGCCGAGGCGAAAGAGGACGAGCGTCGCCAGCAGGTTGCGGACGAAATTGTCATTGAAGGCGGAAAGAAACTGGCACCAGAACAGACCCGCGAACCGCCCGCTGCGCAAAAGCGAAACAAACATGCCGGGCCTTATCGCAGCGGTTCGGCATGGCCGACGAGGCGGGAAATCGCGGGAAACGCCACGCGCACCTCATGTTCCATCTTGTCGACGGCACGATGGACCTCGGCGACGCTCGTGCGCGGATTGGCGCGGCAATGGTAGTTGACGACCAGCCCCGCCGCCGTCTCGCGCACCCGAACGTCATGCACCTCGTGGACGCCATCGGTGGCGGCAGCGGCAAGAGCTTTGGCGATGGCGTCGCGGATATCTTGCGGCGCATCCCGGCCCGCAAGTTCGCGCGGCTCCTGCGGCTCGATATGGGTGTCGATCTCCGTTCCTGGGCCGAATTCCTTGCGTGCCTCGGCTTCGAGACCGGAGGCGATACTGTGCGCCTGACCGAGCGGCATGGCGCCGTCGACCTCGATATCGCAGGAGAGCGCGATCTTGCCCGCGACCTGCTGGACGATGACGTGATGAATGGCAATGTGCCGCCGCGCCGCGATGAGCAGCAGCCGCTCGATCACCGTCTCGTCGTTGAGCGCGACGGGAGTCGTCTCGACCGTCAATTTGACGTCGGGCTGCGCCGCGGCGATGGCGGCGCCGACATTGCCCTTGATAGCGGTCACTTCGTCTTGCGAGAGCGTGCGCGGCACGCTGATCGCGATGTCGCCGAGCACATCGGCGCCAACCGGGCGCAGCCGCAGGTTTTCGACCGTGATCACTCCCGGCACCCCGAGCGCTGCGGTGCGGACGCGCGCCGCCGCGCCCTGCGGCGCGGCATCGATGAGCGTATCGATCGTCCGGCGGGCGAGGCGATAGCCGGCGATCGCGATATAGATGGCGACGGCGATGGCGGCGATCGTATCGCCCTGCGCGAAGCCGAAGCGCGCGGCGACGAGGCCGAGCAAGACAATGCTTGAGCCGACGATGTCGGAGGCGAAATGCAGCACGTCGGCGGCGAGAGCGTCGCTTTTCGTTTCACGCGCCACACGCGAGAGGATGCGCGCGCGCGAGGCATCGACAATGATGGAAACGATCAGCACGGCGAAGGCCAAGAAATTGGCTTTGACATGCGTGCCGCCCTCCGTCAGCCGGTTGACGGCCTCGATTAGGATGAACGCCGAGAGCGCCAGCAGGAAGCCCGTCTCGCCCAGCGCGGCTACAGTTTCGACCTTGCCGTGACCGTAATTATGTTCCTCGTCGGCCGGCTTGCCGGCGATGCGCACCGCATAAAAGGTGAGGATCGTCATGCCGACGTCGATCAGGTTGTGTCCCGCTTCGGACAGCAGGGCCAGCGAGCCTGATAGAAATCCGGCAACGAATTTCGCGAGCGTGAGCGCGCAGCTCGCGGCGATGGAGGCGAGAGCGGCTTTTTCCTTGATGCGTTGGGCCTGGTCCATAGGGCGTCCGGCGCATAATTAGAGCTTGCCGCAGCGGAGGCCGGGGTTTTATCAGTCTCGCTAGCCAGCCGGCAAGGCCCAGAGCCATATCGGGAGCGCCTATGGAATATCTGCACACAATGGTTCGCGTGGCGGACCTCGATCAATCGCTCAACTTTTATTGCGGCAAGCTCGGCCTTGTCGAAATGAGCCGTATCGTCAGCGACAAGGGCCGCTATACGCTGGTTTACCTCGCCGCGCCGGGCGATGCGGAAGCGGCCAAGAAAACCAAGCGGCCGCTCATCGAGCTGACTTATAATTGGGACCCCGAGGTTTATACTGGCGGCCGCAACTTCGGCCATCTCGCCTTCGCCGTTGACGACATTTATGCGACATGCGCGAAGTTGCAGAAGGCCGGCGTCACCATCAACCGGCCGCCCCGCGACGGCAACATGGCTTTCATCCGCTCGCCCGACAAAATTTCCATCGAGCTCTTGCAGAAGGGTGAGCCCAAGCCGGCCGAGGAGCCGTGGAAATCCATGCCCAATACGGGCGTGTGGTAGGCCGGCTCAGTCCTTTTTTGGCTTCGCGGCGCCGGACTTCCTCGGCCGTTTCTCGGATGTCGCTGCGTCGAGTGCCGCGACCGTCTGCGACTGATAGCCATAGGACTTGAAGCGCTCGACAGTGAGGGCGATCTCCTCATCCGGCAAGATATGCGGCCGGCCGATGCTGCGGGCGACGACATACATTTTCGCCAGCGTTTCAAGTTCGACCGCGCGCCACATGGCCTGGCCGAGGTCGCGGCCGGTCACGACCATGCCGTGCTGGCCGAGCAGGACGCCGTGGCGCTCGCGCAGCCCCTCGACCACGAGATCCGAAAGCTCCTGCGTGCCATAGGGCGCATAGGCGGTGCAGCGTACGTTCGGGCCGCCGAAGGCGGCGACCATGTAATGCGCAGCCGGGATTTCCTCCCGCAGCGTCGAGAGCGCCGTCGCATAGACGGAATGGGCATGAACCACGGCGCCGTCCTGCGGCCGGGCGCGGAGAATGTCGAGATGCATCCGCCATTCGCTCGAAGGTTTGTGCGGCCCAGTCCAGGCGCCGTCGTTCTGCCCGAAGGGCATGTGGGCGATCATCTCCGGCTTCAGACGATCGTAGGGAATGCCGCTCGGCGTGATCAGCATGGCGTCGTCGACGCGAATCGAAAGATTGCCGGCAGTGCCCTGATTGAGATTGAGCCGCTCTAAATCGCGGCAGGCGTCAACCAGAGCTTGGCGGAGCTTCGTTTCAGACATGAAAAGCTCCGGCCTCGGTCGTGAGCGCAAGAATATTTGCGCGGTGCGAAACCTTGAAGAAGGTCATCCGTTTCACCAGTTAAAACTACGTTCCAGGCCAGCGGTTCGGCTGCGCACCTTTGGCTGATCCCGCCGCGCAATATACCGAAATCGATGCGATGCGGTACGCTTGTTAGAAGCGCTAAAAATTTAGCGCGATTTATGTCGGTGCGCCCGAGGTGAAAATTAACGCTCCTCGCGCTGCACACAAAGCTGGGCATAAAATTCCCGTCACGCGAATCAAAGATTAACTCGACAAATTCAAACTTCGGCGCATGCTGCGAATGCCGGGGCTGATGCTTGGTGCTGTGAGCACATTGCACTTAGCGTTGCTGCACAGCGCGCGCATTGCCGAAATTTAATATTGCAATCTGATGACAAGAGCGTGAATCGCAACACGAAAGAATCGCGTTGCTGTCACGAGTTTGCCGAGTTCGAACGTCATTGGTCTCTGCATCGCAGATGAAGATTCGAACGCAAGCGGCAATGTCAATCGAGACGCTTTCTAATGTTGAGAGAGTCAAGCAATCGCAAGCGCGAGAACATCGTGATGAAGTTTGGTATTGGTAAGGGAAAGGAGGCTTCGATGTCGATCGACGAAATCGTTCACACATGCTCGAACGAGAATGTTGCGCGAGCGGCGGTGGCCTCCATAGGTGTGTCCTTTGCCTCGCGCGTTAAATTCGCGGCGGATATGCTCGGTGTCAGCGTCGGCGGCTTCACAGCGAGAACGGTGCGCACGTTTGGTGCCGAGGCGTCGGCCGGCGCGCGGAGCGAAGTGGTGCGCGCCATGGTGCGCAGCGATCAGCCGATCCTGCGCGGGCTTGAAGCGATCCTTGAACGCCACCTCGAAGATTCGAGCTTGCTCGACCGGGGCGGATGGCAGCCGATCAGGTCGTCGCTGACGTCGCGGCCCGACGTCGCCAGGGACTGCTGCTATCCCTGACTTCAGCCCCTTCGCCGGGCTGGTAGAAATGCGTCATGACAGGCTTGCGTCCGGCCTCAAGTAGCTTGAGCGTGACCGGATCGGTGATGTCGAGCGTGTCGAAGCCGCAGCGCTGATAAAGCTGGATCTGATCGAAGAGAATATCGCCGACGGCGCGAAGCTCGCCGGCGAATTTGTAGCGATCGCGCAGAATCCGCGCTGTCGAATAGCCGCGCCCGTCGGTGTATTTCGGGAAGGCGACGGCGACCAGCGCCAGCCGCGGCAGATCGGCGGCGATGGCCTCGGCCGTATCGCCTGGCTCGAGCAGGACGCCGAAAGCGACATTGCTCTCCCGCTTTATCGGCGCGAGCTTTTGCCATTCGGCGAGGCTCAGCAGCACATGGCCTTCCGCCGGCAGCTCTTGGGCCGCGTCAAGGCGGCGCCAGGAGTCGGTCACGAAAGTTCCGTTATGGAAAAGCGCCATGGTTCAAATATCCGCGCCGGCTTCGAGTATTGAGGGGAGGTGGACGCCGCATTCGGTCTTGCCGCGGCCGCGCCAGCGCCCGGCGCGCGCGTCTTCGCCTGGCCGGACCGGCGAGGTGCAGGGAAGGCAGCCGATCGAGAGGAAGTTCTTGGCGACCAGCGGATGCTCCGGTAACGCGTGCTTCTCGAAATAGGCTTTGATGTCGGCCTCAGTCCAGGTCGCGAGCGGATTGAGCTTGATGCGCGGACCGTCGCTCTCGAACAAGGGCAGCGCGACGCGGGTCGTGGCCTGGAAGCGTTTGCGGCCGCTGATCCAGGCGTCGTAATTCGCCAGCCCCTTGGCCAGCGGCGCGACCTTGCGCAACGCGCAGCAGCGATCGGGATCGCCTGACCACAGGAAATGCTCCGGATCTTCCTTGGCGAGCGCCTCCGGGTCCGGCTTCAGCGTGATGAGCCGGGTCAGGCCGAGCCGGTCGAGGAGCGCGTCGCGATAGGCCAGTGTCTCGGGAAAGAGATGCAGCGTGTCGATAAAAAGAATCGGCGTCGCTTTGTCGATCTGCGCGACCATGTGCAGGAGGACGGCCGAATCGGCGCCGAAGCTTGAGACAAGCGCGATCCGTCCGGGAAACAGATCCTCGATCGCGAGGCGCAGCAGCTTCTCAGCGTCGAGCGCGTAAAACCTATCCGACAGGCGCGAGGCCGCGATCTGGTCGCCGAAGAGCGATGCTTCAAGCGCGCTCATAGAGAGCTTCCTTGAACGGGGCGACGCCGACGCGCCGGTAGGCGCTGAGGAAGTCCTCGTCCCGGCTCTTGCGGACCTGGAGATAAGTCTCGACGATGGCTTCCACCGCATCGACGACGGTTTCGCTCGAAAAGCCGGGGCCCAGGACCTCGCCGATCGTGCACTTCTCGTCAGCCGCGCCGCCGAGTGTGATCTGGTAGGATTCGACGCCCTTCTTATCGAGCCCGAGAATGCCGATGTGGCCGACGTGATGGTGACCGCAGGCGTTGATGCAGCCGGAAATGTTGATGTTCAGCCTGCCAATCTCGGCGGCGCGGCCGTTGTGACCGAAGCGCTCGGAGATACGCTGCGCGATCGGGATCGAGCGCGCCGTGGCCAATGAGCAATAATCGAGGCCGGGGCAGGAGATGATGTCGGTCACGAGGCCGATATTGGGCGTCGCAAGGTTGAACTCCTTTAGCCGGTCGTAAAGCGCCGGCAGATCGTCGAGCGCCACATGCGGCAGAACGAGATTCTGCTCATGCGCGACGCGGACCTCGCCATGCGCATAAGCTTCGGCGAGATCGGCGGCGGCCTCCATCTGCTCCGCCGTCATGTCGCCCGGAATGCCGCCGATCGGCTTCAGCGATATGGAGACGACGCCATAGCCCGGCACCTTATGCGCGACGACGTTCTGCGCGACGAATTGCGCGAATTCGGCGTCATGCGCCCGGCGTCCCTCGAAATTCTGCGCCGGCACCGGCCGCAAGGGCAGATCGGGCAAAGCGAAATAGCTTTTGAACTGCTCGACGATTTCCGGCGTCAGGACAAGGTCCGGATCGCGGCTGCGGGCGAATTCCGCCTCGACCTCGGCACGGATAGCTTCCGCGCCTTTCTCGTGGACGAGGATCTTGATGCGCGCCTTGTATTTGTTGTCACGCCGGCCTTCGAGGTTATACACGCGCAGGATCGCGGCGGTGTAATTGAGCAGGTCGGCCCTCGGCACGAAATCACGGATTTTGTGCGCGACGAAGGGCGAGCGGCCGAGGCCGCCGCCGACATAGGCGGTAAAGCCAATCTCGCCCTCCGCGTTGCGGACGATATGGTAGCCGATGTCATGTACCTTGACCGCGGCGCGATCGTGCGGTGCGCCGGCAACCGCGATCTTGAACTTGCGCGGCAGGAACGAGAATTCCGGATGCAGCGACGACCATTGCCGCAAGAGCTCGCAATAGGGCCGGGGGTCCTCGATCTCGTCGGCCGCCGCACCGGCGAATTGGTCGGCCGTCACATTGCGGATGCAATTGCCCGAGGTTTGGATGGCGTGCATCTCGACGCTGGCGAGTTCGTTCAGGATATCCGGGCAGTCGGCGAGCGCCGGCCAATTGAATTGGATGTTCTGCCGCGTCGTGAAATGGCCATAGCCCTTGTCGTAGCGGCGGGCGATATGGGCGAGCTTGCGCAGCTGGCGCGGCGACAGAGTGCCATAGGGGATCGCGACACGCAGCATATAGGCATGCAATTGCAGATAGACGCCGTTCATCAGCCGCAGCGGGCGGAACTGATCTTCGGTCAATTCGCCGGCGAGACGGCGGCCAACCTGGTCCCTGAACTGGGCGACCCGTTCCGCAACAAAGCCGGCGTCGAATTCATCGTAACGGTACATTTCACCTCCGCGCCGCTGCCGCGAACGATGTCTTGAAGGCAACGGTCGGTCCGAGTTCGCGAATGGCGTTTCTCAGGCTGATCGCATGCAGCCCGTCGGCGCTTTGGGCAACCGGGACGGCAAAGGCGTCGATCACCTGGCTCGCCGCAATCGCCGCCTTGGCCTGCTCGAGCCCTGCCTCGACCTCCGGCTGCGTCGCAAATGCGGCGGCGCGCGCCAACTGTTCCACCCAATTCCCCTGCGAATCGAGATAGACAACCGTGCCGTCGCTGAGCCGGCTTGCCGAAACGACTTGCATCACGCCGCGTTTTCCCAAAAAAGCTGAATGAGCGAATGGGATATAGGTCAAGCCGCAGGATTTCGCCAGAATTTTGTGAGAATTGATAAATATCACATTATTCTATCGTGAAATAATATCTGATAGGTAGACAGCGTAGGGTTCGCGCTGAGGAGGTCGGTTGTTTTTCGGGATTGATTTCCACCCTTTGATCGCCCGGCATGGCTATGCCGTCGTCTTCATCGTGGTGTTGCTTGAGGGCGCGGGGTCGCCACTGCCGGGCGAGACGGCTCTTGTGCTCGCAGCCGTCTATGCCGGGGCGACCGGCCGGCTGGATATCGCGACCGTTCTGCTCGTCGCGATCGCCGGCGGCATCGTCGGCGGGACGGGGGGCTATTGGATCGGCCGCAGCGTTGGCACCGAATTCCTGGCCAAATATGGCAGATGGATCGGGCTGACCGAAAACCGGCTGGCGCTGGGGCGGCATCTCTTTCAAAGTCACGGCGGCAAGATCGTCTTTTTCGGCCGCTTCGTGGCGGTGCTGCGGGTCGTCGCGGCGCTCCTCGCCGGATTAAACCGCTATGATTTCCGGCTGTTTTTCCTGTTCAACGCTGCCGGCGTCGCCGCCTGGGCGCTCATCATGGGCCTCGGCGGCTATTTCTTCGGCGATGCAATGACGCGTGTCAGCGGGCCGCTCGGAATCTTCGGGCTTGTCTTCGCCCTGGGCGTCGTCTTCGCCTTTTTCGTCATCCTGCGCCAGCAGGAGCGAAAATTCGAAAGCCGGCTGTCAAAGGAGGCTCTCGCCGAAAGCAAAGACGAGACCGAGCTTGAATCGACAGATCATTCGTGAGCCCGCAAGCCGGAACAGACGGATCGCGATCTAAGCCGCGGTGCCAAAGAGATCGTAGGCGTCGGCGCGTTCGATCTTGACGGAGACGATATCGCCGGGGCGCAGCGGCCGCCGGCTGGCGATGTGGACTTTGCCGTCGATCTCCGGCGCATCAGCCTTGCTGCGGCCTTCCGCCACGGTCGCACCGGCCTTGTCGATAATCGCCTGGATATGCCGGCCGACCTTGCGCTTGAGCAGATTGGCGCTGATCGCTTGTTGATGCTGCATGAAGCGGCGATAGCGGCTTTCCGCGACCTCCGCCGGTACAAACGGCAGGCCGAGATCGTTGGCTGGAGCGCCCGCGACCGGCTCGTATTTGAAAGCGCCCACCCGGTCGAGCCGCGCTTCTTCAAGCCAGGCGAGCAGATAATCGAAATCCTCCTCCGTTTCGCCGGGAAAGCCGACGATGAAGGTCGAGCGCAGCGCGAGATCGGGACAGGCGGCGCGCCATGCCTTGATTCGATCGAGCGTCTTCGTCTGATCGCCGGGGCGGCGCATGGCCTTCAGAACCTTCGGGCTCGCATGTTGGAAAGGGATATCGAGATAGGGCAGCACCTTGCCGTCCGCCATCAGCTCGATCACCTCGTCGATATGCGGGTAGGGATAGACATAATGCAGCCGCACCCAGGCGCCGAGACTGCCAAGCTCGCGCGCGAGATCAATGAATTTGGCGCGCACCTGCCGGTCGCCGAGCGTGCTTTCCGCATAGCGCAGATCAAGCCCATAGGCGCCGGTGTCCTGTGAAATGACGAGCAGTTCCTTAACGCCCGCGGCGACGAGCTTTTCAGCTTCGCGCAATACATCGGCGGCGGAGCGCGAGACGAGATCGCCGCGCAATTGCGGAATGATGCAGAACGAGCAGCAGTTGTTGCAGCCTTCGGAAATCTTCAGATAGGCGTAATGGCGCGGCGTCAGCTTGATGCCCTGCGCCGGTACGAGATCGAAGAAAGGATCGTGCGGCGGCGCGACGGCCTCGTGAACGGCCGCGACCACGCTTTCATAGGCCTGCGGTCCGCTGATCGACAGGACATCGGGATAAGCCGCGCGAATCGTCTCGGATTCCGCTGCCGCGCCCATGCAGCCGGTAACGATGACCTTGCCGTTTTCCTTCAGCGCGGAGCCGATGGCGGCCAGGGATTCGGCCTTGGCGCTATCGAGAAAGCCGCAGGTATTGACGACCACGGCATCGGCGCCGGCGTGGTTATGGGTCAGTTCATAGCCCTCGGCGCGCAGCCGGGTGATGATCCGTTCGCTGTCGACGAGCGCCTTGGGGCAGCCGAGCGAGACGAAGGAGATTTTGGGCGGGGTGGCGGTTTCCGCCGCGCGGGGGTCGCGTGTCATCGGCGTCGATTGCCATGTCCGGACCGCCGCCGCAAGCCGCGCGGGGCGGCCATTCGCGTTCGGCCCTCTAGGACAAAGAAAAACCCGGCCACGAGGGCCGGGTTCTTGATGTCGTGAAGACGCTTGGTCTCAATACTTCGACATGATCGGCGCCGGCGGCGCAAACATGTCGAACTTATACGAGAAGCCCACCTGCGCGCGATTGTCGCGAACGTGCTGCGAGATAACGTCGCCCGTCACAGCGGCATCATAGTTGGTGATGTTCCCATAATCGGTGTACCGGTATTCCGCACGCACCGACCAATTGTTATCGATGGCATATTCGATGCCGCCGCCGACAGTCCAACCAAGGCGTCCATTATTAAAGCTGTCGGAATCGCCTAAGTTGTCCGAATAGGTCGTGTGGAAGTTGCCATAGGCGCCGCCGCCGGTGGCATAGATCAGGACGCGATCGAAAGCGTAGCCGATGCGGCCGCGGATCGAAGCGTCGACGTTCTTGCGGATGCCGTAGGAGAGGCCCGAGTTGTAATTGCTATTGCTCTCGGACGAGCCGTTCACATCGCCTTCGAGGCCGAAGACAAACTGCGAAACCTGATAATTGTAGCCGACGTGAACGCCCCCGACGACGCCCGACTGGGACAGACCGCCGGGAGTGAAGCCGGTCGATTCGTCATAGACGTTCGACGTACCCCAGCCATAGCCGACCTGGCCACCGATATAGACGCCAGACCAGGTGAAGGCCGGGGGCGGCGGGGGCGCGTAAACCGGCGCCTCCTTGCGATACGGCAGATCGGCCGCCAGAGCGGCGCTGCCGGCGAAGCAAACAAGAGCCGTCGTCGTCAGAAGCTTACGCAACATTTCAAGAATCCCCTCTTCGAGTTTGGATCATGGAGCCAGCTAATTCCTGTCCGCGGTGGGATCAATAGAGCTGGGCTCGAAAACTAAGTCAAAGCGCCGTTTCCGTAAGCTGTGTCGCACTTTTGCAACGCTAACGAAAGTCAAACCTCCACTGACGCTTGCTAAGTTCGCCAGCAAGCAAATTGAGGGCGCAAATGTGGCGAGCCTGCGAAGCGAAAATTGATCACGAAAGCTTGAGTTTTGCGGATGGAACCGCAAACTAAACTTTGCGTTAGCAAATTTCGGAGCTGCGAAGCTGAAGCACTACTGAGGAAGTAGTGTGCCGCCAGTTCTGCCCTTCGCCCCCATAAGGCATGGCGCTGGTCAAAGTTTCCTTAAGCCCCTACGTCACGAAACCAACCGGGGCATAGGCTCGCTTGAATAGCCGAGAGCCGCAGTGTCATAGCGCACACGTGTATGTAGGAATCAGGCGGGCTGATTTAAGGCAAGCGCTCTCGAAAAAAGTCGCGGCAGCCATGCCGCTATCTCAATGCGAACTCTTTACTAACCATGTCATCAAGTCTTGCGATGCGCGGCCGCTAAGAGCGCGCGCGCCAGTTCATCTGGTTGCGGCCCGCGATAGGCGAGCGTTTTTTCGCGGAGCGCTTCAAGGTGCGCATCATCGAGGCACAATGCCGTGACCTCGCGCTGCCAGGCTGGGAGGTCGGATGGATCAATCGCCGGCATCAGCCCCTCGGTCGCTTCCACCAAAGCGGGATGATTGGAGATGAGCACCGGCGTTCCGGCCGAAAGGCTCTCGCCTGCCGGCAAACCGAAGCCTTCGTTGAATGATGGAAACAAGGTAAAGCGGGCGTTGCGATAGAGCCAGCGCAGGGCGTCGTCGCGCACGTCTTCGAAGATCTGCACATGCGGCGCAAGACGCCAGTTGCGCTCCATCGCCAGCCGCACGGCATCGACGCCCCAACCCCAGCGGCCGACAAAGACCAATATTGGCAAACGATCCGGCGGCAATTCCTGGCGCAAGCGTTCCCAGAGATGCAGCAGAAGCAAATGGTTCTTGCGCACCTCGATCGTCGAACAGAACATCGCGAAAGGGCGCGTGCGACCGAGGCCGCTTGGCGGACAATCGATCGGGGCTGGCTTCAACGCGGCAGCAGGGCGCGCGATTGTGATCGGCGGGGCGGAACGGCCTGTGGAAGCAAATGCTTTTGCGACGACGCCCGCGGTGTGGCGGGAGATCGCCACGATGGCGTCGGCTTCTGCGATCGCCGCGAGCATATTCTCGGCGCAATCTCGCGGGCCGCGGACACCGGTCAAATGCGGCGTTTCCCACACCATCAGATCATGCACGACGAAAACCAGGCGCGCGCCCTCGGTTCGCAGGCGCTGAAACACCTGCGCGGGTACGTGATCCCAGGGATTGGAGACGCAGATGAGCGTATCGCCAAGTGCCACGCTCAATGCTGGCGGCAGAGGCCGCGCGTTGGCACGTTCGGCGTTGCGGGCGAGCCAGCGCCGAATTCCGCGCTTGCTCGCGGTGCGGGCTCCGACCACGAAGTAAAGCGCCGCAAATGCGAGCGCCAACGGGCCGAGCTTGGGGAAAGGGCCGGAGTGCGGAATGTCCGCAGCGGCGAGTTCGTCCGCGGCTTGCATCCCGATGGCATCGTCGCGATGCGTCAAAAACTCGAGCTCAAACGGCGTTAGCCGGCGAAAGCCGCCGTCCGCGGCGCCCTTGCAAACGAGTTGCACCGAGGCCGCCGGATCGTGGGACAGATGTTCGGCGACATTCCGCTCGACGCGCGACATGCCGACCGGCGTTTTCCACCCGATGCCGAGCGAATGGGAAACGTCGAAGAGGATTTTCTTTGACGGTGCCTTCGGCGTCGCTGAAGCCGGGGCGGGAATGGTGGCGGGCAGGCGCCAGCGGCCGTCCAGCACGCCCAAGATTCGTGGGACGATGATGTCGGCGGCGAACTCGCGTTTCGCGCGCAAGCGGCCGTTCTCGCCGAGACGATTGGCGAAGTCCGGATCGCTGTGCAGCCGGGACATGGCGTCGGCGAGCCCTTCTATGTCCTTTTCCGCGACAAGCAATCCGTCCTCGTCGTGGCGGATCAGGTGACGCGGCGCACCAGCGGCAAAAGCGATGACAGGGCGCCCATGCGCCCAGGCTTCTATGATAGTTCTGCCGAAGGTCTCGGGGCCGCCATGATCGGAAACCGTCGTGATGAGCACGGCGCGGCATTGCGCCAGCAATGGCGAAGGGTCCGGAACGTGATCATGAAGCTCCAGTACATCCGCCGTTCCAGTTTCCGCGACCTGCCGCTCGATCTCCGCGAGCAGTTCGGGAATGGGCCGGTGCCCGTAAGAGGCGGCTCTTATGCGCGGATCACGCTTGCGCAACAGCGCCATCGTCTCCACCAGATAACGGTGACCCTTGAAGGCGTTGACTGTCGCAAGATGCAAATAGACGGCGTCGGGTGCGGGCGGCGGCGCATTTTTCGCGGGAAGCTCTGCCGGGTTCGGCATGACGAGCGCGCGCAACGGCCCCTCCGGCCAAGCGAAGCGGTCGAGATAATGTGGCTTTTCCAGTACGGACCGGTCCGGCACCAAGAGCGTCGCGCGGGGCAGGGCGGCGAGCAGCTCGACGTTTTCTTGCCATAAAAAATCGCGCACGAAGACGAAGGTATGCGCGTCGAGACCCGGCAGCCGGTTCGCCGCATAGGCCAGAATGCGGAGCAAATCCGCCGTATTGCTGAGAATCGCGGCGGGCCGGAGAGCGAGATAGCGGGCAATGAGGCGGCGCGCCGCTTTAGGAATGAAGTTTCTGGAAAGATCGACGAATTCGATTTCAAGATTGGGGCGCTTGATCTTGCGCAGCTCTGCCAAATGATACGGATTGGCGGCGAAGATGACGAGACGGCGCGAGAGCGGGGCGTGACGCGCGACGATTTCGATGTCGCGCTCGGCGCCGCCATAGCCGCCGGCGACGGACAGGATGATCAGCGGACGTTCAGCGCTGGCCGGGTCAGCCTGTGCTGGATTTCTCGCCGCCGCGTTGTCACGCAAGACCGTTCTCCCAATCGCTCTTTTCTGGACCGTTGATCAGATAGCGCGACCTTACGAGTTCATTGCCTTCGCGCGCGAGGCGGGCGGCGAGGCCTGGATCGTCGAGCAGCTGGGCACAAGCCTGCGCAAAATCGCGCGCGTTGTCGGCGACAAGAAAATGCTCGCCCGCGCGAGCTTCGAAACCGCGCGCCACATGCGAGGTCGCCACAAGCGGGCGAGCGTACAGCCAAGCTTCCAACACCTTGATCTTGGCGCCGCCGCCGCCGCGCAAAGGCGCGATGACAACGGCGCAATCGGCGTAGATTTGGCGCAATTCGGCAGGCGCATGGACATATTCGATACCATCGCTGGCCATGCACCGCTGCAAGTGCTCGTCCGCCCGGCCTGCGGCGACGACGCGGACCTGCGGCACAAGGCGTCGCAGGCGCGGCAAGATCGCCGCGCCAAACCAGAGCATCGCATCTTCATTAGGGGGATAGGTGAGAGTCCCGACAAACAAGAGCGTCTTATTGCCGGGGGCGGGCGGGCGTGGCATCAGGCCCGGTTCGGGGGCAATCAGATTGGCGCAGACGTCGAGCGCGCGATGACCGGTGAGCCGGCGCAAGCGCGGAATATCTTCGGCGGCTGACACATGTACCGTCTTATACGCGCCGAAAACCTCGCGTTCCAAACGGGCGTAACGCGCGGCTTCGAGCAACCGCCGCAATGCCGTGCGTATCCGGCCGTGACGCAGCGCGAGTCCAGCAAGGCTGAGGCGTGTCGCAGATTCCCAATCGTCGCAATCAAGCTCCATCCGCACTCGCCACGCCTGCGGCAGCAGCGCCGCGACATCGTGGAGATAGAGGCGGAATACAACGATCCGGTCGGGGACCGGCCCCGAAAGGCTGGATATGCTTTTAACAACAGGGGCGTCCGGATCAATCCAATCGGCGAGCTTGCGCGGATGGATCGGCGGACTGCCGCAGAGCACGATTTGCATCCGCGCCGGCAGCGGCCGATCCGGCGGGGGTTGTGGATAGGTTGAGACGACGAGGATTTCGAGCGCATGGTCCGCCGCAAGTTCCGCGACCCAGCGCCATGCGCGCCGCGCCAGGCCGTTGCCCCTCGCGTCGGGTACGACAGGGCTGAGCAAAAACGCACGGCCACTGCGCGGCGCCTCATCCGTCACAGTCGGCTCTTTCCCAAAAGCACGCCGATATGCCTGCGCAAGCGCTCGAGCGCATAGACGAATGCCGACGGTGCCAAGTCCTGCGGCAGAAACGGACGCGCAAGACGCGCGTAAGTCGTCCGCGCGTGAGCCACATAGGCTGGCGTCAGTTGTTCCTGGCTGAAATCGGACCAGTCGCGACGCGCGCGATCCCACCACAAATGCGCCCAGAGGTGCAGGCTCACGGCGTCCGGGGGCAGGGGGAGATCCTGCTCGAACAGAGCGGCGATGCCTTCTTTTGTCCAGTCGAATGCGAAAAAGCGGCTTTCTGGCTCGACGCGAATGAGCTCGGGGTATTCGCGGCTGAGCCGGAAGGGCAGGAACGTCGAATGATTGCTCCAGCTTCCGTCCAACGCGCCTTGCATGCGTTCGAGCCAGAGGCGGATGAACGGCGCCTGCGGCGCAGCCATAATATAGGCGTTGCACAGCGAGCCTTCAGGCGCGCTGGGGGCCGAAACATCCACGTGCTCATGCCCCATCACGCAGGGCGCGGCGAATAGCGCCGCTGGCGGCGGAGCGACAAACAATGTGTCCATATCCGCGTAAATGCCGCCATGCTTCAGCAACACTCGCAACCGAACGAAATCGGACACATACGCGTAGGAATAGCGTTGCATAGAATTGTCCCAATGCGGGACCTCGCAGGCCAAATCGGCCTCGCCGATGGATGCCGTCTCGATACGCGGCCGGATGCGATCCCAAAGCGGCCCCCAGGGCGCGTTGCGCAGATGCACGACGACTTTGTCGGGTTTGTTCACGTCGAGGCAGGAGGCGAGACAGAGATAGTGGAGAAGATGGAACGGTTCGGTCTGGGGCCGCAGGCCGAAGACGAAATGATAGACGTTCGGAATTTTTTGCGTGACGCGCGCGTCGATCATGGACATCTCGGCGCCGTGGCGGCGGAGGGGATCGGCGGAAAATGCGGTGTCCATTCGCAGGCGCTAGCCCACCGGCGAAATTTTGTCCACATTGACAATGGCATGGCGGAAACCGCGCGAGTGGCGCGTTCGCCTTGGGGGTGTTGATGGCAAATGTCCAAGAACGCCGGACGTTGCGTTACATCGGTCTTGGCGACGCAACGGGTTATGGCATCGCGGCCGCCGCGCTTGTGCGCGGGTTGCACGCCGCCGGAGTCGATATCGTCTGGGAGCCGATGCTTCCCGGGCCGCAACTTGGTCTTGGCTATGCGCCCGCGCCGGACCGGGAGGCGGGACTGCCCGATCTTTGGCCTCTGCGCGACGACCGGCGTGCGTGCGACGATGTCATCATCCATTTCGTCCCGGAATATTATCCCCATTTCATCGCCCGCGAGCGCGCTTTGGGCGCGCGGCGCATCCTCGGCCACACGGTGTGGGAGACCGACCGTCTGCCGGCACATTGGCCGGAGCTTATCAACCGTCTCGACGGCATGATCGTCCCGACGGAGTGGAACCGCGAGATTTTCCGCAAAAGCGGCGTCAGCGTGCCGATTTTGGTGGCGCCGCATCTGCCGCAATTCGACGACGCCCCGGCTTCTGAGGCGGAGCGCGCGCGTCTTATGGCGCGCCTACCTGATCTCGCCGGCCGTCGTGTCTTCTACACGATTTCGACTTGGCTGGAGCGCAAGGGCATCGCGCCGCTGATCGCGGCCTTCGCAGCGGCGTTCCGTGCGGACGATCCGGTCGCGCTGATCGTCAAAACCACGCCGTACGATCTTGAGCGTAAAGGAAGCAACGGCTTTCTTCCTGTCGGGCCGCAATTCGAGGCGATGCTGGCCCACGCGGCCGCGGAGAACGGGCGCGCGCCGCCGTCGATCCATCTCCTGACCGATGAACTGACGATTGGCGAATTGCGCGCTTTGCATGAGATCGGCGATTGTTTCGTCTCGCTGGCGCGCGCCGAAGGCTGGGGGCTCGGCGCGTTCGAGGCAGCATGGCTCGAGAAGCCCGTTGTCATCACCGGCTGGGGCGGTCCAACAGCCTTTCTTTCCGCCGATACGGCCGATTTCGTTGATTGGTCGGCCGCGCCCGTACAACCGGCAGTGCCCAATGCCAGCTATACGCCCGATCAGAATTGGGCTGAGCCCGATGTGGCTTCGGCGATTGCAACCTTGCGCGCAGTTGTGGCCGATCCCTCCGAGGCGGCGCGCCGGGGCGCTGCGGCGGGCGCACATTTGCGTCAGCATTTTACGCCGGAAAAAGTAGTGCCGGAGCTGTTAGCGCAGATCGCGCGTATTCCGCTGGCCCCGGCGCCGCATGGTCAAAGTATCGGCGCGGCTTTGGCAAACCTCTGGCGGCGGGCGGCTTCCAGAAGCACCACTAATGCTTGATCTTCGGGGAGCCCTCGACCCAATATCGCCAATGCGTAGGATGCACTGGCACAGGTTCGCGCGTTAGCGCATTGGACCATCCATCGCCGGCGCGGCGGCACGGAAAGACTAGAGCATAAACCTCGCCGTCCTCGATAACGCTGACTTCGAGGTCATGGCCGAACGGCGCTGAATCAATCGTCTCCCAATCCATTTAAAGAAAATCTTCCCAGAGGCATTCGCCGGTTGACTGTTCTTCGCGTGTCACGCGCGCGCAGGCAAAAAAGTGCGCTCGCGAGCAGACACGCAAATTTGAACAAAAAACCGCGAACAGACCTTGATAGAGGTCAAATTGCTTTTGGCCTTAAGACCCGATCAGAAACTGCCGGATTGAAAATCTAAGGGTCGTTTCCGTCAGCGGACTCATTCGTCCGAGGTTTGGGCGATATTCGATCGCCCAGCCGCGCGAGACTGGCGAGCTTGGCTTCTTCCTCGGCGAGAAGTCTTTTGACTATTGTCCGGGTTTGGTCCTCGAGGGGAGTCTCCAAGAGCTGTTTGTAATGCCTGATATTCAGCTCGGCTATCTCGCGAGGACTCGTGAATTCGTCAGCCATGCACCGCCTCTTTTTGGCTGAAGTGTCGTTATGTGAGCCGGAGGGCATGGCCGCCGCCATCTTCGAGACTCATAAAAATTTGACCCGGATCAAGTTTTCGTACGAATTCTCGGTGCAGTGCTGTTTCACAACGTCAAAGGGGCACGGCGGATGCTAGCGGCCAAGCGTATGGCGGGACCTGAAATTTACGCGGTTCATCCCTGGGAATCGGAAAATCGGAAGAAGGGTGCTCGCCATCAATTGTTGAGTGATGACGAGCGCGCCCGGCTCACGAAGATCGCGTCGATCGTGCGCTTCAAAAAAGGTGAAGAGATTTACCGCGAGGGCGATGAGGCCGAGGCGGCGTTCAATATCATAAGCGGTGTCGTCGCAATGCACCGTATCGTCGGCGACGGCGACAACGTGGCTTCGTTTCTTTATCCCGGCGATTTATTCGGCCTGTCGGAAGAGGGCCGCTATATCAACGCCGCGAAGGCCGCCACGCCCGTGGTCGCCTACAAGATGCCCTTGCTGGCGGTCCGCCGCATTTTGGACAGCAATGCGGATATTGACGTCGATGTCATCATCAAGCTCTGCGAAGAGCTCCGGGAGGCGCAACGCCACGCCTTGCTTCTCGCACAAAACAAAGCGACAACGCGGCTGGCGATGTTTTTGGACTTGCAAGAGCACGTACAAATTTCGAGAGGCGAGCGGGCTTCTGAAATATATCTGCCAATGGCGCGTTCGAATATTGCCGCCTATCTCGGGTTGACTCCTGCCGCGCTCAGCCGCGCATTCGGAACGATGACCTTGGACAAGATCATCGCCTTTCGGGACCGTCGCCACGTCAAGATCCTCGATAGGGACGCTTTCAACAGACTGGCCGATAATCGCCCGGAGAATGGCTAGCAGTTCAAGCCTTTCGCGGGAGCGGCGGCGCCGGCCGGACCCTTCTGGCTAAGGCGCAAAATCCTTTAGCACATGGATGATGGCGTCGGGGGATTGCTTAATTCCGCCGGTGAACGGCCTGTCGAGCGCGACGGCGATCAACAGTTCCGAGAAGATCAGCAGCGTCAGCAGTCCCGTCATCAATATCTGCGCGCGCAGATTTTGCGTGCCGAAGAAGAAGGTGAAGAAGACCGTCAAGACCGCGCCCCCGAAAAGGACAATCCAAAGCGGCCCTGGCACGTCGCCCTCGGCAGCGAGCAGCCGCGTCCGGCGCGCTTGCGTCAAAAGATTGAGCTGGTTGAAAATCTCCGCCTTGGCCGTCGCATCACCTTTCGCAGCCGGATCTGTGGCGAGCAGCGCGGCATAGATCGCGCCAAGCGCCTGCCATGTCGGCCGGTTTGCGCGTCCGCGCTCCATCTCGGGCCACTCATCGTTCACCGCGGACCTTAGATAAGCCGTCAAGGCGCCGCGTGTCGCATCGGCTTGTATGGGGGCAAGGCCAGGAATGAGATGATAGATCGTCGCTGCGGCAGCCGCCTCGCGCTCGACGGTCGCTTCGGCGTCATTGAACTTTTCCCAGACGACGACAATCGAAAAAGCGAGCAGCACCGCGTAGAGAACGCCGACGGTCGCGAATTTGAATCCGGCGACCTCGTTGTTGGTGGCGAGCTTTTCCAGCGTCACGAAGCGCCGGACGACAAGCGGCCCGAGCATCGCCGCGATCGTCGGCAAAATGAGGATCAGAATAGTCTGCACCCAAAGTGGCGAGGAAGTTATAAAGCTCATCATGTGCCTCGGCCTGCGGCGACGCTGTGTAGAACCGGCTGCCTTGCGGATCGATGCCATTTCGGCATGTCGGTAGCAACAGCTAAGCTGAGGTTTAACGCAATGGGTCATTGTCCAATAGCGCCGAAGATGTCGACTGCGTCTAGTTCGGCGGCCGCCAGATAGAGAGTGTGCCTTCTCATGCCTTCGCTGAGCCCAAAGCGTCGGCGAAGGTGATCAGTCGGATGGCAAGGCTTTCGAGCTCGCCGGGTGAGAGCGAACTGACCATGATCGCCTCGACCTTCGCGCCATGCGCTGGCCCCAACCGATCTTAAGGCGACCCACCATCCTGAACTTCTTCAATGCTATCTGGAAGCGATTTATTAGATACCGCCTCGATGAACGGTGCCCAAGGCAACGGCTCAGGGCGGACGAGTAGCGGTTCTCCGCGTATCGTTCGACGTGCTTCCTCTATAGCTCCTTCCTCGTTGTAAGCCGGCACTTTGGCAACGTATGTTTTCCCGTAGGCGAGCGTAACACGATATGTCTTAAATCTGAGCATAAGAGCCTCACGTCGAAAGGGCCGACTACGGCCGCGGATTGCGGAGCACCGCGCAAGCGCCGCCAACAGCTTCCAGTCGAGTGCAAAATCGGTTCGCCTCTTGACGCGAATCCGTCACGATACGTACCGCAAAATTCGCCACCCGCACTCCGGGCAGATGGTAGCGAAAAATATAAGGCTTGGCCTCTCCAATAACCGATGGATAGTGACGCCGAATTCGTTCGAAGCTTGCGAGTAGAAGACCCAGATGCCAGTTGCCGGCTAATTGAATGCCCCAAGGCTTCCACTCTGGATTTTCCAGCGGTGATTCAAATGGCGGCGACGTTGACCAAGGTTTTATTTTTAGATTTGCGACCAAATCGTCGCAAGAGTCCTCGTCGAACAAATTAGGAATCGGTTTCGTCGTCCATTCCGTAATGGCATGACCCGTGACGGCCAAAACATAGTCGACCGTTTCCGAAGGCAGCTCGTCTTGTCCCGTGAGCCAATGCGCCAAGCGGCCAGGCCCCGCATTGTAAGCGGCGGCGGCGAGCCCCAAGTTGCCGAAGCTTTGCAACAGCTCATGAAGATAGCTCGCGGATTCGCGCAGCGCCTCGACCGGCTTAAATGGATTCATTAATCCACGCGAAGATGCCGTACCCGGCATAAACTGCGCGACCCCTTGCGCGCCGGCCGGGCTGATCGCATCGGGATCAAAACGACTTTCTTTCCAGATCAGACGGGTAAAAAACCCGACTGGCAAACCGTTCTTGCGAGCCTCCTGCTCTATGACAGGGCAGAAGTCGCTCGCAGCATAGGCGCGCCCCGCAGGCACGAACGCCAAAGCCAAAAAAATCACGCGGACTATTGCGATCAGATTATCCCTCCAACGATCTCCTTTGATGAGAAGCCGAAAGGTCATCGAGCTTATGCCCTTATGCGCGTAAGGGTTGAGCGCCTAGCATCGTCAGGCTTCGAGGATCGGATTTTGTCAGTCTGTGGCTTGACGGATACAGGCGGCCCTTGTCGCTGCTATTTCTTCGCCTTCGCCAGCTTCGTCCGCAATTTCACGACGCCCTCGCGCGACGAAATAGACGCCCAACAATTTTCCATGCCATGAATATCATTCCGCCCGTTAAGATGAGCAGTCCGACCGCCACCGCGCCGGAAACATAGGGGTATGCATAGACCACGTAGAGCAACCCGCTGGTGGCAACGTCCTCGGTTGTAGAAACGGCGATATTGCTGAATGGCTCGGGGCTAACGTTGATTACGGCGCGTGCTCCGGCTTTGCCGCTATGCGCCAGCAGCGCACCGCCTCCCCCAAGTATGAAAGCAACCACCTGCATGCTCGGATCGGACGGATCGACGATCGCGGTGGCTAATAAGGCTCCGCCTATCGGCCTGATCACCGTGTGGACCGTATCCCAGATTGTGTCGAGCCACGGCACCTTGTCGGCAAAGAACTCGCACAGTGTTGCCAATGCGGCGGCACCCATCACCCAAGGGCTGGCCAGCACGCGCAGCGCCTGCAGATGCTCAGGCAGGGGCACCATATGCCAGTGCATCGCGAGGCCCGTCGCAAGAATGCACAGATAGAGCCGCCAGCCTGAAAGCAGGCTGACGCTGGCAGCCATGCCCAGCAACGTCATGATACCAGGGTGTGCATTCATCGCTGCATCTCGCTTCGGTATCGAGCCGTGAGGCACGCGATTGACCAGCTTAGCTCAGCGCTTGGCCCACGCAATGCGCCCCAAGAGGCAGCAAAATAGTGGCTAGTACGTCCGTTAGGGCAAGTCCTAAAAAATTCATCTAACTTGTTGATTTTAAACTAATTGTGGCGGAAGGGGTGGGATTCGAACCCACGGTAGGCTTTCACCCACGGCGGTTTTCAAGACCGCTGCCTTAAACCGCTCGGCCACCCTTCCAGCATGAAATTCCGTATAATACCTTTGGTCCAAGCGCCAGAGGCAGCTCGATCTCGGCAGCTTTCCTGAAGGCGCAGCGAGCGGCCACCCTCCCAGGCGTCATGCAAGCCCGGGCCCAGATGCCAAAGGCCCCACTCAGCGGGGCAGCCGAGCAGGGCGGGGGGTTGGGCTATGACTTAAATATTACGCGTACTACAAAGCTTCAACGCGCAGCTTTGCGTCCGGTTCCCGGCCGCAGCCGACTTTTTGCGGCCCGAATCGACGGACGCCTTGGGGCGCGTTAGAGATAAGGCCGTTGCGGACTGCTGGTCGTTCAGGGGGCTCTATGCGTTCGAGCAAGGCGGGATTGCTGCTTCGCGCGGCATTGGTCGTCGGGGCGCTGGCGCTTCTAAACAGCGAGTCCTGGGCTGCGGGGCCGTTCTCGCCCTTGGCCGGGAATTGGGTGGGAAGCGGCACGATCACGATGGGCGGCGTGCGCGAGCGGCTGCGCTGCCGGGCGATCTATCTCGTCTCCCCGCGCGGCGAGAGTGTGCGGCAGTTCCTGCGCTGTGCGAGCGACAGCTACGTTGTCGCGGTAGACGGCGATGTGGTTGAAATTGACGGCAGATTGTCCGGCACTTGGCGGGAACTGACGAGCGGCGTCACGGGCACGCTGACCGGCCTGGTGCGCGGCCCGGCCATCGCAGGCATCATTTCCGGGCTTGGCCTGAGCGCGCGGCTGTCCCTCTACACGCGCGGCCGGTCACAGCACGCTTCGATCAATCTCTATGGGCCGAGCATTGCCGGGGTGGTCGTGACCTTTCGCCGTCTCTGAGGTCTCAGCCGGGGCGCCAGAAGGTGATGACGAGGCCGCCAGCGAGGATCAGCGCGCCGCCGGCATAAATGGGCAGGTCCGGCCGCGCGCCGAAAAAGATGACATTGACGATCTGGGCGATCACGAAGAACAGCGTGACATAGACGCCCAGCAATTTGCCGAAATCCCAGGGCGGCGAATTCACTGTCAGTCCGTATGCGAAGAGGACCACGGCGCCGATGGCGAATATACCGATGCGTCCCGGCCCGCTTGGCGAGTGCAAGCCCTTGCGCACGATGGCATCACCGCCCGCCTCAAGCGCCGCTGCGACCGTCAGGACAACATAAGCGACAACAGGGTTCATCCCACACCATCTTTCCACGCGCTGCGAACGTCGCAACGTGGCAAAGGCTATGCCGATGATTGATCCGGAGCCAAGCGTGGCGCCGCGCAAGCCTGGGGATATCGTGCCCGGAGTCGCGCCTGGCGTGGCGTGTCTCTGTCAGAGGAACATCCCGCCCGAAACCTCGATCCGCTGCCCGGTGAGCCAGCGGTTCTCATCGGCGAGCAGGTTGGCGATCATCGGCCCGATATCGTCCGGCACGCCGGCGCGGCCCATGGCCGTGACCGAGGCGACGAACTTGTTGAGCTCCGCATTGTCACGCACTCCGCCGCCGCCGAAATCGGTCTCGATCGCGCCCGGTGCGACGACATTGGCGGCGATGCCGCGCGGGCCAAGCTCCTTGGCAAGATAGCGGGTGAAGACCTCTATGGCGCCTTTCATCGCGGCATAAGCGGCATAGCCCGGCAGCGAGAAGCGGGCGAGGCCGCTCGACAGATTGACGATCCGGCCGCCGTCGGCGATCAGCGGCAACAGCTTCTGCGTCAGGAAGACGACGCCCTTGAGATGGACGCGATAGAGCCCATCGAAATCCTCTTCGCTCAATGTGGCGATCGCGCCCGGCGCGCTATGGCCGGCATTGTTGACGAGATAGTCGAAATTCGTCCGGCCAAAGGTATCGCGCAGCGCCGCGGCGATTTTCTCCGCGAAGGCCGGAAAGCTTGCCGTGTCGCCGGTGTCGAGCTGAAAGGCGAGAGCCGTGCGGCCGAGCGCCTTGATGTCGGCTGCGACCTTGTCAGCCTCGGCGCGATTGCTGCGATAGGTGAAGATCACATCGATGCCGCGCGCCGCCGCCGCCAAAGCGGTGTTGCGGCCGAGGCCGCGGCTGGCGCCGGTGATGAGGGCGATTTTCGATTGCGTGTCAGCCACTGCCGATACTCCTTGCTGTCCGATGGCCGATATGGGCGTGCGCGGCGCGGGCGTCACTGCCGAAAGGCCCGAAAAACTTGCCTGATCCTCCAATCCGCCTTGGAAGTGCCGTAGCGCGGCTTTATGTTGCAGACCGTCTGGTGAACACGCGCGAAAAGAGCATGTCCAATCCACTTAAGGAAGCCATCGAGGATTATATCGCGGCACATGGCGGCGGCGACGGAGCTTATCCGACGGAGATCGGTGCGCTGACGCTGATGTGCAGCACGACGGAGGCTCTGCCCAATCCGATGATCTACCGGCCGGCGCTCTGCGTCATTGTCCAGGGGGCCAAGCAGATCCTCTTCGGTGAGCGCCTGTTCGATTACGCGGCGATGCAATGCCTCGTCATCAGCCTCACCCTGCCGGCCTTCGGCCGCGTGGCGCGCGCGAGTCCGGAAAAGCCGCTGTTGGCGCTCAATCTCGATTTCGATCTTGGTATTCTGCAGGAGGTGATGGTGGCGCTAGAGCGGCCGCCGGTGGCGAGTACCGGCGCCGATTTCGGCGTCTTCGTCGGCAATCTCGATGCGCCGCTCGCCGATTGCCTGCTGCGGCTCGTCCGGTTGCTGGCGACGCCGCCGGCGATCCGGGTCCTTTATCCGGCAATCATGCGCGAAATCTACTATTGGCTGCTCACCGGGCCGCATGGCGGCGATGTGTGCAAGCTCGCGCTGCCGAACAGCCATACCCAGCGCGTCGCCCGTGCGATCCATCTGCTGCGCGAGCATTATACGAGTGCAATCCGCGTCGAGGATCTTGCCGCGGCGGCGGGGATGAGCGCGTCGTCATTTCATGAGCATTTCAAGGCGCTGACCTCGATGACGCCGCTGCAATATCAAAAGCAGCTCCGGCTTCTCGAAGCGCGCCGCCTGCTCGTCGCCGATGGTGCCAATGTCGCGCACGCGGCCTATCGTGTCGGCTATGAGAGCGCCTCGCAGTTCAGCCGTGAATATGCCCGCATGTTCGGCCAGCCGCCCAAGCGCGACGCGATGGAGCTCAAGGCGCATCCGGCTCCGGCGTGAGCGCGTCGTAACGCAGGCTTAATTCGCCTCGATAAGCTTGCGGGCGTCGTCGTGCAATGCGGCGCGCGAGGCATCACGCGCATAGAACATATGACCGCCGCCATAAACGGAGAGATGCACCCGGCTGGGTTCGCCCATCGGCGCGATCTGATCGAGCAGCAGCTTCGAAGTGAAATAGGGCGTCACGAGATCGGTGACGCCATGCGCGACGAGGACGCGGAACTTGGGATCGAGTGCTAGGTCTTGCTTGAGATCGCTCATGGCCTCGGCCGTGCCATGACCCCAATCCCAGCCCTCGTTGACTTTCTCGTTCAAAATCTCGTAGCGCGCATCGACGAACCATTTGAGCTGATTTGCGGCAATGTCGGCGATGGCGCTCGCCAAAGGAGTTTTCAGCGCATCGAGCACGGGATCGGCATAATCGCCGCGCGCGGTGTGCGGCTCCGGATCGTAGCCGGTGACGAGCGCGTCATAGGCGCTGGCGACGCGTCCCGCGGCGCGATCACGCTCGCGCGCGAAGGTGCGTATATCGATGCGGCCGCCGAGCTTGCGCACGAGTGTAGGGTCAAGGCCGGTGAAGCCTGCGACCTTGGTGCTGATGCGGTCGAGCGCCGCCGCATCGGAATCGCCGCGCAAGAGATCGACGATATAGGGTCCGGCCGCATAGGCTTCGACATCGGCCAGCTTCTCGCGCGTCTCGGGGCCGGTCACGTCGCGTGCCGCCGCGGTCATTGATGGCAGGTGGGTCGCAAAGGTCAGCGGATTGTTGGTGCTGTTGAACCAGCCGAAATCGAGCACTGGCGACAGCATCACGATACCGTTGATGCCGATGCCTTCGGCATCGGTCAGCCGGCGCGCGAGCTTCGGCGCGCGAAAGCCGCCGTAGCTTTCGCCGACGATGAATTTCGGGCTTTCGAGCCGGTGGTTCTCGGTCAGCCATTTGCGGATCGCGACCGACAGCGCATTGATGTCGCCATCGACGCTGAAGAAGGTCTTGCGCGCATCCTTGTCGAGGACACGGCTGTAGCCGGTATCCGGCGGGTCGATGAAAACGAGATCGGTGAAGTCGAGCCAGGTCTCGGCATTGGGCACCGTCGCCGGGGAAGCGGACGGCGGCAACTTGCCGCCTTCGAGCGGCAGCCGCCAGGGGCCGAGCGCGCCGAGGTCGAGCCACGCCGAGCCAGCACCAGGGCCGCCGTTGACGGCGAAGGTAATTGGCCGTTTCGCGGCATCCTCGCCATCTTTGAGAAAGGCGATATAGGCGACGTCCGCGAGCGGCGTGCCGGTGTTGGCATCGCTCAGCCGGATGGCGCCCGCCTTGGCGGCGAAATTGATCGTCCGGTCGCCGATCTTCAGAACATGCGTGGTCGTCGATGCCGGCGGCAGCGGGTGTGGGGGATTCGTATCGGCCGACGGGACGGCTGTGGGCGCTGCATGTTTGCCCGCCTCCTGCGCCGCGAGCGGCAGTGCGCCGGCGATGAGAAGCGCTAAGGCCAACGTGAAAGACTTCGCCGCACCGATCATCGCAGACTCCCTTCAGCGCCGAGCCGGACAGGCATAGGCCTGCCGAATATGGTGGGGGTGAGGCGAAAAATCAGGCGGCGGTGCGCGCCCGGCGCGACGCCGCCGATGGCTCGGCGCTCAATGGCGAGGGCGGCTCTTCGAGATTGAGCTGCGGCAGGGCGTCCATCACCCGCTCGGGCGGGAAGATGACGATGACTTCCGTGCCCTCGCGGACGCGCGACTTCAGCGTGAATGTGCCGCCGTGCAATTCAATAAGCCCTTTGACGATCGGCAGGCCGAGGCCGGAGCCTTCCTCTGCATTCTTCTGCGCCAGCGTGCCGCGGCCGAAGGAGGACATGACGATCGGGATTTCGTCCTCCGGAATTCCGGGGCCTGTGTCCTTGATCGAAAAATATTGGCCGCCGGTCGAGGTCCAGCCGACTTTGATTGTCACCGTGCCGCCGGGCGGCGTGAATTTCACCGCATTCGACAGCAGGTTGAGCGCGACTTGGCGGACGGCACGCGCGTCCGCCCAGATGCGCGGCAGGCCCGGCTCGCTGGATTCGATGATGGTGATGTCGCGCTTCTTGGCGCGCAAGGCCATCAGATGGCGGCACTCGTTCATCACCGCGTTCAGCTCGACCGGCTCGGCTTTCAATTCGTAGCGGCCGGCTTCGACCCGTGAAAGATCGAGGATTTCGTTGATGAGCGCCAGGAGATGCTGGCCGCTCGAGTGGATGTCCTTGGAATATTCCTTGTAGGATGGAACCTTGTGGGCGCCGAATAGCTCCGCCTGCATCACTTCCGAAAAGCCCAGAATGGCATTGAGCGGCGTGCGCAGCTCGTGGCTCATGGTGGCGAGGAAGCGGGACTTGGCGAGATTAGCCTCTTCCGCGCGCCGGCGCGCCACGTCGCTGTTGATCTTGGCCTGTTCGAGTTCGGCGATCAATTCGTCCTTCTGGCTCTCGAACGTTAGGGAATCGATCGAGCGCGCGTAGAGTTTCTTCGCCAGCACGGCCGAGTAGAGCAGGGTGATGCAGGCAAGAATGGCGAGCGGGATTCCCTGATCTGTCAGACTCGAGGGCCACAGGAAAGCGACGGTCGCCGCCGTCATCGGCGCGAGGCCCGCATAGACAGCGATCGGGATCGAGGCGCTGATCGTCGCATTCATCGCGGCGACGAGCAGTAGCATCACCAGCGCGAAGGTGCGCGCGGTCGGATCGCTCGTGTCGCCGATCAGGATGACGAGCTGCGCCCAGACTATGCCTTGGATGACTTCCGCGATGATGAAATTGCCCCGCCAGTTGGCGACATTGACGCGCGCCGGTTCGAGCGAAAGAAATTTCTGGGCGAGCCAGTGGGAGCCGAGGGTGACCGCCAGAACGAGGCCCAGCCAGATCGCCAGATGCGACGGCGCGGCCCAGCGCAGGCCGACGAGCGCCGCGACAACCCCAATAAGCGCGAAAGTGAGTGAGGAATTTCGCCGTCCGGTTGCATAGAGCTGGAGCAGTTCGACATCGAAGGCGCGGTGCCCGGAGCCGGTAGAAGCCAGCTTTTCACGCGCCTCGCGGACCTTCGCGGCCAGCCGCCGGCGTTCGGTCGCAACTTTCGGGTCAGCCCCGCGACCGCGCTCGATCATCTCGGCGGTGACTTCAGTCATCCTTGGCAAAACCCGTCGACTTTTAACTCGGCTTGCAATCTTTCGTTACGTTAAACTGTGCCGTGGAAAGATTAACGGTCGGCTCATATAATCGTTAAGATCGAGTTCGATCCGCAGGACTAAAACCTCTGATTGATTGTGCCTTCGCGCACATCCTGAATTCCAAATTTTAGTTAAGGATCGATTTCACTTTGAGTTATCGTGCCCCGAGGGGTGCGAAGGGCGTGCGTGTCGTCGCGGCAACCCCCTGCTTCCCGAGATGGGCCAATGTCATTTTTTCCCGTTCCAGTCGCCACGCTCGATCTTGACGCCAGCAACGAAGAAAACTCTCACGATTTTGCTCCGGTTGCCGGCATGAAAGTCACGATCGTTGGCTCGGGCGACGCCTTCAGCTCCGGCGGCCGCGCCCATACCTGCATCCGCATCGATGCTGCGGCGACGACTGTGCTGGTCGATTTTGGTTCCGGCGCGATGACCGCCTGGCAGAAACTCGGCTTCGACACCAACAATATCGACGCTATCGTCGTGAGCCATTTGCATGGCGACCATTTCGGCGGCATTCCGGCGCTGCTCCTGCATGCGCAATTCGTCGCAGGGCGAAACAGGCCGCTTCTGCTCGTCGGCCCGCCAGGGCTCAAAGTTCGCCTGCAGGAAATGCTCGATCTGTTCTTCCCCGGCAGTAGCGCGATCACATGGAATTATGCTTGGCAGGTGCGCGAGGTCGGCGGCGGCCGCAAGGTCACGGTGGCGGGTCTCACGCTTGAGACCTTCGACGTCATCCATTCGCCCGGCAGCATGCCGACGGGCGTGCGGCTCAGCGACGGCAAGCACGTCTTCGCCTATTCCGGCGACACCGCCTGGACGGAAACCTTGAACGATATCGCCGCCGGGGCCGATCTTTTCGTCTGCGAATGCTCGTCCGGCGACGAGCCGGTGCCGAACCATTTGAACTGGGCGCTGCTCAAGGGCAAGCTCAAGGGCTTCGACGCCAAGCGCATTGCCATCACGCATATGGGCCCGTCCGCGATTGACAAAATCCCTGAAATGCAGGCTGCCGGACTCATCATTGCCAACGATGGGCTCAGCTTCGATCTCTGATCTCGAAGCTTACGCTGCCGTATCCGGGCCTGCCGTTTCTGCCGCGATCTGCCCGCGCCACAAGGCTTACCGCAGGAGCCGCGCCCGGTTCTGCGCGTCTCGCGCACCGCGCGTCTTCTCCTCGCCGGGCAGGCGCCCGGGACGCGGGTCAACGCCACGGGCATTCCCTATAACGATCCCTCCGGCGACCGGCTGCGCGCTTGGATGAACGTCTCGCGCGACACATTCTATGATGAATCCCGCATCGCTATCGTGCCGATGGGCTTCTGCTTTCCCGGCCTCAACGCGGCGAAGGCCGATCTGCCGCCGCGGCGCGAATGCCGGCAATTGTGGCAAGACGGGCTGCTCGATCTGATGCCGCAGCTCACCTGCATCGTGGCGATCGGGCGCTACGCGCAGGATTATCATTTCGCTCGCGGCGGCCATCCGTTGCCGAAGGGCGCGACGCTCGTCGAGATCGTCGGCGATTGGCAAAGCCACAAGCGGCTTACACCGCGGATCATCGCCTTGCCGCATCCCTCCTGGCGCAACAACGCCTGGATCACGCGCAATCCCTGGTTCGAGGAAGACGTCCTGCCGTTGCTGCGGGCCGAAGTCGCCAGCGCGCTTTCCGACCAGATGGAATCATCTGGTCGATAAGAAATCGCGCCAGTCCAAAATGTTGGAGCATGTTCCAGTCGAAAAAGTCTGCCAACTTTTTCGGAACATGCTCCGGGCGCTGGCTTAGTTTTCCGCCTTCTCGTTTCGCGGCAGCGCCAGCGCGATCAGCACGACGAGAATGGCGCCCGCAATATCGCAGGCTGTCGAGAAATAGCTCCAATGCACGAAGGCGAGATCGGGAAGTGGCGGCTTAGCCATAATGAACTCTTCGGCGATCATTCCGCCGGCGATGAAGCCGAGCATTGCCGCGCCGAACCAGATCAAAATCGGAAAGCGGGAGATGAGCGTCAGCAAAAGCGTCGAGCCGAAGATGATGATTGGTATCGAAAGGCCGAGCCCGAAGAGGACGAGCAGGGCTGAGCCTTTCGAGGCGGCGGCGATCGCGACGACATTGTCGAGCGACATCACGGCGTCGGCAATGACGATCACCCGTACGGCGCCCAGTATCGATGTCTGCTCCGCGACAGGCTTTTCGCCGCGTTCGTCGCGCGCCAGCTTCACGGCGATCCACAGCAGCAGCAGCCCACCGAAAAGCTTGATGAAGGGGAAGCCGAGCAGATCGACGAAGATCAGCGTGAACACGACCCGCAGGCCGATCGCCGCGGCCGTGCCTAGCACGATGCCTTTGAACCGTTGCTCCTTAGGCAGACCAGCACAGGCGAGCGCGATCACGACCGCATTGTCGCCCGAAAGCAGAATGTCGATCCAGATGATTTCGAGGATCGGGATGAGAAGGTCGGCAAGACTGACGATCATGCCGCGGCCTGCCGCGCGCGTGCAGTTCTATGACATGCGCAAATCTGGAGGGGAAAGCAGGATAGCCTGCATGGGTTCTCGCCCCGGCATCGAGTGGCCTTCATCTCGTTAATTATCCACTGGGCGCGTCAGCATTGCAAATTTTATCCTATGCGCGCCATCGCCACACCAGAATGACGGCTGCGCGCGTGTGCCGCGACGGCGATGATGGCGATTTCCGCCGCCGTAGAAATGTCCGCGAAGCTTGGCCGGGACGCATCGTTAGGCCGTGCCGGCATCGGAATGTGGATGAAGCCAGCCGGAAGATTGTGCTGCGTCCGCAGAGTCTCGTAGAGCGTCGCATTGCAGAGATAGGCACCCGCGTCTTGCGATATTTCAACGGCGATGCCGGCGCGGCGGATTTTCGCGGCAATCTGCGCGGCGGGAATTCGCACGGCGATCGTCGCGGCGCCATCCCGCGCGAGAACATTCATACGCGTCCGGCTGCCTTGTGCATCGACGGCGCAGGAGTTGGCACGGTTGCGCGCGCGGGTTTCGACCGAAATACAGCTGCGCCGCGCGGCGACGCCGAAGTGCAGGATCGCGTCGGGCCGCGTTTCCGCGCAGAGTGTGGACAGCCGCGCCGCAAGGCCTTCGTAGACGACGGGCAGGACGCGCGTTTCGAGATGAATGCCGAGCCGGGCGAAACGGCTGCGCTTTTTCTCCAGCGCTGCCATCAAAGCCGCCGAGGGATTGGTCTGCACGCCGGGGAAGGCTGCGAAGCCCGTGACGAGAATCCTGATCATGGCCTCGGACGCTGGTGATATTTTGGAAAGGTTGATCGCAAAAATGCGCCCGTCCTGCGGCGCCGGACAAGTCTTCGGAAGCCGGCGGTAATCTCCGCGCCCTAAACCTTGAGCCTTAGACGTGTAAAGGGAGGCGTGCGGTGTCGGAGCGGGACGAACACGAAGTGCAGACCATCGTTCTCGATCAGGTCTTGGACCTCAAGGCCGCCGTGCCGCTCGCCGAAAGCCTGCTCGCCCATCGCGGCGCCGATATTGTCATCGATGCCGGCGAGGTCGAGCGTTTCGGCGCGCAATCGCTGCAAGTTTTGCTCTCGGCCGTAGCGACATGGCATGCGGACGGCCGCGCGCTCGATTTCGCCCATCCGTCCGAAGCATTCCTCGAAAGTCTGCGGCTCTTCGGGATCAATGCGGATAGCATCCTGCGCCATCCGCACGCCGCCTGATTTTACCCCTCCGCCGCCTCTGCGGTGATGAGGATGGCGCGGAAATCATTGACATTGGTGAGGGTCGGGCCGGTGACGACGCTGTCGCCCAGGGCCTCGAAAAAGCTGTGGCCGTCGTTGGCGGCGAGGGCGTCCGGCGGCTTGATGCCGAGATTCCAGGCACGGGCGAGCGAATCCGGGCCAAGATAGGCGCCAGCGATCTCTTCCAGCCCGTCGACGCCATCGGTGTCGCCCGCGAGCGCATGAATGCCCGGATGGCCATCGAGCGCGATTCCGAGCGACAGCAGAAACTCGACATTGCGGCCGCCGCGGCCCTTGCCGCGAACGGTCACGGTTGTCTCGCCACCAGAGAGCAGGAGGCAGGGCGGGGCGAAGGGCTGACTATGGCGGGCGATCTGCCGCGCGATGGCGTCCATCACCTTGCCGACGTCGCGGGCCTCGCCCTCGATGCGATCGCTGAGGATATGGACCGCAAAGCCCTGCTGGCGCGCCAGGGTGGCGGCGGCTTCGAGAGCCATCTGCGGCGTGGCGATTGTTTTGACTTCGCTGTTCTCAAGGCGCGGATCGCCGGGCTTGACGCTTTCGCCGCGCCCGCTGATCAGAACATCGCGGACCTTATCGCTTCCCTCGATGCCATAGCGGGCGATGATTTCCAGCGCGTCCTGGCAGGTCGTGGGGTCGCCGATGGTCGGTCCCGAGCCGATGTCGACGGGCTCGTCGCCCGGCACGTCGGAGATCAGCAGCGTCACGAGTTTGGCCGGATGGCAGGCGACGGCGAGCCGTCCGCCCTTGATTCCCGAGAGATGCCGGCGCACGCAATTCATCTCGCTGATCGTCGCGCCGCATTTGAGCAGGGCTTTGTTGAGCGTCTGCTCGTCGGTGAGGTCGAGCCCTTCGAGCGGCAGCGGCAGAAGCGCCGAGGCGCCGCCGGAGATGAGACAGATGACGAGATCGTCTTTCGTCAGCCCTTGGACGGCGGCGAGCAGGCGCTTGGAACCGGCGAGACCGGCGGCATCCGGCACTGGATGGCTGGCTTCGAGAACCTCGATGGTGCGGGTCGGCAGATGATGCCCATAGCGGGTGACGACCACGCCGGACAATTCGCCAGGCCAAGCGGCCTCGACAGCGCGCGCCATAGAGGCCGCGCCCTTGCCCGCGCCGATGACGATCGTGCGGCCCTTCGGCGGCCGCGGCAGATATTGCGCGAGCACGCGGGCGGGATCGGCGGCGGAGACGGCGGCGTCAAACAGCGACCGCAGCAGGACCTTTGGTTCAACTGACATCTGAAGAAAACCGCTTTCCTAATTGTTTTATTTTAATATTTGCAAGCGAGCGTGATACCGGCAAGCAAACATCGCCAAGCGTCGGGCTGTGCGCTGCGTCGGGCGTCAGATCGTATAGGTGAATTCCTGCTCACCGCTCAAGGCCAGGGCGCGCATATCGGCCAGCGTCCGATTGTCCAGGATCTGTGCGATGGCTTCGCGTGCCTCCAGCATGACGAGGCGGACGCCGCAGCGCTTCTCGTCGGAGCAATCGTCGCAGCGGCGATAGGCGGTGCGGCTGGCGCATTGGATTGGCGCCAGCGGTCCGTCGAGGACGCGGATGATATAGCCGACGCGAATATCTTGCGCGGAACGGGCCAGCGTATAGCCGCCACCTTTGCCCTTCTTGGAATTGACGAAGCCGGCGTTGCGCAATTCGCCGAGGATCGTGTCGAGGAATTTTTTCGGGATCGCATTGGCCGTCGCGATATCGGTGACGAGAGACGGCTCACCCGGCGGCCGCCCGGCCAAATGGACCATGGCCTTGAGGCCGTATTTCCCTTTTTTCGTCAACATGTTCGGTGTTCGTCAGCCATGCGCGTGAGCGGAATATAAAGCGGCCGTTCCAATGTCCACTAAATTTATGATCAGAATCGAGAAATGCCAGCCTAACATGCTTCGGTTCGGTGCGCTCAGGCGTCACTCCGCGGGGCCGGGCCCAGAGCTCATGGCGAGGGAGAAACTAAAACTCCCAGTGCTCTGCTTCCATGAACTCCTCCAAAGAAAGGCACGGAATACCAAAGTGCCTGCAGATATTCGGGATTTTTGCCGAATTGGGCTTGAACACTTCCATTGTTACTACGGCACATTGCTCGACCATCGCTCTTGCAATGACAAACGGATCGGCGTTTCGCCCGCCTTTCAGTAATTTCTGCTGCTCGATATTTTGTTGAAAATGATTTACGGCATATATAGCGCCCACGCTTTTGGCCTCTTCTGAAGTGGGAGCCGGAAATAAGTCCTGATGATTGGCGCTCCACTCCCGCAAAGACTTAACTGGCCCATCGTGAATTTCTCTGAGTACTTCTCGAGTTGATAATAATAGGTCGTCAGAGACGAGCGTTTCGAATTGATTCCATAAAGTTGGGAATCTTCGACGATAGTAGTTTTTAAATAATGTGGAAAGCGGTGAAGTATCGAATACATACATCAGCCGTTTCCTCGTTCATAATAGCGCTCGATGCCCTCAAGGTTTTTCGGTTTAGTGTCGAGATATTCAGCAAGTTGATTCTCATCGATACGATTTTTGTGAAATTGGCTGAGGGCAAGGCTAACATACTCTCGGCCAAGATATGCCAGCTTGGTCCAATAGTAGTCGCCGCCATTGCCGCCTTGCTGACGTTCTGCCGTCCAGCGAATAACCGCTTCGTCATACTGTTGACGATTAATTAGTTGGCGATCTAAAAATCGGCGATAGACAACCTCTCTGCTTACGTGGAAGCGTCCTGCGATGTCATAAGCAGTTGCTTCGGTAGCGTCGGCAACCGCTAGAATTTCATCTAAGGCTTTCTCTGGTAAGAGAAACTCTGCAGCAAATTTATTGCATAGTATCTCAATCCTGCGGGCGCTACCTGCGAGCCGCGGGACAAATGCATCTGTTATACTATCAATACCGCTTGTGTGAAAAATAAGATGTGCTAATTCATGGAACAGCGTGAATATCTGACGAGTTTTAGTAGCGCTATTGTTTACATATATTACTGGAAATTCGGGGTCGTACAAACAAAATCCTGAGTATTCGTCTATTCTAAATGCGTCTTTGAATACGAATATTCCAACGTCAAAAAAACGTCTTCGCCATTCTTTCAAGGCGGTTTCATCATCCGGCCAATTTTTTTGTTCGTCGATCGTCACTCCAAGGTAGCTGCGGACAGACTCTGGACATCTGATCTACAGTAACGTCGCCTGGAAAGGTCAATTCGTGTGTAATTAAACGAGATCTTGAGCTGCGATCTGTTACTAATTCTGGCAGATTTAGCTGTAGCGCTTTGGCCTTCCTCAACAATAAGCGAATTTTGCTCGGTAAAGCGACAAAATCCGTATTTGGAAGTGTACGGAATGTTTCTTGAATATCAGGTACCGTTGGGGGCGTCGGGAAGAAGAAAACTGCGATTGGTACTTTAAAATGCTGCGCTAACTGTTCGAGCTGTGCATAGGTGGGAAAAGATTTACCCTTCTCCCAATCGGATAGCTTTTTAAATGCTTTGGCTGCATCGCTTGGCGAGACGCCGGCGCGATCCCTCGCCCAAGTCAGCAGTGCAGGTGTTATGGGAATTTGTTCGTTGGACATCTTTAGTGAGCTTGTTCCCAAAAATCTTTGCCCGGGAATCTGACGAAAAATTCAAAGCATTTCGTTATCCGATGTCAATTGCAGCCATTCTTCTTCGGCGGCGGCGAGCGCGCGCTCCAGATCGCCCCGCTGCCGGGCAAGCTGGGCCGCTTGCGCCGGCTTGGCCGTAAAGGCGTCGGGCGCGGCCAATACCGCATCGACCCGTCCGAGCAGATTCTGAAGCTTGGCCATCTTCTCTTCCGCCGCCGTAATGCGCTTCTTCAGCGGCGCCGTCTTCGCGGCGCGGGGCGCGGGTGGGTTCGTCTCGTGATCGCCGTCGCCCCTGGCTTGGCCGGCCTTGGCTTGTGCCGGCGCCGCGCCGCGCGCCGAGAGCACGAGCCGCGTGTAATCGTCCATCGTGCCGTCGAAAGGTGAAACGCGGCCGTCGCCCACGACCCACAGCTGATCGGCGCAGGCATCGAGCAGATAGCGGTCGTGCGAGATGAGGATCACGGCGCCCTCGTAATCGTTGATCGCCTCGATCAGAGCGGCGCGGCTGTCAATGTCGAGATGGTTCGTCGGCTCATCGAGGATGAGCAGATGCGGGCCGTTAAAGCTCGCGAGCCCCATCAGGAGCCGCGCCTTCTCGCCGCCGGAGAGCAGCGCGATCTTCGTATCGGCTTTGACGTTGGGAAAACCGATCTGCGCGCAGCGGGCGCGGATTTTCGCCTCGGGCTGGCCGCGCATCAGCTCCGCGACGCATTGATAGGGCGTGGTCGTCTCGTTGAGGTCATCGACCTGATGCTGGGCGAAAAAGCCGACATCGAGTTTCGCCGCGCGCTCGATCTTGCCGCTCATGGCTTCGAGCCGCCCGGCGACCAGCTTGGCGAAGGTCGATTTGCCGTTTCCGTTGGCGCCGAGCAGGCCGATGCGATCGTCCTCGGCAATCGTCAGCGAGAGCTTTTGCAAGACCGGCGTCTCGCCATAGCCCACAGTGGCATTCTCCATGCGCAGGATCGGCGGCCGCAGCGGCTTTTGCGGCGAGGGCAGGTGGAAGGGCAGAACGTCGCCGTCGACGATGGCGGCGATCGGCTCCATCTTGGCGAGCATTTTGAGCCGCGCCTGCGCCTGTTTCGCTTTGGTGGCCTTGGCACGGAAGCGGTCGACGAAAGCCTGGAGATGTGCGCGCTGCGCGTCCTGCTTCTTCTTCTGCTTGACGAGCACCGCCTGTTGCTCGCGCCGCTGGCGCTCGAAGCTCGCGTAATTGCCGCGCCAGAGAGTGAGTTTGGCCTGATCGAGATGCAGGATGTGATCCGCCACCGCGTCGAGCAGATCGCGGTCGTGGCTGATGACGAGGATTGTCGCCGGATAATGGGCGAGATAATCGATGAGCCAGAGCGTGCCTTCGAGATCGAGATAATTGGTTGGCTCGTCGAGCAGCAGAAGATCGGGCGCAGAGAAGAGGACCGCGGCGAGCGCCACACGCATCCGCCAGCCGCCGGAGAATTCCGAGAGCGGGCGGCCCTGCGCTTCATGGTCGAAGCCGAGACCGGCGAGAATATGCGCCGCGCGGGAAGGCGCTGCGTGCGCGCCAATATCCGCTAGCCGCGTTTGAATGTCGGCGATGCGATGCGGATCGCTCGCCGTCTCCGCCTCCGCGAGCAAAGCGGCGCGTTCGATATCAGCGGAGAGGACGAAATCGAGCAGGCTCGTCGGGCCGCCCGGCGCCTCCTGCTCGACGCGGCCGAGCCGCATCTGCCGCGGCACCGAGATCGTGCCGGAATCGGGCGTAAGATCGCCGGCGATCATATTGAACAGAGTGGTTTTGCCGGCGCCGTTGCGGCCGACGAAACCGATATGCGCCCGCTCCGGCAGGGCGGCGGTCGCTTTGTCGAAGAGGACGCGTGGCCCCAGCCGGAAGGTCAGTTCGTTGAGATGCAGCATCGCAGGGCTTTTGACCCAGCAGCGCAGCAATGGCAAGCGCGCTGGGCGCCGGGCGTCAAGACCGGTTGATGCCCAACCGTATCGAGACTTCCTTGGCCGTGTTCAATCGCGCGCGCATGAGGGGTTCATAGGCGTCTTCGACAGCGGCCAACACCTCTTTGGGCGCTGTCTCCGGCGTCCCGGCATGGAACGGCGGGTCGGGCGCGTACTGGATGTTAAGCTGTACGCCCTGGGCGATGCTTTTGCCGCGTACGAGGGCTGCGACCACCAATGCGCCGTCAATCCCGGCTGTGACGCCCGCGGCGGTGACGATATGGCCGTCGATGACGACGCGCTCGTTGACCGGCGTCGCCCCGAAGTAGGGCAGCAGATCGAGGGCGGTCCAATGCGTCGTCGCACGGCGCCCCTTCAGAATGCCCGCCGCGCCTAAGAGCAGCGCGCCGGTGCAGACCGAGAAGATCGGTTTGCCGCCCGCTGCATGCGCTTGGATGAATGATAGCACGGCCGTGTCATTCATCAGTGCCTGCTGGCCAGCACCGCCGGCCACCTGTAAGAGATCGAGCGGGGGTGCTTCGGATAGCACCATTTCCGGCGTGACGATCAACCCCTCATAGCCGCGGAACGGTCCCTTCTGCGTGCCGATCACGTGTACCTTCGTGTCGGGCAGGCGGGTGAGCACTTCGAACGGGCCGGTGAAGTCGATCTGATCCAACTCCGGGAAGATCAGAATGCCAATGCTGAGTGGCTTGTTGCGAAGCGCGGTGAACGCTTCTGGCTCTACGTCCATACCGCTGTCGGCTTTTGCTGCGCCATTCAACCCGACCATTGTGCTGGCCAGGCCGAACGCTGAAAGTTGCCCAAAGGCGCGGCGATCGAGGCGTAAGCTTTCTTGATGCTGCATCATGGTACACCCTCCAAGAACGATACGGGCCGGGCTAAAGCCGACCCGTAGTCTAGCAGCTTGCCGAACCGAGCCAAAGGGTGTGAAGGACTCGGACGACCAAGCGTCAGGCTGCGTCCTTGCGCAACGATTCCATGTCGATGACGAAGCGGTATTTGACGTCGTTTTTCAGCAGCCGGTCATAGGCTTCGTTGACCGCCTGGATCGGGACGATCTCGATGTCGGCAACGATGTTGTGCGCGCCGCAGAAATCGAGCATCTCCTGCGTCTCCTTCATTCCGCCGATGCCGGACCCCGCGATCGCCTTGCGGCCGCCGATGAGGCTTCCGCCCATCACCGGCGGCTCAAGCTCGGTCAGCACGCCGACGATGGCCATGGTCCGGTCGCGCTTCAACAGCGCGAGGTAGGGGTTGAGGTCGTGCGGCACCGGCACGGTGTTGAGCAGGAAGTCGAAGCTGCCAGCATGCGCCGCCATCGCGGCGGCATCGCGTGAGAGCAGCACTTCGTCGGCGCCGAGGTGCTTGGCGTCCTTCGCCTTGCCGGGCGAGGTGGTGATCATTACCACATGCGCGCCGAGCGCCTTGGCGAATTTGATACCCATATGGCCGAGGCCGCCAAGCCCGATGATGCCCACCTTCTGGCCGGCCCCGATCTGCCAATGCCGCAGCGGCGACCAGGTGGTGATGCCGGCGCAGAGCAGCGGCGCGACGGCCTTCAAGTCGAGATGCGGCGGCACTTTGGCGACGAAGCGCTCTTCGACGACGATCTTCTCCGAATAGCCGCCGAAGGTGAGGTTTTCGCTGCCCCGTTCTTTGCTGTTGTAGGTCCAGGTCGTGCCATGCTCGCAATATTGCTCGAGGTCGTCCTCGCAGGCCGAACATTGGCGGCAAGAATCGACCATACAGCCGACGGCGGCGTAATCGCCGACCTTCAGTTTCTTGACGTGTGGGCCGGTCGCGACGACGCGGCCGACGATCTCATGGCCCGGCACCATCGGATAAAGCGAATTGCGCCAGTCGTTGCGGGCCTGGTGCAGATCCGAATGGCAGATGCCGCAATAAAGAATCTCGATTTCGATATCGTGCGGGCCGGGGCTGCGCCGCGTGAAGCTGAACGGAGCCAACGGCGATTGGGCGTCGCGAGCGGCATAGCCGCGGACTTTGGTCATGGTCAATCCTCGATGTCAGAAAGTTGGCGCGCCGACCCGGAACGACACTCGGCGCAGAAAAGCGCTATGCCCGGTCGGTCTGCTGTTGGAAGCGGACACAGCATAATTCCAATTCTTTGACTCGAACAGAGCCCGTTCTCGGACGATTTGACGAATATTGCTCAATAATCCGGCCGGATTTTCGTAACGCTGCTTGCGCCGCCTCAAAAGCCGGGGCTGGCCTTGCGCCCCCGGCATCCTAAATAATATTCTGTCGGAATTCCCGCCTGCAGGAGAAAATTGTATGATTACCAGCGAAAAAGCCCATCGCGTGATTGCCGCCGGCGAGGCCAAGGCGAAAGAGATCGGCCAGCCGATGAATATTGCGGTGGTCGATGCCGGCACCAATTTGAAGGCCTTCACGCGCATGGACGGCGCATGGCTGGGAAGTATCGATATCGCCATCAACAAGGCCTTCACCGCCAAGGCCTTCGACCTTTCGACCAAGGAACTCGGCCAGAACAGCCAGCCCGGCGACCAGTTTTATGGCATCCAAGAGTTGAACCATGGCCGGGTGATGATTTTCGCCGGCGGCGTGCCGCTGGTTGTCGATGGCAAGATCGTCGGCGCGGTCGGCGTCAGCGGCGGCAGCGGCGTGCAGGATCAGGCCGTTGCGGAAGCCGCGGCGGCGGTTTGTAAGTGAAGCAACGCATTCGGCGCGGCGGATCGCCGCCGCGCCTCATTCCATCTCCTCAGACGATCTGGACAGGCCTGCCTGAGCCGCTAAAAGCGCCACGGGAGGCTCTTATGGAAGCTATCGACCAGGTTATCGACGTGCGTGCCGTCATCGCGATCGGCCAGGGCGGCCAGTTTGGCCTCAACGGCCGGCTGCCGTGGGAGGGCAATCGCGGCCGCGAGTTCGTGACTGATGTCGTGCGCTTCTTCGAGCTGACGCGCGGCCATGTGCTTATCATGGGCCACCGCACCTATATTTCCGTCCCGGAATTCGCCTTCAAGGACCGCGACATCATCAAAATCCACGCCTCCGACAAGCCGGAGGAGGTGTTGGCCCGCTTTCCGGGCCGGGTCGTCTTCATCGGCGGCGGACCGCCGGTCTATGCCGCCTATGCACCCTATATCCGCCATTGGGACGTCAACCGGCTGCCCTATGACGGCGAGGCGGACCGCTGGTTCGACCCCGCCTGGCTCGTCGCCAGCGGCCAGAAAGCCTGAACCCGGCGCTTTGTTGATCGCCCCGGCGAAATGGGGCAGAAGGCGGCAGCACAATTGGCCGGGGATTCCGGCGATTCACTTGAGATTTTTCAATGTCGTCTCCCTTGCGCCTTGGCGTCGCCGGTCTTGGCACTGTCGGCGCCGCGCTCATCAAGCTTCTCGACCGTCAGGCCGCTGACTTGGCGGCGCGGACGGGGCGCGAGATCGCCGTCACTGCGGTCTCGGCGCAAAACCGCGCCAAGGCGCGCGATCTTGACCTGGCCCGGTTCGACTGGATCAGCGATCCGGTAACTTTGGCGGGCTCGCCCGAGATCGACGTCTTCGTCGAATTGATCGGCGGCGCGGATGGTGTGGCTTATGCCGCCGTCGAGACGGCGCTGCGCGAGGGCAAATCCGTCGTCACCGCCAACAAGGCGCTGCTCGCCAAGCACGGGCTGCACCTTGCCAAGCTCGCGGAGGCCCAGGGCGTGGCGCTCGGCTTCGAGGCCTCGGTCGCCGGCGGCATTCCCGTCGTCAAGACCCTGCGCGACAGCCTCGCCGGCAATCAGGTCTCGCGCGTCTATGGCATCCTGAACGGCACTTGCAATTACATCCTCTCGCGTATGGAGGCGGAGCAGATCTCCTTCGGCGAATGTCTGGCCGAGGCGCAAAAGCTGGGCTATGCGGAGGCCGATCCCTCCTTCGATATCGGCGGCTACGACACGGCGCATAAACTGGCGATCCTCACCGCGCTCGCCTTCGGCACCGAGATCGCGCCGGATGCCATCGCCGTCGAGGGCATCGAGAAGATCACGCTCGCCGATATTGCCGCGGCCTCCGAGCTTGGCTATCGCATCAAGCTCCTCGGCGTCGCCGAGCGGACCGCGGTCGGCATCGAGCAGCGCGTCCATCCGACCATGGTGCCGCGCTCTTCCGCCATCGCTCAGGTGATGGGCGTCACCAACGCGGTGACGATCGATGCCGACGCCGTACAGGAATTGACGCTGGTCGGGCCGGGCGCTGGCGGCGCGGCGACAGCCTCCTCGGTCGTCGCCGATATTGCCGACATCGCGCGCGGGCTCAAGCCGCCGCCCTTCGGCCTGCCGGCAAGGGCGTTGACGCCGCTGCGCCGCGCCCCGATCCAGACGCATGAGGGTGGCTATTACATCCGCCTCTCGGTCTTCGACCGCTCGGGGGCCGCGGCGGCGATCGCGACGCGCATGGCCGAACGCGCGATTTCGCTGGAAAGCATCGTCCAGCGCCGCCGCCCGGGCGAGCAGAAGGGCGCGAGCGCCGTGCCGGTCATTCTCATCACCCATGCGACCTCGGAGAAACTCATTGGCGAAGCGCTGAAGGACGTTCTCGCGGATGGCTTCATCGCCGAGCCGCCGCAGGTCATCCGTATAGAACGCGAATAGGAAGGTTCGTGACCGATCTCGTCGTCAAGAGCCAGGACATTATCGAGCGCATCCTGACGCTCGAACTCGTCCGCGTGACCGAGCGCGCCGCCGTGGCCGCCGCGCGCTGGCGCGGCCGCGGCAATGAGAAGGCGGCGGACCAAGCGGCTGTCGATGCCATGCGGCGCGAGCTGCACCGCCTGCCGATCGAAGGGACAGTGGTGATCGGTGAGGGCGAGCGCGACGAAGCGCCGATGCTCTATATCGGCGAAAAACTCGGCACGGGCTTCGGCCCGGCGGTCGATATCGCCGTCGATCCGCTCGAAGGCACGACGCTCTGCGCCCAAGACATGCCCGGTTCGATCGCGGTGATGGCGATGGCGACCGGCGGCGCGCTGCTGCACGCGCCCGACGTCTATATGGAAAAGATCGCGATCGGCCCCGGCTATCCTCACGGCATCGTTGATCTTGACCTGAGCGTCGCGGAAAACATCGCAGCGCTGGCCAAGGCCAAGGGCGTCGCGCCGAAAGAAATTTCCGTCCTTCTGCTCGACCGGCCGCGCCACAAGCCGATCCTCGATGCCTGCCGCGAAATCGGCTGCCCGGTGCGGCTCATCCCGGACGGCGATGTGGCCGGCGTGATCTTCACCACCCGGCCGGAAGAAACCGGCATCGACATCTATATCGGCACCGGCGGCGCGCCGGAGGGCGTTCTGGCGGCAGGCGCGCTGCGCTGCGTCGGCGGCCAGATGCAAGGCCGGCTGATCCTCGATACCGAAGAGAAGGTCGAGCGCGCGGCGCGGATGGGCGTTGCGGACCCGCGCCGCAAATATGATCTCGCTGAACTCGCCGCCGGCGACGTCATCGTCTCGCTCACCGGCGTCACCGATGGTGCGCTCGTCTCGGGCGTGCGTTTCGACAGGGACGCGATACGCACCGAGACCTTGATCTACCGCTCGACGACTGGCACCGTCCGCCGCATCGCCGCCGAGCATCGCGAAAACGTCCTGTGGGATCGCAAGGCCGCGGTGCGCTGAGGTGCGCCGCGCCTGTCATGAGGATTTCTTGCACTACGGGCGCAATATGCAATCCTCTCGGTGAAAGCTGAAATTTATATTCACAAACCGCGCCAATAATTTCGTGAATACCACCGCAATGATTGAAGGCGCAGCGAAAGATGAGTTTGGAAATAAGAGAGCCGTGCGTCGAGGATGTCAGCGGAATATTCGGCTGCCTCGCCGCATATAACGTTCATTTGCTTTCGGACGCTTCGCACGCGGATAGCGATTTCGCGGAAGATGCGATTATCGCTGTCAGAAATAAGATCTCTCATATCAATCTATCCGACAAATGCTGGGTCGCGGCTGAGAATGATATGATCTTGGGATTCTGCTGCTGGGACTGGCTCGACGAAGCAGCTGGCGCGGCGAAGACCGTGCTGATTTCGGCGCTGCCCGAGGCTCGCCGTCTCGGTGTCGGCCAATATCTCCAAAAAAGGCGGCAGGAGGAGATGCGCGCCCGCGACGCGCGTGAAGTCCACACCTGGAGCGACGACCCGGCGGCGATCAAATGGTATCAGAAAATGTTCGGCTATCAGTTGATCGGCTATGAACCCATCCGGCATAGCCTGCATCGCTTTCATTTCGATGGCGCTAATTCGGTCTGGGCAATCCATCGTGGCTTTATCGAGCGCGAGCAACTCGCGCATTTGCGGCTGCAATTCGATTATCCCTGACCTTTCGCAGATCGCTCTTAAGAATAGGGAACGCGCGCCCGGATGGCGCCGGCCGGTCGAAGCTATTGGCAGACCTTGACGCCGATGGCGGCTGCCTGCTGCCAACTCATTCGTGTAAAACTTGTCTTTTGCAGCGCGTGATGTGCGACGACCCAGCGCCGGACGTTGGCCGGATAATAGCTCGCCGCATAATTGTTGAGATAGGCCGGCGCGAGCTTGCCGTCGATCGTCGCACCGTGGAAATAAAGCACGGCGCCCTGTGGAACGCAGGCGCCGGAAATACCGAGCAGCAGCGTGCAGGACGAAAAGCACTCGACCGGCAGCCGGTAGATGTAATCGTTGCGATGCTGCTCGACGAATTCAATCCGTTTTAGCAGATTGCCGCCGTTGTCCTGCTCGACAATATCGGGCAGGCGATTGGCCGAGCGATCGAGAAGGCCGGCGCTCTGTGCCATGGCGGCTTGCAAAACGAACGCCGCCGCCAGAGCTACCTGCCAATGCCGCATTCTGCCATCCTCCCCGGTCCGAACCTGCACTTCAGCAGATTCGGCAAGCAATGTCCGGGCCTATGTGACGGCGCTGGCGTCAATCCACGGCCTTGTTAGCTTACAGCCAGCGGCGTGGGCCGGTGGCGGTGGGGCCGACGTCGCCGGTTTTGCCGGCGACCAGCCGCCAGATCAGCAGCAGGACGACGGCGCCGATGGTGGCGCCGATGAAGCTCGCGCCTTGATCGAGGCGATACCAGCCAATCGACTGGCCGATGAAGGTTGCGATAAATGCGCCCGCGATGCCAAGCAGCGTCGTGAGAATGAAGCCGCTCGGATTGTTCGGCGCTGGCGAGAACCAGCGCGCCAGCAGTCCCGCGACGAAGCCGATGACAATGATCCAGATAATGTGACCCATGATCTCCTCCTGCTGGCGCTCTCGTCAGGCGACTCTCACATGCGAACTTAGGCGGGCTTTCTAGCCTGTCAATCTGACGCGATCGGTGCGATTTAGCGCAGAACCGCTGACAGCTTAATGACCCGGCAGGATTCCCCTGCTTCGGCCGCCGGGGCATAGGGTGGGCGCACCAGCAGGCATTGCGATTGGGCGAAAATGCGCAGCAGCGAGGAATCTTGCAGCGCGAAGGGGGTCGCCACGGGCAGGCCGGTTCGGCCCTGCGTGAGCGTCGCGCGCAGATAATCCTCGCGCTGGCTATTGGTCTGGACCGGCGCGCCGAGAATCGCCAGCTCGGTCGGATCTTCCGCGGCACGCGGATCGCCGCTGAGCGCGCGCACCAGCGGGACGAGAAACAACAGGCTGCAGACGATCGAGGCGGCGGGATTGCCCGGCAGGCCGAGGATCAGCATGTCGCCGAGCCGGCCGTGGATCAGCGGCTTGCCTGGCCGCATGGCGATGCGCCAGAAGCTCAATTCCATGCCCTCATTGGCCAGAGCCGAGCGGACAAGGTCATGCTTGCCGACCGAGGCGCCGCCGAGTGTCACCAGCACGTCGGCTTGGGCTTTGCGCGCGGCGAGGACGCCGGCTTCGAGCGCGGCAAAATCATCGCCTGCAATGCCGAGATCGATGGGCTCGCCGCCGTTCTGCGTGACAAAGGCGGCTACGGCGAAGGAATTGGAGGTGATGATCTGATCGGGACGGGTCGCCTGGCCGGGCTGTACCAGCTCATCGCCGGTGGCGAGGATCGCCACGCGGGGTTTTCGCGCCACAGACACCTCGGCATGGCCCATCGCGGCGGCGAGGGCGATGTCGATCGGGCCAAGATGCGTGCCGGCTGCCAGCAGGCTCTCGCCCGCGGAGAAATCGACGCCGGCGGTGCGGATGTGACGGCCCACGGCAATCGTCCGCTGCGCGGTGACGATGTCGCCGTCGAGCGTCGTATCTTCCTGCATCAGCACGGAATCCGCGCCCGACGGCACCGGCGCGCCGGTAAAGATGCGCGCGGCCTCGCCCGGCGCGATGCTGCCATCGAAACCATGTCCCGCGGCGCTTTCACCGATCACCTTCAATCGTGCCGGCAGGTTCGCGAGGTCGGCGGCGCGGACTGCGAAACCGTCCATGGCGGAGGCGGCGAAAGGCGGCTGCGTGCGCAGGGCGACGAGCGGTTCGGTCAAGGTGCGCCCGAGCGCTTCGGCGAGCGGCACACGCTCGGTGCCGCGCGCGCCGTGGTTTGCGAGGACGCGCGCCCGCGCTTCGGCGACGGGCAGGAGATCGGAGTCGCCCACGGGTTCAACCATCGCGCCGGAAAGGGCCGGATTTGCCGCCCGATTTTTCAATGAGTTCAATGCCTTCGATCCGCATCGCCCGATCCGCCGCCTTGAGCATGTCATAGATCGTAAGGCAGGCGACGGATACTGCCGTCAAGGCCTCCATCTCAACGCCGGTCTGGCCGCTCACCTTCGCCTCGGCAAAGACGCGCAGGCCCGGCAGGGCCGGGTCGGGCTCGACCTCGACCGTCACCTTAGTCAGCGCCAGCGGGTGGCAGAGCGGGATCAGATCGGCCGTCTTCTTCGCCGCCATAATTCCGGCGATGCGCGCCGCGGCGAAGACATCGCCCTTCTTGGCATTGCCCGAGAGGGCGAGCGCGAGCGTCTCGCGGCGCATGACCACGCGGCCCTCGGCACGCGCGGTGCGATCGGTCGCCGGTTTCTCCGAAACATCGACCATATGGACGTCGCCCGCCGCGGCGAGATGGGTGAGCTTGCCCATCGTCAGCCGTGCGCTTTGCGCGGCGTTGCGTGGCGCTCGGCGTCGTCGCCGCAGAGCAGCGCATGCGTCGCCGCCGTCACGTCCTTCTGCCGCATCAGGCTTTCGCCGACGAGAAATGTGTCGATGCCGGATTTGTGCAGGCGCAGGCAGTCGTCGTGATTGGCGATGCCGCTCTCGGCGACCACGATACGGTCGGCAGGGATTTTCTCCGCTAGCCGCTCGCAGGTCTCGAGCTTCGTCTCGAAGGTGCGCAGATCGCGGTTGTTGATGCCGAGGAGCTTCGTCTCGAGTTCGAGCGCGCGTTGCAGCTCGGCTTCGTCATGGACTTCGACCAACACGTCGAGCCGCAGATCGTGCGCGGTTTTGTTGATCCTTTTGGCTTCCTCGTCCGTGACGCAGGCCATGATGATGAGGATGCAATCGGCGCCATAGGCGCGCGCCTCGTAGACTTGGTAAGGATCGAAAAGGAAATCCTTGCGCAGCGCCGGTAGCCTGACGGCTTTGCGCGCGGCTTCGAGATAATCGAGGGAACCCTGGAAGGACGGCGTGTCGGTCAGGACGGAAAGACAGGCCGCGCCGCCCGTCTCATAGGCTTTGGCGAGCAGCGGCGGGTCGAAATCGGCGCGGATCAGGCCCTTTGACGGGCTTGCCTTCTTGACCTCGGTGATGAGCGCAAAACGCCCCTCGGCGAGCTTGGCCTCTATGGCGTGGACGAAGCCGCGTGGCGGATCGTGGGTCTCGATCCGGCGCTCGAGCGTCGAGAGCGGCATCCGCAATTTCGCCTCGGCGATTTCTTTGCGCTTATAAGCTTCGATCTTCTTCAGAATATCGGCCATGGGCCTGCCTTTGTCCTCCCCGTCGCGCTACGACGGGCTTAATCTGCCACGAAGCGCCGCCGGGGCAAAATATCAAGCCCTGCCGGAGGCGCCATGCGACGCTTTGATCAGCCGGGCAAGCACTTCGGCGGCGCGGCCGGCATCGAGCGCGGCGGCGGCCCGGGCCGCGCCTTCGCGCAAATTGGCCGCCTTTTCGGCGACGATGAGCGCCGCCGCGGCATTGAACACCGCAATGTCGCGATAGGCGTTCCGCGCCCCGTGCAGCACGGCGTTGAGGGCAGCAGCATTATGCGCAGCATCGCCGCCTTTGATGTCTTCAAGGCTCGCGGGCTTCAACCCGGCATCTTCGGGGCTTATGACGAAGGAGCGGATCGCGCCATCTTCCAGCGCTGTGACATAGGTCGGTCCGGTAATCGTCACTTCGTCGAGCCCGTCCGCGCCATACGCCAGCCAGACGCGCTCGGAGCCGAGGTTGCGCAGTACTTCCGCCAGCGGCTCCAGCCATTCCTTGGCGAAGACGCCGACCAACTGCCGCTTGACCCGCGCCGGATTGGCCAGCGGGCCGAGCAGATTGAACAGGGTTCGCGTGCCGAGCTCGCCGCGGATCTGGCTGACGTGCCGGATCGCGGCGTGATGCACGGGTGCGGTCATGAACCCGATGCCGGCTTCATGCAGACAATGCTCGACCTCGTCCGGCGCGAGGCCGATCTTGACGCCGAGCGCGGCGAGGACATCGCTGGCGCCGGATTTCGACGAAGCGGCACGGTTGCCGTGCTTGGCGACCGGCACGCCGCAGGCCGCGACGATCAAGGCAGCGAGGGTCGAGATATTATAGGTGCCGTGGCCGTCGCCGCCGGTGCCGACGATGTCGATCGCATGGGGCGGCGCCGCGACGGGCAGCATTTTGGCCCGCATGGCGGCGACAGCGCCGGTGATCTCGTCAACCGTCTCGCCGCGCACGCGCAGGCCCATGAGGAAGGCGCCGGTCTGCGCCGCCGTCACTCCGCCGCTGAGCAGCAGATTGAAGGCATATTCCGCCTCGCTCCGGCTGAGGCTCGCGCCCGTCGCAATTTTCGCAAGCAGGGGTTTGAAGGCGTCCATGGCGTCTCATTGCTCTGGCGCGCCGTAAAGCGCAAGGGTTCAGCGGGCCTCTGGCTCGCTCGTGATCTCTCTGGTGATCTTGGCAAGAGGCCGGATGCAGGCCAGGATTACGAGCCCGGCGAAAGCCGCGATCGCGGCCGCAGTCAGGAAGAAGTCGGCCCGGCCCATGGCGCTCCAGAAGCTGCCGAGCCAGCCGGCAAGGAAATTGCCGATGAAGTTCGTCGCCAGCCAGACCCCCATGATGAGCGAGAGCATCCGCGCTGGCGCGAGCTTCGTCACCAGGGACAGGCCGACCGGCGAAAGATAAAGTTCGCCCAATGTCAGGATTGTGAAATAGGCGAGGAGCCAGAGCCAGCTCGCCTTGCCCGTCCCGGCATGCCGGGCGGCGAGTGCGAGGACGAGATAGGCGAGCGCCTCGCCGAAACAGCCGAGCGCCATTTTCAGCATCGTCGAGGGCTCGCGCCCTTGCGCCGACTGCCGCGTCCAGAGCGCGACGACGAGCGGCGTGAAGGCGAAGATCAGGAACGGGTTGATCGCCAGGAACCAGGTCGTCGGGATTTCCGTATGCCCGCCGAAGAGCGCAATGGTGCGGTCGACATCGGCATTGGCCCAGAGCGTGATCGTATTGCCCTGCTGCTCATAGACCGCCCAAAACAGCACGCTTGGTATGAAGAGCACGAGCAGGACGAGAAGGCTACGCCGTTCCTCGCGGCTGAGGCGCGCGGCGGGCGCGGCTTTGGCTTGGATTTGGGCTTTGGCGTCGGGCGGCAGATGCCGCAGGCCATAAAGATAGATACAAAGGCCGATCACCATGCCGACACCGGCCGCGGAGAAGCCGTAATGCCAGCCCGTCTCCTCGCCCAAAGTGCCGCAGACGAGCGGCGCGAAGAAGGCGCCGACGTTGATGCCGACATAGAAGATCGAGAAGGCGCGGTCGCGCCGCCTGTCGCCCTGGGGATAAAGACCACCGACCTGTGTCGAGATATTGGGCTTGAAGGCGCCCGAGCCGAGGATGAGCGCCAGCAGCGCGACAAGAAAGAGATGATCGGAGGCCATCATGCAATGGCCGAGCGCCATCAGCACGGCGCCGACGATGACGGTGCGGCGCTGGCCGAGCACGCGATCGGCGAGGAGGCCGCCGAGGATCGGCGTCGCATAGACGAGCGCGGTATAGAAGCCGTAGATCTGCGAGGAGAGCGGCTGCAAAGCCAGCGGCCCGAACAGCGCTTCGAGCCCGCGCCGGAGCGTACCGAGCCCCAACACATGCTCAGCATGGCCCGGCAAGAGCAGATATTTCGTCATGTAGAGGACGAGCAGGGCGCGCATTCCGTAATAGGAAAAGCGCTCCCACATCTCCGTTGCGAATAGGACGCTCAAGCCCTTCGGCTGGCCGAAGAGTTCACTCGGCGGCGCGGTGTCGGCGAGGAAATTGATCGGTTCGTCCAAGCGCTGCGGCCTTTATGCGGCGGGAGAGACAGCCTCAGCGTAGCATTTCGCAGACCAAAGATCAGACGGCGGCGTGCGCCTTATTCCATTCCCGCGCCAGTTCGAGGAAATTCGCCAGGATGCGGTGGCCGTGCTCGGACTCAATACTTTCAGGATGGAATTGCACGCCATGCACTGGCCGCGACTTGTGCGAAAGGCCCATCACCAGCCCATCCGTCTCGGCGGTGATCTTCAACTCATCCGGGAGCGTCTCGCGCTTGACGACGAGCGAATGATAGCGCGTGGCGCGGAACGGCCCGTTGATGCCACGAAAGATCGTTTCCGCCTTGTGGCTGATCTCCGACATCTTGCCATGCACGGGAATGGGCGCGCGCACGACCTCGCCACCGAACACTTCGCCGATCGCCTGATGGCCGAGGCAGACGCCGAAGATCGGAATTTCGGCGCTCGCCGCGCGGATGAGATCAAGGCAGATGCCGGCCTCATGCGGCGTGCAGGGGCCGGGCGAGAGAACGATCGCGTCCGGCCGTGCGGCGATCACCTCCGCGACGCTCACCTTGTCGTTGCGATGCACCTTCACCTCGGCGCCCAATTCACCGAGGTAATGCACCAGATTGAAGGTGAAGCTGTCGTAATTGTCGATCAGGGTGACGGCAAGCATTTCGCGGTCCTCTCGCGCTCTTTTGGGCTGCAAGGGGGCATGAGGTCAAGAAAATTGCCCTTGGCCGGTCGGTGACCCGCCGCTATGCCGCCTTCCGCACCGGCGGGGCCATGAATTCCGGGCCGACCGGATCGTGGATGTTCTCGGCCAGAATCTTGTCGATCTCGGCGAGCGCCGCCGTATCGAGCTTCCAGCCGGAAATTTCGGAGACCGGATCGAGCTGGCCAGGATGGCGCGCGCCCCATAGCGCGATGCTGAGCGGCTGGCGGTCGATGACCCAGCGCACCGCGAGATCGAGCACCGTCTTGCCGTAGTTCTTCTTGGCGAAGGCGTCGAGCGCAGCGACGGCAGCGAGATATTGCGCAAAGCGCGGCGGCTTGAACTTGGGATCGTTGCGGCGCAGGTCATCGCCGCCGAAAGTCGAATTGGCGTTGATCTTGCCGGTCAGCAGGCCGCGGCAGAGCGGGCCATAGGCGAGCGTCGCGATGTCGTTCTTGGCGGCGTAGGGCAGCACGTCCTGTTCCGCGCCGCGCTCGAAGAGATTGTGCGGCGGCTGGATCGTGTGCAACGGCGCGACGGCGCGGAAAGCCTCCATTTGCGCGACATTGAAATTGCTGACGCCGATAGCGCGGATTTTCCCGGCCTTGAACAATTTGCCGAGCGTCTCGGCCGTCTCGGCAATGGGCGTTGCTGTATCCGGCCAATGCACCTGATAAATATCGATCACATCGGTCTGAAGCCGGCGCAGCGAATCTTCGATCTCCTGTTCGATCCGCGCCTTGCTGGCATTGCGGAAAATCTTGCCGTCCTTCCACTCCAGCGCGACTTTGGTGGCGATGATCGTCTTCTGCCGCCGACCGCCTTCGGCCAGCGCGCGGCCGACGATCTCCTCGGAATGGCCGAAGCCATAGACTGGCGCGGTGTCGATGATGTTGATGCCGCGATCGACAGCGCTCTGAATGGTACGGATCGAATCCGCATCGTCGCTGCCGCCCCACATCCAGCCGCCGATCGCCCAGGTGCCGAGCGCGACGCGCGTCAGCTTGAGCTGTGTGCCGGGAATGGTGATTGTTTCAAGCTGAGTCATGGCTGATCCTCGCTACGATGCGCGCCCGCGACTTCATATCGGATGCGGAAGCCTATTTGCGAGCGCGCGCGCAAGGAATGCGCAAGATCAAACATGCGGCGGCATTTTTCCGCGCAAATTTTATTTTATTGCCCGCGTTTCGTCCGCGCCGCGAAGCGCACGGCCTCTTCCGCCGCGCGGAACAAGGCCTGTGCCTTGTTGACCGTCTCGCGCTGTTCATAGGCCGGGTCTGAATCATAGACTACGCCGGCGCCCGCCTGCACATGCATCTTGCCGTCCTTCACCACCGAGGTGCGCAGAATGATGCAGGTGTCCATGTCGCCGCTGGCGCCGAAATAGCCGATGGCGCCGGCATAAATGCCGCGCTTGTCGGTCTCCAATTCGTCGATGATTTCCATCGCTCGCACTTTCGGCGCGCCGGAGACCGTGCCGGCCGGGAAGCCGGCGCAGAGCGCGTCGATCACATCGTGGGAGTTATCAAGCTCGCCTTCGACATTCGAGACGATGTGCATCACATGGCTGTAGCGCTCGATGACGAATTTCTCCGTCACGGCGACGCTGCCGATCTTGGCGACGCGGCCGACATCGTTGCGGCCGAGATCGAGCAGCATCAGATGTTCGGCACGTTCCTTCTCGTCGGCGAGGAGATCGGCGGCGAGCCGCGCGTCCTCGACGGCATTCTTGCCGCGCCAGCGTGTGCCCGCGATGGGGCGGATCGTCACCTTGCCGCCGCGCGCACGCACAAGAATCTCGGGGCTCGAACAGACGATCTGGAAGGTGCCGAAGTCGAGATAGCAGAGGAAGGGCGCGGGGTTCACGCGGCGCAGCGCCCGGTAGAGCGCGAAAGCGGGCAGGGCGAAAGGCGCGGTGAAACGCTGCGACAGCACGACCTGAAAAATGTCGCCGGCACGGATGTAATCCTTCGCCCTCTCGACCATTTCGTGAAAGCGTGCCTCAGACGTGTTCGACACGGGGTTTATCGCCTGCGCGTCGGCATCGAGATCAGCGACGCCGCGCGGCAGCGGCGCTTCGAGCGTCGCGACGATTGCCTCGATCCGCTCCAGCCCTTTTTCATAGGCGGCCTTGGCGCCGACATTCGGCGCGGGCCGCACCGGCGTCACGACGAAAATTTCGTCGGTGACGCTATCGAAGACGACCATGATCGTCGGGCGCAGCATGATCGCGTCCGGCACGCCGATCGGATCGGGCTTGGGCGGCGCCAGGCGCTCCATCTGCCGCACCATATCGTAGCCGAGATAGCCGAAAATGCCCGCTGCCATCGGCGGCAGGCCTTCCGGCGCATCGATCCGCGATTCGGCGATGAGCGCGCGCAAGGCATCGAGCGGCGGCGCTTCGCAGGGCGTGAAAGCGGCAAGATCGGTCAGCGCGGTGCGGTTGATCTCGGCGCGATCGCCCTGGCAGCGCCAGACGATATCGGGATCAAGACCGATCATCGAATAGCGGCCGCGCGCGCCGCCGCCTTCGACGGATTCGAGCAAAAAGAGGCGGCCGCCGCGCGCTGCGGACAATTTCATGAAAGCCGCGACCGGCGTTTCGAGATCGCCGACAAGGCGGCTCGAAAGCAGCACCGGCGCGCCCGACTCGTAACGTGCGGCAAAGGTGTCGAAGGCGGGCGTAATCATGCCGTCACTGCTGATCCGTCGACGCGCCGGAGACGGATTGCCAGATCTGCGAATTGACCCGCGTGCCGAGGCGGGTCTCGATCTGCGTGACGAATTGCGCCGTCGTGTCGTCGTTGAGCGCCGTCTTCATCTGATCGATGACACTACTGAAGTTGAACGTCGAGCCGCTGATCGGCGGCACGACGGCGCTCACGACCTTGAACACGATGCGGCCGCCATCTTGCGCGTCGGCCGATCCCGCTTTTCCGATCCCGCGGTTGAAGACTTCGTCGAGCAGGTCGCGCGAGAGGCCCTTCGAATCGAGGCGCGTGACCTTGTCGATATGCTTGACCGGCAGATTGCCGTCCGAGGCGGCGATCGCGGTGAGTGCCGCGCCGGCGTCGAGCTTCTTGGTCAGATCGACAGACTTGTCGACTAGGCGTCGCGCCGTCTGGTCGGCGGTCCAGTCTTGCGTGACGCGCGCCTTGACTTCGTCGAATGTCTGATTGCGCGCCAGGTCGATATTGAGCACGTCGAACCAGACGGTGCCCCCGTCCTTGGTCGGGATCGCATCGTTATCGACGCCGATGTCAGAAGCGAATATCGCCTTTAGCACCGCCTGCGGATCGCCAAGGTCCGAAATGGCTTTGCCGGCCTTGTCGTTTCCTTGCGTGTCGATCGCACCGACCGTCCGCGCGGAAAGACCAACCGCCTTGGCGGCGTCGGCGACCGACTTGCCGGCGGCGCGCTGGTCTTCGATCTGGTCGTGAATCTTGCCGAGGTCTTTTTGCGCGCGCGCGACGGCGAGGTCGTGTGCGACGAAGCTCTTCACCGCGGCCAGCGGAATGACAACCTTGGGCGTAACCACGACGGCCCGCAGGATCGCCCAGCCGAATTGGGTTTTGACCGGCTTCGTCACGCCGCCCGAGGGGACGGCGAACGCCGCCGCGGTTGCCGCCTTGTCGGCGAGGCTCGCTTCGGTGACGGTGCCGAGGTCGGTGTCCTTCGGCGTCAGCTTGCGCTCGGCAATCAAGGCGGTGAAAGCTTCGCCCCCGGCCAATTTGGCGGCGGCCGCATCGGCCGATTTCTCGTCGGGAAAGACGATCTGCTGGATTTGCCGCTGCTCCGCTTGGGTGTAGCGCAGGCCCTTCACTTCGTCATAGCGCTTCTGGATATCCGCGTCGCTGATCGGATGCGCGGCGGCTTCGATCGCCGCGAGACTTGTCGAGGTTACGACAAGCAGACTGACCTTGCGATATTCCGGCTGGCGATAAAGCTCGCGATGCGCATCGAAATAGCTCTTGAGCTCGGCCTCGGTCGGCGCCGGAACGCTGCCCGCGGCCGACTTCGGCAGGATGACGTAATCGATGCTGCGCTGCTCGTTGTAATAGCGATTGATGATCGCGAGCATGGCGCGGGGCGGGGTAAGCCCGTCGGTCAGCGCCGAGACGATCTGGTCGCGCAAGGCGCCGGCGCGCGTGTCCGCGACATAGCCCCGCTCGGTTAGGCCATTATCTTGCAGCCGCGCCTCGAAGACATTGCGGTCAAACTGGCCGCTAGCGCCCTTGAACGCATCGTCCTGCATGATCTGCTGGACGATAACGCTGTCGGAGAGCGCGAGGCCCAGGCGGTGCGCCTCCTGGCTCAGCGCCGAGTCGCTGATGAGCCGGGCGAGAATCTGGCGGTCGATCCCGCGCTCATGCGCCTCGTCGGCGCTGATCGCCCGCCGCTGCTGCTCCTGCATCCGCAGCAATTGCGTCTGATAGGCGTTGCGGAACTCGTCCGGCGTGATGTCGACCGTACCGACCCGCGCCAAAGTGTTGGCGCCGAAGCCGCGGAAAATATCGGCAATGCCCCAGAAGCCGAAGGCGATGATCAGAAAAGACATCACCACGGCCATAATGATCCGGCCAACCCATGTCTGGCTGGAGGCACGCAAAGCATCAAGCATATTCTATGAATCTCCGGAGCGCCGGGGTCGATCGGGGGCCGGACTATAGGGAGGCCGCCACGGGCTGGCAATGCGCGCTAAAACGGATTGGGGACCGGGCCAAACTGCCGGATTTTGCGGCGGCGGGTGCCGGTGCTAGATCGGGATGAAACGTGGGGCGCGGAGCGGAATGGCAAATAGGTTGACGCCGCTGGTGGCCGGAAACTGGAAAATGAACGGGTTGCGGGCCGATCTCGGCGAGCTCGCGGCGATTCGCGATGCCGTCGCCGCAGGCGGCGCGGCGGGGGCGGATGTCCTCGTCTGTCCGCCGGCCACCCTGCTCGCCGAGGCGGCGCAGCTCTGCGCCGGCACGGCGGTCGCCATCGGCGGCCAGGACTGCCACCCAGAGGCCTATGGCGCCCATACGGGTGATATTTCCGCGGAAATGTTGAAGGATGCCGGCGCGTCCTACGTCATCGTCGGCCATTCGGAGCGCCGGATCGATCATGGCGAGAGCGACGCCCGTATCGCCGCCAAGGCCGCCGCGGCCCTGCGCGCCGGGCTCAAGGTGATTCTCTGCGTCGGCGAGACCGAGACCGAGCGGGCCGCCGGGCAGGCTGAAGCGCGCGTCGCCGCGCAGCTCGAAAAATCTCTGCCGCCGCAGGTGCCCGCGGCCGGGCGGCTCGCCGTCGCCTATGAGCCTGTCTGGGCGATCGGCACGGGCGTCACGGCGACACCACGGGATGTCGTCGCGATGCACAGCTTTCTGCGCCAGCGGCTCGTGGCGCTGCTGCCGGAGGGCGAGGCTGTGCGCCTTCTCTACGGCGGTTCGGTCAAGCCCGGCAACGCGGCGGAACTCTTGCGCTCGCCCGACATCAACGGCGCTCTGGTCGGCGGCGCCAGCCTGAAAGCGGCCGAATTTCTGGCCATCGCGGCGGCCGTCGGCCGGCATTAACCGGCTGATTCCGTAGCCATTCCCGACAAAGCTCCGGCGGCGCCCCGCGATAGCCCCTAGCCAGAGCAAATGTGACAGTATAAGAGCGGGCCAAACAGGTTGGGCAGCGCCCGAGAGGTCATTTGCGACAATGCAAACGGTTCTGATCGTCATTCACATCATGGTTGTGCTCGCGCTGATCGCGACCGTGCTTCTGCAGCGCTCGGAAGGCGGTGCCCTGGGCATCGGCGGCGGCGGCGGATTCATGACCGGGCGCGGCCAGGCGAATGTGCTCACCCGCGCCACGGCCATTCTGGGCGCTCTGTTCTTCGCCACCAGCCTCGCGCTGACACTGCTCGCCAATGCCAACCGCCCGAGCAAATCGATTTTCGAGGGCACCGTGGCGCCGGCCACCGCACCGAGCACGCCGGCCGGGCAGGGGACGCTGCTGCAGCAACTCAAGAAGCAGCAGCAGGATTTGCAGGAGCATCCGCAGCCGCCGGGGCCGCCGGCGCAGCCGGAGCCGCCGCGCTCGCAATGATTGACCGCCGGCAAGCGTCTCTCTGGAGCGTTTTGCTGGCTGTGATCTGGCTCGGCGCCGGGCTTTCCGGTGCCAGAGCATCGACGATCGATCTGAACACCGAATCCTGTCAGGATTTCCTCAATGCGGATCAGGCCGAGGTCGCAACGACACTTGCTTGGCTCGACGGCTATTATCAGGACACGGACGCGCCGCCGGTGATCGATTTTGACGCTCTCAAGACCAATGCGGCCAAATTGAAGGCTTTTTGCGCGGCCTATCCCGAAAGGACGGTCGGCGCTGCGGCAGAAAGCCTGTTCGGCCACGAGTAAACTTCAGCTTCTGTGTGGACGGGCCGATAAAAAGGCTCCCCAAACGGCATAAAACAAGGTAATCACCGAGGCCCATGGCGCGGTATATTTTCATCACCGGCGGCGTGGTCTCATCCCTGGGTAAGGGGCTAGCGTCGGCGGCTCTCGGGGCTTTGCTTCAGGCACGCGGCTATACGGTCAGGCTCCGCAAGCTTGATCCCTACCTCAATATCGATCCGGGGACGATGTCCCCCTATCAGCACGGCGAGGTCTTCGTTACCGATGACGGGGCGGAGACCGATCTCGATCTCGGCCATTACGAGCGCTTCACCGGCCGCGCCGCGGTGCGCGGCGACAATATCACTGCCGGGCGCATCTATCAGGAGATCATCACCAAGGAGCGGCGTGGCGATTATCTCGGCGCGACGGTTCAGGTGATCCCGCATGTCACCAACGAGATCAAAGAATTCATCCTGCGCGGCAATGAGGGCGCGGACTTCGTTCTCGTCGAGATCGGCGGCACGGTCGGCGACATCGAGAGCCTGCCGTTTCTTGAAGCGATCCGCCAGCTCGGCAACGATCTGCCGCGCCAGCATGCGATGTATGTCCACCTGACGCTGATGCCCTACATTCCGAGCGCCGGGGAGCTGAAGACCAAGCCGACGCAGCATTCGGTAAAGGAATTGCGCTCGATCGGCATCCAGCCGCAAATCATCCTCTGCCGCACCGATCGCGAGATCCCGCACGAAGAGCGCCGCAAGATCGGCCTTTTCTGCAATGTCCGCGAAAGCGCGGTGATCGAAGCGAAGGACGTCGCCTCGGTCTACGATGTTCCCGCCGCCTATCATGCCGCGGGGCTCGACCAGGAGGTGCTTGCCGCCTTTGGCATCGAGCCGGCGCCGAAGCCGGACATGAGCCGCTGGAATGCGGTGACGGCACGCACCCACAACCCCGAAGGCGAGGTGACGATCGCCATCGTCGGCAAATATACGGGGATGAAGGACGCCTATAAATCGCTTATCGAAGCCTTGGCGCATGGCGGCATGGCCAATCGCGTCAAGGTGCAGCTCGATTGGATCGAATCCGAGGTCTTCGAGAGTTCCGATCCCGCGCCGCGGCTTGAGCATGTCGACGGCATTCTCGTGCCCGGCGGCTTCGGCCATCGCGGCGCCGAGGGCAAGATTCTCGCGGCGCGCTTCGCCCGCGAGCGCAAGGTGCCTTATTTCGGCATCTGCTTCGGGATGCAGATGGCGGTGATCGAGGCGGCGCGCTCGCTTGCCGGCATCGCGGATGCGAATTCGACCGAATTCGGTCCGACGAGCCAGCCGGTCGTCGGCCTGATGACGGAATGGATGCGCGGCAATGAGTTGCAGATGCGCGCGGCCGAAGGCGACCTCGGCGGCACGATGCGGCTTGGCGCCTATGCCGCTTTTCTCAGGCCCGGATCGAAGATCGCCGGCATCTACGGCGAAACCGAAATCTCTGAGCGCCATCGCCATCGCTACGAGGTCAACATGACCTATCGCGAGCAGATGGAAGAGAAGGGGATGATCTTTGCGGGTCTATCGCCGGACGGTCTGCTGCCGGAGACGATCGAACTCCAGAACCATCCCTGGTTCATCGGCGTGCAATATCATCCCGAGCTGAAATCGCGGCCGTTCCAGCCGCATCCGCTCTTCGCGAGCTTCGTCGCCGCCGCGGTCGAGCAGAGCCGATTGGTCTGAATAGACTAGGGCGCTCACGTCCCCGGCCGGCAAAGTTTGATCCAAATCCCGCTTTCATCGGCCGTCAGGCTAGACAAGATGATACAAATCAAAGCTTTGGAAACCTTACTGTGCGAGTTTTCGGGCTTCGACAGGCTGGCCCAAGGCTTGTAACTGGGTTTTGCGGTCTTACGCGCCTACATGATAGGGTGAGGCGGCATAGGACCGTGTCGTTGACGAAAGGCAATTTGATGAAACTCTTTTTGTCTGCCCTGGCCGCATCGGCGCTGGCTTTCGCGTGGACGCCGTCGCAAGCGGCGACAACGACGCATACGCACGTCCATCATCATTACGTGCACGTGGTCCATCACCACTATCATCATTACTATGCTGGCGGGCCGGGCTATTATTACCCGCCGCCGCCTCCGCCGCCCGGCTATTACAGCCCGTGGGATCAGCCACTCTATGCCCCGACCGGCATTATCATCGGCGAGCCCTATTGGGGCAATCGCAATACGTTGAAGCTGCTGATGCAGGGCATCCACGATCGGCCGTTTGACGATTAGGCTGATCGGTCTGGGCGGCGCTGACTTTCAGCCCCGCCCGCGATAGGGCGCGACCCCCTGGTCCGGCACCCAGGTGCCAGCCGGTAATTTGCCATTTTGCCAAAAGACGTCGATCGGGATGCCGCCGCGCGGATAGAAATAGCCGCCGATGCGCAGCCAGCGCGGCTTGAGCAGCGCGGCAAGATCCTTGCCGATGCGGATCGTGCAATCCTCATGAAAGGCGCCGTGGTTGCGGAAGGCGCCGAGGTAGAGCTTCAGCGACTTCGATTCGACAAGCCAGCGGTCCGGCACGTAATCGATGACGAGATGGGCGAAATCCGGCTGACCCGTCACCGGGCAGAGCGAGGTGAATTCCGGCGCTGTGAAACGAGCGACATAATCCGCGTCTGGATGCGGATTAGGCACGCGGTCGAGCTTCGCTTCATCGGGGGAAGCCGGCAGGGCGGCCTGGCGGCCGAGCAGCCGCGGCGGAGCAGTGGGTTTTTTGCTCATGCGGGCTTATAGCGTGCGCGCGTGGCCTCTGCCACGCCAGCGTTAATCCAGATTGAGAGCCGCGACATCGTGCAGGACGGCCCGCAGCGCGGCGGCGCGCTCGGCGCCGAACGCCCCCTCAAAAGCGCTCTGAGCCTGCTTCCATCCGGCATTGGCTTCCTTCAGCCGCGCCAGACCTTCCGGCGTGACATGCAGCAACTTGCTGCGGCGGTCTTCTGTGCTTTGGCGGACGGCGATGAGCCGCTCCCGCTCAAGCGGCAGGATGTTGCGGCCGAGCGTCGTGCGGTCCATCACCATGGCTTGTGCCAGGGCGTGGATGCTCATCGGTCCGGCGCGACTGAGCCAGCTCAGGATCGAGAATTGTGTCGTCCGCAGTGCCGATGGCGCAAGGAAGCGGTCGTAGAGCTGGGTGATGCGGCGGGCGGCCTGGCGCACCGCCAGGCAATTGCACGCTGTCGCTATGTTGAGTTCGGAAGGCATCGCAAACCCCAAAGATTTCCTTTCCCTTGAGATAAGAGCATATACACCCAAGTCAACGGATATTGATCGCGGCCCGGCGCGTCGAAAAATGTTTAAAGGTGGCGCCTTTGGAGGGAGTGGATGCGGATTCTTGTGATCGGGGCCGGCGCGCTCGGCGGCTATTTCGGCGGCCGGCTTTTGGCAGCAGGCCGGGATGTGACTTTTCTCGTCCGGCCGCGCCGGGCGGCACAGCTTGCGGCGCATGGTCTCGAAATCATCAGCATTAAAGGCGGCCTGCAGATCGCCGCGCCGCCGACGGTGACCGCCGACAAGCTCGCCGGCCATTACGATCTCATTCTCCTGAGTTGTAAGGCCTTCGATCTCACCGATGCGATCAAGTCCTTCGCGCCGGCCGTCGGTCCGAATACGATGATCCTGCCAGTGCTCAATGGCCTACTGCACCTCGATATTCTGGCCTCGCATTTCGGCGCCGAACATGTGCTCGGCGGATGGAGCAAGATTTCCGCGACGCTCGACGACGAGGGCCGCGTGCATCACCTCAGCAGCTTCCACGCCATCAGCTTCGGCGAGCAGAATGGCACGCGGAGCCCGCGCATCACGGCTTTGGCCGATACGCTTGGCTCCTGTGGCTTCGATGCGCAGGCGAGCGATAAGATCCTTGCCGAAATGTGGAACAAATGGGTGTTCATCGCCGCAGCCGCGAGCCTCGGCGCTCTGATGCGGGCGCAGGTCGGCGACATCGTTGCGGCCGGGGCCGCTTCCTATGCGATAGAACTCATGCAGGAATGTGCGGCGATCGCGGCACAGCACAATTTTCCGCAGGACGCTCGGGGCATGGAGTTCGGCGAAAAAATGCTGACAGAGGCTGGCTCGGCATTCAAGCCGTCGATGCTGCGCGACATCGAGCGCGGCCAGCGGACCGAAGCGCATCATATCGTCAGCGATTTTCTGAGGCGGGGCGGCGATCTGCCAACACCGATCCTGCAGATCGCCGACGCGCATCTCAAGGTCTACGAGACGCGCCGCGCCCGCGAGGCCGGCGCCTAGCCTCAGTCAAGCAAAGGAAATGTTCCATGCCTCTTGTTCGCGTTGATCTGCCGTGCGGCAGGTCCGCCGACTATAAGCAAACCGTCGGCGACGTAATTTATGCCGCGATGCACGCCACCATCAATGTGCCGGAGGGCGACCGATTCCAGATTTTCACCGAGCGCGCGTCGGAGGATCTGTTCATCGATCCCAACTATCTCGGCATATCGCGGTCGCATGAGGCTCTCGTCATTCAGATCACGCTCAACGAGGGCCGCACCACCGACCAGAAGCGCGCCTTCTACAAGGCGATTGCGGACGGGCTTCACGCCCGGCTTGGCCTGCGGCGCGAAGATGTCTTCATCAATCTCGTAGAAGTGAAGAAAGAGAACTGGTCATTCGGCAATGGCGAAGCTCCATATGCCTAACTGGTATCTTGGTGAATGAGGGAAATATGGAATATCGGCAATTAGGCGCCTCGGGTTTCAAGGTTCCGGTCCTGAGCTTCGGCACCGGTACGTTCGGCGGCAAGGGCGAGCTTTTCGCCGCCTGGGGATCGAGCGATGTCAAGGAGGCGACGCGGCTCATCGACATCTGCCTCGATGTGGGACTTACGCTCTTCGACAGCGCCGACATTTATTCCGCCGGCGCGGCGGAACAAGTGCTGGGCGAAGCGATCAAGGGCCGCCGCAACCAGGTGTTGATCTCGACCAAGGCGACCTTCCGCTCCGGCGAAGGGCCGAACGATGTCGGCTCCTCGCGCTTTCATCTCACCAATGCGATCGAGGGCTCGCTGAAACGCCTGCAGACGGATCATATCGACCTGTTTCAGCTTCACGGCTTCGATGCTCTGACGCCGATCGAGGAAGTGCTCTCGACGCTCGATGATTTCATCCACGCCGGCAAGATCCGCTACATCGGCTGCTCGAATTTCTCCGGCTGGCATTTGATGAAATCGCTGGCTATTGCCGACCGCTATAATCTGCCCCGGCATGTCGCACACCAAGCCTATTATTCGTTGATCGGCCGCGAATATGAATGGGAGCTGATGCCGCTCGGCCTCGACCAGAAAGTCGGCGCGCTGGTGTGGAGCCCGCTCGGCTGGGGGCGGCTCACCGGAAAAATCCGCCGCGGCCAGCCGCTGCCGGAAACGAGCCGGCTGCACAAAACCGCCGACATCGGACCGCAGGTCGATAATGAGCATCTTTACAGGGTCGTCGATGCGCTGGACGAAATTGCCAAGGAGACCGGCAAGAGCGTGCCGCAGATCGCCCTGAACTGGCTGCTGCAGCGCCCGACGGTCGCGAGTGTCATCATCGGCGCCCGCAACGAAGAGCAGTTGAAGCAGAACCTTGGCGCTGTCGGCTGGTCGTTGACGCCGGAGCAGGTGAAGAAGCTCGACGCCGCCAGCGAGCGCCCGCTGATCTATCCCTATTGGCATCAGCGCTCCGTCTTCACCGAGCGCAATCCGCCGCCCGTCTAATTTCCTTTACCAAAGAGCGTCATATCGTCCTTCCGGCGGCTCCCGTGATCTGCCCCCTTTTTTCTGCGTCACGTTCGTCGTAGAAACCGCCCAAACGAGGAAACCCGCCGAAAGGATGATTTATGACCGCGATCGTCGATATTGCTGGCCGCGAAATTCTGGATAGCCGCGGCAATCCCACGGTCGAAGTTGACGTGACCCTGGAAGATGGCTCCTTCGGCCGTGCGGCGGTTCCCTCGGGCGCGTCCACCGGCACGCATGAGGCGGTTGAGCTGCGTGACGGCGACAAGACGCGCTTCGGCGGCAAGGGTGTGCTGAAGGCGGTCGAATCCGTCAATCGCGACATTTTCGATGCTCTGGCCGGGCTCGACGCCGAGGATCAGGTGGCGATCGACGAGGCGATGATCGCGCTCGACGGCACGCCCAACAAGTCGCAACTCGGCGCCAATGCCATTCTCGGCGTTTCGCTGGCGGTCGCCAAAGCCGCGGCGGATGTCAGCGGCCTGCCGCTGTTCCGCTATGTCGGCGGCACGCAGGCGCGGGTTCTGCCGGTGCCGATGATGAACATCCTCAACGGCGGCGTCCATGCCGACAATCCGATCGATTTCCAGGAATTTATGATCCTGCCTTTCGCCGCGCCGTCGGTGAAGGAAGCGGTGCGCTGGGGCGCCGAAGTCTTTCAGGTTCTAAAGAGCGCTCTGAAGAAGGCCGGGCTCAACACCAATGTCGGCGATGAAGGCGGCTTCGCGCCCAATCTGCCGTCGGCGGAGGCGGCGCTCGATTTCTGCCTCAAGGCGATCGAGGGCGCCGGTTTCAAGCCGGGCCAGGAGATCGCGCTGGCGCTTGATCCCGCCGCGAGCGAGTTCTTCCACCAGGGTGCCTATGTTTACAAAGGAGAAGGCGGGAAGTCGCGCACGCCGGAAGAGCAGGCGCATTATCTCGCCAAGCTTGCCGGCGCTTACCCGATCGCCAGCATAGAAGACGGCATGGCCGAGGAGGATTGGGTGGGCTGGAAGATCCTCACCGATCTCATCGGCAAGAAAGTTCAGCTCGTCGGCGACGACATTTTCGTCACCAATGTCGAGCGGCTCGGCAAGGGCATCGCGCAGGGGATCGGCAATTCGATCCTCATCAAGGTCAACCAGATCGGCACGCTGACGGAAACGCTTGCCGCGGTCGATATGGCGCAGCGGGCGGGCTACACGGCCGTCATGTCGCATCGCTCCGGCGAGACAGAGGATTCGACCATCGCCGATCTCGCGGTCGCGACCAATTGCGGGCAGATCAAGACCGGTTCGCTGGCGCGTTCCGACCGGCTCGCTAAATACAATCAGCTGATCCGGATCGAGGAAGAGCTCGGCGGCCAGGCGCGCTATGCCGGCCGCGCCGCGCTCAAGGCCTGGGCAGGCTAGGCTGAGGCGCTTTTTTTCAGCCGCGGCAGAGTCGCGATACGCACCTGCCGCCGGCTGATCGCGCGTTCCGCAGCGAGAAAATCCGCGATCTTCCCGGCCGGCATCGGCGGGTTGAACAGATAGCCCTGTCCTTCCGAGCAACCCTGCGCCTGCAGCCAGATCCGCTGCGGCTCGGTCTCTATGCCTTCCGCGGTCGTATGGACGTTGAGGCTGTGGGCGAGGTCGAGCACGGCTTTGACGATCGCCATCGTCTGATCGTGCTCGTGGATTTCGCGGACGAAGGAATAGTCGATCTTCAGCCGGTCGAAGGGGAAGGAGCGCAGGTAGGAAAGCGACGAATAGCCCGTGCCGAAATCGTCGAGCGCGATGCTGACACCGCGGCTTTTCAGGGCGCGCAGCACGTCGCGGATCGCGGAGTTCGCGACCAGAGGCACCGACTCGGTGATTTCGAGCTCCAGCCGCTCCGGCGACAGGCCGCTTTCGGCAAGCGCTGCCTCGACCTGCTCGACAAAGTCGTCGCGGCCGAGCTGCAGCGGCGAGAGGTTCACCGCGACCTTGATGCCGGCGGGCCAGCGCGCCGCTTCGCGGCAGGCCCGGCGCAAGAACCAATTGCCGAGCTCGACGATGACGCCGATTTCCTCGGCGATCTGGATGAATTCGCTCGGCGGGACCGCGCCCCGCGTCGGCTCTGTCCAGCGCGCCAGCGCCTCGAAGCAGACAGTCTTGCCGGTTGCGAGGTGTACAATTGGTTGGAAATGCAGCGTGATCTCGCCCCTGGCGAGGGCTTGGCGCAAATCCTTTTCCAGTGCCCGGCGGGCGAGCATGTGCTGACCCATCTCTTCGTCAAACAAAGAGTACCTGGCGCGGCCCGCGCCCTTCGCACGGTAGAGCGCGACATCGGCGCAGCGCAGGAGATTGCTGAAATCGTCGCTGTCGGTTGGCGCCCGCGCGATCCCGATACTGGCCGAGGTTGTAATCGTACGTTCCTCGACCTCGAACGGCCGCGCGAAGCAGGATAGGAGCTTTTGCGCGAGCCGCTCGATCTCCTCGAGCTTCGTGACCGGAAACTGCAGGACGGCGAATTCGTCACCGCCGAGCCGGGCGACGAACTCACCGTTGCGGCAGACCGCGCGCAGGCGGGCGGCGACGGCGCTTAGCAATTGGTCGCCGACGGCGTGGCCGAGCGTATCGTTGACGCCTTTGAAATCGTCGAGATCGATATAGTGCACGGCGAGGCTCAGCCCGCCGGACTTGGGCAACAACTCGAGGATTTTGCAGGCGCGCTGTTGAAAGGCCGCGCGGTTCGGCAGGTTGGTCTGTTGGTCGCGATAAGCGAGCTTGAGGATGTGCGATTGGGCGCGGTCATGATCTATAGCGATCGCGCAGAGATTGACGCAGGCCGCGACGATCTCGCGGTCGAGCGAGTCGGGCCCGCGCGGCTCGCGATAATAGAAGGCGAACGTCCCCAAGACCTTGCCGTCGCGGCCTTTGATCGGACTCGACCAGCAGGCCCGCAGACCGTAAGACAGGAACAGCTGTTTATAGTCCTTCCAGAGGGGATCCGTGGCGATGTCCGTCGCTTCGACAGGCTCGCCGCGATAAGCGGCGGTGCCGCAAGAACCGGTGCTGGGGCCTACCGGAACGTGCTCGGTCGCTTTTTGGATTTCGTCTGGAAAACTCGGCCCCGCCAGCGGAAGCAGGCAATTTGCTTCGCTATCCACCCGCAGCACCGAGCAAATGGCATCGGGCGAAAGCGCTTCGGCGCGCTGGCAGAGCAGGGTGAGAATACGCGAAAGCGGCCAGCCGGTCGCTACGGCTTCGAGGATTTCTTTCTGCAATTGCTGCAGCAATTGCGCGTGGATCGCGCCGGCCAATTGGGTTTTGCAATTGGCGTCACGCAAAGAGATATTGGCTGCCACGCAAAACTCGCTGTTTGGGCCGTGCTCTTTCTCGTCAACATTATGCCGTACGGTTGAAGAGACGGTTACAAAGGCGTTGCGCAATTTTGCGGACTCTTGCCCAGCATGGGTTAATCGCCTGCTAACCCTGATCGGCGAAGCTTGAGGAATGGTTGTCCGCCGGCGCCTTCGCGCTATCCTCTTTCCGCTCGCGCTTTATTGCCTGTCCGGTGCCGCCGGCAGCTATTTTCTCTGGCATGCCGTCAATGACGAGCGCGGTCTGCGCGCCAATCATGATTATGAACGCCAAATCAATAGTTTGCAGACGCAAGTTGATGGGAAAGAGAAAGAGCGCCAGGCCTGGGAGCGGCGCATCGCGCTGCTGAGCGGGGCGACCATCGATCGGGACATGCTCGACGAAGAGGCGCGGGCCCGGCTCGGCCGCGTCGACAAGGACGATCTAATCGTTTTTCTCAAGCCCAGCGCTGACGCCCCAACGGCCGCTCCGACGCCTTGAAATCCGCCAAAAGCACCGGCGCCGTGCAGCTTTCGCGCGCCGGATCTGCACTTTTGCTCGGTAAATTCACGCCCGTCGTTGGAGTAGAAGAAGCGCGAAAAACTGGCAGAACGCACGCCAGCGCCAAAGGCGCGATCTTTGCTTTCCCCAAAGCGACCAGAGGAGACACGATGGCGGCGACATCTGGGAGCCAGGGCAACGGCTCGGCTGCGCCGGGAGCGGCCGGCCCGAGCCATCTAAGCATCCCCAACGCCGGGCTGGCGCAATTCACTTTTGACGATGAACTCGCCGCCTATCGCGAGATGCTGCTGATCCGCCGCTTCGAGGAAAAGGCCGGCCAGATGTATGGCATGGGCCTCGTCGGCGGCTTCTGCCATCTCTATATCGGACAGGAAGCCGTCATCGTGGGCATGACTCGCGCCATCAAGCTGGGCGACCAGACGATCACCGGCTATCGCGACCACGCCCATATGCTCGCTTGCGGCATCCCGCCCAAAGCGGTGATGGCCGAACTGACCGGCCGCAGCCACGGCATTTCCAAGGGCAAGGGCGGCTCGATGCATATGTTCTCGAAGGAGCATCGCTTCTACGGTGGCCATGGCATCGTCGGCGCGCAAGTGCCGCTCGGGACCGGGCTTGCCTTCGCCAATCGCTACAATGCCAACGGCAATATCAGCTTCACCTATTTCGGCGACGGCGCGGCCAACCAGGGCCAGGTCTACGAGAGCTTCAATATGGCGGAGCTGTGGAAGCTGCCCGTCGTCTATGTGATCGAGAACAATCGCTATGCCATGGGCACGTCGGTCAAGCGCGCCTCGGCGATGACGGATTTCTCCAAGCGCGGCCTATCTTTCAACATTCCGGGCGAGCAGGTAGACGGCATGGATGTGCGCGCCGTCGTCGCGGCGGCCGCGCAGGCGGCGCAATGGTGCCGCGACGGCAACGGCCCGATCATTCTCGAAATGCTCACTTATCGCTATCGCGGCCATTCCATGTCCGACCCCGCCAAATATCGGTCGAAGGAAGAAGTGCAGAAAATGCGCACCGAGAGCGACCCGATCGAGCAGGTCCGCGAGCGCCTGCTCAACACGCATCAGGCGAGCGAGGCGGCGTTGAAGGATATCGATGCCGAAGTCCGCGCCCTGATCGCTGAGGCGGCGGATTTCGCCACTCACGATCCTGAACCCGATCCCGCCGAGCTTTACACCGACGTTTGGAAGTAAGCCGCATGTCCGTCGACATTCTGATGCCAGCCCTGTCTCCGACGATGGAGCAGGGCAAGCTCACCAAATGGCTGAAAAAGGAAGGCGACGCCATTCGCGCCGGCGATGTTCTCGCCGAGATCGAGACCGACAAGGCAACGATGGAGGTCGAGGCGGTCGATGAAGGCACGCTCGCCAAGATCATCGTGCCGGAAGGCACCGAGAATGTCGCGGTCAATTCGCCGATCGGAGTCATCGCCGCCGAAGGCGAGAATGTGAATGACGCGGCCGTCAACACCGCGGTGCTCAAGGCACAAATGCCTCGCGCACCGACCGCCGAAGCGCCTCCTTCTTTGCCTGTGACCTCTGTCGTCGCGCCGCCCGAACCGGTCGCCGCCAACGTAGCGACCGTCAAGATGACGGTGCGCGAGGCGTTGCGCGACGCGATGGCCGAAGAAATGCGCCGCGATCCCAGCGTCTTCGTCATGGGCGAAGAGGTCGCCGAATATCAGGGCGCCTACAAGATTACGCAGGGTCTGCTTGAGGAGTTCGGCGAGAAGCGCGTCGTCGATACGCCGATCACCGAACATGCCTTCGCCGGCATCGGCATTGGCGCGGCGATGGCCGGCCTCAAGCCCATCGTCGAATTCATGACTTTCAATTTCGCCATGCAGGCGATCGACCAGATCATCAATTCCGCCGCCAAGACGCATTACATGTCGGGCGGGCAGATGGAATGTCCGATTGTTTTCCGCGGCCCGAATGGTGCTGCCGCGCGCGTTGCCGCGCAGCATAGCCAGGACTACGCCGCCTGGTATTCGCACGTGCCGGGGCTGAAGGTCGTGGTGCCTTACAGCGCCGCCGACGCGAAAGGCCTGCTGAAGAGCGCCATCCGCGATCCTAATCCCGTCATCTTCCTCGAAAACGAAATCCTTTACGGTCATAGTTTCGAGGTGCCCGAAGGCGACGATGTCCTGGTGCCGATCGGTGTCGCGAAGATTGCGCGTCCCGGCACGCATGTCACGCTCGTCTCCTTCGGCATCGGCATGATTTATACGCTGCAAGCGGCGGAGGCCTTGGCGGGCGAGGGGATCGAAGCGGAAGTGATCGATCTGCGCACGATCCGCCCGCTCGACATCGAGACAGTGCTGGCCTCGGTGCGCAAGACCGGCCGCTGCGTGACAGTCGAGGAAGGCTGGCCGCAGAGTGGCGTTGGCTCGGAGATTTCCGCCCGCATCATGGAAGGCGCGTTCGATTATCTCGACGCGCCCGTACTGCGGATCACCGGCCGCGATGTGCCGATGCCCTATGCCGCCAATCTCGAAAAGCTTGCGTTGCCGAATGTCGCGGAAATCGTCGCGGCGGCGAAGGCCGTCTGCTACCGTTAGGATTGCGTGCATGTCCGTCAAAATTCTCATGCCCGCGCTGTCGCCGACGATGGAGAAGGGCAATCTCACCCGCTGGCTCAAGGCCGAGGGCGATGCGGTGAAACCCGGCGACGTGATCGCCGAGATCGAGACCGACAAAGCAACGATGGAAGTCGAAGCGGTCGATGAAGGCACGCTCGGCAAAATCCTCGTGCCGGCCGGCACCAATGACGTGCCGGTCAACGACGTGATCGGGCTGATCGCGGAAGAGGGCGAAGACCCGAAGACGCTGACGGTGGGGGCGACTGCTGCGCAAGCCGCCTCGACTGTCCCGGCGTCGCCCGCGCCCGCTTCAACACAAGCGCCGACATCTGCGCCAGCGCCGAGTGTCACGCTCGGTAATGTCGTGGCCTTTCCGCCGCCCGCGGGCGAAAAGCCGGCGCGCCGCTTTGCCTCGCCTTTGGCGCGGCGCCTCGCTGGCGAGAACAGGCTCGATCTCGCGGCGGTCACCGGCAGTGGTCCGCATGGCCGCATTATCGCCGCCGATGTAATGGCCGCGCTTACGGCGGGACCGGCGAAAGTCGTGGCGGCAGCGCCTTTGCCGAAACCGACGCAATCCGACGCCATCATCAAGCAATATTTCGCGCCGGATTCTTTCGACGAAGTGCCGCATGAGACGATGCGCAAGACGATCGCGCGGCGGCTTGTCGAGGCGACGACGACCATTCCGCATTTCTATCTGACGATCGAATGCGAGATCGACGCGCTCTTGAAGCTCCGCGGCGAGTTGAACGCCGCTTCGCCCAAGGCAAAGGACGGCACGCCCGCCTACAAGCTTTCGGTCAACGACATGATCGTCAAGGCGCTGGCTTTGGCGCTCATCGACGTCCCGAACGCCAATGTCACTTTCCTCGAAAACACCATGCTGCGGCATCATCATGCCGATGTCGCGGTGGCGGTGGCGATTCCCGATGGGCTCATCACGCCGGTGGTGAGGCAGGCCGACCTGCTGCCGCTTTCGGCCATTTCCAACACGATGAAGGATTATGCCGCGCGCGCGAAACAGCGGCGGCTGAAGCCCTCGGAATACGAGGGTGGCGTCAGCGCCGTCTCCAATCTTGGCATGTTCGGGATCAAGGAATTTTCGGCGATCATCAACCCGCCGCAGAGCTCGATCCTCGCCGTCGGGGCGGGCGAAGGCCGCGCCGTGGTGCGCAATGGGCAGATCGTCCCGGCGACGCTGCTCGGCGCGACGCTTTCCTGCGACCATCGCGCCATCGACGGCGCCACGGGCGCACAACTGCTTGCCGCCTTCAGGCGCCATATCGAAGTGCCGCTATCTCTATTGGGGGTATAGGGATGGCTGGGGTTTACGATGTGCTTGTGATTGGCGGCGGGCCTGGGGGCTATGTCGCGGCGATCCGCGCGGCGCAGCTTGGCTTGAAGACGGCGGTCATCGAGCGCGAAAATCTCGGCGGCATCTGCCTCAACTGGGGTTGCATCCCGACCAAGGCGCTGCTGCGCTCGGCCGAGATTTTCCATTATGCGCAGCACGCCAAGGACTATGGTCTCAGGATCGAGGGCAAGCTCGGCTATGATGCCGGGGCGATCAAGGATCGCTCGCGGAAAATATCAGCCCAGTTGAACGCCGGGGTCGGCTTTCTGCTGAAGAAGAACAAGGTCGATGTGATCTGGGGCGAGGCGGTGCTCACCGAGCCCGGCGAGGTCAGGGTCGGCAAGCCGTCGAAGCCGGCGCACCAGCCGCAGGCGGCTCTGCCCAAGGGCGTTCTCGGCGAAGGCACCTATCAGGCCAAGCACATCATTATCGCGACGGGGGCCCGGCCGCGGGTCCTGCCGGGGCTGGAGCCCGACGGCAAGCTCGTCTGGACCTATTTCGAGGCGATGATGCCCGATGCCATCCCGCAGAGCCTGATCGTTGTCGGCTCGGGGGCGATCGGGGTCGAGTTCGCCTCGTTCTATCGCGCCTTCGGCACCGACGTGACGCTGATCGAAGTGCTGCCGCGCATCCTGCCGGCAGAGGACGCCGAGATCGCCGGCCTCGCCCACAAAAGGTTCGAGAAGCAGGGGATTAAGATCCTCACCGGCACCAAGATCGTGAAGGTCGAGAAGGGCGCCGACGGCATCACCGCTATTGCCGAGGATGCCAACGGCAAGAGCCAGACCCTGAAGGCCGCGCGGCTGATCTCGGCGGTCGGCGTCACCGGCAATATCGAAAATCTTGGCCTCGAAGCGCTCGGCGTGAAGACGGAGCGCGGTATCATCGTCACGGACGGGCTTGGCCGCACCAATGTGTCAGGAATCTATGCCATCGGCGATGTCGCCGGGCCGCCGATGCTGGCGCACAAGGCCGAGCACGAGGGGGTGATCTGCGTCGAGGCGATTGCGGGCGGCCATCCGCATCCGCTCGACCGTGCGGCGATCCCCGGCTGCACCTATTGCAATCCGCAGATCGCCTCGGTCGGTCTCACCGAAGAAAAGGCTAAGGCCGCGGGCTATCAGCTCAAGATCGGCCGTTTTCCCTTCATCGGCAATGGCAAGGCGATTGCGCTGGGCGAGCCCGAGGGGCTGACCAAGACGATCTTCGACGCCGCGACGGGGCGGCTCTTGGGTGCGCATATGATCGGCGCGGAAGTCACGGAACTCATCCAGGGCTTTGTCGTCGCGATGAACTGCGAGACGACCGAGGCGGAGCTGATCCAGACGATCTTTCCGCATCCGACCCTGTCGGAGACGATGCATGAGAGCGTGCTCGACGCCTATGGCCGCGCCATACATATATAACCTTCGGCAGAGCCATCAGACTCTGCCCTGGAGACCAAGATGACCCTAGTGGACGCGCCGAAGCCGCGACACCCCGAGAAGGCGCATCGGCCGGATCAGCCGGTGGCGAAGAAGCCCGACTGGATTCGCGTCAAGGCGCCGGGCTCGCCCGCCTGGCGCGAGACGGCGGCGATCGTCAAGGAGCACCGGCTCGTCACCGTCTGCGAGGAGGCCGGCTGCCCCAATATCGGCGAGTGCTGGGAGAAGAAGCACGCGACCTTCATGATCCTCGGCGACACCTGCACCCGGGCCTGCGCCTTCTGCAATGTGCGCACGGGCCTGCCGGGCGCGGTCAATCCGCATGAGCCGGCGCATGTCGCGGAGGCGGTCGCCAAGCTGCGTCTCGCCCATGTCGTCATCACCTCGGTCGACCGCGACGATCTCGCCGACGGCGGGGCGGGACATTTCGCGGCGGTGATCGGCGCCATCCGCGCCGCGAGCCCGACGACGACGATCGAGGTGCTGACGCCGGATTTTCTGCGCAAGCCCGGCGCGCTGGAGATCGTCGTCGCGGCCAAGCCCGATGTCTTCAACCACAATCTCGAAACCGTGCCGTCGAAATATCCGAGTGTGCGGCCCGGGGCGCGCTATTTCCATTCGGTGCGGCTGTTGCAGCGGGCGAAGGAACTCGAGCCGCAGATCTTCACCAAATCCGGCATCATGCTCGGCCTCGGTGAGGCGCGCGACGAGATTTTGCAGCTGATGGACGATCTGCGCAGCGCCGATGTGGACTTCCTCACCATCGGCCAATATCTGCAGCCGACGCGCAAGCACCATCCGGTGATTTCGTTCCCGACGCCGGACGCGTTCAGCGCGCTTCAGGAAATCGCCCTCGCCAAGGGCTTCCTGCTCGCCTCGGCCTCGCCGCTGACGCGCTCCTCCTATCACGCCACCGAAGACTTCGCTAAACTCAAGGCCAGACGGGCCAGCAAAACCTGATCGATTTTGTCGCGATGCATGGGGCATCGCTCTTTGCTATTGACGCAACATGCCCAATTTTAGAACCAGCCGAACCGTTCCACATTCCGCCAAGGCGATGTTCGATCTTGTCGCGGATGTCGAGGCCTATCCAAACTTCCTGCCGTTGTGCCGGGCGTTGACGGTACGTGAGAGCAGCACTTTGCCGGACGGGCGCACGCTTTTCGTCGCCGATATGGAGGTCGGCTATAGAGCGATCCGCGAGCGCTTCACCAGCCGCGTGATCTGCGACGCCGAAAAGCTCGAAATCCTCGTCGAATATGTCGATGGCCCGTTTCGCCATCTTGAGAATCGCTGGCATTTCATTGAGCGCGGTGAGCGCTCCTGCAAGGTCGAATTCGATATTTCCTACGAATTCAAGAGCCGGGCATTGGCGGTGCTTGTCGGCGGCATGTTCGAGAGAGCGTTCCGCAAATTCGCTGAAGCCTTCGAGAACCGCGCCGACCTCATCTACGGCCGCACGGGCTGATCAGCTTGCCGCTGCGTTAAACAGAAGATCGAGCGCGACTTCGATAGCCGCGAGACGGATCTGGCTGCGGCCGATGGGGCCGAATCTTTTCTCGATCGTTGCGATCTGCCCGGAGCGGCCATAGCCGAAATAGACAAGTCCGACAGGCTTTGCCTCGGATCCGCCGTCCGGTCCGGCGATTCCGGTTACCGAAAGCGCGACGTTCGCGGCGGAAGAGCGTAGCGCTCCCTCGGCCATCGCTTCAGCAGCCTCGGCGCTGACGGCGCCGAATTGATCAAGAAGATCCGGAGCGACGTCGATGCATTCTTCCTTGGCGCGATTGGAATAAGTGACGTAGCCGCGCTCAAAAATTTTCGATGAACCGGGAATCTCGGTAATCAACCCCGCGATCAATCCGCCGGTACAGGATTCAGCGGTGACAAGAATAAGACCCCGTTCGCGATAGAGATCGATGAGTGTCGCGGTGCGCTGTCGTAAAGAGGTATCAAACATGAGATTCCGTGAATGGCTGAGGCCTAGGCAAAAGGCTATGTGCCTGCATGCCACAAATGCAATTACCAAAGCTTGCATGTGGATGCATTCCCACTGGAAAATTTTAACGCCCATGCCGATAGGTCAGCTTTTACCATTCAAATCGTGCATGCCGCCTGTTGGAACTAGTCACGGTTGTGCAGTGTTCGCGTACGGTTCCTCTCGCATAAGCGGGAGGCTTATTCGCCGTTCACGCAGAGCTTTGCGCCTTTCGGGGAGCGTGAGCGCACCATGGCGAGCTTACGCTACGGCAGCGCTAGATCGCGAGAAGCACAGCGTCGCGTCGAACAGGGCGACGAGGTCGCCGCGCAGGATGCCGAGGGCTCAGCGGCGTGCGCGATCAAATCGAATAGCTGAAGGAATCGTAGGCGAGCTTGCTCAAAATCTGGTTCATGTCGCGGGCCGGTTCGGGGCAGCCAGCGGTGCCGACGATCTTGGCCGGAACGCCGGCGACCGTCGAATTGGCCGGCACCGGGCTTAGGACGACAGAACCTGCCGCGACGCGGGCGCAAGGGCCGACTTCGATATTGCCGAGGATTTTCGCTCCGGCGCCGATCATCGTGCCGCTCTTGATCTTTGGATGCCGGTCGCCCGATTCCTTGCCTGTGCCGCCGAGCGTCACGTTCTGCAGGATCGAGACATTATCCTCGATCACCGCCGTCGCGCCGACCACGAAGCCCGTCGCATGATCGAGAAAGACGCCACGGCCGAAGCGCGCGGCCGGATGAATGTCGGTCTGGAAAAGTTCGGACGAGCGGCTTTGCAGATAGAAGGCAAGGTCGGGCTGATAGTTGGTCCAGAGATAATGCGCGAGCCGGTGCGTCTCGATCGCGTGAAAGCCCTTGTAATAGAGCAGCGGCTCAAGCAGCCGCGCCGTGGCCGGATCGCGATCGACGACAGCGGCGATATCGGCGCGAAACGCCTTGCCGATATCAGGATCATCGCGCAAGGCTGCGGTAAAAGCGTCGACGATCAGATCGGTCGAGACCGTGCCGTTGGCGAGACGCAGGGCGATGCGGTGGACAACCGCCTGCTCGAATGTTTCGCGATTGATGACTGTGGTCAGGATGAGGGTGGCGAGAACCGGCTCGCGCGCCAAAACATCGGTCGCCTCCTGCCGCAGGCGGTCCCAGAGATTGTCATCCGAGAAGGCTTGCCGCAGAGGCGGCGTGGGTGAAGTCGATACGAGCATGACATGCGCTTTCTCGGAAGCCATAAGCCAATTCCCGGTTAACGACAACAGCTAAGGTGGAAGCGGCTGCGATCGCTCATTCAGCGGCTCGCGCAAGTGCGCCGGCGGCGGCAAAGCCGCGATCGAGATCGGCAACGATATCGTCGATATGCTCTATCCCGACCGACAGGCGGACGTAATTGTCCGACACGCCTGTCGCAAGTCGATCCTCGGCCGACAATTGCGAATGGGTGGTCGTCGCCGGATGGATCGCGAGGCTGCGCGAGTCGCCGATATTGGCGACATGATAGAAGAGCTCCAGCCCGTCGATGAAACGCCGGCCCGCCTCGCGCCCGCCCGTCAGCTCGAAGCCGACAAGGCCGCCATACCGGCCGCGCAGATATTTGTCGGCGCGCGCCCGCTCGGCGCCGCTCTGCTGCGAGGGATGGATGATGCGCACAACCTCCGGCCGCTGCTTGAGATATTCGACGACCTTGTTGGCGTTTTCGACATGCCGCTCGATGCGCAAAGCGAGCGATTCGATGCCCTGAAGAATGAGGAAGGCATTGAACGGCGACAGCGCCGAGCCGAGATCGCGCAGCAATGTCGTCCGCGCCTTCAGGATATAGGCGATGGGCCCAAGCGGCTTTGCCGCTTCGGTCCAGATCGCGCCGTGATAGCTCGGGTCAGGCGTGTTGAGCGCCGGCTGGCGCTTTGGAAATTTTTCCCAATCGAAATTGCCGCCATCGACGATGACGCCGCCGATCGAATTGCCGTGGCCGCCGAGATATTTCGTCGCCGAATAGACGACGATGGCGGCGCCATGTTCGAAGGGGCGCGCGATGAGCGGCGTCGCGGTGTTATCGACGATGAGCGGAATGCCGTAGCCGCGACCGATCGCGGCGATCTCGGCGATGGGCGGCACGACGAGCTTCGGATTGGGCAGAGTTTCGAGATAATAGGCGCGGGTGCGCTCGTCCGTCGCGCGGCGGAAATTCTCTGGGTCGGCGGGATCGACGAAGCGAACCTCGATGCCTTGCGTCTTCAGCGTATTGGCAAAGAGATTCCAAGTGCCGCCGTAAAGATCGGTCGCAGAGACGACATTGTCGCCAGCGAAAGCGATATTCTGGAGTGCGAAGGCTGAAGCGGCCTGACCCGAAGACACTGCGAGCGCCGCAGCGCCGCCTTCGAGCGCGGCGACGCGTTGTTCGAGCACATCGTTCGTCGGATTGCCGATGCGCGTGTAGATGAAGCCGGGTTCGCGCAGGCCAAACAGGTTCTCGGCGTGCGCGGTATCATAGAATTGATAGGAGGTCGTTTGATGGATCGGCACGGCGACGGACCCTGTCGTGGGATCGGCGCGCCAGCCAGCATGCAGAGCCAAAGTCTCCGGCTTGAATGCATCGTATGACATGGCTTTTCTCCAAATTCCTGCGAAGTTGAAACGCGGAAGCGGGGCGGCTCTGCGCGGCGGTCAAAGGCCGTGGTTAGCAGCCAGTGTTGGGCGAAGGTCGCGGCGCGCGATCACTTGCCGCGCGGCGCGCTCGGCCGCATAGGGCTCGGTGAATTGCTGACCCTCAAGGACATTGAAATGATGTGTGGCAGCGAAAAAGCTGAATGTCTCGGCGGAGGCGTCGCGGACCACGATTCCCGCGGTGCGTCCGCCAACTTGGACAATGTAAGCGTCTGACATTTTTTGAAACCCTATAAAACTTCGCGGCGATTGATGCCGATATCGGTCAGGTCCGGGCAGGGCGCGAACATTCGCGCGGCGCAGAGGCCGGACAACAACACGCAAAGATCAATCGGGGCGACGGCTTCAAAGGGGCCTCTTCAGCATCGCATTTTCGGGCGACGCGGCTTCTATACGTCAACCATATATTCTCTACAAAAATTGTCAACTAACTCGGCCTGAAGAGGTCGGGCGTTCACGCGGAGAATATTCTCTAATCAATAAAAAACATAGAAAAGTATATACTGAAACAATATCTTGCATATATTTGTTGGCGGCTTTAATAGAGCCGTCGTTCGCAAGAAGTGTAGAAGCATATTATGGAATATAATTCTACGAAAATAGAATATTATTCTGCCAATGCTTCTTGAGCTTTGCCCAGGAGCCGTGAATGCCAGACGAAATTGAAGAACCTCATGTCCGCAGGACTTTAAGCGAGGCCGCAGCCAGGCAGCTCGCCAATGCCACCAAGACGCGGGCGCAATGGTCCGGAATCACGCCGCGCTGGCTCGTCTCTTTCCTGCCCTGGACTCCGGTCGAAGCCGGCATTTATCGGCTCAACAAAGTGCGCGAGGACGAATTCTCTGGCGGACGCCGACGTCGCCTGCAGCCCACGCCGCGACATCGACTCCGACTTGCCGCTCACCTTCGTCGATTACGAGGCGACGCCGCGCGAATATTCGCTCAACGCGGTTTCGACCGTGCTTGATGTGCAGACCCGTGTCTCCGACCTTTATAGCCATCCTTACGATCAGATTCAGGAGCAGGTTCGCCTGCTCGTTGAAAAGGTCAAGGAGAAGCAGGAAGCCGAGCTCATCAACAATCGTGAGTACGGTCTGCTGACGAACGCACATCCGTCGATGAAGATCGTCACGCGCGGCGGTGCGCCGACGCCGGACGATCTCGACGAACTCATCACCAAAGTCTGGAAGGAACCGGCCTTCTTCCTCGCCCATCCGCGTGCGATCGCAGCTTTCGGCCGTGAATGCACGCGCCGGGGCGTGCCGCCGCCGACGGTTACGCTTTTCGGCTCGCCCTTCATCACCTGGCGCGGTCTGCCGCTGATCCCGAGCGACAAGCTTTACATCGACGAGGCCGGCAAGACGAACATCCTCTTGCTGCGGACGGGTGAGAAGAAACAGGGCGTCGTCGGCCTGTTTCAGCCGGGCATTCCGGGCGAGGTCGCGCCGAGTCTTTCGGTGCGTTTCATGGGCATCAACCGCAAGGCGGTCGCTTCCTATCTGATCTCGCTTTATTGCTCGGCGGCCGTCCTCACGCATAATGCGCTTGGCGTTCTCGAAGGGGTCGAGGTGGGCAAATACCACCAATATCCGTTTAATTACGCATAAGCCTCTACATCGCGCCAAGGATCCGGCGGCCTCTCGCCGCCGGATGGAATCAACAGGGTCAGCCCATGCCTTCGGCACCGTCCGCGCCCGATCCGAGCCTGATCGCGCAACTCGCCAATTATTTCTTCCGCACGCCGCCGGATGGCCCGATCCCGACACTAGATTCGCCGGGCATGCCGCTCGTGCCGCCGAGTCCCAACATGGCGCCGGCGCCCTCGGTGGTGACCAGCGCGGCGCCGTATATTCCCGCGGCGCTGCCGTTTGGACCGCCGGACTTTCCGCCGACAACCATCGCCTCGATTGTGCCGACGCCGAACATTTCCGCGCCGACGACACCGGCCGCGCCGCACGGCCTGCCCGATGTACCGCAGCCGGGTTCGACCGCTGGCGGCTTCGCACCCGCAGCGCCCGGCGATCTCGATGCGGCGGGTCCGCTTTCGCATCTCGCCGAATTCACCTCGTTCGTGCCGAAGGAACATCTTCTTTCGTCCCAAGGCGCGCAGGATCTGACGCCGTCGCCCTTCAACGCGCCGTCGAACGATTCGCTCTATTTCCTCGGCGACAGCGCGCTCGCGCGCCAAAGTTTCGATCTCGGCTCGGTGCCTTCGGTACCGACGCCATCCGCGCCCGCCGCTTCGCCCACGCTGGTGCAAGCCGAAGCCGCGACCGGCGCGCCTTTGGAAGTTCCGCAAGGCACGAGCGCGTATGCGCCGCCCGCCCCGTCAATCCCTGACGCGCCGCTGAGCCTCGCGCCGCAAAGTCTGAACTGGCCGAGCACGCCCGCCGTCCCGCCGGCGCCGGTGAATGTTCCCTATGTGCCCGACAGTCCGGGCGTTCCCGACGCGCGTGTGCCGGGCGAGACGTTTTATTTCCTCGGCCCGGCGAAATCCTTCGCACCGGCTAAGGCCGCGCCGCAGCAGGGCGCGACAGCGCCCGTGCAGGCGCCCGCCGGTTTCTCGCCGCAGATCGTCGCGCTGGACACGGCGCCCGCGGCCGTCGACCTCGGCTCGGCGACGCGGCCCTTCGACGCCTATACTGTGAAGCGCGACTTCCCGATCCTGCAAGAGAAGGTGCATGGCAAGCCGCTCGTCTGGCTCGACAATGCCGCGACGACGCAGAAGCCGCAGTCGGTGATCGACCGTCTCGCCTATTTCTACGAGCACGAAAATTCCAACATTCATCGCGCCGCGCATGACCTCGCCGCGCGCGCGACCGATGCCTACGAGGCGGCGCGGCAGAAGTCGGCGCGCTTTCTCAACGCGGGCTCCGAGCGCGACATCATCTTCGTGCGCGGCGCGACCGAGGGCATCAACCTTGTTGCCAAAGCGTGGGGCGGCCGCAACGTCAAGGAAGGCGACGAGATCGTCATCACTTGGCTCGAACATCACGCCAATATCGTGCCGTGGCAGCAGCTCTGCAGCGCCTTCGGCGCCAAGCTGCGCGTCGCGCCGGTCGACGATACGGGCCAGGTGATCGTCGAGGAATATGAGAAGCTGCTCGGGCCGCGCACGCGTATCGTCGCCATACCGCAAGTCTCCAACGCGCTCGGAACGATCGTGCCGGTCAAGGAGATGACGGCGATCGCGCATCGCTACGGCGCCTGCGTGCTGGTCGATGGCGCGCAATCGGTATCGCATATGCCGGTCGACGTGCAATCGATCGATTGCGATTTCTTCGTCTTCTCCGGCCACAAGGTTTTCGGCCCGACCGGCATCGGCGTCGTCTACGGCAAGCCGGACGCGCTGGCGCACATGCCGCCCTGGCAGGGTGGCGGCAACATGATCGCCGATGTCACTTTCGAGAAGACGATCTACCAGCCGCCGCCGAACCGCTTCGAGGCCGGCACGGGCAATATCGCCGATGCCGTCGGCCTCGGCGCGGCGATCGATTATGTCGAGTTGATCGGCCGCGAGATCATCGACCGCTACGAGCATGAATTGCTCGTTTATGCGACCGAGAAAATGCTCACCGTTCCCGGCCTCACCATGATCGGCACGGCGAAGGAAAAAGCCAGCGTGCTCTCCTTTGTGCTCGACGGTTGCCGCAGCGAGGATGTTGGCAAGGCGCTGAACCAGGAAGGCATCGCGGTGCGGGCAGGGCATCATTGCGCGCAGCCGATCCTGCGCCGTTTCGGCGTCGAAACGACAGTGCGTCCGTCACTCGCCTTCTACAACACGAAGGACGATGTCGATCTCTTGGTTGCGACGCTGCACCGGATTCAGGCAGGGCGCGTCAAGAGATAACCTTGACGCGATAGTGAAGAGGCTTTCCACGGCTTGGCCTCTTTCTTACCGCATTCGGCGTTCAGGGCTCTTCGTCTGATCAAGGGGAGTCCTTTTATGCAGTGCAAGTTCTTGAGATTAGCCGCTGGCCTTGGCGCGACAGCCGCGGCCGCTCTCTATGGGGCGTCCGCCGCGCAGGCGCACGAGTACTATCACCATCATCATCATCACTATCGCGCGGCTTATGACGATCGCCCCCTGACGGTCACCAAGCATCATCACCGTTATTATGCGGCCCCGGTCGCGGCGGCGCCGGACCCCTGGCGCGGCCCTGTGCCGGTTGTCACCGGCCCGAACTATGTCGCAGCCACGCTGGTGGGCTTGCCGTTCCGTGCCGCCAATTCGATCTTCCCGGCCTATGGCGATCCGGCGACCAATCCGCTGATCTTCGTCGGCGCGCCGGTTCACGTTCTCGCACAGGCCGTGGAATTTCCGTTCTATGTCGTCGGTTCGGCTTTCGGCGCGCCGCCGCCCGTCGTTTATTGAGCGATCGCTTTGAACGCAGGGTTGCCGCAGAGCGGCAACCCAATATTTTGAATTAAACGTGGATCGGCAGGGCCGTCTCGGCCTTGATGCTTTCAAGCGCGAAGCGGGACGTCACCTTCTTCAGCGGCAGCGTCTCGATCAATTTCTTGTAAAACGCATCGAAGCTTTTGGTGTCGGAGACGATCACCTTAAGCAGATAATCGACATCGCCGGCCATCCGGTAGAGGTCAAGCACTTCTTCCATCGCTGAGATCGTCCGCGCGAATTGATCGAGCTTGTCGTGCGCATGTTCGCCGACTTCGATCGTCACGAAAACCGTGATTCCGAGCCCGAGCTTCTGCGGGTCGAGCAGGGCGATGCGGCGGCGAATGACGCCTTCCGCCTCAAGCTTCTGGATCCGTTTCCAGCATGGCGTCTGCGACAATCCCACCCTGGCCGCAATCGCGGCAATGGACAAGCTCGAGTCCGTCTGGACGATTTGCAGAATTTTTCGGTCGGTCGCGTCCATAAATATTCTCCACCCCCAGCGGCCGTCAGGATAATCTTTCCAGAGTCTACTTACTACATAAAGTTAATAGAAATATAGCCCTGGCCAGACCGAATGGGCCGAATTTTTGCGATTTGGCGGGATATTTGTGGCGGGAGCACCGGGATCAGAGCTTCGCGCGCCGATAAAGCGCAAACCGAAGGCCCGAAAGCGGCGCCCGCGGGATAGTCATGTCGAGGTCGTAGCGGGTGCGGCATCGCGGCGGTCCGTAGGTGGCCGTCGGGACTTCCGCGGCGGGCTGGTCGCTGAGCACAAACCAGTCCGGCGGCTGCATGCACCAATCGCTTGTCAGCACCTCGCGCAACATGCCGCGCGGGTCGTAGAAATTCAGGCTCACCCACACTTCGACCGGCATGTTGGTGGCGAAGCGGACAGGGCCATGACTTTCCATGCGCGCAACAAGCGGCCGGATATCGCCGCGGCCGAAGACGAACAATTTCTGGACGTGGATGAAATTCCCCAAGGCCAGAAGAAACCCGAACAGGACGACGCCAAGCATGCGCCGCTCATCCCACAATTTGGCGATGACATTGCTGGTGAGGCTGACGAGCCCGAGCACGCCGATGAGATAGAACCGCGCATATTGGACGTTTGGCGCCTGCACGAGCGTCGCCATGAATGGCGGCAGCAGCAGGCAGGTCAGCGGCAGGATCACCCGCTCGGAGGCGACGAAAACGACGGCGGCGAAAGTCAGCCCGGCGCAAAGAAGCAGCGCGAGCGACAAGGGCAGATCGTAGGGCAGGCCGAGCGTCGCCGCGTAAAGCGTCACGAGACTATGGCCGAGAGCTGCGAGGCTGAACGGCGTCTGTGCGCCGGCTTGCAGCAGATGCGTATTGACGACGCTCGCGGCGAGAAGGCCGAGCGCCGGGACGGCGCCGAGAACGCCAAGAAGCGCCAGATCGAGCCCGGCGATCACGACCTCGCGCGGCGGGCGGCCACGATAGGCGAGCCGCAGCAGCGTCGCGGCGATGAGCGTCGCAGCGGCGGCGAGCATCGTCAGATGAAATAGCGCCCCGATTGCAATCGCACCGGCAAAACTAAGCCGTGTGCGCGGCGTCGGTGCGTCGAGAATGTTCTCGAGTGCCTCGGCGGCGACGAAGATCATCAGCAGCAGACCGGCGTAGCCGCGCGCCTCCGAGCCATATTGAACGAAGATCGCGCCGCCCGCGGCGAGTGCCGCGCCGGTGAGCGCTGCGGCAGGGCCGCTGCGTCCGCAAAATTTTGCCGCCACCGGAACCGTCAATGTGCCGACAACGATCGATTCCAGCCGGATAAGAACGGTCGGCGCGTCCGGGCCGACAAACCACAGCCAGAGCGAGTTGAGGAGATGGTTGTTGTCGTTCGGTAGCCGCCAGAGGACGTCGCCGGCATTTTTGAGGTGCTGCAGGTTGCGCAACGACCAAATCTCATCGAGCCAGAGATCGCCGTGGGCGCAGGCGAGTCGCAGCAGCAGGCCGAGGACGGTCAGGCCCGCGACCGCGATCACCACACCGCTTGGCGCGGCGCGGGCGCTGGGCTTCACGTCGATCTGGGCGTTAAGCACGGCTCTCCACGATCATTGTGATGGGGGCAAGGGTTGCACCCGAGGAGGCAAGCCTATTCAGTAAGGCTTATGACTTCCTTGCCTCCCGAATTGCCCAAGTCCTTTGCCGATCTTCTGCGCCTGCTGCGCGATCTGCCTGCGCCCACGGAGGCTTGCGCCGCTGCGGCTCGGGCACGCCAGGCCGAATTGACCAAGCCGCAGGGCTCGCTCGGCCGTCTGGAGGAGATCGCGGAATTCCTGGCCCGCTGGCAGGGACGGGATATGCCGGCGCTGGAGCATCCGCTGGTCTTGATTTTCGCCGGTAACCACGGCGTCGTGGCGCAAGGCGTCTCCGCCTATCCGCCTTCGGTCACGCAGGCGATGGTCGATAATTTTGCCGCCGGTGGCGCCGCGATCAACCAGATCTGCAAGGCTTTCGCGCTTGACCTGAAAGTTATCCCGCTCGATCTCGCGACGGCGACGGAGGATTTCACCCTTGCTCCGGCGATGAGCGAGGCGGCGGCTGCGGCCCATTTCGCCCGGGGTATGGCTGCCGTTCCGGCGGATGCCGATCTCGTCGCGATCGGCGAAATGGGCATCGGCAATACGACGAGCGCCGCGGCGATCTATGCGGCGCTCTACGGTGGACTCGTGGCCTATTGGGCGGGCAGGGGCACGGGCGTCGATGACGCCGGCCTTGCGCGCAAGATCGCCGCCATCGAGGCCGCGCTGGCGGCGCATCGCGCGTATCTTTCGCAGCCGCTGGAAGTTTTGCGCCGCTTAGGCGGACGCGAGATCGCGGCCATGGCCGGCGCCATCGTCGCCGCGCGGCGCGCGGGCATCCCTGTACTGCTCGATGGCTATGTCGCTTGCGCGGCGGCGGCGGTGCTGCACGCGCAAGACCCCGATCTCATCGCCCATAGTCTTGCCGGGCATCAATCGGTCGAAGGCGCACATGCGGACGTGCTGGCGCGGCTCGGCAAGAAGCCACTGCTCGATCTCGGCATGCGGCTCGGCGAAGCCAGCGGCGCGGCGCTCGCCGCCGGTCTCGTCAAGGCGGCGCTTGCCTGCCACGCGGGCATGGCGACCTTCGCCGAGGCGAGTGTCGCGGAGAAGAGCGAGAGCTAGAGCGTCATTGCGAGGAGTTGCAGCGGCGAAGCGATCCAGATGTCGGGTAGTGGGCCAGTTTGATTAAGGCGACCCGCCGCGGGCGCGCCGATCCGGCGCATCAACAAGATAGCTTCAACATTGCCCTTAAACCGACTACGCTCCGTTTGCTTCAAGGCGGGGGAAGAGCCATGCGATACGCGGTCTGGAATAACAAAGGAGGCGTGGGGAAGACGTTCCTCTCATTTGTATTGGCCACGGAAATACGAGAAAAATTCCAGTTGTGCTTGTAGACATGTGCCCACAAGCGAACCTTTCCGAAATAGTTCTAGGGGGGAATGGTATAGGTTCAGAAAGACTAGACAATTTTATTAAAGAACGAAAGACAATCGGAGGCTATTTTGATTCTAGAATTAATTCGCCGCACTCTAAAACAGGGAATGAATTAGAATTTTTACTTGATGCTCGACTAATTAATAACAACCTCCCGAAGGGTATTTTTCTTGTTGCTGGCGATCCAAGTTTAGAATTACAGGCGCAAGTCATCAATCAAATTAGCAGCCAGTCTCTTCCCGTCGAATTTTGGAAAAACGTACACAAATGGGTTGCCGATTTGATCGATGAATGCATGAAAAAGCTTGGTCCAGAGACGATGGTTTTTGTTGACTGCAATCCCAGCTTTTCGGCTTACACCGAATTATCCATGATAGCTGCTGACGCTTTGATTGTCCCGTGTTCGAGCGATGGTTCGTCCGCAAGAGCTATCGATAATGTTGGCTCTTTGCTTTATGGCGTGATGAAAGGTGCCGACTATGGCGCGGCCAACTTCCCTGCTCGGGCCAAAAGCGCCGGAATGAAATTGCCGGAAATTCATTCTGTCGTGCTGAACCGCTCAACTCAATACAACAAGAAGGCGAGCAAGGCCTTTGGGGCTATGTTCGATGAAATCAAGAAACGCGTTGATGACTTACAGGAAGTGTCGCCAAGCGCCTTCGTTAAAGACGGTCCGCATTACGAAGATGTACCTGACAGTCATTCAGTTGCTATCGTATGTTCGCACCAGGGAATGCCTCTCTATGCGTTAAAGCCTGGGAGATACAAAGTCCATGACACAGAGCCGCAAGTGAACGCGGAACCATTGGAACGCTATAGAGATGCTGTTGAGGCATTTATAAAGACGATCTAGGGGCGGCTTTCCCAAGCCTCAAGAACCGCTACCATATCCGCAACCTCCCAAAGCCGGTCCGTGACGCCAGCCGCCATCGCGGGTGTAACTTTGAGCGTCTTATGGATGCGAACGAAGTTGTAATAGAGAAAATGCAGCGCCATCGCGTGCGCGTGGTTTTCCATTTTCTTCGAAAAAGCATTCGTCAATCTAGTCATGCGGTGTGAGTGCATGCGCACATTGAGATTATTCCGCTCCGCATAAGGTCGCGGGGCCGTTTAGGGTGCTTTTCGGTCGTGCTTGCATTATGCGCCTAAGAGCGCATGCGTTCCAGAGTGATTTTGTCTGCCACAATCAAACTGGCCCACTACCAAATGTCGTCCTAGATTGCTTCGCTTCGCTCGCAATAACGCCGCAGCGATTACAGCGGCAATCGCACCGTGGCGATGGCGAGCGCCGCCATGCCTTCTTCACGGCCGGTAAAGCCGAGCTTCTCCGATGTCGTCGCTTTCACCGCAACACGATCGAGCGACACGCCCATGATCTCGGCAAGGCTCTTGCGGATCGCCTCGCGATGCGGGCCGATCTTCGGCCGCTCGCAGACGAGCGTCGCATCGACGTTTGCCAGCATGCCGCCGCGCTTGCGCAAATGCTCGACAGCGGCGGCGAGAAAGATCGACGAGGCGGCGCCGCGCCATTGCGGATCGGACGGCGGAAAATGGCTGCCGATATCGCCATCGCCGAGCGCACCGAAGATCGCGTCGGTGATCGCGTGGCTCAGCACGTCGGCGTCGGAATGGCCGACGAGGCCTTGATCGTGCGGAACCTTGACGCCGCCGAGCCAGACATGATCGCCGGGACCGAAGGCATGGACGTCATAGCCCTGGCCGGTCCGCACATCTTCAAGCGTGCGGATGAGTTTGGCTTCGGCCACGGCGAAATCCTGCGCATCGGTAATTTTCATATTGGTTTGCTCGCCTTCGAAAACATAAACGGGATGTCCCGCCCATTCCGCGATCGCTGCATCGTCGGTCAGGCCTTCCTGGCCCGCCGCAGCCGCCTTGCGATGTGCTGCGAGGATAAGGTCGAAACGGAACGCTTGCGGCGTCTGTACCGTGCGCAGGCTTTCGCGCGCAGGTGTCGCGACGATGCGGCCCCGCGTATCGATTTGCTTGACCGTGTCGGTCAACGCAAGCCCGGGCACGGCGGCGCCATGCGCCCACGCGGCCTCGCGCGCCCGGCCGATCAGCGCCTGGCTCGGAAAGGGCCGCGCGCCGTCATGGATCAGAACGATCTGCGGCGCGCCATGCTGGGCCAGGACTTCGAGGCCGTTTTTGACGCTGATCTGCCGGGTCTCGCCGCCAAAGGCCGGCGGCAGCAAGCGGGCGCGCAAATTCTCGGGGAGATGCCCGAGCGCCTCCTCGTAAAGCGCCGCGTCATCGGGGTGGATCGCCGCCAGCACCCGGGCGCCCGGCGCGCCCTGGAGCAGGGCTAAAAAAGTACGCGTCAATAAGGGCTTGCCTGCGACCGGCCGATATTGTTTTGGTAGCCCGCCTCCCGCCCGCGTGCCGCGTCCCGCTGCTACAACCAGAATGGCGAGATCGGACGTGTCGTTCATGTTGCGGATCGGGCTTCCAAGGGCGGGACGGGCCGCTGTCCTGTCGCTTTTCGTTCCCGCCGTCAATGCGGCACAAAACTTAGGCTTGACGCCTAAGTCGCTGTTGCCGCGTTGCACAAAGTGTCTATAGTGGAATTTGACTAAAGTATAAGCATGATACAAAGTGACCAAATTATAGGCAAGCCGGCGTCAGATTTTGCTATCGGTCCCCTTCAGCTCAGCGGGCGCGCTTTTCTTGCGCCTATGGCTGGCGTCACGGACCTCGGCATGCGCCGCGCGGCGGAACGTTTTGGCGCGGCGCTCACGGTCACGGAAATGCTCGATGCGGACTTCTATCTCGGTCGCGATCCAGCAGCCGCCCTGCGGGCGGAAGGCACCGGGATCGGGCACCATGTCGTGCAGATCGCCGGATGCCGGCCCGAGACGATGGCCGAAAGCGCGCGCCGCGCCGAGGCTGCGGGGGCGGCGATGATCGACATCAACATGGGCTGCCCGGCCAAGCGTGTCACCGGCGGTTTTGCCGGTTCGGCGCTGATGCGCGATCTCGATCTCGCGGCCGGCCTCATTCGCGCTGTCGTGCGCGCCGTCAAAGTGCCTGTGTCAGTGAAAATGCGGCTTGGCTGGGATGCCGCCTCGTTGAATGCGCCGGAGCTCGCCCGGCGCGCCGAAGCCGAGGGCATCGCGATGCTGACGGTCCACGGCCGCAGCCGATGTCAATTCTACCAGGGCAACGCCGATTGGGCCGCAATCCGGCAGGTGAAGCAGGCGACGAAGCTGCCTGTCGTCGCCAATGGCGATTGCAAGAGCCTCACGGATGCCGATGACATGCTGCGCCTTTCCGGCGCCGATGCGGTGATGATCGGCCGCGCGGCGGTTGGCCGCCCGTGGTTCGTCGGCGAGATCGCGCGACATCTGGCGCGGCAGCCGCAGCGCCCGCCGCTCGACGCCGCGGCGCGCTGCGCCGTGGCGCTGGAACATTATCGCACTTTGCTGGGGCTGATGGGCGTGGCGCAGGGGCTGCGCCATGCGCGCAAACATCTGGCGGCTTACGCGGCTCATGTGCAAGGCCCGGACGCCGCGGGTCTGCGCCGCCGTCTTGTCGTCAGCGAAAATCCGGCGGAAGTCGAATCGCTTCTCGAAGGTCTGTTTGAGTCAGAGGAACGCGCGGTCGCAGCATGAGCGTAAAGAGATCGGTTCAAAGCGCGCGCAGCCGGCGCGATGTACAGAAAGCAGGCGAAGTTTTTCGCGATGCTTCGAAACTGCTGAACGCGCTCCCGCATCCGGTTCTGGCCATTGCACCCGACGGGTTCGTCGTCGAAGCCAATGCCGCGACCGAGGCTTTCTTCGGCATCAGCCGTTCGATCCTGCTGCAGCAGACGCTTGCCAATCTGCTCCCGCGCGACTCGGTCCTGCTGGCGCTCGTCGCGCAGGTGAAAGAGAAAAATTCCGCTATTACCGAATATCGCGTCGATCTCGGCATTCCGCGGCTCGGGACGGAGAAACTGGTCGATCTTTTCGTCACCCCGGTGTCCGATTTCGACGAGGGCGTCGTGGTGATGATCCAAGAACGCACGATGGCCGAGAAGATGGATCGTCAGCTCACGCATCGCGGCGCGGCGCGGTCCGTCTCCGGCATGGCGGCCATGCTCGGGCACGAGATCAAGAATCCTTTGTCTGGCATTCGCGGTGCGGCGCAATTGCTTGAAATCGGCGTGAGCGATTCAGACCGCGCTTTGACGCGGCTGATCTGCGTCGAGACCGATCGGATCGTGAAACTCGTCGATCGGATGGAGGCCTTCTCCGACAGCCGGCCGCTGGAGCGCGAGAGCGTCAACATCCATACTGTGCTGGATCATGTGAAGCGCATTGCTCACGCCGGGTTCGCACGCAATATCCGCTTCACCGAGAACTACGATCCGTCACTGCCGCCGGTGCTCGGCAACCGCGACCAGCTGATTCAGATTTTCCTCAACCTCGTCAAAAATGCCGCCGAAGCCATTGGCGAGACAAGGGAAGACGGCGAAATCGAGCTGTCCACGGCGTTCCGGCCCGGCGTGCGGCTGAAATTGCCGAATTCCGACCGCTCGGTGAATCTGCCGCTGCAATTCTGCGTTCGCGACAATGGGCCGGGCGTGCCGCCGGACATACGGCAGCATCTGTTCGAACCCTTCGTCACCACCAAAACCTCAGGAAGTGGCCTCGGACTTGCACTGGTCGCCAAGCTCATTGGGGATCATGGCGGAACCATAGAATGCGAGTCGCAGCCGCGTCGGACGATATTCAAGGTACTGATGCCGATGTACGCGCCGCTGGACGGGCGCAGCGCCAAAAAGACGTAGAAAAGGATTGGCTCTCGGGAGCCCTCAGGAGCAAAGCTGCAATGGGAGGTAATATCCTCGTCGCGGACGATGATGCTGCAATCAGGACGGTGCTGAGCCAGGCGCTGACGCGCGTCGGCTACGAGGTGCGCACGACCGGCAATGTCGCCACGCTCTGGCGCTGGGTGCAGGCGGGGGAGGGCGATCTCGTCATCACCGATGTCGTCATGCCGGACGACAATGCCTTCGAGGTTCTGCCGCGCATCAAGAAGCTGCGGCCCGATCTGCCGATCATTGTCATGAGCGCACAAAACACCTTCATGACCGCGATCAAGGCGTCCGAGCGGGGCGCTTATGATTATCTGCCGAAACCCTTCGATTTGCGCGAACTCGTCAGCATCGTCGGGCGCGCGCTGAGCGAGCCGAAGGCGCGTGTGCGGCCCGAACAGCCGGCCGACGATATCGAAAGCATGCCGCTCGTCGGCCGCTCGCCGGCGATGCAGGAGATATATCGCGTTCTCGCACGCCTCATGCAGACCGATCTCACGGTGATGATCACGGGCGAGTCCGGCACCGGCAAGGAACTCGTCGCCCGTGCCCTGCACGATTACGGCAAGCGCAAGAGCGGCCCTTTCGTCGCGATCAATATGGCGGCGATTCCGCGCGACCTGATCGAAAGCGAATTGTTCGGCCACGAGAAGGGCGCCTTCACCGGCGCCAATCAGCGCTCCGCCGGCCGTTTCGAACAGGCCGAAGGCGGCACGCTCTTTCTCGACGAGATCGGCGATATGCCGATGGAAGCGCAGACGCGGCTTTTACGCGTTCTGCAGCAGGGCGAATATACGACAGTCGGCGGCCGCACGCCGATCAAGACCAATGTGCGCATCATCGCCGCGACGAACAAGGATCTGCGCAATCTGATTCATCAGGGGCTTTTCCGCGAGGATCTGTTCTTCCGCCTCAATGTCGTACCGCTGCGGCTGCCGCCTTTGCGTGAGCGCGCGGAGGATATTCCCGATCTTGTCCACCATTTCTTTTCGCTCGCCGCGGCCGAGGGCCTGCCGCTGAAACATGTCGAACAGCCGGCGCTCGAACGGCTGAAGCGTCACCGTTGGCCGGGCAATATCCGCGAGCTTGAAAATCTTGTGCGCCGCCTTGCCGCGCTTTATCCGCAGGAATTGATCAGCGAGCAATTGATCGATGCCGAACTCTCGGCGGAAGCGTCGCCGTTCCTGTCCGGCTTCGCGCCGCGGGGCACTGAAGAACGCGCCAAAGATCCCGAGCGCGCCGACACTTTGGCGGTGGCGGTAGAGCGGCATTTGAACGAATTGTTCCGCGCTCATGGCGAGGGCCTGCCGCCGCCCGGCATCTATCATCGGGTTTTGCGCGAGCTCGAATATCCCCTGATTTCCGCGGTGCTCGCCGCAACGCGCGGCAACCAGATCAAGGCGGCCGAGCTTTTGGGCCTCAACCGCAATACGTTGCGCAAAAAGGTCAAAGACCTCGACATCAAGCTGATGCGCCTGCCGCGCTGAGCACGACGGGGTTCCCATTGCCCCGGAAATGTCGTAATTCTGCAACAGCGTCACACGAACGCAACGCTGATGCGTTCAGCGGTTGTGATAAAACGCATCCGACCTCGTGGGATGAAGCGGCCAGTCGGCGCGGCCGATAAATAGGCTTTGGGCAGAGAGCTGGATGAGCGAAGCAACGAGTGCGCTCGACCCGAATACGCCGCGCAGAACGCCGATGCGCCTGATCTTCGGCCGCACGGCGGTCGTCGTGGCGATTGCGGCGGCGTTGATCAGCTTCCTGATCTTTGCCGGCTACACGCCGATCGCGCCAACCGACGTTGTCGTTCTCCGCCTCTTTGTCATCAATCTTCTCTGCATATTGACGCTCGTCGGCTTCGTGATGGTCGAAGCCTGGTCGATCATCGCGGCGCGGCGGCGTCAGGCGGCCGGCGCGCGGCTGCATATCCGTATCGTCGGGCTGTTCACGATCATCGCTATCGTACCGGCCATTCTCATGGCGCTCGTCGGCTCGATCACGCTCGACCGCAGCTTGAACCCGGCGTTTCTGCGCGACGTGCGCGGCTTCATTCTGCGCACCGGCGAGGCTGCGCAGTTCTTCCAAGAGGGCCAATGCCGGGTGCTGCTGCGCGAGGCGCAATTGACCGCTTCGGACCTCGACCGCGGCGTCTCGCTGTTCAAATCCGACCGGCAATTGTTCCATGAATTCTTCGCTTCGCGGGTCGAAGCTCTCGGCTTCGGCGCGGCGGCGATGGTCCACTCTGACGGTAAGATCGACGACAAGGTTGCCGCCGGCGGCAAGGAGGGCGCGCCCATCGTCCAGCCCCAGCCAAACGATTTTGCCGATGCGCGGCGAAGTGAACCGCTGTGCATGGTTTTGGACGAAGGGCGCACCTTCGTCGCGCTGCGAAAGCTGGAAGCGTTCGACGACACTTATCTTTACGTCGCCCGGCCGGTCGGCCCGTTCAGTTCCGAGTTCGGCCAGCAGGCCCGGCGGCTCATCACCTTCTACGATATGTTCGATGCCTATCGGCATAATATCCAGATCGCCTTTGCGACGATGTATGTGCTGATCGCACTGGTGATGCTGCTGGCCGCGACCTGGGTCGGCCTTGCCTTCGCCAATGGTCTCGTCGCGCCGATCCGCCGTCTGATCACCGCCGCCGACGAGGTTGGCTCGGGCAATCTCGACGCGCATGTCGCGGTCAATCCTTCGGAGGGCGAGCTCGGCCACCTCGGCGAGACGTTCAACAAGATGACCTCCGAAATCCGGGTGCAGCAAAACCGGCTGATAGCCGCGAGCAATCTGATCGACGAGCGGCGGCAGTTTACCGAGGCGGTTCTTTCGGGCGTGCCCGTGGCCGTCATCGGCGTCGATGCCAAGGGCCAGATCACGGTGGTCAATCCGTCGGCGGAAAAGCTCATTCCGCACGAGGAGGGGCAAAGCGCCGTCGGCCACGCCATCGATGATGTACTTCCGGAAGTGACGCCTGTGCTTGACGAGGCGCGCGCCGGCGGGACGCGCTTGGCGCGCGGTCAGATTTCCGTCAATCGCGGCGGCCGCGAGCGCACGTTCAATCTCGTTGTGACAACCGAATCGGGCGGCCAGGCCGAAAAGAACTATGTCATCACGCTCGACGACATCACCGATCTCGTCACCGCGCAACGCACCGCGGCCTGGGCCGACGTGGCGCGGCGTATCGCCCACGAGATCAAGAATCCGCTGACGCCGATCCAGCTCTCGGCCGAGCGGTTGAAGCGCAAATATGGGCGCCTCGTCGTCACCGATCGCGAGGTCTTCGATCAATGTATTGACACGATCGTCCGGCAAGTGGACGACATCAAGCGTATGGTCGATGAATTCTCGGCTTTCGCACGGATGCCGCGCGCACGGCTTGTCCCCGACGATGTGACGGAATGCCTGCGCCATGTCATCTTCCTCATGCGCGTCGGTCATCCGGATATAGAGTTCACAGATGCGATGCCGGTAACAGCAGTCATCGCCAATTTCGACCGGCGGTTGCTCTCACAGGCCATCACCAACATCACCAAGAATGCCACCGAGGGCATTGCGGCCCAGGCGGAGATCGAACCGATGAAGGGCAAGATTTCGATTTCGCTGGATGTGACGCCGGAAGGGCTTGTCGAAATTTTCGTGGCTGATAATGGCAAGGGGTTCCCGAAGGAAAATCGGCACCGCCTGCTAGAGCCCTATATGACGACGCGGGCCGAAGGGACTGGCCTTGGCCTCCCGATCGTCGCCAAAATTCTTGAGGACCACGGTGGCGGCATCGAATTGCTCGATGCGCCGGGCGGCCGTGGTGCTTGCGTCCGGCTTTATTTCCCGAAAGGTGACACATCGCACCGCGATGTTGAGTTTATAGATGAAAGACATTCGTCTGCGGTTATTGAAAGCGCCAGATAAGAGCGGGTCTTCCTTGCATGCCAAGTGACATCCTAATCGTTGATGACGAGGCCGATATCCGTGACATCGTGTCGGGTATTCTGTCTGACGAAGGGCACGGTACGCGCAGCGCCAAGAATGCGGAGGAGGCGCTCGGCGCGATCGAGTCGCGGCGTCCGCATCTCGTCTTTCTCGATATCTGGCTGCAGGGCTCGCATCTCGACGGCCTGCAGCTCCTGCAATTGGTGAAGACGGCGCATCCGAGCCTGCCCGTCGTCATGATTTCCGGTCACGGCAATATCGAAACCGCCGTCTCGGCGATCAAGATGGGGGCCTATGACTTCATCGAGAAGCCGTTTAAGGCCGACCGGCTGGTGCTCGTCGCCGAGCGTGCGCTCGAAGCCTCGCGGCTGAAGCGTGAGCTGAGCGAATTGCGCTCGCGCACCGGCGCCGCCAATCGCATCGTCGGCAAGTCGAGCATCATCCATCAGCTGCATCAGGTGATCGAGCGGGTCGCGCCGGCCAATTCGCGGGTGCTGATCACCGGCGCGCCGGGCTCCGGCAAGGAGCTTGTCGCGCGCAGCATCCATGATGCCTCGCCGCGCACCAACGGCCCCTTCGTGGTCATCAATTCGGCCACGATCACGCCGGAGATGATGGAGATCGAGCTCTTCGGCGTCGAAAGCCGGGACGGCCAGCAGAGCCGCAAGGTGGGGGCGCTGGAGGAGGCGCATGGCGGCACGCTCTATCTCGACGAGATCGCCGACATGCCGAAGGAGACGCAGGGCAAAATCTTGCGTGTCCTGGTCGATCAGAACTTCCTGCGCGTCAATGGCGCGACCCGCGTCAATGTCGATGTGCGCATCCTCTCGTCGAGCTCGCGCGATCTGCCGCGCCTCATAAACGAGGGTGCGCTGCGCGAAGACCTGTTCCATCGGCTCTCGGTCGTGCCGATCCGGGTGCCCGCGCTCTCCGAGCACCGCGAGGACATTCCGCTGCTGATCGAGTTCTTCATGGATCAGATTTCGGCGACGACCGGCCTGCCCAAGCGCAAAATCGCCGACGAGGCGATGGCGGTGCTGCAATCGCACGATTGGCCGGGCAACATCCGTCAGCTTCGCAATAATGTCGAACGGCTGATGATCCTCGCCGCCGGCGATCCAAATACGGAGCTCACGTCCGACATGCTGCCGGCGGAAATCGGCGCGCTCGTGCCATCGACGCCCAACGGCTCCGGCGGCGAGAAGCTGATGAGCCTGGCGTTGCGCGATGCGCGCGAAGTTTTCGAGCGTGAATATCTGGTCGCGCAGATCAATCGCTTTGGTGGCAATATTTCGCGCACGGCGGAGTTCATCGGAATGGAGCGCTCGGCACTGCATCGCAAGCTGAAGTCGCTTGGCATCGACTGACCGATTGAGAGGCGGGACGGGGTGGGGCGTATTGCTTATGTGAACGGGCGCTATCTGCCGCAGGCGCAAGCGACCATTGCGATCGAGGATCGCGGTTATCAGCTCGGCGATGGCGTTTACGAGGTTTGCGAGGTCAGGGATGGCGCCCTGATCGACGCGCCGCGCCATCTCGCCCGGCTGGATCGCTCGCTGCGCGAACTGCGAATTGCTCAGCCTCTGGTGCCCGATGCGCTTTCGTTGGTGTTGCGCGAGGTGCTGGCCCGCAACAAGGTCCGCGACGGCTACGTCTATATTCAAGTGACGCGCGGTGTCGCGCCGCGCGACCACGCTTTTCCAGTTCCGGCCGTGCGGCCGAGCCTTGTCGTCAGCGCGAAGGCGATCGATCCGGCTAAAGGCACCGCGCTGGCGGCCAAGGGCATCAAGGTCATCTCGCTGCCAGATATCCGCTGGAAACGGCCTGATATCAAGACGATAAATCTGCTTCCGAACGTCCTGGCGCGGCAGGCGGCGAAAGAGCAGGGCGCTTACGAGGCCTGGCTCATCGATGCCGAGGGCATGGTGACCGAAGGGGCTGCCTCCAATGCCTGGATCGTTACGACGGACAAGACGATCGTCACGCACCAGGTCGATCGTTCAATCCTGCGGGGGGTGACGCGGACGACTCTGCTCGATCTCATAGCTGCGAAGGGCCTTAAGCTCGAAGAGCGCCGCTTCAGCCTCGAAGAGGCGAAGCGGGCTGTCGAGGCCTTCATCACCGGTGCGACGACGCTCGTCATGCCAGTGGTCGCCATCGATGATGTCATCATTGGCGATGGCAAGCCTGGCGCGCTCGCGACGAGCCTGCGGGCGCAATTTCACAATTTCGCTAAGGCCACGTCGTAAACAAGCAAGCTGCCGGTTGAGGCCCCTGGGCGGCGGCAAGTGGGATAAAGTTCCTCTTGCAGCTTTGTCGCGGCGTGGGTCTAATGCGCGCGATCGGCCAGGAAATCGCTGCCGGCCGGTCCACCTCGTGGCCTTTTTGTTTAAATAGCGGGTCGGGTTTCTGTCAAACCGCGGCCTCAAGAAAAGAACTGGAACAAGAAAATGGCGGCCGAACGCACCCAGAACTTGCAGGACACGTTTCTCAATTTTGTCCGGAAAAACAAAGTTCCTCTCACTATTTTTTTGGTCAATGGCGTCAAACTGCAGGGCGTCGTGACTTGGTTTGACAATTTCTGCGTCCTGCTGCGTCGTGACGGCCATTCTCAGCTCGTCTACAAGCACGCGATCTCCACCATCATGCCGGGCCATCCGATCCAGATGTTCGAGCCCGGTGAAGAAACCCCGGCGGGGTCGTGACGCAGCGCCAAGCTGACGTGGCGGAGCCGCGCCCGGCCAAAACGCGCCGGGCCGTGGAAACCAAGACGGCGCGCACGCGCGCGCTAGTCGTTGGGCCTTATCTCAATCCGCGCCAGCAGCGCCGCGCCGAGGCGGCCAGTGCCCGCATGGCCGAAGAAGGCCGTTCGCCGGAGGCACGAATCGCCGAAGCGCGCGGACTCGCCGAAGCGATCGATGTCGAAGTCGTCGGCACCGAGATCGTGAGCCTGTCGCAGATCCGGCCCGCGACCTACATCGGCCAGGGCAAGGTCGAGGCGCTCGCGGCGCGGACGAAGGACGAGGCCATCGATCTCGTCATTATGGATTGCGCGCTCTCGCCCGTGCAGCAGCGTAATCTGGAAAAGGCCTTTGTCTGCAAGGTGATCGACCGGACGGGCCTGATCCTGGAAATCTTCGGCCGGCGGGCGCTAACGCGCGAAGGCACGCTGCAGGTCGAGCTTGCCCATCTTAATTATCAGAAGTCGCGGCTGGTGCGCTCGTGGACCCATCTTGAGCGCCAGCGCGGCGGCTTCGGCTTTCTGGGCGGCCCGGGCGAGACGCAGATCGAGACCGACCGCCGGCTTATTCAGGAACGCATCACCCGGATCGAGCGCGACCTCGAAAAGGTGAAGAAAACCCGTGGCTTGCATCGCAAGAGCCGGCGCACGGTGCCATATCCTGTCGTGGCGCTCGTCGGCTATACCAATGCCGGTAAATCGACGCTGTTCAACCGGCTGACTCAGGCCGACGTCCTGGCCGAGGACATGCTGTTCGCGACGCTCGATCCGACCTTGCGGGCGATCAAACTGCCGCGCGGCAGCGAAATCATCCTGTCGGATACGGTGGGTTTCATCTCCGATCTGCCGACCATGCTGATCGCCGCCTTCAAGGCGACGCTCGAGGAAGTTCTGGAGGCCGACGTCATCCTGCATGCGCGCGATATCGCCCATGAGGACAGCGAGGCGCAGCGCGCCGATGTCGAAAAGGTGCTCGCCGAACTCGGAATTGATTTCGAGAAGCCCGGACGCGTTCTCGAAGTCTGGAATAAGATCGACGCCGTCGATTCCGAGCGCGCCTTGGTTCTGCTCAACGCGGCGCGACGGCGGCCGGCCAAGGCGCGGCCGGTGCTGATCTCGGCCTTGACCGGGCAGGGCGTCGACGAGCTTCTGGCGCGCGTCGAATCCTTGCTCGCGAGCGAACGCGTCATCCTCGACCTGGCGCTGGAGCCTGGCGACGGGCAGGGCCGGCACTGGCTCTACGAGCATACGGAAGTGCTGAGCCGCCGCGACGCGGGCGAGGGCGGCCTGCTCCTCACTGTGAGCGTGCCACCGGCCATGGCCGAGAATGTGCGCCAGCGCTTTCGACTCGCGCCGAGCCAAACCGCCCGTGCGGGGCAGCGCTAAGCTCTATTTCTCCAGCGCCTTGGCCGCGTTCCAGAGCGTGTCCATTTCGGCCAAGCTTACCTCGCCAAGCTTTTTGCCGCTGCGCGCGATCTCGCTTTCGATATAGGCGAAGCGGCGCGCGAATTTTTCATTGGTGCCGCGGATCGCTGCCTCTGGGTCGGCGCCGATGTGGCGGGCAAGATTGGCGACCGCAAAGAGAAGATCGCCGGTTTCCTCCGCGATCGCCGCAGAATCTTCGCTCGCGAGCGCGGCCTCAATCTCGGCCGTCTCTTCGCAGATTTTATCGAGCACCAGCCGCGCATCGTTCCAATCGAAGCCGACGGTTGCGGCCTTGGCCTGCAATTTCACTGCGCGCGTCAGACCGGGAAGGGCGACGGGCACATCGGCGAGCAGGCCCTCCTCGCGCACCGGCTTTTCGGCTTTCTCCTGCGCTTTGATCTGCGCCCAGAGCGCATTGACCTCGCCCGGCGCAAGATCGCGCCTGTCGCCGAAGACATGCGGATGGCGGCGGATCATCTTGGCCGTGATGGCTTCGACGACATCGCCGAAATCGAACGCACCCAACTCCTGCGCCATGCGCGCGTGAAAGACGACCTGAAGCAGCAGATCGCCAAGCTCGTCCTTCAGATTGGTGAGGTCGTCGCGGGCGATCGCGTCGGCGACTTCATAAGCCTCCTCGATCGTATAGGGCGCGATGGTCGAAAATGTCTGTTTGAGATCCCACGGGCAACCGGTCTGGGGCGCGCGCAGCGCCGCCATGATCTCCAGGAGCCTTTGGATATCGCGGGATTTTTGCATGGCCTGTCAAAGAAAACGGCGCGAGGCAAAACCTCGCGCCGCGGAAATTGCAAAGCCGGACGGAAACGTCAGGCGAGGGCGATCGACAAGGCTTCGCGGCCCTTTGGCGTATCAACGACGCGCATCGTCACCGCCTGGCCCTCGGCGAGATGATGCACGCCGGAGGTACCAAGGATCGAGATATGGACGAAGACATCCTTGCCGCCGTCGTTCGACTGAACGAAGCCGAAGCCCTTGTTGTCGTCGAACCATTTGACCGTGCCGCTGATCTGTATCGCGGTCGCGGGATCGGGATGGCGACGAGGCGCGCGCGCCTCGTTGAAGCGCGGCGCAGGCGCGCGCTCGGCAGCGCCCGCTGTGTCGACTTCGAGCACGCGGGTCACTTGCGCACCCTTGGCGCCGCTGCCGACATAGACCTTAAGCTTCGCGCCCGGCGGAACCGTCTCATAGCCGGCGTTCTGTAACGCGCCGATATGGAGGAAGGCGTCGCCCGTGCCATTGCTCAATTCGACAAAGCCGAAACCTTTGTCGCTCTTGAACCATTTGACGACCGCATCGACGGGGATGCCCGTGGGCGCCGACGGCGCAATATCCGGACCGCCAAAACCACCACCGCCGAAAGAAGGTCTGGGATGCCGGCTGCTGGGGCGGGGGGAATCGTAAGGAGACGGACCGTCATCGTCAAAACCGCGTTTCCTCGGCCCGCGAAATTCTTTACCCTTGCTCATGAGATGCCTATTTTAAACTTTCAAAACCAGACGGCCGCCCAAAAGCGGCACGTAGCAGGCCGATCGTTCTCAGATATTTTCAGACACGGTTGAAGATGAGCGGCTCAATGCCACTCATTCACAATGCGTGCTCTGATCTTGTCCAGAAATGCCGAAAGTCCCGCCTCTCGTCTATTGATAGCAGATGTGCCAGCCTCTTGGCTACCGCTTTTGCGTCAAACTGCGACCCCAATGTTTGATTTCGGTTCGGCTCCGTTTAGGCCACCTTGGAGTAGGCCGAAGGAAGCCGCTTTGAAATCAAAGAACTGCACGTCTACGATTCGCATAATCAATATTATGGAACTATTCTTATGGTTTCCACAGCTCCGGCTTAACGTGCCCATTGGCTCATAATGGCGCGAGCCGCATGCCGTCATAGGCCGGCTCGATATGCGGCGGCAATTTGTGCCGGATCTGCTCGAAATCGATATCTGTGTGGAGATTGGTCAGGATTGCGCGCTTGGGCCGCAGCTTTTCGATCCAATCCAGGGTCTCCTGGACCGAAAAATGGCTCGGATGCGGCATATAGCGCAAGGCATCGACGATCCACAGGTCGAGCCCGCGCAGATAGCGCTCGCTTTCCACGGGAATGGCGTTGAGGTCCGGCGTATAGGCGAAATTGCCGATCCGGAAGCCCAGCGCGTCGATCTCACCATGGCTTAGCCGGAACGGCATGAAGGTGATCCCGCCGCCCGGCCCGCCGATCGTCACCGCTTCGCCCGGCGTCAGCCGCTGATCGTTGAGCAGCGGCGGGTAATGGCTGCCTTCAGGCGTCTCGAAAATATAGCCGAAATGACTGCGCACCACGGCCGAGGTGGGCGCATCCATATAAAGATCGATCCGCCGCCGGTGCATGATGACGAGCGGCCGGATTTCGTCGATGCCATGCGTATGGTCGGCGTGGGCATGGGTCAGCAGGATCGCATCGAGCCGATCGATGTCGAGATCGAGCAATTGGGCGCGCAAGTCCGGCCCCATGTCGATCAGAACCTGCGTCTTGGCGCCTTCGGCATTGGTCTGCTCGACGAAGATCGCGCAGCGACGGCGGCGATTTTTCGGGTTGCTGGGGTCGCAGGCGCCCCAGCCCTGGCCGACACGCGGCACGCCGGCGGACGACCCGCAGCCGAGAATGGTGACGGCAAGGCTCATGCGGTCGCCGCCGGCGCCGGCATTTGCGTGAAAAGCCGCAGGACATTGGCGCTGGTGATCGCGCCGAGCTCGGCTGGCGTGAGTCCCTTGACCTCCGCCAGAACTTTCGCTGTTTCCGCGACATAGGCCGGCTCGTTACGCTTGCCGCGATAAGGGACGGGGGCGAGATAGGGCGCATCGGTCTCGACCAGCAAGCGCTCGTTCGGCACGTCGCGGGCGATGGCGCGCAGATTGTCCGATTTTTTGAAGGTCAGCACGCCAGAGAAGGAGACATAAAGCCCGAGCGCGACGCCCGCTTCGGCCAGCCTGCGCGAGGACGTAAAACAGTGGAGGATGGCCTTGAAAGCCCCCTTCCCCATTTCCTCTTCGAGGATTTTCGCCATGTCGGCGTCGGCGTCGCGCGAATGGATGATGAGCGGCAGGCCGGTCTCGCGCGCCGCGGCAATATGCGTGCGGAAAACCTGCGCGGCGAGATCGTGTGGCGTGTCGTCATAATGATAGTCGAGCCCGGCTTCGCCAATGCCGACGCATTTTTCGTATTGCGCCAAGGCGATGAGCTCTTCGACCGAAATCTGTTCCTCGTTCGCATTCATCGGATGCGTGCCGACGGTGCAGAAGACGTCCTCATAGGCTTCCGCCAGCGCGCGGATCTCGGCGAATTTCGCGACGCGGGTCGAGATCGTGATCATTCGCTTGAGGCCGGCGGCGCGGGCGCGCGCGACGACGCCATCGCGGTCAGCCGCGAAGTCCGGAAAATCGAGATGGCAATGCGAATCTATGAGCATGTGGTCTCTTTTAATCGCATCGGATTTGTCCGAAAACCGCTTCGCACTTTTCGGTCCGATGCTTTACGCAACCGGCTCTATATAACGCGGGAAGATCGGCGCAGGTTCAGGCAGTGCGCGGCCCGGTGCGTCCGCGTCAGCCTGCTGCGCGAAGCTGAAATCGCGATGTTCCGGCATCACGGCGAGCAGATCGAGCAGCCTTTCAGCCGCCTGCGGCGTGAAGGGCTGCGCCAATAGCGCAACAACGCGTAGAATCTGCGCCGTCACATAAAGGATCGTGCCCATGCGCTCGGGATCGGTCTTTTTCTTCGTCCAGGGCTCTTCGGCGGCAAAATAGCGGTTGGCGTCTCCGACGACGCGCCAGATGTCGGAGAGGACCGTGTGCAGAGCGAAGTTCTTCATCGCCGCGCGGGCCTTTCCGGCGATTTCATCTGCCGCGGCGAGGATCGTCTTGTCCGCCTCCGTATAAGCGCCCGCAGGCGGCAGATGGCCGCCGAAATTCTTGCCGATCATCGAGAGTGAACGCTGCGCCAGATTGCCGAGATCGTTGGCGAGGTCGGCGTTGATGCGGTTGACGATCGATTCATGCGAATAATTGCCGTCCTGGCCGAACGGCACTTCGCGCAGGAAGAAATAGCGCAGCTGATCGACGCCATAGGTCGCGATGAGATCGCCGGGGCTAATGACGTTGCCGACCGACTTCGACATTTTCTCACCGCGATTGAACAGAAAGCCATGCACGACGATCTGCTTCGGCACAGCGATCCCGGCCGACATCAGGAAGGCTGGCCAATAGATCGCATGAAAGCGCGTGATATCCTTGCCGATCACATGCGCGTCGGCGGGCCAGAACTTCTTATGCGAGGCGTCGTTCTGCCAGGGAAAGCCGGTGCCGGTGATGTAATTGGTCAGCGCGTCGACCCAGACATACATGACGTGATTTGGATCACCGGGCACCGGAATGCCCCAATCGAAAGTCGAGCGGCTGATCGAAAGATCGGTGAGGCCACGCTCGACGAAAGCAACGATCTCGTTGCGATAGGTCTCCGGCACGACGAAATCGGGATTGTCGCGATAATGCGCGAGCAGCTTCTCCTGATAGGCGGAGAGGCGGAAATAATAGCTCTCCTCCTCGACCCATTCGACCGGCGCGCCGCTCGGCGCGAAATATTTGCCGCCCTCGCCCTTGGTGAGTTCGGATTCGTCGAAAAAGGCTTCGTCGCGGACCGAATACCAGCCCGGATATTTGGAAAGATAAATGTCGCCGTTGGCTTCCATGCGGCGCCAGATCTCTTGTGATGCTGTGCGATGCTGTGCGCTCGTCGTCCGCACGATCACATCCGCCCTGGCATTGAGCGCCTCGCCCATGGCGGCGAATTGCACTGCCGTGCGGTCGGCGAGCTGCTGGGGTGTAATTCCTTCCCGCGCGGCCGTCTGCTGCATCTTCTGGCCATGCTCGTCCATGCCGGTGCAGAATAGGACGTCGTAGCCGTCGAGCCGCTTGAAGCGCTGGATTGCATCGGTGGCGATCCGCTCATAGGCGTGGCCGATATGCGGCGCGCCATTGGCATAGGGAATCGCGGTCGTGATGTAGAAGGTGGGGCGCTCGGCCATGCGTGAAGCTCATTGGCCGCGCCGCGACCGGGCCTCAGGCCGAAAGCGCCCTGGCCGCCGCGAGATCGGCGAAAATCGACAGGATGACGGGCCGCTTGTCGAGATTGAGAACCTCGGCTTCCCGCGCCGCGTCGGCGGCTTTTTCCCATACCTCCGCCAAAGGTGCAAGGCGGGCGGCCCCCTGCGCCGCCTCGCCGCGCAGCCGCTCGTCGATCCAATCGACGATGGCGGTCATTACCCGGTCGCATTGCGCCGTTTGATCGCGGCGGGTGATCCGGTCGGCTAGCGCGTGGACGGCGCGCCAGTCGAGCGCCGGCAGCCCGGACAGCAGAGCGCGGACCTGATTGTCGATCGCGATGCCCTCGTCGGCGAGGAGGCTCAGCGCAGTGGCGACGGAGCCCTGCGCCCGTTCGGCCGCAGTTTGGCGCTCGGCACTGCTGGCTTCGGTCCAGGGTGCGCCGAGCGTGTCGATGACGCGCAGAATATCTGCGGGCGCGAGCGGGCGCAGTGTCAACATCTGGCAGCGCGAGCGCAGCGTCGGCAGAAGCAGCGCCGGCCGGTGCGCGACGATGAGGAACAGCGAGCGCGGCGGCGGTTCCTCGACGAGCTTCAGCAGGGCATTGGCGGCCGAATTGTTGAGGTCTTCGGCGCTGTCGACGATGCAGATGCGATAGCCGCCCGCCCCGGCCACGTTGCGGAACAGGTGCGAGGCTTGGCGAACATCATCGACGCGGATTTCGGTGTAATGGCGCTTGCTCTTCTCATTCCATTCGCGCCGCAGCAGGACGACATCGCCGTGCGATAGCGCGGCAACCTTATGGGCGATCGGATCGCGTGCGCTGATGCCGAGATTCTCGGCGCCCTGGACGGCCGACGACGCGGGATCGGGATGGGCGAGCAGAAGGCGCGCGAGCCGCCAGGCCAATGTCGCCTTGCCGATACCGGGCGGGCCGCCGATGACGAAGGCCTGCGGCAGACGGTCGGCACGATAGGCTTCGAGGAGGCCCTGCTCGGCCTCGTAATGGCCGAAGAAGTCGAGGGTTTCGCGCGGATGCGGCGCTTCGTCGACACGGTCGGACTCCGGCGCGGCTTCCAGCTGCTGCCTAGGCGCCATGCAGCGCCTCGGCCTGCGTCGCGGGCTCCACGTCGAAAAGCCGGTGGCTGATCGTGTCCCAGATCGCTTGCGCGACTTCCTCCTCGCTTTGCGAGGCGTCGACGACGACGCAGCGCTCCGGCTCGGCGGCGGCGATGGCGAGATAGGCTTTGCGCAAAGCCTCGTGGTAGGCGAGCCCCTCCCCTTCAAACCGGTCCGAGGTCTGAGCGGCCCCGCGCCGCTGCGCTGCGCGGGCAAGGCCGACGTCGGCCGGCAGATCGAGGATCAAGGTGAGGTCCGGCCGCGTGTTCGCGACGGTCAGCTCCTCAAGCCCGCGCAGGAAGGCGGGATCGAGGCCGCCGAGCGCGCCCTGATAGGCCCGCGTCGAGTTCGGCGAAGCGGTCGCAGATCACCCATTTGCCGGCGGCGAGCGCCGGAGCGATCGTATGATCGATGTGATCCATGCGCGCGGCGGCGAAAATGATCGCCTCCGCCTTCGGGCCGAGATCCTTCATCATGCCGGAGAGCAGGATATCGCGGAGAATTTCAGCGCCCGGCGAGCCGCCCGGCTCACGTGTCGAGATCGCCTCGATCCCGCGCGCCTCAAGCCGCGCGACGAGGTAGCGGACCTGGGTCGATTTGCCAACACCTTCCCCGCCTTCAAGCGTGATGAAGGTTCCGCGTTTCGGCAGTCGGGGTTCGAGGCTCATTTCTTCAATACATATTTGCGGAACATCTGTTCCGCAAATTCGAGACTGGCATCCATGGCCTGCCGCGGCAGCGAGCCGGGGCCGATATGGGTCGAGGTCCGCAACGGCACCTCCAGGATTTCATCAGGGCCGCGAAAAACGCGCAGGTGCGCCAAGTCCTGGCCGGGGGAAACTGGCGCTATCAAGGGCCCCGTGTAAACGATCTGTCCCTTCAGCTTGTCGTCGGAGTCGCGCGGGATGAGCACGGTGATCGGCGTGTCGCTCACCAGCGGCTCGGAGCCGGAACTGCCGCCATAAACTTGAGCGTAGCCCACGACCTCACCGGGTTGAAAGAGTGTCTTCGACTCGAACGAACGAAACCCCCATTGGAAAAGCCGCATGGCTTCCGTCTCGCGCTCCTTGGCGTTTTTGGCGCCATAGATCGCGAGGATGAGACGCTGGCCGTTCTGCACGGCCGAGGCGACGATGCCGTAGCCGCTGGCGTCGATGTTGCCGGTCTTCAGCCCGTCCGCGCCGATATCCATTGTCAGCAAGGGGTTGCGGTTTGGCTGTTTGATCTTGTTCCAGGTGAAGTCCTTCTCCCCGAAATAGCGATAATATTGCGGGTAGGTCTTAATGACATAGGCGGCCAGATCCGCCATGTCGTGCGCGGTCACGCGCTGGTCCGGATCGTCCTCCCCCCACGGGTTGGTGAAGGTGAGATGCGTAAGCCCCAGCTCGCGCGCCCGGGCGGTCATGCGTGTCGCGAAAGCACCCTCGGACCCAGCAAGCCCCTCTGCCAGCACGATGGCCGCGTCATTGCCGGAGACGATGACGAGGCCGCGGATCAGATCTTCGACCCTGATATTGCTGTTGAGCGCGGCGAACATGGTCGAACCGCGTGCCAGGGCGCCGCCGGCGCGCCAGGCGTGTTCGCTCACAGTGAACGTATCGTCGAGCTTCAGCCGGCCCTGAGCCAGAGCGCGAAATACGAGCTCGGCGGTCATGACCTTGGTCGTCGAGGCCGGAACTTCGGGCGCGTCGGCGTCCTTCTCGAACAGGACCGTTTGCGAATTCGCGTCGATCAGAATCGCTGAAGGCACGGTGGTCTGGAACGGCTGCGCCGCCGCCGCGGGCTGCGCCGCGAGCAAAGGCAAAGCCGCCGCCAAGGCGATAAGAGGCAGCGCGAAAGGTCTTTTGAGGTTTGGGCGCATCGCCCGTTCCACGCTCTTCCCCACCCGTTTCCGCCGCCTGCCTATGCCTGCACCATGCGTCCGGGGCGGCGGGAAATCAACGCATCGGGCGGGAGCGTACACCGGCTTTTACGGGCAAGATCACGAGTTCGAACGGCTTATCGCGAAGCGGTGTCGCCGATTTCGGCATCAGCGCCGGGAACCGTATCGAGATCGAAGGGCCGCGACGGCGGCAGCGGCGCCGTGCCGACAAAGACGTGGGTCGGCGGCAGTGCCGCATCGGCGGTCTCCTGCGCGCCGTCTGCCGCATCGGGCCGTGGCGCGGGCTGCGGTACGTCGCCCGGGTCGGCCGAGGCGGTTTCGACCGGACGATCGGCATCGGCCAGCATGGCCGGCGGCCCGGCTGGCGCGGAATGATCGTCGATCCTCAGGGTCGACGCGAGCTTTTCGTCGTCGGATCCTTCGATGCTGGCACGGCCGAGATATTCGACCTTCACCGTCGTCGTGCCGGTGCGGCGGAAATCGAGCAGATCGGCGACGCGGCGCGAGACATCCATGATGCGGCCCGGCGCGAAGGGCCCGCGATCGTTGACGCGAACGATCATCGAATGATGGTTGCGCAGATTGGTGACGCGCGCATAGCTCGGCAAAGGCATGGTCGGATGCGCGGCGGAAATCGAATCGCGGTCGAAGATTTCGCCGTTGGCGGTGCGGCGGCCGTGGAAGGCATCGCCGTACCAGGAGGCGAGGCCAACGGCGACATAATGCGTTCGCTCGCGCGGGTAATACATGTGGCCCGCGACCATGTAAGGATGGCCGACGAGATATTTGCCGCCGCCATGCGGCACGTCCTGGCCATCAGCTACGACGCGCGGGCTTGCCTCGCCGTAAACAGATTGCGGGAAATATTCGGAAGGGTGACCGCCGCCCGCGAACTGCTGCTGTGCGCAGCCGCCCAGCATAAGCGCGGCGGCACAGGAAATGGCAGCGGCCAGCGGCCGGAAAAGAACGGACGTCTGCGAGGCTTGGCTCTGGGCCGTGGACTGTGCGCCACCCCGTACGAGGCGCGACCAGAACGGTAAGCGTGTCACCTACAAAATCCCCCGTGATCTGTTCGCGTCATCCGGCTTCGCCTCAGGGGCGAAGTTGCGCGCCTATCACTTGCTAAAACTTTAAGGGTTTCGCAGTGCTCGACGCCGAACGGCGATAAACAGACCCGCGAATGGGCCGGGCAATTCGGACGAAATTGCGGCGGCCAATGCGGTGTGGCATTTTAGTTTGGCCCTAAAGCCATGCGATTCCAGCGCAATCGGGCCGCTGTATGACCGTGCAAGCAACGAGGAATGCAGGCAAAAATCGCATTAACCAATTTGCGTTAAATAGGATTCAATTTTGCGGTGATATGCAAGCCGCCGAAGCGCCGGTAGGGCGAAATTTCCGCGGCGTGGCTGCGGAGTGACAGATTCGCTCTGTGGGCCGCCATAGGATGCAATCGAACTCGCGCTTCGATTCCGCATGTGGAATCGCGCGAGCGGAGGGGGCCGTGAAAACATCCATTTTATCGATTGGCGCTGCTTTGATGCTGGCCACGGCCGGTTCGGCCTTCGCCGCCGATCTCCCGTCTTTGAAATCGGCGCCCGTCTATGCGCCGCCGCCCGCCTTCACCTGGACCGGGTTCTATCTCGACGCCGGCGTCGGCTACGGCGAATGGAACGCCAACACCACCACACGCTATGCGGGCACGGACATCTGCGACCTTTGTACCAATCAGGTTCAAGGCGGCCACGGCTTTCTCGGCCGCGCCGGCGCTGGCTTCGATTATCAGTTCGCCGATCAGTTCGTTGCCGGCGTTTTCGGCGACGGCACTTATTCCGAGATGCGCGGGTCGCTTCAGGATCAGAACCCGCAATGGACGGCGAACACCAACCAGAATTGGTCGTGGGCCGCTGGCGGCCGGCTCGGCTGGCTGATGACTCCGGAATTGCTCGTCTACGGCGACGCCGGCTTCAGCCAGGCGCGTTTCACCGGCGGAAGCCTGCTCAATGAAGACGGCAGTGGTACCGGGAATTCGACGCAGGGTTTCACTGCCAACGGCTGGTTCGCCGGCGGCGGCTTTGAGACAATGTTCGCGCCCGGCTGGTTCTGGCGGACCGAATATCGCTTTGCCGATTATGGTGCGCATGACGTCATCGACGATGGCCTCGCCGGGCGTGGCGACGACATCCATTTCCACCCCTTCGTGCAGACAGTGACGTCCAGCCTGGTCTACAAATTCGGCTGGCCTGGTTTCAGTGCGCCTGGGATCCCGTCCTTCACCCAGATTACCGACGGTTTCGGGCCGGCGCCGGCGACGACGAACTGGACTGGTGTCTATGCCGATGCGGGCATCGGTTACGGGTTGTGGAGCGCCAATACGACAACGCGTGATCCGGTCACGAATGAATGCGATCAATGCGTCAATCAGCGGCAGGGCGGCCGCGGCATCTTCGGCACCGTTGGTTTGGGCTACGATTATCAGGTCACCGGCAAGATCGTCGCAGGCGTCTTCGGCGATTTCGATCCTTCGCAATTGAAGGGGACCATTCAGGACGGGGACCCATTTTTCGCCGGATCGATTTCGCAAAACTGGGCATGGGACGCCGGTGCGAGACTCGGCTGGCTCGTGACGCCGCAGGTTCTTACTTATACCAAGGCCGGGTTCACGCAGGCGCGCTTTGGCGGCACCGGAATGCAGGATACTGGTGACGGGGCCAGCACCGGCTTTTCGACCTCAGGCTTTACCACCGACGGTTGGATGCTGGCCGGCGGTGTCGAGGCGGAATTCGCGCCGGGCTGGTTCTGGCGCGCCGAATATCGCTATGCGCAATATGGCGTGCACGCGATTGCGGATACGTCGTCGACGGACTCCGCTGACAATATTCGTTTCCACCCCGAAGAGCAGACGGCGACGCTCGGCCTCGTTTACAAGTTCAACTGGGCGCCGCCTGCGCCTCCTGCTCCCGTCGTCGCGAAATATTAAGCACCGCTCCGCGGTACCGGCGCTCAGCGCGCCGCCGCGGTGCGATAATGTTCGGCGAGATGGAATCCGATCAATTCGGCGAAAAGCTTGAACATGCCGACCGCCGCGGGATTATTCACCCGCGCCGGTTTGATATCGACGGCGCATAATGTGCCGAAGAAACTGCCGTCCGGGAGCTGAAGCGGAACGGAAATATAGCTTTCGAAGCCATAGAGCTTTGGCGTCGGGTGTTGGCTGTAGACCTCATCGGAGGCGACCCTGTCGATCGCGACAGGCTTCCCGCTTTGCCTTATGTCGCGGCAAATCGTGGTTTCAATCACGAGATCGTCGCCCGGCTCGATCCCGAAATTGATCGTATCGCGGACCGCGCAGGCCACCCACCGGTCTTCCGTGACCCGTGCCACGACGGCAAAGCCCATGCCCGTGGTCTCGCAAACGACATCGAGGATCGCGCGGACGACGGGAATGTCCTGAACAATGCTGACATCAAATCCGAGCGGATCGGGTACCTGCATCGCACACGCCTTTCTCTGGCTGTTCGAGCCGCTCCGAGGCGCGCACGTCAATGTCGAAACGCGCCCGCCGGGCCAAGTGCCGATAGCGGCCCTTCCACCAGCAAACTCCAGCCAAACCGAGGGCTTGACGGCTATGCGTCGAATGGCGACGCTGCGTTGTAGCCCGCCGCGCCATCTGCGCCGCAGGCTATGCCAACGTCGATAGACCGGCAATCCAAAAAATAGGAGGACGCATAATGGGAGGAAGCATAGTGAAAAGGCTGACGATGGCCGTTTTATTCGCCGCCATCGCTGCCACGCCGGCGCTGGCCGCCAAATATATTCTGGTGAAGGATACGGTCGGGAATTGCTCCGCCGTCGCCTCCTCCCCGCGCGGCTATGCCGGCATGACGGTCGTGAGCAAAAAGAAATATCCGTCGATCGAGGCTGCCAACAAGGCGCTTGACGGCGTGAAAGGTTGCAGCGGTCTCGTCCGCTAATTGCGGCTCGCGCACCCGGTCGGGGCGCCAGAGTTTATCTTGTAAAGCTCACGGTGCCCCGGCAGTGCGGATAGGCTTAGAGCCGTTTTCCGCCGGTATCGAGCCACACGCCGCGCTGGTCTTGCGGAAGCTGATCCTCGGCGGCAAGTATCGCGTTCCACACGCCGTCATTCTCGCTCGTGAGAATGACGTCGCCTTTCTTCAGGGGCCCGAGGTCGACCTCCTTGTTGGGGAAGACGACGATCGCGCGATTGGCGACATAGACAACCACCTGCCCGTATCTGAGCAGATTGAACGACCAGGTTTTGATCTGCGAATACCAAGGCTCCTCACGCCATTTCGTCGGACTGCCCGGATCGACCGAAATCACCAGGCGATGGCCCATGCCCTCCGTATAGAGGACCATTTTGCAGCGCTCCGGCTGCCAAATATCGCCGAGCTCCGGATCGGCGCGCCACAGACAATAGAAGATCCGGCACTCCTCCTGCCGGGTCTCGTAAATTCGGCAGCCCTTGCCCGGCACGCAATGCGGGCACCAAATTCCTTCCGGCTTCCCCAGCGCCTCGATGCGCATCACCTTGCAGCAGAGTGCGCAGGGTCCGCAGTCGCGATCCGGCAGGATATTCGTCTCATCGATGATTCCGGCGATCATATGCGCCTCAACCTCCGGCGGTCCGTCGCCGTTCCAGGCGACGGATCAATATAGCTATTTGATATTATGGCTCGCGCCATTGGCAAGGCGCAGCGTTGTTGGAATTTCCGGCGCGGCGAGCGCGCGCCTTCGCTGCTATGGCGCTTTTACTTGGCAGGCCAGCCAAGCCCATCGAATTTTTATGTTCTCCTTCCCAATTTGCCCGACAGCTGGATTTTCAGCATTGGAGAACAGAAAATGAGATCGGTTTTAAGTCTGTCTTGGTACCCGAGGCGCTTGCTGCCTCCCGAGGTGCCTCTCGCCGGAATATTGGCGTCGATCCTTATCTTGTGGTGGGCTAATCTGCTGGCCCCGGCGCATAGGGATCAGGTTTGCACGCCCACCCCTGCGAATCGGGCGATCGTCCTCTGCACCCATCCAAGCCCAGCCTCAGCCAAGCATTAAGTCGGCGACCGCCCGATCCCGGGATTTAATCGGCGGTGTTTTGCAGATTTTTCGTGTGAGAATATGGTGTAAGCCATTGATATATTGGCGACCCCGGCAGGGCTCGAACCTGCGACCTGCCGCTTAGAAGGCGGCTGCTCTATCCAGCTGAGCTACGGGGTCAGCCGATGGCGCCGCCTTCGAATGGCGGCGTTCTAGCGCGCTTTCCGGCCAGAATGGAATCGTCTGGCCGACAAGAAATCGCGCCAAATCAAAATATTGGAGCGTGTTCTGACCGGAAAAGTCATGCAACTTTTCCGGAATACGCTCTAATGCGTCCACTGGCCTAGGCGCGTCGATTTAAAATTATCGGAATAAGAGAGAATTTTCCGTGTCACCGGCTTCGGCTCTTCGAGCAGGAAGGGGATGCCGTTCTTCTCGGCATAGGCGATCGCCTCCTCCTGCGTACCGAACCAGAGCTGCACCTGCCGGCGCATATCGCGCGAGCCCGTCCAGCCCATCAGCGGATCGATCTGCGGCGCGAGTTCGGGAGCGAATTCCAAAACCCAGCGTGTGCTCTTCGCCTGGCCGGACTGGGTTGCCGTTCTGCTAGGCCGATAGATGCGTGCGGTCATCTCAATTCCGCTCCCAAATCGTCATGCTCGAATGGTCGGGGCAGCAGGATTCGAACCTGCGACCTGAAGTACCCAAAACTTCCGCGCTACCAGGCTGCGCCATACCCCGAAGAGCCCTGCCCCATCTCCGCCCAGCTAACATGACCGCCGGGGCCGGACAAGGCGGCGGATCCTATAAGTTAGAGCGCGATTTTCGCGAAAAACCGGCATCCACTTTTTCGAACCGCGCTCTATTGGCTGAAAATCGGGTCGCGGACCCTATCCCCGACCTTGAGGCCGATCCGCGCCGCCGTCCCGCCCCGGACTTCGAGCACCGCGTCGGTCGGCACCGGGATAGTCAGTATCTTCTCCGACATTGGCTCGGCATTGGCGATGACGCCGACCACCTTGCCGGTCTTATCCATGAAGAGCATGTCGAGCGGGATGAAGGTATTCTTCATCCACATCATGATCGTCTGCTCGCGCTGAAAATCGAACAGCATGCCGTAATCGGCGGGGATCGACTTGCGAAACATCAAGCCCTTTTCAAGATCGGCCTGCGAGCGCATCACGTCGACATCGAATTCGTGCGCGCCGCCGGCCGTGACGATGGTGAGTTTGCCATGTTCGGCCTGAGCCAACCCCGGCGCGATCACGAGCGCCATCAGCACCGCCAAAACCGCACCGGGCATAAGTAAGCGACGAAAGGGAGCGCGAAGCGTCATGGCGCAATCCGGCAGGACGGCCAGAATTGGCCGCGCCTCTCTTGCCGGATCAATGCGAGGAAGGCAAGGCCGCTTCGAGTGGCCTGACCTCGGCCGCCATCAGGCCCTTGGGGCCGTCGCCGAAACGCACCAGCAGGCTGTCGCCGGGTTTCAGCTCGGCAATGCCGTAGCGGCGCAAGGTTTCCATATGGACGAAAATGTCTTCCGTGCCGTCGCCGCGGGAGACGAAGCCGAAGCCGCGCACCCGGTTGAACCATTTGACGACGCAGATTTCATAGCCGCTGGTGGGCGCAACCTGCACATGCGTACGCGTCTGCAATTGCGCCGGATGGACGGCGGTCGATTCATCCATCGACACCACCCGCAAAACTTGCAGGCCCTTGGACCGCGTCGCCGCCTCGCAGACGATGCGCGTGCCTTCAAGCGCGGTCTGAAAACCGTCGCGTCGCAGCGTCGTCACATGCAGAAGCACGTCCGGCATGCCATTATCGGGGATGATGAAGCCGTAGCCCTTCGAAGCGTCGAACCATTTAATCCGGCCGGCGATCTCGACGAGGCTAAGAGAAGCTGCGCCGGAATCGTCGGCGCCCTTTTCAACTTCGCTGATAATGCCCGTATGCGCCGATTCAAAATCGCTGCTGCTCAACGGACCAGCTCCCCACACCCGTAAGCCATTCGCGGCTCAACCACGAAACGCAATCACTACGAATCAATCTGATCTGACTTGAAGGATAGCATCGAGCGGATATGGCAAAAGCCGGAAATTCGGCGAGCCTGTGGATGACTGTCATGACAACGTGCGCTGGCGCACGGATACGCGTCGCGGCATGCAATTTGGCAACAATTTTGCGCGTGACGCTAAAGTCCAATGAAAAGAAGGGTTATGCGCCGCGGCAATTCTGGCGGCAGGTCCCGAAGTGGAGCGTCAGTCGAAAGACTGGCTCCCTGAGCAGGACTCGAACCTGCGACCGATCGATTAACAGTCGATTGCTCTACCAACTGAGCTATCAGGGATCAGGAAGCCGCGCATATAACAAGCTCGACGACGCTTTGCAAAGCTGGAATGAGCCTTGGCGGGGCAACTTTTTGCACCAGGCGGTGAGTTGCCGCGGCTGGCGCGCCTTGCTATAGCGGCGGACCGCCCGCGGGGACCCCCCTGCTGCGACGGCCTCGTGGCGGAGTGGTTACGCAGAGGACTGCAAATCCTTCCATCCCGGTTCGATTCCGGGCGAGGCCTCCATTTTCTCGCCGCTCAAAACGCCTTCGGGCGTCGGCGCGGCCATGCCGAATGGCAATTTCCCTCTATTGGCCGCTCTCGCGCAGCTTGGCGCGGCTCAGTGCCCGTTCCATGAGCGGAAATTTCAGCGCATAGGGCAGCGCGCGGATGAATTTTGACAATGAGGCAAGCTGCCAGGGAAACGCGATCTCGAACCCGCCGCGCGCGAAGCCGTCGCAGATGAGCAACGCCGCCGCTTCCGGCTCGATCTTGTAAGGCTGCGCGAAGTCCTTTTCGTCATCGGTCATCGCCGTGCGGACGAAGCCGTGGTTGACGACCTGAATGCTGAGGCCCTTGGGCTTGTAGGCGTGATGTAGCGCCTCGGCCATGTAAATAAGCGCCGCCTTCGATGAGCCGTAGATCGCCGAGCCCGGCAGGCCGTTATAACCGGCGAGCGAGGCGTTGATGGCGATCTGGCCGCGCCGGCGTTGCGACATCGCCGCGAGCAAAGGTTCAAGACAATTGGCGACACCGCCGATGTTGACGCCATAGGTCTTGGCGAGAATCGCGGCGCTGAAGCCATCCCGTTCGGCATGCAGCGAAAGACCGGCGTTGAGGAAGGCGAGCGCGACGGGGCCGAGCTCGCTCTCGATCTTGGCGATCACGGCCGCCATCTCCGCGGCCTGGGTCACATCGGCGGGATAAGCAAAAATTTGCTCCGGCCGAACCGCGGCGATCTGTTTCAGCTCGTCGGCGCGGCGGGCCGTCACCGCCACTTTGAATCCGCGCCGCGCAAGCTCGAGCGCGGTCGCGCGGCCGATGCCGGCGCTCGCGCCTGTAACGAAAGCCAGGCCATCGCCCGGCGTAGCGCGATAGGTGCCGTTGCTCATCCGTCCTTCTCTCAATTCAAGCAAGGACGGCCGCCCGCCCCAACACGCGGCTCGACAGGCCGCATCCCGCACTTTTATATAGCCTACGAATTTTGTCAGGAATGGAAATATGCCGGTCCGAAATAATGTTATTGATGCCATCGGCCACACGCCGCTGATCCGGTTGCAGCACGCCTCGAAGGCGACGGGCTGCGAGATTTACGGCAAGGCGGAGTTCCTGAATCCCGGCGGTTCGATCAAGGACCGCGCCGCGCTGGCGATCGTTCGCGATGCCGAGGCGCGCGGCGTCTTGAAGCCGGGCGGCATCATCGTCGAGGGCACGGCGGGCAACACCGGCATCGGCCTCGCGCTCGTCGCCAACGCGCTCGGCTATCATACGGTGATCGTTATTCCCGAGACGCAGAGCCAGGAAAAGAAGGACATGTTGCGCCTGCAGGGCGCCCAACTGCTCGAAGTTCCGGCGGTCCCCTATTCCGACCCCAACAATTACGTCAAGCTCTCCGGCCGGCTCGCCGAAAAGCTCGCGCACGAGCATATCCAGGGCGCGATCTGGGCCAATCAATTTGACAATGTCGCCAACCGGCAGGGCCATATCGACACCACCGGGCCGGAGATATGGGCCGATACGGAAGGCAAGATCGATGGCTTCGTCGCCTCGGTCGGCACCGGCGGCACGCTCGCGGGCGTCGCGCTAGCGCTGAAAGCGAAGAACCCGAAGATCAAGATCGCGCTCGCTGATCCGCTCGGTGCCGCGCTCTATGAATATTACGCCAACGGCGTTCTGAAATCGGAAGGCTCGTCGATCACCGAGGGCATTGGCCAGGGCCGCATCACCGCCAATCTCGAAGGCGCGCCGATCGACATCGCCTATCAGATCACCGACGAAGAGGCCTTGCCCGTTCTCTTCGATCTCGCCGCGCATGAAGGACTGCTGCTCGGCGGTTCGTCGGGCATCAATATCGTCGGCGCGTTGCGCCTCGCCAAAGAGCTCGGGCCCGGCCATATGATCGTGACCGTCCTTGCCGATTCCGGCGCGCGCTACCTTTCCAAGCTCTATAACCCAGACTTTTTGCGCACGAAAAATCTGCCGGTGCCGCCCTGGCTCGAACGGCCGGTCACGATCAAGCCGCCCTACGTATAAAGGAAGACCAGCGCCATGACCGGCTCTCTTTTCGTTTCGACACAATGGCTCGCCGACAATCTCGGCGCGCCTGATCTCGCCATCATCGACGGCACGTTTCATGTGCCGGGCGAAGGCCGCAACGCGCATGAGGAATATCTCGCCGGCCATATCCCTGGCGCGGTCTTCTTCGATATCGACAAGATCGCTGACCACGGCACTGACCTGCCGCACATGCTGCCTTCGGTGGGGGAATTCGCGAAAGCCGCCGGCGCGCTCGGCCTCAGCGAGACGATGCGGATCGTCGTCTATGACTCGACCGATTTTCAAGGCGGCGCGCGCGTCTGGTGGACGCTGCGGCTCTTCGGCGCCAGGAACGTCAAGCTTCTCGCTGGCGGCCTCGCGCGTTGGAAGGCCGAGGGCCATCCGCTCGAAAGCGGCGAGGTGAAACGCCCGCTGCAGACTTTCGCGGCCACGTTCAACAAGGCGGCTGTCGCTTCGCTTGAAGGTGTACGCAAAGCGGCGCACGACGGCGCGCCGCAGATCGTCGATGCACGCGCGGCGGCGCGTTTTCGCGGCGAAGCGCCGGAGCCACGGCCGGGCGTGCGCAGCGGCCATATTCCTGGCAGCTTCAACCTGCCCTGGCGCGAGCTTGTGGAAAACGGCGAAATCAAATCGCCGCAAGCCGTGGCTGCGGCCTTCACTAAGGCCGGAGTCGACCTCGCCCATCCCGTGCTCACGACATGCGGCTCGGGCGTCACCGCCGCGATCCTTTTGCTCGGCCTTGAGACGATCGGCAAAGATAATGTCGTACTCTATGACGGCTCGTGGAGCGAATGGGGCGCGCGTCCGGATACGCCCGCCGAAAAGGGCTGATCGCTCTGCCGCCGCGAGCTTTGCGACGGCTTTATTCTCCGCGATCACAAATGAGAAAAATTTGATTTCGGCGCATTTTAGGCTGCTGTCGAATATTGACAGATGGGCTGCGCAAATTCGTGAATGAGTCGTAAAGAGCTTGACGTGCTTCGCAGCCGCGCTACCATAGAGCTACTTCAGCGATTCACTTGAAACCATTGATGGTTTTCGGTGTTTCGCGATTGGGAGCGCTCGGCGGTCGCCGGGCGTGGTTTCGGTCCTTCGAGCGGCGCAAGGCCGCATGATTTCCGGGGAACCGAACCGGTTTAGCCGTCCCGCCCACTCCCTGCATGGGGAGTTTTCGATCGACATTCCAAGGAATTTCTCGCCGTCGGATGCGGCTGGCTTTGCTTGGAAAAACCAACCTTCGAGAGCTCAGGAGTGAAGGACATGTGTGACTATTCGCTTGAAATGTATGCCTCCCGGCCCGCCCGAGAAGGCGAGAGATATGTCACGACGCGTTTCCCGTCAGGCAGCGTTGGCCTCGCCGCGCCGGGCGATTGCACGACGGCGGTCTGCGTTCAATACGACACGCATTTGCGGCTCGAGAATATTTCGGGCGATCTGCAGACTCGCTTGGGCGTGAAGCCGGAGGAAGACGTTGTCTTCGCCCGGCTTGAACACGGCGCTTATCGCGACGGCATACGTTTCGCGAACGGCAAGGAGATCTCGCTTCAATTGCTCGGCTCCGGCGTCGGCGCGACACTGACGGTGTTGGAGAAGCCAGTCCCGGCGTTCGCGCCGGTCCGCACGGTGGTGCTGGAACACATCGACTGACGAGATCGCTGCTTCTCTAGGCTAACGAAACCGGCAGGGCTTTCCTGCCGGTTTTTCTATGCGCCGGTCTCTCCCGCAATTTCCCCTCGACCGCCCCGGCCGCGGCCCGAAGGGACTGGCCTAGCCTGGACGTTTTTTACATGGCGGCTGCGCCTTTCCGGTGCTAATGAGGCCAAAGCGTATCCGGCGTGGGTGGATTTTCCCCGTTCGCAGAACAAAAGGCGCCATGAAAAAAATCGAAGCGATCATAAAGCCGTTCAAACTGGACGATGTGAAGGAGGCGCTGCATGCGGCGGGCGTTTCCGGCATCACAGTTACCGAGGCCAAGGGCTTCGGCCGTCAAAAGGGCCATACCGAACTCTACCGCGGCGCTGAATATTTCGTCGATTTTCTGCCCAAGGTGAAAGTCGAAGTGGTGCTGCCAGATCCCATCGTCGAGCAGGCGGTCGAGGCGATCCGCAAGGCGGCGCTCACCGGACGTATCGGCGACGGCAAGATTTTCGTCTCCAACATCGAGAGTGCGGTTCGCATACGCACGGGCGAAAAGGGGCTCGATGCGATCTGATCGCATCAGTTCCATCTCGAATTCCGATTTGTGGTGTTTATCTGCGCATCTTGTGAGGGCGTGACATGACGACAGCCAATGACGTGCTGAAGTTAATCAAGGACAGGGACATCAAATACGTGGATTTCCGTTTCACGGATCCGCGCGGTAAGTGGCAACATGTGACGTTTGATATTTCCCTGATCGGGCCTGAGACCTTTACGGAAGGCCAGATGTTCGACGGTTCCTCGATCGCCGGCTGGAAGGCGATCAACGAGTTGGACATGAACCTGCTGCCCGACCCGAATTCGGCGGCGGTCGATCCCTTCTTCGCGGCGCCGACCTTGTCCATCGTCTGCGATGTTCTGGAGCCGACGACGGGCCAGCCCTATAACCGCGACCCGCGCGGCATCGCCAAGAAGGCCGAAGCCTATCTCGCCTCGAGCGGCGTCGGCGACACGGTCTATTTCGGGCCGGAGGCGGAATTTTTCGTTTTCGACGACGTGCGCTATTCGGCCGATCCCTACAAGACCGGCTTCGAACTCGATTCGATCGAGTTTCCGACGAATTCGGACACGCCCTATGAGGGCGGCAACCTCGGCCACCGCGTCCGCACCAAGGGCGGCTATTTCCCGGTGCCGCCGCAGGATTCGGCGCAGGACATGCGCAGCGAGATGCTGGCGGCGATGGCGGCCATGGGCGCCAAAGTCGAAAAGCACCACCACGAAGTCGCTTCGGCGCAGCATGAGCTGGGCCTCAAGTTCGGGCCGCTGACGCAGATGGCCGATCATCTGCAGGTCTACAAATACTGTATCCACCAGGTCGCGCAGAGCTACGGCAAGACCGCAACCTTCATGCCCAAGCCCGTCTATGGCGACAACGGCTCGGGCATGCATGTGCATCAGTCGATCTGGAAGGGCGGCAAGCCGCTGTTCGCGGGCAACAAATATTCCGACCTGTCGGAGGATTGCCTCTATTACATCGGCGGCATCATCCGGCATGCGCGTACCTTGAACGCCTTCACCAATCCGTCGACGAACTCGTACAAGCGGCTGGTGCCGGGCTTCGAGGCGCCGGTTCTGCTCGCCTATTCGGCGCGCAACCGTTCGGCCTCATGCCGTATCCCCTATACATCCAATCCGAAGGCCAAGCGGGTCGAGGTGCGCTTCCCCGACCCGACGGCGAACCCCTATCTCGCCTTCTCGGCCCTGCTGCTGGCCGGGCTCGACGGCATCGCCAACAAGATTGATCCGGGCCCGGCGATGGATAAGGATCTCTACGATCTGCCGCCGCGGGAATTGAAGAAGATCCCGACGGTGTGCGGCAGCTTGCGCGAAGCTTTGCAGAACCTCGACAAGGATCGCACCTTCCTCAAGGCCGGCGGCGTTTTCGACGACGACTTCATCGATTCCTATATCGATTTGAAGACGGCCGAGGTGCAGCGCTACGAGATGACGCCGCATCCGATCGAATTCGAAATGTATTATTCGCTCTAAGAGAGAGCACGGCATACACCAAAGGCGCTTCGAAAGAAGCGCCTTTTTCTTTGAGCCGCTCTTAAGACTTTTTGCCGGGCTTGCTCAGAAACTCATTAAACTTTGCCGATTAGGGTCGCTCTCTCCCTTGGGGACCCTAATTCTTTCCGCGCTACCGGGGACCGTGTTTGCATATCCTCATCAACGATTTTATCGGAGGCGTCCTAGATCGCGGCATTCCGCTTTATGTCCGCAATCTGATTGACGGTCTGGAAGAGGAAGGGTTTCGCGTCAGCGTCGTGCGCGCTCCGAGCATTTGCCGGCGTCTGCCACGCAATGTGTTCTACATGATCGCTGTGCTTGTGGAGCAGACGGCTCTTCCGGCTATCGGATTTCTCAAACGCGCCGACGTCACTCTCTACCCCTACAATTCGGTTTCGATCATCGATCTTTTCACCCGGCGCGGGCGGATCGTCGTGCACGATCTGGAGCAGCTGAACCGCGGGATGTCGCCTTCCAAGCTTTACTATCTTGCCTGCTATCGCGTGCTCAAATGGCTTGATCGACCGATCTTCACGATCTCGAAACTGACGCGGCAGAGATTGATAGACAGCGGCCGCTTCGGCCGTGGCGCGATCATGATTTTGCCGAACACATTCTACGCGTTCGAGCGGCTGCTGCGTGCCGAGACGCCATTGCGCGGCGGCAAAGCCTCGATATTGCTCTGCACCGGATCGACCGCGAACAAGGATCTCGAATCCGTCGTGCGCGACTATCTGCCGAAAGTGCTGGCGAGCGGCTTCGAGGTCTCGATTCTCGGGCTGCATAAGACAGGTGATGCGCCGCGATTTGCCTCTCTCGACGATTATATAAGCTCAGGCCAATTGCGACTCTGCGGCCAGCTTTCCGACAGGGACGTCGCCGCGGAATATCAAAATCACAATATCGTCTGGGTCCATTCGCTGCGCGAGGGATTCGGCCGCTGCGTGGTGGAAGGCCGTCTGGCTCAGCGGCGCGTCATCTGCAGCGATATTCCGGAATTTGCCGAGCTGCGCGACGGCGATGTCTATCTTTACAAGGACCCCGCCGAATTCATGACGACGCTCGAACGGCTCCAGCACGTCGATCTGCCAATTGCTCCCTATAGCGGCTATCCATATCGCGAGCTTCTCCGCACCGCGATCAGCAGCGGCCTCTGACGCGGCGACGATGCGAATCCGGATGTCGCCGTCTCGGAACGTATCCGTCTGCCGCAAGGCTTGATAGATTGCGGCTCGACCGGTGCCGCAAATGGCGAAAGCAAAGCTCAAGAAATTCCGCGCCGCGATCTTGCGCGACTTCCCTTCCCTCGCCTCAGCGGAATTCAAGCTGATCGGCGATGGCTGGGATTCGGCCGCCGTCGATGTCGACGGCAAGCTCATCTTTAAGTTCCCGCGCAACAAAGCAGCGCGTCTGGCGCTACGGCGCGAGGCCGCCATTCTTGCGGTGGCGCGCCCAGTTATCTCACTGGCGGTACCGGATTTGCGGCTGCACGAGGGGCCGCCGCTCTTTTCGAGCCATGTGAAGCTGAAGGGCCGGCAGATCGAGGGGGAAGATTACGCCGATCTGCCGGAGGCCGCGCGTCAGCGCCTTGGTGAAGACCTCGCCCGCTTTTATGCCGAACTGCATGGGCTCGACCGCACGCAAACAAAGCTGGCCGGCGCCGCGCCGATCGCGTCTTGGCACGAGCCGGAAACGGTGCGGGCGCGCGCCCTGCCCCTTGTTCCGCGCAAGCGAGTCCGCCTCGCGCGGAACCTCATCGAGGCCTATGAAAATCTGCCGCCGGACCCTTATGGCGCCGTCTTCGGCTTCTTCGACGGTCACGGCTGGAACATGGCCTTCGATCCCAAGAAGGCGCGCCTGAGAGGCATCTATGATTTCGCCGATTCTGGCTTCGGCCCGCTGCATCAGGAGTTCATTTACCCGGACCTGATCTCATCCGACCTCACGGGGCGCATCGTCCGCGCCTATGAAAAACTGACCGGCCGCGCGCTGGAGCGGCGCCGCATCGACATTCTGTCCGGCTATCACCATCTTTCGGAATTGGCCGATTTCGCCGAGGATCGCGCCCGGGCGAAGGAAATTCGCCGCGACTTCAAAGTCTGGGCGCTGGAACATCCTGATTTCGCAGCATAAATCGTTGCGATCCCCGGAGCGCCGATCTCCTCAAGAAAGCCCTAAACTTGGCCTTTGCAAGGGCGCGAAAAGACCCGCCCCGCCCGTCTTTGCGGTAAACTCAGGGGCGAATCACTGATTGAAAGTTGCGAGACCCCTGATGGCCCACAACGGCGACTTGTTCGGCGCCGCGCCCCGCAAACAGACCACCGCCAAGCCGGCGGCGACGCGCGCTGGCGGCACGCCCAGCGAGGCCGGCTATACCGCCGCCTCGATCGAGGTGCTGGAGGGGCTGGAGCCTGTGCGGCGCCGGCCGGGCATGTATATCGGCGGCACGGACGAGGCGGCGCTTCACCACCTCTTTGCTGAAGTGCTGGACAATTCGATGGACGAGGCGGTCGCGGGCCACGCGACCTTCATTGACGTGACGGTCGAGGCGGACGGCACCCTCGCCGTTTCGGATAATGGCCGCGGCATCCCGGTCGATCCGCACCCGAAATTCCCGAAAAAGTCCGCGCTCGAAGTCATCATGACGACGCTGCATGCGGGCGGTAAGTTCGATTCCGGCGCCTACCAGACCTCGGGTGGTCTGCACGGTGTCGGCGTCTCCGTCGTCAACGCTTTGTCGGAGCGGCTGGAGGTCGAAGTCGCGCGCGGCCAGATGCTCTATCGCCAAGTCTTCGAGCGCGGCGCGCCGACGACGAAGCTCGAGCAGCTTGGCAAGATCGCCAACCGGCGCGGCACGAAAGTGCGCTTCAAGCCCGACGAGCAGATTTTCGGCAAGGGCGCCAAGTTCAAGCCGGCGCGGCTTTTCCGCATGGCGCGGGCGAAAGCCTATCTCTTTGGCGGCGTCGAAATCCGCTGGCATTGCGCGGCGCAATTGCTGGATGCCGCGAGCGATATCCCGGCCGAGGCGGTGTTCCATTTTCCGGGCGGCCTCAAGGATTATCTCGCCCAGGACATCAAGGATAAGGAAACGGTCGCCGACCAGGCTTTCACCGGCAAGGTCGAAAAGCCGGGTGGCCATGGCTCGCTCGAATGGGCGGTCACCTGGCTCAGCGAGGACGATGGCTTCGTCCATTCCTATTGCAACACGATCCCGACCTCCGACGGCGGCACACATGAGACGGGGCTACGCAATGCCCTTCTGCGCGGCCTGAAGGACCATGCCGAACGTATCGGCCAGGCTAAGCGCGCGTCGGTGCTGACGGGCGAGGACGTGATGACCTCCTGCGCCGCACTCATCTCGGTCTTTCTGCGCGAGCCGGAGTTCCAGGGTCAGAACAAGGGCCGGCTGATGACGGCGGAGGCGACCCGCATCGTCGAGACGACTTTGCGCGACGCCTTCGACCATTGGCTCGCCGCGTCGCCCTCGGTGGCGACGAAGCTGCTCGACTTCACCATCGAACGCGCCGAGGAGCGGCTGCGCCGCAGGGCCGAAAAGGACGTCGCTCGCAAGACGGCGGGCCGTAAGCTGCGGCTGCCTGGAAAGCTCGCAGATTGCTCTAACAACGCCACACAAGGCTCTGAATTATTTATCGTCGAAGGCGATTCGGCTGGGGGCTCCGCGAAGCAGGCGCGCGACCGTATCAATCAGGCGATCCTGCCCCTGCGCGGCAAGATCCTCAATGTCGCCAGCGCCACCAAGGACAAGCTCACCGCCAACCAGCAATTGGGCGATCTGATCCAGGCGCTCGGCAGCGGCACCGGCTCGCATTATCGCGAAGACGATCTGCGTTACGACAAGATCATCATCATGACGGACGCCGACGTTGACGGCGCCCATATTGCCTCGCTGCTCATCACCTTCTTCTACCGGCAGATGCCCAAGCTGATCGAGGAAGGCCATCTCTTCCTCAGCGTGCCGCCGCTCTATCGGCTGACGCAGGGCTCGACCCATGTCTATGCCCGCGACGACGCCCACCGCGAAGAGCTCGTCAGGACGGTGCTCACCGGCAAGGGCAAAATAGAGGTTTCTCGCTTCAAGGGCCTCGGCGAAATGCCGGCGGCGCAGCTGAAGGAAACGACGATGGACCCGAAGAGCCGCACGCTCCTGCGCATCGTCGTCGTGCCCGACGACCAGGAGGAGACGGCGGACTCGGTCGAGCGGCTGATGGGCAACAAGCCCGAGGCGCGCTTCGCCTTTATCCAGGAACGGGCCGCCTTCGCCAGTGATCTCGTCGTGGTTTGATGCCAGCGAAACTTGGCCTTTTACCTCATTCGTCAACCTTCTCTTAACTCTGCCCCCGCATCCTAGAGAGGCGGCGGATTGGAAGGTTTTCGAGGCCATGAATTTGCGTTTTTTTCTGCGCGACGAGCGCGCGACCAGCTTTGAAAGCATGGCATTGGCTTTGTCGGTGATCGCGGTTCTCTCGGTCGCCGCAGCCGATTTTCTGCATTATGCCGCGCGCAAAGACGGCGACCTGGCGCAGCTTCTGAAGGCCGGACATAACGAAATGGCCCGTGTCTTCGGCACGGATGAGCCTCTGCGCGGCGGCATCGATTATACCGACACCGGCAGCATCGGCGCGCTGCGCAATCCGCCCGCGCTCAATCCCTGCACCGACCAGCAGAAATAAGGCCCGTAAGTTCGGGACGCGATTGCGGGGCCCCGGGTCGGACTTCGTCCGGCCCGCTTCGTCGCGGACGCTCCTCAAGACGACATACGAGCGGAAAGAAGGGTTAGCCAGCCTTAGCCAGCTTGGCGCTGATCCTTACTCCGCCGGTACGGAGACGGTCGCCTTGCGATCGAGCTTATTCCAGCCGACGAGCGGCCCAAGCAGCGCTGTGATGACCGATTTCACCACGACGTAATAGAGGATCTGCCGGTAGCCTATCCGCTGCAGGCCGAGCCACAGCATAAGCCGCCAGTTCTCCTTGCGTTCGATAATGAAGGCGATCGCGACGGCCAAGAAGTCCGTCGCCATGAAGACCCCGAAATAGACGAGCGTGATGAGCAGGTTGTCTGGGTTGAACTGATTGCGGTGCTGCAGATAGTCGAGGCCCGTGTGCAGGATCTGCCAGAGGAGCATGAAATCAACGAGCGGCGCCATCACAGTCAGCAGAACCTGGAACAGCCAGACCTGCGGCATGGCGATGAGGCCGAGCGTGCCGAACCGCGGACGGAAGGTCACGTCGCGATGCTTCCACAAGCATTGCAGCGTGCCGTAGGCCCAGCGGAAGCGCTGGCGGATCAGACCCTGGAATGTATCCGGCGCCTCGGTCCAGGCGACGGCCTCGCTGTCAAAGATGACGCGATAGCCGGCCTTCTGCACGGCGATCGTCAAATCTTGATCTTCGGCGAGCGTATTGGTCGGGAAGCGGCCGAGCTTTTCCAGCGCCTCGCGCCGCCAGGCACCGACCGCGCCGGGCACGACGGTCATGCAGCCCAGAGTGACGAGTGCGCGGCGTTCGAGATTCTGCGCGCTGATATATTCGAGCGCTTGCCACTTGGTGATTGTGTTGATGCGGTTGCCGACCTTGGCATTGCCAGCGACCGCGCCGACGGCCGGATCGACGAACCAGCGGGTCAAGTTCGCAATCGTATCCCTTTCGAACAAAGTGTCGGCATCGAGCGCGACGATGATCGTGCCCCTGGCCTGGGCAAGGCCCTGGTTGATCGCATTGGCCTTGCCGCCGTTGGGGACCGTCAGGAGCTTGACGGCCGGATTGTTGCCAAAGGCGTGCTGGACGACCGCCGATGTTCCATCGGTGGAACCATCGTCGATGACAATCACTTCGAGGCCGGGATAGGTGCTGGCGAGAATACGCTCCACCGATTGGGCGATGACAGCCGCTTCATTATGCGCGGGGATGATGACGCTGACCTGCGGCGGCGTTCCGGGGAAGACCGGCTTAGGCTGCCGCGCCTCGCGGATACGGTGAATGAGGCCGAGGCCGGAGAGGAAAAGCACGCGCGCGAAGCCGAGCCAGATCGCGCCGATGAACATGGCCTGCAACAGATGCTGCGACCAGCCGAGCGTATAGAACACCGAGCGGTTGATCAGCGGCTCGAACATGCCCGGCGGCAGGGTCGGCATGGCCTGTTCGCGTGTCAGGCCGGCGAGCTGCGAGGCTGTGACGAATTCATAGCCGCGCGCCCGCAAGGCATCGATCAGCTCCGGTAGAGCCTTGACGGTTTCGGTGCGATCGCCGCCGGCATCATGCAGCAGGATGACGTTGCCGCTGTTGTCTGGGTCGGGATCGGAGACCTGCTTCAGGATACGGTCGATGATCGTTTGCGCCGGCGGACGCAGCCAATCGTCCGGATCGATACGCAAGCCGACGCTGACGAAACCCATGCTCTGCGCCAGCGCGACGGGCACAAGCTCGTCCATCGTCGTCGGGTCGGAATCGCCCATGAAGGGCGCCCGGAAAAGCCGCATCGAATGACCGGTGATGGCCTCGAAAAGCCGGCGCGTGGCGTTGATCTCGAGCTTCGCCATGCTTTGCGGCAGTTCGACGACGTTCGGATGCGTGAAAGTGTGGTTGCCGACGTCGTGGCCTTCTTCGTACTCGCGCTCGACAATATCCGGCGAGGCGCCGGCGTTCTCACCGATGATGAAAAAGGTGGCGTGGACGTGCTTTTCCTTCAGGATGTCGAGAATCTGCGGCGTCCAAGTGGGGTCCGGTCCGTCGTCGAAGGTGAGTGCGATTTTTTTTGGCTGAGAGCCGAAGCGCTGGATGACGAACGACGACGGTAGAACCTCGTAGTTCTCGTCGACAATATCGCCCGTCTCTGGGTCTAGCTCGTAGACGCGCTGGCCGTTCGAGGGCTGCGCCGCAACGTGCAGGATTTCACCCTGATTCTGGAAATAAACTTCCTGGGTGGCGGGAATGGCTTTCAGCGCGTCGGGCGCGGCCGAATTGTAAGGCCGGCCGAGAACCGTCCAGATGGAAGGATCTTCGGCGCCAAGGCGCCACACCGCATAGCCCGCGGGCCGGTAGATGTCGGCGGCGTGAACCTCGTTGAAGGTGGAGACGGCGTCGAGGAACCAGACATTGTGCGCCTGGCCCGTGCTGTCCTTATAGGTGAAATGCGGGTTCTCGGCGTCCGCATCGAAATCGATACTGCTCGCCTGCATCCGCGCGATCCGCGACACATCCGGGAAGGTCACGTCCTCGGCCGGCGTGCCGGGCTTGCCCCAATCGTAGCCATAATTGCCGAGCGCGATGATCGTGTGATCGGGATCGAGATCCTTCATTCGCTGATCGAGCAAACTCTCGTACCAGCCCTGGCTGGCGACCGGACCGACAGCACCGGACTCCCAATGCTCGTCATAGGCCATCAGGATCAGGTAATCGACGATCTTCGAATAGGCGACATAATCCCAGGAATCATCGTCGAAAGGCACCGAGAGCAGAATTTTCCAGCCGCGCGGTTTGAAGGCGGCAGACATTTCCTTCAGGAAGGTCTTGATGTCGGCCTGGGCACTATCAGGCACTTCTTCGAAGTCGACCGTCAAACCTTGGCATTGGTTGAAGTCGAGAAAATCGACGATTTGCTTCAGCCGCGCGGCGCGTTTGGCTGGATCGGCGAGCCATTTGCCCAAGCCAACGCTATCCCATTTGCCGTCGACGGAATTCTGCAGCAAAGGAAAGATCGGCTTGTCCGGATCCTGGTCGCGAATTGCTTCGAGGCCGCGATGATCAAGATCGTTGCGGATGCCGATCTCGTCGCCCTGCACGCTGAGCCAGGTCGGAATGACCCAATCGAGGTGCGGCAAATCCTTCTTGAGTGCCGAGAACGCGGTTTGGTCCCAATTCGCGTAAAAGCCGATCGCAAGGCTGCGGCCGGGCACCGGCCCAGAGGCCTCCTGCGGCCGGGATTGCGTTTGGGTCTTGAGATAATTGATTCGCGTAAGGTCGCGCTCTTTACCGCGCAATTCGGCAGCGACGCGGCTTGCCGATTTTTGCAGCGAATGGCGGGTGATGGTGGCGGCCACCGGCGGCCGGAACAAGGTTTCCGCCGACCCTTCGAGACTGGTGCTCAGCGGCGCGTTATTGGCGAGAAGCAAAACAACGAAAGCGACACAGATCACCGACACCGCCGCCACGGCGATGCGAAGTGACCAGGACAGGCGCACCGCGCGCTTGCCAGTAGGATCGAAAAAAACCGGTTTAGACCGCATCATAGCACAAGGTAAAATTCGCTGCCCCAGGCGTGGGCGAATCTCAATGAACGCAGGCTGAACGTGGCACGCTCCCGGTTTAATACAGCGTCTTGCCTACGTAAGTGTGATATGCAGGGCACAGTGCCCGATTGAAAGCTGCGCCGCCTTGGGCGATAAGCGATAAAAATAATCTCTCAAGTCATCCGAGACTTGAGCCGCCGCAAGACCGGTGGAGATTTTGAGACCCAAATTTCGCAAGGAGTAAGGAAAATGCTGGGTTTTCGCGCGTTAAGACGACGCTTGGCGGGCTGCTTGGCAGGTTCCCTGGCGATCGCGGCGGCGGTGGCTCTCCTCGTTGGCGCCCCGGCGAGAGCCGCGGAATTTTCCGACGCGCAGAAGAGCGAAATCGAATCGGTCATCAAAGCCTACATCCTGAAGAATCCGGAGATTGTCCAACAGGCTTTCGAGGAGCTCACGAATCGGGAAAAGGTGGCCGAGGCTGCGGCGCGCGCCAAAAGCCTGAGCGATGTGCAAGGCCCGCTCTACAGTTCGCCGAATGAAGCCATTGTTGGCAATCCGAATGGCAAGATCACCCTCGTGGAATTCTTTGATTACAACTGCGGTTATTGCAAAAAAATGCTGCCGGATATTGCCCGGCTCATAAAACGAAATCCCGATCTTCGGGTCATCCTGCGCGATTTCCCGGTTCTCTCGGATGCCTCCGTCGACGCCGCGACAATCGCCGCCGGCGTGCGCGATCAGTTCAAAGGCGAGAAATTCTGGGAATATCATCAGCGGCTTTTGGGCATGCATGGTCTCGTCGGCAAAGAGCAGGCGGTTGATCTCGCCCAGGAGATGGGCGCCGACATGCCCCGGCTTGCGCGCGATGCGCAGGCGCCGCAGGCCAAGAGCGGCCTTGAGGAATCCTTCAAATTCGGCCGCCTGCTACAGATCCAGGGGACGCCGTCCTATATCGTCGGCGACGCGATCGTCGATGGCGCGGTCGGATTCGATGATCTCCAGGGCAAGGTCAATAACGTTCGCAAGTGCGGCAAGACGGTTTGTTCCTGACCTGTTCGCATCCCGCAAAATTCCTCGGGTACGCCGGCCAGCGTGCGCGGGCTTCCTTTGCCGCGGGAAGCCGGTTAAGGAAGCTCGCAACGCAAGCCCTCAAATCAAAAATCGGATGATCAAGGCCGTCCAGGTCCTCAACGGACCCAATCTCAATCTGCTTGGCACGCGCGAGCCGGAGGTCTACGGCCGCGAGACGCTCGCCGATATCGAGGCGCGTCTCGTCGCGGCGGCCAGCGAGTTCAACGTGCGCGTGACTTTCCGCCAATCGAATCACGAAGGCGATCTCATCACCTGGATTCAGGAGGCTGGGCGTGCTGGCGAGCCGGTTATTCTCAACGCCGGCGCCTTCAGCCATACGTCGATCGCGATTCTCGATGCCATCAAGGGGTCAAATGCCCATGTCATCGAGGTGCATCTGTCGAATATCCATGCCCGCGAACAATTCCGCCATCACTCCCGCCTATCGGCGGCGGCGCGGGGCGTGATTGTCGGATTCGGCTCAAGATCTTACGACCTTGCGCTCCAGGCCCTTTTGTTCGCCCAAGCGACCGGCGAGAGTTAACGAATGACAGAAAAAAAACCGGCGACGCCGGCCGCGCCCTCCCCCATTGATCCGCATCTCGTCGAGACGCTCGGCGAAATCGCCAACCGACTCGATCTCAGCGAGATCGAGGTCGCGCAGGGCGAACTGAAGATCAAGGTCAAGCGCCAGGGCGCCAATGCGGCGGCGCCGGTCAGCGCCGCGGTTCCGGCCCTGCCGGTCCAGCAGCAGGTCGCTGCGGCCGCGCCGGCGAATGAAGGCGTGCAGCAAGCGCTGATTGCGGCCAGCGCGGTCAAATCGCCGATGGTCGGCACCGCCTATCTGCGCCCTTCCCCGGAATCGCCGCCCTTCGTCACGATCGGTACCCAGGTGAAGGCCGGCGAGAAGCTTCTGCTCATCGAGGCGATGAAGACGTTCAACGAGATCGTCGCGCCGCAGGCCGGGACGGTGACATCGATCCTGATCGAAGATGGCCAGCCGGTCGAGTTCGGCCAGCCCCTCATCGTCGTCGAATGAGGGTGCCGCAGATGAGCGCGCATGTTTGACAAGATTCTGATTGCCAATCGCGGCGAGATCGCGCTGCGCATTCTCCGCGCCGCGAAGGAGCTCGGCATCGCCACGGTCGCGGTTCACTCGACCGCGGATTCCGAGGCGATGCACGTCAAACTCGCCGATGAATCCGTCTGCATCGGCCCGCCCCCGGCGCGCGAATCCTATTTGAATATCCCGGCCCTGCTCTCGGCCTGCGAGATCACCGGGGCCGAGGCGGTACATCCCGGTTACGGCTTTCTCGCCGAGAATGCGCGCTTTGCCGAAATCCTCGCCGAGCACCAGATCGAATTCATCGGCCCGAGCGCCGAACACATCCGGCTGATGGGCGACAAGATCGAGGCCAAGCGCACCGCCAAGAAGCTCGGCATTCCCTGCGTGCCGGGCTCCGACGGCGCTGTCGATGCCGACGACGCTCTGCGGATCGCCAAGGAGATCGGCTATCCGGTCATCGTCAAGGCCTCCGCCGGCGGCGGCGGCCGTGGCATGAAGGTGGCGCGTTCGGCAAAGGAACTCGCCGCCGCGCTAGGCATGGCGCGCAGCGAGGCGAAGGCCGCCTTTGGCGATGATTCCGTCTATCTCGAGAAATTTCTCGACAATCCGCGCCATATCGAGGTGCAGGTGCTCGGCGACGGCCAAGGTCATGCGATCCACCTCGGCGAGCGCGATTGCTCCCTGCAGCGCCGCCATCAGAAGGTGTTCGAGGAAAGCCCCTCGCCTGCGCTCAACCTGGCGCAGCGGCTGGAGATCGGCGAGGTCTGCGCCAACGCCATGCGCGAGATGAACTACAAGAGCGCCGGCACGATTGAGTTCCTCTACGACGATGGCAAGTTCTATTTCATCGAGATGAACACGCGCATCCAGGTCGAGCATCCGGTGACGGAAATGGTGACAGGCCTCGATCTGGTGAACGAGCAGATCAAGATCGCCGCCGGTTCGCCGCTCAGCATCGCGCAGAGCGATGTTGTGCTCTCCGGCCACGCGATCGAATGCCGGATCAATGCCGAGGACCCGAGGACATTCCGGCCATCGCCGGGCAAGATCGTTTATTATCATCCGCCGGGCGGTCTCGGCGTGCGGGTCGATTCAGCCGCCTATGCCGGCTACACGATTCCGCCCTATTACGATTCCCTCATCGGCAAGCTGATCGTGCATGGGCGCACGCGCGACGAGGCCCTGCTGCGCCTGCGCCGCGCGCTTGATGAATTCATCGTCGATGGGATCGAGACGACGATTCCCCTGTTCCGCGATCTCGTGCGCAATCCCGAGATCCAGAACGGCGCCTACGACATCCACTGGCTCGAACATTACCTCGAAAAAGGCGGCGCGGACGGCGCCTGAGCCTTATGGCGCGGTCGCAGTCTGATCGGCCGGCGCGTCGGCCAATTCATCCGTTGGCGTGGTGACGAAGCGGCCGAACCGCAGCGACAGCGGCGGCAGGATGAAGAGGTTGAGCGCGGTCGAGGTGAAAAGACCGCCGAGAATGACGAGGGCCATCGGGCCCTCGATTTCGCGGCCCGGCGTGTTCATACCGATCGCCAGAGGCAGCAGGCCGAGCCCCGTCACCAGCGATGTCATCAGCACGGCGGCAAGCCGGTCGCCGGCGCCGCGGATCGCCGTCTCCTTGTTCCAGTCCTGCGCATCGACCGAGACCAGATGCTCGTAATGCGAAATCATCATCATTGAATTGCGCAGCGTGATCCCGAACAGGGTCACGAAGCCGACGAGCGAGCCGAGCGAGAGAACCGCGCCTGAGAAAAACACCGCGACCACGCCGCCGACGAGCGCGAACGGCAGGTTTGCCAAAGTGACGAGCAGGTTGCGCCAGTTGCGGGTGACGATTGAGAGAAGCAGAACGATACCAACGCCGGCAAAGACGGATTTGAGCGTCAAATCCTGCTGCGCCTGGGCCTGGCCCTGCGCCGCGCCGGTGAAGACGACGTAAGTATCCGGCGGCAATTTGAGCTTGGCGGCAAGCACCGCGCGGGCGTCGCGCACGAAGGAGGCCGGATCCCTGCCCTGCACGTCCAGCGTCACCGATTGCAGGCGCCGGCCGCCCTGATGCTGGATGAGATAAAGCCCGGAAGTCGGCATGATATCGGCAACCTGCGCGAGCCGGATATAGGTGCCGTCCGGCGTGCGCAGCGGCAGATCGCCGATGCCCGCGACATCGCCTTCGCGCCGCTCGGCAAGCCGGACGACGACATCGAACACGCGATCGGCTTCGTAGGTCTGGCCGACGACATCCCCCTGGTAGGCCATGCGCACGACATCGAGCACGTTGGCCGCCGGGATGCCGAAATGGCGCAGATCGGCCGAGCGCGGCTTGATCGAGACTTGCGGCAGACCGAGCGGCGATTCCATCTCCACCGCCGCCGCGCCGGGCACTGTGCGCAGCAGAGCTGCGACCCGCTCGGCGGTGTCGTTGATGATTCCGAGATCGCTGCCGTAGATATTGACCGCGACCGGCGTCGCATAGCCGGAGAATGTCTCGTTGACACGCTCGGTCAGGAAGGTGTTGGCGGAAATGTTGACGCCGGGATAGTCGAGGAGATGCGCGAGCAAGAGAGCCTTGGCGTTCTTGGCCGCATTGCCGGAAATTTGGTTAAGCTCGACCTCGAATTCGCTCTGATGCGTGCCGTGCGTGTCGCCCGCCGCCGCCTGTTCGACGCGCCCGACGCGTTGCGCCACGGTCTTCACGATCGGCAATTCCATCATCGCCTGCGCGATGCGCGCGCCCATGCGCAGGCCCTCGGCGGTCGATGTGCCGGGCATCGCGGTCATGTGGACGATGAAATGGCCTTCCTGCAAGTCGGGCAAAAAGGTCTCGCCGAAGAGCGGCAGCAGCGCGATGCCGCCCACCGTCAGCAAACCGGCGAATGTGATCGCCAGCCGCGGAGCGCCGACGATGAAGCGCAGGACATTTTCATAGCGCAGGCGCGTCCATTTCACGACCGGCGGCACATGCGCCTTGGCATGTTGCGGCAGAAACAGCAGCGAGAGCGCCGGCGTGACCGTGAGCGCGACGACCAGCGAGGCGAGCACCGCGTAGATGTAGGTCAGGCCCAGCGGCGCGAAGAGACGCCCCGCCACGCCGGCGAGGGTAACGACCGGCAGAAAGACGAGCAGAACGGCGAAAGTCGCATAGACGACGGCGCTACGCACTTCGAAGGTCGCTTCCAGCACGACGCGCGCGGCGGGCCGCGGCTTCGGCAAAAGCTGGTTCTCGCGCAGCCGCCGCGTGATGTTCTCGATGCCGATCACCGCATCGTCGACCACTTCGCCGAGCGCGATGGCGAGACCGCCGAGCGTCATCGTGTTGAGGGTGATGCCCGACTGCTGCAGCACGATGATCGCGGCGAGCAGCGAGATCGGGATCGCGGTACAGCAGATCGCCGCGGCGCGCAGATCGAACAGGAACAAGATCAGCACGACAATCACCAGCGCGCCACCGATAAGCAGCGAGGAGCGCAAATTGTCCGTGGCCGCGACGATGAAGTTGGCGGGCCGGAACAGGCCGCCGTGCAGCGTCACGCCCTGCGCTTTCAGGCTCGGTTCGAGATCGGCGAGCGCGGCCTCGATCGCCTTGGTCACTTCCAGCGTGTTGGCGCCATATTGCTCATCGATATTCATCACGACGCCGGGCTGGCCCATGATGGCCGCGGCGCCGATAGACGGCTCCGGCGCCTCGATGACGTCGGCAACGTCGCCGAGCACGATGCGGCCGCCATTGGGCATCAGGACGGTCGTGCGGGCGATATCGTCGGCGTTGAGCCCCTGCGTATCGGTCTGCAAGGTGATGCGCTGGTTTGGCGTGGTGATAAAGCCGGCACCGCCGACGCCGGTTGCACGCCGCGCCGCGGCGAGTACATCCTCCATGCCGAGGCCGTAGCGGATCAGCCGATCCGGATGGACGAGAATCTGCGTCGATTTCTCTTCGCCGCCGAACACTTCGGCGCCCGCGACGCCGGGCACAGAGAGAAGGCTCGGACGGATCGTCCATTTGGCGATCGTGCGCAGTTTCATCAGCGATTGCCGGTCGGAGGTGATGCCGATCACCAGAATAGTCGCGCCCGATGACGTCATCGGGATCATCGCCGGCGCCTGCACCCCTACCGGCAATTGGTTGGCGAGCGTCGCAAGCCGCTCGGCGACCTGCTGGCGGTCGCGATAAAGATCGGTGCTCGGATCGAAATAGACCTTGATATCGGAGAGGCCCTGGATCGAGCTCGACTCGATGCGTTGCAGATTGGCGATGCCGTTGACCGCGGATTCGATCGGCCGCGTCACCAGCGTCTCGACCTGTTCGGCGGCAAAGCCCGGCGCCTCGGTCTGGATATCCACCTGCGGCGGGGCGAATTCCGGGAAGGCGTCGTAGCTCGCATGGTTGAGCACGTAGACGCCATAGGCGACGAGCAGACAGGCGAGCACGACGATGATGCCGCGAAAGCGCAGCGCGAAGCGAATGATCGAGGCTTGTAGCCCGGCGACGTGCATCGTCAATCCTCGACCGGCACTGAAGCGCGGAATTCTTCCGACAGCAGCATCTGCGTGCCGTGGATGACGACCCGCGCATCGGGCGCGAGGCCGCCGACGATGTAGCCGTTGTGCGGCGCCGAGCGGCTGGGATCAATCTGCCGCCGGATGAAGGTCGTCGGCTGCGTGCGGATATATATCCAGGCCTTCCCCTCGAGCCAGACGACAGCTGAATCCGGAACGATCGAACCGCGCTGCTCCGATTTCACCGGTAGTACGACATCGAGCGACAGGCCGGGCAGCAGGCTTTGCGCCGGGGTCCGGTAGAGATAGCTCATACCTTGCAGCTTCGGATCTATGGTGGTCGCGAGCGAGACATAAGTGAGCCGCACGTCGCTCGGGCCGTAGAGCGCGCTGGCCGTTGCCGGTGGCGTCGTGATGATGGCGCCGGGCGGCAAGGTGACGCGCACGAGAAACGTGCGCCTTTCTATCAGATCCGCGATCGCGGTGTCGCCGCGCGCCAGCGCCGTCGCGATGGCCTCGCCCCAGGCCTGACGCGCATTGGCAATGACTGCGGTGGCATGGGTCTGCATGGCGGCGAGCGTGCCGCTGTCGACGTCGTAGGCGCTCTCGGCGCTCTGCAATTGCGCGGTCGAGACGTTCTGCTGATCCTTGTGCAGAATCTGCGCCCGCTGGTAGGCGGCTTGCGAGGCGGCGAGGCGCGTCTTGGCGACCGCGACCTGCGCCTCGGCGTCGCGATATTGATTGCTGAGATCAACAAGGCCGGCGGGATCGAGCACGGTCGCAAAGCCGTGGATGTCATCCTGCGGCGGCGCCGGTTCGAGCGTGGCGGCGATGATGCCGGCGTTCTCCTGCTCTCCGGTCGTGAGGGTCAGCGTCGGCACGCCGTCACGGATCGTCAGCCGTACAGGAGGATTGGGATTGTTGTCGCCATCGCTGTCGTCATCGGCATGCGACGGGATCAGGTAGAACGCGCCCAAGATGCCGCCGACGGCGAAGGCCAGCAGCACGATAGCGAGGAGACGAAAGCGTTTGACGGCGGTCATGAGGCAGACCTCGGCGGTGGGGGCAACGGGGCCTGTGGCAGCGCCAGCAGCATTTCAGGCCCGTAAAGTGGGCGCTCCAGCGCATCTTCGAGCGAGCCCAAGGCTTGGCGCTGTTGCAGCAGCGCGTCGAAATTCGAGAGCGCGGTAACGGCAGCCTCCATCTGGGTCGAAACCAGGGTCGGCCGGTCCGCCTGCCCGGCGGCGAAGGATTTCGCTATCGCCTGGGCGCGCCGCCGCTCATCCGCCTGCAAGGCGTCGGCGCTCGCCAATGTCTGCGTCGATTTGCTATAGGCAACCGTTGCCTGGTCGAGCTCGCCGATCACCTGTGCCTGAAGTCCGATGAAACTTGCAGCGGCCTCCTGCCGCTTGGCGGCAGCTTCGGCGATCGCCCCCTGGTTCTGGTTGAAGATCGGCAGGGTCGAGAGGACGTTGAGCTGATATTGATTGATACCGTATTGGTAGCTGTAGCCGGGGCTGAGCGCCAAGTCTGGATATTGGCCGGCGACGGCCAGTTTGAGCGCGGCCTCGCTCGCCGTATAGGCGGCAAGGCTCGCCTGGATATCGGGACGTCGCGTCAAGGCTTCGCGCCGCCAGAGGCCGGAATTGGCGCGCCCGCTAAACCTCGGCGGATGATCGAAAACATCGGTCGCGAGGTTGAGTCCGTTCAGCGCCTGGTCCGGGACGCCGATGGCAGTCGCAAGCTGTACGCGCGCCTCGGCGGCGGTCAGGTCGAGATCATGCTGCGCCAGGATGATCTGTGCGCGGTTGACACGTTCGCGCGAAACATCGAGCGACGAGGCCTCGCCGACGGCCTGACGGTGCTCCAAGAGTTCAACGAGCTGATTTTGCAGGGCGAGACGCTGACGGGTCAGGGCCATGCGCCGGTCCGCCGCCCATAGGGCCAAAAGCCCTGCCCGCACGCGGCTGCGGACCTGCCAGGCGGCGGTGGCAAGATCCCAGCGCGCCGCCTGCTCCAGCCGTTCCGCCTCGGCCGTGCGCGCCTCCTTCCGGCCGAAAGTGTCGATCATGAGATCAATTGCTGGCCCGATGGTCAGCGGCGCCGCTCCGGCTGGAATTCCTCCCGGCACGACGCTCTGGCCGACGATGTTAGTGAGATTCAAGACCGGATTGGGTGTCTGTTTGGCAGTGATGACGGCGGCCTCGGCGGCGGCGAGCTTGGCCTCTGCCAAAGCGATATCCGGGTGATAATAGAGCGCCGCCGCGGTCAGGCTGGCCAAATCCCAGCGGATCGGCCCATCGGCGGGCGCGTCCGGCCGTGTCGCCGCAAGCACGAATTGGCGCACGCGTGGATCGCTCAGGCTGCGGCTCTCAAGCGCCGCGGCGGTCACGGCGGGCGAAAGCGGGACCGGCTGATCACGCACGCAGCTACTGGCAAGAATCCCGGCCAGCACAGCCATTAGAAGCCCGCGCACACATTTCATCCCGGTTCCCCGCCACGCCGCCGCCTTTGGCGGCGGTTAGAGCGTGGCTGTCATGGATTGTTATAGTCTGGCGAGACTCCGGGAAATATTCCAATTTATTCGGGATAAGCTTTCCTTTGGATTGTGCCATATATGAAACGGTCGTCCGACGAGGCGGACGCAGCGCCGCGGCGCGTGGTTTCCGTGGACGGCGCTTTCAGCGGCTTGACGCCGCCGCGCCCCGAAACGCATGCTGAACCATGACCCGGCCGCGTCAGGATTTCGAGATCACGCCCGATATATTGCTACGGGCCTATTCGATTGGCCTTTTCCCCATGGCGGAAAGCGCCGAGGACCAGAATCTGTTCTGGATCGATCCCGAGGCGCGCGGCGTTTTTCCACTCGGCGACTTGATCGTCTCCAAAAAGCTGGCGCGGATCATCCGCTCGGACCGGTTCGAGGTCAGGATCGATCATGATTTCGAGGCGGTGATCGACGCCTGCGCCTGTGTCGGCGCCGGACGGGAGAAAACCTGGATCAATCGCCGTATCAAAAAGCTCTACGGCCAGCTTTTCGATCTCGGCCGGGTTCATACGGTTGAGGCCTGGCGGGATGGGGTTCTCGCCGGCGGGCTCTACGGTGTCGCGCTGGGCGCTGCCTTTTTCGGCGAAAGCATGTTCCACCGCCAGACGGACGCTTCGAAAGTCGCCTTGATCCATCTTGCCGGGCGGCTCGTCGCGGGCGGCTTCAAATTGCTCGATACACAGTTCGTGACGCCGCATCTGCAATCGCTCGGCGCTATCGGGGTCTCCAAGGAAGCCTATCGGCTCATGCTGGCCGAGGCCGTGGCGCATAAAGCCGATTTCCTCGTCTGGCCGAAGGACAGGGCGGTTTCCGGAAGCGTGGTCCTGGAGGCCATTGCCGCCGCGAAAACCGGCGAAGACGAAAAGCCCTAGACGCCTTTATCGGCCGGAGTCCGGATTCTCCGGCGGCGGGGGCTGATCGCCGCCACCATCGCCACCATCGCTATTGTCAGGCGGTGGCTGAAAACCGGGCGGCGGGCCGACCTCGACGGGGGCGTTATTCTCTGCCGGGGCAGCATCATGGTGGTGGGCGTGCCGTGTTTTCGCTAGCTTATCCGGTGTCGGCGCTGGCGCTGGCGCTGGATTTGGTGCCCCGGCGGGCGCGCCGGCCTCCGGCTCCTCGGGCTCCGGCGTCGACTGCGTCGTCGAGGGCGACGGGATCAATTGTTCGGTGCCTTTACAATCGGTCAGCCAGATATCGTAGACCGGCTGGTCGAGCGCGTTGAGGCCGGGGCTCGCCGCGAACATCCAGCCCGAGAAAATCCGCTTCGTCGTCTTATCCGTGTCGATCTGGTCGACCTGAACGAATGTGTCGGTTTGCGGTGCCTCGGTGGGCGGGCGCGTGTAGCAAACGCGGTCGGTGATCAGCAGTGAGCCGAATTGCACCGTCTCGTTCATGCTGACTTCGAAGGAAATGATCCGGCCAGTGATCTTGTCGAGACCGGAGAAGACGGCGATCGAATGTTTGATCTTGTCCGCCTCCGCGCCAGTGACGGCGGAGGAGAAAGCGATCGCCAGGGCTGTGAGGATAAGGGCGCGCGGAACTATTCTTCGCATAAGGATCGGCATCCGCGGCGCGGTCAGGCTTTGCAAGAAACGCAAACCATCACGAAACTCCGGCCGGAATAGGGCCGCCGGAGCCTTCCACCGGCCGCAGGTCAGCCGACGATCTCATTGCCGGAAAAGAATTGCGCGATCTCGATGGCCGCGGTCTCGGGCGAGTCCGATCCATGCGCGGAATTCTCGCCGACCGACAGCGCGAACTGCTTACGCACCGTCCCATCGGCCGCTTTGGACGGGTCAGTGGCGCCGAGCACTTCACGATATTTCTTGATCGCGTCCTCGCCTTCGAGAACCTGTACGACGACAGGTCCCGCCGTCATGGACTCGACCAACTCGCCGAAGAATGGACGCGCCTTGTGGACCGCATAGAAGGTCTCCGCCTGTGCCCGGGTCATCAGCGCGCGCTTCTGCGCGACGATGCGCAAGCCGGCCGCCTCGATCAAGGCATTGATAGCGCCAGTCAGATTGCGGCGGGTCGCGTCGGGTTTCAGGATGGAAAAGGTGCGTTCGGTCGCCATGTTTTTTGCTTGTCTCAAGGTTCAGGCCGCGCGCTTATAGCGGTGCCCGTGCCCGGCGGCAAGGTGGCCTCAGCGGCGCCTCAACTGCCCGCTCAACAGCCGGTCCAAGAGGAAAAGCGCATAGCCTCCGAGGAGAAAGCCAAGGCCGATCGCGCCAACGTTGGCCAGCGTGCGATGCAGGCCAATTTTGGCGACATTGAGAAAGGGATAGGGGTAGCGCCCCTCGGCCTCGCCGCGGGCAAGCGCATAAGCCAGATAGATGAGCGGAAAGACGGCGAAGACGAAGGGATCGCCGGGCCCTAAGGCCCCCTTGCGGACTTGCGTGAGCCAGAAGAGCGACATGAGGATCGGCATCACGATATGCATGACGACATTCGCGTCCTGCCCGAGGCCATAAGGATGATCGCTTGCGCGCAACAGCAGCGCATAGACGATCCCGACGAGCAGAATGGCGAGCGTGAGCCCGGCAAGGAGCCGCGAGCGGTCCCAGTCGTCGCGACCGAGCGCAATGCCGGTGAAGACCACGGCAATGGTGAAATTGGTCAGGATCGTGAAATAATCCGCCAGCAGCCACAGGGCCTTGGCCGCCGAGCCGATATGCGAAGATGTCGCATAGAATTGCAACGCAAGCCCGGCCCACGCGACAGCCGCGACCAGTGCTGCGGCCAAACGTGGCGCCGCGACGCCGATCCTCATGCCGGAAGCCTCCAATGATTCGACCGGCAGGATCGCCCAAGCAGCCGGTTCTAACCAGATGATGATTTGAAGCGGTTCAGGAAAACTCGATGCACGCGCGCCCTGCCCCGCACGGACGCTGGACAAGGCAACCGTCGCTTCCTATAAAGCGCGCCTCCGGTGCCCGCGCGCCGGCCTGCCCAGGTAGCTCAGTTGGTAGAGCATGCGACTGAAAATCGCAGTGTCGGTGGTTCGATTCCGCCCCTGGGCACCATTTAAATCAAATACTTAGTTATGTTGGTGCGAGCGGTTGCGGGGCGAACGCCGCGATGCTGACGTCGTGATATCCAGCGGCTTCGGCCTTTGTGAAAAGAAGGCCCGTCAGACATGATTGCGGCGAAGCAATGAGGCTTCGTCAACAATCACGCCTTATGGATCGCACGGATAATATCCGAGCGTGACCTGATCGTCAGAGCGCTTGCTTCAAATCGCGCGCGACGCTCAAAGACACTTTCTTGCTCGCTTTGATTTTGATGCTTTCGCCGGTGGCGGGATTGCGGCCGATCCGGGCTGCGCGCTTCTTGACCTGCAGAATCCCCAATCCGCTGATGCGAACCTTCGAACCCTTTTTGATGTTTTTGACGATCGTCGCGGTCAGGTCGTTGAACAGAGACTTCGACAGTCCGCTTCGGAAGCTCATGGGCTACGGCAAGCTCGTGACCGATCTGCTTCAGAGTAACGGTTTTCACCGAAGTCCTTGTGGCAGCGCCGCGCGCGGCCGTCTTCGGGCTGGATTTGGCGCGCGTAGCAACGGTGCGCGTGGTTTTCGTCTTTTTCTTTGCAATTGCCATTAAGCGTCCTCATCGTTTGAACGAATCATAGGACGCGCCTTTTAGCACATGCCGAACGAAAACGCGCATCGTGCCCTGCGGCATAGCAAACTTCGATATTTGTCGAAGCTTCAAAGGAAGGTCATTTGGTCCGCGACAACCCCGTCATCCTCCGATGATAGGTTGGAAAGTGAGACACCGAGAAGGCGGATGCCCTTGGCGGGAGGAAGCAGCGGCCGCAGCAAATCCAGGGCGATTGTATCGAGATCATTCCGCGCGTTGACCGCGCTTGGAGTTGAACGGCTCCGCGTGATGATCTGAAAATCGGCGAATTTCACTTTCAACGTGACGGTGCGGCCGCGAATGCCCGAATTCTCGCAATGCCGCCATAGCTTGTCGAGGATCGGTTGTAGCGCTTCACGCATGGCGCCGAATTCCGTCAGGTCGTCGAAGAATGTATTCTCCGCGCCGATCGATTTGCGGATGCGGTCGGCGCGCACCGGCCGGTTGTCGATCGCGCGTGCGATCCAATAATAATAGGCGCCCGTTTTCCCAAAATGCCGCTGCAGAAATTCCATCGAGCGTTCGCGAATGTCGGCGCCGGTCTCAATTCCCAGCCGATTCATCTTGCTCGTGGTCGCGGGACCAACACCGTGGAATTTTCCGACGGGCAGGCTTTCGACAAAGGCCGGCCCCATTTTCGGGGTGATGACGAAGAGACCATCGGGCTTGCGGTAATCCGAAGCGAGCTTGGCCAGGAACTTATTGTAGGACACGCCCGCTGAGGCCGTCAGGCCGGTCTCGGTCCTTATGTTGGCGCGAATCTCTTCGGCGATTTGTGTGGCCACCGGAATAGCCATCTTGTTCTCGGAGACGTCGAGATAGGCTTCATCCAAGGATAGCGGTTCGACCAAATCGGTATATCGCGTAAAAATGGCCCGGATCTGCAGCGAGACCGCGCGATAGACGTCGAACCGCGGCTTGACGAAGATAAGCTCGGGGCACTTCCGAGACGCGGTGATGGAGGGCATCGCCGAGCGGACGCCAAATTTTCGCGCCTCGTAGCTTGCCGCGGCGACAACGCCGCGTCGGCTGGCACCACCAACCGCGACAGGCTTGCCGCGCAATTCGGGATGATCGCGTTGCTCGACCGACGCATAGAACGCATCCATATCGATGTGAATGATCTTGCGCGGCGTCCCGGCGCGGCCGTCTTGAGATGCCTCTTCGGAAGATGGATGGTCCATCGTCACGTTTCGCTTGTCCATGGAAAGTCGTAGAGGCCGCCGGGCGCCAGATTACGACATTCGTGGATTTTGACGACATATCTCAAACGTTGAAAAGCAACGCGCCAAGGGGGCCGTCTTGCACGCAAGCTCGGGTGAATTCTAGAGCTCTGCGTCGCTTCCGCTCATCATTCATCGGCCGTGGGCTACTCTTCGGCTAAAAAACGGGCGATGTCGCGCGCGACATCCGCCTGCATGCGTACGCGCTCGGACGCGCCCTCACTCGGCTTATCATCGCCGTTCGGGTCAAGCGCGGCTTTATCCAGATTGATGGCGGCCTGATCGCGAAGCGCGGCATAGGCCAGTACGCGGTCGATGCAACGTCGACGCTCGGCCGAGATGGCTGTTTCGATCGCGGAATTGGGCGCGGATATATCGGTCATCGCTGATGCCCTCCTTTCGCCAGCGCGCGGCAACATTCCGGGTTGGGCGCGATTTTCGTTGGCCGGGTGCGGTCCATCCAGCCCGGAAAGCTCTAGGGTTGCAAGACAGACTATTGACCCTTTTCGCCCAATCTGTGTCCGCGTGAGAGAGCGAAGATGTCCCAATATAGCGAACGAGCCGCTGCAAGGCGCAGCGGCTCGTCAACTTAACGTGGCAAGTGGCTTACTGCCCTAAAGAAAAACCGGCGGAAAACCCGCCGGTTCTGAAATCACAAGAGAATGGAACAGCTCAATATTTGGCCGTCACGAGTGGCGGGGCTGGCGGCGGCGCCTCGTCCAACGTGGCTTTGACGCCGACGTAGACTTCGAACGGCGGCGTGATGGTTATCGCCCGTGGGTTTTCCGAGCAGAATAGGCCTGCGGTGCAGGTGTTCGTCACCTGGTTCTGCGTTGAGCCGGTGTCGTAGAGCGCGCCGTAGGTCGCACCGCGATAGTCGAGTGCGTTGTTGACGAGGCCAAACACCTGGATGTCCCTGTTGACCTGATAGGAGGTACGCAGGTTGAGCGTGGCGAAGCCGGAGAGCGGCCCCAAAGCATTGATCTCATCGCCGTAATAATATTGGCTGGAGCGATAGACGAGGTCGGCGCCGATCTTCCACTTCGGCAGAAGCTCGTAGTCGAAGCCGATCTTGAACTTGTGGTTCGGGATGCCGGGCAGATTGTCGCCGGGCTCCACTTGGATATTGCCATTGGCGTCGGCATAGGGATTGTTGGGCGAAGACAGGAGCACCGGCGTCAGGAATGTCGCCTGGATGTAGGAATAGCTCGCGTAAGCGTCCCATCTGTCCGTGGTGTAGGTGGCGCTGACATCGACACCCTGGCGCAGCGTATTGCCGGCATTCACATAATAGCCGTAGCCCGTTACCTCGCTCGGCACGCTATAGATGTCATTATAGTTCTCTGTCCGATAGCCGCTGACGCTCCAGTCGAGCCGCCCCGGCGCCGCCGCCCAAGCGATGGCGTTGCTGCCCTTGAAACCGGCTTCAAACGTCCGGGCGACGATCTGCTTCAGCGGCGGATCAGCGACGAGAAAATTATCGATTTGGCATGGATTCTCCGGGCTGGAGCAGCCGAGTTCGAGCGGTGTCGGAGCGCGATTGGATTCCGAATAGCTGCCGTAAACGGAGATGTCGGGCGTGATCTTGTAGGTCAGGCCGGCGACCGGATTGATCCGGTTGAAATTATGCGAGCCGTTGATATCGGGGTTTTGTCCGGTCTCATCGGCGAGCGTGATCTGGGCGTCGTTGAACCGCGCGCCGAAGTGGAGACCCAATCTGTCTGTGATGTCGAAATTGTCGAGCACATAGACACCGAGATAGGTGTTCTGCGTCCGGACATCGCTGGGGGAGACGTCGTATGCCGGCTCATTGATGTATTCGCTGCTCCACGGAACGACGAAATCGGCCGGCAATGTGCCGAGCGTACTGCTGCCGGTGAAATGCGACCAGCCGTTGTCGATGCTGACGCCGGCGGTGACGGTATTGTTATGGCCGAAGATCTTGTCGGTGTCGGTCAATTGTGCCGTCGCGCCGGTGCTCAGCGTGCGCGTCCAGTTGCTGTCGATTTCGCCCAAAGGCTGGCCGTCTGGAGCGTCCGTCCCTGCAAGCGGGTCTGCGAGGTCAGGTACCACTTCGCCATCGTTACAGACGTGATCGCCCGCCTCCCCGGAGGAGGTCGTGCAATGATAAAAGTCGCTGATGTTGCCGTCGTGATGCGCCTGAGCATAGCTGCGGAAATAGGCGTTGCCGTTGAAGGTCAGCGTCGGCGTGATGTGCGAGACATCCGTCAGCGTGATCATCTGGGCGGTCGTGTCAGTCGTCTGCGGTGTGGTGAAGACCGCCCACGGGTTTTCCTGCGCGAGTTCGAGCGGCGTCGTGCCGGCGACGCCAAGGCCGTCCGCGCCGCCTGTGACGCTCAAATGAACTTCGTTGCCCTCGGCGCGATAGCCGATGTCGCCGTAGGCGCTCTCGGCGTCCGACTGGCCGAAATAGCGAAAGCCGTTGGTGCGCACGCCTTGCAAGGCGACATAATAGGCCCAATCGCCCTTTTGGATACCGTATTGCGCCGAACCCTGGGCGGTGAAATCGCTGCCGCCTTGCAGGTCGATCTCGCTGCCATGATAGGTGAAGCCGTTCTTGGTGGTCATCACGACCGCGCCGGCGAGGGCGTTGAGGCCGAAGACCGGATTGCCGGTGACGATCTGCGCCTGATCGAGCGCGACCGACGGAATCAAATCCCAATTGACGACATCGCCGTAGGATTCGTTGACGCGCACGCCGTTGAGATAGACCGCGAGGCCCTCAGGCGTGCCGGGAACCGGCGTAGCGGTTTCGCCGCGGAAGTCGACAGATTGCGATAACGGGCTGCCGATCTCGTCCGTGACGGAAACGCCCGGCATGCGGCGCTCAAGCGCGTCCTGGAGCGTCGGCTGATTGAGGTTGTCGATCTCTTCGCCAGAGATCGATTGCGTCTCGCTCGGCACATCCAAGGGGTTCGCACCGGTACCGAGCGGCGTCGTGGCGACGACTTCAACCGTCGGCAACTCCCCGTTCGCCTGGGTGGCCGCACTGGATAATGTCACGTTCTGCGCGAAGGATGGCACGGACGACGCGAAAAGCGCCGCGGAGGCCAATGCCGTTGATAGATAGAAGCTCGTCCAACTCGACAGCATTTTTCCCCCCTGGAAAGCCGTGTTCGAAATGATTCTCAAAAGGTATGGGGGAGCTTCCCTGCGCACTAGTGCAAACAGGCAACAGCGACGGCTAACCCATTATAATTGCTATAGAAATTTTGCACACAGTGATGGGGGTTTGTTCTAAGACATTTGGGCAAAATTTCCCGATCGGATCGGGCACCGAGGTGTAGATTTAAGAAAAAGGTCAGCAATTACGCGACTATATCTCGGGTGGTCCGCGCATTTATTTAGCGCACGGCTGCTGCATACTTTGAGACGTGCCGCCTACACGAAAACGTGACAATAATGCACGCTCGGAGGCGCCGTTCGGGGCGCCCCCGCACAAAGCCAATCCCGCGGATGCATCAGCGGGGACAGACGTCCCAGAAACCGTTGGTCCTCGAGGCGTCGGTATAATACCAGCAATAGCCAGAGCCGGGCGGCGAGCCGGCCCAGGACGCTGCGGCGGCCGCGCTGACGAAGCCGATGGCCGCGCCAGCGGCAATCGCGCCACCGATGCCCCAATAGGCTCCGGTCGGCCGGTACCAGCCGCCGCTCCAGCGATAGCCGCCACCATGCCAACCGCCTGCCCCGTGCCAGGTGCCGCCGTGTCCGCCGCCCCCAGGGCGGCCTCCACCATGATGGCCACCGCCCCCAGGACGCCCGCCTCCAGGACGGCCTCCACCGTGATGACCACCTCCTCCCGGACGGCCGCCGCCATGATGGCCACCACCACCGGGACGGCCTCCACCGTGATGACCGCCGCCATGGAAGCCTCGTCCCCCACCGCCGCCGCGCCCGCCGCGCGCTTGCGACATATCGGGTGCGATCATCATCATCGCCGCAAATAGACTAAGGGCAACAGCGAAGGCATTGGGCTTCATGTTTACCTCCCTCGGGTCATCGAGGATCGATGTCTGACATAATGCAATTCAAAGCATATCGCATTTCCGAGTAATGTCCCCCTTCTCTTGAGCTTATCGTTTACGTCGCGCGTTCATCCGACCCGGGGAGCACACCAGAGCGCAGTGCGAAAAAGGTGGCGGCTTGCGCATTGAAGTTGACTCAACCTCAACGCATCGCGATCTAGTTTCGGCCAGCAATCCGGAATTTAAGGAGTCACAATGCCAAACGCCGCCGCCCTCGCCGCCCTCGAAAAAGAGATCGTCGACGTCCGCGAAAACATTCGCGTATTGACCGAGCAGGCAGCTGCCTATTCTGGCGCGGAAGACGATGCCCTCACTGCTGACCGCATTGCCGAACAGGAGGCTTTGCTCGCCAGACTCCAGAAAGAGCGGGACGCAGCGGCGCGCTGAACTATGCCCTGCCAGCAATCTTCAGCCAGCGCAGGTCGGCGGCCGGCCGCGCAGCTGACGCGATCGCCGTCTGCAGCGTCTCGACATCGGCATCCGCTCGCGGTTCCCAGCCGCAGGGGCAAGTGTCGGCGCACCGGTGGACGGTCGCGACCTCCTTATAGATCGCCCCGACCGCCATGGCCGCAAGGCCGAGGACCGTCATCGGCCGCAGCCGCGTCGTCTGCATGATATTGCAGAAGGCACAGAGAACCGCCTGCCGCATTTTCTCGCGCGCCGTTTCCTCCTGGCTCTTGCCCTCATCCCGCATGATTGTGCTCCGTCGCCGCCTATCCGTCGCGACGACCCTAGAGGCCCCGGAGAATGTCGGCAAGCACATGATTTTACTTGATAAATGGAATAATTAGAAACTGCGGCTTAGGCCATGTTCGGATATTGTGAATTGGTGCGATTTCTTATCGATCGGATGAATCCGTCCGATCGGAAAGCGCGCGGGGCCGTCGTCGCGGTATCGATGAGGCGTAGATCATTGCCTTCGATGACGAGTGCCGTGAGCTTGCCGCTGGCATAGGCCGCCGTGTCGATGCCGACGCGGTTGCGGCGGCGCTCGACCTCCCGCACAGGCGTATGGCCATGCACGACGACTTTGCCGAAATCGCCCTCGTAGCGCAGAAATTCCTGCCGGATCCAAATGAGATCGTCGTCCGACTGATGCGCGAGATCGACGCCCGGCCGCACGCCGGCATGGGCGAAAAAGAAATCGCCGCAGGAGAACGACGACCGCAAACCGCGGAAGAAGTCGAGATGGCTTTGCGGTAGGGCCGCCGCGAAGGCGCGCGCGAGATCGCTTAAGCGGTTGCCCGCAACATTGGCCGAGGTGAGACCGTAGGAGGCCAGAGTCTCGACCCCATGCATCAGCAGCCAGTCGCCCACGATGGAGGGGTCGTCGAGCGCCTGAAGCAGAAAGGCATCATGATTGCCTTTCAGGGCGACAAGCTCGCATTGCGCCGCCCGCGCGAGAATGCCGTCAATCACCGCGCGAGAGGCCGGGCCGCGATCGATATAGTCGCCAAGCATGACATGCAGCGTTCGCTCCGCCGGCCAGCGGGCGAGATCGGCATCGATCAAACCGAACAGCCGTTCCAGGAGGTCGGCGCGACCATGCACATCGCCGATTGCATAGATGCGCAGGCCGTCGGGCAAGCGTGGCCCCGGCGCGTGAGATTGGGGCTTCGAGCTAGAGCGCATCGGCAAAGCCTCCCTCATCTCTGGGTGGCATGATAGCGCGACTTTAGGCGATTCGAGGGCCGGCGGCTCGCCTTTTCGGCCAGCTTGCCTCTGCCCGGCGCTTGCATTACATTCGCCCGGTTATTCGATTTCCGCGAGGCTCGCGTGCGTCTGTATGCCGATCATCAGCAGCTTGAGAGCTTGGCAGCTTTGCCGGCTTCGCTGCCGCTCGGCCTGCTTCTGCTTACCAGCCCCTGAGCGCCGGCCGGGCCTTGCCCGGGCACTCAGGGGAGCGTCGCACCACTCAGCAGCCTTATCTCCAATTTCAGATCCGAGCACTCCAATGAATGATTCCGTGCAAGCCAGCGGCGCTAAGCCCGCCGACAAAGACCGCGTTTTGATTTTTGACACCACGTTGCGCGACGGCGAGCAATGCCCCGGCGCGACCATGACCTTCGAGGCCAAGCTCGAGGTCGCCCACCTGCTCGACACGATGGGCGTCGATATCATCGAGGCGGGCTTTCCCATCGCGTCCGAGGGCGATTTCGAGGCCGTCTCCGAGATCGCCAGGCGCACCAAGCGGGCGCGCGTCGCAGGCCTCGCCCGCGCCATCGAGCGCGACATCGCTCGCGCTGGCGAGGCGGTGCGCCACGCCGCAGGGCCGCGCATTCACACCTTTGTTTCGACCTCGCCGATCCACCTCGAACACCAGATGAACAAGAGCGCCGAGGATGTGCTCGAGATCATCGCCAAGACGGTGACGCAAGCGCGTAATCTCGTCGACGATATCGAATGGTCGGCGATGGACGCGACGCGCACGCCGATCGACTATCTCTGCCGCTGCATCGAGGCGGCGATCAAGGCCGGCGCCACGACGATCAACCTGCCCGATACGGTCGGCTACGCCATTCCGAGCGAATATGCGGCCATGTTCGAGGCGGTGCGCAACCGCGTGCCGAATGCCGACAAGGCCATTTTCTCGGTCCATTGCCACGACGATCTCGGCCTCGCCGTCGCCAATTCGCTCGCGGGCGTCGGCGCAGGCGCACGGCAGATCGAATGCACGATCAACGGGCTCGGCGAGCGCGCTGGCAATGCCGCGCTCGAAGAAGTCGTGATGGCGCTGAAGACGCGCAGCGACAGGCTGCCCTATTACAGCAATGTCGATTCGACGATGCTCACCCGCGCCTCGAAGCTGGTTTCAGCCGTCAGCTCCTTCCCGGTGCAATATAACAAGGCGATCGTCGGCCGGAACGCTTTCGCGCACGAGAGCGGCATCCACCAGGACGGCATTCTGAAGAATGCCCAGACCTACGAGATCATGACGCCGGAGAGCGTCGGCGTCAGCAAGAGCTCGCTCGTCATGGGCAAGCATTCCGGCCGCCACGCTTTCCGCGAGAAGCTGCGCGAGTTGGGCTACGAGCTTGGCGAGAATGCATTGCAGGACGCCTTCACCCGCTTCAAGAGTCTCGCCGACCGCAAGAAGACGGTCTACGACGAGGATCTGATCGCACTGGTCGATGACGAACTCGTCAGCGCGCATGAGCGGATCAAGCTCATCTCGCTCGCTGTCATGGCCGGCACTGGCGGCCCGCAATCGGCGGCGTTAACGCTCGATGTCGAGGGCACGCAGAAGACCTTCCAGGCGACGGGCAACGGCCCGGTCGATGCGATCTTCAACGCCATTCGCGCGCTGGTGCCGCACGAGGCCGTGCTAGAACTTTATCAGGTCCATGCCGTCACCCAGGGCACGGACGCGCAGGCGGAAGTTTCGGTCAAACTGGCCGAGGGCGGCCGCTCGGTGACCGCGCGTGGCGCCGATCCGGACACGCTCGTCGCCTCGGCGCGGGCCTATATCGCGGCGCTCAACAAGCTCACCGCGCTGCAACGGCGCAAGCAAGAGAGCAAGGCGGGCTAATCCCCCGCCCCTCCCCCCAAGGGGATTTTTCCCCAAGCCTTCCGAATGGCTTGCGCGGCGCGCAATGTTCGCTTACATGCTGCCGGCGCGCCGCGTTCCGGCAGCGCAGGTGGTCTGCCTCACAGGCGTGAGGGCGCATAGCTCAGTTGGTAGAGCAGCTGACTCTTAATCAGCGGGTCCAAGGTTCGAGCCCTTGTGCGCCCACCACAAAATCCCCGCAAAACCAATAAGTTGGACGAAGGCAGCCATTCGCTGTCGCCAGCGGTTTCGGTCGGAATCACCACCGAATCGCCATGGCCAAGTGAAAGGCAGGGCACTCACAAGAAATGAGATGCGAACGAAAAAGGCCCGCAGAAGCGGGCCCTTTTGCAAATTGATCTCGGGCGGCGTAAACGCCCTGCCCGGTTCAAAGCTGGATTGCTACCAATTGCGGAAGCAGTGCCATCCGTACGGACCGGGATGCCATCCTGGCGGACATGTGAACCTCGGGCGGCAATGCCCATACGGTCCGCGAGTTATCCCGTACCCGCAGCCGTACCTGACCTGAATGGTTTCAACCTTGCCGGTGACGGGCTGAAGCGAAATGGGCACGGCTTGAGCGGCCACTGTCGATAAACCGAGACCTAACGAAAGACTGATTGCAGCGAGATACCGCATGCTGTTCTCCCTTCAATCACGATTTACGCCGAACGCAGCGTGGCGCATGATGATAAGCGAGTCTTCCTCAACAGAAGCTATTTAAACCACCTATAAAGACACCGATCTCTTGTAGACTGACAATGAAAAGGCCCCCTGAGCGGGCTTTTTTCATGACCGACGATCCATTCTAGGCGGCGCCGCGATGGGCAATCGCGCGCCCGAATTTATCCATTGCCTATATGTCTCGAACTTGATGCCCAGCTTATCGTAGCGGACCGACAGATAGCCGTCAGAATTGCGCACGACGGCTTCCGGCATGACGAATTGCACCTCTTGCGCCATCACACCGACGTAAGCCTTGTGGCTACCATTGTAGCTGAAGCGATAGTAACCCAGTCCGTCGTTGAGATAGCCGAGCAGCATAATGTCGTGCTTGAGCCTAATATCCGACCGTCGGCCACCGCCGCGCCCACCGCCACGCCCACCACCGCCGCCGCCGAAATGACGACCGCCACCACGCCCACCTCCGAAATGGCCGCCACCACGACCGCCTCTGCCGAAATGGCTACCGCCACCGCCGCCGCGATGCGCACCGGATGCCCTGCCCGACGGCCTGGTTGCCGCCTTGGCGCGGTGCGTGCGATTTGCGTGTGATGCGTTCCGCTGCGTGGCACGATGGCTGGCGCTTGGCCGATGCTGACGATTCTTGAGATTGGCGGCGCCGCCTGATTCTGCGCGCCCGATGACTGGCCCCAGCTCGGCGATTGAGCTTTTCGCCTCTCGTTGGCGACGTCCGCGCATTGCCAAACCTGTGTTGCACGTTCGCGTTATTGTATTTGACGCCGCGTCGGTGTGACGGATTATGCTGCCAATTGCGTCCGCCGAGAGGATTGACGACAGGTCGGTTGACGTTGATGTTCCCGCCGTTCCAATTGATGCCTCCGCCCCAATAGTTTCCGCCAGACGCCCAGCTACCGAGAAGGTAGCCGGAACCGAAGGCAAGGCCGGCGCCGATCACGCCATAGCCGAGATAAGGCGCCGGCGGAAAATAATACGGCGGATAGTCCGCATACGGCCATGCGCCATAGACCGCGGACGGATCGTAAGCGGGGACGTAAACCGTTTCCGGGTTCGTGGGCGCGATTGCAATATATTGCTTGCCGTCCTTCTCGGCGACAGTGACCGTCTGTTGCTTGGTTGTGGCTAACTTGTCGTTTGCTTGCGCTTTGCCCGCAGCCGCTGAACCGCATCCATGACGTCTGACTGCTGGCCGAGAACCGCGTCACCCAGCTTCTGCGCCCAGTCGAGTTTTATGTTCATCATCGCGAGGACGGGGGGAGTTCGCGACCAGCGCCTTCACGCTGTCGTCCCATGGCTGTTGATCCAGCGCCGCCTTCAACTTGTCGCCCGTAAGTTTCTGGTTCTCCGACAGCCAGCGCTCGGCTTGAACGATCTCAAGCGGATAGGTCGAGGCAATGAGCACTTCGGCCAGCAACGCGTCCGGATAGAGAGCGATGGGAGCAACGAGTGCTTCCAACTCGGCCGCCCCCAGCAATTGCGCCTCGGATGAAGAAGCCGGTGACGCCTCAGGCGATACATTTTCGGCCGCGTCGGCAAGCGGCAAAAATGTGCAAATCAGCACACCTATTCCCGCACTGAGCGAGTGCAGAGGCCTGAGCTTCATTGCGCGGCTCCTCCGACCTATGCCAATCAGCATATCGTGAACCGATACGAAAAGCGAAGCTCTGCTTTGAGGCAGGTCAAAGATCTCTTCGAAGAGAACGGGTGGTCTAGTTCAAGCTGTGTGACCGCGAGCACCCAGACGCTGTTGCTCGGAACGGCCTTTTGCAATCAACCGCTCAGCCGGCGTTGGGTTTGAGTAGACCTTCGAGCGTTATCGTCCGGCCGAGACCACCGATCTTTGCCTCGATGCCATCCGCGCGCAAAAGATCGCGGACCTGCCCGTGCGCACCAACGATGTGTAGCGCAATATTGCGCTCGCGCATTATGCGATGCAACTCTTGCAGCATGTGAGAGCCGGCGAGATCGACATAGGGCGATGCCGATAAATCGCAGACGACCAAGCGAATATTCCTGGCGCTTTCGGCGTCCAATCGTTGCAAAACAGCGTCGAGAACGAAACTCGCGTTGACATAGATGAGCGAGCTCTCGGGCCGGAAGACGATTGCGCCAGGTATCAATTCATTCTCTGCGTGCCGCGTGAGATCGGAATAGCGGTCCGTGCCGGGTATGCGCCCCAGGAAGGCGACGTGAGGGCGAGAAACGCGCGTCAGCAATAGAAGGATTGAGGCGACGGTCGCGATCAAAATACCTTGCAGAATTCCCAGAGCGAGGACGCCAAAAAGGGCGATGCTTGCCGCATAAAAATCCAGCCTGCTCACACGCCACATGCGGAGCAAGGCGCGGAAATCCACGAGTTCGACCACAGCCGTCAGGACAATGGCGGCGAGAACGGCCTTTGGAAGATCCTTCAAGACGCCTGTAAGAAAAATCAGACACAAAGCCAGCGCGGCCGAGGCGAAAAGCAGAGCAAGCGGCGTCCGTGCGCCCGCCTTGTCGTTCACCGCCGACTGCGACAGTCCGCCGGCGACGGGATAGCTTTGCCCGAAAGCCGCGGCGAGATTCGCGGCCCCAATGCCGAGCAGTTCCTGCCGCGCATCGAATGAAAGCCTGTGTTTCGTTGCGAAAGAGCGGCCTGCGGAAACGCTCTCGATATAGGCGAGGAGCATGCATCCCGCCGCCAGCGGTACGATGCCCTCGACGTCGCGAATCCGCAGAGCCGGAGCGCGCAGCATCGGCAGGCCCTGAGGAATTTCACCAGTCGTGCGGACGCCATGAGCCGTAAGCCCAAGCAGCGCCGCCGCCAGGATCGCTAAGACCACAACTCCGAGCGCGATGGGCCTCGCCGGCCAGATGCGCTCGCCGAGGATGAGCAGGAAGATCGCCAAAGCGCCAACGATAAGAGTCAGGTCATGGGTATTTGCCAATTGCCCAAATAGCAGAAACGCGCGCTCAAAAAAGTTATGGCCCCCACCCGCCACGCCAATCAGACTTGGCACCTGCGTCATGGCGATGGTCAGCCCGGCGCCGGCCTTGAACCCCACCAGAATGCTGTCGCTGATCAATTTGACGAGGCCGCTGAGGCGCAATGCCCACGCAACGACGCAGAGCATTGCCACTATGAGGGCCGTGAGGCTCGCAATCTGTCCGTAGCGATAAGCGTCGCCCTGGGCCATGGGCGCGACCGTCGCCGCGATCATCAGAGAAATCGCCGATGTGGGACCGATCGCAAGCTGCCGCGACGAGCCCATCAACGCATAGCCGACGCCCCCCAGCATATAGCCGTAGACGCCGACCTGCGGCGGCAGTCCCGCCAAAGCGGCATAGGCGAGAGAAATGGGAATTGCGTAGGCCGCTAATGTCAGCCCCGCGGTGAGATCGTCCCCGAGCCATGCGCTGCGATATTCCGCAATCCAGCGTGCTGCCGGGATATATTTCAACGGCGTCAGCCCTGCGAGGTGGCGTAAATCGCTCATGAGCCCGACCTCTGCGGCGCTTGCGGCCGCAAATAGACATTGTCAATGAAGATGTAGACGCTCGTCAGCAGCACCCAGAGGGGAAACAATATGAAACTCCAGCCGATGTAATAACTGCCGAACAGCAATATGATCGACATCGCATAGCCGACCCAGGCCAGCCATCGCGGCGCGAATTCCGTGTAGATTGCGAGCGTAGATGTGCTGAGCATGAAGACGCTGCCCATCTTCATCAGATAGATATTCACCAGATTGTAGATCGTCGCTCGAGCGAAGCGAAACGTCTCTGAACCGATGAGAGTTGTTGGATTTGTATGAAAGGAGATGGTAAGCGCTCCGATCAGCGCCGCGGCACTAAACAGCATGGCGAGATATAAAAGTCCGCTGCCGAAGAACACTGTCGCAAAGAAGCGATCTTCCGCCGGCCCGAGCCGGTCGCGCAGAACACCAATGAACCAGAGAAAGGCGATGCCTGCGAAGGGCACAATGTTGAGCGCAAGCTCGACTGTTTCCGTGCTCCCGCGAAGCCACATGCCCGATTTATGAGGGCTCGCCGGCACTGACTTTCGCAAGAGCCAGAAGACGGCACAGAGCAAAATCGAGAAGATGATGCCTGCGATGGCTGCTGCTTTTGGCGTCCTCAACGGCGCGTGCGTCAGACTCCGGTTCTGCATTGCACCCTCCATCGGGGCCGCGATGGCTTAAAAGACGGCCAATAAACTGCAATTCTGTTGATTTAGGTCAATCCGCGAACGATCGCCCAGCCGATGATCGCGCGCTAGATATCGCTAGAAGGCGACCGGATATGCGTCTTTGGTTCATTCCCATGATCTATGTGGCAGCCGCCGTTATCTGCGGGCTGACATTGCCGAACATGGAGCGGATCTATCTGACCGCCTACGAGTTGAATTTATCGGTCGCCTCCGCCCATGCAGTGCTGTCCGCTATCGCCTCTGGCATGATGGCCCTGACCGCGATCGTCTTCGCCATGGCTTTTTTCATGGTGCAGTTTAGCGCTATCGCCTATTCGCCGCGGCTCGACGTCTGGTTTGCACGCGATAAATTACTCTACCATTCACTCGGGATTTTTACGGCAACCTTCACGTTCTCCCTATTCACGCTCGCCTGGGTCGACCGCAAAGCCTCAGGCACCGCGCCGTTCTTCTCTACCCTGCTCGTCGGCGTGCTGGTCATCTTCAGCATGCTGTTGTTTTCGCGGCTCGTGCAGAGGCTCGGCGATCTACAAATTACCAATGTACTCCAACTCGTGGGCAATAAGGGCCGACAGGTCATCTATCAGACGTTTCAGAGCTTAGATGAACGACCGCCCGGCGAATGGAAACGAGAGATAAGCGCTGCAGATGAATTGGCCTTCGCCGAGCCAACCCGGACTATCTTCTATTCCGGCCAGCCGCGAACGATCACTAAGCTGAAGACAGATGCCCTGGTCCGACTCGCGGCGAAATACGATACAACATTTGTGATGGATTGCGCGGTGGGAGACACGCTCATTGAGGGCAGTGCTGTCCTCCACATTCACCGTGGGAAATGCACGCTGACAGATCAGCAGCTGTTACGGCTAGTCTGCCTCGGAACTGAACGAACCTTCGAGCAAGACCCAAAATATTCCATTCGCCTCCTCGTCGACATCGCCATTAAGGCGCTTTCGCCCGCCATTAACGACCCAACCACGGCGGTTCAAGCCATCGATCAAATCGAAGACCTTTTACGCCGTCTTGGCCGGCATGACCTCGATTTTGGCTTTGCCAGAGATGCGGATGGCGTGTTGCGTGTCGTCATGATCATGCCAACCTGGGAAGATTATCTCGCCCTGGCCTTCGACGAGATTCGTCAATACGGCGCAAGCTCAGTGCAAGTCGTGCGCCGCCTGCGCGCAGCGCTCTCCGGCGTCGCGGATGCGGCGACAATTGCCTCGCGATCGGAAGCCGTGCATCGATACATCAAGCGTCTCGATCGCCTCGTAGAGCACTCCGCACTGGATGCCGAAGACCGTTTCTCTGCGCTCGAAGAAGATCGCCAAGGACTCGGCCTGTCGCGCCACAGCGCCGATCAATAGCTCTAATCAATGATGTGATACCCACCGTCGACATAGAGCGTCTCGCCGGTGATAAGCTTTGCTGCATCGTGAGCCAGAAACGCTGTCGCAAGTCCGACATCGTCAATGCTGACCAGACTGCGCGCAGGTGCCTTCTCTCTCGCTTTATCTAAAAGTTCGTCGAACTCCGGAATGCCGGATGCCGCGCGCGTCGCGAGCGGACCAGGCGAAATCGCATGAACACGAATGCCTTTTGGGCCTAATTCCGCTGCCATATAGCGGACTGCGCACTCAAGCGCGGCTTTCGCGAGTCCCATGATATTGTAATTTTGCACGACCATCTGGCTGCCGTAATAGGTCATCGTGAATAGCGTCCCGCCCCTCGTCATCAGCGGCTCAGCTAATTGCGCCATGCGGATGAAGGTCCAGCACGAAACGTCCATTGTCGTGAGAAAGCCCTCCCTCGGCGCATCGATCACGCGACCCGCTAAAGTGTCTCTCGGCGAGAAGGCGATCGAGTGGACCACAAAATCCAGGCCTCCCCAATCCTGCTTAATACGATCGAAAACCGCCTCCATCTGCCCCGCGACATTTACATCAAGCGGCATCAAGATCTTCGCGCCGATCTCGCGTGCGAGAGGTTCGACATAAGGCTTTGCCTTATCATTGAGATAGGTAAGCGCGGTCTCCGCGCCGAGGCCGTAGAACGCCTTCGCGCAGCCCCAGGCGATCGAGTGTTCATTCGCGACACCGACGATCAGTCCTCTCTTGCCTTCGAGGAGCGGCGCTTTTGCCATACGGATCGTCATGCAACCCTCCCATGCTCGGGACGCTGCGACGACGTTCCGGCAAGAAGCGCGAGCGTATGTCGTGCAATCATCATTTCCTCGTCGGTCGCGATACGATAGAGCGGGATTTGGCTGTTTGTCCGCGAAAGGAGATCGGCATTCCCGGTGTTCGCTATAGGGTCGATGTCAATTCCCAGCCACCTGAGCTTTTCCGCGATCCGTGCACGCATCGACGCCGAGTTTTCGCCAATACCGGCGGTAAAGACGAACGCATCGATGCCGCCGAGCGCCGCCGCCAGCATGCCAGCGTATAGACCCACGCGGTATGCAAAATAATCCAGGGCGAACGTAGCCTGCGGATCGTCGCTCGCCTCGAGCTCGCGAACGTCATTACTAATGCCAGACAGGCCTTTCAGGCCACAGTCATGATAGAGCATGTCCTGGACCGAGGAGGCACTCATTCCGCGCTGTTCAATCAGATAGAGCAGGACGCCCGGGTCGATCTGGCCGGGCCGTGTCCCCATGGGCAGGCCATCCAAGGCCGTAAAGCCGAGCGAACTGTCAATGCTGCGGCCGCCTGACAGCGCACACATCGAGGTACCACTCCCGAGGTGAGCGACGACGACCTTTTTTGCAGCAACCGTGGGCGCAACCTCATGCAGTCGGTTCGCAATAAATTCATATGAAAGACCATGAAAACCGTAACGGCGAACGCCTTCTGCATAATATTGCAGCGGGATCGCGTAATGGTCCGCCACCGCACTGTGGCTGCGATGGAAGGCCGTATCGAAACAGCCAATCTGCGGCAGATCCGGAAAGCGCGCACGAATTGAACGGATCGGCGCAAGATTGTTTGGCTGATGCAACGGCGCAAGGCAGGCAAGCTTCTCCAAACGCGCGAGAACATCCTCATCGATTATCACCGCGCGATCATAATCCGGCCCACCATGAACGATGCGATGGCCGACGGCGATCGGCATGATGTTGCGCTGCTCGCGCAGCCAAGCGCCGACCGTCTGGATAGCGACGGCAACATCGCCGATCTCGATCGCGTCGAAGGTCTCATCTATGAGCGAGCTGCCACCGGCATCGTAGGCCCGTAAGCGTGGCATGGTCCCGATGCCGCTCATCTGGCCTTTGATCATGCGTTCGAGCGTCGCCACGCCGTCAGTCGCGAAGACCTGGAACTTTACGCTCGAGGAGCCGGAGTTGGCGACGAGGATTGTCTTCATCGGCTCACGCCTTGAGCAGCCCCACTGTGTTGCGCCGCGCGTGTGCGTACAGCACGGCAATCGCACAGGACGCCATGCGTGTGCGTACCGAATCCGCGCGTGATGTCAGAATGATGGGCACGCGCGCGCCGAGCACGATTCCGGCGGCGTCGGCTTTGGCGAGAAAGATCAGGTTTTTCGCGAGCATATTGCCGGCCTCGAGATCGGGCACGACGAGGATTTGCGCGTGCCCGGCAACCTCGGATTTTATGCCCTTGATCTCGGCGGCTTCCGGGTCCACCGCATTGTCAAATGCCAGAGGTCCGTCGAGGATACCCCCGGTGATCTGTCCGCGCTCGGCCATCTTGCACAGGGCGGCCGCATCGATTGTCGAAGGGATTTTCGGTGTCACCGTTTCGACGGCGGACAGAATCGCCACTTTCGGCGTTCCCAGCCCGATCTGCACAAAGAGATCAATCGCGTTCTGGATAATATCGCGTTTGGCCTCAAGGTCCGGAAAAATGTTGATCGCGGCATCGGTGATAAACAATGTTTCCGGATAGGTCGGGACATCCATGATGAATACGTGGCTGATCCGTCGCTCCGTGCGCAGCCCGTTCGTGGACGACGTCACCGCGCGCATCAGCTCATCAGTATGCAAGCTGCCTTTCATAAGCAGCTCGCCCTTGCCTGCGCGGATCAGTTCAACACCCTTGCTGGCAGCAGCATCGCTGTGCGGAACATCAACGATTTCGAAACGGCTCACATCGAGTTTGTATTTGGCCGCGACCGCCGCGACCTTCGCGGCCGGCGCCACAATAATCGGAATGATAATGCCCGCCTCGGCCGCATCGCACAGGCCTTGCAACGACGTTTCATCGCAAGGATGCACCACGACTGTCCTCGCCGCCGGCACCTGCTTGGCAGCTTCGATCAGGCGCTCATATTTGGCATGAGGGTGATGTAACGCAGGTAACGCCGCTGTCATTCCGACAAACCTCTTAGACCAATACGTACGCTGGCAGCGCTTGAAAATTACAAGGCTTTCATCCGCTCGCTATCACGCTTATTCCTCGACATCCCCGTGTTCGCGGGTTTGCTCGCCGGCGACTCCGTCAGCGCGTCCGCGCCAATATCGAAAATCCGTGTGAGCTCTGTGAGCCGCGGCGCCGCGGCCTCGACGATCTGCCCACGGGCGCTCAAAATGTCTCTGACAATCGTAAAGAGCCGTTTTCGTTCGTCACGATCCTTTGGCAGCAAAGACGGAATAGCAGCCAGAGCGGCGTCCTTGTCGATGAGCAACATGAAGAATTGCTCGCGGACAAGCGCCTTGAATTGGGCCAGTGTCAGACGCGGTAGATCGTCCCCGGAGACGCGAATACGCCGGATTGCCTCGAAGCTGCGTTCGTCAACGACGCCGTGGCTCATCCCCACATACAGGGCCGAACGGATGATGGCCTCACGCGGCCCTCCGACAGCAATATGCGACCTCAACTCCGCAATGCGTGTCCGCAGCAGCTCTTGGTATAATAGGTTGTTCGGCGCCTTGCAGGTGGACGTTTGCTCGGAAGAATCAATTCCTATAGCAGCCTGCAACGCCGGTGACCCGTAGACGGTGAGAAATACCCATTCCGCCGTCCGGTCGCGGAAATCACGCCACGTGTCGAGCGTCGTTTCAATCTGCTTGGAGACGGCCGCCTGCGCGGCCAAGAACGGATTGTCGCGAGTCACCGGGCTTCGACGCTCGCGCACCCATTCAGCCCATTTTCCAAGCGGCGCCATGAAAGGATTGCTGTCAGAGAACAGTTCATATTGTAGGCGCAGCGGATGCAGTTGCTGTAGCGCTTCGGCCAGCGGGGCAGAAGCGAAGGCTCGTACAAAAGGCTGGAGATAGGCGCGATAGAGCGCGAGATTGATCTTCGACATCTGCGCGACCGCAGCAAACTGACGATCGTTTTCTAGATCATGCCCACCGAGCGCGCGAATATCGTCGAGCGTTCGTGGCTCGCAGCGCATAATCCAATCGCCGATCGCAAGTTCTGGATTTTGCGTCGTTTCCGTCTTCGGTTCAAAGACGGCCTCGTAAAGACCCGGCGGAAGCACGTCGATCAGGTCTATATTGCTTGAGAATTCGTCATGTTGCTTCCGGGCGACTTTGCTTGAGACAAACACGCCGAGATGACCGACGGATTCGTGTATCGAGTAAATAATAGTTTGCCCATAAGAGCAAATCTCATCGACGTCCCGATAGAGATCGAGAACCCACCCGAGCGCCTGCTGAGGCGGCGTGATATTGTCACCCTCCGAACAGAAGACGACGATGGGTGACCGGATGTTGCGAAGATCAATCGCCGTGCCGCCAAACATTTCGATCCGACCCGCGGCGAGATTGTTGCCGATGAATAATTCATCGACAATGAACTGGATTTCTTTCGCGTTGAGGTTAACGTGGCCGCCCCACCAGCGCTCAAAGCTAAGATAGCGCGGCGCTTCCGTATCGATCTCTGAATAGAGATTATAGGGCTTCCCCCAAAGCGTGTTGGCGGGGTTGAGACCCTCGAAATTCTCGACGAGCCACGCGCCATCGAATTTGCCGTTTCCAAGATCGCTCACCAAAGCCGCAATCCAGCTGCCGCCCAGCAACCCGCCACTATATCGCATCGGGTTTCGGCCACGAACGCCGGCCCAATAGGACAGCGGCGAGCCGGCCACGATCAGCGGGCCGAAAAGCTCCGGCCGCAACGCCGCGAGCATCATGACGGCCCAACCCGCTTGGCAATTCCCGATCACGCATGGTTTGCCATCGGCCTGCGGATGGAGAGCAATGACCTTTTCGATAAATATAGCTTCTGCGCGCGCGACGTCCTCGATCGTCTGACCTGGCATCGGGTCGGGCAAGAAGCCGATGAAATAGCAAGGATGCCCGGCTTTCATCGCGACGCCGATTTCGCTATCCGCCTTGAAGCCGCCGATGCCCGGGCCGTGCCCGGCACGCGGATCGACCACGATAAAGGGCCGGCGCCGTGGATCAATCTCGACCCCTGCCGGCGGGATGATCCGCACTAAAGCATAGTTGACGGAATGATCGAAGCTGCGCCCATCCGCGATCAGCTCGACAGGAAAGTCAAGAACGTGCGGAGCCACCTTCGCCAGATGGGCGTGATATTGATTGCCTCGCTGGCGCAGCACATCCCAAAACAGAATGCTGCGCTGCGTTGCATCGACTATATAGTCGGATGCTGCGCGAAACGGATCAAAGAAATTTACATCATCTTGCGATTGCTTCACTGGGGGAGACATGTTGAACTCCCGTCCCTAAGCGCGCGCATATTCGCTTAGATAATGCCCAAGTCGCGCGCCGCACCGATATTATAAAAGATGTAGAATGTGTCACAGAAATAGGATTTTATGACCTAGCGAGAACTGGCTCGAGTCAATTCAAACTCGCATTGTTCAGTTCGCGTCTTAAATTGGTCGCTGTCGTAACCGGCGACGCCGCCTGGGGCCTATTTCTCAAACCGAAGCGTCGCAGGACGTGATGTAACTTTCTTATTATGCGTTAGAATGTCCAAAAGTCCAGCGATAGGAGCAGTTACATGTCCGCGCCGGAAATCAGCCTACCAACCGCCAAGGAAATACTGAAGGAACTGGCCTTAGTGGAGGCGAAAAAGGCCTCCGAAGACGAGGCGAAGCGCAAGCTTGCCGAGGCCGAGAAGGCCGACCTTCTCGAGCAGCTGCGCAAACCGTCCGGCGTATCTCGTGAGGAGGCCATCAAGCGCGTGACGCGGATCATCCAGAATGCCGTTTCAAACGGCTTAATGGAGGTTCGCGTCCACCGGTTCCCTAATACGCTCTGCACCGATCGTGGCCGCGCCATCAATCAACAGGAGCCAGGATGGGAGCAGACGCTTACCGGCCTCCCCAAGGAAATGTATGAATTTTGGAAGGAGGTGCTGCAGCCGCGCGGATACAAACTTCGGTACGAAATTATCGATTTTCCAGACGGCATGCCCGGCGACGTCGGCATCACCCTGAAATGGGGCTAAGGTTCGGAATAGCTCTTTGATATCATCCATTTTGCGGAGCGGTTTCCCATGTTCGAATCCGCGCGGTTGGTTCATACACTCGGCAAAGATGAATTTCGTGAGATTGAACCGAAGTTACGCGAAGATCTTCTGAACGCGCAATTCGACCTCATGGAATCGAGGGCACGAACCATTCTTCTTCTCGTCAACGGGCCCGATGGCGCCGGCAAGGGCGAGGTGACGCACCGCCTCTATGAATGGCTTGACGCGCATTACCTCAGCACCCTGACCTATGCCGAGCCGACCGAGATACAACGCCAGCATCCCGGCATGTGGAAATATTGGCGCGATATCCCACCGCGCGGCCGCATCGGCATTGTTCTGGGCTCGTGGTATCACGAGGCACTTCTGGCAAGAGCCACGAAGCGGTTCGATGAGGCCGAATTCTCCGAGGCGCTCGCGATCATCAATCGCTTTGAAAGCATGCTCGATGCGGAAAATGTGACGGTCATCAAGCTGTGGCTGCATGTCGATCGCGACGAAAGCAAACGACAGCTAAAGAAATTGCGGAGGCGCGGCTTCTACGAGGAGCCCGTGGTTCGTGAGTGGGCGGAGGTCAAAACCGACGCCGCATTCCAGCGCGTCGTCGACGCTGCGGCCGAGATGACGCGTGTCACTTCGACGGGCCATGCACCTTGGACAGTAGTGCCGGCCGCGGATGCACGTTTTCGGGATGTTCAGGTCGGCACGATCCTGCTGGACGCGTTGCGGCGCGCGACTGCCAAGCCGGCAAACGGCGCCGCCGCCCCATCACAAGTTGCGAGAGCAAAAGCCGATCCCAAAGCAGCAGGTGCCGTATTTGCTAAGGCCCTGCCCCACCCGTCGATTGTCTCCGAGCTCGATCTTTCAAAGGCCCTCGCGAAGGACGATTACGACAAGCAGCTCGCGACGGAACAGATCCGCATCACCCGCCTGACGACATCGAAAGCCTTCCAAGACCGCGCTATCGTTTGCGTATTCGAGGGTGATGACGCGGCCGGGAAAGGCGGCGCGATCAGGCGGGTGCGTCAGGCGCTCGATCCGCGCGTGTTCCAAGTCTACCCTGTTGCCGCACCGACCGATGAAGAACGCGCGCGACCCTATCTTTGGCGCTTCTGGCGCCATATTCCCGCGCGCGGGCGGATCGCTTTCTTCGATCGGAGCTGGTACGGCCGCGTTCTCGTTGAACGCGTCGAAAAATTGTGCAGCGAATTCGACGTGAACCGCGCCTATGGCGAGATCAACGATTTCGAATATCAGCTCGATCTTGCTGGCTACATCGTCGTCAAATTCTGGCTCGCCATCAGCTTCGAAGAGCAATTGCGCCGTTTCAAGGCGCGTGAGGCAACGGCCTTCAAACGCTACAAGATCACGGCCGAGGATTGGCGCAACCGAGAAAAATGGCCTCTGTATCAGGAGGCCATAACCGATATGATCGACCGCACGAGCACGCCCAGCGCGCCCTGGACTCTTGTCGAAGCCGAGGGCAAACGCTTCGCGCGGGTGAAGGTTTTGAAGACGATCGCTGACCGGATTGATAACGCGTTATAGAACGGCGGAAGGATGGCCGAATGCGTAGTCTCATATGTGCTGCCGCATTGCTGTGTGGTCTTGTTCCTTCAGCCAGAGCAGAGGAGCCATCGCAAGCCGCCATCCCCGTTGGCGTTGTACAGGCGGTTCGTAAGCCCATTTCCAATAGCCTCGAATTTGTTGGACGGATCGAGGCAGTCAATCGTGTTGAAATTCGCGCCCGCGTAAAGGGCTATCTCGATGCGGTTCAGTTCAAGGAGGGTGAACTCGTCGCGGACGGGGACCCGCTTTATCAAATCGAGAAGGGGCTGTTCCAAGCCGCGGTTGAACAGGCGCAAGGAACGCTCGAACGCAGCCAGGCGGCCTACACATTGGCCCAATTGCAAACACAACGCGCGGTTCAGCTTTTCAGCCGGGGCACCGGAACCGCAGTGGACCGCGATAAAGCCGTCGCGCAGGAGGGCCAGACCAAGGGCGCCGTCACCTCCGACGAAGCGAATTTGAAAACCGCGCAAATCAATCTCGGCTATACCGACATAACCGCCCCCGTCGCCGGCCGCATTGGCCGCACCAGCGTCACGAAAGGCAATGTCGTCGGTCCGGAAAGCGGTCCGCTCACGCTCATCGTCAGCCAAGATCCGATGTATGTGACCTTTCCCGTTAGCCAGCGAGAACTTCTGCAGGCCCAGGAGACTCAGCGGGACCAAAAGGTCGACGGCATCAAGGTGCACATACGGTTCGCGAACGGAGCGCTTTACAACGAAATCGGCACAATCAATTTCATCGGCGTGAGCGTCGACAAGGCGACGGACACGGTGACGCTGCGCGCCTCGGTAGCAAATCCAAAGGATCAGCTCATTGACGGGCAGCTCGTACGCGTCATCTTGGAGGCAGGCAATCCGGTCGAGAAAGTTGTCGTACCGCAGGCCGCCCTCATCGCCGATCAGGCCGGCGTCTATGTATTTATCGCCGAGAATGGAAAAGCTGAGGTGCGGCGGCTCAAGACCGGCGGCGAACTCGGGGCGGACATTGTTGTCACGAAGGGATTAGAAGGCGGCGAGCAGGTTATTGTCGAAGGCTTGCAGAGCGTGCGCACTGGCGCCCCGGTGCGCGCGACCCCGTTGCCGGCGTCGCTCGGGGGAGGCTAGGCAATGTTTTCCGCCATTTTTGTCGATCGCCCACGCTTGGCGATCGTCATCGCGATTGTAACAACAATTGCCGGCCTACTGGCGCTTCTCGCGATCCCAATCGCTCAATATCCAGACATCGTTCCGCCGCAGGTCTCTGTAACCACGACGTATCCTGGCGCGAACGCCGCCGTGGTCGAGGCAACCGTCGCACAGGTCATCGAGGCGCAAGTCGTTGGCGTCGATAAGATGATCTATATGAAGAGCACAAGCGGTGACGATGGCAGCTATTCGCTCACCGCGTCCTTCGAGCTCGGCACCAATCCGGATATCAATACCGTCAACGTCAACAACCGCGTTCAGACGGCGCTGTCGAGCCTGCCACCGGAAGTGCAGAGACAGGGCGTCGTCGTCAAGAAGAAATCGTCCGCTCTGCTCGCGGTCATTGCAGTCTATTCTCCCAAACATACCTACGACCCGCTGTTTCTCTCGAATTATGTCACGATCAATCTTCTCGATGAGATCAAGAGCACGCCCGGCGTCGGCGACGCTACATTATGGGGGCCGCAAGATTACGCGATGCGCGTCTGGGTCCGCACGGATCGGCTGACCGGCCTGGGACTGACGACAGCAGACGTTATCAATGCTATCCAGGCGCAAAATATCCAGGCCGCGGTGGGCCGCATCGGCGCGCGGCCGATCTCGAATGACCAACAGCTCCAGCTCAATATCCAGACCAAAGGGCGCCTCACCTCGGCGGAGGAATTCGCAAAAATCGTCATCCGGACAAATCCGGATGGTTCGATTCTGCGGCTTGGTGACGTTGCGCGCCTCGAACTTGGCGCCGCCAATCTCGATCGCGACACGCGGCTCAATGGTGGGCCGGCCGCGGCCATCGCGATCTATCAAACGCCGGGCGCGAACGCTATCAACACGCTGAAGGCGGTTCGGGCCCGTATGGCCGCCGCGGCCGAACGCTTCCCCGACGATATTGCCTGGAAGATCACCTACGATCCGACAGTTTTCGTCACTGATACAATCCACGAAGTGCAGAAGACACTGGTCGAGGCCTTCATCCTCGTCGTCATCGTCGTCTTTTTATTCCTCGGCAGCGTGCGGGCGACACTTATCCCGACATTGGCGGTTCCCGTCAGCCTGATCGGCGCTTTCATCGTGCTGTTGGCCGTTGGCTATTCGGCTAACACGGTGTCCTTGCTCGCCGTTGTTCTCGCGATTGGCATCGTCGTCGATGATGCGATCGTCGTCGTGGAGAATGTCGAACGCGTGATGGAGGAGCATCCCGAGCTTTCCCCCGCGGATGCTACAAAGCAGGCGATGCGGGAAATTACAGCGCCGATCATCGCTATAACCCTTGTACTGCTCTCTGTCTTCGTTCCGGTGGCGTTTATTCCAGGCATTTCCGGCGAGCTGTTTCGGCAGTTTGCGGTGACGGTCGCGGTCTCGATGTTCCTTTCAGCGATCAATGCTCTGACCTTGTCACCGGCACTTTGCGGCGTTCTGTTGCGTCCGCATCATGGGCCGCGCCGCGGCATCATGGGCTGGATCATGCGCATGATCGACCATGTACGAGATGCCTACGGAGCGGCAGTTGCGCGGATAGTTCGCTTCTCGGTTATCGGCGTGGTGATGGTTGCGATCGCAATGGCGGGCGTTGTTGCGCTCGCTAAAGTTACGCCCACCGGCTTCCTGCCGGAGGACGATCAAGGCGCATTGTTCATCATCGTCCAATTGCCGGGCGGCGCCTCGGTCGCGCGGACAACAAAGGTCATCGAGAAGGCCGAGGATATTCTGCGTCGCGACGAAACGGTCGAGGACGTCACCTCTGTCGTCGGATTGAACTTCATCGATAATTACTCGCAATCGAACGCAGGCTTCATGGTCGTGACGTTGAAGCCGTTCGAAGAGCGCAAAAAGCCGTCGATGAGCGTGTCGGCGCTGATCGCGCGGCTCGGACCGGCGTTTCGACAGATCCAGGGAGGCCAGGTTGTCCCGCTCGCGCCGCCCCCTATTCTCGGCCTCGGCACCGGCGGCGGATTCACCTACGTGCTGAAGGATCTGCGGGGCAGCGATCCCAAGGCTTTCGCGCAGGTGCTGCGCGGGCTTCTTGTCGCTGCGAACCAGGATCCGAAATTATATCGCGTGTTCAGCACTTTCTCGGCGACAAATCCATCGATCTATCTCGATATCGACCGCGACAAGGCACAGGTTCTTGGCGTGCCTCTCAACAATGTCTTTCAAGTGCTGCAAGCGTCGCTAGGCGGATATTTCGTCAACAATCTGAATTTGTTCGGGCGGACGTGGCAGGTGCAGGTTCAGGCCGAAGCCAGCGATCGATCGAGCATCGACGACATCTATCGCATCCATGTGCGCAACAATGCAGGAAACATGATTCCCTTGCGCAGCCTAGTTGAGGTCCGCGTCGTCATCGGTCCTCCTGCGCTCATACGCTACAATAACGTTCGGGCCGTCACGGTTCAGGGCGGACCTGCGCAAGGTGTCTCATCTGGCCAGGCGCTGAAGGCGATGGAGGATGTCGCCGCGCGCACGCTGCCGCAGGGCTATGCAGGGGATTGGACGGATACAGCTTTCCAGGAAAAGCGCGCCGCGGGCAAGACGACGATCATCCTCGGCTTCGCCATTCTGTTCGCCTATCTCTTTCTTGTCGCGCTGTACGAAAGCTGGACCATCCCTGTTCCGGTTCTCCTCTCCGTAACGATCGGCATTCTGGGCTCGTTTGCGGCCATAAAATTCTCCGGCCTCACCCTGGATCTCTATGCGCAGATCGGCATGGTCGTGCTGATCGGCCTTGCCGCCAAGAATGGCATCTTGATTGTCGAATTCGCCAAGGAACAGCGCGAGAAGGGTGTGCCCCTCCTCGAAGCTGCGACGGAAGGCGCACGTTTGCGCTTCCGGCCGGTGATGATGACGTCTTTTGCTTTCATCCTCGGCCTTTACCCGCTCGTGGTCGCGGTTGGCGCCTCGCAGCTCGCGCGGCGCGATGTCGGCACGCCCGTATTCGGCGGGATGATCTTGGCGTCCTTCATCGGCATTTTTGCCATACCGCCGCTCTATGTCATGTTCCAGGCAATCCGAGAAAAGCTTCGGCCATCGTCGCGCCCTCGCAAAACCGTTGAAGCGGATTCTGGCGCATAGGCTCGGTGTTCGCAGATGAATCCGAAGTGGCGTCCCCTGGGGACTCGAACCCCCGTTTTCTCCGTGTGCAGTTGCCACCCCCAACCTACGCCCAAATCGCCACGGCCAAATGAAAAGCAGGGCATCCCAATGAAAGAGACGCCCTGCCCTTTTCGGGGTTTTAGGGAGTTGGTTGTCTGCGCCCGATTACGGCGCCACCGAAGAATCGGAATCTTTTCCAAAGCCTATTGGATTTTCTTTTTCCTTTAGCCCCAGCGATTTGGCCGGCTCAATAATCATCAGGGCAAAAGCCCACGACGCCAAAGGCAATTACCTGAAGCAGCGCAGGTTTCCATTGGGCATCCGAACGGCAGTATGACCCGTATGCCTTAGACACCAATCTTGATTTTGACCACCCCATACGCAATTGCCCCAGGCGTTGCGATGGCGGTTCGGACCGCAGCCACCCAAGGCAAACGCCGACGATAAACTGGTCGAAAGGATCAGGACGCCGAGCAACACGGTCTTGAGCATTTTCATAAATAACCTCCCTTGATATGCGACTATCGCAAATCGCGCTTCTAACATGATGTACCTCAAGTGAGCACTTCGTCTATAGGTCGCCTGAAAGCGCGCCGCGCGTATGGCCCGATCGATCGCCGCGTTAACCGGACCGGCGCCGGCGATGACGATGCGAGCCTGATCGAGCCGCTTGAGGCGAACCTGCTTCAGCCTAACGCGCGCGCGTGACGGGCATTTGATGTCATCGCCAGATTAACAGCGATTTTATAGGCCGATGTGCTCGCGGGGGAGTATCTTTCGCATCAGCAATATTGGGGGAATGTCGGCGGGGGCGCCGGAAGGCCGCGCGGCACTGAAGGAGACGATAATGAGACTCAATCAAACGGCTGCGCTCGCGGCGCTGCTGTCGTTCGGTCTCTCTGGCACCGCATTAGCCCATGGCGGCTCACAAGATTGGCGTCGCCCCGCCTATCACGTGCGCCACAACAGGACGGCCCGCATGTATTCGAGGCGACCGCGCTACGACGGCCGCTACGGCGCCGCGCCAGACGTTGATCCCTACGGCGGTGGGTCGCCTCCGGGACTACAATAAATTCCCCCGGCCATGTCAGCGGGCCTGTGTCAAGGCGCAGGCGCTCGCAGCGCCAGAACTATTGCTGGACGCTCATATCCGTCCATTGCTTGTGCAGGCGCGCCGAAACCGTCAACCGGACGGTACAAACTTATCGTCGCGCTTATTTGGTCCGGTGATCGTCTTTGATAGATCCACAGGCATAAAGCCATCGGTCACAACGATGTCGAACTTTGAAAGCACGTCCAGTTGAAACTGCCGCCAAGCTCGCAAGTCGTTGCCTGTGAAAGTTGCTAGCATTTTGCCATCGTCGTTGGTGACACGCACCACACCGTCGATGAGTCTGACAGGATTCGTCGCATCGGGCATCATATGTGATACTCCGCGGTATCGAACCGGCTGCCAATATTACTCCTTAAGATGCCCGACGGCGAGTCACGACCTCACAGGTCTATTGTGAGCATGGGCGAACGGCTACGCGAGCAGCAAAGGGCAATCTTTTGCGCTGCGGGGGCTTTCTCAGCATCGCTTTGCACGCTATCGCGGTGGTCCACGATTCCATCGATGACCGGGGTCAGGCACACGCCGCAAATGCCCATCTCGCAAGACAGGGGCACGTCGACACCGGCTTCGAGCAGCACCGCCGCGTTTCAAGCAGAATGAGAGCGCGTAAAAATCAGCTTCGTCTCCATCGCGCGCCGAGCCTTATTTTAGACCCGTAGGATTGCGATCTGCCTGCAACTGTTCGCGTCGGGGAATCGGGAGAGAGCTATGCCAGATAAAATGGAGTTACGCGCATATCCGGACTTTACGCAGCAGCATGTCACTGTCGAGCTTCTGCAAAACGGCGTCGCGATTGGAAAGGTCGTTCTCGGGGCCGCCGAAACGGAAGCCTTCATCGGCCTCCTCGCGCGTTCTCGCGCGTCCTTGACGGTGCCGGTAGCGCCCGAGTTCAACCCGGAAGCATCTCTCGAACCGGTTATAGACCCTGTCTGGGAAATTCCCGAGGAGAGAGAGCCGGACGGCGTGCTGCTTGCGCTCCAGCATCCGGGCTTTGGATGGTTGAGCTTTATATTTCCCGATAATGAGGCGACTTCGATTGGCGGCGTGCTATCGGCAAGCGCGAATTCGACCGGCCCACGCTGATATGGGCGCCACCGTCCTTACTGACTCTTACTTAAGAGGCGATTCTGCGGCGTCCCGCGGCGCCCCAAGCATGTTTTTGGCATAGGCGAGTGCCATTTCAATAAAGTATCTCAACGTGAGCTCTCCGACCTTTTCTGCAAATGTTCGAGCGTCTTCGAGAGCATAGATCCTATCCAAGATATCTCGATCATTCGCGTCTGATGATTTAGGGTCCGAATTAGGCATGATCCTCTCCGCCCGTACTGAGGAAAATCTAACGGGAATTGCTCAACGCTGCGATTATCTCCACGAGATCAATAATCAATCGACGCGCTTGCGGATTCGATACCTTTAAAAATCGCTGAGTTAGAATGACGCCGTCTTGGATGGCCGATTCCGACAGATCGTTCCGCGGAAAGCCGACCGACTCCGACGTCGTAACCAACAGCTTTTTGAATACATCGCGAGCATCTTGGCATTTGACTTTCTCCCCACTTTCATTCTTAGCCGGTTCAGGCGAAGATTTATTAAATTTATACTTCATATCTGATTTCCCGGTGTAAAATTGTAATAAATTGGTTAACCCCCGATGCTGACCCTTGAGAGGGAATACGATTTTAACATGGCGAAAACTTCTGAATGAACGCCCCCTCCCCTCTATTGCATTAGAATTGATCGCGTCACCTACGTTAAGATCGGGTTTTATGCATCCGCGATCTAAAGAGATGTTTGCGGGCTGATTGCGCGAAGCGCCCGCCATTGCCGAGCCTGGTTCTCGATGCCCATGAGGTTCGAGTGTTACCCGAACGGCTCCCTGCGGCAGGCCAAACGGAAATGAGGGAATTCTCTCTTCCCTCTCCGCCCCGGCTGGGACACGGGCGCGCGCATCTTCCTGGACCAGCGATCAGGCGCCCACTCTGCTTGGACCCCTTGCCGACGCGTGCCACAACCAGAAGTTGTGCCATTGGTGCAACACCGTCGGAAATTCAGATCACACCCCTTGACCTCGTCGAATGCGCTTTCTGGCATTATGTAAATTTGACGATCTCAAACCAAACGACTGATTTCAGGAAGATAATTTAAACGCGGCCCAGGGTCGAAGTACCCTCTAAGTGCGATTTTTTCGGTCGCCCGCAAACACAACCATGGCGTTTACGAATCCATAAAAGCCCCTATAGGCTGCACTTAGAACCGCATTTTAGAGCGCAATTAAATTACGAAATACAACTTACGGGGGAAGTACGATGATTGCTCGTCAGGCTCAAAAGGCCGCTATCAGGCCGGGCGCATTGGAATCGGGCCACAAGAGCCGCCGCGCCGCCCTGCTCACCAGCACCATGCTGACCAGCGCGATTTTGGGCGGTGTGATGCTGGCCCCGCAAAGCGCCTTTGCAGCGAGTTGCACCACCAGCACAGGGCCGTCCCCCGACACCGTCGTATGCTCCGGTACCACCACTGGAATGTTAGCGCCGCTCGTCAGCACTGATACAGCTGGCGTCAATACGACGATCAATGCGGGCGCGGTTGTGACCGGGAACGGCTTGAATTTATATGCTCCCATATCGGTGACTCTGACCGCAGCGGCCCCAGCCTTTAATTTTACGATGAGTAATCCGAGCTCGATCACTTCAACTCAAACCGGGTTGGGGGCTGACGCGGTGGATGTGATCGGGGTGAATCCCGTTAGCGGCACCTGGAGCATAGGCGGGACCATCGAGAGCGCTGCCGGCACAGGCATCAACATTGTCCTTCCCGACGGAACTGGCGCGTCTGGGATCGGGATGACGATCGGTGGGGGCGGAATCGTGAAGGCCGACAACGGCACGGCGATTTCGTTCGCAGGCGTGGCGGGCATCAACAATGACACGGTTACAAACAGCGGCCAAATCTATGCCATCGGCGGGTCAAGCCATAACGGCATATTCATGACGTCCGGCACGGGCAGCGGAACGCTGACAGTCACCAACGACGCCGGCGGCATCATCGGCAGTTCGGCTTTGCCCATAGGTGGCAGCGCCGTGTCCTTGTCGGGCCTGACCGCCAATGGCGTAGTGACGAACGACGCCGGTGCGCAGATGGTTTCCACCGGCACCACCATCAACATGCTTCAAGGCGGCACCGGGACCGTTACGAACAACGGCATCATCACCTCGAATACCGGCAAAGCCATCAACATTGATGTCGGCGGCAACGCCCTGGTCACCAACAGCGGCGGGACTGCTGTCATCAACGGCACTCAGAACATTCTCAGCCTCGGAAGCGTCACTGTTGACAATCTCGCCGGCGCTACATGGAATTTCTCGGGAACCAGCCTGTTGACATCTGCGACGACCGACATTGTCGACAATGACGGTGGCAGCACGATCAAGATGACCGGCACGAGTTCGCTGACCCAGGCTTCCGCTCAGGCCGCGACTATCGACAACACCAACGGTTCCGTCATCAGCGGCAATGGGACGACCACGATCACGCAGGGCGCGCTCACTGGTAACGTCGATTTGAAAAATGACGGTTCCGCGATCAACCTGCTCGGAACCAGCACGATTATTCAGCTCGCTACCGCAGGCAGTGCGTCAATCGAAAACGTTGACGGCGCTACATTCAGCGGCAGCGGGCCGTCCAACACGATCCTGCAGACCGCAGGTGCTGGCAGCGCCACGCTAACCAACGACAATACCTTCAAGCTGAGCGGGAATCTCAATACGATTACCCAGATAGCGACTAACACAGGTACCAACGCCAACAACGCCACGATAACCAACGATCCCGGCTCGCTGCTCTCGCTGACAGGTGGTGGCACCAACGCGATCACGCAGTCCGCGTTGGGAACCGACGGTATTGCGACCGTCACCAATAATGACGCCACCATCACACTGGTCGGCACCACGCTCAATTCAATCGCCCAGATTGCGAGCGGGACGAACGGTACCGCACTCATCAGCAACACCGCCGGCTCGCTGCTCTCGCTGACCGGTGGGGCCACGAATTCGATCGCCCAGACCGCCGGGCTAGGCGGCGCCACGATCACCAACGACACCTCCGCCATCACGATGGTCGGCACCCTCAATTCGGTCGCCCAGATTGCGACCGGGGCCACCGCTAATGCGCTCATCACCAATACCGATGATTCGAGCATCTCGCTGACCGGTGGCGGCACCAATTCGATCCTCCAGACCGCCGGAGGAAACGCGACCATCACCAACGATCCTTCCGACATTACGATGGTCGGCACACTCAATTCGATCGCCCAGATTGCCGGGGCCACCAGCGATGCGCTCATCAGCAACACCGGTGGGTCGAGCATCTCGCTGACCGGTGGCGGCACCAATTCGATCGCGCAGACTGCGGGCCTTGGCGCCACGATCACCAACGATGCCTCGACCATCACGTTGGATGGCACACTCAACTCGATCGCCCAGATCGTGTCTGGGGCGACTGGTAATGCGCTCATCACCAACACCGATAATTCGAGCATCTCGCTGACCGGTGGCGGCACCAATTCGATTCTCCAGACCGCTGGAAACAATGCGACCATCACCAATGATCCTTCCGACATCACGATGGTCGGCACACTCAATTCGATCGCCCAGGTTGCGGGGACCACTGGTGATGCGCTCATTACCAACACCGATGGCTCGCTGATCTCGCTCACCAATGGAGCTACTGGTGGTGGGACCAACTTGATCAGCCAGATCGCCGGGGCCGACGCCACCATCACCAACGCCCCCACCAGCACAACATTGCCCTCCACCATCACACTGGATGGCAAAGTCAATGCGATCACTCAGGTTACGACGACCGGTGACGCGACCATCACTAACCCCTATGGTTCGCTGATCTCGCTGACCGGTGGCGGCACCAACTTGGTGAGCCAGATCGCTGGAGACACGGCGACCATCACCAACGATAGTCCCGCTACCCTCACGTCCACCATCAACATGGTTGGCAGCACGAATTCGATCCTTCAGGCTGCAGCTAACGGTGCGACCATCGACAACCTCGATGGCTCGCTGATCTCGCTGACTGGCGGCGGCACCAATCTGGTGAGCCAGATTGTCACCGCCGGCCCCGCGACCCTCACCAACACCAATAGCGCCGGAACTGGAACCACCACCCTCACGCTGGCTGGCACCACCAATTCGATCCTCCAGGTTGCAGGAGGTGGCGCCGGCGTTGGTGATGCGCTCATTACCAACACCGACGGCTCGCAGATCTCGCAGACCGGTGGCGGCACCAACCTGATCAGCCAGATCGCCGGGGACACGGCGACCATCACCAACGATGATCCGTCCACCATCAACATGGTTGGCAGCACCAATTCGATCCTTCAGGCTGCGGCTAACGGCGCGACCATCGACAATTTCGACGGCTCGCTGATCTCGCAGACTGGCGGCGGCACCAATTTGATCAGCCAAATTGTCAGCGCTGGTGATGCACTCATCACCAACTCCAATAGCTCGGGGACTGGAACCAGCACCCTCACGATGGTCGGCAGCACCGACTCGATCCTCCAGGCTGCCAGCGGCGATGCGACGATTACCAACATCGACAATTCGCTGATCTCGCTGACCGGTGGCGGCACAAACCTCATCAGCCAGGTTGCGGGTGGTAGCGCGACGATCACCAACGATGATCCCTCCTCGATCATAATGACCGGCAACTTCAACTCGATCCTTCAGGCGACGGTCGCCGGCGCGACGATCAGCAACCTCGACGGCTCGCAGATCTCGCTGACCGGTGGCGGCACGAACCTCATCAGCCAGATTGTCATCGATGGCCCCGCGACCATCACCAACACCGATAGCGCCAATTATGGAACCAGCACCATCACGCAGGATGGCACGGTCAATTCCATCCTTCAGGTTGCAGGCGGCGGCGCCGGTGTCGGCGATGCGCTCATCACCAACCATGATGGCTCGCAGATCTCGCAGACCGGTGGCGGCACCAACTTGGTGAGCCAGATCGCTGGAGACACGGCGACCATCACCAACGATAGTCCCGCTACCCTCACGTCCACCATCAACCTGGTTGGCAGCACCAATTCGATCCTTCAGGGTGCGGCAAACGGTGCGACCATCGACAATTTCGACGGCTCGCTGATCTCGCTGACCGGTGGCGGCACCAATCTGGTCAGCCAGATTGTCACCGATGGCGACGCGACCATCACCAATAGCGACCTCTCCGCGAATGGAACCAGCACCATTACGCTGGTCGGCAGCACCAATTCGATCCTTCAGGGCGCGAGCGGCGATGCGACTATTACCAACATCGACAATTCGCTGATCTCGCTCACCAATGGCACTACGGGTGGCGGCACCAACCTGATCAGCCAGGTCGCGGGTGGCAGCGCGACGATCACCAACGATGATCCCTCCTCGATCATAATGACCGGAAACTTCAACTCGATCCTTCAGGCGACGGTCGCCGGCGCGACGATCAGCAACCTCGACGGCTCGCAGATCTCGCTGACCGGTGGAGGCACCAACCTCATCAGCCAGATCGCCACTGCCGGCGACGCCACCATCACCAACTCCAACGGCGCGGAAACTGGAACCAGCACCATTACGCTGGCTGGGACCACCAATTCGATCCTCCAGGGCGCGGCCGATGGCGCGACCATCACCAACATTGATGGCTCGCTGATTTCGCTGACGGGTGGCGGCACGAACCTCATCAGCCAGATTGTCATCGATGGCCCAGCGACCATCACCAACACCGATAGCGCCAATTATGGAACCAGCACCATCACGCAGGATGGCACGGTCAACTCCATCCTTCAGGTTGCAGCAGGTGGCGTCGGTGTCGGTGATGCGCTCATCACCAACCATGATGGCTCGCAGATCTCGCAGACCGGTGGCGGCGTCAATCTGATCAGCCAGATCGCCGGCGACACCGCGACCATCGACAACTCCAACAGTGCGGAAACCGGGACAAGCACCATCGACCTGGTCGGCACCACCAATTCGATCCTTCAGGGTGCGGCAAACGGCGCGACCATCGACAATTTCGACGGCTCGCTGATCTCGCTGACCGGCGGCGGCACCAATCTGGTCAGCCAGATTGTCACCGATGGCGACGCGACCATCACCAACTCCAATAGCGACAACTATGGAACCAGCACCATCACGCTGGTCGGCAGCACCAATTCGATCCTTCAGGGCGCGAGCGGCGATGCGACCATTACCAACATCGACAATTCGCTGATCTCTCTGACCGGTGGCGGCACCAACCTGATCAGCCAGGTTGCGGGTGGTACCGCGACGATCACCAACGATGATCCCTCCTCGATCATAATGACCGGCAACTTCAATTCGATCCTTCAGGCTACGGTCGCCGGCGCGACGATCAGCAACCTCGACGGCTCGCAGATCTCGCTGACCGGTGGAGGCACAAACCTCATCAGCCAGATCGCCACTGCCGGCGACACCACCATCACCAACTCCAATAGCGCCAGGTCTGGAACCAGCACTATTACGCTGGAGGGCAGCACCAACTCGATCCTCCAGGTAGCCAGCGATGATGTGAGCATTACCAACACCAATGGCTCGCTGATCTCGCTGACCGGTGGCGGCGTCAATCTCATCAGCCAGATCGCTGGAGATACGGCGACGATCACCAATGAAAAGGGCGCGAAGATCAATCTGGAAGGCGTGAGTGCCATAACATCGGTCGGAGGCGAAGGCGCGACGATCACAAACGAGACCGGCGCACGTATCGAGGGAGTCGGTGCGAGTGCTGTCTCCGCGATCGCCGTCACCGGCGACGCGACGATCAACAACGAGACGGGAGCCCGTATCGACCTGACGGGGGCCAGTGCGCTCGCGGCGGTCGCCCTCGACGGCAATGCGACGATCAACAACGAGACCCGCGCCCGGATCGACCTGACCGGCGTCAATGCCAACGTTGTCTTCGCCAGCGAGGATGCGGCGATCAACAACTTCGATGGTGCTCACTTCAGCCTCAATGGAGTGAACGCCAATGTGGTCGTGGCGGAAACTGGCACGGCCGAGATCAACAATTACAATGGAGCACATTTCAGCCTGAACGGCCTCAGCGGCGATCTTCTTTTCGCTAAGGACGGCGAGGCGGATATCGAAAACTATAATGGCGCGCACCTGAACTTAACGGGTGTCAGCGGCAGCCTGGTCGACGGTTACACGGGCGCTGTTGTCGATAATTACGACGGCGCCCGGCTCAATCTGCTTGGCGGCAATGCCATCGAGGTGGCGTCCGAAACCGGCGACGCGACTATCGACAACTACGACGGCGGCCGGATCAATCTGATAGGCTTGAATTCGATCACGCTCAATGCGCCCGACGGAACAGAAACCTTCACCAACGAGAGTGGCGCGACCATTTACAACAACGGTCTCGCGACCATCACCGGTGACAGCCCGCTTTATTTCAACAACAGCAGTCTCATCACCCAGATCAACGGCCATACCGGCGACGTGATCACGCTCGGTAATTCTGCGGACCCCGTGATTTTTGCTGCCTCCGGCAACAGCGAGCTCGGTGCCGATGCCTACCTCGGCGGCCCTGGTTCGCAAGCCGATCTTCTGGTCATCAACACCACCAGCGGCGGGTCGGTCACGGGCCAGACCGAAGTCTCGATCAACGACACGAACGGCGGTCCCGGCTCTTACAACCAGCAAGGTATCGCGGTCGTTGACGTGACGGGGGCGAGCGGAACAAGCGTGCCCAGCAATTGGGTGCTAAACGGCAACGGCTATATCGGCAGCACGCCGGTGATCAATGACGGCCTGTTCGCCTATTACCTCGCCACCGATCCCAACGGCACCTCGGAGGTGCCGACGGCGAGCGGCCTGCCGACAACCGGCAATCCCGACGAGCGCGTGGCGCTGTACAGCGTGCCGGGCTACGAGGGCCAGGAACTCCCGATCGCCATCACCGGCGCACAGAACCTCTGGGATGAATTGGCGCTGCTGTGGGAAGATCGGCAGAGCGAGATCCGCGACTGGGCGGCTCAGGGCGGCTATGTGCCGGCTCCTGTCGCTGGTCTGCCCAACCGCAAGGGCCCGCTGCCGGCCTATGTGCCGACGGCGCCGAGCTTCAACGTTTGGGCGAAGGGTATCGGCAGCTGGACTGATCGTAACGACCAGCTCACGACCAATCCCGTCGGCGGCCCCATCACCTACGATCTCAGCTACAAGCAGAGCTCCTACGGGGTGATTGGCGGCTTCGACTATGGGCACTCGAGCGTCTTCGCGCCCGGCGATGCCTTGATCGTCGGCCCGCTCGGCGGCTACCTCGAGTTGCATTTGAACTTCGACCATACCGGCGACTTCTTCGTCTACAAGGGCGGTACGGTCGGCGCGTCCGTGACCTACCTGCGTGACGGGTTCTTCGTCGATGGTTTGGCCAAGGCGGATATCCTCAACCTGCAGCTCAACACGTTGTTGGGCGGGTTGAACGGTGCGACCTCCGGCCCGTCAGTCGGGCTCAACACGGTCGGCGGCATCGGCGAACTGGGCTACCGCTTCGGCTTTGGCTCGGCCTTCTTCGAGCCAATCGGTACCCTGATCTACTCGCAGACCCATATCGACGGGATCAACGCCTTGAACGAGTGGGGGACGAATATCGACTTCGGCAGCGGCGAGGACTTCCGCGGCGCCGCCGGTGGCCGTCTGGGCGTGCCGTTGCCGAGCGTCTTCGGCGGCCACGTGGTCGAAGCCTGGATCCTCGGCCGTGTCTGGGATGAATTCCTCAACAACGGCAATACGGTCGATCTCGTCGACAATACGCTCGTGAACGACTACTTCGGCCACGTCTATGGCGAAGTGAAGGGCGGCGTCACCGTCGTCACCCTCGGCAGCGGCTGGGCTGGCTTTGTCGACGGCGGCGTGAAGTTCAACAACCAGTACAACACCATCACCGCCAAGGCTGGTGTGGACTATACCTGGTAACGAAACTAGGCAGCATGATTGAGAAGGAATGCTCGAAAGAGCATTCCTTCTTTTTATTGGGCGTTATCCTGTCCGTTCTGCTCAAAAAGGACGGACCCATGAGCAAACCTGCGACCGAAGCGCTCTCCGCGGCTGCCAAAAGCACGTCCAAGAAATTGGCTGAGGAAGGAAAAGGAGAGGAATCTCCGTCACAGTTGATCGATGCGAGAATCAAGGCGCTGAATGATTGGCGCGGCGAGACGCTCGCGCGGGTCCGGACTCTCATCAAGCAGGCGGACCCCGAAATGGTCGAGGAGTGGAAGTGGAGAGGGGTCCCGGTGTGGTCGCACGCTGGAATCATCTGCACGGGCGAGACGTACAAGAACGTCGTGAAGATGACCTTCGCCAAGGGCGCCTCGTTGGACGATCCCACAGGCCTCTTCAACGCCAGCCTCGAAGGCAACACCAGGCGTGCCATCGATTTCCACGAGGGCGCCGAGATCGACGAGAAGGCGTTGAAGGCGCTTACTCGCGCCGCCGTGGCACTGAACACGTCTGTGCGAGCCACCGCTCGCCCTCTCCGCTCTCAGAAGAGACCGAAGAGCGCCTGAGAGGCATCGCGAAGCCGATTCGATCTGAATCTAGGCTGCATCCTAATCCTTCGTCACCGGCCGTGGCGGCGCGGGCGAGAGCGCGAAAGTCAGCCAGACATTAGCGCCCGAGGGGCGGTTCATCGCGCCGAACTCGCCATAGGCTTTGAGGTTCACATAGCCCAGCAAGTCTTGCGAGACCGGAAAGCTGTAGCCGATTTGCGGCCCGGCGCTGAAGACTTGCGACTGGAAGCAACCGACACGATCGCCGGAGCCGCTGTCGCAGCCGATTTCGCGATAGACATAGCCGACGACGCCGACCAGCAATTGCTTGCTCAGGAACTGCGAGGCGGCCCAATCGAGATGGAAATCGACGCCGTTCTGATATTGCGTGTAATTATTCATCAAATTGTATGTGAAACCCCCGACCGCCGAAAATTCATGGCCGGTTTCGGGGTTCAAATAAGTATAGCCGGCACCTGAATCGATCGCGCCATGGCCGATCCCGAGATTCGCCAAATCGCGAGAATTATAGGTTCCGACTGGGATGTCACCCGTCGCATAGGTCATGAAATTGTTGACGCCCTGGTTCCAGCGTATGGCAGCCTGCGGATACAAATCGCCAAACCCCACCGTCGATTGGTTCAAATTGACGGACCGCGAAAATGGCAGCGAGCCAATGGGCGGCGGCAATGTCACGATGCCGTTCACGCTTCCGTTCAGCGACGTGTCGTTGTAGCCGGGAAATGCCAACAAGCCGACCGATGCCAAGCCGCCGAGGATGGGCGTGGCGAAGGTATAAGTCGCGTTGATCAGCCCCAGATCGATATTGGCGTGAATACTGGCGCTCACATTGCCCTTAAAGCTCGCCGGGACACCGCCGATGGTGAACTCGCGCGCCCGGGCGACGGAGCCGCCGGCTGACACCGAATCGAAGTAATTGATTGTCGCGAGCGAGAATCCCGGTTGCTGCGGCACGGCGGCGAGACTGCCGAAGAGGCCAGGAAGCCAAAAACTTATGCCGTCTTCATCGGCGTGCGCGGCATTCGGGGCAGCGATGGTGCTCAGCAGCAGCGCCGCGATTGCGGATTTGCAATGCGCATTTCTCTTTTGCGGCGCAAAGAATTTCGCCTGGATAGCCTTATGATTCTCGATCATTGGTACCCCCGCTTATTTCTATTTATTGTTCAAATGGCTGAATTGAAAACGCCCCGTGAAATGATGTCTTTGACGAGAGGCTAGCACCAAATCGGAATCGGCAGGACTGACGGCGACAACGATTCATCCGCCGTGTCGCACGGGACACAAAGCGGCTGTAATGCTCTAAATATCAGGATCATGCGCAAGCCGAGGCAGACTCGCCTACGCTCGCGCTATTTCCGGCCCTTGCCCTCGTAGGGATTTTCGTTCGTGCGGGTCGAGAGCCTTAGCGGCACGCCCTTGAGATCGAACGTCTCGCGAATGCCGTTGATGAGGAAGCGCTTGTAGCTTTCCGGCAGGCTCGCGAGCTGATTGCCGAAGACTATGAAATAAGGTGGCCGGGCGCGCTGCTGCGTGATGTAGCGGATCTTGATGCGCCGGCCGGAGACGGCGGGCGGCGGATTGGCTTCGAGCGCCGTGGCCAGCCAGCGGTTGAGCCGGCCGGTGCTGATGCGCTTGTTCCAGGTCTCGTGCACGGCGAAGACGGCGCCCATCATCGCCGCGATCCCCTCGCCCGTCGCGCCGGAAACCGGCACGATCGCCGTGCCCTTTAATTGCGGCAGCAGCCGCGCCGCCTCCTCGCGCAGCTCTTTCAGCCGTGCGGCGCGGTCTTTCACCAAATCCCATTTGCTGACGGCGATGACCAGCGCACGACCCTCGCGGGCGATGAGATCGGCGAGCGTCAAATCCTGCTTCTCGAGCGGCGCCGCGGCATCGACCAGCAGCACGACGACCTCAGCGAATTTGGCGGCGCGCAGGGCATCGGCACCGGCGAGCTTTTCCAATTTCTCATCCACCCGCGCGCGTTTGCGCAGCCCGGCGGTATCGAACATCTTCAGCTTGCGGTCGCCCCATACGAGATCGACGCCGATGGAATCGCGGGTGATCCCCGCCTCCGGGCCGGTCAGCAGGCGTTCCTCGCCCAGGATGCGATTGAGCAGGGTCGATTTGCCGGCGTTCGGGCGGCCGATGATGGCGACGCGCAGCGGCTTCGTGGGATCGAGTTCCGAGCCATCTTCCTCGTCGTCGAGCGTCAAGGTGGCGGCGGTTTCTTCCGTCTCTTCTTCGCTCAGCTCCGTTGCTTCCGGCAGCGCTTCGTGCAGAGCGGCATAAAGTTCGGCCAGGCCGTCGCCATGTTCCGCCGAGAGCGCGACCGGCTCGCCGAAGCCGAGATCGAAAGCCTCCTGCGCTCCGGCGGCCCCGGCCCGGCCTTCCGCCTTGTTGGCGACGAGAATCAGCGGCTTGTCGGCGCGGCGCAGCAGGTTGGCGAAAGCGCGGTCGTCGGGCATGAGGCCGGCGCGGGCGTCAATCATGAAGAAGATGGCGTCCGCCTCGGCGATGGCCGCCTCGGTCTGCGCCCGCATCCGTCCGGCGAGTGTCGCCGGAGCGCCGGTTTCGAGACCTGCGGTGTCGATGATCGTGAAGACGAGATCGCCGAGATGCGCCTCGCCCGCACGGCGGTCGCGCGTCACCCCCGGGAGGTCATCCACAAGGGCGAGCTTCTTGCCGACGAGCCGGTTGAAGAGAGTCGATTTGCCGACATTCGGCCGCCCGATGATGGCGATCTTGAACATTGCTATTTGGCCGGTACGGCGCCCGCCTGGACAATGGTTAGAAAGGCGTCAGCGCGGGCGCGCAAAGCCGATGGCGAAGCGGGGTCGGCGGCGGCCTGCTCAAACCATTGCGCCGCGCCGGTGAAATCACCGTCCCGCGTATCCGCCAGGGCGATCAACTCGCGAAAGGCATTGCGATAGGGCGAATCCGGCCCGGCGTAGGCGGCATAATGCTGCGCGAATTGCTTGGGCGCCTCAATATCGACGTTGAGATAAGCGCCGCGCAGACGGGCGACATCCTGATAGGCGGTGTCGACCGCCGGATCGGCGGCGATCTGCTCATAGGCGGCAGCAGCCTCCTTGGGGTCCTTGGCGGATTGCGCGTCCGCCGCCGCGAGGCGTGCCAGCGTCGCATAGCCGTTGGGGCTGTTTTGTGCGACGGCGCTGAAGGCCGTGGCTGCCTCGGCATTCTTGTCCGCCTTCGCGAGGTCGAGCGCAGCCTGATAGCGTGCGCCGGCAGTTTCCGCGCTCTTGAGCTGGAAATAATCGTAGATCCGCCAGGCGGCCGTCCCGACGACGATCAGGAGGGCGGCGGCGATGATCCAGTTCTGATATTGCTTCCAGATATCGATGAGTTGGTCGCGGCGGACGTCTTCATCAACTTCGCGGAAAAAATCGGCCATTATCTCTGTTCCCGGCTCTGCGGCCCCGTGAGCTAGCACGGCCCGGCCGGAAAGGCGACCCTCACTCCGGCCCGGCGGAGCCCATCCGGCTCTTCGCGCCCGCCAGGGTGCCTTCAGCGGGGACGTGAGCGGCCGCCGCCGCCAGACCGAATTGGGGCATGTTTACGTAAACGCTTTCACATTTTCCGGGCTCGACCAGATATGTCTCGTGCCAGATGCCGACACTCCCATCCTTCCCTACTGTGCGGTTGAAGGCGACCCAGGCCGGAAAATGCGCCTCATCCGCGGCGTGAGCATAGGCGACGAGTTTGTCGAAGCTTTCCCAATACTGCTGGACGAGGATAACGCGGCCGGAAAAATATGACCGCGAGGACAACAACCCCGCCTCCGGCCGGCGTCGCAGTTCCGCCAACATCCGCGGCATAGCCAGAAAGACGGGCAGCCATTTGTGTGGCAAGATCAGTTTATTAAACCGCATGCCAATGAGAAAGAGCACAAGCGAGCGGTTGGCGCGAGCCGTGTAGCGGCCGGCGTAGATTGAGGCCATGTATCTCTCCTACGTTTGGCGCGGCGAGGCCCTGCCACCATCTTTTACCACGCGATCGCGGCTTCGGGCGAAACGCAAGGAGTGAAATGCAGGAAAAATCCCGTATTTTCATCGGCGTCGGCGGCTGGACCTATGAGCCCTGGCGCGGCGGCTTCTATCCCGCCGGCCTGCCGCAGAAGCGCGAACTCGAATATTTGAGCCGGGCGCTGACCTCCATCGAGATCAACGGCACTTATTACGGCTCGCAGAAGCCCGAGAGCTTCATCAAATGGCGCGAGGAGACGCCCAAGGGTTTCGTCTTCTCGCTCAAGGGGCCGCGCTTTGCCACCAACCGGCGCGTTCTGGCCGAGTCGGGCGAGTCCATCGCGCGCTTTCTTGCAAGCGGCGTGCTGGAGCTGAAGGAGAAGCTCGGTCCCATCAACTGGCAATTCATGGCGACGAAGAAATTCGACGCCCAGGACTTCGGCAAATTCCTCGCGCTGCTACCGAAGGAGATCGGCGGCCGGCATATCCGCCACGCGGTCGAAGTGCGGCACGAGAGCTTCCGCACGCCGGACTTCGTCGCGCTGGCGCGGGAGCATGGCGTCGCGATCGTGCTTGCCGGGGATTCCAAATTTCCGCAGATCGCGGATATCAGCACCGATTTCGTCTACCTGCGCATCATGGGCACGCAGGAGAAGCCGAAAACGGGATATGCCGGCAAGCTTCTCGACCTCTGGGCGGCGCGCGCCGAAGTTTTTTCGGCCGGCGGAATCCCCAAAGACCTCGAGACGGTCGCCCCGCCTGCGGCCAAGGCTCCGCGCGATGTCTTTCTTTATGTCATCAGCGGCTTCAAGGAGAACAATCCGCGCGCGGCGCAGGCGTTGATCGAGCGGATCGGAATTTGAGAGCAAGAGCCGGAATGCGGCCCCGTGCCTGGCCCTGCTAGTTTGTGAACATGGACATGAAAGCACAGACCTCTTCATCCAACGATCCGCGCTGGGCCGCTATCGTCGCGCGAGACGGCGCGCAGGACGCGAGCTTCGTCTTCGCAGTGACGACGACCGGCATCTATTGCCGCCCCTCCTGCCCGGCGCGACGGCCGCTGCCGCAGAATATGCGCTTCTTCGCAAGCTGGGCTGAAGCCGAAAGAGCGGGCTTTCGCGCCTGCCTACGCTGCCGACCGCGCGAAGTCTCGCCCGGCGCGCGCCAGACCGAGATGATCGCTGCAGCCTGCCGCGCGCTGGAGGCCGAGGCGCCGCCCTCGCTCGATGCACTCGCTGCCAAGGCGGGTCTCAGCCGATTTCATTTTCATCGTCTCTTCAAGGCCGTCACCGGCGTCACGCCAATGGCCTATGCAAAAGCACAGCGTGCCGCCAGGGTTCGGGAAGAACTTGCCGGCGCCGCGCGTGTGACGGACGCCATTTATGCCGCCGGCTTCGGCTCGAATTCGCGTTTTTATGAAAGGTCCGACACGATGCTCGGTATGAAACCGGCGGCGTTCCGCGACGCCGGCAAGGCGGCCGATATCGTCTATGCCATCGGTGCTTGTTCTCTGGGTCTCGTGCTCGTCGCGCGGAGCGAGAAAGGCATTTGCGCCATCATGCTCGGCGACGATGCGGCGGCGCTCGCGCAGGAGATCGAGACGCGCTTCGCCAAGGCGCGGTCGATCGAGGCCAATGCTGAATTGTCCGGCCTGCTGGCGAAGGTGATCGCTTTTGTCGAAGCTCCGGCGCGCGATTTTGATCTGCCGCTCGATATTCGCGGCACGCTCTTTCAGCAGAAAGTCTGGGCGGCATTGCGCGCCATCCCCCCGGGCGAAACCACAAGCTATGCCGAGATCGCCCGGCGCATTGGCGCGCCGAGCGCGACCCGCGCCGTGGCCCAGGCCTGCGCCGCCAACAAGATCGCGGTGGCGATCCCCTGCCATCGTGTTTTGCGTAGCGACGGCAACATTTCCGGCTATCGCTGGGGCCCGGTGCGCAAGCGCGCCTTGCTGGACAAGGAGCGCAAGCGCTGATCGGGCCATGAGCCTGCCATGGCGAATATGGCGCCTCTGGCAAGCGCGTCATTGCGAGCCGAAGGCGAAGCAATCCAGCATGAGGCCGATGCTGGATTGCTTCGGCGCTGACGCGCCTCGCAATGACGGTCTAGATTAGAACGTCGGACGTTCAATTGGGATCATTGGCGTTCACGTCATGCGTGTCCCCGGCCATGAAGCGGATGAACGGTTCTGATTCTACCGGCAGATTGGTCTATCCGAGGTTTCGCCAGATACCTTGCGGCGCGCCACAGCTGTTCATCCTATCGCAGCCGTGCAAAGCGAGTACGCATTTTGGTCACGCGACCCGGAGCGGGAGATTTTGAACGTCTGCGCCGAACTGGGCACGATCTTCGTTGCCTATAGTCCTCTGGGCCGCGCCTTCCTCACCGGGTCGCTGAGCACCGCAGCCTTGGCCGAGAACAATTTCCGTAAGCACAACCCGCGTTTCCAGGGCGAGGCAGCCCTTGCCAATCGGGTACTCGTGGACGGTCTACACCAGTTCGCCGAAGCCCGTAACTTGACCAATACTCAAGTGGCTCTAGGGTGGTTGCTCGCCAAGAACCCCCATGTTATCCCCATTCCCGGCGCTCGTCGCATCGCACACTTAGAGCAGAATGTTGCCGCGACGAGCGTTCAGCTTACTCTCGCAGACGTTGGTGAACTGGATGCCCTGTTCGCCCTAGAGCGGGTGGCTGGCGCACGTTATCCCGAGGCGGGCATGGTGGGGATCGAGTGAGGTCTGGTAAATCTTCCTTGAGAGCACAAATCGCCCCTTTGAGTGGTGCTGATCTCCTCGTGCGATAACATTTGGACGTTCACGTTTTCAGGGTACGTTGGCCGAGGTGATATGCACATAGAGAATCCCATCGTGCGCTTCTTCGCGGCTAGGAAGGCAGGCGATATCGATGCTGCTCTGGCAGTGGTCGATAATGGCGCGGTCTTCGAGGCACAAGGACCGGCTACTGTTCCGATATACGGGCGGTTCGTTGGCCATGAAGGCGTCAAACGGTTCATCGCCATCTTGGAAGAATTGTTTGATACCGAGGTATTCGAAGTGCGGAAAGCGGTCGAGGCGGAAGGGTTCGCGTTTGCCTTCGGGTGCATGCAGCACCGCGTGCGGAAGACTGGCAGGGTCTTCAAGTCGGAATGGGCATTGGTTTGCGAGGTTAAGGACGGGAAAATCCTCACATACAAAATGTTCGAGGATACAGCGGCCCTTGTCGATGCATACTTGTAGCAAATCTAGACAACGAGGTCTGAGAGTCCGATGCTCTAGTCTTCCTTATAGCCGAGCGCCTGGTTGTTGCCGGTCGCGCCGTAATATTTGTAGGGCAGAAACTTGCCGGACATGGTGAACTTGACGCGGTCGCCCTTGGGGTCCGGCTGCCGCTCGATCTGCAGGTCGAAATCGATCGCCGACATAATGCCATCGCCAAATTCCTCCTCGATCAGCGCTTTCCAAGCCGGACCATTGACCATGACGAGTTCATAGAAGCGATAGATCAAGGGATCGGTCGGCGGCATGGGCGTGCCACGCAACGGCACTTCGTTGAGCAGGCGCTTCTCGCTTTCGCTGAGGCCGAAGAGCGCTGCGGCCTTTTCGCATTGCGGCTTCGTCAGCTTCATCTGGCCGAGCAGCGCGCCGACAATCAACACCTCCGACATGCCGCCGATCTCGCCGGTGATATATTTCCAGCTCCAGCCCTTCTCGCGTTTGATGTCGAGAAGTTTCTCGGTGAGGTCACTGCGTTTCATGAGGCGCCTTTCTTGGTGGGACGTGATGTGTCGCGCTTGGGGAGGGGGAGATCATGAGCGAGTCGTGTCAAGGCGCGCGTGAAGACCTTTTCGTCATTTAAGGCGCGCGCCAGAACCAGTGCGCCCTGGATGCCGAGAACGGCAGCCTCCGCCTCTGCCGCGGCGTTGCCCGGCGCGACACCGGCGCGCCGCAACGCGCCAGCCAAAGCGGCGATCCAGCGGGCGAAATAGACGCGGATGGCGGCGGCGAATTTGTCGCGCGTCGCATCGAGGGCGAAGGCGCCGACGATGCAGATGCGGCGGCCGGAGCGGAAATAGGCGCCGACCTCCTCCCACATTTTGGCAATTGCCGCACGCGGCTCGCCGCTTTCGAGTGGCGCATAGACATTGCGCACGAACCAATCATCGACCTCGGCCAGGATCGTTGCCGCCATCTCCTCCTTCCCGCCGGGGAAGAAGTGATAGAGGCTGCCCTTGCCGAGGCCGGTGCGCTCAGTGATCCGGCTGAGCGTGGCGCCCTCATAGCCAAGCTCGCGAAAAACCTCCGCGAGCAGCGGCACCACATCGGCCTTCTCGAAAACCGTTCGTGTCATCGCCGCTCGATCGCGCGCCTGTACCGATTGGTCTGTACCAGCCGGCAGCTAATCGCGCAATCGGGTGAGATCAGCGCAGGCCGCCCGAGGCCGTAATGACGTCGCCGGTGATCCAGGCTGATTGCTCAGATGCGAGGAACACCGCGACCTTGGCGATGTCGTCCGGTTTGGCGACGCGGCCGAGCGGCGTCTGTGACAGTGCATAGGCCTCGAAGCCCTTGGAGACTTCGCCCATGGCCTCGAAGCCTTCGGTGATCGTTACGCCGGGCGCGATGGCATTGACCCTGATCTTCTTCGGGCCGAGTTCGGCGGCAAGAACGCGCGTCAGCGAGTCAATCGCCGCTTTCGTCGCCGAATAGACGACGGAATTGGGAATGGCGTTCCTGCCGGCAACCGAGGTGATGTTGATGACGCTGCCGCCATCCGCGCCAAAATGTTTCACCGCCTCTTGCGTGGCGAGGATCATGCCGAGGACATTGATATCGAATTCCCGGTGGAACTCTGCTTCCGTTACGGCCTCCAAAGGCTGCATATGATAGACACCGGCATTGTTGACCAGAATATCCAGCCGGCCGAAGCTCGCGAGCGTCGCATCGACAATCTTTTTGACGTCGGCCTTTTTCGCGACGTCGCCGTGAACGGCGATGGCCTTGCCACCCTCGGCAATTATCTCGGCGACGACCTTATCCGCGCCTTCGCGGCTCGAGGCATAATTTACCGCCACCGCCGCGCCGGCTGCCGCCAGATGTTTGGCAATCCCCGCGCCGATGCCCTTCGAAGCGCCGGTGACGATTGCAACTTTGCCTATGAGTTCGCTCATTTACCCCATCTCCTGTTCTTATGACGGGCTGAACGTGGCTATTCACCGAGACGGGGGTAGCGGCCGGCGCTGACTAGGATATATTTATATTCCAAATGAGTGATCGACTTTTCGCCTTGCGGCTCTTCACCCGCGTCGCGCGGACCGGCAGCTTTTCCCGCGCCGGGCGCGAATTCCGCCTGTCGCAGCCGTCCGCCTCGCGCATTGTCGCGAGTCTCGAGCGCGAGGTCGGCGCGGCGCTTTTCACGCGTACAACGCGCGCAGTGAAGCTGACGGAAGCGGGTAGTGAATATCTGGCGCGGATCGAGCCGCTCCTCACCGAGCTGGAAGAGGCGGACCACGTGGCGCGCGGCACCGGCGAGATCCGCGGCCTTTTGCGCATCGGGCTTTCATCGAGCTTCGCGGTGCGCGAAGTCATCCCGCGACTGCCGCCGTTCCTGGCTTGCCATACAGCGCTGCGTGTCGATCTCTTGATGAACGATCAGCGGCAGGACCTGCTCGGCGAGGGCGTCGATGTGGCGCTGCGCTTCGGTCCGCTGTCCGACACCAGCGCGACCGCGCGGAAAATCGGCATGGTCGAGCGGCTGCTCGCCGCCTCGCCCACCTATCTCGAAAAGGCGGGCGCGCCGAAACAGCCGGCGGACCTTGCCGATCACACGATCATCCTCGGCCCCTCAGGGCTCGATCCCAGTGCCTGGACGCTTCGCCGCGACAATCATGTTGTCACGGCCCGCATCGAAGGACGGCTGACGATTTCCGCCAACGAGGGCGCGATCGCCGCGGCGGTCGCGGGCCTCGGGATCGTTTCGACCGGCCGCTGGGGCTGCCTCGCGGAACTGAGAAGCGGCACATTGATGCAAGTTCTACCCGACTGGCAGATGGAGACGGCGGAGGTCCACGCCCTCTTCCCCGCCGGCCGTGCGGCGAAGCCGGCGGCGCGCGCCTTCGCCGATTATCTCGCTCGCGAGATGGGCAAGCATCCGAGCGGAAACGCGGCCTGCATGTAAGAGCCGCGATAGGCGCGCCCGGCTAGTGTGTCCTCAGCGAGACGTTGCGGATCGACAGTCCAAATCGCTCCGCGGCGGCCTTCGCCTCCATGATCGCCATATCGATGCAATTTTTCAGTCTCATTTCCCTGATTTCGGCTGCCGCCGCGCGCGCATCCTCCAGTGAATAAAGAACATCGATGATCTTGTTGTTACTCCTGATTTCCTGTTGTCTCTGATCCATTGCCCCTCACATACTCAAACACTTCAGTCATCACGAGATGACCTGCAGGACGGAACTTGCTAGACAGCTACGTCAGAATCGGACGTGATGTAGATGCGATACGACAAGACCCGGCAAATTCTTGAACTCGCCCGTGCGCTCGCCGGCAGCGCGGAAGGTCTGACTCTCGACGAGATGTGCGAGGTCAGCGGTCTTGAACGCCGGACGGTCGAGCGCATGCGCGATACGATCCGCGATGTCTTTCCGCAGATGGAAGAAATTCCCGATCATCCGAAAAAGCGCTTCCGGATTCCGCACGGGCTGGATGGTTTCTTCCAAGACCCGACGACTGGCGAATTGAGCGATCTCGGCATCGCCGTCGCGAAATTGCGCGAGAGCGGCGCAACGGCGCGTGCGGAATTTTTGGCCTCGCTTGGGAAGAAAATCCGCGCCGCCATGCGTCATGGGCGGCGGCGCATTACGGAAACCGATGTCGAAGCCCTGTTGCGCGCCGAACGCATTGCGGTTCAGGCTGGCCCAAGGCCCGCCGAAGATCCGGCGCTGCTCGAAATCCTGCGCAAGGCGCTCCTTGAGATGAAAATGCTGCGCTTCGTCTACAAGGGAGGCTCAAAACGCCGGATCACGCGCGAAATCGTGCCTTACGGAATTATCTTCGGCCGGATGAACTATCTCATCGGCGCCGAAGCCGGGACGAGAAAGCCAAAAAGCTGGCGCCTCGATCGCATCGAGGAAGTCGAATGCCTCGATATATTCGCCGCGCCGCCGGACGATTTCGACCTCGCGAAATTCGCCAATACGCCTTTCGGCTTTTTCGAAGGCGAGCCGGAAGACGTCGTGTTGCGTATCCTCCGAGAAGGCATGGATGAATTCAAAAATTATCGCTTTCATTCGAGCCAGACCGTCGAACCATTACCCGACGGAGGAGCGCTTGTCCGCTTCCGGGCCAGCGGCATGCTTGAGCTTGCCTGGCATCTCTTTTCGTGGGGCGACAAGATCGAAATCATCGAACCGGCGACGCTTCGCGAGACTCTCATGGACGAACTGAAGCGGACGCTCGCGCATCATGAGGCGCGCGCTTCTGTTGGCGCAGCCGCTACCTGAAGTGCCATCGCGCCGGGTTTCATGATTTCGTCACCTGTGCCGCCAATGCCGCGAGCTTCGCGTCGAGCTTTTCCGCCGCGGCTGTGACCTCGGCATGGTGCAACCGGCTCATGAGCGAGGATGGCAGATCGTAGCCGAGCCGCACCTCGCCGTCTTTCGCCTCGTAGACGACGAGACGCACCGGCACATTGAGCCCGGCGCGGATATCATGCTTGAGCATCGTCTGGGCGATCAGCGGATTGCCGAGGATATAGAGCCGGCATTTGGCGTGAATGCCATAAAGACCGAGCCAGCCGCCGTGATCGAAGAGCTGAAAGCGCATGAAACCAGACGTGCTTTCATAGGCGTGGATGCGCTTCGCAAAATCTTCGGCGTTGGCAGAGGCCGCCAGCTCTTTGGCGAGCGCGGTGCTATCGAGATCGCCCGTCGCTGCCTCGAATCTCTCGATTGTCGCCGCAAACGGATGTGCGGAAACAAATTCAATATGCTGTGCGGTGAAGCTTTCGATCGTCATCATACGCCTCTCGGTTTCCCAAGTCCTGGCGCATTATACGCGTATATACGTCTAAATCACGACGCTTTCAGCCCTTGGCGATCCCGGCCCCGTCATAAGTCTCGGGCTGGAAGCCGATCAGGATCTTGCCGCCGAATTCGAGCACTGGCCGCTTGATGGCCGAGGGATGCGCGAGCATCAGTGCGATCGCCTTTTCCGCGTCGAGCCCCGTCTTGTCGGCATCCGGCAATTTGCGGAAAGTCGTACCGGCCCGGTTGAGCACCGTCTCCCAGCCGGCGTTCTTGATCCACTTTTCGAGATGCGCGCGATCGATGCCCGCAGCCTTGTAATCGTGGAAGGCATATTTGACGCCGTGGCCGTCGAGCCAGGCCCGCGCCTTCTTCATCGTGTCGCAGTTCTTGATGCCGTAGATCGTGATGGCCATCTTTTGTCCATTCGCCTTGACCACAGGACGAATCAGCACGTCTGCCAATCGGAGAGTGAAGCCATGACGACCAAAACCATCCTGACACCCGGCCCCGATCACCCGATCACGATCGCCGAACATCCGCATCGCGTCGTTGTCGCTTTCGCTGGCGAAATTATCGCCGACACACGCCGCGCCTTGAAGCTGAAAGAAACGAGCTACCCGGCTGTATTCTACATTCCGCGTGCGGACGCCAACATGGCGGTCCTGCAGCGGACGGATCACGCCACCTATTGCCCCTACAAAGGCGATGCGGCTTATTTCTCGATCGCCGCAGGCGGCCGGCAAGCAGAGAACGCGGTCTGGACCTACGAGCACCCTCACCCGGCTGTCGCCGAGATTGCCGGGCATCTTGCCTTCTATCCCGATCGCGTCGATGCGATCGAAGAGCACCCGTAGCCTGCCGATCAGCGGCGCCCGCTCATTGGAACGCCGCTTCCAGCGCCTTGAGACCGACCTTCGGGTCCATCAGGCCATGATAGATCGGCGGGATTGGCTTATCGACGCCGAACAGATGATAGGCCGCGTGCATGGCGCAATGGACGGAATATTCCACGGTGAAGACCGTATCCTCCGGCAGCTCGACGAATTGCCCGAGAAAAGCGAAATTGGCGCTGCCCTTAGGAAGCACCAGCGGCCGGTCCTCGGGAATGCGCCGGCTGAACAAAGCCGAGGCATAGGGCATCATCACACTCGTCACGTCGGTCGAGGCAAGGACGGCCTCACTTATATCGTCGAAGCCAAGCTGGCCGATCAGCTCGGTCAGGATTTCCTTGCCGGTGCATTTGGCCATTGGCTTTTTGACGTAATCGCCGACATCGTCGATGAAGAGGCCATAGCCCCAGAGCGTATAAGTGTCCGCCGGCATGCCGGTGAAATGCGGCTGATGCGGCACGACGATCGACATCAGCCAGCCGGAATCCACGAAGGTCATCAAGCCGCCCGTGCCGGGCTCATTGCCCGAATAGGCGACGATCCGCTTCAAGAGCAGATCGCCATGCATGGTGAGCGTGAAGGATTCCCATTTGTTCTCGTCGATATTACCGTCGAACGTATTTGGGCGGCCAAAGTCCTTTGCCTTCTTCGCGAGCGTCTCCCATAGCGCCCAGGCGCCGTCGCGGCGATCGCGGATCAACTCCGGCGCGCTGTCGTTGCCGGCATAAGTGGCGTCGGCGGTGATCGAACCCAGCGTCAGCATCGCCACATCGTTCGGCGCGAGATTGATCGTCGCGGGGCCGGATTTGCCCGTCACATGGAGCCGCGTCAGCAGGCGCTGCGCGGGGTCGGTCTCGTCGAAATCGGCATCGGTGACGGTGACGCCGAAGCGGACATCGACGCCCCTGTCGAGCAGCCATTTCTCGATCGGCCGGACGATCGAGTCATATTGGTTGTACTTCGTGCGGCGGACGCCGGAGAGCGTATGGATGCGGGAGAATTCCTGGATGAAACGCAGGAAATAGCGCTTCAGCTCGATGGCGCTATGCCAGTTCTGGAAGGCGAAAGTGGTGCACCACATCTGCCAGAAATTGGTCTCGAAGAAATGCTCCGAGAAGAGATCGTCAATTCGCCGCGCCCCGAGGATATGTTCGGGCGTTGCCAAAATCCGCAGCAGCTCCAGCCGGTCCTGCGTGTTGAAGCCATAGACTCTGGCATCGATGATCTTGTGATCGCGGCCGATCAGCCGTGCTTTCGAACAGGGCCTTATCTTCGTGTTGAAGTCGCGGATTTCCTGCCGCACGCTCACCTTCGGGTCTTCAAGAGACGGAATGGTTTCGAGCAGGTTCCACAGCGTCTGATAGACCTCGTCCTCCAGCATCCGGCCGCCGCGCGTGACATAACCCTTCTGCGCCGGGGAGAGCGCGCCATCGAGCGCGCCGCCGGCGATGTCGAGTTCCTCAAGGATGTGGATATTGCCGCCCGGGACGCCCGCGTCGCGGATCAGGAACACGGCCGCGGCCATGGAGGCGATGCCGCCGCCGACGAGCCAGATCTGGCTGGTCTTGGGGTCTCGATCAAGCATGGAACTATCCTTCTCCTGGCGCGCGCGATTTCACCGCGTTGGTAGCGGCGCCCTGCCCGCCCCGCATTGCGCCGCGTCAAAAGGAGGATTGCGCTACGTGCATTTCAAGAAAACTTGAGCTTTTGCGCGTTTGCCGACCCGCGAAGGCGTAGAAATCTCGCGCGGCTCGCCTTATGCGCTACACTTGCAACGGGGCGAACGCGAGGATGGGACCATGACCAATGCTTCGGATGTGATCGAGCATTATGGCCGCGATGATCTTACGGAGCGGCTGCGCGCGGCGCTCGATGCGGCCGGATTGGGCGACAGGTTGCTGACGCCGGAAGAGCTGGCCCCGCTCGATCATTTTCATTCGCGCGGCCTCGCCGCGACGCAGGAGCTTGCCGCAGCGCTCGCGCCCGCACGCGATGCGCAGGTGCTCGATCTCGGCTCCGGCATCGGCGGCCCGGCGCGCTATCTCGCCGCGACCTATGGCTGCCATGTCACGGGCATCGATCTCAGCCCCGCCTTCGTCGCGGCGGCGAATTATCTCGCCGAGCGCAGCGGCCTCGCCGGCAAAGCGACGTTTGAGTGTGCCGACGCGCTCGCCCTGCCCTTCGCGGATGCGTCCTTCGATCTCGTCTGGACGCAGCATGTCGCGATGAACATCGCCGACCGGCCGCGCCTTTATGCGGAGGCGCATCGCGTGCTAAAGCCCGGCGGCCGCTTCGCGATCTATGACATTGTCGCGGGCGAAACCGGTCCGCTGCATTTCCCCGTGCCGTGGTCGCGCGGGCCGCAGACGAGCTTTCTGCTAAGGCCCGCGGCGATGCGCGAGATGCTCGAGGCCCAAGGCTTTCGCGTTCTGGCGTGGGAGGATCAGACGGCGGAAGGCACGGCCTTCTTCGCCGAATGGCAGAAGGTGCTTGCCGCGCCGCCGGCCGCGCGGCCTGCGCTCAATGTCACGGTCGTCATGGGCCCGGAGTTCCCGACCATGGCCGCCAACCTGGCCCGCAATTTCCGCGAAGGCCGCGTCGGGCTGGTGGAGGCGATATTGGCGAGGGTGTGAGCAGTGTCACTACGCCCAATCCTCAGTCGCCCCAATATTTGATTCAAGAATGGTGCGGAATTCCGCAGATCATTGGCACCCCCCTGGAGCCCTGAGATGACCGACTACGAACTCTACTACTGGTCCGTGCCGTTCCGCGGCCAGTTCGTGCGCGCTGTCTTGGCCTATGCCGGGAAGACCTGGACCGAAGGCGGCGACGGCGCGATCGCAAGGCTGATGGACGAGCCGGTGAGCCGCATGCCGGTGCCTTTCATGGGGCCGCCCATGCTGATCGACAAAAAGGCGGACTTCGCCATCGCTCAGATGCCGGCCATCATCCTTTATCTGGGCGAGACGCTGCACCTCATGCCCGACACCGCCGCCCTGCGCGCGCTGACGATGAAGATCGTTAACGACGCCAACGACGTGATCAACGAGATCACGCTGGATGGCGGCCGCGAGATGTGGACGGAAAAACGCTGGCAGGATTTCGTCCCCCGCTTAAGGAAATGGATGTCATTCTGGGAGGAGACTGGCCACCGGCACGGGTTGAAGGCGACCTCCGGCTTCCTGCTCGGCGGCAAGACGCCGGGCATTGCCGACGTCGTGACCGCCATTCTTTGGTCGACCATGACGGACCGTTTCCGCAAGATCGCGGTGATCCTCGAAGACACCGCGCCCATGACGGCCGCTCTGACGCGGCGGGTTGCTGCTCTGCCGCCGCTGGCTGCACTGGCCGCCAAGGCACAGCAAGATTATGGTGACGCCTATTGCGGCGGCCAGATCGAGGCTTCGCTGCGCAAGGTGCTCGGTGCTTAAGCGCAGGAGCATCGGACCGAAAAGTGCGAAGCGGTTTTCGGACAAATCCGATGCGGTTAAAAAGACACAAGAACGACGGGCGACTCCATATGAACGTCCTCAGCTCCAGGTTTTTGTTTCAACGCTTTCTTCACGCGAACCGGTGTCCACTTCGCTCGAAAACGCTCTAAATGGGAGGTTCGATGTTTAATCGCGGCCGGCTCACGACAGCCTTAATCGCGGCCATTGCCGCCCCTCTCCTGATGGTTCGACCGGCGCAGGCGGTCCAATGCGGCACCGGCCCCGGCGGCTTCGAGGCCTGGAAGAGCGCCTTCGCCGACGAGGCGAAAGCCCAGGGCATTGGCGGCGCCGGCGTCAATGCGCTCATGGCCACGCACTACAACTACGCCACGATCGCGGCCGATCGCGGCCTCAAAAGCTTCCGTCTGTCGCTTCCGGCCTTCATGGCCAAGCGTGGCGCCTCGATCATCGCGGCGCGCGGACGCAAGGTTAAACAATCCTATGCGGACCTTTTCGCCTCGATCGAGGCGCGCTATGGCGTCCCGCCCGGGCCGCTGATCGCCATCTGGGGCATGGAATCCGCTTTTGGCCACGAGCATGGCAACCAGCAATCGCTCTCGGCCATCGCGACGCTGGCCTATGACTGCCGACGGCCGGACTTTTTCACCGATCAGCTCCTTGCGGCGCTGAAACTCGTCGATGACGGGCGCATGTCAACCGAGACGCGCGGCTCCATGCATGGCGAAATCGGCCAGACGCAATTCCTGCCGAAGACGATGCTGCAATATGGCGTCGGCAATCTCGACACCGCCGAAGGCGCGCTGGCCTCGACGGCGAATTATCTGAAAGCGCATGGCTGGCAGCGCGGCGCCGGCTATCAGCCGGGCGAACCCAACTACGCCGCGATCCAGGCCTGGAACGCAGCAAGCGTCTATGAACAGACCATCGCGATTGTCGGCAAAGAGATCGACGGCGGGGATGATTGATTACGAACTTTAATACTGGTCCGTGCCGTTCCGTGGTCAGTTTGTCCGCGCCGTCCTGGCTTATGCCGGAAAGACTTGGACTGAAGTTGGCGACCCAGATCGAGGCTTCGCTGCGTAAAGTCCTTGGTGCCTGAGGACGAAAGGGGATTTTGATCGCAACGTGGCGCTGGCTATCAGCCGGCGCCGCAGCACTTCGGGTTCTCGCTCAAGAGATCGCGGCCTTACTAGCCATGCCGCTTTAGCAGCGGAAGAGACCGAATGCTTTCATTCCGGAGGTCCAGGCGCCTCCGGCGTCGGACAATTTGCGGTGTCGCGTTGGCGTAGTTGAGCACGCTACGATTTATGGCCAACTCTTTTGCCAGAGGAGCCAGCTTGGCTCTTCAAATCGCCGCGTACGGTAAGGGATTTATCGGTAAATGATCCAGAAATCGCAACTTTCCTAGCAAACTCCTGCTTGGCCACGGACCAGCTTCCTGTTCGGTTCGCAGCGCTAGTCGCCTGTTTCATCACTGCTGATCCCGGGCCGTGTTCTTTTTTCATCGGATTCCTCCCTCAGGCGTTCGACGGCTAACTGCGACCAATCAGCTTGCGCAATATCTGCTAGGTAAGATGATTCTAGCTCGGAAACCAAGAGGCCCAGCTTGACGCCCTTTGGGCCCCAGCTCGGCGCCGCACAATTCAAAGAAAAGCCTTCGTCATCTTTTCTATTCACCATTTCGAAAAGGTCCAAAAATCAACTCGGGGCGATGCCTACGAAAGCCTCGAATTTTACAGCATCTTGATCTGCTTCTCGGTCATGGTCGACTTGAATTTGTCGCTTATACAATTTTTTGGCGCGACTTTTAGGATAAGGCTCTATGTACACCACGCGCTTGATTCCCGCGGCAATAATATGACGGGCGCACATGTGACAAGGAAATGTGGTGCAGTATAATGTCCCTTCACGAATGCTGATGCCTCTCAAGGCTGCGTCACATATAGCGGCCATCTCCGCGTGGACAATTCTGCCAAATTCGAGAAGAGAAGCGACGCTTGTGCCCGCGAGAGGTTTGGGTTCTACGAACAGTGCATCGTTTGCGAGGTCTTCCGCTTTTCGCTGAGCCTTTTCCTCAACCAGCCATCCGGCGGTCGTAAGCGCCCTCAATAGCTCGGCCACAATTTCCTTTTTTGCACCAGCAACAGCGTCTTGGCCGAGCTTGTAGTCGCGATAGTCGCGATCCGTGCCAGCAACCGAATCCCAAACGACACTTCCACCAGCACGAGGAACTTCGTTGCATCCGGTAGCCAACATTTCTCCTGTTTTCGTAGCGATCACAGCACCCACTTGACGGGACAAGTCAGCTGATCTTTTCGCCGCTGCGCTAGCCTGAAACATCAATATCTCATCAACATTCGGCGTAATGTAGGGCGCTTGAAACAGTAATTGGATAAATCGGTGGACGTCAGCTCTAAGCGTTGGCCCCGCCTTCAGAAAAACGTCGGCTCTCGGGAAGACTTCTTCCAATCTCTGCCCAAATACATTTGATCGCTCTTTTAAGTCAGTTTTTATCAGGCCTGCAGCGATCTCTCTGTGCGCTTCTGGATCAGAAGAGTTTTTGCTGCGTGCTATATTCCGGCATAAGTTTTCTAAGCGATCTTCACTTGGTTCGTAGACGGATACGAGCAAGACACGCTGGCCGAAAAGACGACGAAGGGTGTCGAATTCTTCTTCTCGCTTCAATGACGAGATTATGAAGCAGTGGCGCTCTGCCGGAACCGTGACATCCTGGCTATCATTAAATTCGCGCGCACTTCATGTATCGCTGATAGGGCAAGTCTTACCACTGCATCAGCGTGGCCAACAATACGCCGGATTTCATTCCCAGCGTTCATGCTCTCTTTTATCCTTTCATCTTCCGCTTCTAAACTTGAAAGGTATTCGAGGCCTGGTAGCTGAGCCATTAGAGAACTCAGGCGGATCGGTACTGGCTCGTAGCCAACCGATCGCAGTTCTGACGCCAGCACATCCGAAACCGTTCGGGTATCTGTTCCGGCGGCAGCGCAGATACACAAAATCAGCTCAGGTCGGTAAATCGCCGTTTCCAGAGTCTTGGACCAAACTGACTTTTCCATCGCCTGCCAACTGCATCTCCAAATCGCGATTAAAAATGAAGGTTTGTCACTAAAGACATCGGCATTGGCTTCAATCCATCATTGTGTTACCGCCCCGACCGTTAGTCGAGTGAATTTAAGGCGCGCTCATTCCTCAATTCACGTTTACTCCCACTCAATCGTCCCCGGCGGCTTTGACGTGACATCATAGACGACCCGGTTGATGCCGCGCACTTCGTTGATGATGCGCGTCGCGGCGCGGCCGAGGAAATTCATATCGTAGGGAAAGAAATCCGCCGTCATGCCATCGGTCGAGGTGACGGCACGCAAAGCGCAGACGAAATCGTAAGTGCGACCGTCGCCCATGACGCCGACGCTCTTCACCGGCAGCAGCACGGCGAAGGCCTGCCAGATCTTGTCGTAGAGCCCGGCCTTGCGGATTTCGTCGAGATAGACGGCATCGGCCTTGCGCAATATGGCGAGCTTCTCGGCCGTCACGCCGCCCGGCAGGCGGATGGCGAGGCCCGGCCCCGGGAAGGGATGGCGGCCAACGAAAATCTCCGGCAGGCCGAGTTCGCGGCCGAGCGCGCGCACCTCGTCCTTGAAGAGTTCACGCAACGGCTCGACGAGCTGCATCTTCATCCGCGCCGGCAGGCCGCCGACATTGTGATGCGACTTGATGGTAACGCTCGGGCCGCCCTGGAAGGAGACGCTTTCGATCACATCGGGATAGAGCGTGCCCTGGGCGAGAAAATCCGGCGCGCCGTGGCCGTCCGCAGCGATCTTCTGCGCCTCCGCATCGAAGACATCGATGAACAGCTTGCCGATGATCTTGCGCTTTTCTTCCGGCTCGGCGACGCCGTCGAGCGCCTTCAGAAACGTCTCGCTCGCATCGACATGGACGAGCGGGATGTTGTAATGGCCGCGAAACAGCGAGACCACCTGCTCCGCCTCGCCCTGCCGCAGCAGGCCGTGATCGACGAAGACGCAGGTGAGACGGTCGCCGATGGCCTCGTGGATCAGCAGCGCGGCGACGGAGGAATCGACACCGCCGGAGAGCGCGCAAAGCACGCCCCCCTGCCCGACCTGCGCGCGGATCGTTTTCACCGCCTCGGCGCGGAAGGCGTGCATCGTCCAATCGCTTTTGAGGCCCGCGACTTTGTGGACGAAATTGGCGAGAAGCTTGGCGCCGTCCGGCGTGTGGACGACTTCCAGATGAAATTGCACGGCATAATAGCGCCGCGCCTCGTCGGCGATGACGGCGATGGGCGCGTGTTCGGAGGTCGCAAGACGGGTGAAGCCTTGTGGCAGGCGGCTCACGGCATCGCCGTGGCTCATCCAGACGGGATAGCGGCGCCCCTTCTGCCAGACGCCATCGAAGAACGGGCTGTCGGAGATGATCTCGACCTCGGCGCGGCCGAATTCGCGATTGTCGCCCGCCGTCACCTCGCCGCCGAGCTGGGCGGCGATCACCTGCTCGCCATAGCAGATGCCGAGGATCGGCACGCCGAAGTCGAAGATCGCCTGCGGGGCGCGGGGCGAGCCCTCCTCCAGCACCGAGGCCGGGCCGCCGGAGAAAATCACCGCCTTGGGCTTCAGCTCGGCGAAAGCGGCATCGGCCTTCTGGAACGGCGCGATCTCGCAATAGACGCCGGCCTCACGGACGCGGCGGGCGATGAGCTGGGTCACTTGCGAGCCGAAATCGACGATCAGCACCTTGTCGTGGTGGGTGACGATTTCCTGGTGGAGGGGGTCTGCGGCCATGGGCTCCTGCCGGCAAAAAGTGGACTTATGAGATCGCGCCCGGCGGCGCAAGAAGAGTGCAAAACTTGCCTCAACGCTTTCCAGAGCATTTGAGCGAACGGGTTGAAGGGCGGGCAAGCCTTCCCGGCTATCCTTAGCCTATGTCGTGCGTAAGCGTAGCAAGAGGCAAAGATGGAGCGTCAAGTCCCGGTTTATAGCCCTGGGCGGAAAACCCCGCTCGCGGTCCGGCTTGCCGATGTCCCGAGCCTGTTTTCGGAAGGTTCGGAGCTGGAGCAGCCGGCGCGGCCTGAGTTTTTCTGGCGTTTGGGCGCGGAAACGCTGCTGCGGCGGCTGTCGCAGATAAGAGCGCGTTCCGGAAAAGTTGTATGACTTTTCCGATCAGAACGCGCTCCAACATTTAAACTGGCGCGATTTCTTATCGGCCGGATGGTTCATCCGGCCGGAAAGCGCGCTATGCGCGGCGCAGCCCGGCAATAAAGAACCCGTCCGTCCCGCTCGTAAGCGGCGACAGCCGCAGGCCCGTGCCTTGCGGCCCGGCGAAGCGCGCCAGTTCCGGCAGGCTGGCGGCCGCGACCAAAGCTTCCGCGCCAATGGCCGAAAAATCGGCGTGGCGGCTCAGGAAGGCCGCGATCCGCTCCTCGTTCTCCGCCGGCAATAGCGAGCAGGTGATGTAGATGAGCCGGCCGCCCGGCTTCACATAACGCGCGGCGCTCTCCAGAACCTCGTCCTGCTCTTTCACGCGCTGTTCCAGCGCGCCGGGGCGGATGCGCCATTTGGCGTCCGGATTGCGCCGCCACGTGCCCGTGCCGGTGCAGGGCGCATCAACCAGCACCAGATCGCAGCGGCTTTCGAGATCGGTCAGCACATCCTGGCCGCGGCGCGGCGTGCGGATCTGGACGTTGCGCGTCGCGGCCCGCTCCAGCCGTGCATATAACGGCCCGAGGCGGCGCGCCTCGCGATCCGTCGCATAGATCTGGCCGCGATTGTCCATCGCGGCGGCGAGCGCCAGCGTCTTGCCGCCGCCCCCGGCGCAGAGATCGAGCACCTGCTCGCCCGGCGCGGGGGCAGCCAGCAGCGCGGCAAGCTGAGAGCCTTCGTCCTGGATTTCGACCAGCCCCTTGAGATAGGCGGGCTCCCCCGCCAGCGAGGCGCTGCGCCCGTCCTCGCTCAGCGGCACGCGCAAGCCGAGCGGCGAGAGCGGCGTCGGCACGGCGCCAAGATGCGCCAGCGCCGCCTGTGCTTTCTCCCGGGTCGCCTTCAACGTATTGACGCGCAGATCGAGCGGCGCACGGGCGGCCAGCGCCCGGCCTTCCGCGACCGCGCTTTCGCCGAAAGCCGCCGCCAAGGCGGGCGCGAGCCATTCGGGATAATCGCCGCGCACATTGTCCGGCGCGCTGTCGAGCGTCACCGTCGCGAGGCGACTCCGCTCATCGTCCGAGAGCGGCGGCGGCGCATGGCCCTCGCCGCTGCAGAGCGCGCCGATTTCCTCTGCTGAGAGGCCGCGCATCTCGCGCAAACTGCCGAGCACGGCCGTGCGCGGCGTCTCCTCGCCCAAAATCCAGGCGGCAGAGGCGCGGCAACGCAAGGCATCGAAGACGAGTGTGGCAAGCGCGGCGCGATCCTTCGACCCGGCGAAGCGGTGCGCCAGGCCCCAATCCTTCATCGCATCCGTCGCCGGGCGATGGCGCGTTTCAATATCGGCGAGGATTTCGATCGCCCCGGCGATCCGTGCGCCCGGGGTCATACGCCCGTCGGGTAGTTCGGGCTTTCGCGCGTGATCGTCACATCATGCACGTGGCTTTCGCGCAGGCCCGCGGCGGAGATTTTGACGAAGGTCGCGCGCTTCTGGAAATCCGGGATGCTCCCCGCGCCGACGTAGCCCATCGCGGCGCGCAGACCGCCCGCCAATTGATGCAGAATGGCGCCCGCCGGGCCCCGATACGGCACCTGGCCTTCGATGCCCTCCGGCACCAGCTTCAGGGAATCCTTGATGTCCTGCTGGAAATAGCGGTCGGCCGAACCGCGCGCCATGGCACCGACGGAGCCCATGCCGCGATAGGATTTGAATGAGCGGCCTTGCAGCAGATAGACCTCGCCGGGGCTCTCGTCCGTGCCGGCGAGCAGCGAGCCGATCATCACGCATTCGGCGCCGGCTGCGATCGCCTTGGCGAGATCGCCGGAATATTTGATGCCGCCGTCGGCGATGATGGGAATGTCGCGCGCCCGCGCCACCTCGACGGAATCGAGGATCGCGGTGAGCTGCGGCACGCCAACGCCAGCGACAACGCGGGTTGTGCAGATCGAGCCGGGGCCGATGCCGACCTTCACCGCATCGGCGCCAGCGTCGATAAGCGCCTTGGTGCCGTCGGCGGTTGCGACATTGCCCGCGATGATCGCCACTTTGTTGGAGACGCGCTTGATCCGCTCCACTTGGTCGAGCACGGATTGCGAATGGCCATGCGCCGTATCGACGACGATGGCATCGACCCCGGCGTCGATCAGGGCGAGCGCACGCTCATAGCCTTTGTCGCCGACGGTCGAAGCGGCGGCAACGCGCAGGCGGCCTTCCGCGTCTTTGCTGGCATCCGGATGCTGCGTCGCCTTCTCGATGTCCTTGACGGTGAGCAGCCCGACGCAACGCGTATCTTCGTCAACGACGACGAGTTTCTCCAGCCGGTGGTGGTGCAGCAGGCGGCGCGCTTCTTCCTTGCTGACGCCGCCGGTCACGGTGATGACTTTCTTGGTCATCAGCTCGGAGACCGGCTGGTTCGGATTGTCGGCGAAGCGCACGTCGCGGTTGGTGAGGATGCCGACGAGCCGTGCCGGCTTGCCGGGCGGCCCATGATCGACGACCGGAATACCGGAAATGCCGTGCTGACGCATCAGCGCGAGCGCGTCGGCCAGCGTCGCATCCGGCACAATGGTGATCGGGTTGACCACCATGCCGCTTTCATAGCGCTTGACCTTGCGGACCTCTTCGGCCTGCGCGTCCGGCTCCATATTGCGGTGAATGACGCCGATGCCGCCGGCCTGGGCAAGCGCGATGGCGAGCCGCGCCTCGGTGACGGTATCCATGGCGGCGGAGATGATCGGCAGATTGAGCGTGATCTCGCGGGTGAACCGCGTCCTGAGGTCGGCGGCGCTCGGCAGGATTTCGGAATGCCCCGGCAAAAGCAGGACGTCGTCGAACGTCAGGGCTTCCTTGAATACTGCGCGTTGCACTGCCGCCATAGCCAACCCCTTGCCGCGCCGTCCGGCGCCAGATGAAAAAAGAGCCGCGACTCGGTTGAGCGATGCGCGGCGGACCAAAGTTGGCAGTGGCTCTTAGCATGCCCGTGCCGCTGCGCAAATAAAAGTCGCGCGCTCCTGCCCGGCGCGGCGGGATCAGGCCCCTGAGATGGGGTCAAGATGTGGAAAACCCAAGCCTTCGCCGGGCGCATCCCTTCCCGGCCGGGGCTATTAAATCCCCCCGGCAGCGTTTAGATGACAAATTCCGCTGCTCGATCGGAAGAAGCTCCTTGCCGCGCTATGGCCTTACCGCGCTCATCGTCGCTTGCGCCCTGTTCATGGAAAGCCTTGACGGCACGGTGATTTCGACCTCCCTGCCGGCAATCGCCGCCGATCTGCACCAGGACCCGATCTCGCTCAAGCTGGCGCTGACCTCCTATCTGCTCTCGCTCGCTATCTTCATCCCGGCCAGCGGCTGGGCGGCGGACAGGTTCGGCGCGCGGACGATTTTCCGCTCGGCGATCATTGTCTTTACATTGGGCTCCATCCTTTGCGGCCTTTCGAGCACTCTATGGGAATTCGTCGCCGCGCGGATCATCCAGGGCGTGGGCGGGGCTATGATGGTTCCGGTCGGCCGCCTCGTCCTTCTGCGCACCGTGCCAAAGTCCGAAGTCATCAACGCTCTCGCTTATCTGACCATCCCCGCCCTGCTCGGCCCGCTTTTCGGCCCGCTCGTCGGCGGCTTCATCACCACCTATTTCCACTGGCGCTGGATCTTCTTCGTCAACGTGCCGATCGGCATTATCGGGATCATCCTCGTTAGCCGCTTCATCCAGAACGTGCATGGCGAGGCGTGGCCGCTCGATGTCCGCGGCTTCCTGCTCTCCGGCACCGGGCTTGGGCTGCTCATCTTCGGCATGACCCTCGCTGGGCGCGGCATCGTCCGCGGCAATATCGTGCTGGCCCTCATCGTCGCCGGCGCGGTGCTGCTCGGCCTCTATTATCTCCACGCGCGCAAAGCGAAATTCCCGATCCTCGATCTGAGCCTCCTCAAGGTGCAGACCTTTCGCGCGGCCGTGATCGGCGGCTCGCTGTTTCGCGTTGGCGTCGGCGCGACGCCGCTCCTGCTGCCGTTGATGCTGCAAGTCGGTTTCGGGCTGAATGCGTTTCAATCCGGCAGCATCACCTTCATCACCTCGCTCGGCGCCATGGCAATGAAGACTACCGCGGCGCCGATTCTGCGCACGTTCGGCTTCCGTCACGTTCTGCTTTTCAATTCGCTGCTGAGTTCGACGATCCTTGCTTGCTACGGCCTCTTCACGCCAACGACGCCGCACCTCCTGATGATGGCGCTTTTGCTCTGCGGTGGCTTTTTCCGCTCGCTCGAATTCACCAGCGTCAACGCCATCACCTATGCCGACATCGACCAGCCCGTGTTGAGCCGGGCGACGAGCTTCTCGTCCGTGGCGCAGCAATTGTCGCTGAGCCTCGGCATCACCATCGGCGCGCTTCTGTTGGAATCGTCACAGATGATCCACGGCACGGCGCAGATCACGCGGGCCGATTTTCCCTGGGCCTTCCTCGGTGTCGCTTTGATCTCGGCAAGCTCGGTGCTGGTGTTCATGACCTTGCCGGCAAATGCCGGGGTTCATCTCGCCGGCGGTGTGCGCAAGAAAGCCTCGGAGGCGGAGCTGAGCGAAGGTTAGATTCTTATGGAGCGGGATTGGCGCGAAAAACCGGCGTCCACTTTTTCGCATCCCGCTCTAATCTCCGCGCCCGCGAAAGCCCATCGCCAACATATAAAGCTCGGAGGAATCCGCCCGGCTCGCCTTGGGCTTGACGTGCCTGACCTCCGCGAACTGGCGCTTGAGCGTCGCCAACAGGTTCGCGTCCGTGCCGCCCTGCAAGACCTTGGCGAGGAAGCTGCCGCCGGGCGCCAGGACTTGCACTGCGAAGTCGGCGGCAAGTTCGACGAGGCCGATGATGCGCAATTGATCGGTCTTCTTGTGGCCGGTCGCATTGGCTGCCATGTCCGACAGCACGACATCGGCCGGGCCACCGAGCCATTCGGTCAGGATTTGCGGCGCCTCCGGCGCGAGGAAGTCGAGCTGGCGGAAATCGACGCCGGGGATCGTCGCGACCGGCAGAAGATCGATCCCGAAGACCTTGCCCGCGCCTTCCGTCGCGCCGACCTTGGCGGCGGCGACCTGCGACCAGCCGCCCGGCGCGGCGCCGAGATCGATGACCTTCTGGCCACGCTTGAGGATGTGATAGCGCGCGTCGATTTCGACGAGTTTGTAGGCGGCGCGGGAGCGATAGCCCTCGCGCTTGGCCTGCGCGACATAGGGATCGTTGAGCTGGCGTTCGAGCCAAAGCGTCGAGGCGAGCGTACGCTTGCGCGCGGTCTTCACCCGTGTCTTCAGCGCCCGCGCGACCTTGGGCGGCGAGGTCTTTTCGGTCATTTATGCGCCTGGGCTCGCTCGGCGTCCATCAATTGCAACAGAATGCCTTCCCGCAGCCCCCGGTCGGCGATGCGCACGCGCTTCGCCGGGAAGGCGCGGCGGATCGCCTCGAGAATGGCGCAGCCCGCAAGCACGAGGTCGGCCCGCTCGGTGCCGATGCAGCCATTGGCGACACGCGCGTCATAAGGCATCTGCCGCAGCCGCGTCATGGTCACATCGATTTCCGCGTCCGACATCCAGAGGCCATCGACACGGCGGCGGTCGTAACGCGCGAGATTGAGGAAAATGCCGCCGATCGTCGTGACCGTGCCGGAAGTGCCGAGCAGATGAAAATTCTCGCAGCGTTGATACTGCTGCGCCTGGGCGATGAAGTCGCCGAGTTCGGCCGCGACATATGCCACCATAGCCTCGAATGTCGCCTCGGAGACATCGACACCGCCGAAACGCTCGGCCAGCGAGACCACGCCGATCTTGAGCGAGACCCAGAAGCGGATTCTCTCATGCCCGGAGTCGGCATCGCGCGCCGGGCGGCCGAGCCAGATGACCTCCGACGAGCCGCCGCCGATATCGAAGAGGATCACTGATTCTGCCGCGGGATCGGCGAGGGCGGCGCAGCCGATGGCGGCGAGATGCGCCTCCGTCTGGCGATCGACGATCTCAAGATCGAGGCCGAGCGCCTCGCGCACGCGCGCGACGAATTCCGGCCCATTTTCGGCGCCCCGGCAGGCTTCGGTGGCGATCAGGCGGGCATGGGTAACGTTCCGGGCGCGCATCTTGGTCCGGCAGATTTCAAGCGCCTCGAGAGTTCGCCGGATCGCCGGCTCCGCCAGCCGGCCGGTCTGCGACAGGCCTTCGCCGAGCCGCACGATGCGGGAAAAGGAATCGACGATCTTGAAGCCCGGGAGGTCGGCGCTGCGATAGGTCGGCCGGGCGATGAGCAGGCGGCAATTGTTGGTGCCGAGGTCGAGCGCCGCGAAAATCGGCGCCGGCGCGGCGCTATCGTCGATCCTCGGTTGCGGCATCTCGGCCGGGTCGAGAACGGCGCCATTGGAGACACCGTCCAGCTCGGCATGAGGCGCCGTCGCCGCGGCATCTTGGAAATCGTTCAGGCTCGGCATTTAGCCCCAAACTCGAATTCGCGCCCCGCGAGGCCTGGACGCTGCGGTCGGCAGACGCCCGCATACTATTCCGTCAGCCGGGGCTTTGCCCCCCGGTAGCCGAAATGCTCTCTGCTCAAGCGGTTAGCGCATCCACCCGGCACAATAAGCAAAGCTCGCGGGGCGGTCTACCGTCAATCGTTGGAATTGCGAAGATTACGCCGTCTCAGTGACGGTGCTTTTTCTTATGCGGCTTCGCCTTGGTGTGCGCCGCATGCCTGGCGGACTTCGACTTGCTAGGCTTCGACTTGCCATGCTTCGCCCGGTCGGCTTTGGCCTTGTTCTTACCCTTGCCGTGCTTGGGCTCTGACGCCTCGGCAATCTCCGGCCGCTTCGGTGGCAGGGGCGCCGCGACGTCCGGTGCGGTCGGCGTGGATGCGGCCGGCTCGGCTGGTGCGACGGCTACGGGCGCGGGTCCTGGCGGCGTGCCGATCGCCTTTTCCGGCGCCGGCGGGGCCGGCGGCAGGGTTTGGACTGCCGCGGCCGGGACTGGCACATTGGCGAGCGCCGGAGGGAGGTTAGGCTTCGAGAGCGACAGCATAAGCGCCGTTGGGACCGGCAGAAGGTCCGGCGCGCCGGCAGCCGCTGGCGCCAGCGGCTGCTCAAGCTCGACCGGCCGCTCGGGCAGCAGGCCATCCACGGCGGGCGGTGGCGGAAATGCCGGATCTTCGAAACTCAGAACCGGCCGGTCGAGAATTTCGAGCTCGCTTTCACTCGGTCCCGGCAGGCCCTTGAAGTCGTAAGGATCAAAGCGCGGCGGCGGATCGAGCGGCGCGGCGAGCGCGGCGAGCCCCCGGCGCGCATCCGGAAAATGCGGACCACGCGGATAGCGCCGCATATAGGTCCAGATCGCCTGCGGCGTGCCCGCGTCCAGCGCCGCGCGCCAGGTGAGCGCCTCGCGCCGGGCGGCGAGCAAGGTGCGCACCCGTAAGGTCAGCGGCTCGTTGGGGAAGGCGGCGCAAAAATCCGCGTAAGCATCGAGCGTGTCGCGCGCGATCGCGGAAAGATAGGCTTGCTCGACGGGCAGACCCCGCGCCGGAGCGCCTTCGCTCGCGGGTGGCAGCGGCGGCGCAGTCTTGTCGCGCGTGTACAAGGCGAAGGGCGCGGCGATCTCGCCCGTATCCCAAGGCACAATGATCCCGTCGCTGAGCGCGTTGGCCCGCAGCCGCACCGCGGCGAAGACCTGCGGGATGGCAATGCCCTGGCGCAGCATTTCGACGAGCGAGAGCGCGTAAATGCCATAGGGGCCGGGCTCGTCCGGGGACACGGCACCGGGCGCCTCATTGAAGGCATAGATCGTGTTCGGTGCGGCATTCACGATGCCGAAGCCGCTGGCGAAAGGCGCGCCCTCGGTCGCAAAATGCAAAATCCGCGCGCCGTCGAAAACGAAGACGCGCGCCTTCGCGGGCAGCGCCGTCAGCCGGTCGAGATAGTCCGAGAGCCGAACCGTGGCGACCGGGACATCGGCCTCGCGTTCCACCCGCGCGTCGATGGGTACGAAATAGTTCTGCCCGGCAAACTGTACGCCGCGCCCCGCGAGATAGACGAAAACGATGGCATTGGGACCGGCCGCCCCGGCCTCGAGGACGAAGTCGTGAAGCGCCTTGCGCAGATCGGCGCCATTGAGATCGGCGCCCTCGGTCACGGCGAAGCCGACCTCCTTGAGCGTCGCGGCGACGAGCCCGGCATCGTTCAGCGGGGTCGCCAAAGGCGCGACTTTGTAATTCGCTTCGCCGATGACGAGCGCCAGCCGCGCTTCCGGCGCCTGGGCTACGGCCACGCGAGGCAGCATCACGGCAAGTAGCGCAAAGAGAACGGCGCCGAATCTATGCATCCGGGAAGCCTCGAATCGAACCCAGAATAGCCTATCCTTTTATGGCTGAAGCGAGGCCGGCCTTGCCACCTTGGCCTTCCGCCGCGAGCGGCTTCAAAAGTCGCGTGCGTCACTTGAATGTCATCGAGCTTGATGACAAGACAGCGCCAGACGCCCTCCAGCCCAAGTTCCCATGTCGCGATTTGTTGACCTCGCCACGCGCAGCCGCAGCGCGTTGCCCAACCTATTCGACCTGATCGCTTTCGCGCTGATTTTTGGCGCTTTCGTTGCGATCGTCCACGGCTCGCAGGGCATGACCTTGCCGCTGCAGGCGCCGCAGGCGACCGCCATATCGCTCGATTACAGTAACCTTCCCTATTATGCCCTGCGCACGACGCTGCGGATGTTCGCGGCGATGTTCGCCTCGCTCCTCTTCACCTTCACTTATGCGACCTGGGCGGCCAAAAGCCGGCGGGCAGAGCGCTTTCTGATCCCCGCGCTCGACGTGCTGCAATCGGTGCCGATCCTCGGCTTTTTGTCGTTTACCGTCACCTTTTTCCTCGGCCTTTTCCCCGGCTCGATGCTCGGCGCCGAATGCGCGGCGATTTTCGCGATCTTCACCAGCCAGGCCTGGAACATGGCCTTTTCCTTCCACCAATCGCTGCGCACCGTCCCGAAGGAATTGAACGAGGTCGCCGACAGTTTTTTGCTCTCGCCCTGGCAGAAATTCTGGCAGCTCGAAACGCCCTATGCGATGCCGGGGCTCATCTGGAACATGATGGTCTCGATGTCCGGCGGCTGGTTCTTCGTCGTCGCATCGGAGGCGATCTCTGTCGGCAATACGACGGTCAACCTGCCGGGCGTTGGCTCCTATCTGGCGCAGGCGATCAGCGCGAAGCGGATCGACGCCGTGGTCGCCGCAATCGTCGCCATGCTCGTGGTCATCATCGCCTATGATCAGTTGCTGTTCCGCCCGCTCGTCACTTTCGGCTCGCGGTTCCGGTTCGAGCTGTCCGCCTCGCAAGAGGAAGAGCGCTCCTGGGTCATGCAGCTGTTCCGCCGCACGAAATGGCTGCGGGCGCTGACCGGCGCGCCCGCCCGCGCCTTCGGCGCGGTGGCACTCTGGCGGCTCGATCTGCCGATCCGCGGCAAACTGAGCCCCGCAGCCAATGCGTGGAAGGAACGAATCCTCGATCTCATCTCGGTTGTCGTTGGCGGCGCGGCGGGGATCTATGCCCTCTGGCTCCTCAGCCATTTCATCATGACCAGCCTGACCCTCGGCGATATCAAGCAGGCGCTGTGGCTGACGTTCCTGACCCTGCTGCGTGTTCTGGCGCTGATCCTTCTGGCCTCGCTGGTCTGGGTGCCGGTCGGCATCCTTGTCGGTCTCAACACCCGCCTCGCCGAGCGCGTGCAGCCATTGACGCAGTTCCTCGCCGCCTTCCCGGCCAACGTGCTGTTTCCGATCGCTGTCGTGGTGATCGTGCGCTACTCGCTCAACCCCGACATCTGGTTGAGCTTCCTCATCATCTTCGGCACACAATGGTACATTCTGTTCAATGTCGTCGGTGGCGCCAGCACCTTCCCCAACGATCTGCGCGAGGCGGCGGCGACCTTTCATGTCCACGGCTGGGACTGGTGGACCAAGGTGATGCTGCCGGCCGTCTTTCCCTATTACATCACCGGCGCGTTGACCGCCTCGGGCGGCTCATGGAACGCCGCCATCGTCGCGGAATACGTCAAATGGGGCAATCAGACGGTGACCGCGCATGGCATCGGCGCCTATATTGCCAAGGCGACCGAGGCCGGTGATTTCCCGCGCATTGTTCTCGGCGTCGGCATGATGTCGATTTTCGTGATCGCCCTGAACCGCTTTTTCTGGCGGCCGCTGGCGCGCTTCGCCGAGCGCCGGCTCCAGCTTTCGTGAGGCTCTGATGCTCGACACAAGAACCAAGCCCATTCTCGAGGTCAGGAACGTCAGCCAGAGCTATCGCACCGGCGCGGGCGAGACCGGCGCGCAAGTGCTCGACAATGTCTCGCTGTCGCTGACCGAGGGCGAGATCGTCGGCCTGCTCGGCCGTTCCGGTTCCGGCAAGTCCTCGCTTCTGCGCATCATCTCCGGGCTGACGCGGCCGACCGACGGCGAGGTGCTTTTCCGGCAGGAGCCGGTGACAGGGCCTTATCGACTTCAATCTCCATGGTCTTCCAGAGCGCGGCGCTGTTTCCCTGGCTTTCGGTTCTTGCCAATGTCGAGCTTGGCCTGCGCGCCAAGAAAGTGCCCGAGGCGGAATCGCGCCCGCGGGCGCTAAAGGCGATCGACGTCATCGGCCTCGACGGTTTCGAATCCGCCTTTCCGAAGGAGCTTTCGGGCGGCATGCGCCAACGCGTCGGATTCGCCCGCGCGCTCGTGGTCGATCCGACGATCCTTTTGATGGACGAGCCCTTCTCGGCGCTCGACGTGCTGACGGCGGAAACGCTGCGTACCGACTTGCTCGACCTCTGGGTCGAAGGCCGTGTCCCGATCAAGGCGATTCTGATGGTGACGCACAACATCGAGGAGGCGGTGCTGATGTGCAATCGCATCCTCGTCCTGTCGTCGAATCCAGGCCGTATCGCCGAGGAAATCCACGTCACCCTGCCTTATCCGCGCAATCGCCTGGCGCCGGAATTCCGCCAATTGGTCGACCGGATCTATGCGCTGATGACACGCCGCACCGCGCCGGCGACGCTCGGCCGCGAGGGCACATTCCCCGGCCTCGGACTCGGCATGGCGCTGCCGGCAGTTTCGACCAATACGATGGCGGGTCTCATGGAGACGCTGGCGGGGGCGCCTTACAACGGCCACGCCGACCTGCCGCCGCTTGCCGACAGCCTGCAAATGGCGATCGACGATCTCTTCCCCGTCGGCGAAACCTTGCAGCTTCTACGCTTCGCCGAATTCGCCGAGGGCGACATCAAGCTGACACCGGCCGGCATGCGCTTCGCCGAAATGGATGTCGACGCACGCAAGAAGCTCTTCGGCGATCATCTCATCGCTTATGTGCCGCTCGCCACGCGGATCAAGAACGTGCTCGACGAGCGGCCGACCCATTCGGCCCGCGAGACGCGCTTCCTCGAGGAACTCGAAGATTACATGTCCGAGGAATATGCCGAGCGGACGTTGAAGAGCGTCATCACCTGGGGCCGTTACGGCGAAATCTTCGCCTATGACGAAAGCTCGGAGACGTTCTCGCTCGAAAATCCGACGTAGCGCACTTTACCTCAGCCCGAACCACAGCGTCGCGAAGGTCAGGAACGAGCCGTAGCCGACGCAATCGGTTACCGTTGTCACAAACGCGCCGGAAGAGACGGCGGGATCGATCTTCAATTTGTGCAAAGCGAGCGGGATCAGAATTCCGCCGAGCGCGCCGGCAAGCAGGTTCGTCACCATCGCGAAGGCGATGACGACGCCAAGCCCCGTCAGGCCGAACCAGAACCAGGCGCCGATGCCGGTGATGACGCCGAACATCGCGCCATTCAGACCGCCGACAAAAACCTCGCGGCCGATCACGCGCCATGTGTTGAGCTTGGTCAATTGCCGCGTCGCAAGGGCGCGGACGACGACTGTCATGGTCTGCGTCGCGGCATTGCCGCCCTGGCTCGCGACAATCGGCGCAAGCACCGCGAGCGCCACCATCTTCTGCAATTGATTCTGGAAGATGCCGAGTACCGACGAGGCGATGAAGGCGGTGACGAGATTGACGAAGAGCCAGAGGAAGCGGCTCTTCGCCGTCCACCACACCGAGTCCGAAAGTTCTTCGCTTGGCGAGACGCCGCCGAGCGCCTTGATCTCCTCGTCCGCCTCTTCGCGGATGACGTCGACAATGTCATCGATGGTGATGACGCCGACGAGCCGCTCGGCCTCGTCGACGACGGGCACCGAGACGAAATTATAGCGCTGGAAGAGCCGCGCCACATCCTCGCGGTCTTCCTCGACGCCGACCCGCCGCCGGTCGCTATCGAGAATATCGCCGAGCCGGGCGTGCGCGTTGACACGCAGCAATTGATCGAGAAACACATTGCCGATGAGCCGGTGCGCCGGATCGACAACGAAAATCTCGAAGAAGGATTCAGGCAGGTCCTCCTCCGGCGCATCGCGCAGAAAATCGATCATCTCCCCGGCGGTCCAGAACGGCGGCGACGTAACCAGGGTCGTCTGCATCAGACGGCCGGCGGAATTGTCGGGATATTCGAGGCTGCGCTGGAGCGCGACGCGCTCGACCGCCGGCATCGCCTGCAGAATTTCGCTCTGCTCCTGCGGCGGCAAATCTTCGAGGAGAACAAGGGCGTCATCGGCTTCGAGTTCGGAGACACCCTCGGCGACCGTCCGGGTCGGCAATTCCTCCATGATCTGATCACGGATATTCGTATCGATCTCAGTCAGCGCGGCGAAATCGAAGTCGCTGCCCATAAGTTCCACGAGTTTCGGCCGCGCTTCGCCCGGCAGATTTTCGATGAGGGTCGCAAGGTCGGCCTCGTGCAACTCGCCAGCGAGGCGTCGCACTTCGTCCTGGTCTTCGGCCGCCACCGCATCGGCGACCTCGGCGACGAACTCCGGCCGGATCACACCCTCCTCGCTCTCCTCCGGCGCGAGTTCGGCCAGATCACCCGTATGAGGCTCAGGGTCGAAATGGGTCATGTGCCAATCCTAACTCGCGCTTGAGCGGGGAGCGAAAAAGTGGATACCGGATTTTCAAGGCAATCAAGTTTACGCAGATTGCGCGGACTTATCCGCGCAATCCCGCACTAACTCATGAGAATCGATCACGTTCACGATTTTGACTCAATTCGATCCAAAATCATCGTGATCTTGAGGGCTTGCTGGTTCATAAGGAGGCCCTTTCAGGAAGGCAAACCCTCAATGCTGCAAATCCTGGCGCGGCGATTTGGCGCCGGCGCTCTGCTTTTCGTTTTTCTCGCCGGTGCCTGCGCCGCCGCGCCGGCCTGTGGGTCGGACAAGCTCGGCACCGAGCGCACGCTGTCGCTCTCGACGGCCGGCGGCTTCGCGGTCGGGTTGCAGACCTATCCGCAGACTCTGGCGCTCGCCGACCATGAAGTGGTGCTGACCTTCGACGATGGACCCTGGCCGACGACGACGCCGAGGGTGCTCGATGCGTTGGCCAACGAATGCGTCAAGGCGACCTTCTTTCTCATCGGCCGCAATGCCGCAGCCTATCCGGCGCTGGCGCGGCGCGAAGTGGCCGAGGGCCATTCGATCGGCAACCACACCTTCTCGCATCCGGCACGGACGCTGCGGCTGATGTCCAATGCCGCCGCCCGCGCCGATATTCTGCACGGCTTTACGGCCGACGAGACGGCGGCTTACGGCCGTGCTAATGGGCAGATCAGCTTCTTCCGCTTCCCCGGCTTTGCCGATACCCCGGCGCTCGTCTCCTGGCTTGAGAGCCGCAATGTCGGTGTGTTCGGCTCGGATCTCTGGGCATCGGACTGGCTGCTGCTGACGCCCCAGGCCGAACTCGATCTTGTCCTGAAACGGCTTGATCGCGCCGGGCGCGGCATTCTGCTGATGCACGACAGCCGTGCTTCGACGGCGGAGATGGTGCCGGAGCTTCTGCGCGCGCTGAAACAGCGCGGCTACAAGATCGTCCATATAGCCCCGGGGCCGGACAAGCCGCCTCTCCGCCCGGCGCCGCCGGGCTGGAAATCCGAGACGGAGGAAATCCTGGTCAAGATCATTCCGCGACTCGCGGGCCATAAGGTCCTGGTGGACAAAGCCGGGCTGAGCCCTCACCCAGCTTTGCCTGAGCCGCAAATGTCGCGTGGCAGGTGAGCTTTCTGTGCGCAGGAGCACGGCCTGGTAGCGTTCCGGCTTGACCGCAACCTGGATGCCCCATCAAATCCGGTTAAACTACAGCACGTGGCCGTCAAAGCTTGACTGCGGCGCGGGCTCACCAAGCGGGAGAATTCAGATGTCGGCAATCGGTCTAGTAGTAGAGCTCGTTGCCGGTGCCATCGGCGGCAATGGGGTCGCGTCCGTCGCCAAAAATCTCAATCTCGGGACGCTGGGCAATTCGCTCGTCGGCGCCATAGGTGGCGCCGCCGGCACCTCATTTCTCAGCATCGTCGTTCCGGCGCTGGAAAACGTCGGCCATGTCGATATCGCGACGCTGGCCGGACAGGCGGTCGGCGGCGGCGTTTTCGGGGCTGTGCTGACCGCCATCGTCGCGGCAATTCGCAACGCCAGTGCGGGCAAGCCGGCCTTATAGGGCCCAATCGCCTGCTGCGGTCGCCCATGGCGGGGCAGCGGCAGGCGAGCCTTTAGAACGAAGCACAAGAAGGGCTTTGGTGCGGCCAAGAGGACTCGAACCTCCACTGGTCTCCCAACTAGCACCTCAAGCTAGCGCGTCTACCAATTCCGCCATGGCCGCGGAGGTCGTGTCGTCTAACAAAAACCCCCCGCCCTGACAAGACTTGGGACCTGCGATATTCGCCTCTTTGCTGAAAGAGTCCGAACCATGCGGCTTTATGATTATCCCGTCGCCCCGAATTGCCGCCGCGTACGCATTTTCCTGGCCGAGAAAGGCGTTTCCGTTCCGAGCCAGACCATCGATCTCACCAAGCAGGAACAGCTCACCCCCGCCTATCGCGCCGTCAACCCGCGTTGCACCGTCCCCGCGCTCCAGCTCGACGACGGTACGCTGATCACGGAAGTCCTGGCCATCTGGCGCTATTTCGAGGAGGCCGAGCCTGAACCGCCGCTGCTTGGACGCAACGCCCAGGGCAAGGCGCTGGTGACGATGTGGGAGCGGCGAATGGAACTCGACGGCTTCCTGCCCGGTATGGAGGCCATGCGGAACTTCCTTCGCGGTTTGCGGTCGCGGGCGCTAACCGGTCCACGCGACTACGAACAGATCCCCGCGCTCATCGAGCGCGGCAAATTGCAGCTCGCCGATTTCTTCTTCGATCTCGATGAGCATCTGTCGCATTCGCCCTTCGTGGCTGGCGCGGAATTCACCGCTGCCGACATCACCGGCTTCGTCACACTTGATTTTGTCGCTGGCCGGCTCAAATTGCCGATCCCGGACAGTCATATTCACCTGCACCGCTGGTCCGAGAGCGTTGCAGCGCGGCCGAGCTTTCAATTGTGAGCTGTCTGATCCACCGCCAGCAAATCGCCCGTGCCTTGCACGCGCCGGAGGGCACGCCGGTCGAATGGTGCGTGCTCAGCGGCCTTACGCCCTATGCCGATGCGCTGGATGCGATGGAAACGCGGGCGGCAGCGATCGCCGCGGGCACGGCCGCTGAGGAAGTTCTGCTGCTCGAACATCCGCCACTTTACACGGCCGGGACGTCCGCGCTGGAGGTCGACGCACAGACCCTGCGTTTCCCGCTGCACCAGACCGGCCGCGGCGGGCAGATCACCTATCACGGGCCCGGCCAGCGCGTGGCCTACGTCATGCTCGATTTGAGCCGCCGGGGGCAGGACATCCGCGCCTTCGTCGCCGCTCTGGAAGATTGGATCATCGCCGCGCTCGCGCAATTCGGCGCGCACGGCGAGCGGCGGGAGGATCGCGTCGGCGTCTGGGTCGCGCGGCCAGACAAACCATGCGGCCCGAACGGCGAACCGGCCGAAGACAAGATCGCCGCAATCGGCATAAGGGTACGGCGCTGGGTGTCCTTCCACGGCATTTCGCTGAACGTCGCGCCCGACCTCGCGCATTATGCCGGCATCACGCCCTGCGGCATCGCCGCTCCGCATCTCGGCCTCACCAGCCTCGCTGATCTCGGACGCACGGCCAGCCTGACGGAGGTCGATCACGCCCTCCGTCAGACGTTCGAGGCGATCTTCGGCCGGACCGCCTAGGATCAGGCGGCCTTCAATCCCGCCGCCTGCTGCAAGGCCTTATCGAGCGCGATCTGACGCGCGTCGGGCCCGAGCTGCACGCCTTCGGCGATGATGATTTCGGGATTGGGAATGCCGACGAAGGCAAAGACCGAGCGCAGATAAGATTCGACATGCTCGAAGGAGGCCGCCGGCTGGCCGGCGCCGTAAAGGTTGCCGCGCGTAACGGCGATGATGACGCGCTTGCCGCTCGCAAGGCCCTTCAAGCCATCGGCGCCATAAGCGAAGGTCTTGCCCGGCACGAGGATGCGGTCGATCCAAGCCTTCAACTGGCTCGGAATGGAGAAATTATACATGGGCGCGCCGATGACGATGATGTCGGCACCGAGAAACTCTTCGAGGATCGCGTCGCTCGCCGCCCGGCCCGCGGCAAATTCCGGCGCGTCGCCGGCCGCCGCCGAGATCGGATGCGCCGAGGGAAAATTCGCCGGCGTTACATGCGCGGGCGCCGCCGTAGCGAGATCGTGACGGATCACCTGAAGCCCCGGATTGGCCTCGCGGAGCTTCTCCACGATGGCGGCGGTGAGCGTCCGGCTCACGGAATTCGGGCCGGTAATGCTGGAGTCGATTTGCAGCAATGTCGTCATGTGTCACCTTGGTATTGGTTTGTAACCTAGACTAATTACGGCACCGCTGTTAGAAGCCGCAAGAAGGCACATTTTTGGGTGTGACGAACATGGACGTGACTATCGAGCGCCCGCCGATCGAACATGCCGACTGTCGCCGGGTGAGCCAGGTTCTGGCCCGTGTCGGTGACAAGTGGAGCGTGCTCATTGTCATGCAGCTGGCCGAAGGCGAGATGCGTTTTAGCGAGATCAAGCGGCGGGTGAACGGAATTTCGCAGCGGATGCTGACCCTGACGCTCCGCGGGCTCGAACGCGATGGGCTGGTGACGCGGACGGTCTATCCCACCGTTCCGCCGCGCGTCGATTATGCGTTGACCGAGCTTGGCCACTCGCTTCGCCATCCGGTGATGGCGCTTGGGCAATGGGCGCTCGCGCATGTCGAGGAGATCGACGTGGCGCGCGAGCGTTTCGATCGCGCCGGCGCGGCGCGCTAGCTTTACACACTCGGCAGCAGGTGGAAGCCGCGCGCCGGCAATTCGACAAGCGCATCGGCCTGCGGCTCGTAGACGGCAAGATGGGCGACGCGGGCCCGCGCCGGGCCGCTGCTGCAAGCGGCGACAAGCGCATCCACCGCTTCGATCGACCCCGCGAAAAGCGCCTCGACATCGCCATTGCGGCGATTGCGCACAAAGCCGCTGATGCCGCGGCACTCCGCCTCGCGCTGCACGAAGGCACGAAAGCCGACGCCTTGCACCGAACCGCTGATGCAGACAGCGACGATCTTTTCCGAATCCGCCATAGCCGTTCCGCGTCGCATCAAAACGAGACAAAAAGCTTAACCCAGAGGACCGCGTGCGCCAGCTCCGGCGTCATCAATTCGCGGAAAATTGTGCCGCGCATCGCGGCGCACGCTAAATCTTGCCGGGAACAAAACGCCAATCAGGTCCGAACAGTGATTCGTCGCTGCTCCGTTCGCGCTTTCGCCGGAAAGTTAACGGCACGCCGCGCGCAAAGACAATCGACGCGGCAATCCTGATCGATTGCCGCGCCGCACGTATCGCGATGAAAGGAGATAAAGGGGCTTAATGCCGCTTCTTGTAATCGGAGATATAAAGCGCGGCGATCTGCTTGTCGGTGTCAGTCGCAGCGGCATTGGCCTTTTGATAAAGGTCGATGATCCACTGGTTCTTCTTGTCGGACCCCGCCGATTGCTGGGCGAGCGACAGCCACATCAGACCGAGGCCGCGCTGGCGCGCGACGCCCTGGCGACCGGTAAACAGCAATTGCCCGAGCAGCGCCTGCGCCTCGGCATGGTTCTTCTCGGCCGCGAGATGCAGCCAGCGCGCCGCCTGTCCTGCATCCTTGTTGACGCCGACACCGTCGAGATACATGCGTGCGAGATCATATTGCGCGTCGGCGTTGCCGAAATTCGTCGCGGCATATTGGAACATCTCAAGCGCGCGCATCGGGTCCGCGGCGACCTTGCTGTTCGCTATGCCCGTGAGGCTATAGGCGCCGACCGCGACAAAGGCGCTGGACACAACCGCGTCTTCACGCGGGCTGGAATTGTCCTCGTCGTAATTGTCGACGATCTGCTCGAAATAATCGTAGGCCTTCTCGTCGTCCTGGGGGACGCCGTCGCCATCGGCATACATTTTGGCGAGCTTCCAGCGTGCGAGCGATTCGCCGCCGGCGGCAGCATATTTCAGCGCCTCGAGACCCGAACGGGAATCGCCGCTCCTGAAATCCTCTAATCCAGCACGCAGCGCGGCTTCGGGATTCTTGAAAATCTGCAGCGGCGTCTTGTTGGCGCTTTCGGCCGCCTGCGGCGTGCCGTCGAAGGCGACCGTCCGGCCCGGCGCAAGCATGGTCGCGGCCAGCAATGCGGCCGCGCCAACGAGGAGGAGGCGGGGCTTAGCTATCTGCATAGCACTGCACCTCGCCTGCGGCGCCCGGCTGCGTCACGGCGCCATAGCGTGCCGGACCCACCTGCTGCGCATATTTCCAGATCGCCCCGGAGCCAAACTGTGTTGAGCGCGGCTTCCATTCCTTCTTGCGTGCGGCCAGCTCCTCGTCCGAGCGCTTAACGTCGATCGTGTGATTGACCGCATCGATGCGGATGATGTCACCGTCACGGATCAGCGCGATCGGGCCGCCCGCCGCCGCCTCCGGACCGACATGGCCGATGCAGAATCCGCGCGTGGCGCCGGAGAAGCGCCCATCGGTGATAAGCGCAACCTTGCTGCCCATGCCCTGGCCGTAGAGCGCCGCTGTGGTCGCTAGCATCTCGCGCATGCCGGGGCCGCCGCGCGGCCCCTCGTAGCGGATGACGATGACGCAGCCTTCTTTATAGCGACGCTTCTCGACCGCATCGAAGCAGTCTTCCTCGCTGTCAAAGCACAGAGCCGGACCCTCGAAGACAAGCTTGTCTTTCTCCATGCCGGCGACTTTCACGATCGCCCCGTCCGGCGCGAGATTGCCCTTGAGGCCGACGACACCGCCGGTCGGGCTCAGCGGCGTGTCCGCCGCGCGCACGACATCCTGGTGCGGGTTCCACCGCACGCTGGCGAGATTCTCGGCGATCGTACGGCCGGTGACCGTGATGCAGTCGCCGTGCAGATAACCGTGATCGAGCAGCGTCTTCATCAGCAGCGGGACGCCGCCGGCTTCGAACATATCCTTGGCGACATAACGCCCGCCGGGCTTGAGATCGGCGATATAGGGCGTGCGCTGGAAGATCTCGGCGACGGCGAAAAGATCGAAATCGATCCCCGCCTCATGCGCGATGGCCGGCAGATGCAGCGCCGCATTGGTCGAACCGCCAGAGGCGGCAACGACCGCCGCCGCATTCTCCAGCGCCTTGCGGGTGACGATGTCGCGCGGGCGAAGGTTGCGGGCGAGCAATTCCATGACCATCTCGCCGGCGGTCGTGCAGAAGCGGTCGCGAATTTCATAAGGCGCCGGCGCGCCGGCCGAGTAAGGCAGCGCCAGGCCGATCGCCTCGGAAACGGTCGCCATCGTATTGGCGGTGAACTGCGCGCCGCAGGCCCCGGCGGAGGGACAGGCGACGGTCTCAAGCTCGTCGAGATCGTCCGCGGACATGGCGCCGACGGAATATTTGCCGACCGCCTCGAAGAGATCCTGCACCGTCACCTGCTGGCCGCGGAAATTGCCGGGCAGGATCGAGCCGCCATAGATGAAGATCGACGGCACGTTGAGACGCAGCATCGCCATCATCATGCCGGGCAGCGACTTGTCGCAGCCGGCGAGGCCGACGAGTGCGTCATAGCAATGACCGCGCATGGTGAGTTCGACGGAATCGGCGATCACCTCGCGCGAGACGAGCGAGGACTTCATGCCTTGATGGCCCATGGCTATGCCATCGGTCACGGTGATCGTGCAGAATTCGCGCGGCGTGCCATTGGCGGCGGCGACGCCCTTCTTGACTGCCTGTGCCTGGCGCATGAGCGAAATGTTGCAGGGAGCGGCTTCGTTCCAGCAGGAGGCAACGCCGACGAGCGGCTGATGAATCTGCTCGCGCGTCAGCCCCATCGCATAGAGGTACGACCGATGCGGCGCCCGCTCCGGCCCTTCCGTCACATGCCGGCTGGGAAGGTTCTTCTTATCGACGACGCGCGCTTCCAACTCCGATAACCCCGCTTGGTTCGAAAAGTGAGCGACAGCCCTAATGAGGGACACCCAATGCCACGCGGGGGGCGCGGGCGATGACACCTAGTGACGAACTCCGCCGACAACGGCTTCCACAAGAAAGACTCGACACCAACTTCGCTTCCTTCGAGTAATTTTAGACTAGCCGCTGGTTTATGGCTGAAAAGCGGCCTCGTTCTACGTTGCATCGCATCTGTAGAAGATGCTCCCGAGCTGTTGCCCTAATGTCACGACTCTTGAAACGCACTTAAGGGCCAACGTGCAATTGCACGGGCCCCCCGCAATTCAAGACTTATGGTAACTGAAATGCGGCCGGTTATTCCGGCTTGTTGCGCCTGCCCGCGACCTGCCCGAGGAAACGGGCGAAAGCCGCCAGCGCTGTATCAGACACGTGGTGTTCAATACCCTCGGCATCAAGCTCTGCGCAGTGCTGTGGCACACCAACCGCGACGAGGAGGTCGACCACGAGGCGGTGCCGCGCCCGTACTTTGGCGGCGAGCGCCGCGCCTTCCGGCGTCAGGAAGACGCCGCGATAGAGCTTGGACGTGGCGAACCCTTCGCGCTTCAGCCGGGCGATGCTCTTGATGGCCGTGGCGTGCGAGACCCCGAGCCGCCGGGCGATATCGGTCGGCCGGGCTTCGCCTTCGGATTTCAGCAGGTCGTCGATCAGTTCGACATAGTCCTCGAGCACCGCCGTCGCCTGGGCCGAGCGCGCCTTGCCAAAGCGCTCGGCTTGATCGGCCTCCGACGGCAAGCCGGTTCGCTCTTGCGGTGCATTAACGATCTTCGCAGCCATTTCATACCTTTTGCATCGGCCGAACGCGCGCAAGACTGCCTCGTCCGGTTGCGAACATCAATCCGATTGCGATTTGAAGTGGATGGAATATTCTGTTGCTTAGGCTACACCATTTGCCTGGGCCCCGCCCGGCTGTGTTGCAGCATCAATCAATTTCAGCAAGCGAGCTAATTCGGCGCGGTGTCCGCGTGGCACAATTTCGGGAGGGTCGGCGCCTGGAATTGGTCGAGCTTGCCGCAAGACGTGCAGCCGCTCGTAACGAGCGACAATGCCAGAATTCCGAGCAAACCGATTAGGCGAAGAAGCACGTCAAACACCCCCCAGAACTTCCGCGACGTTAGCATAGGCCACCACCCTTTGCACGTGCGTGGCGCCGTTCAAATCCCCTTGAGTTTACGCGCGTTTCTATAACCGAGTTGAGCAAGTATTAACCCCGAACAACTAGACTAAATATAGATTTGGCGGGATGCGCGGCAATGCTAGGAGGCCTTGTATGGAGCGCGATCAGAGATCGACTGAGCGCATACGAAGCTTTTTGCGCGCGCAGATAACGTATAACAATCGTATGACTACCATCGATTGTATCATCAAGAATTATTCGGCAGGCGGCGCCAGGATCGCGTTGAGCGACACGCTGGCCGTGCCGTCGGAATTCGACGTGTTCATCCCCGCCAAGCAGCGCAGCCATCATGCGCGATTGGTGTGGCGGGACAGGGATTCGATCGGTGTCAGTTTTAACAACGCCGCGCAGTCAGCCGACAAGCCGACCTTGTCCCGCGACGTCGGTGAAGGGTCTGCCCGTGTGAGCGAACTCGAAGCGCAGAACGCCGAACTCAGACGGCGCGTAAACGAATTGACCAAGCGCCTGCAAGACCTGGGTCAAGACCCCACGATCGCGGCCTGAACGCGCGCCGCCTTAGCCCATCTCCCGCACATTCCCCTCATCGAGCGTCACCCGCCGCGTCATGCGCGCGGCGAGCGCTTCGCTGTGCGTCGCGACCAGCGTTGCGAGGCCTGTCGCCTCGACAAGCGTCTCCAGCGCGGTGAAGACATGGTCGGCGGTATGGGGATCGAGGTTCCCCGTCGGCTCGTCAGCGAGCAGAATGCCCGGCGCATTGGCGACGGCGCGGGCGATGGCGACGCGCTGCTGCTCGCCACCGGAAAGTTCCGTGGGCCGGTGCTTCGCCCGAGCCGCAAGGCCGAGATAATCGAGCAATTCGAGCGCCCGCGCCCGCGCTCGCTGGCGCGAAAGCCCGGCGATCATCTGCGGCAGCATGACATTCTCGATGGCCGTGAATTCCGGCAGCAGGTGATGGAATTGGTAGACGAAGCCGATCGTATTGCGGCGGAGCGCCGTGCGGGCATCGTCCGAAAGCTGCGATGTTGCCACGCCGTCGATGAAGACTTCGCCGCCATCCGGCCGCTCGAGCAGGCCAGCGACATGCAGGAGCGTCGATTTGCCGGCGCCCGACGGCGCCACCAGCGCTACCGATTGACCAGGAAACAAGGCGAATTCGGCGTCGTTGAGCACGGCAAGCGCCGCGCCGCCCTGCTTGTAGACGCGCGTGATGCCACGGAGCTGAAGGACGGGTTCGCTCATGTCACTCGTAGCGCAGGGCTTCGACGGGATCGAGTTTGGCCGCTCGCCAGGACGGATAAAGCGTCGCCAGGATCGATAGGGCAAGCGTCATGGTGACGACGGTTGCGACATCGCGCGGATCGACCACCGAGGGAAGCCGCGAGAGGAAGTAAAGCTCCGCCGGGAAGAGATTGGCGTGCAGCAACCGGTTGAGGAATTGCCGAATCGGCTCGACATTTTCAGCGACCAGCAGCCCGAGCAGAAATCCGGCGAGCGTCCCGGCGATGCCGATCGAGGCGCCGGTGATGAGGAAGATGCGCATGATGGCGCCGCGCGTCGCGCCCATCGTCCGCAGGATCGCAACGTCGTGGCTCTTGTCCTTCACCAGCATGATGAGGCCGGAGATGATGTTGAGCGCGGCGACGAGCACGATGAGGGTGAGGATGATGAACATCACGTTGCGCTCGACATTGAGCGCATCGAAGAACGTCTTATTGCGCTCCCGCCAATCGGTCATGATGACCGGCCGCGTCAAGACCTGTTCGATCTTGTCGCGCACGGAATCGATGTTCTCCGGATCGTGCAGAAAGAGTTCGACGACGCTCACCTGCTTGTCGAGATTGAAGAAGGCCTGCGCTTCGGGCAGCGGCATATAGACGAAAATGCCGTCGAATTCGGCCATGCCGATCTCGAAGACCGCTACGACCTTATAGGCCTTGACGCGCGGCGCGACTCCGAAAGGCGTTTGCGCGCCGTTGGCGGTCATGATCTTGATCTTGTCGCCGACGCGCAGATTGAGATTTTCAGCGAGCCGCTGGCCGATGGCGACGCCGCCCGACGTGTCGAATCCGTCGAGCGTCCCGGCACGGACATTGTTGGCGATCCCCGGCAGGCGCCGGATGTCGGCTTCCTGGATGCCGCGAACGAGAACGCCACTGCCGTTCTGGGCGAAAGTCGAAGCCGCGAAGGCGGAACCTTCCACCATCGGGATGGCGAGATCGACGCCCTGCACGTTCTCGACCTGCTTGGCCACCGCGTCGTAATCGGTGAGCGGCGTATCCGCCGCCTGCAGAAAGATGTGGCCGTTGATGCCGACGATCTTGTTGAGCAGGTCCTTATGGAAGCCGTTCATGACCGACATCACGACGATCAATGTCGCCACGCCCAGCATGATGCCGAGGAAGGAAAAGCCGGCAATGACCGAGACGAAGCCGCTGGAGCGCCGCGCCCTCAGATAGCGCGTCGCAATCGTCCACTCGAACGGCGCGAATATGGCCATCGCTTGCCTCCCGGACGGCTCAGCCGGCGAAACGGCCGACGGCCGCGTCGAGGGAAAGATTTTCGCGGGCGCCAGTGCTGCGGGTCTTCACTTCGACTTGTCCTTCGGCAAGGCCTTTCGGCCCGATGATGATCTGATACGGCAGGCCGATCAGGTCGAGGCGCGCGAATTTTGCCCCTGGCCGCTCGTCCGTATCGTCATAAAGCACGTCAATCCCGGCTTTTTGGAGGGCGTTATAGAGTTTCTCGGAGGCCGCGTCGGTCGCCGCGTCGCCGACCTTGAGATTGGCGATCCCGACGCGGAATGGGGCGACGGACTCCGGCCAGATGATGCCGGCCTCGTCATGCCCCGCCTCGATCAGGGCGCCGACGAGGCGCGAGACGCCGACGCCATAGGAGCCGCCCAGCACCGGCCGTTCGACGCCGTCCGGCCCGGTGATGAGCGCCTTCATGGGCTTGGAATATTTGTCGCCGAAGTAGAACACCTGGCCGACCTCGATACCACGTCTGTGAAGCTGCTTTTCCGGCGGGGTCTCGCGGGCGAACCGCTCCGCGTCGTGGACGTCGTCGGTCGCGGCATAAAGCGCGGTCCATTGGTCGATGATCGGCTCGAGGTTCGAAGTCGTAGTCGATGTCGGCCGGCGGGATCGGCAGATCGAGCACATCGGAATTGATGTAGACGCCGGATTCGCCGGTGTCGGCCAGGATGATGAATTCATGGCTCTGATCGCCGCCGATGGGTCCGGTCTCGGCCCGCATCGGGATCGCCTTCAGCCCCATGCGCGCGAAGATACGCAGATAGGTGACGAACATGCGCTGATAGGAGCGCCGCGCCGCGGCCTCGTCGATATCGAAGGAATAGGCGTCCTTCATCAGGAATTCGCGCCCGCGCATGACGCCGAAGCGCGGCCGCTGCTCGTCGCGAAACTTCCACTGGATATGGTAGAGGTTCTTCGGCAGGTCGCGATAGGAACGGACATAAGAACGGAAGATCTCCGTGATCATGTCCTCGTTGGTCGGCCCGTAGAGCAATTCGCGCTCGTGCCGGTCTTTTATGCGCAGCATCTCTGGGCCGTAAGCGTCGTAGCGGCCGGTCTCGCGCCAGAGATCGGCGAGCTGCAAGGTCGGCATGAGCAGCTCGATCGCCCCGGCCCGGTCCATCTCCTCACGGACGATCTGCGTGACCTTCTGCAGCACCCGGAAGCCGAGCGGCAGCCAGGCATAGATGCCCGCCGCCTCCTGCCGGACCATGCCTGCGCGCAGCATCAGCCGGTGCGAGACGATCTCGGCCTCTTTCGGATTTTCGCGGAGAATGGGCAGGAAATAGCGGGAAAGACGCATAAAGGCGGCACATTGGGCTGGAGGGGCCGATGCGACGCAATAGCTTGCGGCGGCTGCGCAAACAATCGCAAAGGGCCGCAAAAGGCAACTTTGCCGGGACAGTGCGCCTTGGCCCCGGCGCAGGGACACCCGCCACAACGGCTCTAGGACCGAATCAGGCTCGTGGCCGGAATTTTCGGCGCTTTGCGCAAGGCGGCGGAAAGCTGGAAGGAATTGGCGATCATCTCAGCCAGATGATCGACCGCGGCGCTGCGCGTCTGGCTGCGCCGCAGCACGAATTCAAAATCCGGTAGCGGCGGCAACGCCTCGGCCCGGCCCAGCGGGCGCAGCGCCGCCGGCAGGCTGCTTTCCGGGAAGATGGTGATTGCAAGCCCGGCGCCGAGCGCCGCGAGAATGCCGGCGATGCCGGAGCTTTGCAGTACTACCGTCCAAGGCCGCCCGGCGCGGTCCAGCTCATCCAGGACGACCTGGCGCCAGCGGCAATTCGACGGATAAAGGGCCAGCGGCACGGGCTGGTCGGGGCCAAGGCGCATCGCCTGCCCAGCCGCCCAGATGCGCCGCTCGCGCGAAAGCGCGATGCCGTCGCCCTCGCCGATCTCGCGGCTCAAAATCGCAAGGTCGAGATCGCCGGCCTCAAGCAGCGCGGCGATGTCAGGGCCAATGCCCAATTCGATCTGCAAGCGCAGCGCCGGATTTTGCGCGGAGAATTGCCGCAGCAAAATCGAAAGCTTGTCGAGATCGAAATATTCCGGCGCGCCGATGCGGATGAGCCTCTCGTCCTTGCCGCCGAGACGCCGCTCGGCCTCCTTGTTCAGGGCGAGAATGCGCCGCGCATAGGAGAGCAGGACCTCGCCCTGCTCTGTCGGCCCGACGCCTTCCGCGCCGCGCCGGAGCAGGCGCGCGCCGACCTGCTCTTCAAGCCGTTTGACGTGCAGGCTCACCGCCGATTGCGTGAGATTCACCACATGCGCCGCTTTGGTGAAACTGCCCGCGTCGCAGACGGCGGCGAAGGTCCGTAACAGGATCGTGTCATACAGCATCGACTCTCGCCCATGATAGGGTCTCATGGCGCGGATGAGACATCTCAATGCCCACCCCGCGCAGCGCGAGTGTATAACCCCTACTATGGGCGCGCCATCGGGATCGCGTGCGCGGCAAGGGAGGCGGGTTTAATGATGAGGCGTGGTGCACGACTGGCGATGCTCGCGTTTTCGGCGCTCGTGTTCGCCACGCTTTCGGTGGCGCGCGCGGAGAACGTCAGGCCGGCGGCGCCCGAAAATCCCGAAGCCGATTCCAAAGCCGCGATGAAATTTACCGTGCACGATTCGCGCATCGACAAATCGCAGAAAGGCGGCAGCGATTGGGGCATGTGGGACATCGGCCGGCCGCATCCGATGCAGGGCAAAGGCGAATTCGGCGGTCATGACCCCATTGGCGTCGCGGCGGGCAAGCTCATCCCTACCGATTGCTCGCTCTATTGGGACGATCCCGACACGCACAAAATCCTGTGCTTCTCGACGCAGGCCTCGCTCGTCTATTTCCTCGAAGCGCCGCAGGCCAACGCGGCGCGCGCGGAAAAGCGCTGGCGCGAGATGCAAAAGAAGCCGGCGGGATGAAACGTCACAAGTCCACACCAAAGACAAGCGAACAGCACCCCCTCAGCGTCATGGCCGGGCTTGTCCCGGCCATCCACGTCGGGACGTTACGCGGATGTTATAGAGCGGGCGCGTAGATTGGCGTTTTCCAAAGAAGCAGCCGGGTGTCGTTGGCTGCTTTGCCTTTCACAACCTGCCAAGCGGAATCGCGTGGATGGCCGGATCAAGTCCGGCCATGACGCGAGACTTTAACATCGCGCTGAAGCGTCAAAAAAATTCTGCGCCCTGAAATCTGCGCGCCCTTGGCTCGCAATGACGCCCTATTCCACCGTCACGCTCTTGGCGAGATTGCGGGGCTGGTCGGCGTCTTTGCCCATGAAGACGGCCGTGTGATAGGCGAGCAATTGCACCGGCACGGCATAGACGAGCGCGGAAAAGTCCGGCGCCATCTTCGGCATCACGATCACCTCCGCCGGCACGCCGAGTTCATGCGCGGCCTCGGGCTCCGACACAAGGATGATGCGCCCGTTGCGCGCCGCGACTTCCTGCACATTCGAGAGCGTCTTCTCGAACACATGGTCGCGCGGCGCGAGCACGATGACGGGCAGATCGGAATCGACTAGCGCGATCGGCCCGTGCTTCAACTCGCCGGCGGCATAGCCCTCAGCATGGATGTAGGTGATTTCCTTCAGCTTCAACGCGCCTTCGAGCGCGAGCGGATAGGACGTGCCGCGACCGAGATAGAGCACGTCGCGGGTCTTGCCGAGGTCGCGCGCCAGAAGCTCGACCTGCGGCTCGTGCTTCAAGGCTTCGGAGATGAGACCCGGCACGGCGGTGAGTTCGGCGACGAGGCGCGCCTCTTCCTCCGCGTTGATCGTGCCACGCGCCTTGGCAAAGGCGAGCGCCAGACAGGCGAGCAGCGCCAATTGGCAGGTAAAAGCCTTGGTCGAGGCGACGCCGATCTCCGGCCCCGCTAACGTAAGCGCCGCGACATCGCTCTCGCGCGCCATGGTCGAGGTCGGAACATTGACCACGGAGAGGATTTTCTGGCCTTGCGTCTTGGCGTAGCGCAGGCTCGCGAGCGTGTCGGCCGTCTCGCCCGATTGCGAGATGAGCAGCATCAGGCCGCCCTTCTCCATCGGCGGCTCGCGATAGCGGAATTCCGAGGCGACCTCGATCTCGACCGGCAATCTGGCGATGCGCTCGAACCAATAGGAGGCGACGAGCCCGGCCATGAAGGCCGTGCCGCAGGCCGAGATCGTCAGCCGCGGCAGCGTCGCCGCATCGACCGGCAGTTCGAACGGCAGGGAGACCGTGCCCGTCGACAGATCGAGGAAATGCGACAGGGTGCGGCCGACGACTTCCGGCTGCTCATGGATTTCCTTCGCCATGAAATGCCGGTAATTGCCCTTGTCGAAGAGAAAGGCCGAGACCGGGGCGGTGACCCGCTTGCGTTCGACCGGCAGATTGGCGGCGTCGAAGATTTTGACGCTTTTACGCGTCAGAACCGCATAATCGCCCTCTTCGAGATAGGCGAGCTGATCGGTCAGTGATGCGAGCGCCAGCGCGTCCGAGCCGAGATAGACCTCGTCCGCGCGCGCGCCCGTGCCAAAGCCGACGACAAGCGGCGCGCCCGCCCGCGCACCGATCAGAAGGTCGTCCTCACCCTCGAACAGAAAGGCGAGCGCAAAAGCGCCCTTCAGCCGCGGCAGGCTTTCGGCCACCGCCTCGACCGGCGTAAGGCCTTGGGCCAAAGCCTCGCCGACGAGATGCGCGACCACTTCGGTATCGGTCTCGGACTCGAAGGCGTGGCCCTTGGCCTTCAATTCTTCGCGCAAGGCGCGGAAATTCTCGATGATGCCGTTATGGACGACGGCCACTTTGCCGTTGCGATGCGGATGGGCGTTCTCAGCTGTCGGCTTGCCATGCGTCGCCCAGCGTGTGTGGCCGACGCCGGCATGGCCGTGAAGCGGCTCGGCGGCGAGCAGCGCTTCGAGATTCTTCAGCTTGCCCGCCGCGCGGCGGCGCACGAGCTTGCCGTCCTCCAGCGTGGCGATGCCGGCGGAATTGTAGCCGCGATATTCAAGCCGGCTCAGGGCGTCGACGATCAGTCCCGCGACCGGGCCGTTTCCAAGAATACCAACGATTCCGCACATATGATCTTCCTTTGCCGTTAACCGGCACTGGGGACTTAATGAGCCCGGGTCTCGTTAGCAAATCAGAGAGCAATAGGCTCCATAAAGTGAACGCTTGCTCAATGCGTCACAGCAGCCAGGGAGCCGAATGACCCTTTTGGCCAAAGGCCAATCGGCCCAGATCGGGGCGCCGCTGAGCCGCGGCCTGCCGCTTGTGGCTCTGTGGACGCTTGCCGGCATTTATGCCGGACTGGCGCTCGGCCTTTGTCTTGTGCCTGCCGGCGGCGGAATGCGCAATGGCGCTGGTTCCGTCGTGGGGAATGATTTCCTAACATTCTACGCCGCCTCGATCCTCGTCCACGCGGGCAAAGCCATCACGGTTTTCGATCAGCCGCGTTTTTTCGCGCTCCAGGATTCAATTTCCGGGATCGTCCAGCACTTTCCCTGGGCCTATCCGCCCATTTTCCTGCTCTTCGTGGCGCCTTTGTCGCGTCTGCCCTACCTCCTGGCGCTAGCGGCCTGGGTCGGCGCGACCGCGCTCGGCTTCGGGCTTATCGTCCAGCGCCTCTCCGGGCTCGCCCTGCCGCTTGTCCTCATCGCGCCGCCGCTGATCCAGAACGCCGCCGATGGCCAGAACGGCGCGCTGACCGCCGCGCTGATCGCCGGGGCCATTCTGGCGCTCGCCAATCGCAGCGCGCTGCTCGCAGGCTTTCTCTTCGGCCTGTTAGTCTATAAGCCGCAGGTCTTCATCCTGGCGCCGGTCTGTCTGCTGGCCGCCCGCGAATATCGCGCCCTGCTGATGCTCGCCGCGACGAGCGCCGCGCTGGTCCTGCTCAGCTTCACCTGTTTCGGCGCCGACGTCTGGTGGAAATTCCTGGCGCATCTGCCGGATCACGCCGCCGCGATCCTCGGCGATCCGGTGCAGAGCAATCGCGTGCCGACCGTCTTCGCCGCCGTCTACAAGCTTACGCTAAATCATAGGGCGGCTGAAATCGCGCAAGCAATGGCGACGCTCGGCGCTTTCGCGCTCGTCTTTTGGGTCTGGCGGCGCGCGCAGGGTCTTTTCGCCCGCGCGCTCGCATTCTGTGTGGCGATGCCTTTGGCGACGCCGATCATGCTCGAATACGATCTCGCGATCTGGGCTCTCCCGATGGCGATGCTGGCGGCGCATCTATGGTGCCAGAAAAGCGACTGGCGGGATTGGGCGGCACTGACGCTGCTCGCCTTCCTGCCGTCCGTCATCTGGGTCACGGCAGGCGCGGGCCTCAATCTCTGGGCCTTCGTGATCCTCGCCTTCGTGCCCTATGTGATCTTCGCGGCACGCCGCGCGGACGGGACGCTGCCGCAACCCGCTTAGCCGCTATTTCTTGTGCTTGTCGCGGAGCGCTTTCGCCCAGCCGGGCTTTTCGACCTGACGGCTGCGCGCTAACGCCAGCGCGTCCGGTTCGACGTTTTCGGTGATGACGGAGCCCGTCCCGATATAAGCGCCGTCGCCGACCCTCACCGGCGCGACAAGCGCCGAATTGACGCCGACAAAAACGCCCGCGCCGATCTCGGTGCGGAATTTGGCGAAGCCATCGTAATTGCAGGTGATGACGCCCGCGCCGATGTTTGTCTTCGCGCCGATCGAGGCATCGCCGATATAGGAGAGGTGATTGGCTTTGACGCCGGCGCCGAGCGACGAGGCCTTCACCTCGACAAAATTGCCGATGTGCACATCTTCGGCCAGCACCGTGCCGGGGCGCAGCCGCGCGAAAGGCCCGATGATGCTGCGCGGGCCGATCTCCGCGCCGGTGAGATGCGAAAAAGAGCGGATCGTCACGCCGTCGCCGACCTTCACCCGGGGCCCGAAGAAGACATCCGGCTCGACGATCACATCGCGGCCGAAGCTCGTGTCATAGGAAAGCTGCACGCGGCTTGGGTCGACGAAGGTAACACCGCCGCGCATCGCATGCGCCTTGAGCCGCGCCTGCAAAACGGCTTCGGCCGCCGCGAGCTGCTGCCGATCGTTGATGCCGAGCACTTCCTCTTCCGGCGCGTCGATGGCCAGGGCGCTCAAGCCCTCGCGCCGGGCAGCGGCAACGATGTCGGTGAGGTAATATTCGCCCTGCGCATTGGCCGTGCCGATCGATTCGAGCAGAGCCAGCGCCGTGGCGCCGGTAATCGCCATCAGACCGGCATTGCAGAAAAAATCTCCGCCTCGCCGTCGCGCAAATCGCGGTCCTCGCGGATCGCGACCAGCGTGTCGTCTTCCTGAATGAGGCGGCCATAGCCGCGCGGATCGCTGGCGAGAAAGCCGAGCGCCGCGACGGCACGGCGCGGTGCCGCGAGCCCGGCGCGCAGCCGCGTAAAAGTCTCCGGCTGCACCAGCGGCGTGTCGCCAAAGGCGACGAGAATGTCGTCATAACCTTCGGCGATCGCGGCCTTGGCCGCAAGCACCGCATGAGCGGTGCCGAGCGGCAGCGATTGAACGAAGATATCGATATTCGGCGCTATGGTCATCGCCTCCTTAACCACGGCGTCGTGGCCCGGCCCGACGACGAGCGCCACGCGCTCCGCCCCGGCCGCGCTCACCGAGGCTAGCACATGCGCGAGCAGCGAGCGGCCCGCGAGTTCATGCAGCACCTTCGGCCGGTCCGAGCGCATGCGTTTGCTTTGGCCGGCCGCGAGGACGATCGCGAGACAGGTACGTTTCTGCGCGTCTTTAGAAGTCATCTTTTGGTTATCCGCGGCGTCTGGCGGCCCTTGCGACTCATCAAAAATCATCCTGCGCCGCTGTCCAGCGCTATACACGAGAGTTCGATGCCCTTCCAAATCAGGGCCATGACCCAGCCGCCGCGCAATCAGTCAAATAAATTATATCCCAATTCGCGCTCGCTTTTGAAGCATTCTAAATGCAGGCGACAATCCTTGCAGTCATGTGCCGCGCTCATATAGTAAAATGCAAAGCACGGCAGGCTAAAGGCCCGCCTGTCACTCTACTCGCGGCGATGCCCGAAATCGCTGAAAGAGGATCATCGTGATCGCTGCCCTTATCATCGTCTTTCGCGAAGTCGTTGAAGCTGGCCTTGTCGTAGGCGTCGTCCTCGCCGTCACCCAGAGCGTGCCCCATCGGCTGCGCTATGTCTTCGGCGGAGTCGCCGCCGGCGTTCTTGGCGCCGGCATCGTCGCGCTGTTCACCGGCCTGATCGCCGAGGCGCTCGCCGGCACGGGGCAGGAAGTCCTCAACGCCTCGGTGCTCTCGCTCGCCGTCGTCATGCTTACCTGGCACAATGTCTGGATGGCGCGGCACGGCCGCGAAATGACGCAGGAACTGAGCACTTTCGGGCAGGAGGTCAGCAGCGGCTCGAAGTCGCTGTTCGCGCTCGCCATCGTCGTCGCCGTCGCGGTGCTGCGCGAAGGCTCGGAGATCGTGCTGTTTCTCTATGGCGTGCTCGTCAACGGCGGCACGACGGTCGCCAATATCTTCATCGGCGGCGTGCTCGGGCTGCTGGGCGGCGTAGCGGTCGCCTATTTCACTTTCCGCGGCCTCATCACCATTCCGATGCGCTATCTCTTCCGGGTGACGACAGCGCTCATCTCCTTCATCGCGGCCGGCATGGCGGCCCAGGCAGTTGGCTTCCTCGACCAGGGCGATATCGTCACCGTGCTCGACCGCACGGTCTGGGACACGTCCTGGCTCCTCGCCGACGATTCCTGGGTCGGCCGCATCGCTCATACCCTCCTCGGCTATACCGATCAGCCGACGCAATTGCAGCTCATCGTTTACATTGCGGTTCTGGCGACGATCTTCGTTCTGATGCGGATTTTTTCCCCCCGGCGTCAGCCGGTAGGGCGATTGGCGACAAATTAATCACTTTATTTCAGAGATTTGCGCCTCATACCCGGCGTGAGCTTGCAATCCGTTTGCATCCTGCCGATATCAGGGCTAAAGAGCGGTTCGGACCGACAGATTCGCCCAAGCTGGGGCGTGTCCGATTTCCCCTTAAGGCGCCAAATTTGCCGCTCGGTCCGTTCCGGGGGACCGGAAGCGCCTTGGAGCTTTAGCGCGCAGTGCCCAAGTCGCAATTTGCAGCCGGGCCGCATGCGCTGTTTTCAGGACTAATATGACTTTTAGAGAACTTGGTCTCAGCGAGAAGGTTCTACAGGCGGTAGAAGCTTCCGGTTACACCACCCCTACACCCATTCAAGCCCAGGCCATTCCCGAAGCCCTTGCCGGCCGCGATGTGCTCGGAATCGCCCAGACCGGCACCGGCAAGACGGCCGCCTTCACGCTGCCGATGCTTTCGCGCCTCGAACAGGGCCGCGCCCGGGCGCGAATGCCGCGCACCTTGATCCTCGAGCCGACGCGCGAACTCGCCGCCCAAGTCGAAGAGAGCTTTGGCCGCTATGGCATCAACCACAAGCTCAATGTCGCTCTCTTGATCGGCGGCGTCTCCTTCGGCGACCAGGAAGCCAAGATCATGCGCGGCGCCGATGTGCTGATCGCGACGCCCGGCCGGCTGCTCGATTTCGCCGAACGCGGCAAGCTGCTCCTGACCGGCATCGAAATCCTCGTGATCGACGAGGCCGACCGGATGCTCGACATGGGTTTCATTCCCGACATCGAGCGCATCTGCAAGCTGGTGCCGTTCACCCGCCAGACGCTGTTCTTCTCGGCGACCATGCCGGCCGAAATCGTCCGCCTCACCGAAGCTTTCCTGCACAATCCCGTCCGCATCGAGGTCGCCCCGGCCGCGACCACGTCCGCCACCATCTCCCAGGTGCTCGTCGCCTCTCTGCCCGGCCCGGCCAAGCGCGAAACCTTACGCAAGCTCATCCGCTCCACCGACAGTTTCAAGAACGCGATCATCTTCTGCAATCGCAAGCGCGATGTCGCGATCCTGCATAAATCGCTGCAGAAGCATGGCTTCCGCGCCGGCGCGCTGCATGGCGACATGGACCAGCGCGCCCGCATGGCCTCGCTCGACGCGTTCAAGAACGGCGATGTGGATCTCATCGTCTGCTCGGATGTCGCCGCCCGCGGCCTCGACATTCCCGATGTCAGCCATGTTTTCAATTTCGATGTGCCGGTTCATGCGGAGGATTATGTCCACCGCATCGGCCGCACAGGCCGCGCCGGCAAGCAGGGTATTGCGATCTCGATCGTCACCCGTGCCGACCAGAAGCACCTTGCCGAAATCGAGAAGCTGATCGGCCGCGCCGTCAATTGGCAGGAGGGCGCGACGTTCGACACGCTGGCGCAGGATGACGAGGCAGCCACGGACGACCGCGCGCCGCGTCACCGCAGCACCCGCCGGTCCGGTGGCGAGCGCACCCATGCCCCAAGGGAACGCAGCGCGCGCGAGCCGCGTGAGCCCCGCGAACATGGGAACCGCACGCGAGAGACGCACGACACTGCTGCGAAAGCCAATAGCCCTGTCGCCAAGGCACCGGAGCACAAAGCGCCGGATCACAAGGATCGCGGCCATCACCGCCCCGAGCGCGGGCGCCCGCGCGACAACGGGCACGACGATCGGCCCGTCGTCGGCATGGGCGATCATGTCCCGAGCTTTTTGCTGCGGCCGGTGAAGCTGAAGCCGAGCGTTGTCGAAGAGGCAGAGGAAGCCTAGAGCGGAAGCGCTTTAGCCTGCGTTGGCGCGGGCTTCTTCGATCTGGGCTTCGCTGGCGGGCGTGATGGCGACGGATTTGCCGCAGCCGCAAGCGCCTGTCTGATTCGGGTTGTTGAAAGTGAAGCCCGACCCGATCTTGTCCGTCCGGAAATCCATCTCGGTGCCGAAGAGGAACATCAGCGCCTTCGGATCGATGATGATCTTGATGCCTTTGTCTTCGATGACTTCGTCATACGGGCCGATCGCCTCGGCATAGTCCAGCGTATAGGACATGCCGGCGCAGCCGCCGTTCTTGACCCCGACGCGCAGTCCCGCGATGGCGCGGTCGGCCATCAGCGTGCGGACGCGATCGGCCGCTGCCGGCGTCAATGTCATGATCGGGAACTTCGCTTTCGCCATCATTCATCTCCTCGTGGCCTCGCCCTCATATGGGGCGGCGAGCGCCGTTCCGCATCAGTAAAAGTCGAGCGCGATCCTCGCCTCGGTCGACATCCGGCTTTGATCCCACGGCGGATCGAAGACCATATTGACCTCGACCGACGAGACGCCGCCGACAGTGCCCACCGCGCTCTCGACCGCTTGGACGATATCCCCGGCCACGGGACAGCCCGGCGCCGTCAGCGTCATATCGATCAGCACTTTACGGCCATCGTCGATGACGACGCAATAGATCAGCCCAAGCTCGTAAATATCGCATGGGATTTCAGGATCGAAGACGGTCTTCAGCGCGGCGACCGTCTCTTCGGTCAGCCGGGCGCGTTCGTCCGGGATGATGCCCGGCGCGAAGAACCATTGCGGCGAATTGGGCGATGCCGTCTCGATGGCCGGTGCGGCCTCGCCCACAGGCGTCTGCGTCGTCTCGGTGATCATATCCTCAGCCAAAGAGCGCCTCCGCCTTCTGCAAAGCCTCGATGAGCTTATCGACTTCCTCAAACGTATTGTACATGGCGAAGGAGGCGCGGCATGTCGAGGTCACACCGAACCGCGCCAGCAGCGGCTGTGCGCAATGCGTACCGGCGCGGACCGCCACGCCCTCGCGATCGATAATCGTCGCGACATCGTGCGGGTGCGCGCCCTTGAGATTGAACGCAAGAATCGCGCCCTTGTCCTTCGCGCGGCCGAAGATGCGCACGGAATTGAGCCGTGACATGCGCTCATGCGCATATTGGCTGAGCGCCATCTCATGTGCGTGGATCTTCGCCCGGCCCACCTCGCGCATATAGTCGAGCGCGGCGCCGAGGCCCACGGCCTGGATGATCGGCGGCGTGCCGGCCTCGAAACGATGCGGCGGGTCGTTATAGGTCACGTGATCCTTGGTGACCTCGTTGATCATCTCGCCGCCGCCGAGGAAGGGCGGCAGCTGCTCCAGCCATTCCTTCTTGCCGTAGAGCGCGCCGACGCCGGTCGGCCCATAGAGCTTGTGGCCAGTGATCGCGTAGAAATCGACATCGAGATCGCGCACATCGACATCGAGATGCACCGCGCCCTGGGCGCCATCGACAAGGACAGGAATACCCCGCGCGTGGGCGATCTTCACGATCTCCTTGATCGGCGTCACCGTGCCGAGCACGTTCGAGAGATGCGTGATCGCGACGATCTTGGTCTTGTCCGTCAGCGCCTTCTCGAAGGCTTCGAGCGAGAAATTGCCCTCGTCATCGACATCGACCCATTTCAGCACCGCACCCTTGCGCTCACGCAGGAAATGCCACGGCACGATATTGGCGTGATGTTCCATGATCGAGAGGACGATCTCGTCACCCTCATTGATGAAGCGCTGGCCAAACGAGGACGCGACGAGGTTGATCGCCTCCGTCGCCGATTTGGTGAAGATGATCTCGTCGATGCTGCCGGCGTTGAGGAAGGTGCGCACGCTCTCACGCGCGGCCTCATAGGCCTCAGTCGCGGCATTGGCGAGATAATGCAGCCCGCGATGGACGTTCGAATATTCGTTGTAGGTCGCATACACCATGCGATCGACCACCTGCCGCGGCTTCTGCGCCGAGGCGGCATTGTCGAGATAGACGAGCGTCTTGCCGTAGGGCTTCAGCTCGAGGATCGGGAAATCCTGACGGATCTTGGCCACATCGAGCGGCGCGGCGACATGCTCATTCATGCCTTCGCCCTCCCTGCAAGCCAGGCCGAAATCTCGGCGCGATAGGCGGCGATGAGGTTTTCATCGCCGATCTCGTCGACAAGCTCGGCCGCGAAGGCTTCGAGCAGCAAGGCTTCCGCTTCCTTCGCAGGCAGCCCACGCGCTTCGAGATAGAAGAGCTGATCGGCGTTGAGGCCGCCGATGGTCGCGCCATGGCCACAAGCCACATCGTCGGCGAAGATTTCAAGCTCCGGCCGGCTGTTCATTGTCGCGTCGTCGCTCAGCACCAGCGCCTTTGCGAGCATCCGCCCGTCCGTCTTCTGGGCGATGCGATCAACGACGATCTTGCCCTGGAAGACGCCTGTCGCCTCGTCGTCGAGGATGTAGCGGAAGTTTTGCCGTCCCTCGCAACCCGTCGCCGAATGGCGGACGAAGAGAGTCGTGTCGGCATGTTCGCGCCCGCGCAGCAGGCACACGCCGCGCAGCGAGGCTTTCGCATCGGCACCAGCAAAAAGCTTGTAGATCTGACGACGCACGAGGCCCGCGCCGGTGATCAGCGCGAAACTGTCGAACTTCGCTTTCGCCCCGATCTTCACCAGGAAGGTCTCGAGCCGCAGGCTGCCCGGCTCGGTGCCGGTAAGCGACAGGGTATGTGCCACGTCGGCGCCATCGCCGACATCGAGGATCAGCACATTGTTGGTTTGGCCGGTGCGCCCGCCTCGTCCCAAGCTCAATTCATTGAACCGGAAAGTGGCGCCAGCACCGACACGCACCAGCGAGCGCGAAATGCGCGCGACAGGCTCCGGCGCGACGCTCGCATAGACGATGTGCAGCGGGTCTGCGAGCTTCGCACCCGGCGCGACATCAATGACGAGACCGTCCTGCATTAGAGCCGCATTCAGCGAGATGATTGCGTCATCGGCTTCGGCCCACGCCGCGCCGAGGCTCTCGATCAACGCCGGTTCGCCCTTGACGAGCGCGGCGGCGAGTGAGGTGACCGTCACGCCCGCGGGCACAGGGCTCGAAAGTTCCGGCACAAAGACGCCATCGACGAGAACGAGGCGCGGCGACGGCAAACGCGCGGCCGCCTCGCTGAGTTTGGCGATCTCCTTCGCTTCCGGCACGGGCGCGAGCGGCAGCGCCTGACGCATCAGATTGCGCAGGTCGGTATAGTGCCAGGCCTCGAGGCGGCGGTTCGGCAGGCCAGCGCGGGCGAAGGCGTCGAAGGCACGCTGGCGCTCTTCAGCCACGGCGGCATTGCCGGGCAGCACGGCCTTGGCCGCGCCGAATGCCTCGGCCAGCGCGGTTTCTGCCAGCGTGTTGGGGAGGGCTTGCTTGGTCATTGGCGCCTCACACCAGTTCCGCTTCGACGTAATCCTTGTAGCCGCTCTTCTCGAGTTCGAGCGCCAGCTCCTTGCCGCCGCTGCGCACGATCCGGCCGCCTGCCATCACATGCACACTGTCCGGCACGATATATTGGAGCAGACGCTGATAATGGGTGATGACGAGGAAGCTGCGCCCTTTGGTGCGCAAGGCGTTGACGCCATCGGCGACGATCCGCAGCGCATCGATATCGAGGCCGGAATTGGTCTCGTCGAGAATCGCAAAGCGCGGCTCCAGAAAGGCCATCTGGAAGATGTCCATGCGCTTCTTCTCGCCGCCCGAGAACCCGACATTGACGGCGCGCCGCAGAAGATCGGGCTTGATGTCGAGCTTCGCCGCCGCCGTGTTTACGCGCTTCACGAAATCCGGGATGGACAGTTCTGGTTCACCGCGCTGTTTGCGGATAGCGTTCAGCGTCGCCTTGAGAAAGGTCATCGTCGAGACGCCGGGAATTTCGACCGGATATTGAAAGGCGAGAAACACGCCCTTGGCGGCGCGCTCGTCCGGCGACAATTCGAGAATGTTCTCGCCGTCGAGCAGCACTTCGCCGGAGGTGACTTCATAATCCGGCTTGCCGGCGATGACATAGGAGAGCGTCGACTTGCCGGAGCCGTTCGGCCCCATGATCGCCGCGACTTCGCCATCCGCGACCTTGAGGTTGAAGTCCTTCAAGATTTCGCGGTCGCCGATCGACACGCTCAGGTTCTTAACTTCCAACATGGCTTTGATCCTTGTGGGCGAAGGCGCGGGCGTCAGCCGACGCTGCCTTCGAGCGAAACGGCGATCAGCTTCTGCGCCTCGACGGCGAATTCCATCGGCAATTGCTGCAGCACGTCGCGGACGAAGCCGTTGACGATCAGCGCCGTCGACTCCTCGGCGTTGAGCCCGCGCTGCATGCAATAGAAGAGCTGATCCTCTGAGATTTTCGAGGTCGTGGCCTCGTGCTCGAATTGCGCCGAGCTATTGTGCGCCTCGATATAGGGCACCGTATGCGCGCCGCAGTCGTTGCCGATCAGCAGCGAGTCGCAATTGGTGAAATTGCGCGCGCCTGTCGCTTTGCGATGCGCCGAGATCTGGCCGCGATAGGTGTTCTGCGAATGGCCGGCGGCAATGCCCTTCGAGATCACCCGGCTCGTCGTGTTCTTGCCGAGATGGATCATCTTGGTGCCGGAATTGACCTGCTGATAGCCGTTCGAAATGGCGATCGAATAGAATTCGCCGCGCGAATTGTCGCCACGCAGAATGCAGGACGGATATTTCCAGGTGATGGCCGAGCCGGTCTCGACCTGCGTCCAGGAGATTTTCGAGCGCGCGCCGCGGCAGTCACCGCGCTTGGTGACGAAATTATAGACGCCGCCCTTGCCTTCCGAATCGCCGGGATACCAATTCTGCACCGTCGAATATTTGATCTCGGCATCGTCGAGCGCGATCAGTTCGACCACCGCGGCGTGAAGCTGGTTCTCGTCGCGCTTCGGCGCCGTGCAGCCTTCGAGATAGGAGACGTAGGCCCCCTTGTCGGCGATGATCAGAGTGCGCTCGAATTGGCCGGTGTTCTTTTCGTTGATGCGAAAATAGGTCGAAAGCTCCATCGGGCAGCGCACGCCCGGCGGGATATAGACGAACGAGCCGTCCGAGAAGACAGCGGAATTCAGCGTCGCGAAGAAATTGTCTGTCGGCGGAACGACCGAGCCAAGATATTTGCGCACGAGTTCTGGGTGCGTCTTCACGGCCTCGGAGATCGAGCAGAAGACGACGCCGGCTTTGGCGAGTTCCTCTTTGAAGGTCGTCACCACCGAGACGGAATCGAAAACCGCATCGACGGCGACGCGGCCGCTTGTCTCGCCCGCCCCTTCGACGCCGGCGAGGATCGCCCGCTCGTTCAGCGGAATGCCGAGCTTCTCGTAGACCTTCAGGAGCTCAGGATCGACCTCGTCAAGCGACTTCGGCCCCGCGGCCGTCTTCGGCGCGGCGTAATAATAGAGGTCCTGATAATTGATCGGGCCGTAGGAAACCCGCGCCCAGCGCGGCTCTTCCATCGTCAGCCAGCGGCGATAGGCTTCAAGCCGCCACTGGGTCAGCCATTCCGGCTCGCTCTTCTTGGCCGAAATGAATCGGACAATATCTTCGTTGAGACCCTTGGGCGCCTTCTCCGACTCGATATCGGTAAAGAAGCCATACTTATATTCGCTCACGTCGATCGCCTTGACGCGATCAATCGTCTCCTGCACCGCAGCCATTCTTCTCTCCTCACCTCGGCGGTTTCAAGGACCGCTGGTTCAGACTTCAATCTCTATGCGGCGGGCTTCACCCGCTTTGCCTTGAGCGTCTCGACCGCCCTGGTGAAGGCGACACGAAACCGCTCCACATCGTCCTCCTCGCTATTCCAGCCGAGGCTGACCCGGATCGCGCCTTCCGCCAGAGCGGGCGGCACACCCATCGCCTCGAGAACGTGCGAGCGCTTGACCTTGCCCGAAGAACAGGCGGACCCTGACGAGACCGCGACGCCTTCGAGATCGAGCGCCATCAACAAAACCTCCGCCCCCAGGCCCGGAACAGCGAAATTCGCCGTATTGGGCAAACGCGGCGCCCCGGCGCCGAAAACCACAACCTCCGGTGCTACCGCTCGAACGTCCCGCTCCAGCCAGTCACGCAAACCGGCCAGCCGGGCCATTTCGGCCGGCCCTGCCTTGCCTGCCGCCCCGGCTGCGGCCGCAAAGCCCGCGACCGCCGCCACATTCTCGGTGCCGGCACGGAGCCCTCGCTCCTGGCCGCCCCCTCTAATTAGTCTATTTAAAATATGATGCCGCCCATTTGCAAAACAAAGAGCGCCGGACCCCTGCGGACCACCAATTTTATGGGCGGAAAGCACCAAAACGTCCGCGCCCAGGGCGGAAAAGTCACAGGCCGCCTTGCCCGCCGCCTGGACGGCATCGCAGACGAGAGCCCCGCCCACGGCATGGACCCGCGCCGCCGCCTCTGCGACCGGCTGGATCACACCCGTCTCGTTATTGGCCGCCTGGAGCGCCAGCAGCATCCTGCGGTCGGCGTGTCGCGCCAAGGCCGTGTCGAGCGCCGCGAGATCGAGAGTGCCCGCCGGCGTCAGCGGCAGCCTTTCGACCGCCGCGGCCGGGAAACGATGGCCTTGCAGGACGCAGGCGTGCTCGCCCGCCGCAACCAGGAGCACTTCAAACGGCGCCTTATTGCCGTCAAGCTCAAGCTCTGGCGTCAAGACGAGGTTCAGCGCCTCGGTCGCGCCCGAGGTGAAATAAACATTCTTGGGCTGGGTTTCGACGAAGCCGGCGATCACCTCGCGCGCTGATTCGAGCCGTGCCCGCGCCGCCCGGCCTTCGCGATGCACGGACGAGGCATTGCCGCATTGCGCCAAAGCCTCGAACATGGCTTCCCGCGCCACGGGCCGCAGTGGCGTCGTCGCATTATGATCGAGATAGGCGCGCGTATGCGGCACTGATCACCCTTCTCTGGCGCAAGGCGAATTGAAAAAGCTCGCCGCCGCCGTGCCAAATTAATTGCAATCCGGATGGCCGGCCGTGTAGAGGAGGACCCCTGATTTGCCGACAGGCCGTTTGGGCTGGCGCTATAACGTGCCGAAACGGTTAGAACAATTCTAACGCCAGATTATGTGTGTCGGTGGCTTGCACGTCAAGCAAACCCGCGGATACTCGCCTGCGCGCGCGGCATGCCGTGCCTTCGGCAGAGCGGCCCGCGAGCTTTAGGAGATCGAATGCCCGAAGTCATTTTCAACGGTCCCGCCGGTCGTCTCGAGGGGCGTTTTCACCCCTCGACACAGCGTGGCGCACCGATCGCCATCATTATGCATCCACACCCGCAGTTCGGCGGGACGATGAACAACCAGATCGTCTACAATCTTTACTATGCTTTCGCCGAGCGCGGCTTTTCGGTCCTGCGCTTCAATTTTCGCGGCGTCGGCCGAAGCCAAGGCGCGTTCGACCACGGCCAGGGCGAACTCTCGGATGCGGCGGCGGCGCTCGACTGGGCGCAGGCGATCAACCCTGACGCGCGCGCCTGCTGGATCGCCGGCGTCTCCTTCGGCTCCTGGATCGGCATGCAGCTTCTGATGCGCCGGCCGGAGGTCGAGGGCTTCATCTCAGTCGCGCCGCCCGCCAACCGCTTCGACTTCTCCTTCCTCGCGCCCTGCCCCTCCTCGGGCCTGTTCGTCCACGGCGATCAGGATCGCGTCGCTCCGCTGAAAGAAGTCACCGGCCTCATCGAGAAGCTGAAGACGCAGAAGGGCATCGCGATCGAACACGCGGTCATCCCCGGCGCCAACCATTTCTTCGAGAATTGTGTCGAACCCCTCATCGAGGAAGTCGGCATCTATCTCGACCGCCGCCTTGGCAATCCGCCGAAACTGCCGACGCCGACGCGGTCGGAGCCGGCCGAGCGCCCCTAAAGCAAGTTTAGGCGCCAGCGCGGATGCTCAACGCATCCGCTTTTAAAATTGGCGCAGATGCGAAACATCGCATCTGCGCTAAACCTCCGGCACCGGAATGTCGAACGTGTTGAGCGTGATCGACACGAGCGCATAAAGCCCGACGAGATAGGAAAGCTCCGCCGCGCCGTGCGGCGTGAAAAGCTGCTGCGCGGTCCGGTAGGTCAGCTCCGGCAATGTGCCGCCATTTATCAGCGCACTGGCAAAATCATAGGCGACGGCCTCTTCCCGCGTCAGATCGACAGGTCGCTGACCGGCGACGATCGTCGAGATTTTTTCGTCCGAGAGGCCGCGCATCTCGCCGATCAGCACATGCGCGTAAAGCTCATAGGCCGATTTGAAATGCGCGCCGGTGACGAGAATAGCAATCTCGCGCACATTGCGCGGCAGCGCCGGCTTGTCGGCAAGCGCCCGCACAAGATGCCAGCTCGCTTCGCCGAACTTCGGCTCGGTGAGCCAGGCCGTCCACGGCCCGATCAGCGCACCATCACTACGAATGGCAGTGAAGCCCTTAAAACTCGTCTCAATCCCTTCTTTCATATCATCATAGAGTGCACGCTGTTCGGGACTGAGTTCGGCAGGCGGAATGGGCGTCAGGCGCGGCATGGCGGCTCCTTGCGGCTTGCGGAGTTAGGAACGCAGGCAATCTAGCCCCGCAATTAGTGTGCTACTGTTAAGGTTGGCTACACGCCGGTCAATTCGCTTCGGCGATCAAACCGCCCGGCAAGGGCTCCGCGACACCTGTTGTCGTCGGGAACGTGATTGGGAGATTTTTCAACCTCCGCACGGCGAGATAAGCGAAGGCTTGCGCTTCCAGCGCGTCCCCCGACCAGCCCAGCGTCTCCGCCAGCACCAGCCCGCAGGGCAGAAGCTGCATCAATTGCCAACGCAAAGTCAGATTATGCGCGCCGCCGCCGCCGAGTATGACGAGCTTGGGCTCCTTCGGCAGATGTTCCAGCGCGCGGGCGATGCTATGCGCGGTGAAGGCCGTGAGCGTCGCGACGGCATCTTCGAGCGGCAGGGCCGCCACAGCGGCGCTTGAAAATGCATTGCGATCGAGCGATTTCGGCGGCGGCGCATCGAAATAGGGATGCACCAGCAGCTCGGTCAACGCGGCGGGATTGACCTTGCCTGCCGCCGCTACGACGCCGCCGCTGTCCATCTTTTCGCCGGCGCGCGAAAACATCGTGTCGTCAATCAGCGCATTGCCCGGCCCGGTATCGAAGGCGATCGGCGCGCCGCCATCGACATAGGTGAGATTGGCGACGCCGCCGATATTGACAACGACCACCGGCTCCACGAATCCGGCCGCCTCGACCAGCGCGCGATGATAGACGGGCACCAGCGGCGCGCCCTGCCCGCCCGCGGCCACATCGGCGGCGCGAAAATCATAGGCCACCGGCCGCCCGATCGCTTGCGCGAGCTGTGCGCCGTCGCCGATCTGCACCGTGAAGCGCTCGGCCGGACGATGGATCACGGTCTGGCCGTGAAAGCCGACGATATCTACGGAATCCGGATCAATCATCTCCGCGATCAGAAAGTCGCGTACGGCCTCGGCATGGCGTGCGGTAACACGGCGCTCGGCTTCGGCGAGAATGCCGGGACGCGACCTGCGCGCGGCGGGATCTGCGGGCAGGTCTTGCGCCGCGGCCAAAGCAGCGCGCAGAAGTGCGCGATCCTCATCGCTATAGGAGAAGGACCGCGCGGGACCTTGCGTAACCTCCGCCGCGCCATCCGTCTCGATGATCGCGACATCGATCCCGTCGAGAGATGTTCCGCTCATCAGGCCAAGCGCACGCGTCACCAATATTTCCCCCAGGGCGGCGCCCTATTATGACAATCCACCGTAAAAAAGCGATTGCGCGATCAAGCCTTTGGAAAAAACTTGCGCCCGCTTTACGATGTCCTTTGAATTTCAAGTGCGGCGCGCGAGCGCCGGGTCCCGGCTCTAAAAGAGCAAACAAGAAGAATATGGGGCGCTTGGCATGAAGAAGGAACTTAGTCTCGTTTCCTTTATCGGGCAGAAGGGCGGCGTTGGCAAAAGCAGCCTCGCGCGCCTTCTCAGCGTCGCGGCGGCGCGCGCCGGGCGCAAGGTTCTTCTCGCCGATTTCGACCTTGAGCAATTGACCTGCGTCGAGTGGAACGCCACGCGTCTACGCCGCAATATCGCGCCCGAGATCGATACGCGCGCGTTCAAGAGCCTGAAGAAGCTGCGCAAGACCGAGGAGAGTTTCGACCTCATCGTCGCCGACACGCGCGGCCTTGCCGACGATCTGACGAAAGATGTCGCGGAGGAAAGCTCTGTCGTCTTCCTGCCGACCGGCACGTCGGAGGACGATCTGCGCCCGACCCTTGCCCTCGCCCGGCGCCTCGCCCGCCAGGGCGCCAAGGGCAAGATCGCCTTGGTCCTGTCGAAGACCGGCCGGTCCGAGCGCCAAATCGCGCAAGCGCAGCAGAAGATCGAGACGGAAGGCTTCCCGCTCCTGTCCGCCGCCTGGGGCTTGCGCGACGGCCTGCAATCGGAATTGGATCACGGCGGCACCGGGCTCGAGGCCACGAACCATTACCTGCGGGAGATCGCTGAGAGCGCGGGCGGCGCCATGCTGAAGCGGGTGTTCGGCGAGGCTCTCGGCTCTTGACGCCCCGCTGCCGGGGGTTAGGTTCGCCGCGCCTTTCCTAATCGCGCAGGTGCCCGTGTCCGAAGCCTTCCGCCCGACATCCGATTTTCTCCACGTGCTCTCCGCACGGGGGTTTCTGCACCAGTGCTCCGACCTCACCGGGCTCGACGAAAAGGCCAGAAGCGGCGATCTCGTCGCCTATATCGGCTTCGATTGCACCGCGCCCTCGCTGCATGTCGGCTCGCTCGTCCAGATCATGATGCTGCGCTGGCTGCAGAAGACCGGCGGCAAGCCGATCGCGCTGATGGGCGGCGGCACCACGCGGGTGGGAGACCCGTCCGGCAAGGACGAAAGCCGCAAGCTGCTGACCGAGGAAACGATCGAGGCCAACAAGGCCGGGATCAAGCAGGTCTTCTCCAAGTTCCTGACCTTCGGTGCAGCCACGCACGACGCGATCATGGCCGACAATGCCGAATGGCTGCTCGGCCTCAACTATATCGATTTTTTGCGCGACATCGGCCGGCATTTCTCCGTCAACCGCATGCTGGCGATGGATTCGGTCAAGCTGCGGCTCGAGCGCGAGCACGAACTCTCGTTCCTCGAATTCAATTACATGTGCCTGCAGGCCTATGATTTCGTCGAACTCAGTAAGCGCTATGGCGCCACGCTGCAGATGGGCGGCTCCGACCAATGGGGCAACATCATCACCGGCATCGATCTCGGCCGCCGGCTCGGCACGCCGCAGCTTTATGCCCTGACCTCGCCGCTGCTTGCAACCGCCTCCGGCGCCAAGATGGGCAAGACGGCGCAAGGCGCGGTCTGGCTCGATGCCAATCTGCTCTCCGTCTACGACTATTGGCAATATTGGCGCAATTGCGAGGACGGCGACGTTGCCCGCTTCCTGAAGCTCTTCACCGAATTGCCGCTCGACGAGATCGGCCGGCTCGCAAGCCTGCGCGACGCCGAGATCAACGAGGCGAAGAAGGTTCTGGCGACCGAGGCGACGGCGATGGTGCATGGCCGCGTGGCGGCCGAGCAAGCCGCCGAGACGGCGCGGCAGGCTTTTGAAGAAGGCATTGCCGCGGCGAGCTTGCCAAGCGTCGATGTCGCGCGGCCGGAGCTTGACGCCGGCGTCGGCGTGCTCTCGGCTTTCGTCAAGGCGGGACTTGTCGGCTCGACTGGCGAAGCGCGGCGCCAGATCAAGGGCGGCGGCCTGAAAGTCAACGATGCGACCGTCATCGACGAGCGCGCCACGCTCGGCCCCGGCGACCTCATCGACGGCGCGATCAAACTCTCGCTCGGCAAGAAGAAGCACGTGCTGTTGAAACCGGCGGAGTAATTGCGGCGCCTGCTTATCGGCCTTCTTGGCCTGGCGGCGCGGGCGTCTCGGATTCGCTGTCGGGATTGGTCAGATCGATCGAGCCGAAAATCTTGCGCAGGATGCCGGGCGCGATCGAGAAAGGATTGATGTTCAGGGTCGGCTGTCGCGGGGAGCCGACGATGTGATAATTGATGGCGAAGAGGCCCTCATGCGAGCCGCCAGCCAGCAGACCGAAGAAGGGAATTTGCGTGAAGAAATTGTTCACGTCATAGGCCGGCACGAAAGTCCCCTGGAGATCGACGCGGCTTGCCGCGAAATCGAGCCAGCCATTGGCAGTGACGCCGATTTGCGAGCCGTAGATCACGCCATCGCTGATGTCGAGACGGCCCTCGGCGCGTTGAAAGTTCACCTGCAATTTGCGGAAGGAAACGGCGTCCGGATCGAAGGCCGGCTCGCCGGTCCGCGTGCTGCGCGGTACGCCTTCGGCAACGAGACGGCGCAAGGCGGGCTCATCCGCAAGGACGAAGTTTTTGACCACCAGCGAGCCAGCCATCGCATCGTTTCCGAGGCGCATCGCGACATTCAACACGCCACCCTTCATGTGCTTATAGAGATCGACGAAGGCCAGCAGTCCGCCCGCATTGTCGGTCGTGAGGTCGAGCTGCGGCGCCGGTGAATCGGCATGATCGAGATGGCCGACGATCGTCGCCTGACGGCCCATGCGGGCGGTGAGCGCGAATTGTTTCAGCGTCGCGCCGTTTTTGACGAGGTGCAGATCGACATTGGTCATCGCGACCTTGTTGAAGCCGACGAGGCTCTCCGCCTTCATCGCGATGTCCATGTCGAAATCCGGTGTCTTTGCCGAGGGGCGCGCTGGCTGCTTCCCTTTCGGTTTGTGCGGCGTGTCTCCGTCGGCCGCCGCATCTTCGGCATGGGTCAACGTCAAGGTTTTCAGGAACGGCCGCCCATCGAAGGAAGCGGCGTGGATGATGACCTTGAGCGTGTCGGCGGTTTTGGAGAGATCGACCTTCGCGTCATCGCCCGGCGAGAGTTTGACCTGTGTGAGATGCGCGGAGAATTGCGAAGGATCGTCGGGCGCGCCGATCTTGACCGATCCCTTGATCGACGCGCCCCCCGCATCGACGACGAGCTGATCGAGCGTCGTCGTATGATTGTCGTCGACGGATAATTCGAAGCTCGCTTTTCCGGGCCGGCCAGCAGCTTTGGTGATGCCGAGGCCGTCGATTTCGGCGCGCGTCAGATCGAGATCGATCTGGGCTTTGATGGGGCTCGGCGCGCCGAGCGGCGCGGTCACGCGCATCCCGATCGGGCCTGAGACGCCGGGCACAGCCACCAAGCCCTGTTTGGCACGGGCGGCATCGTCCATCTCCAGCGAGACGACAGCCTTGCCGTAGGCGCCGCCGACGGGCCGGGAGACATCGATATCGGCGAGACCGCCGAGACAATGGCCTTTGCCCCAGGCGTGCAGACCATTGTTATCGACGGTCACGTGGAGCGTGGCATCACGGAGATCTTGGTTGCCGAGCAGCTTTTCGGCAGCGAATTGCGTCGTTGTGGAATCGACGCTGAGTTTGAAGTCCCGCTTGGGGTCGGCGCCGGGCCCGAGGCGCAGCAGGATGCCGAGCTGCCCATCGATCTGGCCGCTGATCCGGTTCGTATCGACCGGCAGCGAGACGAAAGGCTTCAAGGCGTCGAGGCCGAGCAGCGTCCCGACGGCCCGAACGTCGCCGGTTACATGGCCGGAAAGTTCCGCCGGCGTCGGCCTTATCTCGGCATGAGCGATATGGAATCCGCCCTCCGACAAGGTGAGCACGCCGTCGGAGCCGACCTGCATATGCCCAGTTGTTGCGGTGAAGGTCGAGGTGCGGCCGGTGATGTGGCCGGAGCCTTCGACGCCTTCGATCGGCGGCACGCCTTTGAGGAAAGTGAGCGAGCCGTTGGAGACGGCGAAATCGATCGCGAGCGCACGGTCCGGCGGCGGATATTGGTGATGCATGTGATCAATCATCGCCGCGTCGAAATTCATCCGCAGCGTGCCGCGCGTGATGATCCCGCCTTTGACATGCTCCAGGAACCAGTCGCGAATATCGGCCGCCATGAAGGAGGGCCAGAGCCGGACCACGACCTTCGCCGGCGTTGGCGAGAGCGAGGCGCCGATGCTCATATGCGGTCCGTTCTTCCAATCGACCGCGCCCGCCATGGCGAAGCCGTTGTTAGGGCCGCTGAAGGCCAGGCGATCGATATGGAAGATCTTGGCATCGAGCGCGAGACGCCCTTGGAAATCGATATGGTCGAAGAAAATCCTATCTTCGCCCGGCCGTTCGACGCCGTAGACGCCGCGCCTTGAATTGGTCAGGCCGATCAGCCAGTCATCACCCTCGCGCACCGGCGGCGTGATGGCGCCGCGCAGGGCGAACTCCGTTTCGCCGGTCCGTACCTGCGCATTGTCGATGACGATCTGCCGGGCCGCGCCATCCCAATGAAAGGCCGTATCGATTGAATCGATCAGCCGTGGTTCGTCGTTGGGGTCGTCGAAGCGCAGATAGCCGGGATCGAAATGCACGCTGCCGCTGGCATTGGTCAACTGGCTCTTGGAATCGATCGCGACGGTCAGATGGCTCGATACCGGCATATCGAAATCCGCGCCGACATCGCGAGCCCCGCTGACGAGCGAAATCTCGTCGACGGAAATGTTCTTGAAATTGAAATCGAGCCGTCTCGCCGCGCCTGGCTTTCCGGCGGCGCGCGCGGAGACCGACCACGGACCGTTCGGGCCCTGCGCCGAAAGATCGAAATTGGTGCCCCCGCCGGTCTTGGCGAGCGAAAGCTGCAGGCCGTCGTAGAGTTTCGTTTCGTTGTTGAGTTCGTCCTCAATGACGAAGCGGCCCTGCGAAATCGCGACGCGATCGATCTTCGCCAGTGGACCAGTCGGCCGCGTCGCGATGTCGATCAGGAGCCGTAGCGCCGCGGCGATACGCTTCATCGCCAGCGAGCGCGGACGCGCGGCACCGGCCAGCGGCGGCAGTTCCGGCACCGCTGGCGCGGATGCGCCCGGCGTCTCCATGGCCGCCGTCAACGAGCTGACAAGCAGATTCTGCTGCTTGCCATTGCCGGCCGAGACGGCCAGAGAACCATCCGGCAGTAACGCAAGGCGGACTTCGATGCCGAAGATTTCGAGTCGCGTCGGCACCACCTTGCCGTAGATGAGCGAGAACAGGTCGACGGAGATTTCGGCATGCGGCGCCGAGAGGATCGTTGCGCCCTCGCGGCTTGTCAGAGTCAGATTGTCGATCGCGAGCGTCGGTCCTAACCCATGCGTGGTCACCGACAAGCTGCCGAGCTTGAACGCGTAGGCGGGACCGACTTTTTCGTTGAGCGCTTGTGTGACGCGCGGTCCGAGGCCGGCCAAGGCGATCGGACCTTTGGCCAAATAAAGCCCCAGAAGGCCGACGGCGATCACGCCAATCAGGACGAGGCTGGCCCGCGAGCCGATGAGCCGGTGCGTCAGCCAGACGAGAAGCGTAAATTGCGGTCGCAGAGGGCTGCGCAGCACGGCGGGCGCGTGCATCTTTCGCGGGACGAGGGCATCCCTGGTCTCGCGCACGCCGCCAATATCGTCGCTGTGATCGACCAAACCGGAAGTGGCCCTTCGGCAACAGACTGAACTGGAAAGCCGATTCGTACCCGAATATAGGTGGCTTGTCGAAATCCCACGCGGTCGACTGGCCCCGGCTCGCGTAAGCGTTTGCCGTTTAATAAGACGAAAGGAAGGCGGAAATGAGCGGCAGACTTGGCCCCGGCGACAAGGCCCCGGATTTTAAATTGCCGGACGATTCCGGCATCGTCCGAACGCTCAAATCCTTCGCTGGCAAAAAGCTCGTGCTGTATTTCTATCCGAAGGACAATACGACCGGCTGCACCCGCGAAGCCATCGATTTCAGCGGCCTCAAAAGCGCCTTTGCGAAAGCCGGGGCCGCCGTCGTCGGCGTCTCACCGGATTCGGTCGTCAGCCACGCCAAATTCAAAAGCAAGCACGATCTCGATCTTGAATTGATTTCCGACGAATCGAAGGCCGTGCTCGAAGCCTATGGCGTCTGGGCGGAGAAGAGCCTCTACGGACGCAAATATATGGGCGTCGAGCGCACGACCTTCCTGATCGCGCCCGACGGAAGGATTGCTCAGGTCTGGTATAAGGTGAAAGTACCGGGCCATGCGGCGGCCGTGCTCGCGGCCGCGCAGGCCCTCGCCTAAGTCAGCTTATTTTCAGGGAAAATTAACCTTAACACGGTCTTATCAGGAGGCATTCTCTCGAAGTCGGTTGGGTCTGTAGATGCACGCCCGTCACGCTCAAGCTAGCCATAAGCCTCACAGCCACCGTCTCCTTTTGACATTTGCTTATCGCGCGCATGCCCGCACTTTGGCGATTCCCCGCTTTGCCGCCTTTGTCGTGTTTCTGCTGATCCCCGTTGCCGCGGTGATCTATCTTGCGGCGACCTGCTATCTGATTTTCCACGATGACGTGCTGGCAGGACTGATGCAGCACCAGGCGGACATGCAATATGCCTATGAGGACCGTATCGCCGGCGCTGAAGCGCGATATCGAGAATGCCAATCAGCGGGATGTAAGCGACACCGCCGATTTCGCTGAGCGCCTGCGTGGCCTGTCGCAGCGCCAAGACCAGGTCGAAAACCGCACCGCGTTGCTCGTCACCTTCGCCGCCGAGGTGAAGCAAATGCATCTTCCCGCTGATACGGACACGCCAGCCCCGGCAATCGATCCCACGCCGACAGCGGCCATTTCACCCTCCCCTGCGGCTGCCACGGCGGCGGCGGGTTCTGCGGCGCCGAATCCGCCGTCTGACGGCAAGCCGCATCCCGCCGGCTTCGACTTGAGGCTCCAGGATGGCAGCCATCCGGCACCGCTGCCTTTCAGCAGCAGCGACGCGGCGCCCGCCGATGATGAGTCAGCAATCGCCAACCAGTCTTGCCAATGATCTTGCCGCCCGCTACGCGCGCACCGATACGACCGATCTCGCCGTGCTCGCGGCGTTTGAGCGCCCGGCCGACCGGCTGAGCCGCCAGCGTCCACGAGACGCTTGCCGCTATCGGCCTCTCTGCCAGCCGCTTCCATACCGGCAATCACACGCCGCATGGTAATGCAGGCGGCGTCGGCGGACCGTTTGTGCCGCTGCCGGTCCTCTCCGACGGTTCGGCCTTTGCCGGCGCGGCGGCGCATCTGCAAAACGCTCTCGCTGACAGCGGAAGACCTCGAAGCCGTACTGCCGCATATTCCGTTGAAGGCACCGCTACCCGGCGAACTCGAGGTGACCTCGCCATTCGGCCCGCGCATCGATCCTTTCTTCGGCCGCCCGGCTTTGCACACGGGCGTCGATCTGCACGGCGCCTATGGCGATTCCGTCCGTGCCACCGCGCCGGGGCGCGTCACTTTCGCGGGCTCGATGGGCGGCTACGGCAATCTAGTCGAGATTGATAACGGCAACGGCCTGGCGACGCGCTATGCGCATCTTTCCAGCATCGACGTGACGCAAGGTGAGAGTGTCGCGGCTGGCACAATTGTCGGTCATATCGGCGATACCGGCCGTGCCACCGGCCCGCATCTGCATTATGAAGTGCGGATCGATGGCGAGCCCGTCGACCCGGAGCGATTCCTGCGCGCAGGGCAAACGCTCACCGCTAACTTGGCCCTTTGAGAGCCTTCCGAACCAGCTGCCCGGAGTGAGTGATCGCACAGGCGGCGCCGGCAGCAACCCTAGCGGGCAAGTTTCGTCCGGAAGCTGTTAAGCACGCTATCTCATAAAGAAATATAATTTCCCTTATCGGGCTGGATGCCCGGCAAGGCACGTATTTGCTTGAAGAGATCGTGAGTATTTATCTTTTTGGATAATATGAACGTTGACACGCTTAGTCTTTCTGTACAACTAATACGTGTACTGCAGAGCTTAATCAGCTTCCCCGGAGCCGATATGTGTAGCGCCAAGCCTTCGCGGTCGCGCGGACGTACCGACAACGCGTCAGAAGAAAGCAGAGTATACGTCAGTGTCTCATCAGCCCTCGCACGAAACTGTCGAGAGCACCGCCGAATATATCGCCAACATGTCCGCGGAGCTTGCGACCCTCGCCGGCGGCGCTGAGCTCGACACCTTGGCCTATCTCCTGAACTTGGCACGGCTCGAAGCCGAATCGCACCTGCCGAAACTCAACGAGCCGTCAAACTGACCAGATCGCCGCCGCTGCGGACAAGCTTTCCAGATAGCTCCAGTTCAAGAAGAATCGCGCGCGTTTCGCCCGTCGAGAGATTTGCGCTGCGTGCGAGTTCGTCGATCGACACCGGCGCCGGACCGAGCAAAGTGACGAGCCGCGCTTGCGGCGTCTGTTCGCCGGCCATTTCCGCCGTATCGGGCGCCGCGCGGCCCTCTCCTTGAACACTGGGCGCGGGCGCGACCTCCGCTAGATCAAGTTCATCCCATAGAGGCTCATCGAGCGGCGCGGCTATCATGCCTTCCGACAAGCCAGGACGCGGCGGAACATCCGCAATCTGCCGCGCCAGCCCCTCGATCACGTCTTCGACCGATGTGCAGAGGGTGGCTCCATCGCGAATCAATTGATTGGTGCCCTCGGCGCGCGGATCGAGCGGCGAGCCCGGAACGGCGAAGACCTCACGCCCCTGCTCGCTCGCGAATCGCGCGGTGATGAGCGAACCAGAGCGGCGCGCCGCCTCGACGATCACGACTCCATCCGCAAGACCCGAGATGATGCGATTGCGGCGCGGAAAATCGCGGCCGCGCGCCTCCCAGCCGAACGGCATTTCGCTGATCGCAGCGCCCTGCTCCAGCAGCGCCTCAAGCAGCGGCACATGCTCGGCCGGATAAATTTTATCGAGCCCGCCGGCGAGAACCGCGATGGAACCGCTTGCACAACTTGTCCGATGCGCCCGCTGATCGATGCCCCGCGCGAGGCCAGAGACGATGACGAAGCCAGCCTCGGCCAGCCCGCGCGCCAGCCGCTCGGTGAAGGCGAGCCCCGCTGCCGAGGCATTGCGCGAGCCAACGATCGCGACCGCCGGACGCCGAAACGCGGGCAAGTGCCCGCGTACGGCAACGAGCGGCGGCGCTGCGTCGATCCTGGAGAGACGTGCGGGGTAATCGGCCTCGCCGAAAGCCGCGAATGTCGCGCCATAGCGGCCCGCGGCGTCGAATTCGCGCGCAATATCCTCGACTTTTGCGGTTTTCACCGCGCGACCGCGTGGCATCAGCCGGGGCAGCGCCTCCAACGCCCCGCGCGCGCCGCCATAACGATTGATGAGCGCGTGAAAGGTGCGCGGGCCGATATTCTCGCTACGCCAGAGCCGCAGCCAATCGAACCGCTGCGCGTCGGAAAGTTTGACGCTCTCCGCCGCGACGGCGCTCATGCCTTTTCGCCCGCCGCTTTCGCGCCGCCGATCTTCGATTCGGTCCCGGCGCGGAGGCGCGCGATATTGGCGCGATGCAGCACCCAAAGCAGTACGGTCAGAAGACCATAGAGAACGGCAACGTCTCGACGCCCATCGATAACCAAGGCGGGCGGTGTCGCGGCGCTCGCGACCAGCGCGCCGGCCGACGAATAGCGCGTCGTCGCGGCCACAGCAAACCAGACAATGATGAAGACCAGCGCCACATGCCAATCGAGCCCGAAAAGACAGCCGAGAAACGTCGCGACCCCCTTGCCGCCACGGAAGCCGAGCCAGACCGGAAAGACATGGCCGAGAAAAGCCCCGGCCGCGGCGAAGAGCGGCGGCAGGCCGGGGGCGAGCGCCGCGACGATCAGCACGGCGGCGAGACCCTTCAGCGCATCGAGCAGCAATGTGGCTGCCGCGAGATCCTTGCGGCCCGTGCGCAGCACATTGGTCGCGCCGATATTGCCGGAGCCGATGCTGCGCAGATCGGCCGTCCCGGCGACGCGCGTCAGCAGGAGGCCAAACGGAATTGACCCGCAAAAATAACCGAATACTAGCGCCAGCACGCAACTGAGCACGGATACGCCCCCAAAACGGCGCCAAACTAGCCGGACGATAACGCCACGGCAACCTGCGCCGCAGCGCTCGCCGGCTCACATATATTCGACATTGAGAATGCCCGGAATCGTCTTCAGCGACGAAGCGACATTGGCGTTGGCCGGATATCTGCCGGGCAATTTCACCTCGACTTCGCCACCGCCCGTCACCAGGACGAGCGAAACTTCGCCATCGCCGCGGCCGACAAGGCCGCGCGCGATCGCGGGCAGCGGTGCTGGATCGCGGAGAAAGACGCGCAGCCCCTTCTGCCGCCGGCTCGCCGCCTGATCGAGCGGCTCGACGGAGATGATGCGCGCGCGCACATCCTCGCCCTCGACATTCGCTTGCAGCGCGACGAGGACGACCGCGCCCTTCTCCAAAAATTCGCGATATTGGTTGAGCCCTTCCTGAAACAGGATGGCTTCATATTGGCCGGACTGATCCGACAATTGCACGATACCCATCTTGCTGCCGGCGCGGGTGCGCCGCTCCTGCCGGTCGAGCACGACGGCGGCGAGACGATCGGCAGAAGCTCCCTGCTTCACCGCGCGGGCAAAATCGGCCCAGCGCCGCAGACGCAGCCGCTGAAGCACGGCGCCGTAAGCATCGAGCGGATGGCTGGAAAGGAAGAAGCCGACGGACTCGAACTCGCGCTGCAGCCGCTCCGCCAGCGACCAGCTCTCGGCCTTGACGCCAGCGAGCGGATCGGCTCGCTCGGCATCGAAGAGGCCGGATTGGCCGGCGCTGCGCTCATCCTCGCGCCGGTGCGCCAACGCCAGGATCGCCTCGATCGCGGCAATTACGCGCGCCCGATCGGATTCGAGCGCGTCGAAGGCACCCGCCGCGGCGAGACTTCTCAAGCATGCGCTTGTTGAGGTCGCGGGCGGAAATCCGCTCGGCGAAATCGCCGAGATCGGCAAACGGGCGCCTGCCCCGCGCCGCCACAAGAGCGGCGGCCTGGCCGTCGCCGACACCCTTGATCGCGGAGAGCGCGTAAAGGATGGACAGGTTGCCATCAGCACTGGCGGCGACTTCGAAATCGGCGCCGGAGCGGTTGACCGAGGGCGGCTCGACTTTGATGCCGAGATGACGCGCCTCGTTGCAGAATTCCGACAATTTGTCGGTCGAGCCCTTGTCCAACGTCATCGAGGCGGCGAGAAACTCGACCGGATAATTGGCCTTGAAATAGGCCGTCTGATAGGCGAGCAGCGCATAAGCCGCGGCGTGGCTCTTGTTGAAGCCGTAATCGGCGAATTTCGCGAGCAGGTCGAAAATCTCATCGGCGCGCGCCTTCGGCAGGCCGCGCTCGACGGCGCCGCCGACGAAACGGCTGCGCTGCGCGTCCATCTCGGCCTTGATCTTCTTGCCCATCGCGCGGCGCAAGAGATCGGCTTCGCCGAGCGAATAGCCGGAAAGCAATTGCGCGATCTGCATCACCTGCTCTTGGTAGATGATGACGCCGAAGGTCTCCTTCAAAATCGGTTCGAGCGTGAGGTGAATATAATCGGCCGGCTCGTCGCCGAGCTTCACCGCGCAATAGGTCGGGATATTGGCCATAGGCCCAGGCCGGTAGAGCGCGACGAGCGCGATAAGATCCTCGAAGCGATCGGCGCGCATTTCGACAAGCGCCTTGCGCATGCCCGCGCTTTCCACCTGGAACACGCCGACCGTCTCGCCGCGCCGGAGCATTTCATAGGTCTTCACGTCATCGAGCGGAATTTCGGCAAGATCGATCGTAATGCCGCGCAGCGCCAGAAGCCGCACCGTCTTGTCGAGCACGGTGAGCGTCTTGAGGCCAAGAAAGTCGAATTTGACGAGGCCCGCCGGCTCGACCCATTTCATATTGAACTGGGTCGCCGGCATATCCGATTTCGGATCGCGATAGAGCGGCACCAGTTCTTCGAGCGGTCGGTCGCCGATGACGATGCCGGCCGCATGGGTCGAGGCATTCGAGTAGAGCCCTTCGAGCGTCTGGGCGATCTTCAACATTCGCGCGACGCGCGGCTCGGCCTCGGCCGCCTCGCGCAGCCGCGGCTCGGAGTCGATCGCCTGCTTCAGCGAGACCGGCGCCGCCGGATTCTGCGGCACCAGCTTGGCGAGCTTATCGACCTGGCCGAGCGGCATTTCCAGGACACGGCCGACATTGCGCATGACGCCGCGCGCGAGGAACGAGCCGAAAGTGATGATTTGCGCCACCCGATCCGCGCCATAGCGCTCGCGCACATAGCGGATGACCTCGTCGCGGCGGTCCTGACAGAAGTCGATGTCGAAATCCGGCATCGACACGCGCTCGGGATTGAGGAAGCGCTCGAACAGAAGGCCGAAGCGGAGCGGGTCAAGATCGGTGATCGTCAATGCATAAGCGACGAGCGAGCCCGCGCCGGAACCGCGCCCCGGCCCGACCGGAATGCCGTTACCCTTGGCGTATTTGATGAAATCCGAGACGATCAGGAAATAGCCGGGGAATTCCATCTTGACGATGACATCGAGCTCGAACGCGAGCCGGGCGCGGTAATCGTCTTCGTTGAGGCCCGGCGCGAGGCCGCGCTTGGCGAGCCGCGCGGCAAGCCCGGCCTCCGCCTGGCGCATGAGCTCGGTTGCCTCGGCCTCCTCATCCCCCGCGACGCTCGAGAAGCGCGGCAGGATCGGCTTGCGGGTCAGCGGCCGGTAGGCGCAACGCAAGGCCGCCTCGACGCTATTGGCCAGGGTCTCCGGCAGATCGGCGAAAATCTCGCGCATCTCCGCCCGCGTCTTGAAGCGATGTTCGGGCGTGAGCTGCCGGCGCGCCCGGTCGCCGACGACGGTTCCGTCGGCAATGCACAGCAAGGCGTCATGCGCCTCATAATCTCCGGTGCTGGCAAAAAAAGGTTCGTTGCTGGCGATCAACGGCAAAGAAGCGCGGTAAGCGAGATCAATTAGATGCGGTTCGATCTCGCGCTCCTGCGCCAAACCGTGCCGCTGCAGCTCGACATAGAGCCTGCCGCCAAAACAGCTTTGCAGAAATTCGAGCCGCCGCGCTGCCACTTCCGGCCGCGCCAAGGCGAAACAGCGGTCGAGCGGGCCATTCGGGCCGCCGGTCAGCGCGACGAGGCCGCCGGACCGTGCCTCAAGCCGGGCAAGCCGCAGATGCGGCAGGTCGCCGGGCTCCGGGTCAAGCCAGGCGCAAGAAGCCAGATGCATGAGGTTGCGATAGCCTTCCGCGTCCTTCGCCAGAAGAACGACCGGGGCCCGCCCGGCCTCCGCCTCGGCCCCGCGCGGCGCGAGTTGGCCGCCATCGCCAAAATCGAGCGTCAGCGCGGCGCCGATGATGGGCTGGATGCCTTCTTTGGCGAGTTTTTCGGAAAACTCCAGCGCGCCGAACAGATTATTGCTGTCGGTGATCGCCAACGCGGGCATGGCGTCGGCCGCCGCCAGCTTCACCAGTTTGCTGATTGAGAGCGCGCCCTCGCGCAAGGAAAACGAGCTGCGGACATGAAGATGGACAAAACCAACCGCCGCCGCTACCGCGCCGAACCCGGTACGCACGGGATCTAACCCGCCCAGACTGGCGCCAGCGCCATTTTCGACAATCGGAAAATCCATCAAACGCCCCGCAACGACATGATTGGCGCGACACCCCTTGCGCCTCCGCCGAACTTATCATCCGGGGCACGACCCGCGTGGCGGATCGCAACCTCTCAACAGAATTTCAGGCCAGACCGCTGGCGCGCGCGACGACGGCAATGAAGACAAGAAAACAACTCAACGATGCCAACTCCACCGCATCTTCCAGAAAAGACAGCATAAACACCTCCCAAATACGCGGGATGTTCTTCGTTTATTCCTTATTTGTTCCTAGGTCAAGCCATCAAAAAAACTTTTCGTTCCCAGTCATAAGCAATATCGCTGGGGGATCATCGGCTTGCGCGTCCAACGAGACTCTGTTCTTGTTCTAGACCGTTGTTAATTATGGGGAAATCACGAAAACTTTAAGGAACTTTTCAGAAAGTGTCATTTCTTATGAGCATAAAGTAGGGTTCGCTGCCCGCCCGAAATAGCTTCGCGGATCGCCCCGCTCCTCACCACCATTAGCGCAGGATCTGGGCCAAGAAGAGCTTGGTGCGCGCATGTTGCGGTGCATCGAAGAAAGCCTTCGGCGCATTGATCTCGACGATCTCGCCACCGGCCATGAAGATCACCCGGTCTGCCACTTGGCGCGCAAAGCCCATCTCGTGCGTCACGCAGAGCATGGTCGTCTTTTCCTCGACCGTCAGCGCCATGATGAGGTCGAGCACATCCTTCACCGCTTCCGGATCGAGCGCCGAGGTTGGTTCATCGAAAAGCATGATCTTGGGGCGCATGCAAAGCGCGCGGGCGATGGCGACGCGCTGCTGCTCGCCGCCCGAGAGCTGCGTCGGATGTTTATCGGCGTGATCGGCCATTTTCACGCGCGCGAGATAATGCCGGGCGAGGTCTTCGGCGGCGCGCCGGTCCATCTTGCGCACCTCGATCGGCGCCAGCGTGCAATTCTGCAATACGGTCAGATGACCGAAGAGGTTGAAGTGCTGGAACACCATGCCGACATCGCGCCGCACCGCGGCAAGTGAGGCGGGTGTCAATTCCATCCCGTCGACGGCGAGCCTTCCCTGCTGGAAATCCTCGAGCCCGTTGACGCAGCGGATAAGCGTCGATTTGCCGGAGCCGGAGGGGCCGCAAATCACGATGCGCTCGCCTTGCGCGATGGTCAGATCGATGTCGCGCAGGACGTGGAAGCGGCCATACCACTTGTTCAGCTGCGCGATCTGGACGGCGGGCGTTTGGGTCATCCTATCTCTCAACCTGGCCGTAGCCCGCCGCAAGCCGCCGCTCAAGCCCCTGCGCGTAGCGCGACAGGCTGAAGCAGCAGACGAAATAGACGAGCGCAGCGAAAGCATAGGCCGTGGGCGTGATCGTCGGACCGGACCAGTTGGGGTCGAGCCGCGCCGAATCCACCGTCCGCAGAAAATCGAAAATGCCAACGGTGGCGACGAGCGTTGTATCCTTGAAGAGGCCGATGAACGTATTGGCGATGGCCGGAATCGTGAGCCGCAGCACCTGCGGCAGCACGACGAGCCGCTGAATGGCGAAGAAGCGCAGGCCGAGCGCCGCGCCCGCCTCGCTCTGCTCTCTGGGCAACGCTTGCAGGCCGCCGCGCACCACCTCCGCCATATAGGCCGAAGCGAAGAGCACGACGCCGACGAGCGGCCGCACCAATCGGTCGGGTTCGACGCTTTCGGGCAGGAATAATGGCAGCATCGTATTGGCCATGAACAGGACCGCGATCATCGGCACGCCGCGCATGAATTCGATGAAGGCGATTGAAACAAGCCGCACGGCCGGCGGCCCGGAACGCCGCCCGAGCGCGAGCAGGATGCCGAGCGGCAGCGAGACGACGATACCGACGGCGGAAACGATCAAGGTGACGAGCATCCCGCCCCAGAGATCGCTTGCGACATGTGGCAGGCCGAGCGCCGGCCAACCGTAAAGCAGCACGAAGGCGACGATAGGATAGACGAGAAAGGCGAGCCACAAACCGATCCGCCGCGCTGGCGCGCGCGGCATCAGCAGCCACGCGATGAGCAGCGCGCCGATGGCGAAGACGAGATTGACCCGCCAGCGCTGATCGAGCGGATAGGAGCCATAGACGAAATAGGGCAGCTTCTCGGCGATGAAGGGCCAGCAGGCCCCGTCCGTGGCGCGGCAGGTGGCGGCGTCGCCATGCCAGACGGCGCCGAAGAGGAAATAGCGCAGCAGATCGGGCACGGCCCAGACGGCAAGGACCAAAGCGCCAAGCGTGAGCGCCAGCGATTTCGGCGAACCGAGGAGATTGCGCGACAAAGTGGCAATGCGTCCTCCAGCCCGCATGGGCGGCGGCAATTGGGGCGCGGGCGCGGCGCGGACGAAAGCCTGCGTCAATGCACGGCTCCCGCGATGCGGTGGTTGAAGAGATTCATCGCCAGCGAGCCTATGAGCGAGACGAAGAGATAGACAGCCATGGTCACTGTGATGACGGGCACCGCCGCGCCGGTCTGGTTCAGCACCGTACCGGCGAAGACCTGCACAAGGTCCGGATAGCCGATGAAGACGGCGAGCGACGAATTCTTGAAGAGGTTCAGATATTGGCTCGTCAGCGGCGGCACGATGAGCCGCAAAGCTTCCGGCACGACGACGAATTTGCGCGTTTGCGCGGCATTGAGGCCGAGCGCGGCCGCCGCCTCGCCCTGCCCTTTCGGCACGCCGGCGATCCCGGCGCGGACGATCTCGGCAATGAAGGCGGCAGTATAGAGGATGAGCGAGAGCGTCAGCGCGGCGAATTCCGGCGAGAGCTTCATGCCGCCGGTGAAATTGAAGCCGTGAAAGACCGGTAGCGAAAAGCCGGGCGGCGACAAGCTCGGCGCGGGCAGGAACAGGCCGCGATCGTTGAGGAAGATATGACCAGGAAACGCGAGAGACGTGCGGGGCGTCGGCAAGGCTTTAAGGACGCCATTATACCAGAACAGAATCTGCAGCAGCAGCGGCACATTGCGGAGCGCCTCGACATAGAGGGCGGCGAATTTTGCCACGACAAGATTGTGCGAGAGCCGCGCCGCGCCGATCGCGAAGCCGAGGAGGCTCGCAAAGACCACACCGACCGCCGCGACGAGGAGCGTGTTGAGCAGCCCGACGAAAAAGGCGCGCCCGTAAGTCGAGGTGAAGGAATAGGCGATCAGATGCTGATCGATGTCGAAGCCGGCGCGCTGGTTCCAGAAACCGAAATCGGTCGGGATGTGATGCGCCTGCATATGCGCGAGCGCGATCGCCACAGCTTCGTAAACGAGCACGCCAAGGCATAGGACGAAGGCGATCTGCACGAGCGCGCTACGCACTGCGGTGGCGCGCCGGAGCGCTCCGCTCAGCATCGCGGCCGCGCGTCAGCGGATCGGCGGCGCATATTGGATGCCGCCATGCGTCCAGAGCGCGTTGATGCCGCGCTTGATACCAAGCTTGGAATCGGCGCCGAGGTTGCGGTCGAAGCTCTCGCCGTAATTGCCGACCTCCTTGATGAGGCGATAGGCCCAATCCTTCGTCAGCCCTAGCGATTGGCCGAAATCGCCCTCGACGCCAAGCAGGCGGCGCGCGGTCGGATCATCGGAATTGATCTTGTCATCGACGTTCTTCGAGGTGATGCCCGCCTCCTCCGCGTCGAACATGGCGAAGTTCACCCATTTGACGATGTTGAACCATTGGTCATCACCCTGCCGCACTGCCGGGCTGAACGGTTCCTTGGAGATGATCTCCGGCAGGATGACGTTCTGGCTGGGGTTGGCGAGCTTCAGGCGCTCGATGTAGAGCGCCGAGGAATCGGTGGTGAAGGCGTCGCACCGGCCGGTATCGTAGGCCTTCAGCGCCTCGTCGGATGTGGCGAAGGCGACCGATTCATATTGCATCTGATGCGAATGGAAGAAATCGGCGAGATTCAACTCGCTTGTCGTGCCCTGCTGAACGCAGATCGAAGCGCCGGAAAGCTCGAGCGCCGAGGATATGTTCAGCTTGTTATGGATCATGAATCCCTGGCCGTCGTAATAATTGATGCCGGTGAAGAGCAGTCCCTGCCCGGCTTCGCGCGAGACCGTCCAGGTCGTGTTATGCGCAAGCACATCGACTTCGCCCGATTGCAAAGCGGTGAAGCGATCCTTGGCCGTCAGCGGGATGAATTTCACCTTGTTGGGGTCATCGAAAATCGCCGCTGCGACGGCGCGGCAGAAATCGACGTCGAGCCCCGTCCAATTGCCATTGGAATTGGGCAGACCGAAACCGGCGAGACCCGGATTGGAGCCGCAATTGAGATAGCCGCGCTGCTTGACCTGGTCGAGCGTGCCGGCCGAAACCGCCCCGGCTGTCGCGAGGGCTGAGAGGCCGAGGGAAAGGAAAAAGACCAGTTTAAGCAATGCGGTTTTCATTTCAGTCCTCGGCTGGAGCGCAACATGGCGCCGCGACGGGCGCGACTATCAGAACTTTCTCGCACTGCGGTCAAGCGCCGCGACAAATTGCCAAAACCACCAAATTGCAGCGAATCCGCGATTTGCCGTAAAGCCTCGGGCATAATGGCGGCACGATTCAGCGGCGCGGACGGAAATTCCGTCCAAGTCCCGCGCATCCAGGATGGGACGATGACGAAATCGGACGAGAGCAGGCCTTTGAAGGACCGCACGAAGCTGGTGCATTCGGGCCGTCACCCATTCGATCAGTACGGTTTCGTCAATACGCCGGTCTATCGCGGCTCGACCGTGCTTTACCGCTCCTATGCCGATCTCGTCGCCCGCAATGCCAAATATACCTACGGCACGCATGGCACGCCGACGACCGAGGCGCTGGAAACGGCATGGACCGACGTCACCGGCGCCGCCGGCACCGTGCTCGCGCCCTCGGGGCTTTCGGCCGTCGCGCTCGCGCTGCTCACTGTTGTGAAAGCGGGCGATCACATCCTCGTCAGCGATTCCGTCTATCAGCCGACGCGCAGTTTCTGCGAGCGGTTCCTCAAGCGGATCGGCGTCGAGACGACCTTCTACGATCCCTGGCTCGGCGAGGAAATCGCCACCCTGATCCGGCCGAATACCAGCGTCATCTTTCTCGAAACGCCGGGTTCGCAGACATTCGAGATCCAGGACGTGCCGGCCATCGTCGCCGTCGCCGCCGCGAAGGGCCTCTGCACCATTCTCGACAATACCTGGGCGACGCCGCTCTACTTCCAGGCGCACGGCTTCGGCGTCGATCTCGTCGTCGAGGCCGGCACCAAATATCTCTCCGGCCACGCCGATCTCCTGCTCGGTCTCGTCTCCGCCAACGATCGCTGGTTTCCGCGCCTGCACGCGACCTTCGATCTCTTCGCCAATTGCCCGGGGCCGGAGGATGTCTTCCTCGCCCTGCGGGGGCTGCGCAGCCTGGAGCTGCGGCTGCGCGAGGCCGAGCGGCAGGGCCTCGCGCTCGCCACCTGGCTCGCCGAACGGCCGGAAGTCGCGCGCGTGCTGCACCCGGCGCTGCCCGACTGCCCCGGCCATGCGATCTGGAAACGCGATTTCCGCGGCTCCACGGGGCTGTTCTCGGTGTTCCTCAAGCCCATTTCGCAGAAGGCCCTCGCCGCCTTTCTCGACGGGTTGAAGCTCTTCGGCATGGGCTATTCCTGGGGCGGCTACGAAAGCCTCGTCATCCCCTTCGATTGCAGTTCGTACCGGACGGCGACCAAATTCGCGCCGGAAGGGCCGGCGCTGCGCTTCTCGATCGGTCTCGAAGATCCCGACGACCTCAAGGCCGATCTCATGGCGGGTTTTGAGCGGCTCAAAGCGGCAAGCTGACAAAAATATGCGGCGCGGCTGGCTATCGCCGTCCGATCATGCTCTAAATCAACGCCTTAGTAGACCACGCCGGCACGGTCAGCGCGTGCCGCCGAGGCTGGAGTAACCCTGAGTTGTCCGACGCGTATCACGGCGAAGAGGGTCCAGTTCTCGCGCGCGGGCTCGCCGGGCCGGACGTTTTGCGTCTGGCGCTTCTGAGCTTTGCGGCCGTGATCGCTGTTGCATTGGCGGTCGCCTTTTTCCTTGATGCCGGGCGGCAGGCGGCGGAGACGCAGAGCACCGAGGCGCCGAGCGCCGCGCCGGCCGAACCGCCAGCGCCCGAGCCTCTCGCCCTCGCTCGCCAGTCCATCGAGAAAGAGGTCGCCCGCGAGGCGCCAGACTATGCCGTCTTTTTCGCCCGGCTCCAATCAGCCCTGCCGAGCGAATATGACGCGATCCTCGACGATTTCGCCAAGGAAGCGCTCGACGGCAAGGATGTGCGGAATGTCGATTCCCTGCTCTCGCAGGCGGTGCGCGAGGTGCGTGTGTCGAATGGCATTCTGGCCGCCAAGGCCGACGGTCCGGCGCTCGCCCATATTTTCGACGTCCAGCTCGCGATGATGCAGGCGCTGGCGGCGACCGACGCCAAGCTCTGCGTCGATTTCCTTTACGGCGGCGCGAGCCAGGCCTTCTTCGCTTTCTCCGCTGCGCACCGTCCGCTTGTCGCGGACATGGCCATCGCCGGACTCGACGCGATCGTCAGCGGCCGCGCCAACGGCATCGCGCGCGACGCGCCGAGCGACGAGGATTTCAACCAGCTTTCGAGTGCGATGAAGGCGCAGGGCGTGAACGATGCCGAAGTCGCCGCGATCCTCGACGGCAAGCAGCCCAATCCGCCGATTCCCGACGCGCGCATGTGTGCTGTCGGCCAGATTTATCTCAAAACGCTCGCCAGCCTGCCGGAGCAAGCGCGGCTGCGCATCTACGCGCTCGCCGTCTCGCTAATGGCAAGGTCGTAATCTAAGTGCGTCGTGCTGGGCGTGACGGAATCCGTCACCCCTTCTTCTCCCAGCCGCCGGCCTCGGTCTGCTGCCAATAGGTGAGCGGAAAGCCGCTCGACTTCAGCGCCTTCCATTGCGCCCGGGCGGAATCGAGTTGGTCTGGATCATTGCCGTCGAAGAGCAGAATCGCGCGGTCGTACGCGGCATCGGGAGCAAGACCTCCGGCGATGTCGGCGCCATCGACAAAGAGCCGCAGCCGCGCCGCGTTCGGGTTTTCGCCGCCGCAAGTCAGATAGACGGGCTGCATCTCCGCATCGCCGTCGCGCGCCCGGCCATGCGCGAGAAAGCTGGCGTCGGCATAGGTCCACAGAACATCGTCGAGGGCATCAAGCCGCTCTTCGCTCGCCGCCTGGACAACCACCCGCCAGCCTTGCGCGAGCGCACGCTCGAGCAGCGCCGGAAGGGCGCGCTCAAGCCGCTGGGTTTGCAGATGATAGAACCATATCTCCATGGCGCCTCGCGTGACCTCGAAAAGTTGCAGACTTTTCGGTGAAGGTCATGCGCAAAAATCATCCTTCGTAATGATCGCTGACGAGCCGCTCCAGAAGCCGCACACCGAAGCCCGAGCCCCAGCTCTGGTTGATGTCGCTCGCCGGCGCATTCATGCCCGTGCCGGCAATGTCGAGATGCGCCCAGGGCGTGCCGTTGACGAAGCGCTGTATGAATTGCGCCGCTGTGATCGAGCCGCCGTGGCGGCCGCCAGTGTTCTTCATGTCGGCGAATTTGGAATCGATGAGCTTGTCATAGGCCGGGCCGAGCGGCAGCCGCCACAGCTTCTCGCCCGTCTCCTTGCCGGCCTCGGTCAAGCGCTCGCTCAGCGTATCGTCGTTGGAGAACAGGCCCGCATATTCCTGCCCGAGCGCGACCATCACCGCGCCGGTGAGCGTCGCGAGATCGACCATGAATTGCGGCTTGTACTTGTCCTGCACGTACCAGAGCACGTCGGCGAGCACGAGCCGGCCCTCGGCATCGGTGTTGATCACCTCGATCGTCTGGCCGGAGAGCGATTTGACGATATCGCCCGGCCGCTGGGCGTTCGAGCCGGGCATGTTCTCAACGAGGCCGATGGCGCCGATCGCATCGACTTTGGCCTTTCTCGCGGCGAGCGCATGCATCAGGCCGACGACGCAGGCGGCGCCCGCCATGTCGCCCTTCATGTCCTCCATGCCGGAGGCGCCCTTGATCGAAATGCCGCCCGTATCGAAGGTTACGCCCTTGCCGATGAAGGCGACGGGCTTCGACTTGCCGTCTTTGCCCTTGTCGCCGCGCCAGCGCATGATGACGACGCGGCTCTCGCGCGCCGAGCCCTGGCCGACGCCGAGCAACGCACCCATGCCGAGCTTGGCCAGCGCCGCCTTGTCGAGGATATCGACCTCGACGCCGAGCTTTTCGAGCTCCTTGGCGCGCTTGGCGAATTCTTCCGGATAGAGGATGTTGGCCGGCTCGTTGACGAGGCTGCGGGCGATCAGAACGCCCTCGGCCACCGCCTCGCGGCCCTTGGCGGCGCGCTTGGCCGCGGCCGGATCTTCCACTGCGACCGAAATCGCGGCGGCTTCGCCCGCTTCGTCATCCTTTTTCTTGGTCTTGTAGAGATCGAACTTATAGCTGCGCAGCGTGACGCCTTCGGCGAATTCCGCCGCAGCCGCAGCCGCATCCTTGGGGTTGCGCGGCAGGTCGAAAACGACGGTGGCAGCCGAAGCGTGGCCGGCCTTGCTGGCGACGAGGCCGCCGAGGCTCAGAAAATCCTGTGCCCGCTTGCCCTTGCCATGATCCTTGCCCTTGGCGGATTTTTCGCCTCCTTCACCGCCCGCGCCGATAACGAGCAGGCGCTCGGGGCCGAGCCCGGCCGGCGCGAGGATATCGAGCGCGGAAGAGGTTTTGCCCTTGAACTTGGCCGCGCCCGCCGCCTTCTTGACCAGCGCGACCCCGGCCTCGCCGATCAAATCCCGCGTCGCCTTGCCCAAGTTCAAATCTTCGCCAGCAAAGATAATCAGGGTCGATACTTGCTTGACCTTGCCGCCTGCCTTTGCCGGCGGTTCGGCAACCGAAAGGGACGCGAGCGGAACGAAATCAACTTTTGCGGCGTGGGGCATGTGGCTCTCTTCATCGTTGCATGGCCTCGAAAGCACGCGGCGGTTCGAGAGATCATGCTGCAAAACAGAAACTTAGGGCTCGCCGTGGCACCCGCGGAGGTGGCGGCGATGGGCGAGGACGCAAAGCCCTAGCACTGCTCGGCATTTCCTCGCCAGTTTTTTCGCCAGATCGCCGCGGGCCGGGCGGCCGTGGCCCCGGCGCAACGGGGTTTGCGCATCGCAACCCAATTGCCCTCAAAATGCCCCGAGCGCCTTGCACCAATGGCAGCGACTATGTAGCCAAAGAGAGTGAGTTTTCACGGGGCTATCCGCGATTCCGGCGGTCGGGAAAGGCCGGGCGTCGCGGAGGCGAACCCGGCCGCTGATAGGGAGACGATGCGCGAAGGTGCAGCCCTTTTGGGCGGCCCGTCTGATATTAGCCAATCTCGCAGTTCCGAACCTGCTTTGGTGGCCGGTCGGCCTATTCTCCACGGAAGCGCGCGCGTTATGTCATTCGTTGCCAGTTTGACCCGCTCAGCCGATCTGACCGCTGCGCTTGAGGGCGCGGCGGCCGGGGCATGCGCGCTTTTGGCTGCGGGCGGTGCCGCAACTGGACGGGCGGCGCCATGAACATTCTCGGAACGACCCTCGGTCGCTACCTGACGCTGCGGTTTCTCAAGACCATCGCGGCGGTTTTCGCCGCCATTGTCGGCACCGTCTACGTCTTCGACCTTGTCGAATTGCTGCGCCGCTCCAACGGCATGCCGGGGGCAGGCGCCGGCTATATCGCCTATTTGGCGCTGCTGCGGACGCCGACCGTCGCGGAGCAAATCCTGCCTTTCTGCGTCCTATTCGGCACGATGGCGGCCTTTATCGACCTCACCCGCAAGCTGGAGCTGATCGTCGCCCGCTCGGCCGGCATATCGGTCTGGCAATTCCTCCTGCCGCCCGTCGCCATCGCGCTACTGGTCGGCATCCTGTCGGTCACGGCATTCAACCCGCTCTCGGCGGCGATGAAACAGCGCGCCGACGTGATCGAGGCGCAGCTTTTCGGCCGCGCCGGCAGCGTCGACGGCGGCAAGAGCCTGTGGATCCGGCAGAGCGGCATCGACGGCGAGGCCATTCTGCGCGCCGATAGCGCCCTCGACTCGGGCACCCAGCTCAAGTCGGTGATCGCCTATGTCTACGAGCCGGACGGGAAGTTCGAGGAGCGGGTGCAGGCGGCCAGCGCGACGCTGCTGCCGGGGGCGTGGAAGCTGCTGGATGCCGAAATCAGCGCGCCCGGCGAGGATACGCACAAGGTCGGCATCTACCTGCTGGCGACGGATATCTCGCCGAGCGACATATCCGAGAGCTTTCTGACGCCGGACTCCGTCCCGTTCTGGGCCTTGCGGCGGATGCGCGACGAGGCCGCCGTGGCCGGGCTCGATCCGAACGGCCTGGACCTTCAATTTCAAACGCTTCTGGCGAGGCCCCTGATGCTCGTGGCGATGGTTTTGATCGCCGCGGCCTTTTCATTAAGATTTTTCCGATTTGGTGGCATCGGCAAGATGGTCGGAGGTGGCATCGCCGCAGGCTTCGTGCTTTATCTCCTGACCAAGATGGTGTCCGATTTCGGCGAAGCCGGTATTTTGAGCGCGTCCGTTGCGGCATGGTCACCGGCGGTGGTCGGCAGCATGCTCGGAGGCCTGGCTCTTCTCAACCAGGAGGACGGTTGATGGGGCGGCGTATTTGCCCCGCTGACTTTGGCCGAGGCCAGTCCCCGCGTCGTCGGGCGCTCCCCGCGCATGGGCTCTGGCTCGCGCTTTGCGCGCTATTCTTGTTTGGCCTCACCCCGGCCGCGCCCGCCCTGGCGCAGGCCAGCGGCAGCGCGGCGCAAGCGGCCAAGCAGCCCGACAAAATGTTCGTCGAGGCCGACCAGCTCGTCTACGACCGGGACAAAAACACCGTTTCCGCCGTCGGCAATGCCCGGATCTATTATCAGGGCCGCACGCTTCAGGCCGACCGGGTCATCTACAATCGCAATACCGGGCGCGTCTTTGCCGAAGGCCACGCCAAGCTGATCAACAAGGACGGTAACATCGTCTACGGCGACAGCTTTGACATGACGAAGGATTTCCGGGAGGGCTTTGTCCAAAGCCTGCGCTCGACCTCGACCGATAAGACCTATTTCAGCGCCCCGCACGGGGAAATCACGCAAGGCGCGATCTCGGTCTATGACAAGGGCACCTATACCGCCTGCGCGGCCTGCGCCGACACTCCGACCAAGCCGCCGTTGTGGCGGGTGCGCGCTAAGCGCATCGTCCACAACAACGACGAGCACATGATCTATTACACCGACGCCTGGCTGGAGTTCCTGGGCATCCCCGTCGCCTACGTCCCGGTCTTCTCTTCACCGGACCCGACCGTCAAGCGCAAGTCGGGCATCCTGGCGCCGCAGACAATCAGCAGCTCGATCCTCGGCTTCGGCGTGCAGGTGCCGGTCTTCTGGGCCATCGCACCGAACTACGATCTGACCTGGACACCGACGTATTTCGTGAACGAGGGCTTCTACAACGATTTCGAATGGCGCCATCGGCTCGCCAACGGCAATTATTTCATTCGCGCCAACGGCATCTTCCAGACCAATCCGAATCTCTTCCCAGAATCGCCCTGGGGGGCGGCCGGCCACACGTTCCGCGGCTCGCTCACGAGCCGGGGCGAGTTCGTGATCGACAAATATTGGAAATACGGCTGGAACCTGACCGCGCTCAGCGACAAGTGGTATTTCTGGGATTACGCCTTCGCCAACCAGGCGGGTGCCTCGCAGTACTACACGGAGACAGTTTCCGACGCTTACCTGACCGGCCAGGGCGACGACAGCTATTTCGATCTGCGCGGCTTTCACTTCGAAGGGCTGACCTCGCGCGACATCCAGCAAACACAACCCAACGCTTTAGTGCTCGATTACAATCATCTTTTCGGGCTTGACCCGGCGAAGACGGGCGGTATAGGCGGCGAGGTCGAGGCCGATTTCAATCTCACCTCTTTGTCCCAGGAAATCGCGAGCTACTCGCCTGTCGCCGGGCCGGGATTTGATCCGGCGACGCAATTGTTCGATCCGGCGGTCGGGCTCTACGAATATTGCCAGAACTATAGGCCTGGCACGCAGGTCGGCGATTGCCTCCTGCGTGGCATCGGTGGCGAACAAACGCGCACCACGGCCGACGTCTCCTGGCAGCGTAAATTCGTCGATCCCATCGGCGAAGTCTGGACGCCTTTCGCCTTCGCGCGCCTGAACGGCGAATGGCTCGACCTCAATACGAGCGATACTTACGTGGTCAGTAACCCGAACGGCGGGGTCGCCCCCTATACCTATTCCAATTCCGACCAGACGAATTTCGTCGGCCAGGCCAGCGGCGTCCAGGGCTATGCCATGCCCGGGGCCGGCCTTGAATATCGCTATCCCTTCTTCATCAACACGAGCTTTGGCTCCGCCGTGGTCGAGCCGATCGGCCAGATCATCGCCCGGCCGAACAATTTGCTCGGGTCGAATTCGCTCGTGAACATGGACTCCCAGAGCCTCGTGTTCGACGAAACCAATCTATTCGCTTGGAACAAATATTCCGGCTACGACCAGTTCGAGACCGGCACCCGCGCCAATTACGGCGGCCAGGCGACGTTCAATTTGAAGAACGGCGGCTATGTCAATTTCATCGGCGGCCAGTCTTACCAGGTCGCCGGCACGAACGGCTTCGATCAGCCGAGCGCGGTCAACAATGGCCTCGGCTCCGGGCTCGAGACGCGATTCTCGGACTATGTCGGGGCTTTGACCGTCGCGCCGATTCCGTTCCTGGACTTTACCGGCAAGGGACTCTTCAATACCCAGAATTTCGAGCCCGACCGGCTTGATATCGCCTCGGACTTCAACCTCGGCGCTTGGACAGGCGGCATCGACTTTGCCGATTACGCGGTACAGCCGGTCCTCGGCTATTACGTGCCGCGCGAGGGCTTGAGCCTCAATTCACGCTATCAGATCACGCCGCACTATTTCATCCAGGGCAACATCACCTTCGACATGAGCCGGCAGTATTATCCGCCCCAGCTGACGGGCTACACCAATGTCGGGCCCTGGGCCGTGGCCTCGGAAGGCGTCGGCGCCGGCTATCACGACGAATGTACGTCCTTGCTCGTCAACTACAGCTCGGTCTATCAGGACATTGGCACCGGAACGATCGTCCATAACCAGACCTTCCTGGTCCAGTTGCAGCTGCGCTCGCTGGGCGATGCGCGCTACAGCGAGACCTCTTACGCCAACGGCGCCCAGTCGCTCGACAGATAATTGCCGTTTTGCATTGCTCTAGATACAATTCATGGAATTTTGGGCGGGGATCGAAAAATAGGGAGAAAGGCCCCGATGTTGGGTTGCTTCAGATCGAACAAACATAAACTCGATGTATCACTCGCCGCGGCCGCCGTGTGGCTGCTTGTCGCCGGAATGTTTTTCATCGCGCCGCCACGCGCGCATGCGCAAGAAATCATCGCGACAGTGAACGGCGACCCAATCACCAGTTGGGATGTCGCGGAACGCCAGAAGCTGCTGCGCGCGTTGCGCAAGCCCGCGAGTTATGACGACGCGCTCAACAGCATGGTCGATGATACGCTCAAGCTCGGGGAAACCTCGAAATTCAAGATCACGGTCGCGGACGGCGAGATCGGCCAGCAGATCGCCATGGAAGCCAGCGAGATGGGCACCTCCGCTGCGGCACTGCTCGGCGCGATGCAGCGCGCCGGCGTTTCGGAGCAGCATATCAAGGATCATTTCGCGGCCGACTTCAAATTCAACCTGCTTGTGCAGGCCTATAACAAGGGCGTCGATGCCAGCGAAACCGCCATCCGCGCCGAGCTCGCCAAAGATGGGGGCAAATCCGCAGCCGGCGTAGATTATGGGCTGCGCCAGGTCATCTTTACCCTGCACGGCAGCAACGTCTTCGCCGAGATGCAAGCCCGTACGAAATCCGCCGAACAATTGCGCACGCGCTTTGAGAATTGCGCCGAAGGCGTGCCGATCGCGCAGGCGATGGACGATGTCGCCGTGAAGGACGAGATCATACGGAATTCGCTGCAAATCGGCGATGGGCTCAAACAATTGCTGGACAAGACCCCGACCGGCCATCTCACGCCCCCTGAGCACACCTCCGAAGGCATCGAGATGATCGCCGTCTGCAGCAAGGGCGTGTCGAACGACGACACCGCCGTCCGAAAGGCAATTTCGGAACGGCTGCTGAGCGCGGAGATGCGCGCGGATGCCGCGCGCCGGCTGGCGCAGCTGCGCTCCTACGCCGTCATCGTCAAGCACTGATGGCGGCGACGCGCGGCCTCGTCGCGTTGACGCGCGGGGATCCGTCCGGCATCGGCCCGGAATTGGCGCTGAAAGCCTGGGCGGCCTTGCATGAGGACGCAACAGCGCCCGCCTTCTTCGTCATCGCTGAGCGCGATCATCTCGCGGGCCTCGCCCGCCGCTTCGGCCTCGATGTGCCCCTGGCTATCGTCAAACCTTCAGAGGCGGCGGCGGCATTCCCGCGGGCGCTGCCTGTCGCTGGGCCGCAGCGCGCCGTCGCAGGGGCCTTGGGCGCGCCGGATGTCGCCGATGCCGCCACGACCGTCACCTCGATCGAAACGGCCGTGGAGCTGGTCCACGGCGGCGCGGCCGATGCGCTCGTCACCAATCCCATTGCCAAGGAAGTCTTGCAGCGGGCGGGCTTTGCCCACCCCGGTCATACCGAATTCCTCGGCGAATTGGCGGCACGCCTCTATGGCCAGAAAGCGCGGCCGGTGATGCTGCTCTGGTCGCCCGCCTTGGCCGTCGTGCCCGCGACCATCCATGTGCCACTGGCGAAGGTGCCGCAACTCGTCACCCGCGAGCTGCTCATCGAAACCGGCGAAATCGTCAATGCCGATTTCAAGCGCCGTTTCGGCCTTGCGGCGCCGCGGATCGTCTTCAGCGGGCTCAATCCGCACGCGGGCGAAGCCGGGCATATGGGGCGCGAGGAAATCGAGATCATCGCCCCGGCCGTCGCGGCGCTGCGCAAAGCTGGAATCGATGCGCGCGGCCCCTACCCGGCCGATACTTTGTTCCACGCTTCGGCCCGCGAGAAATACGATGTCGCGATCTGCATGTATCACGACCAGGCGCTGATCCCGATCAAGACGCTCGCTTTCGACAGCGCGGTCAACGTTACGCTCGGGCTGCCTTTCGTGCGCACATCGCCCGATCACGGCACGGCCTTCGACATTGCCGCGAAAGGCATCGCCGATCCGACAAGCCTCATCGCCGCGCTGCGCCTCGCCGCAAAGCTCGCTAAGGCGAACCCGTGAAGGATGCGCTGCCGCCGCTGCGCGACGTCGTCGCCGCGCACGGGCTCGGCGCCCAAAAGAATCTCGGCCAGAATTTTCTCTTCGACCTCAATCTCACCGCCCGCATCGCCCGCGCCGCGGGTCCGCTGGAAGCGGCGGTGGTCGTCGAGATCGGGCCGGGCCCTGGCGGCCTGACGCGGGCGCTGCTGGCGGAAGGCGCGCGCCGCGTCATCGCCATCGAACGCGATGCACGCTGCCTGCCGGCGCTCGCCGAAATCGCCGCGCATTATCCAGGCCGTCTCGAGATCGTCGAAGGCGACGCGCTGACGACCGACATTGCGGCACTTGTCGGCACCGACCGTCCGGCGCGCATTTGCGCCAACCTGCCCTATAATATCGCCACGGCGCTGCTGACCGGCTGGCTCGAAACGCCTTCCTGGCCCCCGGTCTTCGACCGCTTCGTGCTGATGTTCCAGAAGGAAGTGGCCGAGCGGATTGTCGCGACGCCGAAAGAGCGCGCCGATTACGGCCGCCTCGCCGTGCTCGCCAATTGGCGCTGCACGACGCGTATTCTCTTCGACGTTTCGCCTGCCGCCTTCACGCCGCCGCCGAAAGTGACCTCTTCCGTGGTCGAGCTTGTGCCTCGCGCGGCGCCGCTCGCCTGCGATGTCCGATCGCTCGCGGCGGTGACGCAGGCGGCCTTCGGCCAAAGACGCAAGATGTTGCGGCAGAGCCTGAAGAGTCTCGGCGTCGATCCGCTGGCTTTGCTGGCAGGTACCGGAATCGAACCAACCAAACGCGCGGAAGAAATCGACGTCGCCGGCTTCGTCGCCCTGGCAAATGCATTAAAAGGCGAGCGGAGCGCCGCCGCTATTTCTCGCTGAGGAGCGTCTCGACGAAAGCCTCGATCCCCGGCTTCTGCCGTACGGCGCGGCGGCGCTCGGCCGTCAGGATCGCGACGAGATCGTTAAACGTCTTCTGCAGATCATCGTTGACCAGCACATAATCATAGAGCGTCCAGCGGCGGATCTCGTTCGCCGCATTGGCAAGCCGGGCCGCGATCGCCTCGCCTGCATCCTCGGCGCGGCGCTCGAGCCGCGCTTTCAATTCGCGCATCGAGGGCGGCAGGATAAAGATGGTGACGACATCGTCGCCCGCCTTGGCCTTCACCTGCTGGGTGCCTTGATAATCGATATCGAAAAGGACGTCCCGTCCCTGCGCCAGAGCGCGCTCGACCGGCTCGCGCGGCGTGCCATAAAAATTGCCGTGGACCTCCGCCCATTCAAGTAGCTCGCCCTCCTCGCGCAACTGCTCGAATCGCTTGCGGGTGATGAACTGATAATGGATGCCCTCGACCTCGCTCGACCGGCGCGGCCGCGTCGTCACAGAGATCGACAGTGTGAGATCAAGTTCGGGCCTTTGCAGCAGCATCCGGGTCAGGCTGGTCTTGCCTGCGCCAGAGGGCGACGACAGGATGAGCATGAGGCCGCGCCGCTTCAGGCCGCCGTCCTTGTCATTATGCGCTGCAAGGGCCACGCAAACCCCTATTCGATGTTTTGGACCTGCTCGCGGAATTGCTCGATCTCGACGCGCAATTCAAGTCCGATCGCAGTCAGACTCGCATCATTCGATTTGGCGCAGAGCGTATTCGCCTCCCGCGCCAGCTCTTGAGCCAGAAAATCGAGCCGTCGGCCGATGGGGCCGCCCTTCTGCAAAAGCTCATTGACGGCCGCGACATGGGTTTCGAGACGGTCGAGTTCCTCGCGGACGTCGGCTTTGGCGGCAAGCAGCAACGCCTCCTGATAGAGCCGTGTCTCGTCGAATTTGCCCTGCCCGGAGAGTAAGGCGACCAATTCGACGAGCTTGGCGCGAACCGCCTCGGGCTTGCGGGCCGGACAATCTTCCGCCGCCTGGCGCAGCGTCGCGAGCCGGGCGAGCCTCTGGGCGAGGATCTGCGCCAGCGCGGCCCCCTCCTGTTCGCGCATGGCGGCGAGCGCGGCCACCGCCTCGCCGAGCCCTTCGAGCGTGGCGCGTTGCACCGCCAGCAAATCAGCTTCCTCGTCGCCCGTATCGCGGATTTCGATGACGCCGCGTACGCCCAGCAGGCCATCGATGGAGGCCGGGCGCAGAGCTTCATTATTCCCGACGTGCGAGATCGCTTCGACCAGCCGGCGCAACAGCCCTTCGTTGAGATAGACTTCGGGAGTCACCGCTTCGCGCTGCGCCGACAGAGTCGCGTAGCAGGTGCCGCGCGTGAGCCTTTTGCCCAGCGCGGCGCGCGCTTCCGCCTCGATTGTGTCGAACCCCGGCGGCAGCCGCAAGCGCAGGTCGAGCCCTTTGGCGTTGACGGATTTTATTTCCCAGGCCCAGCGGAAATTCGCCGTGGCGCCGGAGACCCGCGCAAAGCCGGTCATGCTGGCGATGGTCAATTGAGCCTTATTGCCCCGGTTTTATTTGAAGTCCGAAGGCGGCGGCACCGTCTTCGCGTAATTCAGATCGTATGTCGTATCGCGCAGGGGGTCGAGCGGCGTGCCCTCCGAAGCGTCGATGATCTTTGGATGCGCGGGGGGCTCGCGCCCGTTCGGCGCGACGGCGCCCGCCGCCGCCGCTTCCGCAAAGGCCTTGGGATCTGCCGGCGCGACGGAAGCCGAACTGTCGACCGGCCCGTCCAGCAGCTTGCGGGTCGAAACCGGCTGATCGACGCCGCGCACGGTAATGCCGAGATCATCGAGGCTCGGCCCATAGCCCGAGGCAGCGGTCTGGACACCGGCCGGGGTTTGCGCGGGCTGGGGTGCTGCGGGCGCATCGGCGACTTCGGCCGCGGGGTCCGTCGCGGCCGGTTGGGCGCGGACCGCCTGCGGCATGGCCGGAGCGACCTGTGCGATCGCCGAGGCCGCCGCGCCGACGCCAAGGCTCGGGGCATAGGAGCTTACGCCGCCATCCGCCGCGTTGAAGCTCGCGGGCAAGGCGCCATAGACCGAGGGATCGTTGTCGCTGCGCTGTTCGTGCCCGGCGGGTCCCTGCGGGACATATTTGTCGATGTCCGAACCCGCCTTGTCCTTGGCGTCCTTCTCGATCTGGCGCCAATGCGCGACGTTGCGCTGATGCTCTTCGAGCGTCTCGGAAAAGACATGGCCGCCGGTGCCATCGGCGACGAAATACAGATCGGACGTGCGCGACGGATTGGCGACGGCTTCGAGCGCCGCACGGCCGGGGTTGGCGATCGGCCCGGGCGGCAGCCCCTCGATGACATAGGTGTTGTAGGGCGAAGGCTTCTCGACATCGGCGCGGGTCAACGGCCGGCCGAGCGAGCCCCTGCCGCCGATGATGCCATAGACGATCGTCGGATCGGATTGCAGGCGCATATGCTTGCGCAGGCGGTTGAGGAACACCGAAGCGACGTGCGGGCGCTCGTCCGCTTTGCCGGTTTCCTTCTCGACGATCGAGGCGAGCGTCACCAGATCGTAGGGCGAGGTCAGCAGAAGATCGGGCGCACGATGCGCCCAGATTTGCGCGACGAGGCGGCGGTCGTCCTCCTGCATCCGGCGGATGAGCTCGGCACGCGGCATGCCGCGCGGAACCTTATAGGTTTCGGGCAGCAGACTGCCCTCCGGCGGGGTTTCGCGAATGTCGCCCATTAGGACATCGTTGGCATGCAGCCGGTCGACCACCTGTTCGCTGGTCAGACCCTCCGGAATCGTCACCGAATGGAGGATCTGGCGGCCCGAGACGAGCGTATCCATGACTTCGCGCATGCTGGCGCTTTGATGGATCAGATATTCGCCCGCCTTCACTCGCGAGCGGTCGCCTTCGACGAGTAGCGCGATGTTGAAGAGCAGCGGACTGTCGATGACCCCTTCGTCCTGGAGCTGGCCGACGATATCCGCGACCTCCGTGCCCGGCGCGATATAGAACACCTTATCGGCCTGCAGCGGTCCTGGCTGCTGGAGCCGATGCGCGCCCCACACGACGCCGAAAAGGCCCGCGAAAGCGACGAGCAGGAGAAACGACAGAAATCCCGACAGCGCAGAGAGCGTCGGCCGGCGCTTGCGGGGAGTTGGCGGCGGCGGCGGCATATCCGGCTGCAGCGCCTCGTTCGGGCTCTGCAATTTCGGACGGCGGCCGAAGAAACGCGCCGGCTGTTCGCCGTCATCAGCGCTCTGCCGCGCCGAAGTGTTTCCATCGTTTTGTGGCGAGCCTGCCATGTACCTGTCCATCCACGCCGACAAACGTGTCTTACACGAAATCCGCGCACCGCACCAAACCGGCGGCACCGCAGCCAAAGTCACGAGAATGTTACAAATAAGAGCAGCTATTTGCGGAGGAAATGCGGCTTGGCCTTGGCCGGCTTTCCGCCCGGCCGGCCGACGAGAAATCGCGCCAGCTCAAAATGTTAAAGCGCAGAAATGTCGCGCAAGTTTTCCGTAACGCGCTTTAAGCGACGGCCTTGAGGATCAGGCTCGCATTGGTGCCGCCGAAGCCGAAGGAATTCGACAAAACGAATTCCACCTCGCGTTTGCGCGCCTTGTGCGGCACCAGATCGATCGATGTCGTCACCGAAGGATTGTCGAGGTTCAGCGTCGGCGGGACGATCTGGTCGCGAATCGCCAGGGCGCAGAAAATAGCCTCGACCGCGCCCGCCGCACCGAGCAGATGCCCGATCGCCGATTTGGTCGACGACATCGACAAAGCGTTGGTGCCGCTCGCCGTGCCCAGCAAGCCGTGAACAGCCGTGAGCTCCGCCTCGTCGCCCAGCGGCGTCGAAGTGCCGTGCGCGTTGATGTAATCGATGTCCTGCGGGATGATCCCGGCGCGCTTGACCGCGGCGCGCATCGAGCGCAGCGCGCCACTGCCGGTCGGATCGGGCGCGGTGATATGATAGGCGTCGCCCGAGAGGCCGTAGCCCACGACCTCGGCGTAGATCTTGGCGCCGCGCGCCTTAGCGCCTTCATAGGTTTCGAGCACGACGCAGCCGGCGCCGTCACCCATGACGAAGCCGTCGCGGTCGCGGTCATAAGGGCGTGAGGCCTGCTTCGGCCGGTCGTTGAAATTCGTCGAGAGTGCCTTGCACGCGGCAAAGCCGGCGATGCCGATGCGGTTGATGGCCGATTCCGCGCCGCCCGCGACCATGATGTCGGCATCGCCAAGCGCGATAAGCCGCGCCGCATCCCCAATGGCATGCGCGCCCGTCGAACAGGCGGTCACGACCGCATGATTCGGACCCTTCAGCCCGTGCATGATCGAGACATAGCCGCTGACGAGATTGATCAGGCGCCCCGAGATGAAGAACGGAGAGACGCGGCGCGGGCCTTTCTCGTGCAAGGTGATCGCGGTCTCGGCGATGCCGCCAAGGCCGCCGATACCGGAGCCGATGAGCACGCCGGTCCGCTCGCGATCCTCTTCCGTCTCCGGCTTCCAGCCCGCATCCGCCAGCGCCTGCGTGGCAGCAGCGACGCCGTAGATGATGTAATCATCGACCTTGCGCTGATCCTTCAGATCCATCCATTGGTCGGGATTGAAGGTCGCGTTGCTGCCGTCGCCACGCGGCACTTGCATGGCGATCTTGCAGGCGAGATCGGAGGTCTCGAATCCCTGGATCGGGCCGGCGCCGCTCTGGCTGGCGATAAGACGCTGCCACGACTCTTCGACGCCGCACGCGAGCGGCGAGATCATGCCGAGACCGGTAATCACCACTCTGCGCATCGCAGATCGTCCGCTCCTGCCGGGCGTCGCAACCCGCGTGGTCTTCTATTCCATTGCCGCGCCGCATTTGCAAACCGCAAAGCCGGCGCGAGAAAGCTGGGGAAAGTTGGTGCTATTGCATGAAGGCGCCGGGGCGGCAGCGCGAAGGTCCGCCGCGGCCGGCACTGCGAGAGCGGATTAGCTGGTCGCCGTAGCCTTATCGAGGAAGCGGACCGCATCGCCCACGGTGACGATCGACTCGGCCGCATCGTCCGGGATCTCGACCCCAAACTCTTCTTCGAAGGCCATAACGAGTTCAACCGTATCGAGCGAGTCGGCCCCGAGGTCTTCGATGAAATTCGCGTCGTCAGTGACTTTATCGGCGTCGACGCCGAGATGTTCGATAACAATCTTCTTCACGCGCTCGGCGACATCACTCATGTTCGTTTGATCCTTCATCCTTATCTTTTAAAACTGGTGCCAGCCGTTATCAAAAGTACGACTGAAATCAAGCCCCCCGAAAGCAATGCCTTCGTCGCCTGATTACATTCCTTGGGAAATCCCGGCGGACTCCACGCTCGATCGCGATGAACTCTCCGGGGTCCGGCGCAGGAAGCAGCAAGCCGCCCGCGAGCACGGAAGTTTGGTAACATACTTCATCTGGGTTGGCGAGAGCCGTCCGGCAAAGCCGCCTGACCGCTTTAATACCCTCAATTCATTGACATTCCGCCATTCACATGGAGGGTTTCGCCGGTGACATAGGCGGCCTCGGAACTGGCCAGATAGACGACCGCCGCGGCGATTTCCGCGGCCGCGCCGAGACGGCCCATCGGCACGCCGGATAGAATTGCGGCCCTCTGTGCCTCGGTCAGCACGTCAGTCATCGGGCTTTCAATGAAGCCCGGCGCGACGCAATTGACGGTGATGTTGCGGGCCGCGACTTCCCGGGCGAGGCTCTTCGAAAGGCCGATGATCCCGGCTTTCGAGGCGGCATAATTCGCTTGGCCGGGATTGCCCGTGACGCCGACGACCGATGTGATGCTGATGATGCGGCCGAAACGCCGCTTCACCATGCTCTTCAGCGCCGCGCGGGCAAGGCGGAAGGACGCCGTGAGGTTGACCGCGAGAACGAGATCCCAATCGGCATCCTTCATGCGCAAGATCAATCCGTCGCGGGTCAGGCCGGCATTGTTGATGAGAATATCGAGGTGGCCCATCGCCGCCTCCGCCGCCGGCACCAATTTTTCCACGGCTTCGGGATCGGAAAGATCGCTGGACTCGACATGAACGCGCTCCTTGAGCTCGGCGGCCAAAGCCTCGAGCGCCTCCTTGCGCGTGCCGGAGAGCGTTACGGTCGCGCCCTGCTGGTGCAGCGCGCGGGCGATCGCCGAGCCGAGGCCGCCGCTGGCGCCGGTCACGAGAGCCGTGCGGCCGGAAAGATCAAACATGAGCGGTCCTCAAACTTTCTGCTCAGAAATGGACTGATAGGCGAAAATTTCGTCCGGCGTACCGACGGCGACGCCTTCCGCGTCGGCGACAATGCGCTTCAGCAGGCCGGTCAGCACCTTGTCGGACCCAAGTTCGACAAAGGTCGTCACGCCATGCTGCGCCATATAGGCGACACTCTCGCGCCAGCGCACGGTGCCAGTCACCTGCTCGACGAGGCGGCGGCGGATTTCTTGCGGCTCCGCGATCGGCGCGGCGAGCACATTGGCGACGAGCGGCACTTTCGGCCGCTTGACCTCGACCTCCGCCAGCGCCGCCGCCATCACATCCGCGGCGGGCTGCATCAAGGGACAATGAAACGGCGCCGAGACGGCAAGCGGCACGGCCCGGCGCACGCCTTTGGTCTTGGCGATTTCGATCGCCGCATCGACAGCGGCTTTCGCGCCGGAGATCACCACTTGGCCGCCACCATTGTCGTTCGCCACGGCGCAAACCGCGCCCGTCTGGTGCCGCGCCTCGTCCGCCACGGCCCAGGCGCCTTCGAGATCAAGGCCGATCAGCGCCGCCATGGCCCCGGCACCGACCGGGACAGCCTGCTGCATCGCCGTGCCGCGCTGACGCAGGAGACGCGCGGCATCGGCGATTGAAAAGGCCCCTGCGGCGGCGAGCGCCGAATATTCGCCGAGCGAATGGCCGGCGACAAAAGCCGCATCCTGGGCGAGATCGAGCCCAGCCTCGGCTTCGAGCACACGCACGACCGCAAGGCTCGTTGCCATGAGCGCCGGCTGCGCATTGGCGGTCAAGGTCAGTTCCGCCTCCGGCCCTTCGAACATGAGGGCGGAAAGCTTCTGGTGCAGCGCCTCGTCGACTTCGGCAAAGACCGCGCGCGCCGGCGCGAAAGCCCCGGCCAGGGCCTTGCCCATACCGACGGCCTGAGACCCCTGCCCCGGAAATACGAATGCCTTCGCCATGTACCTGTCCGTCACCTTTTTCTGCGGGTGCGACTGGCACCGACTGTCAACCGTGTCAAGTTTTCCTGGTGATGGCACGCTCCGGCGCGGAATTTCATTTGCCTCCGCGCTGCGGCGCGGCAAGATGCGAAATCTTCCAAAATCCGGCAGTAGGCAGAGCAAAAATCAAACATGGACATCCCTGGCAAAGCCTGCGGCACCTGCAGCATGTGCTGTAAGGTGCTCGATATAGAAGAACTGAATAAACCCGCTGGACCCTTCTGCCCGAACTGCATCGACGGGTCCGGCTGCGCCATCTATCATTCACGACCCGATGTCTGCCGTGATTACGTCTGCTTGTGGAAGGGCGACCGCGCTTTGAGCCCGCAATTGCGGCCGGACCGCGTCGGGACGATCCTCATGGAGGATGAAGACACCGACGAATATCGCGCCGTCTGCGATCCGGATAAGCCCTTCGCCTGGCGCAATCCGCTCGTTTTCAAACATCTCGTCGCCATCGCCAAGACCGGCCGCACGGTCGTCGCCAAGGCCGGATTGAAATCCTGGCGCATCCGCGAGTCCGGCGAATGGGGCCCGTGCCTTTGAGCACAAGCGCTGCGGCATCACGAAAATCTTGCGGCGCGCAGACGGCAATTTCATGAGACGTTCATCTGACGGGGAAGAATGTCCGCCTCCCGATTTCGTGGCGAAAATTCGCCACTCTATGAGGAGGTCATAATGAAAAAGCTTTCCACGCTCGCTCTTTGCGCGGCCCTCGCCGGCTTCGGCGTATCGCCGGTTCTGGCGCAGAGCACCACCACGACGGCGCCCGCGCCGAAGCCCGCCGTCACCCATTCCGCCAAATCGATCGAATGTTCCAAGGAAGCCGACGCCAAGGGCCTGCACGGCAAGGCGCGCAAGCACTTCCGCTCGGCCTGCAAGCACGGCAAGGCGGAGTAGGCGGACAGCGGCGACAAGGATTAAATTGATCGCGCAGGCGGCGCCCGCGCCGCCTGCTACCGCCCGATCTTGCTGTCGATCATCGCGCCGCCGAACATGTGCAGGCTGATGACGGAAGCGCCGCCCGGCTGGGGTTTGTCGCTGCGTGCGTTCGTTGCGGCGGAATCCGGGGCTTTGGACGCTTGCGCCGGCCGGTCCAGCGTCCCGCCATAGGGCTTGAGATCGGTCAAGCCATAGCCATTCGGGCTCTGTGCCAGCGCCGGGCCGCACACCAAGCCGCCGAGGCCGACAGCCGCCACGAAGGCGCAGATTCGCTCAAAACGTGCCATGCGCGGATAATACCGGCGCTAGAGGCAGCGCCCTACTTTTCTTTTGGCGGCGCGGGCGCAACTTTCCTTGATTTCGCCGCCGAAATGCGTATAAGGCGCCCTTCCCGCAGGCCGACGGCCTGCGGCCAGCGGCTTCGGCCGGGGGCTGAACGGAAGGCGCATCGCGCACCATCCCATAAAGTTGCAAGACTTTTTGGACCAGATGATGCGAAACGCTGCGTAGAATTTCCAAAATTCGTCTTCCCGTGTCTCCGCCTTCGTTCATTCGAGCCTTTCCGGGGCTCGAAGGGCTCTGCGCCGGCCGCGCAAACAGGAAAGGCAAGATCATGGCTCTCTACGAGCATGTTTTTCTTGCTCGCCAGGACGTCTCTGCCCAGCAGGCAGAGGCTCTCGCCGAGCAATTCAAAGGCGTCATCGAGGGATTGGGCGGCAAGGTCGAGAAGACCGAATATTGGGGCGTCAAGTCCGTCGCCTATCGCATCAAGAAGAACCGCAAGGCCCATTTCACCCTGCTCAATATCGACGCGCCGTCCGCCGCGCTCAAGGAGCTTGAGCGGCAGGAAAGCCTCAACGAAGACATCCTGCGCTTCCTGACCGTGCGGGTCGAGGAACACGAAGCTGGCCCCTCGGCCATGCTGCGCAAGCGCGACGACGATGACCGTGGCGAGCGCGGTGATCGTGGCGGCCGTGGCGGCCCCCGGTTCGATCGTGGTCCGCGCCGCCCGCGCGATGAGGCCAGTGTCGAAGAAGGAGCTCTGTGATGACGACGACTACAGCGTCGCCGGCCCGGCGTCCCTTTTTCCGCCGCCGTAAGACTTGCCCCTTCTCCGGCCCGAACGCGCCGAAGATCGATTACAAGGATACGCGGCTGCTCTCGCGCTACATTTCCGAGCGCGGCAAGATCGTGCCCTCGCGCATCACGGCCGTCTCGGCCAAGAAGCAGCGCGAGTTGGCAACGGCGATCAAGCGGTCGCGGTTCCTCGGATTGCTGCCTTACGTGATCCGCTAAATATTTCGACGCATAAAGCCGCCGGCCAAGCCCGGCGGCTCGGCTGGGACGGAAGTCTCTAACCGCGCAGGCGGGACAGCTCGGCGATGGCAAACAAGCAAGCACAAACCTCCGACAATCGCGGTGCGGTCGCTTTCGGCAGCGGCCTCGCCGCGACACTTTTGTTGCTGGCGGCCTTCCAGGGCTCGGTGCCGGCGCTGATGCTCGCCTATCTCTCGCCGCTGCCGCTGATGATCGCGACCATCGGTTTCGGCCATATGACCGGGCTTGGCGCAGTGCTCGCGGCCTTCATCACGCTCGTCGCTCTGTTGATCGCGGCGAGCCCGCAGGACTTGAGCCCAGCCGCTTTCTTGAACGCCGCCTTCAACGGTGGCGTCTTCGTGCTCTGCGAGGCCTTGCCCTCCTGGTGGCTGGCGCGGCTCGCGAGCCTTTCGCCCAGCCTGCCGGTTCTGCCTTTCGCGGCTTTTGCGCCCACAAAAAATGGCAAAGAGGGCTCGCGCCTGAGCCTCGTCATCGTCACCGCCGCGATCTTCGCCTTTCTCATCGTCGCCGGCGTGCTCGCGACGCTCGTACTCGAACATGAGAATTTTGCTGCGCTGGTCGACAAGATCGCCACCAACATCACGCCAGTGATGAAGCAGGAGGCCGGCGCCGACCTGCTGCGCCGCAACGAGATCGACGCCATCGCGCGCTTCATGGCGAAGGCTCTGCCGGCGGTCGCCGCCGGTGTCATCTTCGTCATCTTTCTCATCGACCTGTGGTTGGCCGGACGCATCGCGCAGATTTCGCAGCGCCTGCAAGTGCCCTGGCCAAACGTCGCCCGCGAGTTCCAGGTGCCACGGCTACTCGCGCTCGTCTTTTTCGCCGCGGTGGGCCTCATCTTCGTCGGCGGCCCGGCCGGTCTTCTGGCGAGCCTCGTGGCGAGCGTGCTCGGCGCCGCTTTCGCGCTGCAAGGGCTCGCCGTCATCCATGTCGTGACGCAGGGGCTGCGCCTGCGCAACAACCTGCTTTTCGTCATCTATCTCTTCACGGTGCCGCTGCTGCCCTGGTCGCTGGCGCCTTTCACCCTGCTCGGCTTGCTTGAAGCCGGCTTTTCCCTGCGTGCCCGCAAAGAGGCGGCCGCAATCCCCACGCAATGACCTAAACTGAAGGATTAATCTCATGGACGTCATTCTGCTCCAACGCGTCGCCAAGCTCGGCCAGATGGGCGAGACAGTTCGCGTGAAAAACGGCTATGCGCGCAATTTCCTGCTGCCGACCGGCAAGGCCCTGCGCGCGACCGAAGCCAACAAGAAGCGCTTCCAGGACCAGAAGGTCGAGCTCGAAGCGCGCAATCTGCAGCTCAAGAGCGAGGCGAGCGCCGTCGCCGAGAAGCTCGACGGCAAGAGCTTCGTCATCGTCCGTCAGGCCGGTGAAACCGGCCAGCTCTACGGCTCGGTCTCGGCGCGTGACATTGCCGAGGCGGTGAGCGCCGGCGGCTTCACGGTCGGCCGTGATCAGATCGTGCTCCTGACGCCGATCAAGACGCTCGGCCTGCACAGCATCGGCGTCCATCTGCATCCGGAAGTCGAGGTGAAGATCGTGATCAACGTCGCCCGTTCGGCCGAAGAGGCAGAGCGCCAGGCCAAGGGCGAAGCCATCAATGTCGTCGAGGAAACCTCGATTCAGGAACTCGGCCTCGAAGTTGGCGCGGCACTGGCCGAAGCCGGTGGCGAAGAGGGCTAAGGCCATTGTCATTGCGAGCCGCGTCGCGGCTCGCAATGCGCCCAATTCCCGGCCGCGCAGAGGGCGGATCAACAAGATCGCCACTGTCTAGAGCTAAGCGGAAAATCTTTTCGCTTTGTGGATTGCGGGACGGGCTTTGCGCCCCGGTGAATTTGATTCCAATCCTGCGAAACCGCGTGCAACAAGAAGCGTCCTCCGGTTTCCCGGGCAAGTGATTCGCCGCAAAAATCATGGCCGCCACGACCTTTCCGACCGCCGTTCGCACCGCACAGTCCAGCGATCCCGCCTATCGCGTGCCGCCGCACAATATCGAGGCGGAACAGGCGCTGCTCGGCGCCATCCTGGTCAATAACGACGCCTTCGACAGGGTGTCGGACTTCCTCAAAATCGAGGATTTTTCCGACGAATTGCACCGGCGCATCTATGATGTCGCGAGCCGCCTCATCCGCGAGGGCAAGCTGGCGACGCCGATCACGCTGAAAACCTTCCTCGGCGAGCATAGCCTCGGCGAAATCACCATCTCGCAATATCTGGCGCGGCTTGCGGCCGAGGCGACGACGATCATCAACGCCGCCGATTACGGCCGCATGATCCACGATCTCGCAGTGCGGCGCGAGCTCATCGTCATCGGTGAGGACATGGTCAACGGTGCCTTCGACGCGCCGGTCAGCAGCTCGCCGCGCACGCAGATCGAGGAAGCCGAGCGCAAGCTCTATTCGATCGCCGAGGCGGGGCGTTACGACGGCGGCTTCCAGCGCTTCTCGGATACTTTGGCGATCGCCGTCGATATGGCCGCCAAAGCCTGGGAGCGCGACGGGCGGCTCTCCGGCCTTGCCTCCGGCTTCTACGAGCTCGACAACAAGCTCGGCGGTCTTCAGGCCTCCGACCTTGTCATCATCGCCGGCCGCCCCGGCATGGGCAAAACCGCCTTTGCCACCAATATCGGCTTCAATATCGCCAAAGCCTATCATTTCGAGGCGCGGCCCGACGGCACCCATGCGACGGTGAACGGCGGCATCGTCGGCTTTTTCTCGCTCGAAATGTCGGCCGAGCAATTGGCGACCCGTATCATCGCTGAACAGGCTGGCGTGCCCTCGCACAAGATCCGCCGCGGCGACATCAGCGAGAGCGAATTCCACCGCGTCGCGCAGGCCGCGCGCGACATGCAGAGCGTGCCGTTTTACATCGACCAGACCGGCGGCATTTCGATCGCCCAGCTTGCCGCGCGTGCGCGGCGGCTGAAGCGCCAGCGCGGGCTCGATGTGCTGATCGTCGATTACATCCAATTGCTGTCGGCCTCGAAGTCGCGCAGCGACAACCGCGTGCAGGAATTGACCGAAATCACGACGAACCTTAAGGCGCTCGCCAAGGAATTGAACGTGCCGATCCTGGCTTTGTCGCAACTCTCGCGTCAGGTCGAATCGCGCGACGACAAGCGCCCCCAGCTCTCGGACCTGCGCGAATCCGGCTCGATCGAGCAGGACGCCGACGTCGTGATGTTCGTCTACCGCGAGGAATATTACCTCAAGAACAAGCAGCCGCGCGAAGGCACGGAAGAATTCTTGACTTGGCAGGCGCAGATGGAGGAAGCCTTCGGCAAGGCCGAGGTCATCATCGGCAAGCAGCGCCATGGTCCCACGGGCACCGTGGCGCTCGCCTTCGAGGCGGAGATGACGCGCTTCGGCAATCTCGCGCACGAGGAGGATCTGCCGGCGCGGATTTGAGTTCGCCCGTCATTGGAGCATCAGTGGCCAAAGCCCGCACCAATTTCGTCTGTCAAAGCTGCGGCGCCATCGCGCCGCGCTGGCAGGGCCGCTGCGATTCCTGCGGTGCCTGGAATTCGATGATCGAGGAATCACCGAATGCTGGCGCGCCGCCCGCGCTCGCCGGCGGCAAGGGCCGTGTCTTCGCCCTCTCCGACCTCGGCGGGGCGAGCGAGGCGGCGCCACGCATCGCCACCGGCGTCAGCGAATTCGATCGTGTCACCGGCGGCGGCTTCGTGCCGGGCTCGGTGCTGCTGCTCGGCGGCGAGCCGGGCATCGGCAAATCGACCCTGCTCATCCAGGTCTGCGGCGCGCTGGCGCAGCAGGGCTTGGGCGTCGTCTATATTTCCGGCGAGGAGGCGCTCGACCAGGTGCGCCTGCGCGCCGAGCGGCTCGGCCTCGCACAGGCGCCGATCGCTTTCGCTGCCGAGACAAAGGTCGAGGATATTGTCGTCACCTTGCGGCAGAGCCGGCCGCCGGCCCTGCTCGTCATCGATTCGATCCAGACCATGTGGACCGATGTCGTCGATTCCGTCCCCGGCACCGTGACGCAGGTGCGCGGCGCGGCTCAAGCGTTGATCCGCTACGCCAAGACGACCGGCGCCGCCGTCATTCTCGTCGGCCATGTCACCAAAGACGGGCAGATCGCCGGCCCCCGCGTCGTCGAGCATATGGTCGATGCGGTCATTTCCTTCGAGGGCGAAGGCGCCCGCGATTTCCGCATTTTGCGCGCGCTCAAGAACAGATTCGGCGCCGCGCATGAGATCGGCGTCTTCGAGATGACCGGCCGCGGCCTCGCCGAAGTCGTCAACCCATCGGCCCTGTTTCTTTCGGGCCATGCCGAGGCTTCGCCGGGCAATGCCGTCTTCGCCGGGCTCGAAGGCACACGGCCGCTGCTCACCGAGATTCAGGCGCTGGTCGCGCCGAGTCCCTTGGGCATGCCACGCCGCGCCGTCGTCGGCTGGGATCCGAACCGGCTCGCGATGATTATCGCCGTGCTCGAAGCCCGCGCCGGCCTGCGGCTCAGCCAGCACGACGTCTATCTCAATGTCGCAGGCGGCCTGCGCATCGCCGAGCCGGCCGCCGATCTCGCCGCCGCGGCAGCGCTTGTCTCCTCGCTCACCGGGCAGAGCCTGCCGCCGCATTGCGTCTTCTTCGGCGAGATTGGCCTTTCGGGGGCGATTCGCCCTATCGCGCATGTCGCGACGCGCTTGAAGGAAGCGGCGAAGCTTGGCTTTACCCACGCGGTCCTGCCGCCCGGCCAAGAAACCGGCGCGATCGACAATATGCTGTTGAAAACCTGCGCCGAAGTCGCTGACCTCGTCGCCCTGATCGCTGCGCCAAAAGCGTCACAGGCGCGGCGCAAGGAGCCGACCACAGGGTGACGGGGGACCAGCGCTTCGCTATAAGCGGGGCCAATCCGACGCGCATGAGGCCATAATGCCCTCCTATCTCGATCTCGGCGTCATCGCCATTCTTCTGATCTCGGCGGCCCTCGCTATGGTGCGAGGGTTCACACGCGAGGTTTTGGCGATCGCCTCCTGGGGCGCGGCGGCGGTGGCGGCGATCTATTTCCACCCCTTAGTGCTGCCTTTCGTAAAGCCTTACATCGCCAAGGATACGGTGGCGCTCGCGGCGGCGGCGGCGATCGTCTTCTTCGCCACGTTGATCGTCGTCTCGATCATCACCGTCAAAGTCTCCGACGCGATCCTCGATTCGAAAGTCGGGCCGCTCGATCGTTCGCTCGGCTTCGTCTTCGGCGCGGCGCGCGGGCTTTTGCTCTGCGTGATCGCCTTCGCCTTCTTCAACTGGCTGGTGCCGGAGAAGGCGCAGCCGCCGTGGGTGCAGAACGCCAAGTTGAAACCGCTGCTACTCTCGACCGGCGATCAGCTCATGGCGCTTCTGCCGGACGATCCGGAAGGGCTGCTGAATAAGCTCAAGAAGGCCAAGCCCGGCGCGAGCGACGAAGCCGTGCCCGACAGCGATTCGGAGGGCAAGCTCAGCCCGACGGGGCCTGCGGCAACTCCCGCGCCTGCCCCTGCGGCTCCTGGCGCAGCGCCGGCGCCCGCTCCGAATACGCCGGCCCCGCCGCCGGCCGCCACTCCGGCCCCAGCGCAGGCGCCCAACTGACGGCAATGGCCCCGTTCAGGCTTGTTCGCGAAGGCGTTTCCAGCCCGCCGGCATCGGCGGCCAGTTTCTAAACTATTGAGGATATTCCGGGCTTAGCCAAACTCTGTTGATCAAAGTCGTTGGTATTTGGCGTTGCACATATTATGTGGATGCCGTGACGATCCGATGAATCGTCTGCGACGGCTGGCGCTGCGAAGGCGGGACAATCCCATGGATGCGGCAAAGGAAGTTCTGACCGAGCCCGGCGAGGTCGAACCGGATTGTTTCCCGCTCGATCTTGAAGCCGACAGGCTGCGCGAGGAATGCGGCGTCTTTGGCATATTCGGCCACCCGGCCGCCGCCGCGATCACCGCCCTCGGCCTGCACGCCCTCCAACATCGCGGACAGGAAGCGGCGGGCATCGTCAGCTTCGACGGCCACAGGTTCAATTCCGAACGCCGGCTCGGCCTTGTCGGCGAACATTTCTCCAAAGCCTCGACCATCGAACGCCTGCCCGGCCGCCGCGCCATCGGCCATGTGCGCTATTCGACGACCGGCGAAACCATTCTGCGCAACGTCCAGCCGCTGTTCAGCGAAATCAGCTCCGGCGGCTTTGCCGTCGCCCACAACGGCAATCTGACCAACGGCCTCACGCTGCGCCACAATCTCGTCAGCGACGGCGCAATCTTCCAATCGACCAGCGACACCGAAGCCATCCTGCACCTTGTCGCGCGCAGCCGCCGCCCGCGCATCATCGAGCGGTTCATCGAGGCGCTGCGGCAGATCGAAGGCGCCTATTCGCTGGTCTGCCTCACCAACAAGAAGCTGATCGGCGCGCGCGACCCGCTCGGCATCCGCCCGCTCGTCCTCGGCGAACTCGACGGCTGCTATATCCTCGCTTCCGAAACCTGCGCACTCGACATCATCGGCGCGCGCTTCATCCGCGACATCGAGAACGGCGAAGTCGTGGTGATCTCGGAGGAGGGAATCGAAAGCCTCCGCCCCTTCCCCAAACGGCCGATGCGGCCGTGCATTTTCGAATACATCTATTTCGCCCGGCCGGATTCGGTCGTCCACGGCCGCTCTGTCTACGAAGTGCGCAAGGCGATGGGCAAGCAGCTCGCGCGCGAGACGGGGCTCGATGCCGATGTCATCGTGCCGGTGCCGGATTTGGGCGTTCCCGCCGCGCTCGGCTTCTCGCAGGAATCGGGCATACCCTTCGAGCTCGGCATCATCCGCAATCATTATATCGGTCGCACCTTCATTCAGCCGACGCAATCGATCCGCGAACATGGCGTGCGCTTGAAACACAGCGCCAACCGCGCGGCGATCGCCGGCAAACGGATCGTGCTCATCGATGATTCCATCGTCCGCGGCACGACATCGGTGAAGATCGTGCAGATGATGCGCGAAGCCGGGGCGCGCGAGGTCCACTTCCGCATCTCCTCGCCGCCGATCACGCATCCAGATTATTACGGCATCGACACCCCCGAGCGCGACAAGCTGCTCGCCGCCACCCATTCGCTCACCGAGATGCGCGATTATATCGGCTGCGACTCGCTCGCCTTTCTCTCGGTCGACGGCCTCTACCGCGCAATGGGCGAGCCGGGCCGCGACTCGGCGCGGCCGCAATTCACCGACCATTGCTTCACCGGCGATTATCCCACCAATCTCACCGACGTTGCGGGCGAGACGAAATCGCAGCTCTCGCTGCTCGCCGAAGCCGGCTAGTTCATCCATTTCAATCCGGGAAAAGTCATGAGCGAGCAGGATCATGCGCGGCCCTTGCTCGGCCGCGTCGCTCTGGTCACGGGCGCTTCGCGCGGCATCGGCCATGCCGTCGCTCTAGAACTGGCCCGCGCCGGCGCGCATGTCATCGCGCTCGCCCGTACCCAGGGCGCATTGGAAGAGCTTGACGACGCCATTCGCGCGGGCGGCAACGAGGCGACGCTCGTGCCATGCGATGTCACCGATTTCGAGGCGCTCGATCGGCTCGGCGCGACAATCTACGAGCGCTGGAAACGGCTCGATATTTTCATCGGCAATGCCGGCGAACTCGGCGCGATCACGCCGCTGCCGCATATCGACCCCGCGACCTGGGAGAAGGTTCTCGCCACCAATCTGACCGCGAACTGGCGGCTCCTGCGCGCGCTTGATCTGCCGCTGCGCGTGGCCGACGCCGGCCGCGTCGTGCTCATCACCTCGGGCGTCGCGCATCACGTCGAATTCCAACCCTATTGGGGCGCCTATGCCGTCTCAAAGGCAGCGCTCGATGCGCTGGCGCGCACCTATGCGGCGGAAACGGCGACGACATCGAACGTCAAAGTCATGCTGGCCAATCCCGGGCCGCTGCGCACGCGCATGCTCGCCAAAGCCATGCCGGGCCTCGACCCGCTGACGCTCAAGACGCCGGAAGATTTCGCGCCGAAATTGCTGCCGCTCGTGCTGCCGTCTTCGACGCAGACCGGCAAGCTCTACGATTTTCCGACCGACAAGGTTTTGCGCTTCGGCGTGCCGGAGCCGGCCTAGCGGCTGCGCACTTTTCAGTTCGGTGACCTAGCGCGCGCTGACGGTCTTCGTCTTGGCCGAGGCCGCAGGCTTTTTCTTTGCCGCCGACACCGCCTGGAAATGCCGGGTTCTAAGGCCCGCGGCGGCCTCATTGCGGGCGCCGGCATTCTCCAGCTCGTCTTCCATCTGCTGGAGCTGAGCGGAGGTCCGCAAGGGCGGCCGTTTCGGCTCGGTCCCGACGCCGGTCGGAATGAAATCAAGCGATTTCTCCGGCGGCCGCGCGGCCTTCACAAAAGCCGGCATTTCCGGAACGTCGGTCCAGAGCTTGGTATGCATGATCACGTCGAGCGGCGTGCCGCCGCCATAGGGCTGCTTGGGCGTGGGCTGGGTCTGTTGGGCTGCGGCGGGGGCGAGCGTCAGGACCGCCGAGCACGCAATTCCGCAGAATAATTGAAATGCCGCACGCGAAGTCCACATATCTCTTTCAATCCTGACCTTAGGTGCAGTTGCTCCCCCTGCCCAACTCAGACCTATTCCCTAATTCTGGAATAAAGCTCTATCATGGCGTGGTGCGGGCGTGGTTAAAACAGCGGCGGCCAAGGGGCAGCGGACACGTAACCCCAGCCGGAAGCGAGCCCGGGCCACGGGCACAACCGGCAAAGTCGCCGGGAGGCAAGCGTCGTTGAGTGAGGCAGTGTTACCGCCAGAGTCACCCAAACCGGACCTTGAGCCCGCCTCCAAGGCGGCCTCCAAGCCGCTTCTTAAAGCAGTCCCTACGCCCGCAGCCGCGCCTAAAATGCCGCCGGACGGCGCAGCGCCGCGGGCCAATGGCGCCAATATCGACTTCGTCCGGCTTTCGAAAAATCTCGCTACCCTGATCGAGCAAGGCGGACAAGCGCTGAGCGCGATCCTGCAGCCGCAGACGGACCAATCGCCCAGCAGCTTCTCGGCCAGCGTCGTCGACGCGGTACAGGCCTTCGGCCGCATCGCCGAATATTGGCTCGCCGACCCGCAGCGCACGTTCGAGGCGCGCGCCACGCTTTCCGAGAGTTTTCTCGCCCTTTGGGCGCAGACGCTGCGACGCATGTCCGGCGAAACGGTCGCGCCCGTCGTGCCGGTCGCGGCCGGGGATCGGCGCTTCGCCGCGCCGCAATGGCACGAAAGCCCGCTCTTCGATTTCCTCCGCCAAGCCCATGCCATCGCGACGCGCTGGGTCGAGGATCTCGTTGCGCGCGCCGAGACCGATCCGATGACGCAGATCAAAGCGCAATTCTATCTGCGCCAGATCGCGAGCGCGCTATCGCCGGCGAATTTCGTCCCCACCAATCCCGAATTGCTGCACGAGACGCTCGCCTCGAGCGGCGACAATCTGGTTCGCGGCATCGCCAATCTCATGGCCGACATCAAGGCCGGCAATGGCACGCTGCGGATCAAGCAGAGTGATTCCTCGAAATTCGTGCTCGGCGTCAACATGGCCACGACGCCCGGCAAGGTGATCATCCGCAATGATCTGATGGAGCTGATCCAGTATTCGCCGGCGACCCAGACGGTGTTCAAGCGGCCGCTGCTGATCGTGCCGCCCTGGATCAACAAATATTATATCCTCGATCTCAACCCGGATAAGAGCTTCGTCCGCTACGCGGTCGAGCAAGGCCATACCGTCTTCCTGATCTCCTGGATCAATCCCGACGCGCGCCATCGCGACAAGGATTTCGAAGCCTATATCGACGAGAGCATCATGACGGTGCTCGATGTCATCGCCGAGGTGACGGGCGAAACCGAAGTGAACGCGCTCGGCTATTGCGTCGGCGGCACGTTGCTCGCCATCGCCCTCGCCTATATGGCGCGCCGCAACGACACCCGCATCGCCAGCGCGACTTTCTTCACGACGCAGACCGATTTCGCCGACGCTGGCGACCTGCGCGTCTTCATCGACGAGTCGCAGATCAGCGCGCTCGAAGAAAGCATGGCCGAGAAGGGCTATCTCGACGGCGCCAAGATGGCGAACGTGTTCAACATGCTGCGGCCGAACGACCTAATCTGGTCCTTCGTCGTCAATAATTACATTCGCGGCCAGTCGCCGACGCCGTTCGATCTGCTCACCTGGAATTCCGACGCGACGCGGATGACGCCGGCCTGCCATTCCTTCTATCTGCGCAATTGCTATCTCGAAAACAAATTGAGCCGCGGCCGGCTGAAAATTCGCGGCACGCCGGTCCATCTGTGGGACATCAAAATCCCGGTCTATAGTCTGGCGACGCGCGAGGACCATATCGCGCCAGCAAGCTCGATCTTCACCGGCATGAAATTGTTCGACGGCGATGTACGTTTCGTCGTTGCCGGCTCCGGCCATATCGCTGGTGTCATCAACCCGCCTGCGAAGCCCAAATATCAATACTGGACAGGCGGCGCGCTTTCGCAAACCTACGAAGATTGGCTGAAGACCGCGAAAGAAACTCCGGGTAGCTGGTGGCCGGACTGGGCCGACTGGATCGCCGCGCGGGCACCGGAAAAAGTTCCGGCGCGCGAGCCGGGCGGCGATAGGCTGATGCCGCTCTGCGACGCGCCGGGCACTTATGTGCGGGTGAAGGCTTAGAGCGGGATGCGAAAAAGTGTGAGCGGTTTTCGCCGCCGCTCGGCGGCCCTCTACGGTTGAAGCTGGTGAGCGTTTAGATATCCCGTCAGAAGCCGGACAAGTTGTTCTTCGAGACGCGCTTCGAAGCCGACTGGAACATGTCCCTCGAGCAAGGCCCGGACCGGCCCAACCAGAGCGTTGAGAGCGATTGCACTGGTCACGAACGGGTCGTCGAAATGGGCATCGGTGGCGCTCGCCAGCATCGCCGCGATAGCCGCCACCATGCGCATGTGCATGTCGGCAACCAACGCAGGGCCGCCCCGCTCTGCCGCAACCGCGTAGAGCGCTTTCGATTTCTCGGGATCGTGCAGCTTAACGGCGATAAACGCCGTAACCAAGGCTGACGCCATCTTGGATATTGGCTTCTCCCGATATTCGCGGCAGGCGCGGTCGACGGCGCCAGCAACGTCGTCTAGGTGCTTTTCCAAAACGGCGGCGAGCAGCGCGTCGCGGTTCGGATAGTACTGATAGAGGCTGCCGACCGAAATGCCTGCCCGTTCAGCGATGCGGGTCGTCGTGCAACGGCCCAGGCCTTCCAGGGTCAGAACCTGAATCGCCGCAGCGTGCAGCGTCTCGATGGTCGCCGCGGAGCGGGCCTGAAGCGGGGTTTTTCTGGGCTTTAGGGACGTTACGGCGATGCTCATGGAACGCGAATTCAAAAATTGAAGGATCCTTCATATGCTTCTCTGAGCGTAACAAAGCAAGAAAGTTTGGTATGACCAGTATTGGCAAGATCGACTCGTTCACCCTTGGCAACCGCACCTTGAAGCGGCTCGGCTACGGTGCCATGCAGCTCGCGGGAACCGGAGTTTTTGGGCCGCCGAAGGACCGCGAAATGGCACTGACCGTGCTGCGCGGGGCCGTCGCCTTGGGGATCAACCATATCGACACCAGCGATTTCTACGGCCCGCATGTCACCAATCAGATCATCCGCGAGGCGTTGCACCCCTATCCAGATGATCTCACCATCGTCACAAAGGTCGGCGTCCGGCGCCGTGAGGACGGTTCATGGAATCCCGCCTTCTCATGCGATGAGCTTACCCAGGCGGTGCATGACAACCTGCGCAATCTCGGCCTGGATGCGCTCGAGGTGGTCAATCTGCGCGTCATGTTCAGTGTTCATGGCCCCGCCGAAGGCTCCATTGAGGAGCCGCTCTCCGTCCTGGCGGAGCTTCAGCAGAATGGCTTGATCCGCCATATCGGCCTCAGTAACGTCACGGCCGCCCAAATTGCGCAAGGGCGCGGCATTTGCGAGATCGTTTGCGTGCAGAATCATTACAATCTGGCGCACCGGGACGACGATGCCTTGATCGACGATCTGGCCCGCGATGGCATCGCCTATGTGCCGTATTTTCCGCTCGGCGGGTTCACGCCGCTGCAATCCGCGACATTATCCGATGTCGCGCAGCGCCTCGGCGTCGCACCGATGCAAGTCGCGATTGCCTGGCTGCTCCGCCGGTCGCCTAACATCCTGCTGATCCCCGGTACCTCCTCCATCACGCATCTACGGGAAAACCTTTTCGCGGCCAAACTCGAGCTGCCGGATGAGGTGCTCGCGACGCTCGATAACGTCGCGGCATAGATCGGGACCGATCAGCAGGTCAGCGCCTTTGAACCCCAAGCACAGCCCCGGCCCCGTGCCGCTGATCCAGAAACTCCCGATAAATCTGCGCACAAGCCTCGACGACTTTGCTCCGGCAGTCTATGGGAGATTTGATATTCATCGATTGGGGGTTGGGATATGAAACTCGTACGCTACGGACAGCCGGGCAAGGAAAAGCCGGGGCTCATCGATCCCGAAGGCAAGATCCGTGACGTCAGCGCCATCGTCCCCGATTTCTCGGGCGAATATCTCGGCGACAAGTTTCTGCAAAAGCTCGCTCGAACCCGCCTGTCGCGCCTGCCCCTCGTGCGCGGCCGTCCCCGCCTCGGCGCGCCGGTCGCCCGGCCGGTAAACTACATCGGCATCGGCCTCAATTATGCCGATCATGCCGCCGAAGCCGGCGCGGCGATTCCAAGCGAGCCGATCGTCTTCTTCAAAGCGGCGAATTCGATCAGCGGCCCGCACGATGCGATCATCCAGCCGAAGGGCAGCGAAAAGCTCGACTGGGAGGTCGAGCTGGCGATCATCATCGGTGCGCGCGCGCATTACATCAACGAGCGTGTCGCGCTCGATCATGTTGCGGGCTATGCGCTCGCCAATGATGTTTCCGAGCGCGGCTTCCAGATCGATCGCGGCGGCGGCCAATGGGGCAAGGGCAAGGGCGCACCGACATTCGGCCCGCTCGGCCCCTGGCTGGTCACGCGCGACGAAATTCCCAATCCGCAGCGCATCGGCCTCTGGCTCGACGTCAACGGCGAGCGCCGCCAGACCGGCAATACGAAGACGATGATCTTCAACGTCCGCAAGCTCGTCTCTTATCTCTCGCATTTCCTGGTGCTGGAGCCCGGCGACGTAATCATCACCGGCACGCCGCCCGGCGTCGGCATGGGGCGCAAGCCGCCGGTCTATCTTAAGCCCGGCGATATCGTGACGCTCGGCGGCGAAGGGCTTGGCGAGCAGCGCGCGGAAATCATCGCTTGGCGGCGGGGGCTTTAAAACGCCTCGTCATTGCGACGCGCACAAGCGCCGAAGCAATCCAGCAGCGGCTTTCTGCATTGCTTCGCCTTCGGCTCGCAATGACAATTCACGTCCGCTCATAAGTGCCAATCAGAACACCGCGCGCCAGAATCGTTTCGGCAATTCCGGCGAGCACCAGATCGAGCTTCGGCTGCGGCGGCAGCGCCAGCTTGCGTCCGAGCGCGAAAATCTGAAACACATAGCGATGAAGACCGTGGCCGAGCACCGGCCGCGGCCCGGAATAGCCGATCCGCCCGAATGTGCCGCGCGCGAAGGCGAGCGGCGGCCCCGCATTTGGCGCCAGCGCGCCCTCCGCAAGTCCGGTCCAGCCGATCGGAATGCCGGTCACCGCAACATGCGTCACCGGGCGCGGCAGCGGCGCATCCGGGTCCTGCATGATGAGTACAAGTTCGCGCGTCGTGGGGGGCAGATCGCTCCAGCCGAGCGGCGGCGAGATATTGTCGCCGACCCCCGGCCCGGCATAGCGCTTCGGCATCGGGCCTCCGGTGACGAAGACCGAACTCGTCAGGCTGATGCTGGCTGGCGCCGCGGCAAAGCGCGGATCGTTGAAGGCGAGATATTTTTCGTCGGCGCGCACGCCGCGCAACAGACTTCCCAGCGCCCGCTCAACCTTTGGATTCATGGCCCGCCTCCGAGAATCCGGTCAGCTTAGCAACAAACCGCGCCAGGCGCGGCCCGATCACCAGAACTATAACGAAGCGTGCCAACTGGAGTGCCATCACAAACGGGACATCGACCTTGCTCGAGGCGGCGATGATCGCGACCGAATCCGCTCCGCCCGGGCTTGTCGCAAGGTAAGCGGTCAACATGTCGACATGCGCCAGCTTCGCCAGCACAACGCCGAACAGGGCGCAGATCGCAATGAGCGCGCTGATGGCCAGAGCGACGCGCGGCAGCGCGCGCATCGCATAGACGAGGATCGGCCGGGTAAAGCGCAGGCCGATGCTCCAGCCAACCACGGCATAGCTCGCGGCGAGCAGCCATGGCGGCAGCTCGATCGTCATCACACCCAGGTCGTTCAGCACCGCGCCGATAACGAGCGGCAGTAGCAGCGAACCCACCGGAATACGAAGCTTCGGCGCGATCAGCGCGCCGCCGAAAGCGAGCAGCAAGGTCTCGGCGAAGGGCAGCGGCGCAACCGGCGCAAACCAATTGACCGGCGCGGGCGCGTGGCCGCCGCGGGTCCATATCGCCGCGATGATCGATGCTGTCGTGGCGACGAGAACGACGCGCAGATATTGCATGACGGCGACAAGACGAATATCCGCGCCATAGGCCTCTGCCATCAGCGCCATCACGGTCGCCGCGCCAGGGAACGATCCCCAGAGCGCCGTCGAGCCTGGCAGAACGCGGCTGCGCGCCAGCAGCCAGCCGAGAAAGGTCGAGGCGAAAAGAACCGAAACGACCGCCACGAAAAACAATAGCCAGTCGGCTCGAATCTCGAAGAAGATCGACGGCTTCAGCGCGCGGGCGACGAGGCAGCCGATAAGGCCCTGCGCGAGAATGAAGGCGAGGTTCGGCACGCGGATACGGGCATCCTGCGCCGCGACGAAAATCGCCGCGATCATCGCCCCGAGCAGCAGCGCCGCAGGCAGATGGATATGCGACAAAGCCGCGACGATGACAGCCGTCGCGCTGGCCAGCACCAGCCATTGAACGGGCAGCGGCCAGGTGCTCAGTTTGACGCCGCGGGCGAGTTCGGGTTCAGCGCGCTTTTCCATCATGCGCGCAGTCTAACATCTATGAAGGTAAACTACAAAGTTTATCTTCATATGTAGGCCGCTCTGGCCTCAATGACAACTCATGCTTCGAGACGGCTGCTCCGCAGCCTCCTCAGCATGAGGATGCCGAGAAACATCTTTGGTCAATTTTGATTGCCGCTCAGCCTACTCGTCCAGGCCGAGCATCAGCCGCAGGTTCTGGACCGCGGCGCCGGAAGCGCCCTTGCCGAGATTGTCGAGCTTGGCGACGAGCACGGCCTGACGCCGCGCCGGATTGGCGAAGACGCGCAATTCGAGTTCATTGCTGCCGTTGAGCGATTCCGGCTCAAGCCGGGTTTCGTTATCCGGCCGCAGTACGCGGATATAGGCAGTCTGCGCATAATGCGCGGCCAGCGCCGCGTGCAGCTCCTTGGCGTCCGGCTTTTCGGGCAAGTCGTCGAGGAAGAGCGGAATCGACACCAGCATCCCCTGGGCGAAATTGCCGACGCTCGGCACGAAGATCGGCTGCCGCGTCAGGCCGCCATAGGCCACGATCTCGGGGATGTGCTTGTGCTCGAGATCGAGCGCATAAAGCTCGAAATGCGGCCCGTGGCCCGTCTCGAAATCCACGATCATCGTCTTGCCGCCGCCGGAATAGCCGGAGACGGCATTGATCGTGATGGGGAAATCGGCGGGGATCAGCCCGGCATCGACGAGCGGCCGCAGCAGCGCAACGGCGCCGGTCGCATAGCAGCCGGGGTTAGCGACACGCGGGGCGGTTCTGATCTTGTCTTCCTGCCCCGCGGCAAGCTCCGGAAAGCCATAGACCCAGCCGGGGGCGACGCGATGGGCGGTCGAGGCATCGAGGACGCGCGGCGCCGCATTGCCGAGGCTGGCGATGAGTGCGACGCTCTCCTCCGCCGCCGCGTTCGGCAGGCAGAGAATGGCGAGATCGACGCTGCGCAGAATGTCGGCCTTGGCGGCCGTGTTCTTGCGCTCGGCCGGCGGCAGTTCGGCAAGCGTAATTTGCGGAATCAATTCCAACCGGGCCTGGATGCCCAGGCCCGTCGTACCTGATTGACCGTCGATGAAGACGCGCGCACCCATATCCGCCGTCCCGAGCCTATCCCACAACATAGTCATGCGGCTGCATGGCAACCGCATGAAGCCGTAAGATAATCAGCGCTTCGAGAACTGGAAGCTGCGGCGGGCTTTCTTCTTGCCGTATTTTTTGCGCTCGACGACGCGGGAGTCGCGGGTCAGGAAGCCCTCGTGCTTTAGCACGGGCCGCAGATCCGGCTCGTAATGGGTCAGCGCCTTGGCAATGCCGTGCCGCACCGCACCCGCCTGACCGGAGAGGCCGCCGCCGGCAACGCTCACCGTCACGTCATACTGGCCGGTGCGCTTGGCGACGCCGAGCGGCTGCTGGAGGATCATCCGCAGCACCGGCCGGGCGAAATAAACTTCGATCGCGCGATCGTTGACGATCACCTTGCCGGTGCCGGGCTTGATCCAGACGCGGGCGACCGCGTCCTTGCGCTTGCCGGTGGCATAGGCGCGGCCGAGCTTGTCGAGCTTCTGGACATAGACGGGCGCCGCCGGCTGCGCCTCGATATTCGCCGCCTTCAAATCCTGCAGCGAGGACAGAGATTCCGCCATGTTCAGGCGCTCCTTGCATTCTTGCGATTGAGGCTGGCGACGTCGAGCGTCACTGGGTTCTGCGCCACGTGCGGATGCTCCGCCCCCTTGTAGACGCGCAGATTGCCGAGCTGCTTGCGGCCAAGCGGCCCACGCGGCAGCATGCGCTCCACGGCCTTCTCGATGATCCGCTCCGGAAAGCGGCCTTCGAGGATAAACTTGGCCGAGCGTTCTTTGATGCCGCCCTGGAAGCCGGAATAATGATAATAGACCTTGTCGTCGTACTTGCGGCCGGTGAGAACCACCTTGTCCGCATTGATGACGACGATGTTGTCGCCGTCGTCGATATGCGGCGTGAAGGTCGCCTTATGCTTGCCGCGCAGACGCAGTGCGATGAGCGAGGCGAGGCGGCCGACGACGAGGCCCTTGGCGTCGATCAAAATCCAGTTTTTCTGGACGTCGGCCGTCTTGGTCGAATGTGTCTTGCCGAACATAATGAACTCGTAGGATGGGGCTTATGCCGAAGCCGGTGCTTTTACGTGGCAAGGTGCGTTTCGTCAATCGCATATGCCGGAAAATAGACGAAAAAACAGTCAGATTGGCTATATGGTATTATGATACCTCACAACGCTTCCCCCTCCGACGATAAGCTGCGGAAAATCCTGCAAAGCGTGCGCACGATCGCCCTCGTCGGTCTCTCGGCCAATCCGGCACGTCCCTCCAACGGCGTTTTCGCCTTCCTGCTGCGGCATGGCTATCGCGCGGTCGGCGTCAATCCGGGACTCGCCGGACAGGTGATCCACGGCGCGCCGGTCTATGCCCGCCTCGCCGACGTGCCCTTTCCGATCGATATGGTCGACATCTTCCGCAATTCGGAAGCGGCCGGTGATGTGGTCGACGAGGCCCTGGCGCTCGCGCCGCTGCCGAAAGTCATCTGGATGCAGCTTGGCGTCGTCAATGAAGCCGCGGCGGAAAAAGCCCGCGCCCGCGGCCTCAACGTGGTGATGGATCATTGCCCGAAGATCGAGATCGGGCGGCTCGGCATTCCGCCGCTCTGATGCTTTGCCGAATGTCTCTCAGGGCCGCGTCAAGACGTTTTGCTTGCCAGCTTCCAGCGCCTGCAAATAGCGCACGCTGGCGAGCAGCACGAGCATGGCGACGCCCTGATGCACGAGCCCCGCCCAGAGCGGCACAACGAGCAGCAACGTGACGATGCCGAGCACGGCTTGCAAAGTCACGAGCCCGGCGAAATGCAGCGTGCGCCGTGCCGCCCGGCTACCCGGCGTCGCACGCCAGGTCACAATTGCTTGAACGATAGCGAGCGCCAGCAGCGTATAGGCGACCATCCGGTGCTGGAATTGGACGGTGGCGATATTGTCGACGAAATTGCGCCACCAGGGCCCCAGCAGCATCAGCACATCCGGCACGAAATGCCCGTCCATCAGCGGCCAGGTATTATAGGCGCGCCCGGCGCGCAGGCCGGCGACCAGCGCACCGAGAAAAATCTGCAACAGCGTCACGAGCACGATCGCGCCGGCGAAGAGCCGCTGCCAGCGCTCCGAGCGCACTGCGTTGCTGGGGGCGAGCGACGAGGCGATCCAGACCGTCGCGGCGAAAGTGATCGAGGCAAGCAGCAGATGGATCGCGAGCCGCTCCTGTGCGACCTCGATCCGGTTGACGAGGCCAGAGGAAACCATCCACCAGCCGACAAAGCCCTGAAGCCCGCCAAGCGCGAGCAAACCGACAAGCTTGAACTTCAAATCCCGCGTCAGCGCGCCGCGCAGCCAGAAGAAAACAAGCGGCAGCGCGACCGCAAGGCCGATGACCCGGCCGAGCAGCCGATGGCTCCATTCCCAGAAGAAAATGAACTTGAAGCCATTTAAATCAAGATTTGAGAAAATAGCCTTATATTGCGGAATTTGCTTGAATTTATCGAACTCAGCGACCCAAGCCTCCTGGCTCAGCGGCGGGATGACGCCGGAGATCGGATGCCATTCGGTGATCGACAGGCCCAATTCCGTCAGCCGCGTCGCGCCGCCGACGACGACCATGGTGAAAATCAGGGCCGCGACGATCCAAAGCCAGATTTGAATGGCGCGGCGATAAGACGGGACGGCTTTCGCTTCGGCGGGATTTGTGGAAGTGAGAACGCTCATCGGCCTCGCTCGCGGAGGGTTTCTTGCGCAAGAGCCAGCGCAAATTTCTGGGCAGCGTCCTAATGCTCGCCTTCGTGCTTGTCTATGCGCTAATTGCCATGGTCGTGGCACAGGCGCCGGCGATCCAGCACGCGGCGGGCTTCATGCAATTCCTCGCTTATGCGGTGCTCGGCCTCGCCTGGGCGCTGCCGCTGATGCCGCTCATCAAATGGATGGAGCGGGATTAGGCGACAAGCTTCCCCTTGTTCCACAGCGCGAAGGGCGCGCCCGAAAGCAGGATCTCGACGAAATCGAGCGATTGCCAATTGCCGTTGATCGAGAGCCGCGGCAGCGCCAAGCGGCGCGTATCATGCGCGGGGAAGATCATGCCCGGCCGTGTCGTCACCGCGCTCTTGAAGCCGAGCTCTTGCGCCGCCTGAAACTCGCGCTCCCCCGCCGCGGCCGGATTGCCGACGGGATAAGCGAGATGCAACGCCGGCTTGCCGATATGCGCCTCGATGATCGCGCGGCTGCCGGCGAGTTCCTCGCGCATCGCACCCTCGTCCAACTTGGCGAGCCGCGGATGCGTCAGCGTATGAACGCCGATTGTGCAAAGCGGATGCTTGGCCATCGTCTCGATCCCCGCCCAATCAAGGCAAAGCTCGCGCGGAATTGCATGCGGGTCGACGCCCGCCTGGCGCGCGAGATCAGCGATGACCGCGAGCAGATCCGCCTCCGAACCCGCGCTCAGAATTTGATAGAGGGTCGCGAAAGCGGCGCTCTTCTCCGCCGCGTTCGCCGCCGGCAGATCGAGATCGCGCTCCGCCACCGAAACACGAAGGCGCGGCAAGCGCGCGATCGCTTCTTCAAGCTCGACCCACCACAGGCGTGCGGTGCGTTCGGCAAAGCCGCTCGCGACATACATGGCAAATGGCGCGGCGTGCTTTTCGAGGATAGGCAGAGCAAAATCGCGCGTATCCTTATAACCGTCGTCGAATGTGAGCACGGCGAAGGGCTGCTCGTTGCGCGCTGCAATCATGGTTAACGCTTCATCGGGATCGACGATGGCGAAACCGAGCGCCTTGAGGCGCGTGAGCACCGCGTCGAGAAACTCGGGCGTGATCTCCAGCAGCCGGTTCGGCGCGAAATCGCGCGTAACCCACGGCCGTACCTGATGAAACATCAGGATCGCGCCCGCCCCGCGCGTGACAGCGGCGGCAAGCTGATGCAATCGCGTCCGGCGAAAGAAGCCAAAGCCGGAAGAAATTAGGCGATTTTTTTTTGTCATGCCTACATGCGGCCTCGGATAAGTTTTGCTATGATCATCATTACAAAGATGTCGTTGACCTTTCGTTGCTAGTTTCTCGTAACAGTTAACGGCCGAGGCAGCGTATTTGTCTAGCGTAGTCGAGTATATCCCTTCGTCGCACCTTCGGCGCCTTTCAGACGCGGAAGGGACGCCGGATCAGGCCTTTGCCAAAGTCGAAGTCCATCGCGCGTCTGCCGCGATTGAATCAGACTGGGCGGAGCTTGAGGCGCTCGCGCCAGTTTCAGTCTACCAGACCCGCGCATTTTTGCTGCCCTGGATCGAAACGCTCGGCGCCGCGCGCAAGATCACGCCGTTATTCATCACCGCCAAGGACCGGCAAGGCCGGGCGGCCGCCCTGCTCTGTCTCGGCCTGCATCGCTATCGCGGGTTTCGCGTCGCGTGCTTTCTCGGCGGCAAGGAAACGAATTTCAATTTCGGACTGTTTCGTCCCGGTGCGAATTTTTCCGCCGCGGATCTGCGCGCGCTGCTCAACGACGCTGCCGCGGCGCTGGGGCCTGAGGCACCCGATATTTTCGTTCTCAAGAACCAGCCCTTCGAATGGGGCGGGATGCGCAATCCGCTCGCGTTGCTGCCGCACCGCGCGAGCCCGAGTTTTGCCTATGCCACCAAGCTCGCCGAAGATGGCACGGCCTTTCTGGCGGCGAAGCTCTCTAAGGACGCGCGCAAGAAATTGCGGAAGAAGGAAAACCGCCTTGCCGGGTTCGATCAGCTTACGCTGATTACCGGCGAAGATCCGCAACTTGCGCGTAAGATTCTCGACGCCTTCTTCGTCGAGAAAATTCAACGCTGCGCCGAAAAGGCCATTGCCGCGGATTTCTCCGCCGCCGCGATGTACGCCTTCCTCGATCGGCTGAGCCGCCAGCGGACGGCCGCCGGCAAGCCGTGGCTCGAACTCTATGGCTTAAGCCTCGGCGAGCGGATCATCGCGACTTATATCGGCGCCGGGCACCACGGCCGTTTCAGCGCCATGGTCAATTCGTTCGACAGCGATCCTTTGATCGCCAAATCAAGTCCCGGCGATCTTCTGCTGATGAAGCTTGTGGCCGCGCAATGCGCCAAGGGCCGCACGAGTTTCGATCTCGGCATCGGCGAAGCGCGTTATAAGGCGACCTATTGCGACACGGCCATACCGCTCTTCGACATCGTGCTGCCGCTCAATGCGAAAGGGCAAATTCTGGCGGTGAAGCAGGCGCTGTGTTCTCATCTCAAAGCGACTGTCAAAAGACATCCGCGCACCTTCGCCCTGCTGCGCCGGGTGCGGCATCTCGCCGAACGCAAACAAAGCAGCGGCATCGCGCGGCCGGAGCCCAAGATCAGCCCAGTCGTGTTGCGTTAGGACAACGTCTCCATACACGCGCCGGGCTCTCATCCGCGGCGAAGCTGACCAGCATATTGCCGCAACGGATAAGGGCATCAAAATGAACCTGAAGACGATCGCTCTCGGCCTTGCTATTCCCCTTCTCGGACTTGCCGCCGCGCCGACGCAGGCCTGCACGCGGATATTGTGGAACAACAATGATCTCGCCGTCGTCGTCAGCCGCACGATGGACTGGCCGGAATCGACCGAGCCGATTCTGACGGTCTTCCCGCGCGGCCTGAAGCACAACGGCGGTTATATCGGCCCGGTCCAGATCGTGAAGGACAATCCGGCGATCTGGACATCCAAATATGGCAGCATCGGCGTTACTATCTACGGCATCGGCACGGCCGACGGCCTGAACGAGCGCGGCCTTGCCGGCCACATGCTCTATCTTACCGCCACGGATTTCGGCCCGCGCGATCCGAGCAAGCCCGCGGTGCATGCGGGGCTCTGGCTGCAATATGTTCTCGACAATGCGGCCGATGTCGACGAGGCGCTCGGCCTGCTCGACAAAATCCAGATCGTGCCGGCAGAGGCGCGCGGCCATAATGCGACCGTGCATCTGGCGCTCGAAGATGCGAGCGGCGACTCGGCCATCATCGAATATATCGACGGCAAGGCCGTCATCCATCATGGCCGGCAATATCGCGTCATGACCAACGATCCGACCTATGACCAGCAGCTCGCCTTGCTGAAGAATCTCGACTTCTCGCATCCGAGCAGCGACCTGCCTCTGCCGGGAAACGTCAATCCGCGCGACCGCTTCCAGCGCGCCACCTATTATGCGGCGATGCTGCCGCAGCCGAAAACCGAGCGCGAGGCGATCGCCGGCATCCTTGCCATCGCGCGCAACGTATCGGTGCCCTTCGGCGCGCCCTACAAGAATTTCGGCATCTACGATACGGAGTATCGCACGGCGATCGATCTCACCAACCGGCGCTACTTCTTCGAACTGACGACGGCGCCAAACCTCATCTGGGCCGAACTCGCCAAGTTCGATCTCTCGCCCGGTGCGCCGGTGCTGGTGCTCGATCCGGACAATATCGACCTCTCCGGCGACGTCACCGAGGATTTCAAAAAGGCGGATAAGGCGCCCTTCTAGATCGTCCGCGCCGGGCTTGATGCCGAGGCCGTCCTCGACGTCATCTCCAAAGGGGCGGCGCAATTCTGGCGGATGGAGAAGTTCGAACTTCGGCTTCGCCGTCGATTGGATGCGCTACGCCGAGGTCCAGAACATGGGCAGGGGGCTGGGATACGCCGAGCCTCATCGGCCGACTTGCTGCGTAGCAAAAGGCTTAACCAGGTGCGGCACGGCACATTTCGCGAGCCGCGCCGATTGACCGGAAAACCCGGCAGCGCATAATTTTTTCATCCGAGTCGCAGATCTCGCCGCTGTGAGGAAAAAATGACGAAAATTCTTTCGTTCGCTCTGATGCTTTCGCTCGTCGCCGGGACCGCTTCAGCGCAAATGTCGACCTGTCATTCGCGTGCCGCGGAGAAGAATCTGCACGGTGCGGCGCAGACGAGCTTCTTGAAAAAGTGCGAGAGGGACGCGCACGCAAGCTGTGATCTCAGTGCCGCCGACAAGAAGCTGCACGGCGCGGCGAAGACGAGCTTCACCAAAAAATGCGTCAACGACGCGATCGGCTACTAGCCCACGCCTGGCCGGCCTTATGTTCAGCGCCAGTTCATCGGCACGACTTACTTTCCACGCACAAGTATTCGGCTTTTCCGCCGGCGCGGGCGATTCGCGCCCATCCTGAGGAGGAATTGATGTTGAAGTCCGTTTGGCGTCCGGCTGTTTCGGTTGCCGGCCTCGCCGTGATTGCCGGTTTTACTTTCGGCAGTGCAGCACAGGCCGAATCGGTTCAGAAGCAGTGCAGCACGAAATACCAGGCCGCGAAGGCGGCGAATTCGCTCAACGGCGAAACCTGGAACCAGTTCTATAAGCAATGCGCGGCCGAACTGAAGGGAGGCGGTGCGGCGACGACTTCAGCCCCGCCGCCGGCGACGACCTCCGCGCCCCCGCCGGCCGCGTCAACCTCCGCTCCGCCTCCGGCCGCATCGACCGAGACGTCTTCGAAGAAGAAGCATTGGTGGCATCATGAGAACGAGGCCACGACGCCTGGCGCTGCGCCGCCGGTCGCGACGGGCAATGTCGTGTTCCCCAGCGCCATCTCGTCGCAATATTCGAGCCTCTCGGCAGGCCGGGCGCGGTTCAAGACCTGCGACGACCAATATCGCGCCAACAAGGCGACCGGCGGCAACGGCGGCCTGAGATGGATCGAGAAGGGCGACGGATATTACAGCGAGTGCAACAAGCACCTGAAGGGCATGTAATAAGCCGCAATTCCAACGCGAAGCCTAAGAAGATGGCCGGGATTTCCCCGGCCATTTTGTTTAGGGGATCAGCACCGTCGCGCCGGTCGTCGCGCGCGATTCAAGCGCCTCGTGGACAGCAACGATGTCGGCGAGCGGCCGCGTGACATAAGGAATCTTCACTGTCCCATCGGCAACGACGCGGATGAGATCGCGCGCCATCTTGTGGAGATCCTCGTCCTTCGCCGCATAGGTATTGAGCGTCGGCCGGGTGACATAGAGCGAGCCTTTCTGCGCCAGGATGCCGATGTTGAAGTTTTCGATCTGTCCGGACGCGGCGCCAAAACTGGCCAGTAGGCCCAAGGGCCGCAGGCAATCGAGCGAAGCCGGAAAAGTATCCTTGCCGACGCCGTCATAGACGACATCGCAAAGCTTGCCCTTGGTGATCTTCTTCACCGCCTCGACGAAATTCTCCTCGCGATAGAGGATCACGTGTTTCGCGCCCGCCTTCTTGGCGAGCTTGGCTTTCTCCGCCGACCCGACCGTGCCGATGACATGTGCGCCAAGCGCCTTGCCCCATTGGCAGAGGATGAGGCCGACGCCGCCCGCCGCCGCATGGACGAGGATCGTATCGCCCTTCTTCACCTTATGGGTACGGCGCAGGAGATATTGCGCGGTGAGGCCCTTCAGCATCATCGCCGCACCGGTCTTGTAGGAGATCGCCTTCGGCAATCTGACCAGCCGGCTCGCCTTGACCGCGGTTGCTTCCGCGTAGGCGCCGAGAGGGCTCGTATAGGCGACGCGATCGCCGACCTTGACCTCTTTTACACCCTTGCCGACCTCGATCACCTCGCCCGCCCCCTCGTTGCCGGGAACGAAGGGCAAATGCGGCGGCGGATAGGCGCCGGAGCGGAAATAGGTATCGATATAATTGAGCCCGATCGCGTGATTGCGCACCAGCGCCTCACCCGGCCCCGGCTTCGGCATTTCGACCTCTTCGATATGCATGACGCCCGGTTCGCCGACCTCATGCACGACGACTGCTTTGATCATTTCATCCCTTCCGCTCATGGAAATGCCCCATAGATCGCGATCGGCGCGGCCCGCACCGGGCCGGGGCCGATTTTCGGTCTTCGTTTACCACGGCCGCCGCGCCGCCGAAAAAACCGCCCGATCGATAAAATTCTAGCTTTTTGTTTGCGGCCCCGGCAAAGCGCCGCCCGGCACATTGCCCCCATGACGAACGCGGGAACCGTCCCGCTCTGGGCTTGGGGTGAGTGGCGATGGGGTTCAATGGCATCTTTCGGGGTCTTTGGATCGCGTTAAGCATTGCGGGCTTTTCGCTTGCCTATGCGCAGAGCGGCGGGACCAAGGAGCTGCGGGCGAGCGATGCGGTGCTGACCGGGCCGACCTCTGTCCCTTACGGCTGGGTCGATTTCTGCGGCCGCGAACCGCAGGAATGCAACCAGCCGATCCTCTCGGCCACCGAAATCACCCTCACGCCGGCTGTCTGGCGTCTGTTAAACACCATTAACCACCAGGTGAACCGCACCATTCAGCCGATCTCCAATTTTGACCATTGGGGCACGCTGCTCGACCATTGGGACTATCCCAAGGACGGCAAGGGCGATTGCAAGATCTACGCTTTGTGGAAGCGCAAACTGCTCATAGATGCCGGCCTGCCGCGTCAGGCGCTGCTGATGACCATCGTCCGCGATCTCGACGGCGAAGGCCATACGATCCTGACCGTCAAGACGAACCGCGGTGAGCTCATCCTCGACAATCTGCGCAACGACATCCGTCCGTGGGACCAAACCGGCTATAATTTCCTGAAGCGCCAGTCGCAGGAAAACCCGAATGTCTGGGTTGGCATTGCGCAGAGTGCGCGGGTGTCGAGCCTGAACTGATTGCTCATTTGCCCTTAGCGGGCTCCTCGAGCACCAGCATGGCGGAGATTTCCGCCTCGCAGACGAGATTGCCGTCGACAAAAGCCCGGCCGCTATACCACCAGATTGTGCGGCGCTGGTTGAGCTTCTTCATATGGTACTCGATACGGTCGCCCGGCAGCACCGGCTTGCGGAACTTCGCCTTCTCGATGGTCATGAAATAAACCAGCGGCGGCTTGACCCCGCCCGCGACCGCATTGATGCAGAGCGCGCCCGCCGTCTGCGCCATGCCCTCAATCATCAGCACGCCGGGCATGACCGGCCGCTCGGGAAAATGGCCCTGAAACTGCGGCTCGTTCACGCTGACATTCTTGATGCCGATGCAGGACTCGTCACCATTGGCTTCGACGATCCGATCGACGAGCAGAAACGGGTAGCGATGCGGCAGCGATTTCAGCAGCCGCTCGATGTCATAGGCCTCAAGAACGCTCGCCACCTTCTCATCCATCGGCTGACTTTACCCCGGATTCGTTGTGCGTGCGCCGCCGGCCTGAGGCCCGCGCTAGCCAGGCTTCGCCGCGCAGCCAAGCCCGGAAGGCCCGTGCCGGCGTGCCGCCGACGCGCGCCTTCGGCGGCAAATCATCGATGACGCCGGATTGCGCGGCGATCTGCGCGCCATTGCCGATCTCAAGTTGGCTGGCAAAACCCGCCTGACCGCCGACGCCGACGAAATCGCCCAATTCCGTCGCGCCGGAAATGCCGGCCTGAGCGACGATCAGGCAATGCCGGCCAATATGCACATTATGGCCGATCTGGACCAGATTATCGATCTTGGTTCCCTCGCCGATGACCGTGTCGCGCGTCGAACCGCGATCGATCGTCGTATTGGCGCCGATCTCGACATCGTCCTGGACGATGACCCGGCCGATCTGCGGAATCTTGATATGGCCGCTCGCCCCGGCGATATAGCCGAAACCGTCCTGGCCGATTCGCACGCCGGTGTGGACGATGACCCGATTGCCGATCAACGCATTGGCGACCGAGGCGCCAGGGCCGATGGCGCAGCCGCGCCCGATTCGCACATTGGGGCCGATCACCGCATTGGCGCCGATCATCGTGCCGGAACCGATCTCGGCATAAGGGCCGATGACGGCGCCGGGATCGACGACGACATCCGGCTCGAGCCGCGCCTCGGGATGGATATCGGCGCCGGGGCTTTCGCCCTTCGAGTCGAACACCGCGCCTGGGCTCAGCGCATCGGGGTAAAGTTGCGCCAGGATGCGGGCAAAGTCGCGCGCCGGTGTCGGCGTCACCAGCGCCAGGGTCCCCGGCGGCACGCGGGGCGCGTAGCGCGGCGTAACGAAACAGGCCATCGCTTGGGTCGCGGCGAGATCGTCGAGATATTTGGCGTTGTCGAAAAAGGCGAGCGAATGCGGGCCGGCCTCGTCCAGAGTCGCGACATTCTCGATGAAAAGATTGCCGAGACCAGAATCGCGGCTCGGCGCGGCGCCGGTCCAGTCGACCACCTCAGCAAGGCTGGGGCGAATCGCGGGGCGAAAGAAAGTCGGATCGTTCATGCGGCTCGCATGCCAGGGGAGCAATCCCACCGCGTGGCGGGAGCGGACGGCGGGCACCCTAGCGCGCTTTCCGTCAGGATGGAATCATCCGGCCGGTTAGAAATCGCGCCAATTCGCGATGTTGGAAGGGTGTCCCGATTAGAAAAGCCGACAGCTTTTCCAAAAAACGCCCTAGCCGGCTTTCCGGCCGCCGTCCCCCCGCGGCGCCGCGCTTTCGCGCGACGATCAGAAGGTCGTGCCGCCGGTGAAGTTGAAGATCTGCGTCTGGTCCCACTGGTTCTTGACGATCGCCTTGGCGAAGTCGAAGCGGATCGGCCCCATCGGCGAAGCCCAGATGAGCGAGACGCCAACCGAACCACGGATCGAGGACGTATCGCCACCGACGGTGAGCGTATCGCCCTGATAGGAGCAGCCTGCGCGGCAAGTATTGCCCACAGGCGGGATGACCGCCGGGTTCGAGGCAAACTGCGGGAAATAGGTCGCCCCCTCGTAGCCCCAGAGCGCGCCCCAGTCGGTGAACACGGCGCCCCGCAGACCGACCTCCTTGGGCAGGCCCCAGATCGGGAAGTCCGCTTCCGCCGAGGCGCCCCAATATTTGGTGCCGCCGAGCGGATTGCCTTGCGGGTCGACAGAAATGTCGCGCGGGCCGATACCGTCAGGCGCGAAGCCGCGCACCAGCTCCGGCCCCATGTTGAAATTGTCGACGATCTTTGCCTCGCTGGAACCATAATGGTTCAGGATGCCGCCCTGGAAATGCAGCACGCCGACGATGTCCAATGAATCATAGAGTGAGTGATAATAGCGCAGATCCGCGGTCGTGCGGACATATTGCTCATTGCCGCCGGCGCCGGCGAAATCCTCGCGCCATTCGGCATGGATGCCGTCGCTCGGCAAGCGGTTATTGTCGAGCGAATTATACGACAACGTGAAACCCGGCATCGACGTAAGCGTCGTGCCCGCCGCTTGCTTCAGCGCCAGCGAGGCCTCGCCATTGGTCAAGCAGTTGTAGGTGTTCGTCGCCTGGACGCCGGAGCTGTCGTTCCAGGTCGGCGTGATCCCGTAAATCGGATTTATACAATCGTTGTAGGGATACCAGGAATTGTTTGGGATCGAGATGTAGGACGAATAGATCGAATAACGCGGCGCGAAGGTGATCTCGTCGGTCACCGGGATGCCGCCGCGCAATGTGCCGCCGACCATGAAGTCGTTATAGAAAGCGTATTGCGACACGGTGCTGTTCTTGGCGAACAGATCGAAACCCGCCGCGATCCGATGGCCGAGGAAATAGGGCTCGGTGAAGGAGAAAGTCGCGCCTTCCGCATATTGGCCGAGCTGGACCGACAGGCGCACGAACTGGCCGCGGCCCATGAAATTGGTTTCCTGCACCGACACTTCGCCGATGACGCCTTGCGCGGTCGAATAGCCGCCGGAGACCGAGAACGAACCCGTCGGCTGGTCTTCGACCGTGACGACGACAACCACGCGGTCCGGCGCCGAGCCAGGCTCGTTGGTGATCGTCACCTTCTTGAAGTAGCCCAGATTGTTCAGGCGCCGCTCGGCACGGTCAACGAGCGCCTTGTTATAGGCATCGCCCTCGCCGATATCGAATTCGCGGCGGATGACATAATCGCGTGTGCGCGTGTTGCCGCGAATATCGATTCGCTCAACATAGACACGCGGACCTTCGTCGATGACGAAAGCGATACGGACGGTACGTGTCACCGGGTCGCGATCACCGCGCGGATGCACCTGGGAAAAGGCATAGCCGCGCCGCATGACCTGCGTCGTCAGGGCGTCAACCGTCTTCTGCACCTGATCGCCGTTGTAAATCTCGCCAGTCGAGATGCGCAGGTAAGAGTGTAGCGAATCGCCATTGATCGCCGCGATATGCGATTCGATGTCGACGGCGGCGACGCGATATTGCGGGCCTTCCTCGACGGTAATCGTGACGATGTAGCCCTTCTGCGCCGAATCGTAGCGCGCGTCCGAGCCGACGATGTGGAAATCGGCGTAGCCGTTCTTCAGATAAAAGCGGCGGATCGCATCGAGGTCGGAGGCGATCTTGTCTGGATCGTAAACGTCGGAGGACTTGAAGAAGGACAGCCAGTCCATCTCGGTCGTCTGCATCAAATCGCGCAGCTTGCCCGACGAGAAGACGTGGTTGCCGACGAAATCGATCTCCTTCACGCCGGTTTTCGGCCCTTCATCGATCTTGAAGACGACATCGACGCGGCCGTTCGGCAGATTGACGATCCGGTAGGTGACGCTCGCGGCCGCCTCGCCAGCGCGGCGGTAGAGATCCTTGATGCGCTCGACGTCGGCATCGACGATCGTCTTGTTGAAGGGGCCGTGATCCTTGGATTGGATTTCGGTCTGGAGCTGGTCGCTCTTGACCTTGCTGTTGCCCTCGAAGGCAACGCGATTGATCAGGTTGTTTTCGACGACCCGGACGACGACGCCACCGCGGGCGTGCGACACCTCGATGTCCGAGAAAAGCCCGGTGGCATAGAGCGCCTTGACGCCCGTATTGACCGCGACGGGATCGGTTCCGGAGAAGTAGGAGGCGATCGTTTCACTATCGACGCGATGATTGCCCTCGACAATCACATTGGCGGCCAAAGCGGGAATTGACGCCAGAAATGGCGCCACGATGAGCACGGCGAGAAACCACCGGAACAATTGACCCCGAATAAATCGCATCTACGCCCGGTCCCCGCTTATCGATCCAACTTTGCCGCCCGGCCGGACCCATTTGGCCTCCGACCTTGCCGCACCCCACCAAGTCAGTTCTTCGGACGACCTCCCGGCATTCGCCAAGGGTTGCCAGTCCGGGAATCGGCACATTGCGCCGCATCCCTTGTTTTAGCAGGCTTTTCGCCGCCTATCCGTCAACCCCAGGTTCTGCTTCTACAAGGTTTGTTAAACCCTGCATATTGCCGTTTGCCCCGGCTGCGTCGTTTTCGGAACTGCGTGGCGAGTAAGACACGCTTAATCCCTGAGCTTCGCGTTAAGCCGCGTGGTTAACCGCGCTTTGCGGCGCGATCCGACCCACATCACCTTCGGCCGAGCAACAAACCTAATGAACCCCCTACTCCGCGTCGCCGTGCGCGACGCGGCCCGCAGCTTGGAATCACTTCGTCAGCCGCAAGATATCGTTATACGTCGCCAAGATCATCAGCCCCAGTACGAAGGTCAAGCCGATCCGGAAACCAACCTGCTGAATCTTGTCGTTCAACGCTTTCCCTCGCACCGCCTCGATCGCGTAATAGAACAGATGCCCGCCATCGAGCAGCGGGATCGGCAGCAGGTTGAGAATTCCAATTGAAATTGACAAAACCGCGGCAAGATTAAGGAGCGCTGCGAAACCGACCTTGGCCATCTCCCCAGAAACTTCCGCGATCCGGATCGGCCCCGACAATTGATCGGTCGATTCGCGGCCGAGAATCAGTCCGCGTGCATAGGCCGCCGTCTGCTCGATGACGTACCACGTCTCGCCGGTGGCGAGCTGGAAGGATTGGACGAGGCCGTAACGCTGGATGTGCCAATTGGCTTCGACCGCCTTGGCCTCGACGCCAAGGACGCCGACATCCGATAGGCCCGTCGCTGTGGTCATGCTGCGCCGGCGCGGCGTCGCCACCAGAGCGACGTCCTTGCCCTGCCGCGTCACGATGAAAGTCAGCGGCGTATCGCTCGAACTCTGGACGATACGCTGCACGTCCTCGAAACTGTCGACCTTGCGGCCATCGATCGAGAGAATGACGTCGTTGGGCTTGAACCCGGCCGCCTCGGCAGCGCTGTCATGGGCGATCTTTTCGACCTGCGGAATCAGGACGCCGCGGCCGTGGATCGCGAAAATCCCGGTGAAGATCACCACCGCGAGGACGAAATTGGCGAGCGGCCCGGCGACGACGATGGCGGCACGCTTCCACACGCTCTGGCCGAAGAAGGTCACCTTCTTTTCCGCCTCCGGCATGCTCGCCACGGCCTCTTCATCGGTCATCGAGGCGCCGTTGGCATCGCCGTGAAATTTCACGTAGCCACCGAGCGGGAGAAGCCCGAGCCGCCAGCGCGTGCCCCAGCGATCCACGAAACCCGCGATCTCCGGTCCGAAACCGAGCGAGAAGGCGTCGACCTTCACGCCGCATAGCCGGCCGATCAGGAAGTGACCCAGTTCGTGAAAGAAGACGACGATACCGAGAACAAAGAGAAAAGGCAGAATGTTGCCTGCGGCGGCGGCGAGATGAGCCGAAATCGACATTTCATTCCTCTGCGCGCCGGGGCAGGCCAGACCGTCGGCCCGCCGGCGCAACCGGGGCGGGCATCTGATGGCTAACCGTTTTGGTTAGCAAGTCGTTAACTTGCCGAAACCCTCGCCCCTCGCCAAGAGGGTCCGCGCACTTTCTCTTGCAATATGGTCAACGGCCAAGGCTTCCTCAACGGAGACAGGCTCCGCCGCGCTGCCATCGCGCAGCGCCGCCTCGCAGCAGGCTTCAACCAGCCGGGCGATGTCGTGGAAGGAAATGCGCCGGTTGATGAAGGCCTCGACCGCCACTTCATTGGCTGCGTTGAGCACGGTCGGCAGGCCCTGGCCGGTGCGCAAGGCGTCGAGCGCCACACGCAGCGCCGGAAAGCGATCAAAATCCGGCCGCTCGAAGGTCAGTTGCCCGACGGCGGCGAGATCGAGCCGGCGCGCCCGCGTCGTCAGCCGCTCGGGATAAGAGAGGCAATGCGCGATCGGCACGCGCATATCAGGCGCCGCCAGACCCGCAGTCACCGAACCATCGCGGAAGGCGACGAGGCCGTGGACGACCGATTGGGCATGGACCAGAACGTCCAGCCGCTCCGCTTCAATGCCAAAAATATGATGTGCTTCAATGACTTCTAGGCCTTTGTTCATGAGGCCAGCGGAGTCGATTGTCACTTTCGGGCCCATCGCCCAATTGGGATGTTTCAGCGCCTGCTCGGGCGTCGCCTCGGCGATAGCCTCGGCCGTCCAGGACCGGAACGGACCTCCGGAGGCCGTCAGCGTCATCATTTCGATCGTATCGATATCGGCGTCGCCGAGCGCCTGGAAGATCGCATTGTGCTCGCTATCGACCGGCAAGAGCCGCGTCCCCATCGCCTTGGCCTGACGGATGAAGGCGCCGCCGGCGCAGACAAGGCATTCCTTGTTGGCAAGCGCGACCGTGCGCCCGGCCGACAGAGCCGCGTAGGTCGGTTCGACCCCCGCCGTTCCGGCGATCGCGCCGACGACGATATCGGCGGGGTGCAGGGCCGCTTCGATGACCGCCTCGCGCCCCGCGGCGGCCTCGATGCCCGTGCCCTGCAGGGCCTCCTTCAGCGCGCTGTAGCCGGACGGATCGGCGAGCGCGGCGAAATGCGCGCCCAATTCCCGCGCGACCTTGGCGAGCGCGATCGGATCACGGCCGCCGGCAACGGCGACGACATCGAAGGCCCCGCTGGAATTCAGGATAATGTCGGTGGTCGACGTGCCGATCGAGCCCGTCGCGCCGAGGATAACGACGCTCCGCCGCGCGCCCGGCTTGGGCTGCACCTTAGTTTTGCTCTCTACCTGAAATCCCAAGGTCATGCGTTTTACATCCAGTGAAACAGGCCTTCGGCCGGGGTCGGAAATGCCCGCAGCACGCCAAGGACCGCCGCAAAGACGGCCGCGGCGATGAAGCCATCGACGCGATCCATAAGGCCGCCGTGGCCGGGAATGAAAGCCCCGGAATCCTTAGCCCCGAAACGCCGCTTCATCCAGGATTCGAAGAGGTCGCCGGTCTGTGACACCGCCGCCAGAACCAAGCCGAGGAAGAACAAGGCGGCGTCCGGCCGCAGCGCCTCGAGCTGGCTAAGTTGCGCGGCGACGGCGAGAAAGCCGAGGCCGATCAACGCCCCGATAAGGATGCCGACCCCCGTGCCCGACCAGGTCTTCGACGGCGAGATATGCGGCAGGAATTTGGGGCCGCCGATCAGCCGCCCGGCAAAATAGGCGCCGGCGTCGGTGCCCCAGACGACGGCGAAGAGCCAGCCGATGGCCCAGCGGCCAAACGGGAAGGAGCTGCGCAGCGTCAGCACCGCGAGAATCAGCGCCCCCGCATAGGCCACGCCCAGCCCCGACCAGAGGCGCTGCCCCGGCCCGGCCTGAAAGCCGCTGACGAACGCCGCGGCGACGACGATCAGGGCCGCGAGCGCCGGGGCCTGCGAGCGGACGGCGATGGCCGCCGCGATCAGAGAAAGGGTGCCAACGGCTAGCCGGGCGTCCAGATTGGTACCGCCGACGATCCGCTCCCACTCGAAATGCACAACCAGCGCGGCGATGAGCCAGACCAGGAAAAAAGTGATGCTGCCGACCCACCAGGAGAAAACCGCAACGGCGATGAGTACCGCGGCAGAACCGAGGCGCGGGCCGAGATCGGCAAGCCGTGTCCGCAGCGCACGCGCTGCCGGCGCCTCATCAGGATTGGTCATCGGCCGGCTTTAGCACTGGCCGGCGGCGGGGTCACGCCGCCGAAACGGCGGTCGCGGGCGGCAAATTCCTCGATCGCCGCCGCTAGGGCGGCACGATCGAAGTCCGGCCAATGGATCGGCAAGAAGACGAATTCGCTATAGGCCGCTTGCCACATGAGAAAATTGGAAAGCCGCTTCTCGCCCGAGGTGCGGATGATGAGATCGGGATCCGGAATGCCGGCCGTGTCGAGATGGCTGGCGATCACATCCGCGTCGATGTCCGCGGGATCAAGCGTACCCTCAGCGACCTTCTGGGCGATGATGCGCGCTGCGGCCGCGATCTCCTGCCGGCTGCCATAATTGAAAGCGACGACAAGATTGAGACGGCTGTTGGCGGCGGTGGCGCTCTCCGCCTCCTCGAGCAAGGCGAGAATATCGGGTTTGAGATTGGTGCGCGTCCCGATCATTTTGATCTTGACCCCGGCGCGCGCAAGCTCGGCAAGATCGTTGCGGATGAAGAATTTCAAGAGCCCCATGAGGTCGCTGATCTCTTCGACCGGGCGGCTCCAATTCTCCGACGAGAAGCTGTAGACCGTGAGATAATCGAGGCCAAAATCAATGGCGGCGCGGACCGTCGCCCGCAGCGCCTCAACTCCGCGCCTGTGGCCCTCGATGCGCGGCAAGCCGCGGCTCGACGCCCAGCGGCCGTTGCCATCCATGATCACGCCGACATGCCGGGGAACGCGGCCTTGCAAAGCCGGGACATCGCGCGTCTTCGCCTGCGGCGGCGTCGCGGGCTGGGAGCTCGCGGCTTGTGCTGGCTTGACTTGCGTTGCGGCCTCGGCGCCGATCATCTCAATATCTTCCCTGGAAGCCATCTCTTGCAATTGGCATCGAAGTGAGGCCGGAGCGAGACATCCTCATGCGCAAGGCGTCTCCTCGCCTTCTGCGCACGCGCCTCCCGCGCCGCCGCGCCCGACGCGGTGAGCACGGTCAAATCTGCATAATTTCCTTTTCTTTGGTCGCCAGCGCCGTGTCGATCTCGCCGATATGCTGGTCGGTGACCTTCTGCACCTCTCCGGCGTGGCGCTTCTCGTCGTCTTCGCTGATCAACTTGTCTTTCAGCAGACGCTTCAGATGATCGATGCCGTCGCGGCGCACATGACGTACGGCAACCCTCGCCTCCTCGGTATAACGATGCGCCACCTTCACCATCTCCTTGCGACGCTGCTCGTTGAGCTCCGGGATCCGGATGCGCAGGGTCTGGCCTTCGGTAACCGGTGAAAGGCCGAGGTTCGAATCGCGGATCGCGCGCTCGACAGCGCCGACCATGCCCTTGTCCCAGACCTGAACCGACAACATCCGCGGCTCGGGCACGCTGATCGTCGCGAGCTGGTTGATCGACATGGATTGACCATAAGCATCGACATGGACCGGTTCGATCAGGCTCGCCGAGGCGCGGCCGGTGCGTAACCCGCCAAGTTCATGCTTTAGCGAGGCGATGGACCCCTGCATCCGGCGCTTCAAATCAGAAAGATCAAACCCGTCACTCATCCTTAAACCTTGCCAAGGGATTTTCCGCCTGCCGTGCCGCGGTGCGGCCAATTTGCACTCGCTGCCCCTTGCGGCAGCGTCGCTCCGCAGAGGTTTTCCGCGAAAACTTGGCGATTGCGGGCGGATATGACCACAGAATCTCTCGCTTTGCTATGCTATTTCCCGGCCCGCGCCAAGCCAGTCCTATCACGCCGGTCCCATCAAAGCCGCGCCGCATCAGGGCGTGACGAGCGTCGCCCTGCCCTTGCCTTGCAGCACGGCGCAAATCGCGCCCGGCTCCTTGATCGAGAACACGAGGATCGGAATTTTCGTCTCGCGCGCGAGGGCGAAAGCGGCGGTGTCCATGATCGCCAGATTCTTGGCGATCGCTTCATCATGCGTCAGCGTTTCGTAACGCTTCGCGGCGGGATCGTGCTTGGGATCAGCCGAATAGACGCCATCGACCTGCGTCGCCTTGAGGATGACATCGGCGGACAGTTCGGCGGCACGCAGCGCCGCGCCGGTGTCGGTCGTGAAAAACGGGTTTCCGGTACCGCCGGCGAGCACTGCCACCCGGCCCTTGCCGAGATGATGCAGCGCCGCCTGGCGCGAATAGGGTTCGCAGAGCGACGGCATGGCGACGGCCGAAAGCGCCCGCGCCGACTGGCCCTGTTTCTCGATGGCATGCTCCATAGCGAGAGCATTCATCACCGTCGCCAGCATGCCGATCGAATCCGCCCGGGCGCGCTCGATACCCGTCTCCGCGCCGGCGATGCCGCGGAAGAAATTGCCGCCGCCGACGACGACGGCCGTCTCGACCCCCAGCCGCGCCGCGCCCGCGAGATCGGCGGCGATGGCCTCGACCGTGCTGGCGTCGAGCCCGTGGCTCGCCTTACCCATCAGGGCCTCGCCGGAGAGTTTGACGACGATCCGCCGCCACCTCGGTTTTTTATCGCTCATGAGTGTCCATCGCCTTCCGCGGCGTCTTTCTAGCCGATCGCCCGCCGGTTCCGAAGCCGAAAACCACGAATTTCACCGAAGTTTCACGCCCTGCGCCTCCTGCCGTCCCGGCCGCCCGACAGTTCTATTGCGCTCCGGCGGCCAACGGGCCAGAAGGTGCGCATGGGGCGCGGGCCGCGCCAAAGAGGCAGACATGGGCGAGACGGACGATAAGCTCAAAGTTCTGATGATCGAGGATCACCCGATCGTCCGCGACGGCGCGCGCCTGATCTTCCATCGCCGGCCCGATCTCGAGGTCGTCGAGGCCAGCACCCCCGCCGACGGTTTCGCCGCCAATCGCGATTTCCATCCGGACGTGATCATCCTCGACATCGGCCTGGGCGAAGGCTCGGGCTTCGACATGATCCCCGGCCTGCGCGCCGACAATGCCGCCGCGCAGATCATCGTCTTCAGCATGCACGAGACGGCGCCCTTCGTGACCCGGGCGCTCGACATGGGCGCGCGCGGCTATATCACCAAGAGCGACGAGCCGACGACGATCCTCGCCGCGATCGACTCGGTGCGCGGCGGTTCGGTCTATCTCGGCCGCTCGGTCGCACAAACTCTGGCGCTCGCCAATCTGGAACCAAGAAGAGACCCGCTGCGCGAGCTCAGCAGCCGCGAGAAGCAGGTCGTCGTCCTGCTCGGCCAAGGCAAGAGCCTGAGCGAAATCGCCGCCGCGCTCGACATCGGCTATAAGACCGTCGCCAATACGGTCGCGCTCATCAAGCAGAAGCTGAAGATCGGCACCAGTGTGGCGCTGGTCAAATTCGCCGTCGAGATGACCACGCGCGAGCGCGGCTGACGGCTGCGGCGCGGCCGCTTCATTTTTTCCAGTTATGGTTGCTTTATAATCCCAGCAAATGCAGGAATATTTCCTGCTCCCCTCTGGATAGTCCTCTCATTCCAGATATTTAGTCAATCGATGTTGCTGTATTGCACTTGAGAATTTGGGAATGATGCCATAGGCAATTGCCAACAAATGCAACATTGATCGGGAAGAATTAGCGCCAGCGCTTATTCAGGCCCAAGGCTGCTCTGGGGGGAGTCATGCTGTCTGCTGCCGCGCGTTCTCATGTCCGTTTCGCGTCCGCATTTGTCGCCGCTCTTTCGGCCACGGTCTTTTGTGTGCCGCGTGCGGTTGCTCAGGAAGCTACCGCGGGCGGCGAGTTGCCGACGGTCGAAGTCGTCGCGACGACGCCGCTCGGTGCGGGCACAAGTGCCCTCGACGTGCCGAGCGAAACCCAAACCCTCGACAGCCAGGAAATCGACAACCTCAATCAGCCGACGCTTCAGGACGCGCTTGAGCGCCGCATGCCGGGCGTTTCCGTCACTGACGAAATCGGCAGCCCGCTGGCGCAATCCGTCGATTTCCGCGGCGAGACCGCGTCGCCCGTTCCCGGCACGCCGCAAGGTCTCGCTGTCTATATGAACGGTGTGCGCATCAATGAATCCTACGGCGATGTCGTCAATTGGGACCTGATTCCGCAGGTCGCCATTGACCAGGCGCAGATCGTCACCGGCAATCCGGTTTTCGGCCTCAACGCGCTTGCCGGTGCCGTTGTCATGACCATGAAGAACGGCTTCACCTATCAAGGTAACGAAATCGATCTTCAAGGCGGGACGGACTACACGGCCCAGGGGTCGGCGCAATACGGTGTCCAGAAGGGCAATTGGGCCTACTACGTCGCTATGGAGGGCGTGCGCACCAACGGCTATCGCTATTTCGGCCAATCTGACGTCGAACGCGGCTTTGCCGATGTTGGCTATCGGGCCGAGGGCAACGAAGTCCATTTGGGCGTCACAGGCGCGGCCGATGGCCTTGGCGTCGCCGGCACGACGCCTCTCGAACTCGTGCAGCAAAACTATGCCGCCACATTCACTACGCCGCAGACGACCGACACGACCGCCGAGATGGTCACGCTGTCGGATGTCTCGCACATCACGCCGACGCTGACGTTCAACGGCAACGCCTATTTCCGCAGCTACGCCCAGGCACATGTGGACGGCAATATCAGCGACTTCTACCATTGCGCCGCTGGCGCCGGCGATCTCTGCAACGATGGCGATGTCACAACCCAGGTCGACCCTGATCCGACACAGCCTGACGGTCAGCCGATGGGCGAGATCGATCGCAACTGGACGCGCACGCTCAGCACCGGCGCGACGGCGCAGCTGACCGACACCGACAAGATCTTCAGCCACAACAACACGATCACCGGCGGCGTCAGCATCGACAATGGCTGGACGCATTTCACCGGCAACAGCGAATTGGGCACGCTGCCGCCGGATTTCGTCGTGCAAGGCTACGGCGAATATATAAACCAGCCGCTTTATGATGTCTCGCCTGCCGATATCCGGACGCAGAACACCTATCTCGGTGTCTATGTGCTCGACAATTTCGACATCACAGACAGATTGGGTCTCCACTTCGGCGCACGCTTCAACGACGCCCAAATCACGCTCGCCGATGAGACCGGACAAAACCCCGATCTCAACGGCTCGCATAATTTCAACCGGATCAATCCAGTCGTCGGCCTGACCTTCAAAATCACACCCGACATTTCCGTCTATGGCAGCTATTCGGAAGCCAATCGTGCCCCGACGCCGCTCGAACTCGGCTGCTCGAGCCCTGAGAATCCCTGCATGATCGACAATTTCCTCGTCGCCGATCCGCCGCTGAAGCAGATCGTCGCCCGGACGTTTGAAGCCGGCTTCAAGGGCAGCAATGCCATCGCTTGGGCGGCGGCGCCCGGCCGGCTCGATTGGAGCATCAGCGGCTATCACACCGTGAACTCGAACGACATCTACAGCGTGCCGAGCGTTGTGACCGGCTTCGGCTATTACACCAATGCCGGCAATACGCTGCGCGAGGGTGTCGACATCGGTGCCACCTATACCACCGACAGATGGGACGCTTACGCCAGCTATTCCTACATCAAAGCGACATTCCAGTCGTCGATACTTCTGGCCTCGCCGAACAATCCTTATGCCGACGGTGACGGCAATATCCAGGTGGAACCCGGCGACAATCTGCCGGGCATCCCGAACCACAAGTTCAAGATCGGCGGCGATTATGAAGTGCTGCCGAAGTGGAAGATCGGCGCCGACCTCGTCTATCGCTCAAGCCAGTATTATTTCGGCGATGAGATCAACGCCTTGGGCCCGATCTCTGGCTATGCCACGCTCAACCTGCGCACGTCCTATCAGGTCAACAAGAACATCCAGGTGTTTGGCCTCGTCAACAACGCACTCGACTATCGCGGTGCGACCTACGGCGCGCTCTACGACACCGGCTCAACGCAGAACCAGGTGACGAACACCTGCACCGCAGGCCTATTCTGCTCGGAAAACCCACGGGCGATAACCATCACGCCGCCGGTCGAAATCTACGTCGGCGTCAAAGCCACGTTGGACGAGGCGCCGCCGCCAGCCCCGCCACTCGTGACGGCCAAATATTGAGCTGTTCCATTCTCTTGTGATTTCAGAACCGGCGGGTTTTCCGCCGGTTTTTCTTTGTGGGCGATTCGCTACCCTTCGAAATCTTCATTGGCATCAAGGCGACGACGTAGCTCGGCGGCCAGGTGACAACTGAAAGAATCAGGCGTTTTGTGCTAGTGATCTGGTCTCGCCACCGCGGGCGAGGCCAGATTGCTCGCAAGACCGATGACTGTTTTTTTTACCAGCGATACGCATTTCGGCGATACCCGGCGCATCCGCATCGACAAGCGGCCCTTCGCCACTATTGCCGAGCATGATGCAGAATTGATCGCCCGCTGGAACGCCGTCGTCGGCCCGGACGACGATGTCTATCACCTCGGGGATTTCGCCCGCATCGGTGATGAAGCGGCCGTCACCAAATGGCTGAAGGCACTCAACGGCCGCAAACATCTCATCGTCGGCAACAACGATCCGCCGGCCGTCATCGAGAACAGGGCTTGGGCGAGCGTGTCGGATTACGCCGAGATCACGCTCGACGGGCACCTCCTGATCCTGTGCCACTATCCCTTCCGCAGCTGGCACAACAGCACCAAGGGCGCGATCGATATTCACGGCCATTCGCACGGCAAGATGAAGGAGCTGCCGCGCCAATATGATGTCGGGGTCGATATCTTCGATTACCGGCCCGTCACGCTCGCGGAAATCCTGTCGAGCCGCCGGCGCGGGAAAAAGGCCAAGATCGCAAAAATCGCCAAGGTCGCGGTAAAGCCAGCGAAGCCGTGCGCCAAGCCCGGAAAGAAGCGCGCCAAAGCGACAAAAAAGCCGGCCAAGTCAGTGAAGAAGCCAACCAAGCCGGCGAAAAAACGCAAATAGGAGGCCGCCGAAGCGGCCTTGCTTTAACCCTGCCCCGAAACCGCCGCGACCTCGGCCGCGAAGTCCGATTCCTGCTTCTCGATGCCTTCGCCCAGCGCATAGCGCACGAACGCCTTGAGCGTCACCGGCGCGCCGGCGGCGCCTTCGGCTTCCTTCAGCACCTGGCCGATCGTCTTGTTGCCATGGTCGGCGTGGATTGAGGGCTGTTCGAGCAGCGTGACCTCTTTGTAATAGGTCTTGAGGCCCGACTCGACGATCTTCTCGAGCACAGGCGGCGGCTTGCCGGCGTTCTTCTCGGCCAGCACTTTCTTCTCGCGCGCGACGACCTCGGGATCGATGCCCGACGCATCGACCGCGAGCGGATTGGCCGCCGCGACATGCAGCGCGATGAGCCGCGCGAGCGGCCCCAGCATCTCGGTCTTGCCGGTCGATTCGAGCGCGACGAGCACGCCGATCTTGCCGAGGCCCTCGCCGATCGAATTATGGACGTAATGACCGATCACGCCGCTCTCGACATGGACCAAGGCGGCGCGGCGCAGGTTCAGATTCTCGCCGATCGTCGCGATGCCGTTAGCGATCGCGTCGGCGACCGTGCCGCCGCCCGGATAATGAGTGCCCTTCAGCGCCTCAACGTCGCTGAGGCCCTTTTCCAGAGCGACGAGCGCGATCGTATGCGCGAGCACCTGAAACTCCTCGTTGCGGGCAACGAAATCCGTTTCGGAATTGACTTCAATGGCGACGCCGTCGTTGGGGCCGACCGCGAGCGCGATCAGGCCCTCGGCCGCGACACGGCCGGACTTCTTCGCCGCCTTAGAGAGGCCCTTCTTGCGCAGCCAATCGACCGCCGCCTCGATATTGGCGTCGCTCTCGGCGAGCGCGGTCTTGCAATCCATCATGCCGGCGCCGGTCTTTTCGCGCAGCTCTTTCACCAGTGCCGCCGTGACATTCGCCATTGCGTTCATCCTTCAATCAAATCGATAGGCTCTAAAGCGTGTCGTGGAAAAGTCGCATGAACTTTTCCGATCGGACCACGCCCCAACATTTTAAGTTGGCGCGATGTTCTTGCCGGCCAGATGATTCCATCCGGCCGGAAATCGCGCGCGCGGGCTGCTTATTCCGCCGCGGTCAGGGTCTTGGCCTGCTCGACCCAGCCATCGCGCTCGAGGCGGCCGCTCAGCTTGAGATCCTGATCGAGCTTCTTGGCTTCATCGGGCGTCAGCGCGGCAATCTGCCAATAATGGAAGACGCCGGCGTCGTTGAGCTTCTTCACGACCTGCGGGCCGACGCCATGCAGCTTGGCGAGATCGTCGGGCGCGCCGCGGGGCGCGGACAGCAGCTCGAAATGCTCGGTCTTTGTGTCGGCTTCCGGCGCAATTGTCTCCGGCAGATCCTCGGCAAGGGGCGTCTCAACCGCGCCGAAATCGATGCCGGATTCGCCACGGCTGCGGGAAATGCCGTCGAGCGCCGCGCGGGCAACGAGATCGCAATAGAGGCTGATGGCGCGCCCCGCATCGTCATTGCCGGGAATCGGGTAGGTGATTCCATCCGGGTCGGAATTGGTATCGAGAATGGCCGCGACAGGAATATGAAGCCGCGCCGCCTCCTTGATCGCCAATTGTTCCTTGTTAGTGTCGATGACGAAGATGAGGTCGGGCGTGCCGCCCATCTCTTTGATGCCGCCGAGCGCCTTTTCCAGCTTGTCGCGCTCGCGCGACAGCATCAGGCGCTCCTTCTTGGTCAAGCCCGGGCCGCCGGTCTCAAGCGTCTCGTTCACCTTGCGCAGCCGCTGGATCGAGCCCGAAATGGTCTTCCAATTGGTCAGCATACCGCCGAGCCAACGGGAATTGATGTAATATTGCGCCGAGCGTTTCGCCGCATCGGCGATCGAATCTTGCGCCTGGCGCTTGGTGCCGACAAAGAGCACGCGGCCGCCCCGCGCCACCGTATCCGAGACCACCTTCAGCGCCTGATGCAGCAGCGGCACCGTCTGGGCGAGATCGATGATATGGATGTTGTTGCGGGTGCCGAAAATGAACGGTGCCATTTTCGGGTTCCAGCGATGCGATTGATGGCCGAAATGGGCGCCGGCCTCGAGGAGGCCACGCATAGAGAAATCAGGTAGTGCCATAGGTCAGTCTTCTCCGGTTGAGCCGCCGCGGAAAGTCAGGCTGGCCAGCGTTGCCGCCGGAAGCCACCGGTGCGGGCCTTAAAGCAGGACCGCGAATTCCGCGTGTGGAATGAGGGGGCTTATAGTATCCCCGATATGGGAAGGCAAGGTGCCGGGCGCCAGAGCCGGAAAGACGGGCATCGCCTCGCCTGCCCAAAAAGCGACAGCCGCGGGGGGACGACCCGCGGCTGCTTGCCGCCATAGGCGGGCGGCATACGCCCAGGGACTTTCGGCTGACCTGGGCGTAGGGGCTCTAGGAAATGGCCGAGCTGACGCTCGATCATCCCTCAGGCGAGGTCGAAACGATCGGCATTCATCACCTTGGTCCACGCGCCCACGAAGTCACGCACGAACTTCTTTTGCGAGTTGCCGCAGGCATAGACTTCCGCCAGCGCCCGGAGCTGCGAGTTCGCGCCGAAGACGAGGTCGGCTCTTGTGCCAGTCCATTTCGGTTCGCCGGTTGCGCGATCGCGTCCCTCAAACACATCTTCGGCCGGCGAGGTCGCCTTCCACACGGTGCTCATATCGAGCAGGTTCACGAAGAAGTCGTTAGTGAGAGCTTCCGGCCGCTTGGTGAAGACGCCGTGCTGGGATTGGCCGACGTTCGCATTGAGGACACGCAGGCCACCAACGAGAACCGTCATTTCCGGCGCGGTCAGCGTCAGCAATTGCGCCTTGTCGATCAGAAATTCCTCTGCCGGTACGGCATATTCGGCCTTGAGATAATTGCGGAAACCATCGGCAACTGGTTCGAGGACAGCAAAGGACTCGAAATCGGTTTGCGCCTGCGACGCGTCCGTGCGGCCCGGCGCGAACGAAACCTCGACATCATGCCCGGCGTTCTTCGCCGCCTGCTCGACCGCCGCAGAACCGGCGAGAACGATCAGATCGGCGAGCGAAACCTTTTTCCCGCCGGATTGCAACGCGTTGAACTCCTTCTGGATGCCTTCGAGGGTTTCGAGCACCTTGGCGAGTTCGGCGGGCTGGTTGACTTCCCAATCCTTCTGCGGCGCGAGCCGGATGCGCGCCCCGTTCGCCCCGCCGCGCTTATCGGAGCCGCGGAAGGTCGCCGCCGAGGCCCAGGCGGTCGAGACGAGTTGGGAGATGGAAAGTCCCGATGCGAGGATCTTGCCCTTGAGCGCAGCGATGTCCTTTGCGTCGATCAGCGGGTGATCGACTGCGGGGACGGGGTCCTGCCAGATCAGCTCCTCCGCCGGAACCTCCGGACCGAGATAGCGCGAGCGCGGGCCCATGTCGCGATGCGTCAGCTTGAACCAGGCCCGGGCGAACGCGGCCGCGAACTGATCCGGATTCTCGAAGAAGCGCCTTGAAATCTTTTCGTAAACAGGATCGAGCCGCAAGGCGAGATCGGTGGTCAACATGGACGGCGCGTGATGCTGTGATGGATCGTGCGCATCCGGCACCGTACCGGCGCCCATGTCATGCTTCGGTTTCCACTGATACGCGCCGGCCGGGCTCTTGGTCAGTTCCCATTCGTAGCCAAACAGGTTCCAGAAGAAATTGTTGCTCCACTTCGTCGGCGTCGTGGTCCAGATGACTTCGAGGCCGCTGCCAATCGTGTCATCGCCCTTGCCCGTGCCAAACCCGTTCTTCCAGCCGAGGCCCTGCTCCTCGATGCCGGCGGCTTCCGGAGCCGCACCCACCAGCGATGCATCGCCTGCGCCATGGGTTTTCCCGAAGGTGTGACCGCCCGCTATCAGCGCGACGGTTTCCTCGTCGTTCATCGCCATGCGCGCGAAGGTCTCGCGGATGTCCTTGGCCGCAGCGATGGGATCCGGCGTGCCGTTCGGCCCTTCCGGATTGACGTAAATTAAGCCCATCTGCACCGCGGCGAGAGGATTCTCGAGTTCGCGGTCACCCGAATAGCGCTTGTCGCCAAGCCAGGTGTCCTCCGAGCCCCAGTAAACATTCTCTTCCGGCTCCCAGACATCCGCGCGCCCGCCGCCGAAGCCGAATGTCTTCAAGCCCATAAACTCGAGCGCACAATTGCCGGCGAGGATCATCAGATCGGCCCAGGAGATCTTGTCGCCGTATTTCTGTTTGATCGGCCACAGCAGCCGCCGCGCTTTGTCGAGGTTCACATTGTCCGGCCAAGAATTGAGCGGCGCGAAGCGCTGCTGGCCGCCGCCGGCGCCGCCTCGGCCGTCACCGATCCGGTACGTTCCGGCGCCATGCCATGCCATGCGAATGAACAAAGGTCCGTAGTGGCCAAAATCGGCCGGCCACCAGTCCTGCGAATCCGTCATCAGCGCGTAGAGGTCATTCTTCAGCGCCTTGAGATCGAGCTGCTTGAATTCCTCAGCGTAATTGAAATCCTCCCCCATGGGATTGGACAGGGACGAGTTCTGATGAAGGATCTTCAGGTTCAGCTGGTTCGGCCACCAGTCCCGGTTGCTCTTGACTTCAACTGCCGTGTGCATGACCGGGCACTTGCCCGCGCTCTTTTGAACTTTTTCGTCCATCTCTTCCTCCGGTCACGTTCCTTAATTTCGGCCCGGGCCAATTTAGGCGCGCAAGAGAGATTGATCTAATCGATAGTTCCATTTATTTTGATAGGCAGCGCCAATGATTGCTGCGTCGCCGTCACATTGCGATTTCGAACATGAACCTGCGTGATCTTAGCTACATCGTCGCCGTCGCCGACTTCGGCCATTTCGGCCGCGCGGCTGAAGCTTGCAGCGTCAGCCAGCCGACGCTCTCGGGCCAGATCCGCAAATTGGAAGAAGAGCTCGGGCTCGCGATCTTCGAGCGTGTTGGCCACTCAGTGCGGCCGACCGCGCCGGGCGAACAGATTCTCGCCCACGCCCGGCGCGCACTGGCGGCAGCCGGAGATATCGTTTCGGTCGCCGCGGCGGCGCGCGATCCGCTCGCAGGGCCGCTACACCTGGGCGTCATTCCGACGCTCGGCCCCTATCTGATGCCTTATGTTCTCCCGGCGGCACAGAAGGCCCTGCGCGCGCTGCGGCTGGTGCTCGTCGAGGATCTGACGGTACGGCTCGTCGAACTCGTCGCCGCGGGCAAGCTCGACGCGGCAATCATCGCCTCGGAGCCGGACGTGCCGGCGCTTAAATCCGAAACGCTGTTCGACGAGGATTTCTGGCTCGTGCTGCGAAAGCAGAACCCGCTGGCCAAGAAAAGCCGCATCAACATCGCCGATATCGACCCGCAATCGCTGCTGCTTTTGACGGACGGGCATTGCTTGCGCGACCAAGCGCTCGAACTTTGCGGTCCGCCGAAAAACGCCGAGGCAATCGTCGCCGACATGCGCGCCACAAGCCTCAAAACACTGCTGCATATGGCGGCGGCGGGCTATGGCATGACCTTGATCCCGGCGCTAGCGCTGAAACAGGAGCAGCCCCTGCCCGGCGGACTTGTGGCGCGCCGTTTGGCCGGAACCAAAGCGCGCCGGCGCGTACGGCTCATCTTCCGACCGAGCCATCCGCGCCGCCCGGCGCTTGCCGCGCTCACCCGGTTGATCCGCGCGAGCGTCAAGGATGTGCTGGAAGATGCGCCGGAACACGTCGACGCGTGAGCGCCGCGGGAGCAAGCTTGGATTTCGCGCGCCGCGCGGATAAAACCGCCGTGTTCGCGCCGATGGGAAAGCCGTGATGCTCGATCTCTTTCTCGCTATCGCTCACCACATTTTCGTCTTCGTTCTCTTCGGCATCGTGTTCGCCGAATTCTTCGCGCTGCGGCCGGGGCTCGGGCGCGATGCCGTCGCGCGGCTGGCGCGTCTCGACCTCTTCTATGGCATCGATGCCGGACTGGTTCTCATCGCCGGCTTCAGCCGCGCGATCTTCGCCGCCAAGGGCTGGCATTATTACGAGCACAACGCCTTCTTCTGGGCGAAGCTCGCGACCTTCGCAGTGATCGGTATGCTCTCCGTGCCGCCGACTCTCGCCTATCTGCGCTGGCAGAACGCCGGTGCGGCACCGGACGCTCGCGATGTGAAGACGGCGCGCTTCTATCTTCATTTGGAGCTCGCGCTCTTTCCGCTGCTGCTCGTCTTTGCCGCCGCGATGGCGCGCGGCTACGGCGAATTTTGATCATCACGCAAAAAAAGCGCCGAGGCCTTTTGGGCATCGGCGTTTGCGTGAACTCTCAGTAGGAATTACGGCCCGGGATCCAATTTGTTCCTGCGAGGGGGACCTGGGCCATGGCGGCGGCCTCGACGGTGAGGGCGACGAGGTCTTCGGGTTCGAGGTTATGGACGTGGCTCTTGCCGGCGGCTCTGGCGATGGTCTGGGTTTCGAGCGTCAGCACCGAGAGGTAGTTGGCCAGCCGGCGGCCGGCGCCGATCGGATCGAGCCGTTTGGCGAGGTCGGGGTCCTGCGTCGTGATGCCGGCGGGATCGCGGCCCTCGTGCCAATCGTCATAGGCGCCGGCGGTGGTGCCGAGCGTCTCGTAATCGGACTGCCAGTGCGGGTCGTTGTCGCCGAGCGCGACCAGCGCCGCGGTGCCGATCGAGACGGCGTCCGCCCCGAGCGCCAGCGCCTTCGCCACATCGGCGCCGTTGCGGATGCCGCCGGAGACGATGAGCTGCACCTTGCGGTGCATGCCGAGATCCTGCAGCGCCTGCACCGCCGGGCGGATCGCCGCCAGTGTCGGGATGCCGACATGCTCGATGAACACCTCCTGCGTCGCCGCGGTGCCGCCCTGCATGCCGTCGAGCACGATGACGTCCGCCCCGGCCTTCACCGCCAGCGCGATGTCGTAATAGGGCCGCGAGGCGCCGACCTTCACATAGATCGGCTTCTCCCAATCGGTGATCTCGCGCAGTTCCTCGATCTTGATCTCGAGATCGTCCGGCCCGGTCCAGTCCGGATGCCGGCAGGACGAGCGCTGGTCGATGCCCTCCGGCAGCGTGCGCATCTCGGCAACGCGCTTCGATATCTTCTGCCCGAGCAGCATGCCGCCGCCGCCGGGCTTGGCGCCCTGCCCGACCACCACCTCGATCGCATCCGCCCGGCGCAGATCGTCCGGGTTCATGCCATAGCGCGAGGGCAGATATTGATAGACGAGAATCTCGGAATGGCCGCGCTCTTCCTGCGTCATGCCGCCGTCGCCCGTCGTCGTCGAGGTGCCGACGAGCGAGGCGCCGCGCCCGAGCGCTTCCTTGGCCTGCGCCGAGAGCGAGCCGAAGCTCATGCCGGCGATGGTGATCGGGATTTTGAGCTCGATCGGCTTCTTGGCGAAGCGCGTGCCGAGCGTCACCGCGGTGCCGCACTTCTCGCGATAGCCCTCGAGCGGATAACGCGACATCGAGGCGCCGAGAAAGAGCAGATCGTCGAAATGCGGCATATGCCGCTTGGAGCCGCCGCCGCGAATATCATAGATGCCGGTCGCCGCGGCGCGGCGGATCTCCGACAGCGTATAGGGATCGAAGGTCGCCGATTGGCGCGGTGCGGTGCGCGGGATTTTGACTTGCTCGTTCATCAATAGGCCCCCGCATTGTCGACATGGAAGTGATAGAGCGTCCGGGCCGAGCCATAGCGCTTGAACTCGCCGACATCGACGCTGCCGGCCAGCCCCTGCTCTTCGAGCTTGGCGTAAAGCTCGGCGCGGTGCTTGTCCGCCATCGGCTTCTCGACGCAATCGGCACCGAGGCTCGCCACCTTGCCGCGGACGAAGAGCCGCGCCTCGTACAGCGAATCGCCAAAAGCTTCGCCGACATCGCCGAAGACGGCGAGCGTCCCCGCCTGCGCCATGAAGGCCGACATCGGCCCGATCGAGCCCTTGACGATAATGTCGACGCCCTTCATCGAAATGCCGCAGCGCCCCGAGGCGTTGCCGTCGACGATGATGGTGCCGCCATGCGCCGTCGCGCCGAGCGAGTTGCTGGCATTGCCGCGGACATGGATCAGTCCCGACATCATGTTCTCGCCGAGGCCGATACCGGCGCTGCCGTCGATCAGGATCGTGGCGCGCTTGTTCATGCCGCCGCAATAATAGCCGACGTCGCCGACGATCTCGATCGTCACATCGGCATCGACGCCCGCCGCCACGGCATGAACGCCGCGCGGATTGAGAACCCGGAACGCCGTCGCATTGCTGCCCGGCTGGAGGTCGTGCAGCGCCTGGTTCAGCTCGCGCACCGAGCTTTGATCGAGGTCGATGGTCCGGGCGACGGCCGGTTCCTTCGTTTTGGTCTGGGACTGGATGTTCATGCCGCGCGGTTCCAGAAATAGACGGTGGCGGGATTGGGCTCGAAAATGTGGGCCTTCTCGATGCCGGGCAAAGCGCTGAGCGCGCGATACTCGGTGCCGAAAGCGACATATTGGTCCGTCTCCGCCATGACCGCGTGCTTGCAGGCGATCGGATCGCGCAACACGCCAAAGCCGGTGTCGGTGCCGACGACGAACGTGTAGAAACCGTCGAGGTCCTTCAGCGAGGATTCAAGCGCCTCGCCCAGGCTGTCGCCTTCCGCCAGCCGCCAGGAGAGATAGCCGGCCGCAACTTCCGTATCGTTCTCCGTCGCAAACGCAATGCCCTCGCGGATCAGCTGGCGGCGAACCTGATTATGGTTCGACAGCGAGCCGTTGTGGACGAGGCACTGGTCCTTGCCGGTCGAGAACGGATGCGCGCCGGCGGTCGTCACCGCCGATTCCGTCGCCATGCGGGTATGGCCGATGCCATGCGTGCCGCGCATCTCGCTGAGCTGAAACTGCTTGGCCACGTCCGCCGGCAGGCCGACCTCTTTATAAAGCTCCATATGCGCGCCGATGGAACTCACCGTCAGCGCCGGCGCGGCCGCCTTGATCTTCTTCAGGATGGCATCGAGCGCATTGGTCGGAACACTCACCACGATATGGCTGCCGCGCCGCGTGAGACTTGCCCCCGCCCCCAGCGCCTTCTCGAGCCCGGCGAAATCCTCGAAATCCGCCGGCGCCCGCAACGTCACCTTGGTGCGGTCCTTCTCACCCCCGCCATAGACGGCGAACCCGGCGCTGTCAGGACCCCGCGCCGTCATCGTCTCCAGCATCACCGATAAATGCCGCCCAAGCTCAAACTCAAGCGAGGCATCCTTCAAAAATAACCCAACAATGCCACACATCGATTTCCTCGCTTCTTCCCCGGCTTTAAGAAATTTTCCTACAGAGAAAATAGCAGTCTTCTTAGGAAACGAAAGGGGGATTCGCTGTTTTTGGCAAAAAAATTGGTCAAACCGGGCTTCGGGGCCGTCGCGAAGCAAACCTCAAGCCGCCCGTGAAATCCGAGATGGGAAGCAAATAGGGCCGGCGCCCTTTAGGTCAGCGATCGGAGATGAACTTTTCGCGCTGCCGCACGCCCTAATCCTCGCGCCAGACGAGTTCGCCCGCGACCATGGTGAGCTTCACCCGCCCCTGCATCCTGGCTTCATCGAAAGGCGTGTTCTTGCAGCGCGAATGGAGATTGGCGGGATCGAGCACATAAGGCTCGTCTGGGTCGAAGCGGATGAGATCGGCCGGCGCGCCGATTTCAAGCCGGCCCTGCGGCAAGCCCAGTATTTCCGCCGGCCGCGACGACATGGCGGCGAGCAGGCGCGGCAGCGAGATCTCGCCCGCATGGACGAGGCGCAGCCCCGCCGAGAGCATGGTCTCAAGGCCGATCGCGCCCGGCTCCGCCTCGGCGAAAGGCAGGCGCTTCGTCTCGACATCCTGCGGATTGTGATCCGAGACGACGACATCGATCAGCCCTTCGGCCAGCGCGGCGACCAGCGCCCGGCGCTCCTCCTCTTGCCGCAGCGGCGGCGCCAATTTCAAGAAGGTGCGGTAATCGCCGATATCATTCTCGTTCAAGGTGAGATGATTGATCGACGTGCCGCAGGTGATCGGCAGGCCCGCCGCCTTCGCAGCGCGGATGGCATCGAGCGACAAAGTCGTCGAGATCAGCGCGGCGTGATAGCGCGCCCGCGTCAGCGCGACGAGACGGATATCGCGATCGAGCATGATGACTTCCGCCTCGCGCGGCGCGCCGGGCAAGCCGAGCCGCGTCGCCAGCTCGCCCTCGGTCATCACCCCATCGGTCGCAAGATCGGGATCCTGCGCGAAATGCACGACAAGCGCGCCAAAGTCTTTTGCATAGGCCATCACCCGGCGCATCACACGGGCATTGCGCAAGGCATGTGGCCCTTCGCTGAAGGCGACGGCGCCCGCCTCTTTCAACAGGCCGATCTCGGCAATCTCCTCGCCCTTCAAGCCGCGCGACAAAGCCGCAACCGGCAGAACCCGGACGAGGCCGGTGTCGCGCGCTCGGCGCAGCAGGAAATCGACCACCGCCGGCTCGTCGATGGGTGGATTGGTGTCGGGCCGCGCCAGGATCGTGGTGACGCCGCCCGCCGCGCCCGCCGCGGTCGCGGTGGCGATCGTCTCGCGATGTTCCGCCCCCGGCTCGCCGACAAAGGCGCACATATCGATAAGTCCAGGCGCGACGACATCGCCGGCGCAATCGATGATGTGAGCATGCGGTGGCAGCGCCGCGGCGACGACCCGCGGCCCGAGATCGCGGATCACCCCATCGATGACGAGCACGCCGCCACGCTCTTGGGTCTCCCGCACGGGATCGACAAGCCGCGCATTGGTCAGCGCCAGCGGCTGATGGGCGATCGCGCCGGTCGCGGCGTGTTTCATCGCGCCTCACTCATTGGGCAGATGCTCCGCGAGCGCCGCGAGCACGGCCATGCGCACCGCGACACCCATTTCCACCTGTTCGCGGATCAGGCTCTGCGGCCCGTCGGCGATGTTCGAATTGATCTCGACGCCGCGATTTATCGGGCCGGGATGCATCACCAGCGCGTCCGTCTTGGCATAGCGCAGCTTGTCGGCGTCGAGGCCGAAAAAGCGGAAATATTCGCGCGAGGATGGCATGAAGCCGCCGTTCATCCGCTCGCGCTGCAGCCGCAGCGTCATGACGATATCGGCATCGGCGAGCCCGCTCTTCATGTCGTGAAAGGTCTCGACGCCCATCCGCTCGATGCCGGCCGGCATCAGAGTCTGAGGGGCCGACGACGCGCACCCGCGCGCCGAGCGTCGAAAGCAGGATGATGTTCGAGCGCGCGACGCGTGAATGCAGGATGTCGCCGCAGATCGCAACCGTCAGCCCCTCGATGCGGCCCTTGTTGCGGCGAATGGTCAGCGCATCGAGCAGCGCCTGAGTTGGGTGCTCGTGCGCGCCGTCGCCGGCGTTGACGACCGCGCAATCGACCTTGCGGGCGAGCAGATGCACCGCGCCCGCCTGGGCATGGCGGACGACGATAATGTCCGGCCGCATGGCATTGAGCGTGACGGCGGTGTCGATCAGCGTTTCGCCCTTCTTCACGCTCGACGTCTGCACCGACATGTTCATCACGTCGGCGCCGAGCCTCTTGCCGGCAAGCTCGAAGGAGGATTGCGTCCGGGTGGAGGATTCGAAGAAGAGATTGATGAGCGTGCGCCCGCGCAGGGTCGTGCGCTTCTTCTCGATCTGGCGGGAAACCTCGACCGCGCCCTCCGCGCGGTCCAGAAGAATCAAAATGTCCTCGGCGGAAAGTCCCTCGATACCGAGCAGATGCCGGTGCCGGAATTTCTGGATGGGCCGAGGATCGGACATTAAAGCGGTTCTATAGGGGCGAATACGCGCCCTCCGCAAGGGCGCACCGGGGGATTCCGCCAAGTAATTGCTGATAAGCTTACTGGCCGAGCGCGGCTTCGCCGCATTTGGGCGGCCGGGCGGCCTGTCGTCGCCGCAGCCAGGCCCGCACCGGCGTATCGAAAAAGCGCGCGGCGAGATAGGCCAGCGGCAGCCCGGCCGCCAGGAAGCCAAGCCCCGCGCCGAGACCGACGGAATTTGCCGTACCGGCGCGAAGAAGCTGCGCCAGCGGCCAGTGAAGAACGTAAAGCGGATAGGAGATCAGGCCCGCGAGGTCGAAAAGCCGGATCGGCATTTTGCCACGCGGCTCGTTCGCCAGCGCGACGACGATCAGGCCGGGAAAGAGCAAGCCGACGAGCGCGAGATCGTAGAGCGGCGTTTCGACCGGCACGAAAAAACTGCCGAAGACGAGCGCCGGGGCCAGCCAGGCGGAAAACCGCGGTTTCGGCAGACGGCCCGCGACATGCCAGCGATGCAGCAACAGTCCCAAGGGGAAGCTGAAGGCCGCGCGGAGGATGCCGCCCGGCCAATCCGAACCTTCGGCGCCGCCGATCGCGGGGAAGTTTCCGGCAACGAATGTCGCGACGCAGAGCGCGCAGAACGCCACGGCGAGCGCAATGTTAAGCCTGCGCTCGGTGAGCGCCGGTGCGGCGAAGCCGAAGATGAGATTGACGACGAATTCGTCGAACAGCGACCAGCTTGGCGCGTTGAGCGGATAAATCGGCCCGGCGCCGAAGAGCAGCGGCGCGAAGCTGAGCGCCAGTAAAAGTTTCAATCCGACGTGGCTTTGGCCAACGCCATAGCGGGCGAGCACGAAGGCACAGGCCCCGCCCCACAAAGCTCCCAGAAGATAGAGTGGCGCGAGGCGCTGCACACGCGCCGCGCGGAACTGCGTGGGACGCCAGCCGGCGACAAGCCGCGCTTCATAAGCATGGCCGAGGACGACACCGGAAATGAGAAAGAACAGATCGACCGCCAGATAGCCGTGGCAGACGATGTGACGCCAGAAAAGCCCAAGATGGGTGAGCGCGACGGCGATGGCGGCGAGGCCGCGCAGCCCTTCCAGGCTATGAAAACGCCCTGCGGTGATCGCCCCATCTCCCAATCGTCAATCGACGCCGCATCCTGGCGCGAGAGCCTTAAGAGATCGTCAGACGGATGGCGAAGCTGGTACGGTAAATTTACCCAGATTTGACACTTTGGCCCCCCTACCCCATGTTCCGCCCCAATGAGCGGCGGCCTTGAGACGCGCCGAGAGCTCCTGACGGCCCTGCCGGTTTCCGTAAAAATGTAGCGTCTTCAGCCGTTTAGCACGGAGCAGCGCGTATATGAACCTGGTCATCGTCGAATTGCCGTCCAAGGCCAAGACGATCAACAAATACCTTGGGCGCGACTATGAGGTGATCGCCTCCTTCGGCCATGTCCGCGATTTGCCGGCCAAGGACGGCTCAGTCGATCCGGAGCAGGATTTCACCATGCTCTGGCAGGTCGACGCCAAGGCCGCCAAGCGCCTGAACGACATCGCCGCCGCCGCCAAGACGGCCTCGAAGGTGATCCTTGCGACCGATCCGGACCGCGAAGGTGAAGCTATCTCCTGGCACGTCCTCGAAGTGCTGAAGAACAAGCGGGTTCTGAAAGACACGCCGGTCGAGCGCGTCGTCTTCAACGCCATCACCAAATCCGCCGTGCTCGAAGCGATGAAACATCCGCGCCAGATCGACGAGGCGCTGGTCGATTCCTATCTCGCTCGCCGTGCGCTCGATTATCTCGTCGGCTTCAATCTCTCGCCGGTGCTCTGGCGCAAATTGCCGGGCGCGCGCTCGGCCGGGCGGGTGCAATCCGTCGCGCTGCGCCTCGTCTGCGATCGCGAGCTTGAGATCGAGCAATTCACCGCCCAGGATTACTGGACGCTGCTCGCCCATTTAAAAACTAAGGCGGACGCGCCTTTCGTCGCCCGGCTGACTGGCGTCGATGGCCGCAAGATCGGCCGGCTCGACATCGCCACAGCCGAAGAGGCGCAGGGCCTCAAGGACGCGCTGGAAAGCGCCAGGTTCTCGGTGACAAGCGTCGACTTGCGCCCCGCCAAGCGCCATCCGTGGGCGCCGTTCACGACCTCGACCCTGCAACAAGAGGCTTCGCGCAAACTGGGCTTCGCCCCGGCGCGGACCATGCAGATCGCGCAGAAGCTCTACGAGGGCATCGATATCGACGGCGATACGATCGGCCTCATTACTTATATGCGTACCGATGGCGTCGATGTGGCGCCGGAGGCCATCGCCGCCGCGCGCAAGGTGATCGGCAAGGAATTCGGCGAGCGTTACGTGCCGAAAGTGCCGCGCAAATATACGGTGAAGGCCAAGAATGCGCAGGAAGCGCACGAGGCTATCCGCCCGACCGATATGTCGCTTCTGCCCGCGCGGATTTCGCGTTCGCTCAATCACGACGAGGCGCGACTTTATGAATTGATCTGGACGCGCGCCATCGCCAGCCAGATGGAATCGGCCGATCTCGAACGCACGACGGTTGAGATTTCAGGTGTCGCAGATTCATATGCCGACATGAAAATAGCCGCTCATCCGGGTGCGCCCATACACAAGCTCGACCTGCGCGCCACCGGCCAGGTGATCCGCTTCGACGGTTTCCTGAAGCTCTATCAGGAAGGCCGCGACGACGAAGAAGACGATGAATCGGGCCGTCTGCCGCCGATGGCCGCCGGCGAGCCGCTGACCCGCGACAAGATCGAATCGAGCCAGCACCGCACCGAGCCGCCGCCGCGCTTCACCGAGGCGAGCCTCGTCAAGCGGATGGAAGAACTCGGCATCGGCCGGCCCTCGACCTATGCCTCGACGCTCGGGGTGCTGCGCGACCGTGATTACGTCCGGCTGGATAAGAAACGCCTCTATCCCGAGGACAAGGGCCGCGTCGTCACCGCCTTCCTTGAAAGCTTCTTCACCCGCTATGTCGGCTATGATTTCACCGCCGCCCTTGAGGAAAAGCTCGACCTCGTCTCCAATCACGAAATCGATTGGAAACAGGTGCTGCGCGACTTCTGGGCGGATTTCTCGAACGCGCTCGCGGCGACCAAGGATCTGCGCACGACGCAGGTTCTCGACTCGCTGAACGAATTGCTCGGTCCGCATATCTTCCCGGCGAAGGAAGATGGCTCCAATCCCCGCGCCTGCCCCTCCTGCGGCACCGGCCAATTGTCGCTGAAGCTCGGCAAGTTCGGCGCCTTTATCGGTTGTTCGAATTATCCCGAATGCAAATTCACCCGCACGCTTGCCGACACCAATGCCGAGAGCATCGGCGACAGCGACCGGCCGGGCGTCAAAGTGCTGGGCGAGGACCCCGCGACGGGCGAGGAGATCACCCTGCGCGATGGGCGCTTCGGCACCTATGTGCAGCAGGGCGAAGGCGAAAAGCCCAAGCGCTCCTCGCTGCCGAAAAATATCGCCCCCGCCGACGTGACGCTTGAACAGGCGCTGGCGCTTCTGAGCCTGCCGCGAGAGGTCGCGCTTCATCCCGAGAGCAAAGCGCCGATCGTTGCCGGCATCGGCCGCTACGGGCCTTATGTCCAACACGGCAAGACCTACGCCAATATCGGCAAGGACGACGACATTCTGACGATCGGCGGCAATCGCGCCATCGATCTCATCGTCGCCAAGGAGAGTGGCCTCTCCGGCCGCCGCTTCGGCGCCCAGGCCTCGGCCGCGAGCCGCGAACTTGGCGAACATCCGCAAGGCGGCGCGGTGGTGATCAAGGCCGGCCGCTTCGGCCCCTATGTCAATTGGGGCAAGATCAATGCGACCCTGCCGCGCGATGCGGACCCGACGAGCGTGACATTGGACGAGGTTGTGGCTTTGCTCGCGGCGAAGGGCCAAAGCAGCGGCGGCGCGCAAGGCCGCGTTCTTGGCCAGCATCCTTCGGGCGGCGACATCGTGCTGCGTGAAGGCCGTTTCGGCCCCTATGTCAGTCTCGGCAAGGTCAATGCGACCTTGAAGAACGGCCTGACGCCGGAGACGATCTCGCTCGAGGACGCGACCCAGCTGATCGACGCCAAGGGCGGCGTGCCAACGAAGAAGAAGCCCGCCGCCAAGGCGAAGCCAGCGAAACCTGAAGCCAAGAAACCGGCCGCGAAAAAAGCCCCGGCCAAAAAGACTGCAACCAAGGCGCCGGTACGAAAGGCCAAGAGCGCGTGATCAAGAAAGCCGGCTCGAAAAAAGCCGGCGTGCCCGGCACGAGCGACACAAATAAGAAGCGCTCATTACCGAGCCGCGCGGATATTCTCGCCTTCATCGGCCGCGAACAGGCGCAAAGCCCGACCAAGATCGGCAAGCGCGATATCGCGCGCGCCTTTTCCATCACCGGCGCCGACCGAATAGGACTGAAAAAAATACTCAAGGAACTCGAAGCGGAGGGCGCCGTGGCGCGCAGCCGCAAGCAATTGCACAAGCCCGGCCAGTTGCCGCCCGTTATCCTCGCCGATATCGCGAGCCGCGACGCGGATGGCGAATTGATCGCCCAGCCTGTCGAATGGGACAGCGCCCAAGGACCGATCCCGAAAATTTTGATCCACCTCGGCCGCCGCCGTCCCGGCACGGCGGTTCCGGGAATCGGTGACCGCGCGCTCGTGCGCACCGAACCCGCGCGCGAGGCGGGGCCGAACGAGCCGGCCTATACCGGGCGTGTCATAAAACTCTTCGAGCGCGCCAAGACGCAAGTGCTCGGCATTTTTCGCGCGGACCCCGCTGGCGGCGGCCGCGTCGTACCGATCGACAAGCGCAATGCGCGCGCAGGCGAATTCGTCGTCGCCGAAGGCGGCACGGGCGAAGCGCTGGACGGCGATCTCGTCGCCGTCGATGTTTTGCGCGCCGGCCGTTTCGGCCTGCCTTCCGTGCGCGTGCGCGAACGGCTCGGGAGTCTGGCGACCGAACGGGCGATGAGTCTCATCGCCGTTCATGCGCATGGCATCCCCAATGTCTTCGGCAGCGATGCACTGGCGGAAACGGCGCGCGCCAAACCCGTAGCGCTTTCCGGCCGCGAGGATTGGCGCGAGACCCCGCTCGTCACGATCGATCCGGCCGATGCCAAGGATCATGACGACGCGGTCTTCGCCCATCCCGACCACGATCCGGAGAATGAAGGCGGCCATATCATCTGCGTCGCCATTGCCGATGTCGCCGCCTATGTGCGGCCAGGCTCCGCCCTCGACCGCGAGGCGCTGCAGCGCGGCAATTCGGTCTATTTCCCCGACCGTGTGGTGCCGATGCTGCCGGAGCGCATCTCCAACGATCTCTGCTCGCTGCGCCCGGGCGAAGATCGCGCTGCGCTCGCCTTCCGCATCATCATCGCCAGGGACGGCCGGGTGCTTTCGCAGAAAGCGCATCGGGTGCTGATGCGCTCCGCCGCCAAGCTCACCTATGCGCAGGTTCAGGCCGCCTGGGACGGCTTGCCCGGCGAAGAGACACAGGCGCTGCTGAAGCCCGTGCTCAAGCCGCTCTTTGCCGCTTATGAGTCACTGAAGCACGCACGCGAAAAACGCGCGCCGCTCGATCTCGATCTGCCCGAGCGCAAGATTTTGCTGAAGCCGGACGGTACCGTAGACCGGGTGATCTTGCCGCCGCGGCTCGAAGCGCACCGGTTGATCGAGGAATTCATGATCCTCGCCAATGTCGCCGCGGCGGAGACGCTCGAAAAGGCGCACCAGCCGCTGATCTATCGCGCGCATGGCGAGCCGACGTTCGAAAAGCTCAATGCGCTTTCCGAATTTCTCGCCTCGGTCGGCATCAAGTTGGCGAAAGGTCAGGTGCTGACGCCGCGCCAGTTCAACGGCATCCTTGCCCAGGCGAAAGGCACGGAGCACGAGAACATCGTCAGCGAAGTCGTGCTGCGCACTCAGGCGCAGGCGGAATATGTGGCGGAGAACTACGGCCATTTCGGCCTTCACTTGCGCCGCTATGCGCATTTCACCTCGCCGATCCGCCGCTATGCCGATCTCATCGTCCATCGCGCCTTGATCCGTGCGCAGCATCTCGGCGGCGATGGCCTGCCCGACACCGATACGGCACAATTGGCGGAGATCGCCGCGCAGATCTCGGCGACCGAACGGCGCGCCATGGCGGCCGAGCGGGAGACGGTCGACCGGCTCATCGCCCAATTCCTGAGCGAGCAGATTGGCGCCGTTTTCGAGGGCCGCATTTCCGGCGTCACCGGAGTCGGACTTTTCGTGAAACTGGCCGAGACCGGGGCTGACGGCTTTATCCCCATCGCGACGCTGGGCGACGAATATTTCAACTATGACGAGAGCCTGCACGCGCTGATCGGGCGGCGCAGCGGCCTCACGCATCGGCTGGGCGACGAAATCTCGGTCCGGCTGGTCGAGGCCGCCCCCTTCGCGGGCGCCTTGCGCTTCGAAATGGTGTCCGGGGGCGGCGGGCCGCCGCAGCGCCAGGCTAAAGCTAAAAGCAAGCGCGCCGGCCACCGCGACAAGAGGTCTAATGGCGCCCCTCCGGCGGGTCGTTTAAAAAAACTGAGGAAGTCCAAAATTTAATCTAAAGCCTCTGGATCTTCGCCATGGCTATTGATGCAGTCGACCTTCCCCTCTCCTCCCTTGCCGCCGCTAAAGCCTATGCCGAGGATGATCTGGGGCGGCCCAAGCGGGATGCCTGGCTTGCCATCCGGCGTGGATTTTCCGGCCATTGCCCCGCCTGCGGCAAGGGCGCCCTCTATGGTAAGTATCTGAAAGTCAACGACCGCTGCGCGGTCTGCGGGGCCGAGCTGTTCCACCAGCGGGCGGACGACGCGCCGCCTTATCTGACCATTCTAGTGGTCGGTCACATCATCGGCTCGCTGATGCTGACCACGGACACTCTTTTCCCGAACTTCCCGCTGCTTTATCAGACGATCCTCTGGTCGGCGCTGACGATTGGCCTGTCTCTGGCGCTGCTGCCGGCCTTCAAGGGCGGCCTTATCGGTTATCAATGGGCGCTGAGGATGCATGGTTTCGATTCCGCACCCGACGCCTCTTCCACCGGTGCGGATTCACGTGGCTGACGACGCGCAAGCGTCGAGAAATCCCGTCAAGCCGAAAGCCGCTGCCAGCCTCGTTCTTCTCGATATGCGTGAGGCGGTGCCGCGCGTCCTGATGGGGCGCCGCAATGCCAATCTGCGCTTCATGCCGGGCAAATTCGTCTTCCCCGGCGGCCGCGTCGAAGCCTCCGACGCCGAGATCGCGGCCGCGGATTCGCTGTCCGAACCCGTCGCGTCACAGCTTGCCAAACGAAACCGCCGCGATGCGCCGACGCCGCAGGCGCTGGCGCTTGCCGCCATCCGCGAAACCTTCGAGGAAACCGGTCTCCTCATCGGCGCCGAGGCCGCGCCGCAGCTCCAGCCCGTGCCGCTGGGCTGGCGGGATTTCGTCGGCCTCGGCTTTCTGCCGCGGATCGGCCATCTCTACTTTCTGGCCCGCGCTATCACGCCGCCACATCTGCCGCGCCGGTTCGATACACGCTTCTTCGTCGCCGACGCTGCGGTGATCGCTCACCGGGTCGAAGGCGTCGCCCATGCCGATGCCGAGCTTGTCGAACTCATCTGGCTGCCAATTCCGGAGGCGGAGCAGCTCGATCTCGGCAATATCACCGGCGCGATCTTGCGCGAAGCCGCGCGACGCTTTACCGCCGGTTTCGCGGCCGGCACTCCGGTGCCCTTCTTCCACTACAGGAATCGCCGCTTCCTTCGCGACGAATTGTGACCAAACCCGCCGAAACGCCCTTCCTCGCCATCGCCGCCGCCGTAGCGACCGTGACCATCGCCGGCATCGGCCTGTCGCTCTCGGTGACGCTGATCTCCGTGCGGTTGGCCGAACTCGGCTTCTCCGCCCGCGCCATCGGCTTTCACACGGCCGGGAGCGGCATCTTCGGCCTAGCCATAGCCGCCTACGTGCCGTGGCTCGCACACGAGATCGGCATCCGCCGGCTCCTGATCGCCGCGCTGCTGCTCGGCGCGGCCTGTCTTGCCGCCCTCGCTTTCACGCATGGCTATTGGCCGTGGCTCGCGGTGCGCAGCCTCTACGGTATCGCCCTGACGATCCTGTTCATCTTGGGTGAATTCTGGATCAGCGCCGTCGTCTGGCCGCACCGGCGCGGGCTGGTGATGGGCATTTATGCGACCGCGATCGCCGCAGGCTTCGCCGCCGGGCCTTTTCTGCTGGCCGCCATCGGGCCGAGCGGCGCGGCGCCGTTCCTGGTCGCTGCACTGCTTTCGCTCGTCGCGATACTGCCGATCGGGCTTGCCGATGTGGATGCGCCGGCGCTGCGAAAAACGGAATCTCTGCCTTTCCGCGCCATCCTGCGCGATGCGCCAACCGCCACCACGGCCGCCCTTCTGTACGGCGCGATCGAGGCCAGCGCCTTCGGGCTTCTGCCAGTCTTCGCGCTGCGCCAGGGCTGGGGCGCCCATGCCGCCGCAATCGCCTCCGCGATTTGCGCGCTCGGCAACGCGTTGCTGCAAATTCCCACCGGCCTTGCGGCCGACAAATTCGGCCGCGCCCGCCTCCTTATTGTCATCGGCGGGCTCGGCACGCTGGGAGCGCTGATTCTGCCGCTCGCGGCGCAAATAGGCTATACCGCCTATGTCGTCCTGCTCTTCGTCTGGGCCGGGATTGTCGGCGGCCTTTATGCCGTCGGCCTCACCAGCCTCGCCAGCCGCTATTCCGGCGCAGCACTGGCGCGCGCCAATGCCGCCTATATCCTGCTTTATTCCGCCGGCACGCTGATCGGACCGCCGCTCTTCGGCTTCGGACTCGATCTCGCGCCAGCCGGATTGTTCATCGCGCTGGCTCTGGCGCTCGCCGGGTTTTTCGCTCTTTCGCTGCGGCGCGACGCGCATCCTTGACAAGCGGGCGTCGATCCTTAAGGTGCGCGCACTTTCGCGCATCGTCAGCATTTTCCGCGTCGGCGCTTTGTTCGCCGCGCGCAACGATCAGGTTTGAAGGAATCCGCCATGGCCAAGGCCGCGATGATCAAGATCAAGCTCCAGTCCTCGGCGGACACGGGCTATTTCTACGTGACCAAGAAGAACGCCCGCACCAAGACGGAGAAGCTGTCGTTCAAGAAGTACGACCCCGTCGCGCGCAAGCACGTCGAGTTCAAGGAAACTAAGATCAAGTAAGAACGAGGGGCAAAAAGCCTCAATTTTCTCAGGCAGATATGGCAATTTTCTCAGCCAAAGCCTGAGGCTGCGCGGCGCGCCGGCCCGCCAATCTTTTTGCCCGATTATGCTTGAGGCGAGAGGTGGCCGGCGCCAAGTGGTATCTCGAGGAGGCCACTCCTAACCACTTATGCGCCGGCCGACCCTACGGACCCAGGAGATGCGGCGGACCTGAGCACTCCGCAGGGTATCTTGCTGATTACACTCGCATTGTCGCGGCGATCCGCCCGTGGTTTCTGCCGCGCCGCTATCCACCACCGCAATCAAGTTAGCGCGCGAACCGCGAAAAGAAAACTGCTTAATTGTCGAGGCGCGACACCTCCTTTTATTTACCTAAACAGCGATTCTTTTTGCCCCGGGCCTTGCCAGGAAATTTTGGCAGTTCAAGCGGCATCCGCCGAGACACGGTTACGGCCGCTCGTCTTGGAGCGGTAAAGCGCCCGATCCGCCCGGCGGAACAGGCCATCCGGCAGATCGTCGTCGCCGCGTTCGGCCAGGCCGATCGATACCGTAATGCTGATGGGATCGCTGGCGCCATCGACGGTGAAGCGCTCCCGCTCGATCTCGCCGCGAACCCGCTCGGCGATGCGCGCCGCGACATCGAGACTGGTGTCGGGCATGACGACGACGAATTCCTCGCCGCCGAGCCGGCAGATCATATCCGGAATGCGGATGACCTTGCGCACGCGCTTGGAGAAGCCCTTCAGCACCCGGTCGCCGGCCTCATGGCCGTGGGAATCGTTGATGCCCTTGAAGTGATCGATGTCGAGGATCATCAGCGACAGGGGCCGGCCGCAATCGGCCGCTTGCGCCACCAGCGTCGAGAGATGCGTCTCGAAATAGCGGCGGTTGTTGAGCCCGGTCAGTGGATCGACCACTGCAAGCTCGATTGAGGCTTGCAGAGTGTCGCGCAGCTTGTCGCCGTAGCGCTTGCGCCGCAGATTGGACTTGACCCGCGCCACGAGTTCGTTGCTGTCGAGCGGCCGCATCAGGAAATCGTTGACGCCGAGATCGAGCGCGCGCAGGACTCGCGCCCTGTCTTCCATTTCGGCCAGGCACAGGATCGGCAATTGCCGCGTGCGTTCATGCGAACGGATCTGGCCGCAGAGCCGCAGCGCGTCGAAGCCGTGCAGACCGAGGCTCACGACCACCATGTCATGTGCGCCGCTGACGGCTTTCGCGGCGCCCAGGTGCGGATCGCTGACGACCTCGACCAGATATTTGTCGCGTAGCGCGAAGACGATTTGCGAGGCCGACGCCGCCCTGTCATCGACGAGCAGAATGCGGCCGCCCAGACCATCCTCGGCGAGAGCCGAGGCAAAAGGATCGGGCATGCCGAGCGTCACCGCCGTCGAGGCGCGGCTGCGCAGATCGTCGAGCACCATCTTGAGCCGTGCCAATGAGCGAACGCGCGCGACCAGCGCGATCTCGTCGATCGGCTTGGTCAGAAAGTCGTCGGCACCGGCTTCAAGGCCGCGCACGCGATCACTCGGCTGATCGAGCGCCGTCACCAAAATCACCGGCAGATGCGTCGTCTCGGGATTTTTCCGCAATTGGCGGCAAACCTCGAAGCCGTCCATGCCGGGCATCATCACGTCGAGAACGAGCAGATCACATTCCTCGCGCGCGCAGATCGACAGCGCTTCCGCGCCGTTCGTCGCCGTCACCACGTCGAAATATTCCGCGGTCAGGCGGGCTTCGAGCAGCTTTCGGTTTGCGGGGATATCATCGACAACGAGAATTCTGGCCGTCATTCCAAACGCGTCCTCAAGGACCGCCGACTTGTTCAGTCAGCGATATAATTGCGTACAGTCTCAAGAAACTTGACCACCGAGATCGGCTTCGAGAGATAGGCCTCGCAGCCGCCTTGGCGGATTTTCTCTTCATCGCCCTTCATTGCGAAGGCGGTGATGGCGATGACGGGGATATGGCGAAGATTCTCGTCGTCCTTGAGCCATTGCGTGACTTGAAGCCCGGAGACTTCCGGCAGCTGGATATCCATCAAAATGAGATCGGGACGATGCGTCCGCGCGAGTTCCACCGCCTCAACACCGCTTCTCGTCTGCACTGTCCTATATCCATGCGCTTCGAGAAGATCATTGAACAGCTTCATGTTGAGTTCGTTATCTTCGACGATGAGAACACTCTTTTGCATTTCGTGGACCTGTTGGCCAAAAGGCGCGGCGCATCCTGGCCACGTGGCCCGAGCATAGGGCGGATGGCTACCAGATAGAAATTTACGAAAGGAAAATCGGATCGCAGAAACTGCGCCCTTGGACCAGCTTCCGCGTTGATTACATTGGAAAAGCTCTTCTGCGCGCGAATAGGCGGCAGATTTCCCCAGTTAAATTGGCGGCGTGGGTTATTTACCGCAGGGCGGCGTCGGCAGCAGCTTGAGAACTCGTCATCTCTCCGGCGAGCACGAAGTCGCCATAATTGAGCCGCAGGGCGCGGGAAATGCCGTTCTCGTAGAGATCGAACGACAGCGTATAATTCGGCGCCTCGTCCTTGCGGCCATCGTCGAAATAGCTGATCGTCACCGGCCAGCGACGCATGTGTTCGAGCTCGGGAATTTGCAGCGCCGATTCCGCCGCGGGCGTATCGATCGGGCGGCCGATGAATGTCGTTGTATCGTAGATTTTGTCGCCGCTGTCGGAGCCGTCGTAAACTCTTACTTCGAGTGTGTTCTCCGCCGCTTCCGCAGCGGCAAGAATGTATTTGATGTGCTCGGTCGGAAACAGGATATCGCGGCCAAGCGCCAGCTGCTCGGTTTTCGGCTTGACGAGATTGACATCGACGCCGCCACGGCCCTTGCGCTCGGCACGGCCGTCGACCTGATCGGTCGGATCATCGTCGACCGTGGTTTCCATCTTGAACGCGAAGCTCTTGCCGTTGCCGTCCTCGAAAGTGGCGGAATGCATGTCGGAAATCCGCGTCGGCCCCTCCGCTGGCTGCAGCTCCGTCAACTGGCGGAAATTCTGCACATAGCCATCGCACGTCGAGCCCGAGAAATCGAAGGCGATGCGGCCGCGCGCGCCGGTCGGGCTCTTGGTGCCGACCGCCTTGAGAAGGCTGAGATCATAGACGGCGCGATGCGAGGCAAGCGGAATCGTATCGACAACGCCTTGCAGCGACGCCGGCATCGCCTGCAGGACGCCGATCGGGCCGCCGGCGGCGAGCCCCGGTGCCGTCGCGAGCCCGAGAGCCGCAGCGGACAACAATGCCAAGACCCCCGCCCGCCGCATAGGCGCCTGGGCGGGCGCGGCATCGAGAGGATATTCAGCCATGAATCAACGCTCCTTGCGCCGCAGCGCCAGTCGACAAAGTGTTAGAATGCGGCGGCGCGGCTGGCAACGACAAAAGCTGGCGGTCCGGCCGCCGCCGACATATGAAGGGAATCATTGGAACTTTGGCATCGGAGTTTGGACGTGGGTGTGATCGAAGACCGTTTGAAAAGCCTGAATATTCATTTGCCGGCCGCCGCGGCGCCGGTCGCGAATTACGTTCCCTATGTCATCTCCGGCACGCTGCTGACGATCTCCGGCCAGCTGGCTCTCGGCGAGGACAGCAAAATCGATCCGGGCCATGTCGGCAAGGTCGGCGGCAATGTTTCCGCCGAGGCGGCCCGCGCCGCCGCCCGCCGCTGCGCGATCAATGTCCTCGCCCAAGCCAAGGCCGCACTCGGCGATCTCGACCGCGTCCGCCGCTGCATCCGGCTCGGCGGCTTCATCAATGCCGCGCCCGGCTATTCGCAATTGCCGCCGATCATGAACGGCGCCTCCGATCTCATCGTCGAGATTCTGGGTGAGGCCGGCCGTCACGCTCGCTCGACCATCGGCGTCGCCGAACTGCCACTCGACAGCGCGGTCGAAGTCGAGGCCCTGTTCGAAATCGCGCCTTAACCAAAGTCGCAAACCACGATTTGAGCCGCGGCTTGTGATCGGCGCAGCGCGCGCGCATGTATCAACCAACGATCCATGCGCGAGGCTCTCGCTATGCTCAAGAAACTCGTTCTCGCTCTCGCCGCCGCCGCGCTGGCCAGCCCGGCCGCCGCGGCGACCACGCGCGATTACTACGGCCAGTATCACACCTATTGGCGGCACTGGCGCCCCTATCCGAATTATACGGCATACCTGCCCTACGGCTGGCCGATGATCGCCTATACGCGCAGCACGGCCTATGTGCCGGGCTATCCCTATGGGCCGGTGCCGATCAACGTCTATTACATCCACCAGAGCACGCCGGTCTATAACGTGCCCCCCTACGCGGTCGTCACGCCCTATTAAGCGCGGCCTATTGAGCACGTTCCTGGGGGCGCTGCGGCCGCGTGCGTTGCGGCTGGCGTTCCTTGACCTTGTCCCAGCGCGTCGCGAAGACCGTGTCGCAGAGTCCGGGGCTGCCAAAGCCGTCGCTGAAGCTCACCATGCCGCGCGTATGATGCTGACCGTGCGCCTTGCTCGTTATCAGCGTTTCGACCACCGCGCCGAGCCAAGGAACCGACTTGTAGAATTGCGAGCCACGCAAAGGCTCGGCAAAATCATAGCCTGAATGTTCGTAAAGACCGCCGAAGGCGCCAAGCCCGGCGACAAGCAGCTGGAACAGAATATCGCTGCCGCCGCCGCCGAGAACTACGAGCGGCAGAAGATAAGGCAATACGATCTCCAGGAAGAAATCCATTGGCGCCATGTAAAGCGCACTGATGGCTTTGCTCGCGCCGGTCGTATGATGCACGGAATGGCCCAGCACGCGCATCAGCCGCGGATCGTGCAGCAGATAGCGGTGCGCGACGTATTGAACGATGTCGTGCCCGATCGCCATGCCGGCGAGCAAGGCGATGAAGTGCCAGAAGCCGAGATGCGCCGGGCCGGTGAAAGCCCAGCCGAGCCATTGCACGAGAATCATCGCCGGCAGCAGCACGAAGACCTGATTGACGAGGGCGCGCGGCAGCAGCTGCGCGTAGGTGAGCGTGTCGCTCTGGCGGACCTTGCTGCTCTTGAACAGCCCGGTGCGGTCGCAAATTTCGAATGCGTAGCCGAACCCGTGGAAGACCACCATGACGACGATCCAGGTGAGGACCGAGAGCGGCAGCCAGGCCGGCAATGAAGGGTTCGCCATGCAATCTCCCCGTTTGCGGCTTTGCCGCTAATTCCCCCTATGGCGGGTCGGAGCCCCCGGCGCAACCCACCGTATCCTCGATCCGCACTCACGGACGATCACGAATGATTTTGGATTGAAACAATCGCAACATCATGATTGCGCGCAAGTTTTGTCAAGTTTTCGGCGCGCCGATTTGTCCCGGCCGGGGCGCGCCATTTCGATAGGTCTGGAAATCCATTTTTCGGGGTTGACGCTTCGCGCCGCAAAAGCGAGGGAAATGCCGTTACCTTGGAACGGGTCCATCCATGTCGCACGCTTCGACCGCAAAGCAGAAAATCGCCCACCAAGCCGCGCGCGGCCTGCTTGAGGTCGCGGCGATTTCCGTGAACGCGGAAAAGCCGTTCATCTTCACCTCGGGCTGGGCGAGTCCGGTCTATACCGACATGCGCAAGATCATCGCCTATCCGCGCCTGCGGCGCGCCTTGATCGACTTCGCCGCCGAAACGATCGCGACCGAAATCGGCTATGAGAGTCTCGACATTATCGCCGGCGGCGAGACGGCGGGCATTCCCTTCGCCGCCTGGCTGGCCGACAGGTTGCTGCTGCCGATGCAATATGTCCGTAAGAAGCCCAAGGGTTTCGGCCGCCAGGCGCAGATCGAGGGCAAAGTGGTCGATGACGCACGCACCCTGCTCGTCGAGGATCTCGCCACCGACGGCCGCAGCAAGGTGAATTTCTGCGAGGCGCTGCGCAACGCCGGGCAGCGCTGCGACCATGCCTTCGTCTTCTTCTTCTACGACATTTTTCCGCAGGCGCGCGAGCTGATGAAGGAGATCAACGTCTCCCTGCACTACCTCGTGACTTGGTGGGATGTGCTCGAAGTCGCCCGCGCGGACGGCTATTTTCCCGCCTCGGTGTTGAGCGAAGTCGAGAGCTTCCTGCACGCGCCCGCCGCCTGGTCGGCGGCGCATGGCGGCATCTCCGAGTTCAAGCCGGCCTAGCGCGTTTTCCGGCCAGATGGAATCATCTGGCCGATAAGAAATCGCGCCGATTTAAAACATTGGAGCGTGTTCTGATCGGAAAAGTCATGCAACTTTTCCGGAACACGCTGCTGGCGATTTGGCAACAGATCGCGCGAATTTGTGCGCTGCCCTCTTTTGGTATCGGTCTTGCCTAGGTCTTGACGTAATATTTGCCTTCATTTCTCGCGTGGTGTGGAAATAGGCGAGTCCGTCATGGCGGAAACTTCGAAAATCGGCTGGCTTAACGGTCCTAGCTTGACGCAGCGTGGCATGGTCCTCTCCGGCGGGCTGGCCCTGACGGTTATGGTGCTCGCCTTCGCGCCGGTTCTGCCGTTGCCGGCCTTTTGGCAGATGCTCAAGACTTCAGGCCGGGGCCGCGCCGAATTCAACCTGGGCGGGTCATCTCGAAGCGCCCGGCGCCAACGACGCCGCAGCTGGCCGGCCGTTGACCTCCGCCTCTTACACGACGGGCTTCAACACCGCCGCCGCCCTGCCCTTGCCCGCCCCGGCGCCGCCCAAGGTCGCGGTCGAAGATCCCGACGCCTGCCCGACCGGCTTGAACTGCACGTTCCGGCCCAGGATGAGCGCGGTGCTGCCGCCGCCGCGCCCGGTAATGGTGTCGCATGAACCTGCCGCGCAAGCTCAGGCGCGTCATGTCGCGGCGCTTCAGCCGCCCGAAAAGCCACAGGCCGCTGCGAAGCCGCAGGCCGACAAGCAGCAGGCCGAGAATAAGCCAAAAGGCTTCGCCCGCTGGCTGCCGCATCTGCCGCCGGCGCGCACGCTGCTGAAGCCCTTCACCTTCGTCGCCAATGCGGTCGGCGGGCTGATCCCCAAGCTCTGAGGCAACAGCGAGCGACCCGCGTTCAGCCGTGCTTGGCGCGAGCGCGATGCATTGCCTGCTTTGCGCGATTGCCGCAGACCGCCATGCTGCACCAACGGCGCGCGCCGCTGCGTGTGTGATCGAGAAAGAGGATCGTGCAATGCGATCCCTCGCAGGGTTTGACGCGGGAAAAATCCGCCGTGCAAACGAATTCGCCCATCGTTTCCGCGATCGGGAGCAGCAAGGACTCGGGGTCGCGCCAGCGTCGCTTGATCCGCCAGGATAGCGGCTGGCTCTCGTCGCCGCGCATGCGCGCTGAACCGCGCTCCGGAACGATCTCGTGAAACTGCCAATCGTCGGCAAGGATCCGGTTGAGAGGTTCGAGTTCCGCCGCCGCCTTCGACGTCAGCGGGCGGCCCATATGCGCGATGACAAAGCCACGAAACCAGTCGCGCAGCGAACGTGCCTTGCGCGCGACTGCGTCGATCTCCGCAGGCCGCGCCTCGGCGCGCAGCTTCGCGATCACCTCCGGCGGGGCAAGCTTTGCTTGCTCGAGCCAAGCAAGAAAATCCTCGCCGCTTCGCAGCCAATCGACGATTTCGCCGGTGGGCATCGCGCGTGAATTGATGAAATCGAGCGCCGGTGCGTCCGCCACGAAAAGCGCCGGCGGGAGATTGCTGATCATCGCGGGTCAATAACCTCTAAAACACGATTTGACAAGTTACGTCGTCCGCCATAACCCTATTGACGCCAATTAAGCAGTTATGTCTAACGGAGGTTTCCATGACCGCGCTCGCCTATCGCACCGCCGACGTCGACGGCCTCAAGGTCTTCTATCGCGAGGCGGGCCCCGCTTCGGCGCCGACGCTTCTGCTCCTCCACGGCTTTCCCAGCTCAAGCCATATGTTTCGCGATCTGATCCCGCTTCTTGCCGACCGCTATCATCTTGTCGCCCCGGATCTTCCGGGCTTTGGCCGATCCGATGCGCCGCCGCGAGATCGCTTCGCCTATAGTTTCGATCATCTCGCGGAGGTGATTGATCGCTTCACCGAAGTGATCGGACTCAAGCGTTTCGCGATCTATGTCTTCGACTATGGCGCGCCGGTTGGCTGGCGGATCGCCAGCAAGCATCCGCAGCGCATCAGCGCCATCGTCACGCAGAACGGCAATGCCTATGAGGAGGGATTGAGCGACGGCTGGAACCCGATTCAAAAATATTGGCACGAGCCGACGCAGAGCAACCGCGACGCACTGCGCGCTCTGCTGAAGACGGATTTCACCCGCCTTCAATACGAGCACGGCGTCACCGATCCCTCGCGCGTCTCACCCGATGGATGGTCGCTCGACGATTATTATTTAAGCCGCCCCGGCAACGACGAGATTCAGCTCGATCTTTTCCTCGACTATGCGAACAATGTGGCCCGCTATCCGCAATTCCAGGCGTATTTCCGCGCCCATCAGCCGCCACTTCTCGCCATCTGGGGCAAGAATGATCCGTTTTTCCTTCCCGCAGGGGCGGAAGCTTTCCGCCGTGACATACCAGCCGCGGATATCCGTTTCCTCGATACCGGCCATTTCGCGCTCGAAACGCACGCACAAGAAATCGGCACAGCGATTCATGCCTTCCTCGATACGCAGGACACGCCCTGATCGACAGCACTGGCGCGCGGCGCACCGCCGCTCTCGTCATCCGGGCGCTGAGTCATTATATAGCCTCCCGAACCGGGACTGGAGATCGAAATGAAGCGGCAAGGAATTGCGATGCTCGCGGGCGTTGCGCTGTTGGCGGCGACGGGAACCCAGGCGCCTGCCGATCCCCTCGCCCTCGCCTCCTGCGCCAAGTTCACCGCAGCCAAGGGTGACAAGGAAACGCTGTTCGGCGGCTATATCTACGGATTTCTGGCCGCACGGATCGGTTACAAGGACGCGAAGCGCCTTACGGACACGGCGCTGAGGGTCAGGTCGGCAACATTGAACTTTTGCCGCCGGAACCAAGATGCTATGTTTGTGACGGTTGTGGACACGTTGGCGGCCGAGGCGGCAAGGAAGCCACGGCTCCCGGCATTGTAGCGGCAGGAGACTGCTCCAGCCCCATTGTCTCGCACATTTGAGAAAGCGCGAAGATGACACGTGCTAAATTCTTGGTGTGCGGCCTTTTTAGGTGACGAAAATGGCTCGGCTTTCTGTTGGGTTGACGGCAATTGTTCTTTTCGGCTTCGCCGCCGCCGCCTTCGCGCAGGACGGGCAGCCTCCCGCGCATGCGCCGCATAAGACGCATGTCAAGAAAGTCGAGACGCATGCCGCCAAGAAAGCCGTGAATCCGAACGATTTCTCCGAAGATTGGGACATCGCCGCGCCCAAATCCGGCTCTTCTCATCCGGTTGTTGGTGAGGATCCGGCTGTCTCCGCCGGGCGCAAGAAGTTCTTCGATCAATCGACGACAATGGAAAATGGCGGCCCTGCCGGTGCCGGCAGCAGCAGAAGCAGCGGCTTCACCCCATCCATGGGAATGAGCTTCTAAGTTTCGGTGATGCCCCGCGGCTAATCTGAGAGCGCCTATCGCCGGACATTCCCACTCGGTCCACGTGAAGTTTTCTTCTTCGCAGCCGAGACGCGCACGCACTCTATTAATCTTCTTTGATTATCATTCAATTGTTATGGCTACGTTTTGCTTCCTAAACGGGAGCAGCGATCAGGGCATGATGCCCTGTCACGATTCTCGTCAAATCGTGATGTGCCAATTCCCCAAAACACCTGCGGCTTATCGCTCCTGAAAGGGGGAGTTTCTCATGCTTGGCCATAACATGCTTTTCGGCTCAGACTCTCAAGCAATCCTTAACGCGCTCAGTCGGTCTCTGGCCACCATCGAGTTCGACCCCAGTGGAAAGATTCTTTCGGCAAATGACAATTTCTGTAACGCGCTGGGCTATAGCCTCGCAGAGATCAAAGGCCAGCACCACAGCATGTTCGTCGACGCGGACTATGCCCGCAGCCAGGACTACAAAGATTTTTGGGCCAAGCTCAATCGTGGCCAGTTCGATGCGCGCGAATATAAGCGGATCGGCAAAGGTGGCCGGGAGGTCTGGATTCAGGCGTCTTACAATCCCGTTGTGAATTCCAAGGGCGTTGTGCAGAAGGTCGTCAAGGTCGCGACCGTGATCACCGAAGAGAAGCTCAAAAGCGCTGAATTTGAGGGCAAGCTGAAGGCGATCTCACGCGTTCAGGGCATCATCGAATTTACGCCGGGCGGCGAAGTCATCACCGCCAACGAGAATTTTCTAAGCGTCATCGGCTATCGCCTCGACGAAATCAAAGGCCAGCATCATCGCATGTTCGTCGAGCCGGCCTATGCGCAATCGTCCGATTACCAGGAATTTTGGCGGAAGCTGAACAACGGCGAATTTGTCGCCGCCGAGTTCAAGCGCATCGGCAAGGGCGGCAAGGAAGTTTGGATTCAGGCGTCTTACAATCCGATCTTCGACCTGAACAATAAGGTCATGAAAGTCGTCAAGTTTGCGACTGACGTCACCGAACGCGTTCGTGCGGTCAACGAAATCGCCGCGGCTTTGTCACAACTCGCCGAGAACAATCTTGAACGCCGGATCGACAAAGCGTTCATCCCGGCTTTCGAGCCGCTCCGCCTCGACTTCAATCGTTCGGTCGAGAAGCTGCAGTCCACTTTGGTCCTGATCGCTGAAAGCACCGGCGCGCTCGAATTTGGAGCGCAGGAAATATCTATCGCGGCCGACGATCTCTCCCGCCGCACGGAACAGCAGGCTGCCAGCCTCGAAGAGACCGCAGCCGCTCTGGGTGAAATCACCGCGACGGTGAAGCAATCGGCTGAGGGTGCAACCCATGCGCGCCAGGTCGTCGCCGCTGCCGACGAGAATGCCAAGAAAAGCGCGCTGGTGATGCGCCAAGCCGTCGAGGCGATGGACGCGATCTCCAAATCGGCGGGACAGATCGGCCAGATCATCGGCGTTATCGACGAGATCGCCTTCCAGACCAATCTGCTCGCGCTGAATGCCGGCGTCGAAGCGGCGCGGGCGGGCGATGCTGGCCGCGGCTTCGCGGTCGTTGCCTCCGAGGTGCGCGCGCTCGCGCAGCGCTCGGCGGAAGCAGCGAAGGAAATCAAGAGCCTGATTTCGGCGTCGTCGGCGCAAGTGGACCAAGGTGTCAAACTGGTCGCCGAGACGGGCAGCTCGCTTGAGCAGATCAAGGTACAGGTCGCCGAGATCAACGGCATCGTCGGCGAGATCGCCGCGGGGGCCCAAGAACAAGCGACGGGGCTCGAGCAGGTCAATACGGCCGTCAGCCAGATGGACCAGGTGACGCAACAGAACGCGGCCATGGTCGAAGAATTCGACCGCGGCAAGCCATTCGCTGTCGGAGGAAACGGCGCAATTGGCGAGCCTGATTAGCCAGTTCCGGATTGGTCAGGACAGCGGCGGAAATTCGGTGCGCCGCGAATTGCAGAAGGTCGCGCCGCACGCCTTCCAAAAGGCAGCGGCGCCCGTCCGCGCGCCGTCGCACAAGCCGCAGCCTAAGCGTACAGCGCAAAAGCGGGTCGCCAACGGCGCGTCGCGTGGCGACGACGGCGAGTGGATGGAGTTCTGAGGCGCTCGGCCAACAACGCCGGCTTTTCACGCTTAGTCTGAAAATTTCCCCTCATGGGGACCGCAGAAAGATCAGTCCGATGGCAGACAACAGCAGTGCAGACGGCACGTCGAACCGTGAAATGATCACCTTCCTGATCGGCACTCAGGAATTCTGTATCGACGTCATGATGGTCAAGGAGATCCGCGTTTGGACACCGGCGACGCCGGTCGCCCAAGCGCCAAGCTTCGTTTGCGGCGTGATCAATCTGCGCGGCCTCGTCTTGCCGATCATCGACTTTGCCGCGCGTCTCGGATTCAAACCGACCGAACCGACGACGCGGCACGCCATTCTGGTCGTCCAAATCCACGACCAGATCGTCGGCCTGCTGGTCGAGGGCGTGTCGGAGATTCTCACGATCAGCAAAGACCTCATTCAGCCTACACCCGACGTCGCCTCGCAAGCGGCCAAGGACTTCGTCCGCGGCATCGTCGCAACCGATGGACGCATGATCAGCCTGATCGCCCTCGACGCGATCTTGCCGCCGGATGCGGCGCGAGCCGCGGCGTAATCGCCTCAAGAAGGTTCGGCCGCGCTTGGCGCAAGTGGCGTTTCTATCGCTGCCGCTGGGCACCGGCTGCGCTATGTTTGACACATTTCGCACGCCAGCCGGGGCAAAACTTATGTCGAAATCATAGATGTAAGCGCAAATTTTCCTTATAAATCAATCTAATAGACTAAAGCGGGGCAACGCCACACCAATTCCTTAATCACGCCAAACTCAAGGTTAACCTTTGAACGGATTATTGAGGTGAAATGTACTGAGTGCAGCGTATTGAGGTGACCGATGACAATGCGATCTCGGACTAAGCCGCGCAACTCCGGCTCTAAGGTTTTGCCGATTAATTTGACGAATACACTCGACTTTGAGGCGCGGCGCAAAAAATTATTTCAGGCTAATCCACGCGAGAAATCGCTCGATTCACCCAGCATGTCGCTCATTCAGAGCATGCGGCACAATCTCGCGATTCATAATCAAATGTTCAACCGCATTTTGACGGCAACACCTCGACCTTCCCCACTATTGGCGGAGCTGCTGGAAGACATCGCCAACCGGTATCTGGACTTGTCCGAGCTTGCGCTCCTGGCTTGTCAGGCCAACGAGCAAACAAAGGCGTAAAGCCCGCCAAACGTCTCTGCCCGGCACCGGAAAGCAAACTAAGAAATGTGCCGCTCGGAGACTCTATCGGCTATCGATCATTGGCCGGATAGGCCGCCATAGCCGCTTCCAAATCCGCCACTGCCCATGCCGCGGTGATGCCGTCCTGTCGTCGAACTCGAATTGCTAGGTTGATCCCCGCTGGTCGTTTGGTTGGTGCAATCCCATCCGGACGGGCTGCGCGACGATCGCACTGGCCATTTCCCTTCAGGGCAAAGTGGCGGCGCCGTTGTCTGCGCCACCGCGCCGAACATGGGGCAAACAGCCAAAAGGGCTGCAATCATTGATCGACGCATGAGTTCCTCCGGCCGATACTCTCAAGGCTGACTGTTGTAGCTCTCATTCTTTGGAACGATGTCGATCACAAGCAGGCGAAGGGGCTTGCTACCGATGTTCTCGCCGAAATGCGCCAAGCCGACCATCTCAACGACGAAATCACCTTTCTTGTAGTCGAATCTTCGATGCGTTCTGACCTCGGTTACGCGAAGCTGGCCGTCTAAGACGTAGGCGTACCTCGGATAGACGTGATGGTAAGTCGGCAATCTGGCACCTGGCGCGATCACATATGTCGAGACTATTAAACGGGCGGCTTTAGGTAGAATGATCGGTTGGCCGCTCGCCGTCATGACGGTTGTGAGTACGCGCGTCACTTCCACCGCCCGCTGCCCGCCGGCCGCCTCTAGGTAGGATGACGACGACAGCGCCATGAGAAGCGCGCCCGTAATTTGCATTGTTCGCCATAAGGCAAATCTCATAACGCATGACCATCGAAAAGACGGCGCAGTATTGAGGCGATCCTTCACCGCTGGCCCAAGATGCACGATTATGCGTGAGGGCGTGAGAGAAATCGCAGGCCGCTACATTGTTGCTGGCCGGTCGCGCGGCAATCGCTGAAGCAACTGCGCACACGGCATGATCGCGCGCGGCGAGGGGTCCCTGCCAATCGATGTCGCTGTGCCACTCGTGTCAGATGCCGGAGCCTTCGGCCTCGGGCGGATCAGGAAGCTTCGCGGCAAGCCCCGGCGTCTTGTAAGGCGGGCTCCGGGACGGCAGCGGCATCCAGTTAGCGATCTCCCAATCATCGTACATTATCACGCATTCCTGATCCGAATCCGTCGCTACCCAGCAGAATTCGCCGAACGACTTCGGCTTTGCCCAGCGCACGACATCAACATCGGACGCGCCCTGCTCTGTCGCGCGCGTGACGACGATGATCCGCGTTCCATCCTTCGGCGCCGTCGTGATCGGCTGCCATTGTCCGGATTTAACAGGAGACAAGAAAAGCTCCGCAATTGACGATCGAAACGTGACGCTCACAATCGCCGGCTGGCTTTAAACGCGCCCATGGCCGGCGAACAAACCCACAATCCTTGCCGCGTCGAATCTGGCGGACGTCTATTTAAAATGCTCGTTGTTCTCGATGTGCCGCGCGAGCTTAACTGCTTTAAAGCGCGGATGCGGCGCCAAGCTAACCTTCCGACAAGGCAACATCAATTCAGCGTTACCCGTGATGTTACCCCGAGACGAATTTCGGGCTGAACCTTTAATGGAAAAATATCGTGAAAGTATTTGATTTAATTGGTGAGCGCGATGGGATTCGAACCCATGACCTCCTGATTAAAAGTCAGATGCTCTACCAGCTGAGCTACGCGCTCCCAAGGGAGGTGGCTGCACCTAACCGTATCGGCCGGACGGGTCAATAGAGACGGCCCTTATTGCCGGGCCCTTTTCAGGCGCTTCCCCAGCCGCAAAGGCGCAGCACCAGCATCAGAAGGCCGAAGATCACCAGCGAGACCAGTGTCGTCAGCAGGGCCTTCTTCAAAAGCTCCGGATTGACTGGCGCGCCGGGGTCGGTGCCCTCGACATAGCCGCCCGATTCGCGTTGCGAGCGCACGCCGATCGGTAGGATCGCGAACAGCGCGACAAACCAGATCGTCAGAAAGATCGGCACGGCAAGCGCAGTAGGTAATGGCATCTTCATCTCTCCCAGCGACCAGACCGGCAGTAAAACGCTATATCGTTATATGTATAGCTTTCATTTTTCCGGCCGTTTTATTTTTCGCCGCGCCGGTCGCGGCTGAGGCCCTTGGCCTCAAGTTCAGCGAGATATTGCGACCATTTTTCGGTCTGCCGCGCGCCGAGCTCATAAAGATAATCCCAGGTGTAAATGCCGGTCGTGTGCAGATCGTCGAAGCTCAGCCGCACCGCATAGCTGCCCACCGGCTCGACCTCGGTGATGGCGACATTCCGCTTGCCCCCCAAGGTCTTGCGCTCCTGCGGGACATGCCCCTGCACTTCCGCGCTTGGGCTCATTACCCGTAGATATTCGGCCGCCAGCTCGAAGCCGCGGCCGCTCTCGAACGCGACCTTCAGCAGCTTGCCGCCGGCGCCCAGGCGAAGCTCGCGCGGCCATTGCTGGGCCTTCGGTGTGTGGCAGGGCGGATACGTCATTGCACTGCGCTTTCTTTGGTCCTATTCAGGCTTTTACTTTCGTGCACTATATCGGATCAATGAACCAGTCCTGCACTGATTTGCGGCCGGCCGCGCCGACGAGAGACCAGCAACCGCAAGCGCGGCCGCTTATCGATCCCTTCGGCCGCGCGATCTCCTATCTGCGGGTTTCGGTGACCGACCGCTGCGATTTCCGCTGCGTCTATTGCATGTCCGAAGATATGAGCTTTTTGCCGAAAGGCGACCTGCTCACGCTCGAGGAACTGGACCGGCTCTGCAGCGCCTTCATTGCCCGGGGTACGCGCAAGCTGCGGCTCACCGGCGGTGAGCCGCTCGTCCGCCGCAACATCATGCGTCTCTTCGGCGGCCTCGCCCGGCATCTCGACTCCGGCGCGCTGGACGAACTGACGCTGACGACCAACGGCTCGCGCCTCGCCTTTTTCGCGCCGGAACTGGCGGCGTGCGGCGTGCGCCGTGTCAATGTCTCGCTCGACAGCCGCGACCCGGAAAAATTCCGCGCGATCACCCGGCGCGGCAATCTCGGCCAGGTTCTCGCCGGCATCGATGCGGCGCAGGCGGCCGGCCTCGACGTCAAGATCAACATGGTCGCGCTGAAAGGCGTCAACGAGGACGAAATCCTGCCCATGATCGCCTGGGCGCACGCGCGGGGGATGGATCTCACCTTGATCGAGGTGATGCCGATGGGCGCCGTCGAGCCGGACCGGTTGGACCAATATCTGCCCCTGACGCATGTGCGCGCCGAGATCGCCAAACACTACACCCTTCGCGACCTCGCCTATCGCAGCGGCGGCCCGGCCCGCTATGTCGAAGTCACCGAGACCGGCGGACCGCTCGGCTTCATCACCCCGCTCACGCATAATTTCTGCGAGAGCTGCAATCGCGTCCGCGTCACTTGCACCGGCAAGCTGTACATGTGCCTCGGCCAGGAGGATGCGGCAGACCTGCGCGCGCCCCTGCGTGCTTCCGTAAGCGACGAATATCTCAATGCGGCGATCGAGGAAGCCATCGCCCGCAAACCCAAGGGCCACGATTTCAAGATCGACCGCGCCCATACCGCCCCCGCCGTTCCGCGCCATATGAGCGTGACGGGCGGCTGATCACCTCTTATTCGATCACGATCTTCAGCGCCGCGCGCATGGGCGCGCCTTCGAGCTGCGCCTGCACCTTGGCCGCAATGTCGCGATAGGCGGCGGCATAAACGCTGTCCGGGGCTGAAACGACGATCGGCGCACCGGCGTCGGATTGTTCGCGGATCGTCAGCGCCAACGGCACTTCGCCGAGGAAGGGAACGCCGAGTTTTTCCGCCTCGTGCCGCGCGCCGCCATGCGCAAAAATATCCGAGCGCTCGCCGCAATGCGGGCACACGAAATAGCTCATGTTCTCGACGACCCCGAGCACCGGCACATTGACCTTGTTGAACATGGCGATGCCGCGCCGCGCATCGATCAGCGCCAGATCCTGCGGCGTCGAGACGATCACCGCGCCGGCCAGCGCGACGTTCTGCGCCAGCGTCAGCTGCGCATCGCCTGTGCCGGGCGGCATGTCGACGACGAGGCAATCGAGTTCGCCCCAGGCGACATCGCGGAGCATCTGCTGCACAGCGCCCATCACCATCGGCCCGCGCCAGATGACCGGCTCTTCCTCGTCGATCATGAAGCCGATCGACATGGCCTTCACGCCGAAGGCTTCGAGCGGCTGGATGCGCCGTTCCACCACCTCGGGCTGACTGTGGATGTGCAGCAGCCGCGGCAGCGACGGCCCGTAAATGTCGAGATCGAGGATGCCGACGCGCCAGCCGAGCCCGGCGAGGCCGAGCGCGAGATTGACCGCTGTCGTCGATTTGCCGACGCCGCCCTTGCCGGAGGCGACGGCGATGATGCGCGCAATGCCCGGCACCGCGAGGCTGCGCGGCGGGGTCGAGGGTATCGGCCGCTGTGGCGGCGGCGGCGCGCCAGCGCCTGCCGGCTTCTGCGCCGTGAGGCTGACGAGCACCGCGCCGACGCCCGGCACACGCCGCACCGCCTGTTCGGTGGCAAGGCGCATGCCTTCCAGCGAGGCGGCCTGCTCCGGCGCGACGGAGAGCGAGAGATAGACCTTATCGCCGCGGACCGTCACGCCCGCGACAACGCCCGTCTCCGGCAGGGGCGTCTTGCCGTCCGGTCCCGCGACCGCACGCAATGCGGCATAAACGTCCTGCTCGCTGACCATACGCTCCGCCCCTTTCCCAATGTCTCTCAATCTAATGCCGCCGGCGGCGCCTTCAAGCGGCGGCATAGGCGGGGCCTGTGTCCCTACCCCAGCCGCTGCAACGCCGCGCCGAGCTTTTCGATGCGTGAGAGGGCCTCCGCGAAGCGCTCGCGGTTTTCCTCGACCACATCTTCCGGCGCGCGGGCGACGAAATCGGCATTACCGAGCTTGGCCTCGATCTTCTTCGCTTCGCCTCGCAGCTTCTCGATCTCCTTGGCGAGGCGCACCTTCTCCGCCGCGAAATCAAGAATGCCTTCGAGCGGCAGCGCGCCGAGCGTGCCCCGAGCGATCAGCTGCGCCGCCTGCCTTGGCGCCTCGGCGGCAAAGGAAATGTCGGAGAGACGCGCCAGCCGCTTGATGATCTCGGCCCATGTCCCGACGCGGGCCTCAACCGACGAATCCGCGCCGATAAGCACGAGCGGGATTTGCGCCCCAGCGGGCACGTTCATCTCGGAACGGACGGAGCGGATTTCCGAAATCAGCTCGACGACGAAGCCGATCTCGGCCTCGGCCGCCGGGAAGCCGATGCCTTCGAGCGCTGGCCAAGGCGCCAGCGCCAGCACGCTCTCGCGCGGCGCATTGGCCCACAATTCCTCAGTGATGAAGGGCATGAAGGGATGCAGCAGCTTTACCGCCTGATCGAGCACGAAAGCGGTCGTCGCCTGCGTCTCCGCCTTGGCCGCCGCGTCCGCGCCTTGCAGCAAGGGCTTCGCGAGTTCGAGATACCAGTCGCAGAAAATGTTCCAAACGAAGCGATAGGCGGCATTGGCCGCATCGTTGAAACGATAGGCTTCGATCGCCGCCGTCAGCTCGGAGATCGTCTTGGCGGCTTCGCCGACGATCCATTGATTGAGCGTGATGCGGACCTCGCGGGGGTCAAACGCCGCGCCCTGCGCGCAGCCGTTGATCTCGGCGAAGCGCGCGGCGTTCCAGAGCTTGGTCGCGAAATTGCGATAGCCTTCGACACGCTGGGTCGAGAGCTTGATATCGCGGCCCTGCGCCGCCATCGCCGCGAGCGTGAAGCGCAGAGCGTCAGCGCCATATTCGTCGATGAGGCCGAGCGGGTCGATGACATTGCCCTTCGACTTCGACATTTTCGCGCCCTTCTCGTCGCGGACGAGGGCGTGAATGTAGACGTCGTGGAACGGCACTTCATCCATGAGGTGAAGCCCCATCATCATCATCCGCGCGACCCAGAAGAAGATGATGTCGAAGCCGGTGACGAGCGCGTTCGTCGGATAATAACGCTTCAGCTCCGGCGTCTCATCGGGCCAGCCGAGCGTGGAACACGGCCAGAGCGCGGAGGAGAACCAAGTGTCGAGGACGTCTCCGTCTCGCCAGATCGGAATTGGTCCGCCTTTGAAAGCGTCTTCAATTAACCGACGATATTCAGCAGGGTCCGGCTTTCCCTTCAGCACTTCAATTTTATGGACATCAAAACTGGTCGATATGTAGTGATGTTCGACAAGCCGCCTCGCCTCGTCCTCGCTCTGCGCCACAAATATCTCAAAAGTTGACGCCTCGGCGCTGCCTGGACCAATTAATTTGGGGCCATACCAAGCGGGAATCTGATGCCCCCACCAGAGCTGACGCGAGATGCACCAGGGCTGGATATTGTCGAGCCATTGAAAGTACGTCTTCGCCCAATTCTCCGGAATGAATTTGGTCTTGCCTTCGCGCACCGCCGCAAGCGCCGGTTGCGCCAGCACTTTCGCATCGACATACCATTGATCGGTGAGGCGCGGCTCAAGCACCGCGCCGGAGCGGTCGCCATGCGGCACGGCATGTTGCGTCGGCTCGATCTTGTCGAGCAGGCCACGCGCTTCCATCAATTCGACAACGATCTTGCGCGCCGCCTCGCGCGATTCTCCGCTAAGCAGGAAAAGCGAAGCCCCGCCTCCAGTGGGTGGCAAACCTTCAAGAAACGCCACATTGTCGATGAGACTCATGCGTGCTTCCGCATCGAGCACGTTGATCAGCGGCAGATTGTGCCGCTTGCCGACCTCGAAATCGTTGAAGTCATGCGCCGGCGTGATCTTCACCGCGCCCGTGCCCTTCTCGGGATCGGAATAGGTGTCGGCGATAATCGGGATCAGCCGGCCGACGAGCGGCAGCCGTACCTTCTTGCCGACGAGATGTGTGTAACGCTCGTCGTCGGGATGCACCGCGACCGCCGTATCGCCGAGCATCGTCTCCGGCCGCGTCGTCGCGACGACGATATATTCGCCCGTCTCGTCGCCATTGTCGTCGACGATCGGATATTTGAAGTGCCAGAGGCTGCCCTTCTCCTCCTTCTGCACGACCTCAAGGTCGGAGATAGCAGTGAGCAGTTTCGGGTCCCAATTGACGAGCCGCTTGTCCTTGTAGATCAGCCCTTCGCGATAGAGCTGCACGAAGACCTTCACCACCGCGCGCGACAAGCCTTCGTCCATGGTGAAGCGCTCGCGCGACCAGTCGCAGGAGGCGCCAAGGCGCTTCAACTGCGTGACGATGGCGCCGCCGGATTCCTCCTTCCACCGCCAGACTTCTTCAAGGAACTTTTCGCGACCGAGTTCGCGCCTGCCAGGCTGCTGGCGCTCCATCAATTGCCGCTCGACGACCATCTGCGTCGCGATGCCGGCATGGTCCGTCCCCGGCTGCCAGAGTACGTCCTTGCCGCGCATGCGCTCGAAGCGGCAGAGAATGTCCTGCAGCGTGTTGTTGAGCGCATGGCCCATATGCAGCGAGCCGGTGACATTCGGCGGCGGGATGACGATGCTGAAGGTCTCAGCGCCAGCCCGCTCCGGCCGCCCGGCCCGGAACGCGCTCGCCTCTTCCCACAGCGCCGAAATCCGCCGTTCCACCTGTTGAGGATCGAATGTCTTGTCCATCATCCACGCAAACCAATCAGCTCGACGCCAAACGCCGGCAAGAAACGCCAAGAGCGCCGCCTAAAAGCCCAAGCGGCACCGTGAAGTCAACGCAGGTTGAGAAAGCCTTGGATCAGCGGCCGCCGCGCGCCACGCGCTCGATCTCGGCGCGCACCAGCCGCTCGACCAGGATCGGCAGATTGTCGTCCAGCCAAGCCTTGAGCATGGGCCGCAGCATCTCGCGGACCATTTCGCCCATCGCGTCGTTCGATTGCAGGAATCGGCTGGCAATCAGCGTGTTGAAAGCATGCGAAACCATCGCATCCGTCGCCGGAGACACCAGCGCCTCCTCCGCGACCGCGGGCGTCGGCGGCGCGGAGCGTGGACCCGGCGGGAGGCGGCGCGGATTCAGGCGCCGCTCCACAAACGGCTCGCGCCCTGGCGCGGGAGGTACGGCCTCGCTGGCGAATGCCGGCCGTTCGGCTGCCGGAGCGCGCGGCGGGAGGGGACGGAAATCCCGGCCGGGGACGAAATCGAAGCCGCTGCGCGGCGGCGCGGCGGCTTCGGGGGCGGCAACCGGGCGAATGGTCGGCCGTGGCGGCACAGCCGCCGGAACATCCGTCCAGCCGTCGATGTCGGCTTCGTCGCGCTCCGGGGGCGGCACAACCGGGTCGGCAGCCAGAGGCGGCTCCGCGGCAGGCACGGGCTCCAGAGCCGCTACGGTCGGTTCCGGCGCGGGACGCGGCGGCAAGGCCTGGTCGTCGGCGATGATGCGCCGAATCGAAGCGAGAATTTCTTCCATAGATGGCTCGTAGGCCTTCCGCTCGGCGATGATCTTATCCTGCGAAAGACCGTTGGGCGCGTTCATTCGGTTGACGCTCTCTGCTCCGGGCGGGGCAAGCCCCGACGCCAATCGCCGATGCCGCGCGGTCGGGCTGCGCCCCAAATCAGATTCGAGTCGATTAGACCGCAAGTCGCTGATTTTCGATAGGGGCTATTTGAGCAAGGCCGCATATTCCACGGCCCGGGCACACAGAATTCAGCGCCCGTCCGGCGTCCGCAAGCCGATCCACTTATCTTTCACCTGATTGAAGTGAACGGTGGGATCGTAGCGGATCACATCAAGCCCAAGCGTATCGGCTGACAATTCGCCGACCGCGGCCAAGGTCGCGTAGGAGGCGACGACCCGGTCGCGCTGCGCCGAGACGAGGCTCACCCGCGCATTCAGCAAGGTCTGCTGCGCGTTGAGGACGTCGAGCGTGGTGCGCTGGCCGACACGCGCTTCCTCGCGCACGCCTTCAAGCGCGATTTCGGCCGCTTTCACCGCCGACTGATCGGAGACGATCACCGCCTTCGCCGAATCGAGCAGGCCCCAATTGGAGACAACCGAAGAGCGCACCTCGGTGCGCTGCAAATCGGCTTGCAGCTCCGTCTGCGACAGCAATTCCTTCGCCTGGCGGACGCGGGCGTCGACCTCGCCGCCGGTGTAGATCGGCACCGAAACTTCACCGAGGATGGTGCCGTTGAATAGCCGGAAGCCGGTTTCCCCGCTGTAATTGTAATTCTGCGTGACCTGGCCAGCAATCGACACCGTCGGCATCAACTCGCCCTCGACGAGTTTCACCTGCAACTCGGCGGCATCGACCTGATGCAAGGCCGCCTGCACTTCCGGATGCTGGGCCAGAGCGACGTTGATCGCCTCCCCCAACGTAGGCGGCAGCAGGATCTCGACCGAGCGCGCCGGATTGAGTTGAGCCGGATCGACGCCGATCACTTGATGATAATTGGCGATGCTCGTTTCGAGGTTGGCCTGCGCGGTGAAATAGTCCGAGCGCGCCGAGGCAAGGCTCGAAGCCGCCTGCGCGACGTCGGTGCGCGTCACCTCGCCGACATTGAAACGGTCGCGGGTCTGGCGCAGCTGTTCTTCAAGAACGATGATGTTGTTCTTGCGCAGATCGAGAATGGCCGTATCGCGCAACACATCCATATAGGCGGTCGCGCCATTCTGCAGCACGCTCTGTTCCGTATTGCGCAGCGTTTCGCGGGCGCCGAGCACGTTGCTTTCTGCCTGGCGCACGCCATTAAAGTTGCGATTGCCGTTGAAGATCGTCTCGGTCGCCGTGATGCCAAGGTTGCCGGTGTCGGTCGAGGCTTGGTAGCGGAACCCGCCGGAGATACCGAGCGCCGAGCCAGGTTCTCGCGAGCTGAGGTTGCTGTAGCCATATTGCCCCGTCGCTGTGACGGTCGGGCGGTAGGCCGAGGTGGCGCGCGGAATATTCTCATCCTGCGCGCGCACACCCGCGCGCTCCTGATTGAGATCCGGGTTGCCGCCATAGGCGCGCACCAGCGCCCCAGACATTGTTTCGGCGCGCGCGCTGCTGAGGCCCAGGGTGGCGGGAGTCACGAAAACAAGCGCAAACGCCGGCAGCAGCGCGGCCGCGCGAAACACGAGGCTGCGCGCTTGAAGATTCAAGACATGCCTACCGGTCCGACACCCGCTGTTGTTCAAACCTGGAAACTCCACATTGCACCGGCGCATCAGCCGCGCCGGCTTGACGACCAGCGTTAGACTGCGCAACGACTCCAAAGTCCGAGCCCGCAATGTATTGGTATTAAGCCGCTCCCCGGCCCAGCGCCAAGCCTGCGACGGCAGAAAGTGGCGGGGTGCCGCATAAATGCGACACATGCCGGTACGGTTAGTGAAAGCTGGTCGCCTGCCTTCAAAATACGAAGGCTGGGTCCTTGCCAAATTCGGGCAGAAGCGGCGCCGAAGCGTCGAACAGGGTCCGGGTGCTTATCTCGCCGGAATTCTTCTCGAAAGCGACCGCGCGGCACGCGAGCCTATCCACAGAATTCGCAACTCGCGAAAGCGTGACGAGCCGGCCGCAATCGCGCAATTGCGCGAACAATTGATCGAGGTGGTCTTCGACCGCGCCATTGACAAAGATGACGTCGAACGGCGCGGCGGAAGCGACGCCGTCGCGCAGCGGGCCGCCGAGCACCGGGATCGCGCCCAATCCGGCCGCGGCGAGATTCGCTTTGGTGGCGGCTTGCAGGCCGGGGTCGGATTCAAGCGCGGTGACGTTCTGCGTCAGCCCCGCCAGGATCGCCGTCGAATAACCGGTGCCGGGTGCGACATCGAGAACATTGTCGCCCGGCTTGATCTCGGCCTCTTGGATGAGCCGGGCGAGAATCAAAGGCGGCAGCAACCGGCGCTCGGCCTCGCCGGGCTTGGCGTCCGTGATTTTCAGCGCATTGTCCGAATAAGCCAGGCCGCGAACCGCCGCCGGGACGAATTTTTCGCGCGGGATGGCGAGAAACTGGGCGATGACCGCATGATCGGTGACGCTGAAAGTCCGGATCTGGCATTCCACCATGGTTAGACGCAAAGCCGCGAAGGTCGCCTCTGACTCGTCCGCTTGAAGTGCCATCTGTCGCAATCCCGAGCTTCGCTGCCGCGCAGCATCGGCGCGGCTTATAGGACCGCCCGCACGCCCTGTCCATGCTCCGAGAAGCCGGCGCGGCGAGGTGCCGGCCAAGGCGTTGCAAAGCCAGGGCCAAGATGCCACACGTTGGCGATTCCGTCAGTGCCGCCGCTCCAATGGCGACAAAATTGTTGTGGGGGACGAATGTCCGACGTCGAGCCGACCGAGCACTTCGAGCAAGCCGAACATGCCGAGCATGCCGCCCATTCAGGCAATCCGTTTTTGGCGCTTGTCGCCGTCACGATCGCGATTTTGGCGGTGGTCGCCGCCTTCATCGGCAGCCTGGAGACCATAGAGACGGCCGCCACCATCGATGCGAAGAGCCAGGCGACGCTATTTCAGGACAAGGCCACCGATAGCTGGGGCTTTTACCAGGCGAAGAGCCTCAAGAAAAACCTCTATGACGTCGCCGCCGTTCTGGCCGGCCCGGGCGCCAATGCCGATAATTTCAAGGCGCAGTCGAAACGCAACGAAGAAGATCAGGAATCGATCCGCCTCGCGGCCAAGACGCAAGAGGAACTGATGGAGGAGAGCCTGCGCTCCAGCGAGAAACACGAGCGCCGTCACAAGATCCTGACCGTCGCGGTGACCCTGCTCCACATTTCGATTGCGATCGCGACGATCTCGATCATCCGCCAGGGCGCGCGCTGGCCTTGGTATACGGCGCTCGGCCTCGGCCTGTTGGGTTCGCTCGGCGCGGCCTACGCCTACTTCTGAGCCGCGCCGATCTTCAAAGTTCAACGCGAGACGATCGCCGGTTCCGCGGTGGGCGGGCCGATCTGGAGCCAGACATTCTCGTCCGCCTGCGATTGCCGCTTGACGAAATGATAGGGCGTGGCGTTCCAGGGCTTGATCTGGTCGCTGAGATTGTCGAGCACGAACTCGCCGTGGTCCGTTTTCACCGTCAGGATCGCATGGCCTTCGTCATGTGTGTCCTTCACCACGGTCATCAGCAGCGCTTGGCGGGGAAAACCGAGGGCGATCAGCAGCCGGCGCTTGAACAGGGCGAAATCCTCGCAATCGCCTTTGCCGTCCAGCGGATAATCCCATTGGTCGACGACGTGCCAGTGATCCCAGTCGGTGATCGGCACGATCGTCTGGTTGACCCATTTGTTGATGCGATCAATCGCCTTGAAGGTCGCGGCCGAGAGCGTGACGTCGCGCGGCGGCAATTGGCCGTGATCGCATTCGCCGGCATAGCGGCGGCAGAACTCCACCAGCCATAGGGCACGCTTGTCGCCTCGCCGACCGCCGCGTAGCTCGCCTTGAGCACGGGCGCCTCGGCCGCCAGCGCCTTCGAGGCGCAGGCCAGAGCCGCAAACGCCAGTGCCAGCGCGCCCGCGCGCCCCGCCAAAATACGGAACATGCTGAAATCCCCCGCTTTTCGTCACGCAGACGATGGGCGCGGGCGTTTGCGGGCGGTCTAAGTAAATAGTTCGAATTTTATCGAAATGGCTTTTTCGTATTCGAATAAAATCTAGCGAAACCAGTTAGTTACGTAATTATACTCAATTTTATCGATCGTTCTAGGAGCGCGAAAACACACCCGGGGGCGCTCACTGCCCTTGGCGGGCCTCATTGCCAGCCTCATATTCGTTGAGTCCTTCTTGGGCGCTGAGTCTGCGCCGTAGCTTTTCTCCGGATCATTCATGTCCCTGTCCGAGCACCCCAGAGACCCGGCCCTGAACGGGCTGCCGGCCGTGATTGCCGTTCCCGAGCAGCTTTCCGCCGAGGATGAAGCCGCCCTCGCCCGGGCCGTGGACCAGCTCGAGCACAAAAGCTTCGCGCTGCGCGTCGCCAACGCCTTCGGCAATGAGATCGAACGTTTCGGCAAAATGCTTCCGCACAATGTCACCAATGTCGTCGACAGGGCTGTCGAGGGCGCGGTCCGCGCCGCCTTCGCGGCGACACTGCGCACGCTGCGCTCGCAGGGCCAGAGCGACCAGCGCGGCTTCCACAAGGCGGTCGTGACCCTCTCCGGCACTTTGGGCGGCGCCTTCGGCATCGCGACGTTGCCAGTCGAACTGCCGTTCTCGACCATGGTCATGCTGCGCTCGATTGCCGCCATCGCCCGCGCCAGCGGCGAAGATCTTTCACAGCCGGAAGCCGCGCTCGCCTGCCTTCAGGTGTTCGCGCTCGGCGCCAGCAAGGAAAATCAGCTCGCGCTGGAGAGCAGCTATTTTTCCGTCCGCAGCGTGCTCGCCAAATCGGTGAGCGAGGCGGCGCGTTTCATGATCAATCGCGGCATCGCCGACGAGGGCGCGCCGGTGATCGCGCGACTGATCGGGCAGATCGCGGCGAGGTTCGGCATCGTCGTCTCCGACAAGATCGCGGCGCAGGCCGTGCCCCTGATCGGCGCGGCTGGCGGCGGCGCGATCAATTTCGCCTTCATCGATCATTTCCAATCGGTCGCGCAGGGGCATTTTACCGTACGCCGACTCGAGCGGACCTATGGGCAGGCGCTCGTGCGCGCCGAATATGATCGGCTTCTCGTGCAGAAGAACGCGAAGAACTAATCCTTCGGCCATAGCCAGGCAGCACCGCGCACGCCGCTTGAATCGCCGTGCTTGGCCTGCAGCACGCGCGTCGTCATGACATCCGAGAAAGCATAGCGCGCCAGCAGCGGCGGCAGCATGTCGTAAAGCTGCGGAATTTTCGAGACGCCGCCGCCGAAGACGATGGCGTCCGGATCGACAATGTTGACGACTACCGCCAGCGCCCGCGCCAGCCGGTCCACGTAAATATCGAGCGTCGCCTGCGCGGCCACATCGCCCGCCGCCGCGGCCTCGGCAATGGCAGTGGCGCTCATCTCTTTCCCAGTGCGCTGGCGATGTTCGGCCGAAAAGGCGCCGCCGCAGAGATAGGTTTCGACGCAATCTTGCTGGCCGCAAAAGCAGGCGCGCGGTGGCAGGCGGCGCTCGATATCGTTGAGGGGCTGTGGGATATGGCCCCATTCGCCAGCGATCTTGTTGCGGCCCGAGACAAGCTTGCGATCGATGGCGAGTCCGCCACCGACGCCAGTGCCGAGGATCACAGCAAAGACGCTCGCCGCCCCGGCCGCCGCGCCATCAACCGCCTCTGACAGCGCAAGGCAATTGGCATCGTTCTCCGTGCGGATCTCGCGGCCGAGGAGCTTGCCGATGTCATGCACGAAGGGCTTGCCGTTCATCACCAGTGTATTGGAATTGCGCATCAGGCTGGTCTTGGGCGAGATCGAGCCGGGCGTCGCGATGCCGACGCTTGCCGTCTCGCCTAAATCGGCTTCGAGGCCCAGGACGAGATCGCGGATCGTCGCGAGGATCGCCTGATAATCGCTTGCAGGCGTCGGCTTGCGGCGGCGCTCGCGAACGCTACCGTCATTGGCGAGCGCGATTGCTTCGATTTTCGTGCCGCCGAGATCGACGCCGATCCGCATATTCCCTCCCTGCTTAGGTCCGGCCTATATGGGTCAGGCGGCGATATTGTCGATGAGCCGCGTCTTGCCAATCCGCGCCGCGACAAGCAGACGGATCGGCCCCTCTTCGCGCATCAAAACCGGCGCGAGCATCTCGGCATCCCGCGCCGCGATATAATCCACAGCAAAGCCCGCTTCAACGAGCGCGTCCCGCGCGCCGTCGATAGCGACCTCGATGGCAATGCCCTGTAAGATCGCCGCACGGCAACGCTCAAGCGTGGTATGCAGCAGCGGCGCCTTGGCCCGCTCCTCCGGCGTCAGATAGACATTACGCGACGAGAGCGCGAGCCCATCCGCTGCGCGGATCGTCGGCGCCCCGACAATCTCGGGTTCGAGGTTGAGATCGCGCGCCATCTGCCGGATGACCGCGAGCTGCTGATAATCCTTTTCGCCGAAGATGGCGACATCGGGCTTGGCCATGATGAGCAGCTTGGCAACAATTGTCGCGACGCCGGCGAAATGGTCGGGCCGGAATTTGTCTTCGAGCCCTGCCGTCGCCGGGCCGCCAAGGCTCACCTTGGTGACGAATCCGGGCGGATAAACTTCGGTCAGCTCCGGCGCGAAGATAAGGTTGCCGCCGGCTGCGGCGAAAGCGGCGGCATCGCGCTCGAAGCTACGCGGATAAGCGGCGAAGTCCTCGTTCGGCGCGAATTGCGTCGGGTTGACGAAGATCGACATCACGACACGTTCGGCCCGCATCCGGGCTTCATGCACCAGCGCCAGATGGCCCTCATGCAAGGCGCCCATCGTCGGCACCAAGGCGATCCGAGCGCCTTCCGCACGCCAGCGCGCGACGGTATTGCGCAAAGCTGCGACATCGCGCGCGATCTCGACCCTCAATTTAGACGCCCTTCGCTCGAATGGCGCGCCAGCGCACGCCCTGTCGCGCCTCCGCGCCGCCAAAGGACGCCAGGAAGGCGATATAATCTTCCCGCAGGCCCTGCCCCTTCGCCCCCACGAGAATGCTCTCCAGATAAGTGGTAGTGGGTTTGCCCTCGGCCGTCTCCGCGCCGATATAGACGAGCGCGCGTGCCGGCTGCGCGCCCTCGCGCAGCACGGGCTGGACGGCCTTGGTATAAAGGCCGCGTCCAACCTCCTCGAAACGATCGAGCGCCGGCACGTCCGAAAGCGCGAGATCGAAAAGCACACCCTCGACATTGGCATGCGGATCGCGTCGCACCGAGGCGAAGCCCGACTTCATGATGAAGAACCTGTGCCGCGCCAAGCGCGCGCGGCCGAGCGCCCGCGAATTGGGCGCTCGCAGGCGCATGACGGCACTATCCATATTCGCGCCATAGGCGAAATAGAGCGGCATGTTGGACCCGGGTCAGAAACGCTTCTCGACCCTATAGTCTAGTGCGACCGCTGTTGTCAGAATTTTTGCGTGAGGGCGCCGAAGAATCCGCGCCTCGGTCCATATTGGGGGGCGAAGACGCCAATGCCGGAGCCGTCCCTGATCTCGTAGATATTGTCGAGCAGGTTGACGATATCGAAGCGCAGCTCCAGCGGCCCGAGTCCCGAATTGCCGGGCAGCCGGAATTCATGCGAGATGCCGAGATTGATCTGTGCATAGGGCGCGACCGTGCCGGTATTGGCGAAGCCGTTGCGCAAGCCGCTGCCATAGATGAGATCAGCGCTGAATTTCGTCGCTTGCCAGAGATAGGCGGCACCAGCCGAAGCGGTCAGTGTCTGCGCATGGTCGGTGTAGATGTAGTGATCCGAAATATAGGCAAGCTCGTCCGGATCGAACAAATATTGGTTCGATGAGACCTGCGTCGCGCGCTGCCGCGCCCAGGCGAAATTGGCATAGGCCGAAAAATCGCCCATCTGATAATCGGCCTTGAGCTCGACGCCGGTATTGTAGGCCTTGGCGTAGTTGAAAGCGGTCAGCACCAAAGCCTGGCCGAATTGCCCGTCGTCGAGCAGATTGGTCGCGCGCTTGTAATAGGTATCGACGCCCGCCTCGAGGCCGGGCCAGAGCGTCTGCGTCACGCCCGCGTCAAAATAATCCGAGCGCTCGGGCCGTACCGGACTCGATTCCGTCACCGCGGGCGCGGCGGATGTGTTGGCATAAAGCGCGAGATTGGTCGGCGCCGCGAGCGCCTGCTCCGGCGGCGTGAAATAGCGCGCATAGCCGGCGTGGAAAGTCGTTCCGGCAAAGGGCTTGTACGTAAGGCTCACGCGCGGGCTCAATTGATTGGTCGTGACATAGGCGGCCATCTGGTCGAAGCGCAGACCGCCGTTGAGCGTTAATTGATCGGTGATGCGCCATTCGTCTTGCGCGTAGATCGAGCCAAGCCAGCCGAGCTTGCTGCTCGAATCATTGATGGCTTCGGGCGTTTCCTGATCCGGGCCCGTGGTCGGCAGCGCCAGATCGTTGTTGATCGAATCCGTCAATTCACCGCTCACTTCAAAACCGAAGCGGATCGTGTGCGGGCCGAGATGATAGGCGGCATCGCCCTGCAAGCCGTCGAGCAGGCTGTTGCGCTGCACATCCGAGGCAACGCCGTTGAAGACGATGTCGCCCAGCGGATCGGGCACGAAATGCAGCGTCGAATAACGCGAGAAGAAGGCGATTTGTGCGTCGATCGGGCCGGCGGATTTCTGCCAGGCGGCGACATTGTAGAAATTCCGCTCGACCTGATTCTCGTTGAGGAGCGACGAATTGAAATCGCTGATGCCATCGACCGTATAAACCGGCGTCTGCCCCGGCGAATTGGGAATCTCGTAGGAGCTGACCGATGAGCCGCTGATGATGCTGAACCGCCCGCCGTCGCCGAGAAGGGTCGACACATAGCCGAAGAACTTGCCCTGCGCCGTCGTGTCGTGGATCGCGTTGTAATCCGGCGTCGGATTTTCAATTCCGACATTGTTGGTGAGCAATTGGCCGGCGACATAGAACTGCGTATTGCCGATCGTGCCGCCATCGTCGAAGCTCGGCATGAGCGTCGCATGGCTGCCGCCGTAGACGCTCAGGCTGCCGCCCGGCTGATAGGTGCCGCTGCGTGTCTGGATATCGACCACGCCCGCCGTGTGTAGGCCGTATTCGGCGGGCAGTGCGCCGTCGAGCAGCGTCAACGAACTGATGAATCGCGTCTCGAGCATCAGGCCAAAGCCGGAGACGCCATCGGGCAGCAGAATGTCGTTGATCCGGTATTGCACATTGGCGTGCTCGTTGCGGATGTGCAGATCGCCGCTCGCCGCCGAGTCCTGCGAGACGCCCGGCGCCTGGAGCAGGACTTTTTCCAGCGGCGTGTCCTGACCCTGCGGCAAGTTGTTGATCGTCGTCTCGTCGATCTCATAGGCATTGGCGCCGACCGGCGTGAAGATATTCGCCCGCGCGGAATCGAGTGCCTCCGTCTTGACCAGCACATCATGGCTCGGCGCCAGAGGCGATCTGCTCTCGCCCGGTGCGGTGACATCGACTTGCGGCAGAGCTTGCTGGGCCTTGACCCCATTCGCCGCGACGAAGGCCACGACCCCGACCGCGACCCGAAACAGAGACAACAAACGCACGAGACCCCCATCCCAAAAATATTATATGTTATATTATTACATTTCTAGGACGGAGCCTGTCAATCGCGCGGAACGCACGTCACTCTCGCGATTGCATGAAAAAAGCGCGGCGTTGCCGCCGCGCCTGAAAACCGCGCCTCGTCTTGAGGCTATCCCTTACGACTTCGCTTTTTCCAGCGCGTCGAGCGCCTGGGCGAAGCCGCGCAGTGAGAACTGGATCGCGAGATTGCGTCCGGTCGCCTCGGTAAATGTCAGCCTGCCCGTATCGGCCTCGATTGCGCGCCAGATCCGCAGTGCCTCCGGCGGCAGTGTTCCATCGGCAAAGCAGCCACCCGGAAAGCAGCGCTTCCAGGCGAGCGGAACGCCCGTATCGCCGTCCTTGGCTTTGATCCCCGGCGCGACCGGAATGTAGATGTTGGGCGGCAGGATCGCGGTGATCCGCAATTGCTTCTTATCCGGGCCGATTGGGTGACCGACGCTGATGCGGGCAATCGCGTTTTGCTGGTTCTGCGGGACGACCAATTCCGAGATCTCGCAGATCTTCTCGCCCTTGGCGACGTCCGGGCGGCGCTCGCACTGCAAGGTCCAGGCCCCGTAAGTTGCCGTCGTCGTCTCCGGTTGCGAACCAACCGGCGCTGGCTTTTTGTCGTCCGCGAAGGCGACGCCCGCCGCGAATTGCGCAAGCGCAAAAGAAATCAAAAGAGTTCTAATAGGACGCACGATAATACTCCCGAACTGGCCGTTTGCCTTTAGGCGCAGTGTCCGGCCGGGTCAACCTGAGGCCGCCGGGAATATTTGCCCGCGGTCCGTCAATCCGCATCGTCGGAGGTGTCGGCCAGCAGCTCCCGCGCCAGGGCCCGCGTTATGGCGCCGCCACGTGCCAAAGCAATCCGGTCAAGGGCCTCCACGACCCCCCGGGCGACATCGAGAGAGCGGTCGATGTGCAAAGCGATATAGTCCACGACCGGCGCATCCACGAGCAATTGGCGATCGCGAAAGAGCTTCTGCAGGACCGCGCGCAGCAATTCATCGTCCGGCGCGCTGAGTTCGACGACAGGCGCAAGCCGCAGGCGCGAGAGAAGATCGGGCGTCGCCAAGCCCCAGAAGTCCGGCGGCTGCCGCGCGGTCAAAAGCAGGCTTTGCTTTTCCTGCCGGGCGAGATTGAGAAGATGAAAAAAGGACGCCTCGGCGCCGCGGAAGGCATCTGCATCATCGACCACCAGGGCCGGCTTGGCTGCCAAGGCCGCAAGGCCCGCCACATCGGTCTCAGCAAGGCGCACGCCGGAAAGAATCTCCGCCCCTGCCCGCGCCGCCCAGATCGCCGCCAGATGGCTCTTGCCGCTCCCCGGCGCTCCGACCAGCAGTAGCACATCGTCCGGCCAATGCGGCCACGCCTCGATCATCTGCAAAGCGTTGGCGTTCGAGTCGGAAACCAGAAAATCGTCGCGGGAAAAATGCGGCTCGATCGGCAATTCGAGGCCGAGCTGCTGCCAGCGCGGGGCGCGCGATCCGGCTGTCATCTCATTGCTCTTCTGGCACCTTCATAGCCTTAGTCAAGATAAGCGCATGCGCTTCCGGCAGGTTCGTATAGAGCTCGCTGCCGCGATATTGATGAATCGCGAAACGCAGGATCACTCCCGCAGCCGCGGCTACCGGTACGGCAATGATGAGGCCGGTGAAACCCAGCAAACTGCCGAAAGCAAGCAGCGCGAAGATCAGCCAGACGGGATGCAGACCAACCTTGTCGCCGACGAGCTTCGGCGAAATGACATTGCCTTCAAGAAACTGGCCGACCAGAACCACGCCGATCGCCGAGGCGAACAACGTCCAATGCGGCCAGCCCTGCACGAGCGAGATGATCGCCGCTGCGAGGAGCGCCGTCATCGAGCCGACATAGGGGATGAAGCTCAGGAAGCCCGCGGTGATGCCGATCAGCAGGCCGAAATTGACGCCGACGATCGACAGGCCGAGGCCATACCAGAGACCGAGAAAGAGACAGACCAGCGACTGGCCGCGCAGAAACCCCGACATTGTTGTATCGATCTGATGCGCGAGCTGATGCACGACGCCGCGGTAGCGCGGCGGGATGAGACCGTCGACCGCCGCGATCATGCGATGATAATCGAGCAGCATGTAGAAGGCGACGACCGGCGTCACCACCAGCAGCGACACGAGGCTGATAAGAGCCGCGCCGTGGCTGACGAGCGAGTTGAGCGCGCCCGCAAACCACCCGGCCGCCTGCCCCGCGATGTCGCTGAGGCTTGCTTTGATGTCCGGCACGCCGGTGCCGCGCAATCCGAGCTTGCGCAGCAGCGGCGCGGCGAATTCCGTGTTGAGCTTGTTGGCGGCGCCAGCGATCAGGCTCTGCAATTTGTTGAGCAGTTCAGGCAGCGCCTGGATGAAGGCCGCGAACTGGTGCGTCAACGCCGGCACAATGAGAACGAGAATGAGCGCGAGGACGACGACGAAGCCGAAAAGAATGAGGAGCGTCGCCGCAAGCCGGTTGAGCCCAAGGCGCTGCAAATGGACGGCCAGCGGGTCGAGCAGATAAGCGATGACGAAAGCTGCGGCGAAGGGCAGGATCACCCCGTTGAACAGCCACAGCAGCAGGATGAGGCAAGCCAGGGCCGCAAGCCAGAAGACGATCTGCCACTCGATCCGCATGAGAACGACCTCACCGCGTCTTAAGACTTGAGACGATGCCTCAAAGGCTCATGTGCCGCGCCCAGACCGCCAGATAGGCTGCCAGAGAGGTCAGCGTCAATGCCGCGACGGCAAGAGTGCAGACTAGGAACAGCGGACCCAAGGTAAATTGGAACGCCTTGGCGCCGAGCACCGCCGCCGCGAAGCCAATCTGCGCTGTCGTGTTCGCCTTGGAAATCCACAGCGGGCGGATCGCCACCGGCTTGTTCATCAGCCAGGAAATCATGAACGCGCCGATAATCATGACATCGCGCGCAACCACGAGAATCGTGAGCCACGACGGCACGGCGCCGAAGACCGCCAGCGCGACATAGATTGAAACAAGCAGCGCTTTGTCCGCGAGCGGATCGAGATAGGCGCCGAGCTCGGTTTGCAGGTTGAAGGATTTGGCCAGCCAGCCGTCGATGGCGTCGGAAACGCCTGCGGCGATGAAAATCACGCAGGCTTCCGTCCAGCGGCCGGCGGAAATCATCGCGATGATGACCGGCACGAGGCAGAGCCGCACGAGCGTAATCAGATTGGGCAAACTCGTATAGGCTGTCATAATCCCCCAGTAGCGGCCGCCATTATTAGCGCCAATCTAACGCCATTTACGGCAAATCGACGAGCGCGTCCGACCCCACGATTTCGTTGCTTCGCCTGCTTGCCTTGGGCAGAACGAAAGGCTACCCCTCCAGGAGCAAGGGGCGCAAATGACGTCGAAAAAGCACAACTTGATGGGGCGGCAGCAAGTCACTTATGCCGATGCCGGCGTCGACATCGATGCCGGCAATGCCATGGTCGAGAAGATCAAACCGCTGGTCCGCGCAACGCGGCGGGCGGGGGCCGATGCGGAGATCGGCGGTTTCGGCGGCCTTTTCGATCTCAAGGCGGCGGGTTTCATCGATCCGATCCTTGTTGCGGCGAATGACGGTGTGGGCTCGAAGGTCAAGCTCGCGGTCGAGAGCAATATTCACCATACGATCGGCATCGATCTCGTCGCGATGTGCGTCAACGATCTGATCGTCCAGGGCGCCGAGCCGCTCTTCTTTCTCGATTACTATGCGACCGGCCATCTCGAGCCCGACGTCGGCGCCGAGATCGTCGCCGGCATCGCGCAGGGCTGCCGCGAGGCGGGCGCTGCGCTGATCGGCGGCGAAACCGCCGAAATGCCGGGCCTCTATGCCGGCCGGGATTATGATCTCGCCGGCTTTGCGGTCGGCGCCGCCGAGCGCGGGCGCTTGCTGCCGCGGCCGGATGTCGCCGCCGGCGATATTGTCCTCGGGCTCAGTTCCTCCGGCCTGCATTCGAACGGGTTTTCGCTGGTGCGGCGGATCGTGACGGACGCCGGGCTGGCACTTGAAGGCCCTGCCCCCTTCGCCTCGCAGATCTCGCTCGCCGAAGCCTTGCTGACGCCAACGCGGATTTATGTCCGCCAGATTCTTCAGGCGCTGCGCGCCGGTGCACCGATCAAGGCGCTGGCGCATATTACCGGCGGCGGCTTTCCCGACAATCTGCCGCGCGTGCTGCCCCAGGGGCTTGGAATCCAACTCGATCTCGCGGCCATACCAGTGCCACCGGTCTTCCGCTGGCTCGCCGCCGAGGGGCCAGTGGCCGAAGCCGAAATGCTGCGCACCTTCAATTGCGGGATCGGCTTGGCGGTGATCGCCGCGGCCGACGCGGCAGACGGTGTGGCCGCAGCCTTGCGTGCGACGGGCGAAGAGCCGGTAAGAATCGGCGAAGTCGTCGCAGCGGCGACCGGCCCGCGTGTGACCACAACCGGACGGCTGGCGCTGTGAGTCGCCGGCGCACCGCGATCTTCATTTCAGGTCGCGGCTCGAACATGCGCAGCCTGATCGAAGCGGCGCAAGCACCGGATTATCCGGCCGAAGTCGCCCTTGTGCTATCCAACCGGCCCGAGGCCGAAGGACTTGCCTTCGCCCGCGCGCTTGGCGTTCCGACGGCGGCGGTCGATCACAAGATTTATGCTGGCCGTGGGGAATTCGAGAAGTCGGTGCAGATTCTGCTCGATCTGCACCGAATCGAATTGATCTGCCTCGCCGGCTTCATGCGGCTGCTGACGCCGGGTTTTGTCCGCGCCTGGGAGGGGAGGCTCCTCAACATTCACCCTGCCCTGCTGCCCGCCTATCGCGGGCTTCACACCCACGAGCGGGCGCTCGCCGATGGCGTCAAGATCCACGGCTGCACCGTACATTTCGTCGTACCGGAAATGGATGAAGGGCCGATCGTCGCCCAGGCCGCAATTGCCGTGCTGGACAACGATACACCGGACAGTTTGGCGGCCCGGGTGCTCGCGCAGGAACATGACATCTACCCGGCCGCGCTGGCCGAGATCGCGCGCGGACGCGTGCATGTCGCCGGTAATCGGACATGGCGGGACGATTCGAATCAGGATTTCACGCCGCTGCAAGTGCCGAAGATCGGCTGAACCCGCTTCACTGCGAGCGGAGCGAAGCAATCCAGCGCGTAAGAGTAAAGCAATCCCATTTATTTTGATGCCTGGATTGCTTCGTCGCCTTCGGCTTCCTCGCAATGACGCCAGGCAAAGAAAAACCCCGGAAGGCAAAACCCTCCGGGGTCTGTGATTCGCTGATCGAGCGATCAGAAGACGAACTGCGAGCGCGCCGCGATCCAGTCGACCGTACCGCCGTAATGGTTCGGGCCGCCAAGATAGGCAGGGACGTCCTCGATCAGATGCTCATAATCGAGCATGAAGCGCAGATTGTTGTTCGGATACCAAGTGGCGCCGCCACCGAAGGAGGTCTGCTCGCCGCCGAGGATAGCGGCGTTGTATTTGCCACCGTTGACCGAAGCGCCGGAAGCCGAAGCGAGATAAGGCGCCGCGGCGTTCAGATCGACGACGTCGAAGCGTCCGGCGAGCTCAACCGCGCCCCAGCCCCCCGTGCCGAGAACAAACGGGTGATCCGGGATGACGCCCGAATAAGCACCGGTGCCCGGCACGTAATAACGCCGGCCGCCGAAGGTGTAGCTCCCCTGAACGTAACCGCCGTTGAAGGCGACGGCCGGACCGTTGGTCGCTTCGTAAGCCCCGCTCGAACTCCGCGTATCGACAATGTAGTGGTAATATTCGCCCTGGATGAAGGCGTTGCCGTAGGTAGCCGCCGCCTCGGCGCCGAAGACCTGGCCGCCGTGGGCAGCGATCATGCCGGTATTGAGCAGCTGAGTCGGATCGACACGCAGCTCCGGCCGGTCGCTCAGGCCGATCCCTTCGACCGTGGCGCTGCTGCTGTTGACGCGCGGGTCGAAATCATCGGCGAAGTTGAAGCCGACGTGCACCGTGGCGTTGCTCGCCTTGTCCTGGATGATGTTGTAGCTCGCGCGGAACAAGCCGGCCAATTGCACCCCGAGACCCGAGCCATAGGGATAGGTACCCGTATAGGTGCTATTTTGGTGAATCTGGCCCGTCGTCGGTCCGGTCAGGAAGCCGCCGACCCACAGCCGGTCCGTGTTCGAGTGGAAGCCCAAAGCCGTCCGGTTATCGCCGCCACCGAAGGCCGTCGCGACCACCTGCGAGCTCGGCCGCTCGATGAACAGGATGTTGGGCGATCCCACCGGCTCGTCGAGGGTCCACGGCACGTCGATCGCGCCAATGGTGAACTCGGTCGGCAGCGGACCGCCATGCTTATAGAGACCGTCGTAGCTAATGAACGCGTTCTCGATCCCGGAGGCAGCACCGTTGCTGCTGTCGCCCGGCGCGTTGTTGGAATAGCCGTCGGACGTACCGCCGAGATCATACTGAATGCGGTAGGCCCAATCACCGAGGAAGACGCCCTGTACGCCGATGCGGGCGCGGCGGAAGTTGATGCCGCTGGCGAGACCCTGGTTCACAAGGCCGGCCTTGCCAAGCTGGCCCGAACCCGGCGTGGTCTGATGATAACCGACATAGCCGCCGGTATCGATGTTCAACTGGCCGGTGAGTTCGACCGTGTTCTGGCCATCTGCATCCGAGAAACCGAAATGCACCGGGCCCTTAGAGCTCTCGACCACATGCGGACCGAGCAAGGGCGGCGGCTCCGCATCCTTGGTCGCATAGATCGGACCGCCGTGGCGCTTCAGATGATGGATTTCGGACCGCAGGGCGCTGATCTCGGCCTGCTGGCGCGCCTCGATCTTGAGAATCTCGGCCTGCAGCTTGGCGATCTGCGCATCGTCTGCGAAAGCCCGGCTTCCGCAGACCGCGAAAAGACTCGACGACGCGAGAAGGATAAGGAATTTAGTTTTGCGGGCACCGCCGAGGTGGCCCGGGATCGACATGTGTTTCATTGCATCCCCCAAGGAATGCATAAATTAAATTTTATAAACTCATCTTTAGTCAACCGAGTTAATGGAATATCGCGCGAACTAAGCAAAACGTGTGGGATTTCGATCACAGCTGAGCCGCAGCAAATGTCATAACAAATGAAGAAATGGCAGGATTTTCTATAAGATAGAAAAAATTAGAATTATTTTCCGTACCGGAAATGCTGTGTCATAAAAGTGTTGCGCCACCGTTATATTTGACCTGCGGAGTGCCTACGGCTCGGCGGGCCGTCGCGAATCCGGACCCTTCTCAGCAGAATGCACGCGCGGCCTCGTTCGAGCACGCTGACGGACATTCACCGCCCTGGCTCATGCAAAAGCCGCTGCGCGTGTTTCGGTGGAATGCTTTGAAAAGGGCCAAGCCGGGCGATTGCCAGGCTCGGCGCTCTGCCCGATCACGGTCGCGACTCAGTAGCCGTTGGCATCCAGGTCTTCGTCATTGATCGTCATGTTGAGATTGCCGGTGCAGGTTTGAAAGCCCTGGGTGCCCGGCACGGTGCCCATCATCGCGCAGGCGCGGTTCACAGACGTCGTTTGATCGCCGCGCTGATAATTATCGAAGAAAGCGACGGCGAGATTGGTATGCGGCTCCGGAGCCATTGTGGGAACGCCGAAGGCCGCAGTCCGCTCTGGCCCGGCGGCGGCCTCGCGATCGAGCACGCAAAGAGCAAAAGCGCTGGTCCCCGGACGGTAGCCGCGCCTGCGGCAGACAGCTTGCTCGCGCGCCGTGCGCCGGGCTTCATCCATTGAGGCCGCCGTCTTTGCCAAACTGCGCTCGCAGGCAATGTAGGTCTCTACCGCCGGATCAATGCCCATGCTGGCGCAAGCATTGGCGATAGCTGCCTGCTCCCGGCTTTGCGCCGCGGCAGGGCCCGGCGCCAATGCTATCGCGGCCAGAAGAAGCGACGATAGGATGAGAAGTATTTTCATGGTCATTTACCTTCACGAAGCCCCACATGAGGGTAATATAGCGAACGATATCCTCGTAATAAAAACGGTTTTAGGCGAGTTTATACTTGTAATTTCTGTTTTATAAACTGTTTTTCATTACTGTGGTCGTCTCTGAAGCTGAAATTGCGCGAAAGACGTCTCGCCTAGCGCATAACCATTCAGGGATCGCTCGCCGCGCCCAGCTCTTCGGATGACCAGTCGCCACCGAGCGCGAGGATCAAGGCGACGGCCGTTTGCAAGCGGCGTGTCGCAACGGCAAGCACGGTGCGCTGGGCATCGAGCGCAGCGGTCTGGGCCGTGATCACGTCCAGATAGCTGGTCGCCCCGTCGCGATAGGCGGTGAAAGCGAGATCGGACGCCCTCTGCGCCGAAACTGCGGAGGCCTGCACGTCCATTGATTCAAGCCGAAGCGATTTCAGCACCGCCAGATTGTCTTCGACTTCCTGGATCGCCTTCAGCACCGTCGCGCGATAATTCGCGACGGTCTGCAGATACGCCGCCTCGGCCGCCGCGAGCTGCGCCTGACGTTTTCCGGCGTCGAATATGGGCAGATAGATGGTCGGGCCGACGGACCAGAGGCTGTTCGAGAGACTGAGCAGATTGATGCCGGTGTCCTGCTCACCGGCGAGCAGATCGATCGTAAATCGCGGGAAAAAGGCGGAGCGCGCGATTCCGATCGATTCATTGGCGGCGGCCGTCTCGCGCTCGGCACCGGCGATATCCGGACGCCGCTCCAAAAGCGTCGAAGGAACGCTGTGCGGGATCACCGGCAGCGCCGCGCTGCGCCCCGTCGGCGGAATCGAGAAATCCGACGCCGGGCGCCCGATCAGCGTCGCGATCGCATGTTCATAAAGCGCGCGCGGCCCGGCAATATCGGCCAATTGCGCCTTGGCGTTTTCAAGCTGCACTTGCGCCCGGGCAACATCGATCGGCGCGCCGATCTTGCCACTCAACCGCTGCTGCGTCAGCTTCAGCGCGTCGCGATAGGCCGCCACCGTGTCGCGCAACAGCTTGGCCTCGCGATCGAGCCCACGCAAACCAAGATAATCACGCGCGAGTTCTGCCTGGAGGCTCAGGCGCGCGGCGGCAAGATCGGCCAGTCCCGCCTGGGCCTGCGCTTTGTGCGCGGCAATATCGTCCCTGATGCGGCCCCAAACGTCGACCTCATAGGAGGCTTCACCCTCAACGGTATTGGCGCCGTAATAATCCGGCTCGCCCGAACCGCGTAAGGGGCGGTCGTTCGATTGCCGGTTGTAGGAGAAGCTGGCCTCGCTGCCGATATGCGGATAGAGCGCCGACTGCGCCTCGGCGACATAATCACGCGCTTGCAGATAGGCCGCGCGCGCTGCCGCAAGATCCTGATTGGCGGCTTCGACTTGCGGCTCCAGCGCATCGAGGGTCGGATCGCCGAAGCCGCGCCACCAGGAGCCATAGTCGTCGCGCGGCGCAGCGGGGCGCCAATCTCCGGCCTCCTTGAACTTCGCCGGCACGGCCGCGACCGGCGGATGATAGGCCGGAGCGAGGTCGCACGCCGCGAGCAACAACGCTGGCGCCAGCGCCCAGAGAGCCCGATGTCTCATGCCCCTCTGCCCCCTTAGCGTGCGCTGAGTTCGGCGCCCGCCCTGGCCTGCCCGACGATTCTGACGAGTTCGCCATCAGCAATCGAATCGGACGGACTTTTGATGAGGCGATCGTCGAGCGACAAGCCCGATTTGATTTCGACCTCCGTGCCGAGATCGCGGCCGACCACAACCGGCTTCAGCACCACTTTATCGTTGAGCCCGACCGTCGCGACCTCAGGGCCTGTACGGCGGAAAATCAAAGCGCTTGCCGGAATCCGCAAGGCGTTCGGATCCGGCGGCAGCTCGAAATCAACCTCCGCGAATGCGCCCGGCTGCAGCAGATCATCCTTGTTATCGCGGCGCAGTTCGACGAGCAGCGAGCGCGAAGATTGCGAGATCGCGTCGGAGGTTGTGGCGACCGTCGCCGCGAAGCTCTGGTTCGGGAACTGCGGCAGTTTCAATTGCGCGTTCATTCCGATGCGAACCTGGGCGCTGAAAGCTTGTGGAACCTCGACATAGATGCGCATCTCGTGCACATCGGCGACGTCGAAGAGATCGGGCGTGTTGCCAGGCGTTGAATTGACCAGCGCGCCGACATCGACTTTGCGCGCGGTGACGACGCCATCAAAAGGCGCGACGAGCTTCTTGAAGCCTTCCAGCGCCGCAAGGCGCGCGACATTGGCCGAAGCGGCTGCGACCTCCGCCTTCTTGGCATTGTAATCGCCGACCTTTTCGTCAGCCGTTTGCTGCGACACCGCGTCCGTGACGCGCATCGCCTGCCAGCGCTTCGCGGTCAGCTCGGCGAGAGCCGCATTGGCTTGCGCCTTGGCGAGTTCGCCCTTGGCCTGCTCATATTGCTGATCGAGATCGGGGGTGTCGATCTCCGCGAGAACATCGCCGGCCTTCACGCGCGCGCCGATATCCTTGTACCACATTTTCACATAGCCGCTGACGCGGGCATAGATCGGCGCGCTGTACCAGGCCTGCACATCGCCGGGCAAAACCAGATGCTGGGCGCTCGTGCCGCGCGCCGGGCTGACGAGCTCGACTGTCGGGATAGCCTCATCTTGCGTGAGACGGACGAGATCGCTCCCCTGCCGCTCGCGGCTCGATATGCCCACGAACGCCACGGCGGCGGCGCCCAACGCCAGGAGCGTCAGTCGCCACAGAACTTTCCGCCCAAGCGCGCGGCGATCCACCGTCGATCGGCTGAGATTGTCGTGCATGCAATTTCTAACCTTGCATCAAATGTTCAGTCTGCTCGCGTCTCGACGTCGGTGGCGGGTTGTCGCGGCCGTGGACGAGCGCAAAGAGAACAGGAACGAAAACGAGCGTCGCGCAGGTTGCGCAGATCAAGCCGCCGATCACGGCGCGGCCCAGCGGCGCGTTCTGCTCCGCGCTGAGCGCCATGGGCAACATGCCGATGATCATGGCGAGCGCCGTCATCAACACCGGACGAAAGCGTGTTACGCCCGCGTCGAGCGCCGCCGCGGCCGCGCTCATCCCTTCGGCGAGCTTTTCGCGCGCGAAGCTGACGACGAGAATGCTGTTGGCGGTCGCGACGCCCATGCAGAGGATCGCGCCGGTCAGCGCCGGCACCGATAGGGTCGTATAGGTCGCAAACAGCATCCAGACGATACCGGCGAGCGCGGCAGGCAGCGCGCTGACAATGACGAACGGATCGAGCCAGGATTGGAAATTGACGACAATGAGCAGATAGATCAGCACGATTGCCAGCGCGAGACCGCTGAAAAGCTGATCATAGGCCCGCTTCATCGTGCTGACCTGCCCGCGCAGGACGATCGTCGAGCCGGGCGGCGCCTCCTCCACCGTCGCATCGAGAATCTTTTGAATGTCCGTGGCGACACCGCCGAGGTCGCGGCCATGCGTCGTCGCATAAATATCGATGACCGGCTGCACATTGTAATGCGAGACGACCGCGCTGCTGAAGCCGCGCCGGATGGTCGCAACTCCGCCGAGCAATTGCGCGGCGTGCGGCGCCGTGACCGGAACATTATCGAGATCGCCGAGCGTATCCTGCCAATATTGCGGCGACTGCACGACAATCGGATAGGAGACGCCGTTCTTCGGGTTGAGCCAGAAGGTCGGCGCGCTTTGCACGCTGCCGGCAAGCGTATCCTGCACCGACATCGCGATATCCTTTTCCGTCAAACCGGTCATATCCGCGAGCGAGCGGTTGACATCGACGAACAAGGTCGGCGCATTGAAGGCCTGCTGAACGCGAGCATCGGCGACGCCGGAGACTTGCGCAATGCGCGCAAATATCTTGTCGGCATAGGCACGGTCCGCGCCAATGTCATGACCGATGACTTGGACATCGATCGGTGCGGGCAGACCGAAATTGAGGATCTGGCTCACCATGTCCGCCGGCAGGAAGGAAAAGGTCGTCCCCGGATAGAGTTGCGGCAGCTCGCGCCGCAATTTTTCGACCGCGCGGCTGGATTTCTCGGCCTCCTCGGGTTTGAGCGAGATCAGAATATCCGCATCGGCGGCGCCGATGCTGCCGGAATTGGCGTAAGCCATGTTGATGCCGCTGATCGGCAGCCCGATATTGTCGACAATCGATCCCACACCGCCGGGAAGAAGCCCGCGGATCGAATCCTCGACCTCGTCGCAGAGCGCCGCGGTCTCCTCGATACGCGTGCCGGTCTGTGCGCGGATGTGCAGCTTGATTTGATCGGACATGATCGACGGAAAGAAGTTCTGCCCGAGAAGCGGCACCAGGCCGAAGGAGACCAGAACCACGCCGAGAAATCCGGCGATGAAGACACGGCTCCGTGACAGCGCGAGCTCGAGCACATGGCGGTAGCCGCGCCGGAAATTCTCAAATCTGTGCTCGAAGGCGCGCTGAAACCGCACCAGCGGATTGTGGCTGCGCGGTGTACCGGCAAGATGCTCGTTGATATGATGGTCGGTCTGCGCGGCGAGTAGATAACGTGCCAGCGTGTTCACCAGTGTGCGCGAAAGCAGGTAGGAGAAGCAGAGGGCGAAGACGACCGCCTTCGCCAGCGGCCGGAACAGATAACCGGAAACGCCTCCCAGCCCGAACATCGGCACGAAGACGATACAGATGCAAAGCAGCGACACAGTCGCCGGCACGACGATCTGCCGGGCACCGTCGAGAATCGCGACCTCGATCTCCTTGCCGTGCTCCAAATGCCAATTGATGTTCTCGATTGTCACCGTCGCATCGTCGACGAGGATGCCGACCGCGAGCGCGAGACCGCCGAGAGTCATCACGTTGATCGTCTCGCCGGTCGCCGAGAGCGCCGCGATGGCGCCGAGAATTGCAAGCGGGATCGAAACGAGGATGATGACGGTCGAGCGCCAACTGCCGAGAAACAGCAGGATCATGAGGCCCGTCAGCGCCGCGGCGATGGCGCCTTCGCGCAGCACCGCATTGACGGAGGATTGCACGAAGGCGGATTGATCGCCGACGGCCTTGATCTCAAGGCCCGGTGGAAGCGAGGCGCGGATCTTCGGCAGCAGAGCCTTGACGCCATTGATGACATCAAGGGTCGAGGCCGTGCCTGCCTTCTGGATCGTCATCAGAACGGCATGTGCGCCATCGACGCGCACGACATTGATCTGCGGCGGCGCGCCGTCGTAAACGAAGGCGACATCGCTCATATAGACAATGCTGTTGTGAACCGACTTGACGGGCAGCCGGTTGAGTTCCTCGATCGAGTCCGGCGCGTCGTTCATCGAGACGACATATTCGAACCGGCCGATCTTCTGCGTCCCCATGGGGATGATGAGATTCTGCGCCGCAAGCGCGTTCACCACATCCTGTGCCGAAAGCCCATAAGACTGCAGCTTCTGCTGATCGATATCGACCTGGACCTGCCGCACCTTGCCGCCGTAGGGCGATGGGATCGCTGCGCCGGCGACAGTGGCAAGCTGCGGCCTGATGAAATTCTGCGCGTAATCGAAAAGCCGGGATTGCGACAAGGTCTTGCTCGAAATCGCGAGTTGCAGGACCGGCACGCTCGAGGCGTTGAAGAGCAGCACATAGGGCGGCGTAATTCCGGGCGGCAGGAATTTCAGCACCGTCTGCGACGCGGCCGTCACCTGCGCGATAGCGGTATTGATGTTGACGCTCGGCTGAAAGAAGACCTTGACGATCCCATACCCCGTCAGAGACTGGGATTCGATGTGCTGGATGTCGTTGACCTGCGAGCTTAGCGTGCGCTCGTAGTAATAGATCACGCGGCCGGACATGTCGTCCGGCGGCAGACCGTTATAGGTCCACACGACGCTGACGACTGGGATGCCGATGTCGGGAAAGACGTCGGTCGGCGTCTTGGTCCAGGCCATGACTCCGAAAATCAAAATCAGCATCGCCATGACGACGAATGTATAGGGACGCTGCAGCGCGATCCTGACGATGCCGATCATGCGGTTTCCAGCGACTCCTGGGATGGCCCTTCGCGGACCGTTAAGTTTCTTCGGCGCGTGCCCTGAGAGAGCGAAGAAGCGCCATCGGACGCCGAAATTCGGAGCGAACGGAGCCGGCGCGCGTGGCACCCAGGCACGATGCGAGGACCTTAATGCAGCGCGGGAAATCGGCGTACTAAATAAAAATTTTGGGACACCGCAGTTAAGATTTGCGCGAAATAAGCTTTAATGGCTGGTGTGCAGCGGCGTTTTACTTTGCTCACCCGCCCCTGTACTTTCCTTTCGCACCGGTCCTATTTCAAAGCACGCCCCGGGCCGCGCCTCGTGCAATCGAAGCGTCAGGCCGTGCAATTGCGCGATGGTCGCGGCCATGCTGAGGCCGAGCCCATTCCCGGGGACGTTCCCCGTCGCTGCAGAGCGATAGAAGCGCTTAAAAATCTTGTCACGGTCGGCAGGCAAGATACCGGGGCCGCTGTCGCAGACTTGGACACATGGGCCATCGGGCGTCTCGCGCGCCGAAATCTGCACGCGGCCGTTCTGCGGCGTAAATTTTACCGCGTTGTCGACGAGGTTTGTCACCGCTTCGCGCAGCAGGTCCGCGTCGCCGCGAAAAAGAACGGGGGCTTTGACATCGAGCGTCATCGAAATCGATTTCGCTTCGGCCAAGGGCTCGTAAAATTCAAACACATCTCGACACAGCCCGGCCACGTCGAACTGCGCGAAGGCGCTGCGCTGCAAGCCACTCTCCATCTCGGAGATGCGCAACAGCGCGGTGACGGTCGCGAGCGCGCGGTCGAGATTGGCGAGAATCTGCTGCGCGGTGGCGCGCAATTGATCCGCGGGCTCGTCGAGAGCCCGCTCCAGCCGGATATGCGCGACGGTCAGCGGCGTACGCAGATCATGCGCGATATTGTCTCCGACCTGTTTAAGCTGGATCATAAGCCGCGAGATCTCGTCGAGCATCCGATTGACTGAGCGGACGACCTCGTCGATTCCGTCAGGAACGCGACTGGCCGGCAGCCGCTCGCGAAGATCGCCCTGGATCACGCGATCAATGGCGAGATGGATGGCGCGCAACCGTGTTGCGGCCCGGAAGCTGAGCATAATTCCGGCGAGAAGCGCTATGAGAATTGTCGGGCCGATCCCGAGCGCGAGAGCGCGCAACACCGATTGCTGAAGCGCATAGATCTCATAGAGGCCGCGGCCAAGCACGAGCGTGCCGCCGGACGGACGGTCCCGCGCGACGAAAAAGGCCGATTCGCGCCCGGTGCCGTCGGGCATCGTCGTTTTGATGATGTGCGCCTTGCCGTCGTGCGGAATTGGCGGCAGTTCCATGACATTGCCGTAGATGTGTTTGCCCGCCGCATCGAAGAGGCCGACATATTCGATCTGCCGCAGATCCCGCGTCAGCCGCCGGCGCAATTCGGGCTGAAGCTGCGCTATCGGTTCGACGGCGGCCTTGGCGACCTCGTCGGCGAGCGAGGTCTGCGCCCGCACCATGTCGGATTCCGCAACGTGCCAATAAACGAAACCGAAGACGGCCGAAGTCGAAAGCGTGACGACAAGAGCAAAGACCACGGCCAAGCGAAAGGCCGCGGAACGGAGGAGTTCACCGATCTCCATGCAGCATGAACCCCGTCGCGCGGACCGTCTCGATCAACGGAACTTCCCCGGGGGCATCGATCTTGCGCCGCAGCTTGCCGATGTGGACATCGACGACATTCGTCTGCGGCAGGGTCTTGAAATTCCAGACGTCGGTGAGCAGCATCGCCCGCGTGATGATCTGGTTCGGATGACGCATGAAATATTCAAGCAATTCGAACTCGCGCGGCAAGAGGTCGAGCTCGCGCTCATCGCGCCGGACGGTACGTTCGATCAAATCCATCGTCAACGGACCGACCCGCAACAGCGAAACGCGCGTATCACTCGCGCGCCGGCGCAACACTTCGACACGCGCGACAAGCTCGCCAATTGCGAACGGCTTGACCAGATAATCGTCCCCGCCGGCTCTCAATCCACGAATGCGGTCGTCCACCGACGAAAGCGCACTGATGACGAGAACGGGAACCTTGTTGCTCTCATTGCGCCAGGCTTCGATCATAGCCAGCGAGTCCGTGCCATGAAGCAAGCGGTCGACGATCATGACGGTCGGCGTATGAATACGGATGGCGTCGGACACTTGCTGCGGCGAATCTGCAATGCGGACAGCATAGCCTTCGCTCTCCAGCGCCAAAGAGATCTCCTGGGCCGTCTCGAATTCGTCTTCGACCAATAAGACCGCCGGACGATGAGAAGGCTCAAAAGCTCCGGCGGGCATCACACTCATTCCATCAAGCATCTAAAAAAGAACCTCGCGCACTTACTCAGTCGCGAGGCGCGGAGATGAATAATAATTTAGCCTCGTTGATAGCAAAAACATCTAATTGGCGCACAGACAATGAAAATATGTTCTTCTTTCGCCGAATAAAAAAGTTTTTAACTTCTCGAGATCATGTCTTTGTGAGCTATATAAAAAAGTATTTAGTATCAGCATGCGAGGGCTTCGCCGTTACATAAAAATTCGTTTAATCGGCTCAACTCCTACAGCGTATTCTTGGTCATCGGGATTCCGGTTCATCGCCGACTTCGGGCAAGAAAAAAGCGGGCCTGAAGGCCCGCTTTCCACATTGCTGATTGCTTACTTCGATCAGTATTTCGCGACAACCGGCGGAGCCGGCGGCGCCGGATCGAACGGATAGTAGCGGAACGACGCGTAAACCATGTTGTCGTTGAAATGCACCTTGGCATTGGCCGGCAAACCGCCAGCTAGGCCGCTGTCGGAGGTGCCCGATCCAGCGAAAAGATCGTCCTGGATGTAGGCATATTGCAGGCCGACCCTGACCGAACCGAAGCTACCCTGGTAAACCTTATCCCAGAAGCCGCCGGTGATTTCCCAAGCATCTTGAACTTTGCCTTTGCAGGTTCCGTTCAAAATATAGCAGCCGGAATTGTCCAGGGTCGGCGAGGCATAGCCGGTTCCAGCGGCGGAATTCCAGTCCGTCGACAGAATCTTCTCCTCGCCGCCGTAGGCGTAGAGGTCGAGTTGCGGCGTCGCGTGAACCACCGCGCCACCGAGGAACATGACTTCCGGCAACGGATCGAGAGAACCGTTGGGGTTGAATGTCGCATCCGCGAGCTGCGACGAACCATAGCGGCCGATGCCGCGCCCGATCATGGCCGAGCCTTGAATGTCGAGCAGTTTCGGAAGGACGGCGAGCGTGAAGCCGCCGCCGGCGCCCCAACCGGTCGTGTCGTACCGGCTGTTATTGTAAGAGACGGCAGCCCCGGTCACACCGTTCGTCACGAGGTCATAAAGGTCGGTGTAAAGGCCGTAGCCTTCGACGTGGAGAGCATGGCCGTCGATGTTTTCTTCCAACGCCGCCTTCGCAACCACGTCAGGAATGTGATTGAACGAGTAGTAATTGTACGGGTTCAGGACGCCCGAGCCACCCGACGGATATTGCTCGCAATACACGCCGTTGCCGTTGACGGAGGCAATCGGGACATTCACGCCCGGCGTCGCGGTGCCAGAAGCAACACCGCTCGGGCAACCCGTCGTCTGCGGCATTTCCGCCGAAGCCGCGATCCAGAATTGGTCGCCGAAGTTCTTAACGAGGCGGATTTGCGGCTGACGCGTCCAGGTGAAGCCGGCGACGTATTGCGCGTCGATCGTCAGCGGAATGTCTTCGTTGCGCGGCGTGATACCTTTCTGGTTCATCGTCACCAGCGACCACGTCTGACCGGCAAGAAGATGGAAGCCCTCGCCCAACCAGTCGATCGTGCCATAGAGATGGCGGATGCGCGGCGTGTAGGAATTGCTCTCGTTCGAGTTCGCCGTCGGAGCTGCACCTAAGAAGTCCAACTCGCCGTAACCCGAAATGAGCGTATCCGGATTGTAATTGCCCTGCACCAGCAGCGAGACGCGCGATTGGCGCGCCGTACCGCGAATTTCATTCAGATGCGCGAGCGGGCTCGAGTATGGGTTGAGGCTGCCGAAGGCTGGGCTGAAGTCGCCGCCCGTATCGCGCGTGCGGTACACACCTTCCGCCGCCAGGAAGCCACCGGGCGTGATCGTGATGCCATTCAAGTGAAACTTCTTGTCCCACGGCACCGGCGGCTCATAGGCGCCGGGCGCCGTCGCTTGATACGAAGCGGCCTTCACCTGCACCGCGTGGATTTGCACTGAGTGCTTGTCGACGGCCGCCTCGAGATGGCGCAATTGCGCCTTCAAGGCGTGGATCTCGGCGGCGAGTTCCGCATTCGAATTCGTCAGCCTTGGCGGCGACGCTGCCAGTAGTGAGGAGAGCGGCGAGCGCTACGCCGCTCAAGAGTTGACGGCCGAGGCCGCGGCGACGAACAGCCGCTCCGGCCGCGCCCGTACAGGACGGCGGCGCAGAAGCTTCGTCGCAACAAGTTGCGATATTTTTCACTGGATAACCCCCGAAGGTTACGATCCTTGGTCTTACGATCAGGTCGTTTCAACCATTCAGGTGGTTAGGGGGTCGAGGCTGGAGTTTTGTGACAATTTGGTGGGGCTTTCCTAAAAAGATTTTTATAAATAGCCGATATATGCAGATTACTTATTGTTTTAAAAGAAGCTTTCTGATTGACGGCAGTAGACCCAGGTCATGTCGGTTTGCCACGGCCTGTAGCTCAGAAGTCACAACCACATTGCGCGCTAAGCACACCATCCGACTTGGGGATGTCGGCGCTAATGTGCGACGATCGCGAATCCCTACGCGCCCGCCGGAACACATCCGGCGGACGCGTAGAGTGAAAACGCCCCGGCGCAATCGCTCGCCGCTGGGGATCGATCTATCGATCAGAAGGCAACCCGGCTCGTCATTAGCCAGGCGTGGTTATAGGTCGGCGTCAACGCCGGCGTGAGCACGGCGGGCGACGGCATCACCGCGAATTGGTAGCCGATGCCGATGATCCCCTTCAGCCCGCCGCCGAGGGCGAAGCGGCCGAGATAATGCCCGGCGTCAGGAAAAGCTGGTTCTGATGCGAACGCTCCCGACTTCTGCGAATAGCTCCAAAGCCGGCGCCCGAGAGCACTCGCAGAGGCCATCGTCACGCCGGAGCTAGAAGGTGATCCGTGTGGTGGCGACGAGATTGTTTTCGGTAACCGCGTTCCGTGTCACCGCCATCTGATAACCGACGCCGAAGATCAAGTTGATCGCCCGGGTTGGGCTGTCCTGGCCGATCTTGAAGCGCCCGAATATGATGCCCGGCGTGAGCAAGACTTGGTTGAGGCCGACGTGCTCCCCGTTGGGCCAGTGCTCGTAATTGACCTCGAGTTCCGGCCAGAAGTACTGCATGAAATGATACTGGAAGGTCGTGTTCCAAAGTATGGGATCGCCGAAGTTGGTCATATTCACCTCGGACGTGTTGCCCGGTGAAGAGAGCCCGCCGACTGGAACTTGCACGCTGACCGTCGACTGAATATCAAAATCGCCGAAGCCTTTACCGAACGCGAGCGTCGGCTGCGCGGTTAGAACATGGTTTGAAATTTTCCCTGCCGTGCCGAGCGGGTCCGACATCTGAAAGAAGGCAGTAACGATATAATCGCCGTTCGCCTTATTGGCGGAAAGCAAGCGGTATTTGACAAGAAATGCCGGCCAGTCGCCCAAGCCTTGCGCATTCCCCTTGGGGCCACTGGCGGTTTCGTAAGGCGGAGGCGCCAAAATAACTTCCCAGTTCCAGGCAGGGATTAACTCCACCCGCGGACCGCCAGGGCCGCCGTAATTGACGATGTGTTGGCCGTTCCCCTGGCTGCCGGTCCCGTTTTGCTGGTCATAAAAATCAACCCGAAACTCTTGTTCGAGGCGCGGCGTGACCGTCACGAGCGGTGTCATCCAAGTGGGTTGCGCCGCCTGAACGGCCGAAACCATGTCGAGCCAGGAGGCGAAAGGCGAACCGGAAAATGTATATCCGTCCGCCGACGGCGCCGAGCTTACCGGCAAATCCGCGGCCTGCGCCGTCGTGGCACCCCCAAACGCGAGCACCGCGAACCCCAAACACACGCAAACTTTCCGCGCAGCCAAATAGCCCGCGCCTTGACGCATCTTCTTCATTATAAGCCCCCGTTCTGCGACACCGCGCAGCCCAGGAATCTATATTCCTAGCGATACAGCTTAAGAGTCTAAATAGTAATTTAGAAATCGACTTCGCCATCGGCCGTGTTTGAAATGTAACGGCGCTATTGCGGCGTCCAGGCTTCGTAGTCGCCCGTCGCGGGCGGACGCACGCCTGTTGCCAGGGTCGAGCCCTGCGGCCGCCAAGCTTGCGGCGTGCCGGTGAGATTGGGCTCGTAGGGCAATTGCCATTCGCGCGGCTTATAATTGTCGTCGGGCGGCGCGACATCGCTCGTGTGATGCAGCCAGCCATACCAGCCGGGCGGCGTCGCCGAGCCTTCCGCATAGCCGTTGTAGATCACCCAGCGGCGCTCGAACCCGAGCGTCGGTCCTTGCCGCCGCCGCGCGTGCGGTAATAGCGGTTGCCGAATTCGTCCTGGCCGACCAGTTCGCCCTTACGCCATGTATAAAAGAGCGTGTTGAGCGTGGCGCCCTGCCACCAGGTGAAGATACGCGTGAGCCACACCATGAGGTCGGTCCCGTAAGCCGTGCTGCGCCGCAAATATGCCGATCGCACGGCAATTGTCCACACACCGCACGCAAGCTTCGCCCAGGTTTGGCGCCCGATTCTCGCGTTCGAAGGCCCGAGTCTGTGGATGAATCCGGCGGCCGCCTGTTGATCGCGGGGATAGCGCGGATGGCCTGCGGAAAAGCGCCGCTGACGGTTGCGGCGCACCCCTCTCGGGGTCAAGATCGATATGCCTTCACACGCTTGAATTTTTAACCGTTTGCACAATATTTTGTATCTAGGCTTCGCCCACATACTACGTTTAGCTTAGCAATACAGGGCGCGAGTCGGAAAGACCCCGCGCTCCGATCTTACAGCGAGCGCGGGGACATAGGTTCCGCGCGGGGGTATTTTCGCAACATCTGGGGCCAGAAAACATGCGAATCGAGCGGCGCTATACAACTGAGAACCAATCGCCCTACGCAGCGATCGAATTCCGCACGACTCGCAGCGAGATCCGCAATCCGGACGGTTCGACCGTCTTCGCCCTCGATGGCATCGACGTGCCGGCGGGCTGGAGCCAGGTCGCCGCCGACGTGCTGGCGCAGAAATATTTCCGTAAGGCGGGCGTCCCGGCCCGGCTGAAGCCGGTCGAGGAGCCCAACGTCCCCGAATTCCTGTGGCGCCATACCGCCGACGAGGAGGCGCTGGAGGAACTGCCGAAGGCCGATCGATTCGGCTCCGAAATCTCCGCCCGCCAGGTCTTCGACCGGCTCGCCGGCACTTGGACCTATTGGGGCTGGAAGGGCAAATATTTCGACACGGAAGAAGACGCCCACGCCTTCTACGACGAATTGCGCTTCATGCTGGCCAAGCAGATCGCCGCGCCCAATTCGCCGCAATGGTTCAACACCGGCCTGCACTGGGCCTATGGCATCAACGGCCCGAGCCAGGGGCACTACTACGTCGATTTCGAGACCCAGAAGCTCGTCAAGTCGAAGTCGGCCTATGAGCATCCGCAGCCGCACGCCTGCTTCATCCAGTCCGTCGCAGGACGATCTCGTCAACGAGGGCGGCATCATGGACCTGTGGGTGCGCGAGGCGCGGCTCTTCAAATATGGCTCCGGCACCGGCTCGAATTTCTCCAAGCTGCGCGGCGAGAACGAGAAGCTCTCGGGCGGCGGCAAATCCTCCGGCCTCATGTCCTTCCTCAAGATCGGCGACCGCGCCGCGGGCGCGATCAAGTCGGGCGGCACGACGCGCCGCGCCGCCAAGATGGTGGTCGTCGATGTCGATCACCCCGACATCGAGGCCTATATCGATTGGAAGGTGAAGGAGGAGGATAAGGTCGCCGCGCTCGTCGCCGGCTCCAAGATCGTCAAGAAGGCGCTGAAGGCCATCCTGCGCGCCTGCGTCAATTGCGAGGGGCCGAACGGCGATTGCTTCGACCCGGACAAGAACCCGGCGCTGAAAAGAGAGATCAAGCTCGCCCGCCGCGCCGCCGTGCCGGATGGCGCGATCAAGAAGATCATCCAGTTCGCCCGCCAAGGCTATAAGGACATGGCCTTCGAGACTTATACGACCGATTGGGATTCGGACGCCTATCTCACCGTCTCCGGCCAGAACTCGAACAATTCGGTGCGCATCACCGATGACTTCCTGCGCTCGGTCGAAGCCGGCGGCGATTGGAACCTGACGCGCCGCATCGACGGCAAGGTGCACAAGACGCTGAAGGCGCGCGATCTGTGGGAGAAGATCGGATACGCCGCGTGGGCCTCGGCCGATCCGGGGCTGCAATATCACACCACGATCAACGACTGGCACACCTGCCCGGCCGCCGGGCCGATCGTCGCGTCGAACCCCTGCTCCGAATATATGTTCCTCGACGACACGGCCTGCAATCTCGCCTCGCTGAACCTGTTGCCGTTCCGCGATCCGCAGACCAAGGCCTTCGACATCGAAGCCTACGAACATGCCGTGCGGCTGTGGACCATCGTGCTCGAAATCTCGGTGCTGATGGCGCAATTCCCCTCGAAGGAGATCGCCCGCCTCTCCTACGAATACCGCACGCTCGGTCTCGGCTACGCCAATATCGGCGGCCTGCTCATGTCCTCGGGCATCGCCTATGATTCGGATGAAGGCCGCGCCATCGGCGCCGCGCTCTCCGCGGTCATGACCGGCGTCGCCTATGCGACTTCGGCCGAGATGGCGCGCGAACTCGGCGCCTTCGCCAATTTCGCCGAGAACCGCGCGGCCATGCTGCGCGTCATGCGCAACCATCGCCGCGCCGCGCAGGGCGAGGCGACGGGCTATGAGAAGCTTGCCGTGGCGCCGGTGCCGCTCGACCGCTCCGCTTTGCCGGAAGCCGCGCTCGGCGAACATGCCGTCGCCGCCTGGAACAAGGCCGTGACGCTTGGCGAGCAATTCGGCTATCGCAACGCGCAGGTTTCCGTCGTCGCGCCGACCGGCACGATCGGCCTCGTGATGGATTGCGACACGACCGGCATCGAGCCCGATTTCGCGCTGGTAAAGTTCAAGAAGCTCGCCGGCGGCGGCTATTTCAAGATCATCAACCGCGCCGTGCCGGAAGGTCTGCGGGCGCTCGGCTATCGCGAATCCGAGATCGCCGAGATCGAGGTCTATGCCGTCGGCCATGCGTCGCTGCGCCAGGCGCCGGCGATCAACCCGGCGAGCCTCAAGGCCAAGGGCTTCACCGACGCCAAGATCGAGATGGTCGAGAAGGCGCTGGCCTCCGCCTTCGATATCAAGTTCGTCTTCAACAAATGGACGCTCGGCGCCGACTTCCTGGTCAACAATCTCAAAGTGCCCGAGGAGCGGCTGGACGATCCGGCGTTCGACCTGCTCACCTTCCTCGGCTTCTCCAAGGCCGATGTGGAAGCCGCGAACCTGCATGTCTGCGGCGCCATGACGGTCGAGGGCGCCCCGCATCTGAAGCCCGAGCATTATTCGGTGTTCGATTGCGCCAATCCCTGCGGACGCATCGGCAAGCGTTATCTCTCCGTCGAGAGCCATATCCGCATGATGGCGGCGGCGCAGCCCTTCATCTCCGGCGCGATCTCGAAGACGATCAACATGCCGAACGACGCCACGGTCGAGGATTGCAAGGAGGCCTACATGCTCTCCTGGCGCCTCGCGCTGAAGGCCAATGCGCTCTATCGCGACGGCTCGAAGCTCTCGCAGCCGCTCAACAGCCAGTTGATCGAGGACGAGGACGAAGAGGCCGAGGACGCGGTCGAGCTTCTCGTCGCCGCGAATGCTCCGGCGCGCGCCACCGTCGTCGCGGAAAAGATCGTCGAGCGTATCGTCGAGAGGATCGAGCGCCTGCGCGATCGCGAGCGCCTGCCCGACCGGCGCAAGGGCTATACGCAGAAAGCGGTGGTCGGCGGCCACAAGGTCTATCTGCGCACCGGCGAATATCAGGATGGGCGGCTCGGCGAAATCTTCATCGACATGCACAAGGAAGGCGCCGCCTTCCGCTCGCTGATGAACAATTTCGCCATCGCCATCTCGGTCGGCCTGCAATATGGCGTGCCGCTCGAAGAATATGTCGATGCCTTCACCTTCACCCGCTTCGAACCGGCGGGCCTCGTGCAGGGCAATGACGCGATCAAGAACGCGACCTCGATCATCGATTATGTGTTCCGCGAGCTGGCGATCTCCTATCTCGGCCGCAACGATCTCGCCCATATCGACCCGAGCGATATCGGCCATGACGTGCTCGGCAAGGGCGAGGCGCAGAGCCGCGCGCCGGAAAGCTCGCGCTACGTCTCAAAGGGCTTCGTCCGCAACAAGGCCGACAAGCTGATGCTGGTGCAAGGCGCGGCGGGCGGCCAGACGACGGCGCTGAAGAAGAATCTCGAAAACGAGATCGAGGCCGAACTCGGCGCGCTCGATTGGTCAGTCTCCTCCGAGCAGACCAGCGTCGCGGATCGCCGCAACGAAGCGCGGATGAAAGGCTATACCGGCGAAGCCTGCCCAGAGTGCAACAACTTTACTTTGGTGAGGAACGGCACGTGCTTGAAGTGCGATACGTGTGGGGCGACCACGGGGTGCAGTTGAGATTCCAAGGGCAATGATCGCAACGGCAAAGTTGCCTAACCTCGTTAACGAACACGGCGAATGGGTGCCCAGCTGATATGCGTGACTCCCTTCGCCATTTTTTCCGGCCAAACGAAGATGAGTTGAAGGCGCTATGGGCTTCGGCGCTCATCAGCTTCGACGCAAGCGCCCTTCTAAACCTTTACGGTTATTCCAAAACGACGCGAGAAGAAATTTCTAGCCTTTTTCGGAAGTATAATGACAGGCTGATCATTCCCCACCAGTTCGCACTTGAGTATGCACGTAACCGCGCTTCAGTCATCGTACGTCAGGCTTCCAATTGCCGCGCTGCTATAGATGCTTTTAAAAAAATCAAGATGGAACGCCTTAGCCCAAAGCGCGAAAATCCGCATCTCAGTGCAGAGTCGTCAGCGGCTCTGGAGACCATTCTTCAGGAACTTGATGGGAGCAGAGCAGAGATCGAGAAGATTATCGGGTCTGATCCATATGCGGATATGATTCTAAACGCGTTTGAAGGGCGTATCGGAAAAGAGCCTGATGATGACGCACTCGACGAACTGCGTAAGCAAGCCGAGAAGCGTTTCAAAACGAAGACGCCTCCTGGCTACGCCGATGAGAAGGAAAAAGGTATTCCGGGTGCGTATGGAGACTTCTTAGGATGGTCGCAGTTAATGGAAATTGCGAAGGAGCAGGCCAAAGGAATTATCCTAGTAACCGATGATTCAAAGGAAGATTGGTGGCATTATGAAGGTTCTTGGATGATCGCCCCAAGACCTGAACTGTTAAAGGAGTTTCGAGCGAAAACCGGACAGTTTATTTGGATATATGGCTCCGAAGGATTTCTGCGCGCTGCACAGAATTTTGGAAATGTGCAAGTGAGTGAAATCGCACTCTCCGAAGTAAAGGAAACCGCGGAAGCCGCTCGACAATCGAGAATCCTTGAAGCCCAAAAGCCGGAGCCGAGTGCTTTGGACCAATTAGATAGTGACAAGCGCACACCCGACCTTAATTCCGGGAAACCCACTCTCGATCTCGAAAAGGAGTGACGGATGGCCGTGCGAGCTTTTTGCGACGATCCTAGTAGCCTGCTGCGGGATATCCGCAAGGGGATAGAATTGGGTTTGATTCAGACATGGTCGATAGATGCCGAGGGAGACCTGACTCACACTCCCGACCAGTGGCGTGGGAAGGCTTGGATGAGACCTCGTTTGCAGGAAGATCGCATCGTTTTTAATATCCTCGGCAATAAGAACGCTATTATGAAAAGGTCTACGTATGCTGTCTATCATGGCCGGTTGATCGAGATGTTACTCCGGCACTTCGATGACCAGCTGATACGAATATCAGCTACAGCAAACGGTGTTCAGGGCGATATTTTTTCTCGACGCCCTGCGTCTGAGTCTGATTCCTGAATGAAACTTTAGAGCAAGTTTGCCGTGTGCATCGCTTATCTGTCGAGCGGCGGATACGACAAACTCAAGAAGACTTATGAAGATCTCACTCTCATCCAAATGGCTCTGGCTGGCGCGATAGCCACACCCGCCGGGCCCGTACCCAAAGCCGCGATCGCGCTCACGCGAAATAGCTGTCGTCCAGCAGCATGTCCTCGAAGAACGCGCCGTAGCCCTCCGTCGGATGGCGGATGTGTATCCCAGCATCCAAAGCGGTGGCGAGTCCGTCGCGATAAGCGTCACCGCCTTGCTGCCGATATAACGATGTGCTTGAGTATCCATCGTGAGCGCGCGAGGCCAGCTTGAGATCGCGGCGGGATTTGCCACCCGTATCGGCAAGCATTCGGACAATCAGGATTTTGGAATTGTTGATCTTGGCACTGCGTCTCAGCGGGCTGTCCAGGGAATCGTTGCCGCCGTCGCCGATGGTTTCGGCAATGCCCACGCCGGCCGCATAGCTTCCGAACTCGCCGTTCGGGCCTTCCTGGAAGGCTATCGATCGCAGCGGGAACTGATCGGCGTCAGCGCCGCTGCGATGAAATCCCTCGACGCCTGTAATCTCTGGCTCAACGGCCAGTCGCGGTCCGACCCGGCGCTCCACGGCGCCGCGACGAGCTTCACCGCAGCGGTGCTTCTCGGGCGAACGGCCACGATCCTTCACGTCGGCGACAGCCGGGCGTGGCTTCTGCGCTCCGGCAATCTGACCCCATTGACGGAGGATCATTTCACTCCGCAAGCGCATATCGGGCCAACGCTGCTGCGCGCGGTCGGCCTCGAACCCGCCCTTCGGCTGGATATCAAGACGCAACGCATCGAGGCGCGAGACCGTTTCCTGCTGACGACGGAAGGCGTTCACGCTTTTCTTTCAGCGAACACGCTCTTGCAATTCCTCGATCGGCGAGAGACGCCGCAAGCCGACGCCGATGCCATCGTCGGCGCCGCGATCGCGGCTGGCAGCGACGATGATGCCACGGCATTGGTGATCGAAATTATCTCGGTGCCGGCGCCAGATTACAACGTGATCGCCGCGGAGATGGAAGCCCTGCCGATCAGGCCGATGCCGAATGTCGGCGATACGATCGATGGATTTGACCTCATCCGCGTCGTCGCCAAGAGCAAAATTGGCCGGCTCTTTCTGGCAAATGATCACGGCCAATGGGCGGTTTTGAAATTCCCCAATCCCACATCGGCCAATGAAATCGAGCGCACGCATTTCATGCGCGAAGTTTTTCTCGGCCAACATATCGCGCATCCAAACGTCGGCGCTTCGCTGTTGCTCCCTCAAGGGCGCCAGAGCCGGCTTTATGTCGCCATGCCCTATTATAAGGGCGAGACATTGGAAGACCGGCTGCGGCGCGGCCCGATGAAGGTGGATGAAGCCATCGCAATAGCGATCAAAGCCGCCCGAGGCGTTGCCGCGCTTCACAGAGCTGGTGTGACGCATCGCGACGTCAAACCTCAAAATATCATGCTGCTCGACAACGGTGACGTGAAGCTGATCGACCTTGGCATTGCGCGCCTACCTCGAATCGAAGAGGCCGACGAAGCAGCAACGCCCGGCACGATCGACTACATGGCACCAGAGCTGTTTCGCGAGAACAGGGGCGATGCCCTATCGGACCAATATGCGTTGGGCGTCACGATCTACCGCATGCTTGCGGGTGTATATCCCCACGGCGAAACGCCTCCTGGCGAGCGTCCGCTCTTTGGTCCGGTTGCGCCGTTGTCGGCCTATCGTAACGACGTCCCCGCCTGGCTCAACGCCGCGATTCTACGCGCCATTTCATTGCATCGCGACGATCGCTTCGCCGATCTGGATGAATTCATCTTCGAGCTTGAGCACGGAAATCTTCGTGTGGCACCGCGCCATCCCGGGCCGCTCATCGAACGCAATCCGCTGCTCTTCTGGCAGGTGCTTTGCGCCGTCCTGGTCATCCTGCTCATTCTGAGCATTGCCACAAGATGAAAAGACAATGACCGGGTCTGGCGAGCCGGACACCCGCCAGACGCCGGTCGAGACGATTACGCGAAATAGCTGTCGTCGAGCAGCATGTCCTCGAAGAACGCGCCATAGCCTTCCGTCGGATGACGGATGTGGATTTCCAGAACCCACAGCAGCGGCGATGGCTTGAAGTCCACTTCCGCCATCGGGCCGTCATAGATCGCGGCATGGGGGAAGTCCGAGAGCCGGTGGCCAGAGAGATCCATATTGAGCTCCCAGCCCATCGCCTTCGCTTCCTCGATCGCGAATTCGTAGAGTTCGCGTCCGCTCATGCCGGTGGATTCCCATTTCTTGCGGACGATGTGGAAAAGCTTCTTGGCGTCTGCTCCGCATTTCGCCATTTCCGGCGCGGTGCCGACAGTAAACGTTTCTCCGCCGTCACCCTCATACTCGCCCCAGACAGGGCCGATATCGAGAAAGAAGATGTCGTTCTCTTTCAGCACAATTCCGGGGTCGGACGCGGCGCCGAAGGTTTTCAGCGTGTTGGGTCCGAAGCGCACATAGACGTCATGCCAGCCGCGCACCATGTCGCCCTCGGCAAGGATCTCCTTGGCCATGGCGACGGCGTCCTCTTCCACCATGCCGGGCTTACACTTGGCGGCGACCGCATGGATCGTGGCGCGGGTCTTAGCCCGCATCTCGAGCATCTTGTCCTTGAGGAACGCGGGACCGACGGCTTCCAACTGGCTCTGTTTGTCGAGGACTTCATTCATGGCTGAGGTCTCCTGTTAGGACTTTGGGGTAACGGGATAAGCGTTGAGCCGCAGCCCGGAGAGCGGCTCTGTCATGGTGATCTGGCAGGCAAGGCGATGGGTCCGCGCATCCTCGCCTCGGGCGAGATATCCGAGCAGACGGACCTCGTTGGCGGACGCCTCCGGCAAAGCGTGCAGCCCCGCCTCCACCATCACCCGGCAGGCGCCGCATATTCCGCGGCCTTTGCAAACCGTGGCCAGGGCCACGCCGGACCGCTGGCAGGCGGCGAGGATACTTTCGTCCGGCATGGCGGTGACGGCCATGCCGTCCAGGAAAAACTCATACATCGCAGTCAGTTCCGCGAAAGACCGGACAATCGACCCGCCCCCTTTTGTGCCGCTGGCGGATTACGGTTTGCCAAATGAGCAGGCGGAAGCGGTCATTGATCATCAAGGGATTTTTTAGGAGCAGACTGGCTCCGTATAAACGTCCAGTCTTGTTATTTCCCCTGGTCCAGACGCGCCCGGCGACGCTGCAAGGCCCATTCACTCGACATTGATGCGAGGGACTTGCAATGAGGCTCGATATGCGCGGGCGCGATGTGTAGAAGAAGCCTGTCCGCGGCGCGCCGACGGAAGACAGTTGCCGATTTCGAGGGAGTCACCGCGTGAGCAAGCTTATTGTCCTTTACAAAAAGCCCGCCGATCCGGCGCATTTCGATAAGCATTTCCGCGAGGTGCATGTACCGCTCGTACGGAAAATGCCGGGCCTCCGCGGATATTCTTTCGGGCCCGCGAGTACGCTCGACGGGGGCGAAGGCGCGTTCTTCTGGTCATTCATCGGCACGTTCGACAGCCTGAAAGCCATCAACGAGGCTTTGGCTTCACCGGCGGGGCAGGATGTCGTCGCCGACATTCCGAATTATTATGCCGACGCGCCGACGATCCTTTACCTGGATGCGACGGAGGGCTGAGCCGGCGCCTCAATTGCTCATGTCGAGCGCCCAGAAGACGGTCGCGGCGCGACTCAAGGAATATATGGCGGTCGGCGTCGATCGCTTCGTGCTCTCGGGCTATCCGCATCCTGGAAGAGTGCTATCGCTTCGCCGAGCAGGTGTTCCCCCTGCTGCCTCTGCGCTCGACGACCGGCATTGAACGCGCCGCCGTGCGCAACGCCGGGCCGTTTGGCGAAATCATCGCCAATGTCGTGCCGCCGACGAAGCTCGCCGCACAATCCTGAGCGAAGCCTCTCCGGCCGAAAATCGCGCCACGCAAGCGGCGCCGCGGTTGAGCACCCGAGCCGGGGCGATCAGGCCGCTTCCTTTGCTCCGCCCACCAGCAGGACTTCGGCGGCGCCGGCGGCGCTGAGTTCATCGCGCGCGGCGCGCGTATCGGCGGCGTCACCGCCCTCAGGCGCGGCAAGTACGACGAAATCCGCGAAGGGCGCGAGCGCCTTTGTCATTGGATTGCCGGGGAACGGCGGCGCCGCAAGCACAACGAAATCATAGGTTCGCGACAGGGCATCGAGGATCATGTCGAGATCGTCGGGATTGAATTCCTCTTTCGAGCCGAATGGCACGAAATGCAGACGCGACGCGGTATCGCGGTGGATCACGTCGGCGAAGCTGGCATCGCCTTCGAGAAGATCGGTCAGCCCCTTCATCGTCTCTTCTGTCTCTTGCGGCCCGACGAGTTTGGCGATCTGGCCGTTTCTTGAATCAAGATCGATGATGACCGGGCGGCCCTCACGCGCCAGCGTGCGAGCGAAACCAATCAGCGCATCGGTCGCCTCCTCGCTCTTGTCGAGCCGTGTCGCGACGATATTGACGCCTTGCGGCGCGCTGGATTTGGCGGCGACTTTCTCGCCCGCCTCTTCCTCGCCCTCGGCTTCGGAGATTGTTTCCGCATCGTCCTCTGTTTCGCTGCGCGCGCGGGCGAAACGCTTGAGCCGCTCGATGGTAGAGAGCGGCGCCGGACGGCGCTCCCCGCCGACGACGCGCACCGGCTCGTAGCCCTGCTCGGGAACCTGCCCCGCGCCTTCCAGCAAAATCTCGCGGCCGACAACAGCGCCGAGAGAGAGGACAAAAGCGCCCACCGTGACCAAGCCGAGAATGGGCGCCTTTTTCGGAAACGAGGGCTGGTCCGGCGGAACCGCCACAGCGATCACGCGTGCGTCCGCCGGCGTCGCGGTGGATTGCCGGGCAAGCGCCTCCTGATATTTCGCCGTGACGCTATCGAGCTGCTCGCGATAGGCTTGGGCGATCTGCTCAAGCGCCCGCAAGTGCACTTCGTCGGCATTGGCCGCCGTCACGGCCAGCTTCTGCTGATCGAGAGCCGTCTCGATATTCGCGACCCTCGAAGCGGCGATCTTGGCATTGTTCTCCAGCGCAATGGCGACGTTGTCGGCGGCGAGACGTAATTGCGCATCGAGATTGGCAATCTCGGCGCGCAATTGACGGATGCGCGGATGGCCTGGCAGCAGGGTGCCGGATTCGAGCGCAAGCTGAGCACTCGCCGTCACCCGCTGCTCGGCAATCCGGCGGATCAAATCATTGTTGGCGACATCCGGCACTTCGGAGACGCGGCCCTGCCGCAGCAACTGGCGAATCAAGGTCGCTTTGGCCTGGCTGTCAGCCGCGTCGGCCCGCGCATGGGACAGATCGGTATTGAGATCGGCAAGCTGCTGCCCGGTAATGGTCATATTGTTGCTGCCCGCGAGCAGCCCGGACTCGGCGCGGTAGCGCTCGACGTCATCGGCCGCGTGCAGCAAGCTCGTCTTGAGATCGCTGATCTGACCGGCGAGAGCGTCGCCCGCGCGCTTGGCGACATTGCGCTTGGCGCCCGCCTGAAGCTCAAGATAAACGGCGGCGGTTTCGTTCGCCACCTTCGCGGCGAAGACCGGATCGTGGGCCCAGAAGTCGATTATCACGATCTGTGTCTTGGCCGGCGAATAGGCGCTGAGTCTCTGTATGAACGTATCGACGGCGCGCTCTTCCGGTGGAACGCGCATTGGATTGCGCGCGAGCCCGAAGAGGACGAGCGTTTGCTGAAGCGTACCGAGCCCCTTCGCCAGCGGGTCGAGCTCGGGATTGCCGACAAGGCCGAGCTTCTCGATGACCTCGCGCGCCACATCGCGGGAGGTAATGAGCGAAACCTGGCTACCAACCCAATTGTCGTCGATGAGGGGCGCCGTCTCCATCCCCTGCTCATTGCGCTGGGCGCGCGTCAGGTAGCTTTCCTGATTCTCCAGCAGGATCTGCGTATCGGCGGTATAGCGCGGCCGCGCCATCGTGACGTAGACGGCAGCGAGGAGAAAAGCCAGTAGAGTGGGGATGATGACCCAATATCGCTTGGCATAGATCGCCGAACCGAGCGCCTTGATGTCCACATCGTTCGCCGACTCGTCAATCGTCATGTCCGGCTTGAACGTCCTGCCCATCCGCTGCTCCAAGGATCGCAATCGCGGCGCACGCTTCGCCACCGCCTTTCGCCCTCCTGCTATCAAGCCGCGTTATGGTTGAAACCAGGTTAATTTCGGCAGCGCAGCGGCGGCCGAGAGTTAAGCTTTGTTAACCATGACAAAGTATAAATCCGGGCAGACTCGAGCTTCTCATCGAAATCTTCATCTGGTGGCGGTCGACATGTTGCGCGGTTTGGTCTCGGCAGGCTTGCTCATACTCTCGCTTGCGCTCGCCGCCTGTGCGACAACCTCCTATTCGGCCTATTTCAATAGCGATCCGGATGCGTCCTATACGCTCGCGAGCGGCGACCGCCTGCGCATCATCGTGTTTGGGCAAGATAGCTTGAGCAATTCCTACGCCGTCGACGGGAGCGGGCATATCTCGATGCCCCTGATCGGGCCTGTCGTCGCCGAAGGCGAGACCACCTCATCGCTTGCGCGAAAAATTGAAGCGCGGCTGCGCGCGGGCTATATTCGCGACCCGCATGTTTCGATCGAGGTCGAGGCCTTCCGGCCTTTCTTTATCTTGGGCGAAGTGACGACGCCAGGCCAATACCCCTACGTCAATGGTATGACCGCGCAGACCGCGGTTGCCATCGCTGGCGGCTTTACGCCGAGAGCCTACAAAGATTCCATCGATCTTACACGAATTGTCAACGGGCATCCGTATACAGGTACGGTATCAATCCTTCAGCAGATCAAGCCGGGCGATACGATTGTCGTGCGCGAACGCTATTTCTGACGAGTAACAGGCCCTCATGATGCAGCCAGCGCCCGCAAATCAAAAATTGCGAGTCCTGCATGTCTTGCGTGCGCCTTTAGGCGGCTTGTTCCGCCACGTCATCGACCTGACGCGCGAACAGATCGACCGCGGGCATGCGGTCGGTCTCGTGACAGATTCCTTGACGGGCGGCCCCCGTGCCGACGAGGTGCTCGGCGCTCTCGCGCCCTATCTGGAACTCGGCCTTCTGCGCATCCCGATGCAGCGGCCGGCGCATATCCTCGACATACCGGCGGCGTTGCGCGTCGCCGCACACGCCAACGCGCTCAATGCCGATGTCGTTCACGGCCACGGCTCCAAGGGAGGCGCCTATGCCCGGCTCCCGGCCCTTTTCTCACGCGCGAAGAAACCGATTCGCGCCTATACGCCGCATGGCGGCAGTTTCAATTATCGCTCCGGGCTGTTGATGGAGCGCACCTATATGACGATCGAACGGCTGCTGACCGCCGGCACCGACGTCTTCCTGTTTGAAAGCAATTATATCGCACAACAGTTTCGCCGCCGCATCGGCCCGACGGCGAAGCTCACGCGGATCGTCTATAATGGTTTGGGCCCCGATGAATTTGCTCCGGTCCCGGTTAACCCCGGCGCAGCCGACTTTCTTTACGTCGGCGAATTGCGCGCGGCCAAGGGCATTGACACGCTCATCGATGCGATCGCCTTGATATCGCAGGGCGCGACACGGCCGCGGCTTGTTCTGGTGGGCAGTGGACCGGACGAAGCCAAGCTCATCGAGCACGCTGTATCGCGTGGCGTCGGAGAACAAGTGACCTTCGCGGGTGTGAAGCCCGCCCGAGAAGCTTTTCGGCTTGGCCACATTCTCGTCGTTCCCAGCCGCGCCGAGTCCCTGCCCTATATCGTCCTCGAGGCCGCGGCGGCGGAAATTCCGCTGGTGGCGACGGATGTCGGCGGCGTCAACGAAATCTTCGGACCTTACCGCGACCGACTCATCGTTCCCGACGATCCGCAATTGCTCGCCGCGACTTTGAAAAAGGCGCTCGCTCGGCCAGCGGACCAAAAGAGCGCCGAAAGCCGCGCACTCGCCGATTTCGTCAAGACGAAGTTCAAGATCAGCGACATGGCGGACGCTGTCCTCGCCGGCTACGCCGAAGCGCTCGCGAACCGCCGCACCCCCGCCAATTCATTTGTCGTTCCTTCCTCGTAAGCTTGCGGACAGGATGAAGAAAATCTCTCGCTCCGATCTAGAACAGCAGGATCCGCCCGAGACGGCGAGCCCGACGCGACAAGACGCCGATGCGACTGCGGAGAAACTTGCCGGCGCCGCGCGCGCGATGCAGAGCAGCACCAATGTCCCGGCGATCTCACGCGTCGTTCTCGAAGGGCTTGTGCGTTTCGCTGAATTTCTGCTGGTCACCGCCGTCGGATTCGCGGTTCACTTCATCTATCTCGCGCACAGCCAGGGGTATGGCCCGCAATATCTGATCGCCATGCCGCTCATCGGCGCCTTGTCCGTTCTCGCAATTCAGAGCTCTGAGCTCTACAAGATCAGCGCTTTCCGGAAATTTCCGGGCGACGGCCTGCATCTCGCCGGCGCCGTAACGATCGTCTATGGGTGTGCGCTGGCGTTCATCTTCTTCCTCAAACTCGATGGGATCTATTCGCGCGTCTTCATGCTTGCCTGGTATGTCGGCAGCCTCGTCGCCCTCAGCGGCGAGCGCGCGCTGCTGGCGCTCATCGTCGATCGTCTGATCCGCTCCGGCCGGCTGGCCCGGCGTACCATTCTCGTCGGCGGCGGCACGGCAGCCGACGCCTTGCTCAACCAATTGGCGGTGCAACCGCAACCCGATCTCCAGATTCTCGGCATTTTCGACGACCGGACGGACGGGCGCTCGCCCGCCGTCGTCGCTGGCTTTCCCAAGCTCGGGACGGTGGACGATCTCATCACCTTCAGCCGCCGCACACGCATCGACCTAATCATCTTCACGCTGCCGATCACGGCCGAAGCGCGCATTCTGCAAATGCTGCGCAAGCTGTGGGTGCTGCCGATCGACATCCGGCTCGCAGCGCATATGAACAAGCTGCATTTCCGGCCGCATTCCTATTCTTACATCGGCAGCGTCCCGCTGATCGATATTTTCGACAAGCCGATCGCCGGATGGGACATCATCCTCAAATATGCCTTCGACAAAATCGTCGGCACACTTTGCCTCATCCTCCTTGCGCCGATCATGACGCTTGTCGCAATAGCCGTGAAGCTCGATTCCAAAGGGCCCGTGCTCTTCCGCCAGAAGCGTTACGGCTTCAACAACGAGATCATCGAGGTCTTCAAGTTCCGCTCGATGCGCACCGACATGCTGGACTTCAATGCCGCCAAGCTTGTCACCAAGGACGATCCGCGCGTCACCCGCGTTGGCCGCTTCATCCGCAAGACGTCTCTCGACGAATTGCCGCAACTCTTCAACGTTGTCTTCAAAGGCAATCTCTCGCTCATTGGACCGCGGCCGCACGCTCTGCACGCCAAGGCAGCCGAGCGCCAATATGACGAAGTCGTCGACGGCTATTTCGCGCGGCACAGGGTGAGCCCCGGCATTACTGGCTGGGCGCAAATTCACGGCTGGCGCGGCGAGACGGATACGCCGGAAAAAATCCAAGGCCGTGTCGAGTGCGATCTCTATTATATCGAGAACTGGTCGATCATGCTCGATATCTATATCCTGCTGGCGACACCTTGGGCGCTCCTGCGCTCGGAAAACGCCTATTGATCCGAAGGATCAGCGAAGCGCGTATCCCAGAAGGCGTTCGCGAGTTCCGGCGGTCTCGCAATCCAAGCGATTCGACGTGAAATGCGCGCCGTTCTTTGCGACGCAGCCGATCAGCGCGATCGTGCCCGGCCGATGGTGACGGAAAACATACCCCGCGGCCCGACGACGCTCACTGCCTTCGGCCGCGCAGCCGCCCGCCTCCGCGAGAAAACCAATACCTGTCGGCTCGGAAAAACATTCATCCAATTCGACACTGGCGACACCGCTGGGAGCTGCTGTCATCACATATCCGAGGCCGATGCCGTAGGCATAGGAGCGTGCCGAGGAAATCGCCGGGCCGGTCGTCGTCCAGGTAGGGCCTCCCGGCGCAACCCATCTCGCCAGGGCCGTTTGCACCTGCGGATTCCGCGGCGCGCGAGCCCTATCGATCCGTCCCTCCTGCATGACCAGATATCTTTGGGTAAAATCGCCGCCCGGTGGAATGTACATATAGGCCAGGAAAAATTTGCCGGAGATATTATTGAGCCCTTGGTCGGCGATCATGCTGGGATAGGCATAGAGCTCCGTGGGCGCGGGACGCTTCCAGTCGTCCGCGTCGTAAAGGATCAGCGGTTCCGTCAGCGTCTCGAAGTCCACCTTGTCCTTCGAGACCGACAATTGCAGCCCGGAGTTTGCCGTGCCAAGCAGCAGCACGGCGTTGGCGTCGATCCAGTAAGCGGAACTCATTCCGACCGGCTTGCTCAACCCTGCGCCGATGCCGCCCAGGGCCGGTTCGTCCCAGCCGGCTCCATTCCATTCGAACCACTTCCCGGGGAGCGGGTCAGCGCTTGGAGCGCGCGCGACAATGTTCTCCCAGTCCCGCACGCGCAGACAATAGGCGTACCAGTAGCCGTCGTGGCCATCGACCGCCGTGCAATCGCCCGCGCCGCTGGGCTTATCTGGCACATCCCCCACATCACCGGTGATGATCTGGCCGAGCACATCCCACGTCACCCCGTAATCGCGGGAGCGGGCAATCGCCATCGACTTGTGAGTTTCGCCGTCCTGGTAATTGCAATGCTGTTCGCTGTGCACCATCCCATAAAGAGCGTCCCGGCCCGGCAGAACGCTCGTGATCCACCGCCCGCATTCCGACGGCGAGCCCGGAGGTCCGGGTTTCAGGACCACTTTGGACGGTCCGCCCAAATCGCGCGGCGTCGCCGCGTCGATTGCAATGGTCGTCGCATTGGCGGCAAAACCCCGAAAGCGCCCGTCCGGCAGCTTGATGACGCTGACAGGCGCGTCGGGCTCCTCGCGCGACGGCCCGCGCACGACGAAAGGATGCTCGAGCCTGAGTCCGATGCAATCGAGACAAAGCTCCTTGGCATGGCCGGCTGTCACGCCGCTGCCCATGATTAAAAACAGCGCAGCCAAACACTCTTGGCCACGACGGCGTGGCCGCCGCGCGCGCGCGCGTCGCGCGGCAATGGACTTAGCCCGACGCATTTCTAAGACGATTGGCGCCGTTCGCATCAGGCACGCGATCTGGACTCGCGATGAGGTTTCGCGAATTGAGACCCCACAATATTCCGGTAAACAGCCACATGAATCTCCACCGCTCGCCCTCGTGCAGCATCGAACACGAAATGATCGACGCCCAACCGAACAATATCAGCAGCGTCAGCTCATTCCGCGATCGTTGCCATATGGACCAAGCCTGCTGAAATCGAGAGAATCAGCAGCAACGTCCAGGCGAGGCCGCCGATCCAGCCGAAATACAGGAAAGACGCCATCCAGACGTTGTGGATCGGCTCGGGAAAATATTTCTCCACCTGCTCCAATCCGAGCCCGAACGGATGATCCAGAATCAGCGGAACCGCGAGGACATATCTGTTGTATCGGCCGAAATGTCCGAGGTCATAATCTTCCGCGAGCGTGAATCTGTCCAACAACATTTTCGAATAAGTGTCGTTCGCCAGAAAGAAGAGCAGAAGAATCACGCCCAAAGGCACCAGAATCGCGAGCGGGTAAATGATCGCTTTGGACAGGTTGCGACGGTTCAGGAACAGCCAATAAATCCCGCCCCAAACAAGAGCGGCGACGATCGCCGCACGAGAGAACGTGAGAAACACGGCGAATGAGAGCAGCAGAAACGCCATGGAATACAAAATCCGCCGGCGATTCTCGCGGATCATGTAAAGCGAGCCGATTATCCCCGGAACCAAAAACGCGCCCAGCATATCCGGGTCATCGAGAAAGGCACGCGGCCGGTCGGCCCAGGTCAGATCCGGGTTTTGGGTGACGAAGCCATAAATACCGATCAAGGCGGCGATGACATTGGCGAGGATATAGGTGCTCACAAATGTTCGCAGTTGCGGCTCCCCCCACCCGCTTGCAACCAGGCAACTGGCGATTCCGATGCCGGCGACCGACGTCAAAGCGAACATTTCGAAGACGACGGACGGCTCATCGATCAGCGAAAGCGAGGATATATAGACCGACGAAAGCCAGGTCAGGATGATACAAATGAACAGGAAACTTCTTATGTTGAGCGATTGCTGCGAGAAGACGCTGAGCAGCAGCGCGCAAAAGAAAAGAATATCGACCGGAGACGGTCTCGACCAGGTGTAGTTGATTGCCAAAACGGCGAGCAGAAAAACAATTGTCCGCACGCGCGTGACCGCAGCGCGCCGGCGAGACGAGACAGACACGAAGCTGCCGTGGGCGCTGGGCGCTAGGCGTGAGGAAAATTCCAATCGGCGCTCCAAACATTGGTTCGTCGGGGCGGTCGCGCAACTCTAGACGCCTGGGATGACAGATGCGGATGGCATGCTGTATTGCCGACGCCGAACATTCTTCCGCTTCCGGACTGCCTGACGTACAAAGCATTTCAGAGCCGGCTTAAAAGATCATTAACCATCTGCCGATGCCAAAACAGGAGAAACCGCCGTGGCCAAATGGCCTTACATAATCGTCGGGATTGCCGCGCTGGCCGGTGCCGCGGGTGTCGCGGAAGCCGCCGCCAGCGCGCATGTGATCGCCGATCCGCTGCTCAAGACCGCGTCGAATTTCCTGATCGTCAATGCCACGGCGGTCATCGCGCTCAGCGCCTTTGCACAGGCGTCGCATGAACGTGGCCTTTTTCTTCTTGGCGCAGGCGTGCTGCTCCTCGGCACTCTGCTCTTCGGCGGCGAGCTGACGGTGCATGTTTTCGTAACGCACAAGTCTTTGCCCCTGGTCGCGCCCATCGGAGGTTCGCTGACCATTCTCGGCTGGCTGATCGCGGCAGCCGCCGGCATCGCCGGCGCCCTTGGCAAAAATCGCTGAGCGTGTTCCGGAAACGCTGCGCGACTTTTCCGACAAGAACACGCTCGATGGTTGGGTGAACGACGCCGCGGCGCTGACCGTTGCTACGCTTCCGCTGCGCTCAGGCAAGCCCGGCGTATCGGTCGTCCTGAAATTTGACGGCCGGAGTCAGATTTCCTAAGCATCGCCCAGCGAACATCCTGAAGCGGCGGACGGCGTGGCAAGCGAACGAGCCGATGACCCACATGAAGGCGCGTCCCCGATACGCATTCTCGTGGTGGAAGACGAGCCGCTCATCGCGATGATGCTCACCGATATGCTCGAAGAGCTCGGCTTCGTGATCGCGGCCTCCTTCGCCCATGTCGCGCCAGCGCTCGAATATCTCGCGCAGAACGATGTCGACATCGCCTTGCTCGACGTCAACCTCGGAGACGAGAAGATCGATCCGATCGCCGATCTTCTTGCCGTGCGCGGCTGCCCCTTCATCTTCACGACGGGATATGGACGGACCGGGATCCCGTCCGCTCATGCCAACCGGCCGGTGCTGCAGAAGCCGTTTCAGATCAGCGATCTTGAGGCGACGCTGCGCAAACAGCTCGATTTACCCAATGGGCTCTGACGCGCGCCTCTACGCCTACGGCTACTCGGACGAATAAATGTGCGGACGCGGGATTCTGGCGCCGTTGTATTGCTGCTGCTGCGAGCGGTTACCGACGAAGGCCTGGCCAAGGTTGACCATGCCGATCGTGTCAGGGCCGGGCATGGAATCAGGATCGTTCGGCAGCGGCGAATCGGCAACGCCAAAGTGGGCGGCCACATCGCCCAGGCCACCGCCACCGCCCTTGCCGCCGGACAGAGCCGCATATTCCGCATCGAGCGCCTGCAAGGATGTCTGGCCCGGCGTGGCGATGTAGTCGTGCCGCCCTGCCACATGCACGGTGAAGCCAGAACGCAACATGAGCTGATGGCCCGCATCGTTGGCGACATCGATATGGCCATAGTGCGACATGACGCTTACGCCGTCCGGGCCGACGCGAACCGTCATCATGCCGCCGCGCACGCCGATCGTCGCAACCGGCGTCAGCACTTTGACGCCGGTGGTGTGGCTGATCTGGCCGCCGATAAAGCGCATAACGCCCTGCGCCATTGTCGCCGTCATGACGCCCTTTCCGGTCGCGGGGTCGTAGACATATTTATCGATAACCAATGTCGAATTGCGGCCAATCGACAAGGTGGTGCGATCGAGGAAGACGATGTTCAGCGTCCCCTCGCCGCTCGTCTGAATAAGCTCGTTGGCGATGACGCGTGCGCCGATCACGATATTGCGGGTCTTCTCGCCGCGCGGCGTGCCGAGCGAAAGCGGCGTAACGGCGCCGACATTGCCGACGGCCTGGGCAGCAGCTTCCCCCGCCGGCAGCGTCAGGGCGGTGAGCGCAAGCGCCAGCATTGGCGTCCATGATTTCGCGCGGCTGATCTGCATAGGCTCCGCTCCCGGCTTCAGAATCGCGCCGTCGGTCCGAACAAGACCGTCAGGTCGTCATTGGTGAAATTCGGCAAGTTCGAGTTCGTCCGCGCATATTGCATCATGCCGGACAGGCCGAAATTCGCAGTGATCGGCATATCGAGCATCACACCGCCGTAATAGGCGAAATCGCACCGACGAACGTATGGATTGACGGCTGCGTCCGGTGCGTCGAAGGCATCCCAGAGGGCGCTGAAATAGGGCATGACAGTCCATTGCAGCGGCATCCAGGGAAACGGCGGCGCGAATTCCTCGTGGAATGAGACTTGGAATCCGCCTTGATTGAAGCTCTGCCAGGGATTGACGGCGCTGGCGCGTACATAGATCGGCCGCACGTCGACCGACATCAGCTCGCTAAATCGATAGATCCCGTCCGCCGACACCGAGATATAATTGCCGTCTCCAAGCGCAGTGACCTGATAAGTGCCGGGGTTATTGACGGAAATGTGCCGCCATTCGACATCCGGCTGGATCGACCAATCCCGCGCCGTATCGAAGCCCAGGGTGACGCCGGCGCCGCCGGAATTGAGATAGGACGTGCCGCCGATCCACGAGAGATTGCCGACGACATAGGGCTTGATCGTCACGCCCGGCCAATTGGCCGGATCTAGCGCGAGGCGCGGGCCGATATTGGCCTCGACATAGCCGAGATCGAATTGCGAAAGCGCGAACTGGCCCGTTCCGTAGCCGATGAAGTTGGTTTCGATCCGGTCGCCGCGCTGGTTTTCGAAATCGTAGACATTGCTGATCTTGGCGAGGCCGAAGACCTCGCCGTCGGATTGCTGCGGGACATTCGAGCCCTGCGGCGCATCGTGCCCGAAGAGGCTGAGGAAGCCCGTATTCGGCAGCGCCGCGACATTCGATTGATAGCCGATGCCGGTTTGCAGAAAGCCGCTCCACCGGATCGGCTGAAGCTGCTTCTCCGCCTCCGGCAGATAGGCCGTCAGCCGCGCCCGCAATTGCACCGGAAGATCGGGCGCTGCGCCGGCCGCCTTGAAATAATGCACGGCATTGTCATAGGAGCCGAGGCGAAAATAGAGCGTGGCCAGTTCGAAATTCGCGCGGGCGAGATGCGGCGCGAAGGCCAGCACCCGTTCGAGCGCCGAAATCGCCGCCTCGTAATCGCCGAGCGCCTCCGACACTTGGACATATTGAAAGACGATGTCGAAATTCTTCGGCGCCTGCAGGGTCTCGGCGAGCAGTCTTGCCTGGGCGGCGACGAGAACTTGACGATCCGCGCGGCCATCCGCCTGCGCGGCAAGGGCCGCGCCCGCGAAAAATCCCAGCCCAGCAAGAAAAAGCTGGAACTTTCGCACGATCGCGCCCCCACGCTTGACCGCCGCCTCACGCATTTGCGGTCTTGTATGCTCGGTCAACTCTAGAGACCAATGGGATTCCAGCAAGAGGCCGTTCGCGCAAAAGTCGAATCTTGTCGCGGGTGTGGCTCCTTCGCACTTATGCACAATTCGCGCTCTGCCAAAGGCTTAGCTATGGGCCGGGGTTGATTTTGCAGCGCAAGGCGGCCACAAAGTCGAGGAGTCAACGACCCCGGCCCGGCAATTCTGCACCGCCATGCCCCGAAATTGTAAAGATAATCTATTCTAGTGGGTTAGAGCTGAATTCCGCGGTCCCTCGGGGGCCGACCCATGGGCTTTGAACGCCAATGATCGAAATCGCCTCCGGCGCAAAGACGGAGCTCCTGGCTCGCAAGAGCCGGGCAAAAGCTGCCGCCGCCGTCGTGCTGGCCCTTGTCCTCGCACTCATCGCCCTTTGGTCGGTGCAGCGGCTCTTGTCGCCCGACCTTCTGAGCCGGGAAGTCGCCGCGCAAATTCAGCGCGCGACGGGGCTTTCGACCAAAATCGCCGGGCGGACGGAATTTCGCTTCCTCCTCCGCCCCCGCCTGATCATCCGCGATATTCACATTTCCGACGCTTCGGGCGCCACGCGGGTCGATGCGCCAGAGGTCGTCGGCTATCTGCGCCTTCTCCCGCTTCTCGCCGGCCGTTTCGAAATCGGCCAAGCGGTCCTTTACCAGCCGAAGTTCTACGCAAGTCTCGACCGCCCGCCCGGCGGCCGCGACGGCGACATTCAAAAGGCAGCCGAGACCTCGACGGATGATTTCCAACGTCTTGGGGCACCTCTCGGAACGATCGACATCGTCGATGGCCAGGCCCGGTTCACGACAAAGAAGCGCGCCTCGAACATTGCCCTCGACGCGATCGACGTGCGCGCGAGCTGGCCGCGCCTCGGCGCCTCGGCGAATTTTGCGGGGCGTCTGACCTATCGCGACGAGGCCGTGCGTTTTCAGGGCTGGCTGGAACAGCCGCTCGAGATTTTGCGCGGCAGCGATTCCGCCGGCGTTTTCCAGCTCCGGTCGGACCTCCTGACTTTCTGGACCTCCGGCCATCTCTCCGGCGGTCCCAAGATCGAATACAACGGCTCGATTTCGGCGACCGCGCCTTCGCTTCGCACATTGGCCGAGACGATCGGCTATTCGTTCTCCAAGCATGGCACCTATGCCGATCTCTCACTCTCCTGCGATGTCGATGTCGCTGCGGGCAACGCCACCTTCACCAATCTGACACTGCGCCTCGATGGCAACGACTATCAGGGTAATCTCGAAATCCAGGATATCACGCACGCCCCGCAGATTTCGGGCACGCTCGCGAGCGATTTTCTCGATGTCACGCCATTCCTGACCGGCGTGCGTGAGCCCGCGGTCTCCGGCGGCCTTTGGAGCCGCAAGCCGCTGGATCTGCCGCAGCTTGACCTCGCCAATCTCGACTTGCGCGTCTCCGCGACGCGGTTGCGGCTTTATGATCTGGAAGTGCACGACGCCGCTTTATCGCTTTTGACCAAGCCCGGAATGATCGATCTGGCCTTGGCCGAAGCGACCTCCAACAACGGCGCGATCCGGGGCCGCTTCGGTCTGACCGAGAAGGATCACATCTTCGATCTGCGCGTCGACGGCAGCGGCAGCGGAATCGATCTTCAGCCGATGGTATTCGAGGGCCAGCGCTCGCTGACAGGTTCGCTGGATGCCTCGATCCGGCTCGAAGGTTCGGGCGAGGATGTTTACGCGCTGATGCAGGGATTGAGCGGCGAGGCCGCGTTTTCCGCGAGCAACGGCTCTTTCAACGGTGTCGATCTGATTCAGACCTTGGCGCATGCCAATAACCACAAGCCCGGCGATAAGCTCGACACCGTGCCCGGGACGACAAGCTACGATCACCTGACACTCAATCTGGCGCTCGCGCACGGAATCGCCACGGCCTCAGACAGCCAGGTCAGCGGCCCGAATTTGCAGCTTGGGCTCGCTGGCACGATCGATGTCGGGCAGCGCCAGTTCGATCTCCTGTCGCTCGCCGAGATCAACGAACCGGCGGGCAAGGCATTCCACGCGATGCCGGCGCGCTTCGAGCTGAAGGGCCCTTGGTCAGCCCCGCGTTTCTTTGTCGGTCCGGCGAATCTCGTGCTGCCGAAGCCCGCGCCGCAAAAGGATTCCCTGCCCTCTACGACGATGTCGCCGCCGCCAGCGCAGGAATGAGCGCAATCAGCGGTCGTCGCGCAAAGCCTCGGCGAGCCGCGCCTCCAGGACTTGCGGTTTGGAGAGGACCAGGGCGCCGCGCGTCTTTTCCAGCAGACCCTCTTGCGCCATGGTAGAAAGCTCGCGCGTCACCTGCTCGCGGCGGCAGCCGATCCGCGCCGCGAGCACATGATGGAACGGTGGCGGCGTAACCGAACGCTCGCCTGGCCGCCCCGGCCGCGGCCCGGCCATGCGCAGCAGCTCGGAATAGAGCCGGTGCTTGAGATCGAAAATCGAATGCTCGGTCAATCGTGCATTGAGCTCGCGCACGCGCGCCGTCAGCAGATGCAGCACGCGATCGCAGACCGTTGGCGTGGCGAAGATCACCTCGCGGAAGACATTGGCCGGCATGATGCAAAGTTCGGCCTTGGTCAGCGCCGTCACATTGGCCGAGCGCTTCGTGCTGTCGATCGCCGAGAGTTCGCCGAAGAATTGACCGGCGCGCATTTCGGCGAGAATCACTTCCTTGCCCGCCTGGGTGCGGATCAAGATCCGCACCTCGCCGGCAATGATGAAGTAAACGTCAGAGGTCTCGTCCTCGTAATCGATCACGACCTCGCCTTCGTCGAACCGCCGCCAGAAACAACGGCGGTCGAACCGGTCGAAATCGAGATCGGTTACGTCCTTGAAGAAAGGAACGCGCGCTAGGGTCTGCATGATCTTCGCCCCCGACGCCGGTATAATTTCACCGGCGCGATATTTACTGACCGACGACCTTGAGCAACGCTCATCAAATGCGCGGGCAACTGCACAAGCGGCTTGGCCTTAGCCTAGTCGCTTGCCAATTTTGCCGCCCGCAAAGTATTAGCCATTAGCATAGCGATTGTCATCGGTCCGACGCCGCCCGGAACCGGGGTGATGGCGCCAGCGCGCGACAAGGCCGATTTGAAGGCAACGTCGCCAACGAGCCGGGACTTCGGCCCGCCCTGCACATCGACGCCCTCGCCCGGCACGCGATTGATGCCGACATCGATGACGATGGCGCCGGGCTTGATCCATTCGCCAGCCACCATCTCCGGCCGGCCCACGGCAGCGACGACGATATCGGCGCGGCCGACGATCGCCGGGAGGTCGCGGCTGCGTGAATGTGCGACGGTCACCGTGGCGTTGCGCGAGAGCAGCAATTGGGCCATCGGCTTGCCGACGATGTTCGAGCGGCCGACGACGACCGCATCGGCGCCCGCGATGCTGACGCCGAGCGCCTTCGCGGCCTTTTCGAGCAGCACCAGAGAACCCGCCGGCGTGCACGGCACCAGGGCGCGGTCGAGATCGCCGATCGACAGCAGGCCGGCATTGAACGGATGGAAGCCGTCGACGTCCTTCAGCGGCGAGACGCGCTCCAGCACGCGGGTCGAATTGATCGCCAGGGGCAACGGCAATTGCACGAGAATGCCATGAATCTTGGGATCGCCATTCAGCCGGTCGATGAGCTTCAGAAGCTCGTCTTCGCTCGTCGTCTCGGGCAGATCGTATTGAACGGAATGAAAACCGACGGTCTTGGCCGCTTTGCTCTTCGAGCGGACATAGACCTGGCTCGCCGGATTTTCGCCGACGAGGATGACGGCGAGACCGGGCTGGCTTTTCTTACTGGCGCGCGCGGCTGTCTCGGCGGCAACCTCGGCGAGCACCACCTCGGAGGCGATCTTGCCGTCGATGAGGAGCGCCGCCGAGCCGGACCGCCGCAGAATATTTTTCTCCAATACTGCCGCGTCCGTCGCCAAACCCATAAAAAGCGTCCCCAGGTTGTAATTTAGCCTATCTGTCAGGTTTCTGCCCGGCTGCCAAGCCGGTCCTGGCCCACTCAGGGTGCGGCTTTATAGCGGTAGTGCGCTGCATGGCGGGCCGCCGCGCCGGGCGGCAAGATGCGCATCGAGGGCTTGCTGAAAAGATCGCCGGTAAAATCCTCCGGGTCGCCGAAGCCGGTCCATTGCTCGATGCAGAGATAGCCATTGCCCGGCCGGCACCAGACGCCCCAATGAGGGAAATCCTCGCCTTCGATCGCGATGACCGCGCCGTCCGGCGCCTCGAAGCGCAGGCTGGGGCTCGCCGCATTCAGGAAACAGAGCGCGTCGTTCTCGAAAAGACTTGGTGCGAGCGGCAAGACCGCGCCTGCGAGCGGCAGCTCGCGGGTGGCGCGCGCGATCAGTCCGCCCGGCGCAATCCGCGGAATCACCGGATTTTCCAGCATGGCGAAACGGAGCCGGTAATCCGTCGCCGCGCCCCCGGCGAAGGGCCAGCGGAAGCCGGGATGGAGGCCGCAGGCATAGGGCATCGGCCGGTCGCCCGCATTGACCACAGTGAGCACCGTCGAGATCGACCCCTCCCCCACCGCGTACTCAACGATAAGTGTAAAATCAAAGGGATAGAGACGCCGCGTCGCCGTGTCGCTGGCGAGTTCGAAGCGCGCGCGGTCGACCTGCTGTGCGACGAGGCGGAATTCCCGCTGGCGGGCGAAGCCGTGCAAAGCCAAAGGATAGGTCTTCCCTTCGACGCGGACTTCGCCGTTGCGGGTCCAGCCGACGACCGGGAATAGGAGCGGCGCGGTCTCGGGCCAGATCTCAGGGCGCATCTCCCAGAGCAAGGGACGGCCGTTGACCTCCCAAGTCATAATCTCGGCGCCTTGTCGCGCAATGCTCACGGCCGTTGCACCACTCCTGATGACGATCATTGTCGTAAATCCGTTAATTCCAGCGGGTTACGTGATTAATCGGGAGCGCCCGAGGTGCGCTAGCGCACTTTGAGGGAGCTCCAAGGGAGCTAAAAGTCGCGTTACGGAGGCTTTATTGCAAAGTTGCCGTAATCCGCTCTTTAACTCCCCGATCACATGAAGGGGTTCCTCATGAGAACTTGGTTGCTGACGGGGGCGACGACAGTTCTAGCGACAGCGGCGGCGGTAGCCATGGTATCCGCCGATCACGGTCCGATTGGCGAATGGAAAATCGCCGATGGGACGGCCAATGTGGCGATCCAGCCCTGCGGCGCCAATCTTTGCGGTTTCGTTTCCTGGGCCAAGGAAAGTTCGGCCACATTGGGCCGCAAAGTCCTCATCGACATGAAGCCGAACGGCCATTCCTGGTTCGGCACCGCCGTCAATGTCGTCGATGGCGAACAATATTCCGCCCGCATGTCGCTGCAAGGCCCCGCCAGCCTCAAGGTCGAGGGCTGCGTCGTCGGTGGCATGATCTGCGGCGGCCAAATCTGGTCGCGCGTCAGGTAACCACAAATCGACCCGCCTGCCCGGCGAACGCGCTCCGCCGCCCGCGGGCCTTCATTCCGTTCGCCCTTTATGTCAAAGTTGCATCAGCACGAACTCTCGCGCGTCGGGGTCAACGGGTGAAAGAGTGAATTTGCCGTCTCGTCTAGGGTGGTTTGGCCGACGGAGCCTGTTCGGCAAATATGTCATTACCTTCGTCGCTTTGGTCATTTCCATTCTGGCCCTCAGCGGCGCCACCGAAATGTGGTTCACCTACAGCGACCGCAAGGCCGAGCTGCTGCGCACGCAGATGGAAAAGGCGGATGATGCCGCCCAGCGTGTCGAGCAATTCATGGCCGAGATCGAACGCCAGATTAACTGGGCGACACGCGCAAATTCCATGTCGCCAATGCAGCGCCGCGATGATTATGCGCTGATCCTCCAGCACACGCCGGCTGTCTCGCAGATTTCCGAGCTTGACGCCAAAGGCCAGGAAATCTTGCAGATGGGCCGCGCCGGCCTCACGCCAGATCCGGAAAAGGACTTTTCGAGCTCCGCCGCCTTCCTCCACGCCAATACTTCGGCGGCATGGTTCGGCCCGGTGACCTTCACCCGCCACGGGCCGATCATGGAGATCGCCATGGCCCTCACCGGCAAGCCGGCCGGCGTCACCATCGCCACGGTCGAGCTGAAATTTCTGGCGGACATATTGAACGGCATCCAGGCCGGGGCCGGCATGTATGCCTATATCGTCAACGCCAAGGGCAATCTCATCGCCCATACCGATTCCTCCATGCTGGTGCATCGGCCACATTTGCAGCGGCTGCCGCAGGTCGCGGCGCTGGCGAGGAACTCCTGAGGGCGCAGTCTCTGTCGGCCGGAGCATCGACGGCCAGTCTGTTCTCGCCGCCTCGGCGCCGATCCCCTCGATGCAATGGTGGCTGCTCGTCGAGCAGCCCCTCGCCGATGCCTATGCGCCGGTCACCGACCTGCTCGGCCGGCTGTTCATCATTCTGCTGGCGGCGCTCGTGCTCTGCATCGGCGCCGGGCTTATTCTGGCGCGCTGGATGACGGTGCCGATCCAGGCGGTGCGCGACGGCGCCGCGCATCTGGCGGAAGGCAATTTCAGCCATAAGATCGAGGTGCGGACCGGCGACGAGATCGAAGACCTCGCCGACGACTTCAATCTGATGGCCTCGCAGCTCCAGGACTCCTATGCCAAGCTGGAGCAGAAGGTCGAGGAACGCACGCGCGATCTCGAACACTCCGTCAGCGAGCTCCGCGCACTGGAGGAAGTTGGTCTCGCGCTTGCCGCTTCGCTCAATCTCAACGAAGTCCTGGCGACGATCGTCGTGCGCTCCGTCGAAGTGACCGGCGCGCATGGCGGCGCGATCTACAGCTTCGATCCCGAGCGGCGCGCCTTCAATCTCGCCGAGGCCTATGGTCTCGACCCGGACTTCGTCGCCGCGATCCGCGAGGTCAGGATCCGGCGCTCGCACGGGCTCCTGAGCGAGGTCGCGGAGCGCAAGATTCCGATCCAGATTCCGCATATCGCGGCGGCGCGCGACTTCCCGCTGCGCGGCGCGACTTTGGCCGCCGGCTTCCAATCGGCGCTGATCGCACCCTTGATCGGCTCGGCCGAGTTCCTCGGCGTCCTCGTCATCGAGCGCCGGGAATCGGGCTATTTCCCTGAAAATACCGTCGCGCTGATCAAGACTCTGGCAAACCAATCCGTGCTCGCCATGAGCAACGCCAAGCTCTTTGAGCAGGTGCAAGAGAAGAACAAGCAGCTCGCTATCGCCAACGAGCACAAATCGCTCTTCTTCGCCAATATGAGCCACGAATTGCGCACGCCGCTGAATGCCGTGCTCGGCTACACCGAGCTCATGCAGGACGGCATCTATGGCGACATCCCCGAGCGCGCCAAGCAAGTGCTCGCGCGCGTCCAGAGCAATGGCGCGCATCTCCTCAGTCTCATCAACGACGTGCTTGATATTTCCAAGATCGAGGCGGGCGAACTCACCCTCTCGCTCAGCGATTATTCGCTGCGCGCCGTCATCGAAACGGTCGTCAATGCTACGGGCTCGCTGGCGCAGGCCAAGGGCCTGCGCGTCTCCACCGATATCGCGCCGGACCTGCCGGTCGGCCACGGCGATGAGCGGCGGCTGACGCAAGTACTCTTGAACATCGTCAGCAATGCCATCAAATTCACAGATAAGGGCGGCGTCATGATTCGCGCCAAGGCCTCGGGCGATGATTTCAAACTGGCTGTCGAGGACACCGGGCCTGGAATCGCGCCGGAAGATCAGGCGCGGATTTTCGAGGCTTTCCACCAAGTCGACAGCACTATCACGAAGCAAAAGGGCGGTACCGGCCTCGGGCTTTCGATCAGCAAGCGCTTTGTCGAAATGCACGGCGGCACGATCAGCTTGACCTCGGCCTTGGGCGAAGGCTCGACATTCCGGGTGCAGATTCCGGTCCGCGTCAACCGGCAGATGGAGGCGGCATGACGAAGCGCATCCTTGTCGTTGAGGATACGGAGGACAACCGGCAGATCTTGCGCGACGTTCTGAGCGATGCCGGCTTCGACCTGATCGAGGCCGGCGACGGCGAAGAAGGCGTGCGCATGGCGGCGGAGTTTCGTCCCGATCTCGTTCTGATGGATATTCAGCTTCCGGTCGTCGATGGCTATGAGGCGACGCGGCGCATCAAGGCCGACCCGGCCCTGCGTCATATCCCCATCATCGCCGTTACGTCTTATGCTTTGTCACAAGACGAGAAAAAGGCTCTTGCCGTCGGCTGTAGCGGCTATGTGGCCAAGCCCTTCAGCCCGCGCGCGCTGCTCGCCAAGATTCGCGAGTTCCTGCCCTGACCCCGGCGCCCGGCCGGCATTTGAAAGGCTGATCGTTTGCGTGAACGGCCCCGCATTCTCGCCGTCGACGATGTTTTCGAGAATCTCGAAATCGTCTCCCTGCGGCTTGAGGCCAGCGGCTATGAAGTCATCACCGCCGCCGACGGCGTCGCGGCGCTGGCGCAGGCCCGTGCGCGCAAGCCCGATCTCATCCTTCTCGATATCATGATGCCGAAGCTCGACGGCATCTCGGTGCTGAAAGAGCTGAAGGCCGATCCCAGCCTCGGCTTCATTCCGATCCTGCTTCTCACCGCCAAGGCCGACCGCAGCGATGTCGTCGCCGGGCTCGAAGCGGGGGCAGACGATTATCTGACAAAGCCGCTCGATCAGTCGGCGCTTGTCGCGCGGGTCCGCTCGATGCTGCGGATCAAGGCGCTGCACGACAAGGTGCAGGATCAGGCCGGGCAGCTCGCGGCGCAGGCCGAAGAACTCGCCGAATGGAACCGCGTGCTCGAAGCCCGCGTCGCCGCGCAAGTGGAAGAAATCGAGCGTATCAGCCGGCTGAAGCGCTTTCTGGCGCCGCAGGTCGCCGATGTCATCGCGCTCTCCGGCGACTCCGACGCGCTACTCGCGAGTCACAGCGCCGAAGTCACGGTGCTGTTCTGCGATCTGCGCGGTTTCACCGCTTTCACCGAGGCCGCCGAGCCCGAGCAGGTGATGAAAGTGCTGAGCGAATTCCACTCGGCGCTCGGCGAGCTCATTCACCGCTACGAGGGCACGCTGGAGCGCTTCGCCGGCGACGGCCTGCTGACGTTGTTCAACGATCCCCTCCCCTGTGCCGACCACACCGAGCGGGCAGTGCGACTCGCCGTCGATATGCGGACCCGGCTCGAAACTCTGATACAGGCTTGGCACCGGCGCGGTCATGAACTCGGATTTGGCATCGGTATCGCTCTCGGCACGGCGACCTTAGGCAAGATCGGCTTCGACCGCCGCTTCGATTATGCCGCCATCGGCAGCGTCACCAATCTCGCGTCGCGTTTGTGCGACGAAGCGAAATCCGGCCAGATCCTCGTTGACCAAAATGTCTTCCTGATCGTCGAGCCATTGTTCGAAACCGAGCGCCTGCCGCTGCTCGCGCTGAAAGGCTTCAGCCGCCTGGTCGAAGCCTTCGCTATTCTCGGCCCTCGGCCGGATTTGGCCTAGGCCGCGGGCTCCGCGAGCAATTTGCCGACAACCTGCCGCGCATCGCTGACGACGACATCGGCAGCCTGCGGCCGGCTCAAAATATCCGCGAAGGAAAAAATATCGGCGAGCCGGGCGATGCGCTGCCAGTCGCGCGGCAGGAAACCGCCCGCCTCGACATAGGCGCGCGCGACAGCCTCGGTGAAGGCCGTGTTGGCGTCGAAGGGCGGACGCAGCAGATTGCCGAAATCGATGGCCGGCGATGCCGAGAGCGCATATTCCCAATCGATGATCGCCGCGATCTCGTCGGCCGCCTCAGGCCGGATGAGAATATTCGCGGCGTTGAAGTCGCCGTGGACGAGGCTCGGCTGTTGCAGCCAATCGCTGAGAATCTCGCCGTGCTTTGCGGCATAGGCGAGGAGCCTCTGGGTCAACTCCAGCCCCAGTCGTTCGCCACCGGGGCCTTGCAGCAAGCTCTGGTCGAGATAGGCGAGAAGGCCGGCGCGGTCGAAATCGATCGGTCCCCTCACCTTGAGATCGTCCTCGAAGAAGCCGAACTTGTCGAAGTGAAAGCCGTGGATCGCGGCGAGCGTTCTGCCAATTTTCGGCGCCAGGGCGAGCAGCCGCTTCTGCGGCATGTGGACGACCCTCTGCTCGAGATCGGGCGCCTCGATCCAGTCCAGCACCGCATAGGGATGCCCGGTGACGGGATTGGTCTCGCCCAGATGGAAGAAGCGCAGCACCGGCACGCGCGGCGCGATCAGATCGCCGATCGCCATTTCCTTGCGCGCGGGCTCCACGCCGCGCTGATAGAGCCGCAGCAGCAGCGGCGTCTTATGCTGCGCCAGCCGGACCTTGTAATTGGTGTTGGTGAGGCCGCCGCTGACTTGCGTGAAGCTGCGCAGACTGTCGCCGGGGAAAAGCGGGAGCACCAGTCGCCCGACCCCTACGGCATCGAGTTCGACGGCTGGCGCCTGCCGGGGCCAATTTTCCTTCATGCCGCAGACGCACCCTGCCCGCTTTATTCCGCCGGTTCGTTGGCCGAGCTAGGCTTGCGTGTAAAGGCAAATCGCAATTCGTGCAATTTCGGCAATTTGCGCGGCAAGACGGCAATCGCTCGGATGCCCGCCAGCCCCGCGGCGCGCATGTCATCCGTCACGGCAAAGACTGCGGGCACGAAAAGCAGCGACAGGAAGGTCGAAGCGATGAGGCCGCCGATGACGGCGATCGCCATGGGCGAGCGAAATTCCCCGCCGGCGCCAAGGCCGAGCGCGCTCGGCACCATGCCCGCGACCATGGCGATCGTGGTCATGATGATCGGCCGCGCCCTTTTTGTTCCCGCCTCGGCAATGGCCGCTGTGCGGGGCACACCGCGCGCGATGGCGCGGTTGGCGAAATCGACGAGCATGATCGCGTTCTTGGTGACGATGCCCATCAGCATCAGAATGCCGATGATGACGGGCAAGGAGAGCGGCCGCCCGGTGATGAGCAGCGCCAGAATAGCGCCGCCGATAGACAGTGGCAGCGAGAAGAGAATGGTGATCGGCTGCAGCACCCGCGCGAAGAGCAGGACGAGCACGATATAGACCATGATGAGGCCATTGCGCATCGCTTCGGCAAAGCCGGTGCTCAGTTCTTCCATCGATTCCGCCATAGCGGATTTGCGCGTCTCGATGCCGGGCGGCATATGCTTCATCAGCGGCAGTGCATCCATGGCCTTTTCGACATCGCCCAGCGCCGCGCCATCGGCGAGGTCTGCCTCGACCGTCACGGAGCGCGCGCCGTCGAACCGGGTCAGGGTCGCCGGGCCTTTCAAGGACTGGAGGTCCGCCACGGCGCCGAGCGGCACGGGACTATTCTTGCCCGGCAGCTGCAATTGCGCCAACGCCTCGGCGCCGCCTGCCCCGCCGCCCCCGCCGAGCGTCACGCGCACCGGCAGCGAACGGCCGCCCGGCACGGCCACATGCGCGAGGCTGTCGCCAATGGTCGCCAGCGTGATCGTGCGCGTCAACGCGTCAGGCGAGACGCCAAGCTTGTCGGCATCCGCATCTTTCGGCGCAATGTGGAATTCTTTGCGATCGGCCTCCGACGAGGTCAGGATATTGGAGACGAGCTTGATGCTCTTCATCTCGCCGGCGAGTTCCGCGGCGAATTTGGCGAGCGTCGCGCCGTCCGGCCCGGTGAAAATGCGCGCCACCGGCCGCGCGCCATAATCGTCGACGAACCAGGCGCGCAGGCCGGGAATCACCGCAAGATCCTTGGTGATCGAGTCCTGCAATTGCGCGACGGAACGCTTGCGCTCGGTCTTCGGCACATAATTGACGATGATCTGCGCCTTGCGCACTTCCGGCGTGCCGGGCGATATCCGGCCGCCGTCGATGAAGACGCTCGTAACTTCGGGACGCTTGCGCAGCCGTGCGGCGATCTCGTCCGCCATCGCCTGCGTATCCTTCAGCGCGGCGCCGGGGGCGAGCGCGATCGCAAGATGCGAGCGGCCAGAATCCTGCACGGGCTGGAAGTCGCGCGAGACGAGGTTGCTGGTGAGGCTGAGGATCGAGAGGCCGAAGAGAACGAGCCCGATCGCCAAGGTCGTGAACCGGTGCTCGACGGACCAGGTGACGACCTTACCGTAACGCTGCGCCCAGGCGGACGTCTTCTCCTCGCCCTCATCGGCACGCGGCTTGAGGAAATGCGCTGCGAGCATTGGCGTCACGAAGCGCGCCGCGAGCAGCGAGAAGATCACCTCGGCGGTGATCGTTAGGCCGAATTGCTTGAAATATTGCCCGGCGACCGAACCGATGAAGCTCACCGGCGCGAAGACCGCGACGATCGTCAGGCTGATGGCGATGACGGCGAGGCCGATCTCGTCGGCGGCATCGATCGCCGCCTGCATCGCCGACTTGCCCATGCGCATGTGGCGGACGATGTTCTCGATCTCGACGATGGCGTCGTCGACAAGAATACCCGTCGCCAGCGTGATCGCGAGCAAGCTTATGAGGTTGAGCGAGAAGCCGAGCGTCTTCATCACAAAGAACGCCGGGATGATCGACAGCGGCAGGGCGATGGCGGCGATGAGCGTCGCGCGCATGTCGCGCAGGAACAGGAACACGACGACAATCGCCAGGGCCGCGCCCTCGAACAGCGTATGCAGCGCCGCGTCGTAATTGCCTTGTGTATAACGGACCGACGTGTCGATCAGCTTGAAGGCGACCTCGGGATGCGCCGCGCCGGCCTTCTGCACGAATTTCTCGACCTCGTCAGCGACTGTCACGTCGCTCGCACCCTTGGCGCGCAGTACGCCGAAGGCGACGATGGGATCGCTGTTCAGCCGCGCAAAGGTGCGGGGCGTGGCGATCGCGTCAGTGACATGCGCGACGGCATCGAGCCGCAAGCTGCCGCCGTGCGGCGGCTGGATCGGCGTCGCCGCAAGCTCAGCGAGAGTTCTGCTGCGCGCCAGCCTCTTTTTGTGCCGCCTTGATCTGCGCGTCCGCTTCCGCGGCGGTGAGGCCATGCATCGCCAGCGCGACCGGATCGAGTTTGACCGAAATCTCGCGCGTCACGCCGCCGATGCGCTCGACGCTGCCGACGCCGGGCAGCGCCTTCAGGCCGCCGATGACATTGTCATCGACGAAGGCCGACAATTGCTCGGGTGTGAGCTTCGGCGATTTGGCGGCATAAGTGACGATGTTGAGGCCGACCGCATTGATACGCTTGACGGTCGGCGCGTCGGCGCCACGCGGCAATTCCGGCGCGATATCCGCGACGGCGGTCTTGACCGCGCGGGTCGCCTTGTCGGTGTCGACGTTGAGATTGAAGCTGATCGCCGTCGCCGAAATGCCATCGCTGATGGAGGAGGTGACGTGATGCACCCCGGCGATGCCGGAGACCGCCGCTTCGATCTTGCGGGTGACCTGGTCTTCGAGCTCGGTGGGAGTGGCACCAAAATCGGTGACGACGACCGAGACGATAGGCGGCTCGATGCTCGGCAGCAGCGTGATCGGCAATTGCCGGAAGCTGACGATGCCGAGCGCGAGCACGACGAGCGCGAGAAGGATCGCCGGTATAGGGTTACGGATCGCCAGCGCTGAAACGTTGAGGGAAACGCCGCGGCCTGCCAGGAGCTTGAAACGATTCATCCAATGACTTTCAAAGCGAAATCAGCGATGCGGCAGGAGGCCGCCAGGAAACAACCGGAACGCGGACAGAATGCTGCTCTCTAGCAAAATCCATGCTTCGAGGATGATCCGCATATAGGGCCCCGGCTCTCGGCCAGCGTGCCCCGCCATAGGGCGGAAACCTTAAGAAGCGCCAAGCGGCCTGTCTCGTCCCCCAACGGGTCCGGCCGCTCGGCTTGGCCCAGAACCGGGTTGGGATTAACCTGATAAATGGGCCAAAATTATGTAGTGTCGCCGCGCACGCTGCGCAAGCTTTTGGCTTGAGACAGAATGCCAAAACGACCAGTAAGCATCTATACAGACAGACATTTATCGGATTTTATGGCCCGCCCTTGAAACCGGATTCGTTGCGGAAAGATTGGCCTGCAAATGAATGCCCGCTTGCAAAATGTCTTTGCGCTAAATTCCGCCGCCGCCCCCGTTGCATCCCGATCGCCGGGCCACCGCCGCATCCTCTGTGTCTTTCCGCGCTACACGCCCTCATTCGGGACCTTCGAATATTCCTATGGGTTGACCATGGGAACCCGCGCCTTCATGCCGCCGCAAGGCATTCTCTTGATCGCCGCAGCCTTGCCGAAACATTGGCAGGTGCGCTTCATCGACGAGAACATGGAGCCGGCGACGGATCGCGACTTCGCCTGGGCGGATGCCGTTTTCGTCAGCGGCATGCACATTCAGCGCCGTCAGATCGACGATATCTGTAGCCGCGCGCATCGCTTCGGCAAAGTCACTGTGCTTGGCGGCCCGTCCGTCTCCTCTTGCCCTGAATATTATCCGAGCTTCGATTATCTGCACGTCGGCGAGGCGGGCGATGCGACTGACGATCTGATCGCCATCCTCTCGCATGACATCGCGCGGCCGGATCAACAAGTGGTGCTCAAGACGAAAGTGCGGCGCGAACTCTCCGATCTGCCGGCGCCCGCCTATGAACTGGCGAAGGTCGATCGCTACCTGCTCGGCTCGATCCAATTTTCAAGCGGCTGCCCCTATAAATGCGAGTTCTGCGACATTCCCGGCCTCTATGGCCGCGTGCCGCGGCTCAAAACGCCCGAGCAGATCCTCAGCGAACTCGACAAGCTCCTCGAGGAAGGCGTCGTCGGCACGGTCTATTTCGTCGACGACAATTTCATCGCCAACCGCAAGGCCGTCGCCGAGCTTCTGCCGCATCTCATCGGCTGGCAGAAGAAGCGCGGCTATCCGGTCGGTCTCTCCTGCGAGGCGACGCTCAACATCGCCCGCACGCCGGAAATCCTCGCCATGATGCGCGAGGCCGGATTCGAGACGATCTTTTGCGGCATTGAGACACCGGAGGCGGACGCGCTCAAGGAGATCGACAAGAAGCAAAATCTTGCCATGCCGATCCTCGACTCGGTGCGGGCCATCAACCAGCACGGCATGCAGGTCGTCTCCGGCATCATCCTCGGCCTCGACAGCGACACGCCCGATACCGGCCAGCGGCTGCTCGACTTCATCGCGCAATCGCAAATCCCGATGCTGACGATCAATCTGCTGCAGGCGCTGCCGCAAACGCCGCTCTGGGACCGGCTGGCGAAAGCGGATCGGCTCGTTGAAGACGAAGGCCGCGAGTTCGAACGTGCGCTTCCTCCTGCCCTACGACAAGGTCGTGGAGACGTGGAAGCGGTGCATGGAAGAAGCCTATCAGCCGGAGACGCTCTATGGCCGCTACCAATATCAAATCGAAAACACTTGGCCGAACCGGCTGAAGCGGCCGGCAAGCAAGGCGCGGCTCGCGCCGAAGAACATCCTGCGCGGTCTGGTAATGCTCACCAAGATTTTCTGGACGCTTGGCGTGCGAGCCGATTATCGCCGCAGCTTCTGGAAATATACCTGGCCCTGGCTGAAGCGCGGCGAAGTCGAATTCATCATCGCGACATCAGTCTGCGTGCATCATCTCGTCATGTTCGCACGCGATGCCTGCGCTGGCCGCACCAATGCCTCGCATTATGCGCACGTGCAGCGGACGCAGGACAAAGAGGCCGCGCCGCAGATCGCCGCGGCCGAATAATCAGTCCTCTTCCTCGCGGCCGGATTCGTCCTCAAGCGGCTCGTCTTCGGCCGCCTCGTCTTGCACCGGTTCGACGGCCAGTGGCTCTTCGGCGACGAAGACCGCTTCGATGAACTCCGCCTCGACGAGCAGCACCTCATCGCCATCTTCGGCCGTCTCTGCCGCCGCATCCGTTTCGGCCTGCGCCTCTTCGCCGAGGTCTTGAAATTCCTCCTCGGCGTCGCTTTCGAGCGGATCTTCGTCCTCCATCAACGCCGCATCGTCGCGCGGCTGCGGCACGGCGAAGCCTTGCGGCAGCGCGCCCTCGAACATGCCGGCGCCCTTCAGTTCTTCAAGGCCCGGCAGATCGCCGATCACCTCGAGGCCGAAGTGCAGCAGGAAGGCTTCGCTCGTGCCGTAGGTCAGCGGCCGGCCGGGCGTACGGCGGCGGCCGCGCAACCGGACCCAGCCGGTTTCGAGCAGCACGTCGAGCGTGCCTTTGGAGATGGCAACGCCGCGGATATCTTCGATCTCGGCGCGCGTAACGGGCTGGTGGTAAGCGATGATGGCAAGCGTTTCGAGCGCGGCCTTGGAGAGCTTCTTCTGCTCGAACGCATCGACAGAAAGCAGCCAGCCAAGATCCGCCGCCGTGCGGAACAGCCATTTCTTGCCGACGCGGACGAGATTGACACCGCGCGAGGCATAATCTTGCTTCAGTCGCGCCAGCACGTCGCCGACCGCGATCCCGTCCGGCATGCGGCGGGCGATCTCGCCCTCCTCCAGCGGCTCGGCCGCCGCGAACAGCATGGCCTCTGCGATCCGCATCGCCTCGCCGGTCAGGACTTCATCGGCCGTCAAGGACGCACTCTCGGCTTCAACGGCCATCGCCTCCACATACAGACGCGCGACTTCGGCCAAGTTCAACTCCCTTATTGCAGCGGCGGCGTGGCGTTTGCCGCCGCGTCCCGCTTCTTGATCCAGAGCGGCGCGAAGGCCTGATCCTGACGCAGGCTGATGACGCCTTGACGGACCATTTCCAGCACCGCCGCCAATGACGAGGCTTTGACAGCGCGGCGCGCTTCCGGCGTCGTGAAATAGGCCATCAGGTAGGAATCAAGTACCGTCCAGTCGAGCGCTTGGCCGGCGAGCTTTTCGAGCGCCGCGCGCGCCTCGACGAGCGACCAGGTGAAACGCTGCCGCAATTGCAGCTTCGTGGTCGCGTGCTTCTGCCGCTGGCGTGCATAGGCGGCAAGAAGATCGTGCAGGCTCGCCTGCCATTGCGGCCGGCGCAAAATCTCGACCCCTTCCGGCTGCCCGCGGGTGAAGATATCCCGGCCGAGCCGGGGCCGGTTGACGAGCGCCTCTGCCGCGGCGCGGATGGCCTCGAGCCGCTGCAGGCGGAAAGCCAGGGTGGCGGCGAGGTCCTCCGCCAGCGGCTCCTCGTCCTTCTCCGGTTTCGGCAGCAGCAGCCGCGACTTGAGATAGGCGAGCCAGGCCGCCATCACGAGATAATCGGCCGCGAGCTCGAAGCGCAGATTGCGCGCCGCCTCGATGAAGGCGAGATATTGCTCGGCCAGCGCCAGGACGGAAATCTTAGCGAGATCAACCTTCTGCCGGCGCGCGAGTTCAAGCAGGAGATCGAGCGGCCCCTCGAAACCGTCGACATCGACGAGAAAGGCGGGCTCGCCCTGCGCCGCATTCTGCTCGAAAGCAGAATTCTCTTCCTGACCAGCTGGTTGCATTACGTTTCTAAAGCTTATTCTTAGCCGTTAATGGCCGATTCGACCGTGTCGGCGAAGAGCTTGGGCTGTTCAGGCGCCGATCGCAAGCGAGGCTTCGATTTCCGTCCAGGCTTCCACAGGATCGAAAGGCGCCGCCGGCTCGGCGCGCCACGTTGCCGCCCGGCGGGCGCGTGTCAAGGCTTCGCCCTGGAGCAAGGGCGCCGCCTCGGCCACCGCCTCGGCCTCGGCCAGATCGCCATTGCAATGGAGCGCGAGATCGATTCCGGCGGCAAAGGCAGCTTCCGCCCGCGTCCGCAGCGCGCCGCTCAAGGCCTGCATCGAGAGATCGTCGCTGAACAGCAGGCCCTCGAAGCCGATCTCCTCGCGAATATAGCGGATCACGATTGGCGAGAGGGTGCCCGGCCGCTCCGGGTCGAGCGCGCGATAGACCACATGCGCACTCATGGCCGCCGGCAGATCGGCATTGGCCTTGAACGGGTAAAAATCGGTCGCGCGCAGCAGATCGAGCGGCGCATCGACGCTCGGCAATTGCAGATGGCTGTCTACGCCTGCGCGGCCGTGACCGGGGATGTGTTTCATGATCGGCAGGATGCCGGCGTCGGCGAGCCCCAGCGCGGCGGCGCGGCCTAGCCGCGCGACGCTCTCGGGGTCGCGCGCATAGGCCCTGTCACCGATCACATCATGCGCGCCGGGAACAGGCACATCGAGAACTGGCGCACAATCCACGGTGATGCCCAGCGCGCGCAGATCCTGCCCGAGCAGGGTCGCCGCCCGACGCACGAGCCCTTCGCGCTCCGGCAGCGGCAGATCGAGCGCGCCAAAGCGCGCGGCGGCGGGATAGGCGCGCCAATGCGGCGCCCCGAGCCGCTGCACCCGCCCGCCCTCCTGATCGATGAGCACGGCGGCGTCGCGGCCGACGCAGGCACGAAAATCCGCGATCAGCGCGCGCACCTGCGCGGGCGTCTCGACATTGCGTTTGAACAGGATGAGCCCGAACGGATCGCTGGCGCGGAGGAAGTCGCGTTCCTCCTGCGTCAGTTCCGCGCCTCGGCAACCGCAAATGAAGGCGCGGCTCATGGGCTCCACTTTTCGCGTGCTAATCAGCCACGCGCCACAAAGCAGCTGCCGCCCTTGGCCTTCAGCTTCTCGCACAGCGAGATCGCCGCGGCATGCGAGAGACCGCCGACGCGGACGCGGTAGACCGTCTTGTTGGCGACCTTGGCGAAATGGAATTTCAGGTGGTAGCCGCGCAGCTCCGCGCCATAGGACCGGGTCAGCCGGTTCAGCGCGGTACGGGCTTCAGCCTCGCTCGCCGGTGCTGCGAGCTGAACGGAAAAGCCGCCCGCCCCGCTGCCGGCGTCCGCAGCTTCGGTTTCGTCGGCGCCAACATCGGCGCGAGCGACGCGCTCGGGCTTGCGCGGATGATGCGGCTCGACTGCGGGCGGCGAAGATTCCTGCGTGGACGCCGCCGTTGGCTGATTGCTCCACGGCAGATCATCGGCCTTGGCAGGCATCTGCGACGGTGCCTCAGGCGGCGGCGCGGCCTGAGGCTCAGGCGTGGCCTGCCCTGCGCCGGACGCATCCGCAGGGGGCACGCCCGGCGGGCTTATGGTGCCTACGGGCAGCGGCTGCGCGGAGGCGGCCTCAGGCGACGAATTCATCAGACTGCCATCGGGACGAACGGCGATCGTCTTCACCTTCCGCGGTTCCATCATATCCGCCAAGCCTGCGCCCGCGCCGCTGTCGGCGCCAGGGGGCCGCGGCACTGGAACTGCGGCGGCCGGCGCTGTCGCCGCGACTTGCGGGGCCGGCGGAGCCATTTCGGCCGTAGCCGGATTGGGCGCACCCGCTGCAGATGCGGGCTTGGGCAGGACGCTGCCCACATCCACGGGCTGCTCGGCCTGATTGGCAACCCCGGTCGGCGCCGGCTGTGGCGTTTTATCGAGGATCGAGGCGTCCTGGCTCGGATCGGTGTCCGTGGCACCGACTGCCGCGACCTTGACCGGCGCCGATGATGCCTTGATGAGCGTGATCTCTTGCGGGGCCGGCGGCGTGCGCTTGATCGCGAAAGTCAAGCCAATCCCGGCAATGCCGGCGACGATGACGGCCGCCGTCGCATAAAGCGGCAGCCGCGACCGCGGCGCCTCCGCTACGGGCGGAGCCTCGGCAATGAGCGGCGAGTCGAACCAATCCTCGTCCTGCTGATGCGCATACTCGTCGGTATCGGCGAAATTCTGGAACTCCGGCGGCAGGGAGCCGCGCAGCCCGGCTTCGATCGTCGCAAAATCAATCGGCGGAAGCGGCTGATGGGCACGAGGCTGAGCATGGGCATGCGATTCCTCGACCAGCCAATCGGGAACGTGCGGGTCCGCCTGATGATGCGGCGGCGCATAGGTCGGCTCGGGACCGCGGGCGCGCGCCGGGCGACCCTGAAACAGATCCCCAAAGCGGTCTTCACCACCGCCGACAAGCCTTGCAAGTTCCGCCAGCGGATCGTCGCCGCCGCGCACGGGCGCGGGCGAACGGCTGAGCCGCCGCTCGAATTCATCAAGATCAATCATCTGCCGTTGTTTGGCTGCGGGCTCACTCATTCACCTTACCTCAGCATTCGCCCCCGCGTCGCCTCGCTGAATAGCCTGATAAATCGGGCTTTTTAGCGCCCTTACCTTGCCCGAAGCGGTTCGCTTGCGCAGCCCGCGCAATCCACGGGGCAGAATTGCCGGCCTGCACCTCCGTCAGCGCATTTCGTCCGGGGCGCTCACCCCGAGAATGGCGAGACCGCTCGCCAGAACGACGGTCAGCGCCGAGACCAAGGCCAGCCGGGCGATGCTTAAATCTCTATGCTCTTCATTAACAAAACGTAATTGTGGCTGATCTTTGCCGCGTGTCCAGTGGCCGTGAAGCTCCGACGCCAGGTCATGCAGATAAAAAGCGATCCGGTGCGGCTCATGCGCATTGGCCGCCGCATCGACCAGCCGCGGATATTGCCCGATCAGCTTGATAAGGCCGAGTTCGCCGGGATCGCTCAACAGGCCGAAATCGGCCTTGGCAAGCGCCGCGGGTGAAATATCGAGCCCCGGAAAAGCCGCCTTCCCTTGCCTCAGCGCCGACTTTCCGCGCGCGTGCGCATATTGGACATAGAAGACCGGATTGTCCTTCGATTGCTCGATGACCTTGGCGAGGTCGAATTCGAGCGGCGCGTCGTTCTTGCGAAACAGCATCATGAAGCGCGCGGCATCGACGCCGACCTCATCGACGACTTCGCGCAGCGTGACGAAATCGCCGGCGCGCTTCGACATTTTCACAGGCTCGCCATTGCGCATCAGCTTGACGAGTTGGCAGAGCTTGACGTCGAGCGTAGCTTTGCCGCCGGAAAGCGCCGTGACCGCCGCCTGCATGCGTTTGACATAGCCGCCGTGATCGGCGCCCCAGACATCGATCAGATTGCGGAAGCCGCGGTCGATCTTGATCTTGTGATAGGCGATATCGGCGGCGAAATACGTGTAGCTGCCATCGGACTTCTTCAGCGGCCGGTCGACATCGTCGCCGAAGGCGGTCGACTTGAAGAGCTCCTGCTCGCGATCTTCCCAATCCTCGGAGGGCTGACCTTTCGGCGCTGGCAGACGCCCGACATAAACGAGACCCGAGGCGCGAAGCTGATCGATCGCAGCGGCGATCTGGTCGCTGCCGCCTTGCGTCAGCGTCCGCTCGGAGAAGAAGACTTCATGCGTGATGGCGAGCGCGGCGAGATCGGCGCGGATCATCTCCATCATCCCGGCGATGGCAGCGTCGCGCACGTCGCCAAGCCAGGCGTTTTCCGGCTGATCGAGCAGCGCACCGCTATATTTTTGCGCCAGCAGAGCGCCGATGGGCTTGAGATAATCGCCGGGATAAAGCCCCTCGGGAATCGTGATCGTTTCGCCGAGCGCCTCGCGATAGCGCAGATAAGCCGAGCGCGCGAGCACGTCGACCTGCGCGCCCGCGTCGTTGATGTAATATTCGCGCGTCACCTCATGCCCAGCGAAGGCGAGAAGATTGGCGAGGCCGTCGCCGAAGACGGCGCCGCGGCCGTGGCCAACGTGCATCGGCCCGGTCGGATTGGCTGAGACATATTCGACATTAATCTTTTCGCCCGCCGCGCCGGCGCCGAAGCGCGCACCCTGCTCCAGAACGGCGCGCAGAATTTTTGCGAAAACATGCGGCTTCAGCCGGATATTGAGGAAGCCCGGACCGGCGACTTCCGCCTGATCGACATCGGGATCCTCGGCCAACGCCAACGCGAGTTCGCTCGCCAATTGCCGTGGGTTGGCGAAATGCGGCTTCGCCTCCTTGGCATAGACCATGGCCGCATTGACGGAGAGATCGCCATGCGCGGGATCGCGCGGCGGCTCGACGACGAAACGGGCGAGATCGAGATCGCTCGGCAGCCGTCCGCTGGCGATGACGGTCTTCAGCAGCGCCGCGACGCGGGCTTGGAAATCGGCGTAAATGTTCATGTTTTTCGCTTGGTCAATACGAGCCGAACAGCGCGCTAGCGCAATTCCGGCGTCACGTCAAAAAGCCGCTGATGTTCGGCGAGGGCATAGCGGTCGGTCATCCCGGCGATATAATCGCAGACGACGCGCGCCATTTTGGCCTCGTCCTCGACGCCACGAGTGATCGCCAGCGACGCCCATTCAGCCGGCATCAACTCCGGCTCCTTGAAGAAAATCTCGAACAGGTCACGCGCCACGCCCGCCGCCTCGACCCGGATGCGGCCGATGGTCGGATGGCGATACATGTTGGCGAAGAGGAAACGCTTGATCGCGCCCTGCGCCTGCGCCATCGGCGCGGAAAAGCCGACCAAAGTCCGGCCCGCGAGCCGCACATCGTCGGCGCTGGAAACGCGGCTTGCAGCGAGACGCGCGGCGCTCTCGGCGATTGCATCCTCGATGAAATCGGTGATGACGCGGCGGACCAGCTCGTGAATGCGGCGCTGGCGTTCGAGCCCCAAATAGCGCGCGTCGATCTCACCGATGCGCTGGCGCAAATAATCGACTTCGTCCATCTGCGCGAAATCGAAGAGTCCGGCGCGCAAGCCATCGTCGATGTCATGCGCGTTATAGGCAATATCGTCGGCGAGCGCCGCCGCCTGCGCCTCGGGACCGGCGAAAAGTTCGAGCCGCAGATCGTGAAGCGCGGCATATTCGGCGATCGCCTGCGGCAGTTCCCGCCCCGCATAATGCCCCGTCGGCTTCCCCTCCGGCCCGATCAGCGGGCCATTGTGTTTGACGAGGCCTTCGAGCGTCTCCCAGGTCAGATTGAGGCCGTCGAATTCGGCATAGCGGTGTTCGAGCTTGGTGACGATCCGCAGCGCCTGGGCATTGTGGTCGAAGCCGCCATAAGGCCGCATGGCCGCATCGAGCGCATCCTCACCCGTATGGCCGAAAGGCGTGTGGCCGAGATCATGCGCCAGCGCCAAAGCCTCAGCGAGATCGTCGTCGAGGCCGAGCGCGCGGGCCAGAGCGCGGGCGATCTGGCCGACCTCGATCGAGTGGGTGAGCCGGGTGCGGTAATGATCGCCCTCGTGCGGGATGAAGACCTGTGTCTTATGCGCGAGGCGCCGGAAGGCCGTGGAATGGAGGATACGGTCGCGGTCGCGCTGGAACTCGCTGCGCGTTGGCGAGCCCGGCTCGTCAAACAGCCGGCCGCGGCTGCGGGTCGCATCCGAGGCATAGGCAGCGCGCCAGGGCATAAAGGCCGCCGGCGCTTCGCCTGGAGCGCGTTCGGGATATGCGGGCAAAGCCCAGCTCCTCTTAGAGCGCGGTCCGGAAAAGTTGCGTGACTTTTCCGATCAGAACACGCTCCAACGTTTTGAATTGGCCCGATTTCTTATCGGCCAGATGATTCCACCCGGGCGGCAAACGCGCTGGCGTCACCGGCGGCATTTTCCCCCGACTTGTTGCGGCCGGCGCAGGGGCGACATATGTTCCGTAACTGGGCCATGTGCAAGCGGCGCGACAGCCGACCGCTCTATCCGAGGTTGCAATGAACGATATTTCCTTAGCGGCGCCGGTTGACCTGACCGCCAATGCCCTCCGTCAGATCGCCGAAATCCTGAAAAGCGAGCCTGCCGGCGCGGCCCTGCGCATCGCTGTCGAAGGCGGCGGCTGCTCTGGCTTTCAATACACCTATGCGGTCGTGCACGAGACGGCCGAAGGCGATCTCGTGCTCGCCGAAAACGGGGCCAAGGTCGCCATCGACCCGGTTTCGCTCGAATATATGCGCGGCAGCAAGGTCGATTTCGTCGACGATCTGATGGGCCGCGCCTTCAAGGTCCAAAATCCGGCGGCGACGGCCTCTTGCGGCTGCGGAACAAGCTTTTCGCTCGATTGAGCGCCTCCTTCGCGTTGAAGCTCTCGCGAATTGGCTGAACCCAAGTGCCCCTTGCGCCGTTTCCCCTGAAATGGGGAAATCGGCGTGCAGGCACTCTTCATCGGCCAGACCTATATCGACGTCACCCTCCTCTGCGGCGATATCCCGCGCGGCGATGACAAGACGGTGGCGCACGACTATGCCATCTCCTTCGGCGGCAACGCGGTGACGGCCGCCTTCGCCTGCGCCAAGCTGGGTTTTGCCCCCGATCTCATCGCCACTGTCGCCGAGGATTGGCTCGGCCGCATGTTTCTCGACATGGCGCGGACTTATGCGATCAAAGTGCATCCGCGCAGTGTCGCGCGCTCCTCGCTCTCCTTCGTCCTGCCGAAGGATGGGAAGCGCGCCATCATCCGCGCCCGCGACGACAAATTCCACCACCCCTTTCCCGATCTCGATCTCACCGGCTGCCGGGCCTTGCATCTCGACGGCCATCAGGGCGATGCGGCGCTGCATTATGCCAAGCTGTGCCGCGCGCAGGGCATCCTCACCTCGCTCGACGGCGGCGGTCTGCGCGGCAATCTCGATGCGCTGCTCAGCTATGTCGATGTCGCTATCGTCGCCGAGCGGCTCTGCGAGCAGATGATCTCTCGCCGCAGCAGATGCTCGAATATCTCAAGGGCAAGGGCTGCAAGATCGGCGGCGTGACGCAAGGCGCGCACGGCCTCGTCTGGTACGATGCGAGCGGCGCGATTTCACGCCTGCCCGCCCTGCCCGTCCCGCCGGAGAAAATCATCGACACGTCCGGCGCCGGCGATGTGTTCCACGGCACTTATATCGCGTCCTATCTCGCGGAGCCTGACAAGGACTTCGCCGAGCACTTCCGCTTCGCCCGCGCCGCGGCGGCCTATAAGATCATGCATCTGGGCAACGAGGCGGGTTTGCCGACACTCGCCGATGTCGCGGCGATCCGGCGCGCATACAATGGCTAGGCGGCCTCCGCGCCGCCGCCCGCTGTCTTGAGCCAAGCCTTACCACAGGCCTTGGCCAATTCGCGCACGCGCAGAATGTAGCTCTGCCGCTCGGTCACCGAGATGACGCCGCGCGCATCAAGCAGATTGAAGACATGCGAGGCCTTGATGCATTGATCATAGGCCGGCAACACGAGCAGATGGCGCTCGCCGCGATCGCCCTTTTCGAGCAGCGACCTGCACTCGGCCTCGGCGTCGGCGAAATGCCGGAACAGCGCTGCGGTATCAGCATATTCGAAATTATAGCGCGAATATTCTTGCTCGGCCTGTTTGAACACATCGCCGTAGGTCAATTTCTCGGCGCCGCTGCGGCCGTTGAAATTGAGATCGTAGACGTTCTCGACGCCCTGCACATACATCGCGAGCCGTTCGAGCCCATACGTCAGTTCGCCCGCGACTGGCGCACATTCGATGCCCGCGACCTGCTGAAAGTAAGTGAATTGCGAGACTTCCATGCCGTCGCACCAGCATTCCCAGCCAAGCCCCCAGGCACCGAGCGTCGGGCTCTCCCAATCGTCCTCGACGAAGCGAATGTCATGCAGCTTGAGATCGATGCCGATGGCCGCGAGCGAGGCGAGATAAAGCTCCTGCAGATTTTCCGGCGAGGGCTTCAGGATGACTTGGAATTGATAATAGTGCTGCAGCCGGTTGGGATTCTCGCCGTAGCGGCCGTCCTTCGGCCGCCGCGAGGGCTGCACATAGGCCGCGCGCCAGGGCAGCGGGCCGAGCGCGCGCAGAACTGTCGCCGGGTGGAACGTGCCGGCGCCAACTTCCATGTCATAGGGCTGGAGAATGGCGCAGCCCTGCGCGGCCCAGAAGGTTTGCAGGCGCAAAATGAGCCCCTGAAACGACCGCGCTGGATCGAGGCCCTCGTTTACATTTGTCGAATTGGTCATGAATGCGTCATTCTAAGGTAAGAGACCCCGCTTAGCATCAAAACGGCCGCGAGAGAAATTGCCGCGTTGCAGCCATGGCGACGCCTCGATTGTGCAATGCGCGCATCACACGCATTTGCGCGTGACTCGCTTCAGAATTGCACTATTGTCGCGCCGCTACGCTTATTTCATGCGACGTTTGTTCAGCCTGGTCCAAAGGAGGATGCTGATGCAAACTCTACGACAATTGGCGTTACTCGCTTGCTTGTTCGGCGTCAGTCTCGGCATGGCGAATTCCGCCGAGGCCTCCCCCATAGCAGGCATCATCCAAGCCGCGCCGGCCGTATCTGCGAGTGCGACCGCGCCGAGCACGCCCCTCATCGAGAAGGCTTGGTGGTATCACCGTTGCTGGGGTTGCTGGCATCGCTGGCATCGCTGGCATTATTGGCACCGCTGGCACCGCTGGCACTATTGGCGTCGCTGGTAGTCCTGGGACGGAAGGACCGGCAGCAAATCCGGACCTGAGTTCTGTCTCCTACCATTCGATCAGCGCCGACCCGCGATGGATGGCATCAGCGTGCGCCGTGAAGCGCTCGCCCTCGTGCAGCACGAGCGCCGGCGCAATCGTCAAAGGCGCACGGCTGCCCTTCTGCGCGCGCAGGAGAATCCGCGTCGCGGCACGGTCGGCGCGCGGTTGCACGGGCATGAGCACCTGCGCCCCGGCGCGGCCTTCGAGCGCCGCCAGGATCGCAGGTAAGGCGTCCGGCCGATGGATCAGCACCAGCGTACCGCCCTCCCGCAGTAGAGCGAGGCAGGCCGCGAGCCATTCGGCGAGCGCCCCCGGCCCCGCCGCCGCCATTGCATGGGCGGCGCGCTTACCCGCGTCGGGCGAGAGCCGTGCCCGCGCCGGATCGAGAAAGGGAGGATTGGTGATGACGAGCGCCGCTAAGCCATCCGCGAGCCCGGCGGCGCGGCGGTGCGCGGCGTCGAAGACATCGGTCTCACAGACCGTGCCGCGCTCACCAAATCCATTGATTTGCAGATTGTCCCGCGCGAGAGCCGCTGTTGCGGCATCCTTCTCGACAAGGCCGAAGGCGATCCCCGGCCGCAGCCGTGCCAGCGCAAGGCCTGCAGCCCCGACCCCGGCCCCGACATCGAGCGCGAGGCCATCGATGAGCGCAGGCGCCGCAGCGGCGAGCAGCACCGCATCCGTACCGGCGCGATGGCCGTGCGGCAATTGGCGCAGGCGCAACTGCCGACCCAAGAAGAAGTCAGCTTCGACGACCTCAGCCATCGGACAATTCCTGCGCCAGACCCGCCTCGCGGATCAGGCGCCGCGCCTGCGCGGCATCGTCCTTCTGCACGAGGACGCGGCGCGGCAGAAAGCCAAGCGAACCCTCGATCGCGCTGGCGAACTGATCGGCCACGAAGACCGCGATGCCCTGCTCAGCCAATATGGCCTCGACCGCCGAGATGAGCACCAGGTCGTTCGTTCGGATGAGCTCGATCATAATCCTCTGACGTGGCCGGGCGCGGGATCGCGCAAACTAGCCCTTCCCACCCGTTTACGCCAGTTTGCCCGTGGCGCGCATCCGTGCTTTAGCTCGCGGTTACAAGGTTGCAGCCTGCGGCGCGGCGGCCTAATTTGGCGCCTTCTTGTTGCCGGGCGGACCTCCGATTGGAGAGCGAATTGGGCGTTGTAATTCCACTTGAGGACGCTGCCGGCGAAGGCCGTATCGAGGCGCTGAACCGGCTGGCCGCGCCCGATATGGAGCGGGTCAATCAGGTCATCCTGTCGCATGCGGCCTCGCATGTGACGATGATCCCGGACATTGCCAATCATTTGATCACCTCGGGCGGCAAAAGGCTGCGGCCGATGCTGACGCTCGCGACGGCAGGACTCTGCGGCTATTCGGGCGCGGGCCATATCAAGCTCGCCGCCGCGGTCGAATTCATGCACACCGCGACCCTGCTGCATGACGATGTGGTCGACGAGAGCAATATGCGGCGCGGCAAGCTCGCGGCCCGGATGCTTTGGGGCAATGAGGCGACTGTGCTGGTCGGCGACTTTCTGCTCGGCCAGGCATTCAAGATGATGGTCGAGGTCGGCTCGCTTGCCGCGCTCGAAGTGCTTTCCTCCGCCGCGGCCGTGATCGCCGAAGGCGAAGTGATGCAGCTCGCGGCGGCGAAGGACACGCAGACGAGCGAGGACGATTACCTCGCCGTGATTCGCGCCAAGACGGCCGCGCTCTTCGGCGCCGCCTCCGAGGTTGGGCCTATCCTCGCCGGACGCTCGAAGGCGGAGATCGCCGCCTGCCGCGGCTACGGCCTCAATCTTGGCATCGCTTTCCAGCTCATCGACGACGCGCTCGATTACGGCGGCAAATCGGCCAAGCTCGGCAAGAACGTCGGCGACGATTTCCGCGAGGGCAAGATCACTTTGCCTGTCGTGCTCTCCTTCCGCCGCGGAACGGAATCCGAGCGCGCCTTCTGGCGCCGGACACTCGAAGACGGCGAGATCAACGACGGCGATCTCGAAACCGCGATCGCGATCATGCACAAGCATCGCGGGCTCGAGGATACCGTTGAGCGCGCGCGCCATTACGGCGCCATGGCGCATGACGCGCTGGAACTCTTCCCGGCTTCGCCGTGGAAGGCGGCGCTCAAAGACGTCGTCGATTTCTGCATCGAGCGCGCGCATTGAGATGATCTTTGGCCAAAGGCCACGCTGATGAACATCAAGCTCGCCTTTGTTGCTATCGTCGCAGTCCTCATTCAATTCGGTCTCGCCATTTTCGGCTCTGGCGGCTTCGGCCCGTTCTTTTCCCACCCGGCGCTCGTCGCGCTTTGCGTGGTCGTGTTGGTCCTTCTCGTCGCGTCGTTCTTCTCAAGCGGGAATCTCAGCGCTGGCGAGCGCGAGGATCGCGGCAACCGCTGGGTCTTCGCCGCTTTCGGCGTGCTTGCACTCCTCCTCGCCTTCGTGCCGGCCTATACGGACCGGATCGGCTTCTGGACGATCGACGGCGAAACCACGCGCTGGATAGGCGTTGCTCTCGTGGCGATCGGCGGAACATTGCGCCTCTGGCCGGTCTTTGTGCTCGGCCACAGGTTCAGCGGACTTGTCGCCATTCAGCCGAACCATCGTCTCGTGACGACCGGTATCTATCGCACCATTCGCAACCCAAGCTATCTGGGCTTGATCGTCGGCGCGGTTGGCTGGGCGCTCGCCTTCCGCTCAGCGGTTGGCGTCGTCCTCGCGCTTTTGCATCTGGTGCCGCTCATTGCGCGCATGGATGCCGAAGAAGCCCTGCTGCGCAGCCAGTTCGGCGCGGAATATGATGCCTATTACGCGCGGACGTGGCGGCTCGTGCCCTGGCTTTATTGAGCGCTAATTCAACAGCGTCGCTTTCACCCACCAATCGGGATGCGCCTCGGCGATCGCTTTGCGCGCTCTGCCGACCGCGCGGCAGTCGTTGAACAAAGCAAAACAGGTCGCGCCGGAGCCCGACATCCGCGCAAGCTTGCAGCCCGGCGCGGCGGTGAGAATGGCAAGGACCTTCGCGATGATCGGAGCGAGGACGGAGGCGGCATCCTCCATATCGTTGCGGCCTTTGCGCAAGGCAGCGATCAAAGCGTCGAAAGAGACATGGGAGCCAATCTGCGGATGCGGTCCGAAGTGCGGCTTGCCGCCAACCGGGATCTTCATGAACTCGAAGACCGGCTTGGTTTCGAGCGGCTGGCGCGGGTTGACGATCAGCGCCGGCAGCGGCGGAAGATCGAGAACAGGCCCGAGCCTATCACCGATGCCGCTCATCATCCGCGCCCGCGCGGCAACGCAGACCGGCACATCGGCGCCCGTCGCCCGCGCCGCCTCGAGCAGCCGCGGATCGTCGAGCGCGAGATCGTTGGCGCGGGCGATCAGCCGCAGCGCCGCAGCGGCATCGGACGAGCCGCCGCCGATGCCCGCCGCCACCGGCAGCGTCTTGATCAAAGTGAAGCTGCCCTGGCGCAAGCCTTCGACGCGCTCGGCCAATTGCCGCGCCGCCTTGATGACGAGGTTCTTTTCCGGATCGCCGGCGGCCGGAGCTGTCGGCCCCACGACCTGAAGCTGCAAGGAATCGCCCGGCGTCAACGCCAGCCGGTCGCCGCTGCGCGAAAAAGCGACGAGACTTCTCAAGCTCGTGGTAGCCGTCAGCGCGCCGCCCGACGACATGCAGAGTCAGATTGATTTTGGCGGGGGCACGATCGGTGAGTTGCTGGGACACGGGCAGGATCGGATCGAGAGCTTGATCGACGAAATTGGTCATTGCGAGGCGCGCAGCGATAAAGCAATCCAGGAATGGTCAGACTGGATTGCTCCGCTTTGCTCGCAATGACGGAGAATGACGGAAGCGGCCTCGGGATGCTCAGCCGCCGCCATTCTGCTTATGCTCGGCATCGGCCGCCGCAGGCTTGTCATCGGCCCCCGCTTTGGAGTTGGTGCCGGAACTCGCGGACGACGTGTCGAGGCCGGATTTTATCTTCTGGAGAATGCGCGGCAAATCTGCCGGGTCCGCGCCCATGTCGCGGGCATGGTTCCATTGGAAATGGGCTTCCAGCTTGCGCCCGACCCGCCAATAGGCATCGCCGAGGTGATCGTTGATGACCGGATCCGCGGGCTTCAGATCGACCGCTTTCTCGAGATCCGTCACCGCTTCCTTGTAATGGCCGAGCTTGTATTCGGCCCAGCCGAGGCTGTCGACGATATAGCCATCTGTCGGACGCAGATCGACCGCGCGGCGCAGCATCGGAAAGGCCTGGTCGAGATTTATTCCCTTATCCACCCAGCTATAGCCGAGGTAATTCAGCACAAGCGGCTGGTCCGGGAAAAGCTGAAGGGCGTGTTTGAAATCGGCTTCCGCCTTCGGCCATTGCTTGCTGCGCTCATAGGCGATGCCGCGGAAATAATAGAGCGGCCAATTGGCGGCCTCGGGCTTTTTTGAGGCCGCGATCGCGCGCGTATAGGTGACGATGGCTTCGTCGTAATGGTCGTGCGCGCGCTGCAGATTGCCGAGCGCCGAGAGCGCCTCCTCGTCATAGGGATTATCGTCGACGACATTGCGCAAATAGCTCAAGGCCTGATCGCTGCGGCCGAGATTTTCGAGCGCCTGGCTGATTTCGATGTCGGCGGTCACGCGCTGCGGATCGCTCTGCGGAACGTCCTGAAAGACGTCGAGTGCCTGCTCGTTCTGGTTGATGCGCTGGTAAATATCACCCAGCGTCAGCAAGGCCAGCCCATTGTCCGGATCGAGATAAAGCGAAAGCCGCAGATAGATCAGCCCGGCGAGATCGTCGCCCTGCCGGTCGCCGGCGGCGCCGAGGCCATAAAGAACTTCGCCCGCGCCCTGATCGACGTTCCTAATCAGCGGCTGCAAGCTCTTTCCGTCCTTGAGCGCGGCGAACGCCGCCCGGACGGTGGGATGATCCGGCACGACCTGGTCGAAAGCCGTGTAGAGCGCAATGGCCTGATCGCTCTTGCCGGTTTCGCTCAGAAACCGGCCATAGGCGTCGACGAGGCGCAGCGTGTTCTTGTCGCTGTCATAGGCCGCCTTGAACGCGTCCGCCGCCTGGTCCCTACGGCCGGCGACATCGGCGATCAAAGCCTTATGATAATTGCGGAAGACCGAGAAATTTTCATCGTCGAGCCGATCGACGGTCTCCAGCGCCCGGCGCGTCTGGCCCGAGCCCTGGTAGGCCCAGGCGGTCAGCAGAGTCGCGGTCAGATCGCCGCCCTCGGCGCCGCCGCCGCGAGCGAATTGACCCCGTGCGACGGCATATAGATGCATTTTCAGCGCCCGCACCCCGATCGCGAGATGCGCCAAGCCATTGTCGGGCTCATAGATCAGCAGCCGATCGGCCAAGTTGAAGGCTTCCGGCATGCTGCCGTTGGACAGCGCCGCAACGAAAGCGCGCTCAATCAATTCCTTGTTACGCGGATCAAAGCGCAGCGCCTCACGGAAAAAGGTCGCCGCTGCCACAGTGTCGCGATCCGCCCCGGCGATCACCGCGGCGAGGTAATTGCCCGCCGGGCTCTCGCCGACTTCGAATGGCGTAGCAACGGACAGGTTCTCGTTGACCTTGGCCGCCGCGGCCGAGAGGCCGAACGACCCGGCCAGGAGTATCGAGACACAGAACAAAATCGCGCGCGGGGCGAGACGGTGCAACGGCAAGCTTCAATCCTCCGGAACGAACCGATTTGGGCGCAAAATCACATTTCGCGCAAAAGCTTATGCAGGCCCACTGCCGGCCGGCGCGGGGATGCCATGCCAGCTATACGCCGAAACAATACGCTTGGAAATGCAAAGCCCGAACCTCGGCAGGAGGCCCTTCTCCAGCCGAATGGCAGATCATCCCGCCGAACATGGCCGTTTTAGGTTTCCGGCGCTGGAGGCCCAAAAAGTCGCAATCCTGCGCCCGTACCGGGCGCACTTCCGAGCCTCGCCCGCTCATCCTCATGCACAGCGGCTTCGACGGCTCTGCCGAAGAGATGCACGTCATGGGTGCCCGTGCGCCCATCTATGACTGGCTCGATGAAGTTCCAAGCGTCCTGATGCCGGAGTCTCAGGCGTAAGGCGTGACTGCCATCGCCGCTTTCACGCCGATGCTTCCCTTATCGACAAGTGCGAGAAAGGCGGCGCTTGCTTGCTCTCTATTTCGCGTCTGCCGAAAGGTCCGGTGAGCCTGGATGAAGGCCACGGTCCATGTCGCCAGGAGCAGACCGGCCGCCAGATAGGCGTCGGGATCGCGAGGGTCTCGCCCGACGCATTCGGCTAGCGCCTCTGTTACGACGTGCGCGAGTTCGTCACGTATCGCCCGAGCCCGAGCCTTGAGCGTTTCGCTGCCCTCGACCGTCTTTATGAAGCCTTGGCTCCTGGCAGAAAATTCGACGGCAGGGCTCTGTTCCGCAACGAGCCGATGCGCGAGCAGACGTAACGCCTCGATCGGAGCGACGCGGGGATCGCGCTGCCGCAAGGCTTCGCGCAGGATCTCTCGACCCTCTTCGTCGCGATCAAAGAACATGTCCTCCTTGCGGGGAAAATGATTGAACACCGTCATCCGCCCGACGTCGGCGGCCTCCGCGATCTCGTCCACCGTCACCTGATCGAAGCCCCGCTCGATGAAGAGGCGCGTGGCGACATCGGAGATGATTTGGCGCGTGGCAAGGCGCTTACGGGATCGGCGGTCGGACGGCATTGACATGCAGCTCCTGATAGCACGCTTTATATACTGAGTACATATTTTCGTTGACACAAAGCTCCCAACAGTGCTTAAGTGCGTACTGCATACATATTTATATCAAGTATATAAAAATGACCTTGAGGTTGTGATTGTTGGAGCCGGGCCGGTCGGACTCTCAGCTGCCATCGAGCTGATCTGGACAGGAAACCGAAATGCACGGCGCGCAGCTCGCGTCGAAGGTGAGGAACATGATGAAAGCAGCGCAATTCAGCCGGTTCGGAGGTCCTGAGGTCCTCGAGATCGTGGATCTTCCCGACCCGCATCCCGGTCCCGGACAGATCCGGATCGTCGTGTACGCGGCCGGCATCAGTGCGACCGATTCGAAGCTGCGCAGCGGTGTGCTGAGCTTCGGCGCGGGGCTGCCGCAGACAACGGGTCGCGACGTGGCGGGCGTCGTGGATGAGATCGGAGAAGGTGTGACAGACGTCGCTGTCGGCGACCGGGTCTTCGGCGTCTCCGACGATGGCGCCGGAGCGGCCGAACTGGCACTACTGACCATTCGGTCGCCGATTCCACCATTCCTCGGTTTCGTCGACGCCGCCGCCCTTCCCGTCGCGCTCGAAACGGCCACGCGCAGCCTGGGCCAACTCAACGTCGGGCCCGGACTCACCCTGCTCGTCAACGGCGCCGCCGGTGGGATCGGCAGCACCGCCGTTCAGCTCGCCATCGCCCGCGGTGCGCGCGTGATCGGCACCGCCAGTACCGCCAATCACGACTATCTTCGACTCCTCGGCGCAGAGCCCGTGACATACGGCGGAGGCATGGCCGAACGAGTCCGCGCCCTCGCGCCCGATGGCGTCGACGCCGCGCTCGACGTCGCCGGCAGCGGCGTGCTGCCCGAGTTGATTGATCTCGCCGGCGGCCCGCAGAACGTGGTGACACTCGCCGACTTCGACGGAGCGAAACAGTACGACGTGCGCTTCAGCAACGGCTTTCACGGCCACGCCTTCCACGCGCTTGCTGAAATAGGAACGCTTATCGAAACTGGGCGCTTTTGGCTTCAAGTCGAGCGAACTTATCCACTCGACGAAATCTCCGAAGCGCACCGCGTCAGTGAGCACGGGCACGTTCGAGGCAGGCTCGTGCTGGTCATCTGAGAGCCGCCGGAAAACCGGATTCCACTTTTCCTCATCCCGCTCCAGGTGCAATGAACAAACCGCTTGTCGTTATCCTCGCCACCATCGCCCTCGACGCCGTCGGCATAGGCCTCATCTTCCCTATTCTCCCGCGACTTCTTGAGGATGTGACGCACACCCAGAATATTGCGCCCACTATCGGGATCATGATCGCGCTCTATGCGGTCATGCAGTTCGTCTTCGCGCCCGTGCTCGGCGCTTTGAGCGACAACCTCGGCAGGCGTCCCGTGCTGCTCATTTCCATGGCCGGTGCGGCGATCAATTATGTCGTCATGGCTTTCGCACCGCAGCTTTGGATGCTGGTACTCGGCCGCGCGATTGCCGGCCTGACCGGCGCCACCGTCTCCGTGGCAACGGCCTACATCACCGACATTTCGCCCGAGAACAAGCGCGCCCGTCGCTTCGGCCTATCCAACGCCATGTTTGGGATCGGCTTCATCATCGGGCCGGTTCTCGGCGGACTGCTTGGCGACACCTGGCTGCGGCTCCCTTTCATCGCCGCCGCCGTGCTGAACGCCTGCAATCTCCTACTGGCTTTGTTCATCCTGCCGGAGTCTCGCACACCGGCCCGCCAGAAGATCGACCTGGCCGCGCTCAACCCGCTTCGGCCGCTTCGTTGGGTCTTCTCGATGAAAGGGCTTCTGCCTATCGTCCTCGTGTTCTTCATCCTGAGCGGCGCCGGCGAGGCCTACGTCGTCTGCTGGGCTTTGTGGGGCTTCGATACGTTTCAGTGGAACGGCTTCTGGATCGGCCTTTCGCTAGGCGCGTTCGGCGTCTGCCAGACGTTGGCGCAAGCCTTCCTGCCCGGCCCAGCGGTTAGGCTGTTCGGTGAACGCTGGGCCGTCGTCGTCGGGATTGCCTGCGCCTGCATCGCGCTTGTCGTCATGGCCTTCGCCAACCAAGGCTGGATCGTCTTCGCCATCATGCCGATCTTCGCTCTCGTCGGCATTGGCACGCCGGCGTTCCAGGCCCTCGCCACCCGGAAGGTCGATCCGGGTCGTCAGGGCCAGCTCCAAGGCGTGCTGGCATCGGCGGTGAGCTTGGCGTCCATCGTCGCGCCGCTTGCTTTCTCGACCTTCTACTTTGTCGTCCAGAAGGATTGGCCCGGAGCCATCTGGCTCTCGGTGGTCGTCATTTATGCAATGGCGGTCCCGCTGGTTTTTCTCGGCACCCGGACCGCCCGCCCGGCGCAGCCTGCGAGCGCATAGCGACCGCTAGCTCTGTCCGTCACGCAATTTGTAAAAGACGTGGTGGCCAATCCTGTCTGTCCGTTCCAGCCGCCGCGCCCAATAGGGATGTACATAAAGCGCGTGATAGTGGGTCGCGTCGCCGACAGCGGGGACATAGGTTTTGCCGGTCGTCACTGCGGCGGCGATGCTCTCGGCGCGGCGCCAGGCATCGGGCTCGGTGATCCGCAGCGACCGCCCCTCGCAGGCGAAGGAAAATTGGCAGGCATGATAATGCTGCCGGTTCTGGAAGACGACGCCGCAGATCGTCGAGGGATAAAGTCCGCTCGAGACGCGGTTCAGCACTACTTGCGCGACAGCGGCCTCGCCTTTGTCGCTCTCGCCGCGGGCCTCGAAATAGATGGCCTGCGCGAGGCAGCGCTGCTCGTGGCGCCATTGGTCCTCGTCGATGAGCGAAGCGTAATCCGGCCGGTCGGCCGGCACGGTTGAGAAATCGGTACTTTCTTCGTGCGGCAAGGTCGGCAAGGCGACGACTTCGACCGGCGTTGCATCGTCCGTCGCCGGCGTCGTCGAGGCGAGCGCCTCCGCGCGCCCCACCTGCGGCGTCGCGCCCTGCATCAGCAGCTCGGCGATATTCGCGGGCCGCATGGTCTCGGTCGAGCCGGGCTGCGCCGGCGACGCATCGGCGCGGGTCGGCGCAGTGGTGGGGGTTTCGTCGCTGGGCCAGGGCGTGAAACTGTCGGCGTCGGCTGGGGCTTCGCTGAGCGCGAAGGCATCGCTCTGTAGCGTCTCCGCTTCGGCAAAGATCATCTGCCGCGCCTGCAAGGCATTGAGTCCGCCCTTTTGCTGCAATTGGGAGCTGAAGGTCGGCCGCAAGCCAACGGCGGGATCGCCCTTTTTGCTGCGATCTATGTCTGGGAAGCCATGCGCATTCGGTTTCAGCGCGGCGCGCGGCGCGACCTCGTCGGGGACCTGCGCGAAATCCGGAGAATCACCGAGAAACAGACGCGCCTGTGCCGAACCAGCCGCGGCCGGCCGCGGATCGAGACCAAATCCCGGGCCGGTCACCGCGACGGGAATGAGATTGCCGGGCTGAATCGCGGCAAGGATGCCCGCCGGCGCGAGCGAGGCGCCGATCGTCGCGTCCTGGCCGGCGTCCGCGGCCATCGACACGACGAGCCCGATGCCCAGACACCAGGGCGCCACGACGCCCATCGCCCACGAGACTTGAAGCCGACTCATACGCCGCGCTCGCCACTAGATCGCGAAGTCAGAGCGGGATTTACGCGAAAAAAACGCTATCCACTTTTTCGCATTCCGCTCCACCAACGGCGTGTTCCGCCGGCCACAACCGAGGGAAATTCCGCTGCTGCCTATGGTTATCGCGGTTTAAGCTTGAAGAGGTGTTTAGTGAGGGGTGAATCGCGGCGTTTCAATTTGAGGCAAATTTTGGTGGCGTTTTAGCTTGAAATCTTTGCCCGGCAGGATGCCCGTTGTTTGATCACCTGCCGCGCGTCCGCTGCGGCCCATCCGGCTATTCGCGACGTTCATGGAGTTTCTTGCAAGCGGACGTTTGCAATCGCATCAAAATTGGGAGGATTGGCTTTGGCCGACGCCGCAGTCACGCCAATCCAGCATGGGAATGGGAACTATCCCGCCGTAGGATCTCGGTTCTGATAGAAACCCGCTTCAACCTTTAGAGCGTCGAGAATGTCGTCAAACGACGCGATCCTTCTCGCATTCAGATACTCCAAATCGGCCTCAGCCCAACCGGACGATCCCGATATTTACCATTGCTTCGGCGAGTCCATGCCGGACCCGCCATTGCGCACCGTTCCTCCCGACAAAACTAAGAGCTGGGCGCGATAGAACGCGGGCAGGTTTATTTCGAAACCGTGAACCCGCACTGCTTCTGTTCCATCTCGATCTGCTTCGTGATGCGGATGGCGTTCTCTGCATAGGCCTCGGTCACGGAGCCGCTGTTCACGGTCTTGTTTTTCAGCGGACTCACGCCTGCGCAGAGGTGGAAGACATGCGGCGTTTGGGACTTCTTGGCGCCGTTTTCCGGCGCGATCCAGTAGACGACGTCCTGACCGGCAGGGTGTTGCGCGTCCTTCGTCGCCGCGGCCACCGTGGCGGAGTCCGTGGCGATCTCCTTCGCCTGGACGGCGACGTCAGGCGAACAGGCTGTGGTCGGCTGCCCCGTCTTAATCTGGGTCGCGCACGCGTTCATGTCCTGGGTGTATTGCTCGACTGACGGGGGTTTGTAGTCGACCCCGATCAGCGTCGCGATCACGGCCAGCACAACGCCAATACCGCCGGCGACCTTCTTGGTCTGCGGATCCATGTTCTTGTCGGTCAAGATCAGGAAAACCAGCGGGAGGAAGGCAATCAGCGTGATGATCGCGCCGAGCTGGTTTTGGAAGAAGAATCTGGCCGTGTCGGATGCGCGGGCCGGATCGTGCCTGTTGGCCGCCTTCCACAGCAAGTTGCCGGCGATTGCGAAGACCGCGATCCCGACCAGAAAGCCGATCAGCAGCAGCATGTTCCCATGGTCGAACTTGTGCTGATAGAACAAGTAGATCCCGGCGATCTCGCCGCCAATGGCAACGAGCCAGCAGAGCGCGGCGAAAAGGCGGAGGCGCGTCGCAGAGGACTTCTGGCCCTGCGTCGCTTGCCAATCCTTGGTAACGTCTGCGGCCGGCTTTTTGTCGGTCATGACCAGGTCTCTCGAAATCGACACTTTTGCGAGCGGCGGCAAATCGAAGGGCCAACCCGCCCGGCGCAGCGTCATTGAACGAACGTCTTCATCGCCTGCCTTGGCGACGCGGCGAAAATGGGAGTGCCACGGCAGACCACATCCCCATCCATCCATATTGCGCAGGAATTGATCCGTCCATACCTACGGAGGCGGACGCCGATGCGGCGATGGCTCCATTCTCTTCATTTCCGGCTCGAACTTGACGCTGCCTTCTCTCGCTTCCCTGGCGATTCGACAGAGGCCGCGGTGGTCACAGCATCGGTCGAAAGCAACATCGGCAGACCTGAACTGCGGCCGGATCGATGGCCAGTCCGCAATCGGCACGTTCAGGCTATCGCGGGCCAGTTCGCGGAAGTCTGGCTTGGAGTCCAAAGGCGGACTGAACAAATTCTACGAATCTTCGCCCGCTAGGCCGCCAAGCGTTGCCTGCGCCGCCGCCAGCCGCGCGATCGGAACGCGGAATGGCGAGCAGGAAACATAGGTGAGCCCTGCCCGTTCGAAGAAGCCGATCGAAACCGGATCGCCGCCATGTTCGCCGCAGATGCCGAGCTTGAGCGAAGGCCGCGTCTTGCGGCCGCGCTCGATGGCGATCTCGATCAATTCGCCAACGCCCTGCTGGTCGATCGTCGCGAAAGGATCGCGCGCGAGAAGCCCCTTGGAAATGTAGACACCCAGGAAAGTCCCCGCATCGTCGCGCGATATGCCGAGCGCCGTCTGCGTCAGATCATTGGTGCCGAAGGAGAAGAATTCCGCCGTCTCCGCGATCTCGCCCGCCGCCAGCGCCGCACGCGGCAATTCGATCATCGTGCCGACCGTATAAGCGATCGTCTCACCGGTCTCGGCCACAATAGCCTCGGCGCAGCGGTCGATGATCGCCTTGACGGCGTCGAACTCGGCCTTGATCGCGACGAGCGGCACCATGATCTCGGGCTCCGGCGCGACGCCTGTCTTACGCTTGGCTTGGATCGCGCCTTCGAAGATCGCGCGAGCCTGCATGTCCGCGATTTCGGGAAAGGCGATAGCGAGCCGGCAGCCGCGAAAGCCGAGCATGGGATTATATTCGCGCAGTTCCTCGGCCCGATGCTGCAGATGTTCCGCCGTCACGTTCATCGCGGCGGCGACCTCGACGATCTCCTCCGCCGTATGCGGCAGGAACTCATGCAGCGGCGGGTCGAGCAGCCGGATTGTCACCGGCAGACCGGACATGATCGTGAACAGCTCGGCGAAATCGCCGCGCTGATAGGGCAACAGCTTGGCGAGCGCGACGCGACGGCCCTTTTCATCATCGGCGAGGATCATCTCCCGCATGGCAAGGATGCGGCCCGCCTCGAAGAACATATGCTCGGTGCGGCAGAGGCCGATTCCTTCGGCGCCGAAGCGCCGCGCCGCTTGCGCATCCGCTTCCGTCTCGGCATTGGCGCGCACGCCCATGCGGCGCAGCTTGTCGGCCCATTGCATGATAACGCCGAATTCGCCCGAAAGCTCGGGCTGCTGCTTTTCAATCGCGCCAGCCATCACCCGTCCGGTGCCGCCGTCGATCGTCAGAATATCGCCTCGGCGCAAGGTCACGCTGCCACAGGAGAGAATGCCGCGCTCGGAATCGATGCGGATCGCCCCGGCGCCCGTGACGCAGGGCTTGCCCATGCCACGCGCCACGACCGCCGCATGCGAGGTCATGCCGCCACGCGTCGTCAGAATCCCCTCCGAGGCGTGCATGCCGTGGATGTCCTCGGGGCTCGTCTCGACACGCACCAGGATCACCTTGCGTCCGGCGCTGCGCAATTGCTCGGCCTCGTCGGCGTTGAAGACGATCTCACCGGTGGCCGCGCCAGGCGAGGCCGGTAGGCCGGTGCCGATGATATTGCGCTCCGCCTCCGGCGCGATGGTCGGGTGCAGCAATTGATCGAGTGAGCTGGGCTCGATGCGGCGCACGGCCTCCGCCTCGCTGATCAACCCTTCCCGCGCCATCTCGACGGCGGCACGCAGGGCCGCTCTGGCGGTGCGCTTGCCGGTGCGCGTCTGCAACATCCAGAGCTTGCCGCGCTCGACCGTGAATTCGACATCCTGAATGTCGCAATAATGCCGCTCGAGCTGCTCGGCCACCGCGACGAACTGGGCGAAGACGGCCGGCAAGGTCATCTCCATCGACGGCTGCGTCGAGCCCGCCGCGATGCGCGCCGCCTCGGTGATGTTCTGCGGCGTCCTGACCCCAGCGACGACATCCTCGCCCTGCGCATTGATCAGGAACTCGCCATAGAGCTCTTTCGCGCCCGTCGAGGGATTGCGGGTGAAGGCAACGCCCGTCGCGGAGGTCTCGCCCATATTGCCGAAGACCATCGCCTGCACGTTGACGGCCGTTCCCCAGGACTCGGGAATATTGTGCAGCTGCCTGTAGATTTTGGCGCGCGGATTGTTCCAGGAGCCGAAGACCGCGCCGATGGCGCCCCAAAGCTGCTCGCGCGGCGCTTGAGGGAAGGCATTGCCATGCACCGCCGCGATCTTGGCCTTGAAGGCGCGGATCATCTCCTGCCAATCCTCGGCGGAGAGATCGGTGTCGAGCGTCAGCCCCTTGGCCTCTTTGAAATCCTCGATCAGTTCCTCGAAATGATGATGCCCGACGCCGAGCACAATGCTCGAATACATCTGGATGAAGCGGCGATAGGAATCGTAGGCAAAGCGCGCGTCCTTGGCATCGGCCGCGAGGGCTTCCACGGTCGCGTCGTTGAGGCCGATGTTCAGCACCGTGTCCATCATGCCCGGCATCGACGCGCGGGAACCAGAACGGACGGAGACCAGCAGCGGCCGCTGCGCGTCGCCGAAAGTGCGGCCGGCGATCTCTTCGACATGTTTCAGTGCCGCCTCGACCTGCGTGGCGAGTTCCGGCGGATAGCTTTGGGCGTGGGCGTAGAAATAGGCGCAAACGTCTGTCGTGATGGTAAAGCCAGGGGGCACCGGCAGGCCGAGGCTCGCCATTTCCGCCAGATTGGCTCCCTTGCCGCCGAGCAGCGCGCTCATCCGGCTGCCGCCCTCGGCGGCACCGTTGCCGAACGTATAGACCCACTTTGCCATGACGGTCCCCGGACTGGCTCGGCCTCGCGGCCAAGCCCGGATGATCCATAGATCACCGCAAGCGCCGCAGGAACGTGCAAATTCGTCTTAGTTGGAACGAGATTAAAAGCGCGGCGGCTCGCCCGCCCCCACCTCTAGGCCTGGCGCGGCAGAGCGAGCAGACGCGCTTTCATGCGCAGGCCAAGCGTGATCCAGCTGCCGCCCCAGAACAAGAGATCGAGCCCGAGAAGCAAGCCGAGAACAACAAAACTGTTGGCCGGCCAGCCGACGAGGACAACGATGCCGACCACAGCTGTGACGATACCGGCCAGGATCACAATGCCGCGCACATCTTTATTGAGCTGCGTGCCGACATAGATACGAACAACCCCGGTCGCGAACAATGCGACGCCGAGCAACAAGGTGAATACCGCCGCCGCCATCAGAGGCTGGGCGAGCGCGAAGGCGGCGACCACGATGTAGGCGAGCCCGGCGATGACCCAGAGGAAGAACCGCGCCCAGGACCGGGCGCCGAAGGCAAAAGCAATCTCCCCGCCTCCGGCGATGACCATGAAAAGGGCGATGACATAGACGGAGGCGATGGTGGCGGAAACGACCAGGGCCAGGGCGGCGATGCCCATCGCGGCGACCAGAACGCCCAGAGCGATGAACCAGGCCCAGCGGTGGCGCAGCCGCTCGACACAACCGCTGGCTGTGGCCGGCAGGCTGGAAATTGGCGCGGTTTCAGTCGGAAGGCTCATGTCCGGCTCCCGTAAGCAAGTTAAGCCCCGGCGCGCAATTTTCCAGAGCGGGGGCGCTAAAGCCACTCCTCCGGCGCCCAAAGGTTTTAAATCCGTAACCTGAAAGACACAGATGTTAAGGAAGCAGCAAGGATCGTTCGCCCTGGCGCATTTCACGCATGGCCTGTGCGTTGTCGCCCGGGTTAATCCTATTACTGATGGGGGGTTGCTTTCTTTTTCGGCAAAATTGCTGGTCCCGTCTCTTTTGTTATATGTTCGGGCTAACTGCGAATAGCAACGCCTAAGCTAATAACAATTCTCGACATGAGGTAGCTGTGACGACATCCTCGAAGACCCCGCTCCTGGACGCGATCAAATCGCCGGCCGATTTGCGGCGGCTTCCCGAATCCGACCTCGCTCAGGTTGCGCAGGAATTGCGTACCGAGACGATCGACGCCGTTTCCGTGACTGGCGGCCACCTCGGCGCCGGACTCGGCGTCGTCGAGCTGACGGTCGCCCTGCACTATGTCTTCGACACGCCCAATGACCGGATCATCTGGGACGTCGGCCATCAGGCCTATCCGCACAAGATCCTGACCGAGCGCCGCGATCGCATCCGCACTTTGCGTAAGGGTGACGGCCTTTCAGGTTTCACCCGCCGCGCGGAAAGCAAATACGACCCGTTCGGCGCCGGCCATTCCTCGACCTCGATCTCGGCCGGCCTCGGCATGGCTGTCGCGGCGACGCTCGCCGACAAGCCGACCAATGTGGTCGCCGTCATCGGCGACGGCGCCATGTCGGCCGGCATGGCCTATGAGGCGATGAACAATGCCGGGGCGATGCATTCGCGCCTGATCATTATCCTGAACGACAATGAAATGTCGATCGCCCCGCCCGCCGGTGCGCTCTCGTCCTATCTCGCCCGGCTCGTCTCCGGCGGCACCTATCGCACGGTGCGCGAGGCGGCCAAGCAACTCGGCCGGCACCTGCCGAAGTTCATCTACGACCGCGCCCGCAAGACCGAGGAATTCGCCCGCAATTTCTGGGCGGGCGGCACGATGTTCGAGGAACTCGGCATCTATTATGTCGGGCCGATCGACGGCCATAACCTCGACCAGCTCCTGCCCATCCTGAAGAACGTCCGCGACATGGAAGGCCGTGGCCCGGTTCTCGTCCATGTCGTGACGCAGAAGGGCAAGGGCTACGGCCCGGCGGAAGCCGCCAAGGACAAGCATCACGCCGTCAACACGTTCGACGTGCTGACCGGCGCGCAGGTGAAGCCGAAGGCCAATGCGCCAACCTATACCCGCGTCTTCGCCGACGCGCTGGTGAAGGAGGCCGAGAAGGACGACAAGATCGTCGCCATCACCGCCGCCATGCCCTCGGGCACTGGCCTCGATGTGTTCGAGAAGGCCTTCCCCGAGCGTACCTTCGATGTCGGCATCGCCGAGCAACATGCGGTGACCTTCGCCGCGGGTCTCGCGACGGAAGGCTTCAAGCCCTTCTGCGCGATCTACTCGACCTTCCTGCAGCGCGCCTATGACCAGGTCGTCCACGACGTGGCGATCCAGAAGCTGCCGGTGCGCTTCGCCATCGACCGCGCCGGGCTCGTCGGCGCCGATGGCGCGACCCATGCCGGCGCCTTCGACACCTCCTACCTTGGTATTCTGCCCGGCATGGTGATCATGGCGGCAGCCGACGAGGCCGACCTCGTCCACATGGTTCATACGGCCGTCGCCTATGACGAAGGCCCGATCGCTTTCCGCTATCCGCGTGGCGAGGGCGTCGGCATTGATTTGCCGCAGAACCCCGAGGTTCTGACCATCGGCAAGGGCCGCATCCTGCGCGAGGGCAACAAGGTCGCAATCCTCTCGCTCGGCACCCGTCTCGCCGAGGCGTTGAAAGCGGCCGAAGATCTCGGCACTTACGGCATCTCGACCACGGTGGCCGATGCGCGCTTCGCCAAGCCGCTCGATCTCGACCTCATCAGCCGGCTCGCCCGCAACCACGAGGTTCTCATCACGATCGAGGAAGGCTCCGTCGGCGGCTTCGGCTCCTTCGTGACGCAGGCGATCCTCGAACAGGGCCTGCTCGACGGCCGCCGCCCGCTCAAGCTGCGCTCGATGGTGCTGCCGGACATCTTCCTCGAGCACGACAAGCCCGAAAAGATGTATACGGAATCGCATCTCGACGCGAAGGGCATCGTCGCTAAAGTGCTTGAGACGCTCGGCCGCGAGGACGACGCCGCGCGGGCGCTGATCGCGTAGTCGAAGCTCATTGCCGGACTCGGGCCTGTCCCGAGTTCGGCCCTCTAAAAGATATCAGGCAATCTTGACCTGCGCGCGCGGCGGGATCGCCTGCGGCTCGCCAACCTCATAGATCGACAGTTTGCGGTCGCAGATGCCGAGATTTTTCCATGCCCCACACCATTCGGCGAGGTGGTTCGACGCGAAGTGATCGTCGAAGGCAACCTGATCCGCCCAACGCTCGGTGATGTGAATGAGGCCGGGATCCAGAATATCCTCGGCATAGGAATATTCGAGACAGCCTGCCTCTTTCCGGCTCGCCGCGATCACTTTTTGCATGGCGGGTCTCGTCTCGGCCAAACGCTCGGGCGCAATTCGTATTGTACCGACGATCAGGAGCATGGGTCTTCTACACCGGGTGATTTTAGTGGCGCACCAAGCCGCAAAAGCCGAGCCGCGTCAACGCATGGATTTCCGCTTGCTTATCGCGTTCTGCCGCTGCTTTCCGGCCTGAGCGCTGGATAGCCACGGCGGCGGGTGCTAGTAACCTCGCCCATGACGACAACACGCGCCGATCTCGCCCTCGTCGCGCGCGGCTTCTTTCCCAGCCGCGCCAAGGCGCAGGAGGCGATCGCCGCCGGCTGCGTCACCATCGACGGCCGCGTTCTGCGCAAGGCCTCCGAGCCCATCGCGGAGACCGCCGAACTCGCCGCCACGCCGCTTTATCCTTGGGTCTCCCGCGGCGGCGTCAAGCTCGAAGCCGCGCTCGCGGCCTTCGGCTTCGATCCGCAAGGCGCCATCTGTCTCGATCTCGGCGCTTCGACGGGCGGATTTACCGAAGTCTTGCTCGCTCACGGAGCGGCGAAAGTTTATGCCGTCGATGTCGGTCACGGCCAATTGCACGACAAGCTGCGCGCCGATCCGCGCGTCGTCTCGCGCGAGGGCACGGACGCCCGCCATTTGACGGAGACGGACTTTCAGCCGCCGCCGAATTTCCTCACCTGCGACATGAGCTTCATCTCCTTGAAGCTTGTTTTACAGAATGTTTTTAACGTCACTGCGCACCCGGCAAAGCTCGTCTGCCTGATCAAGCCGCAGTTCGAGGTCGGCCCGGCTTTCGTCGTCAAAGGTCTCGTCCGTGACGAAGCCGCGCAAAAGCGCGCTTGCGACGAGATCGCGGATTTGTGCCGCGCCGCAGGCTGGCAGGTCGCGGGCGTGATCGCCTCGCCGATCACTGGCGGCGACGGCAATCGCGAATTTCTCCTCGGCGCGACGCGGTCTTGATGGAAGAGCTTCGCATCGAGCGCCTCGGCCAGCGCGGCGAAGGCATCGCCCGCACCGCGAAAGGGCCGGTCTATGTGCCCTATGCTCTGGCGGACGAGATCGTTCTGGCGGAGGTCGCGGGCGAGCGCGGCCACCTCCTCGAAATCCTTCATCCGAGTCCCGACCGGATCGAGGCGTTCTGCCCGCATTACGGCCTTTGCGGCGGCTGCGCCGTGCAGGCGCTGGCGCCCGCCGCCTATGCCGAGTGGAAGCGCGGCCTCCTGCTCGACCCCTTGCGCCACGCCGGGCTTTCGCCGCCGGTCGCGCCGCTCATCGACGCGCATGGCACCGGCCGCCGCCGCGCAACCTTTCATGCGCGCTTCGCGGACCGCGGCCCGGCGAAGGTCGGATTCATGCAGGCGCGGGCGCATGAGGTGATCGATCTCGACGCCTGCCCCATCCTCGCCCCGGAAATGCAGGAAGCGCCAGCGATCGCACACAAACTCGCGACCGCGCTCAGCGCGGCGCGCAAGCCGCTCGACATTTCCGTCACTGCCACGCTCACCGGACTCGACATCGACCTGCGCGGCCACGGCGCGCTCGGCCCGCGGGAAACGCAAGCGCTCACCCGCGTCGCCGAGAGCACGGACCTCGCCCGCGTCGCCAACCACGGCGCCCGCGTCATCGAGCGGCGCGCGCCATTGCTGCGTATCGGCCGCGCCGAGGTCTCGCCACCGCCCGGCGCCTTTCTCCAGGCGACACAGGCCGGTGAAGAGGCGCTGGCGGAAAAGGTCAGCGCGGCGCTCGAAGGCGCACGCCGCATCGCCGATCTCTTCGCCGGACTGGGCACTTTCAGTCTGCGGCTGGCGGAGAAAGCGAGGGTCCACGCCGTCGACAGCGAGGGCGCGGCGCTCGAGGCGCTGGCCAGAGCCGCGCGCGCGACGCCCGGCCTGCTCGATGTGACGATCGAGACGCGCGATCTTTACCTGCGCCCGCTTGCCGCCACGGAATTGAACGGCTTCGAGGCCATCGTCTTCGATCCGCCGCGCGCCGGGGCGGAGGCGCAGGCCCGCACGCTCGCGGCCTCGACCGTGCCGCTCGTCGCCGCCGTCTCCTGCAACATCCAGAGCTTCTGCCGCGATACGGCGCTGCTGACCGCCGGCGGCTATGCGCTGGAAAGCGTCACGCCCATCGATCAGTTCCGCTATTCGCCGCATCTCGAAATCGTCGGCATTTTCCGCCGCCCCGGCAAAGCCCGCCGCCTGCGCCGGTTGCTGGGCTAGAGCATCGGACCGCAAAGTGCGAAGCGGTTTTCGGACCAATCCGATGCGCCCCAAAAAGCGCTGTGCAGCGCCGGCCATATGCCGGGCTAATTGTCCAGTCGCGCGCGCCGCCGCTCTGCTCTAAAAGGTCGCATGAGCCGCGCCACGCCTCTCGCTCCGGCCGCGACGGACGATCTGCTAGCGCATTTCGCCAGCATCGTCGGCGCCGAGCATGTGATCACAGATCCCGGCCTCATGGCCGGGTACCTGAATGAGCCGCGCAACCTTTATCATGGCCGCGCCCGCTGCATCGTCCTGCCCGGATCGACGGCGGAAGTTGCGGGCGTCGTGACCCTCTGCAATGCAGCCGACATCAAGATCGTGCCGCAAGGCGGCAATACCGGGCTTGTCGGCGGCCAGACGCCCTCCGAGCGCGGCGATGAGATTGTTCTCTCGCTCACCCGGATGAACCGGCTGCGCGAGATCGACGCTTTGTCGAACACCCTAACGGTCGAAGCCGGCATGACCCTGAAGGACGTGCGCGCCGCGGCTGAGGCGGCCGGCCGCTACTTCCCGCTCGCGCTCAATGCCGCCCCCGCCTGCACGATCGGCGGCAATCTCGCCACCAATGCGGGCGGTTCGGCCGCCGTCGCCTTCGGCGTCGCGCGCGATCTAGTGCTGGGCATCGAAGTCGTACTCGCCGACGGGCGGGTACTCAACGATCTCTCGAAGCTGAAGAAGAACAACACCGGCTATGACTTGAAGAATCTCTTCATCGGCTCCGAGGGTACGCTCGGCATCATCACCGCCGCGGTGCTGAAGCTCTTCCCCAAGCCCCACGCCACCGTCACCGCTCTCGTTGGCCTCGCCGATCTCGACAAGGCCCTGAAGCTTCTCGGCCTGGCACAGGACAAGGTCAACGCGGAGCTGAAGACCTTCGAACTCTTGCCCCGCATCGCGTTCGATTTCGTCTTGAAGCACGACCCGAGCGCGATCGACCCTTTGCCCGCGCCGCATCCTTATTACGCGCTGCTCGAATTCACGAGCCAGGGCATGGGCCTTGCCGAACGTGTCGAGGAATTGCTCGATGCCGCGCGGGCGCGGGAGATCATCACTGCGGCGCGAACCGCCACGGCGCCGGCGTCGCGCAAAGTGCTCTGGCACATAAGGCTGAAGATTCCCGACGTGCAGGTGTATGAGGGCGGCTCGATCAAGCACGATGTCTCGGTGCCTGTCGCTATGGTGCCCGCCTTTCTGCGCGAGGTCGAGGCGGCGGTGACGGCGCGCATCCCCGGTGCGCGGCTCGTCGCCTTCGGCCATCTTGGTGACGGCAATATCCATTGCAATGTCTCGCAGCCCGTCGGCGCGGACAAAGCCGCCTTCCTGGCGCGCTGGGATGAGGTCAACGCCCTCGTCCACGCGATCGTCGCCAAATATCACGGCTCTATCTCCGCCGAGCATGGCATCGGCCAGTTGAAGCGCGGCCTCCTGCCCGGCGTCAAAGACCCGGTCGCGCTCGATCTGATGCGGACGCTGAAAAAGACGCTCGACCCGAAGGATATTTTGAATCCCGGCAAGGTCGTTTAGCGCACCGCCGCGCGGCGCAGGCGATCATTGATCGCCTCGCCCAGCCCCTCCTCGGGAATGGGCGCGACAGCGATTGCCGCATGATGCGTGTCGAGAGCGCGCAGATAGCCGAAGAGATGCGCTGCGGCTTCGCCGAGATCGCCTTTGGGCGAGAGATCGAGGACATGCGCGCCCGCCGGAAAGCGGCTGCCGAAATCGAGCCCCGCCTCGCCCGGCTCCAGGCGCGTCGCGTCGAGCCGCAGCCGGGCGCGTGGCGCATAATGGGCCGCGAGCATGCCCGGCGCGCGGATCGTCGCATCGCTCCCGGCCTCCGCCAGCTTTTCACCAAGCACGGCCTCGATCGCCGCGCGCGGCACCCCGCCGGGGCGCAACAGCGCCGGCCGCTCCTTCAAAAAGGAGACGATCGTCGATTTAACGCCGACATCAACCGCGCCATCGATGATCGCGTCGATGCGCCCGTCGAAATCCTCGCGCACATGCGCCGCCGTCACCGCGCTGATGCGACCGGAGGGGTTGGCCGAGGGCGCGGCGAGCGGAACGCCGGCCGCCGCCAGAAGCTGCTGGGCGACGGGATGCGACGGCACGCGCAGCGCGACGCTGTCGAGCCCGGCGCGCGCGAGATCGCTGACCGTCGCGCCCGGCGCCAGCGGCAGGACCAGGGTCAGCGGCCCCGGCCAGAAAGCCTCTGCCAGTTTCGCGGCCTGCGCCGAAAACAGGCCCTGCTTCTCCGCCGCCGTGCGGTCCGTGACATGGGCGATCAGCGGATTGAAGGACGGGCGTCCCTTGGCAGCATAGATTTTCGCGACAGCCTCATTGGAGGTCGCATCTGCGCCGAGGCCGAACACTGTTTCCGTCGGAAAGGCCACGAGACCGCCGGCGCGGAGAATTCGCGCCGCCGCGGCAATGCCCGCCGCATCGGCGCCAAGCATGAGGGTGGAAGCCAAGCCGATGATCCCATCTGGGTCGTAGTCGGCGGACAGGTAAGGAATTGCCGGCCTCCGTCAAGCGGGAGGCGATACTAGCTGACGCGACGGAGGTTTCCGTAGATCAGCCGGTCGGCGCGTTCCTGTTCGGTTTCGCGCTCAGCGCGGCGGCCGTGATTGACGAGGTCGCTCGCCGTCAGCAGGATCTCGCGCAGGGCCTGGCCGACCCGCTCGCAAAGCTCCGACATCACCGGCGAGGACGTGTCGGGATCCTTCTTGTATTGACGGCGGATCGCGACGGCAGCACCGACCGCACGGCGATCGAGATCGGCGACGACGGATTTGAAATCCCGCCGGAAGCTGAAATCGAGCTTCTCATAGGCTTCGAGCGCCGAAACGCGACGGGGCAGGATCGATTTCGCGAAATAGGATTGATAGGTGACCGGCCGCCACTTCAAAATATCCTCGATCAATTCCGGCATCGCCGGCAATTGCTCGATCAACATGACTATCTCATTGAAAATATTAAGATAATCATTCGCAAGGCCGGACGCCGGATTGACGATGGCCTCTGCCCGACGCTGGACATCCTCCAGCGGCCCCTCGTCGGTTAAAGCGGGAGCTTCCATTTTTTTGAGCAAATGATCGGTCATTACTGACTGGCTCAACCCATGTTCATGGTCAATCTACGGGTCAGAAGGATAACAATCGGTTTCCGAGCATCTTGCGACGCAAAGTTTTTTCGTGGCGCGAGATGGCTTGATGCGGAGATATGGTCGCAATTTTTTACGCAAATTGAGCGAGAGCAGGACACTCTTCCCCAACCATGACGAAACTGGATCACATTGAAGAAAGCGCGCACCAGCGCAGCGGTCTGTCGGCGCGAGTCGCGGACGGCTTCTATCTGGTGCGCCGGGTCGTGCTTTCGGTCAGTAGCAACCGGCTTGTCGCCAATTCCGGCAGCGTTGCCTTTTTTGGACTGATGGCCATTTTTCCGGCTATTGCGACGATCGTCTCGCTCTATGGCATGTTCGCTGATCCGCATGTGATCACCAGCCACCTCAATCTCTTGAAGGATGTCTTTCCGCCGAGCGTGATCGGGCTCATCCGCTATCAGGTCATGCGCGTGGCAGGCCGCAGCAACAGCGTGCAGAGCCTCACCTTCTTCATCAGCGTCGCGATCGCGCTGTGGAGCGCCAATTCCGGCATGACGGCGCTCTTCGACGCGCTGAACGTCGTCTATGGCGAAAAGGAAAAGCGCAGCCTGCCGCGCTTCTATGCGACGACCCTGGCGGCGACCTTCGCCACCGTCGTCTTCGCCCTGTTCGCAATCGCCGGCGTCGTCGTGTTGCCGATCGTTTGGAACTTCGTCGGTTTCCACACTTCTCTCGACAAGCTGCTCGGCTGGCTGCGCTGGCCAATTCTTTTCGTCGTCGATACGCTGGCCCTCGACGTCATCTATCGCGTCGGGCCGAGCCGCCTCGGCGCGAAATGGCGTTGGTTCAGCTGGGGCAGCGTGCTCGCGACCTTCGCGTGGCTCGGCGCCTCGCTTCTGTTCTCCTGGTACGTCTCGGCCTTCGACAGCTACGACCGCGTCTACGGCTCGCTCGGCGCCGTCATCGGCTTCATGACCTGGATCTGGGTCTCGGTTCTGATCATCCTCGTCGGCGCCGCCTTCAACGTCGAGCTGGCCCGCTCCCCCAGGAGTGCAAAAGCCCCCTCCTGAGCGACCGTCTTGCCTATCGCCGCCGCCTGTGCGACATAGCCGGCGCTTCGACCGTCAGGCCGGCCGCCGGCGTATCAGGCGCAATCGGCCCGACGGGGCAGGATCATGTCCGAACCCTTTGATTCGCCGCATGATCCTTTTCGGAAAATCGGCGATTTTCCGGATGGTGCCTTCGCTGCAGTAGCTCAGTGGTAGAGCACTCCCTTGGTAAGGGAGAGGTCGAGAGTTCAATCCTCTCTTGCAGCACCATTAGGCGCTTGGTTTTCCTGAGACATTGGCGACGGTATTTTGGCGTGCTGCGCACCCCCGGCGCAGAACGGCGCACGAACATGGTGGAAAAGCCGTGGAATTTGATCAGGCTTTGTTCAGGGGTGGACCGCGCAAGCCGGGCAGCGGATGTGCACATTCCGGAGCGAGTGGCATTCCACGCCTTTCGGCACACTTGGGGCGCGTGGATGCGCCGCTACGGCGGCCTAGATACGACCGGCTTGGTTGAGACGGGTGCTTGGCGTTCGAGGCAGGCAGCGGCGGTTTACGAGCACGCCGTGCAGTCGGAAGAAGCTCGCAAAGCGGACATGCTGCCGGTTGTCCTCAAAGCGGCTGAGAAGAAGTAATCGGCCTAGGAGCTCGGCGCAAATTGCGCCGATTGCCGGCAACGAGCTGCGCGCAACTTTGCGCTGAGTGCGGGAATGGGCCGGAAGCGGACTGGCTGGTTTTAAGCGTCAATCGCGGGAAAGCTGCCGTTTAGGCGCTTGGTTTTCCTGAGACATTGGCGACGGTATTTTGGCGTGCTGCGCACCCCCGGCGCAGAACGGCGCACGAACATGGTGGAAAAGCCGTAAAATTCGATCACAGCGTGTTCGAAAAATCTGCCTCTCCGCGCTTTATCCGACGCCAATCTTCAAATAGGCGCGCTGTCGCTGCACCAAAGAGGATGCCTCCGATGTGAGCGATATAGGCTACGCCGCCTGTCTGCGTATTTGCAACCACGCCAACGTTGAAGAGCTGTATCAGGAACCAAAGTCCGATCAGAAACGCAGCGGGTACGAACGTGACGTCGACAATCCAACCGAGGAGAAAAATCGTGCAAATCTTGTCGCGCGGATAAGTGACCATGAATGCGCCCATCACAGCCGCAATCGCTCCGCTGGCACCAAGCGTGGGAACAGTTGAGGTTGGGTCGACCGCAACCTGCGCTAGCATCGCAACAATTCCACCAAGCAAATAAAATATCGCATAACGCACGGGATTCATGGCGTCTTCCACCTCCGGACCGAACGCCCAAAGGAAAACCATATTTCCAATGATATGAAGCCAGCTCCCATGCATAAACATGGACGTCAAGATCGTAATCAAATGCTTCCCGGCCACGACCTGCGCAGGGATCAGCGACCACCGCTCAACAAACGCATCGCCCCACATCAACTCGCACAGGAATCCAAGCGCGTTGAGTACAATGATCGATACGGTGACGACCGGAAAGTGAGACGGCCGACGCAATTCATCAGTGATTGGAAGCATATCTTGCCCTACAGATGCACCCTCAACTCGTCCGCAGGCTCAGGGAGAGAGCGATCCAAAGAGCGCCGTAAAAGATGAGATCAATTCCGACGAAAAGCCCGATGACCCAAAGGCCCGACGCCGGCCATTGCGCAAGCACAAGCAGACCGAGGATAAAGGTGATGATTCCATCAAGGGCCTGCCACCCCCTTCCCGGCGTCGCGACCGCCACCGCGGCAATCAGTTGAAATATTCCGCTGACCAGAAACAGCGTTGCAATCAAAATTGTTATGGCCTCTGCGCTGATCAGCGGCCGCGTAATCAAGATGAACCCCGCTATTCCAAAAAGTATCGCGGAGAGCAAATGATAGAAAAAGCCTGCCCAATGCCCAACGAGAATGGCTTGACCGATTTCAATTGCCGAGGCGAATACGAGCAGCCATCCAAAAAATAACATAGTGGCGACTGTGGCCGCGAAAGATCTTGCGATCGCTGCGGCACCCAGTAGCACCAGCGCAACGCCGAATGCCAAGAACCAGCCCCAATAATGGACGATCTCATGAGGGACCTGCACTTGAAGTTCTTGAATATAGCTTGTCATATCGGTCTCCTCCGCCGGTCCCCTCTCCAAATCACCTAAATCGTCATTCAGTCGGCAGGCACAAGCAGCTCTCCGCGGCCCGCAGCTTTCTCGCAGATTGGACCATCAAGCCGGTGCTTTAAATTTCCTCAGCCTAAACGCGGCCCAGATATAGATCGCGCCGATCGCGATTGCGAACCAGGCGATCAACCAGATCAGCGCCAACGCACCGGCACCAGGGCGCGCGAAAGCGATAACGCCGAAGGCAACCAAGAGAACGCCGCTCAAGCCAAGCAGCCATTCCCCTTCGGCCTCGTTGCGCAGCTGGAACGCTCCCCAAATATGCAGCACGCCGATGAAGATTGCCCAGGCAGCAATGAACCATAGGAGTATAAGCGCCGTCATGCCTGGCCAGGCGAACGCCGCGATTGCAGCTCCTATGCCGGCAATGCCGGCGAGCGCCAGCCACCAACGTGGCACTATTTCGCTGATCCCTCCGGACACGGCTTCCCACAGCGCAAGAACACCGTCGAAAAGTGCGTAGATACCCCAAAGCAAAGTAAGTGTCAGAATAGTCACCCCCGGCCAGGCGAGTGCCAGAGCGCCAAACGCAATTGCAGCAATACCCCGCAGCAATAACACCCACCAATTCTCTGCCAATGCGCGAAGAAGAGGTCGAAAGACAATCGTCTGAGCATCCGCGGGGGCCATCGTACTCTCCTTGTGATTGCGCTTAATCTCCCAAGAACTCGCCTTTGCCGGGGCTGATCGTCAGCGGGCTGCTTGCTTGGCGGCTTCCGCTCGCGCAAGGACGGCACCAAGCGCGGCGAGTCCTGCTTGTTCGACCGCCGCAACGGCATAATCGATGGCAAAATCCGCTTCCCACTGCAGCCGGTCCGCGTGCGCCTGCGCGCGCTTGGCATCAAACTCATGGCCAGCGTGGGCGACACCCTCCTTCAACGCAATCAGATCGGCAGCAATTTTCGCCTTGACCGTGCTCAAATCGCGAGAGACGGAACCGCCTGCCGACTTGACCTTTTGGTCAACTTTTTCAATTGCATCCTTTGCTGCAGCATATGCCTCTTTTTGGCGAGCCGCGATCTTCTCGCGCCCCTCTTTTTCAGCGGCGGCCGTCGCATCTTCGGCCTTTTTTGCATGAACCGCTAATTCCTCAAGAAGATCAGATAGTTTTTTGGCCATCGCAGTCCTCCTTAGAAAAAACTGGGCTATTGCAATGGAATTCGGATGCCACAAATCCGGGGCAAGGTAATTGATGGAAATCAAGACACGGTCACCGCTAAAGTCACGCTCACCACCGCCGAGAACAGGTGGAATGGTCCAAGACCTTGAACTCCCTGTCCTTGAGAATGGTGAAGTCTATCGATTGACCTTTCCTTGTCGCCGAAACGGTGAAGGCTGGCGCCGAGGGCTGAGACGCAGCCTGTTGCAGTGCATTCGACCTTTTGGCGACATTGGAAGGAGCACGAGAAGCGCGGCAAGCCGGAGGCGAACCGACGTCGCGAAACCGATGAAGAGTTTTCAAGGCGTAGAAAAGACGATCCTACAATCTGAACTCAGAACTTTCTTGTGACGCCGCAAGCACGCCGGTCAAGGCTTTGCAAAAGCGGAACACGTCGGGCGTACAGGCGTGGCGCTGCCAAGCTGTCCCTTCCTGCGCAAACGTCCTTCCCGACAACAGCAAACTTGCAACCGCACACGCGAGAAAGATTAAAGGAATTACGGCCCTCCTGCGCCTCCAATTTAATGCCGCGCTCTGCTTTGACGGCACATCGGTGCGCTCAGCACTCACCTCCGCCCCCCTCATTGCGCACGATGCGGAAGTATTATGCGCGTTATCCAGCGCTTCACTTCAATTGCTGGCAGCGGTGAAACAGCATGTAGCCGCCCATGCTTGAGGCATTGCTGAAGGTCAGTTCGCCCGATGAACGGTCGAGTTCATAGATGCCGCCATGAGTGGCATCGCGCCAGGCGATACTCGCCGCGCTGATCTTTGCGGGAAAACCGTCGGCAGTGCTTTTCACCGGATCGATCTTCAAGTCCCAGGCCGCGTGGCTCGCCGAATTGATACACCGGAAGGTCAGTTCAGCGGCCTGTGCAGAACATATCTCTGCCAGCGTCAGCATAGTGCAAGCGAGGATCGCAGGAAGCTTGATCGCGTTCACCGGACTCTCCCTATGTCGACGCAATCGTTGCGCAGGACGAAATTCTCTCCAAGCCCCCATGCAGATCAACGATTGCTTGAATTATAGGCAATGCCGCCCCGCTTTTGGCCAAACGATTTCGAATCGGTTCCTTCGGAAGCAACCGGCTGCGCTGCCGCAACACATCACATTGATCTGACAAGTCTTTCTTGCGTCTATGTTTGAGCATGGCTGCGTCATTTTGGCGCAATTCTTGCTTGCAAATTAGGCTGGTGGCTGGCGAAATTTTCTCGACACCCCCGCTAACAACAAAAAGCATTTGCGGATCGCCAGCTGGAACTCAGCAGCACAAGGGGATCACCAATGTTGCTTCCATCACCGCAATGGTTGAATACTGGAAATAATGCTTGGCAACTGGCTGCGGCGACATTCGTCGGCCTCCAAAGTATTCCTGGCCTCGTTGTTCTCTACGGTGGCCTCGTCAAAAAGAAATGGGCGATCAACTCCGCTTTCATGGCGATGTACGCCTTTGCCGCAGTTCTGATCGTCTGGATGCTGTGGGCCTACAACATGGCCTTCGGCCCGCAATGGTTCCCGTTCCTGGGCAAACCGGGGCCCGCCACAGCGGCAGGCTTTGAAATCGGTCCGGCGATCGTTCCGGCGGCGGCTTCCGGCATGCCGGGATTGACGTTCCCAATGTCGACCCTGGTGTACTTCCAGTTCGTGTTTGCTGCCATCACGGTCATCATCCTCGCCGGCTCCGTGCTTGGCCGCATGAGTTTCAAGGCCTGGATGATTTTCGTGCCGATCTGGATGACGGTGGTTTACACCGTCGGCGCCTTCAGTCTGTGGGGCGGCGGCTGGCTCGCAACAGCGGGCGCGGTCGACTTCTCGGGCGGCTATGTCATCCATCTTGCCGCGGGTACGTCGGGATTCGTTGCAGCTTGGGTGATAGGGCCGCGGCTGCAAATCGATCGCGAGCATTGCCCACCCAACAATTTGCTCGCCGCGCTCACCGGTGCCGGCATTTTGTGGATCGGTTGGAACGGCTTCAACGGCGGCGACCCCTACTTCGCCAATGCAGACGCCGGTGCCGCCGTGCTCAACACCAACATCGCCACCGCGACTGGACTGCTGGTGTGGACCATCATGGACTACTTCTCTTACGGCAAGCCGTCTGTCCTCGGCGCCGTCAATGGCATGATTGCGGGTCTGGTCGCGATCACGCCCTCCGCCGGCTACGTTGACGGCTGGGGCGCACTCATCGTCGGCGTCGTCGCCGGAATCATCCCTTGGTGGAGCATGAACAAGTTCCAGAAGTTGCCGTTCATGGCCAAAGTCGACGACACCTTGAGTGTGTTCTCGACCCACGGCGTGGCTGGCCTTTTGGGCGGCCTCATGGCTGGCATTCTCTCCAATCCGGCGATGCTGGTCTATGTCGGCACCGACAAGGACGCGCCAGGCGTCAGCACCACCGGTTGGCTTTACGGGAACTTCCACCAATTCGTCCTGCAGGCCGAGGCGGCTGTCTTCATTATCGTGCTGAACGTCGTCGCCACTTTCGTCATCCTCAAGCTGATCTCGCTCGTCGTGCCTTTGCGCATGGACGATCAGACCCTGGAAGTCGGCGACGACGCGGTGCATGGCGAAACGGCTTACGCGATGGAATAACGCGAGCACTGCAAGAGTTTGGGTCCGCGGGTGAACTCCTGCCCCCTCGGACCCTCTTAACGGCCCCAAGGCCGATCCCCGCTGGGGCCGTTCTTTTTGTCCCCAGCGGGCTTTTCCTTGACCACTCGCAGCTCGGTTGAGCGGCGCGCGTCAAGTGTTGCCATCGTGGCACCGCCAATTCGCGGCGCCAGCCATGCCTCAGTGCCGAAACCATAACAACAGAATGAGCGCGAGCGCGAGCAGCGCGGAAACGCCCTGCCAGAAGCGGACCGGCGAGCGTTCATAGAAGGTACGCGGGCGCTCTGCCGCGGCCTGTGCGCGGGCCGGACCGGCTTCCATTTCCACCGCGAATTCTGCAACGTCGCGAAAGCGCTCAACAGGATCGAGCGCAATGGCGCGCGCAAGCGCCGCTTCGAGCCAGGCCGGCAGGTCCGGCCGCAGCGTAGCGAGCGGGATTGGCCGCTGCCGGCGCGGTCGCGAGGTCGCATCGACATTGCCGTAGGGGAATTCGCCGGTGAAGCTGCGGTAAATGGTGACGCCGAGCGCATAAAGATCGGTCGCCTCATTGCCGGCCTCACCCTCAAACATTTCCGGCGCCATATAGGCGGCGGTGCCAGGGATGTTCTTGGGTGGCACATCCTCCAATCCGGGCACACGCACGACGCCGAGATCAATGAGTTTGAGCGAACCGTCGCGCTCGAGGATCACATTGTCGGGCTTGATATCGCGATGGATAATGTCGGCGCGATGCAACGTAGCAACGGCGCGCGCGAGCTTGACCGCAATGTCGCGCCCCTCCTCCAGCGTAACCAGCGGACGGCGCGCGATACGCGTCTGCAAAAGCTCACCCTGGTAAAACGGCATGACCGTGTAAAGGCAGGTCTGCCTGCCCGGCGGCAGCTCGATAATGCGGCCGATCCACGGGCTGTTGACGCGCGCACCAACCCAAGTCTCGCGCACGAAGGCGGTGCGATAGGCGGCGACCTCGCCCACCTGCGGCTTGGGAAACTTCAACACGAAGTCACCGCCGTCGATCTCATCGACCGCGAGGAACAGGCGGGTGTAGCGGCCGTCGGAGATCAGCGCCTTGAGCAGAAAACCGTCGACCATCTCACCGGCTATCGGCGCCGCGATCAATGGCAGCCGCATCATGGCGGCGCCGACATCGACGGAGCCAGCGGGCAGTTCAACGACGTCGATCACCATGGCCGTGCAATTGTCGTTGCTGCCGGATTGCAGCGCGGCGGCGACCAGCGCATGAGCGGTATCGGCCGAGGCCGACTGCACACGCATTATGTCGGCAATGCGCTCGGGCGGCAGCACGCCATGCACGCCGTCGCTGCATAGGAGGAAGCGATCGTGGCGCGCTATGGGCTGCGTCGCGTAGTCAAGCCGCACCTCCGTCTCGACGCCGAGCGCGCGGTAGAGCACACCGGAGCGGCCTGGGCCAATCTCCCGCGCATGGTCGGTGGTGAGCAGGATCAGGCGGTCGGCGCTGAAGCGGTAAGCCCGGGTGTCACCGACGTGCAGCACGTGCGCGGTGCGCCCGCGCAATACCAACGCCGTGAAGGTGCAGCCCATTTCCGCCAGATCGGGGTCCCGCTGACCGAGCGAATGAATCCAGCTATTGAGCGAATTGACCACCTTGGCCGCAGCGCGGCGTACCTCCATGGTCTCGGGCAATTCGCAAAAACCATCCAGGAAACCGCGCACCGCAGTCTCGGCCGCTACGCGCCCGCCCTTAGCCGATCCGATGCCATCGGCGATCGCCGCGACTACGTCGCTGCGTGGGTTCGGCAGCTCCCAACCGAACACCGCGCCGGCGAAATCCTCATTGCGTTCGCGCGAACCCGTCGCCGAGAAAAAGCCGATGCTCGCCTTAACTCCGGAAACGCGCTCCGTCATCGCCGCAACTCCGTCCAAGCGCCCTCCTTCGCGTTGCGGGAAGTGTTGAGGAAAAGCCCCCGCCGGGACGGTTGCGCGCCTTTTCCATCATGTGCATCCAGCCGCGGAGGCGCAAGGCGTCATTGCGGTGCACAAAGAGCAAAGGCGGTCGTCGATACAAAAATTTGCTTCCAAAGCCTGGGAACCGGATTTCGTCGCACTACATGCTGGCAAGATGCGCAACGAGGCCCTGACGCGTCGGGCGCCAGTTTGTGCGCCGCACGCGCCGATATGGATGACGTTCATGGACGTCAATCTTACCTGGCTCGCAACGGCAACGGTCCTTGCGTTGATCGCTTTGATCGTGGCCTTGCCAGATGTTGAGCTTGTCAGTGATGACGATGAAGCGATCGATTAAAGCTTCACATCCTTGCTGACGATGCTTCGGTTTGCGAGTTTGAAGATCGCGCACTCTCGGCGCGCGCGATCAGTGGGAAGATTGTTTGTCGCGAGTTCCATCGAGCGTGATCGAACTCATGTCATCGTGCCGGCGCGGGCTCAGACGAGATAATGGAGCTTGCGATGGGCTCTGCCTCTGGGTGGCGGCTTCACCGGCCGGGCGGAAATCGAGATTTCACTTTCAGACGGCGGAAGTGCCGCGAGGACTGCCGCGCGTAAAAAAAACGCCGCGGGAATTTCCGCGGCGTTCGATTGCAGCCTACTCTGCGGCTCAATATTTCGCGGCGACAGGCGCAGGCGGCGCGAAGAAATCAAACTTGTAATTGATGCCAGCGCGCACTGTCGAGAACGTCGTCCGGGTCTGCATATTGTCGCCAGGCGAATAGATCGGGCCACCGTAGGACGCGTCGAGATAATAGTTTGGCACGTTCAGAGAGCCGAGATCGGTATAGAGCAGAATGATTCGACGTTTTAGCCAGAGTGTTACTTTTCAGACACTCGGCTCGCCGACCCCAAACCCCTCAAAGACAATTTGAAAACACTCAGTTTTTTCCAACGATGGCCGCACTATTTTGCGGCCTGCACAAATTCATGTGATGGAGTCCGCGCGGCAACAGCCTCTTCCGCACCAATTCCGCTCTGGATCGGGCCGTGCTATCTTTTCCATCACTCGTCGTGAACAAACGGGATCACGTATCTTCGAATGCCTGAAGTCTAGGAGTTCCGTTCGCCAGAAATTCGCTGTACTCGCCTCGCTTGAGGGCAATTCATCGATGGCCGCGAATGCGCAGTTGAATATCTTCAATCCGCATGCCGGTCTGGCCGCGCTAAGCCTGCTTTGCTTTTTGTCTCCCGCGATTGCCGATCCGCAATCGCCACCCGTTGCCCCGGCGACCGCCACGGATCAAGCCAGCGCAGAACAAGACTCCGATTACAATGAAAGCGATTTCACACGCCCCGAACGGAGCGCGACGCTCCGCCTGGAATTCAGGCCGTCATCGACGCCGACAAGCACGACCGAGCGCGGGAACGAGATTTTACAATATAATTCGAAGCTGGATCTGAACGCCGCCTGGAAGCTTGGAATGCAGCTTCAGGTGCCGTTCGTCGAAAAGAGCACGGTGACCTTCGGTCAGCCTGGCACCGAAAGCGCCTCCGGCCTCGGCGATGCTCTCTTTCAAGCCGCCTTGATCCGCGCGATGGACGAGCGTTGGGCTTACGGCTTCGGCGCGCGGCTCGTTGCGCCGCCAGTCTCGGAGGCTCTGGGCACCGACCGCTGGCAAATAATGCCGGCGGCTGGGATCAGGTACTCGTTTCTGGAAGCAGGCCCCGACACTTACTTCGTTCCTGTCGTGCGCTACGCGATCGGCTTTGGTGGCAGTTCGACTGCGCGGGTCATTCGCGAGCCTCAGATCGCACCAACCCTGAATATCGGCTTGCCCGACCGGTGGTTTTTTACCCTCTATCCGAGCAACGATATCCGGATCAATTACGGCACCCCGGTTTCTGGGCAAACCGGACGGCTTTTTCTGCCTTTCGACGCGGCGATCGGAAAGAAATTCCTGAATGATCTGATCGTCTCGCTCGAGGGCAGCGTGCCGATCATAAAGGATTATCCGGTGTATGATTTCAAAACCGAGCTGAAGGTCACTTGGCAGTTCTAGGCTGTCCTTCAACTTTGCCGCGGCCATGACCGGCACCTGACACATGGCGCCTGCCCGCTCTTGCGATGTTCGCGTGAGGTTCTATGATGGCCGGCAGACAAGGTTGGGAACCAGAGCGATATGAACTTCGACTTGATCCCCTCGCGCGACGACAAGGTCGAATTTCCCGCCACGGCCGAGGGGTATTTGCGCCGCATCGTCTTCTACGCGGCGGCGACACTGGCCGCCCTCTGCGGCGTGGCCATCGTCGGCTCGGTGGGCGTCGCCCTCGTCTCTGCGGCCATCAAGCTGCTGCACCCGCATTAGCCGCCGCCTCGGCAGCGTGCGCCGGCGGATAACATCTTTTCAGCATTTACAACGTCGGGCAGCGCGTTAGCATTGGCTGGTTCACAGGAGCGTGAGCCATGCCAACCCCTTCAAGCCCCCTGACTTCGGAAAAGAGCCTGGCCGTCGTCGGCAGCGCGATCCTTTTCGCCCTCCTCGACAAACTCGTGGCGAAGGGTGTGCTCGAGCCCGGCGAAATCCAGGATGTGCTCAAGACCGCGAAAGGCTGCGTCGACGCGCGCCACAATTCCTTTTGTGGGCCGGAGGCGATCGAACTGATGAAATCGCTCTGCCAGCGTTTCAGCAAAGCGCCCGAGAAATGTTGACGCGCGCGGCGACCTGCGCGGCGCTGCATCATCGCTTCGGCTCTGGGAGGAGACCGTGACCGAACAAGCTAGTCCCGCGCACCGCGACCTGATCGCCTGGGCGAAACAGGAGACAAAGCGCCTCATCGCCATCGTGCTTTATCTCTGGGTGACATTCGGGCTTTACGTTCTCAGCGAGACCATCGTGCTGGGGGCCCGGCACATCAACTTCGCCTCGCATGGCTTTGCCATAATCAACGCCGTCGTCCTGGCGAAAGTGCTCCTCATCGCCGAGGATTTCAATTTCGCAGACGGCTTCAAGGACAAGCCGCTGGTCTATCCGATCCTCTACAAGGCCTTCGCCTTTGCCGTTCTCTTCGTCGCGGCCCATGTCATTGAGAGTGAGTTGCTCGGCCTGCGGCACGGCAAAGGTGCCATTGCGAGCTTCCCGCCGATCGGCGGCGGCACGGTGAAGGGCTTTCTATGCGTCGTCGCCCTCATGTTCGTCGCGCTCATTCCCTTCTTCGCCTTCCGCGAGATCGGCCGCGTGATTGGCGAGGACAAGCTCTGGGACATGATCTTCAAGCGCGGCGCGATCAGCTTCGCGCCTTCGCCCGCGCAGCGCTGACAGAAACGCCTTTTTGGCATTGACCTTCGTCAATACGCAGCTAGCCTCAGATGATATGCGTGGCAAGTGGGGGGACCTACCTCGGCCTTTGCTAGGGAGTGCGCGGGATGATCGAAATCATCAAAGGCTTTCCCGATTCCGTCGTCGGCTTCATCGCCAGAGGACATGTCACATCACAAGATTATACTGACGTACTGATCCCCGCGGTGGAGACTGCGCTTCATCGGCATGGGCGCATCCGCTGCTATTACGAACTCGGCCCCGACTTCACCGGCTTCGACGCCGGCGCGCTTTGGGAGGATGCCAGGATAGGTTTCGAGCATTTGTCGCAGTGGGAGCGGGTCGCGGTCGTCACCGATACCGACTGGATCCGGCTCTCGGTGAAGGCTTTTCGCTTCTTGCTGCCCGATATGGTTCGCATCTTTTCGACCAGCCAGGCGGCGGAAGCCCGCGCCTGGATTGCCACCGCTTAGACCATAGGTCCGCAAGCGGAGCTGGCCCGATATCAAGAAGGACCATCGTTCGCTTTCGAAGCTCGCAAAATAGATTTCTTGCAAAAGGATTTTCAAATGAAGCGCTTCATCTCGGCAGGATTGTTGACTTGCATGATGTCCTTCGGATTGGCTCTGGCTGCCCATGCGCAGGCTGCTATCAGCGAGCCAGACGCGCATTCGATCGGCGTCAATGCCTATCTCTATTTCTATCCTTTGGTGACGATGGACATCACGCGTAAACAGTCCACGAACATCGCGCCAGGCAAGGAATTCGGCAAGGGGCCGATGAATATGTTCGTCAGCGTGCCATCTTATCCGCCTGCCGATTTCAGGGGTGTCGTGCGGCCGAACTTCGACACTTTGTATTCGGTCGCGTGGCTGGATCTGACGAAGGAGCCGGTGGTCATTTCGGTGCCGGATACGCATGGCCGCTATTATCTGCTGCCGATGCTCGACATGTGGACCGACGTGTTCGCTTCGCCCGGCTGGCGGACGACAGGCACTAAGGCTGGCAACTTTCTGATCACGCCGCCAGGCTGGACCGGCACGGTGCCCGCGGGAATGACGGCGATCAGCGCGCCGACGCCCTTCGTCTGGGTCATCGGCCGGACGAAGACCGCCGGGCCGTCTGACTATGAAGCGGTTCACAAGATCCAGGCGGGCTACCAAGTGATGCCGCTGTCGCAATGGGGCAAGCCTCCGGTCGCGCCCAGTGTTACGATCGACCCGACGGTGGATATGAAAACGCCGCCCAAGGAACAGGTCGATTCAATGTCGGCCGAGAAATTCTTCACCTATGCGGCTGAACTGCTCAAGCTCAATCCGCCGCATCTCACCGACGAGCCTATCGTCGCTCAATTGACGAAGATCGGCATCGAGCCGGGCAAAAGCTTCGATTTCAACGGGCTCGACCCCGCCATCCGCAAGGCGCTGGAAACCGCGCCGGAAGATGGGCGGCAGCTAATGGCCTGGAAAATCCCGACCCTGGCGCGCGTCGTCAACGGCTGGTCCATGAACACGGATACGATGGGCGTCTACGGCAATTATTACTTGAAGCGGGCGATCGTCGCGCAATTCGGCCTCGGCGCGAATGTGCCTGAGGATGCCATCTATCCGACGAATCTGGGCGATGAGTTCGGCAAGCCGCTCGACGGGGCCAATGCTTACACGATCCACTTCGACAAGGAGGCAATACCGCCGGCCGCGGCCTTCTGGTCGATCACGCTTTATGACGCCGAAGGCTATCCGGCCGAGAACGCGCTTAACCGGTCTGCGCTCAGCAGCTGGATGCCGCTGACATACAATGCCGACGGATCGCTCGATCTTTATTTCCAGAACGAGACTCCAGGCGCCGGCAAGGAAGCAAACTGGCTGCCCGCGCCTAGGGGTCCGTTCAATCTGTTGCTGCGCATCTACGCGCCGAAATCGGAAGCGCTCACTGGCGAATGGAACCCACCGCCGGTCAAGCGGCTGCAAGGGCTGCCCGGCCTGGAGGCGCAATAGACCGCCACGCCGGCGGCCCCGTTCGCAGCTTTGACGCGCTGCGGCTCTACTGCAGCCCGATGACGAGCCCGCTCAAGTCGAGGTTCGCCATCAGACCGACTTGAAAGCCTTCCAATTGCAAGACGGCGCCCTTGTCATTGGCGAGCTGGATGACCCGTGCGCCGACGCCCACCGCTGCACCCGCGCCGGCCGCGCCATAGACGCCCGCGATGTCCGACGGCCGGTAGATATGGAGCACGCGGCCGTGCAGAGTTGTATGCGACAGGCCGAAGACGAGCCCCGCGTCGACGCCGCCGACCGACAGCGCATAGCGCCGCCCGTGAAAATACAATGTGCCGCCGCCCGCATTCGCGCCGATGAACCAGCCGCCCTTCACGATGGAAAGGCGCACGGTGCCGCTGTCGGCAAAGACGGTGGATGGCAGACTTGCGACAAAAATGGCGAGCAGACCGATGAGGCCCGCACGAAGCCTGTGAGACAAACGCATAATGGTTCCCCCTGGAAGCCCGATCGGGCGGTTTCTGCAGCCTGTATCAGCGTGATAAAAGAGACCTGGCGCGGAAGGAAGTGCCAAGATCGATTTTTGCCGGGACTGGCCCGAAAGAACGTGCGCGACAGCGGCACATTGTTTGCCGGAACTGAAGCTCGGCCGATCATCGCCGCGCGCGGGATTAAATCGCCTGATGATTGTATTTCAGTCGGAGCGTCCCCACTTGTTAGTATGGGAAGGCGCTCGAGCATTACGGCGCTGATGCGACATTGGACCGACCATGGATGTACCGGCGGCCCGATGGGGGTGAGAAGATTTGCGAAGGCACTCCTTGCGAGAGGCCGCGCGTCTTCTCCCCTTCGCCTTTTGAAAAGAGAATTATCACATGAGCACCCGGACCACGGAAACGACGGTTACGTTCGAACATCCGTTCACACTTTCCAGTGTCGATGGCGCTCAGCCGGCGGGGACCTATCGGCTCATCACCGATGAGGAGGAAATCTCCGGGCTGTCGTTTATCGGATTTCGCCGGGTGGCAACGTCATTATATGTCCCCGCTGCCTCGGCTCCGGGATCATCGGTTCAGGTGTTCCAAGTCGATCCCGCGGAACTCGCAGCCGCTCTGGCATCGGACAGGCGAACTACGGCTTGATGCCGGTTGGGAGTTTCCTCATGCATTATCTTGGAGGACTTACGGGAAGCGGCATGTTGACATGCGACGGCAAGGAAATCGCACGCATTTCTTATGACTTTGATTGTTTTCTCCAGCGTTCCTCGGAAGTCGTGGGAAGCGGGGAGATCAGCTTCGCGGCAAGATCACTAAACGATGTGTTCGGCCAAGACGTTCAAATCCGCAACGACGATGGACGGATCCTCAAGCTCAAGTTTTCAGAGAAGACCCTCCACCCTCGCGCCGGTGTCGCACATGTGGATGTGTGCGGAGGTCTGCCGGCATTCGCACAACATTGGCGCCGTAGCGAGCAAGGGCCTCATTAGGTCCGGGGCTGGCTTTGTCCGCAGCCCCCAACATCATGCGTGTGCCGCTTTAAAACAGCCAACAGATTTCCGTGCTAGAATGCATGATGATGCTTTCATCTGCCCAGTGCCGTGCCGCCCGCGGGCTTCTCGATTGGTCGCCGCGGCAACTCGCCTCGGCGGCGCGCGTCGACATCGCTGCCGTCCGGAAACTTGAAGCCAATGCGGCGCCGCCAGCCGAGGCTGTCGGTGATGCACTTCAGCACGCGCTCGAAAGCGCGGGCATCATCTTTATCGGCGAAAATGGCCAAGGCGTAGGCGTGCGCCTTCAAAAAAGGTCCGCGACCAATGCGGAACTGACTTACCGGATCGATATCCTGGAAGCCAATTTGGCGAAGAGCGAAGGGAAATCGGCCCAAACACCGGCGGGCGGCATGCGGACGCTTGAACGCGCCCATAAGCGCAACACCGTAACGAAGCTGAAAAATAGACGGACAAAACTCAGCCCGCCGGAATGAACGGACGGACGACACTCGCCGAGGATCAGCCGTCGAGAACCTCTTTCAGGCGAGGCGCCAAAACGTAGACGAAACTCGCTTTGAGCATCGGGCTCCAAATTTGCGGCATCGTATCCACGAGAATGGATGCGAAGCGGGCCTGCCCGAGCAATTTTTCGGCCTTTTCCAAATGGCCGCCGATTGCAGTCATCATCGCCTGGGCCGGGACATATCCGGCATAGGAGCCGAACTCCGTCTCCACCTTTTCAAAGATTGTTTTGACGGCCTGCGCCAACCGCGTCGCATCGCCTGGCGTTGCCGCGGCACCATACCGATCCTGCAACGCGTCGAAGGCGCTCATCATCGAAGCTCGAAGAAATCGCCGGAAATTAAAGTACCTCGGACGCTCTATCGTGGAGAAAAACCGAAGCCGCACCGTTTTCGCCTGATTTTGGCGAGAGCTGATGTTCGAGAACAACACGCTCATACGGCTCTTTGAGGCTCTTGATCCGATACTGAAGATCGTTCCCCAGCGGCGGCAATTGAGCCACCACCGTGAAGACCCCATTGGCCCCCAAAAAGTACCGCAAGTGCGCATCAAGCAGCACGGTCTCTCCCCGCTTATAAAGATGTCCAGTATTTTGGCTTGTCATCGCGAGAGTCCTTTGCGGCCGAAGTCCGGCAACGCATTCGTTTGGGACAACGGCATCGGATTGCCGTCACCAGATTTACGAAGCTTATTGGTGAATATGCTAGGAAAATTGCGCCAAGAAGCGCCGATCGGAGCACTAATTTATTTTCCGATATGATATCATATATAGGTATATTCTTATAATTACTAGATAAAAACTGGTTTTATTTCGTGATGATTGTGGCCTGCTCCTGAAGAGAAGAGCCGCTTACTGCCCGGCGAAATCACAATCCGCAGGCGGGCCGCCAGGCACCCGAACGCCCGCGATTTGATGCTAACGATGATGCAGATCTGCTCAGGGTCGCGAACATGAGATCTCTGCTCTTCTGCGTGACGCTTGCTCTGCCGACTTTCTTGTCGCCGACGCATGCCGAGGACCTGCCCAAGCTCTCCGGAACCAACTTGTACAAGACGATCGCGCATGGCTGCCGGCCGGTCGCGCTTACGGCATGGACGCATCCTACGAAGCAGGTCCTGCTCCGGTACAAGGTTCAGCTGGATTCCGTTGAATTGTGCAACGACAATACGTACCCGATCTATCACGTCCGCTTTCGCAACGATCCCACGACATCGAACACAAATTTCTTCTTCATCCCACTTTACGACGACATGCTGCGCGCCAACGGCCGCTATCCTTTCGCCTTCGTCGATCCGTCGTGGAACTGGATCACCTACATCGACTGGTATCGGGGCAGCATCCGCGAACTGTCGGACGAGTATGCGCCCTGAAGCCTGTTTAGATACGGCTCGATGAGTGCTCGCAATCTTTCTTCTTGGACGATGCGCTTTGTGTTTTTAGCTGCAAGTCACAGTTCGTTGCTAAAGCACACTGCCCGACGTATTCTGGCGAACGGAGAAATGCCATATCAGAATTGGCGTCTCCTATGAGCGCAGTACAAGTCGAGCAGAAAAGCTATGAGATGCCGCCGAAGGACGGTATTACCGTCGCACACTTTCTCACCGTCGCCGACGTCGAGCGATCGCTTCGATTTTACGAAACGGTCTTCGGCGGTCGCATCGACAGCAGAGGCGACAAGAGCGGCGCGCCGGGCTACCTCCAGATCGCCAACACGTGGCTGATCGTCAACCCCGGGGGCGGTCCGACGCCCGACAAGCCAACAGTAACGCTCCGCGTCCCCCCCGACCCCGATAAGGTCAGCAGCTTCATGAATATCCGCGTCGCCGATATTCAAGCGTGCTACAAATTATGGAAAAGCCGGGGAGCCGAATTCATCACGGAGCCGAAGCCCAAATACGGCGAGACGCGCTGCTACATTCGCGATCCTGACGGCTACATTATCGAAGTCGGGCAAAGCAATCCGGGCGTTACTTACGGCTAAACGGCGCGACAGACGTATTTTGTATCGCCGCGCCATAGCCTGTTGCTGTGGGGCCGGCGCTGTAACGTCACGTCGCGTATGTCCGGTGCCAGACATGTGATCGACGAGTTCGTCGACAGCCACCCCAACGAAGCATAACCTCGCCCCAAACGGTCAAGCGGCTTGCTTGACTTGGGTGCCAAAAAAAGCGGCGACGCACGAACTTGCCGTCACTGATCAATTGGCAACACCTGCCGTCGGTAGGCAAAAAAATCCAACTCTGAAATCCGGTCTATGGGCTCGGACCGGGTAGACCGCGCGGTCGCGCGATCCGTCAATCCAGCCGCCGTCCGCGCTGCATTTTCAGCGTGGAGAAGGGCCATGACAAAGGAGAGAGTCATGAAAGTACTGATGGTCATCACATCCCACGACCAACTGGGCAACACCGGGCGAAAGACAGGGTTCTGGCTCGAAGAACTCGCAGCCCCCTACTACGTTTTCAAGGACGCCGGCGTCGAGATCACGCTCGCATCCCCCAAAGGCGGCCGGCCGCCGCTCGATCCGAAGAGTGACGAACCCAAATTCCGGACCGATCTCACGATCAGGTTCGAGAAGGACACAGCTGCGGAAGCTCAGCTCGATAAGACCGTTCGCCTCGACAGCGTCAAGCAAGACGACTTCGACACCGTCTTCTACCCGGGTGGCCATGGCCCGATGTGGGATCTCGCCGAAGACGCGCATTCCATCAAACTGATCGAGTCCTTCATTGCCGCCGGCAAGCCAATCGGTATCGTGTGCCATTCCACCGGGGCGCTGCATCACGTTAAGGGGAAGGACGGCAAGTTTCTGGTTCAAGGCAAGGAAGTGACCGGCTTCACCAACGGCGAGGAGGAAGAGATGGGTCTCACGAAAGTTGTGCCCTTCCTTGTCGAAGACGAGATGTTGAAACTGGGCGCCGTCTTCTCGAAGGTAGCCGACTGGGGGGTTCACGTGGTCAGCGACGGCTTGCTGATCACGGGACAGAATCCAGCTTCCTCCGGCCCGGCCGCGAAGACGCTGATGGCGGCGGTAAAGCAAAAGGCCAGACCGGCTGCCACCGCTTGAGTGTTGCAGATCGATATTCATCGAGCGACCGCCGATTTTCTACGGGTGCGGTCGGGCTTGCCGCTGGAGAGGCGCTCGCGACGCGCGCCTCCCCTGCGGCGCCGACCGAACTTCAAGCGGCGGAGCCGTGCGGATGGAAGCGAAGACCACGATGCTTCAAACGAGACCTCCGACGGTATCCCCTCTCGACACGTAGAGACAATGCGGTAGGCTTTCGTCATGACGGCGAAGAAGCCCCCTACCCTCAAGCAATTCCAAAAGCGCTTTCCGAACGACGACGTGTGCCTAGAGCACTTGATGCGCGTTCGATACGGCAAGCGGTTCGTCTGCCAGAGCTGCCATCGCGCCGCGAACTATTATCGAGTTGGGGGCCGTCGCTGCTATGCGTGCGAGCATTGCGGCCATCAGATCTATCCGACCGCCGGAACGCCCTTTGAGCAAACGCGCACGCCGCTCACTGACTGGTTTTTCGTGATGTTCCTGTTCGCCGCTTCGCGGAACGGCGTCACGGCCAAGGAAGTCGAGCGCCAAATCGGCGTCACCTACAAAACGGCATGGCGCATGTGCCATCACATTCGGATGCACATGGGCGCCGTGGGATGCTAAAGCGCGGCATCAACGGGATTCGCGTTTCTTAGAAGCAGCTTCGGAGGTATTCGCAGGAGTTTGAATATCGCCGCGACGTTTTTTGCGCGCCGCATCTGATGTTTTATCTTCTTCCGGTGTTTGCAAAACCGGTTTTGCCATCTCCTGCAAAAGCCGATTGAACCGATCTTCGGTGTCGGGATCAGGGTCGTCGGGAAGTTTTAGCCTGGGCATAAGAAGTCCATTACCAATATGCCTGATTCAATATCTTTCCCCCCACGCTCCTAACATCACCCAGTGTCGTAATCTTGTCGATCCCTACCCCGTTTGGGAGCAGCACAGGCATATGCCAGATAGTTGTGAACTTTCCCGTCAGAGCGGCCCATGCTTCCGGATGCCTTGTTTCGCTCGTCACTATCTCTATGGGACCGCCGGTAATGCTGAATAAATTGCTGATCATAATCCGATTGTCATCAAGCGTGTCGATAGTCGGATCACTTGCACCACAAATCAGTGCCAACTTATAACCTGATGAAAAAGACGCCAAGGGTTGAGTGGATACCGTCGCCCAACATTTATCTCCTTGACCGCCCCAAGCTGATACCAATGAAGGCACTGCGCCCGTAACTTTCACTGCTAGCAAAAGCCCAAACATTAGCGAAATAAAAGAACTTGAAAGAAGAAGAGACAACCCTATCCCTGGCTTGTGAGCACGGTCCTTATCTCGGATAGAGATTATGAACCAAACCGCGCCCGCTAAGGCCAAAATCCACCAGCCGAAATTATTGAAGAACTGAAACATCACCGAGAAATTCTCCTCTTTGAAAGTGAGAAGAAAATCGGCGTGTTCGAAGGCTTCAAATCCTTTCCAGCCCAAAGAGCCAAGCGTGAGCAGCAACGAAGCTCGGCTATCAGAGTCTGGGCAAGTTACGAATGTCATCCACGAAGGAGTGCGTCTCCTCCGGTACGGTTTCTTTGATTTGAACCATGCGCGCAGCCTTTTCTCGCTCCTTCTGAGCGAGAATTCGCTGCTGTTTAGCACGGAAGGCTTGTTGCCTCGATTCTTTGGACATTGGCGTCCACATATCATGGAATCGCCGTACCTGTCTAAAGGGGATACATTCGCCATGCCCCTGGGGATTATATACTTGACAACGGAACCCAAGGGGCAAAATCATAGCCAGCGACAGGCCGGCGCGGACGGGAAAATTGCGGAACAACTGCCAAGCCCCGAAGCGATTCGGGCTATGGCGGACTATCTTGAGGGCGTCTGCGGGTGCTCATCGATAGCGGCAAAAAGCGCCGCTGCCGATGTTATCGACTTCGCCAAACGTGTTTCTTCGTGATCCCCCGAGCAATCTCTTCCACTGGATTTTTGAGGTCGCTGAACTGGATACCGAATCTGTTGATGATCTCCACCGTGAAAGCGTAGTCAGGCATCCCAAAGCGATCATGCCGGTTGCTGTTGTAATGAGCGGGGAATAGCGCGTACTGCATGGGGTCTAGAAGCGGCTTCCTTAAAAGGAACGGCTGCACGATTTCGTGCGCAATATTGTTTCTTTGAGGCGAAGCGCGTCTGGCGGTCTTTATTAACGTATCGAACTGATCTGCTAGCGATTTATCCGGGAAATTGCGGAAGTAGACTGAGCTAGCGGCCTTCAAAAGGTCAGCGCGGCCACCAAAGGAAACTACCGATCCGTAAGCCCGACGGGCCGCTTCGGAATCGTGTTCTGGGATAATGAAGGCGGCAAATAGGAACGCGAGTAAATTCTCGAATTTCTCCCATTCGCTAAGAGCGCGGCCTACGCTTGAATAAAGCGCCTCTTCATCTTCGTCCCCCTTGTCTGGGATCGGCGGAAGCGCCCATATATCGTTCGGGTTCATGGCAACCTTTCCGCGAGAGGCAAGTCAGTGAAGAAACCGGCGCCCGCTAAGGATCAAATCCCGCCCGAAGCTGCCGCCATAATGGCGCGCATGGTCAAGATGCCGCCCAAACCTCATGAAGACATGAAGATCGGAAAGCCCAAGCAGGAAGCCAAGCGGCGCGAAAGTGCGCCGCAAAAAACGCAATCGACTAGTCGAGAGAAAATCAAATGACGCTTAAGCAGGATCCGAAGACGGGTGAGTGGATGGATGCTGACGCTTCATCGCCGAAATCTGAGCATCATTTAGAGACCAGTCAGAGGTTGCCTCTCCAAGAGCCGCGCATAGATTGTGAAAGTAGTTTCTCGCTATCGATAACACTGCGCTGTCAGGGAACTCCCGTTTGGGGAGATACCAAGTCGCGTAGAGCATAGGTTTATAGCTTAACGTGATTTTCCAATGTGGTTCTCTGGACCCGCTAGTGTCTTGTGGAATCCCAAGCACCTCGATCAATTCAGTTAGTTCAATTTTGCTCTTGTCCGCCAAGTTCGCCTCCTCTTAATCCGTTCATTTTTGTTTCTTACGCCAACGTAGGAAGGCGCGCGCCTGTTGCTTAAAGGATGGCTTCGTTAGTCCGCCGATAGGTGAGGCGCTTACCGGAAATCCCGGCTGCAATCTTAGACACGCGTTCAACATCCTCGACGCCAAGGGCAGAACGATTGCTGTAGCGGAAATCGAATTCGCGCAAATAGCGGTGCAAGTGCTTCTCGCTGCAATGCTGATAGATACCCTTCATGCCGCGTTTGAAGATGCTGTAATAACCTTCGACAACGTTTGTTGAGACGACCTTATCGCCTTCGCGGCGAACGTATTCTTCGTGAGCGTGGTTTACCACGTCGTGGCTGGCAAAGCTCTTGGCGATCTCGGGATAGGACGCGCCCTGATCGGTCATCATCGCGCTTTCGCGGGCAATGTTGGCATCAATGATCGGCTTCAAGTTCGCGACCGAAACGCTATCGACATGGAAGCTGCGGGCAGAGCCGCCACGCTCGACAAGGGTAAGCACCACATTCTTGTGCGAAGAGCCACCACGGGGCTTTGGAACGTCTTTGAGACGGCCAATATAGGTTTCGTCTACTTCGACCGTTTTGCCTTCGCCGCCTAAAGGTCCGGGCGGGTCGCGATCCGTCATCGCTTCGCGGATGCGGTGCGCCATAAACCACGCCGTCTTGTAAGTAACCCCAAGCATGCGATGAAGCTGATGCGCACTCATGCCCTTCTTGGACGTTCCAAGCAGGTGCATCGCGAGCCACCATTTGCTCAACGGGATTTTCGAGCGCTCGAAAACCGTGCCGACCGTCGCTGTGAACTGTCCATTGCACGACGCGCAATAATAGAGGCCGGGGCGAACCGATTTTCCCTGAGCTTTAGCAATCTTCTCTTGATCGACGTTCCCGCAATGAGGGCAGACCCGACCATTCGGCCATACGAGCGTTTCGAGCGCTTCGCGGGCCTTATCTTCGTCGTTAAAGATCGGGTTTTGAAGATCGGCGGACATGGAAAGCTCCTATGCCTCCAAAGCTATAGGCAAGCGCTTCCGTTGTCAAGTATATAATCCCCATGCCCCTTGCGGAACACAGCGGGGTACAGCGATAACGATAAAATATACCAGTCTGTTGGCCGATTGAGGCGGCCTTTAAATTCGGTTTGGGTTCGGTTGCATCGGCAGCGAGTGGGGTCGAAGAAGCCGTGGATTAGCGGCCCAGGCCGCCGCAATCTTCGAAAAGAGGATGGCGTCGCCGACCGCGACGGTGGGGCACATAGGTCACTACGGATATTGGTGCGCTTTCTTAGTCGCTCGAGTGTGAAGAGGGTCTTGGACGCGAATGTCTGATCCCACGCTGGTACTCCGATTTAAGGGCAACAGAGTACCGAGCACCAGAGGACTGAATTCGGCAGATCGTTCTGTGCTGCGTCTTTCGTCTTCATCACCATGCAACTCCACCCAGACAACGGAAGATTGTACGGATCATAGGCTTGACTTTGGACCAGTTTCCATTTGTTCCCTATGGAAATATCGTTCCAAATTCCTTCGTAACGAATCCCTCCGCTAACGGGGTAGTATTTCGTACTGCGGGTGTTGAATTGCGTACAGGAGGGTTGCGCTGTGAAGAGCAAGTTTCTCGGCGAGTTCGTTCCTAATGGCTTCCACTCGGAGCCGTTGACCTGATTCAATTTACAAGCAGCCGCCGAGAATGGTGATGAAGTGGCAGGTTGGAGAGAACAAAAACAAATGGCGACGCCAATTGCGCCACAAAATATCTTGGTGAGCATAATGCTTCCCACTTTCAGCTGACTATTGAACAGTCTTTCTTGCAATATTACGGTCTAAGTGCCGCGTAAATGTTTTTAAAATATCTTCACTAAACCGGAGATGATCCCTCGTCCGATACAGTATTTGAAGTTGGAATAGTGTCGCTATCGCTCCCTTTGCTCAACTGGGAATGGAGGGATTTGTGGAGCCCTCGAAAATCATAGACGAAATTTACGAAGCAGCCATCATTCCTCAATTTTGGACGCGAACTCTAGACCGAATGGCGCAGATCGCGGGCGGCGAAGGAACATTGCTATTCGCCGCCGGACAAAAGGATCCACAGATCCTTTCCTCGCCTGCCATCGAGCAGTTTGTCCAAATGTGGATATCGGAGGGTTGGATTAGCCGTGATGAAAGGGGCGGACGTCTGATTCCGATTGCCGAGCCGAGGTTCTTGACTGACCTTGACGCGTTCACCATCGAAGAACTCGACGATATTACAATCTACAGAGATTTTTTTTGGAAGATTGGGTTTGGTTGGTGCGCCGGAACCACGATCAACTCACCAACCGGCGACACAGTCGTTTTCTCGATCGAGCGTCGTTTCAAACTTGGCCCGGTAGAGAAGGATGCCGTCGCGGCGCTTGATGTGTTGCGCCGCAACTTTATGAAAAATGGTTTGCTCTTAAGCCGGAACAAATGGGACAACAAATTAATTCTATCTGGTCGCGATGGAGAAAGCCGCTTGAACCGTCGCTAAGCCTCGGGTGTCGTAAAGGAGACGGTACCGCGTGTTCTCGCAGCATATTCGAAAGTGGCCTCAAATATATCGCGGGCCTGAGCGAATGCGGTAAGGACGTGAAAGTAAACTCATACGTTCTGTGGAGCATAGGATCTGGCGCGCAATTATCGAACTTTGCAAAACAATACTTATTTGAAAGCGCGGGACAGGAAATTCAAACACCATGCAATTGAATCGATCTAACCCTCTGGCGCCAGTTGTTGGGATGATGTTATCCGAGACAAAAAAGTCCATTTTACAATGGGACCCAAATTGCGTCGTTAGGTTTGCTTGCGTCACCAATTGCGCGACGATTGTTGGCTGCTAAACTCGCGACCCAGGCCGCCATATAAGCATCGAGACGATCATGGCGACTCCCAAAGACTTTCCTCTTTAAATCAGCTTCTAAATTTTGTGGCTCCCACCCTGTGCGGCTGGCGATCGCAGAAAGTTGGTCTCGATATCCACGCTCCGTCGACTTATGCTCGCAGTTCTGAAGCAACGATCGGACAATGGCAAAGGGATAAACTTCAATAACCTCAACATTGAGCTGGCTGCGCACGCACTTAAACAGCTCAAACCCAAACTTCATCCAAATCTTGTTGGCATATGGAAGCGAGGCCTTACTACCTCCGAGTTCAAGATATTTAGTGCATTTTTCTCGAATACCTGCCCATTCAGAGGTCGACGGTGTACGAAACGAAGACAAGCCTAATCGCTGAAGCTCATCCTCGGATAACCGCGTCCATCCCGAGGGAGCCGAAGCTGGCGCATCAATCGCAACTCGCTCAATGCGCCAGCCCTCTTGTTTTTCAATTTCCTTTATTGCGCGGGCCACCTCTTGAGCGACTTTCTGGAACGGCGTGGCATGCCTGATTTCGGCGTTACCGAGGCCGCGAGGTATTTGATCAGCAAGCTGCTTGGGGATCGATATGGTTTTTAGTGGAGCGCCACAGGCCACAGCGCAGATCGGCAGGCGCTTTCCAAGCGCACACGCAACGTCAATGCCGAGATAGATTGATGTAGACATAGATGCCCAACGCCGAAGAACGTTTCAAACTCGGAGCTCGAGATCTGATTCCACGACCGAGGGTTCGAGGATACCCAATAAGCGGTGCTCAATTCGCTGCCAGTCATCATTGAGGCTTACCGTCGCAATTTTTATTCGCCGACCCTTCAACTCGTAGTCCAGCGTTACCGCCTCCTTTGCAGAGGGATAGATGAGAACGCCTCGTGGTCTGTCACCAGCCCTCTCCGCGTTGGAAAGATATGCAAACATTTGATAAAGATGAGGCGAACGCACCTTCTCAGCGTCCCTGAAGTTCGCGAAGACGCTTTGATAGAATTTCGCGTCAACAATGATAGTTTCTTCGTCCGATCGGAGAGTCGCATCTGTTTGCATTTTGGGCAGGTGGCTTGCGTGCACTTCATCCAAAAGCGGTGTCGCCCAATGAATGTCTTCCCGCCTCACACTCCTGAATGCCTTAGCTTCGGTCCGATAAAATTCGCGTATGAACTCCTCGAAGACCGTCGACATGCGCGTTTCGTCATGGACCACATCCGTCAAGAAGAACTTTCCGGCCCCCTCGGTTGGCATTAGCAGCGAATAAATCAGCTCGCACAATTTTAGCGTCAAGCGATAATATGAGTTGTTTCTATGGACGTTGACCTGCCCAAAATGACTGAGTTTCAGCTGGATGGAAGAAACTTCTGAGAACCATCTCAATAACTCCGTTATCCTCGAACGTAAGTTTCCATCGAGCGAGCTGACCTTTACCAGAGAATTCAGAGTAGCCTTTACAATCTGGTTGTTGAGTGTGTCGTGGCTGAGCTCGTCATATTCGCAAACGGCTTTTCCCTGCTGGAGCAGCATTCTTCGGTATGAGGGGCCCAGTTGAACCCGACCTCGTAACGCCGACAGGTCCTCTGTGTAAACACGGTAGCCTCTCTCCAGACCCCTGCGGAGGAGCAGTGCGACCGCGTTCGACAGCACTCGCGCGTAGAAATTGCCGGCATCAGGGCTGTCAGTTGTGCCGACGGTGATGGCCTTCCCTTCTCGTATCAAACGCCAAGCATAGCAAAAGATGTAGAAGATGTTCCGGGTGGAATCTGGTTGGTCACGGATTAAATCCCAAGCATTAGCTTGGCGCTCCACTCACGAACCGCATCATCGTTGTCGAACCAGTATTCTTCGAGGAGCGGCACGATCTGAGAACTCAATAGTTTGGTTGTACCAAGCGGCATCGGTCTCTCCGCCTTCACTCGGTACAAAGAAACTATGGCCAACCACAAAACCGGGACCAAGGCCGCTCTTATTCTTATCGGCGATAAAACGGTTAAGCTCAGAAAATCGAGCTTGGATATGAGCGAGGATTTGCTCAGGAACTCCTCTCCCCAGCAAAAACTGAGCAAATTCCTTGGTCTCGATCTTAGATGTAAGGGTCTTAAACGCAAATCTTCGCCGGAGTGCGTAATCGACAATCGATAGAGATCGATCTGCCGTATTCATCATTCCAAGGATATACACGTTCTCCGGTACGTAAAATTGCTCCTCGTCGGACTCCGCGTATGCGAGCGGCATCGACCATCGTGCTCCACGTTTATCTGGCTCAATCAGGAGCATGAGCTCGCCAAATATCTTGCTTAGGTTGCCTCGATTTATTTCGTCGATGACGAAGACATAAATGTTGGAAATATCCTTGCTAGCCTTTTCACAGAAAGATTTGAATTGACCTGGCTTTAGTCGGAACTGTCCAGCAGACGGCCTGTAGCCTTCAACGAAATCTTCGTACGAATAGGATTGATGGAACTGCACCATTTCGACGCGACTGTCGTCTTCAAAACCCATAACCGCAAAGGCGAGGCGTTTCGCAATAAACGTCTTTCCGACACCGGGCGCCCCCTGCAGAATGAGATTTTTCTTGTCACTCCACACTCGGCGCATGCTCTCAAAATCTTCGCGCGATATGAAAAGGTCCCGCAAGGCTCTGTCCAAATCGAACGGTTGTCGCTGCGGAGGTGGCGGCGGAGGTGGTTCAGTACCTCTAATTTTCTCGATAGCTTCTAGTAGTTCTCTTTTCTCCGAGATGTCAGTCAACGTTTTGATGGGCAGCGTCAGTCCCTCGGGAAGGGACCATTCTCCCCTTGCCTCCCATCTGACCGAGCGAGTGTTCTTAAAAATGCAGGACGATTTTCGTCCCAGGCATACGGACCAGTGACTACCCCCTGGCCGACCAATATCGAGCGCCCGCGCTTTACATATATAAAATCTCCCTCTCGCATAGTATGGACAAAGTCAAAGCACGCTCGCGCATCGTTGGATGGCCTGGACTTTAAGCTGAAAAGCGTCACCATCTGTTGTTCGATTTCGGCCTGCGTCTCAAACTCGTCGAGCGGTCCTAATTCGTCCCAGCCGATTGCTATGAGCCCATTCCGATAAAGCTCTTCCCAGTACTCAGCGTTGTTACCGAGTGCTATGAGCCAAGTTCGCGTTTTGGAGGCAGCAGGGCTTGTGAGTTTGTATTGAGCACTAAGGAGCGCAGAAAGATCGGCGATTATTGCTTCATCGTCGGGCACAGATCCTTTGGGATAGAACTTGCAAGCAATCGTGCCGTCTTGATAATCCCTTCCAAGAACACCGTCCGTTCTTAGATCAATCCAGTCTGGTGCATCGTCCGACGCAACGTGGAATTGCTTACCGCTCAGCTCTCCCACGTCCTTAGCGTAGTTGATGGCTCGTGAACGCAATATTCGGCGAGCCTCGCTGTGCCCAAATTGACTCGCGAGGTCGCTGACCCCTAGCCCTAAGTTCCGCAATTATCCCCTCTGGACAATTAAATGGTAATGTTGTAAGTTTTCTTCATGACGAAGAAAGCCCCGACCCTCAAAGATTTTCAGAAGCGGTTCCCGACCGATAACTCGTGCCTAGAGCACGTCATGCGGGTCAAATACGGCAAGCGGCACAACTGCCAAAGCTGCCATCGGGCCGCGAATTACTACCGGACGCGGGGACGCCGCTCCTACACCTGCGAGCATTGCGGCTATCAGGTCTATCCAACCGCTGGCACCCCTTTCGAGCAAACCCGCACGCCCCTTACGAGCTGGTTTTATGTGATGTTTCTCTTTTCCGTTTCGCGGAATGGCGTCGCGGCCAAAGAAGTCCAGCGGCAACTCGGCGTCACCTACAAAACGGCATGGCGCATGTGCCACCATATCCGGCAGCACATGGGCGTGGTGGATGGTGATCGCCCTTTAGGAGGCGCGGGCCAAGCGGCCCCAGTAGTGGAGATCGACGAAGCCTTCCTAGGCGGACGCGACCGCGCGGGACATGACGATAAGGCAGTCGTTCTCGGCCTTGTCGAGCGCAGCGGCGATGTGCTCACCCGCCAAGTTGGTGGACGCCATACCAATCAAATCCTGCCGCAAGTGAAGAAATGGGTCACCGAAGGTTCGCGCGTCATGACGGATGACGCCCCGCTCTATCGCGGCTTAGACATTCACGGTTATGACCACGAGAGCGTCAATCACACCGCTTACGAATATGTGCGGGGTGACGCACACACCAACACGATTGAGAGCTTTTGGGCGATGCTAAAGCGGGGCATCAACGGGACGTACATTCACGTCTCTAAGAAGCATCTTCAGAAGTATCTGTGGGAGTTTGAGTATCGCCACAATCTTCGTCACGCTCCGCATCTGATGTTTGATCTTCTTCTGATTGTTTTTGAAAAGCCGGTCTTGCCGGTTTCACCATCGCTTCCAGCAGCCGATTGAACCGATCTTCGGCGTCGGGATGAGGATCGTCGGGAAGAGAGCGGCGTTTACCCGTCATTGCTTTGGCTTTTTTCCTATAAGAATAATTATCTGACCTTTGGAATAGTTATCGTAACTAGAAACCAGCGGGAACCCGCAGAATCAAATGCTTTTTTGAGTTTCGTTTGCGCAGGAAAATCTTTCTCATCTTGGCGACATGCTAATTCTAGCCCGATAAGACGAGGACCGTTGTCCCAAAACATAGCCGGGCCACCGCCTATTTTCCATCCGGGGATAGTGGCAACAAACTCCCGTAGTTCTTCGGCAAAATCTTCACATTCGTCACAGTTCGGCAAGCTATTAAAATCAACGTGATAGTTTTCATCTGGGCTGAGCCTCAGCGCCTCCCTAATGCGCGTTTTTTGATCGTCTGTTAGGTGCCGCTCTTCGCCCGCTGGGTTGAATTGCTGGGTCTGTCTGAGCCGATAGCTGACATCATCAAAGGCTTGGAAGCTAGCTACTACGAAACCGAAAGCACAAAACCACAAGAGAAATTTGCGACGTTTTTCTTTTGGAAAACGCTTATCAAACTGCGCAAATCGCTTCGGGAAAAAGAATTCAGCAGCCTGCTCGATCACGAAGACAACTCCCGTGACCCACGCTGTCCAATAAGTAATAACGGCGCAAAAGAAATCCCAAATTCGGGCGATGAAAGACGGCTCTGACATGTGCTCCGCATAGCACAATTCACTCCTAATTGTCTAAAGGGGATAAGTTGGCTGTACCCCCTTGCGGAACACAGCAAGAACGGTTAGTGTCTGTTCACTCTTTGTTTAGCGGCTTCCATTCTCCTTGTCCGGCATGTGATTCGGCCTGGAGCCGCCCTACAGAGCGGGAATGCGAAAAACCGGCCCACCGGTTTTTCGCGCAAATTCCGCTCTGAATTATTGAATCGATCGCGTTACGCGATCCAGAGCGAGAGCGCCTGATGTTGACCCGCAAACAAAGCGAACTGCTGCGCTTCATCAACGAACGCCTGAAGGAGACGGGCGTGCCGCCCTCCTTCGACGAGATGAAGGAAGCGCTCGACCTGCGCTCCAAATCCGGCATCCACCGGCTGATCCTGGCGCTGGAGGAGCGCGGCTTCATCCGCCGTCTGCCCAACCGCGCCCGCGCGCTCGAAGTGCTGCGCCTGCCGGAATCGACGACGCCCGCCACGCATGGGCGCGGCCGCAAATTCTCGCCCGAAGTGATCGAGGGCAATCTCGGCAAGGTGCGCCCCATTCTCGCCGCGGGCGAGGAGGACGAGGATCGCAACGGCCTCGTCGCCATTCCGGTGATGGGCCGGATCGCCGCCGGCACGCCGATCACCGCCTTGCAGAGCCGCAGCCACACGATCAGCCTGCCGCCCGACATGCTCTCGACGGGCGAGCATTACGCGCTCGAAGTGCGCGGCAATTCGATGATCGAGGCCGGCATTTTCGACGCCGACACGGTAGTTATCCGCCGGCAGGAAACGGCCGAGACCGGCGATATTGTCGTCGCGCTCATCGACGACGAGGAAGCGACGCTGAAGCGGCTGCGCAAGCGCGGCGCCTCGATCGCGCTCGAAGCCGCCAACCCCGCCTATGAGACGCGCATCTTCGGCCCCGACCGCGTGCGCATCCAGGGCAAGCTCGTGAGCCTCATCCGCAAATATTGAGAGCCGCTATTCCAGCGGCGCGGCGGGAGCGTCGTCCGCCTTCGGCGCGGCAACGGGCGCGGCCTTGCGCCAGAGATGCGGCGGCGCCGGCGACCACGGCCGGTCCTCGCCCACGGCGCGGGCCATATCGACCGCCCAGCCGTTGCCTTGGGTGCGCAACAGCATCGCGCCCGTGTCGCGTAGCCGGTCGCGGTCGATGACGAGGCTCGCGGCACAGCCCGGCGGCGCATAAAGCGGCGTGACGATAATATCGGCGCGCAGACAATCCTCGGCGAAAGCCGCTTCGTTCAACACCAGCGCGACACTGCGCCCGTCCGGCAATATGCCGACACAGCCGATCCGGTCGCAGGCGCTGGCATCGACCGCCGCTTGCGGATCGCGCGCATCGCCGTCGGCGCTCAGCCATTGCTCGACGGTGAAAAGGCTCGGCCGCCGGCCGATGATCGTCAGCGCCCCGTCGCCGCCACGCACCGCGACGGCATCGCCCGTCGCCGCGATGGCGATGTCGAACGTCGTGCCGCTTATCGTGCCGTAAAGCCCGATAAGCGCCAGCGGGAGCGCCGTCAGCCGCAGCAGCGTCGAGCGCCAGATGATCGCCGAGAGGACGGCGAAGGTGAGAAAGACGATCGCCCAGGGCGCGAAAGCGTTGAGGTGCAGCGTCGCGCCGGGCAGCGTGCCGATGCGGCGTGCCACCCAGAGCACGAAGCTTATGCCCAGCCCGAGATAATGCCAGACGAAGGCATCGCAGCCGAGCGGATAGAGCAAAGTGCCGATGAGCGCGCCGGGCACAGCGCACAGCTCGATCAGCGTCAATGTCAGCGGATTGCCGAGGAGGACGTAAGGATTGATCTCGTGAAAATCATAGGCCATGAAAGAGGCCGTCGCTATCGACGCGCAGAGAGTGGCGAAGAGCAAGGCGGCCGGCCCGTGGCCGAAGAGCCATCCCAGTCCGATCCGGCGCTCGCGCGGCGCGGGCGCAAGGCCGGCGCGCTCGTCACGCAGCCGCGCGGCATGATCCCCCCGCAATTCATAGACCGCGACGAGCGCCGCCACCGCCGCGAAGGAAAGCTGGAAGCTCGCGCCGAGAATCGCCTCCGGCGCGATGAGCATGACGAGCGCGGCGGCGAGCGCGAGATTGCGCATGCTGAGCGATTGCCGCCCGGCGATGACGGCGCCGAGCATGATCAGCGTCATGAACAAAGCCCGCTCTGTGCCGACGCGCGAGCCGGTCGCGATGTCGTAGAGCACCGCGCCGCAAATGGCCGCGGCCGCCGCCCATGTCTCGATCGGATAGCGCAGCGCCAGCGCCGGCGACAGCGCCAGCAGGCGCCGCAGCCCGACGAAGAAAATCCCCGCCATCAAGGTCATCTGCACGCCGGAGATCGTGATGATGTGGAAGATGCCCGCCTTGCGGATCACCTCCCTGGTGTCGTCGCTCAGGAGATCGCGCTTGCCCGTCACCATCGCGGCGGCGACCGCGCCAGCCTCGCCGCCAACGATCGTGTCGATCCGCAGCGCGAGCGCATTGCGGCCGCGGTCGAGCGCCATCAGCGCCGCGTCGATAAGGCCCGGCGGGCGTGGCGGCGTAATGACCTCGATCCGGCCAAGCACATTGCCGACCGCGCCGATGCGCGCGAACCAGGCATCGCGGGCGAAGTCGTAGCCGCCCGGCAGGCTCGCCGAGGCTGGCGGCAGCAGCCGCGCCTTGAGCCGCACATAAGTCCCCGCTTCGAAGGGCGGCGTGCGCTTGAGCGTCAACCGCACGCGATAGGGCGTCGCTTGCGGCGCGAGGCCCTCGGCCCTATCGACGCGCAGCAGAAAGCGCGCGCCGCTCTCGCGGAAATCCATCTCCTCGATCGTGCCTTCCAGCGTCGCGACGGTGATGTGATCGAGCACTGGCGCGGCGACGCGCGCGGTCCAGCTCGCCGAGACAATTCCGAGGCAAAAGCAACACAGGACAAGCAGAACGCCTTGCGCGACGCGATGCTGGCGCAGCGCCGCCGCAAGCGTGCCGAAGACGCCGGCGGCAAGGCCCGCGTACCAGAGCGAAGGCTCACGGTCGGCGACGAGATAGAGCACGACGCCGGCGCCTGCAGCGACTGGCAGCCAGAGAAAAAATCGTCTCTCGGCGATCTCGATTTCGATCGCATCTTGAAAGAGCCGCCGCGCCGCCGCGGCGAATCCGGCGAGGCGCAGGCCGAAGCGCGCCGGGGCGATGCCCTTCGCAACCGCGGTCCCTGCTCTGTCGGTCATCGGCGCCCCCACCCGTCGCGCTTATGATCGGCCGGGTTTCGCCGCCGGGCAAGGGCCGGGCTTTCCTTTCATTTTTTCCGTGCTAAACCGCGCGGGCCGCACACGGGGCCGCGCTGGGCGGCCCGCCTCGGACGCCGGCAGGAAGAAAGAAAAGGATCAGGCGCCGCTCATGTCTCAAGTGGTCACACGATTTGCGCCGTCGCCAACGGGATTCCTGCATATCGGCGGGGCGCGAACCGCGCTGTTCAATTGGCTCTACGCCCATCACGCCGGCGGCAAAATGCTGCTGCGGATCGAGGACACGGACCGCGAGCGCTCGACCGATGCTGCGATCGCCGCCATCATCGACGGACTCAAATGGCTCGGCCTCGATTGGGACGGCGAGGCCGTGCACCAATTCCAGCGCGCGGCGCGCCATCGCGAGGTCGCCGAACTTTTGCTGGCGACGGGGCGCGCCTATTATTGCTACGCGACGCCGCAAGAGCTCGACGACATGCGCGCCAAAGCGCGCGCCGAGGGCAAGCCGCCGCGCTATGACGGGCGCTGGCGCGACCGCCCCGCTTCCGACGCGCCGCCAGACGTCAAGCCGGTGATCCGGCTCAGGGCGCCGCAGACCGGCGAGACCGTGCTCGAAGATCTGGTGCAGGGCCGCGTCGCCTGGGCGAACGAAAATCTCGACGATTTCGTGTTGCTGCGTTCCGATGGCACCCCGACCTATATGCTCGCCGTCGTCGTCGACGATCATGACATGGACGTCACGCACATCATCCGCGGCGACGATCATCTCACCAATGCGGCGCGGCAGATGCACATCTACCAGGCGCTCGGCTGGGACGTGCCGCGCATGGCGCATATTCCGCTGATCCATGGTTCCGACGGCGCGAAACTCTCGAAGCGGCATGGCGCGCTCGGCGTCGATGCCTATCGCGCGATGGGCTATCTGCCGGCGGCCCTGCGCAATTATCTCGTCCGCCTGGGCTGGAGCCACGGCGATCAGGAATTCTTTTCGACGGAGGAGATGATCGCGGTTTTCGATCTTGCGCATGTCGGACGTTCGCCGGCGCGGTTCGACTTCGCCAAGCTCGAAAACATGAACGGCCATTACATCCGCACCACGGCCGACGCGACGCTGACCGATCTTCTGATCGACACCCTGCCCCATCTGCCGGAGAACAGCGCTTTTCCGCAAAAATTCGACGCCGCGATGCGGCAGAAGCTCCTCGCCGCCATGCCCGGCCTGAAGGAGCGCGCGAAAACGCTGATCGAATTGCGCGACGGCGCCCAATTCCTGTTCGCCCAGCGGCCTTTGCCGCTCGACGCGGCGGCTTCTGGCATCCTCGATGCATCGGCACGTCAGCATCTGGCGGAGCTTTTGCAGCGGCTGACGGCGCTCGCGGCGTGGAGCCCTGCGGCGACAGAGGAGGCCGTACGAAAATACGCCGAAGAAAAGCACCTCAAACTCGGTCAAGTTGCCCAACCTTTGCGCGCGGCGCTGACCGGACGGGCAACTTCGCCCGGAATTTTCGACGTCTTCGGCGTTCTGGGACGCGACGAAAGCCTTGGCAGATTGGCCGATCAAATCCGCTGACAATCGGCACCATTGCGCAGCCGACGCCCCACTCCAAGCAACTTGAACCCAACTCAACTATGCGATAGGTGATATTGCATTGCACCACGTCCGCACTCCGGACACCGGCGCGGTCCGGCTGTTTGATCTCGGTCGAACGTTCTAAATAAAAAGGCAGGCTTCCATGCTCGATGCACCCAGCAAGACTTCCACGCCCGCAGCGGCCAAGTTCACTGTTGGCGAGAAGTCGATCGATCTGCCGATCAAGGATGGGCATATCGGGCCCTCCGTCGTCGACATCAGCAAGCTTTACGCGCAGACGGGTATGTTCACTTACGATCCCGGCTTCACCTCGACGGCGAGCTGCGAGTCCGAGATCACCTATATCGACGGCGACAAGGGCGTTCTGCTGTATCGCGGCTATCCGATCGAGCAACTCGCCGAAGAGGGCGACTTCCTCGAAACCTCCTATCTTCTGCTCTACGGTGAACTGCCGACTCCGGCGCAGCGCGCCGATTGGGTCCACCGCATCACCCGCCACACGATGGTACACGAGCAGCTCGCGCGGTTCTTCCAGGGCTTCCGCCGTGACGCGCATCCGATGGCCGTTCTCGTCGCCTCCGTCGGCGCGTTGTCGGCCTTTTATCACGACTCCACCAACATCTCGGAGCCGAAGCAGCGGATGGTCGCTTCCATGCGGCTGATCGCGAAACTGCCGACGCTCGCCGCGATGGCGTATAAATATTCGATCGGCCAGCCCTTCGTTTATCCGAAGAACGAGTTCGACTACACCTCGAACTTCCTGCGCATGTGCTTCGCCGTGCCGTGCGAGGAATACAAGGTCAATCCGGTCTTGGCGCGCGCCCTCGACCAGATCTTCATCCTCCACGCCGATCACGAGCAGAACGCCTCGACCTCGACGGTGCGGCTCGCCGGCTCCTCTGGCGCCAACCCCTTCGCCTGTATCGCCGCGGGCGTCGCCTGTCTTTGGGGGCCCGCACACGGCGGCGCGAATGAAGCCGCGCTCAAGATGCTCGAAGAGATCGGCAGCGTCGAAAACATTCCGAGATATATCGCCCGCGCCAAGGACAAGAACGACTCGTTCCGCCTCATGGGCTTCGGCCACCGCGTCTATAAAAACTACGACCCGCGCGCCAAGCTCATGCAGAAGACCTGTCATGAGGTGCTCGAGGCGGTTGGTAAAAAGGACGATCCGCTGCTCGACGTGGCGATGGAGCTTGAGCAGATCGCGCTCAGCGATGAATATTTCATCGAAAAGAAGCTCTATCCGAACATCGACTTCTATTCCGGCATCACGCTGAAGGCGATGGGCTTCCCGACCTCCATGTTCACGGTGCTCTTCGCCGTCGCCCGCACCGCCGGCTGGGTCGCCCAGTGGAAGGAAATGATCGAGGATCCGAGCCAGAAGATCGGCCGCCCGCGCCAGCTTTACACCGGCGCGCGGGAGCGCCAGTACGTGCCGATCGACCAGCGCTGAGCAAGGCTATGGCCGAACCGGATATCACGGTCGATATCCTTGTCGTCGGCGCGGGCGCGGCGGGCCTTTCCGCGGCGCTGGCGCTGGCGAATTCGGGCTACGAAGTCGCCACGGTCGGCGCGCTCGAAGCGGCCGGCAACGGCCGTACCGTCGCCCTGTTCGAAGGCTCGCTGCGTTTCCTGCGGACGCAAAAGCTCTGGCCGCATCTGAGCGACATCGCCGCGAAGATCGTCGCCATCGAGTTGATCGACGCGACCAACGCGCCGGTCCCGATCGCGAGCCTCACCTTCGCGGCCGAGGAAGTCGGCCTTCAGGCGCTCGGCGCCAATATCGAGAACAGCCAGCTCGTCCCGCGCCTGGCGGATCTGGCGCGGCAGAACCCGAACATTCATCTCACCGAGGAATGGCTCGACGATATCGTTTACGGCGAGGACATTGTCAGCGCGCACTTCACCTCGGGCCGGCGGATCAATGCGAAACTCATCGTCGCCGCCGACGGGCAGCGCTCGACCGTGCGCAAGAAGGCCGGAATCGGCACGCGGCGCTGGACCTATCCGCAAGTCGCTTTGACCGTGCTTTTGGCGCATGAGTTGCCGCATCACGATAGATCGATCGAATTCCACACCCGTAGCGGGCCCTGCACGCTCGTGCCGCTGCTGCCGCGGGCCGAGGCGCCGCATCGCTCCAGCCTCGTCTGGCTGATACCGGCCCTGGAAGCCGAGCGCCGCAAGGCGCTGGCGCCCGCTGCTCTCGCCGCCGAGATCGCCGCCGAAGTCGAAGAGATCTTCAGCGCCATGCGGCTTGACAGCGATGTCGGCTTCTTCCCGATGGCGGGCATGCGCGTCGCGCGGCTCACTGGCCGCCGGATCGCCCTGCTCGGCGAAGCCGCCCACGCCTTTCCCCCGCTTGCCGCGCAGGGACTCAATCTAAGCCTGCGCGATATCTCCGCTTTGGTTGCTTGCGTCGATGCCGCACGCGCGGCGGGGCAAGACATCGGCGGCGCGCCGGTCTTGCGGCGCTATGCCGAGGCGCGTGAGCCGGACATCGATATCCGCATCCGTGGCGTCGACGTGCTGAACCGCTCGATGCTCACGGATTTCCTGCCCGTCGATCTCGCGCGCGGCCTCGGCGCTCTCGCCATGTCGGCGATCGGGCCGCTGCGCCGCGCCGCGCTGCTCGAAGGCATCCTGCCGGACCGTCCGCACGGCCGGCCGCACCATCCCTCAACGTCCCTTCCCTAAGGCGCGGGCGCAACGGTTTGCGCACGGCGCTGGCGTGCTAGACTGCGGCTTGAGGGAACCGGCCGTACGGATCGCCATGCAAATCGCCACATGGAACGTCAATTCGGTCCGCCAGAGGACCGAGCACCTGCTGCGCTATCTGCGCGAGGTTGGACCCGACGTCATTTGCCTGCAGGAATTGAAATGCGTCGACGCGGCCTTTCCCTATGCCGAGGTCGAATCCTGCGGCTACAATATCGCCGTGCATGGGCAGAAAGGCTTCAACGGCGTCGCCATCCTTTCGAAGAACCCGCTTGAAGTCACCCGCGGCTTGCCCGACGATGAGAGCGACGAGCACGCGCGCTATATCGAGGCGGTGATTCCCGATGGCGACAGTATCGTCCGTATCGCCTCGCTCTATCTGCCGAACGGTAATCCGCCCGAGACGGATAAATATACCTACAAGCTTGCCTGGATGGACCGGCTCGCCACACATGCGCGCAATCTGCTCGCGCTCGAAGAACCACTTGTGCTCGCCGGCGATTTCAATGTCATTCCCGCCGCGCGCGATTGCTTCGACCCCGCCGCCTGGGCGGGAGATGCGCTTTATCTGCCGCAGACGCGGGCGCGCTTCCACACGCTGCTCAATCTCGGCTTCATCGATGCCTTGCGGGCGACGAGCGATGCCAGCGGCCTTTATACGTTCTGGGATTATCAGGCCGGCGCCTGGCAGCGTAATCGCGGCATCCGCATCGATCATGTGCTACTCTCGCCCCGCGCCGCCGACCGGCTAACCGAAGTCATCATCGACAAGGAGCGGCGCGGCGAGGACAAGCCGTCCGATCATGTCCCGGTCAGGGTGACGCTTTGCTAGCGGCCGCGCCGGGTAAATGGATCGCGGCGCGGATTTCTCCGCTGGCGCGGTATCTGCTGGGCGCATTGGTCTGGGCTTTGCCGATCGGCCTTGGTCTGCTGCTCTGCCTCGAAAGCCCGCCGCTCGTAGAGCGCCTGCGCAATATCGTCTTCGATTACGATCAGCAGGTCGAGCCGCGCCCCTATTCGCCCGATTCGCCAGTGCGCGTGGTCGATATCGACGATTCCTCTCTGGCGCGGCTCGGCCAATGGCCCTGGCCGCGCCACCGCCTTGCCGATCTCGCCCGCCATCTCTTCGCGCAAGGCGCGGCCGTGGTTGCTTTCGACATTCTTTTCTCCGAGCAGGATCGCGCCGCGCCGCAAAATCTCATCGCGCAATTGCCGGACGTTCCCGAGCGCAAGGCGCTCGGCGATGCGCTCGCGGCGCGCGGGCTGATGCAGGACAAGAGCCTCGAGCAGGTTCTCGCCAACGGCCCCAGCGTTCTCACGCTTGTCCTCACCAACGGCAATGGCAACGGGGTTCCGGTAAAAACGGGCTTCGCCACTTTGGGCGATGATCCGCGGCCGTTTCTCCTCAACTTCCGTGGCGCCATACTGCCGCTGCCGGAGTTGCGAAACGCCGCCGCCGGGTTCGGCAGCATCAATTGGGCGCCGGATCGCGATCTCATCGTCCGCAAAGTGCCGCTCGTCTTCACCCAAGGCGCCAATGCCGCGCTCGTCCCCTCGCTCGATGCCGAAATTCTCCGCGTCGCCCAGCACGCCTCGACGATCCTCATCAAATCCTCGAACGCCTCGGACACAGGCGGTTTCGGCGCACGGACGGGCGTCGTCAGCATCAAGATCGGCGCGCTTGAGATCGCAACCGAATCCGACGGCGCCGTGCGTGTGCATTATGCGGGCACCAAGGCCGCGCGGCACATTTCCGCCTGGCGTGTGCTCGCCGGAAAGGTCGCCGACACCGAGATCGCCGGGCGCATCATCCTGATCGGCTCCGGCGCCAGCGCGCTCGCCGATATCCGTTCGACGCCGCTCGAAGCCGCCGTTCCCGGCGTCGACATCCATGCCGAATTGCTTGAGCACGTACTTTCGGGCACGCGGCTCGCGCGGCCGGATTACGCCCCGGGCCTCGAAGCGCTACTGCTTGTTCTTGGCGCCGCCATCATGGCCCTGCTGGCGCGTTTCACCAAGCCGGTCACCGCCGTCACCGTGCTGTTGCTCTCGCTTGAGGCGCTCGCCTTCGCGAGCTTCTATGCCTTTTCGCGCACGGGCCTCCTCTTCGATGCGCTGATGCCGGGCGCGACCTGGGTGCTCGCTTATGCGGCGATGACGATTGCCGTCTATCGCCGCAGCGAGCGCCAGCGCGAATTCGTCCGCAAAGCCTTCTCGCGCTATCTCGCCCCCGCGCTTGTCGAGCGGCTCGCCAAAGATCCGAGCAAGCTCGAACTCGGCGGCGAGGCGCGCGACGTCTCCGTTCTCTTCGCCGACGTGCGCGACTTCACCGGCCGCTCGGAAGGTCTCTCTGCCGTCGAGGTCGTGCAATTTTTGAACGGCGTGCTGACGCCGCTGACCCAATCCGTCCTCGTCGAGGCCGGCACGATCGACAAATATTTCGGCGACGGGCTGATGGCCTTTTGGAACGCGCCGCTCGATGTGCCGAACCATGCCGAGCGCGCCTGCGCCGCGGCTCTGGCAATGCGCGACGCCCTGCCCGCGCTCAATGCGCATCTCGTACAGACCGGCATCGCGGCGCGGCCGATCGAACTCGGCATCGGCATCAACACCGGCGAGGCCTTCGTCGGCAATATGGGCTCGAACATGCGGTTCGATTATTCGATTGTCGGCGACACGGTGAATGTCGCCGCGCGTCTCGAAGAAGCGACAAAGCATCTCGGCGTCCCAATCGTCGTTGCGGCAACGACCATGAAAGCAGCCTCCAACTTCCGCTTCATCCCGCTTGGCGAGACGCTGCTGCGCGGGCGCAGCCAGCCGACGCCGATCTATGCCCTCCACGGCCGCGCCGATACCGAAGACCCCGAATTTTCCGCCTTCCTGCAGATTCACGAAGCGGCACTTGCGGCCGCCGCGACGGCCGCGCCGGACGCCGCAGCAAAAATCTGCGCCGCGCAGGAGCATCCCTACGGCGAGGCTTATGCGCTTTTCTATTCCCGGCTCGGGCTCGACATCCCCGCCTTTCTGCCCCGCGCGGTCTGATTTCCGGCTTGCGTCCACCAGCGCAAAGGGGCAAGCCTTGGCGCCATCAACCGCCAAGGTGCGGTTTACCGAGTTAAGCCGGGCCTTGATAGACAAACTGGAATTTTTCATCGCCGTCGCGCGCGAACAGAGCTTCAGCCGTGCCGCCGAAGCCAGCGGCGTGACACAGCCGACGCTTTCCGCCGGCATCAAGCAGCTTGAAGAGACGCTCGGCGTCCTGCTCGTCAATCGCAGCTCGCGCTTTCACGGCCTGACGTCGGAAGGCGAGCGCGTGCTCGAATGGGCCAAGCGCATCGTCGGCGATTCCCGCGCCATGCGCCAGGAGGTCCGCGCGCTGAAAAGCGGCCTCACGGGCCTCATGCGCATCGCCGTCATTCCCACGGCTCTCAGCATGGTCGCATCGCTGACGACGCCCTTTCGCGCCAAACATCCGGGCGTGCGCTTCAGCGTCGTGTCGGCCAATTCGCACGAGATATTGCAAGGCATCAGCAATCTCGAGATCGATGCCGGGATCACCTATCTCGACAATGAGCCGCTCGGCACAGTGCGCAGCCTGCCGCTTTACATCGAGCAATACCGCCTGCTGACCAGCGCCGGCAGCCCGTTCGCCGATAATAAGAGCGTCACCTGGGCGGAAGTCGGGCGTATTCCGCTCTGCCTGCTGACGCCCGACATGCAGAACCGCCGCATCGTCGACCAATTGCTGGCGAGCACTGCCGGCACGCGTCCCGAGCCGACGCTTGAATCGAACTCCGTCATCGCGCTTTACGCCCATGTGAAGACCGGCCAATGGGCCAGCATCATGGCGGAAAAGCTGGTCGAAACCCTCTCGATCGCTGAGCCGATCCGCTCCATCCCCATCATCGAGCCGCAGGCCGTGCACCAGATCGGCCTGGTCGTGCCGCGGCGTGAGCCGATGACGCCGCTGACGGCGACGCTGTTCGCGGAAGCCAAGAAATTGATCGCCCCGCAGCTTTGATAGGTATCTTCTATAGGCTGACGGAACCTCTTTATTGATCGGGAGATTGGGCAGGACCATGGTTTTCTCGACGTAATCTAAAGTCGGCGCGCCAAGGCAAAGCTCAGGCTTAAGTGTGACACGACTCGCGTCGGCGGCGCAAAGGATCGCCGAGCAGCTTTAGGTGGAAACATGCCAGCCGTCTTCGACGTGCAGCAGGCTCAGGAGATTATCGACGCGCATCTCGCGCTCGAAGGGCCGCTGCTGCCTATCCTCCATGCTTTCGTTGAAGAATTCGGCTTTGTCGACGATGCGGCCGTGCTGCAGATCGCCACCGCGCTGAACCTGAGCCGCGCGGAAGTACATGGCGTCCTCACCTTCTATCACGACTTTCGCCGCGAGCCCGCTGGCAAGCATGTGCTCAAGATTTGCCGCGCCGAAGCCTGCCAGGCGCGGGGAAGCGAATTGGTCGCCCGCCATTGCCTCGCCGATCTCGGCGTCGATTGGAATGGCACGACGCAGGACGGCGCGATTACCGTCGAGCCCGTCTATTGCCTGGGCCTTTGCGCCAATGGCCCCGCGGCGCTTTTCGATGAAGAGCCGATCGCGGCGCTCACCGCCGACAAATTGCTGGGCGTGATCGAGGAGGCGGAGAGCGCATGACCCGCGTTTTCGTCCCTCGCGACGTTGTCGCCCTGGCGCTCGGCGCCGACAAGATCGCCGCCGCCATCGCCGCGACAGCCAAGGCCCGCGGCGCGGACGTAGCGATCGTTCGCAATGGCTCGCGCGGCATGTTCTTCCTGGAGCCGCTGATCGAGGTCGAGACGCCCGCGGGGCGCGTCGGCTACGGCCCTGTGACGGTCAAGGACGTTGCCTCGCTGTTCGACGCCGGCTTCCTCGATGGCGGCGCGCATGCGCTGCGGATCGGCAAACCGGAGGATCACCCCTATCTCAAGCGCCAAACGCGCCTGACTTTCGCCCGCTGCGGCATCACCGATCCGATCTCGCTTGAGGACTATGCGGCGCATGAGGGTTGGCTCGGCTTGAAGCGCGCCATCGAGATCGGCGGCGCCGCTATTATCGACGAGATCACCAAGTCCGGCCTGCGCGGCCGCGGCGGCGCGGGCTTCCCGACAGGTATCAAGTGGAAGACCGTCGCGGACACCAAAGCCGACCGGAAATATGTTGTCTGCAATTGCGACGAAGGCGACAGCGGCACTTTCGCCGACCGCATGGTGATCGAAGACGATCCCTACATGCTGATCGAAGGGATGACGATCTGCGCCCTCGCCGTCGGCGCGACCAAGGGCTATGTCTATTGCCGCTCCGAATATCCGCATGGCATCAAGGCCTTCAACGAAGCGCTCGGACGCGCTCGCGCGGCGGGTTATCTCGGCAAGGATGTGCTCGGCTCCGGCCATGCCTTCGACATTGAGCTGCGCGTCGGCGCCGGCGCCTATGTCTGCGGCGAGGAGACGGCGCTGCTCGAAAGCCTCGAAGGCCGCCGCGGCATGGTGCGCGCCAAGCCGCCATTGCCGGCGATTCAGGGCCTGTTCCAGCGCCCGACCGTAATCAACAATGTGCTGTCGCTGGCGGCCGCGCCCTTCATCCTCGCGCACGGCGCCAAAGCCTATGCCGATTTCGGCATGGGCCGCTCGCGCGGAACGATGCCGCTGCAACTGGCCGGCAACATCCGCTACGGCGGTCTATTCGAGACCGCCTTCGGCCTGACGCTCGGCGAAATCGTCGAGGATATCGGCGGCGCCACGGCGTCTGGCCGTCCGGTGCGCGCGGTGCAATGCGGCGGCCCGCTCGGCGCCTATTTCCCGCCGGCCCTCTTCGATACGCCCTTCGATTATGAGGCTTTCGCGGCCAAGGATGGGTTGATCGGCCACGGCGGCATCGTCGTCTTCGACGACACGGTCGACATGCTCACGATGGCGCGGTTCGCGATGGAATTCTGTGCGATCGAAAGCTGCGGCAAGTGCACGCCCTGCCGCATCGGCTCGACGCGCGGCCAGGAAGTGATCGACAAGATCCTGGCCGGCACCCATGTCGACGCCAATATAAGGCTTTTGGAAGATCTTTGTCAGACGATGAAGTTCGGATCGCTTTGTGCACTCGGGGGCTTTGCCCCCTATCCGGTTCTGAGCGCGCTGCGTCACTATCCCGAGGATTTCCGGCCCCGCGCGGCGGCGGTCGCGGCGGAATGAGGAGAATATAGATGTCTCTCATCCAAGAGATTGATTACGGCACGCCTGCCTCGAAATCGACCGAGACGGTCGAAGTCACGATCGACGGCGCGAAGGTGGCTGTGCCGGCCGGCACCTCGATCATGCGGGCGGCGATGGAGATCGGCAATCAGATCCCCAAGCTCTGCGCCACTGACAGCATCAACGCCTTCGGCTCGTGCCGCCTCTGTCTGGTCGAAATCGAAGGCCGCAACGGCACGCCCGCCTCCTGCACCACGCCGGTCGCGCCCGGCATGATCGTCCATACGCAGACGCCGCGGCTGAAGGCCCTGCGCAACGGCGTGATGGAACTCTACATCTCCGACCACCCGCTCGATTGCCTGACCTGCGCCGCCAACGGCAATTGCGAATTGCAGACCCAGGCCGGCGTCGTCGGCTTGCGCGAAGTCCGTTATGGCTACGAGGGCGAGAACCATCTCCACAACAAGAAAGATGTCTCCAATCCTTACTTCGCCTACGATCCGTCGAAGTGCATCGTCTGCAACCGCTGCGTCCGCGCCTGCGAGGAGACGCAAGGCACATTCGCGCTGACGGTCGACGGCCGCGGCTTCGAGAGCCGCATCTCGCCCGGCCAGATGGAGAATTTCTTCGATTCCGAATGCGTCTCCTGCGGCGCCTGCGTGCAGGCCTGCCCGACCGCGACGCTCTCCGAGAAATCGCTTTACGACATCGGCCAGCCGGAACATTCGGTGGTCACCACCTGCGCCTATTGCGGCGTCGGTTGCACCTTCAAGGCCGAGATGCGCGGCGACGAACTCGTCCGCATGGTTCCCTACAAGGACGGCAAGGCGAACCACGGCCATTCCTGCGTCAAGGGCCGCTTCGCCTGGGGCTATGCGACCCATAAGGATCGCGTCCTGAAGCCGATGATCCGCGAAAGGATTTCCGATCCCTGGCGCGAAGTCTCCTGGGACGAGGCGATCAACTACGCTGCCTCGGAGATCAAGCGGATCCAGGCGAAATATGGCCGCGGCTCCACCGGCGGCATCACGTCCTCACGCTGCACCAACGAGGAAACTTATCTCGTTCAGGAGCTGGTCCGCGCCGGCTTCGGCAACAACAATGTCGATACCTGCGCCCGCGTCTGCCATTCGCCGACCGGCTACGGCCTCGGCCAAGCCTTCGGCACCTCGGCGGGCACGCAGGAATTCGAACTCGATCGAATATACCGATGTCGTCCTGGTCATCGGCGCCAACCCGACCGATGCGCACCCCGTCTTCGGCTCGCACATGAAAAAGCGCCTGCGGGCGGGCGCCAAGCTCATCGTCGTCGATCCACGCCAGATCGACTTAGTGCGTTCGCCGCACATCACGGCGGATTATCATCTCGCGCTACGCCCCGGCACCAATGTCGCGATGCTCGACGCTTTGGCGCATGTCATCGTGACTGAAGGCCTCGTCAACGAAGCCTTCGTCCAGGAGCGCTGCGACCCGGCCGAATTCTCGACCTGGGCCCAATTCGTCTCCGAAGAGCGCAACAGCCCCGAGGTCGTCGCGAAGGTTACCGGCGTGCCGGCCGAGACGATCCGTGCCGCGGCGCGGCTCTATGCGACGGGCGGCAATGCGGCGATCTATTACGGCCTCGGCGTCACCGAGCATAGCCAGGGCTCGACCACCGTCATGGCCATCGCCAATCTCGCCATGGCGACCGGCAATGTCGGCCGCGAGGGCGTCGGCGTGAACCCGCTGCGTGGGCAGAACAACGTCCAGGGCTCCTGCGACATGGGCTCGTTCCCGCACGAATATCCCGGCTACCGGCACGTCTCCAATGACGCGGTGCGCGAGCTTTTCGAGTCGATCTGGGGCGTGAAGCTGGACAATGACCCCGGCCTGCGCATCCCGAATATGATGGACGCGGCGATCGACGGCACGTTCAAGGCGCTCTACGTTCAGGGCGAGGACATTCTGCAATCCGACCCCGACACGCATCACATGTCGGCCGGCCTCGGCGCGATGGAATGCGTCATCGTGCAAGACCTTTTCCTCAACGAGACGGCAAATTACGCGCATGTCTTCCTGCCCGGCTCGACCTTCCTTGAGAAGGACGGCACCTTCACCAATGCCGAGCGCCGCATCCAGCGCGTGCGCCGGGTGATGGCGCCGCGCAACGGCTATGAGGACTGGCAGATCACCATGATGCTGGCCAAGGCGCTCGGCTACGAGATGCGCTACAAGGATCCCGGTCACATCATGGACGAGATCGCCAAGGTGACGCCGACCTTCGCCAACGTCTCCTATAAGCTGCTCGACGAAGTGGGCTCCGTCCAATGGCCGTGCAATGCCGAGTCGCCGCTCGGCACACCGACCATGCACATCGATCATTTCGTGCGCGGCAAGGGCCAGTTCCTGCTGACGGAATATATTCCGACGGACGAAAAGACCGGGCCGCGCTTCCCGTTGCTGCTGACGACCGGGCGTATTCTGTCGCAATACAATGTCGGCGCGCAGACCCGGCGCACCGCCAATTCGTCTTGGCATCCCGAGGATGTGCTCGAAATCCATCCGCATGACGCGGAGGATCGCGGCATCCGCGATGGCGATTGGGTGAAGGTGAAAAGCCGCGCCGGCGAAACCGCGCTGCACGCCAAGATCAGCGAGCGCGTATCGCCGGGCGTCGTCTACACGACCTTCCATCACCCGCTGTCCCAGGCCAATGTCGTCACCACCGATTATTCAGATTGGGCAACGAACTGCCCGGAATACAAGGTCACCGCCGTTCAGATCTCGACCTCCAACGGGCCAAGCGAATGGCAGGAAGAATATCGCGAGATGTCCGAGCAGAACTCGCGGATCGCCCATCCGCTCGACGCAGCGGAATGAGCGACGCAAAGGACACGCCGGAACTCCCTGCCCGCCCCCGCGGTCAGCGTTCCCTGCCTCGCGCAGCGCGGCGGCGTCTCCTTCGCAACGACGCGCGTGGTGCCGGACGAGCAGGCGATAGCCTTCACCTATAACGGCTCGACCCATGCGGTGATGATGGCGACGCCAGCCGACCTCGAAGATTTCGCGGTCGGCTTCGCATTGACCGAAGGGCTGATCGAAGACCGCGGCGAGATCGAGAGCCTTGAGTCCGTGCCGACGCCGCTCGGCATCGAGCTGCGTGTCTGGCTGAAGGGCGATCGCGCCGAGGCCTATGCCAAACGCCGGCGCAGCATGGCCGGCCCCACCGGCTGCGGCCTCTGCGGTATCGAAAGCCTCGAGGCGGCGATGCGGCCGCTGCCGCATGTGACGGCAGCGACGAAATTCTCGTCGCAGGCGATCGTCGCCGCGATGGCCTCTCTCGACCCGGCGCAAACGCTGAACGCAGAAACGCACGCTGTACACGGCGCCGGCTTCTGGACCGAACGCGAGGGCCTCGTCGCCCTGCGCGAGGATGTCGGCCGCCACAATGCGCTCGACAAGCTCGTCGGCGCCCTGGTCCGCGCCGGCCGTACCGCCGCCGATGGCCTCCTGCTCATGACGAGCCGCGTTTCGATTGAACTGATCCAGAAGGCCGCACGGCTCAACGCGCCCGTGCTCGTCGCCGTCTCCGCGCCGACAGCGGCGGCGATCCGCCTCGCGGACGAAGCCGGGATGACACTTGTCGCGGTCGCGCGGCGTCAGGACTTTGAAGTTTTCACCCATCCCGAGAGATTGACTGAAACCTCCCGCCAGGTCGCATGAAATGTCGCATGACACGCATTCAACGTCGCATACGCTCGACAGGCTGATTTATATGGCCAATCAGATCGGCAGCTTTTTCGCCACGCAAGGCCATGACAAGGAAGTCGCGGGCGTCGCCGATCATCTCGGGAAATTCTGGAATTCGCGGATGCTCAAGCAAATCTACGCCTATATCGCCGACGGCGGCGAAGGCCTGATGCCCAACGTCAAAGAAGCGCTGCAACTGCTTGAGAAGAAGCAACAAGAATCCGCCGCGCAGCAGCAATAACAGCCCGCCCCTCAGCTCACGATCCGCCGGTAGGCGCTAGGGCTCACGCCCGTCATGCGGCGGAAGCCGGCGCTGAGCGAACTCGCCTCACTGAAGCCAAGCCGCAACGCGATTTCCGTCATCGGCGTTTTCGTCGTGTTGAGCAGCTCCTTGGCCGCCTCGACCCGCCGCATCATGTGATAGCGATGCGGTGGCATGCCGAAGGATTGTTTGAACGCCCGCGAGAAATGGAACGGGCTCAGATGCACGAGCGCCGCCATATCGGCGATGGTCAGCCGCGCATCAAGCCGCGCATCGATATAATCGGCGACCCGCTTCTGCTGCCAGGGCGCGAGGCCGGTTTGGCGGCCCGGGCGCGGCGGCACTCTTCGTGCCATTGAGGCGGATCAGCTCATGGCACAAAACCGCGCCGAGCGCCTCGACATAGGGGCTCGAGATGGCATTAGGCGCAGTGATCTGCGCCTTGAGCTTGAGCGCCGTCGCCCAGAGATCGGGATCGAAGAAAAACAGCCGCGGCTGGAATTCGATCTGGTCGAAGCCGAACTCGGGATCGAGGAAAGGGCCGCGCGGATCGATGTAAAACAAATTCACGCGAGTCATCACGCGCGGCTTCTGCCAACCGCGAAAGCACCGGCCCCCGGGCACGAAGGTCATCCGGCGCGACAATTCCCGTAACCGCGACCGCGGCAGGCCTTCAAGGCAGGTCTCGCCATCGTAACGCTCGGAGCGCTCGGCCATGATCAATAGGTGAACAGGCGCTTTGAAATCATATTCATAGGGCTGGGATTCGAGAAGCTCGATAGTTTCGGCACGTAGCCCGCACCACGCGGCCGGCCGACGCTGAATGATATGCGCAGGCGTGTAGCCAAGCTGCGGCAAGCCGAAGTCAAGAATCATGGACACGTCCAGAGCATCAAGGGGGTCTCATTACCCTCTCGACCGTTTCCTGCCGAGCTTGTTTTTGCCATGAGATGGAGGCGCATACGGCAAGTTCAATGATGTTCACGATGAGGTGAGAAGGCTAGGCTCTCCGTTTTCGTTCGAGATTTTGCCGCAGCTTGCGGTTCCGATGCAGCAAGACCGAACAAGCAGAACCGCCGCGATGCCATTACATTCCGACCGGGTGGCTGCCTTGGGGCCCGGCGGTCTAGTTTCGTGTGCCCTGCGCCGAAGCATCCCCCTACACTTTCTGATCAAAGCTTGACCTGATTGGAGCAGGGATGGGTATCGTTCGCTTCGCCTTGCGATTTCCGCACACGTTCTACGTGATGGCGCTGGCGATTCTGTTTCTCGGCATCAGCGCGATCGTCTCCGCGCCGAAGGATATCTTTCCGGTCATCAACATCCCGGTCGTCACCGTCATCTGGCAATATACCGGCCTGACGCCGCAGGAGATGGAAGCGCGCGTCACGACCTATAGCGAATATGCGATCAGCGCCAACGTCAACAACATCCGCGATATGGAATCGCAGACGCTGTCAGGCATCGCCGTCCAGAAGATCTTCTTCCAGCCCGGCGTCAGCATCGATCTCGCCATCGCGCAGATCGTCTCGGCCACGAACGCCATCCGCGCCCTGATGCCGCCCGGGCATCAACCCGCCAATCATCGTGCAATTCAATGCCTCGAGCGTTCCGGTCCTGCAATTGAGCCTCAGCTCCGACCGGATGAACGAGCAGCAGCTCTATGACTATGGCATCTACAGCCTGCGTCAGGCGCTGGCCCCGATCCAGGGCATCACGCTGCCGACGCCCTATGGCGGCAAATACCGCCAGATCATGGTCGATCTCAACCCCGATGCGCTGCGGGCGAACGGGCTGACGCCGAGCGATGTCCTCACTGCCGTCAACGCCCAGAGCCTCACCCTGCCCTCCGGCGACGCCAAGATCGGCAACAAGCAATATATCGTCAGCCTCAACGCCATGGCCGAGAGCATCGACGCGCTCAACCGGCTGCCGCTGCGCCAGATCGGCGCGACGACCGTGCGTCTCGGCGATGTCGCGCACGTGCGCGACGGCTGGGCAGTGCAGCAGAACATCGTCCGCGCCAATGGGCGGCGTTCGGTGCTGCTGACAATCATCAAGAACGGCGACGCCTCGACACTCGATGTCGTCAATGCCGTGAAGGCCGCCATTCCAGATCTCCTCAAGGCCGCGCCGCCCGGCATGGAGATGCATGTCCTCTTCGATCAGTCGGTCTTCGTCAGCGAGGCCATCGCCAGCGTGCTGCGCGAGGGCGCCATCGCCGCCGGCCTCACCGCGCTGATGATCCTCATCTTCCTCGGCTCGTGGCGCTCGACCTTGATCGTCATGATCTCGATCCCGCTGTCGATCCTCTCCTCGATCGCCATTTTCTCGGCGCTCGGCCAGACGATCAATACGATGACCCTCGGCGGCCTCGCGCTCGCGGTCGGCATCCTTGTCGACGATTCGACCGTGGCGATCGAGAATACGCACCGCCTCTTCGAAGAACATATGGAATTCGACGAAGCGGTCCTGCATGGCTCGGCCGGTATCGCCCTGCCGACGCTCGTTTCCACTCTGGCGATCTGCTCGGTCTTCGTCTCGGTGTTCTTCCTGCAGGGCGCGGCGCGGTTCCTCTTCAGCCCGCTCGGCATGGCCGTCGCCTTCGCCATGCTGACCTCCTATGTCCTGTCGCGGACGCTGACGCCGATCATCATTCGCACACTGCTGCGGGTGGAACAGGCGCAGCATGCCGCGGGCCAGAGCTCTTGGCTCAGCCGGTTCCACGACAGGTTCAACGCCGGCTTCGACCGCTTCCGCGAGGGCTACACCTACGTGCTCGAGCACGTGCTGCACAGCCGCATCGTGGTGCCGCTCGTCGCGCTTGGCGTCATCGGCGGCGCCGCCTTCCTGATGACGCAGGTCGGCACCGATTTCTTTCCGCAGGTCGACACCGGCCTCATCCAATTGCACGTTCGCGCTCCGGCGCGCACGCGGATCGAGACGACGGAAGCGATTTTCCAGGCGATCGAGGACCGCATCCGTAAGGATATTCCGCCGCAATATCTTGACCTCATCCTCGACAATATCGGCCTGCCAGCCCGCGTCTATAATCTCGCCTTCACCGATGGCTCGACCATCGGCGTCAACGACGGCACGATCCAGATCGCCTTGAAGGAGGGTCACCCGCCGACCTCCAATATCCTCAAGAAGCTGCGCCGCGATCTGACGCAAGCCTTTCCCAACGTGCTGTTCTATTCGCAGCCAGCGGATATGGTGACGCAAATTCTCAATTTCGGCATTCCCTCGCAGATCGACGTCGCCGTGCAAGGACCCAATCGTGCCGGCAATCAGGAGATCGCCAAGATCGCTTCAGCAGCGCATGGCGAAAGTGCCGGGCCTCGTCGATGTGCATATTCAGCAGGAGCTCGATGCGCCGGAACTCTATTATTATGTCGACCGCGTCCGCGCCCAGGAGACTCGGGCTTAACATCAACAGCATCGCGAACAATCTCAATATCAGCCTGAGCTCATCCGAGCAGGTGTCGCCGAATTTCTGGACCGATCCGAAGAACGGCATCCCCTATTATTTCGCCGTGCAGACGCCGGAATATCGGCTCGCGAGCCTCAACGATCTCAACAATACGCCCGTCGTCAGCATGGCCTCCGCCGCCGTTCCGGTGCCGAACATCCTCGGCAATGTCGCCTCCGTCCAGCGGCGCTATATCCAGTCGGTGTTCAATCACGCCAACATCCAGCCGCTCTATGACATCTATGCCAGCGTGCAGGACAGCGATCTCGGCAGCGTTGCCAAGAGCATCGACAAAATTCTTGCCGATCTCAGGCCGCAATTGAAACCCGGCAACAAATTCGTCGTTCGCGGCCAGATCGACAGCATGAACTCGGCGTTCCACAACCTGACGCTCGGTCTGCTGTTCGCCGCGGTCTTCGTCTATCTGCTGATGGTGGTGAACTACCAGAGCTTCGTCGATCCGCTGGCGATCATCCTCGCCCTGCCCGGCGCCGGTGCCGGTATTCTGCTCCTGCTCTATGTGACGGGGACGACGATCAGCGTGCCCTCGCTGATGGGCGCGATCATGTCGATCGGCGTTGCCTCGGCCAATTCGATCCTGCTCGTCACCTTTGCGCGCGAGCAGCGCCGCGAGGGATTAAGCGCGCTGGATGCCGCCCGCGCGGCGGGGCGCACCCGTATCCGGCCCGTGCTGATGACGGCGGCGGCTATGATCGTCGGCATGATCCCGATGGCGATCGGCGCGCCGGGCGAAGAGCAAAACGCGGTGTTGGCGCGCGCCGTGATCGGCGGCGTGATGATCGGCACTATGACGACGCTTTTGTTCGTGCCGTGGCTATATTCTATTATCGGCCGGTTTGAGCAGACGGCGCCGCATGAGCCGGAAGCGGGAGTCTGCGTGATGCGCACCGCTTCCGCCCAATGCAATTTTCGCAGATCAAGCAATTTTCGCAGATAAGGATCTCGCCTGATGCGCGACGAAGTCCAGAAGACTGACACGCCGGCGCCGGCAAGCGAGCCGCATCCGTCGCACGGGGACGCGGCCGCGCCATCTCGGCCTGATCGTCCTCGCCGCCCTGCTCGCTTTGGCCGGTCTCGTCGCCTATGGCGCCTTAAGCCATGCGCAACGGCACGAAGCCGCGCTCGAGACGGAGAAGCAGCAGGAAGATACCGTGCCCGTCGTGCGCATCGCCACGGTCGGCGTCAATTCCGCGCCGCGCGTGCTCGATCTGCCCGGCAGCACCGAAGCCTTTGACGCCGCGACCGTCTATGCCCGCGCCACCGGCTATATCGGCAAGCGCAATGTCGATATCGGCAGCGAAGGTGAAGGTGGGCGACGTGCTCGCGGTCATCGCCGCGCCTGACCTCGACCAGCAGCTTTTGCAGGCCGAGGCCCAGGTCGCGCAATTGCAGGCCGCCATCGCCCAGGCGAAATCGAACATGCAGCTCGCCAATGTCACCAACCAGCGGACGCAGACCCTTGTCGTCCAGGGCTGGCAGACCAAGCAGCAGGGCGATACCGACCGGCTGACCTATCAGGCTCAAGCCGCCGCGGTGCAGGTCGCCGAGGCCAATCTCAAGGCGGGCGAGGCGCAGGTCTCGCGGCTCAAGGAATTGACCGGCTTCGAAAAAGTCGTGGCCCCGTTCGACGGCTTCATCACCCAGCGCCACATCGATGTCGGCAGTCTCGTCACCGCCGACCAATCGACCGGTACGGCGTTGTTCGACATCGCCCATAGCGAAGTGCTGCGAACGCAGATCTATGTGCCGCAGGACGCCGTCTTCGGCTTGAAGGACGGTGCGTCGGCGGAAGTGCGCGTGCCGGAGATTCCCGGGCGCGTCTTCCACGGCACGGTGGCGCGCAATGCCAATTCGCTGGCCCCCGGCACGCGCACCCGGCTGACCGAGGTCGATGTCGACAATGCCGACGGAACCTTGTTCCCCGGCCTCTATTGTACGGTCCGGCTTTTCATTCCGCGAGCGCAGCCGGTGATCTCGATCCCGGCGCAGGCACTGATCTTCAACAAGAACGGACTCAGCGCTGCGGTTTATGAGGACGGCATCGTCCGCATCCGCCAACTCAACCTGCTCGCCGACAATGGCGCCGAGGTCGATGTCCGCACCGGCCTCAAGCCCGAGGACAAGATCATCCTCAGCCCGCCGATCAATATCCGCGACGGGATGCATGTGACGGCCGCGGGCTCGGGCGGCAATGTCGATGTCGGCAGCGCCGAGGGCGGTGGAACCGCGGCCAAGAAGGACTGAGATCCCCCCGCCCTATGAATAGGGCGAGGGATACTCAATGCCGTCGCAAATCCAGCGTCAGCGGAAATTCGCTTGAGCGTACCGGGCGCGGCACGTCCATCGCGCCGGGCGTATGCCCATGCTCCTGGAATCGCGCAAGGCGGCGCGCCTCGGCCTCGTAGCCGTTGACCGGAAACGTATCGTAACTACGGCCGCCCGGATGGGCGACATGATAGACGCAGCCGCCAAGCGAGCGGCCCGTCCATGTATCGATGACGTCGAAGGTCAGCGGCGCATTGGCCGGCAAGGTCGGATGCAGCCCATGCGCCGGCTTCCAGGCCTTGTAGCGCACGCCGGCCACCGCCTCGCCGAAAGTGCCGGTCGGCGTCATCGGCAGCCCGCGGCCATTGCAGGCGATGACATGGCGGCCATCGACGAGGCCGTTGCACTTGACCTGCAACCGCTCGACCGACGAGTCGACATAGCGCACCGTCCCACCGATCGCGCCCTCTTCACCCAGAACATGCCAGGGCTCGAGCGCCTGGCGCAGTTCGAGCCGCACCCCGCCCGGCTCGACAACGCCGTAGACCGGAAAGCGGAATTCGTGCTGCGCCTCGAACCACAGCGGATCGAAGTCATAGCCCCCCCGCTTCAAGTCGCCGAGCACTTCGAGGAAATTCTGCCAGACGAAATGCGGCAGCATGAAGCGATCATGCAGCGCCGTGCCCCAGCGGACAAACTCGCCGTCCTGCGGCTCGCGCCAGAACCAGGCGAGCAGGCCGCGTAGCAGCAATTGCTGGGCGAGGCTCATGCGCGCATCCGGCGGCATTTCGAAGGAGCGGAATTCGACGAGGCCGAGACGGCCGGTCGGCCCATCCGGCGAATAGAGCTTGTCGATGCAGATTTCGGTGCGATGCGTATTGCCGGTCGAATCGACAAGCAGATTGCGGAACAGCCGGTCGACGATCCAGAGCGGTGCATGGTCATCGCGCTTCGGTACGCTGGCGAGCGCGATCTCAAGTTCGTAGAGCTGATCGTGCCGCGCCTCGTCGAAGCGTGGCGCCTGGCTTGTCGGCCCGATGAACAGGCCTGAAAAGAGATAGGAAAGCGCCGGATGGCGCTGCCAATAGAGCACCACGCTCTTCAGCATGTCGGGCCGGCGCAAGAAGGGTGAATCCTTCGGCGTCGGGCCGCCGAAGACGATGTGATTGCCGCCGCCGGTGCCGGTGTGGCGCCCGTCGGTCATGAATTTGTCGGCGCCGAGCCGCGCCTGACGTGCGTCTTCGTAAAGCCCGCGCGTCGTCGCGACGGCCTCGTCCCAGCTTTTGGCGGGATGGACATTGACCTCGATGACGCCGGGATCGGGCGTGACCTTGATGACATCGAGGCGCGGGTCAAACGGCGGCGGATAGCCTTCGATATGGACCGGCGTCTTGAGGGCGGCCGCCGACGCCTCGATGGCGGCGAGAAGTTCGAGGTAATCGGCGAGCGTTTCGACCGGCGGCATGAACACGCAAAGGGTACCGTCGCGCGCCTCCACCGAGATAGCGGTGCGCACCGCGCCTTCGACGATCTGCTGCTCGACGCGCTCCTGTTGCGCGGCGCCGTCCGCCCCCACGCGCTCGAAGCTCTGAACGAGTTCGACCGGATCCGGCAGAGAATCGCGATCGTCCATCGGGTCCTGCGCGACGATGAACGGATAAGACGCCGGCGGTACCCAAGGCAGCGAGGAGAGCGGCAGCCGATAGCCGACCGGCGAGTCGCCCGGCACCAGGAACAGCCGCCCGCGCCGCAGCTTCCAGCGCTCGCTCGCCCAGCGCGACCGCGCCTGGGCATTCCAGCGCTGCACCGGAAGCACGAAGCCTGTCGCCGTCGTCAGCCCACGCGCAAAAGTGCGGATCATCCGGTTGCGCTCTTCGGCGTCCTCCATCTTAGGATCGAGCGGATCGGTGTTTTCGGGCAGATTGCCTTCCTTGACGAGCCAGGTCGTCGGGTCTTCATAGGCGGCGAGGACGCAGTCCTTGTCGACACCGAGCCGCAGGGCGAGCCCTGTCATAAGTTTCTCGGCCTTTTCGCGCAGCGTCTCCTCGGCTGCTTCGTCGCGCGGCATCGCCTGAATCTCTTCCGCCGTACGCGTCACCGGCACGGGGGCGATCAGCGCCGGATCTCTCCAGATCGGCTTGCCGTCCTTGCGCCAATAGAGCGCGAAGGCCCAGCGCGGCAGCGTCTCGCCCGGATACCATTTGCCTTGCCCGTAATGCAGCATGCCGCCGGGCGCGAAGCGTGCCCGCAGCCGGCGGATCAGATCGTCCGCGCGGCTGCGTTTCGTCGGGCCGACGGCGGCGGTGTTCCATTCGGCGGCTTCGAAATCATCGACCGAGACGAAAGTCGGCTCGCCGCCCATCGTCAGCTTCACGTCGTGGGCGACGAGATCGGCATCGATCTGCTTGCCGAGCGCATCGAGCTTGTCCCACGCCTCTTCCGAAAAGGGCAAGGTTATGCGCGGCGCCTCGGCGACGCGGGTGACAGTCATATCGAAGGCGAAATCGACATGCGCCGGCTCGACCGCGCCGGAGATCGGCGCCGCAGAGCGGTAATGCGGCGTCGCGCAGAGCGGAATATGACCCTCGCCGCAGAAAAGGCCGGACGTCACGTCCATCCCGATCCAGCCCGCGCCGGGGATATAGACCTCGGCCCAGGCATGGAGATCGGTGAAATCGTGCTCTGTGCCCTTGGGTCCTTCAAGCGGATCGATATCGGCGCGCAATTGGATGAGATAGCCGGAGACGAAACGCGCCGCGAGGCCGAGATTGCGTAAAATCTGCACCAGCAGCCAAGCCGAGTCGCGGCACGAGCCGGCGGCGAGCGCCAGCGTCTCCTCCGGCGCCTGAACGCCTGGCTCCATGCGGATCACATAGCGGATCGCCTCCTGCAGATTAGCGTTGAGCTCGACGAGAAAGGGGATCGTTCTGACCGGCCCTTTCGGCAGCCCGGCGACATAATCCGCAAGATGCGGCCCCAAAGGCTCCGCCTCGAGATAGGGCGCGAGATCTTTCTTGAGCTCGGGCTCATAGGCGAAGGGAAATTGCTCGGCAGAAGGTTCGATGAAAAAGTCGAAAGGATTGACGACGGCAAGCTCGGCCGTGAGATCGACCTCGATCTTCAATTCCTGCGTCTTTTCGGGAAAGACGAGCCGCGCCAGCCAATTGCCGTGCGGGTCCTGCTGCCAATTGATGAAATGATCAGGCGGCGAGACTTTGAGCGCATAGCTCGCGATCTTGGTGCGGCAATGCGGGGCGGGCCGCAACCGGATCGTCTGCGGCCCGAGTCCGACCGGGCGGTCATAGCGATAATGCGTGACGTGATGGATGGCGGCGGAGATTGTCAAAGCGGGTTCCGATTGTCTCGCGAGGAACTGCGTGCCTAGCCTAGGAATGTGGCAAGGGCCAAGCAATCGCTACGCCGTGTCAAACGAGTAACGAGATCAATTATTTACAGCGGTGTTAGAACGAGTTCCCGCCCTAATCTTCGCATCCTGCCCTTGCGCTAGGCGTTGCGGCGCGGACATGGGCAGCCCTCTCCTGGCTTGACAATTACTTAGCTAATTATTAGCTAGCTAACTAATTAAGGAGGCCCGCATGGCCGCGTCCCAGAAACTGAGCCGTCTGCAATTGGCATTCACCCACGAGATGCTTCTGAAAAGCCGGCTGTGGCGGCGCCTCGCCGATAGTGTCGCCAAAGTTCACGGTCTTTCCGATGCCACGACGATCCCGCTCATCCTCGTCGGGCGGATGGGGACGCAGACACAGACGGCGCTCGCCGACGCCATCGGCGTCGAAGGGCCGACGCTCGTGCGCCACCTCGACCATCTAAGCGCGATGGGCCTGATCGAGCGGCAGGAGGACCCAAGCGATCGCCGCGCCAAGCTTCTGCGTCTCACGGCGTCCGGCAAGATTTTGCTGGAAAAGATTGAAGCCGATCTTGCGCGTCTGCGCGACGCGGCTTTTGCCGATGTCAGCGCCGCCGATTTCGAGGCCTGCCAGCGCGTGTTTCAGGCAATCCAGGACTATGCCGACCATGGCATCGAGGCGGAACCCGCGGAGGCCGCCCGCCGGGTGCGCGCCTAATGCCCACCGCTCCCCTCTTCACCGCGCGTGATTGGACCTTTGCGCTCAGAACTTTCGCTGCTGCCGTCCTGGCCCTGGGCTTGGCGATGTGGATCGACCTGCCGCGTCCCTATTGGGCGCTGACGACGGTTTACATCACCAGCCAGATCTTCGCCGGCGCGACGCGTTCGAAGGCGATCTTCCGCGTCCTGGGCACCATGCTCGGCGCCGTCGCCACGGTGATTTTCGTGCCGAATTTCGTCAATGCGCCGGAATTGCTGACATTGGTCATGGCACTTTGGGTTGCAGTCTGCCTTTACATCTCGCTGCTCGACCGCACGCCGGCGTCTTATCTGCCGATGCTCGCCGGCTATACCGCGGCGCTGATCGGCTTCCCTTCCGTCGATGCGCCCGGCGCGATCTTCGACACGGCGGTTGCCCGAACCGAAGAGATCACGCTCGGCATCCTCTGCGCCACATTGGCGTCATCGCTGATCTTTCCGCAATCGGTCAGGCCTGTCCTCAAAGGCCGCCTCGACGCGTGGGTGCAAAATGCACGAGCCTGGATGGTCGGAGCGCTGAGCGGCGATCTGACCAAGTCGCAGGCGCACGCCGAACGCCTCCCCCTTGCCGCGGAGGCCGTGGCGCTCGATGCCTTGGCGATCCCGCTGCAGCATGAATCCGCGCCGGAGGCCGGCCAGGGGCATGTGATCGCGGTGCTGCGCCAGCATATGCTGATGTATCTGCCGATCGTTTCGACCATCGCCGATCGGATCGCCATTCTTGAGCGCGCCAATGTGCTGCCGGAGCAGATGCGGCAGATTATCGGCCGTCTCAAAGAGTGGATTGCCTCCGGCCGCAGCGACCCCGCGGAAATTGCCGCCTTGCGGCAGGCGATCGATGCGGCCGACCCAGCTTTTGGCCCCGCGCCGACCGCCGTCGAACTCGCGCACGCGACGCTGGCCGACAGGCTGCGCGACTTTGTCGATCTGCGGCAGGATTTTCGTCAGCTTCACCGCGCGCTCGAGGACGGCACGCCCGCGCCGCAGTCCCTCGCCTTCCGCTATACGGCGCAGGTGCGCGAGATCCGCCATCGCGATCATGCTATGGCGCTTCTCTCCGCCGCCGGCATTTTCGTGACCATAATCGTGATTTGCGCGATCTGGATCTCGACCGGCTGGCCGGACGGCGGCTCGGCGGTGATGATGGCCTCTGTCGCCTTCAGCTTCTTCGCCAGCCAAGACGATCCGGCGCCGCAGATCATGAAGTTCGCCAACGCGGGCGTCATCGGCGTCATCGGCGCTGCGATCTATCTCTTCGCATTGCTGCCGCGGGCGACCACGTTCGAGATGCTGACGCTCGCCCTCGCGCCGGGACTTATCGCCTGCGGCCTGGCGATGACGCAACCGAAATGGGCGCTGATGGGCCTTGGCGCCATCGTCTTTGGCGCCACGATCATCTCGATCCAGAACGGCTATTCGGGCGATTTCGGCCCATTCGCCAATGGCGGCCTCGCCGTCCTCGTCGGCATGTGGATCGCGGCGCTGGTGACGCGGCTGATGCGCACGGTCGAAGCCGCTTTCACCGCACGGCGTTTGCGGCGTGTCAATCGCCGCGAGCTTGTCCGGGCGGCGCTGGAAGACCGCGCCCAGGACAGCCTTGAGCTCGCCGCTTTGATGCTCGACCGCGTCGGGCTCATCGCGACACGACTTACCGCGATTCCCGTCGAGGAAACCGAGTGGACCGTGGAGCTTCTCGCCGAGGTGCGTGTCGGCATCAATCTCGTCGAACTGCGGCGCGCGGAGCGCGGCCTACCTCTTGCGATCGGCGCTGCCCTGCGCGCCGTGCTGCTCGCGGTCGCGCGGAATTTCTCGACGGATGAGAGCGAACCGCCGGCGACGCTCCTCGCCGCGATCGACGATACGCTCGATCTTGCCGCGGCAAACCAGGGCGCGACCAATCTGCGCGCCACACAAATCGGCCTCTATGGCTTGCGGCGCGGTCTCTTTCCGGATGCCGCGCCCTACCGGCCGGCGGCAAACCTGCAAATTTCCGAGGTCGCGGCATGAACGGCGAGTTCGACATCTACGGCGTCTTCGTGCCGAGCCTCGGCATCTGGATGCTGATCGCCTTCGCCCTGACCGCGCTGGCGCGGCGGCTCCTGATCGCAGGCCGCCTTTATCGGCTCGTCTGGCACAGGGCGCTGTTCGATTTTGCGCTCTATGTCGTCGTCCTCGGTTTTGTCGTCCTCGTTGCTAATCGGATCGCCACATGAAGACAATCGCTTTGCCCCTGCGTCTCTTGACGACGCTCGCCGCGGTAGCCGCCGCGATCTTCGTCGGCCTCGGTCTGTGGAATTATTACATGGACGCGCCATGGACCCGCGACGGCCGCGTGCGCGCCGACGTCGCGATTATCGCGCCGGACGTTTCAGGCTTGGTGACGGACGTTCTCGTCGCCGACAACCAGCATGTGAAGAAGGGCGACGTTCTGTTTCGCATCGACCCGGAGCGCTTCCGCCTGGCGTTGCGCGAAGCCGAAGCGCAGGTCGACGCCAAGCAGGCGACCTATATCCAGACGGCCGCCGATTATGCGCGCTACGGCAAGCTGACCGATCTCGCCGTGACGCAGCAGCGGCTCGAGCTCGCCCGCGCCGATGCCGAGGCGGCCAAAGCCGCCTATGACGAAGCGGTCGCCGATCGCGATCTCGCCAAGCTCAATCTCGACCGCTCGGAGGTGCGCGCCTCGGTGAATGGGATGATCGCCAATATGGGCTTGCGTCCCGGCACCTATGTCTCCACCGGCCACGGCGCGATGGCGTTGATCGACGAGGACACGCTGCGCGTCGAGGGCTATTTCGAAGAAACCAAGCTGCCGCGCATCCATGTCGGCAGCCGCGCCACGATCCGGCTGATGGGCGATGATCACGATTTGACCGGCCGTGTCGAGAGCATCGCCGGCGGCATTGTCGATCGCGAGCGTAGCGACGGCGCCAATCTCCTCGCCGACGTCAACCCGACATTCTCCTGGGTGCGGCTGGCGCAGCGCGTGCCCGTGCGTATCAAGCTCGACACGGTGCCGAATGGCGAGAGCCTTGTCTCCGGCCGCACCGCGACCGTCTCGATCACACCGGACGCCGCGAAGCCGCAGCACGGGTTCTCGCGCCTCTGGCAAACGATCGCCGCGCTCATTTGATTATCGTGCCGTCGCACGCAGCCGGGTGAGAAGATCGGCGCGGGCAGCGCCGTCCGCAGGGGCATCGCCCGCCTCGATCTGAAAGGCATGGATCGCATCACGCGAGGCTTGGCCGAATTTGCCGTCGAACGTGCCGCGATAAAGATTGAGTTGCGCGAGCAGCTTCTGGATTTCGAGCTTTTCGGTGCGGCTGAAAAGCTTCTGGCCTTTCGGCCAGGCCTCGTGCAAACCGCTCCGCCCTTCGATGCGATCGCCGAGACAGGCGAGCGAAAGCGCATAGGAGTTGGAATTATTGTAGGCCTTCAGCACCCAATAATTGTCGCTGAGCAAAAAGGCCGGGCCGCTGACGCCAGCAGGCAAAAACAACGTCGCCCTGCCCTCCGGCAATGCCTGTCCATTCGCGGCCCCGACGCCTGCCGCCACGAAGTCGCGAAACTCCGCATGCAGAGTTTTGAAGGCGAAATTCTCCGGCAGCACGACTTCGACGCCCCAGGGCAGAGCCGGGTTCCAGCCGGAGGCGCGCAGAAAATGGCCGATCGAAGCGAGCGTGTCGGCGGAATTGTTCCAAATATCCGGCGCGCCCACACCGCTATAGCTCACGGCATATTTGAGATAGGCCGAGGGCATGAATTGCGGATCGCCCATGGCGCCCGCCCAGGAACCGATGAGGCGGCTGCGCGGCAGACGCCCCTGCTCCAGTATGACGAGCGCGCTTATGAACTCGTTGGCGAAGAGATCGCTGTCGCGGCGATGAAAGGCGAGCGTGGCCAGGGAGCGCACGACATCCTTATTGCCGCGGTCGCGGCCGAAATCGCTCTCCATTCCCCAGGCTGCGAGCAGAATGCCGGAAGGAACGCCATAACGGCGCGCGACAACGGCAAGCTCGCTGCGATCGGCGGCGGCCAAAGCGCGGCCGCGCGCGATCCGCGTCGGTGAGACAGCCTCTTTGAAATAGGCCGACAGAAGCCGCTCGAATTCCGGCTGCTTACCGACCGCCACCGGCACCGATGGGTCTTCGGTGATGTCGGCAATGGTCCGCGTGAATGTCGCGCGGCTGACGCCGCGCGCCGCCGCGCGTGGCCATAGCGACTCGAGAAAGCCATGAAAGGCGCTTTCTGCCGCGCACGCGGGCATGGGTGCCACCACAGGCAGCAAGGCCCAAAGCGCGGCCAGCGCCATGAGAAATGCGCGCCCGCCCGGAAAATATATAGCGGTGCGACTCGATATCCCCGAAATCATCGGCGCTCCCCGAACAAGGCCTAAGCACTCATCCAATTGAAATTACAACATAATTGCGGCAGCGCTTGAACCGTGCGGGCGGCCGGTGGGGGGCGCTTTCTGCGCACGCCGCGACCCAATTTATCCGACAATTATCAGACATTTGGCACCCAATTTGCTCCACGCTTCGCAGAATTCGGCGGCCAGCAACGCTGTTTGCGCACGTAATCGTTGAAAAAGCCGCCGAGCTGTTCTTTATCTCTTGGAATAAATTCCAATTCCAGGATTGGAGCCATGTCGCAAACGACAGGTATGACGGGAAACGCTGACAGGCCGCTGCTCCGCCTCAACGACAGGGAGTGGTTCAGCAGGCTTGGAGAGGTCGCGAAATCGATTGGCTCGCGTGAGTTCCACCACGAGCTCGTTGATCTCTTTGGCGCGAGCATTCGCCATGAATCCTGCTGGGCCATTCGCTTCTCGCGCGCCGCGGCGCCGGAAGTGCTGTTCACGCACAATGTGGCCGAGGACGTCGTCAGCACTTATAGCCACAACTATTCGGGCCTCGACCCTTTCTCGGACTTTTGGCAGGAGCAGGGCCGCGCCGGGGTCATCATGCTCGCGGAGGCCAAAGCCTGCTCGATCCGCACGGAGGCCTATAGCCGTGTCTTCCTGCCCAACGCCAAGATCTCCGACGAGATGAGCATTTTCCTGCCGACGGTGGGAAACGATTGCTACGGCCTTTTCCTCGAGCGCGAACAAGGGCTGTTCTCGCGCGCCGACGTGGAGCGTGCGCGGCTCGTCTTCCCGGCGCTCGAAGGGTGCCACCGCGCCCATATGGGCTGGATGTTCGACAATCTGCACAAGAGTAGCAATCTTGAGTTCAGCGGCTTGGCCAACAAGCCGCTCCTGATCCAGGACCGCTTCGGTCTCGACGTCTATGCGAACGATGCCTGGAGCGACGCTGTCGCGGCCGATGGCGCCATCGCCAATCTCGTCGGCGAATTTTCCGCGTGCGACCATGGCCAGGCGCGCGTTCTGGATGGCTGCGTTTTGAAATTCGAATCTTTGCGCGGCGATTTTCCGCTGGCGCCGCACGGCCGCTTGTTCGTGCTCGAACCGCGCAATTCCTCACCGCGGACTGTCGCGGACATAAGCCTCGAAATCGCGGCGCCTGCCGAGCTCACGCCGCGCGAGCGCGACATATTCGAGCTCATCATGAACGGCCGGACGACAGGCCAGATCGCCCAGGCACTGAAGATCAGCAAGGGCGTCATCAAGAATTACAAGCAGCGCATCTACCGCAAGGTGAATGTGGATTCCGAGCGCGCCCTGGTGCGGAAATTCGCGCCGCCCTTGCGCAGGATCGACGCCAGCACCTGGTAAAAAAGAGGGCGCCCATTGGCCGCCCCTCTCTCATTATCCGAACGAATGCGTCAGCGCGGGGAGCGCTCTTCCAGCGGATGGGTGCGGAGCCGCAGCGGATCGTAGAACGGCACCTTGACGACGCGCCCTTTGAACGCGCCAGCTTGGCTGCGAACCTCGAGCTCCGTGCCGAACGGGGCATAAGCGGGTTTGACATGCACGAGCGCGAGCGAGCGCATCAGGTGCTGGCTATAGGTCGTGCTGTTGACCACGCCGATAACCTCGTCGCCTTTCAGCAATTTCGCGCCCGGCTCGATGGCCTCGTGATAATCGACCTCGATCCCGACCTGCGCGACGCGCTCCTGCCCGCGCCGGCGAGCGAGCGCTTCCTTGCCGCGGAATGACAGCTTATCGAGATCGACGCTCCAGGGAACGCCCGCCTCCCACGGCGTCGTATCGCCTTCAGGCATATCGAAGGGGAAAAAGAGCAAGCCAGACTCGACCCGCACGATATCAAGGCAGGCCCAAGAAACCGGGATAGCGCCGAAAGGCTTGCCCGCCTCGACGATGGAATCCCAGAGGAAGCCCGCATCGGCAGCGGTGCAGAAGACTTCATAGCCTCGCTCGCCCGAATAGCCGCCGCGCGCCAGCGTCACCGGGCGGCCGAAGAGCGTCGTCGGCGCATGTTCGAAGTAATGGAGCTTGGCGAGGTCGAACGGTGTGTGCGGCGCCAGAATTTCAAGCGCCTTCGGCCCCTGCAGCGACAGGATATGCGTGTCATTGTCCTTGCGGAAATGCACGTCGCGCCCGGCCGCGACAAGCGGCAGAACGTCTTCGAGCGTGCCGCCGCCGTGTGACAGCCGGTAAGTATTCGGCGCGATGCTATAGACGAGGACATCGTCGATGAGCGACCCGTTCTCATCGACGATATTGCTGATGGCGGATTTGCCCGGCCCGAGCTTGGAGATGTTCGAGGTGAGCAATTCCTCCAGCGCGGCGAGCGCGTCTTCGCCGGTGACATCGATCAGCCGCAGGGAGGTCACGTCAAAGAGCCCCGCACGATAGCGCACCGCCTCCGTCTCGAAATACGGGTCGGTCGCATAGCGCTGCGGAATCGGCATGTCGTTCCAGGAGGATTCGAACTGCGTTCCGAGCGCGCGATGCCGATCGTTGAGGACCGACTGCCGCGAATAGACATGCGTGTTCATGCAGGGCTTCCTTGCGTTTCTCGTTCGTCAGAGCTTGAAAAACCAATTGGCGACGAGCAGCGTCACCACGCCAGCGGCTAGCGTGACATAGGGAAGGATCCCCGCCTTTTTCTCCGGTAGCGCGGCGCTGCCGCCGATTTGCAGATCTTCGAGCATTTCATGCGGGAACTTGCCGCCGTCCTGAACGTAATGCCGGAAGGCGAAGACGGGGATGATGAGCGCGGCCGCGATCAAGCCCGCCCACAGCGCCGCCGGGTTCCAGACCTTGGCGCCCGCGCCCATGAAGATGACATTGACGAAGGACAGCGCGGCGCCGATGCCGATGATCCATGCCGGCGCCTTGTAGGGGCGCGGCACATGGCCGGAATCGATCCGGTGCAGCCAGCCGGAGTTCAGGTTGAGGAAGTTGAAGATGATGTAGCCGCAGTTCGACACCGCGAGCACGAAGAAGAAGCTCGTCGCGTCGGCGCAGGCGATGGCCAGCAGGATAAGGTTGAACGTGAGGTCGGTCCACATCGCGCGGGTCGGCGCGCCATGCGAATTGACGTGGTTCAGATAGCGCGGCAGCCAGCCGTCGACCGAGCCCTGATAAAGCGTACGCGACGAGCCGGCCATGGCCGTCATGATCGACAGAACCAGGGCGAGGATCATCAGCATCACGAGCAAGCTCTCGATGATCTTGCCGCCGCCGACCATGTGCGCCATGGCCTGCGCCACACCGGAGCCGTCGACGACGGACGGATCGAGCATGCCCGTCAGGCCGAGCGCACCCTGGAAGGTGAACGGCACCAGCACGAAGAGAGCGATGCAGAGCAGTCCGGAATAGAAGATCGCCTTGAACGTGTCGCGGGCGGGGTCACGGAATTCGCTCGTGTAGCAGATCGCCGTCTCGAAGGCATAGGTCGACCAGGCGGCGATAAACATGCTGCCGAGTACCAGCGTCCAGCCGGTGATGTTCCAGCTTCCGAGCTGCGGCGCGGAAGCCGCTGCGAGAGGGGTGAGCGGCGAGAAATTGCTCCAATGCACCGAGCCGTTGAACAGCGGCACGACGCCGACGATCGTCATCGGAATGATGACCGCGAGGCCGATCCATTTCTGCACGTTCGCCGTGCCGAGAATGCCGCGATGCTGGATTGCGAAGACGATCAGCATCAGTACCGCGCCGACGAAGAAAGAAGCATTGAAGGAGAAACTGACCGGACCGATCGTATGCGAGAAAGCGGTCCAATTACGGATGGCCGGCGTCAGCGCCGCGATGGCGGCCGCCGTCTTGTCGGCGGCGCTGCCGTGCAGAGTGGCGGCATGCGCCGCGATCCATTGCGCGACCTCGGGACTCTGAGCTGACGGAGCCGGCGCCAGCGCGTTCAGGACGTAAGCCGCCGCAATGGTGCAGCCGAGCGAGAGAACGGGGCTCCAGGCGATCCAGTTACACCATACGGAGAGTGGCGCGACGAACTTGACATAACGCACCCAGGCCGCCGCGCCATAGATCGAAGCGCCACCCGATTTGTTGGGGAAGAGGCCGGCGATTTCCGCGTAGGTGAAGGATTGAACGAAGCCCAGCGCGATCGACGCCGCCCAGATGAGAAAGGCGAGATTGCCCGCCGTGCCGGCGATACCGCCGATGGAGAAGAGCACGAGCGCCGGCACGCCGCTCGCAACCCAGAACGCGCCGACCCAAGAGATCGATCTATGCAGTTTGCCCTTTTGGGGAATGGCATCGAGTTCGTTTGCAAGGCTTGTCATCGCGCGCTCCTTCGGCCACAGGCGGCACGCTGCGCCTTTGCCCAAAGGCGCTTCGTCCAGAGTCCCGCTTTGCGGCATTAATTGGTTTTGCGAGGGACATTAATTTTCTCGGGAGGAAAACTGTCAATGATGCCAGTTGGCATCATGGACTTGCGCCGCCGGCCCGACTTAACTTCTGCCTACAAGCGAAAACACTTGCTCACGCAATGGGTTGCGCTTTTACGCGGCCAAGGCGGCCGGCCGGCGGAATCTTCGCCGGACCATTACGCGTGCAGCCGCAAGGACGCAGCAGGGAACGTTGAAATGCCTGGTCCGACCATCCCGAGCCGACCGAAATACAAGCCTTTCGAACTCGTGCCGGTCGCGCGCAGCCATTTGATCATCGCCGAACATCCCGACTCTCTGCCGAGTGTTTCGCCGCCGGCGTGGCCGGACGCGCCGATCGAATTCTGGGCGATCGTCCCCGACAGCCGTTCGCTCGGCCTACAAAGGGTGAGTCATGGCATCCCGACCTATCATTACCGCGCCGTGCCGCATCTTCTCGATCATCTCACCCATCGGCTGGAGCGCGAATATGTCGGACTGCACCTTTACGCGATCGGCAGGGAGTCCTTCATCTGGGATATCGCCGGCCTTGCGCGCGACAAAGGATTAGACCGCGACGAATATCATCTGACGCAGCATGGATCGGAGCGCCGGCGCGTCTACTGCGTCCATTGCCGGACCTTCACCGAAAATGTGAGCACCAATATCGCGGCCTGCAGCGGCTGCGGGGCGCAATTGCAGGTCCGCGATCATTTCTCGCAGCGTCTCGCCGCTTTCATGGGCGTTCAGATAGATGCCGAGGCCCCCGGCGAGCTTCCCCCGATCGAAGAGGCATATCCATGAGCGGCGAAGCTACGCTGACCTTGCGCGTGCGCGAAGCGGAGACGATTTCGCCGCTATTGAAGCGTTTTGTCCTCGAATTGGCTGACCGCGCGCCGCTGCCATCGACCGGCCCCGGCGCGCATCTGCGCCTGTTGCTGAAAGAGGGTCAGCGAAAGTTCCGCAACGCCTATTCCATCGCCGCGGCGGCGCCGGACAACAGCGCCTATGAGATCGTCGTGCGCCGCGTGGCGCATTCGCGCGGCGGCTCGGCCTTTCTGCACGATCACGTGGGCGCCGGTGCGATCGTCGAAGCCGACTTCCCCGGCAATCTATTTCCGCTCTCGCAAGTGGCGCGCAAGCATCTGCTGGTCAGCGGCGGCATAGGGGTCACGCCGTTTCTCGGCTATCTCGCGTATTTGAAAACGACACCCACGCCTTTCGAACTGCATCATTTCTGCCGGGTCGAGGAAGCCGAGACGTTCGAGCGGCTGCTGCGCGGCTACGATGCCGGGAAAATCCATCTCCATCCCGAGCTAACGCAGTTCGATCTCATCGAAACGCTGCGGACGCAGCCATTGGGCACCCATCTTTATGTCTGCGGACCGGACGGGCTCATGGACATGGTGCTGGCGGCGGCACGGTCGCATGGCTGGCCGGGCTCCAAGCTGCACTCCGAGTCCTTCGGCGGCGCGCATGCGGGCGGCGCGCCCTTCGTCGCGATCCTCCAGCGCAGCGGCCTCGAAATTCACGTCCCCGAAGACCAAACCCTGCTCGAAGCGATCGAGGCCGCTGGGCTTGAGCCGCCCTGCCTCTGCCGCGGCGGCGCCTGCGGCCAATGCCAGACAGACGTTGTCGAAGGCGAGCCGGAACACCGCGATCATTATCTCAATGCCGCCGAGCATGCGGAAAACCGTTCCATGATTATCTGCGTCTCCCGCGCGAAGGGAGATCGCATCGTCCTCGATCTCTGACCCCGCCTCAGCGGCAGGCAGCCAAACACGATGCACGAGGAATCCATGACGATAGTCTTCAAGCCCACTGAAACGTTCCACGACGATTTCACCTATCGCAACAGCGACGCGGCCATTCTGCGCTTCCCGTTTCCCTTCGGCGAAGACGCCTACATGTATTCGGTCAATATCGAGCCGCACGTCCCTGCCGGCGCTTCGCCGGCCTATATGCATGCGTTTGACGTCGACGAGCATTATGTTGCGGAATGCCGCGAGCGGGCGCGCGTGCTGGCGCTCGATCCCGGCCGCTGCAAAGTGCTGCCGCATATGATGACGGCGCAATGGGACACGCTCGAACTCATCATGGAGAGCTTTGCGCGGGATTATCCGGAGCACTTTTCGCTCGCCAAGAACGGCTCCACCTGGACATGGCAGAACCGGCTGCTCGGTATTGAGGACAAATTTACCTTCGGCGATGCCGCGACGCTTCCATACGCGCCATTTGAATATATCACCCGCCAGGCGCAGGGCGATTTTACGCTCCAGGATCAGCGCAACGACAACCTCTTCGTCGATGGCGGCATGGTGACGACGCAGGCCGACTGGTCGCTCGAATTTGATGTCGGCATGAGCTTCCATGAATGGCACGGCCCGGTGCCGCTGGCGCATCAGGTCGGCGTCTTTGATCGGGCGCTGAAGTTCCTCCTGCGTCTACAGCAGGCGCAGCCGGTGCGCCGGCTCAACTGGACGATGACAATCAATCCGCGGCTCGACACGAGCCCGGAAAACTATCCCGTCTGGGGGCCGGATCGCCTGACCGTCACGCCCGAAAATGTCGCGCAGAAGGTGCATCTGCGCGTCGAATTGCAGACGCTGTTCCGCCTGCCCCGCTCCAATGCGATCCTGTTCGGGATTCGCTGCTATCTCGCCAGCGTGGACGAACTCGCGCGCGTCGAGAAATGGCGCAAGCGCCTGCACCGCGTGCTGCGGGATCTGCCGCCGGAACTCGTCGCCTACAAGGGATTGACCCGCTACCGTGAGATGGCGATCGACTATCTCGCGCCCTTCGACGATGGCGCCGAGCTCGCGAAAGGCTGCCAGCCGGATCAGGCGTCCCTATAAGTTTGCGGCGCCTGTATCGACGCGGAACTTCGACTTGTGCTTCGCCTCCAGTAAGGCGCAAGTCGATTTGCGCGGAGCTTGATGGCTCTCAACGTGAGACCTCAGGGTCGCGAACGCCTCGCGCTCCAGAATTTTGGCCCAACAGGAGAAAGTACCAGGGGAAGGCCCGATACATGGCGAACGAAAGCCTTTACGAGCGAATTGGTGGCGCCTCGGTTCTCCATAAGCTCGTCAATACCTTCTACGACATCGTTGAGAATGATCCCGAGGGCGAAATTCTAAACTTGGTGCATCTTCGCGGTCACGGAATTGCCCACTCGCGCATCGAGCAGTTCAATTTTCTATCGGGGTTTCTGGGCTGCCCGCAGCTCTATATTGAAAAACATGGGCATTCCGATGTTCGCGAAATACACCGGCATGTTCAAGTTGGACCTGCCGAAAGAGATGCTTGGCTCTCATGTATGTCACGTGCCATTAAAATTGCCGGAATCGAACCCGACACTTCAACGGTTCTGATAAGGCATTTTCGCGCCGTGGCGGACTCCCTTGAAGTGGAAAATAGGGCAAACGAAGACAGGCGGCGCAAAGCAATTTCGTAGAAGCGGATAATTCTTGGATCTGCGAGCAGGCGCTCCGATTTTCCGGAATATACCTCTAAGCTCGGGAGGCTGCCCGTCGCGGCGCGGGATCGTGCGCCGCCGCGGCGGCCTTACCGTTCGGCGGGCTTTTGACACCCAGCCAATATCGCCAATGCGTCGGACGCACGGGAACGGTTTCGCGAGTCAGCGCATTCGACCATCCGCTCCCGGCACGGCGGCAGGGAAAAGCCAAGGCATGAGCCTCACCAGCCTCGATTACGCCAACTTCGAGGTCTTGGTCGAAAGGCGCTTTGTCGATAGGCTGCCAACCCATTGGATCGAAACCTCCCTGACCACGGACCAATTGGCGGCCGGCGATTGGTGCATCGCCTAGCCAGTCCGGAAACGCCTTGGCGCGCCGGTCACCACTGCCGCTTAACTAGAGATTAGTTTGTCCGGATCGCCGCAACCGGGCGTTGATCGAAGTCAATTTTCGAGAATTTCCAACGTCAAACGAGTGACGCTCAAGCTCGGCGCTAAGACTTATCGGCGTGGACGCTCGGCCGGGCCGTCGGCCGCCGGCTGTTTCGGGTCTCGGTAATCCGCCAGCTTGGCTTTTTCTTCCGCGAGAAGTCTTTCGACGATCTTTCGAGTCTGCTCGTCGAGCGCGGTCTGCAAAAGACGGCTGAAATGCTCGATATTGAGTTCAGCAATTTCGCGCGGCGTTGTGAACTCGTCTCCCATATCCACCTCTTCTCCTATTGAGGCACGGTTATGGTCGCTTGCTTGCAGCCGCCCCTTGGACGGTGCCGGAATTTGATCGGATCAAATTCCCATTCGACCGCTGGTTTGTATCTTAAAAATAGGTACGAGTCACGACACGTGCCCGCGACGATCAAGCTTGTGATAGGCGCATATGGCCGAAGCAGACGCCCGCGCTGCATGTCCTCCAAAGCGGCGCCGTCCGAAATTAACCCTGCGTCACTCGCCGGCGTGACGACGGAGCGTAAGGATCATTTCTTGACGACCTCAAATCCCCGCGCCGGGTTGAGGAGTGCCCAGAGTACGCCAAGCCCCTCCATGGCCGCGAAGACCGGCAGCAGCAGGAGAACCTTTGCCGTCAGGAAGACGCGTCGCGACCAGCTCTTGATGCCATGCTCGTCCATGTTCGCGGCCAGCCCGGTGATGTAGAGCGTCGCGAAGGTCGCGAAAGAATAGCTCGCGAGAATCCGCACCAAGGGGCTGATCGCGGCATGATGCGCGAGATTGCCAAGCGTGTAGAACATGGCGAAGGGCGCGAGGCCCCAAAGCACGGTGTTGAGCGCCAGGCACAACCGCCAACGAATCGCGACCGGCGCATGAAGAGCGACCTGCACCAGCCCCTGGAACCACCGGCGCCGTTGACGCAGAAAGTCGGAAAAGGACATGCAGGATTGCTCCTCCAGATAGCCCTCGACCCAGGCGCAGCGGATGCCGAGCTGCATGGCCTTCATCGCCCAAAAGGCGTCTTCGGTAATGTCGCCACGCGGACCGAAATCGAAACCGCCGGTCGCCTTCTCGATATCGTTGCGCACGACGATATAGGAGCCATGCAGGCCGAATAGCGTGATGCCGAGGCGGTTCTGGAAGTGAAAGCGTGCGAAATCATCCCCTGTGCGTCCGATATCGGCCAGAGTGAGGAAGGGGTGGCGTTCCCATTCGCGATGATAGAGCAAGCTCCCCTGCCCAATCTTCAGTTGGCCGGTCGCTTCCGCCTCGCCGATGAACTTGCAGATACCCTTGATGCCGGAGGATGTCGGCTGCGTCTCCTCGTCGAGATGCACGATCCAGGTATTGTCTGAGATCGGCGAGTTCTGCAGGGCGTAATGCAGCGCGCGCGCCTTGAAGCGCGAGCCGTTCAGCGTGCGATAATCGTCGGGAACGGAGATGACGCGCACATCGGGATCGCGCTGCGGCAGGAGCGCGACATTGGGGCATTTGTCGATGACGACCTCAATGACATAAGGCGCAAGCGGCGTGCGCTTCATCTCCGCCTGGCAGCGGCGGATCGTCCGCTGGACGATCTCGATGTTCTTGCCGGATGTGATGATGCGCCAGCAGATCCGCTGCTTGATGGGCTCGGCATCATCCAGAGACGTGGGATGGCGATAGGCGAAGGCGCCCAAGAGGCCCACCGTGCCGGGGATCATGCCGCTCAGCCAGATCAGGCTCGCCCAGGCCCAGGCTTTGTCGGCCGAGGTCGCCGGCAGTTTGGCCGCAGGAAACAGGATGTACCAAATCGAGGAAAAGAAAACGATGAGGAAAAGGCTTGCCAAAAGCCTGAGCCGATGCCCGGTGATCGCCCCCCACGCCCAATCTCTCACAGGTTCCTTCGGGATCGAGACGGGTTCCTCAAACTCGGCAGGCTTCAAAAGCGGCGGCAAGGACATGACCCCAAAATGCAGGTCCGCAACGGCGGGGGCCGATGCGAAAGCACTAAAATAGCACGTTCGTAACAAAACCCATGCCGTAGGGAAACGGCAGTATGCGGGCGCAAAGCGAGGCGGGTTGTGTAAGATTGTCGCGATCCCGGACCGGCTTCGAGAGCCTCGGGGATAGAGGGCCCAAGCGCGTTCGTCCACGATGCAGAAAATATGGTGGACGATTCGCTGAGGTTAAGCCCGATGGCGTGACGAAGTGCGCCCGTCCGTAGACGGGATGGGAAACCGTCCTGGTATCGAAAAAGCTCTAGCGAACACGGCAATGAGATAATGAAGCGATCCGACGAATTCCCAAAAGGGGGTCGCTGGGCGCCAATTCCATCGCTCTAATATGCCACCCCAACCGATCAAACCATGTCTCCAATTGGCCGAGAGCAGCAGCTTGGTATGATAAGCGCCCCTCCCCCGGTCATAGCCGCGCATGAGAGATTCCCTGGCGACTTCTTTCCGGCGATGATGATGCGAAATAACAACCTCCGGCACATATGCTCCCCCCCACCCCTTTAACGCGATGCGCGCAGCACCGTCGCAATCTTCACAAGGAAACGGCGTGCCTGCACCGAATGTCGGATCGAAACCGCCCGCGTCCGCCAAGGCGCGACGGCGAAAAGCCATATTGGCGCCCTGAACCTGACCAGCGGGAAGGAAAGAGTAAGGTGGGTAGGATTCGTGAATTTGCGACTCGTTGATTGTTTCCGAGATATCGGACGGGTCGTGCAACAAGATCATCCCTGTTATATATCCGATGTTCTCGTCGACGAACGCCGCTACAATCTCCGTCAAGAAATCATGCGAGACGTAGCAATCATCATCAGTGAAAGCGATCAATTTTCCGGAACTTTTCGCGACGCCAGCATTTTTTGCTATTCCCGTTCCTGTTCTCGGTTCATGCACGATTTTGTATGGACATTGAAAACGGGCTCGGGCGTCTTCGAGTTTATGCAGCGTCTCGTCCGTCGAGCCATTATCAACGATCACGATCTCATATGACTTTTCGCATTGAATATTCGCAAGAGATGTCAGAAACGGATCAAGGAATTTCGCTCTATTTCGAGTGCTGACTATGAGGGGGATATATCGATTTCTTCTTGCATCTGGCAATTTGCTTCACTGATTAGCGAAAATAAACGAAGTGTCACTTTGAAAAAGATCTACCGACTCCCCTACTGAGTAAGATCACCACAAGTTTGTATAAAGCATTCGCCTCACCGTCGCTCAAAGGACGCTGGTATTTTCTGTTCAGCAATCTCCCTGCGGTGCTCAGAAGCATCTGTGCCGTGACAAATGTCGCCCCAGAGTTGGCGACGCGCGAGGCAAGTTCTGGGTCGGAAATGACGTCGGAAACCGCCTGCCATGCGATGCGCCGCGAAAGCCACTGACTATTCACGCGGTCTTCATTGATGTGGTGCGACACAATCGCATCTGGAGAATACAGAACTTTTTTTCCTGCGCGCTTGAGTTCTTGCCAAGCCGCGGCCTCTTCATTGGACATTAGACAAAGCTTATTTCCTGTCCGTCCAATATCAGTACGAAAGCCGCCAATGCTAAGGAGCGCTTGCCGGTTGAAAGAGATATTGCAGCCTGCAAGCCAGTCGCCCCGAGACAGCTCTTTCTGTTTATCCCCCAGATCAAGAATTGAGAGATAACCGGCCAAAGCTGGCGTAAGCCAAGTTGGGGGTGCCGACATCCAGATTGGTTTGACCGGCCCGCCGACACACCCTACGTCGGCGCCGCCTGTAACGAATGCTTCGATAAGAGCTTTCGCCCAGTTTGGCTCGGCAACGGCATCATCGTCCATGAATGCGACAATATCGGTGCGCGCAAGCGCGATACCGGCGTTCCTTGCATGCGAGAGGTTCTGGATTTCTTCGAACGCGAAGCGTACCCACGGCAGACTAGAGTACCCACGCGCAAAAACTTTAACTCTATCTTTATCAGGTGAATTATCGACGACAATAATCTCGTCTACGGAATCACCCTGCATAACAGCCGAAGCAAGCGCCTTTTCTAACAAGCTATAACGACTATTCGTGCAAATAATGATCGTGAGATTTAAACGCCCCTCTCCCCCGCACAAGGCGCCACACTTCGCCGAGAAATACAACCTATGGTAGAAAAAGTCACGGAAATTTAGACCCGGGTGGCGCGCGGCGGCTGATGTCACGGATCCGAGAATTCGGGCGCCGAGGGGCGGCAGCCCGAGGGGGACACATTGAAATCTTCGCAGCAATCTCTGCTGCGGGCTTCAACACGTCAGTGAATGGCAATTTCCCAAAGCGCGCGTGCAAAGCGACCCACGCGGGACGCGGCTGCGTTGAGCTCCTCCCGCTCCGGGCCAGTGAATTGAATCTCGACGTGAACACGATCGGAACTGCGCGGCCAGCCCCGCGACATTGCTTGTGTGCGACAGTAATGCGGGGCGAAAGTAAAGATCGCCTAAGAGATTGAAATAATTGGCGCGCGGCGACCCTCCACGTGGCCTTCAGCGTGACGGCTACGCTGGCGTCGAGCGATCAGAATGAAGATCGCGCGTGGCTTACCGGATGAACGCGAAGGGCGCGGATCGCCAAAGCAAAAGCCGCGCGCTTTGGCGGCCCTTTGGTTTCTCAGCCTTGCTTTCAGGCGCGAAAACGCCTATGTTATTTTCGTCGATCTTGTTTGTTAAGCACTGTTTCGCGCGGTTAGCGCTAGCGATCTTTCCTCTCAAAATCGAATCATGTGGCTTGCGGCATAAGGAATGCCGTGAGTTAATTTCCACGACTTGCGATTTGAAAGGAAATCGTCATGCAGGGAACCGTAAAGTTCTTCAATACCACTAAGGGCTTCGGCTTCATTCAACCTGACGGCAATGGAAAGGACGTTTTCGTCCATATCTCCGCTGTCGAAAGGTCTGGTTTGAGGACGCTCTCGGAAGGGCAGAAGGTCAGTTTCGACCTCGTTCAGGATTCTCGCTCCGGCAAGACCTCGGCCGATAATTTGAAGGCCGCGTAACTGCCGATAAGCGTCTGTTCGCAGACGTGCTGAAGGCGACCTGATAGCTTTGCGCAGAACTTGGCCGACCACGGATGTACTGGCGGCTGAGTTTGCGTTGAGTGTTGGAGACGGCCATGACCAATGTGGTTAGCGTTCATGCCTTCAAACAATGGAATCACAAAAAGGCCGACTACGATTTTCCCAAGTTCAAAAAGACGTCCGATGCGATAAAGGCGTCCCATGGGGTGATTATCCCCAATACCGAGGAAAAGGTTACGCCGGATAAAGTCGATTGGATGGGCCGCTACGATCCCGCACAATCGAAGCGTTTTGCCGGTGATTCCCGTACCCCTTGACGCTTATCGCGTAGCTGCTTTGGGATATTCGCCTAAACGACCTCTTCATGCGCTGCAGAAATCAGCAACGCTCCTAGGTCATCCCGCCATTCTCGATAAAAATCCATCCCGCTAGTTTGTCCCGGCATTGAACATCCTGCGATGATTCAGCGCCTGAATCATTGGCGCGCCCAAGGGGAATCGAACCCCTGTTTTTGCCGTGAAAGGGCAACGTCCTAGACCGCTAGACGATGGGCGCGTGCGGGTCGCTGGATGGACGGGCGAGGTATAGAGAGCGGCGTCCGCGCTGGCAAGCCGCGCAGTCCCTTGTTCGCGGCTTTATAGCCTTTCAGCCCCGATTTGCGCTGGCGCGAGGTCGAGAAGCCGCAGTTGGATGCGCTCGCGCCCGTTCCAGCGGTCGAGGACGAGACTGCCGGCAAGATGTACCGCCTGGCCGCGCGCGACGGCGAGCGCTTGGCCCAGCGGTTCCTCCGCCGCCCGGAAGACAATGCCCTCCAGGTTTGCGCCATCGGCTGATTGGGCACGCCAGCGCAAATGCCCCTGCCCGACCGGCACCACATCGACCAGCCGATGCGCGGGGAAGACGAAAACCGGCTCGGGATTTCCAGCGCCGAAAGGCCCCGCCTTTTCCAGCGCCGCATAGAGCGCGAGATTGGCTCCGGCGGCGGTGAGCGTCGCATCGACCAACAAGGCCTCCACGGCCCGCGCCGCGGCGACCTTTTCCGCAAGGGCCGATTCGAGGAACACCGCGAATTCGGCGAGCCTTTCCCGCCGCAAGGTCACGCCCGCCGCCATGGCATGGCCGCCACCCTTGACGAGTAGGCCTGCCTCCACCGCCTGACGCACGACCTTGCCGAGATCGACACCGGGAATGGAGCGGCCCGAACCGGTGCCGATCTCGCCCTCGAAGGCAATGGCGAAGGCCGGACGGCGGAAGCGCTCCTTCAGCCGCGCGGCGACGAGGCCGACGACGCCCGGATGCCAGCCCTCGCCCGTGACGAGGATCGCCGCGCCCTCGCCGGCGCGCTCGGCCGCCGCCAGCGCCTCCGCAGTGGCGATTTCGACCGTCGCCATCTCCACCGTCTGTCGTTCGCGATTGAGCCGGTTTAACTCCTCCGCGATCTGCCGTGCCGCCAGCGGATCGCGATGGCTCAGAAGTTTGGCGCCAAGCGCCGCATCGCCGATTCGCCCGCCGGCATTGATACGCGGGCCGATGAGGAAGCCGAGATGTTGCACCGTCGGCGGCCCGCCCGCCCCGGCGACATCGAAGAGCGCGGCGAGCCCTGGCCGGCCGCGCGCACGCATCAGTGCGAGACCCTTCACGACGAGCGCGCGATTGAGCCCCGTCAGGGGCGCGACATCGGCAATGGTCGCGAGCGCGACGAGATCGAGCCCCAGCAGCAGATCTGGCTCCGGCCGCGCGGTGCTCCAGAAATTTTGCGCGCGCAGAAGCCGGTTGACGGCGATAAGCGTGAGGAAGACGACGCCCGCCGCGCAGAGCTGGCCGAGACCGGAAAGATCATCCTGCCGGTTGGGATTGACGACGATGGCAGGCGGGAGCTGCTCCGGCGCTTGGTGATGATCGAGCACGATCACGTCGAGGCCGCGCTGGCGCGCCTCTGCGATCGGCGCATGGCTCGTCGTGCCGCAATCGACGCAGACGAGCAGCGTGGCGCCCGCATCCGCCAGCGCGGCAATGGCTTGGACATTCGGCCCATAGCCCTCGAAAATCCGGTCCGGAATATGGATCTGATGCGGCGTCCCGGCGGCCGTGAGGAATTCGCCGAGCAGCGCCGCCGAGGCCGCGCCATCGACATCGTAATCGCCGAAAATGGCGATCTTCTCCCCGGCGCGGATGGCGGCGGCGAGACGCGCGGCCGCAGCATCCATGTCCGCGAGGCGCGAAGGGTCCGGCAGCAGCCGGCGCAACGTCGGGTCGAGATAGAGCGCCGCCTCGTCCAGCGCGACGCCGCGTCCGGCGAGCACCCGCGCCAGCAGTTCCGGATGGCCGTGAACCTGCGTCATCGCCAACGCCCGTGCCGCGCCGGCGGCATCGAGCCGCTCGCGCCACGGACGGCCGAGAGCGGAGCGCGTAACGCCCAGCAGGGGCCGGCCCGGCGCGGGCGCGAGATTTTGGGTCGAAAGAAGCGGCTGGTTCACGCCCCTGTTTATCAGAGACCGGACCGCAAATCAGCGCGGCACGGCAGCCGTCAACAGGCAGCGCAGATTTGGAGGGCCATGGAGCCGTCTTTAATCAGCTCCATGGCACCTTAATTTCAGGCGTGCGAATGAGCTTCGGTATGATGCTTGGCGGCTTCGTCGGCATGATGTTCGGCCTGCACGCCGTGGCCATGCGCGACATGGGCATGATGACCGGCGAGATGATGCTCGCCCTCTTCCTGGTGTTTGGCGGCCTCGCGATGGTGTTCGGCGGCCTTCTCGTGGTGGTCGGCAGCGGCTTGATGATGCTCGGCCTTGTTCAAAGTGCTCATTATCGTTCTCCCCTGGAAAGCGGCTATGCCGCGCGCAGAGTGTGCCGAGGCCAAGTGCAGGCGCGGTGACGCCCGCGCGACAAATCAATGAACTTTCGTGAGCACTTTCAAAGCACAGACGCACGGCGTTCAATTCAGGCGTAAGCTGCGCGTTTGCGTTGTGCTAGTGCAACAGCTCCGCGAATTCCTGAATTCGGAGAGCCGCTGATATGGCATCGCGGTTGCGAAGGCATTAGCGTCGAGGATCGCTTTGGGGATGACGATGCCGCTAAGCCGTGCAACTTGTCCCGCGAACGGCAATCCTTTTGAAATCTTTTCGGATTTACGATTTTGCGAGGCCTCCGCGCAACAGGCACTGGGAAAAGCCTTCGATGAGTGAGGCCGAGAGCGGGCAAAAGGCGTCGCGCCCCGAAAAAGCCGCAGAGCGGGCGCGCCTTGCTGAGGCATTGAGGGAAAATTTGCGCCGCCGGAAAGCACAGAGCCGCGAGCGCGCCGCCGAAGCGAAGGCCAATTCGGGACCCAAGCCGCCGGCACATTCTGACGAGGGGGACTGATGGATCGCATCCGGATCGTGGGCGGACATGCGCTCGAGGGGACGATCGCCATTTCCGGCGCCAAGAATGCGGCGCTACCGCTGATGATCGCGTCCCTGCTGACGCCGGAGACGCTGACGCTCGAGAACATTCCGCGTGTCGCCGACGTCGGCATGCTGCTGCAAATTCTCAGCCATCATGGTGTCGATTACAGCGTCGACGGACGCCGCGCAGGCGACGCGCCGCACGCCAGCCGCACGCTCCACCTCTCAGCGCGCAATATCGTCGATACGAGCGCACCCTATGATCTCGTCGCCAAGATGCGGGCGAGCTTCTGGGTCATCGCTCCGCTCGTCGCACGCATGGGCGAAGCTCGCGTCTCTCTGCCCGGCGGCTGCGCGATCGGTACCCGGCCGGTCGATCTGCTGATCATGGTGCTCGAAAAGCTCGGCGCCAAGGTTGAGATCGAATCAGGCTATGTCCGCGCCAGAGCGAAGAACGGCCTCAAAGGCGGCGAAATCCATTTCCCCAAGGTCACGGTTGGTGGCACCCATACCGCGCTAATGGCGGCGGCGCTGGCCAAGGGCCATACGCTCATCACCAACGCGGCCTGCGAGCCAGAGGTGGCCGATGTCGCCGCCTGCCTCGTCAAGATGGGTGCCAAGATCAAGGGCGTCGGCCAGCCGACCCTTGAGATCGAGGGCGTCGGTTCGCTGCATGGAACGACCCATTCCGTCGTGCCGGACCGGATCGAGGCCGGAACTTATGCGATGGCGGTCGCCATGGCGGGCGGCGATGTCGTGCTTGAGCGCGCCGTGCCGGACCATCTCCAAAGCGCGCTCGATGCCATCAGCCAGGCGGGCGCGGAGATCACCGTCACCAATCGCGGCATCCGCGTGCGCCGCAACGGCGCCGGCATTTCGCCGGTCGATATTTCGACGGCGCCCTACCCCGGCTTCCCGACCGATCTGCAGGCCCAGTTCATGGCGCTGATGACCAAGGCCAAGGGCAAATCGCGGATCACCGAGACGATTTTCGAGAACCGCTTCATGCACGTGCAGGAGTTGGCGCGCCTCGGAGCGCAGATCAAGCTCGACGGCGATATCGCCCATGTCAAAGGCGTTGCCGAATTGCAGGGCGCGCCGGTGATGGCGACCGATCTGCGCGCCTCCGTCTCCCTCGTCATCGCCGCCCTCGCGGCGCGCGGCGAGACCATGGTGAACCGCGTCTATCATCTTGATCGCGGCTTCGAGCGGTTGGAGCAGAAGCTCAGCGGTTGCGGTGCGGTGGTCGAGCGGATCTCCGGAGCGAGTTGATCCTGCGCATTTCCGAGCCTTGATCTTTGCGCCTTGATCTTTGCGACCAGGGCCCACACATGCCTTCATAACCATTTCGTGAAGGAGATTGCGCCATGACGGCCCCGCTGCGCCTGATCGCGCTCGACGCCGAAGACCTCGCGATCATGTCGGCGCATTTGCAGGATTCGCTGGTGAAGGTCGGCGACATGACCTATCTGCCGCGCTCCAAGCGCTTTGCGGCCGTTGGTGCGCGCTTCGATTGGATCGCCGAGGCCGAGGGCAAAAAGGAACGCTGCGAGACGGGCTTTCACTTCGAGCGGGTGCTCAAAGTGACCCGCAGCGGCTTTTCGCAGGACGATCCGGAGCAAAAGCTGATGCTGCTCAGCGTCAGTTTCGCCGAGACGGACAGTCCGGCGGGGAAAGTCACGCTGATCTTTTCCGGCGGCGCCGCCATCCGCCTCGATGTCGAATGCCTTGAGGCGCAAGTGCAGGATCTCGGCCTGCGCTGGGCCTGCACGGCCTGCCCGGCACACGATCTTGACGAAGCGCGGCAGAAACAGGCGGGCTGAAACAGCGAACGCGCCGCGGCTTATCCGAAAACCGCTTCGCACTTTCCAGTTCGATGCTTTAGGCTGCCCACGTGTTCGAAAGCCTCTATCAATCCTTCACCGATCAGGCCGATCGCGCGCAATCGGCCGCGCGCTTTAAGGCGTTGCGCGAGGAACTCGCGCGGCAAGGCCTCGACGGCTTCATCGTGCCGCGCGCCGACCGCCACCAGAACGAATATGTGCCGCCCTCGGACGAGCGGCTTGCCTGGCTGACCGGATTCACCGGCTCGGCCGGCCTTGCCATTGTCTTGAAGGATCGCGCCGTGCTCTTCGTCGATGCGCGCTACACGATCCAGGCGCGCGATCAGGTCGATCTCGCCGTCGTCGAGCCGGTGCCGCTCGCCTCGATCAGCCCGGAAAAATGGCTGGAAGCCAATCTGCCGGCCGGCACCAAGCTCGGCTATGACCCCTGGCTGCATACGCCGGGGCAGATCGAGCGCTACGAGAAGGCCGCAAACAACGCGGACGCGACGCTGGTCGCCACCGACCTCAATCCGATCGACGCCATCTGGACGGACCGGCCGGCGGCGCCGCAAGGCGCGGTCAAGCGGCACCCGCCACGGCTCGCGGGCCAATCCGCGAAAAAGAAGCTGGCGCGGATCGCCACAGCGCTCGGCAAGGCGGACGCCTTCTTTGTCAGCGATCCGCATGCCGTGGCGTGGGCTTTCAATATCCGCGGCGCCGATGTTTCACACACGCCCCTGCCGCTGGCTTTCGCCCTGATCCCGCGCGAGGGCAAGCCGCGGCTTTATATCGAGGCGGCCAAGCTCAATGCGGCAACGCGCGCCTATCTCGAAGACTATGCCGAGGTCGACGAGCCCACGGGCCTCGAAAGCGACCTTGAGCGCCTCGGACAAGAGCACAGACGCGTGCTCTTCGACGCCGCAACCGTGCCAGTGAAATTGACTCGCCTGTTGAAGGAGACGGGCGGCACGCCGGAGATCGGACAAGACCCGACGGCGCTGATGAAGGCGCGCAAGAACGACGCCGAGCTTGAAGGCAGCCGCGCCGCGCATCTGCGCGACGGCGCCGCGATCGTGCGCTTCCTGCGCTGGTTCGATATTGAAGCGCCGAAGGGCAAGCTCAGCGAGATCGATGCGGCCCGGGCGCTCGAAACCTTCCGCCGCGAGACCGGAAAGCTCAAAGATCTCTCCTTCCCGACAATCTCGGCCGCCGGGCCGCATTCGGCGATCCCGCATTACCGCGTGACCGAAGCTTCCAACCGCAAGATTTCGCGCGGCATCTACCTTGTCGATTCCGGCGGCCAATATGAGGACGGCACGACCGACATCACCCGCACGCTGGCGGTCGGCACGCCGACTCAGGAAATGCGCGATCGCTTCACCCGCGTGCTGAAGGGCCATATCGCCATTGCCCGCGCCGTCTTCCCGAAGGGAACGTCAGGCGGCCAGATCGACGCGCTGGCGCGTCTCGCCCTCTGGCAGGCGGGGCTCGATTTCGACCACGGCACCGGCCACGGCGTCGGCTCCTATCTCTCGGTGCATGAGGGACCGCAGCGCATCGCCAAAATCGGCGGCGTGGCGCTAGAACCCGGGATGATTCTTTCGAATGAGCCAGGCTATTACAAAGCCGGCCATTTCGGCATCCGTATCGAAAATCTCGTCGTCGTCACGCCGCAGAAGATCAAGGGCGCCGAGCGCGACATGCTCGGCTTCGAGACGATCACCTTCGCGCCGATCGACCTCACGCTTATCGAGCCGAAGCTCCTCGACGCGGACGAGATCGCTTGGCTCGACGCTTATCATGCGCGGGTGCGCAAGCGTCTCACGCCCTATCTCGACCGCGATGACCGGCGGTGGTTGAAGGCTACGACGAGGCCTTTGTCGAAGTGATTATTTGACAATCTCACTTTACTCATTATATTCGCGTTGTTCGTGAATAAAATAAATGAGATGAAAATGTTGAAGATAGTTACGACACCGAAGCAAGCTTTTGATAATATTATTAAATTTGAAAGAGAGCTCGCGATGAGCCCAGAGCTGCAAGGGCGACTGGCCTATGCGCGCGCTTGGTATGCGCACAAGGAAGAGGGCGGCAAATGGTTTTTAGCGCCCTCTAAATTTATTGGATACCAAGACATTGACGCCGAAACCTACCTTGACCACGCGGAGGAGAGCGATGGGCGTCGAACTGAAGCTCAGCTCCAGATGTGGTTCAAAGTTATTGAACCAAATGATCCACTGCATGACGAATTGAATGCTTCGCTTGTCGCGCTTCTCGCCCAATATGGCAAAGCTCCGAGTACAAAGACGCGTATCAACGTTGTCCGGGATAGACGCAGGATCGGGGCATTGGACACAAAATCGGAAATCGAAGGTGCGGATGCAGTGGTAAATATGATGGTCGCAGTGGCAAAAACGTTGCCGCCTCAACATTTTCAGCGTCTGCGTTCCGAACTTGAAGATATTTGGTCCTAAGGCGACCACCTTCCCCGCAATAGGAACAGGTGCTGGCTTAATGCTGTAAGGGCAACCATGACCGTCGTTGAAAACGTCTCCGACACGGCCTTCTGGGTTGCGCATTACCGCGCGCGGGAAAGCGCGCGGCCCGATGCGCTCTTTCACGATCCGCTCGCCGAGCGCCTGTCCGGCACGCATGGCCAGGCCATCGCCCGCGCCATCCCCGGCGGCGTGATGACCGGCTGGATCGTCTCGATCCGCACCATCATCATCGATGATTTTCTACGCTATGCGATCGGCCAGGGCGTCGATCTTATTTTAAATCTCGGCGCTGGGCTCGACACCCGCCCCTACCGGCTGGATGCCCTCAATCAAAAGATCACCTGGGTCGAGGTCGATTATCCCGCCATGATCGCCTACAAAGAGAAGCAGCTTGCCGATGAGACACCACGCTGCCGGCTCGAACGCGTCAAGTTGGATCTCGCCGATCCCGCCGCGCGGCGCGGCTTCCTGGCCGAGATGAATGCGCGCAGCAAGAATGTTCTCGTGCTGACGGAAGGCGTCTTGCCCTATCTCAGCAACGAGGATGTCGCCGCGCTCGCCGACGACCTGCGCCGCCAGCCCAACATCCATTTCTGGATCGCCGATTATATGTCAACGTACGCCCAACGCTTCCGGCGTCGGCTATCGCGGCGGCATCTGCGCAATGCCGCTTTCAAATTCGCGCCCGGCGATTGGTTCGCCTTCTTCGGCAGTCACGGCTGGCAGAGCAGCGACATGCGCTATTATTCCGAGGAAGCGGCCAAGCTGCGCCGCCCACGTCTGCCGCTGCCCTATCGCATCATGATGATCCTGCGCTGGCTGGTGTCGTCACCCGCGCAAAGGGCGCAATTCGGCAAATTCGCCGGCTTTGCGCTGCTGGTGCCGAAAGCGATCTAGAATGATGGGCGTTCATATTGAACTGCCCACATATGTCTCTTCAATCGCATCGGATTTATCCGAAAATCGCTGCGCACTTTTCGGTCCGATGCTTTAACCCCGCGCCTCGGCCGCGAGCTTCAGCCAGGCGTCCTCATCGATCGTCTCGATGCCAAGCTCTTTTGCTTTGTCGAGTTTCGAACCGGCACCTGGACCGGCGACGACGAGATCGGTGTTTTTCGAGACGGAGGACGCGACCTTGGCGCCGAGCCGCTCGGCCTGGGCCTTGGCCTCGTCGCAAGTCATGCGCTCCAGCGAACCGGTGAAGACCACCGTCTTGCCGGCCACGGGGCTCGACGAGGCGACGGCCTCCATCGGCACGACAGTGACATATTTCAAGAGCGCGTCGAGTTCATCCTCATTATGCTTCTCGGCGAAGAAATCGGCGACCGCCTCCGCCACCACCGCGCCGAGCCCCTCGATATTGTCGATCTCGGCGCGCGCTTCCGAGCCTTCGCTGGCTGCCCGCGCCGTCCTGCGCAAGGCCTCGAATGTGCCGAAGTGGCGCGCGAGCCGGCGCGCATTGGTCTCGCCGACATGGCGGATGCCTAATGCGAAAATAAAGCGATTAAGCGAAATTTCGCGCCGCGCCTCGATCGCCGCGAACAGGTTGCGCACCGAAGTCTCGCCATAGCCTTCGCGCTCGACAAGCTTGGTCTTGGCGTGAGCATCCCGCGCGGCGAGCGCAAAAATATCGTCCGGCTTGGTGATCAGGCCATCGGCGTAGAATTGCTCGATTTGCTTTTCGCCGAGCCCCTCGATGTCGAAGGCCAGGCGCGAGACGAAATGCTTCAGCCGCTCCTGTGCCTGCGCCTTGCAGATGAGGCCGCCGGTGCAGCGGCGCACGACATCCGCGCTGCCGTCGTCCTTCTTTTCCCGGATCGCGGCCGAGCCGCAGACCGGACAGACGTGCGGAAATTTGTAAGGCTCCGCGTCCTTTGGCCGCTTGTCCAATACGACGCCGAGGATTTGCGGGATGACATCGCCCGCGCGTTGCAGCAGCACCGTGTCGCCGATGCGGATATCCTTCCGCGCGATCTCGTCCTCGTTATGCAGCGTCGCATTGGAAACGACGACGCCGCCGACAGTGACGGGCTCGAGCCGCGCGACGGGCGTCAGCGCACCGGTGCGGCCGACCTGGATCTCAATATCCCGCAAGACGGTGGTTGCCTGATGGGCCGGAAACTTATGCGCTACCGCCCAGCGCGGGGCGCGCGAGACGAAGCCGAGCCTCTGCTGCAAGGCGAGATCATCGACTTTGTAGACCACGCCATCGATATCGTAGTCGAGCGAAGCGCGACGGCTCTCGATGTCATGATAGTGCCGCAGCAATTCCGCCGCCGAATGGCAGAGCGCGGTGAGCTTGTTGACCGGGAAGCCATAGCTCTTGAACTTTTCGAGCATGCCCATCTGCGTCGACGCGGGCATGTGACTCACCTCGCCCCAGGCGTAAGCAAAAAAATGCAATGGGCGCGATGCGGTAATCGCCGGGTCGAGCTGGCGCAGGGAGCCCGCGGCGGAATTGCGCGGATTGGCGAACAGCGGCTTGCCGGCCTCGGCCTGCCGCACATTGAGCGCGGCGAAATCCGCGCGGGTCATATAGACTTCGCCGCGCACTTCGAGAACCGCCGGCGGCGCATGCTTCAAGACATGCGGAATTTCCCTGATGGTTTTCACATTCGCGGTGACGTCTTCGCCTTCGTAGCCGTCGCCGCGGGTCGCCGCCTGCACGAGGTGGCCGTGCTCATAACGCAACGAGCAGGAGAGCCCGTCGATCTTGGGCTCCGCCGTTATCGCCAGCGGCGCGTCGGCCGGAAGGCCGAGGAAACGGCGCACCCGCGCGACGAAATCCTCGACCTCGGAATCGGCAAAGACGTTGCCGAGCGAGAGCACCGGGACTTTGTGCCTGACTTTGGCGAACTTCTCCAAGGGCGCCGCGCCGACGCGCTTGCTGAGCGATTTTTCGCTGACAAGCTCGGGATGCGCCTTTTCAAGCGCTTCGTAGCGGCGGCGCAAATCATCATAGTCCGCGTCCGAGATGACCGGCGCATCCTCGCGGTAATAGAGCTCGTCATGACGCGCGATTTCACCGCCGAGGCGGGCGTGTTCCGCGCGCGCCGCAGTCAGATCGCCGACTGTCACCTTTGGCTTTTTCACAGCGGAAATTTAGCGCGGAACTTCGCGCGCGAGAAGCCCGTCGCGCCCTGTTTGCACGCCGCGATCCATCCCGCCGTGACGGATCAATATTTCGCGGCCACCGGCGTTGGCGGCCCAAAGAGATCAAAATGATAATCGAGGCCGAGCCGCGCCGAGTGGAACGACGTGCGCGAAAGGTACTGGAAACTGACGCCCGGCGCCGGGTCGAACTCCACCCACTTGGCGGCAACGTAGCTATAGAGATAATCGAACCGCACGGACCAATTGTCGGCAAAAGCATATTCGACACCGGCGCCGACAAGATTCTGCTTGCCTATCTGGAAGCGTGCGACCGTGCTCGAACCGCTGTAAGGCCCGACGCTGTAGTAGGATTTCGTCACGCCGTAGGGCACGCCGCCCTCGACATAGATCAGCAACCGGTCAAAGGCATAGCCGACACGGCTGACAATTCCGCCGTAGCTCTCGACCCGCGTGCCGAAGGTCGCCGGCCCGAGTACGCTCGAAGATGTCGACGAGCCATCGATCCCCGACCATTCGCCGAAAACTTCCGTGCCAACGACCACATGGTCGCCGACAACCGGCAGGCCACTCAATTGGTAATTGTAACCGATCTGGGCGCCGAGAACCGGACCGGATTCGGTCAGGCCGTCGCGGCCCTGAACAAAGGCTCCATTGAGCAGCGTATAAGGATAGGACGCGTGATCGATGCCGTAGCCGGCATTGCCGCCGACGTAAAAGCCAGTCCAGCTGAATGCCGGCGGCGGTGGCGGCGTATACACCGGCGCGGATTTGGTGCTCGGCAAGTCTGCCGCCGAGCCCGCGGAGACAGCCGCTACACAGCCGAGGACGAGAGCAGCGAAAGCGACGGTATATTTCGCAGCTAAGGCGCGCGGAACGGAACTTTGAAATTTATTTTCTTCAAAGCCGCGTGCCGCTGATCCGCCAGATCGAATAAAGCCCAGGGAGGCGATTTGCATTTAAAATCCCTTCGTCTCTACTTCATACGTATAAAAATCCATTGCGCATACGCGGCAAGCGGCGGAGGGGCATAAACCGGCGCGGATTTGGTATCCGGTAGGTCCGCGGCGGTGGCGGACGCGACACCTGCCATACAGCCCAAGACAAGCGTGGCAAAGGCAGCCACATATTTGGCTGCGGAATTACGGATAGCGACGCCCAGAAATAATTTTTCTCCAAAGCCCGACGCTGCCGGGCCGGCAACCTGCGCGAAGCCCGGAGAAGAGAAAGTTGGCATCTCTACCCCCTCGTCACCTCCCTATAAAAGAGATTGTTCCAAGTGATTCCACAAGCGCTCGACCCGCAAATGACGTAAAATTTCCCGGCTGTTGCATTGCCGCAGCAGTCATCGGTTTGGCCTTGCAACCCTTTGATTTCGTGTGGAAGAACAGACTTTGTGGCCCAGCATCCTACGGCCGTCCTCAATCGAGAGGCGTTAATTCAGTATTTCGCGACGACCGGAGTGTCCCCGAGGGAATCGAACTTATAATTCAGGCCGAGGCGCGCGATGTGATACATGGAGCGCGTACCAAATCCGATTGTGCTCGTCGGCGTTTGATACAAATCCGCGTAATGCGCGCCGGTGAAATCGTAGAAATATTCGGCTCTTACGGTAAAATGATCGGTCAGCGCATATTCCGCGCCGACGCCGACAATGCCGACAGAGGGGAAGACGCCGGCGCGAACTTGCGTCTGCGAGCCGCTCAAGGCGCCAGCATTGTAATAATTCTTGGTGACCGAATAGGTGAGGCCGCCGGTGAAATAAAGCAGCAGCCGATCGAAGTTGTAGCCTAGGCGGCTACGCAAAGAACCGTAATTCTCGAGCTGCGTGCCGACATGGAATATCCCGTTGGAAACCGGAATGTCGACCGAACCGTGAAGATCCGCCCATTGCTCGTCCGCTTCGATGCCGACGACAACATGATTGATCACCGGCAAATTCGTAAGCTCGTAATTGTAGCCGATCTGGCCGCCAAAGAGCAGCCCGCTTGACGTGATGCCGCTCGTCAAGCCCTGGCCGAGAACGCCGGGCGGAAAATAACTGTAGACGAACGCATAATGATCGAGGCCGGCGCCGCCGTTGATGCCGGCGTAAAAGCCCGTCCAGCTAAAAGGTGCGGGCGGTGGCGCTGCAGGCGCGAGCGCCGGTCCCTTGTCGGTCGGCAGATCGGCCGCCGGCGCTGGCGCGCAAAAAGCGAAAGCGCCGATTTGCAGAAAAACGCATGAGACAAGGCAAATCTTTGAAGGAAATTTTTTCAAAAGCGACATTGAAACACCAATTCCGTCGAAATGGGTTCAGAATGCCGGATTGTCGCGCTTACGCAAGCTCGCACGTACAAGTTGAGTGGGAATCTTGTGACGAGTTGCGAAAACGCCGCACAGAGCGGAATGCGAAAAAGTGGAACCCGGTTTTCCCGCAAATCCCGCTCTAACTCATCGGAATCGATCGTGTAACGTGCGTTGAGGTTGATCCAACGTCAACGCATCGCGGCCGACGGCGTCAGCCGCGACTATTCATCAAGCGGCCCGCGGCGGCGCGCGCTTCCGCGGTGATCGTCGCCCCGGCGAGCATACGGGCAATCTCCTCGCGGCGAGCGGCCTTCGTCAGAGTCAAAACGCGAGTCGCGACGCGCGCGTCTTGCTCGCTTGCATCTTTGACGATGCGTAAATGTCCGCCCGCCTGCGCCGCGACTTGCGGCGCATGGGTGACGGCGAGGACTTGAACGCCGCTTGCAAGCCGGGCGAGTCTTTGGCCGATGGCGTCGGCCACCGCGCCACCCGCCCCCGTATCGATCTCGTCAAATACCAGCGTCGGCGCAGAACCGCGATCCGCCAGGACGACTTTGAGCGCCAACATGAACCGCGCCAATTCGCCGCCCGAAGCGACCTTCATCAGCGGGCCTGGCCGCGTCCCCGGATTGGTCTTCACCCAGAATTCGATTTGATCGATGCCCTCGGCGCTGATCGTCGCGAGGTCGGACTGATGTTTGACGATGAACTGCGCCGCTTCCAGTTTCAGCGGCGGCAATTCGGCATTGACGGCGCGCTCGAGATCGGCGGCGGCGCGCTGCCGCGCGGCCGACAGGCGCTTCGCCGCCTTATCATAATCCGCTGCCGCGGCCGTGGCCGCCGTGCGGAGCTGCGCCAACCGCGTTTCGCCGGCTTCGAGCTGGGCGAGATCATCGCCGAATTTCTCGCAAAGCGCCGGCAGGGCCTCGACAGCGACGCCATATTTGCGGCTCGCGGCGCGCAAGGCGAAGAGGCGCTCCTCGACGCGCTCCAACTCGCCCGGATCGTCGCCAGCGGCGCGCAGCGCCTCTTCGAGCGCATCGCGGGCGGCATCGAAAGCGACCAGCGCCGCATCGAGCGCAATGACGACTGGTGCGAGCAGGTCCGGCGCCTGCGCCTGGCGCCGCTCCAGCCTGCGCAAGGCCGACGACAGCGCCGCGACCGGACTGCCCTCGCCGCCGACCGCATCGGCCGCGCCGCGCAATTCGCCGCCGACCTTCTCATTCTGCATCAGGGTCTGGCGCCGCTGCGCGAGAAGCTCTTCCTCTGCGGGCTGAACCGCGAGTTTCGTCAGCTCGGCGTGGGCATGGGTCAGATAATCGGCCTCGCGGCGCGCCTGCTCGATCCGGCCCTGTTCGGCGGCAAGCTCGGCTTCGACGGCGCGCCGGGCCCGATAGGCGGCGCGCACGGCCTCCTGCTCGGCCCCGAGCCCCGCGAAGACGTCAAGCAATTGGCGATGCGCCTCGGCCTGAACCAGGGCTCGATCATCATGCTGGCCATGAATTTCAACAAGTTCGCGGGCGATCGTCCGCAGGGCCTGAGCGCTCACCGGCTGGTCGTTGACGAAGGCGCGGGTGCGCCCGTCTTCCATCTGGATCCGGCGCAAGATCAAGGCACCGTCGATATCGATGCCCTGGCTCTCCGCCGCGGCCAGTGCCGGGTGGGCCGCCGGCAATTCAAAGACGGCCGTCACCTGGCCCTGCGACGCCCCCTGGCGCACCAAGGCGCCATCGCCCCGTCCACCAAGGCTCAGCGAAAAGGCGTCAAGCAGAATGGATTTTCCAGCGCCGGTTTCGCCCGTCAGCACGGTCAGCCCACGGTCGAATTCGAGATCGAGTTTTTCGATCAGCACGATGTCACGAATAGCGAGCTGAACGAGCATAAGAAGACCCTTCGCTGCCAGAAGCCTGCGAAAGCGAGAAGTGGGAGTCAATGCACCTGGGCCAAAGGTGCACGAGAATAAAGCATGAACATGGTGAGTTGAGCAAGATGGCTCGAGCCCCCCAATTGGCTCAGGCTAGCGTGCCGACGCGCCGCTCAGGCTCAGCCAACGCTATGAAAGATCTTGGAAATCCAGGAATTCGTATCTTCCTGGGGATGATAGCCGCCCTGCTGCAATTTCGCATAGGCGTCCTTGTACCAGGGTGAATCCGGGAAGTTGTGGCCAAGCACCGCCGCCGCGGTCTGCGCCTCGTTGACGATGCCGAGCGCGAGATAGGCTTCCTCCAGCCGCAGCAGCGCTTCCTCGGTGTGGCGGGTATTTTGATATTTCGCCAGAACATCGCGGAAGCGATTGATCGCGCCGATATAATTATGCTGCTGCAGATAATACCGGCCGACCATCATGTCCTGGCCGGCCAACTGATCGCGCGTCACCTGCAATTTGTAGCGCGCATCGTCGGCATATTGCGACTTCGGGAACTTGTCGATGACCTGTTGGAAAACGATGGAGGCTTTCTGCGCCCGGTCCTGATCCCGCGTCACGTCGGGAATCTGATTATAATACGACATTCCTTCGAGGTAATAGACGTAATCAAGATCTGGCGCCTGGGCGTAGCGGCCGATGTAGCGTTGCGCCGAGCCGATCGCGTCGTCGTAATTCCCCGCCTGGTATTGCGTAAACGTCTCCATCAGCAGCGCTTTGCGCTCCCATTGCGAGAACGTGTATTCCTTCTCCAAAGCCGAATATTTCTTCGTCGCCTTGTCGTAGTCTTTGCTGTCGATATCGACGAGACCCTGATTGTAGAGCGTCTCCGGCGGCGTGTCGGGGATCACCTTGGTCTGATATTTCTCGCCGCTGAACAGGTTCATCGGGTTGAGCGAACCGAGTGAATTGAGCGAGTTCGAACAGGCCGCGACCGGCAGCGTCAGCGCCAATAGTCCGAAAATCTGTCCACCCCGGAGCAGACGGCTGCGGCGGGTGTCGGTGCGGCGCGGGAGAACCAAGGCAAACGGCATCAGGGACAACTCAACCTTTGGTTCGACAATCGGCAGCAGGTTCAAGATGCGCGACCTTGAGCACAGGAGCGTGATCGCAGCTAAGTCCTCGGACCGATAAGAGGCATTTCTGTGGCAAGACCCCCGCCCCGGCTCAGACTTCCACCGACGCCGGCACAATATCCGCCCCGGCGTGGGCAAAAGGTGACGCCGGCGAAGACCATAAAGCGACAGATCGAAACGAGTTCAGCGGCCAATCCGGCTCAGGGCGCGCAAACAAAAAATTGGGGGCGCACCGGCACTGCCAGTACGCCCCATATTTCAAAGACCTGCCTGTGTCAGTTCGACTGGCGCCGGAGGAACGCGGGGATTTCCAGCTGTTCTTCCTCGATCGAGCGTGCCGGGGCGGCGCGCCCTTGATGCGCATCGAGCGCCGCCTGCACTTGGCGCGGCGAAGGCTGCTGCGGCGCGCGCTTGCCATATTCGGCATGAACCGGGCTCGGCTGGGCGAGACGCGGGGCCGGCGCGGCAATGCGGGGCGCCGGCTCGCGCGCGGGCAGCGCTGCATGGCGCGGCGGCTCTTCGTGACGGCTGACGCCGAAAGCGGCAAGCCGCTCCAGCAAGGTCTTGCGGCGGTCTTGCGCCGCAAGCGGCTCAACCGGCTCACCGCGCTGCGCGCGAATCTGCTTCTGCGCGGGCACCGGCAGATCCTCGATCTGCGGCAAGCGCTGCGGCCGGACGATCGGTGATTCCGCCGCGGGCGGAATGAAGGGGCCAGCATCAAAATGCTCTGGCTCCGGTTCCGGTTCCGGCTCGGCATATTGCTGCATCGGCGGCCGCGCCGGCTGAAGATGGACGCCGCGCGCCGACACCGGCGCGACAGGCTGCGGCTGCGCCACCGGCGCGCCATAGCTGATTTGCGGCTCGACGATCGCAATGGGTTCCATCACCGGAGCCGGAGCGACGGCGCGCTCCTTCAAGGGCTCGACGATGCGGGCCTCGGTGCGGACGCGCAGCCGCTCGGCCGCCTCGATGATGCGTGCGTCGCTGCCGTCGAAGGCGCGCATATCGGCGCTGTCGATGCCGGTCGCGACGACCGACACACGCACCATGCCGTCGAGATTCTGATCGAAGGTCGCGCCAAGGATGATGTTGGCGTCTTCATCGACTTCCTGACGGATGCGGCTCGCCGCCTCATCGACTTCATAAAGCGTCAGGTCGTTGCCGCCGGTGATCGAGATGAGCAGGCCCCTGGCGCCCTTCATCGAGACTTCGTCGAGCAGCGGATTGGCGATGGCGGCTTCGGCGGCGAGGATCGCGCGCTTCTCGCCGGTCGCCTCGCCCGTGCCCATCATCGCCTTGCCCATCTCGCGCATAACGGCGCGGACATCGGCGAAGTCGAGATTGATGAGGCCCTCTTTCACCATCAAGTCGGTGATGCAGGCAACGCCCGAATAGAGGACCTGGTCGGCCATCGCAAAGGCGTCGGCGAAGGTGGTCTTCTCGTTGGCGATACGGAAGAGGTTCTGGTTGGGAATGACGATCAGCGTGTCGACCGACTTCTGCAATTCCAGAATGCCGCTGTCAGCGACGCGCATCCGGCGCACGCCTTCGAATTGGAACGGCTTGGTGACGACGCCGACGGTGAGAATGCCGAGTTCGCGCGCCACCCGGGCGATGACGGGCGCCGCACCCGTGCCGGTGCCGCCGCCCATGCCGGCGGTGACGAACACCATATGCGCACCAGCGAGGTGGTCGCGGATTTCTTCCATGACCTCCTCGGCGGCTGCGCGGCCAACCTCGGGCTGCGAGCCGGCGCCCAGGCCCTCGGTCACCTGCAAGCCCATCTGGATGATGCGCTCGGCGCGGGACGACATGAGCGCTTGAGCGTCGGTATTGGCGACGATGAAATCGACGCCAATGAGACCTGAGACAATCATGTTGTTGACGGCGTTGCCCCCCGCTCCGCCGATGCCGCACACCATAATGCGTGGCTTCAGTTCCCGCAGTTCGGGCGCCTTAAGATCGATCGACATTGTCTGGCCTCTTGACGTTGGAGCGCTTTGAGGGCGCCCGCTTTGTTGTCCCTTTACGCCGAAGAACGAATCAGCCGCCGCGCTTAATCGTTCTTCTCTTACCAATTAAAAGCTTTCCCTCAACCATTGTCCGACGCGTGCGAAATAGCCGTGAGCGCCGTTTGCATCGCCCGCCCCGCGCCGCCGCGGGCGGAAATACTCGATCTTTGCCGCCTGCGGATAAATCAGAAGCCCGACCGACGCGGAGAAGCTCGGACTTTTAGCTGATTTCAGGAAGTCCTTGAATTCCCAAGGGGCGGCCGAGTCGCACCTGACCCGACAGGATGCGCTTGGCAGACTCGGCCATGCCCGTCATCTGACTCGCACCGCCGGTCAGGATGACTTCGCGAGGAGGAGTTGGAAGCAAAGCCTGCGGTCTTGAGGCGATCACGAACCAGTTCCAAAATTTCTTCGACGCGCGGACGGATTATTCGTACCAGTTGCGATTTTGGCACATGGGTCGGATGGTCCCCGTCCTCGCCGGCCAACGTCACCGCAACGGTTTCACGCTCGTCGGAAACGGAGGTGATGCAAGCGCCGTAAAGCGTCTTCAAACGCTCGGCATCGGCCAGCCGGGTATTGAAGCCGCGGGCGATATCCATCGTGACATGATTACCGCCGACCGCCACCGCGTCGACGTGGACGAGGCTGCCGCCGGCGAAGACCGCGAAGGATGTCGTGCCGCCGCCCATGTCGATGACCGTCGTGCCAAGCTCGACCTCGTCGTCAACCAAGGCTGCAAGACCGGCCGCATAAGGCGTCGCGACCACGCCCTCGACCGCCAGATGGCAGCGTTCGACCGCCAGCATCAGATTCCGCACTGCGGTCACGTCGCCGCTGACGACATGCATATCGGCCCCAAGCTCGTCGCACATCATGCCTTTCGGGTCGCGGACATTGCGCATGTCGCCGAGCGAAAAGCCGGTCGGCAGCGAATGCAGCACCGCCTTGCCCTGCTCCTGCGTACGCGCGGCGCAGGCCTCGAGGACGCGATGCACATCGGACTCCGTGACGGCACGTTCGCCGATCCGCACCGCCGCCTGGTAATGCTGCGAGCCAATCCGGCCGCCGGTAATGTTGACGATGACGCTCTCGACCTGCACGCCGGCCATGCGCTCGGCCGCATCGACGGCCCGGCGGATCGCCCCTTCCGCGGCTTCGAGATCGACGATCACCCCGCCCTTCAAACCCGCCGAACGCTGATGGCCGATGCCGAGGATGCGACAGCGGTGGGTACGCCCGCGCAGCGCTTCGGGCGTTTCCACCGGATCGAGCTTGGCGATGAGGCAAACGATTTTCGATGTCCCGATATCGAGCGTCGACAGAACGGCCGTCTTACGCGCGGGGAGTGCGCGCATGCGCGGCGGCTGGCTCATGTGCGGGCGCCTTTCGTTTTCGACTTCGGCGCCAATGCCGCGGCGCGTGCCGCGGCAGCATTCTCAGTCAGGCGGACGAACATCCGGCCGGGAACACGCAGATCGATCGCCAGGATGTCCTTGTCGATGACATGGGCCTGGTGCTGGAACTGCGCCAATTGGGCGAGCGCCGCCGCGGCGCCCAACTCCGGCAAGGCGACTTCGACCTGGTTATCCATCTGCAAGGTCCAGCGGCGCTGGGCGACAAGAATGCCCGCCTTGATACGCGGGCGCAGATCGCCAGCCGCATCGAGCAGCGCCGTATATTCGCCGAGCCGCGCATTGGCGCCGGTCCCGACTACGAGCGGCAAAGCGGCAAAGCGGCGATCGTCATAATTGTCGATCGGCGTGCCGTCCGCGGCGACGATCTTCACGATGCCGTCCTGCTGCCACAGGGCGAAGGGCATGCGCTCCTCGACATCGATCACGACCCGGCCGGGATAGAGTTTGCTGATGCTCGCGTCCTTGACCAGAGGGAGCGCCTTCAACCGCGCACGCACCTTTTGCACATCGAGAAAGGGCAGCGAATTTTTCGGGCCGATGCCGGTGACCGCGATGATCTCCTGCTGGGTCAACGCATGCGTGCCCGAGATCGTCACCGTCCTGATGCCGAAACCCGCGACGCGGGCGAAATAATCCGCCACGCTGCCTTCGGCGGCGGCGAAGGTGGAATATTCGCCACCGAGCCAGGAGCCATAGAGGCCGACGCCAACGAAGAGAGCTACCGCCGCGAAAAGGCTAGTCCCCGGCGCGGCGAAAATGCGCGCGAGACGATCACCCAGCGTGGCTGTACGCCGCCCCGAACCACGGCGACCGTAAGCGGCGAGGAACGCCGGCGCGGGCGCGATATGGGCAATTCCTGCATAGACCGGCGCCTGGGGCTGGAAGCCTTCAAAGGCCTCCTTTACCGGTCGCAGGAGGCGTCTTCCACCATCCATTTGACTAGCTCACCGAACGTCAAGCCGGCATATGCGGCGATTTCGGGCACAAGCGATGTGGCGGTCATGCCGGGCTGCGTGTTGACCTCCAAAATCACGAGGTCGCCCGTACCTCCGGGGCGATCGTCGTAACGAAAGTCAGCACGGCTTACACCGCGGCATCCGAGCGCCTTGTGCGCCTTGAGGGTCAACTCTTGAATAAAGTGGTAAATATTTTGTTTAAGATTTGCCGGAAGTTCATGCGCCGAGCCGCCCGCGGCGTATTTGGCGTTGTAATCGTACCAGCCGCCGTCCGAAGCTTTTATTTCAATGACATCATAGGCCTTGTCACCAATGACGGCGCAGGTCAGTTCGCGCCCTGCGACATAACGTTCGACAAGCACTTTATCGCCATAGGCCCAGTCCCCCCGCGTTAACTCCTGCGGCGGATAGGCATGGTCTTCGTTGACGATGAGAACGCCGAACGAGGAGCCCTCGGCGAGCGGCTTGACGACATAGGGCGGTGGCAGGACATGCGCCTTGGCGGCGGTGATCCGATCAACCGTCACGCCCTCGGCGACCGGAACGCCGGCCGCTTTCAAAATGTCCCTGGCGCGGTCCTTCCGCATGGCGAGTGCGGAGGCGAGCACGCCGGAATGGGTATAGGGAATCCGCAGCATTTCGAGAACGCCTTGGATGATCCCGTCTTCGCCATAGGGTCCATGCAGGGCGTTGAAGGCAACGTCGGGCTTGAGTTCGGCGAGAACCTGTCCGACGTTGCGATCGACGTCGACCGGCGTAACTTGAAAACCCTGCTCGGCCAGTGCCTTGGCGCAGGCCGCCCCCGACCGCAACGACACGTCTCTCTCGGCGGAGAACCCGCCGAGCAAGACGGCAACGTGCTTTTTCATTTTTATATCCGCAACTTACCGATTGATCTTTCGTTGCAGATCGAGCCGCCAACTTTCCCCTTATGAAACGAAGAAAATATACCGACTGCCAAAGCCTTACTCGCCTTTCTTCGACAAGAATTTAAAGCCTTGCTCGGTCAGGATTTTCGTCGCCGCCTGGGAGGTCAGAAAAGCTTCGAAGACTGCCGCATTGGCATTCTTCGAGCTCGCTACAACCGCGACAGGATAGACGATCGGGCTATGGCTGTCGGCGGGAAAAATCGCGACGACCCGAACTTTTGGTTCGGCCTTCGCGTCGGTCCCGTAGACAACGCCGTATTTGGCCTCCCCCCGGGCGACAAGCGCCAGGGCGTCGCGCACGTTGTTCGCCTGCGCCAGCGTGGGTTCGACCGCGCTCCAGACGCCAAGCTTGGTGAAAGCCTCCTTCGCATAGATCCCGGCCGGGCACGAGGCGACGGTGCAAACGGCGATCTTGCCGTCGCCCACGAGCTTGGCGAGATCGAAGCCAGGCTTGATGTCGAGCTTCGTCTTGCCGTCGGCCGGCTCGATCAGGACGAGATCATTGCCCAAGAGATCGCGGCGGCTGTGCGGGGCAAGCAAATTCTTCTTCTGCAGATAATCGACCCATTTCGTATCGGCGGAGATAAAGACATCCGCCGGCGCGCCCTGCTCGATCTGCTTGGCGAGCACGCCAGACGAGCCATAGGAAATCACCGTTTCCTGGCCTTTTTCCTTGATGAAAATCGGCGTGATGACCTTAAGCGCGGTCGCGAGGCTCGCGGCGGCAAAAACCACGAGCTTGCCGCCCGTCTGCGCGCTTGCCGCATCCACGGGCGTTAGGGCCAAAAGCGCCAAGGCAAGAAATGCAGCAGCCCGCCGAACTGGAACGAACATCGTAACCCCCAAAAACGCTTGAGATTGCATGGGATCGCGGCCCAAGACCCCCAGGCTTTATGCAATGATTAACGAGGCGCGCGCAATAATAATCTGTGCACAAATATATATAGCTTTGCGCAATCGACCGGTGCCGAACGTGCCGGCCGCAACCGCTCCGGAACCCTGATGCCTTCGCCCGACCCGCCACATTCCGCAGCCCCACTCATCGACGCGATCAAAGTCAGCGGCGCGGAGACAAAGCCCGGTGAGGTGACCTATCGTATCCTCGATCCGGTGCGCGAAAGCGGCGACAAACGCACCGAGAGCCGCAAGCGGACCCGGCTGCGTTCAGGCAAAATCCTCGACGATGCAAACAAATTCCTGATCGACTGCCAGATCAACAATCGCTCCGAGCATGGCGCCCGGCTGATCCTCGTCGCGAAGATCAAATTACCCCGCCGGATTCGTCTCTTCAGCGACCTCGACGGCGAATTGCTGGAAGCCGCCATCGCCTGGCAGCGGGGACAGAATGTTGGCGTGACCTTCCCGCCGCAAGCCAAGCCCGACCTGACAGCGGCGCAAATCACCGCGCTGCGGAAAAAAATCTACGTGGTTTGAAGCGTTTTTACGCGAAGTGGATATCGGCTCGCGTAAAGAAAACGCATCAAGACAAAATCACTGCCTCGGTTCTCAGAACCGAAAAGGCTCCAAGTCTTGCAAGAAGTCTCGCGATAAGTCTTGCGATCAGCGCGCGACGATCAGGCCTTTGGTCGTGACGACCACCCATTGGCCATGACGTTCCTCGATAGCCTGGACGCGCCCGCCTCCCGGTACGGTCGAGCCGAGCACGACGCGGTAGACGGCATCGTCCTTGCCAACGATCAAAGCTTCGCCGTCATGCACGTAATGCAGCACATAGGCGGTGAGGATCGGCTCCCTGAAGTGGGCCTGCGCCGGCGCCTCTGCCTGCCCCGCGTCGGGGCGGATCGTGCCCGTGGCCGAATAGTCGATCGCCCCGCGATCGGCGGGCGCATTGGCCGCGGCCACGGCCGGATCGTCGCGATAGTTCGGCTGTGCGAAGATCATCAGATGCTCGAGGCCGTTGAACGCCGGCCGCGGATGCGTGCTCATATAGATCGCGAACCCCGCGCAGGCGATGGCCGCGGCGGTGCCGGTACCCGCCAGCGCCCCGTCAGCGAGGGATGTCTGGCCCAGCCGCCCCTGCAGTCGCCGCCAGATCGGCGCGCCGCGGGAGGCGCGTAACAGCTCCCGCGCCTGCGCGTCCGTCGGCTCCCAGTCCCGTTTCGCCTTGCCGCTCATTTCCAATCGCCCTCAGTTCTTTGCCGGCCCGCTCAGCCAACGAACTCGCGCGCCTCCTTGAACGACGTGAAGCGCCGCAGTCCGAGCAAAGTCTCGACCTCGATCGTCCCGTCGCCGAAGAGCACATAGGGCCGGTCTTTCAGCCGGCCGCGCTGGACGACATTCGCGACCGGCTTTTTGCGTGGGGCGGCGGCAGCGACCTCGCCGGAGCGCGCGGTCCGCTCCAACACCCTGTCGAAGAAATTGTTCAAAGCACCGAAGCCGCTCTGCAACGCCCCGAGAACCGCGAGCCCGAAGCCGCTAAGGATCGTCGCCTGCGCAATCGCCGTCATGTCGAAGGGAAGCTTATGCCCGAAGGCGGCGGCATAGAGCGCGAGCGCCGGCGCGCCCGACAGCAGCAGCGCCCAACCGAGCGCCACGACCATGAAGCCGATCCAAGTCAGTCGATCAAAAACCATCGTGCCACCCCTGTCTCAAAACCAAGCCCCGGCGCGGCGCCCCTCGCGCTCACCGCGAGACGTCGCCTTTCTGGAAGAAATTAAGCTCCTGGACGAGAACATCCTTGACGACGTTCGCATGGAGCCGCTGGTTGACCTTCTGCGCCAACTCGTTTGTCAGCCCATTGACGTCGTATTTTTCGAGATGATGGAAATCGAGAGACGTGTCGGAATAAATTTTCCGGAACGCCTCATCGAGCAGATACACGTCCGGCGCGAGCGCATCTTTCATCAAATTCTGATTGTAGGTGTAGCCGAGCTCTGCGACGACATAGCCCTGAACAGCGCCATCGGCGATCATCGGAACATTGATCACCGGGAGCTTCTTGTATTCGATCGCCGTACCGGAGGAATCAGAGGCCGGCACCGCGGCAGCTTGATGATCGAGTTTCATCGAAACGGTGGCGAAGCTCGCCCCGGCGGTCAGCAGGCAAATCCAGGCACAGCTCGCGATCAGCTTGATCATGATTGCTGGTACCTGCGGTAGATCGAAGACGAGTAGGTGCCGTCCGATTCCTCGGTCTCGATAGCCTGGGTGATGAGCGAGCAGACCTGCCGCACGGCTTTGAGATGAATCTCTAACGTCGCGAGGTTGCGCTTGAGTTTGCCGCGCAAGCGCTCAAGCTCACTGCGCGTGCGCGCGTCAAGTGCCTGCGCTCCCAACGCGCGCATGGCGCGATCGAGCTCCAACAGCGCATGGCTCTTGCGATGATTGAATTCGGAAAAATCAACGGGCCGGTATTGTTCGAGCGTCGCCGTTTCGAGGTCGACAAGGCGCTCGATGCGCTCGACGGTCTGGCAAAAGGTCTCGCGCAAGGCGGCGAGGCGCGCCTCGTCGGCCGCTGGCGCCTCGGCCATCCGTCTCGGCACTTTGTTCGCTAGAGAATCCGGCATCGCCATGGCTGGTTACGAATGTTTCGTTGCGGCGGTGGACAGGGGAATGAACGCCGTGTGCAGTTCACCGAGCGGATGTGTGGCATGGTGCGCGTGGCTGAATTTGCCGTGCTTCGGCCCGATGCCGAGATCGAGGTTCTTCGACAGATTCGTGCCAAGCTCTTGCGCGAGCATCGAGCGCCAGACGCCAGCGCCGGCCTCCTGGCCGAAGAATTCATCGCTGTCCGGCAGCATATTTTCGACGAGGTTCTCAAGCAGGAGCGCAGCGATCCCCTGATAGGCTTTGGTCTCCGCGATATCCTTGGCCTTTTCCGGAGCCTGATTGACGAAGCGCGGCGCTGCTATCGCTGGCAGCTGCGCCGGGCCCGGCGCTTTGACGTCGCTAAGAATATTGGCGAATTGCGTATCGCTGACACCGCCATCGGCGGCAAGGCGCGACAGCCGCTCGGCCGCCGCCGTAGACTTCGCCGGATCGGCGGCACGGGCGACATCAAGCAGAATGTCTGAAGGCGGATTGATCGACACGCAACCACTCCCTCTGCGCGCAATGCGATAGATCGCATGCTGAAGATGGGCCACCTGGCTTACGGGAGGCTTGCGCCTTTGCGATTCATCTCCGCTTCGATGGCGGCGTCGAGATCGCGGCGCTCCTCGGCGTGGCGCTGCTGTTCCGCCGCCGTCTCAAGCGCGCGTTCCATCTGTCCCGCGCGGCGGCGGCATTCGAGCAGAACTCTCGCCTGCTCTTCGGCATCATGGGCAAAACGCCGCTTGGCGCGGCCGACCGCCTGCAGCTTGTCGGCAAGCGTCTTCATATAGCCCGGCGTATAGATATGATTCTCGTCGAGATAGGAGACGAGCCGCGCCTCGGTCTCTTCGGCGCTCGCCTGCTGACGCTGGAGCGTGGCGAGCTTCAGCTCGCCGATTCGGCGAATGTCATTCTGCACGTTCAGCATACGTCGGAGCGTGGCAGCCCGCTTCTGCATCCTAGCCGCCCGCCAGCCAATTCGAGAACCCCGCCATGAAGATCTCGATGATCTGCTTGAACGTGAAATAGAACAGGACAAGGCCGCCGGCGACCGCGAACGGCATCGTAATGAAATAGACTTGGATCTGCGGCGTCAGCTTGTTGGCGAGTCCGACAGCAAGGTTGAAAACGAGGCCGAACAGAATGAAGGGGCTGGCCACCCGTAACCCCAGGAAAAACGCCTTCGACAGCGTATCCGCCACCTGGATGAGCCCGAATTGCGGGCCAAATCCCGACGCGACCGGCAGTGTGCGATAGGACGCGACGATACCGCGCACGACCTCGAGATGCAGATCGGTCACGAAAAGCAGCGTCGTCGCCAGGAAGGTCAGGAACTCGGCGATGGAAGGCAACGGTTCGGCTTCATCCATCGGCAGGCCGAGCGCGTTCGCAAGCCCGATCTGCATGGCGACCGCCGTTCCAAGAGTCTCCAGCGCGGCGAAGAAGATGCGCCCCATCAGCCCGATCAGCCCGCCGATGAGCAATTCCGAAACGATGAGCCGCAAGAGCGAAAGGGCGGAGACATCGCCGATGAGCTTTTCGATCTGGCCGCCGAGGAACGGCACGAGCGCAAGTGTGATGGCGAAGCAAAGGAACAGCCGCACCACCATCGGAACCCGCGGGCTGGAAAAGCCCGGCATCAGCATCAGGCAGCCGCCGATCCGGCAAAACAGGATGAATGCCGTCAGAACCGCGTTGGAACCGATCTCGTTCACGAGATCGTTCCGAGCGATTTGATCTCGACGCCCCGGGCAATCTCAAGATGTGAGAGAACCGGCAGCGTCGCGAACAAGCGCTCGATCACCATGCGCACATAGGGCCGCGCCTCCGGCGTCGTGACCAGCACGAAAGCGTGGCCCTTGTCCATGCGCTCACGGATCGCGACCGAGGCCTCGTTGCCGAACTGCTCGACCATGCCGGGATCGAGATCGAATTCAATAACATCGCCCTTAGCGTCGCGTTTCAGGCTTTGATGGAAGGCGAGATCCCACTTGTTACCGAGCCGCAGCACCTTCAGGACGCCATGATCGAGCAGATCGCCGCAAATCTGCTGGGCGATCCGCATGCGCACATGCTCGGTGACCTGCTCCGCCCGGCGCACATGCGGCGCGATTTCCGCGATGGCTTCGAGGATCAATTGCAGATTGCGGATCGAGACTCGCTCCGCGAGCAGCAGCTTCAAGACCGCCTGCAACCCGGAATAGGAAATCTGCGCCGGGCAAATATCGTCGAGCAATCGCTTATATTCCGGACCGAGCCGGTCGAATAAAGCGCGCATGTCCTTATAGGACAGCAATTGCGAGAGATTGTTGCGGATGACCTCGCTGAGATGGGTGAGCAGCACCGACATATTGTCGATCGCCTCGAACCCCTGGCGTTTCAACTCGCCGGCATAGGCCTCCGAAACCCACATCGCCTTCATGCCGAAGGCCGGCTCGCGCACCTCCTCGCCAGGCAGATCCGGCTTGCGGCCATCGCCGATGACGACCAGGAGATAGCCGATCATCATCGTGAAAGACGCGACGACCGTTCCATAAATCTTGATCTGATAGGTCTTGGCCGGCACGGTCAGGCTATCGGAGACTTTGATCTCGGGGACGACGAAGCCATATTGCTGGGCAAACTTGCGCCGCATCTTGGTGACACGATGCCCGAGTTCACCTTGCGCGACCAGCATACGGGTTGAAAGCTGCTTGCCGAGGGTGAGTTCGATTTCGACCGATTTCAGCGATTCCTTGACGGATTCTCGCGTTTCCTTTGCCGCTCTTTGCTCGGCCGCCGCAGCCGACGCAATTTCCGCCTCCTGTCTGCGCGCAAGCTGCGCCGGAATCGCATAGCCGATGAAAGCCATCAGGCCGCCGAGCATAGCGAAGGGAAAGAACGGCAGCCCCGGAATCAGGCCGAGCACGAACATAAGGCCGGCAGCAACGAACAGCGCCTTCGGATATTTCACCAACTGGCCGAGCACCGCCTGCTCTGCCGAGCCGCGCGTGCCGCCCTTGGAGATCAAGAGACCAGCCGCCAGCGAAACAATCAGCGCCGGGATTTGCGTAACGAGGCCGTCGCCAACCGACAATTTGGTGAAGACGTCCGCAGCTTCCGAAAGCGGCATGTCATGGCGCGTCGCGCCGATGACGATGCCGCCGAAAATGTTGACCGCCAAAATGATGATGCCGGCGATCGCATCGCCGCGGACGAATTTGGAGGCGCCGTCCATCGAGCCGAAGAAGGCGCTTTCTTCCTCAAGCTCGCGGCGGCGGCGCTGCGCCTCCTTCTCGTCGATCGTGCCGGAAGAAAGATCGGCGTCGATCGCCATCTGCTTGCCGGGGATGGCATCGAGGGTGAAGCGCGCGCCGACTTCCGCGATACGCGTCGCGCCTTTGGTGATGACGACGAAATTGACCGTGATGATGATGGAGAAGACGATCAAGCCGATGACGAAGTCGCCGCTCATGACGAGGCTTGAGAATCCGCCGATCACATAGCCCGCAGCATCCGTCCCTTCCGGGCCATTGGAAAGGATAAGCCGTGTGGTCGCGATGTTCAGCGCCAGGCGCAGCAAGGTCGCGACAAGCAGGATGGTGGGAAAGGAGGAGAAATCGAGCGGCCGCTGAATCCAGAGCGCGACCATGAGGATGAGGACCGCGAGTGCGATGGAGAACGCAAGCCCGATATCGATAATGAACGGCGGAATTGGCAGGAAAAAGACCGACAGGATCGCGAGAATACCGGTCGCGAAGCCGACATCCCGCGTACTGTTCCTGCGCTCAGGCGCCAAATGCGCTTCGGCCGCTACCCCCGCCATGATTCACCTGTCGCTCGAACGCCGCTCAGTAGCCTTTTTCGATGCGCGAATATACGTGCTCGGTGAACACATATATTTGGCCGCCGATGAACGAGGCCGTCACCGTCAATGCCGCGAGGACGACGATGATCTTCGGCACGAAGGTCAGCGTCGCCTCTTGAATTTGAGTCAATGCCTGAAACAGCGCGATGCCGATGCCGACGATCATCGCCGCACCGACGGCGGGGCCAGACACAACCAAGACGGTCCACATGGCCTCGCGAGCCAGTTCGAGCGCGTCCGCCTCGTTCATCGTCAGTTGATCGTCAGGTCGGTCGGCAGCGCGAATTGCGTTCCGTCGCTCAGCGTTGTCGCCGTCGCGGCACTGCTGCCCGTCGTGAGATCAACAGTGCTGCCGTCAGCGAGTGTGGCTGTTGTGCCGCCGTTCGTGCCCAGGTTCACGGATTCGACGATGCCGGTCGTCCCGCTCGATGAGGTCACCGTCTGGCCGATCATCTGCTCGGCTTGCGTCAACGCATTGGAGGTCAGCATCGTGTCGAGCTTGGAGTTCGTCTGAATTTGCTGCTCGACCTGCGAAAACGACGCCAACTGACTCATGTATTGCGTCGGGTCGGTCGGGCTAGTCGGGTCCTGGTTCTGCAGTTCGGCCACAAGCAATTGCAGGAATTGATTGTAGTTGACGGTGGCTGCCGCCGTGGTGCTTTGCGCGGCCGAGCTGGAAGAGTTCGACGACGTCGCAGAATTCGTCGCTGAGGTTGCATCGACTGTCATGAAAATCTCCCTTAGGCCGCGGCGCCCGCAACAGGCTCTTTGCCCTGACAAAAAACCTCGGCTTCGATCGGCAATAAAGTGCGGATGGTCTTCAACGCATCAAACTTCCTATTTTCCGCAACAAGCTGTTCGGTCGCTTTGAGCCCAGCCAATATACGGGAATCGAAGAATATCCTCCGGTTATTCTCGAGCGCCTTGGCGAACATTTCCGCCGCCGCCGGCGTGTCGGCTGGATTCATGAGCATGATCTGCACGACGAAGTAGAGCTGCCGCAGCGGCGTCGTGACATCGCTGACGTTCATCACATGCGCCTCAAGCAGGAAGGTCGCATCGTTGAGAAGCTCGAATGAGACCTTTCGGTCGACGCGCAGAACCGCGCCATTGATGTAAAACTTCTCCCCGGCGCGCAACGATATCCGCATTTGGCAGCCTCACTTCAATCCGTCACGGATGATCGCACAGATCTCGATCAAGCCGCCGAAGTTGTCGCTCTTGCCCAACCGCATTCGATTGATCTCGTTGGTGATCCAGATGCCGATCGAAATCAGCTCGGCGCGCAGTGCGTCGGGCAGATCGTTCTCCGGTCTGGCGAGATCGTCGATGAAAAGGTGCCAGAGTTTGTTGAGGTAGTTGAGCGCCTCGGCCGCCTCCAGGGACTTGACGCCCCTCTGCTGCCCGAGCTCAAGCAATTCGATCGCGCGTTGCATGGCGAGCCGCTCGCGCGCGCGCGCGTCCTGCGCACAATCGTCCAGAATCTCTTTATAAGAGAATTGGTACATATTCGTAGATCACCCTCGAGATAAACGCGCCTAGAGATATTTCACTAAGCTGAGTTGGGTTAGCTGCGAGGTCAGCGAATAGGCCGTCTCGATCTGCGTCTGCAGATTCGAGACTTCCGTCGATGCCTCGTAAGGATTGACGTCTTCAAGATTTCCGACCTGCGTCGAAAGCACGCTCATCTGGACCGACATCTGGCTATTCGCGGAGGTGATGTCGTTCTGGACCGCGCCGACAGAAGTTTGGATGTTGGTCAGACCGCTCGTTCCGGCACTGAGAAGATTCTCGGCATTGGTCTCAAGCGTCTGAAGAGCCGAGCTGCTCAGATTCTGCGTCCCGAGATCGGCCAGCATCGTATAGGCCTGCGTCAGATCCTGGAACGCCGACTGGTTCGCGCTGACAGACGTTGAGACGGTCAACGACGGCGAAATTTCGCTGCTTGTCGTCGAGTTGGAAGCCGACGACCAATCCGACGTCCAATTCGTACCCTGGAACAAGGGCGCGAATTGCGTATCGAGAAAGCTCTGCATCTGGCTGGCGGTTATATTGGCGACGCTGGAGCTCGTTTGCGAAAAGCCGAAATACGATGAAAAGGCCGAATTGACGGCGGATTTATTCGCCGCTCCAGTGCTGTAGTAGTCCGTAACCGGCGCGACGGACGTATTCGTCCCGGCGAAAAGGTAATTGCCGCCCTCGGCCGTGTTCAGTCCCGCAATCAAGGACTGCAGCGCGGTCTGCGCCTGTTGCTGCAGAGACGTCGAGACGCCGTCCTGATTGCTCGAGCCCACCACCGATTCCAGCAAGCTTTGCGCAGTCGTCTGTAAACTGCTGAGCACGCCCTGCGTCGTGCTGAGATTTGTCGCGGTGAGATTGTTCGTCGTGGTCAGGGTCTGGAGCAGAGATTCCTGCGAGCGAAGGCTGATGTCCTGCGACGTCTGTGCACCAAGCGCCGACCCAACATCGGCATATGTACCCGTCGAGACTTCCTGCTGCGCCTGCGCAAGATTGCTCTGCGCGGTAAGAACGGACTGCCGCAAGGCCGCCGAAATCGAATAGGAGGAGATGAACGAACTCATGCCGTCGCCTGGTCTATCGCGGTGGTCAAATCGGAAAACATGCCGCTGATCGTCGTCAGCAGCTTCGCCGTGGCGGAATAGGAATTCTCGAGATCGAGCATCTGGGACATCTCATCGTCGAGGTTGACGCCCGTCGAATTCGACAGCGCGGTGGTCGAGGTTGACAGCAGCGTGCTCTGATAGGCGCTTTCCGAGCTCACGTCCTGTTGCTGGACGTCGAGCCAGCTGACCGAAGCCGCGGCATATCCTGCCAGCGTGTTGCTGGTTCCAATGCCACCGGCGCTGGAGAAACTTTGGGAGGCCGAAAGATTGGAAAGATAGCTCTGCAGCTGCGTATCGTAGCTGCCCTGGTTCGAGGTGTTGTAGTTGAAATTGATGCCGTTACCCAAGAGCGTGGCCGTGCCGCCCTGGCTCGGATCGACCGCGGCATTGATGGTGATGCTGCCGGCAAGGCCCGTGATTTGCGCCGCGGTCGGCAAGGCCGTGCTCGTGCCGTTGGTGAAGAGCCCCGCAAGAGTCGAACTCGAATTGCTAGGATCGGTTTCGGCAAAGGCGCTGATCAAGCCGTTTGCGGTTTGGTCGAGCTGCGCCTGATAGGTGACGGTGACGTTGTCGCGTAGATCCGCGAGCCCCGCGAGCGTGCCAGTCTGTATCGGCATTGTCGCGGAGCTTCCCGTGACCGGAATGCCATCGATATAGACGGCATTGCCGGTCGTCCCAGCGGTGTAGGTCTGCGTTGGCTGAAAGGTCACCGTGCTGGCGGTGCCGTTCTGGAACAGGGTCACGCCGCTGTCGGTATAGATCGACATATCGTTATTGGCGCCCGTGCTCGTCGTGATGCCCATTTGTTGCGAGAGCTGGGTGAGAACCGAATTGCGCGTATCGAGCAAATCCGTCACATCGGCACCGCTCGCGGTGCCGGTGACGATCTGTTGATTGACGCTCTTAAACTGCGTCAGGAGCGAGTTGATAGTCGAAACCGAGGAGGCCATCTGTGAGTTGGCGTCCTCGCGGACCTGCTGCACGGTCGTCGTCGCGTTATTGAGCGTGCTCGCGAGATTCTGCCCGGCCGTGACGGCGGCGCTGGCAAGGCTGCTGTCGGACGGCGAAGCCTCATATTGCTGGAGCGCATCGGTCAGATCGCTGAGCTTTTCCGCCGGAGACGTATCCGAGCCTGGCTCGCCGACGATCGTCGCCAGCGTCGTGAGCCCACCGGAAATAGCCGATTGCGTCGCCGATGCCGCCGTTGCACTCAGCACATTGGCGAAAACCGCCTGGTTCTGCGCATTGGTGACCGAGACGACCTCGACGCCGCCATCGGCCGTCGTAATGACATTCGCGGTCTTTTCCGAAAACCCGGAACTATTGACGCCACCGATATTGCGCGACACCGTCGCCGATTCTGCCGAAACCGTCGCCAGGGCGGACTGGGTGACATGCGTGGCAGTCGTAAGGTTCATGACACGGACTCAAGGGTGGGAAAATGCCCGCGGTTACTTCAACAAGTTGACCAGCTCGCTGAGCATATCCGAGCCGACTTGGAAGGCCTTCGAATTGGCTTGATAGGCGTTCTGGGTCACGACCATATTGGTCAGCTGCGTCGCAAGATCGACGGTCGAGGATTCAAGCTCCGAGCCATTGATCGAGCCAAAACCTTCCGAATTCGCGGCGCCCAAAGTGATGCTGCCCGAAGCGGAATTGGACTCGAACACATCACCGGCCATCGACGTCATGCTGTTGACGCTCGGCACGGTGCCGAGCGGAATCTGATAGATCGGCGTCGTCACGCCGTTGGAGAAGACCTCGGAAAGCACGCCGCTCGACGATATCGAGACGCTCTCGTACGTCCCAGGCGCATTGCCGTTCACCGTCGATTTGACCGAAGTCGAAGAGGAAACCTGCGTAAGGCCGGAGACGTCGAGACTTAGCGTCGAGCCGCCCGGCACTGCGACCGACACCGATGTCGGCGTGCTGCTCAAGTCGCCCGTCGTCGAGTTCGAACGTCAAGCTCTGCGTCGCAAGCGGCCCGGCGCTGTAGGGAAAGCCGCCGCCCGAAGCTGCGTCCGCGGCATTATAGACGTCCATCTCCCAGGTGTTGGCGCCCGTCTTCGTCATATAGACATTGAGCGTCACCGGATTGCCGAGATCGTCATAAGCGGTGACCGGCGTCATCGACGTATAGGTCGAGCTGGCACTGTTGGCCGCAGGCAGCGTCCCGGAATCGACGGACGCCGCAGAATCAAGATTGCCCGTCAGCGTTCCCGAAGTCGACGCCGCCGGCGGCGAAAGGCCTGAAATCGAGATTTGCACGGGCTGGAGCTGATCCAGCGAATAGCTGACCGGCTGAGAAGAGTTGGAACTGATCGGATAGCCCATCAGCGTGTAGCCGGAGGCATTGACGAGATCGCCGTCCGCGTTGGGGGCAAACGAGCCGGCACGGGTCAAATAGGTCTGGCCGCTAGCGTCTTGGACGACGAAGAAGCCATTGCCCTCGATCGCCATATTGGTGGTCGTCGAGGTCGACGTCGGATCGCCCTGCTGCGCGATATTGTAGTTGACGACCGTCGCGACGCCGCCGGCGTTATACTCGCTCGTGCTGAACTCGTTCAGCATGTCCTCGAATTGGGTCGAGGCCTGCTTGTAACCTGTCGTATCCGCGTTGGCGATATTGTCGGAGATCGTCGAGAGCGAATTCGCCTGCGCCGACATTCCCGACACACTCGCCATCAATGCACTGTAGAGACTCATCGCCGATTCTCCTGATCCCTTTGACAGAGCTTAACGGCGAACAACTTGTGCGGAGCTTGCGCTAAATCCGCATCCGCCATAGCGCGGCGGGAGCCGAGAATCGCGCAAGCCCGCGCCGCCGAGAGCCGCGTAAAGACCCTCGCGCAACCACTCATTGCCATTCAGGGAAGACGACGCGCCGCATGACGCAGGACATGCGGCGCCGCAGGCGCGGAACTATTGAATATCCGCCAAGCGATAGCCCAAGTAGCGCACCGAATTGATCGGATCGTAACCGAGATGGCGCCGCAGTTTTTTGCGCAACTTGCTGATGTGGCTTTCTACGACATTCTCCTCGACGTTGTCGTCGAAGATTCCATAGATCGAGTTGAAGATTTGCGACTTGCTGACGCGACGGCCACGATTGGCGACGAGATATTCGAGAATGCGGCGTTCGCGCCGCGGCAAGGGCAGCACATTGCCCTTGACCTCCGGATCGCGGCCGTCGAAGAAAACCCGCATCTCGCCAACGACCGCGTGATCCCGCTCAACCTCCAGCCGGCGCCGGATCGCCCCGACACGCGCAAGAATCTCGCGGACATGGATTGGCTTGCGCACCACATCGTCGACACCCGCCGCGAAAAGACTAAGGGTTTGCTCCAGCGACGGCGCCTCGTTCATCGCGATCACTGGAGCGCGCGAGCGCTCCCGGATCATTTTCGGCAAAATCTCGCGATCACGGCAATCACCGAGCAAAAAAGCCTCGACTGCGTAGAGATCTGCATCCGCGACCGTCTTGACCCATTCGCGAAATTCGTCGGTGCAGAAACGAGCAGCAGACACACCTTCACTGCCGAAGCGACATGCGTAACCAGCGGTCACCATATCCCGCTCATCCACAATCACCAGCACGGAATCGCCCCCCGAATCAGTTGTTTAGCCCGTTTCGAGTGTTAGCTAAGTCTTAACGGCCGTCAAACACTACTGTTACGTTTCAGGACAAATGGCGATGCAAGATTCAGTTTGGGTACAAATGTGATTGAAAAAACTTAATCGAGTTTGCATGCGGGGCTTGCGGCAACCCGCCATCGCGTCAGCGGCAAAAGGCGCGCGCCGAATCTGTCCATTGGCCGAAGCCGCTCGCGACCATATTGCTGATGACTTCGCAGACATATTGCTTCTGCGCTGGGTTATTGTCCGGGCCGGCGTGATAGCGCGCCGCCGCGAGAGTCCAGCTTCCCTCCTGCGCTTTCAGATCGCGCAAATAGCGCGCGGCATAGTCGACATTGGCGTGCGGATCGAACATTTCCGCAACCGAGCCGAAATGGCTGCCGTGATAATAATGGTTGACCTGCATGCAGCCGATGTCGATGAGCTTGGCGCCGTGCTGTTGCGCCTCGTAGAATTGCTGAAGGGCTTCATCCAAAGTCTGCGGGAAGACGGACGGCCCCTCAATATTAAGCGCATAGGGGCTGAGCGTCCCGCGGCGGCCCGTCTCCGTCAGGCCGACGGCATAGAGCACGCCGAGGGGCACCCCATATTTTGCCGCGGCGCGGGTCATTTCGCGCTCGCAGACCAGCGGCTGGGGCGCGCCGTGTGCGCCGCTAAAGATAAAGGCCAGTGCCAGCAGCGCGCCGAGGCGCAGACCATGCCGTCTCATAGGTTTCATTGCCGCTCTGCCGTTGCGACTGACGTTGGGACGAATTGTTGGCGCCGCCGTCCTGAGCCTGCGACCCGCTGGAGCCTTGGCCGCTGCCTCCGGAAGTCTGGCTGGACGAGCTCTGTCCGGCAGCACTCTGGTCGGCAAAGCTGCTGGCCGTACTCGACGATGCCGTAAGGCTGATGTCGACGCCAGTAACGGTATAGCCCGTATCCGTCAGCCGGTTCGTGAGCTCCTGCTTGTCTTTCTCCAGAAGATCGCGCGTGCTGCTCTGACTTGCTTGAACTTCGACCTCAAGGCCGCCGTCAGACAGATTGAGCTTCAGGTTCACCGTGCCGAGATCGGCCGGCTCAAGCTGCAAATCCAGGGTTTTGACGGCCGATGAGGAGGGCTGCGCCGCCGCCAGCATCGCACCGATATCCGTCGCCGACGTAGCGGATTGAAGCGACGACGTCGAATCCTCCTCCGCGGTATCCGACGACGTCAGAAGCGGCACCATTGCGTTGGCGATTTGCTGCGCCGGCGAGAGCGACGCCACCGGCGCAAAATGGGTTGCTTGCGAGACGACCTCGACCTTGGTCGGCGGCGCGCCGTCCTGAGTTGAAATCCGACTTGCTTTTCGCGCCATGCAAGGCCAGCGCGGCCTTGGTGACGGCCGCTTCGTCCGCAAGGGAAGACGCACCGCTGCCAGACGCAATTTCGTCGCCTGGTGATGAAGACGATCCCGAATCGGTTGAGACATTCTGCTGCATATTGGCGGCAGGCAGGAGATTCGCCGCCGCAGCGAGGAGAACGCTGGCCGTCGCGCCCGTCGCCGGTTGTGATTGGGCCTGCGATGAATCTTGCTCCGCGCTCTGCCGGCGCTCGCGCGCACCGGAGGCGTGCCCGCTCTCCGTCGATTTTTGCGACAGAGATATCGCGTCGGCGGACGAGGAGGCGGCCGCCGACTCCAGCGGCGCGACTTCGGCAGACACCGTATTCGCGGTATCTGCCGCCGCCGATGCCCTTTGCCCCGCGCTCACGTTGACCGAAACGGCATTCGACGACTGGGTTTTGGTATTGGAGGACTGCGTTTGGGCCACAGAAGATTGCGGCTTGGATGCCGCCGTCGCATCGTGTGCAATGGCGGCGGCCTTTTGCCCTTGCGCGCGGCCGCTGGCCTGCGTCGGTGAACTCGTCTCTTGCGATGGTGCGCCGGCCTCGGCCGCCTCAAGAGCTGCCGTAGCAGCGGAGGCAACCAAAGACCCGGCGGACAATTTCGCGCTGTGGACCGTGGCTTGGGGTTGCTCGACGGCCGTTCCCGGAGCTTGCGAGGCCGCTGCGGTCTGCGGCGTTTGGGAAGCTGTGGCCTGCTTCAAGAGCGCGAGCGCATTTGAATTCGGCGAAGGATTCTGCATCGCCCCCTGCCCTGTGAACGCGCCCGCGGTCGAAGAAGAATTCTGTCGTGGTTTCACTCTGCTGGCTCAGCCCGGTCAGCAATGTCTCGAAGGACTGTCCCTTCGGCGCCGCCGCGGAATCGCCGCCCGTCTTCGGCTCGGAGGCAAGAGGAGGATTTGAAGCCATAAGAGCGCCGGAGAACCCGCTGATATTATTCATGGCTGCTCCGCTTCGGCGTCATCGTTGGCATCGGCGAGCGCCTTCTGCGCGGCATCGACCGTCGAGGCGCTTTCGCTCATCACTGTGTCGAGCCCCTGCGGCACGGAGTCCGCCGCAAGGCTCGCCGCCTGGGTCTGGGCATCGGCCTGCGACCATTCATGAATTTGGCGGGAGACAGATAGCGCCGCGTCGCGCAGAGTCCCCTCCTCACGAGAGAGATGGGCGGCATCCACGGAATTGAGCAGGCTCTCGCCCTGCGCGTAACCGGGCGTGAAGATTTCAGCGGCGCCATCGTAAAGCCTGGCGCGGCAGATTTCGGTCGAATCCGGCGCCGCAAGACTTTCGGCTTTGGCCGCCGCGAACTCCGCCACCGCAATTCTCCCGGTGAGAACCGATGCCCGCGCAATCATCAGATAGATTTTCAATTGATCGGCGGAATTGAGGTTGCTCAAAGCATCGTCGATCTCTTCCAACTGCGCCGCATCGCCCGATATATTGAGCCGCGCTATGGCATCCGAGAAATGTTCGCGGAAATTATCGGCGTAAGTCGATCTATTGAAACGCCGGATATATTCACCCGACAGGCTTATGAATCGTTCGAAATCACCGGTCGCGTTGATGAGGAAGATTTCGCGCCGCAAGGCAGCCTCCTCAACCAAGGTTCCCGGCGCGAGGACGCGGGCAAGATCGAGCAGCGCCACGGCCTTCTGCGGGCTTTTCTCAGCCAGGAGCGCCGCCTGCGTCAAAGCGACGTGGCCGCCGACGATCGGATCGAGCGAGCGCGGATCGATGTCCGCGAGCAAAGTCGTCGCGCGCGATTCGTGCCCCTCGGAATAGGCCAGCGCGCCCTCAAGAAGTTTCTTCTCATCGGCCGGGCAATTGCCGCTGGCAAGAATCCTTTGCGCCACACGCGGCGCGCCGCCACTGAGCACGTAAGTGACGACGGCGTTGACGTTGCGCGGTTCGCGCCAAACAGACGGATTGTAAGAGAGCAAACGCGCCGCGAGTTCCGCCGACAAGCCCGGAATGGCGGCACGTGCCGCGCTATTGCCCAGAACGATCTGATCCTGCAGCGCGTGCAAGGAGCGCACGAGCTGATAGGGCGGCTTCGACGCGGCCGCCGAAGCCCCAAAGGGGGCAATTGTCAGAGCCGACATCGCGAGAGCGACAGCGCGCAGCCTCATGACTTTTTCGCTTTCAGGAAGATCTCAATGCGCCTGTTTTCGTCAGCGAACGGCTTACTTGGAATCTTGAGCCGCCGGCCCGCATAGCCTTCGATACGCAGGATGCGCTTTGCATCGATGCCGCCGCGCGCGAGCATGTAATAGGCCATCTGCGCGCGATCCGTCGAAAGCCGCCAATTGTCGTAGGTCCCCGAAAGATAGGGACGCCCATCGGTGAATCCGCTGATGACGATGTCGCCCGGCTGCTTCTTGAGAACTTTTGCGATCTTTTCCATCACACGCACAGTCTTGCGCTGCGGCTCGGCCGAGCCGATGGCAAACATGGCGAAATTGCTCTTATCCGTCAGGCTGATCAAAATGCCTTCGTCGGTCGCCTTCACCTCGATCGCGGGCTCCGCCGCATCCTTTCCAGATGCATCGACGAGGCTGGCGATCTGCTTTTGCAGATTCTGCGCGAGGGTTCCCGCGCTGTTTAGCGGCTGCTCTTGCTTCGTCGGCGTTTTATCGATTGCCGGAGACGGTGATGGAGCTGGCGCGACCTGCGCCGTCGCCTGCCGAGACGCAACCGGTTGCGAAGCGCTGGCTTGCGGCGCGGCCTGCGTCGCTGCGGGTGGCGCGGGAGACGCTGGGGGATTGGCCGGCGCGGGCTCTTGAGTCTTGCCGCCGTCCGCTTTGAACGGATCGCTGTAGACGTCGGGCGTCGTGCCGTTGCCGTCGTTATCGGCAGATGCGTCGAGCTGCCCGTCCATCGCGGCCTGTGCGCTCGAGCCGCCGCCGGCCGCTATTTCAGCGAGAACGGCATAGGGATCGCGAAACAGCGCGGCCTCGGAATGTGTCGGCGGCGGCTCGGCGGTCCGCGGCCCCTGCTCGTCCGACTGAACATCACGCGGCCCCGCAGCGCCATCCGCCGTTCCGGCCATGTTGCCGTTCTTCTTGACCGCATCCTTGACCGATTTCGGAAGGGCTGCCCCGTTGGCGATGCCGTCCGTCTCCGGTCCCATCGTCGGATCGTGAACACCGCGCTTGAGCGTCGACATATCGACGAGATCGACAGGGTTGAAATAACGCGCCAGCGAGGCTTTCGTCTTTTGATTGGTCGCGTTGACGAGCCAAAGCACGAGAAACAGCGCCATCATGGCGGTCATGAAATCGGCGAAAGCGATCTTCCAGGCGCCGCCATGCGGCTCGTGCGAGCTTTCACGCGGGCGCTTGATGATCACGATCTCATGTTTATCGGCCTCGGCCACGCGCTACTCCCCGGTGCCGATCAAATCGGTCCAAGCCTTGAGCTGCGTCTCGATCGACGTCGGCTCGGCGGCGACGCTGACATCGAGACTATCCTGCACGACATATTCGATCGCCGCCGGGACCGCCTGAAGCTCGTCGCGCAAAACCGCGACGAGATCCTCGGGGCCGGCGATTTTGATTACGATCTTGTCGGCGCTGCCGACGATCGTGCGGACGTTCTCGACTAATTTTTCGGTCATCCGGCGGCGGAGCGCAGCGAGAATGAAAGGCCGCAAGACTCGCGCGACGCTGTCGGCGAGACGCTCTTCCATCCCGATGAGACCGGCCGCGAGTTGCTCGCGCAGGCGCGCGGCCTCCTCGTGCGCCCATTTCTGCCGAGCCGCTTTGAGCTCGGCTTCGAAGCTTTCACGTACCCGCGCAAGCTCAGCGGCAAAGTCCGCCTGCGCAACCGCAAGCCCTTCCGCATGTCCTTCCTCGCGCGCGGCGTCGATCGCGATCTGGGGATTTTCTTCCGGCTCTTCCGGCCATATCGGCGCGATCTCGGTCTCCGCCAGGGAGAGTGCAAGCGGCGGCGCGATATCCGCGAGCGGGCCCATCTCGGCGAGATAATCCGCGACCGGGCGCGCCATCAGACCGGGCTCCTCTGGCGCATCCAAAGCTTCAGAATATTGACCGCCTGCTGCTCGTCGAACTCGACGATCTGCTCAAGCCGCTTTACCGGCGTGCGTTTGGCGCTGTCGGCGACATCCTCGATCAGATTTGGCTCGCCCCCCAGCGCCGGGAAAGCCGCCATGCCTTCAGGCATTGGCAGGCCGGGTTCGGGCAGAACGATGCTGTCCGCTCCGAGGTAGCCCGCCGGATCCGGCAGCGCCAGTTGTGGCGGCGCCGAGAAAGCCCTGATTGCCGGCCGCACGCCGAACCAGATCGACAGCAAGGCGACGAGAAGAATCACTCCGCCGTTGATGGCCGTGCCGGACTGACGCACGAGCAATTCCTGCCAGCTCGGCGGCGGCACCGGGGCGAGATCGCGGCCGGTATCGACAAATTCGACCGCCGATACCTTGATCATATCGCCGCGCGATTGGTTCGCCCCCGCCGCCGAGGCGATGATTTGCTGCAAATCGGCAAGCTCCTTGGCGATGGCCTCCGGGGTCGGCTTGCCGCCAAGCGCGGCAGCGAGGCTCGCGCGATTGACCAGAACCGCGACGGAAATGTGCTCAACCTCGAAACCGCCGCTGATCGTCTGAATCGTCTTGGACGAGACTTCGTAATTGGTCGTCTCCTCGCGCTTCTGATTTTCCTCGTTCGACTGCTTGCCGCCATCGGCGTCCGTTTTGTTCGGCGGCAGGTTTTGCGTCACCGTCGTCGGCGACTGGTTTGTCGAATTCTGCGAGGTCTCGTTCGACCTGACGACGCGAACCGAGCGCTCGACCCGCGAATCGGGATCGTAGACAGTCTCTTGCGTCTCCTTCTTGTCGGTATTGATCCGCGCCGCGACGCTGATCTGGAAATTATTGAGGCCGAAGAACGGAGTTAAAGTCCGGCTGATATTATCTTGAATTTCCTTGGAGAAGGTCTTCTCAAGCGAGAGCATCTGGCCGGCCCCGGTATCGCCAGAATCATCGCCCGAGGCGAGCAGCATTCCGTCCGTGTCGAGCACAGTCACTTGGCTCGGCTTCATGCCGGGGACAGCCGCCGCCACCAAATGGCGAATGGCCTTGGCGACCGAAACGTCGTCCGCAGTCTCGGTGCGCACAACGACCGAAGCGGACGGCGGCTCGCTTTCGCGACGGAAGGACCCATCATCGGGCAAGACCAGATGAACCCGCGCAGCCTTGACCGCGCTCATCAACTGAATCGTGCGCGCGAGTTCGCCCTCCAGCGCACGAACGCGCGTCACCTGTTGCATGAAGGAGGTGAGCCCAAGCGAGCCGAGCTTGTCGAAGAGTTCGTTGCCGGCATTGGGGCTGTTCGGCAGGCCTTTTTCCGCCAGCAGCATGCGCGCCTGCGCCGTCTGCCCGAAGCGCACGAAGACCGCGGTGCTGTCCGCGCTCACGTCAAAATCGATATTGGCTTCCTTCAGCGCCGAGGCGATGCGGCTCACATCGTCACGATCGAGACCGCTATACAGAAGCTCCTGGGCCGGACGGCTGAGATAATAGCCAGCGAGGCCCGTGACGAAAAAAACCATCAAGCCCGTCACGCCAAGGCCGATGAGCCGCCGTGTCCCGAGCTTAAGAAGATTTTCCCAGACGCGCTTCGCTTGTTCGAGCGCCGCCATTCCCGCCTCCGCTCCCGCTTCACCGCAATGTGCGGTGTCAAGCTTGCGCGGAGATTGCCCGGAACGAAAAAGGCCGCGCCATCGGAACGGCGCGGCCAATCTCGCGAATGAGGCGTATCGGAAATTACAGCTTCAGAACTGCTGCTGAACCTGTAAAGCCGAAATCTTACTGCCCGAACAGCTTCAGGATGAGCTGGGTGTTGGAGTTGGCAATCGCCAGCGCCTGGACACCAAGCTGCTGCTGAACCTGCAAAGCCGAAATCTTCGTCGAGGCTTGGTTCATATCGGCGTCGACGAGAGAACCGACCGCAGCCGTCAGTGAATCCGACAGGTTCGAGATGAAGGTCTGCTGGGCGGTGACATTGTTTTGATCCGCACCGACGTTGCTGGCCGCCGCAGTGATCTTGCTCAGCGCCGTCTGGACGTCGGTCAGCATGTTGCCGATGTCGCCGGAGGTGACACCGGCGGCCGTGACGTCCAGGGTCAGGATCGAAGCGGCTGTATAGGCGGCGCCGGTCGAGCCGAGGATACCGGTCGTCGCCCCGGTGGAAGCGGTGTCGAAGAGCGCCGTCGTCGAGCCGGTATCGATCGTGATGAAGCTCGCGCCGGCCTTCGTGTCATAAGACGAGAGCAATTGCACGGTCGAGCCGGCCGTCGCCTCGAGGAAGTTGACGCCGTTGACATTCGACGAGCTGCCAATGCTGAGAAGTAGCTGCTGCTGTTGAGCAATGTCGTCCTGGGTCTTGGCCAGGTCGGATGTATCGCCCTTCGCGACGAGATCCTGGGCGGTCAGAAGATCGTTCTGGAGGTTATCCATGATCGAGACCGTCTGATTCAGCGCCGCGGTCATCGTCGACAGCATCGAGGCGCTTTCCGACAGTGAGCTGGAGACAGCGCCGAGAGCACCGACCTGCGTGTTCATCGTCGTGGCGATGGACCAATAGGCGGCATTGTCCTTGGCGCCCGAAATCGCCAAGCCGGTCGAAACCTGATTCTCGTAGGTGTTGAGGGTCTGCTGCGTCTGGTTAAGCGCGAGAAGCGCCGTCATAGCAGACGTATTTGTGAGAAGATCACTTGACATCGATGTATGTCCCTTGTGTTGGCCAAATCTTGCGGGACATACCGGATTTACCGGTACGACAGGGCGGCCTGATGCCTTTGGGCTGCAACCCCCAACCTACCGTGTCGGCATAAGTAACGATAAAACCTTTCCCGAAACTTAAGCGCCGTACCCCCGCGATGGCGCTACCAGGGAATTCGCCCATAACGGGCGATCAGTTGTCGATACTCGCCCTGGCTTTCCGCCGCCGCCGTCGGGTTGGTTGCGATTCGATGCATGCCGGAGCCCTGATGCACTGTGCGGCGCACCAAAGGCCGGGAAGAGAGATGCCGCCGCACGGAGCTGCACGGGCCGCCCTGCATCAGAACATTGGCGATCCAGGGACGAACCTGCGCGCAACTCTGGAGATTTATCGGCGCCGTCGCCTCGACAAGATGAATCCTTTGCGCGCCACTCAAAGCGAGCCGGCCGAGCCAATCATTGTCCACGTGCCAGCGCAAAGATTTGTCGAACGGCCCCACCTTGCGCCAGAGATCGGCCGCCATGATCCAGCCCGAAGGCGTTGGAAAATCGTTGACCCGGACACAGCGCTCCTCGGCATCGACCTCGAGCTGATTCGAGGAGACGAAATCGCAGCTCTCGAGACAGGGCAGCGCCCAAGCGAGAAAATTCGGCTCCCATTGATCGTCGTCTTCGAGCAAAGCGATGAAATCGTGATTCTGCACCGCGGCGGCATTTGCAGCCGCATTGATGGCTGATGCCTGGCTGCGTCCGTGGCTGCGCGCGAAGGTCACATCCGGCCGCGCGCCGAGCGCAGATGGAATCTGCGCATCGAGATCAATGCCGATGAAAAAGGCAAGACGAAAGCCCCGCGGGATCGCCTGTGTGACCGCCGCCTCGATCGCCCGCTCTACAAAGAACCTTCGGCCAGCGCCCGCCGCCAGACGCGACGGGATGACGACGGCGATGCTACGCTCAGCCGGCCTGTGCATGATATTCCTTCGCCTGAACGGGCGCCTGCGCTGTGAGCTTCATCTCCGGCAACACGCTGACAAATTCTTGAAAGACCTCGGCGAGGCGCTGCGGAACGAATAGAATATCGAGATAATAAAAGCGCGCCCGGCCGGCGCTCGCCTCATGCGCCTTGTAGCGCGCCCCGATGGAAATCAATTCAAGGACGGTGTTCCATTTGTCGATCATCGTGCCGGCGCAGAGACAGAAACCAAAATTGTCGAAGGCCGCGACATAGGGAAAGTCTTCGGCCAGCGCGAGCAGATTGCCGCTCCAGGCGGAAATATCGGCGCCGTCCTCGATCTGCGCTTCGACCCAGAGCATCGGCTTCCAGCGCTTGAGCCAAGCCAGATTCTGGCGGATGACCATATGGTCGTAACCGTCGAGATCGGTCTTGACGAGATCGGCGCCATTCGGCGCGAGATCGGCGAAGGTCACGCGCCGCGGCTCCAGCAGCGATTGCAATTGCCCGTAACGCCGCAGATCCCGCACATTGCCGGTGCCGTTGACGGCGGCGATGTTACCACGGTCTTCCTCGGCGCCGACAAAGCCCCAGACGATCTCGCTGGTCGCCGCGAGGACTGGATTTCGTGCAGCGTTGAACTCGGCGTATTTATAGAATTCGAGCGCCGCATCGACGGAGATGGATTTCGTCAGCTGGGCGCCGCTGAGCCGCATCAAAGCGATCGTATCGAGAATATTGGCGCCGATATCGAGGACGGTCGCCGCGCCGACGATCTGATTGAAAACGGTCAGAAGCAGAGGCAGGCGCCGATCGTAGAGCGGATAGCTGCTCAGATAATGATCGAGCTGATGCGATTGCGGCGCCACCAATTCCATTTGCAGCGCGCCATTACCGAGCCGAATCGTTTTCTGCGCGCGGCCGTTGAGGCAATGCTGCCAGGGCGTGCCGTTCCGGAGTCGCGGGAAAATATGAAGCTTCCCGCCGTCCCGCCGGATATCCGCATTGAAGCTCACATGCTCACACGTTTCCTCGCCATCGGAGTCGAGGCCGACATAATTTGCGTCCAGGGCGCGAGCGAGCCGATAGAGCCCCAAGCCGCCGAAAGCCGAAATCAACCGCGATCGGCGCCGCTGTCTTCGCGATCGGAACCTGCCGGTCGCACACAAGGGTTTGGAAGACTTCGGCTCTTTGCTCCGCCGGCGCGGCGCGGACGGCCTTCCAGCAATCGCCTGGGCTCCAGTGCTCATGCCGCAGCGCGTAGATGTCGTAATAGATCGGATCAGAAACGGCGAAGACGCCGGCGTTCTCCGGCGCGGACAAAAGAAATTCCACCGCCGCCGAAAATCCTTCCGGCGTGATCTCGCCAGCATTCACCTCGTCGAAGTCCAGCACGCATAGAGCGTCATAGTCTGCGAGGCCCTGCTCCCGGATGGATTCCAATATCTGATTCCGCAGGAAAGCGATCCGCTCCGTGCGCTTGGAAAGACGCGCATGAAGCCCATCGAAGCACAGGATGTGCGCATTGATGCGCCCGTCGCACCAATTCGCCAGGATCGCTTTCGTCGCGTCCGTAAAGTCGTTTTCCGCGAACAGGAAAAAGGCCTTCTCCGTGGTCCCTGCGAAGCGCACGCAATTTGCCAGAACTTGCGGCAGATACGGCGCACAATCCCGCACACAGCCCGCGAAAATGATCAATCCAGCCATAGACCTCACCTCTGTCTGCAATGACACATCGCTAGCTATAAGAGCGCACCAAGCTCCCGATCAGCATGTTCCAGCCGTCGATGAGAACGAAAAAGAGAACCTTGATCGGCAGCGAGATGACCGAAGGCGGCAGCATCATCATGCCCATCGACATGGTCAGCGTCGAAACGACCACGTCGATAACGAGGAACGGCAGGGCGATCAGAAATCCCATCTCGAAGCCGCGCCGCAGCTCCGAGATCATGAAGGCTGGAATGAGGATTCTGATTTCGACCTCAGATGCCGGCTTGGCGCCCGCCGCCGGCTTTAAATCCGGCGGCGCGAGATCTTCAAACAGCTTCAGGTCCTTGTCGCGCACCTGCCGCATCATGAACTGGCGGAACGGCTCTATGATTTTAGGAAAGGCCGCCTGCTCCGTGATCTTATTGTCCATCAGCGGCTGGACGCCGTCCTGCCAGGCGTGATCGAACGTCGGCGCCATGACATAAAAGGTCATGAACAGGGCAAGACTGATCAAAACCAAATTCGCCGGCGTGCTTTGCAACCCGAGCCCCGAGCGCACGAAGGACAGCGCGACGATGAAGCGCGTGAAGCTCGTGACCATGATCAGCAAGCCCGGCGCGACGGAGAGTACCGTCAGCAGCGCGACGAGCTGGATGATCCGCGCCGCGGCGCTGCCGCTGCCCTGCGGGATCAGCGCGTTGAGATCAGGCGTTTGAGCCATGGCGACGGCTGTCGAGACGAGCAGCAGGACCAGGGCAAGCAGCAGACGCTTCACTGCACCACCAGGGTTTGAATGATCAATTCGCGAACATGGCCTTGCGAGCGGATGACCGCGCGCTCAGTCAAATCCTCACGCAAATGCTGAAGGCCGCTCGCGCCACCGATCTGGACGAGCGTCTCGGTCTTCATGAATCCAAGGAGATCGTCCGAAATCTCGGCGGCGAGCACGTCCGGCTTTATGTCCGACTTCGTATCGACGACGATCGCGGTCTGCAGACGCACCCAGGCATTGGACGGATCGGCGAGATTGGTGACGATAGCCGGCAAATCGATGAGCTTCGTGTCGGAAGCGGCCGACGGATCCGCCGCATTATGCGCGCTGCTTCGTACGGTCGAGACCATGACAAAACCCAGCGCCGCGCCGATGAGAATAGCGAAGACACTTAGCGCCGCCATGGTCGTGAGCCATGGGACCAAGGCTGGAAACGTCTGCGGATTCGCCGCAGCAAACCCCTCCTCGATATTTTCATCGGCCTCAGCCATCGGTCACGTCCAAATATCGCATCGGTTCATCAAAGCGGCCTGAACCGATCGAAAATCTGTTGTCCCCACCCCGGCTGCTGCACTTCCATCATGCGGCCGCGGCCGCCATAGGAAATGCGCGCCTCGGCGATCTTGTTGTAGGTGATAGTGTTGTCCTTCGAGATGTCGCGCGGCCGGACGATCCCGGCGATGTTCAGCACCCGCAGCTCATAATTGACGCGCACTTCCTGCGAACCGCTGACAATCAAATTGCCGTTCGGCAGGACGTCCGTGACGACGGCCCCGACCGACAGCTGAATCTTTTCGGAGCGGTCGATCGAACCCGCACCCTGCGCGTTGGACTGCGAGGTCACGTCATATTGCGGATACCATTGGCTCTGGCCGCTGTTGCTCTGAACTTGATAGTTCAGCCCGCCTTTGACCTCGCCGTTCATGCTGCGATCGGACGAATTGCCGAAAACGGCACTGTCGTTGATCGCGATGTTCACGGTGATGACATCGCCGATCTTCGAGGCGCGGGGATCGCTGAAAATGTCGGCGCGGCTGCCGTCCCAAATAGCCCCCTGCGTGCTGCGCCCATTGGCGGCGAAGACCGACGTCGGCATCGGCGTCACATCGGCGGAGAGGCCGGTGCCGACAGGGCTCATCGACGGCTCGCGCCCAACCTCCTTGATATCGCCGGCACAACCCGCCAGCGGCAGCATCGCAATCAAGAGCAGCAGCAATCGCATCAGGACTTCTTTCCGTCGCCGAGATTAGCGCCAACCATTTCGTCGGTCAGATGCGCCGCGCGGGCCGGATCCATCTCGCCGAGAATGGCGCTCGCGCTGCGGGTATCGAGTTTGCTGAGCAAGGCCGCCGCCGTGTCATCATCCATCTGCGCAAGTTCGTTGGCCGCGGCCTCCGGCTCCATCTTCGAATAGATGGCGACAACCGAGTCCCGCGCTTTCTTCAGCGCCTCGTCGCGCTTGTGCAGCCATTCCTCGTATTCCGCGCGTTTGGCTTCAAGCTCGGCGATTCGCTGCTGCAAGCGCGCATCGAGATCCTCGAGCTTAGCGGCCTGCCAGGCGACTCGCGCCGCACCCGCGGTGGAAACGTTGTTGGTGCAAAACATCCGCACTTCGGGCAGCGTCCGCGCCGCCCGCACCCGCATTTCCGCCCTCATCCGGGTTTCGGCCTGATGTTTTTGCGCGTCGCCATGCAGATCGACGGCTTTCTGCGGCCCGGCCGGCGCGGCTTGTGGGGACGGAGAGGCGCTCTCGTCGGAAGCCCGCGTTTGCGCATGCGAGCCCGCAACCCAGACGCACCATAAGAAAAGGGCGAATGAAACGTGCCGCATGTCCCAGATCCGCAAGACCGCCTTGCGACGCCTGCCGGGCGCCGCCGCGCAAGACGACACCGCCTTTCGCACCGGCGAGAGTGTGCGAAGAAGCTTGTGCCGGGCTGGCTGGGAAACTTATTCGACGATGAGATCGGCTTGCAGAGCGCCGGCTGCCTTGATCGCCTCGAGAATGGCGATAATGCCGCTCGACTTCAGACCGATCTGGTTGAGACCGGCGACCAGAGTGCGCAGACTGGGACCATGGACGATAGCAATCGTCGCGTCAGGCTGATCGACATTGATCTGCGTATTGGGAACGACCACCGTCCGGCCGTGCGAGAAAGGCGCCGGCTGGGAGACCTGCGGCGTCTCCGTCACGCGCACGGTGATGTTGCCATAAGTGACCGCCACCGTTGAAATCTGCACGTCCTGGCTGATGACCACGGCGCCGCTGCGCGCGTCCATCACCACGCGCGCCGGCATATCCGGCTCGACATCGAGTTGGCCGATCTCGGCGATGAAGCGGGCCTTGTTGACCTGCGGTGGCGGATCGACATCGACGGAGCGCTGATCGCGCTGTCTGGCGACATTGCGGCGATAATAGCGCTGCGAAAACGCATTGATCGCGTCCGCCATCCGCGCCGCCGTCGTGAAATCCGGATTCTTCAGTTCAAAAGTGAGCGGGCCGAGGTCCGCCAGATCGCCAGGTACTGGACGCTCCATGAGCGCGCCATTGGCGATTCGGCCCGCAGTCGGTACATTTTCGGTGATGCTTTCGGCCTGCCCCTCGGCCGAATAGCCGGAGACCGCGACCTGCCCCTGGGCGATCGCATAGGTCTGACCATCGACCCCGTTGAGCGAAGTCAGGACCAATGTGCCGCCCATCAAAGACGTCGCATCGCCCAGCGAGGAAACCGTGACATCGACGCGCGTGCCCGGCGTGACAAAGGGCGGCACGTCGGCCGTGACGAGTACGGCCGCGACATTGCGTGTGCGCATGCCGGTGCCGCGGACATTGATGCCCATGCGATCAAGCATGGATTGCAGCGCCTGTTGCGTGAAAGTCGAATTGAGCAGCGTATCGCCGGTGTTCTGCAGGCCGACGACAAGGCCATAGCCGAGGAGCTGGTTATCGCGCACGCCCTCGATCGACGAGATATCCTTGATGCGCACCGCGGCCTGGGCGCCGAAGCCCGCCAGACAGAGAGCCAGAACAAGGCAGAGACGAACCATTAGCCGCCCACCCGCACCGATCCATCCGCCTGCACGGTTCCGGAAATCGTCAGCCCGCTGTCAAGATTGCGGACTGAGATGACATCGCCCACCCCGCCCGCCTGCAAGGCGGCGGCATAGGTCTCGATCGTGAGCCCATCCTGCTCGAAGATGACCCGGATCTTCTGGCCATCCACGACAAGCCGCGGTTCGCCGACGGCATTAAACGAAATCGGCAGACCCGGCAGCAAGGTGTGCCGGGCGACCTTGCCGACGAGCGCGGCACGCGACTCGATCGCCACTCCCTGCCCCGGTCCGCCGGAGCCGAAGTCGTGATCGACGATCGCGTTTTCCTTGATGATATCGCCGGGATAGATCGTCACCGCCGGAACCGGCAGGACATTGCCGGCATAGGCTGGCACCGCCAAAAGCGCCAGAAACCCAGCCAGCGCCAACCGGTGCCCGCTCCTGCTCAATCTGGAAATGCGCCCCGGTTCCTTGCTCATACGTCACCCCATATTTTTGGTGAGCGTCTGTTCCATCTGATCCGCCGCCTGCACGACCTTCGAATTCATTTCGTAGGCGCGCTGGGCGCTGATGAGATTGGTGATCTCCTTCACCGGATCGACATTCGAAGCTTCGAGAAAGTCCTGATTGATCGAACCGAATCCTGGGTCGCCTGGAATGCCGGCGACCGCCTGGCCGGACGCCTCGGTCTGCTGGAAATTGTTATTGCCGACCGGCATAAGGCCGCCCTCATTCGCAAAATTCGCCAAGGTCAGCTGGCCGATCTGCTGGGGCTGCGTTTGCCCGGCGAGCATAACGCTGACGACGCCCGTCTGATTGATGTTCACGCTCAGCGCGTTGGTCGGAATGACCATGGCCGGACTCACAACGTAGCCGTCCTGGGTGACAAGCTGGCCATTCTGATTGGTCGAGAAATCGCCGGCGCGGGTATAAAGCAAAGTGCCGTCCGGCGCCGTCACCTGAAACCAGCCGCGGCCGCTGACCGCAAGATCGAGCGGATTGCCGGTGTTGTTGAGCGTGCCCTGAATCTGCAAGTTGCGCACGGCGGCCGTGCGGACGCCGAGGCCGACCATCGCACCCTCCGGCACCGCGGCATCCTGCCCACGGCTCGAAACGCCGGGCAGCCGCTCGGGCTGATAGATCAGATCCGTGAACTCGGCGCGCGAGCCGCGAAAGCCCACGGTGTTGATATTGGCAATATTGTTGGCGATGACCTCGACATTGAGGCTCTGCGCCGCCATGCCCGTCGCCGCAATTGATAATACCGTCGATGACATTTCATACCCCTCAAATCGACATGCGGCTTACTTCTTGATAGGCCGAGACGACCTTGTCGCGTATCGTGACCGCCGTTTGCAGGGATTGCTGCGCGTCCATCACGGCCTTCGTCACATCCTGCACGGAGGTTTTGCCCTGCAGGCCGGAAATCGATGTTGCCTCGCCAGCTTTCAGCTTGTCGACAGCATCGCCCGCGACCTGGGCAAGGACGGAGCCGAAATCCGTTGGCGCCGTGGCGGACGAAGAGCCCAAACCCGCCGTGCCGCCGATCGCCGGCATGAGCGAGGAAACGCCATCTGCAGCGCCAGCCGCGACGGACCCGAGAAGCGAAAGCGCGGGGATCATCAGTTGTTCCTCATGAGATCGACGGTCATCGTGTAGAGCTCACGCGCCTGTTTGACGACCTGGATGTCGGCAGAATAGGAGCGGTTCGCCTCACGCATATCCGCCATTTCTGTGATGAGATTGACATTCGGCAACTTGACGAAACCGCTCGCGTCGGCGGCCGGATTGCCCGGATCGTACTCGACGCGATACGGCGCCGTGTCGTAGCCAACAGTCTTGATCTTGACGAGATCGACGCCACTCGCTTGATCCACCTCGTCCTCGAAAGTGACGAGCTTGCGCGTATAGGGATTGCCGCCAGACACCGAAGCCGTGGACTCGGCATTAGCCAAATTTTCGGAGATGACACGCATCCGTGTTGAGTGCGCCTCAAGGCCGGAAGTCGCGACTTCGATCGCAGCGTCAATCGGATCAATCATGACGTGCCCTTCACGCTGACGGTGTACATTTGAGCGAAGGCCTTAACGATCGCCGTATTCATCGAATATTCGCGGCTGACCTCGTTCGCCTTCAGCATCTCGCGTTCCATGCTGACCGAATTGCCCGACGGCACCACTTCCCAGGGCGCCGCATCCTTCGTCGCGTCGTTCGCATTGAGCGGGTCGAGCGCCAGGTGATCGGGGTTGGTCGAAACAAGATCGAGCTGCGTCTGGTCATAGACGGCCTTGAAGGGCGCGACATCCTTGGCGACATAGCCGGGCGTGTTCGCGTTCGCGATATTCTCCGCCACAACCGCCTGCCGCGTCGCAAGCCAGTTCTGCTGCGTCGATGCTAGGTCAAAGAGATAAATCGGTTCCAAGATAGCGCCCGCTTATCGAGTCCTAGGAAGACTCTAGGCACGAAATCTTGCCCCAGGCTGGCGGCTGAGCCGCTCAAAAGGGCGTTGCGGTCAACTTGGCATCGGCGATTGCCGCGACGAGGCGACGCGTATCATCCACCTCCCCGAGCGACCCCGAGGCGAAGGAGATATCGCAGATTTCCACGCTGGCGTGGGCGGCCCGAAGGACGAGATTGAAGCGGACCAGAATTTCATGATGGCGAAACTCAAGATCGAGCAGGATCGAAGGCGGCTGATCCCACTCAAGCTCGTAATCGGCGGAGCATCCATACGACAGGGTGCCGTGCTTGAAATAAAGCTCCATCGACGAATTAACGATATCGCGGATGTTGTTGAACTGCTCGAGATGAATGAAGGAAACATAATCGGCAACGTTCATCATCCGCAATTCAGCCGCCACGTCCATGATCCCGTCCGCGATGGCTTTCGCCCGCAGAAGGGAGTGATCGCTGCATGAATCAGCCTGCATTGCGAAGCTCTCAATGTACTGGCGCCTTGCGGCGCTCGTGTCGTTGAAGCAAATGGATAAATTCCGCCACGGCTCGATAGAACTCCGGCGGAATCATCCGGTCGACTTCGACACTTTCGTACATGGACCTTGCGAGAGCCTTATCTTCGATCACCGGGATATCGTTTTGCTCGGCCACCGCGCGAATTCGGAGCGCGATATAATCCTTGCCCTTGGCCAGGACGACGGGGGCGCCGCCCTCTTCGCGCACATAGCGCAGCGCGATGGCGTAATGCGTCGGGTTGGCGACGACCATGGTTGCGCGCGATACCGCCTCGATCATGCTGCGCCGCCGCCGGTCCAACGCCAGCGAACGCATGCGCGCCTTGACCAGCGGATCGCCCTGGATCTGCCGGGCTTCGTCCTTCACCTCCTGGTGGCTCATCCGAAGTTCCCTGCGCCAATTGATTCGCGACCACACGACGTCAACCGTCACGAGCAGCAGAGTCGCGACGGTAATGCCCGCGACGAATCGCATCGCCATCTGATTGATAAGGTCCGGCATAGCGTTCGGATCGACGAACATCGCGTTGACAAACTGCAGCCGGTCCGCCTGAAGCATGGTCGTGACCACCAGAGCGATGGCAATGAACTTGACGACGCTTTTCAGAAATTCCGTGCCGCCGCGAACGCTGAAGAGCCGATGCCAGCCTTCCATCGGCGAGATGCGCGAAAAATCCGGCCGGATACGCTCGAAAACAATGCGTGGCGCATTTTGCGCGAAAGAGGCGCCCAAACCCGCGACGATGAAGACGATGAAGGCCGGAACGAGCAACCCACCTGCTTGCGTCGCGATGAGACCGCACAGGGCCACGGCGTCATAGCCCGTCGACAAGCGCCAGTCGTTGGCATTGTCGAGCAGCCGCTCCAGGATCAAGACAAGATCGGCTGCACCGGTCTTGAGGAAAAAGGCCATGACGACGAGGAACCCCGCCGCGAAGGCAAAGATTGAGGCTTCGCGCGAGACGGGCACGTTACCGCGTTCAATCTCATCGCGAATTTTCTTTTCGGTGGCTTCTTCTGTGCGACTGTCTCTGTCGGATTTTTCCGCCATCTCAGCGCATCACCCCATTTTCCGCATCGTGCTCTAGTAGATTTCTTCGTCGTCTTCTTCGGAATTGAGCTCGATTTCGCCGCGCTCGGCCATATCCAAGGCAAGATCGGCGATCATCCGGCGCGCCTTGATGACTTCGCGATGCGGCGCCGGGGCGCCATTGGCGAGTTCCGTCTCGACCATCCGGCGCGCCCGGGTCGAGAGTGTCGATAGGATGGAGTTGCGGAAGCCGGCGTCCGTTCCCTTCAGCGCGAGAACGACGCGCTCGGTCGGAATCTGATCGAACAGCACGAGCCGCGATTTGGCCGGCAACTTGATAATGTCGTCGAAGGTGAAGAGCAGGCCACGCAGGACCTCGGCAACCTTCGGCCGCGCCTCGGCAAGGCTCGATAGCACGTCCTCCATCTGCTCGCGTTCCATCTTGTTGATGATGTCCGCCATGCGGCCATTGTGCGCATTGCGATTGTTGCGTGCCACGTTGACGAGCAGGTCTTCCTGCAAAGTGCTTTCGATGATGCGCATCGCCGGCTCCGACACCAATGCGATACCGACCATCCGGCGCATGATCTCGTTACGGAGTTCGCGCGGCAATTGCCCCATGACCTTCGCCGCGCAAACCGGCGTCACTTTCGAGAGGATGGCGGCGCCCGTCTGCGGATGCTCCTTGACGAGATAGCCTGCGAAAATAACCTCCGAAACGCTCGAAAGCCGCTGCCAGATGGACTGGTTGGAATTGCCCGTCACATCCGACATGATGTCGGAAATCTCCTCGGGCGAGAGCAGGCCCGAGAGAAGATGCTCCGCATCGTTCGGGGAGATCATGAGCCCCGCGCCCTTGACGAAATTGCCCGCGAATTCCTCGATCGTCTCTTCGATAACCGGCATCGACACGACGCCGAGCTCGGCAACCGAACGGGTTATTTCGCGCAGTTCATCCTGATCGAAATGCTTGAGCAGACGGCTCGCCAGCGGCTTGCCCATCGCAAGCAGCAGGGCGGCGACTTTTGCAGGTCCGGCGAGCTGGCCCTGGCCCGGCACCGCCGGGGTCGGGATGAATTCCGTGGACATCGATCAGCGCTCGCTCGGGGTATTCGGGCCAATGACCTCGGTCAGCGAGACGCCGAACCGGGACGTATCGTCCTCGACCACGACAACCTCTCCGCGCGCCACGACGCGCCCGTTGACCACGACATCAACCGGCTCGCCGACGCGATGATCGAGCGGAACGACGGCGCCGCGCCCGAGCTTCAGCAAATTCGCGACGGGCATGCTGGCCGTGCCCAGCACGACCTGAAGCGTGATCGGTATGCGCAAGATCGCTTCGATGTTGCGCCCGCCTTCCGCGCGTGCGGCGTGGGCCGAAGCGTTATCGTCGCCGAGATCGGTAACGCCAAATTGGGAAGCCTCATTCTCAATCATGACACAGCGCCTTTGTTCCCCTGCCCTGAGTCTGCCTGGGGAAAGTTAATCTCCCCTGCCGCCCCGGTCGCAAAAGTTTAGTGATTGATGAGCCCATCCAAGAATTCCTGCTCGGCATCGACGACGTCATCGACCCTCAGAGTGTAATTGCCCTCGGCCTGACCAAGCTGGCACCAGAACAGCGGCTCCGAATTGCATTCGAGCTTCACCCGGCTTTTCGGCGTGGCTTTCAGCTGCAGTACGTTGCCGACCTTCAGGGCGACGATATCGCCGAGCGTAAAGCCCTCTTCCTCGATGATCGCCTGCACGACGACCTCGGCCTTGCCGACCTCTGTCTTGATCTGCTTGCTCCAGCGCGGGTCCGGCGCCGTGGCATCATTGCTGTGGTCGGCCGTCAGGCTCTGACGGATCGGGTTGAGGGCCGCCTGCGGAATGGCGACGAAAAACTCGTCGGCGCGTCCGAGAATGCGCAAATTGAGCTTGGCCAAGACAGCGAAATTGTTGCGCGGCGCAATGACCGCGAAATCCATCCGCGTCTCGACTCGCTCAAACTTGAAATGCGTCTCCTCGATCACCGAGAAAGCTCTATGCAGCCCGCGGGAGATAAGATCGAACGTCTTTTGCGCGACGCGCATCTCGATATTCGTCAAGGCGCGGTTTTCGACATAGGGCGCCTCGCTGCCGTCGCCGCCGAACAGGGCCTCGACCAGCGCGAAGACGAGCCTGTTGTCGAGTCCGACCATGATACGCGCATCCCAGGCCTGGACATGCAATATGGCGGCGACCACCTTGCCTTCGGCCGCCTCAAGAATTTTTCCAAGACGCTCGGTCTTGATCGAATGGACACTGAAATAAGCAGGCGCGGTCGAAAGCTGGCGCGCATTCTCGGAGCATTGCATCGCCAGACGATCGAAAATGATGCGCAGCATGGGCATGCGCTCGAGCGAGATGCCCGCCGAGTCGAATAGCCGCTCCGGCGCGCTCATGTGCGCATCGGCTTCAGTCGAGGCCTTGCTACGGTGCGTCATGCTGCCTGCCGGGAAACACCGCCGCCGGAAATGGTCTCGTTCTCGACCATGTCGATCGTCGGCCGGTCGTGGGAGGAAATCGTCTTGCGCCCATGCTCAAGGGCGATCTGCGGCATGGCGCCGTTCATGAAGGCCAACAGCGTCTGTTTGACGATGAAATAGACGCGCAGGCGCTTCTCGCGCGTCACCCTGATCTTATGCGCCAGCGGCGATGTGATCCCGTAAGACAGGAGGATGCCGCCGAACGTTCCGACGAGCGCCGAGCCGATCAGACCGCCGAGAAGCTCCGGAGACTGGTTGAGCGCGCCCATCGCCTTGATGACGCCCAGCACCGCCGCGACGATGCCGAGTGCGGGCATCGCATCGCTCATCGCGGTCAAGGAATAGTACGGCTTCAACCGATCGTAGGTGATCGTCTCGATCTCCTCGTCCATCAGCGCTTCGATTTCATGGGTGCGCGCATTGCCGACGATCAGCAGCCGGACATAATCGCAGATGAAATGCGTCAGCTCCTTATCCTTGAGGACGTTGGGAAAGTTGCGGAAGATTTCGGATTCATCGGGGTTGTCGACATGCGATTCGACCTCGTTACGCGCCTTGCCGCGCAACTCGCGCATCAGCGCATAGAGGACGCCCAGAACGTCGAGATAGTCGCGCTGGGTTGGCGCCCTGCCCATGATGCCTTCCATCACGGCGCGGCCGGTATCCTTGATCGTCGAGAGCGAGTTGGCGACGATGAACGTGCCGATCGCGGCGCCGGCGATCATGATATATTCCATCGGCTGCCAAATGACCGACAGGTGGCCGCCCTCGCTGGCGTAGCCGCCGACGATGCAACCCATTGCAATCACCAGGCCGATGACAAAGTTCAAGGCCGCCCCTCCGCCTTTGAGCACTCTTTTTCGTAAGCCAGCTGGCTTGCCCGAAGCTGAAAGCCCGCGCGGCTAATGACCTGGCGGACGCCGAACGCCACTTTTTGGTCAGGCCCGGACAAGCCAGCGACGCCACAAAGGAAAAGATTTGCGAAGGAGCGTATCTGTGCTCACCGCCACCCAGCTCTACAATGCCATTACCCGCACGGGATCGGCTTTTGCCTCGACGGTCGCGACGGAGCCGGCGGTCAAGCAGCAAACGAACTATTTCCTGGCGAACATCGGCAGCGTGACCAGCGCCAAGCAGCTCGTCAACAATTCCAAGCTCTACAATTACGTGATGAACGCCTTCGGCCTCAGTAACGAATTGAACGCCAAGGCGCTGATCACCAAGGTTCTCGAGGGCGGGCCGGGGTCCGGCAGTTTCGCCGCCAGCCTCAACGATCCGCGCTATACCGCACTCGCCACCGCCTTCAATTTCAAGGAAAACGGGGCCGCCACGACCCAGTCGGAAACGACGCAGCAGACCACAGTCAGCAATTTTTACGAGCAGACGATCGAGAACAACGTCGGCCAGCAGAACGAGGGCGCGCAGATGGCGCTCTATTTCAAGCGCATGGCGCCGCAGATCACCAGCCCCTACAGCATCCTCGGCGATCAGACGCTGTTGAAAGTCTTCGAGACGGCGTTCAATCTTCCGACAACCTTTTCACTGGGAAATATCGACACCGAAGCGAAAACAATCAGCCAATTGCTCGATATCGGCAAGCTGCAGGATCCGACCTATCTGCAGAAATTCGTCGAGCACTTCACCGCCTCTTATGACGCGCAAAATCCAACGGGCGGCAACAGCAACCCGCCCACGGTCGCGATGCTGGTGTCGCAACCGGGCATCAGCCAGAATCTTCTTCTGAGCCTGGCCAACCTCAAATTGGGAGGATCGTAACCGATGCAAGCCGGTCCCTATGTTTCACTGTCGGCCCAATTGACGCTGGAAAAGCGGCTCGATTCCTTGGCGCTGAACGTCGCCAATATGAACACGATCGGTTATCGTGCGGCGGGCGTCAGCTTCCGCACCTATGTCTCGCGCTCCAGCGACGAGCCCGTCGCTTATGCGACTTCGGGCCGCGATTATGTCACCCGCACCGAAGGAGCGCTGATCGAGACCGGCAACCCTCTCGATGTTGCCGTCCAGGGTGAAGGCTGGCTCGCGATTCAAACACCCGGCGGCACTGTCTATACGCGCGACGGCCGTATGCGCATGCGCTCGACAGGCGAGCTTAAATCGCTCGCCGGCCATCCGATCCTCGACGCGGGCGCGACGCCGATTATTCTCGACCCGACCGCGGGACAGCCGGTGATCTCCGGCGACGGCATGATTACCCAGAATGGGCGGCAGGTTGGCGCGATCGGCCTGTTCCAGATCGACTCCAGCGCCAAGTTCACCCGCTATGAAAATTCGGGCGTCATCCCTGACAAGCCGGCGACGCCGGTGCTCGATTTCGATACCAATGGCATCGTCCAGGGCCATGTCGAAGGCTCGAACGTCAATCCGATCCTCGAAATGGCGAAGCTTATCACCATTTCCCGCGCCTTCGAGAGCATCACCGGCGGCGCCGAGAAGAACGAAACCACGTTGAAGGACGCGCTCCCGATCCTCGGCGGAACCGCGTGAGCCTCCGCGCAGGGGTTAGCTGATGACGGCTTTGGCGCGCTTGGAGGAGGCCGTCAATTACGGCCTTGAGGAAATCGGCGATCTTCGCGTTGGCGGCATCATCAGCGAAGTCGCGCCCTCCTATTACCGTATCGCCGGCCTATCGCACTTCCTCAAGCTCGGCGAATGTGTCGGTCTGCAGCACGACGGGCAGACGCAGCTTGGCGAAGTGGTTCGCATCGACGCCGCCGCCTCGACGGTCAAGAGTTTCGATGCAACGGTCGCGGCGGGTATCGGCGATCGCGCCTTCCGCATCGGCCCGCTCCACCTCTCGCCGGACGAGAGCTGGAAGGGCCGCGTCATCGATGCGCTCGGCCGGCCGATCGACGGGCAAGGCGTCCTGCTGCGCGGCGAACATGCGCGATCAATCGAATCGCCGCCGCCCCTGGCGCTGAACCGCGCGCGCGTGAAAACACCGCTGCGGACCGGCGTGCGCGCTATTGATCTTTTCATGCCGCTCTGCGCCGGTCAGCGCATTGGCGTCTTCGCAGGCTCCGGTGTCGGCAAATCGACGTTGCTGGGCATGCTTGCCGGCGCCAAGGGCTTCACCACCGTCGTCGTCGCGCTGGTTGGCGAGCGCGGCCGCGAGGTACGCGAATTCCTCGACGATTCGCTCGGCCAGAATCGCCGGCTCGCGGTCACGGTCGTTTCGACCGGCGACGAAAGCCCGATGATGCGCCGGCTGGCGCCCAAGACCGCCTTGACCATCGCCGAATTTTTCCGCGATCGTGGCGAGAACGTGCTGCTGATCATCGATTCGGTGACGCGCTTCGCCCATGCGGCGCGCGATGTCGCTCTTGCGGCGGGCGAGCCGGCGGTGGCGCGTGGCTATGCCCCGAGCGTGTTCAGCGATCTGCCGAAATTGCTGGAGCGCGCCGGCCCCGGTGCCGAGGGCAGCGGCTCGATCACGGGGGTTTTCTCCGTCCTCGTCGATGGCGACGACCATAACGATCCAGTGGCCGACAATATCCGCGGCACGCTCGACGGCCATATCGTGCTCGATCGCGCCATCGCCGACCTCGGCCGGTTTCCGGCGGTCAATGTGCTCTCCTCGATCTCGCGCTTGGCGCAGCACGTCTGGACCAAAGAGCAGCAAACGCTGGTGCTGAAACTGAAATCCATGATCGCGCGTTACGAGGATACGCGCGACCTGCGGCTGATGGGCGGCTATCAGCAAGGCCAGGACACCGAGCTCGACCAGATCGTGACGCTTGTGCCGAAGCTCTATGACGCCTTGCAGCAGTCGCCAACATCGCCGCTGTCGCGTGACGCGTTCCGCGAACTTTCCGACGCACTGCAGACAAAATGAGCGCGTAGCTGCAGGACGCGGCTAGACCACCTTCAGGAAAAGCGGAACCGGTTTTCCGTCCGAAAGCGGGTTTAATTATTTGATTTACGTTTCTATAACGCGAACCGGACTCCGCTTCGCATGAATACGCTCTAGAGCAGGTTGCGCGGCTTCACACGTTGCCGATCGCCGGTCCCAGCCAGGCGACCGCGATCACGGCAGCAGCCAGCGCCTCGGCTTCGCCGGCAAAGACGCAATTGTAATGGCCGCCGACTGGGAACCAGCCGCGCGCGTCCTCGACGTCGCGGCGGAATTCCTCGAAGCCGACGGTTCCATCCGGTCGGCGAAAGACGTCGACGCAGCGGTCCGCGCCCTGATCGTTGATCGATCGCAGCACCTTGTTCACATGCGCCACGCCCGCTTCTCCTCGCTAGTGCGCCAGCCGCTCCAAGAGATCGCGGATGTGAACCTGATCGGTCTTGTAATTGCCGGTCAGCGTGTACATCACAAGATTGACGCCGCCGCGCAGCGCCAATTCATGCTGGCGCGCTCCGCCCGGCATCAGCGCATAGAGGCTGTCGCCATTCTCGTCCGCCGCCCAGCCGGCGGCGAGATCATTCGAGGTGATAAGGATCGGCGAGACGCCATCGCCGGCACGCGCCGGCCGCACGCCATCGGCGGGATTCGGCGGCGGCAAGGACTTCGATCCAGGTCTGGCCGTTCTCGTAACGGCCGGCGAAACCATCGATCAGATAGAAGGTCTTGGTCACGACATGGTCGGGCGGGATCGGCTCCAATGGCGGCACATCGACGCCGTGAAGGAGCTGGCGCAACCAAAGCGTCTCCGGCGTCGGCGGCCCGTCGGTATGCGCGGTCAAGGCGTCGCGCGTATCGAAGATGATCGTGCCGCCCTGCTTCATGTAAGCGGCGATCTTGGCGATCGCCGCCGGCGAGGGCTGCGGCCGTCCCGCGACAATCGGCCAATAGAGCATGGGATAGAAGGCCAGTTCATCGCGGGCAGGATCGACGCCGACGGGCGTGCCGGGAATGAGGGACGTGCGTTGCGCCAGCACTTGCGAAAGCGTCGTCAGCCCGGCGTTGCTCTCCGCATCGACATCCGGATCACCGCTGATGACATAGGCGAGCCTGGTGTTGAGAGCCGATTGCAGATCGCTCTGCGACAGCGGCGCATCGGTCCGCGGCGCGGCCCTCACATGGCTTGGCGCGAAGCTCGCCGCGAGCCCGATAAGCACCAGCGCCGCGGCCGCGCGGCCAAAGCGGCGCGAAAGACCGCCAGACAGCCACAGCGAGGCCAAAGCATCGACGATGAAGAGGAGAAAGGCCGCTGCGAGAAGCGCCGGCCGCAAATCGGTTGGCGTCGGCCGCCGCAAAGCCTCCTGCACAAAGCCAAGACCTGAGAAATCCGCGGCGCGCAAATCGTCATTGGCGCTGAGCGCATTGACGGCGAGAAGCTGATCGGGCGGCCCATAGAAGCCCGGCGGATGCTCGGCATTTCCCGCGCCGACGAAATTGACAGGAACAGGTTTGGCCGTCGGCGGCGGCGCACCGAGCACGCCGAAGCCATCGAGAATGCTGGTCGGGGGCACCACGGCGCCCTTTTGCGCTTCGCTACCGGATGCGTCCGTGGGCTTGGCCAGAGTCGCTGCGAGATCGACGACCTTGTGCAGCATATCGACGAAGAGACCGGAAAGCGGCAGGTTCGACCAAGTCGTGTCCGCCGTGACATGGAACAGAACGATCATGCCCTTGCCGTCCTGCGCGGCGGTCACCAGCGGCGTGCCATCAACGAGATGCGCCCAGGTCTTTCCCGGTACGTCGGCATCTGGCTCGGCCAGAACCTGGCGGCGCACCGTCACCTCGCCCGGCACCTTGAGGCCGACGAAGGGGCTCTGCGCATCGAAGGGCGCCAGCCGCTTCGGCGTCTCCCACGACAGCGCGCTGCCAAGCACGCGGCCGCCCCGCCGCAGCCGCACGGGGACAAGATCGTCCGACGCCGCCGCGAGCCGTGCGCCGGCAAAGCGCAGCAAAAGGCCGCCCTCCTCGACGAATTGCGTGAGCAGCGCATGATCGGTGTCCGACAAGGTGCCGACATCGGCGAGGATCATCACCGCGGGGTGTTGATCGAGCAGCACGGCGATGGGATCGGGCGTGCCCGGCCGCACCTCGCGCACGTCGGCGAAGGGCGCCAGCGCTTTGCGCAGATAATAATTGGGCGCCAATAGCGGCAGCGAGACGTCGGCAGTTTCGTCGCTGACGATGCCGACCGTGCGGCGCGTCCAACGCGCATCGAGCAGCGAGACGGCGCCGGTCGAATGCTGATCGAGAATCTCGAGCCGGGCGATGTCGTTGCGCAGATCGACCGGCAGATCAAAACTCGCTTTGGCCTCCAGCGCGCCCTTGGGAAATTCAAAACGCGTCTCGCCGATCGCCAGGCTCTTGAGGTCGAGCGCGCGAACAATGCCCTGCGCCGGGCCATCTGTCGCGGCGCGCAGCACCCGAACCTGCAATTGGTCGCTCCGGTTCTCGGGCCCGGCGAGCGCGCGCACCGAGGGTGCGCCCGTCACCAGCGCGACATGCGGTGCGAGCGCGGCGAGCTTTTGGGCGAATTCCCGCGCGTGGCCGCGCGCCAGACCGTCGGCGATCCAGACGACCTCCGTTTTCGGCGCGGTGGCGAGCAATTTGATGATCGGCGCGACTAGCGCCAAGCGATCCGAAACATATGGCAGAGGCTTGATCGCCCGCAGCCGCTCGAGCGCATGCGTCGCATCGGTGAGGCTGATCTCGCGTCCGCCATCCGAGGCCGCGACAAGGCCGACAAGCTGGCCGCGCCGCGCCGCGGCGTCGATACGCTCTTCGGCGGCGGCCTGGCGAACATCCCAGTTCGGCGCCGCCGGCCAGCCGTCGTCCATCACGATCAGCAGCGGTGCCTTGCCACCCGTCCCGGCGGGTAAGGGATTGAGCACCGGCCCCGCCATGGCGAGGATGATCGCGGCGGCGATCGCGAGGCGCAGCGCCAGCAGCCACCAGGGCGTGCGGGCGGCGGTCTCGTCCTGCGGGCGCAGATCGAGAATAAGACGCAGCGGCGGAAACGGCACGTGCCGCGGATGTGGCGGCGTCACCCGCAGCAGGTAATAGAGCACCGGCAGGCCGGCGAGCGCGGCGAGGACCAGCGGAAAGGTGAAAGCGAGCGGCAGGCCCAGCATCAGTGCGCCGTCCCAGGATTATCCGTCTCGAGCCGCATTCGCAGCGCCAGCAGCGCCTCGGAGGCCGGGCGGTCCGTCCGGTGCGGCGCGAAACTCCAGCCGCTCTGCCGCGCCGCCTGTTTCACCGCCTCGCGATGCGCGGCAAGCCGGGCGATATAGTCGCGGCGAAAACTCTCCGCCTGCCCCACCCGCAGGCGCGCGGCGGAATCGACGTCCAGAAATTCCGTATGGCCGGTGAAGGGAAAGGTCTCCTCCGCGGGATCGGCGATCTGCACGAGATGCCCGTGTGCACCACGCGCGGCGAGCATATTGATCCGTGCCGCGAGCACTGCAGGTTCAGTCAGAAAATCTGAGATGAGCACCGCATGCGTGCGCGGCGGCAGAACGATATTGGCGGGCAATTCCGCCGGCGTGTAACCCGGTGTGCGCTCCTCGATCAGCATGGCCTCGACGAAATGGGCGACGATGCCGCGCGTGGCGAGCGGCCGCGTCAGGCCCAGAAGGCTCACCCGCTCGCCGCCGCGCACAAGAAGATCGGCCGCGGCGAGGCCCAGGACGAGGGCCCGGTCGATCTTCGACTGGCGCGCGAGCGAGGAGATGAAGCCCATCGACGGCGAGCGGTCGATCCAGATTGCGACCGTGTGGGCCGTCTCCCATTCACGCTCGCGAATATAGAGGCGATCGTCGCGGGCCGAGCGGCGCCAATCGATGCCAGCCGCCGATTCGCCCGGCACGAAGGGGCGGAACTGCCAGAACGTTTCGCCGATACCAGCGCGGCGGCGGCCATGCACGCCATGCACGACGCTGGAGGCTACCTCCTTCGCCGCGACGATGAGATTGGGCAGCTTGTCGGCAAGCGCCAGGGCGCGGCTTTCGGTGGCGGCGGAAACCTGCTGCTCCGAACGATCAAGCAGGCGGACATCGCTCATCGTCAGCCGAGCTTCCGCGTCAGCTTGGCGATGATGCCGGGCACCGTCTCGCCCTCGGCGCGGGCAGCGAAAGTCAGCGCCATACGATGCTTCAGCACCGGCTCGGCCAGCGCCACGACATCGCTGATCGACGGCGACAGGCGCCCGTCGACGAGGGCGCGCGCCCGGCTCGCGAGCATCAGGGATTGCGCGGCGCGCGGCCCCGGCCCCCAGGCAATATGCTGGGTGATCGCGGCATTGCCCTCGCCCGGACGGGCGGAGCGGACGAGATCGAGAATCGCCTCGACAACCTGTTCGCCAACCGGCAGACGCCGCACGAGACGCTGGGTCGCGAGCAAATCCTCCGTCGTCATCGCCTGGCGTGCCTCCTGCTCCTTGTCGCCGGTCGTCTCGATCAGGATCTGTTTTTCCGCCGCGCGATCAGGATAGGGCACGTCGATCTGCATCAGGAAACGGTCGAGCTGGGCTTCGGGCAGAGGATAAGTGCCCTCCTGCTCCAGCGGGTTCTGCGTCGCCAGAACATGGAAGGGCTCAGGCAGATCGTGCCGCTCGCCGGCGATGGAGACATGATGCTCCTGCATCGCCTGAAGCAGCGCCGATTGCGTGCGCGGGCTGGCGCGGTTGATTTCGTCAGCCATCAGCAATTGTGCGAAGATCGGCCCCGGCACGAAACGGAAACTGCGGCGGCGGTCGGCCGTCTCCTCCAGCACTTCGGAGCCGAGAATGTCGGCCGGCATGAGATCGGGTGTGAACTGCACGCGGCGTGCGTTGAGGCCGAGGACCTTGCCGAGGGTTTCGACCAGTTTGGTCTTGGCGAGGCCCGGCACGCCGACCAGCAGGCCGTGGCCGCCGGCAAGCAAAGTGACCAGCGCTTCCTCGATGACCGTGTGCTGGCCGAATATGACCGTGCCGAGCGCGGCGCGTGCCGCGGCGATACGTTCGAGCGCGGCCTCGGCCGCGCGGGTTACGGCCGCCTCGAGGGATGTCGTATTCGCTTCCGCCATTGCGATTTTGCCTCACATCACGAGAACAGCCATCTTGGACCAGTTTGTGCCGCATGGCCACAAGGGCGATCCGCGACGGTCAATGCCTGTTCCGCAGCGTATCATCGGAAAAATTTGTGGCAGCACAATGCCGTGGCTGATGCTCCTCGCTCGATTGATGAAGGCGTGCGTGCAGGCGCCGACACCATGCCTCGCGATGTCACCACAATTGACGCATTGGGCGCCGCAGAGCCTTCAGCGGCGTTCAGCTCCCACTGCTTTTCGAAGCCGGCGGCACAGCATCGCCGGAGAACGCATTGCGCGCCGCGCTGCTGATCGTCTCCGCCGCTTTTTCGGCCGCCTCGAAAGCCGAGCGGGTCATTTCCTGGCTTGCCTTGAGGCTCGCCAAGGTTGCCACATTGCTCGCCTCAAATGCCTGATCCAAGCTCGTCGCCGCCAGCGGCCTTGCGGCCTCGGCCGGTGCCGGAGATGCGGCAGGCGCGCCCTGAGGAGCCTCGGCAATACCGTTGCGAAGGTCCGCAAGGCGCGAACCCATCAGCCGGACATTCTCGTTGAATGCGTCGAACATGGCGGCCATGAATTTGGTCTGGATCGAGACCAGATCTTCAACAGTGCGCGCGCCGCGCAAATCCTCGACGAGCTTCGTATTGCGCTCGAAGTTCGCGGCCGAAATATTGCTGATATCCTCGGCGAGCAGTTGCAGGGTCTTCGTCGCCACCGAATAGCCGCCGACCGGCCAGTCCAAAGGCAAAGCCGTCTTCGATCTGCGCTCGTGAATTTCCATGGCGTCCTCCGTTCCGCGGCTACGGAAATCCCGCGATCCGCTTTTTCCGGAGAACTTAACGCATCGGACTGCCAAGATCGACAATTAGTTGCGGGGATCGCTAACGCCGCAGCAGGCCGAGGACCAGCGACACGACCAGCAGGATGATCGCGATCCAGAACAACACATGGGCGATCTGGCCGGCCAGCCCCGCAAGACCGCCAAAGCCGAGTACGCCGGCAACAATGGCAATCAATAGAAAAACCAAGGCCCAATACAGCAAATTGCCGAAGTTCATGGCTCTCTCCTCTGCCGAAGCGTCAACGGCAGCGGGGCGCCAAGGGTTCCATGAACTGGCGGAGATCCGGCTTCGTCAGGCGGCATCCGCCGTTTGCTGCAATGCCGCAGCGATGGCGCCCAGCGCCGCCCTCGCACTGCCGCCATCCGGACCGCCGGCCTGGGCGAGATCGCGGCGGCCGCCGCCGCCCTTGCCGCCGAGTTGCGCCGCCGCGACGCGCACCAGCGTCACGGCGTCGAAGCGCGAGGTGAGATCGTCGGTCACACCGACGACGACACCGGCCTTGCCCTCCGCATCAACCCCGACGATGGCGACGACGCCGGACCCGAGACTTTGCTTCGCCTCGTCTGCCAGCGACTTCAGATCCTTCATCTCGATGCCGACGACTTCCTTGTGGAAGAATTTGACGCCACCGATCTCCTCGACCGGCGCTTCAGCCGCGCCGCCGCCCATCGCGAGACGCTTGCGCGCCTCACTCAATTCGCGATCGAGCTTGCGCCGCTCCTCGAGCACATGGGCAAGGCGCGTCGCCGCCTCATCCTCCGGCGCCTTGAGCAGATGCGCGAGCTCCTGGAAGCGATGCGCCTGCGCGTTGAGATGCTGGCGCGCGGCGAGACCCGTCTTCGCCTCGATGCGGCGCACGCCCGCCGCGACGGGGGATTCTGACACGATCGAAATGAGGCCGATGTCGCCGGTGCGGCGTACATGCGTGCCGCCGCAGAGCTCGACAGAAAAAACGGCATTGGCACGCGCGCCCTCGGCCGTCTCCAGCGCATCGCCCATCGAGACGACGCGGACCTGCTCGCCATATTTCTCGCCGAACAGCGCGCGGGCGCCTGATTCGATCGCCGCGTCGACATCCATCAGCCGCGTTTCGACCGGCGCATTCTGCAGCACGACGCGGTTGGCGATATCCTCGACCTCGGCCAGCTCTTCCGGCGAAATGGGCTTGGGATGAGCAAAGTCGAAGCGCAGCCGGTCCGGCGCGACCAGCGAGCCCTTCTGCGCGACATGGTCGCCGAGAACCTGGCGCAGAGATTCATGCAGAAGATGCGTCGCCGAGTGATTGGCCCTTATCGCGCCGCGGCGGGCGTGATCGACATCGAGCTCGACCGGCAGGCCGACCGTGACGAGGCCGCTCTCGACGATGCCATCATGGACGAAAAGATCGCCAAGCTTCTTCTGCGTATTGGTCACGCGGAAGCTGAGGTTCTGCGCGCGGATGAAGCCGGTATCGCCGACCTGACCGCCGGATTCGCCATAGAACGGCGTCTGGTTGAGGATCACCTGGCCGGTGTCGCCCGCGCTGAGCCGCTCGACCTCGCGGCCGTCCTTGAGCAAAGCGATGACGACGCCCTCTGCTGTCTCCGTCGCATAGCCGAGAAAGTCGGTCGCGCCGACGCGCTCCTTGAGCCCGAACCAGATCGAATTCGGTCGCCGCCTCGCCAGACCCGGCCCAGGCCTTGCGCGCCTCGACGCGCTGCTGCGCCATCGCCGTGTTGAACCCCTCGAGATCGACGCCAATGCCGCGCCCGCGCAGCGCATCCTGCGTCAGATCGAGCGGAAAACCATAGGTGTCATAGAGCTTGAACGCAGTGGCGCCTGCGAGAACCCCGCCCGCCGCCAGAGCCCGCGTCTCCTCTTCAAGGATGCCAAGACCGCGCGACAAAGTATTGAGAAAGCGTGTCTCTTCGAGCCGCAAGGTTTCGACGATCAGGGCTTGCGCCCGGACGAGCTCCGGATAGGCCTGCCCCATTTCGCGCACGAGAACCGGCACGAGCTGCCACATCAATGGCTCGCGCGCGCCGAGAATCTGGGCGTGGCGCATGGCGCGGCGCATGATCCGGCGCAGCACATAGCCGCGCCCTTCGTTCGACGGCAGAACGCCATCGGCGACGAGAAAGGCCGAGGCGCGCAAATGGTCGGCGATGACGCGATGGCTCGCCTTCTGCGGTCCGTCGGGATCGACCCCCGTCGCCTGGGCGACGGCGAGTACGAGGGCGCGCATGAGATCGATGTCGTAGTTCGAGGGCGCGCCCTGCAACAGCGCCGCGATCCGCTCCAGCCCCATGCCGGTGTCGATCGACGGGCGCGGCAGCGCCACCCGCTCGCCCGGCGCGATCTGCTCGTATTGCATGAAGACGAGATTCCAGAATTCCAGGAATCGATCGCCATCCTCGTCCGGACTGCCAGGGGGGCCGCCTGCGAATTTCTCGCCCTGGTCGAAGAAAATCTCCGAGCACGGCCCGCAGGGGCCGGTGTCGCCCATCGACCAGAAATTGTCGGAGGTCGGGATGCGGATGATCTTCGAATCGGGAAAGCCGGCGATCTTCTTCCAGAGTTCGAAAGCCTCGTCGTCGGTATGATAGACGGTGACGAGGAGCTTTTCTTTCGGCAGGCCGAAGACCTCGGTTATCAGTTTGTAGGCAAACTCGATCGCCTCGGCCTTGAAATAATCGCCGAAGGAGAAATTGCCGAGCATCTCGAAAAAGGTGTGATGGCGCGCCGTATAGCCGACATTGTCGAGATCATTGTGCTTGCCGCCGGCGCGGACGCATTTCTGCGCCGTCGCGGCGCGTGTATAGGGCCGCTTCTCGATGCCGGTGAAGACGTTCTTGAACTGCACCATCCCCGCATTGGTGAACATCAGCGTCGGATCGTTGCGGGGGACGAGCGGCGAGGACGCGACGATTTCATGCCCGCGATGGCCGAAATAGTCGAGAAACGCGGTCCTGATCTCGTTGACGCCGTTCATCTTCTGCATCCATGCGCGCGGCGATAAACGCCCGCGACTATCCAGCGGGAAGGGAAAGCCGTCTTCTAGCTTTCCGCCCTTCCCCTGTCGAGCCGCCCGAACGCCAGGCGCGGAAGCCCCGCTTAGCCGTCGAGTTCGCCGTCCTCGGCCTCGCCCGGCTCGAGGATGCGCTGGGCGATCAGGCCGGAATTCTCGCGGATCGCCTGTTCGATTCTGTCGGCGGCCTCCGGATTGCTCTTCAAATAGGCTTTGGCGTTCTCGCGGCCCTGGCCGAGCCGCTGGCTGTCATAGGAGAACCAAGCGCCGGATTTTTCGACAACACCGGCCTTGACGCCGAGGTCGACCAATTCGCCCACTTTCGAAATGCCGGCCCCATACATGATGTCGAATTCGACCTGTTTGAAGGGCGGCGCGACCTTGTTCTTGACCACTTTCACCCGGGTCTGGTTGCCGACGACCTCTTCGCGCTCCTTGATCGAGCCGATGCGGCGGATGTCGAGCCGGACGGAGGCGTAGAATTTCAAGGCATTGCCGCCCGTCGTCGTCTCCGGGCTGCCGTACATGACGCCGATCTTCATGCGGATCTGGTTGATGAAGATCACCATAGTCCGCGACTTTGAAATCGAGGCGGTGAGCTTGCGCAAAGCCTGGCTCATGAGGCGCGCCTGCAGGCCCGGTTGGCTGTCGCCCATCTCGCCGTCGATTTCCGCCCGCGGCGTCAGCGCCGCCACGGAATCGATCACGAGCACGTCGACCGAGCCGGAGCGAACCAAAGTATCGGTGATTTCAAGCGCCTGCTCGCCCGTGTCGGGCTGGGAGATCAACAGGTCGTCGAGATTGACGCCGAGCTTGCGGGCATAGATGGGGTCGAGCGCGTGCTCGGCATCGATGAAGGCGCAGACACCGCCCAGTTTCTGCGCTTCGGCGATGACATGCAGCGTCAGCGTCGTCTTGCCCGAGGATTCCGGCCCATAAATCTCGACTACCCGGCCGCGCGGCAGGCCGCCGACGCCGAGCGCGATGTCGAGGCCCAGCGAACCCGTAGAAATGGTCTCGATCTCGACCGCCTTTTGGCTCTTGCCGAGGCGCATGATCGAGCCTTTGCCGAACGCGCGCTCGATCTGCGACACGGCGGCGTCGAGCGCCTTGGTCTTGTCCACGGATGTTCCTTCCACAAGGCGGAGATTCGCTTGGCTCATCGGATATTCCCTTCTGACATGGGCGCGCGGACAAGTGCAATGTGCGAGTGCAAGGCGACGGGCCGAGCCCCCAGTCGCCGCGAACACCATCTTAATGTACGCTGTTTGTTCTCATTCGCCAAGCGAAATTTGTACGGTTTTTGTTCTTTCTTCTTCCTTTGAGCCGGATCGGATAAAAGACCGCTCCCTAGATCGCGATGCGGTGAGGTTGATTCAAGCTCGCCGCATGTAGCGCGATCTATTCCAATAAATTAGAGCGGGATTTGCGCGAAAAACCGGTGTCCACTTTTTCGCGTCCCGCTCAGCCCCATATGAAAGCGGCCATGCTCCCCGTCATTTCCGTCAGTCATCTATCGAAGACTTATGCCGGCGGCCGCGCCGCACTGAAGGATGTGAGCCTTGAGATCGACAAGGGCGAGATTTTCGCTCTGCTCGGCCCCAACGGCGCCGGCAAAACGACGCTCATCAGCATCCTCTGCGGCATCGTCACACCGAGCGCGGGCAAGATCGCGGCCGGCGGCCACGACATCATCCGCGATTACCGCGCGGCGCGATCGCTGATCGGTCTCGTGCCGCAGGAATTGACGGTCGATTCGTTCGAGACCGTCTGGGCGATGGTCAAGCTCAGCCGCGGCCTCTTCGGCAAGAAGCCGGACGATGCCTATCTCGAAAACCTGCTGCGCGATCTCTCGCTCTGGGAGCGTAAGGACAGCCAGGCGCGCACGCTCTCCGGCGGCATGAAGCGCCGGGTGATGATCGCTAAGGCGCTCTCGCACGAACCGCAGATTCTCTTTCTCGACGAGCCAACGGCCGGCGTCGATGTCGAGCTGCGCCGCAGCATGTGGCAACTCGTGCGGCGCTTACGCGAGGCGGGCACGACGATCATCCTCACCACGCATTACCTCGAAGAGGCCGAAGAGATGGCCGACCGAATCGGCGTCATACGCCAGGGCGAATTGATCCTCGTCGATGAGAAGAAGCGGCTGATGCAGAAGCTCGGCAAGAAAAGGCTGACATTGACGCTCACCGCGCCGCTCGCCGCCCTGCCCGCTTCGCTGCAAGGCTATGCGCTGAGCCTCGCCGCGGACGGCCGCGAGCTGACCTACAGCTACAGCGAGAATGGCGCCGCGACGCCGATCACGGCCCTGCTTGAAAGCCTCGCCGCGGCCGGCATCGGCATCAGCGATCTGCGTACCGAGCAAAGTTCGCTCGAGGATATTTTCGTCAGCCTCATCGGGACGCACGCATGAATTTCCAGGCGATCCGCGCGCTCTATATCTATGAGATGGCCCGCCTGCGGCGCACGCTGCTGCAAAGCATCGTCTCGCCAGTCCTTTCGACCTCGCTTTATTTCGTCGTCTTCGGCGCGGCTATCGGCTCGCGCATCTCGCATGTCGGCCCGGTCAGCTATGGCGCCTTCATCGTGCCGGGGCTCATCATGCTGAACCTTTTGACGCAGAGCATCAGCAACGCCTCGTTCGGCATCTTTTTTCCGCGCTTCGTCGGAACGATTTACGAGGTTCTTTCGGCGCCGGTGTCGGCGCTCGAAATCGTCGCGGCCTATGTCGGCGCGGCGGCGTCGAAATCGATCATTCTCGGCCTGCTGACGCTCGGCACGGCAGCGCTGTTCATCAACATCCACATCCTGCACCCATTCTGGATGCTGGCCTTTCTCGTTCTGACGAGCGTCACCTTCAGCCTCTTCGGCTTCATCATCGGCATCTGGGCCGACAATTTCGAGAAGCTGCAATTGATTCCGCTGCTGATCGTGACGCCGCTCACCTTCCTCGGCGGCAGCTTCTATTCGATCGATATGCTGCCGCGGTTCTGGCGCGGCGTCACCCTGATCAATCCCGTCGTCTATCTCATCAGCGGCTTCCGCTGGAGCTTTTACGGCCTGTCGGATGTCAATGTCGGAATCAGCCTGGGCATGACCTTATTGTTTCTGGCGCTGTGCCTCGGCATTGTCGTTTGGATTTTCAAGACGGGCTACCGACTGAAGACGTAAAGCGCGGGAAAGCATCTGCGCCCGCGCCGGCCATCAATCAGCAAACGCGGGCTCGACGATTCTTTTCTCTTCCGAAAGCTGCCCGTCGTCGTCGTAGCGCAGCTCGATCACCCAATCGTAGGTGTCTTCCGGCCAGAAGCCATCGGGCAAGAGTTCGTCCGGGTTCGCCCCAAGCTGGTTCAGAAGTTTCGGCATCTTGCCGTGATGCCAGGCGATGAGGATGGTGCGGTGGGATGCCCCCGCCGCGAGCCAATGCGCCAGGGCCTTCACTTCCTTGTCCGGGAACGGCTGCTCGATCTTGAGGCCGCTCGCCTGCGCGAACGGCGTGACGGTCAGGCGCGGACGGTCGCTGTCTTGCGAATCCGCGGTGGCGATGATCGCGTCGATTTTCACCGGCGCACCATCGATCCGCAAATGCTGGAAGTAATCTGCATAGGCCTTGGCGCGCGCCACGCCGGCAGGCGCAAGGCCGGGGCCCCCATTATCGCCCGCCGGCTTCTCAGCATGGCGGATGATAAGCAGCGTATCGTCGGCGAGGCCGGAGGCCGCGACATCTTCATCATAATGGTGATGGTGATGATGGCGCGCCAGCGCCGGCCCGGCGCCGGCAAAAAGCATCGCGACGAGGACGAACCGGAAAAGCGAGTTCAACAAGGCAGCCTCCGCGTTCACGCCGGCTGATGATAGACTGGGCGCCGCGACTTTGGCGCAAAAGCCTTTGGAGGTATAGCCCCGCACCAAAGCCTGGGCGTCACAAATGGCGGCCTTCACCGAATCGGGATCGAAGGTTGCTCCCTCGAGACAATCCTGAGCCACGGCTCGCTTCTTCGCGTCCATGTGCGTACCTCCTTTTGATGACAATCGTGCCGGCTCAGTGCCTTGGGCCTGGGCGCCCGCCCGCTTCCCCGGCCCTGGAATGTTGCGCGTAAGTCGCACAGGTTCGGCGAATGCGCCCGAAGCCTGTGAATTGATTAATGTAATGGAACAGCGCCCCGTTTTTGCATGTTAGCCTTTGCAAACTTACGCTGACGAGGACGGGGGTTTTCACATGCGCAGGTTATTCAACGCACAGGCGAGCATGCTCGCGCTGGTAGGCAGTCTCGCTTTGAGTTTCGGTTGCGGCGCGCAGGAGGTCACCGATGCGCAACGCGACGCCTGTATGCCCGACGCGTTCCGCCTCTGCTCGGCCGCGATACCGGATTCCAGCCGTGTCGCGGCCTGCTTGGATGCGAATGTCGCCAACCTCAGCCCGGCCTGCCGCGGCGCCTTCCAATGGCGCGGCGCCAGGGCGCAAGTGACGCACCGCCACCATCGCCATTATGCGCGCGGCAATTCCGGTGAAGAATCGCTGGTGCGTAACTAGTCCTTGGCTTCAGGCGCCAAGAGCTGGTCGTAATATTTCAAAACGAGCGCGACGTTGCCGGCGAATTTGACCGGCGCCGCGCTCAGCATTTGCGCGTGGTAGGCTTCGAGTTGCCGTTTCTTTTCTTCGGGCGGCAAGGTCTTTCCCACGAGAAGCTCGGTGACCTCGGCGCGGGTGACCGTCTGAACGCCGATATATTTTTTGCTGAGCGGATCGATGCCGGTCAATATCCAGACGATATTGAGCGCGACCGCTTCATAGTTCGCATAATCGGCAAATCCATACTCACGCGCCGCCGCGTTGAGCGAGGCCATCAGCCGGGGATCGGGCATCGCATTGGGGGCCGCCGGTACCTTGGCGAAGATCGCGTCAAGCGCCGGCGCGGCCGCCAGATATTGCGTGACTTGGTCCTCGCTGAGGGCGATCTGCTTCACCGGCTCGGCCGCCCGCACGAAAGGCTTCGCCTGGAGGACCGGCGCTGTCGCCGAAGCCAAGACGAACCCAACCAACAGACAGAGCAGCCTGCAACGCATCTTCGCCTCAAGCCGACGGTGCCGCGCCTTTCACCGCCTCGACCAATTGCTTCAAAGTGAAAGGCTTCGGCAAGAAACCGAAGTCCTCGCCCTCGGGCAGATTTTTCTGGAACGCATCTTCGGCATAGCCAGAGACGAAGATCACTTTCGCAAGGACGCCGCGCTTGCGCAGTTCGCCGAACATGGTCGGGCCGTCCATTTCCGGCATCACCACGTCGGAAACGATCAGGTCGATCTTCGGATTCTTTTCGGCGACCTCCAGTGCTTCGGCGCCGTTCGCGGCCTCCAGCACCGTATAGCCGCGCGCCGAGAGCGCACGCGCCCCGAAGGCGCGCACGGCCTCTTCGTCCTCGACAAGCAGAATGGTGCCGTGGCCGGTGAGGTCCGCCACTGGCTTCTTCACCGCTTCCTTGCGCGCCTCATCCTCGCCCGCGACCGGAACATAGCGCGGCAGCAGGATGCGGAAAGTCGTGCCGACGCCGACCGTCGAATTGCAGAACACATAGCCGCCGGTCTGCTTGACGATGCCATAGACCATGGCGAGGCCGAGGCCGGTCCCCTTGCCGACTTCCTTCGTCGTGAAGAAAGGCTCGAAAATCTTGTCGCGCACGTCGTCGGGAATTCCGGTGCCGGTGTCGGTGACCTCGATCAGCACATAATCGGCAGGCGGCAGGGATTTCTCGCCGAGCTTGGCGCAATCGGCCGCCGCGAGATTGTTGATGCGCAATTCAATCCGGCCGCCGTTCGGCATGGCATCGCGCGCATTAACGACGAGATTGATGACGACCTGCTCGAACTGGTTGAGATCGGCTTTCACCAGCCAAAGATCGCGGCCGTGCCGCAATTCGAGGCTGACCTTCTCGCCGACGAGACGGCGCATCAGCAATTGCAATTCCGCGAGAACGTCGCCGAGTTGCAGAACCTCTGGCCGTAGCGTCTGGCGGCGCGAAAAGGCGAGCAATTGGCGCACCAGCCCCGCGGCGCGATTGGCGTTCTGCTTGATCTGCATGATGTCCTGGAAGGACGGATCGGTCGGCCGGTGGTTGGCGAGCAGCAGATCGGAATAGCCGATGATGGCGGTGAGCACATTGTTGAAATCGTGCGCGACGCCGCCGGCGAGCTGGCCGATGGCCTGCATTTTCTGCGATTGCGCGAAATTCTCCTTCAGCGTGCGCAGTTCCGTCGTATCAAGCGCGTAGATGGTCGCACCGGGGCCGTCCGCTTCGTCGGACGGGGAAAAGAGCAAACGCGCCGACCGATCGCCCGAAAGCTGCGCGTCGACCGGCGCGATATCCGTCTTCGACTCCGCCGCCGCGCCAACCGCGGCCTCGACCGCGCCGCGATTTGTTTCGGCAACACCGCCATAGATCGTGCGCTGCGCCGGGTCGGTGCCCTTCAAGGCTTCGGGCATCAGCTTGGCGAAGGCGGTGTTGGAACGCTTGATCCGGCCGCCACGATCGACAATCGCCATCGCCATCGGCGCCGCAAGAAACACGCGGGCGAAGCGCACTTCGGCGGCGCGCAAATCCTCGGCCGGCTCCTCGCCCGGTGCGCGATTGAAAACGAGCGTGCGCGAGGCGCCCGCCAGCCCATCCTGGCCGAAGGCGACCCGGTGCAGCAGCCGCACCGGCAGGCTCTGGCCGTTCCGGCGCTTCAAATCGAGATCGAGCTGTTCGGTGACGACATCGCCCGGACCGGCCGCAATGCTCGAGAGCAGAACGGCGCCGCCACCGGCGATGAAATCGTTGAGCTCGAGGCCGCCGGAGCCGACCTGCGCGAGATCGTAATCGAGCCAGCCAGCCAGCGTCGCATTCATATAGGAGACGGCGCCCGAGGCATCGCAGGAGAAAAAGCCCGCCGGCGCATGGTCAAGGAAATCGATCGCATGCTGCAATTCCTGGAAGACATTCTCGTGGCGCTCGCGCTCGCGCGTCACGTCCGCGACCGTCCACAGTGTCGCGCGCTTAGCGCCGGAGAAATTGAGCGGCCGCACCCGCACGCGATACCAGCCGACGCCCGTGTCGCCCGTCAGCGGCGGTGAGAGGCGCAATTCCTCGGTATTGCGTTTGCTTTCGCGCGCCGCCTGGGCCAGCCGATAGATCGATTCCGAGACATCCGACGAACCGGAGAAGAGCCGTTCGACGACCTTCAACTGGCTCGGATCGCGGGCGCCAGAGATCCGCATATAGGCATCGTTCGCGTAAAGGATCTTGCCGTCGCTGTCTGTGACGATCGCGCCTTCCGGCTCGCTGTCACAGATGAGCCGGGTCAGATCACTGCGCGCCGCTTGGCCGGAGAATTGGAAAAATCCGACGGCATAGCCGAATAGCGCGAAAATGCCGATCACGGCGAGCGCGGTCAAAAGGCCGATCACCAGCGTACCAGCCTGATCCTTTGGCAGAACCGAGAAGGCAGCGATCGGCGCCACGAGACAGGTGGCGAAAAGCAGGACCAGACCCGGGCTGCCGGCACGCTCCGTGCGGTCGAACGCGGCGGTGGTTGGCTGATCTGTCAAAACATGACCTCTTCTGCGTCCCGGCTGCGCCGCTGCCGCGGCCTCGTCAGCAGGCTGCGATTCGGCAGAATGGGACCGGCGTCGGGGCATTGCAATGCGAGCGATGGGCTTTTCCGCCCCGGACGATGTCTGGCGACGGCGGACACACGCCGTTGGCGAAACTTGCGCAAAAGTTGCGTGACGTTAAGCTCGTTCCGGTCACGCGTGTGGATGGCGGAACAGGCCGTTTCGACGCGGTAGCGTTAACCATTTATTAACCTCTGCCGGACGCGTCCGCGCCCGGCATGATAGGGTAGCTGAATTCCGGGTGATTTCGCGCCCTTACAGGTAAGGCTGGTCTGGGCCAGGAAAATGGCCTAGAGCGGCGGAACGGTACGCAGCGGGCGTGCCGTGGATCGGGGATTTCAAGAGCTTATGCAAGCCTTTAGCTGGCTCAGTGGAAACAAGGCCTTGGCCTATGGCGCCGCCGCCCTCGCGCTGGTCGTCGCGGCCCTGTTGATCCTGCTCGTCTTCCGTTTGGCTTTCGGCCGGCGGCTGCGGATGTCCGGCCGCGGCCGGCAATTGCGGCTGGGCATCGTCGATGCCTTCGATCTCGACCGCCAGCGCCAGCTTGTCATCGTCCGGCGCGACAACACCGAACATCTCATCATGATCGGCGGCCCGAACGACGTTCTGATCGAGTTGCAGATCATCCGGGCCGAGGCGCGCGATGGGCGCCAGCGCGATAAAGAGCGCGACCGCGACCATCGCGAGAAGGATTTTTCCGAGCCGGTGCAATTGCCGCCGGCGCAGCCATTGAAGCCGGGAGCCGAGCCGCAATTGCCGCTGCCGCCCTTCCTGGCCGAGGCGCCAGCGGTCGCTGAGCAACCCGCGGCGCGCCCCGCGCCTGTTGCCCCGCAGGCTACCGTCACACCGCCGGCCGTCCAGCCCGCGGCGCGCACGCCGCTCCCACCGCGCCGGACGCCGCCGCGACCGGAACCCAAACCGGCCACGCCGGCCCCGCCGGTCGAAAAGCAGCCCGAGCCGACGGCGCTCGCGCCGGAGCCCGTCATGCCGCCGCCAGCCGCCGAGGCACCGCCGGCAAAACCGGCAGCCGCCACACCCGCGCCCGGCTTCATGCGCTGGCGTCCCGGCCAGACTTCCGCGGCGCAGCCACGGCCCGCGGGCCCGAGCTTTACCCAGCCCATCCGCTCGCCGAGCGAGCCGAGTCTGCCGCTTGCGCCGCCGCCGTTCGAGCCAATTACAGGCAAGCCCTCCGAGCCACCGCTTGCTGGGCCGTCAGCTGCGCCGCCGAGCCCGTTCCCTGCGGCGCCCGAGCCTGAAACGCCGGCCGTGACGCAGCCCGCCGCCGAGGATCTGATGGTCTCGCTCGAAGAAGAGATGGCAAAGCTGCTGGGTCGCGCGTCCGACAAGCCTTGAGCGCCAGCGCGGGTGCCCCTTGCCTGCTCCAAGCCTTCAGCGATTAAAACGGATTAGTTAGAGTTGGAATTGCTGGTATCGGTGCTCGAGTGGTGATGGTGGCGCGCTGCGCCGACATCCACGGAATCATATTTTGACGTGTCCGACCCGCTGTCGCTGTTGTCAGCGTCGCTGTCGTCCTCGTCTTTCACCTTCGGCATCTGATAGCCGGGCGGCGGCTGAATCAAATATTTGCGCGGCGGCTCGCTACCGATTCTGAGCTTCGACGTATCTTCGGGATGACCTTGGAAAAGGGTTCCCCACCCTTTGGTGAAATTGACGAGGTCAGCCGGCCCGTAAAAGCAGATCGGCTTGCCGGCCTGATCGCTGCAACTCTCGCTTTCGCCGGACGCGGAGGGCTTGGCCTTGTCGGCATCGGCGACGAAATCGCCGGCACTCTGATCCGAACTCGAATCGCTGGAGGGAGCCGGACGGCGTGAATCGGCCTCCGCCCGCGCACGCGCCGCCGCGTCGGGATCGTGCGGCCAATCGGCGGGCGTGCCCTGCGCCGTTTGCGGCGGCGGCAAATCCATCTTCGGCGGAACGACAAGCGCCGGGCGCGGCGTGTAATCGATGGTGCCGTCATCGGGCGATTGCTGCTGCTTGTGGCCAAGGCCAACCCAGCCCAGCATGGAATTCCACATATCGCCATCCGCGCGGGCGGGGCCCGCCGCCAGCAGCGCGGCGAGCGCGACGCTGCCCAGCGCGGCGGCGCGGCGACGTGATTTGCTTGATATGAAGGGCACGGAACTCTCCCTCAGCGCTCTTGGCGCTCCTGGCGATCTCGCATCATGACACATTTCACGGCGATTTGTGGGCAAGGCCCTCATTCCGCCCCATCGGCTTTGCGCCGCGGCTTTTCGCCCAAACCTTCGATGAGCAGCAGCCCGACGCCGATGCAGATCGCGACATCGGCGAGGTTGAAGACGTACCAGGAAAAGTCGCCGACGTGAAAGTGATAGAAATCAGCCACATAGCCATAGGCGAGCCGATCGGCGGCATTGCCGAGGGCGCCCCCGATGATGAGCCCGAGGGCAAATCCGGTCAGCACCAGGCGCGTGCGCCAGAGCCAAAGCATCAGGCAGGCGGTCGCCACCGCCGCGATCAGCAGCAGCGCCCAGCGGCCAAAGTCCGACTGCGCCGTGAACAGGGAATAAGAAATCCCCGTATTTTTCAGGAACACCACGTCGAAAAACGGCGTCAGCCGGATCGGCTGGTGCGCCGCGATGCCATAGCCGAAGATCAGCCAGAGCTTGTTGGCCTGGTCGAGCACGAGCGTCGCGAGCGCGGTGAGCAGGCCGACAGCCCGCGCGCGCGGCGAGAAATTCTGCGCCTTGGGCACGGGCACGGACCGTTCGGCCTGGGCGCTCATGGCCAACGCCCCAGAGCCGCCAGTTCCCGCAAGGCCTGCGCATCGCGCGGGGTCACATCCGGGAATTCCGCATCGCTGCCGACGAGCGGCGAGATTTTCCACGAGCGCGCGCATTTGCGCCCCGGCGCTTTTGCCGGCACGACCGCGACGCCCGGAATTTCGGCCAGGCGGAACGCGTCGGCGGGCCCCTCGCCGGCTTCGACCGTAATCTCGGAGGTGATACAGACCTCGGCGAAATCGATTCCGTCGAGCGCGCCGCGCAGGTCCGCGTCCGCGATATAGACAAGGGGCGCGGCTTCGAGCGAAGAGCCGATGCGCTTCTGGCCGCGCTCGATCTCAAGCGCGCCAGTGACCACGGAGCGCACGCGGCGCACCTTCTCCCATTTCGCCGCAAGCGCCTCGTCGCGCCACGCTGCCGGAATATCCGGGAACGGTTCAAGATGCACCGAAACCGCGTCCGGGTAGCGCGATAGCCACGCCTCCTCGCTGGTGAAGGCGAGAATTGGCGCGAGCCAGAGAGTCACTGCGCGGAAAATCTGTTCGATGGTTTCGAGCGCCGCGTGGCGCTTCACGCTCGACGGCGGATCGCAATAGAGCGTGTCCTTGCGGATGTCGAAATAGAAGGCCGAAAGATCGGTATTGAGAAAGGCTGTGAGCCGCGCGACGACCCGCTTGTAATCGAAGCGTGCATAGGCCTCACGGATTTCCACATCAAGCTCGGCGAGACGATGCAGCATCAGCCGTTCGAGTTCGGGGAACTCTCTCTCCCCATTCATGGGGAGAGGGCTGGGGTGAGGGGCTGGGTCAGTAGGCGCAGACTCACCAGGCCCCTCACCCTTGCCCTCTCCCCGCACGCGGGGAGAAAGAAATACTTCGTCGTAGTGCGCGAGCGAGCCAAGCATCCAGCGGATCGTGTTGCGCAGCTTGCGATAGGTCTCGACAAAGGTCTTCAAAATTTCCGGGCCGATGCGCAGATCGTCGGAATAATCCGACGCTGCGACCCAGAAGCGCAGGATGTCGGCGCCCGATTGCGTGATGACCGTCTGCGGCGCCACGACATTGCCGACGGACTTGGCCATCTTCTGCCCCTTCTCGTCGAGCACGAAGCCATGCGTCAGCACCGCATCGAAGGGCGCGCGCCCGCGCGTGCCACAACTCTCAAGCAATGACGATTGGAACCAGCCGCGATGCTGGTCCGAGCCTTCAAGATACATGACCTCGTCGCGGCCGCCGTCGCGCCTGCGCTTGATACCGGAAAGGCCGGGAAATTCCTTCGCGTCTTCGAGCGTGAAAGCATGGGTCGAGCCGGAATCGAACCAGACATCGAGCACATCGTCGATCTTATCGAAGTTCTCCGGCTTGTAATCGGGCGCGAGGAAACGCGCGGCGGCATCGGGCGCGAACCAGGCATCGGCGCCCCCTTGCTCAAACGCCGTAGCGATCCGTGCATTGACCTTCGCATCGACGAGAATCTCGCTCGTGCCCTTGCGGACGAAAATGGCGATCGGCACGCCCCAGGCGCGCTGGCGCGAGACGACCCAATCCGGCCGTCCGGCCACCATGCTGGTGATGCGGTTCTCGCCTTGCGGCGGGAACCATGCCGTGCGGGCGATTTCGTCGAGCGCGATTTCGCGCAACGACGGGCCGCCATTGCTCCCCCTCTCCCCATTCATGGGGAGAGGGTTGGGGTGAGGGGCCGAGGCATTGGGGCGCAAATCACCAAGCCCCTCACCCTGACCCTCTCCCCGCCCGCGGGGAGAGGGAAAGTGGATGGGCTTGTCCATCGCGATGAACCATTGCGGCGTGTTGCGGAAGATCAGCGGCTTCTTCGAGCGCCAGGAGTGCGGATATTGATGCTTGAGGCGGCCACGCGCGACGAGATTGCCTGCCTCGATCAGTGCCTTGATGACCGCTTCGTTGGCGTCGCCCTTGTTGCCCTTGTCGTCGATGACGCGCTTGCCGGTGAAGCCCGGCGCCTCCTTCGTGAAGAAGCCATCGGCGTCGACGGTGTAAGGGATGCGCGTGTCGATACCGCGTGCTTCGAGTTCCGCCTTGTGCGCCATCCAGATGTCGAAGTCGTCGCGGCCATGACCGGGCGCGGTATGGACGAAGCCCGTGCCGGTGTCATCGGTGACGTGTTCGCCTTCAACGAACGGAATCGCGAATTTGTACTTTGGATTTATCTTCGCAAGCGGATGGTGTGCGTAGACGAATGCGTCACCACGGACTGCTCCGAGATATTCATATGAATTCCACCTTGGCAGCCTTGAAGGCTTCCGGCGCGAGCTTGACTGACATGACGTAAGTCGAACCCACCTTGGCCCAATTGCCTGCTGGGGCCTCTGTCACCCGATAGAGCCCATAGCGGATTGAACTGGAAAAGCTGATAGCTTTATTCGCGGGAATTGTCCACGGAGTGGTTGTCCATATGACGACCGAAGCTTCGCTCAGGGCTTTGTCAAATGCTTTTCTTACTTCTGGCGATGCTTGCGGATTCTCTTCATCAAAGGCGTAATTGTGCATTGAGAGCAAGGTGCTTTTGACCGGAAACGCCACATAGATCGCGTCGCTAACGACATCCTCGTATTCGACCTCGGCCTCGGCGAGCGCGGTCTTTTCGACGACACTCCACATCACCGGCTTCGAGCCGCGATAGAGCGTGCCGTTCTCGGCGAATTTCATGATCTCGCGGGCGATCTGCGCTTCGGCCGGAAAGGTCATCGTCTCATAGGGATGGTCCCAATCGCCGATCACGCCGAGGCGTTTGAATTCCTCCCGCTGCACATCGACCCAATGCGCGGCGAAGGCGCGGCACTGGCGGCGGAATTCGATGATCGGTACCTCATCCTTGTTCTTGCCCTTGGCGCGGTATTCTTCCTCGATCTTCCATTCGATCGGCAGGCCGTGACAGTCCCAGCCCGGCACATAGTTCGAATCCTTGCCCGCCATCTGCTGCGAGCGGGTGACGAGATCCTTCAGGATCTTGTTGAGCGCATGGCCGATATGGATGTTGCCGTTGGCATAGGGCGGCCCGTCGTGCAGGACGAATTTCGCCCGCCCTTGCCCGGCCTCGCGCTGGCGCTGATAAAGCCCGATCTCGCGCCAGCGGGCGAGCAATTCCGGCTCCTTCTGCGGCAGGCCGGCGCGCATCGGGAAATCCGTCTGCGGCAGATAGAGGCTTTTCGAATAATCCGGGCCTTCGGCCTTCTTGGCCGCCCGCGTCTGTTCGTTCATCTGTGCAAAGGCCTGATCGGGTGCGGCAGCGCCGCGGAAACATGAGCATTGCCCCGGCGGCGCACCTCGCCGCGAGATGCGGCGTCAGACGCGAGCCGGGCCGATAATTCGGGCCGCGGATGAAACTTTTCTGAACATGATTGGCCTTCTAGACCATTCGCGGCGGCGTGCAAACCGGCAAGCGGGGTCAGCCGATCCGCCGCGCCGCCCGCCAGAGCCGCCATTGCCGCCGCCATTGCGGCACATCCGCAGGCGTGGCGAGCGGGTCGTACCCGGGCTTTTCCATCTGCCGCAGATAAAGCTCGCAGAGCGCGGCGGGCAGAAAGACCGGCGCCGCGGCGCCCGCGCGGGCCGTTGGATCGGCGGCGAGAGCCGCCAGATTCTGCCGGGCGAGCGCCCGCAGCTTGGCCAAGGCCGCATCGAGCGCCGGCCGGTCGGCGCGCAAATCATCCGCCCCGTAAAGCTCACGCGGCACATAGGTCTGCCCCGCCGCGACCTGCCAGGGCAGACCGCGCAGCAGGCCCGTTAAGGCATAAGCCACCCCCGCATGCGCCGCCGCTCCGCCTGTTGCAGCTTCTGGCGCGAGGATCGTGGCGGCGAGATGAAACAGGCTTCCTGTGGTCGCCTTGGCATAGGCTTCGAGCGCGGCAACGCTCGGCATCGGCGCATCATAGAGATCGAAGAGCCGCGCATCGATCAGGCTGATGAGCTTGTCGCGCGGCAGGCCGAAGCGTTCGACCGTATCGAGAAGCGCCGCGGCGACGGGCACTTCATCGGCACCACGCTCGCCAGTCAAAACATCGCGCCAATATTGAAAGCGGATTTCACCCAGCAGCGGCTCGTGCGCACGCAGGCGGACGCTGGCGATCTCATGGCTGAAGGCATAGAGCGCGACGACATGCGGGCGCAGCGCCGCCGGCAGAAAAAGGCAGGCGAGCCAGCGATCCTTGTCGTCTCGGCGCAGAAGCGCGTCGCAATAGGCATAATCGGCTGCGCTATCCATCGCGTTCATGCCACGGCGATGAGCGCCGCCGCAACGCGGCGATTCTCGCCAAGCAGGATCGAATAGGTGCGCGCCGCGGCGCCCGTCGCCATCGGCTCGGCGCGGATGCCGGCTTCATGCAGCGCCTCGCGCAGATCCTTGGCGAGCGGACGCAGTTCCTCGCCCGTGCCGATCAGCAGATGCTCGATGGCGCCGCGGGGCTCGGCAAAGACCTGGGCGAGCGCGACGGCGGACAATTCCTCCGGCCCTGTCACGTCCCAGGCATAGATGCCGGAGGGCAGCGCCAGGATCGAGCCGCGATGCGACATGCCACCGAAGCGGAAGCCGTAGCTGCCATAGCCCTCTATGACATGCTTGCCGGGAAGAAAGCCGGAATATTTTTGGCCGGACATCGCGCTCTCATCGAAGCTTCGTCATTGCGAGGAGCGAAAGCGACGAAGCAATCCACTTGCCGTCTCTGGATTGCTTCGCTCCGCTCGCAATGACGGGTCGAACTACGCCGTCTTCACCGCACCCGTTTTGGCCTTCGTATCCTTCGCGCCGGGCGTCGGCGCCGGCTCGGCGCTGGTGTTGCGCAGGCCGAGGTAGATCAGCATCGGCGAGCAGATGAAGACCGAGGAATAAGTCGCGACGCAAATGCCCCAGATCATCGCCAGCGAGAACGAGCGGATGACCTCGCCGCCGAAGATAACGAGCGACAGCAGCGCGAGGAAGACGGTCGTTGCCGTCATGATCGTGCGCGGCAGCACCGCATTGACCGACACGTCGATCAGCTGATCCGTCGGCATCTTGCGGTATTTCTTCAGCATCTCGCGAATACGGTCGAGCACGACGACCGTCTCGTTCAGCGAATAGCCGACGATGGTGAGAATGGCCGCAATCGAAGTCGTGTTGAATTCGAGCCGCGTAATCGAGAAGAAGCCGACCGTCAGCAGAAGATCATGCATGGTCGCGATAATGGCGCCGACCGCGAATTGCCATTCGAAGCGGAACCAGAGATAGCAGAGCACAGCGATGATCGAGATGACGACGCCGAGCGTGCCGGACTGGACAAGCTCGCCGGAGACGCGCGGGCCGACGACCTCGACTCGGCGGAAATCATATTGGCTGCCGAGCGCGTTCTTGACCGCGGCGACGGTCTGCTCCTGCGCCACCGCGCCCTCCTTCGGCACGCCGAAGCGCAGCAGCGCATCGGAGGGGCTGCCGAAGCCCTGCACTTCGATGTCGCCGCTCGTCAGCTTGCGCATCTCGGTGCGGATCGCGCTGATATCGGCGGCGCCCGACTTGGCCCGCAGCTCCATCAGCGTGCCGCCGGAAAAGTCGATGCCGAAATTCATGCCGAGCGTCAGGAACAGCACGACCGAAATAATCGAGAGAACGGCCGAGAACGGATAGCTCACGCGGCGGAACCGCATGAACGGGAATTTGGTATTCTCCGGGGCGAGGCGCAGAAGCTTCATCGCAAGACCTTAAATCGGCAGCTTCGTCGGCCGCTTATATTGATACCACAGCGCAATCATCATGCGCGTCATCGTCACCGCCGTCACGATGGTGGTGAGAATGCCGAGCGCAAGAGAGACCGCAAAGCCGCGCACGGGGCCCGTGCCGAGGAAATAGAGAATCGCCGCGGCGACGAACATGGTGACGTTCGAATCGACGATGGTGGCGAAGGCCCGCTTGAAGCCTGCATCGAGCGAGGAGATGACTGAACGCCCCGCGTGCCTCTCTTCGCGGATGCGCTCATAGATCAAAACGTTCGAATCGACCGCCATGCCGATGGTCAGCACGATACCGGCAATGCCGGGCAGCGTCAGCGTCGCGCCGAGCAGGATCAGGCCGGCGAAGATGAAGGCGATATGCACCATCAGCGCGATATTGGCGAAAATGCCGAACGTGCCATAGGTGATGAGCATATAGACAAGCACCAGCGCCGCGCCGACGAAGGCGGCGCGCTTGCCAGCGTCGATCGAATCCTGGCCGAGGCCCGGACCCACCGTGCGCTCCTCGACGATCGTGAGCTTGGCCGGCAGCGCGCCGGCGCGCAGCAGGATGGCGAGATTGTTGGCCGATTCGACGGTGAAATGGCCCGAGATCTGGCCCGAGCCGCCCGTGATCGGGCCCAAGATGCGCGGCGCCGAAATCACCTTACCGTCGAGCACGATGGCGAAGGGCCGGCCGACATTGGCGGAGGTCACTTCGCCGAATCGTTGGCCGCCGCGGATGTTGAAGCGGAATTCGACGATCGGCTCGCCCGTGCGCTGGTCGAAGCCCGGCTGCGCATCGGTCAAATCCTCGCCCTGGACCATCACCTGCTTCTCGACCGGGAGCTTGCCCGGCTGCTCGACCTGGTCGAGCATCTCATAATCGTTGGCGTCTTCGCCCGGCTGGGCGACGAGGCGGAATTCGAGCTTCGCCGTCGTGCCGAGAATCTGCTTCAACTTTTCGGGATTCTGCAGGCCCGGCACTTCGACCAGGATGCGGTCGTCGCCTTGGCGCTGGATGTTTGGCTCGGTCGTGCCGAGCGCATCGACGCGGCGGCGCAGGACTTCGATCGATTGATCGACCGCATGGCGAACCTTGTCCTGGATCGCGGCATCGGTCACCAGCAATTGGATCGTGCCATTGCCCAAATCCTTGACGTCCACGCGCGGGACCGCCGCGCCGCCGAGCAGCGCGCCGCCGATGGGCTGAGCGAGCTTGGTGAGCTGCGGCATGATCTTTTGCGCATCGGCCGGATCGAGCAGATGGAATTGCACGCCCTGCGGAAGCATCGCGACGCCGCCGGAGACCGGCACCTTCTCTTCGCGCAGCAGCCGGCGTGTATCGTCGCGCAGGTTCTGCACCTCGGTCTTCAAGACGGAGGCGGCGTCGACTTCGAGCAGCACATGCGAGCCGCCCTGCAAGTCGAGGCCGAGCACGATGGTGCGCAGCGGAACCCAGCTCGGCAGATGGGCGCTCAGCCCCGCGCGCGCGCCGGGCGACAACAGGCTCGGCGCGATCACCAAAAGGGCGAGCGCCGTCGCCGACAAGATCGAGACAACTTTCCAGGTCGCAAAGCGCAGCATGGGCGAAAGATCGTCTTTTCAGGTTGCGGAGCCGAAGGGCTCTCAGGCAGAGTCCTTGACCGGCTCGCCCTTCGAACGAACCTCGGAAATCAGCGCCCGCGCGGCGCGCACTTTGATATTGGGCGCGATCTCAAGCTCGAGCTCATTATCGTCGACAACACGCGCGACTTTGCCGATCAGGCCGCCGTTCATCACGATCGTATCGCCGCGGCGGACATTCTTGATCATGTCGGCATGCGTGCGCGCATTCTTCTGCTGCGGCCTTATCACCAAGAAATACATGATGATAATGATCAGCGCGAAGGGCGCGACAAAGCCGAATATATCCGAGGCGCTGCCGGACGCGCCGCCAAGGGCCTGAGCGAAAGCCGGGGTGAACAACATCTTCTCCTTCAGGGGCTTGGAGCCCACGCGGGCTATTCCGTCCCTTATTTTGCGCCGGGACTATAGCCAGCGCGGGCGCGAAAGCAATGGCGGTAAGCTGGACGCGGGCGCCCCCCTTCATTACATCGGCTCCATCCTGGACCTGTGAGCAATATGACGAGCCAACGCGAAACCGGCGCCGCACTGGGCGCATCCGGCCTTGAACCGACCCTGAAGCGCATCGCCGAGGCGCTGGAGCGCTTGGCGCCCCCGCTTTCGCCGCCTGCCGACTTTACCCGCGCCGATGCTTTTATCTGGCTGGCCCGGGACGGCCTGTTGCATCCCGTCGTCAAGGTCAATCGGGTCGAGATGGCACTGCTGCGCGGCATCGATCAGGTGCGCGACATCCTCGTCGAGAACACCGAGCGCTTCGCCAAGGGCTACGCCGCCAACAATGCCCTCCTCTGGGGCGCCCGCGGTATGGGCAAATCCTCCCTCGTTAAAGCCGTCCATGCCGACATCAACCAGCGGCTGGCGGCGGCGCCGGGTTACCGGCCGATGAAGCTCATCGAAATCCATCGCGAGGATATCGAGAACCTGCCCGACCTCATGGCGATCGTGCGCGAGCAGCCCTATCGCTTCCTGATCTTCTGCGACGATCTCTCGTTCGACGCGGAGGACACGAGCTATAAATCGCTGAAGAGCGTTCTCGAGGGCGGCATCGAGGGACGCCCGACCAATGTCATCCTCTACGCGACCTCCAACCGCCGCCACCTGCTCGCCCGCGAGATGATCGAGAACGAGCGCTCGACCGCGCTCAATCCCGGCGAGACCGTGGAGGAAAAGGTCTCGCTTTCCGACCGTTTCGGCCTCTGGCTCGGCTTTCACAAATGCAGCCAGGACGAATATCTCGCCATGATCTACGGCTATCTCGAACATTACGCGCTTGACGTCGACCGGACGAAAACGACGGCCGAGGCGCTCGAATGGGCGACGACGCGCGGCGCCCGCTCCGGCCGCACCGCCTGGCAATTCATCCAGGATCTTGTCGGCCGCGCCGGCAAGACAACGGGATAAGACAAAAAAACGCGCCCTTGCGGGCGCGCTTTTCGTTCTTGTCGGACGCTGAGCTTATTCGCCGGCCACCGCGCTCATGTCGTGAAACCGCGCGTGGGCCTGATCGAGATCTTCCTTGATAATGCCGGGTGCCGTCGGCGTGCGGCGGTAGAAGGCGATGATCCAGATTGCGCCGATCGCGAGATAGGCGAGGAAGACGTAGGGGAAGTAGCTCACCGGCGGCGGCGGCACCGGATAGACGCTGCCGACCGCCGGAACGGCGAGCAGCAGCAGCGAGGCGGCGCAGCCGGCGATATCCAGCGGCTTCAGCTCGCCGATCTTCTTGAGATAGACCGGCGCCGCGGCGCTGACGAGACCATAGGCCGTCACGAAACCGAAGGCCGCGCAGGTACCGGCATCGTTGAAGATGTCGAGCAGCGCGACATGACCGAGGATCGCCAGCGTCGGGATGATGAACGAGACGACTGCCATGATCGTCACCGCGATGTGCGGCGTCGCGTTGGTGTCGTGCGCCGAAGCCGTTGCCGGCGGCAGGATGCCGTGGCGGCCGAGCGCATATATGATGCGGCCGCCGGCGCTGACGCAGGACAGATTCAGCGCGAAGAAGCTCAGCATCGCGCCCGCCGACAGGGGGATCTGCAAGATCGGCATCTTGACCAATTGCGCCAGGATGTTCAGCGGCTGGTCGATCTTGTCGAGCGTCGTCGAATAGCCGCGGATGCCGAGCACTTCCATATAAGTGACGAAGACGAAGAAGATGCCGGAGATGATCAGGCTGACATAGATCGAGGCCGGAACGGTCTTCAGCGGATCTTTGGCTTCGTCGCCGAAGGCGGTCGCCGCCTCGAAACCGACGAGCGAGAAGACCGCCACCACGACGCCGAGGCCGAGGCTCGACCAGGGAATTGTCTTGGTATCGAACTGCGCCGTGTCGACCGCAAAGCCGTGATGGCCGAGCACGACGAAGGACAGGAACAGGATGAACGCCATCGACAGGGCTTCGCAGATCAGCATCGCGCGTGCCGAGAGATTGACGTTCTTCCAGGCACAGAACCACGAGATCGCGACGCAGACGGCAAAGAGCAGAATCGGCGGCGCATTGATGCCCATCATCGACAGGAGCTTGCCGGAGAAGACCGTGAAACCGGTTACGCCCGCGATCGCAATGCCGAGATAAGCCCAGATGAGCGCCCAGCCGCCTATGGCGCCGGCGGTCAGACCGAGGCCGCGGCAGATGTAAGCATACATCGACCCGGCCGAAGTCGAGCGTTTGGTGAATTGATTGAGGTTGAAGGCGACGAACAGCAGCATGACCGTGCCGAGCGCATAGGAGAGCCAGCTCCAGTCGCCGGTGTTCGAATACATGACGGGAATGATCAGCGCCGCGGTCATCGTCGGAGAGATGAGCGCGACGTTCTGCGCGAGCAGTTCAGTGAAGCCCAAACAATTGGCCTTCAGCTTTCCGGAGGGCGTCGTTGTTGCCATGGCGACAAGCTTTCGAAAGAGGGTTGATGCCTCTTGCGGCCGACGATCACGAGCCTCCCCCTCTCGCGACTTTGGGTCGCAATTGCAGTTGAGGCTAGGTGCCGCTTGGACCGCCCTGAACATCCAGTTCCTAACTGCGCGCTGGGCCAGGTGGCTTGGACCAGGGGCGTTTTCCCGGTTGCCCCCTCATTGCGGGCTCCAAAGGGGGAAACGGCATATTCTTTGGGCTTTCGCAGCCCGAATCCGAGGCACCATGAAACATCTTTTTGCACGCCGTGGCGGCTGTCGTTGGACTGCACGCCCCGCCTTGGAGAACTTGGACGAGCCTGGTCCAGCGGCCATTCGCCCCATGGGCCACAAGCATAATTTTTGCTTGTGAAGAAATTAACCTGGCCTAGCTGGCTGGGCATGAAAACCGCATCTTAGGGGCCAGAATGCTGCGTCCGTGGAATCCGAACCTTATCGTCCGCGCCGAGGGGCGCGGCAACCTCAGTGTCCGCATCGCGCAGGCGATCATCGAGGAAATTCAGCGCGGCCGGCTCACCGCCGGCGACAGCCTGCCCGGCACGCGCGATCTCGCCAAGGATCTCGAAGTCAATCGCAAGACCGTTGTCCAAGCCTATGACGAGCTTGCCGCGCAAGGCTGGGTCACGACCGACCAGCGTCGCGGCACGTTCATCGCCCGCAACATCCGCGACGGCGCACCCAAGAAAGTCGAGCCCGAACCGGTGCAGACTTTCACCGAGCCGCGCGGGCGCACCGTCAAGCCGCCGCTGCTCTGGCCGCGCGAAGGCAAGGTACGCTGCGACGACGGCGTGCCGGACCAGCGGCTGATTCCGACGACGGCGATCGCCCAGGCCTATGCGGGCGCCGCCCGCGCGGCCTCGCGCCAGCGGCTTCTCGGTTATGGCGATCCGCGCGGCACCGAGGCCTTGCGCCATTCGATCTCGAAAATGCTGAACATGACGCGCGGCCTCAATACGATGGCCGACAACATCTGCGTCACGCGCGGCAGCCAGATGGCGCTCTATGTCATCGCCCAGAGCATCATCGCCAAAGACGATACGGTGATCTTCGAGGAATTGACCTATCCGCCGGCGGTGCAGGCTTTCACCCTCGCCGGCGCCAAGGTGCAGGCGGCCAAGCTCGGCCCCGAGGGAATCGACCTCAACCATCTCGAGGCCATCTGCCGCCGCACGCGCGTGCGCGCCATCTATCTGACGCCCGGCCATCAATTCCCGACGACGGTCGTGCTACGCCCCAGCGCACGGCTGCGGCTGCGGGCCCTCGCGGCGCAATTCGGCTTCATCGTCGTCGAAGACGATTACGATCACGAATTCCAGTTCGATCATCAGCCGATGTTTCCGCTGGCAAGCAACGACCACACCGGGCAAATCATCTATGTCGGCTCGTTTTCGAAAGTGCTCTCGCCCAGTCTGCGCGTCGGCTATATCGCCGGGCCCTCACGGCTCGTCGAGCAAATCGGCAACTGGATCGGCGCCATCGACCGGCAGGGCGACCCGATCACCGAGCTCGCCATCGTCGAATTGATCGAATCCGGGCAGCTGCGCCGGCATATCAAGCGCGTCCATGCCATCTTCGACAAGCGCCGCACGACCTTCGCCCACGCGCTGCATGAGGAACTCGGTGAGCTTGCGAACTTCGACGTGCCGACCGGCGGCCTCGCCTTCTGGGTGCGCTTCGCGGAAGACTTCGACATCGCGCGGCTGGAGCAACATTGGCCGCAAGGCGCGGCGCAATTTCTGACAAGTACGCAATGCGCGATCAACGGCAAGCCGAAGCCAGCCGCGCGCCTCGGCTTCGCCAGCCTCGACGCACACGAGATGCAGACAACGATCGAGCGGCTACGGGACGCGGTGGAGGGGAGATAACGTGTTTCGCGAACCTTGCCTTGACTTGTCGGCAATCTTGCCGGCGCGCTAAGTAAGCTATCCTTGCTCGTGGCGAATCGGGACCAGCCACTTCGTGACCTTCCTAAAAAGCCTCCGCACCGAATGGCTTCTCCTCGTCAGCGTAGGAACGGTGGCGGCGTTCTGGCACTGGGGAAACGTGTTCTTCGCGGAGCTGTCGAATCCGCTTTGGTTCGCCGTCATCTTTCTCTGGCTCTTTGCCGTCATCCTCGGCTCGGCGCTCGCCGTCGTGCGCCACGCCGATGTTCTGGCTGAGCGATTGGGCGAACCTTACGGCACGCTGATCCTCACCCTCTCGGTCACCGCGATCGAGGTGATGAGCATTTCGGCGGTGATGCTCCACGGCGCCAACAATCCGACGCTGGTGCGCGACACGCTCTTCGCCGTGGTGATGATCATCTTGAACGGCATGGTCGGTCTTTCGATCCTCGCCGGCGGCCTGCGCCACCGCGAGCAGCACTACAATCTGCAGGGCGCCAATGCCTTTCTCGGCGTCATCATCCCGCTCGCAGTCTTCAGCCTCATCATGCCCGACTTCACCCAGACGACGCCGGGCCCGACGCTCTCGCAGCATCAGCAGATTTTTCTGATCGTCATGTCGGCGGGACTTTATTGCGCCTTTCTGGCGATCCAGGTGGGGCGCCACCGCGGCTTCTTCACCCTCGGTGATGAGCCCGGCGAGCGCTCCGCCAAAGCGCGGGAGCCGGTCGCGACGCATGCGCTGCTGCTCGTCGCTTATATGATCCCCGTCGTCTCGCTTGCCGAAAAGCTTGCGCATCCGATCGACTATCTTGTTGAGACCTTGCACTTCCCCGACGCTTTGGGCGGCCTCATTATCGCGCTGCTCGTTGCGACGCCCGAGGGCATCGGCGCCGCGCAGGCAGCGCTGCGCAACCATTTGCAGCGATCGATGAATATCTTCCTCGGCTCGGTGCTCGCGACCATCGGCCTCACCGTACCGGCGATGATCGTCATGAGCCATATCACCGGTCGCAGCATCGACCTCGGCCTCGAGCACACGGATTTCGTGTTGCTGCTGCTGACGCTCGGCGTGAGCGTCGTCACCTTCGCGAGCGGCCGCACGAACATCTTGCAGGGCATCGTGCACCTGCTGCTGTTTGCGTCCTACGTGCTGCTACTGATCGAGGGGTGACCAACGCTCGGCGAAGCCTCAATCTCCGCTCCGCACCTTCTGCGCGGCTTTGAGGCGGGCAATTTCCGCCCGGATCGGCATGAACGGCCCATACTTATGTTGCGCCTCCGAGAAATGGTCGGCATAGGGGCCATACGGCGCGTCGACCGGCTTAGCCAAAAGGTCGGCGGAGAAGTCACGCGTAAGTTCCGGTTTCGTCGGACGCCGCTGTAACTCGACATAGGCCGCGACATCCCAGGCCTCAACAGACGAAAGCACCGGCGCCGCATGCGTCACCCCCGGCGGCATGTTGGCATAAACGAAATTGGCGAGCGTGATGATCCGCGCCATGCCGGCGCCATCGTTGAAGCTTCCCTTGCCCCAAAGCGGTGGAACGACATAGCCCGAAACGAGCGCCTTGAGATTCGCTGCGATCCCCGCGCCGTCGCCTTGATGACAACCGAGGCAGACGCGCACATAGACCACCTTGCCATGTATAAGGTCCGCGGCGCGATCGAGCTCTGGGATTTGCCCGGACCGGTCGTAAGGCAGCCGCTTGTCTGCGGGCACGTTTGAGGAGAGAAATTTGACGTAAACGGCAAGTGCCTGCATGGCCGGCGCGTCAACTGCCAGCCGCCGGCCATTCATGCTACGGGTCATGCAGGAATTGATGCGGTCTTCGATCGAAATTTCCCTGCCCGAGCGGACGCTGTAGCGGGGAAAATCGCCGTAGAGACCAACGAGCGGCAGGCCGGATGTCTTCGTGCCCGCTTCGAGATGGCAATCGCTGCACGCAAGGTCATTGCCGGCGTAACGCTTCGCCGGATCGGCGACGAACGGACCGATATAAGCATAGGTTTTAGTGATGAGCGTGCGCCCCAGGCGCACTTGTCGGCCATATGCGTTGTCTGGCAGCGCGGCGACGTCCTGGACGCTGAAGACCGCGGCGTTTTCCGCACCGGCAGCCGCGCCAAAGACGAGACTACCGAACATCATCATGGCGGCGACGCGCACTCGGGGAAGGCTCATGGCGATCTATTATCCGCGAAGACTAACATAACGCCCCACAGAGCGGTGTCTCTACCCCGCTGCTTGTAACATCTCACGCTCGCGCGCCAGTCCCATCGCCTGCCACAACACCTCGATCCCTGCCCCCGGCTTCACGGCCTCGGTTGCCAAATGGCGGCGGAAGGCACGTGCCCCCGGCAGGGTATTGAACAGCCCGAGCACATGCCGCGTCATCGCCGCGAGCGGCACGCCTTCGGCGAGCCGCGCTTCGACATAAGGGATGAAGGCTTCGAGCGCGTCATGTCGGCTCGCGGCGACCGCGGCCTCGCCAAAAAAAGCAGAATCGACATTAAGCAACAGCGCCGGATCTTGATAGGCCGCGCGGCCGATCATCACGCCATCGAAATGCACGAGCTCCGCCTGCATCTGTTCGATGTCAGTGAGGCCGCCGTTGAGCACGATCGGCACATCGGGAAATTCGCGCTTCAGGGCGCGCACGCGCGCATAATCGAGCGGCGGGATGCTCCTGTTCTCGCGCGGCGACAAGCCCTTGAGCCAGGCCTTGCGGGCATGGACGACGAGCGCATCGGCACCGGCGGCGATCACGCGCCCGGCGAAGATCGACAAGGTCTCAGACGGTTGATCGTCGACGCCGATCCGGCACTTGACCGTGACAGGGACGCGTACTCGCGCTTTCATCGCCGCGACGCAATCGGCGACAAGCTCCGGCTCGCGCATCAGGCAGGCGCCGAAAGCGCCGCTCTGCACGCGCTCGGACGGACAGCCGATGTTGAGATTGATCTCATCGTAGCCGAAATCGGCGGCGATTGACGCCGCCTCGGCCAGATCGGCAGGCTCCGAGCCGCCAAGCTGCACCGCGACCGGATGTTCCGACGCGTCGAAGCCGAGCAGCCGCTTGCGATCGCCGTGCAGGATCGCCGCGGCGGTGACCATTTCCGTATAGAGCCGCGCATGGCGCGAGAGCTGGCGATGGAAGACGCGGCAATGCCGGTCTGTCCAATCCATCATCGGCGCAATGCAGAAGCGCAGGCTCGGCTTGTTTTCGGTGTGCAATAACCCGGCTCGTCCACAGGGAGAATGTTCCAGCCTATATCAGGCGGGCCATTTGTCCGCCAGAATATCGGCACAGTAGAGGAGAGCGGACGACCATCAGGCGCCTCTCCAGTCTGTAATCGCAGCGTGCCGGAAAAGCGGCGGGGCGATGGCATATCACCTGCTGCCTACACTGCGGGAGCCAGGAGGCCGGGGCATACGCGTGCCATTTCAGGACATAGGCACGTCATAAACGCTCGGGCCCCAGGTGACGGGGACAAAAATGAGACAGCAAGCAACGCGCGAACTTCTTGCCTATTGGAACCGCCTGCGCGGCACGCGCCCGGCGCCGGATCGCGCCGAGATCGATCTGGCGGCAATCCGAGGCTCGCTCGCGGATTTGTTCGTGCTCAATCTCGATGCCGCGCATCAATTTCCATTCTTGATGGCGGGCACGCGTCTCAACGCCTTCTTTTGCACCGAATTGCTGGGCCGGTCTTTCCTCAGCCTGTGGGCGCCGCAGGACGCACGCAACATCGCCGCCGGTCTGATGACCGTGGTCGATGCCGCCTGCCCCATCATCGCCGCGAGCGCCGCACACCCGGAAGGCTATCGGGACGCCGACATAGAGATTCTTCTTCTGCCGTTACGGCATGCGGGCTTTTCGCAAACGCGTGTTCTTGGCTTGGCGACGCCGGCGGTGCAACCACCCTGGGTTGGCCTGCTGCCTGCTCCGCACCTTACGTTGCGTGCGTTGCGCACGGTCGAAGTGGAAATCGGATGGGCACATTCCACCGACACGTCATTGCCCGCGCATGCGCCGCACATGTGGAGCGCGCAAAGGCCCATGGATATCCGCGGCCACCTACGCATTTTTGATGGCGGAAAGTAGGAGTTTCCGCCGTTACCCCCATTTTCTAGGCTGGGTGATAAGGGGGCATTAACCCGGCGCCCCCAATGCTACCTTGCCTCTCGTGTCCGGGAGCCAGGGAAGAGATGGCAGCTAAGTTCAAGTTGCAGCCCAAGTTCGTCGAGCGGCGCCGGCACACGCGTGTTGAGGTGAAGCTGCTCGGCCGCTACATGCTTGCCGACCGGCGCGAATTCCCGTGCCAGACCGTCAACATGTCGCCGGGCGGCCTTGCCATCGATGCGCCGGTGCGCGGCGATATCGGCGAGCGGATCGTCGTCTATCTCGATCAGCTTGGCCGTGTCGAAGGACGAATCACCCGGCACACGGAGCGCGGCTTCGCGATCCAAATGACGATGCCGCTCTCCAAGCGGGAAAAGATCGCCAATCAGCTCACCTGGCTTCTCAACCGCGATGTGCTCGGCAGCGCGGAAAATCGTAGCCATGAGCGGATCATTCCAATGCGCCGCCACTCGATCTTGCGGACCGACGTTGACCACGAGCATGTCGTGCAATTGATCGACGTTTCCGTCTCCGGCGCCGCGATCGCGACCGCGGCCAAACCCGCGGTCGGCACGAAATTGAAACTCGGCCAGACAGCCTGCGAGGTCGTCCGCCTGTTCGATGGCGGCCTTGCCGTGCGCTTCGACCAGGTGATCCCGGCCAACGAGTTCGACGAGAATATCAAGCTTTGACGGGCTGCCGCGCTTGCGAGGCCAACGCCAGAGCGCGCTGATAGCGCCGGGCATTGGCGATATAGCCCGCAGCACTTTCGCGCAATTTGCCGATCTCGGAGTCTTTCAGCTCGCGCACGACACGCGCCGGCGCGCCGAGGATGAGCGAATTGTCGGGATAGGCCTTCCCCTCGGTCAGCAGCGAATTGGCGCCGATGAGGCAATTGCGCCCGACGTTGGCGCCGTTGAGAACGGTCACGCCCATGCCGATCAGCGTATTGGCGCCGATGAGGCAACCATGCAGGATCGCCCGATGGCCGATCGTGCAGCCCTCCACCACTTCAAGCGGATAGCCGGGATCGGTGTGGAGGATGGCGCCATCCTGGATATTCGTGCGAGGGCCGATGCTGATCTTCTCGTTATCGCCGCGCAGCACGGCGCCGAACCAAATCGAGGCATCGACGCCGATGTGGACGCAGCCGATCACTTGCGCATCGGGCGCGATCCACACGCCGGCAGCGAGCCGCGGCGACACATCGTCGAGCGCATAGAGAGGCATAATCTTTCCTCGCCAGCCAAGCGAATTGAAGATAACGCGCGGCGTCAGAAATCTTCCAGATCGAAATCCAGAATCGCGACCTGCAGTGTGAAGCTGCGGCCCTTGGGATCGTCTTGGGAGATGACGCCGAGATAATCGTCGCCGCAATTGAGTTCGACGGAATCGTTCTTCTTCGGGCGCGGCACGATGCGCAATTTTTCGTTCTCGAACAACCGCCGCAGGTAATCTTGCAAAACCGGGCGTTCGACCGGGATCTTTAGCTCCAGCGCAAAAGAGCGATCGCCGTCCTCGTCATCGACGGAGATCGTCGCGATGCTGCGCTCGCCGAGATGAACTTCGGCGTCGTCGGGATTGCGCTTGGCTGGGACGACTTTGAGGCTTTGATTGCCGAAAGCCTGGCGCACAAAGCCCTGCAATTTATGCAGTTCGACCTTATCCAAAAATCAATTCTCCGGGGCCGCTCACGCGCACGGTCGCAGCGCGACATGCGTGCCCATTGCCAGAAATCGGAAAGCACCGCAAGCCCGGCTCATCCACGGGCCATTTTCGCGGCCAGAATCTGATCCATCGAGCGGGCAGGTTCGGCACAGCCCGCATCGCCGACCACTATCGCGGGAACGCCCGCCACCGTCGTCTTCGGCGGCACGGGCTGCAGAACCACGGAGCCGGTCGCGATCCGCGCGCAATGGCCGACCTCGATATTGCCGAGCACCTTGGCGCCAGCGCCGATCAGCACGCCGTGGCGAATTTTCGGATGCCTGTCGCCAGCTTCCTTGCCGGTGCCGCCCAAAGTAACGTCCTGAAGCAGCGACACATCATCCTCGATCACAGCCGTGGAACCGACGACGAGGCCCGTCGCGTGATCGAGAAAAATGCCTTTGCCGATTTTCGCCGCGGGATGGATGTCGGTCTGGAAAACTTCCGACGAGCGGCTTTGCAGATAGAGACCGAAATCGTAGCGGCCCTGGTTCCACAGCGCATGCGCGAGCCGATGCGTGGCCAGCGCCTGAAACCCCTTGAAATACAGCAGCGGCTCGATCAGCCGCTCGCAGCTCGGATCGCGATCGAAGAATGCCAGAATATCCGCCTCGAAGGCGGCGCGGATCGAAGCATCGCGGGCCACGATATCGGCGTAGGTCTGACGGATTTGCTCGATCGAGATCGTCGTATCGCCGAGCCGCGAGGCGACATGATAAATGATTGCGGCTTCAAGGCTTGGCTGGTCGAGCACGACCGACGTGACCCAGGCGGCGATGCTCAGGTCGCGGGTGACCAGATCTTGCGCCTCCTGGCGGATGCGGGCGAAGACAGAATCCGGCCTCTCACGGCTCGCGCTAGCCAAGGACGATTTTGCCAAACTCACCCATACCTCCGAAGAAAATTTATCCCTTCTATCACGCTTTCCAGAAGGTTTGCAGCCGCTTCGCGCACCCCGGCTCTGCTCCAGACCGGCTTTTCGTCCTAGATCGCGATGCGTTTAAGTTGAAACAACCTAAACGCATGTGACGCGATCGATTCCAATAAGTTAGAGCGGGATTTATGCGAAAAACCGGTAACCACTTTTTCGCATCCCGCTCTAAGACCAGCGATCGAGGAAGGCGACGGCGGCCTTCTTGAAGGCGGCATCGCCGACGCTGCGGTTGTGGTCGCGGTCAGGGATCGCCAGCGCCGTCCCCGCGGGCAAAATCTCCGCGAGCGGCTGCGGATCGCCGGCAATATCGTCCTTGGTTCCGGCGGCGACGAGGACCGGGTCGACGATCGAAGCGAGTTCGGCGCGGGTGAATTTGCGGCGCGCGCCACGGGCGCAGGCTGCGAGGGCCTTTAAATCGCTTTTGGTCGTTTCTGCGAAAAGGCGGAAGGTCTTGCCAAGCCCCTCCTCCAAACCGGCGGCGGAGGGAGCCTCGAGCGCCTCGGCTATGGCCTCGCCGAGCCCCGCCGTCTCGAAGAGCTTGCTGCCGAGGCCGCCGAAGACGAAGGCGTTCGCGCGCTCCGGATAGGCGAGCGCGAAGGCTGTGGCGATCCGCGCGCCGAGCGAATAGCCGATGATGTCAGCCGTCGGAATACAGAGGTGATCGAGCAGATTGCGGGCGTCCGCCGCCATCAGGTCGAGCGCGTAATCGCCGGCCCGGTACAGTTTTTGACTGCGGCCATGGCCGCGATTGTCGAAGGCCACGACGCGGCGGCCAGCGCCGTTCAGCGTCTTCAGCCAATGAGGAAAAACCCAGTTCACGGCATGATTTGACGCGAAACCGTGGATGAGCAGAACCGGGCGGCCGCTCTCGCCTTCTCCCGCCGGCGCGTCGATATAGGCGATCCGCACGCCCTCGGACGAAAATTCCTGCATCTGCCGCAAAGATAGAGTACCTGGACGGCCGGTCTGGCCGCCCGCCCTGTAGACCTCGCAGCTCTATTCGAATAAATCAGGGCGAGCTAGAGCGCGTTCCGGAAAAGTTGCATGGCTTTTTCGATCAGAGCACGCCGATTTATGCATTGGCGAGTTGGAATTTTCCGATGGCGAACCACGGCACTCCGCATTTTCACAACCAGCCCGGCGTGGCGCGTGTCCGCATCGGCGCCAAGGAATTCATGTGCACCGGGGCGCTCCCGCCCTTTGATCATCCGCATGTTTTCATCGATATGGGCGATGCCTCCGACGCGATCTGCCCCTATTGCTCGACCCATTATGTCCATGACGCGAGCCTTGCGCCCGGCGCCTGCGAGCCGCCGGAATGCGCCTTTCCTATTGAGAAGGCGGCGGCAGCCTGACGCTATTGTCTGAGCCGCCGGACGCCCCGCACGCCCTCATCGCCGGGGCCGGAATTGGCGGGCTGACGGCGGCGCTGGCTCTGGCGCGGCGCGGCTGGCGCATTACCCTCATCGAACGCCGCGATGGCCACGAGGATATTGGCGCGGGGCTGCAGATCTCTCCCAACGCGAGCACGATCCTGCGCGATCTCGGCCTATTGCCGAAACTGATCGAAGCCGGCCTCGCGCCCGAAGCCATTCACATCCGCCGCGCAAGCGATGGCGCAACGCTCGCACGCCTGCCGCTGACCGATGCCGAGAACCGCTGGGGGGCGCCCTATCTCGATGTGCATCGCGCCGATCTCGTCCGCGTCTTACGCGAGGCGGCGCTTGCCGAGCCGGGCGTCGCCTTTCATCCGCAGACCGCGCTCGCCGGCTTCGATCAGACATCGCGCGGCGTGACGGTCGCGGCCCTGCGCGGCCCGATGCGCGTCAGCTTCTCGGCCGATTGCCTGATCGGCGCCGATGGCGTGCGCTCCTTCGTGCGCGCGCGCAATGCGGCCCTGCAAGGCAAAGCGGATGATCTGCCCAAGCTGGCGCATTATGTCGCCTGGCGCGCGCTTGTCCCCGCCGCGCGCGTCGCCGCCGCATTGCGCGTGCCCGAAAGCACGTTATGGCTCGGCTCGGGCGCGCATCTCGTGCATTACCCGCTGCGCGGCGGCTCGGTCGTCAATGTCGTCGCGGTCATCGATGCCGTATGGCCGCTCGACGACAAAGCCGATCTCTGGTCGCAGCGCGGCGATCCTGCTTTTATCACGACGCGATTTTCGCATTGGGCCGCGCCAGTTCGCGAACTTGTCGGTGCGGCCAATGATTGGCGCCTTTGGCCCTTGGTCGAACGCAAGACACCAGCGCAGTGGGACAACGGCCGCGTCGCGCTGCTCGGTGATGCCGCGCATGCCATGGTGCCTTTTCTCGCGCAAGGCGCCGCTCAAGCTATCGAGGATGCCGCCGCCCTTGCCGCTCAGCTCGTGCCCGGCCGTGATATAGTTGCGGCACTCGCCGCTTATAGCGCGGCACGAACGGCGCGCGCCGGACGGGTGCAAAGCGAATTGCGCCTCCAGGCGCGCCGCTATCATCTGCGCTGGCCGGCCTCGCAAGTGCGCGACGCCGCGCTGCGTATTCTCGGGCCCGCGCGCCTCCTCGAACGCTACGACTGGCTCTATGGCGTCAAACCGGCGTGGAACACCGGCGCGGCAGAGACAAATCCACCGAGATGAGCCGAGACAAACTGGCCCGGCCATGCCATTCTTCCCTCTGCTACGACCTTCGCCCACCATGTATCACACCAAGAAGATCGGACATGTCCGTCACGTCATGCGGATTGGGAAATGACCGCGCAAGCCGCGATGCCTGAGATCGACCCGCCGGAATTGCGCAGCGCGCATGTCATCGTCGTCGCCAACGAAAAGGGCGGCTCCGGCAAATCGACTTTGTCGATCCATATCAGCGTGGCTTTGTTGAAGGCGGGCTTTCGCGTCGCCACCATCGATCTCGACACGCGCCAGCAGACATTGACGCGCTTCTTCGAAAATCGCGCCTCTTGGGCGGCGAACGCGCCGTGGAATGTCGAGCTGCCGCGTCACCATGCGCTCGACCGCGGCAATTCCGACAATGTGCGCGACAACGAAACCTGGGAGTTCGGCGCTTTCGCCACGGCGATCGCCGAAGTCGAGCACGAATACGAATTCGTGGTGATCGACACGCCGGCGAGCGATTCCTATCTGATGCGTCTGGCGCATTCTCTCGCCGACACACTCGTCTCGCCGGTCAACGATTCCTTCATCGACGTCGATGTGTTCTCGCGCGTGCATCACGACCGCACGCAACGCGGACAGGTCTCCCAATATGCCGATCTCGTGCTTGAAGCGCGGCGCAAGCGCAAGATGGTGGACCAGGGGATCATCGATTGGATCATCGTGCGCAACCGCATGGCCTCGATCCAATCGAACAATGCCAAGCAGATCGCCGCGAGCCTGTCGCGCCTCGCCCCGCAATTGAAATTCCGCCCCGCCAACGGGCTTCACGACCGCGTGATTTTCCGGGAGCTTTTCCCTATCGGCCTCACCGCGCTCGATCCGATCGAGGAGGCGATGCGCAGCAACAGCCTCTCCACCTCGCAGCTTGCCGCCCGGCGCGAGATCGAAGAACTGATCGCGACCCTGCAATTGCCGGAGCGAAGCCGCGGCATGGCGCATCTGCAAGCACGGCACGATTGGTTTGAGCGGATTTCGCGCTATTATCGCGAACTTCAGGACTAGATTACGCCACCCCTAGCGCCCACCTAGCTCGCCACGATAAAAACGCAAAGCCTTCGTTCCTACGAAGGCCCAAAACCGGGCCGATCCCGCTACGGCAGCACCGCCGGCCCGCAACGAACAAACGGAGCGAAACTTGAAAATTTCCCTCGCCGGCTCTGCTCTTCTGGCCCTTTTCGCCGCCACTTTCGCGCTGCCCACGGCGGTCGTCGCCGAGGATTTGCCCAATGTCAGCATCGGCACTTTGTTCATCGAGGGCGCCTTCACCCGGCCGACGGCACCAGGCGCGCAGGACGTCGCGGGCTATCTCTCGATCATCAATGAAGGCAGCGTGCCGGACCGGCTCGTCTCGGTCGATGCGGATATTTCCGACAAGAGCGAGCTGCACGAGACGAAGACGGTGAACGGGACCGCGCAAACACTCATCTTGCAGGACGGAATTGAAATCCCCGCCGGCGCCACGGTGAACCTCGCCCCCGGCGGCGACCACGTGATCTTCCTCAACATCCACCATCCGGTGAAGGCGGGCGACATCATCCACGCGACGCTCGGCTTCGAGAACGCCGGGCAGATCGATATCGGCTTCCACGTCGAGCCAAGTCTCGAGAAGAGCGTGCCGAAGGACCAGTGAGCGGGGGAAGCTTGGTGCGGGCGGCCGGGGTCGAACCGGCACGGCTCTTTCGGGCCGAAGGATTTTAAGTCCTTTGCGTCTACCAATTCCGCCACGCCCGCGTGGCCCCCGGCATAAAGCCGCGCCGCGCGATAGACAAGCTACCCCTTGGCGCCCGCGATCGGCGCCTGGAAGGCGAGGCCGAGATCCCAGGGGAAATGAATCCAGGTGTCCTGCGAAACCTCGGTCATGAACGTGTCGACATGCGGCCGACCGAGCGGCTTGGCGTAGACGGTCGCGAAATGCGCTTTGGGCAAAAGTTCGCGCACGATGCGGACCGTGGCGCCGGTATCGACCAGATCGTCGATGACAAGCACGCCCGCGCCCTGCCCCAGCGCGATCTCCGGCACAATGGGCTTGACGATCTTCGGCGGCCCCTGTTGCTCCGTGTACTCATAGCTGACGACCGAGATCGATTCGACGATCCGCAGATCGAGCTCGCGCGCGACGATCGCGGCCGGCACGAGGCCGCCACGCGCGATCCCGACCACGACCGAGAAGGGCGCCATTTCGGCGAGCCGCCAGGCGAGCGCGCGGGCATCGCGATGGAACTGATCCCAGGAGACGTGAAAGGTTTTTTGCGGACTGTCGGTCATCTGAGCGTATATTTGTCCCTGCCTGTCGCGCGCAGATCGGCGATCACCTTTTCGATCGCCGCGACGGCGGCGGCGATACCGTCGGGATCCTTGCCGCGTACAACGATTTCATTGGCGAATTGGCCGTTGACGACCGACGGATAGGAGCCAATCGAAAGCTCCGGATTCTGCGCCGCGATGGCCGCGAGATCGGCCGCATACGTGCCCTCGGGAATATTGCCGACGGTAATGCTCTTGGCGAGCGTGCGCAGCCCCGTTTCGAGGTTCGGCGCGGCGGCGGCCAGCATCGCTTGCATGATCGCCGGCACGCCCGCCATGACGATGACATTGCCGATCTTGAACCCCGGCGCCTTGGAGACGGAATTCTCGACAAGCTCAGCGCCGACCGGCATATGCGCCATCCGCCGCCGCGCGGCATTAAGATCCTCGGGCTTGATCCTTTGCAGCAGAAGCTCGATCGCCTGCGGATTCTCGATGACGGGCAGGCCGAAGGCGGCGCCGATCGCCTCGGCCGTCACATCGTCATGCGTCGGGCCGATGCCGCCGGTGGTGAACACATAGGAATAGCGGTGGCGCAACGCATTGAGCGCGGCGACGATCTCGTCGATCACATCGGGAACCACGCGCACTTCGCGCAAATCGATGCCCCGCTCGGTCAGAAAATCGGCAGTGAAGCCGATATTCTTGTCCTTGGTCCGGCCGCTCAGAATTTCGTCGCCGATGACGAGAAGCGCCGCGGTAACCGGCTTCGGTGGCATTGCAGACATCTCCGCATTCTAGAGCATCGCGCGCAAAAATGTGTGCGGTTTTGCGCGGAAGGCGACGCTCCCAAGCCCGGCGCCATCATGCCCCGCCGACGAACCTTTCGTCGAGCGCAGCAGTCTTGACCAGCGCGAAAATCGGCTGGCCGGGTGTCACGCCGAGCCGGTCCAGCGCCCGCCGTGTTGTCATGGCCAGCAATGTGCCGTCCCCGTCAAGCGAAATGTGCGCGACCGCGAGCGGGCCCAAGGCCTCGACCTCGGCCAGCCGACCCTTGAGGGCGCCTTGAATGCTGAGGCCCTGCGGCGGCATGGTGGACAAGGTGACATCCGTCGCCTTGATGACGACGCGCAGACGCGTATCCGGCGCGCCATGCGCGCCGGCAAGCCAGATCGTCCCCGCGGGATGCATAAGTTCCGTCAAGCCATAGGCTTCATCCCGCGCGCCGACACGCATGGCCAGCACGCTGGCGCGCTCGGTGCGCGCATCCTCCGTGAAGGCTGGCAGAACCTCCGCCGGATCGCCGACTGCGACGACCTGTCCGCGCTCCAGCACGACCACACGGTTCGCTAAGCGCGAGACTTCCTCGATATCGTGCGAGACATAGACGATCGGGATTTTGAATTCGTCGCGAAGCCGCTCGATCAGCGGCAGAATTTCACTCCGCCGCTGCGCGTCGAGCGCGGCGAGCGGCTCGTCCATCAGCAGGAGTTTCGGGCACGACAAAAAGGCGCGGCCGATGGCGACGCGCTGACGCTCGCCACCGGAAAGTTTTGCCGGCGCACGGCCGAGGAGATGGCCGATCCCTAGGGTTTCGATCACGGCATCGAAGCTGGCGGCACGCGCGACGCGCGGCGCGAACCAGCGGCCGAAGAGAAGATTTTGCCGCACGCCAAAATGCGGAAAGAGGCGCGAATCCTGAAAGACGATGCCGATGCGGCGGCGATGGGCCGGGACGAAAATCCGCTTCTGCGTATCGACCAGAGTGCGGCCGTCAAGAATGACATGGCCCCGGTCCGGACGATCGAGACCGCCGATAAGGCCGATCGTCAGCGATTTTCCCGAGCCCGAACGGCCGAAAAGCGCGGTGATGCCCTCGGCGTTGCGGAAGGCGACCTTGAGGTTGAAGCTGCCGACCTGGCGGGCGACATCGACATCGATCATCCGCCACCCGCCAGACGTTTCTCGCCGCGCGCTTGGATAATCTCCGAAGCGACGATCGCAACGAAGGCGATCGCGAGCGAGACCAGCGTGAGCCGCAGTGCGCTGGCATCGCCGCCCGGCTCCTGCGTATAGGTATAGATCAGGGCGGAGATCGTCTGCGTCTCGCCGGGGATGTTGGAGACGAAGGTGATCGTAGCGCCGAATTCGCCGAGCGCGCGGGCGAAGGACAAGGTTGCCCCGACGACAATGCCCGGGAATGCCAGAGGCAGGCTGACAAGAAGGAAGCGGAAAAAAGGATTGGCGCCCAGCGAGCTCGCGGCCTTTTCGAGATTGGGATCGATGGCTTCAAATGAAAGCCGGATCGCCCGCACCATGAGCGGAAAGCCCATGATCGCGCAGGCCAGCGCCGCGCCGGTCCAACGGAACGAGAGCACAATGCCGAGATCAGCCAGCGCCTGGCCGAAAATCCCGCGCCGCCCGAACGCGATAAGCAGCATATAGCCGGTGACGACCGGCGGAATCACCAGCGGCAGATAGATGAGCGCCGTCACCAGGGTCTTGCCGGGAAAATGCCAGCGCGCCAAGGCATAGGCGACGAGAATGCCGAACGGCAGACTGCCCAGGAGCGCGACGATTGCGATCCGCAGCGACAGAAAAACGGCGGTCCAATCGTCCGGGGTGAGCAAATTCTGCAAAGCTATATTCCATCGAATATGGCAATGCAGGGCTTCTCGACTGATCCCGCGCGCCTGTCAAGAATAGCGTCGAGCCTCTCTAAGGAGGCCAATAGGTCTTGGCAAAGAAGGCGCAGGTTATCGTGACCGTGATGCAGAGCGTCACGACGCGGGCGATATGCGCCGGGGTGACGCGGCCGAGCCGTGCGCCGCCAAAGCCTCCGATAATCGAGCCGGCCAACATGGCGAGCGTCTGTGGCCAGAGTATCGCGCGCGCGAACAGGAAGACGATGATCGCGACGGTGTTGGCCGCGGTGATCAGCAGCGTCCGCGGCCCGTGCAGGGATTTGATGTCGGTCTCGCCGAAGAGGCACCAGATCGCCAGCATCATGATGCTTGCAGCGCCGCCAAAATAGCCGCCGTAGGTGCCAAGAATGAATTGCGCCACCAGCACCCAGCGCGAGCCATGAAAGCGGCCCTCGAGCGCCACGGCGATCCGCTGCCCGAAGATGAGCGCCAGCGTGGCAAGCAGCAGCAGCCAGGGCAACATGACATCGAAGGACGATGACGGCGTGAAAAGCAAAAGCAGGCTGCCGATGAGCCCGCCGATGAGCGTCACGATCATCAGCGGCCATCTGCCGATGCCGCAGACGGAACGAAAAGCGTTCGGATAGATCATGGCGCTGACGACCGTCCCCGGCCACAAAGCCAAAGTGCTCGACGTGTTGGAAAGCACGGAGGGCATACCCGTCGCGATCATCGCCGGGACAGAAATAAAAGAGCCGCCGCCGGCGAGCGCGTTCATGACGCCCGCAAGGAAGCCGGCGACGAAAAGGAACGGCAGGGCGATATGGAAGGACATGGGATGCGGGGAATCGAGCTTTCGGACTCCGACCCCTACAGGATTTCGCGCCGCGCCGACAACCTCTCGCGTGCATCACGAAAAAGTATGGAAGACCTAAAGCCCCGCGATAACCTGCTTCAATTGCGCCTGCACCTTTTCCGCCGCGCCACGCAGCCTGGGATTGTCGATCGCCTGCATGGAGGCCACCGGATCGATCGCGGCGACCTCGACCTTTCCGGCGCCCGTCTCCTGCACCACGACGTTGCACGGAAGCATCGTGCCGACCTTGTCCTCGATCTCCAAAGCCTCATGGGCAAGCCGCGGATTGCAGGCGCCAAGGATGCGGTAATTGCGGAAATCGACGCCCATCTTCTGCTTGAACGTGTCCTTCACGTTGATTTCAGTGATGATTCCGAAGCCGGCCACCTTCAGCGCCTCGATCACGCGCTTCACCGCGCTATCGAAATCGGTGTTCAACGTCTTGGCAAAATAATAGCTCATGGGCGTCTCCTTTTGCCTGCGCTTCTAACGCGCCGGCGGACGCGGACCATGATTTGGATCAGCCCGTGCTATGGCTTTCGCCAACCCGCTCGATCTCCCATTCGAGGAGTATGCCACTCGTCTCGAAGACGCGGCGGCGGACTTCCTCGCCCAAGGATTCGATATCCGTCGCGCTGGCCGCGCCACGATTGATCAGAAAATTGCAATGCAGCTCTGACACCTGCGCATCGCCGATGACAAGGCCGCGGCAGCCCGCCGCATCGATCAATTGCCACGCTTTATGGCCCAGCGGGTTCTTGAATGTCGAGCCGCCGGTACGGGTATTGACCGGCTGGCTCTCCTGCCGCGACTTGGTGATCTCCGCCATTTCGGCCTCGATCGCAGCGCGTTCGCCTGCTCGGCCCTCGAACAGCGCCGATGTGAAGATCACATCCTGCGGCACATTCGCATGACGATAGGTGAACCCCATATCGGCGGCGCTGAAGACGCGCAGGGCGCCCTTGCGGTCTATGCCGCGGCAGGAGACGAGCACGTCCTTCGTCTCAGCGCCATAGGCGCCGGCATTCATCCGCAACGCGCCGCCGACCGCGCCCGGGATTCCGCGATAGAACGCAAGGTCTGCGATGCCCGCCTCGGCCGCCGTCGCTGCCAATTTGACGTCGAGGATTCGCGCGCCGGCCTCAATGCGCAATCCATCGACACGCAGATTATGGAAGCCCTTGCCGAGCCGGATGACAACGCCCTTGATGCCACCGTCGCGCACCAGAAGATTGGAGCCGACACCGACGGTCGTGACCGGGATGCCCGAATCGAGACGCGCGAGAAAATAGGCGAGGTCTTCCTCGTCAGCGGGCGTGAAGAGCGCCTGCGCCGGGCCGCCGGTGCGGAACCAGCAGAGGTCCGCCATGCGCACATTGGCTTCGAGCCGCCCGCGCAACTCCGGCGCGGCCTTTTGCAAGGCGGGCGTGAGATCAGGAAAGTTCATGCGCCGTCGCCGGCGGCCAATTGCCCCGGCAGTGCATAGGCCCATTGGGTGATGTTGCCGGCGCCGAGAAAGATCACATAATCACCCGACTTGGCCAGCGTGCGCACCAATGGTGCAATATCGGCGGGACGCGCGAGGCCCAGCGCCTGGCGATGGCCGTGCGCCTTCAAAGCGGCAACGAGATGGTCGCGATCCGCCCCCTCGATTGGCGCCTCACCAGCGGTATAGACATCGGCGACGATGACCGTATCGGCATCGTTGAAACAGGCCGCGAATTCATTGAACAGAGAATTGAGCCGCGTATAGCGATGCGGCTGCACGATGGCGATCACCTGCCCCTTGGTCGAGGCACGCGCGGCGCGCAGCACGGCGGCGATCTCGACCGGATGATGGCCGTAATCGTCGAAGATACGCACGCCATTCCACTCGCCCGTCGGCGTGAAACGGCGCTTGACGCCGCTGAAGCCCGCAAGCGCTGCACGGATCGTCTCGGCGCTCATGCCGAGCTGATGCGCGACCGCGATCGCCGCTGTGGCGTTGAGCGCATTGTGATGGCCAGGCATCGGCAGGCCCAAATTCTCGAGCCGCACTTCGCCGCACCGCTTGCGATCGTGAATAATGACGCTGAAGCGCGACTTGCCGCCGGCGAGATCAACATCGACGAGCCGCGCGTCGGCCTGCGGATTTTCGCCATAGGTGATGACGCGACGGTCCTCGATCTGGCCGACGAGTTCCTGCACCGTCGGATGGTCGAGGCACATCACGGCAAAGCCGTAGAATGGCAGATTCTCGATGAAGGCACGGAAGGCGCCCTTGATCGCCTCGAAAGTCTTGAAATGATCGAGATGCTCGGGATCGATATTGGTGATGATGGCAATGTCGGCCGGCAGCTTCAGGAAGGTGCCGTCGCTCTCGTCCGCCTCAACGACCATCCAATCGCCCGCACCGAGCCGCGCATTGGTGCCATAGGCGTTGATGATGCCACCGTTGATGACGGTCGGGTCGAACTTGCCAGCGTCGAGCAGCGTCGCGACGAGCGAGGTCGTCGTGGTCTTGCCATGCGTGCCGGCAATCGCCACGCATTGCTTGAGCCGCATCAGCTCAGCCAGCATTTCGGCGCGGCGTACGACGGGCAGGCGCCGCTCCCGCGCCGCGACGAGTTCGGGATTGTCGCGCTTGATCGCGGTCGAGACCACGACGACCTCGGCATTGCCGAGATGCGCCGCGTCATGGCCGATATAGACCGTCGCGCCCTTCTCGCGCAGGCGCAGAACATTGGCGTTCTCGCTCGTATCGGAGCCTTGCACCTTATAGCCAAGATTGATGAGCACCTCGGCGATGCCGGACATGCCGATGCCGCCAATGCCAACAAAGTGGATGGGGCCGAGTTCGCGCGGAAGCTTCATTCTTTTTTGTTCCCAAGGGCGATATTGGTCACGAGATCGGCGAGTTTTTTCGCGGCATCATCGATCCCCGCTTTCTGAGCCGCCGCCGCGCGTGAGGCAAGCCCTTCCGGATTTTGCCGCGCCGCACGCAGCGCCGCGTCAAGCCATTGCGGCGTAAACTCCGTCTCGCGCACCACTTGCGCGGCGCCCGTCGCAGCCAATTCCTCGGCATTGGCCGCCTGATCCTGATCCAGCGCATGCGGGAACGGAACCAGGATGGACGGCCGGCCGATGACGGCGAGTTCCGACACCGTCGAGGCGCCGGCGCGCGCGATCACCAGCGAGGCCGCGGCAACACGAGCTGGAAGATCGGAAAAAAACGGCAGGACTTCGGCGGCGACCGCAAGGTCCTGATAGGCCTTCGTGACCCGCGCCTGATCTTCGCCGCGCGCCTGTTGCACGATGCGCAGGCCCACGCGCTCCTGCGGCGACAGAAGCGCGACGGCCGGCGGCACGATATCGGCCATCACCCGCGCGCCCTGGGAGCCGCCGGTGACAAGCAGATCGAACGTGCCGTCATCCGGCACGCGATAAGGCACCCTTGCCGCGGCAAGCACGCTCGGCCGCACCGGATTGCCGGTGTGGTAGGTTTGCGCTCGGATGCCGCTGCCAAGTCCCTTGAGCGTCGGAAAGCCATGCGCGACGGCATCGACCCGCGCGGCGAGAAAGCGGTTGGCACGGCCCATCACCGCATTCTGCTCATGCAAGATGGTCGGCACGCGCAGCAGCGTCGCGGCGAAGACAGGAGGCACACTCGGATAGCCGCCGAAGCCGACGACGGCGGCCGGGCGTTTGCGGCCGATCAGCCAGAGTGCGGCGATGGTGCCGCCAAGCAGCGTGAGCACGGCCTTTGCGCGGGCGAGAAGCGAGCCACCGCTCGGCGTGGCGGAGGAGATCACATGCACAGCCCGCGCAGAAAAATCGCCGTCATATTGCTTGCCGCGCCGGTCGGTGACGAGTTCGACGGCAATGCCTCGCGCGGAAAGTTCCTTCGCCAGCGCCTCGGCGGGAAAGAGGTGGCCGCCAGTGCCGCCCGCCGCAACCAGAACCGGACCCAAGGTCATGCCGGCTCCGCTTCGACCTTGCGGAAGACGACTTCCGAGCGCGGCCGCTTGCGCATGACGGCGATCATGAAACCCATGCCGAGCGCCAGAGAGATGAGCGACGAGCCGCCATAGGAGATGAAGGGTAGCGTCATGCCCTTGGCCGGCATCAGGTGCAGATTGACCGCCATATTGATCGCGCTTTGGATGCCGAAGAGCATGACGAGACCAGACCCCGCGAGGCGGCAGAAATGATCCTCATTGCGCGAGGCGACGGCGAGGCCGCGCACGACGATAAACATGAAGACAGAAACGATCACGAGACAGGCGATGATGCCGAATTCCTCCGCCGTGACGGCGAAGATGAAGTCAGTGTGTGCATCGGGCAGAATGCGCTTGAGCGTGCCCTCGCCTGGCCCCTTGCCTGTCCAGCCACCGGCATAAAAACTCTGCAAGGCCGTATCGACCTGGAACGTGTCGGCGACGCCGCCGGTCGCGCTGGGATCGATGAATTTCAGGATGCGGGCGCGCACATGCGGTACGAATTTATAAGCGAGCATGACGCCGCTCATGCCGATGCCGCCGACGCCGAAGACCCAGATCCAGCGCAAACCGGCGATGAAGAAAAGGCCGACCCAGACCAAAGAAACAAGCATGGTCTGGCCGAAATCTGGCTCCAGAATGAGCGGGATGATCGTTGCCGGCAGCAGCAGCAGCGCAATCATATTGCCCGGCAGCCGGTCGCGGCCGCCTTCGGCGAAGGCCCAGGCCGCCAAGACGACGAAGCATGGCTTCATGAATTCCGACGGCTGGACGCCGAAAATCCAGCGCCTTGCGCCCTTCACCTCTGCGCCGAAAAGCAGCGCCGCGAAGATCAGCGCCATCGAGACCAGGAAGAGGATGAGCGCGGCGCGGCGCACATGCCGGGGCGACAGGAGCGAGGCGGCGAAGAAGACAGCGAGTGAAGGGATGAGGAACATCACCTGCTTGTTGACGAAATGGAAGGTCGGCAGGCCAAGGCGCTCGGCGACCGGCGGGCTCGCCGCCATCGTCAGGACGAGGCCGAAGATGACGAGCGTACCGAGCGCGGCGAGCAGCCAGCGGTCGATGGTCCACCACCAGTTCGCGAGGGTCGAGCGTTCGACGCGCGAGACCATGATCTAACCCCCTAGGCTTTCGGCGGCTCCGCGAGCTTGGCCAGAACAACCTCCCGAAATTTGTCGCCGCGCTTCTCGAAATTCGGGAATTGATCGAACGAGGCGCAGGCGGGCGAGAGCAGGACGATGGGTGAAGGCGTCGTGCTCGCCTCCGCATCCCGGGTCGCGCTATCGACCGCGCGCTCGATGGTGCCGCAAAATTCATAAGGAATTGCTTCGCCGATGACTTTGGCGAAGGGTTCCGCCGCCTCGCCGATCAGATAGGCCTTAGCCACCTTGGGGAAGAGCGGCGCGAGCGGCCCGATGCCGCCCTCCTTGGCCCGGCCGCCGAGGATCCAATAAATGTCGTCGAGGCACTGCAGCGCCTTTTCGGCGGCATCGGCATTGGTCGCCTTGGAATTGTTGATGTAGAGCACCTTGCCGCGCCGGCCGATCTCCTCCATCCGGTGCGCGAGTCCGGGGAAGGTCCGTAAGCTCTTCTGGACAAGCTCAAGCTCAAATCCATGCGCGCCCAGCGCCGCCACCGCCGCGGCGGCATTCTGGCCATTGTGGGTGCCGCGCAGCGACGGGATGCCGGCGAGATCGGCGATCGGGCTGGCTTGGCCGCCGGTCTTGCGGACAAGGCGCGTCCCCTCCAGCACGATGCCATCCGGGATCGCCGGATGGTGGATCGAGATCGGCACCACCGTCCGCCCCTGTGCGCGCAGCTTCTGGGCGATACCGGCGCAAATGTCGTCGTCGACACCGACGATGGCGACATCGGCCTTGGCGACGAGCCGCTCCTTGATCTCGGCATAATGTTCCATCGTCCCATGGCGATCGAGGTGATCGACGGTGACATTGAGCAGAATGCCGAAGGACGGGTTCAGCGAGGGCGCGAGGTCAATCTGAAACGACGAGCACTCGACCACATGGACGCGGCCCTTCGCCGGCGGGTTGAGCGCCAGGATCGGCGTGCCGATATTGCCGCCGACTTCGACCTCGTAGCCGAACGCGCGATAAAGATGCGCGACGAGCGCTGTCGTCGTCGATTTGCCGTTGGTGCCGGTGATGGCGACCAGCGGCGCGTCCGGCGCGATATGGGCACGCTCACGGACGAAAAGCTCGATATCGCCGATGATCTCGACGCCGGCCGCCTGCGCCTTGACGACGACCCAATGCGGATAGGGATGCGTCAGCGGCACGCCGGGTGAGAGGATGAGCGAATTATAGCCGGTGAGGTCGGCGGTCACCAGGTCTTCGAGCTTGAGGCCGAGGGCCGCGGCCTTCTCACGGCCGGGGCGATGATCGTCCCAAACGGCCACATCGGCGCCGCCGGCGGCCAGCGCCTGGGCGCTTACGAGGCCGGAAACGCCCAGACCGAAGACGGCGACACGCTTGCCGGCGAAAGAGGTGATAGGCGTCATCAGCGCAACTTCAATGTCGAGAGGCCGACGAGCGCGAGCACGAAGGCGATGATCCAGAACCGCACCACGACCTGCGGCTCGGACCAGCCGAGCTGCTCGAAGTGATGATGGATCGGCGCCATTTTGAACACGCGCTTACCGGTCAATTTGAACGATATGACCTGGACGATAACCGACAAAGCCTCAACCACAAAAAGGCCGCCGACGATGGCCAGAACGATCTCATGCTTCACTGCCACGGCGACGGTGCCGAGCAGGCCGCCGAGCGCGAGCGAGCCGGTGTCGCCCATGAAGATCTGAGCCGGGGGCGCATTGAACCAGAGAAAGCCGAGGCCGGCGCCGATCAGCGCGCCGCAGACGACGGCAAGCTCGCCGGTGCCCGGCACATAATTGATGCGCAGATATTCCGAATAGATGGCATTGCCGACGAGATAGGCGATGATGCCGAAAGCGGCCGCCGCGATCATCACCGGCACGATGGCGAGACCGTCGAGACCGTCGGTGAGATTCACCGCATTGCCGGCGCCGACGATGATGAGCGGCGCGAAGATCAAGAAGAAATATCCGAGGTCGATCACATAGCCCTTGACCGCGGGAAGCGCGAGCTCGCTCGTATGCGCCGGGCCTAACTTCATCATCGCGAAACAGGCGATAAGCGCGATGACGCCTTCGAGCGCGAGCCGCAGCCTGCCGGAAAAGCCCTTGTGCGTCTGCTTGGTGACCTTGAGATAATCGTCATAGAAGCCGATGAGACCGAAGCCGACCGTGACGAGCAGGACGATCCAGACATAGCGGCTCTCGAGATTGGCCCAGAGCAAAGTCGAGACGAGGAGACCGGAGAGGATCATGAGGCCGCCCATCGTCGGCGTGCCCTTTTTGGTCAGAAGATGCGATTGCGGTCCGTCCTCGCGGATCGGCTGGCCCTTGCCCTGTTTGAGCCGCAAAGCCGCGATGATGCTTGGCCCGAAGAAGAAGACGAAAAACAGCGCCGTCGCTGTCGCGCCCGCGGTGCGGAACGTGATGTAGCGGAACAGATTCAGCGGGCTGAAAATATGCGTGAAATTCGTGAGCCAAAAAAGCATTCTGAAATCCTATTGGCTGCCGGTCTCGGCGGAAAAACGGGATTTAAGGGCCGCGACGATGGCGCTCATGCGGCTGGCGTTCGAGCCCTTAACGATAACGAGATCACCCGCGCGGACAGCGGCGAGAACGATATCTTCAAGCGCCGCCGCGCTCTCGCACCAGGCGCCCTTCCGCTTATCCGGCAGAGCGTCGAAAAGCTGCTTCATCAATGGGCCCGTGACGAAAACGAGGTCAATGTTGTTGTTGGCAATGTCGCGCGCGAGCGCGGCGTGGAGTTCCGGGCCCTGCGGACCGAGTTCCAGCATATCGCCGAGGACGGCAATGCGCCGCGCTGCCGGCAAGCTGCCGACGAGCGCCAGAGCCGCAGCGGTCGAAGCCGGATTGGCATTATAGCTTTCGTCGATCAAGGTGAAGGGGCCATCTTCGGCCTTGAGATCGAAGCGCCGGCCACGACCCGCCGGGACTTCGAAGCTTGCCAAAGATTTGGCCGCTTGCGCGAGATCGAGACCGAAGGCCTGCGCGGCGAGCAGGACGGCAAGCGAATTGAGCGCGATATGCCGCCCGGGCGCGCCGAGGCGATAGGTCAGATCGCGCCCGGCGACGCGCGCGATGACCATGGCATAGGTTTCGTGCGTCTCGATCTCGACGAGGCGGGCGTCGGCTTGCGGCGCGGCGCCGAAGGTCGCGATATGTCCGGCCCCGGCCCCGCGCGCGGCTGCATCGAGCCGCTCATATTGCGCGATATCGGCATTGAGGATCGCGACGCCGCCAGGCACGAGGCCCGAAAAAATCTCCGCCTTGGCATCGGCGATGGCTTCGACCGAGTCGAAGAATTCGAGATGCACCGGCGCGACAATGGTGATGATCGCGACATGCGGCCGCGCCAGCGCGGTCAGCGGCAAAATTTCGCCCGCGTGATTCATGCCGATCTCGACCACGCCGAAGCGCGTCTCGCGCGGCATCCGCGCCAGGGTCAGCGGGACGCCCCAATGATTGTTGTAGGATGCGACCGAGGCATGCGTCGGACCGGCTTCTGAAAGCACATGCCGCAGAGCTTCCTTCGTCGTCGTCTTGCCGACAGAGCCGGTGACGGCGACGATCCGCGCCGGCGTCCGCGCACGGGCGGCGGCGGCAAGCCCTTCGAGCGCGTGCAGCACATCGTGGACGACGTAAAGCGGTCCGGCACCCTTCAGCGAATCTGCATGATCTTCATCGACCACCGCGGCCGCCGCGCCTTTGGCGAAGGCATCGACGACATGATCGTGTCCGTCACTGCGCTCGCCCTTGATGGCGAAGAAAAGATCGCCCGGCACCAGCGTGCGCGTATCGATCGAAATGCCGAAGACGGGCTGCGGCATGGGACCGCTGAGCCGCGCGCGCAGCGGCGCGAACAACGCCAGCGGCATCCACAAAGGCTCGATGTAGGATTCCGTCGCAAGCGGATTTTCCTGCGACACGTCCGGATTCATGCCGCGGAAACTCCCAGGGCTGCGCGTACGCTCTGCTGATCGGAAAACGGCAGTACTCTGTCACCGACGATCTGGCCCGTTTCATGGCCTTTGCCGGCGACGAGAAGCACATCGCCCTCCCCAAGCCGGGCGACACCAGCGGCGATCGCCTGGGTCCTGTCGCCGATTTCCTCGACCTTGGCACCGGGCACGGCGCGCGCGGCAGCGAGAATTTCAGCCCGGATCTGCGCCGGATCCTCCGAGCGCGGATTGTCGTCGGTGACGATCACCTCGTCTGCGAGACGAGCCGCCAACTCGCCCATGATCGGCCGTTTGCCTTTGTCGCGGTCGCCGCCGCAGCCGAAGACGACGATGAGCCGGCGCCGCGCCAGCGGCCGCAGGGTACGCAACACGTTGTCGAGCGCATCCGGCTTGTGCGCATAATCGACGAAGATCGGCGCGCCATCACGGCGGCCGACGAGTTCGAGCCGGCCGGAGGCGCCCTGCAGATTCTCCAGCGCGGCGAAGACACGATCGGGCGCGCCGCCTGTCGCCAAAGCGAGCCCCGCAGCGACGAGCGCATTCTGAACCTGGAAATCGCCGGCGAGCGGCAGATGCACGGAATAGGTTTTGCCGCCATATTCCAGCGTGAGCGCGGTGGCGAAATTCTCTGGCGCGGCATGCAGCAGCTTGATGGCCTCGCCTTTTCTGCCGACCGTGAAGAGACGCAAACCACGCGCGGCGCAGGCCGCGATCACTCTGTCCGCGACATCGCTGTCGGCTTCGATCACCGCCGCCTGCCCCTGCGCAAGCAGCGTGTCGAACAGGCGCAGCTTCGCCGCGTGATAGGATTCCATGTCCGGATGATAATCGAGATGATCGCGCGACAGATTGGTGAAGGCGCCGGCCGAGAGCCGCACGCCATCCAGCCGGCGCTGATCGAGCCCATGCGAAGAGGCCTCGAAGGCAAGATGGGTGACGCCGTCCCGCGCCAGATGGTCAAGCGTCTTGTGCAGGGAGATAGGGTCGGGTGTCGTCAGCGAGCCATAGACTTCGCCCGACGGCGCGACGAGACCGATCGTGCCGAGCGACGCGGCGCGATGGCCGAGGGCGAGCCAGATTTGCCGAGTGAAGGCCGCAACCGAGCTTTTGCCGCTCGTGCCGGTGATGGCGGCGATTCTCACCGGCTGCGCCGGATAGAAGCGCGCCGCGGCGAGCGCCAATGCCCGGCGCGCGTCCGGCACTTCGATGAAGACCGCTGGCGTAACGTCAATGGCGCTCTGGCCGATGACGGCGACGGCGCCGCGCGCCACCGCCTGCGCCGCGAAGGCCGCCCCGTCGGCCTTGGTGCCGGGCAAAGCGAAAAAGGCGAAATTCGCGCCCACGGTGCGGCTGTCGGCGCTGAGGCCGGCAATCTCCCGCGCAGCCAAGGCTTCGGCCTGCGCCGCCTCAGGCAGGAGATCGCCTAGGCGCATCAATGGCTCCCGAGGACGACGGCGGAATTGGCGGCGCTATAGCCAAGCTCGGCGAGTAGCGGGAAGGGCTGGCTCGGCGGCGTGAAGCGCGGCTCGATCCCCAGCAGCGGGCCGAGGCGGGTGATGATCTTGCCGGCGACGGCGCCGGAGTTCCACGCCGCGGTGTGAAATCCGTAAGTTCCGGGAATGGCCTGCGGTTCGTCCAGCATCACGAAGAAAAGATACCTTGGCTTGTCGGCCGGGACAATCGCCATGAAGGTCGTCAGAACTTTGTCCTTCGAATAATGGCCGTGGATGATCTTGTCCGCGGTGCCGGTTTTGCCGCCGGCGAAATAGCCGTCGATATTGGCATTCTTGGCGGTGCCGATCTCGGCGTTGAGACGCATCAGATAGCGCAGGCTCTCTGACGTCTCCGGCTTGACCACCCGCACGGCGTTTGCCATCGCATCCGCTTCGCCGCGTTTGAGAAATGTCGGCTTGATCATATAGCCGCCATTGACAAGCGCGCCGACCGCCATCAGCGCCTGCAACGGCGCCACATTCAAGCCCTGGCCGAAGGCGATCGTCATCGTGTTGAGCTCGCCCCAATTCTTCGGCACGAGCGGCTCGGCGGATTCGGGAAGCTCGGTGCGCAGGCGAGTCAACTGGCCCATCTTGGCGAGAAAGGCCTTGTGCCCGTCGACGCCCACCATCATCGCCATGCGCGCCGTGCCGATATTCGACGAATAGGTGAAGACTTCTGGCACCGCCAAAAACCGATGCTGCGGCTCGAAATCATGGATGGTGAAACGGCCGTAGCGCAGGGATTCGCGCGCATCGAGCTTGCTGTTCAGAGTCACCTTGCCGGAATTGAGCGCCATGGCGATCGTGAGCGCCTTGAAGGTCGAGCCCATCTCGTAGACGCCGACCGTCATCCGGTTGATGCGGTGCGGGTCGAGCGCATCGACGGGATTGTTGGGGTCAAAGTCCGGCAACGAGGCCATGGCAATCACTTCGCCGGTGGTAACGTCGACGATGGCGGCGGCGCCGGCCTTGGCCTTGAATTTATCGATGCCCTTGGCGAGTTCGTCACGAACAGCATATGTCGCGTTGAGATCGAGCGAAGTGACGATCGGCTTCAGATTCGAAGGCGTCAGGTTGAACCCGGCGCTTTGCAGCGCCGACAGCCCCTGCCCGTCGATATATTTTTCGAGGCCCGAGATGCCGACGCCATCGATATTGGCATAACCCAGCACATGCGCGGCGATCGGGCCATTGGGATAGACGCGCTTGTTTTCTTGCATGAAGCCGACGCCCGGCAGGCCAAGGTGGTAGACGGCCTGCTGCTGCGCGGGCGTGACCGCGCGCTTGACCCAGATGAAGCCCTTGCGCGAACCGAGCTTCTCGGTCAGCTCACGGATGCTGAGATCGGGGAAGATCGTCGAGAGCTGATCGACCGCCTCGTCGCGGTCGATGATCCGGCGCGGCTCGGCGAAGACCGACGTCACCTTGATGTCGGTCGCGAGCACGGCGCCGTTGCGATCGAGAATATCCGGCCGCGCCGCCGCAACCGTATCGGAAGCGGCCTCGTGCGTCTGACGCAATTCCGGATGCATTGCGAAATAGACGAGCTTGCCGCCGATGATGCAATAGACGAGCATGAAGCCGAGGGCGATGAGCCGGATGCGCCGTGTGCTCTTGTCGAGCTTGGTCGTCAGCAGGATGGAGAGCAGGCCGCGGCTGCGCTTCGCCGCGGCGGGCGTGGGCACCGGAATTTCCACGGGCAAATGGTCGTCGGCGTTCATCATCGCGTCAATGGCTTCCCGGCGTGATTTGTCCCGTCGTCATCGGATCGATGGGGGTGTTGGTCGGATTCTGGAGGCCCAGCGCGTCGAGTTTCTGGCCAATCTCATCTTGCCGCGGCCCCTTGTCGGGCAAGCCGGTGACGGGGACGATCTGCGTCAGCGCCGGCGATTGCAGCGTCAGGAATTGATCGGCCAAAGCCTGGATGCGCTCGGGGCGCGAGACATGCTCCCACTCCGCCCGCAACATGCCGATCGCGTCGGTTTCGGTCTGCAGCTTGTCGCGCAATTGCACGATCTTCTCGGCGCGGAACATCGTCTCGTATTTCACCGAATAGGCGAAGATCGCCGTGCCGACGAGACAGGCGATGGCGAGCACGTTGAGCAACCGGATCATCCGCCCCTCCGCGTTTGTTTCTGCGGCAGACGCGAGAGAGAAATAAGCGCCGGGTCGAGCGGTTGCGCCGGCGCCTCGGTGCGCACGGCGAAACGCAATTTGGCCGAACGCGCCCGCGGATTTTCCGCCACTTCGGCCGGCGAGGCTTCGATCGGCTGCTTGCCGACGAGGATGAAGCTCGGTGTCGCCTTCCGCGGCTCGCCGGGCAAAGGCCGCGACTTCGCCTCGCCACGGCCGGAGCGCGCCGCGAAGAATTGCTTGACGATGCGATCTTCGAGCGAATGGAAGGTGACAACCGCGAGCCGGCCGCCCGGCTTCAGCAGCCGCTCCGCCGCCGAAAGCCCGGCAACCAATTCGCCAAGCTCGTCGTTGACCGCGATGCGCAACGCCTGAAAGCTGCGCGTCGCCGGATGGATGGCGCCCGGCCGCACCGGCAGCACACGCGCGATAAGCGTCGCGAGCTGCGCCGTCGTCGTGATCGGCGTCTCGGCGCGCGCGGCGACGATTGCCCGGGCGATGCGGCGTGCGGCACGTTCTTCGCCGAAATAATAGAAAATGTCGGCGAGCGCTGCCTCGTCGGCCTCGTTGACGAGATCGGCGGCGCTTTGGCCCTCACTGCTCATGCGCATGTCGAGCGGCCCCTCCTGACGGAAGGAAAAGCCGCGTTCGGCTTCGTCAAGTTGCATCGAGGAGACGCCGATATCGAAGACGATGCCGTCGAAGCGGGCGATGCCTTGCGTATGCGCAGCGCTTTCAAGCTCGGAAAAACGCGCCTCGACCAGCGTCAGCCGGCCGGCCGCGGCCTCGACCAGGGCAAAGCCTGCCGCGATCGCGCTGGGATCGCGGTCGAGCGCCAGAACTTTCGTGTCGGAGGTTGCGAGGATGGCGGCGGAATAGCCGCCGGCACCGAAGGTCGCATCGAGATAGACACCGCCCGCTTGAGGCGCCAGGGCTTCCAGGATCTCCGCACGAAGCACGGGAATGTGGCGGGCCAGTCCGCCAGCGGCGACGTGCTGAAGATCGCCGCGGCCCGAATTCATTCCCGTGCTCCATGTGGCGGCGGCCGTTCTGGCGCCGGAGATTGAGAACCGAGCTGCTTCCGTAAAATGCGCGATCGAGCTTTGGCCTCCTCGAAATGCGCCTGAAAACGGCTTGGCTCCCAGATCTGAAACCTGTCTCCCTTTCCGAGGAAGGTGACTTCCTGCGTAATATGCGTGATGGCCTTGATCGTCTCCGAGAGCACGACGCGGCCCTCCGCATCCACTTTCAAAATCTCGCTGGCCCCAAACAAGGCCGTCGAGAGATGATCGCGTTCTTCCGAATAGGGCGCATGAAGCGCCAAAAGCTGATCGATCTCCCGCAACAAAGCGTTGCCGCCACAGTCGACAGCCTCGCCTTCCAGAGCCGGATGCGCGAAGAGCCCGTCGAATCCATCGCGTGCCAGAACCGCCCTGAATTGCGCTGGGATCGACACGCGCCCCTTCGCATCCAGCCGGTTGGTGAAACACGAGACGAACCGGTCCAAGCCCCCGCCTCCGCCACCCAAAACGCAACGCCGCGAAACTATCCCAGGCCGGCTCGCCAACCCCGGCCGCCCAAACGCCAAGCGGCGGGGCGAGCCTCAACCATGGGATAGCTTGGGATAACATGGGATATAGGACCGGTCAATCTGGGTTATGGCACCACGCCTTGGGCGCGCGAGGACGACGCAAGTTTGAGCAGATTAGAAAGTGTTAGGGTTAACAGCGCGTTGAAGGCGCGAAATCACTGTCAACACACTTGGGGGGCGCCGCTACGCGCGAAAAAATTTTTGAAAGACGCCCTATTAGGGGCGGAGCGATTTATGCAGTGGGAGCGCGTCCCATTTCCTCGGCGAAGAGCTTTTCGACAAGGTCCGGGGTGATCACGACCTGGCCGCCTTCCAGCGCCGCCTCCAGCATCAGCCATTGCCAGATGCGCACGAAAGCCGCCTCCGGCGTGAGCCCATCCGCCTCGGCCAGGACAGTCTCCCTCTGCACCAGCCAGAGTTCGACATAGGGCGCCGCGAGTCGCAGCTTCTGCCGCAGCACAACCTCGGTGCAAGCGGGAATTTCGAAAACCGCCCTGCCCCGCTTCGCGACCTTGGCACGGCCGAGCGCTTTGGAACGAGAGGGATGACGCGCCGCGCTGCGCGCCGCTTTCAGCGGCGAAGTCGGCGGCGGCGGCAAAGGCGGCAGCAGCGCGCGCTTGCTGACCCGCGCGGTCTTGATCGGCACGGATTTGCGCGCCGTGATCTTCCTCGCGGCGGCCGGCTTTGCAGCGGGCTTTTTGGCGGCGGATTTGGTTGCGGCCTTCTTCGCGACAGGCTTTTTCGCCGCCGGCTTCTTTATCGCGGCACGCTTTTTCGTTCCCGCACGCGATGCGGGCGCCTTGCTTCCGCGTCTCTGCTTATCCTTCGCCATCTCGTTTCCCAGCCAGCAAAACCATCATGCGCCGGCGCGCTCGATTTGCAAGGGCATCGGTCCGCCGTTCGCCCAATCCAGCAATTCAACCGTGTGGACGACCGGGATATCCGTGCCGCTTGCGATCTGTGTCAAGCAGCCGATGTTGCCGAGCGCGATGATATCGGGCCGCACGGATTCGATATTGGCGAGTTTGCGCCGGCGCAATTGCTCGGCGAAATAGGGCTGCATGATATTGTAGGTGCCGGCCGAGCCGCAGCAGATGTGGCCCTCCGGCACATCACGCACGCGAAACCCCGCGGCCTTCAACAGGCGCTTCGGCTGATCGGTGATCTTCTGCCCATGCTGCAGCGAGCAGGCAGCGTGATAGGCGACGACCTTGTCCTGCACTTGGCCCGGCGCGAGGTCGAGCTCCGCAACATATTCGCAAATATCCTTGGCGCGCCGCGAGACCTCCGCCGCCTTCGCCGCATAGGCGGGATCCTCGCGCAGCATGAAGCCGTAATCCTTCAGCGTCGTGCCGCAGCCGGAAGCGGTGACGAGGATCGCATCGAGCCCGCCATCGGCAGCAAGTTTCGTCCAGGCATCGACATTGGCGCGGGCGAGATCGAGCGCCTGCGGCGTCTTGCCCATGTGATGCACCAAAGCGCCGCAACAGCCCTCGTCCGGCGCTTCGACAACCTCGATGCCATTGCGCGTCAGAAGCCGGATCGCCGCCGCATTGATTCCCGGATCTAGCACCTGTTGCGCGCAACCCTTCAGCAGAGCGACACGGCCGCGCTTCCCGCCGTGCGCTGGTGAGATCGCTGGTGTCTGTGCTGCCGCGGGCAGGCGACGCGGCGTCAAGGCCAACAGAGCGGCGAGCCGGTCCGCCAAACGCGGCGTCTTGCGCGGTGCGCCGATGCCGCGCTTCAACAGGTTCGCGAACGACCGCGCCAGCGCCGCCGCCCGCAGCGCCAGCGCGAAGCGGCGCGGATAAGGCAAGACGGCCGCGAGCAGGCTGCGCAGCGCCCGGTCCGCCCAAGGCCGCCGATAGGTCGCCTCGATATGCGCGCGAGCATGATCGACGAGATGCATGTAATGCACACCCGAGGGACAGGTCGTCATGCAGGAGAGACAGGAGAGACAGCGATCGAGGTGCGTGACGACATCGGCCGGCGCCGCCCGCCCCTGCTCGAACATTTCCTTGATGAGGTAGATGCGCCCGCGCGGACTATCGAGTTCGTCGCCTTCGAGCACATAGGTCGGGCACGTCGCGGTGCAGAAGCCGCAATGAACGCAGGAGCGCAGAATTTTTTCCGAAACCGCCATATGGCTGTCGGTGAGCTGCGCCTCGGTGAAAACTGTCTGCATATCAGATACCCGGGTACATGAGGCCGGGATTGAGAATCCCATCCGGATCGAAACTCGCTTTGATGTCTTTCGTCAGCTTCAACAAAGGCGTGGCGAGCGGCTCGAAGACGTCGACACGGCTGCGCACGTCATCCGGCGCGCGCACCAAACTCGCATGGCCGATCATCTGCCCATTGCCTGCCTGCGCCAGCGCGGCGCGGATCACCGCCGCGCCGGCATCACCCGTCGCTGCGACTGCGAGCCAGACGAGGCCGCCGCCCCAATCGTAATAATAGCGCGCCGCCGTCTGCTTCAAGATAAGATCGACAAGCTTGGGCGCCCGCGTCGGCTGAACCGATACGCGCCAGATGGCGGCCTCCGGCGGCGAGACAAGCGGCACGACATTGCGGATGGCGCGCCACAGCGCGCCGGCATAATCCGGCGCCAGAGCTTCGCCGTGTTCGAACGGCGCGAGCGTGCGCCGCAGAACCGACAGGCGCTCATCGACCGACGCCTGCGGACCTTCGAGGCGGAATAAGGTAAGCGGCTCCGGCGTCGCGAGCCCGGCCGGCAGATGCGCCGCGGCGCTGACGGAGAGCGGCGTGCCGAATGCGGCACAGAGCGCCGCCACCGCCTTGCCGTCAGCGAGACCATAGAGCGCCAATGTTCCCGCAAATGCCGGACGCGGCAAAACCTTGAATGTCGCCTCGGTGATGACACCGAGCGTGCCGTGGCTGCCGCAGAGCAACTTCACCAGATCGAGGCCGGTGACATTCTTCATCACCCGGCCGCCGGTTTTGACGATCTCGCCGCGGCCGTTGACGAAGCGCAGGCCGATCAAAAAATCCCGCGCCGCGCCGGCCGAGATGCGGCGCGGGCCGGAGATGTTGCACGCCGCGACGCCGCCAAGCGTCGGCTCGCCGTCCGTACCGTAAAGAGCGCGATGATCCATCGGCTCGAACGGCAGAGTCTGATTGTTTTCCTGTAGCGCCGCCTCGATCTCACGCAGCGGCGTGCCCGCCCGTGCGGAAATCACAAGTTCGCGCGGCTCGTAGAGTGTGATGCCGGTAAGGCCGTGCGTCGAAAGCCGTGTTTCCGCCTCGACCGGCCGCCCGAGACCCGCGCGGCTCCCGCCACCTTGGATCGCGATGCGTCGATGCGCGGCACGCGCCGCATTCACCGCCTCGATGGTCTCGGCTTCGGTTTTGGGAGTGACGGAATTCATGGGCGTTGAGCTAACATGGACAAAAGCGCTTGTCGCGTCATTGCGAGGAGTGAAACGACGAAGCAATCCAGAGAAACTACTGGATTGCTTCGCTTCGCTCGCAATGACGGCTAGGCCGCCACCCTGCCTTCGAGCGGGAAGACCTTGGCCGGGTTGAGCCGCCAGGCGGGATCGAAGGCGGCGCGCACGCGCATCTGCTGCGCCAGATCGACGGGGCTGAACTGGAACGGCATCAGATCGCGCTTCTCGATGCCGACGCCATGCTCGCCGGTGAGGCAGCCGCCGACTTCGACGCAGAGCTTGAGGATTTCCTCGCCCGCCTTCTCCGCCTTCGCCTGCTCGGCTGGATCGTTGATATTGTAGAGCACGAGCGGATGCAGATTGCCGTCGCCGGCGTGAAAGACATTGGCGACACGCAGGCCAAGATCGACGACGATCTCGTTCAGTCGGTGCAGGACTTGCGGCAGCTGCCCGGTCGGGATCACGCCATCCATGCAGATATAATCGGCGACGCGGCCCGTCGCGCCGAAGGCGGATTTGCGGCCCTTCCAGATCGCCGCCGTTTCCATCGCCGATTTCGATTCCTTGATGGCGGTGACGCCATAATCCTTGGCGATGGCGATGATCTTGGCGAGCTCCGCGTCGATTTCGGCCGGTGAGCCCTCCGACTCGATGATCAGCAGCGCGCCGACATCGAGTGGATAGCCGGCATGGGCGAAGTCCTCGCAGATCTCGATGGCAAGCTTGTCCATGAATTCGATCGCGACCGGAACGATGCCGGCGCCGATGATCGCGGCGACGCAACCACCCGCCGCCTCGCTCGTCGGGAAGCCGAAGAGGACGGGGCGCGCATCCTCGGGCATCGGCAAGATGCGCAGAGTCGCCTCCGCGACAATGCCGAGCTGCCCCTCCGAGCCGACGACAAGACCGAGAAGATCGAGGCCCGGACTGTCGAGATAGGGCCCGCCGATCTCGACGATCTTACCGTCGACAAGGACCATTTTGACGCCGAGCACATTATTGGTCGTTACGCCATATTTCAGGCAATGGGCGCCGCCCGAATTCATGCCGATATTGCCGGCGATCGTGCAGGCAAGCTGCGACGAGGGATCGGGCGCGTAGAAGAAGCGCTCGGCCGCCACCGCGCCCGAGATCGACAGATTGGTGACGCCGGACTGCACGCGGATCGTGCGATTGGCGTAATCGATGTCGAGCACGCGCGCCATTTTGGCGACGCCGACGACCACCGCGTCCTCTTGCGGGATCGCACCGCCCGCGAGTGACGTGCCGGCGCCACGCGCAACGACGTTGACGCCTTCCTTATGCAGAAAGGCCATGACGGCGGAAAGCTCATCGGTCGTCCGCGGCAGCACCACGGCGAGCGGAATTCGGCGATAGGCGGTCAGCGCATCGGTCTCGAAAGCGCGGCGCTCGTCCTCGGCCGTGATCAGCGAGTCCGGCGCGACTAGCATGGCGAGGCCGGCGATGATCGACTCGCGCCGGGCGAGGATGGCAGGATCGGGCTTGGGGAATTGAATGCCGGACATGTTCGACCTTTCCGGCCGGACCATGCGCCGACGCAGGTCCGACGGCAAGAATTTTGATGGCATGCCTCCGCACACGCCCCACTCGTGCTGCGCACCGGGATTCCCGCCTTTGACTGAACAACTTGAGACACCTTATGGTTACGCTAAGGTCCCGTCGCCAGCGGGATGGCTGCAGAAGGGCGGTTTTCTGCGGTAGGGGCGTTATAATCCGCTTCCCTTCAACCCCGCCGGGAAGGCTGATTTTTCCATGGGTGCAGTTCCCACTGCAGAAGAACTAACGCAGCAGCTTGGTGAGCAGCGACGGACGGTCGATTTCGATACATTCGATATTCAAGTTCAAGAACTATTGCGCATGCTCAAAGACGGAGAAATTTCTGTAGCTCCGGTCTACCAGCGGCAGTTCCGATGGGATAGCGCACGATGCTCTGAACTTATCGAATCATTGCTGCTCGGCATTCCAATTCCAAACCTATTCATGGCCACGAATAGCGATAGCACATGGGAGGTGGTTGACGGCGTTCAGCGCCTGAGCTCGATAGTTAAGTTCGCTGGTGGTGACGACTTAAGGCAAAAGCTAAATTTGGGAGCCACTCTTGAACTCGAAAATCTCAAAAAGATTGGCAAGTTCAACCACACCAAATTCGAAGATTTGCCACCTAGCATTCAGCTTCATTTTAGGACGCGCCCTCTGAAGGTTGTGACTCTCAATGATAAAAGCGACAAGATCGTTCGCATTGACTTATTTGAACGTCTCAACACCGGCGGAATAGAGCTAACAAATCAGGAAATACGAGACTGTGTATTTTATGGGCCGTTCGCAGATCTTTTAGACGAGTTGGGCAAAGATCAGGATTTCAATACTGTTCTTCTTCTAACAAAAAAACAGGAAGGTGACGGTACAAGAGAAGAGTGTGTCTTGCGATATTTCGCTTTCCTTGATCGCTATAAGAAGTTTGATCATAGCGTCAAAGAGTTCCTTGATAGTTACATGAAGGACTCAAGCAAAAGCTTTGCTCGAGGACCACACGAGACGGAATTTCATCGAGTATTTGACGAGCTAGCTCTAGCTTTCCCCGGCGGCATTCTGCGGCCGGGAGGCAAGGGTCGGACCCCTTTAAATCTTTATGAAGGCATAGCAGTTGGCGCAGCTCTGGCTCTAAGAGAGAAGCCCCATCTTGATCTTCACGATCTGGATAACTGGCTGAAGTCCGAAGAGCTACGTTCTTACACTACCGGTGCAACGAATGATCGAGCGGCAGTAAGGGGCCGCATTGAGTTCTGCAGAAATAGATTTTTGGGCGAGCCTTATGTTCAGCCAGCTGGCAACTGAGGTTGAGGCGCGGTTCGCCGCTGCTCAGTCGTTCTTTGGTGCAACCAAAGAATTCGAGGGCGACAACGCAGCGACGGCCAAGGGGCTCGCTTTTGTTCAAGTCTATGCAGTTTATGAGTTCACGGTCTGTAGTGTAGTACGAGCGGCTATTAAATCAATAAAAGCTCACAATCACCGACTACGCGATCTTAACCCATCCCTCATGGCGCTCGCCCTTGATCCCGAACTAAGCTCGCTAAGAGATGGTGGAGACAAGAAGATTTGGGAAAATCGAATCAACCTTTTCAACAAGGCATTTTCTGGAGATAGGATGGAAATTTCTAGCAGCACCGGGCCACCGCATGACGGCTCGCATTTCAGATATACCCAGCTGCAAATGATCTTTCGGGTGTTTGGAATTAGTCGCGTCCCGGTCAAACGACGTGCTCACATAGGTAGGATTAATGAGGTAGTGGGTCATCGCAATCTCATTGCACATGGGACAGAGAAGGCAAACGATATTGGTCGAAGGTACACTCGCGCCGACATAAGTCATATTACCGCACAGATGCGGAGCGTGTGCTTGCTCTTAATTCAGGTTTTTGAGCGCTATTGCTCGGATGGTTCGCAACAACTTAGACGGGGCGCTTAGGTCGCGCCTAACACTAAATCACTTAACACTCTGAAACAGTATTAGGTGATAATGGAATACCCATCATGTGACGAATCTGAAACGCGCTCATGCCTACGTTGCTCGTGCACATCAAATGCGTCGTTAGACGCCCCAGTGTGAGTGGTGGGCTTAACTCCAGCTCTTGAACGGCTTCTGCGACAGGACGGCGTTGAAATAGCGCGGATCGCCGGAAACCTCCCGCAAGACCCAGGCGGGACGCTCGAACGCCTCGTCCTCGCTACCAAGCTCGACCTCGGCCAGAACCAGACCCTCGTTTTCGCCGTGGAAGACATCGATTTCCCAGACATGCGCGCCGACCGGCTGCCTGTGGCGCGTCTTCTCGATCACGCCCGGCAGGCACAAATGATCGAGCATGAAACTCGCGTCCGCGAAGGGGATTTCATATTCGAATTCGGCGCGGCTGATATGACCCGGCCCCTTGATCGTCAGATAGGCATGGGCGCCCGCGGTCCGCACGCGGACGACGCGCGCCTTGTCCGTCGAAAGATAGCCCTGACGGAACGCGACGCCCGGCCCCGCCGGGCACCAGAGCGACGTATCGACCAGGAACTTGTGCTCGATCTCGCGACCCATATGTCCCTCGAATGTTGACGCGGCAGGCTTAGAGCCGATAGTTGCCGCATGGAAGCCCCGCGAGGGCCGCGCGTCGGCCTCTACGTCACCTGTCTTGTCGATCTCTTCCGTCCCGCGGTCGGCTGGGCGGCCGTCAAGCTGCTCGAAGACGCCGGCTGCACCGTCGAAGTTCCGCCGCAGACCTGTTGCGGCCAGCCGGCCTATAATTCCGGCGACCGCGCACTCGCCAAAGAACTTGCGCGGCCGGTGGTCGAGGCTTTCGCGCCTTATGATTACGTCGTCGTCCCCTCCGGCTCCTGCGCTGGGATGCTGGCCAAACATTATCCGGCGCTTCTAGCCGACGATCCCGACTTCGCCAGCGAAGCCCGCGCCTTCGCCGCCAAGGTCTATGAGCTTTCAGATTTTCTTGTCACCATTCTGAACGTCGCCAGTATCGACGCCGAATTTCCCCGCCGCGTGACCTATCACGACGCCTGCTCCGGCCTGCGCGAACTTGGTATCGCGGCGCAACCGCGCAAGCTTCTCGGCTCGGTGCGCGGGCTCGATCTCGTCGAAATGCAGGATCATACCCGCTGCTGCGGCTTCGGCGGCACGTTCGCGGTCAAATATGGCGAGGTCTCCACCGCCATTGTCGAGGAGAAGGCGGAGGCGGCCGAGGCGAGCGGCGCCCCGGTCCTGCTCGCGGGCGATCTCGGCTGCCTGATGAATATCGCCGGTCGGCTGGCGCGGCGCGGCAGCGCGATCGAAGTACGGCATTTTGCCGAAGTTCTCGCCGGCATGGCCGATACGCCGGCGATCTGCGCGGGCAGGAAATGAGCGCGCCCGAAAGTCATCTGCATTTTACCGAGAAGGCGCACCGCGCGCTCGAAGACGCGCATTTGCAGAAGGCGCTGCATATCTCCCGCGACGGCTTTATCGGCAAGCGCCTCAAGGCTGTCGCGCGCCTGCCGGAATTCGAGGCCTTGCGCGACGCGGCGCGGGACATCAAGGCGCATACGCTCGCCTATCTCGACCTCTATCTCGAAGCCTATGAGGCGAAGGTCCTGGCCAGCGGCGGCACGGTGCATTATGCGAGCACGGTCGAAGACGCCAACGCCATCGTGCTCGACATCTGCCGCCGGCATGGCGCGAAGAGCGTCGCCAAGGGCAAATCGATGATCGGCGAGGAAATGGCCGTTAATGCCGCGCTGGAAGCGGCGGGCATAACGCCGGTCGAGACCGATCTCGGCGAATATATCATCCAGATTCGCCGCGAGACGCCCTCGCACATCATCGCGCCGGCCGTGCATCTGACCAGAGATGAGATCGCCGCGGATTTTCACCGCGTGCACAAGGACCTGCCGGCGGCGCGCGACATCAGCGAACCGACCGCCCTGCTCGCCGAAGCGCGCAAGATCATGCGTGAAAAATTCCTCGCCGCCGACATCGGCATCACCGGCGCGAATTTTCTCGTCGCCGGGACCGGCACATCGATCATCGTCACCAACGAGGGCAACGGCGATCTCTCGCAGAGCTTACCGAAGGTCCACATCGTCCTCGCCGCGATCGAGAAGCTGGTGCCAACGCTCGAAGACGCGGGCACTTTACTGCGCGTGCTGGCGCGCTCGGCGACCGGGCAGGACATGTCGGTCTATACGACGCTCTCGACCGGCCCGCGCCGGCCGGACGACCCGGACGGGCCGCAGGAATATCATGTCGTCATCCTCGACAACGGCCGCACCAAAATGCTCGGCAGCGACTTCGCCGAAATGCTCCGCTGTATCCGTTGCGGCGCCTGCTTGAACCATTGCCCGGTCTATCAATCCGTCGGCGGCCATGCCTACGGCACTGTCTATCCTGGGCCGATGGGCTCGGTCCTGACGCCGGGCCTCTTCGGACTCGCGCATTCGGCCGATCTGCCCAATGCTTCGACGCTCTGCGGCGCCTGCGAAAGCGCCTGCCCGGTGCGCATCCCGCTGCCGAAATTGCTGCGGCAATGGCGCGAGCGCGCCTTCGCGCATTATCTCGGCCCGCAGAGCCAACGGCTCGGTCTCGCCTTCTGGGGCTTTTTCGCCCGCCACCCGCGGCTTTACGGCCCCGCGGCGCGGATCGTTATGCGCGCCCTGGCGCTCTTTGGCCGGAACGGCAGGTTTCGCAGTCTGCCGCTCGCGAGCGGGTGGACGGCGCAGCGTGATTTCCCGGCGCCGCAAGGCGAGACATTTCAGGCGCAATTCGCGGCGCGGAAAAAGCCATGAGCGATCGCGCCAAAATATTCGCCGGCATCCGCCGCGCGCTTGGCGTTACCGGCCTGGAAGAATCCCGCCGCCGCGCGGTGCGCACACGCCTGACGGAAGCGCCGGAAAGCGTGATTCCGGCGCGGGGCCACGACGCGGCGGACAAAGTCGCGCTCTTTCGCGCCGAGGCGGAGCGGATTTTCGCGACGGTCGAGGAGGTCGCCAGCGCGGCCGACCTCCCGGCGCGGATCGCGGATTTTCTGCGCGCGAAAAACCTGCCGCCCCGGCTGCGCAAAGGGGCCGATCCCTATCTCGCCGCACTGCCCTGGGTGCCGGCGGCGCTCAACCTCGACGAAGGGCGCGCGCAAGCGGAGGATCGCGTCGGTCTCTCGCATGCCTTCGCCGGTATCGCCGAAACGGGAACGCTCGCGCTCGTCTCTGGCCCCGACAATCCGACGACGCTGAACTTTCTGCCCGAGACGCATATCGTCGTCGTCGAGGCACAGACCATTGTCGGCGATTACGAGGCGTTCTGGGCGAAGCTGCGCGCCGCCTACGGCGAGGGCACGATGCCGCGCACGGTGAATTTCATCACCGGCCCCTCACGCTCGGCCGACATCGAGCAGACTTTGCTGCTCGGCGCGCACGGCCCGCGCAATCTGCATATCCTCATCGTTGACGCGGCGATCTGAAGCCGCGAGACTCTATTTCGATCCGCGCAAGTCGTGATCCGGTAACATTCGCTGAAGCACGGTGTCGCGCCGGAGATAGTGATGCGCCAGCCCGGCAGCAGCGTGCAGAGCCGCTAGCGCGAGCACGCCATTGGCGGCCAATTCATGCCATTCGCCGATCCTACGTCCCAGCTCGCGGTCGCCGAGCCGGGGCAGATGCACGATGCCGAAGATCGAAATGCCATGCGCGAAAGCATTGGCAACGCCGAGCGCCGCGACGGCGATAAGGAGCGCATAGAGCAGATAATGGGTTCCGGTGGCGGCGATCTGAAGCGGGCCGCTTTCGGCGGGTGGCAAATGGCTGCCGCCGCTGCCACGCCAGACGATCCGCACCAGCAGGACCGCGACGAAGAGGAAGCCCAAAGTGAAATGCAGCGACCAATAGGCGCCGCGCAACGGGCCGCGGGGAATAAAGTCCGCCGTCTGGCCAATGACCCAAAGGGCGATGACCAGGCCCGCTGTCAGCCAATGCAGAGCGATGGTTCGCGAATCGTAGCGCATTGTTTGCCTCTATTTAGAATTAATCTAAATAGAATTCCAAAGCGAGGCTCTGGGGGCAAGTTACAAAGAATTAAACTAGCCCTGGAGCTTCGGGCTAATGGCAGGCTTGAAGGAGAACTCGGAACGCTATTCCGCCAAAACCCGCGCCGGCGGGAAGGCCACCTCGACGAACGTGCCTTCGTCCTTCTTGCTCTTGATCGTGAAGAAGGCGCGATTGGCCTCGACGAGCGCCTTGGTCAGCGGCAGGCCGAGGCCGGTGCCATTCGTCTGGCGCGAGGTCGCAAGCTGGCGGAAGGGCTCGAGCGCGGTCTCGATATCCTTCTCCGACATGCCGATCCCGGTATCGCGGATGCGGATCACCGCCGTGCCGGTGTCGGTCAGGGCCGAGGAGATGATGACCTGCCCGCCCGGCTCGTTGAACTTCACCCCATTCGAGAGAAGGTTGAGCAGGATCTGGCGCAGTGAACGCTCGTCGGCGACGATCTTCGGCAGGTGCGGCGCGAGCGAGAGGCGCATGATGATCCGCGCCTGGTTCGCTTGCGGCTGCATGATGCCGACCGCCTCCGAGATCGCGCGGTTGACGTCGACCGAGACGAATTGCAGGTCCATCTTGCCCGCCTCGATCTTGGAGAGATCGAGCAGGTCGTTGACGAGGCTCATCACATGCGCGCCGGAGGTGTGGATGTCGCGCAGATAATCGCGATAGCGCTCGTTGCCGATGGGGCCGAACCGCTCCTCCAGGATGACTTCAGCAAAGCCCATGATGGCATTGAGCGGCGTGCGGATTTCGTGACTCACTTTGGCGAGGAAATCCGATTTCAACGCGCTCGCGCGCTCAGCCTCCTGGCGTGCCTGCTTAAGTTCTTCCTCAACTTTCTTCCAATGCGTCATGTCCCTGAAAAGCGCGCAGAATTTCCGTTCTGTGGCATCGCTCTGGGCGGGACCGACACGGCTTAACGTCATGAATATGGGAATGAGGCCGCCCTGCTTGGCGCGGCCGGTGATCTCGCGGCCGTCGTTGAGCAGGCTCGCGACGCCATTGGCCTTGAGGCCCTCGAAATAATCGAGAACCTTGCTCTGGCTCTCGGCGGCGATGAGCACGGTAATCGGCTGGCCGACGACCTCGCTCTGGTCATAGCCGAAGAGCGCTTCGCCCGAACGGTTGAGGGTGACGATGCGGCCAGTCGGATCGAGGATGACAAGGCCGTCCGTCGCCGTGTCGAGAATGGCGGAAAGCTCGCGCGCCTCGCCCTTCTGCGTCCGCAAATCGGCTTCGAGCTGCTCGGTCTGCTCCCGCGCCTTCTCATCCTCACGCCGCAAGGTGAGCAAAGTCGCCGGGAGATGATCCCACTCGATCGCCTGGATTCGCGCTCGCGCCGGCAGGATTTCGCCCGCTGCGGTCCGCACGCCGATCGAGTCGCTGCCATTCGGCGTGAGATTGAACATCCGCGCCATGCCGCCGGCGGCATGGAAAGCGTCTTCGTCGGCGAAGCCCAAAAGATCGAGCAGAGTGCGGTTAGCATAAATCGCGATATTGTCGCGGCTGACCAATATGCCGAGTGGCAGCCGATCCAGAATCGCGGCCGCATTAGACTCGAGAACCGGTATTGTCGCAGCCGGCTCATGTTCGGAGCCGGGCGGCGGCGGAACCTCGTCCGCCAGCACATCGCCGATCGCGCGGAAGGCGGTCGCCTCATCCTGCGACAGCAAGCCCTCTTCGTCTTCCTCTTCCACTGGCTCCGAAACGGCAGGGGCTGGCTCGGGACTCGGCGGCGACGCTTCGCTGGCGGGCAATGGCGCGGCAACCAATTCAGACTCAAGGGGCAAAGGCTCCGGCGCGGTCGGCGGCGCCGGTTCCGGCATCGCTTCGACTTCCGGCGCCAGAAATTCGCGCGGCTCGCTCGTGACCAGGCGATCCACATGAATGACGCCGAAACCACGGTAACCGTCAAAATGCCGCTCACGATCGAAGGCCGGCAGGCCGCCGAGCCCGACGGGAACGGCGGCGGCGGCGCCGGCAATCGGCCAGAGAGCCTCGACGCCGCTGAAAGTCTCGTGCCGGGCGAAGGCGCGTGCCAGCGGCCCATGCGGTTCCCGATCGAGATATTTGGCGACGTCGCCGAAATCGCGGCCAAGTATATTCGCCGCCTCAGCCCCGACCACATCGGCGAGCGGCGGAGTGATCTCGGTGACCTTGTCCGCAGCATCCGTGCGCCAGAGGAAGCGCACATTGGTCCGCGCGCCGATTCGCGCGCCGAGAAGCTGGCGCACCTCGTCGAGTTGCAGAACCAGTACGGGCGGAGATTCTGGCGGACGCGCCGACTCGGCAGCCGCCTGCTGGCGGGCGAGGAGCGCACTGACGCCAAGCATCGCCGCGACATATAAAGAACCATGCGCGGTCTCGGCGATCCGGCGCGAAAGAACGGTGATCGTCTCCGGCTCCGGCTGGAACGAGAAGCTCAGCCGCTCGAGCCGCGGCGCGCTGTCGAGCGCGAGGTTGCGCGCCTGCTCCGCTATCCGCTCGGCGCCGGCATCCGTGCCGGCAAAAAGCCGCGCCGTCAGCGCCGCGAGATCGGCGGCGGCGAACAGGGTCAGCATCGTCTGGCTGGCGGCAGCGATCTTGTCAGTCGCGCCATCCGGCGCGGCGACGAAAAACGGGATCGCCTCGTCACGAAGGGACAGGGCGCGAAGCGCTGTCTCAATCGCCTCGTGGCTTACGCCTGGCTCGCAGATATAGGCCATCATCGCGGCAGAGGCTCTCTTCCGGTCGCATTTTCAGCCCCCTCCGCCGCCACGGATAGCCTTAAGGAAGTCCTAACGGCTGCCCCGTCGGGGGTCTATAAGTCCTTAGCATTTCTGCCCAAGTTGATCGATTTATGCTTAATGCGGCGGCCGCCGGGGAAAGCACATTTTCCCGCCGACTTGTTGTGAGATCGGCCCTGCCTTGCGGCGCGAAGCCTTGCAATCGCTTCGCTATCCCAATAGGTTCCGGCGCGAACTCCACGCCGCCATAGCTCAGTTGGTTAGAGCGCTAGATTGTGGATCTAGAGGTCCCCCGTTCGAGCCGGGGTGGCGGTACCATTTACCACAAAGATCATGTCGCTCGACTCCAAGGCCCAGACGCCACCCCACCTCGGGTCGGCGACGGGCGAAGCAACCCTCTTCGCTCTGCTGGTGACGCTCAGCGTGGCGCACCTGCTGAACGATACCGTCCAGTCACTGCTTCCAGCGGTCTATCCGATCCTGAAGCAGAGCTTCCGGCTGAGTTTCAGTCAGGTCGGCCTGATCACGCTCGCCTTTCAGCTGACGGCTTCGCTGCTGCAACCTTTCGTTGGTCTTTATACGGACAAGAACCCGAAGCCCTATTCGCTGCCGCTCGGCATGAGCGTGACGCTTTGCGGTTTGCTCCTGCTCGCCTTCGCCAATCACTTTTTCGTGGTCTTGATCGCGGCCGCGCTGATCGGTGTCGGCTCCTCGGTCTTCCACCCCGAGGCCTCGCGCGTCGCACGAATGGCTTCGGGCGGCCAGCACGGGCTGGCACAATCCCTGTTCCAGGTCGGCGGCAATGCCGGCGCAGCAATCGGGCCTCTGCTCGTCGCCTTTTTCGTCATACCGCATGGCCTGGGTGCCATAGCCTGGCTCGCTCTGCTTCCGCTCGCCGGCATCTTCCTTCTCTATAGGATCAGCGGCTGGTATGCGGCACGCGTGGCGGCAATGCCGCGCCGGACGAAGAGAGTTGCGCCAAGCCACGGGCTGACCCGCAAACATGTCGCCGTCTCGGTCGCGGTTCTGCTCGCGCTCGTCTTTTCGAAGTTCGTTTATCTGGCGAGCCTCACCAGCTATTACGCTTTTTACTTGATCGAGAAGTTCCACCTGACAGTGCAGGCGGCGCAGTTCTGCCTGTTCGTTTTCCTCTTCGCCTCCGCGCTCGGCACATTCTTCGGCGGCCCGATCGGCGACCGCTTCGGCCGCCGCTATGTGATCTGGGGCTCGATCCTCGGCGTGCTGCCGTTCACCCTAGCGCTACCCTATGTGAACCTGCCGGCGACGATCGTGCTGAGCTTCATCATCGGCTTCGTGCTCTCCTCGGCTTTTTCGGCGATCGTCGTCTATGCGCAGGAGCTTCTGCCCGAGCGGGTCGGCGCCGTCGCGGGCCTGTTCTTCGGCTTCGCCTTCGGCATGGCGGGCCTCGGCGCTGCCATCCTCGGCGCGCTGGCAGATGCGACCAGCATAACCTTTGTCTATCACCTCACGGCCTTCTTGCCGCTGATCGGGCTTCTCGCCTACTTCCTGCCGCGCGATCTCTAGATCACGATGCACTGAGCGCTCGGCGCGGCGGATGGACAGACGAACGTCGCGGCGCGAAGATCGCGCGGCGATCCTTTTCGCGGCGCATCGGAGACGAAAATGGCAACGGCGGCTTTTCTGGCTCTGGCCCTACACGCCTATCAGCCGGCGCTCACGCCGGTGCGCTACCGGTCCTACCATCCGCCGCTGGCGAGTCTCGACCTCGTCGTCGATGCCTCAACCATACGCGTGGTCGACGCACACAATGTCGGCGTGACGCTGCGCAATTCGGAATATGCCGATCTCGATATTACCCACACGTTCCATGTCGCCTGCACCCTGCCCCCGAATTACGGATTGTGGCGGGTGCGCGCCTTCGCCGACTATCGCTACAATCTGATCCCGGCGACGATCGTCGAATATAAATATTACAACCCCACCTATGTGGAGCTCGAGATCGACCCCTCGAGCTTCACCGACACGATCGATGCGGACGCAACCCGGCCGCATCGCGTGCATATCGAATTCTACACGCGCGACTATTGACGTTCAGGCACAGTGGCGTGGCCGCCAGTCTCGATGAAAATGCGGGGCGAAGGGTTCGGACCGATGAGAATATGCGTAATTGGCGCCGGTGCGATCGGCGGGCTGCTTGCGGCCAGACTTGCCGATGCCGGTGAAGAGGTCAGCGTCATCGCGCGCGGCCCGCATCTCGCGGCGATTAAAGCCGACGGTCTAACGCTGATCGAAGGCGGCAAGGAGATCGTCGCCAAGGTGAAAGCCTCAAACCGCATCGCCGATGTCGGGGAACAGGATCTCATCATCCTCGGCATGAAGGCACATCAGATCGCCGCGGTGGTGCACGATCTGCCGGCGATCTACGGGCCGCAGACCGCAGTGCTGACGGCACAGAACGGCATCCCCTGGTGGTATTTCTTCAAACACGGCGGCCCGCACGAAGGCGCGCGGCTCGAAAGCGTCGATCCGGGCGGCGTGATCGCCGACAATCTGCCGATCGATCGCGTCGTCGCCAGCGTCGTCTATCCGGCGGCGGAAATCGAGCGCCCCGGCGTCATCCGTCACATCGAAGGCTATCGCTTCTCGCTCGCCGAGATCGACGGAGCGCAGACGGAGCGGATCGGGAAGATCGCAGCCTCCTTTACCCAAGCCGGCTTCAAGGCGCCGATCGTCAGCGATATCCGCACCGAGCTTTGGACCAAGCTCTGGGGCAACGCCACCTTCAATCCGATTAGCGCGCTCACCCATGCGACGCTTGAGGATATCTGTCGCTTCAAGCTCACCCGCACGCTGGCGGAAGAGACAATGGGCGAGATGAAAGCCATCGGCGAGGCGCTCGGCATTCGCTTCCGCATTCCGCTCGAAAAGCGCATCGCCGCGACCGAAGCCGTCGGCCCGCACAAGACATCGATGCTGCAGGATGTCGAAGCCGGCCGTGCGCTTGAGGCCGATGCGCTGATAGGCTCGGTCATCGAGCTCGGCCGTATCGTCAATGTCCCCACGCCGCATCTCGATTCACTTTACGCGGTCGTCAAGCTTCTTGAAGAAACGCTGGCCCGTGAAAGGGGCCGCCTTATCGTTGAACCGGCCTGAGCCGGCGCATTATTTGGGAATCGACATGAGTGCGATCCAAACCCTCAAGGAACTGCTCGCTGTCGGGCGCGGCGATTCTGCCGCGATCACCGCGCCGGGCGCGCAGGCCTTGACCTTTAATGCCTTCCGCAAACTCGTCGCCGATACGATCGCGGCGCTGAACGGATTCGGCATCGGCCGCAACGACCGCGTCGCTATCGTCCTGCCGAACGGTCCGGAGATGGCGACGGGCTTCGTCGCCATCGCGAGCGGCGTCACCGCCGCGCCGCTGAACCCTGCCTATAAGGCGGACGAGTTCGAGTTCTATATGAGCGATCTCGGCGCCAAGGCGCTCGTCGTCGAGGCCGGCAGCAAATCGGCGGCAGTCGAGGTGGCGAAGAAGCTCGGCATCCCAGTGCTCACGCTCACGCCCGATACGAGCGGCATAGCCGGCGCCTTCATGCTCTCGGGCGGCGAGAAGAAGGCCGCCGCCTATCCCGGCTATAGCGAGAGCGAGGGTGTGGCGCTCATCCTCCACACCTCGGGCACCACATCGCGGCCGAAGATCGTGCCGCTGTCGCAGCGCAATGTCACCGCTTCGGCGCAGAACATCGCGACCAGTCTCGAATTCACGGACAAGGATCGCGGTCTCAACATCATGCCGCTCTTCCATATCCACGGGCTGATCGCCAGCATCCTCGCGCCACTGTCGCGCGGCGGCCAAATTTTCTGCACACCCGGCTTCAACGCGCTCAAATTCTTCGGCTGGATGGATGATTGCAAGCCGACCTGGTACACGGCGGTGCCGACCATGCACCAGGCGATCCTCGGCCGCGCCGGACACAACAAGGATGTGATCGCGCGCCACCCGCTGCGCTTCCTGCGCTCGTCCTCGGCATCTATGCCGCCGCAATTGATCGGCGAATTGGAGGCGGCCTTCAACGCGCCGCTCATCGAGGCCTACGGCATGACCGAAGCCTCGCACCAGATGGCCTCGAACCCGCTGCGCGGCAAACGCAAGCCCGGCGCCGTCGGCCTGCCCGCCGGACCGGAAATCAGCATCATGGACGAAGAAGGCAATCTGCTCGGTATCGGCGAGATTGGCGAAGTCGTCATCCGCGGCGACAATGTGACCAACGGCTATGAAAACAACCCCTCGGCCAACGCAAGCTCTTTCACCAACGGTTGGTTCCGCACCGGCGACCAGGGCCTGATCGATGCCGACGGCCATCTGAGCCTCACCGGCCGGTTGAAGGAAATCATCAATCGCGCCGGCGAAAAGATTTCGCCACGCGAGGTCGACGAAGCCCTGCTCGACCATCCGGCGGTGGCACAGGTCGTCACCTTCGCGATGCCGCACGACAAACTCGGTGAAGAAGTCGCCGCCGCGGTCGTTCTGCGCGAAGGTCATACGGCGACCGAATCGGAACTGCGCAATTTTCTCTCCGAGCGGCTCGCCGCATTCAAGACGCCGCGCAAGATCATTTTCCTCGAAGAGATTCCGAAGGGCGCGACCGGCAAACTGCAACGTATCGGCCTCGCGCAGAAACTGGGCCTCGCGTGATCGGTCTTTAATTGAACTTCGGAAACGAGACGGGACGCCATTGCGGCGTCCCGTTACGCGCCGCGACGCTAAATTCGCCCCACCGCGACTAAGACGCCGATGATGATGAGAATGAGCCCAATTCCACTGGAGGGGTAATAACCCCAGCCCGAGGAATAAGGCCACGTCGGCAAGCCGCCAATCAAAAGCAATATCACAATGATGATCAATACCGTCGAAAGCATTAGGCGCCTCTACCGAGCTTTGCTTCAGGCTCAGGCGAGGCTAACGGCGTTGTGCGTTTGAAGTTCCCGACCTGTCAATATCGCTCGACAAGGGCACCGCATCACAAACGTGGCGCGTGAAGTCCCGCACGCGCAATTTGCATCGTCAGCCGACAACGGCCGCAACGCCTTTCGGCAAGGTCGGAATGAACGTCTGAAATTCCGTCTTGATCTCCGCTGGATTCCCAACGGCCGTGGCGTAAATGAAGACGGTTCTTTCCGCTGCCGAAACAGCAGGACCGGAAAAACTTATCGTACCAATTTTTGTCCATGAAGCGGGAATGCTCTCAAACCAATCCGGATAGATCATAGCCAGGCCGACATTCTTCCGGCGCGTGACATCGTCGAGCCAGGCCGCGTCCTTGCGGGTTTGGCGGAGCGCTTCATTCGAAGCCAAGCCGGCAAGATCGAGAACGTAGAACGGCTTTTTCTGTCTATAGCTGATCCAACCCAAATCATTGACCGCCACGCTCTTCTTATAGAAGTCGTTCACAAACCGATGCATCTGGAATTGTTGTTCGAAAATGTTCCGCGATCCCTGCGGTACCTCGATCGTCCCGCTCAAGTAGTGAAATGCGTTGAAAAATATGGCAACCGCGGCAGCGATGCGAACATATTGCGGGGCCCGTGTCGCGACTGCGGCGATAATCAACACGCCGAAAGCCGCGGCATAAGCCTCATAACGATAAAACCAATCAAATCCGCCGAGAACCAATTGGCCCGCGAGCGCGACAAAGACGCCCGCCAGAATCCGGCGCTGGGCTCGGTCGGGAAGCGCGATAGCCACGAGGCCGACGACAGCGGTCAAAACGCGGAGCGCAAAACTATTGGGATGACGCATATTGTGAAGAAAGGGTACTCCGAGGCTGCGCGCGAGATCGCGCGTGTTCTGGCCCTGACTCAACTGTCCGGATTTGGCTAGGACGGAGTTCGGCAAAAAGGCCAGGCCTTGGCTTTTAAGATAGAGACCGAATCCGAAAGGGACGATCAGACTTGATAGGACCAAAGCAAGTGCCGCGCGGGCGCGCCCGCTCACCCATAGCGCGATGCCGACGGCAACGACCGGCCCGATCATCTCATAGCGAACAGCCGGCCCCAAAGCCGCGACCGCAAGACACCAAACGGGAATATTGCGCCCGAAGAGGGCTTCATTAATCGCATAGGCGCAGACGACAACAATAAGAAGCTGGAGACTGTGTTCCATGCCGCTGAACGGCATCAGCAGAAGGTTGGCAGCAAACATCAACGCGACGACGAGCCCGATGCGCTTTAAATTCGAATAGGGCGTTCCCGAGAAAATCGGCCAGCCGCAGACCATCCAAGCGATGAGCGCTGTCGTAGCGGCCCCGGCGGCGACGCAAATGGCAAATGGCAAATACTGATGCCACGGCGTACCGACGCCGATCGTCAGAAGAAACGGCCAGAGAATGCTCGAAGAAGGCGCGGCAATTTCCCCGGCGTTCAACCCATAATGGGCTGTCACCAAACGCTCAGCGAGAGCAAGGTGAATATAGGGATCGTCGAGCGCGTAGACAAAAGTGCCTGAAGTTGCCTTCAGGCACTCGATTAGCAAGCCGAATTCGATAGCGAAAAATATCGCCACGCAGACCGATATACAGAGCGGCCTGCATGAAATGCGAAAATCCATCGGCAAATCTCTTGGCGGAAAGCGCGGGCTTTATAACTTAGTCATTTTTCGCCGGAAAGTTTATCGCCGTCGGCATGCTATTCCGCCCTCTTCATCTGAAGAAGGGGGCCAGCTCAGCCCGTTATCGGGGAAATGGAAGGAGCGCGGCAGACTATCATCCGCTCTTCGATTCCGGCAAATTCAGCCGGATATGCAGCTCGCGCAATTGCTTGGCCGTGACTTGCGAGGGCGCGCCCATCAGCAGGTCTTCCGCCCGCTGGTTCATCGGGAATGGCACGATCTCGCGCAAATTCTCCTCGCCCGCGAGCAGCATGACGATGCGGTCGACGCCCGGCGCGATACCGCCATGCGGCGGCGCGCCATATTGGAAGGCGCGGTACATGCCGCCGAATTTCTGTTCCAGCACGTCCTCGCCATAGCCGGCGAGCGCGAAGGCCTTTTTCATGATGTCCGGACGATGATTACGGATTGCGCCGGATGACAATTCGATACCGTTGCAGACGACGTCGTATTGGAACGCTTTGATGCCGAGAATCGTCGCCTGATCGGCCGGATCGAGCGCGACGAAATCGTCGTGCGGGAAATTCGGCATCGAGAACGGATTGTGCGAGAAGTCGATCTTCTTGTCCTCGTCGTTCCATTCGTACATCGGGAAATCGACGATCCAGCAGAACTCGAACACATCCTTCTTCGAGAGGTCGAGTTCGTTGCCGATCTTGAGCCGCGCCGCGCCGGCGAGCTTGGCTGCCTTCGCCTCCTGATCGCAGACAAAGAACACCGCATCCCCCGCGCCGATGCCGGCCTTGGCGGCAATTGCCTGCTGCACATCGGCGGGCAGAAATTTCGCGATCGGCCCTTTGCCGGAAAGCGCGCCCTCGGTTCCCTCAAAGACGACATAGCCCAGGCCCGGCGCGCCTTCGCCGCGTGCCCAGTCGTTGAGCTTGTCGAAGAAGGAGCGCGGTTGCGTCCCCGCGCCCGGCGCTGGGATCGCGCGCACGACTCCCCCGCTTTGATGACGTTCTTGAAGGCGTTGAAGCTCACGTCCTCGCGGGCGAATTCCGCCGTCACATCGGCGATGACGAGCGGATTGCGCAGGTCCGGCTTGTCCGAGCCATATTTCAATAACGCCTCGGCATAGGGGATCAGCGGAAATTTCTGCGTGACCGGCTTGCCCTCGCCAAATTCCTCGAAAATGCCACGCAGCACCGGCTCGACGGCCGTGAAGACATCCTCCTGCGTAACGAAGCTCATCTCGATATCGAGCTGATAGAACTCGCCGGGGCTGCGGTCGGCGCGCGCATCCTCGTCACGGAAGCAGGGCGCGATCTGGAAATAGCGATCGAAGCCCGCGACCATGAGCAATTGCTTGAACTGCTGGGGCGCCTGCGGCAGCGCATAGAACTTGCCGGGATGGAGCCGCGAGGGCACGAGAAAATCGCGCGCGCCTTCCGGGCTCGAGGCGGTGAGGATCGGCGTCTGAAACTCGAAGAAGCCTTGCGCCTTCATCCGCGCGCGCAGGCTGTCAATGATCCGCCCGCGCAGCATGATGTTCTGGTGCAGCTTGTCGCGGCGCAGATCGAGGAAGCGATATTTGAGCCGCATGTCCTCGGGATATTGCTGATCGCCGAAGACCGGCAGCGGCAGCTCCGCCGCCGCGCCAAGAACCTCGATGGCCGTCACATAGACTTCGATGAAGCCCGTCGGCATTTCCGGATTTTCGGTGCCGGCCGGGCGCTTACGCACCGTACCGTCGATGCGCACCACCCATTCCGAGCGCAGCGTTTCCGCCAGCGAAAAGGCCGGCGAATCCGGATCGACGACGCATTGCGTGATCCCATAATGATCGCGCAGATCGATGAAGAGAACGCCGCCGTGGTCGCGGATGCGGTGACACCAGCCGGCAAGTCTGATTTCGGCATTGGCCTGCGCTTCGCGCAGGTCGCCGCAGGTGTGGGTGCGATAACGATGCATGTCCTGTCACGTCGAATGCCCGGCGCGAGACGCCGCGCGAAAATCTCTATTGATTGAAAGCTTCGTAGGCATTGCCGAAGCCGCGCAGGCTCATCGGCAGGCTGACCTCGTCACCGCCCGCATCGCGGAAGATGATCTTGCCGTCCGTCGCGAGATTGCTCCAATGCGCGACCGTGGCAGCGCTCATGTCCGCCGAGGCGATGCAGGCGCCCGGAATGCAGCGCTGCCACTCGAGCTCCAGGCCCCATTTGTCGTCATTGTCCGTCCGGATATGCACCGTGCTCGGAAAGGATATGTTGGTCGGCAGGATTATGACGATGCTCAACGGATCGCCAGGATTGCGGCGGCCGACCGAAATCTTGGCGACGGGCTTGGCGCTTTCGGTCTCGATCGTCTCGGAGATCTCGCAGGTGCGCCCTGCCCCCTCCGCACGGCCGGCTTCGCAGCGCAGGGACCAGGAGCCATAGCCCTTGGAGGTGATGCCTGACGACCCATGCGATTCCGCTTTCTCGTGCTTTTCCGGCTTCGCGGCGGCGGCCGGCGGGTTTGCGGTTTCCGCCAAGGCCGGCGCTGTAAGGCCGGCGATCAGAAGGCATGCGGGAAAGAGGAATCTGACGGACATGAGAACCGGTCGCTCCGAGGGTTAGGCGGCGGCGCCTTCCATATACGAGAAAATGGCGGTTCGATAGCCCGCCACCGCAAAGGCTGGCAGCCGGCGCACCTTTCCTTTATCAAGCCTGGATGAGCTTGATTACGACGAATCGCGACCTGGCGGAGGCCTGCCGCCGCTTGGCGGCCCACCCTTTCATCACCGTCGACACGGAATTCCTGCGGGAAACGACTTTCTGGCCCCAGCTTTGTGTGGTGCAGCTCGCCTCGCCCGAAGAGGCGGTCGCGGTCGACGCTCTCGCCGAAGGCATTGATCTTTCTCCCGTTTTCGCCCTGATGGCCGACCGGCAGATCATCAAGGTCTTTCATGCCGCCCGGCAAGACATTGAGATCATTTGGAATCTCGCCCGCCTGATCCCGGCGCCGCTGTTCGACACGCAGGTCGCGGCCATGGTCTGCGGCTTCGGCGACCAGATCGCCTATGGCGAGCTCGTCCAGGCCGTCTGCAAAGTGGCGGTCGACAAATCCTCGCGCTTTACCGATTGGTCGCGGCGGCCCTTGTCGGAGGCGCAGGTCAATTACGCCATCGCCGACGTGACCTATCTGCGCGATATCTATCTTTCGCTGCACAAGCGGCTCGAATCAACCGGCCGGCTCTCCTGGCTCGACGACGAGATGGCGCAGCTCACGTCTCCCGACGTCTATGAGCAGCACCCTGAGCGGGCCTGGGAGCGGTTTCGCGGCCGGGCGCGGCGACCGCGCGATCTGGCTGTCTTGATGGAGCTTGCCGCTTGGCGCGAAGCCGAAGCGCAGAGCCGCGACGTGCCGCGCGGCCGCGTGCTGAAGGATGATGTGCTGATCGAGATCGCCGCAGCGGCGCCGCAGACAGCGGACGAACTCAGCAATCTGCGCGCCTTCCCGCGCGGCATGGAGCGCTCGCGCGCCGGAACCGACATTCTCGCCGCGATCCAGCGCGGCCTCGCCCGGGACCCGAAAACCTTGCCGAAGATCGAGCGCGAGCGGCGCAATGGCAATGGCGCCACCGTCGAGCTGCTGAAAGTGCTGCTGCGTCAAGTCAGCGAGGCGCATGATGTCGCCGCCAAGATGATCGCCACCGTCGAGGACCTCGAAACGCTGGCCACCAACCATCGCGCCAAGATTCCGGCGCTGACAGGCTGGCGTTATGAGATTTTCGGCGCCAAGGCACTCGAACTGATCGACGGCCGGCTGGCCCTGACACTGGAAAAGGGCAAGGTCGTCACGCTCGAATGGCAGGACGCGCCGGAGAGCGTGCCGGCCGCCGCTGCGGCGCGGTGATCTTTCCTAAACGGCCTCGGCCGCGCCATTGGCCGCCTTCGCATTGGCGCCGATCTGGATCGCCGGCTCGCGGCCGACGAGTTTGGCGAGCTGCTTGAGGCGATTGCTCAGCCGCTCGCTGACAAGATCGGCAAGGTCCGGCGGCAAGGTGAGGACCAGCTTGCCCTTGGCCGCGACGAGCGGCGCACGCGGCAGAACATCCGCGATTCCAGCCGAGACGACATAGGCGATGCGCATCGCCCCAGCCAGCAATCGCGCGCGATCGAGCAGCCGCGGGGAAAGATGCGCGCGAATCTGCGGATTCACATCCGCGTCGAGCCCAAGATAGCGATAGGACATGGCGAGCGCGAGGAAACAGCGGCCCGGATGATCGATGCCGGTGAAGGCGCAGTTCACCACGATGTTGAGGCTCTGCTCGCTGCGATAGTCCGGATGGGCGCGCCAGTTGACGTCGGCGAGCAGACAGGCCGCGTGGCGGAGTCTCTTATCCTCGGGGCTTTCGTCGAGCCGCAGCGAGTCCATGAAACCGTCCGTCCAATACCGCAGATCTTCGGCATGGCGCGGCGAGCGCGAATAAGCATCGTTGAACACCTGGGCGCCGAAGATGAGCGGATCGAGCCGCTGCTCGGCGCTCGACAATTGCTCGTAAAGCAGCCCCTCGCGTATGCCCGAGGCGGAAATGGTCACCTGCTTCGGCTGCGCCTTGCGGATAAGCTCGTCGAGCACGATGGCGCCATAGGCGAGCAGCGGACGCCGGGCGGGCGTCACCGCCTCGACTGCGACCAGCGCCTCGGCGTTGACGCGCTCGACAAGGCCAGCGAAATCCGCCGCTTCGCGCGCCGGGATATTGTAGCCGTGCATGATGCTCAGCAGATAATTGCGCTGGCGCATATGCAGCTTGGCGAGCGCGCGCCAAGTGCCGCCGACGGCATAAAGCGTGCGGCCGCGCAGGCGCGTCAGCAGTTTGGCATCCTCCAGCTGCTCCTGCGCGATCTTCGCCGCATTACGCAGCGACTGGTTCGACGCATCCATCAGCGAAAGGCCGCCGAGCGGCAGCGTGATCCCCTTGCCGACCTTCGCGCCCTTGATCTCAATGAGTTCGAGCGAGCCGCCGCCGAGGTCGGCGACGATGCCGTCCGGCTCATGGATGCCGGAGATGACGCCGAGCGCCGAAAGCTCCGCCTCGCGCCGGCCGGACAGCAGAGCGACCGGCGCACCGATCGCGGCGCTCGCCTCGGCGACAAAGCCAGGCCCGTTCGTGGCGTCGCGCGCGGCGGCCGTCGCGAACGCATAGACCTGCTGCACATCCATGATCTTGATGAGCGTCCGATAACGCCGCAGGGCGGCGAGCGCCTTGGCCACGCTCGCGGCCGAAAGCTCGCCCGTCTTGGCGACGCCATTACCCAGGCCGCACAAAGCCTTCTCGTTGAAGATCGGTGTCGGCGCGCGTGTCAGCCCGTCATAGGCGACGAGGCGCACCGAATTCGAACCGATATCGACGACCGCCACGGGCCCTTTCACCCCCGGGCGCAGTGGCGTCGGCGCAAATAATTTGGGCATCAGCAGGTTCACCGGCGCTCCAGCCGCTTCAACAGAGTTTTCGGCGCCGATTCCTGCAACGACCGGCCGCGGCCCGAAAGGCTCGGATTGGTCATGAAATAGGAATGCGCGTTGAACGGCTCCTCCTTGCCCGCGGTGATGCGCGTGCTGGAGCCGTCCGGCAACACCCGATAGCTCTGCTGGTTGTCGATGAGATTGGCGATCATGATCTGATCGAGCACCTGGCTGTGGCAGGTGGGATTGGTGATCGGCACCAGCGCCTCGACGCGGCGGTCGAGATTGCGCGGCATCAGATCGGCGGAAGAGATATAGACCGCTGCCTTCGCATGCGGCAGGCCGTGGCCGCAGCCGAAAGCATAGACGCGCGCATGTTCGAGGAAGCGGCCGATGATCGATTTGACGCGAATGTTCTCCGAGAGGCCCGGCACACCCGGCCGCAGGCAGCAGATGCCGCGGACGATGCAATCGATCTGCACGCCTGCCTGGCTCGCCGCATAGAGCGCATCGATCACCTCGGGATCGACGAGCGCATTGCACTTCGCCCAGATCGCCGCCGGCTTGCCCGCGCGCGCCAGCTCCGCCTCCCGCGCGATATGATCGAGCAGCCGCTTCTTCAAATTGATCGGCGAGATCGACATGCGCTCCAATTGCGCCGGCTCGGCATAGCCGGTGATGTAATTGAAGACGCGCGAGACATCGCTGGCGATCGCGGGGTCGGCCGTGAAGAAGGAAATGTCCGTGTAAATCCGCGCCGTCACCGGATGATAATTTCCGGTGCCGAGATGGCAGTAGGTGACGAGCCCGGCGCCCTCGCGCCGCACGACCATCGAGAGCTTGGCGTGGGTCTTGAGCGCAATGAACCCGAAGACGACCTGCGCGCCCGCGCGCTCGAGATCGAGCGCCCAGCGGATATTGGCTTCCTCGTCGAAGCGCGCCTTCAATTCGACAAGCGCGGTGACGGATTTGCCCGCCTCCGCCGCCTCGATCAAGGCCCGCACGATCGGGCTGTCAGCCGAGGTGCGATAGAGCGTCTGCTTGATCGCGACGACCGAAGGGTCGGCGGCCGCCTGCTTCAGAAATTGCACGACGACGTCGAAGGATTCGTACGGATGGTGGACGACGAGATCCTTCTGCTTGATGGCGACGAAGCAATCGCCGCCATTGTCGCGCACACGCTCGGGAAAGCGCGGATTGTACGGCTTGAACTTCAACTCGGGTCGATCGACATTGATCAGCACCGAGAGATCGTTCTGCGCCAGCATACCGTCGAGGACGAAAATCTCCTCGGCCGTGACATCGAGCTCCTCGGCGACGAAATTGCGCAACTGCTCCGGCATGCGCGTATCGATTTCGAGCCGGATGACCGAGCCGCGGCGGCGGCGCTTCAAGGCCGTCTGGAAGAGGCGCACAAGGTCTTCGGCCTCTTCCTCGACCTCGATATCGCTGTCGCGAATGACGCGGAAGACACCGGAGCCGCGCACGAGATAGCCGGGGAACAGCGCCTGGGTGAACATGCCGACCAGCGTTTCGATCGCGATGAAACGCTGGGCGCTGCCGTCCGGCGGCAATTGCACGAAGCGATCCGCCTTGGTCGGCAAACGGATCAGCGCCTTGAGATGGCGGTTTTCCCGCGGCTCGACGAGTTCAAGCGTGACCGTGAACCCGAGATTGGGAATGAACGGAAACGGATGCGCCGGATCGACAGCCAGTGGCGTCAGCAGCGGGAAGATGTGCTGCAGAAAATATTGCTCGAGCCACGCAACATCCGTCGCGTTGACGTCCTGCGCGTCGAGCAGGATGACGGCGTTGGCCTTCAGCTCCTTGCGCAATTCGCCCCAACGGCGCTGTTGCTCGGCGGCGAGCAGACCGACCCGCTCGCGAATCTTCACCAATTGCTCGGCCGGCGTCAGCCCGTCCTCGGACGGCGTCGAAACACCGGCGCGTACCTGGCCGCGCAGGCCGGCGACACGGACCATAAAGAATTCGTCGAGATTGTTGGCCGAGATCGATAGGAACCGCAATTGCTCCAGCAAAGGATGGTTGCGGTTCGAAGCCTCTTGCAAGACGCGGCGGTTGAACTCGAGCCAAGACAATTCGCGGTTGATGAAGCGCTCGGGCGAATGGACAAGCTCCGGATGCGGGCCGGAAACATTGGTGAGATCGTCCATGATCGGGATCGAAGCGGCGGGGGAAGACCCCCCGGCGAGCGCCGGATCGACAGGCGGCGGCACTTCCACCGGCGGTTCGTTTTCGGCAGATCTCAGTTCATCGCCCTTGGACTGCACCGTATTCTCCTTCGCTTCGCCCGGCGACGCTGCCTCCCGCTGATGACGTTACCATGACTTCGGCGCGGCTTTCGATCTCACGCCGAAATGGTTCACACCTTTTCACAGCCGCATAAAGGGTTGTGAATCAATAGATTTTTCTGGCAAAGCCCGAACGCAGCAACGCCCGCGCCTTCATTCGTCGCCGTGGGCCCGCTCGTCGATCGTGATCGTGTTGATATGCGTGAAATCGACCGAGACCGGCTGCTTCTCCCGCGCGGCGGCGAGCTGGAACGTCTTGATGACATGCTCCAGCCGGCGGAACGTCTCCTTATAGGCTTCGCTCTTTTCGGAAATGCCCAAAGGCGCCAAGCAGAATTCGATGATTTCGCGCGGCCGGTTCAATTTTGCTGACATGAGACTCTCCTTGAATGGGACTGATTAGGCCGGGGGAAAGCCCCCTTGGAAAGTGAATTCGCTCTGCGGTTTGCGCAGGCTCGGAGCTTCGCGCTTGCGCTGGCTCTCGGACAGCGTGCTCGGATCACCCTTGCGGCCAACGGCGATCGCCGCCTCTGGCCGGAAGTCCTCCGGCAGATTCAGCGCAGGTCTCGTACGCTCCACATCGAAGCCGCCCATGGCATGGGCGGCCCAGCCGCGCTGCTGCGCCGCGAGCGCAAAATAGGCCCAAGCAGCGCCCGTGTCGAAGGAGTGCGAGCGGCTGGGCACGGGCTTGTCGCTGCCGGGCGGCGTGTTCGTCGATTTGGACGCGAGGATGAGGAGCGCGCCAGCGGTTTTCGCCCAGACCTGATTGGATTCATTCAGCAGGCCGAGAAAGGTGTCGAACTCGGGCGTGCCGCGCAAAGCGAAGAAGAATCGCCACGGCTGCAAATTGGAGGACGACGGCGCCCAACGCGCAGCCTCGAACAGGCTGCGCAATTCCGATTCCGGAATTTTCTCGCCGGTGAAGGCGCGGGGGGACCACCGGGCGAGGAATTGCGCATCGACCGGATGATCGGCAACGCGTGGATTGGTATCGCTCACGATATTCCCTTCAACGAATTTCTGCCGACGGACCAGCACCAGCACGGCCGCCTTTTAGCGGATTTGCTGCACCTGCAACAGGCATTTGCGCTGCAATCCAATTCCATAATTAGCCAAGGGCAAATCAGCGCCGCTCTTGCGACGGCGCGGCAGGCTCGCAATGGAAGCGGGCCTGCACAAAAGCCTTGAGCCGCTTGCCAGGCGGCACGATTGTTTCCGGCACCGGATCATAACCGGACGTGCCCCACGGATGGCAACGGCAGAGACGCGCCGTCCCCAGCAGCCCCCCCGCCCAGAGCCCATGCCGCGCGATGGCCTCATCCATATAGGCCGAGCAGGTCGGCTCGTGCCGACAATACCGGCCGATGAAGGCCGACAGGCTCAATTGATAAGCCCGGATGAGCAGATGCGCGCCGCGCCGCGGCGCCAGACGCAACATCTCCCAGGCCGTCTCACGCTGCATCGGAGGGTGCCTTTTCCCGCGTTTCGATCTGTTCGACGGCATCGACGGTCGCCTCGAAAGTCAACAGGGTCGAGGTATGCCGGGCCTTGTAATCGCGCACCGGCTCCAGCACCGCGAACTCCGCCCATTTGCCGCCGGGTGGCGGCCCGTTTTCCTTCAACATGGCGCGCATGGCGTCGCGCAATTGCCGCAGCTCCGCTCCGCTCGCGCCAATCACGTACTGCGCCAGGAGGGCGGACGAGGCCTGGCCGAGGGCGCAGGCCTTAACGTCATGGGCGAAATCCGTGACCGTGCCCTTCTCCATTTTGAGATCAACAATCACGGTCGAACCGCAGAGCTTGGAATGGGCGCGGGCGGTCGCATCCGGCGCGCCAAGACGCCCCAGGCGCGGAATATTGGCAGCCAGTTCAAGAATTTTCGTATTGTAGACGTCGTTGAGCATGTTACATCGCCGGCTCGGCCCAGGATGACGGGCCGTGCTAAAGCCTATATAGGTATACCCGAAACCGGGGTGCTATAGAGGAAATCAGGCTCGACACTGAGATTTGGCAACTTTCTGGCCACACTGCCTCAGGAATGCCGAATACGACCTTGTTTACCTGAGGTTCAACCCTAAGTCAGAAGTTCTGCCATTGGAGGCACCACATGGATGACGTGGTTAAGTCCTTGCTCGAACGCCAGCCGCCCAAAATCACCACCCCCGCTCCCGTCCGTCCCACCCGCGAGGAAGCCGAGGCTGCGGTGCGCACGCTTTTGCTTTGGGCCGGCGACGACCCGGAGCGCGAGGGGCTGCGCGACACACCGACGCGGGTTGTCAAAGCCTACGAAGAATTATTTTCCGGCTACAAGAGCGACGGGAACGATGTTCTTTCGCGGGTCTTCGAGGAGGTCCAGGGTTACGACGATCTGATCCTCGTCCGTGACATCCCCTTCTTTTCGCATTGCGAGCACCACATGGTGCCCTTCATCGGCAAGGCGCACATTGCCTATTATGTCGGGGAGGAAGGCGTCGTCGGCCTGTCGAAGCTGGCGCGGCTTGTCGATATCTACGCCCGCCGCCTGCAGACGCAGGAGGCGCTCACCGCGCAGATCATCGGTGCCATCGACAAGCATCTGCGTCCGCGCGGCGCGGCGGTGATGCTCGAAGCCGAGCATCTCTGCATGTCGATGCGCGGCGTTCAGAAGCAGGGCGCTTCGACCATCACCAATCAGTTCACCGGCGTCTTCCGCGACGATCCGGCCGAACAGGTCCGCTTCCTGACGCTGGTTCGCGGCAAGTAAGGCTTCCTCCATGCCAGGCCCCTTCCCGTCTCCGGGCGGCAAGGCCGAACTCGAAGAAGGCGGCGTGTTCACGCCGCGCTTCGACGCGGACGGCCTCATCGGCTGCATAACACTCGACGCGCACGACGGCGCCGTGCTGATGTTCGCGCATATGAACGCCGAAGCACTGCGGCTGACGCTCGAAACCGGCGTGGCGCATTATTGGTCGCGCTCACGCCAAAGCCTCTGGCGCAAGGGCGATACGTCCGGGCAGCAGCAAAGAGTTGTCGAGATCAGTACCGACTGCGACCAGGACGTCCTGTTGATGAAGGTCGTGCCCGCCGGCGACGGCGGCGCCTGCCACACCGGGCGGCGCTCGTGCTTCTATCGCAAGCTGACGCTCGGCACCGGCGCGACGAAACTAACTTTCGACGCGCCGGACGCCGGTAAGGCGTGAAGCTCGAACGACGGAACTAGACCGTCGCGATATATTCGCGCAGCGCCGACTGTTCCCGCTCCATTTCCGCTAACCGGAACTTGACCACATCGCCGATCGAGATGAGGCCGTTCAGCCGGCCATCCTTCAAAACCGGCACGTGGCGGAAACGGCCGATGCTCATCCGCTCGACGGTGGCGAGCAAAGTCTCCTCCTCGCCGATGGTGACGACCTCGGCCGTCATATGCGACGAGGCGGGATCGTCCAGCGCCTGCGCGCCGCCCTCCCCGATCGCCCGCACGATGTCGCGCTCCGACAAAATGCCGAGCAATGTGCCTTGCGCGTCAACGATCACCACGGCGCCGATACGCCGGCTCGCGAGGATCTCGCTAATTTCCAACAATGTCCTGTGCGGCTGCGCGCTCACGACCTCGCGGCCCTTCGTCGCCAGGATTCGTGCGATTGTCATATCGACCTCCTCCGGGTGGCATTTGCGGGTGGCATTTGCATCCCTGAAACATCGCTCTTCGCGGCGATTGATTGCGATAAGGATGCACGGTTTCTTGAACGATGCAAGATTTCCGCGCACGAGAATGGTTACCGCAATCGTCTGAAACGGCGGAGCTTCCTCAAAAGAAAATCGCTTTCATCGTCTTAGCCGGCGCGTTTGCGATGCCGCATGAATCGCGCCGCTAATCCTTTGCAGCCGCAGCAACATCGTTGTGCGGCGCGGTCTGCGGCGGGTCGAACAAAGAGAAAGCGATAAGTCCGAAAAGAAATCCGCCGATATGCGCCTGCCAAGCGACTGTGCCACCGCCGAGACTCGCCGGGCCCGACACCAGGCCGAAAAGAAAATTCGTCACGAACCAGAAAATAAGGAACGTCATTGCACGGCTATCGGTGAAGACGGCCCAGAGCGGCAGCGCCGGTTGCGCGTGTGGTGGCCTCTCCTGCCGCGGATCGCCCCAGCCGAGGCTCGCACCCAGCGGTGCGCCCGGCTGAAAGATGAAGCGGATCGCCGCCGCCATCGTCGCCGAATTGATGGCCGAAGCCCCGATGACCGGCTGCAAATCGTCGAGATGCGTGAGCAAATGCGCCAAGGCACCTGCGATCGCGCCGCCGATGCAAAAGGCGATGAAACGCTGATTGCCGAAGCGCCGCGCGACCGGCGCCCCGAAAGCCGCGAGCCAGAGGGCATTGAAGCCGACATGCGCCCAATTGGCGTGAAGAAAGGCATAGGTGATCGGCGTCCACCACAGCGGCGTGCCGCCATTGAGAAAAGCGCGGTCGATCTCCGCCTGCGTCGGATCGGCGCTTTGCGTCGCCGCGATGACTTTCAGAATCCGGCCGGGATCGAAAAGATAAGTGAAGCGCCCCGGCACGAAGCTGAAGTTGACGATCGCCCAGATATTCTGATCGAGCGGCAGGACCTGCCGCAGCAGATGCACGCCGAGCATCAGTCCGACGAGCACAACGATCACCGTGGGGACGTTGAAAATTCTTTGCCGGTCTGGCTGCACCTTGTGCTCCAACGAACAAACCCTCTCCCAAGGGAGAGGGTGGCTGCGGAGCAGCCGGGTGAGGGGTAAAAGCTTAATATTCGAAGCAGTAACCCCTCATCCGCCTCGCTTCGCTCGGCACCTTCTCCCTTAGGGAGAAGGTTATGCTGCCCTATTCCACGTCCTCGACCTCGGCTGGACCGCCGCCATAGACCTTTTGCGCCAGCGCCGCTTCCATGAAGGGTTCAAGATCGCCGTCGAGCACGTCGGACGGCGTGCCGGAGGTGATGCCGGTGCGCAAATCCTTCACCAGCTGATAGGGCTGCAGCACATAAGAGCGGATCTGATGGCCCCAGCCGATATCGGTTTTGGAGGCTTCCGTCGCATTGGCGGCCGCCTCGCGGATTTCTATCTCGCGCTCGTAGAGCCGGGCGCGCAGCATGTTCCAGGCCGTCGCGCGGTTCTTGTGCTGCGAGCGCTCGCCCTGGCAGGCAACGACGATGCCGGTCGGAATATGGGTGATGCGCACCGCCGAATCCGTCGTGTTGACGTGCTGGCCGCCAGCGCCGGAAGACCGATAGGTGTCGATCCGGCAATCGGATTCCTTCACGTCGATATTGATCTTGTCGTCGATCACCGGATAGACCCAGACCGAGGCGAAGCTCGTGTGACGGCGCGCGTTGGAATTGAAGGGCGAAATCCGCACGAGGCGATGCACGCCCGATTCCGTCTTCGCCCAGCCATGCGCGTTATGGCCCTTGATCAGCAAAGTGCCGGATTTGATGCCGGCTTCGTCGCCGGCCGTCTCTTCGATGATCTCGACCTTGAATTTGTTTCGCTCGGCCCAGCGCGCATACATGCGAAACAGCATCCGCGCCCAGTCGCAGCTTTCCGTCCCGCCGGCGCCGGAATGCACTTCGATATAGGTGTCGTTCTGGTCGACCTCGCCCGAAAGCAGCGCCTCGATCTGGCGGCGCTCGACCTCCTGCTTGAGGCTCTTGAGCTGGGCGATGCCTTCCTTCTCGGCGCCGGTGTCGTTTTCGGCTTCCGCCAGCTCGACCAGGGTCACCGCGTCTTCGAGCTCGGCCTCGAAATGCGCGACAGAGCCGAGCCGGTCTTCAAGCTCGGTGCGCTCGCGCATGATCTTCTGCGCGGCTTCGGTGTCGTTCCAGATGTTCGGGTCTTCGGCCTTGGCGTTCAGTTCCGCGAGCCGGCGCGTTGCGGCATCGACGTCAAAGATGCCTCCTCAGCAATCCCATGGATTGCTTGATCGATTGAGAGAGCGTTTCGGCTTCGGCACGCATGAAGGATAAAAACTCCGGAAGATAGGGCGGCGGAAAATAGTTGCGCCGCTCTACAATGTAAATGGGAGATACACTGGTGGTTTAATAGAGGCCGCCGGTGCCCTGCCCCAGATTCTGGTCGGCGTTGGGATCGACGGTCATTACCGTCGGCGACTGCGTACCGTAGGTGAATGTCGTCGGCGGCGCGGTGCCGGGCTTGAAGGCTTCAAGGATCGTTCCCGGCCCGGTCGAGCGCAAGCCGGTCTTCGGATCGACCGAAATGAGCTTGATGCCCGGCGGCACGCGGAAGGGCACGTCCGGCTTGTCCTTCAGCGCGACCTGCATGAAGTCGCGGAAGATCGGCGCGGTATAGAGCGCCGCCTGGGCCGAATTGCCGAGCGAGCGCGGCCGATCGTAGCCCATGAAGACACCGACGGTGAGGTCCGGGGAATAGCCGACGAACCAGAGGTCTTTCGCGTCGTTGGTCGTGCCGGTCTTGCCGGCGAGGTGCTTGCCGACGGCGCGGATCGCCTGGCCGGTGCCGCGCTGGATGACGCCTTCCATGATCGAGGTGATCTGATAGGCGGTCATCGGGTCGATCACCTGCTCGCGCTTGTCGATGATCGTTGGCTCGTCCTGATTGTGCCATTCGGCCGAGTTGCAGTTCTGGCAAATGCGCTGGTCATGGCGATAGATCGTATGGCCCCAGCGGTCCTGGATGCGGTCGATGAGCGTCGCCTTGATCCTTTTGCCGCCATTGCAGAGCATGGCATAGGCGGTCGTCATCCGCATCAGCGTCGTCTCGCCCGAGCCGAGCGACATCGAAAGATAAAGCGGCAGGCTGTCATAGACGCCGAAGCGGCGTGCGTAATCGGCGATCAGCGGCATGCCGATGTCACGCGCCAGCCGCACCGTCATCTGGTTGATCGAATGCTCGATGGCGTAGCGCAGCGTATGCGGACCGCTCGACTTGCCCTCGAAATTCTCCGGCGTCCAGACGCCGAGGCCAGGGCCCTGGTCGATCGAAACCGGCTCGTCGAGCTCGATCGAGGACGGCGTATAGCCATTGTCAATCGCTGCGGCATAGACGATGGGCTTGAACGAAGAGCCCGGCTGGCGCAGCGCCTGCGTGGCGCGGTTGAACTCCGACTGGTCGAAGGAGAAGCCGCCGACCATGGCGAGCACGCGGCCGGTCACCGGGTCCATCACGACGATGGCGCCCTCGACCTCCGGCATCTGCCGCAGCCGATATTGCCCCGGCTGGCCCGGGATCGGCTCAACATAGACGACATCGCCCGAAACGAGGGCGGGATGCGCGCGCCGGCGCGCCCACTTCAGCCCGACAGGCAATAACAGCCCAGTATCGCGCTTCGCTTCAATGTCGCCGGTCGGCAGCTTCTTCGGCTGCAAGCCGATGCGCAGCGTCTTGTCGTCGCCATCGAGGACGACAGCGAGCCGCCAAGGCGCGACATCTCCAAGCACCGGGATGGCGGCGAGGGGCGGCCCCCAATCCATGCCGATCTCGATATGGCGGAGCGGACCGTGGAAGCCGCGCGCCTCGTCGTAGCGGACAAGTCCATCGACGAGGGCATGGCGCGCGATCATCTGCGTCTGCGGATCAAGCGTGGTGCGGACGGACAGGCCGCCCTCGTAGAGCTTAGTTTCACCATAGCGTTCGAGAAGCTCGCGCCGCACCTCCTCGGCGAAGAAGCCGGCGGCATAGCTGTTCGGCGAGAGCACGCGCTGCTTCGCGCCGAGCGGCTCGACCTTCGCCTTGGCCCCATCGGCCGGCGAGACATAGCCGTTCTCGACCATGCGATCGATGACCCAGTTGCGGCGCTCGATCGCGCGCTCGCGTTCGGTATAGGGATTGTAATTGTTGGGGCCCTTCGGCAGGGCCGCGAGATAGGCGACCTGCGCGACCGTCAATTCATTGACCGATTCGTCAAAATAATTGAGGGCCGCGGCCGCGACGCCGTAATTCCCGAGACCGAGATAGATCTCGTTCAAATAGAGTTCGAGAATCTTCTCTTTGGAATAGGTCGCCTCGATCCGAAACGACAGCAGCGCTTCCCTGATCTTGCGCGTGAACGAACGTTCGCTCGACAGGAAGAAATTCTTGGCGACCTGCTGGGTGATGGTCGAGGCGCCCTGAACGTGCTTATTGCCCTGCACGAAGACCAGAGCGGCGCGCGCCATGCCTTCGAAATCGACGCCGCCGTGATGGTAGAAGTTCTTGTCCTCGGCCGAGATAAAAGCCTCTTTGAGCAGTGGCGGAATGGCCGAGCTCGGCAGATAGAGGCGGCGCTGCTTGGAATATTCGGCGAGCACCGAGCCATCGGCCGCGTGGACGCGGGTCGTCACCGGCGGCTCGTAATTCTGGAGCTGAGTATAATCCGGCAGATCCTGCTCGAACTTCCAGACCGTCACGCCCGCCCCTGCCGCGGCAACGACGAAAATGATCGCGAAGGTCGTGAACGCAAATCCGAGAAATCGGGCGATATAGCGCAGCATACTGAAATAAAGCCCTCTGGGGCCAGGGAAGCGGTCTGCTCTTGCCCCGCAACACGAATTTCCCGCGGCGAGGCCAGCCGATCGGCAGATACGGGCCGGAGCATAGTCCGGCATGTGGTGCGGTGCTTTTGTGTTGATAGTTGGGCGCGGTCTTCAGAAGCCCGCTTCCGGCCGGATTATAGCGAAGCGAAGCCGTGCCGGCCAGAGCGCGCGGTCACTTCAGCATCCCGGTCGGCGTCGCATCGAGCGCCTCGGCTGTCGCCGGCGCATTGGTCGCCTTGACCGGCAGACTGCCCTTGGCCGTGAAAAAGGCATCGATCGCCGCCGCGAGCCTGCCTGTCGTGGCGTCACGCCAGCTCGAAGAATTAAGCGCCGCGCCGTCGGCGGCGTTCGACAAATAGCCGAGTTCGATGAGCACCGAGGGCACGTCCGGAGCCTTTAAAACCCGGAACCCGGCGGAGCGTTCGGGATTTTTGTTCAGCCGCGCCGCCACCTGCCAATAATTGACCAGCGTGCGGGCAAAGACATGGCTGTAGGTGCGCGTTTCTTGGCGCGTCAGATCGAACAGAATGTCGGATACGCCATTGTCCTCGTCCTTGCTCTCGACGCCTGCGACGGCATCCGCCTGGTTCTCCTTCTCGGCCGTGCGGGCGGCCTCCGCGTCCGAGGCATGTTCGGAGCAGGTATAGACCGTGGCGCCGGAGACGCTGGCGGCGTCGGAGACGGTGTCGGCATGGATCGAGACGAAGAGCGACGCCCCGGCATTGCGGGCGATCTTCACCCTGTCGCCGAGGGCGACGAAAACATCGCTGTCGCGGGTCATGACCACCTTATAATGGCCGCTGGCGCGCAGCCTGTCGGCCAGCTCCTTGGCGAAATCGAAAACGATGTTCTTCTCGATGAGCCCATGAACGATGGCACCGCTATCGATGCCGCCATGACCGGGGTCGATGACGACGACCGGCAGGCCGCTCGTGGCGGCTGTGGCGGCGTCGGGCGCGAGAGAATCGGCGGCAGTCGCGGCCTGTTGCGCGGCCAGGGCATCGCGCGCGGCGGCAAGGAAGGCGGCCCGGCCGGTCCTGTCGAGAGACACCACGAGCCGCGTCCCGTTGGGGCTGGAGAGCGAGACGGCGCGCAGGACACGGGCCGGCGCCGACAAATCGATGACGATACGGGACTTCCCCGGCGCGAAGAGGCCGAAGCGATAGGAGGCGACGAGGCCGCCCGACGCCGGCGCCGCAGCGTAACGGTGCCGACCCTTATGGGCGCCCTCCGGGGGTGCGGCTTCGAATTCGACTTGCGGCAGCTCGACGACGATCCGATCCGGGGCGGCAAGGACGAAAGAGCTGGCCTTGACTGAGGCCGAGAGGTCGAAGCTGATTTCGGCGCGGTCCGGACCGTTGGCGAGGCGGGCATTCGCGGCAAAGACGAGGCCGGTTGCCGGCCGCGACGCCGCTCCGGCGTCGGCAAGCGCCACCTTGCGCAGGCCGACGATCCCCCCGTTCTGCGCAGCCAGAGGTTGCAGCGCGAGAAGCGCCAGCAGCGCGCCGAGCGCCGCCTGCCTTCCGCAGCGCCCGAAAACTCCGGCCAAAATCGGTCTCATGGCAAAGGTTAACCTCGGATCGGGCGGCCCCCAGCCGTCCCCTCGCGTGAGACTCAGAATGAAACCCCGCGGTTAACGATGCCTCACCATGACAGAACTGGGGCTTGGCGGCAGTTGCACACAGGCAACAAAATCGAGAAAACTTGCCAAATGCCAATACAACCCGATACAAGGGGCTGTTCGTGTTCGGTGCATTGTGAATCGCCTCGGACATGCGGTTTCCACTTTGCCGCCACGGCGCGGCAGTAGTGCGCGCCTGACGGCGCCGGTTTCCACAGCCTCCCGCAACGCGAACTAAAGTCTTTTGGTGGCCGCGGCAGCGCGGCCAATACGCAGGTAGCGACGAACATGGTCTGCCCTTCAAAGGGAGTTATTCGGACCACCAAGATGACATCTTGCAGCATGCGCCCTGGAGTTCGGGCGCAAGCTGATGTTCGCGTTCCGGCGTCGCGCTGGAAGCGGCCTCTCGGTTGCGCCCGTCGTGTTGACAGGTCACGGCCCAAAGATCTGGCCCCATTTTTTCACTTTCACCCTTCGCGTTCGGCGCCATCCGCCCCGCCCCGCCGCCTTTCGATCGCGCTTGCGCGAACCTTAGGCGGCAGCGGCGCGCTGTGTGCCACGCCCTTACGAGTTCCACATGCCCAACAAAATGCTCATCGATGCCTCGCACCCCGAGGAGACCCGGGTTGTCGTCACACGCGGTAACCGCGTCGAGGAATTTGACTTCGAATCGGCCGATAAAAAGCAGCTTCGCGGCAATATCTATCTGGCCAAGGTCACCCGCGTAGAACCGTCGCTTCAGGCGGCTTTCGTCGATTACGGCGGCAACCGGCACGGTTTCCTCGCCTTTTCCGAAATCCACCCGGATTACTACCAGATCCCCGTTTCCGATCGGCAGGAGCTTCTCGAAGAGGACGCCCATGCCCATCGCGAGGAGGAGGAAAATCACCGTCCGCGCCGCAGCCGCCGGCACCAACGCGCCGAAAAACGCCGTGGCGACGACGAAAGGCTCGCCGACAAGGCGCCCGCCGAGCTTGAAGCGGGCGAAGCGCTGACGGAAACCGCAGAAGCCGCTGGACCGGGCGAAGGCCAAGCCGAAGGCGCGGAAGCCGCCATCGAGAGCCGGCCAGCTTCGTTCGAAGCCGAGGCGGACAATGCGCCGGCCGAGCCCGTTTCGAACGAATCCGCCGAAGAACCGGCAGCCGAACAATCCGCGCCGCACGTGCTCGCCGCCGACCCCGCCGGCTTCGCGATTGTCGACGATGCCGCGCCCGTTCTGGAGCGGACCGTCGAAGACGAGGCCGAGGCGCGCGGACGCAATCTCCCCGCCGAAACCGAGGAAGAAGACGAGGAAGAGGACGAGGAGCAGGTCGAGCACCTCGGCGGCGACGCGATGGAGGAAGTGCCGCTGCGGGTCCACCGGTCGCGGCGCCAGTACAAGATTCAAGAGGTCATCAAGCGCCGCCAGGTTCTCCTCGTCCAAGTCGTGAAGGAGGAGCGCGGCAACAAGGGCGCGGCGCTGACAACCTATCTCTCGCTCGCCGGCCGCTATTCCGTGCTGATGCCGAACACGGCGCGCGGCGGCGGCATCTCCCGCAAGATCACCGACAGCGGCGACCGCCAGCGGCTGAAGACGATCGCTCAGGATCTGGAAGTGCCGGAGGGCATGGGCGTGATCCTGCGCACCGCCGGCGCCTCGCGGACCAAGGCGGAGGTCAAGCGCGACTTCGAATATCTCCTGCGGATGTGGGAGACGGTGCGCGAGATGACGCTGAAATCATCCGCGCCGACTCTCGTTTATGAGGAAGGTTCGCTCATCAAGCGTTCCATCCGCGACCTCTACAACAAGGACATCGACGAGGTAACGGTCGCCGGCGAGGCCGGCTATCGCGAGGCCAAGGAGTTCATGCGGCTGCTCATGCCGAGCCATGCCAAGAACGTCCACCTCTACCGCGACCCGCAGCCGGTCTTCGCCAAATCCGGCGTCGAGGCGCAGCTCGACGCGATGTTCACCAACCACGTCACGCTGAAGTCCGGCGGCTATCTCGTCATCAACCAGACGGAAGCGCTCGTCGCGATCGACGTGAATTCGGGCCGTTCGACGCGCGAGCACGATATCGAAGACACGGCGTTGCGCACCAATCTCGAAGCCGCCGACGAGATCGCGCGGCAGCTTCGCCTGCGCGACCTCGCGGGCCTCATCGTCGTCGATTTCATCGACATGGAGGAGAGCCGCAACAATCGCTCCGTCGAGCGCCGTATGAAAGAGGCGCTGAAGAACGATCGGGCGCGCATCCAGATCGGCCGCATCTCGCATTTCGGTCTGCTCGAAATGTCGCGCCAGCGCATCCGCACCGGTGTGCTCGAAGGCTCGACGGTCATCTGCCCGCATTGCGCCGGCATCGGCACGGTGCGCTCGACCTCGTCGATCGCGCTGCATGTGCTGCGCCTGCTGGAAGATGCGTTGATCAAGAGCGCCTCGCACAACATCACGGTGCGCACCCGCACCGAGGTCGCGCTCTACATCCTCAATCAGAAGCGCGCCAATCTGCGCGATCTCGAACGCCGCTTCGGCGTTGCGATCACCATTGCCGCCGACGATTCCCTGACCGGCATGGCCTATCACGCGATGGAGCGCGGCGAGCCAGCGGCCGGCGTTCCTGAAATCCCGCAGGCCCAGCCGGTGCCGGCGCTCGAGGCGCCAGAGATCGGCGATGAGATCGACGAGGCGGAGGGCGACGAGACCGAGGCCGAAGCCGAAGCGGGCAATGGCGAGGGCGAGGGTGCGTCCGGTGACGATGAAGGCGGCCGCCGCAAGCGGCGGCGCCGGCGGCGGCGCGGCCGGGGTGGCGATCGCGAAGCCTCGGGCATCCAGGCGAATGCGCCGCAGCCGTCGGATGACGCCCTAGCCTATGTCGCCGGGTTCGGCGCGCCCGCGAAGGCCGAACCGGCCGAGGGCGAAGGTGAGGAAGTCGAAGGCGAAGCCGAGGCCGGGGAGCAAGAGCCCTTGCCGGCGCGCGGAGAACACCCGCGGCGGCGACGCCCACGGCGCAGAGGCCGGGGCGGCAGCGGCGAGCGGCGGGAGGCTCACGCGGAGCAGCCCGAAGGCGCCGCGCCTACGGACGAATCCGCGGAAGAATTCGAAACGGCGGACAAGGCGGATCTCTTCGCCCAGGAGCCAAGCGAACATGCGCCGCGCGCGGAGGAAGCCGCGCCGGAGCCGGTCGCGCATCATTCCGCGCTGGAAGCACCCGCCCCGTTCTCCTTCGCGCATGAAGAGCCGCGCGCCGTCCCCGCGCCGGTGCGTGAGGCCCAGCCCGTCGAGCCCGAGTCACAGCTGGAAGAGCCCGAGTCCACAGATCCCGATCGGCCGAAACGGACCGGCTGGTGGCAGCGCGCCAAGGCGAGCCTCGGAGGCTAACCGAACTGGAAGGCGGAAATCGCCTTGCCGAGAATGTTGTCGTGAAAGGTGCGCCGTCCGGCCTCGTCGCCGGCGGCGCCCACCGCGACATGCAGCGGCAACAGGTGCTCCGCCTCTGGATGGCTGGCGATGGCGCCCGGCGCCTCTTCCCAGGCAATCAATCTGCGCGCCCGCTCGGCGGCCGGAGCGCTCAAGGTCTCGTTGAGCCAGACATCGAAAGCCTCGGCCTCCGTGTTGCCGCGGCCCGAGAAGAAATTCCGCAGGTTGTGATAGCTCATGCCGGTGCCGACGATCAGCACGTCCTCGTGCCGCAGCGGTGCGAGCGCGCGGCCGATTGCCAGATGCGTCGCCGGATCGAGATTCTCCTGCAAGGAAAGCTGCACGACCGGCACGTCGGCCTGTGGCCAGATCACCTTGAAGGGGATGAAGACGCCATGGTCCCAGCCGCGCGTCGCCTCCGTCGCCGGTTTGAAGCCGGCAGCGCCCAAGAGCTCGCCGGTACGCGGGGCGAGCGCCGGCGCGCCGGGCGCGGGCCATGTCAGCCGATAAGTCTCAGCGGGAAAATTACAATAGTCGAACAAGAGGCCGGGATGCGCGCCGGTGTTAACGGTCGGCGCGGCTTCGAGCCAATGGGCGGAAATGACGAGAACCGCCTTCGGCGCGCGGCCGAGCGACGCGGGAATGTCGCGCAGGAAGGCGCCCATCTTCGTCCAGAGACCCTGCGGATCGTCCATGAAGAAGCACGGGCCGCCGCCATGCGGAATGAATAAGCTCGGCCACGGTACGGAAGGGAATGTCATCGGCTCGATATGGGCGTGGCGCGCGGCTTCGCAAAGGGGCGGCGCTTAGCTGCCGTCGACCGCCTCGGCGACGAGCCATTGGTGCCAATCATGCGACGAGCCGTAGAAGGCGTTGCGATCGACATAGCCCCTGATGCCGGGCACATGGCCCTGGGCGGTATGCTGCCAGAAGTTCCAATGCCGGCCGGCATATTTGACGTCCGGATAAGTCTTCACGCTGCGTACCCACATCGCATAGTCCGAGAACGAGCCATCCGCGAGGACGTCGCGGTAGAAATCGACCGACGTATAGATGATCGGCTTCTTGCCATAGGCCTTTTGCATGGCGTCGAGGATGGTCTTCATCGTCGCCAGCGCCTCTTCGCGCGGGATGCGCCGCGGGCATGTGTGCGAGACAGGGTTCCACTCGACGTCGAGAACCGGCGGCAGCGCCTGCGGATCGTTCGGCACGTGCTGGATGAACCAGGCCGCCTGCTGATCGCCGGAACGGCACCAATAGGCGAAATGATAGGCCCCGCGCGGGACGCCGGCGGCTTTCGCCGCCACCCAATTCTCATCGAATTTTTCGTCGGTACGGTCGCCGCCCTCCGTCGCCTTGATCCAGGCGAAGCGCACGCCGGACTCGCGCACCGCGTTCCAATCGATGTCGCCCTGATACCGCGATACGTCGATGCCGTGGACTTCGAAGTCCGCGGCTGTGGGATAGACCTCGGTGTCCGGCACAACGCTGGAGCAGCCCGCCAGCAAAAGACTGGCGAAAAGACAAAAGGCAGCACTGAGGATCGGCAGGCCAGTGCCTACCATCCCCCGCCGGCGAGACGCCGGAACACCGCCCATCGGCATATCAGGACGTCGGATCATTAGATCGCTTTATCCGATGCCAGGTAACGAGCCGTTAACATGCCGCAAAGCCCGTCGCATGGCTACGCGCTTTGCCCCTCTGGCAGTCTTTGTCGCGCGATCTTGCGGCAAGGAAAAGGCAAGCCAGGGTTAAAGAACCGGATAATTCGCAACCCAAAGCTTAACCTTTACCGCGCAAATCCGGCGGTGTCGCCTCCCCGGCGAGCGCCGCAAGCGCCTCATCGAGCTTGAGGCTCACCTGATCGGCCGAGCCGAGCCGGCGCACGGAGACCGTGCGGTCCTGCGCCTCGCGCTTGCCCAACACTAGCAGGACGGGAATTTTGGCCAGCGAATGCTCGCGCACTTTGTAGGTGATCTTCTCGTTGCGCAGGTCGTACTCCGCCCGCAGGCCGAGCTTGCGCGCCGCGGTCACGACATCATAGGCGTAGTCGTCGGCGTCCTGGGTGATCGTCGCAACGACGATCTGGATCGGCGAGAGCCAAAGCGGCAGATGGCCGGCGTAATGCTCGATCAAGATGCCGGTGAAGCGCTCGAGCGAGCCGAAGCTGGCGCGGTGAATCATCACCGGCGTCTTCTTCTCGCTGTCGGCGCCGATATAGAAGGCGCCGAAGCGGCCGGGCAGATTGAAATCGACCTGCGTCGTGCCGCATTGCCATTCGCGGCCGATGGCGTCGCGCAACGTATATTCGAGCTTCGGCCCGTAGAAGGCGCCTTCGCCCGGGCTGATCTGCGTCTTCAAGCCGCGCGCGGCAAGTACGTCGAGTACCTGCTGCAAGGCGGCCTCGGCCTTGTCCCAGGCCTCGTCCGAGCCGACGCGCTTATCCGGCCGCGTCGAAAGCTTCACGACAACGTCCTTGAAGCCGAAGTCCTCGTAGATCGACAGAATGAGGTCGTTGATCTTCAACGCCTCCTCCATGATCTGGTCCTCGGTGCAGAAGATATGCGCATCGTCCTGCGTGAAAGCGCGCACGCGCATGATGCCGTGGATCGCGCCCGACGGCTCATAGCGATGCACCAAGCCGAATTCAGCGATCTTCAGCGGCAGGTCGCGATAGGATTTGAGGCCGTTCTTGAAGATCTGGATATGGCCGGGGCAGTTCATCGGCTTCAATGCGAAGACGCGCTCGTCCTCGGTCAGCATCGTGAACATGTTCTCGCGATAGGTCTGCCAATGGCCGGAGGTCTCCCACAGCGCACGGTCAAGCACTTGGGGCGTATTCACCTCGACATAGTCCGCCGCCTGCTGGCGCCGCCGCATGTAGGCGATGAGCGTCTGGAAGAGTGTCCAGCCCTTGGGGTGCCAGAAGACCGTGCCCGGCCCTTCCTCCTGGAAATGGAACAGGTCCATTTCGCGGCCAAGGCGGCGATGGTCGCGCCGCTCGGCTTCCTCGATCTGCTTGAGATAAGCGTCGAGATCGGTCTGCTTGGCGAAGGCCGTCGCATAGATGCGCTGGAGCATCGGCTTGTTGGAATCGCCGCGCCAATAGGCGCCCGCGACCTTCATCAACTTGAAGGCGTTGCCGATCTTGCCGGTCGAAGTCATATGCGGGCCGCGGCAGAGATCGAGCCATTCGCCCTGCTTGTAGATTTTCAAATCCTGGTCCGCCGGTATCGCATCGACGAGTTCGACCTTGAAGGCCTCGCCGTGCTCCTCGAACCAGTCTTTCGCCTGATCGCGCGACCAGATCTCTTTGGTGAAGGGTTTATCCCGGGCGATGATCTCGGCCATCTTCTTTTCGATGGCGGGAAAATCCTCCGGCGTGAACGGCGCGTTGCGGAAGAAATCGTAATAGAAGCCATTCTCGATCACCGGACCGATCGTCACCTGCGTGCCGGGATAGAGCGCCTGCACCGCCTCGGCCAGCACATGCGCGGCATCGTGGCGAATAAACTCCAGCGCGCGCGAGTTTTCGCGGTCGATGAATTCGATCCTGGCGTCGCGCTCGATCGGATCGGCGAGATCAACGAGCTTGCCGTCCAGCGCCATGGCGACGGTGCGTTTGGCGAGCGAGGGCGAAATGCCCTTGGCGATCTCGCTGCCGCGGATGCCGGCCGGAAATTGACGCGCTGCGCCGTCGGGAAATGTCAGGGAAATCATCGTCTTTCCTTCCGCTCACTCGCCGAAACCAATCGGCGTAAGCATGAAAATCCGCCCTGCTGATGGGAGGTGCGGCCTGTGAGGCCGTGCCATAATCATGGTTTGGCGTGGCGTCAACCGGTTGACGCCACGGCCGGGCCGCACAATCTCCATATGGTGGCGGGCGGTGCAAACATCAGCGGAGGATGAGCGATGACCGCGAGCAAGAAGGATCAAGCTGTAAAATCCAACTCCGGCGGCAAAAAGCCGACGAAATCCGCCACCGACGCGGCGCTCGACGAAGCGCTTGAAGAATCCTTTCCGGCAAGCGACCCGCCGTCCATGACCCAGCCCGAAACCGAGATCGGATCGCCGCACGACCATAAGCCGAAGCCCAAGAAGCGCTGAGCCGCATGGTCGGAGTGGCGGGATTCGAACCCACGACCCCTTGTCCCCCAGACAAGTGCGCTAACCGGGCTGCGCTACACTCCGACTGCGGCTCTTATAGAGAAAGGCCAGGGCCCCCGCAACGCGCATCGGCGCCGAAAATAACTGCCGCCGCCGGACAAAATTCGGCGGGCGAACAAAAAGATGCCGCCGTCAGATCATGATGATCGAAGGAAAAACCGGTATCCACCTTTTTGCATCCCGCTCTAGCGGGAATTGGCCGGGCGGCGCGCGTTATCGAGCAGACGCTCGCACTCGCTCAGCTCGGCCAAAAGCCCTTCGAGGATTTTATAATCCACCGGCCCGAGCGGCCCGGATTCGCCGCCATAGGCTGGCGTCGTGACCGCGTTGCGCAATTCCTCGAACGCAAAACCGCGCGGCTCGGCTGCATTTCGAACCGGGATATCATGCGACGGTTCGCCCTGCGGCGCGGCATCCAGTTTGACCTCCACGGGGAGTTCATCCACCGGCACAAGATCGGCGTCGCCGCGCCAAGCCACGATGAGGCCACGCGCGCCCTGCTCCCTGAGAATTTTCTGCACGCCCTTGATCGTGTAGCCCTCGCCGTAGAGCAACCGGCGGATGGCACGCAGAAGATCGACGTCCTCAGGCCGGTAATAGCGCCGGCCACCGCCACGCTTCAGCGGCCTTATCTGCGTAAAGCGCGTTTCCCAGAACCGCAAAACATGTTGCGGGAGATCGAGGTCTTCGGCGACCTCGCTGATGGTTCGAAAAGCATCCGCTGTCTTTTCCATCGCCAAACCCGGCTGCTCCCGTTCCGGCAAAGCTCGCTTGTTCACTGTGGCCGCAGCCATGCAAGTTCATGCGGCGCACATGCAAATTTTCATAACCGCCGATGGTCGCACGCGGCAATGCCAGCATCATACGCGACAGCGGCACGCGACTGCAAAGCGCAAGCTTCAACGCGCGCAATGCGAATCAGTTTACTCGGAATCGGGCTTGACGGGAACGCCGTTGATCCGTGCCTTGAGCAGATTTGACGATTTAAACACAAGCACCCGGCGTTCCTTGATCGGCACTTCGACGCCTGTCTTTGGATTGCGCCCGACACGTTGGCCCTTATGGCGCACGCTGAACGAGCCGAAAGAGGACAGCCGCACGGCGTCGCCCGTAATCAATCGGTCGGTGATTTCGTCGAGAACCTGTTCGACAAGCGCCGCGGATTCTTTCCGCGAGAGACCGACCTGCTGATAAACGGCCTCGGCAAGATTGACCCGCGTTATAGTACGCGACCCTTCTCCATCCTTGGCGCTCGCGAGAACCCCCGCGAAATTCTCGGGCTGAGGAATCGTTGTCGACAATTCGCTTTTGACCATTTTCAGACTCGATGATTTTCGAACGTGATGATTTTGCTACTAATGATGACAATTTGCCGAATCATTCATCAATGATCCAAGTCATCGCGGATAAGGGCGACAGAATGTGAGCCCGTTTCCAGAAGAGAAAATTATTTTAAACATTCGACCGGCCCCGCATCCCCATCCCGCAACCATGGCGCTAGTGCCCATTATTGCTCAAACTCTGACGCAAAAGACCCATTAAAGCAATAGACTGAAAGTCTTACTGGCACGACGGCACGACACAATGCTGTCAATGCGGCAGCACCTGCCTCACCAGCGAATGAGCGCCGCGCCCCAGGTGAACCCGCCGCCCATCGCCTCGATCATCACGAGATCGCCGCGCTTGATGCGACCGTCGTCGCGCGCGGCGCTCAGCGCCAAAGGTACGGAGGCCGCCGAAGTGTTGCCGTGAAAGCTGACGGTTTTCACGACCTTGTGGGGCGCGATTCCGAGCTTTTCCGCAGAAGCATCGATGATGCGGGCATTGGCCTGGTGTGGCACGAACCAGTCGAGATCCTCCGGCGTCGTGCCGGTCGCGGCGAAGGCCGCATCGACCACATCAGTAATCATTGTTACGGCTAGCTTGAAGACCTCGCGGCCTTCCATGCGGATATGGCCTGACGTTCCGGTCGAGGACGGGCCGCCGTCGGTATAGAGCTTCGACAGATGCCGGCCGTCGGAGCGCAGATGCGCGGTCAGAACTCCGCGGTCGGCGGTCGTCCCCTCGCCCGGCTGTGCTTCGAGCACGACGGCCGCTGCGCCGTCGCCGAAAAGCACGCAGGTTCCGCGGTCCTGCCAATCGAGAATCCGCGAAAAGGTCTCAGCGCCGATGACAAGGGCCCGCTTGTGCGACCCCGAGGTCAGATATTTGTCCGCCGTCGTCAGGGCGAAGACGAAGCCCGAGCAAACCGCCTGTAGGTCGAAGGCGGCGCCGCCGGTCATCCCGATCGCGGCCTGCACCTGGGTTGCGACCGCGGGGAAAGTGAAGTCCGGCGTCGCTGTCGCGACGATCAGCAGATCGATATCCTCACCAGTGAGGCCAGCGTCGGCGAGGGCCGCCTGGGCGGCATGGGTTGCCAGCGTCGAGGTCCGCTCGTCCTCGGCAGCGATATGGCGCAGCTTGATGCCGGTGCGCTGAGTGATCCAGGCATCGCTGGTGTCGAGCTTCTTCTCGAGATCGGCGTTGCTCAAGACCCGCTTTGGCAGATACGACCCGAGGCCGGTGACGACGGAGCGGAGGACAGCATTTTGCGATCGGGTCAAAGAGATTTTCCTATGCCGGGCGGCGTACGCGGGCTGAGATCGCGCGGCGTTGAGGTTGGTTCGATCCAAACTTGGGTAACGCAGCCAGCTCTAATGGGTGAGGCCGGGATTTGCGCGAATGGCGGGCCTCCGCTTTTTCGCCCCACGCTCTAGAGCATTTTTCGGCCGGGCAGAAGCCCGAACTTAAGCGCGTCGGAACACGCCGCGGCCTCAGGGGCGCACGGCATCGTCCTCCGAGGCGGCGATCCGCGCGGCTTCGGCCTCGCCGCGATCGGATAGTGAACTCTGGATTTTGCGCAGAAGCTGGTCGCGGGCGATTTCGTAGCCGATTTCCAGCGCCCGCGCCGTCCCGACCGCGTCCGAACCGCCGTGGCTTTTGACGACGACGCCTTCGAGACCGAGCAGAATTCCGCCATTGACGCGGCGCGGATCCATTTTGTTCGCGAGCGCCTGAAACGCTTGCCGCGCGAAGAGATAGCCAACCTTTGAGGCAAAGCTGCCGCGCAGCGCCTCCCGCAGATAGGCGCTGATCTGCTTGGCGGTCCCCTCGGCTGTCTTGAGCGCGATATTGCCGGAAAAGCCCTCGGTCACGACGACGTCGACCGTTCCCTTGCCGATGTCGTCGCCCTCGACGAAACCGCGATAATCGAAATCGGACGAAACCGTTTCGCGCAAAATGCGCGAGGCGGCCTTCACCTCCTCAATGCCCTTCACCTCCTCGACGCCGACATTCAGCAGGCCGACGGTCGGCCGGGGCAGCGAGAAGACGATGCGGGCCATGGCCGAGCCCATGATCGCGAGATCGACGAGATGCTGCGCGTCGGCGCCGATCGAGGCCCCGACATCCAGCACGATCGACTCGCCGCGCAGCGTCGGCCACAAAACGGCGATGGCCGGCCGGTCGATAGCCGGAATCATGTGCAGACAGACTTTCGCCATCGCCATCAGCGCGCCGGTATTGCCGGCGGAAAAGGCGGCGTCGGCCTCGCCTTTTTTGACCGCTTCGAGCGCCTGCCACATGGAGGAGGTACGCCGGCCGTTGCGCAGCGCCTGGCTCGGCTTCTCGTCCATGCGGATTTCGACATCGGTATGCCGCAGGCTCGACACGGCCGCGAGGCGCGGATTGGCCGCGAGCAGCGGCTTGATCCGGGCTTCGTCGCCAAAAAAGACGAATTCGAGATCGCCATGCCGGGCGAGCGCGAGCGCGGCGCCCGGCAAAATCACCTCCGGGCCGTGATCACCCCCCATGGCGTCGATCGCGATCCGTACCGATGTGGTCATAAATGCTCCTCAGGCCGGCCCGCCTGCCAACTGCGGCCTGATCCGCTAAGCCAAAGCGCGCCACGCCGCAAGCGCGACCGGGTCACGATTGCCCGGTCAGCTTCTTCAGCACGTCGAAAGGCCGTTCCGCCGCGTCATGCGGATCGGAGATGGGTGCGAATTCGGCGCCGGGCTTATGCGGATAAGGATCGAGGCCCAGCGCGAGGAATTCGGCCGCCAGCGCACCGAGATCAATCGCGCCGTCCTCGATCGGATCGGGCGGATCGCGGTCGGCCGGCTGGGCGGTGCCGAACAGCGCATCGGCCTCCGCCGCCGCATCCGCCGCCACGGAGAGCTCGGCGAAATCGACATCGACCTCCTCGACAAGGTCGCTGTCGAACGGCTCCAAGGTCAGGACGCAGGTCTGGGTGATCTTCGCCCGCACCGTTCCCGTGACATTGAACCGCGAAAGCCCTTGCCGCGCGACATGAAAATCCGCATCGAGCGTGGCGATGCCGACGAGCCCGTCGGCCTTGGCGAGCGCCTCCCGCGTCGGCGCATCGGCGCTGAGGGTGACGTCGATCCCCTGTTCGGGGATTTCGTCGACCGGAACGGGGTGCGAAAAGATTTTCCGCGGCGGCGCGTCGGGTGGGTCTTTAGGCATAACAGCACCTCTTCGAGCGTGTTCCGGAAAAGCTGCGTGACTTTTCCGACCGGAAAGCGCGCTAGGCGGCCTTTGCGGGAAATATAGGGCCTTCGAGAATTTCTGCGAGCGGCATTTGTGCAAATCCGGCATCGAGATTTCTGACGAAGGCGGCCAGCCGGGCGCCGTCACCGGCGCCGCCGAGGACATTGCGCGATAGGGCCGCGGCAAGCGCCGCCTGCCCCGCCGCGCCGGTCTCATCAAGGGCAGCATTATAGGCTCTGGCGCGGCCAAGGAAGGCCTCGGCCAGATCGCGCATCCGCCGCGGCACCGCGATGTCGCTGACACCCATTTCCCGCAAGCCGAGATCGAAATGGCGGAAAAGCGCGTCGGCAAGATCCTGCGCGACCTCCGGCCCGGGGGACGGCAATTGCTTGAGCCGCCGCAGCAGCAAGATGGCATGCAATGCGATCGATTCGAAACGCCCGTCGAGATTGTCGGCAATGCCATAATCCGTGAACAAAACCGGGTCGCGCGCGGCGGCGACGATCTCGTCGTGCAGCCGCCCGATGACGCGGGCATTGCTTCTGCCCCGGAAAAGTCCAAAAATCATGACTTTAAAGCTTCATGTCGCGACTTGAGTGGGGCGAGCCGCGGCCTTGATTTCCGCAGATGCGGGGGATAGGCAGCGGCCGGCCCGACACAATGAAGAATTGCCAAGCAGCGCGCATTTGGCAACTGAAGGCCCGGAGTTTCGACGAATGATTTTGCAAAGTGCGGCCGGAATGCAGGGATGGACGGCCGCGCGCAAGCGCCGCGTGAAGGCGATCGGCCTCGTCGTCAGGCTTGGCCTCTGTCTCGGTCTTGCCACCGGCCTCTCCGGTTGTCTTGGCTATGAAGGCGACGTCGTCCACGGCTATCAGCTCGACCCCAGCTTGCTCAGTCAGGTCAAGATCGGCTCGTCGGCGGAGCAGGTCTTGGTCGTGCTCGGCACACCTTCGACGACCTCGACGGTCGGCGGTAGCGCCTGGTATTACATCACCCAGTCGACTGCCCGCCAATATGCCTTCATGGATCCGAGCATCGTCAACCAGCACGTGCTCGCGGTCTATTTCGACAAAGAGCAGAAGGTCACGCGGCTCGCCAATTACGGCCTGAAGGACGGCAAAGTCTTCGATTTCGTCAGCCGCACGACCCCGACCGGCGGCGCCGATTCCGCGCTCGTCTCCGGCCTGTTCAGAAATCTGCTGAACTTCCACTAAAAAATTACCTCTCCCGCGTGCGGGAGAGGTTCGCATGTCGCTTATGGCGCGGCGCGACGATCAATGCGCTAGGATGGCGAGTAGCAGCAGCGCGACGATATTGGTGATCTTGATCGCCGGATTGACCGCCGGGCCAGCCGTATCCTTGTAAGGATCGCCGACCGTATCGCCGGTGACGGCCGCCTTATGCGCCTCCGAGCCCTTGACCCACTTGACCCCGTCCTTGTCGACGAAGCCATCCTCGAAGCTCTTCTTCGCATTGTCCCAGGCACCGCCGCCTGAGGTCATCGAGATCGCGACGAACAGGCCGTTGACGATGACGCCGAGCAGCGAGGCGCCCAGCGCGGCGAAGGCCGAGGCCTTGGAGCCGGAGATGAGCAGCACGCCGAAATAGACGACGAGCGGCGCCAGCACCGGCAGCAGCGACGGCACGATCATTTCCTTGATCGCCGCCTTGGTCAGCATATCGACGGCGCGGCCGTAGTCGGGCCGATCAGTGCCCGCCATGATGCCCGGCTTCTCGCGGAACTGCCGCCGCACTTCCTCGACGACCGATCCTGCCGCCCGTCCGACGGCGGTCATCGCGATGCCGCCGAAGAGATAGGGGATGATGCCGCCGAAGATCAGGCCGGCCACGACATAGGGATTGGAGAGGTTGAAATCGACGTTCCCCACATCCTTGAAATAGGGCACGCCGCTGTCGACGAAATGCTTGATGTCGTTGGTATAGGCCGCAAACAGCACGAGAGCGCCGAGACCGGCCGAGCCGATCGCATAGCCCTTGGTGACCGCCTTGGTCGTATTGCCGACCGCATCGAGCGCGTCGGTCGAATGACGCACCTCTTTCGGCAGGCCGGCCATTTCGGCAATGCCGCCGGCATTGTCGGTGACCGGGCCGAAAGCGTCGAGCGCGACGATCATGCCGGCAAGGCCGAGCATGGTCGTCACCGCGATGGCGATGCCGAACAGGCCCGCGAGCTGCGAGGCGAAGATGATGCCACCGACGATCACCAGAGCCGGCAGGGCCGTCGCCTCAAGCGAAACCGCCAACCCTTGAATAACATTGGTGCCGTGACCCGTCACCGAAGCCTGCGCGATGGAGATGACCGGCCGCTTGCCGGTGCCGGTGTAATATTCGGTGATGACGACGATGAGCCCGGTCACGACGAGCCCGAGCAGGCCGCAGATGAAGAGGTGCAGGCCGGTGATCGTATGGCCGCTGACGGTGCCGATAGTCCCCCATCCGACGGAAAACTGTGTCGCGACGGCAAGGCCGGCGATGGACAGAACGCCGGTGGCGATGAGGCCCTTGTACAGCGCGCCCATGATCGAATTGGTCTCGCCGAGCTTGACGAAGAACGTGCCCGCGATCGAGGTCACGATGCAGGCGGCGCAGATCGCCAGCGGATAGAGCATCGTCCGTAACAGCGAGGCGTCGTTGGCGAAGAAAATGGCTGCGAGCACCATGGTGGCGACGACCGTCACGACATAGGTCTCGAAGAGGTCGGCGGCCATACCGGCGCAATCGCCGACGTTGTCGCCGACATTGTCGGCGATCGTCGCGGGATTGCGCGGATCGTCTTCAGGAATGCCGGCCTCGACCTTGCCGACGAGATCGGCGCCGACGTCAGCGCCCTTGGTGAAGATACCGCCGCCGAGACGGGCGAAGATCGAGATCAGCGAAGCGCCGAAGCCGAGCGCGACGAGCGCATCGACAACCTCACGCGCATTGGGCGCGAGCTTCAGCGGGCCGGTCAGAATCCAGAAATAGACCGACACGCCGAGCAATGCGAGCCCGGCAACAAGCATACCCGTGACAGCGCCCGCCTTGAACGAAATATCGAGCCCGGCGCCGAGCGACTTCGAGGCAGCCTGGGCGGTGCGGACATTGGCGCGTACCGAGACATTCATGCCGATGAACCCCGCCGCGCCGGAGAGAATCGCGCCGGTCAGAAAGCCGATGGCGACCGTCCAGGAGAGCAGAAGACCGAGAACGATGAAGATCACGACGCCAACGATGGCGATGGTCGAATATTGCCGCTTGAGATAGGCCTGCGCGCCTTCCGCAATCGCGGCGGCGATCTCTTGCATCCGCGGCGAGCCAGGGTCCGCCTTCAAAAGCTCCGTCGCGGTCCAAATTCCATATGCGACGGCCAAGACCCCCGCGGCGACGATAATCCAAATTGCATTCATCGATTTCCGCCCTTCGTTATGAGTGCGCCGCCGGATTTTTACCCGGCTTCTGTCTCGCGCGTGTGATCGGGAACAAGTGCAAAAGGCAAAGCCGCGGGACGGCCGCCGATTCCAGATCCCCCCTCGTCGCGGACGGCAGGCCGTCCGTGCTGCGCACCATGATCGAAAGTGCGATCTAGCGCAATCCTACCAGCGAAAGAGTTGCCGCGCCGCCAGCCTAAAAGTGGCTGTATGACAAAGACTTGAGCGGGATGATCCGGCCCACGGCGTCGCGGAAAATGGGTGGATTTGTGCCCGGCCGCGCCACACCGATACGGCGAACCGGAATTTGTGCGGCCTCCGCGGCCTGTTCGAAGCCGGCGGCCTTGTCCGGCGGCACGGCCGCCAGAATCTCGTAATCGTCGCCGCCGGTCAGCAGCGCCGAGATCAGCCCGGCGTCCGCCGCCAGCGCCTCCTGCGCCGCCGCCGAAAATGGAACCCCGGCGATCGCCGCCGTCATGCCGCTGGCCCGCAACATTTTGGCGAGATCGCCGGCAAACCCATCCGATATGTCCATAGCCGCATGGGCCGCGCCGCGAAGCGCCGCGCGGAGCGCGAGGCGTGGCTGCGGCAGCAGATAACGTTCGCGCAAAAACACCTGCGACTCGGCGCTGAGCGCCAAGCCCCAATCTGGCGGCGGCAGGCTGCGCAAGCTCAAACCCAAGGCCGCATCGCCGATCGTCCCGGACACATAGAGAAGATCATTCTCCGCCACGCTTGCCCGCGTCAGCCGCAGGCCGGCCGGCACGCTACCGAACGCCGTGATCGACAGCGCCAGAGCGCCGGGGCTTTTCACCGTATCGCCGCCGATGAGCGGGCACCGATAAGCGGCCGCATCCTCGCCCAGCCCGGCGGCGAAGGCGGCCAGCCAATCGGGCGTCCAATCGTCGGACAGCGCGAGGCCGAGCAGGAAGCCGAGCGGCTCCGCGCCCTTCGCGGCGAGATCGGAAAGATTGACGCGCAGAGCCTTGCGGGCGATCGCGCCGGGCGGATCGTCGGCGAAGAAATGCACGCCGGCGCAGAGCATATCCTTGGTGACGATGAGATCCTGGCCTAGAGGCGGCGCGAAGGCGGCGGCATCGTCGGCGAGGCCGAGCCCGGCCGGTCCGGCCAGCGGCGTGAAATATTTTTGGATGATCTCGTCCTCACTGGGACGGGTCATACACGCACCTTTCGCTCTGATCGGTTTCTTCGAGATAGCCTAAGCTCTTGTCGTGTCTCAGTTTGAGTATCGGCTTTTGGCCGGAACCAGAAGGGCGGCTTTGAGCAATTAGAGTGCTGAAACAGACCTTCGAGCCGCATAGCTGGTTGGCAGTTTATGACCCATGGGCGGACACCCAGAGACACTGCTTTTGCACCGGCGGTGCTGAGCTGAGGAGTTCGTAGAACTTAACGCAGAGCTCATGCGCTGCCCAGCCGACTTAGGCCATTAAGCCGAATATAGATTGCATCTCTAACAAGTGACGGGTCGGCATCCAAGCAAGCCTGTAGGAGGCTGGCTAAATCATTCGGGATTGAAAACGCTTTTGGATCGAGCAGTGCGTTGGCCAAACGTAAAACGTCTCTAGGAAATCTGAAAACCAGATCCTCATGGTGAGGCTCCAATCGTAGTTCGTGCGAAATTTGGTAAATTTGATGTGGAACGACGAAATCCAATATCGCATCCACTGCTTCAGGGAAGGCGTTATCGCACTCAAGCGCCATCAAGACAAAATTGCGGGTGGAGCTGGCCTCTCGAAATTCCGCGTCCAATGGCCAGATCTCCTGGAACAGCGGACCTATAACCTCCCGCCATCGGTTACCCTTATTCTCAGGGATGCCCGCGGCATCCCCCATGCAGCGGTAGAAGTTCCAAGATATATTTTGACGCACTGATGCTGGTCCAACTGTCAGAGTATATTTGAGTTCATCCGAACTCAGCTCGTACTCGACTGCCTCCGCACGCCGATGCGCCAGGCCAATGCTGAGCAGCCGAGCGCCAAGTCCTTCTAGCGCCTCGTTAGGCATATCGTCCCGTGAAAAGGCGATGAGAATATTCGGCTTAAGAGCATTGAAAAGGACTGCATTGCCGATGCCAGGGCCAAGCGCATATGACTGCCATAACGCCGGAGCCTCAGGTTTGGTCCATGACATCAAAGGCAAAAACTTTTCCCTTGTCCACTCCCATGCGATTGAAAATAGATATGGAAGAAATCGACCGAGGTAGACCCGTCCCAAGAAGCCGTCGCGGCCGGGCGCGTCTAGAACCAACTCAAACCGAGGTTTATATTTCTCAGGCAAGTCCAACTCATCTGGCCTAGACGCTTCCAGTGCTTCCAACAAAGCCCAGGCCAATATGCCGCCGGGTGCATTAAGAGATTCCGTCAAGACATCTAAATTTTGAATATGGGAAGTCCCGCCGTCTTCAATCACGAGTGGGCCAAACGCATGTTCGGCGAAGCGGTCCCATAGTCGCAAAAAAAGTGCGTCGCCCCCGCTCTCGGATAGCACTTTCCGCTTTCTATTGAGCCATGACGATGCCGGCTGGAGCAGTGCGACGAGCGATTCTCTCGGCATTTCCAGCAGGCAATCGGCTAGCACAAACTGGAGATCGTTCTCCTCCTTTTCAGTGGCCGCCCCAAGAAGGCAGCGCCAGGCGTACCGATTCCATGATCCTTCTTCCGCTTCAGATCTTAAACCACGAAGTGCACGTTGAGGATCAGCCCCACAAAACATTCGCCATATGTCGTCCTCTTCGAAATGCTGCTCGCGCTCAAGACGCAAAGCTTCCTGAACTAGCTTATCGTCAGTTAATTCGGCCAGACGATCTGGATGCCCTTGCGGGCCCCAACCGGACTCGATCCACACCGGAAAGTCGTCCCTGTCACCCAACCGAGGCGTCCAATTTGGATGCCTTTGCGCAATGTCGCGGAGAACATGTTCTGTTACTTCGGCCAATTTGCCACCAGCAGACTTTATCCGACAGATCCGCCGAAAAATCTTGGAATCCAACACCGATTGCCATTCTGTGTCGTCGAGGGGCAACTCGAACAAATTCCTAGGAATACCTCGGCATAACCTTTCCTCAATTTTTGCTTTGTCGTCTTCATCAAATTCTCCCCAGCGGTCCGACAAGAGGCGCATAATTTCCACTTGCGCGTCGCCTATCCAAAACGTCTCATCCTTGAGAGACATGACTAGAGCCGCGGCTTCTCTCGGCGTGAACGCGGAATGAGTATGCGCGAATAAGGAGAGGCGGCAGATCAGAAGATGTGTGGATTCGCCCCATCTTGAAGCAAGCTGTTGAGCCAATCTGGGATCATGATCTGCAATTTTGGACCAAAGACCGGCGATCGCTGCCACGATCGGATAAAAACCTGAGCGATGAGCATTTTGCAGGTGCTGAGCAATAGACGGCACATCATGGCTGGCACGGTCATAAGGTTGCAAAAAGCCCGCGTCTTCCGCCTCCTCGAGAGCTTCGAACAACGCACTGCTCAATGTTTCGAAAAGAGACTTTTGACCGGCTAAATTTTGAGGCCATGCGGCGAGGATGTCGTTGGCGCTAGGATAGTCCGGCGCGATGAAATCAAGTCTGATGAGATGATCCATCGCTTCTTCTGAAGTACTGCTCCGTTGAGCCGTTATCCAAGGCCTGCCGATCTTTAATCTTGGTCTTATGACGCCAACGACCGCTTGACGCATCGCGAAATCCGCAATGCCACGGTTGATCGAAGGGAGCGCGAGATACCAGTCACCTCTTAGATTAGACCCGTCCCTTTTTCGCTTTGCCGCGAGCAGTAAATGCCATGCCTTCCGCCTAAGGGAAGATATATTGTCTCGACCGCGTTCGCATCCTTGTCGAAGAAGCGCTTCTGTCCAATCGTCAAACACCTGTAGACCCGCGCAAGCGGAGATCATGCCGTGATCATTCATGTTACCCGCGATCCAGGCTCCCGGTAACCTGAGCGTGGAGCCTGCGTCGAAGGTCTTTCTTTCAACTAAGACAGGCAACCAGCTTGCTGCAGGCGAGATATCAGCGAGGAGTTGGTTGGCGTCCCCATGACTGAGAAGATGCACACACCGTGCGACTTCTTCTTCAGTACAAGCAGCGGGGTCTCTGACAAGAATCGGCCTTAATTGTTCGAGCCGCCAATTCGAAGGGTCATTAGCGTAGTCGCGCCACTCTCTTACAGTCTCATACAGAACTGAATGGGAACCGTTCTCGGCTTCATAAAGGATTGGTTCGACGCCCTTGGCTCGCCAAATGGCGCTTGTCAATTCTTGATTGTCCTTCTCCGATGGCGCGAACGCAAAAACCTCGTGAAGGTCCGTATAGCGTTCTCTATCAGCCTCCATTGCCTCGAGTAGGTATCGCATAGGTGGATCATCAGCCTGGTAACCGACAAGAACGACCGTATGTGTCCTCACTAGATCGTAAATGTAGCGTGATGCCCACCCCAATCTTAGATATGCATCTCCAAACTCGGCACTTGTGAGCACTAGATCGGTCGAGTTGGCATTAAGCTCTTTCCGCGGATCGTTCAGACGCCCATGGAGGTGTAATACGCCAGTAAACCCAGCGGTTTTCGGTTGAGGCATAGCTATCCCTGCATGGGTTGGAATTGGATTTCCAATCTTCTCAAACCATGCGCGCTCGAACAAAGTATCAAAATTGGTGGTAATGAGCCGGCTGCCCCCTTCGGAATCTCGGGATAGTTCCAACAGTGCCAAATGATCCCGCAAGTCGGCATTATCAGGCGCCGCAAGAAGGCGGTCGATCGCAGACCGAATGCGCGTTCGCATACCTCTTTGGCGGGCCAGATCAGACCCTATCAGTCGCCGTTCGAGGCAGCGAAGACCTCGATCATATTGCCCATAGAGTTGGCCTCCAACTTCCATCACTTCACGCTCAGCCAAATGTAAGCGCCAGTCTTCGTTTAGATGCTGATAAACACCCTCAACAAGGCCTCTGAACAAAGGGAGACCGGCGCCGCGTGAGATACCTGCGCCGCAGACGAAAATTACCTGTCCTTTCTCTTGAAGAGAAATGAGTTGATCCGGAATATCGGGACCGGCCGGCCGCAATCGCATCGCGACATCTCTTCGGGCGCAGGAATATTGAACGGATACGACAGATATAGATGAGTTTTTGGATCAACCAAACATTTCTGAGAAAACGGAAGAACGCAACGATAGCGAATGTCTTCTTTTGGCCTCCCCGACTGGCGTCCGCTCTCGGCTCAGCGGCCGAAAAGACTTCGCTTGCGTCGTGTCCGCTTTAGAGAAATCAGCTGATCTGAACGAAATGACCGGGAGGGGCGCAAAGCGGCCGTCCGACAAAAATCGAGGCCTGAAAACTATCTACGCCTGCTCCTGAAACTCCTCGGCCCGAAATTGCCGCGCCAGCGCATCGAGCACCGCATTGATCATGCCCGCCTCGTCGCGCGCGAAAAAAGCGCCGGCGACATCGACATATTCCTTGATGACGACCCGCGCCGGCACGTCCTTGCGGCGCAGAAGCTCATAGCTGCCGGCGCGCAGAATGGCGCGCATGACCGCATCGACGCGCACCAGCGGCCAGCCTTTGTCGAGCGTCCTGTCGATGGCGCGGTCGATCGGCCCCTGCTCGGCCAGCACGCCGGAGAGGACGTCGCGAAAAAAGACGATCTCCGCCTCGTTATATTGCGTGCCTTCGATCTCGTTGCCGATCCAGAAGGATTCGAATTCGACTTGCGTCTCGACAAGGCCCTTGCCCGAGACTTCCATCTGATAGAGCGCCTGCACGGCGGCGAGCCGCGCGGCGGCGCGTTGGGGAGCGCGCGCCATCAGAGTGGCCCCTGCCCGGCTTGCAGACGATGCAGCGCCAGCGCAGCGCGTGCCGCATCGCCACCCTTGTCGCCCTGCTTCGGATCGGCCCGCACCAAGGCCTGCTCCATATCCTCGACGGTGAGGATGCCATTGCCGAGCGGTAGTTTCTCGGCGAGCGCGAGGTCCATCAGCGCGCGCGCGCTTTCGCCGGCGACGATATCGAAATGCGCCGTCTCGCCGCGCACGACGCAGCCGAGCCCGATCGCCCCTTGAAACGGCGCGCCCGCCGTCCGCGCCATATCGAGCGCGATTTTCATCGCGATCGGAATTTCGAGCGCGCCCGGCACCTGCCAGCAAATGTAACGCGCATCGGCCGCCTTGAGCGCCGCGATCGCGCCTTCAAGCAGATGCGCTGCGACCGCCTCATAATAGCGCGCCTCGACGATGAGGAAGCGCGCGCCATCGACGCTCGGCTCCGTTTTTGATTTTTCCTGGCGGTGCGCTTCGGCCATGTCGATCCTATTGTCCGGCCGCTGACTAACAAGCCGGAGCCTCGTCGGCAAGTACCAGCCGTGCTTCAAGAGATCGCACGATGCCTAAAAGCTGAAATCGACCTGGATCACCCCGGCATCGACAGGACGGCCACCCGCCAAAGTGATCGCCGGGCCAGCGAGCTGATGCAAATATTCGCCAAAGACCATGATATCCTTGATCGGGCGCCATTGCGCCGTCGCGATGAGGTTGGTGCCGATATAGCTGGCCTTGTCGTCAGGCGACAATGTCGCGGTCAGCGGCGTCGTGCGCGAGATATAGACAGCATCATTGACCGAGGCGCGCCATACGACCTCCGGCCCGAGACGCAGCGCAAAATTGTTCGCCGGATTGAGCACCAAGGCTGGGTAGGCTTCGATCAGATTTTCCAGCGTATTCACGCCGATATAATTGAGCAGCGTTGGCCGCGGAAAAGGCGCGTTGAACGTGCCGATGGTTTTGCTGCCCGGTCCGCCGCTGCCGCTGAAATAACTCGCCTGAAATTGCAGACCGGGCTGCCACACGACAGGCTCGAATGTGTAAAGCACCCGCGTGGATGTGCCAAAGGCCGAAATCTGCTGATTGTTGAACGTGCCGAACTGATAGGCGAAATCGCTGTCGAATTTAAGCGGGCCATAGGCGCCCCAGAGACGGCCGCCGATCGTGTCGCGGTCCTCATTGCCCGTCAGCTGCATATATTGCGCACCAATATTGCGGCGATAGAAATAATATTCGTCGGCCCGCAGCAGATTGGGAATGATCGACTCGCTCAGATAAGCAGCAGCGAAAACACCTGCGTGGCTGTCGAAATCGGAGAATGCCGGCGTCTGCGCCTTGACGGGGCGCGAATAAATAAGATCGAGCGACGTCTGATTTTGGAATTCGCTGTGAATGCGAACGCCGTCGTGCGTCGTGCGCACGTTGGAACTGTCGTTGACCCAAACGAAGCGCGCCGAGCCGAGCGAAATCTCCTGCCGTCCGAAACGCGCAGTCACCTGTGCCGCGCCGATAGGCTCCTTCAATTCGACGAAGCCCTGCTGGAGGCGGCCATGATCCTCGTCCGTCGCGCTTGGATTTATTTTGCCGAATGAATCGAAGCGGCCGATCTGCGCGAAAACCGCGAGATGGCGGTTGAAATGCAGATAGACGTCAAAGAGCGCGCGCTGCAGGTCGTAGGCGTTGCGCACTGGCGCGCGTAAGGCATAGGCTTCGTTGTTCTGCGCCCAGGCTTGCTCGCGGAATTCCCCGCCGAGGGACACATAAGCCTCCGAGCCCAGGGCGATATAGTGCAGAGAGTCGAGAGGACCCGTGCGCTTCGACGGATCAGCGAGATAGCTGTAATCGAAGTCGTAGAATTCGAGCGGCGAGCCTTTGCCGAGCGAAAAATATTGCGCTTTCGCCTCACGCCCAAATGGCAGTGCGCCAAGCACAGCCGCAATCAAAAGTGCGGCGAGGCGGCGCCAATGCTTATTTCCTTTTGGGCCAGCGATCGACAAAACGATACCTGCGCAATGAACAAAATATTTAGTCTATAAATATTATATAACTTTTGGCTCTTGTTAAAGCAAATCTTATATCGCCGTTTCGGCGAAGGACAGCTGCGCACGCGGCGCCTCAGGCTGTGCCCGTTCGAACTCATGCCAACCTGTCGCTGATAGGCGACGAGATCAAGGACAGGCCCCTCGCCTGTGAGGCTCGTCAGCAGGCCATGAATCTGGCCGCGATGATGCGTCTGATGATTGAAGAAATGCGCCAAAGCCGTTTCCAATTCCTGCTCGATCTGGGCAGGACTCGAAATGGCCTCGTAGCGCAGCGGCGCTTTGAGGCGCGCCGCGTCGAGCCCTGCGGCGAAGACCATGATGCGCTCATCCTCGCGGATTCGCGCGGCGCGCAGATCGGCGAGCGATTCGTGCAAGATCGCATCAAGCCGTGGCACCACCTCGCCCTCGCCGGTGAAGCGGCGCATCCAGATGCGGTCGGCGACCAGCAGATGATTGAGCGTGCCATGCACCGATTTGAAGAAAGCGCCGCGATCGGCGCGATAATCGGCATCACTGAGCCGGGCGGCGTGCTCGTAGACAAGCGCGTTCGCCCAGGCATTGTAACCGGCGAACATCCGCCAATACGCCGACATGCGCGGATCCTCACTTCGCTTCCGCGAGCCGCGCGGCATAGCGCGCCATCAGATCGACTTCAAGGTTGACGCCATCGCCCGCCTTGCGAGCGCCCCAGGTCGTCACTGCCAGCGTATGCGGAATGAGCAGAACCGAGAACTCGTTGCCCGTGACATTATTGACCGTCAGCGAGGTGCCGTCGAGCGCGACGGAGCCCTTTTCGGCGATGAAACGCGCCAGCGGTGCGGGCGCGTCGAAAACGAAGCGCGACATGCCATCGAAAGAATCGACCTTCGTGATTTCGGCCACGCCGTCGATATGGCCGGTGACGATATGGCCGCCGAGTTCGTCGCCGATCTTGAGCGAGCGCTCGAGATTGAGCGTGGTGCCGGGCTGCCAGGTGGCCGCCGTCGTGCGCTCCAGCGTCTCGGCGCCGACATCGACATCGTACCAGGTGCGCCCGCCGGCTTCGCCGCGTGCGACGACGGTCAGGCACGGGCCGCCCGTCGCGATCGAGGCGCCAATGGCGATCGATTCCGCCGGATAGGCGCAGGAAATGCGCACCCGTTTCAGCGCGCCTTCGGCAGCGACAAATTCGACCGTGCCGACATCGGTGATGATCCCCGTGAACATTCAGATGATCCGTTCGTATTCGCGAATAATGTCCTCGCCCGCGCTCGCCTGCCCGCTTGCGCGGTAAAGCGCGGGATCGGCGAGCGCCGCGCGGCTCGGCGCATCGAGCGCCGGCAGGCCCATCTGTCCGAGGCGCGCGGGACTTTGGAATATAATCACTTCGTCCGCCAGTCTCCGCGCGATCAGCGCCGCGGCGAGACGCGGGCCGCCCTCGCAGAAAATCCGCGTCAGCCCCCGCGCGCCGAGCAGGATCAGCGCCGCATCGAGGTCGAGCCGCCCGCTGGTATCGGCCCTCGCCCGCACAACTTCAGCGCCATGATCGGCAAGCCGCGCGGCGGCCTCTTGCGAAGCGCCGTCCGCCGCGATGACCAGGGTTGGATGCGTCCGCGCCGTTTGAACGAGCCGTGTGGATACCGGCAGACCGAGATGCGAGTCGAGCACGATGCGCAAAGGCTTGCGCGCCTCGAGCCCCGGCAGCCTCACGGTCAATTGCGGATCATCGGCGCGCGCCGTAGCGCCGCCGATCATCACCGCATCATGCAGCGCGCGCAGCATATGCACGCGGCCGTCCGCCGCCACGCCGGTGATCTTGAGGCGCGGCGCACCCGCTGGCCCGGCGGCGAAGCCATCCGCCGTCTCGGCCAGTTTCAGCGTCAGCATCGGCCGCCCGGCGGTGACGCGCAGGATATGGCCGAGATTGGTCCGCCGCGCTTCATCGGTCAGGAGCCCCGTCTCGACCGCGATGCCCGCAGCGCGCAGGCGCCGATGGCCCTCCCCGGCGACACGCGGATCAGGGTCTTCCAGTGCCGAGACGACCCGCGCCACGCCGGCCGCAATGATCGCATCGGCACACGGCGGTGTGCGGCCATGATGGCTACACGGCTCAAGCGTCACGTAGAGCGTCGCACCGGCGGCGGCAGGCCCCGCCTCTTTCAGCGCCAAGACTTCCGCATGTGGCCGCCCGCCTGGCGCGGTCGCGCCGCGGCCGATGACGACGCCGTGCTTGACGATCAGCGCGCCGACGGCGGGATTGGGCGCGGCACATCCGAGGCCGCGCCGGGCGAAATTGAGCGCGGCGGCCATGAAGCGCGCATCGTCCGTCATGCGACACTCCGCCGGGCACGCAACATCAGGCGCGCGTCGATAATTTCGGCTTCGGCGGTGGCGGCGGCTCGTCAGGATCGGCTTGCGAGAGTTCGTCGATCAGCGTGTGGAAGTCACGCGCCTCGCGGAAGTTGCGATAGACCGAGGCGAAGCGTACATAGGCCACGCTGTCGAGCGAGCGCAGGCCTTCCATCACCAGCTCGCCGATCCGGTCGCTCTGCACTTCCGCATCGCCCTGGCTTTCGAGCTGGCGGACGATGCCCGAGACCATGCGCTCGACCCGTTCGGCATCGACCGGCCGCTTACGCAGCGCGACCTCGACCGAGCGCATGAGCTTGTCGCGATCGAAGGGCACGCGGCGGCCGGTCTTCTTGATAACGGTGAGTTCGCGCAATTGCACGCGCTCGAACGTGGTGAAGCGACCGCCGCAATCAGGGCAGACGCGCCGCCGGCGGATGGACGAAGCGTCCTCCGTCGGCCGGGAATCCTTCACCTGCGTTTCGAGACTGCCGCAATAGGGGCACCGCATCGAGGCTCCTCAGAGCATGTTCCGAAAAAGTTGTACGACTTTTTCGATCAGAACATGCTCCCAACATTATGAATTGGCGCGATTTCTCACCGACCAGATGATCCCATCTAGTCGGAAAGCGCGCTAATAAATCGGGAACCGCTGCGTCAGCTCCTCGACTTGCGCTTTCACCGCAGCCTCGACGGCGCCGTTTTCAGCCTCGCCGTTCTTGGCCAAGCCATCAAGCGTCTCGATGATCAACTCACCGATCTTCTTGAACTCCGCGACGCCGAAGCCGCGCGAGGTGCCGGCCGGCGTGCCGAGGCGGATGCCGGAGGTGACCATCGGGCTCGCCGTGTCGAAGGGCACGCCGTTCTTGTTGCAGGTGATATGGGCACGACCCAGCGCCTGCTCGGCGGCCTTGCCGGTGAGACTTCTTCGGCCGCAGATCAACCAGCATGAGATGGTTGTCGGTGCCGCCGGAGGTGATGGCATATCCGCCGCCGACCAGAGTCGCGGCGAGCGCCTTGGCGTTCTCGACGACCTGGCGCGCATAGACCTTGAAGCCGGGCTTCAGCGCCTCGCCGAAGGCGACCGCCTTGCCGGCGATGACATGCATCAGCGGCCCGCCCTGCAGCCCGGGGAACACCGCCGAATTGATCTTCTTGGCGATATCCGGATCATTGGTGAGGACGAGGCCGCCGCGCGGACCGCGCAGGGTCTTGTGCGTCGTCGAGGTGACGACATGCGCGTGCGGGAACGGCGACGGATGCACGCCGCCCGCCACGAGGCCGGCGAAATGCGCCATATCGACGAAGAAATAGGCGCCGACGGAATCGGCGATTTGGCGGAACTTCTCGAAATCCCAGAAGCGCGGATAGCCGGAGCCACCGGCGATGATGAGCTTCGGCTTATGCTCCTGCGCGAGGCGGGCAACCTGCTCCATGTCGATTCGGTTGTCGTCGGGGCGGACGCCATAGGCGACAGGCTTGAACCAGCGGCCGGAGAGATTGACCGGCGAGCCGTGCGTCAGATGGCCGCCCGCGGCGAGATCAAGGCCGAGGAAGGTGTCGCCCGGCTGCAGCAGCGCGAGGAACACCGCCTGGTTGGCCTGGCTGCCAGAATTCGGCTGCACATTGGCGAACTTGCAATCGAAGAGTTGGGTGACGCGCTCGATCGCCAGCGTCTCAATGATATCGACATATTGGCAGCCGCCATAATAGCGCCGGCCCGGATAGCCCTCCGCATACTTGTTGGTGAGCACCGAACCCTGCGCATCGAGCACCGCCTTGGAGACAATATTCTCCGAAGCGATCAATTCGATTTCATTGCGCTGACGGCCAAGCTCCTTCTCGATCGCGGAAGAGATCTCAGGATCGACCTCGGCGAGGGGCGCGGAGAAGAACGCATTGGAAGCGGACTGGGCACTGGCATCGGATAGGGTCATGAGCACGGATCCTGACAGACGGCGGATAAAAGGCCGCGCACATGCGGCTTGGCCGATGGCCTTAGCACGTCATTTTCGAAGCGTGAAGGCAGCCTGCCTGCGACGAAGAGGACCCGCGGTTGCGGGTCCCTCATTGTTGCAGCGCACGCAAAATCGCCTCGCAGGGCCGGCCTATTGCTCATCCATTGCCGGCAGGGTCTGCCCCGCCGGCAGGGCAGTGCGGTTGACGCCCGGCTGCGCCTGCGGATGCGGCGACGACAGAGCCTGCTCCTCCTTGAGGAGCTGCGAGGGCTCCATCGCGTCCGAGGCGACCGAGCCGAGACCGTCGCGCTGATAGATGTCATCGCGGAACTGGACGATCCCGTCGGGCGTCGCCCAGGCGGTGATATAGACCCAATAGACCGGCACCGGCGGTTCGAGCTTGACCGTCACCTGCTGACCGGAATTGATGACATCGTTGATATGCTGACGGTCCCAGCCGGGCGTATCCTTCAGCAGCCACGCCACGTAGTCGCGCACGTCCTGCACGCGGATGCAGCCCGAGGAAATGTAGCGGAAATCGTCGCCGAAAAGGCCGCGCTCCGCCGTGTCGTGCATGTACACGCCATAGGGATTGGGGATGTTGATCCGCACCACGCCGAGGGCGTTGACGTCAGAGCCTGGATCCTGGCGGAACATGTAATTGACCGCATCATCCGAATTCCAGTTGATCTGGTTCGGCTGCATCTCGTTGCCCGCCTTGTCGAAAATGCGGATCTTGTGCTCGGTCAGATAGCCCGCGTCGGCCTGCATGCGCGGGATCAGGTCTTTTTTGATGATCGAGGCCGGGACGGTCCAGAACGGATTGAAATCGATATCGGTCGCCTTGGTCATCATGACCGGCGACTGGCGGTCGAAGCGGCCGACACCGGCGACGTGATGGGTGGCGACGACGCCGTTTTCCACCGTCTCGACTGCCGCCGCCGGGATGTTCGCCATCACGAACCTGTCGCCGAGATTGCCCGAAAAGGCCTTCAGCCGCACAAGGTTGATCTGCAACTGGCGCAGCCGGACGTCGGCCGGCACGTTCAGGGCGGAGAGCGTGTCCTTGTCGACAGTGCCGGTCTGCTGGAGCCCGTGGCGAGCCTGGAAATGTTTGACGGCGGCATAGACGAACGAGTTCGAAAACGGGCGAATCGCCCGCGCTCGAGTTGAGATCGCCGGAAGCGGCAAGACGGCGGCGCAAGGTCGCGACGATGTCGCCCTCCGAGCCGAGCCGCAGCACGCGTTGCGCCGGCACCACGGGCCAGCCACCCCCCGACACGATCGCCTGATAGCGGCTAATCGCCAGTGCCGTGGCGTCGAACGTGGCCTGGGAGAGAACCGGCGTGGTGGAACGATGGACGGCCAGACGCTCGTCGTCGTCGTATTGCTGCGCCCACTCGGCCTGGCCAAAGCCGTCATCACCCGCGAGGGCCACAGTCGGCATCCCCAGAGCCAGAATCAGGCCGTAGCCCGCCAGGGACAGCCCGGAGGGCAAAAATCGTATAGAAAGCCTAGCCAATGCGCATTCTCCAGCCATCTGCCACCGGGGGAGCATGCGCGGTGCGCATGACGGTTTAAACCTTGTGTCCCTCGATACCCGCCGCAAGATGTTGCCGCAAAAAGTCGTCATCGGAGCTTTCGGGCAAATCAAGCCAAATCACTCGCTTAAAGAGAACCAAATGGGCGGCGTTTTTGTGGCGCGGCTCAAACGGCGCGGCCACAGAGGGCTAGCGGGACCGCAGGCGCACAGTTTTCGGGCACTTGCCGGCAACTTGCCCAGCGGATGCGCACCGCCTGAAAACAAAAGCGGCGCCCCCACCCCAACGGGCGGGAGCGCCACTTGAATACTGGCGGGATAGGCCTCCCGCCGCGGCGCGGCGCAGATAGAGGGATCAGAGGCGGAAACGAATCTGGTCGGTCCAGAACCGCTCGAGCCGGTTGAGCGAATTGTTGAGCCGGCTGAACTCGTCGACCGAAATGCCCCCGATCTGCTCGACCGTCTGCACATGCTTGTCGTAAAGCGTGGTGACGATGTCGTGCACTTCCTTGCCCTTCGGCGTCAGGCTGATGCGCACCGAGCGCCGGTCGAGCCGCGAACGCGCGTGATGCAGATAGCCCATCTCGACGAGCTTCTTGACGTTGTAAGAAACGTTCGAGCCGAGATAATAGCCGCGCGTACGCAATTCGCCCGCCGTCAATTCCTTGTCGCCGATGTTGTAGAGCAGCAGCGCCTGGACGGAATTCACGTCGCAACGACCGCGCCGATCAAACTCATCCTTGATGACATCAAGCAAGCGCCGATGCAGCCGCTCGACGAGAGTCAAAGCCTCGATATAGACCGGCTTCACTTCGCCGCGATTGGTGTTGCGCGCCGGCACCACCTCAGATTTCAGAATGCTGTTCATGACCCATCCCTTCTGACAACGAGCCTCCTCCACGCCGCGGGCTCAATGAGCAATGAGCTATAAGTAGCGCCAATGAAAACGAGTTTAAGCAACAAACTGAATCAGAGGTTTAGCGAATGCAGTGAATCAATCTTGAAATAAATTCGATTTTTACTTTGACGCTCGGAACCGGCTGGTTTTCTTAACTTTAGAATGTGTTACGCGGAAACCAAGAATTCGAAGCACCCCGAGGAAGGCGCGTGCGCGGGCTGCGCAAGAGCTTAACGTTTGCCGCGTCATTTCAGAGCCTGTTAAGCCTGCTTGTTATGTCGCGCGATGGCACATCGGCGCAAGCGCGAGCGGCGCGGCGCGAAAGTTGGAAAGGATGCGATAACGATGAATGCGCGTGATCGCGAGACGGCGGAAATTTTCTGCGGCGAATTTTCTGCTCCCGCGCACATAGGCGCGCGGAATTTCACTCCGCGTATTGGCTGCTCACGCGCCCGGCGTTGAACGTCAAAACGAAATAGAACGCGATCAGGACGACATCGATCACCACCCATACCATCGAGATCGAATTCCGGATCGCGATGGCGATAAAGATTTGCGAACTCGCCGCGAACAGCCACAGCGCGCCGCCCCAAGGAGTTGCAAGCCAGAGGCCGACCGCGGCGACGAGATCGGCGATGGCGAAAAAGATCACCGCCGCGGCCATCGCCGCCGGCAGCGCTTCGAGCACGGATTTCTCCGGCACCAGAACCAGCGCCCATTCCGCCAGACCCTGGAAAATCCAGAGCGCCGCCAGCACGCGCATGAAGATGACGAGGATCAAGCCCCATTGCATCTGCGCCTCGGCCGCTGCCGGTTTGGCGCCAAGCTTGATCGCCGCGCCGGGCTCGGCCGCGCCCTCCTCACTCTCTCGGCGGGTTAAAAACTTCATGCCGTACCTGCGGGAAGCATAAGGTCCTCGCTGCCCAGGGATTCGAAATAGCTGTCGATGTCCACCTCGTTCACGTCCTCGATCAACGGCGGCTGCCAGGATGGCGTGTCGCCCTTATCGACCAGCGTCACGCGGACACCTTCGTAGAAATCATGACTACGCAAAATCTTGGCGGCAATGCGGAATTCGACATTCAGCGCGGCGCCGAAGCCGAGATCGGCGCCGATCTGCACCTGCCGGAGCGCCACCGCGACACTCGACGGCGAACGCGCGCGCAGGATCGACAAGGCGTCCTCGGCAAAGGTAGAGCCCCGATGGGCGGAATCCGCAAGCGCGGTGAAAATCCGCTTCGGGTTGGAAAAGGCGAATGCCCGCGAGATGACCTCGCGCTCTTTCAACAAGTCCGACGGCGGCGGCGCGATGCTCTCGGCCGCAATCGCCGCTGCAGCTTCCTTGCCCGCGCCGAACTGCTCGATCAGCGCATTGAAGCGCGCCGACGGCACATGCGCCGTCGCAAGGCCCAGGGCCAGAACATCGCCGAGATTGATGCGGGCGGCGCTCATCGCGAGATAGGCGCCAATCCTGTGCGGCAAGCGCGGCAGAAAATAGGTCGCGCCGACATCCGGGAAGAAGCCAATCGCCGTTTCCGGCATCGCGAAGGTGATGCTGTCGCCGGCGACGCGATGCGCGCCGTTGACCGAAATGCCAGCGCCGCCGCCCATTACGATGCCGTCGAGCAGCGCGACATAGGGCTTCGGATAATTCTTGATGCGGTAGCAATTGCGATATTCATCGCGCAGGAAGGCGAGCTGTTGGTCATAACGGCCGGCCTTGCCCAATTCATAGACGCGCCGGATATCGGCGCCGGCGCAGAAGGCCCGCGCGCTGGAGCCACGCACGGCCACGGTACGGATGGCGGGATCTTGCGCGAAATCGTCGAGCGCCGCGCCCATCGCGGTGACCATCTCGTGCGTCAGCGCATTGAGCGCCCGCGGCCGGTCGAGCGTGATCAGGCCGCAATGGCCGATCCGCGCGCTGGTGATCTCGATATCGCTCATAAGGCCCGATTAACCGCGTCGGCGCGGCGGCGTCAATGCGCGGGGCAGCAATGTGCCACACGCGCCGAAGAAATTCGCTCTGCCGTGCACCGGCGTGCTAGAAGGGCGGCGCAAATCGGGAATTTGCCAAGGAGCCGAAATATGTCCGCGCCGCCGCGCTCAAAGACCGAAACCAAACCGCTTGCGACCGGGCTCGATCTGCCGGTGCGGCTGCGGCGAAATCGCAAGGCGGAATGGTCGCGTCGTCTGGTGCGCGAACACGAGCTGACCATCAACGACCTCATCTGGCCGATCTTCGTCATCGAGGGCGATAACAGGACACAAGCCGTCGGCTCGCTGCCCGGAGTTCGAGCGCTTTTCGGTCGATGTCGCGGTGCGCGAGGCCGAGGCCGCCGCCAAGCTCGGCATTCCGGCGCTCGCCCTCTTTCCCAATACCGACCCGGCGCTGCGCGATCCCGAGGGCCACGAAGCGTTGAACGAAGACAATCTCGTCTGCCGCGCGACCCGCGCGATCAAGCGCGAAGTGCCGGAGATCGGCATCATCACCGATGTCGCGCTCGATCCTTACACGAGCCACGGCCACGACGGCATTCTGCGCGGCAATGAGATCGTCAACGACGAAACCGTCGCGATGCTCGTCGCGCAGGCGCTGAACCAGGCGCAAGCGGGCGCCGACATCATCGCGCCCTCGGACATGATGGACGGCCGCATCGGCGCCATCCGCGCCGGGCTCGACGCGCACGGGTTCGAGAATGTGCAGATCATGTCCTATGCGGCGAAATATGCCTCGGCCTTCTACGGCCCGTTCCGCGAGGCTGTCGGCACCAATGTGACGCTCGCCGGCGACAAGCGCACTTATCAGATGGACCCGGCCAATTCCGACGAGGCCTTGCGCGAAGTCGCGATCGATCTCGAGGAAGGCGCGGATTTTTTGATCGTCAAGCCCGGCCTGCCCTATCTCGACGTGCTGGCGCGGGTGAAGGAACATTTCGGCGTGCCGACCTTCGCCTATCAAGTCTCCGGCGAATACGCGATGATCATGGCGGCCGCCGCCAATGGCTGGCTCGACGGCGAGCGCGCGATGCTGGAAAGCCTCATCGCCTTCAAGCGCGCCGGTGCCGACGGCGTGCTCACCTATTTCGCGCCGCGCGTGGCGAAGAGGTTGAGGGAGACGATGTAGCCGTGCTTTTAGATCATCGTGTTGTTGCACACATTTGGTCCGCTCCGCGCTATAAACCGATATTTAGCCTGTGACAGAGAGTGGCCGAAAGCGGAATGGCAGCTCTCGGCTGTTAGAGCGCTGAAGCAGACCTTCGGGGCCGCTTATGAGCGCCCAAGCCGCGGCGCACAATCTTTAGGAGATTTTCTGAGCGCGGATCAGACGGAATTAGAATTGTTATCGAAGCGCCGAAAAGTAATGAAGCGCGATGTAGAAGTATCCGGAGGCGAACCAGATATCGCCGCACCGCTTCCATTGGCTCGCAAGCAACAAGTCCGGCCGCTCGCGCAAATGAGCCAAAGGCCGGTCGGGCCGAAAGGCGGAGCAAAGCAGGCGAAGGGTCCGGCAGCTTTTTCGAGGGTCCCTGCCACAGGACCGTAGCAGCTAGCGTCACAAAGCTGCCGGGCACCTTCCGTGTGTGCTTGCCGTCTAGGGCGCCGTCACCCTGGTTTCAAGCTGCTGGAGTCTAACAGCTCGGCCAGCAACCACCCCATGACAAGCAGCAGCCGCCGCCGCCGGAGCAGCCGCACCCGCCGATGCCGCAGCCACAGCCGCCACAACCTCTGCCACAAGCTCTGCCGCCATGTCCGCAGCCGCCGTGTCCGCAGCCCCCATGTCCACCGCAGCCGCGATGTCCACCGCCGCCATGTCCACCGCAGCCGCGATGTCCACCGCCGCCACGTCCACCGCCGCCACGTCCACCGCGAGCAAGCTCTATACCCAATTGCCGCGTTTCGAGAGTTTTCTGATCGAAGGGATGGAACGTGGCCAAGGTGACGTCGGAGATTTCCTCATCGAAGAAGCTTGCGGAATCATAGGATCCGATGAACTCCGATGGCGGAGCCGCTGTCGAAGCGCCGGCCGACGCCGCCAAAGACACTCCGACGAGTCCCAAGACGGACGCGGTCCTATTCAGTCGTTTCGCTTTGGAAATTTGCTTTGGTTGCGGCATGGAGGAGTTCCTTTCCGCTTTTCGCATCGCAAAAAAAAATGGACGACAATGCTTCATCAGTAGCAGTTTTCGTTCGCTTTTGATAGCCGCGTTTCGTCGAACAGCTCGGCGGTCGGCGATACCTGCGGCTGGAAATCATCACCATTGAGCAAGCTCTGCGAGGAACTAAACTAGCAATCCCTCTTGTCGATACCGAGGCCGCATTCAAAAAGGTCGGACGCGGAAACGGCAATGAGCAGGATCGATTAATTTCGCCAGGCGCAACCGCTGTGGCGCATTGTGTCGCTCGCGCTAGATTATTGCACAGTTTGCCGACGGCTTTCAAACTGAGCTCGCAAATTGTGGATGATTGCCACTCCGGTGTGATCGCCGGTCTCTGCACCACCGTTGCGGTCTGTGCTGTGGCAGTGCCGAGGCGAACGGATACGGCGCGCAGCATCCCGCGGCACATGTTTCGACGAATGGCCGCTTGCGGCTGCTACGAACGACGTGTTGAACGTCAGCTATGGGCGCAAAGCCGCCGTCTGCTGTCGAAGCATTCGACCTCACCCCACCTCGAAATCCACCGGAACCGGATCGCTGACGCCTTTGTAGGTGAAGTGCCACCATTCGTTCGGCAGATTCTCGAATCCGTGCTTCACCATCAGAGCCACGAGCCGGTCGCGATTCTTCCGCGCCGCGCCGGTGACGCGGGGATCGGCCGTGTTCGATTTCTCGTCGAAGAGATCGAAGGGCGTGCCGAAATCGAGACCTTCAAAGGCCAGATCGACGGCAAGCCCGGTCGTATGTGTCGACTGGCGGGCGATGTAGCCGAGCTCGAATAGATCCTTCTTGTCGAGGTGGGGATAATAGTCGGCCTTCATCTTCTGGTCGGCAGGATCTTGCGACCAGGCGAGGAAAGCGGCAGTCGCCGCGGGCGGGCGGTAGCAATCGTAAACGACGAGGCGCAGAGCCTCGGCCGCGGCCTCCTCATGCGCCGCCTTGAGCGCGGCGGCGGCCTCCTGCCGCAGCCAGCAGCAGGGGGCGCGATAGCCCGGCACCGGCCGGCCGAGAAAGTTCTCCGCCCCTGCGTAGCGCATATCCTGCACGATTCCCGGCGCGATATCCGCGAGGCGGACATAGCCCGCTGGCGGCTGTTTCGTGCAGAGGCGCGTCGAATCTTTCTGAATATTCATGAATCACCAGGATTGCGGGCCGGGAAACAGGCACCGCCGCTCTTGTCTTGCCATGCAACGGGGGCCACATTCTGACGGCAACCTCGCCGCGGGAGCAAGCCATGAGCCAGACGGATCAATTTCAGAGCGTGTCGCAGCCGATCTTCCGCAGCCTCGCGCTGCCGCGTGAAGCATTGGCCGGCGTCCGGACGCGGCGTATTCTGGCGGTCGCGATCGATTTCGCCGTCGTTTCCGTGTTCGCCTCCGTGCTTTGGCTGGCGCTGCTGGTGGCAACGCTCGGCCTGTCGCTGGTCCTCCTGCCGCCGCTCTTTCCCCTGGTCGCCTTTTTCTACAACGGGCTAACGGTCTCCGGCCGGCATATGGCGACGCCGGGCATGCGGCTGATGGACCTCGAAATCCGCCGCACCGACGGCACGCGCGTCCCCTTCCTTTACGCCGCGGTACATGCTGTCCTCTTCTACGTGAGCTGGATGTTTCCCCCGATTCTGCTCGTCTCGCTGCTGGCTGAGGACAAGCGCTGCCTGCACGACATGCTGGCGGGCGTGATCGTCACGCGCCGGGTGCGTAACTTTTCCTGATGATTTTTCTAGGCGCGTGGCACAGGACGCGTTAGCCTTTGCCAGAGCCGGGCTGCTTCGGCCGCCCACGACGCAGAAAGTCTTAACGAGGCAGGCTTGACGCGAGAACTGCGCGACGCGCCACAATTTTATCTGACGTCACCTTCGCCCTGCCCCTATCTGCCGAAGCGGGAGGAGCGAAAAGTCTTCACCCATCTGGTCGGCCGCCGCGCCACGGCGTTGAACGATACGCTGACCCAATCCGGCTTCCGCCGCTCGCAGACCATCGCCTATCGCCCCGCCTGCGAGAATTGCCGGGCCTGCGTCTCCGTCCGCGTCAAGGTCGCGGAATTCACGCCGTCGCGGAATTTGCGCCGTGTGCTCAGCGCCAACAGCGACCTCCTCGCCTCGGTCGTGCGCACCGAGCCGACGAGCGAGCAATATTCGCTCTTCCGCGCCTATCTCGACGCCCGCCACAACGACGGCGGCATGGCCGATATGACCGTGCTCGATTATTCGATGATGGTCGAGGACAGCCACGTCGAAAGCCGGCTCATCGAATACCGGCTGGCGAATCCGGCCGAGAACAATCCGCTCATCGGCGTCTGCCTCACCGACTTCCTCGCCGACGGCCTGTCGATGGTCTATTCCTTCTACGCGCCCGAGGAAGAGAAACGCTCGCTCGGCACGTTCATCATCCTCGACCATATCGAACGCGCGCGCCGGCTCGGCCTGCCACATGTCTATCTCGGCTATTGGGTCGAAGGCTCAAAGAAGATGGCCTATAAGGCGCGCTTCCTGCCGCAGGAGCGGCTCGGCATGGATGGCTGGCAGCGGATCGATTAAAGGCGCTGCAACACGATGAGCGCGCCTTCGACCGGTTGCGCCGCCTCCAGCCTAATCGTCGTCATCTGCAATTCGACCGCTGTGAAATACGGCGCGGCCATTGCTTCAATATAATCGAGCGCTTGCGCGAAACGGCCCGAGGGCAGGACACGGAACCCGGCCTCCGCCGTCTCGGCATTGAAGGCCAAGAGACCGCCGGGTTCCATCACCCGTGCGATCCGTTCGAAAAGCGGAGCGAGATCGCCGAAATAGATCACGAAGTCGGCGGCGGTGACGAGATCGAACTTTTCGCTCGCCTGATCCAGGAAATCGCCGGCTTCGGCCTCGATGAGATCATCATAGAGGTCGCGCGCGTCGGCCTTCTCCAGCATCCCGCGCGAAAGATCGACGCCGGTAAGCCGCCCTGCCAACGGGCGCAGGAGCGGCGCGCATAGCCCCGTGCCGCAGCCGAGATCGAGTGCATTGGTGAAGCGCCGGCCGCTCTTGGCCAACAGAGCGTGCAGCTTCTCGGGCACGCGATAGCCGAGCGTATCGACGAGCTTGGCTTCAAACGTCTCGGCGAAGCCGTCGAAATAGGCGACGAGATAATCATCCGGCGCCCGCGCGACCGCCTCATTGCGCAAAGCGGCGAGCAGATAACGCTGCACCGCATCTTGCGGATTGCGGCCGAGCCGCCATTCCCCGAGCCGGATCGCCGCCTCGCAATAGCCGAAGCCGCTGAGAAAATAAAACGCGGTTCCGGCGACGCGATCCACGTCATTCGCATGCGGCCCGGCGATTTGGACATAGGCTGCGACGGCCGCCGCCGCGTCGGCGCGCACGCAGGTTTCGATCAGCTTCAGTTGCGCCAATTTCTCGACGACGCCGGCATCGCAAGAGGGAAAGTGCGCCGCGCTTTCAAGCGCCGAGACCGCCGCGGCGAAATCGCCGAGCAGGAACAGGGCCTGCCCGAGGCAGACATAAAGGCCCATGTGATGGCCGCCGTCGGCAATGGATTGGCGCAGCCATTTGACGGTCTCAGTGAACTGACGCCGCTGAAAGCAAAGAAGGCCCAAGCCGAAGGCGGCCTCGGAAAGGTGCGGGTCGAGCTTGAGGGCGGCGAGGTAGCCCGCTTCCGCCGCCGCCACATCGCCAAGCGCGCTGTCGATGGCGGCGAGCAGAAGCCAGCCCTGCGGCTGCACCGGATCGCAATCGAGCGAGCGGAGCTGGGCCGCGCCCGCTTCCGCATAGCGGCCGGCGCGGTAAGAGGCACCGGCGAGATCGTTCCAGAGATCGGCTTCGTCCGGCGCCAGCGCCAACGCGGCCTTGAGGATACCGAGCGCCGGCTCGCTCTGGCCTTGTGCCGAAAGCGCCAGTCCGAAACGCCGGAGCGCCTCATGCGGCTGCGGATATTCGACGCTCAGGCGCGCGAGGATCGGATTGGTGAGGCGCCAGCCCATAAACGCCTGGCTGACCTCCATCGCGCGCGGCAGTTCGATCTGCATAGGGCCTCCCGCGCCGTCTGCGCGCTTTGCGGGAGATTTAAGACCCGTGGGCTTGCCCGGGCCTGTCGCGCGTGTTGAACGCGCTAACCGAATTTATTGTTCTTCGGGAAGCCCTTGGGCGGCAGGCGCCCGGCCTCGGCGCGATTGCCGACCCACTCGCGCAGATCGCGCATCGCTACGGTGAACGTGCGCCCGGCCGAATCCTTCCAGGTGAGGCCCTCGGACTTGCTGAACACTTTGGCGTCGGAAATGCCGCCTTCACGATAGCGTTGCAGCCGCACGCCCTTGCCGCGCACCATCTCCGGCATCTGGTCGATCGGGAAGACGAGCAGCTTGCGATTCTGGCCGATGACCGCGACATGGTCGCCCGCCGCCAGCGTGACGATCGAGGCCTCCGCCGGCAGATCGCGATTGAGCAGAATCTTGCCCTTGCGCGTGCCGCCGATCATCTCGTCCGTCGGCGCGATGAAGCCGCGTCCGTCGCTCGAAGCGACGAGCATCTTCTCGCCCGCCACGTAAGGGAAAACCGTGACGATATCCTCGCCCTCGCCGATATCGACCATCAGCCGCAGCGGCTCGCCCTGCCCGCGCCCGCCCGGCAGCTTCGAGGCTTCGAGCGTAAAGATGCGCCCATCCGTCGCGAAGACGAGAATCTTTTCGGTCGTCTCGGTGAAGAAGCTGAGCTTCAGCCGGTCGTCGCCCTTGAACTGCAGGCTGGACAGATCCTCGACATGGCCCTTGAGCGCGCGGACCCAGCCCTTCTCCGAGACGACGATTGTGACCGGCTCGCGCTCGATCATTGCGGTCGCGAGATCGAGATCGGCGACTTCCGGCGCTTCGGCGAATTGCGTGCGGCGCTTGCCGAGCGCTGTGTCCTGGCCGAACTTCTTCTTCAGATCGCGCAGCTCGACGCCGATGACCTTCCATTGCTTGGCGTCGTCGGCCAGCAATTTGTCGATGTCGCTCTTTTCCTTGGTGAGCTCGTCGAACTCGCCGCGTAGCCCCATTTCCTCGAGCCGGCGCAGGCTGCGCAGCCGCGTGTCGAGAATGTAATTGGCCTGAACCTCGGTGAGTTCGAAGGTCGCCTTTAGCACGTCCTTCGGCTCGTCCTCCTCGCGGATGATGCGGATCACCTCGTCGAGATTGAGGAAGACGATCAGCATGCCGGCGACGACTTCGAGCCGGTGGGCGATTTCCTCCAGCCGGAAGCGCGAGCGCCGCTGCAGCACGGTGCGGCGATGGTCGAGCCATTGCCGCAACGCCTCCTTGAGGGAGACCACGCGGGGGATGACGCCGTCCACAAGCACGTTCATGTTCATCGGGAAGCGGTTCTCAAGCTCCGTCGTCTTGAAAAGCTGCTCCATCATCAACTCGGGATCGACCGTGCGGGCGCGCGGCTCGATGACGATGCGGACATCCTCCGCCGATTCGTCTCGAATATCGGCGACGAGCGGCAATTTCTTCTCGGCCAGAAGCTCGGCGATCTTCTCGATCAGCCGCGATTTCTGCACCATGTAAGGGATTTCGGTGACGACGACATTGTAGGTGCCGCGTGTACCTTCTTCCCGCTCCCACTTCGCCCGCACGCGGAAGGCGCCGCGTCCGGTGCGATAGGTCTCGGCGATCTGTTGCGGCTGGTCGACAATGATGCCGCCGGTCGGAAAATCCGGCCCCAGCACGAATTTCAAGAGATCCTCGTCGCTCGCATTCTTATGCGCGATGAGGTGGAGACAGGCATCGCAAAGCTCGGCGACATTGTGCGGCGGGATCGAGGTTGCCATGCCGACCGCGATGCCCTGCGAGCCATTGGCCAGCAGGTTCGGGAACGCTGCCGGCAGCACGACGGGCTCGGTCTGATCGCCGGAATAATTGTCGCGGAAATCGACGGCATTCTCGCTGATGCCTTCGAGCAGCAGGCGCGCGACCTCCGTCATCCGCGCTTCGGTGTAGCGATAGGCGGCGGCGCCATCGCCGTCGATATTGCCGAAATTGCCCTGCCCGTCGACGAGCGGATAGCGCGAGGAGAAATCCTGGGCGAGGCGGACGAGCGCCTCATAGATCGCCTGGTCGCCGTGCGGATGGAACGAACCCATCACGTCGCCGACGATTTTCGCGCATTTCTTGAACGCCGTGCCGGGATCGAGCCGCAGGATGCGCATGCCATAAAGGATGCGCCGATGCACCGGCTTCAGGCCATCACGCGCGTCTGGCAGCGCCCGGCCCATGATGGTCGAGAGCGCGTAGGCGAGATAGCGCTCTTCGAGCGCCTCGCGCAGATTGACGGGTTCTGGCTCGCGGACCGGCGGCAGAACGACGTTTTTGCCCATGAAAATGCCTTTTTCGGGGTTCGCCCGCCCGCCGGTGAAGCGGGAGCGATTTTTAGAGGATCACGTGAGTCGCAGCAAATTTGGTTTGCCGCGAAACACGCGTCGCGCGGTGCACAAAGGCGCGCGGCTGTTGCCCCGCTGCACTAGCCGCGCGGGGGTCCGCGACCGTAAAAGAAGCCGCGATTCACGGCGCAAGGTGCGACATCGCACTGATTCCGTTGCCGTGCTCGGCATAGTCGCGACATTCGCCAGTACAAGCGGCAAGAGCATTATGGGTAAAATCGTTCTGTTCCTTGGATTGGTTACCAGCGCGGCACTTTTTGCGGTTGCCGTCATCGGCGCTCCCGTCAGCGAAAGCGTCGCGGCGCGCGAAGCCCAGCCCGCAAAGGGCTGTCATGTCGAGCAATTCGCTCTCGATGAGGGCTATGGCGTCAGCCGTCAGGTCACCCGCCACGTCTGCCCTGGAATAGATTAGAGCCTTTCCGGCCATCGATCCGCTGACGCGCTTTTGAACTCCTTTCCACACGTGTGGTTTTGCGCCCACTTGGACTGGTGTGCGAATACGAATATGCCTCCTGAAAATGGGTGTTGGAAATTGGAGGAATAATGGCCGAGGCCCGCGAGTGCCTTTCGCTGCCCTTGGTAAGCGTCATTATCGATAATTACAATTTTGGTCGCTACCTAAAAGATGCGACTGATTCTGTTTTTGCGCAAACCTATCCCAATATCGAATGCATCATCGTCGATGACGCATCGACGGATGAGAGCCCTCGTATTCTCGACGAGATCGCCGTCGTGCGCCCGTCCGTCAAAGTCATTCGGCGGGATTTCAACGGCGACCAAATCGCGGCGTGTCTCGATGGCTTTGCTTCGAGCAAAGGCGACTACGTCCTCTTCCTCGACGCCGACGATGTGCTGCTGGAACATTGCATCGCGATGCATGTCTTCGTGCATCTCTCGCTACGCACACCCGTGGGATTTACCTGCAGCGACATGCTGCAAGTCGTCGGCAATGACGTCGTACTCGGCGGCAACATAGCGATGTCGAACTATATCCTCCGCGCCAAGCCGCCGAAGGCAGCGGCACGCACCACTGCCACCATTTCCGCACTTGGGAGCTCGATGAAAGGCGTCGATCCTTCAGTGCTCGACCGCATCTACAAGGTGGACATGAATTGCCGCGCCTGGCCATGGACGGCCACGTCCGGCTTTTTCTTTCGACGCGACGCTTTGAATCTATGGGCGAAGACCCCGGGGCTGGCAGCGCTCCGCCGCTCGACGGACGGCTTCTTTGCACTTGCCGTTAACGTGATCACCGGCAGCGTTCTGATCGACGAATCGCTCGCCGGATTGCGTATTCACGGCGCCAATAATTTCACCCAGCACCCGCAGCTGAACAACATACGTAATTACGATATAGAGACATCAGAAAGAGAGGCGCGATATCGGCACACAATTCTCGAGGAAATAACGCGCGATCCAGCTAGGTTTCGATTCCATCACGCGGGTCTGTTGAAAAGATCGCTCTTCGCTGCCGATACGCAGGACACGAGCGAGAATGCGCCCGCCTGGGCGCGAAACTCGCGCCTGTCCTATCTCTTTGTGAAGCGATACGCGTCGCTGGCACCGGTTGTCGGCGAAAGAAAGATCGCATGTTGGATGTTCGAAAAAGGCGTTCCCGCGAAGGTCCTGAAAAAAGCGGGAATTCGCTATACGTTTGCCGACTGGGTAAAAGGAACTTTGGCCCGTACGTTGAGATACACGCGCAGAGGCAGAAATTAGGAGTCCCGCGCGAGATCGCCGTCATGCATCTCTGTCCGCCGTTGGTACTCCACGAGATAGGCGCTCCGCGCGTCCGGCATTTTGAGCCCGCGCGGGGCGAAGACATCGCGCTCCAGAAAATAGCCCGTGAGCCGGAAGCCTTCCGCGACGTCGCTGGCTTGAGCCTCGCTGTCATCCCGCAAGAATCCCGGCAGGGGCAGAAGCCGCTCATGATAGGGCGTGCCGGAGAGCCGCGAAACGGCGCGGCCGCTTTTCGGCGAGACATAGATCAAATCCTCGATCGCGCCGCTTGCCGCGCAACGGCTAAGGTCGAGGCCGAAACCGAGTTCGGTGAGGATGGCAAGCTCGAAGCGCACCAGCGCCGCCGGGGTTATGCGCGTGTCGCCGAGGTCGTCGGCGATGCGCAAAGCCGTCTCATAGAGTTCCGAGTGCGGATCGCGCTCGGCCAGCAGCCGCAGGAGCCCGGCGAGATGATTGAGGCCGTGCAGCGCGAGCGCGCTCGCCATCAGATTGGCCGCGCGCGGCTTCGTCACCTCGACGGCGTAAAGGCCAAGATGTTCGTCGAGCCGCGCCCGCCACACCAGCGCGACACTATTGCCCGGCTGCAAGAGCGGCTGCCAGCGCTTGGATCTGCCGCCGCGCACGAGGCCGAGATGGCGCCCGTGGGCGCGCGTCATCGCTTCGAGAATGAGGCTGGTCTCGCCGTGCTTCTTGAGGCCGATGATGAGGCCGTCGTCGCGCCATTCCATGAAACTATTTCAACTTAGACCGCTTTCAGGAAAAGTGGAAACCGGTTTTCCGTCCGAAAGCGGTCTCATTATTTGAATGAGCGCGTTTTCATAGCGCGAACCGGTATCCACTTCGCATAAAAACGCGCTAACGGCTCAGCCCTCGTCCACGTCGTGGCGATAGCCGACACCATGCACCGTGCGGATGATGCGCGGCGCCGCCGGATCGATCTCGATCTTCTTGCGCAGCGCCGAGACATATTGATCGAGCGCGCGGCTGTTCGGCATGTAGTCGCGCCCCCAGGCAAGATCGAACAATTCGTCGCGCGAGACCGCCTGGCCACGCCGCGCGTAGAGCGTGGCGAGGATCGCGACCTCGCGATTGGTCAGGTCGATCTTCTGCTCGCCGCGAAAGGCGCGCATCGCCTTCTGATCGACGACGATGTCGCCCATCTGGATTCGCACCTCGGCATCGGGCTGGGCCGGCCCTTGCGCCTTGACCCGCCGCAACGCCGCCTTGATGCGGGCAACGAGTTCGCGCGCGCTGAACGGCTTGGCGATATAATCGTCGGCACCGATCTCCAGCCCCTTGACGCGATCGCCCTCCTCGCCGCGCGCCGAGAGCAGCAGGATCGGCACGGCCGGATCGAGCTTGCGCACCTCGCGCAGAAGGCTGAGCCCATCCATCACCGGCATCATGACATCGAAGACGCAGATTTCCGGCTTCTCCTCGCGGAACAGGGCTAGCGCCTTGGCGCCATCACCGGCGACGCGGCAAGTGAAACCTTCAAGCATGAGAAGATCGACGATGCCGTCGCGCAGATGCTGATCGTCCTCGGCGATCAAGATCGACATTTGGCCTCCTTCAAGCCGCTACACACTTTTTCACATCCCGCTCTAGGCCGAGTCTTTGATTTTCATGGAGGCCGTCACGCGCAGGCCCGGCTCGGCATTCTCAATTGTTACCCTTCCGCCATTGGCCTCGGCAAGCTCGCGCACGACGACGAGGCCGAGGCCGAAATCCATCCTTGGCGCCGCCACCCGGCTGGACCAGAGCCAGCATTTTGGCTTGCGCGGACGGATCGAGGCCACGGCCGAAATCCCGCACACTCAGGGTCAGCATGCCGCCGGCTTCTGCGGTGGTGACGAGAATGCGGCCCGGCGCATATTTATTGGCATTGTCGATGAGGTTGATGAGAATGCGCTCGAAGCTCACGCGATCGAAAAGGCCGGCGCGCGGCGCATTATGCGCGACCTCGATCGTCGAGCCGGCAGCGGCGAACAGATTCTCATAGCGTGCGATGGTTGCCTCGACCACGGCATCGGGCACCGCCTCGTCAAGCCGCACGGGCGCCGGCGCGGCCGTGCGGCCGTAAACGATCGTATTGTCGGCGAGCAGAGCCAAGCGCTCCACCTCGGCGCGCATTACCGCGCCATAGCGATTGACCGCGGCCTCATCGCCGCTGCGGCGCAGGAGCAGATCGGTATAAAGCCGCAGATTAGCTATGGGCGTGCGCAGATCGTGCGAGAGCTTTGCCGTCATTTCGCTGCGGAATGTGCTTTCCTGCAACCGCGCCTGCTGGTTGCGATACATATACCAGATGAGCAGCAGCCAGCTGCCGAGCAAGGGCACGGTGATGGCAATCAGGGGCAAGAGGCCATGATGCGCCACCGGCGGCGTCGAGGTTTCCATGCGCCAGCCGCCCATCGAGCCCGAAAGGTCGGAGATCGCCGAGGTGCTGAGATTGGGCGGCCCGTGGCTCCACAAAGCGCGGCCGAGCGGATCGCGCAGCACCAGGAACCGGTCATTGAGCTTGGCGCTGGCCTTGTCGAGCGCCTCCTCCAGCACCGGATCGAGAGTGATTTCATCGAAGATCGCGCAAATGTCGCGGCTCTTGGTCAGGCGCTGGCATTGCACGAAGGAAACCAGCGTCTCGCCGACCGTCCAGATGCCGACTTTTGGCGTCGGGCCGCTCTCACTGTCCATCTGATCGCGCAGGCTCGCAAAAAGCGCGCCGAAGCGGCTCAAAAACTCGTTTTCGGATTCGAGCGTGCCGGTCGCGAGCGGGATGATTTTGCCATCACGATCATGCACGAGCAAGAAGCGCACTTCATTGACGAAGCTCGCGACGTGCACATTGCGCATCATGTCCGGTCCGCCGGCATCCAGCGCGACCGTGATCTGGCTAATAGCCCGGCTGGTCTTGGCGTCGAGCGCGGCGCTCGCGACATCGCCAAGATCGGCCGCCTGCCGCGCCGCCTGTGCCGCCTCGCGCGTCCGCGTCACGGCATAATCGGCATTGAAGAGATAGAAGGCAAAAATGCCAAAGACGACGAGCGGCAGCGCCAGCAGAAGCGCCAACCACGCGACCGTGCGCCAAATATCGGGCCGCTGCAGCCGCCCCTGGCTGAAGGCCCGCCGACGGGAAATATCGAGGCTCATGCGCGAATCTCTAGCATTTTCGTGGCGTCGATGTGGGGCTTTGCAACCGCTTGGAGATTTATGCCGCATCACAAAAACGCGGGAAAACACCGCAATCTTACATAATTCTTACGTCGATCTTGCCAATGTCTGACCAAATCCCCGCCCGGAGGACTACGTTTGTTTTGCGAATTTCGAGGCTGCTCTTGGCAGCTTGACGAAAAACAGGAGAGAACGATGGCTTGGACGACCCCCACGATTTGCGAAGTCTGCGTCGGCATGGAAGTCACGGCTTACGAGTTCGAGCGAGTTCTAAGTCGATTTGCCGCCTCGGCGGCGCTGGCTGCGCGGCGACCCTCCCTCGTCCTCGTGGCACATGAAAAAAGCCGGCCTCATAGGCCGGCTTTTTTTATCCTTTTGGGAATTCCAGGCCCATGGCGCGGTAGCGCTCCGGGTCATCGATCCAATTCTCGCGCACCTTGACGAAGAGAAAAAGGTGGATCGGCTGCTCGGCCGCCGCGGCGATGTCCTTGCGCGCCGCCACGCCGATGGCCTTGATCGTCCGGCCGCCTTCGCCAAGCACGATTTTCCGGTGCGCCTCACGGGTGACGTAGATCGTCTGCTCGACCCGCGCCGAACCGTCCGGCCGCTCTTCCCACGACTGCGTCTCAACCGTCGATTGATAGGGCAATTCGTCGTGCAGGCGCTCGAAGATTTTCTCGCGCGTGATCTCGGCGGCGAGCGCGCGGATCGGTGCCTCGGAAATCTGATCCTCGGGATAGAGCCAGGGGCCAGGCGGCATCATGGCCCCGAGATGCTTCTTTAGCAGAGCGAGGCCGTCGCCCGTCGCGGCCGAAACCATGAAGGTTTCGGCAAAGGCGAGCCCTTCATTCGCCGTCGCCGCCAGCTCCAGAAGTTGCGGCCGCGCGATGAGATCGATCTTGTTCAGGATCAGAACCCGCTTGGCCCTGACGTTTTCGAGCGCGCGCAAAATCTCCGCGACTTCGTCGTCGAGGCCCTTGCGCGCGTCGACGAGCAAAGCGACGACATCGGCATCGGCGGCACCGCCCCAGGCCGAGGCAACCATGGCGCGGTCGAGCCGCCGGCGCGGCGCGAAAATACCCGGCGTATCGACGAAAATGATTTGCGCCTCGTCTTGCAGCGCGATGCCGCGCACGAGCGTACGCGTCGTCTGCACCTTGCGCGAGACGATCGAGATTTTGGCGCCGACAAGCGCGTTGAGCAGCGTCGATTTGCCGGCGTTCGGCGCGCCGATCAGCGCGACGAAGCCGCAGCGGCGCTGCGCGGGTTCAGCCTCGCTCATTGTTGATTCCTTCGCGCGTGAGAAAAGCGAGCGCAGCGGCCTGCTCGGCGGCGCGCTTGGAACTGCCCTTGGCTTCCGCGAGGGCAAAGCCCGTCACGACGACCGCAACGGTAAATTCCGGCGCGTGATGCGGCCCGGTGCGGGCGGTCTCGCGATAAAGCGGCGTTTCAAGACCGCGCGCTTGCACCCATTCCTGTAAAGCGGTTTTCGGATCGCGCAACGGCCGCCGCGGCGCCCGCATCCGCGGCGCAAAGACCGGGACAATGACGGCTTTCGCCGCCGCATAGCCGGCATCGAGAAACACCGCGCCGATGAGGGATTCGCAGACGTCGGCGAGAATGGCCTCCTTGGCGCTCGTGCCGGCCTGGCGCTCGCCCTCGCCGAGCCGCACATGCGCCTCGACGCCCCATTCGCGGGCAACTTCCGCGCAGCTCTCGCGCCGCACGAGGTCGGCGAGCCGGCGCGACAATTCCCCCTCGTCCGCACCGGCGAAATTCTCATAGAGCATTTCCGCGACGACGAGGCCGAGCACCCGGTCGCCGAGGAATTCGAGCCGCTGATAGGTGTCGCTGCGCGTCGGCGCAGCGCTGATATGGGTCAGCGCCGCCTGAGCGAGATCGCGGTTTGCAAACTTGTGCCCGAGGCTGGCTTCGAGCACGTTGAGATCGCCCGGCTTCGGCGCCGTCATCTTACGGGTTTGAATAGCCGGTCCCAGCGCACGGTCCACGGCCATTCCCAGAACGCCCAAACCGGGGCGTCGGGCTTGACGGAGAAGAAGATCATCTCGGCGCGGCCCACAAGGTCTTCGGACGGAACATAGCCGACGCCGCCTTGATCCGGCGGAACGCGGCTGTCGGTCGAATTATCGCGGTTGTCACCCATCATGAAATAATCGTCCGGCGGAACTTTGTAGACGCCGGTGTTGTCGTAGAAACCCGTATCGCCCTCGATCTCGATGACCGTATGCGACACCCCGCCAGGCAAAGTCTCCTTATAGGTCGCGACATCGCGCAGACGGCCGAAGAGATCCTCCGTCCTCACCTTGTCGACCGGCTCGCGCGGCACAATCTGGCCGTTGATATAAAGCCGGCCGTCCTTCATCTGGATCGTATCGCCCGGCAGCCCGATCACCCGCTTGATGTAATCGGTCTGTCCGTCGCGCGGCAGCTTGAAGACGACGACATCGCCGCGCTTGGGCGGCGAGGAGAAGATACGGCCGCGAAAGAGCGGCGGGCTGAACGGCAGCGAATGGTCCGAATAGCCGTAGGCATATTTGGAGACAAAGAGAAAATCGCCGATCAGCAATGTCGGAATCATCGAACCCGACGGAATGTTGAAAGGCTGAAACAGCAGCGTGCGCACGACAAGGGCGATCAAGCCGGCCTGGATGATGACCTTGAAAAACTCGCCGAATGTTCCGCCCTTCTTGCCTTGCTCCATCGCTCCGTAGCCTTTTTGATCCGTCGTCGTCATGGGCGGTGTTTCTCTCATCTGCGCGCGCTCGCCGATGCGAACCCGCGGGAGGCTGGGCTCCTTAGCATGCGCCCGGGAGGGGGTGAAGTGTCGGTTTCGTTATGATTAAGCGCGCAGCGGCGCGCCACGCCCCGTGCGAGGGCTGGCAGGCAATCAGGGCGGTTCCGTGTTCCCGCCCGAATTTTTCACCGCTTCGATGATCACCTGGGCCTGGGCGAAGGGATATTCATCGGTCAAAGTCAAATGGATAACAGCATCGTGACCGGCCGGGACCAGAAGCGCGAGCCGCGTCGCCGCAGCGCCCGAGAGCATGAGGCTCGGCTTGCCCGAGGGCAGATTGACGACGCCCATGTCGCGCCAGGAGACGCCGCGCGCGAGCCCCGTCCCCAGCGCCTTGGCGCAAGCCTCCTTGGCGGCGAAGCGCTTGGCATAGGAGGCCGCCCTGGCCGCGCGCGCCTCCGATTTGTCGCGCTCGACCTCGGTGAAGCAGCGCAGCACGAAACGCTCGCCATGCTTCGCCAAAATCTCCTCGATCCGGCGGATGTCGCAAAGATCGATGCCGAAGCCGAGGATCATGACGCGCGCGCCTCGGCGCGGCCAATCGCCATAGCCGCGCGCATATTCTGGATCGCCGCCGCGAGGCCGACGAAAACCGCCTCGGCGATGAGGAAATGGCCGATATTGAGCTCGACCACCTGTGGCAGCGCCGCGATTTGCCGCGCCGTGTCATAGTCAAGCCCATGCCCGGCGTGACATTCGATGCCGAGCGCGGCGGCCTTCTCGGCGGCGCGCTTCAGCCGCGCGAATTCGGTCGCGGCCCGTTCGCCGGCGCCATCGGCCACGGCATTGCACCAGGCCCCGGTGTGGAGTTCGACCGCCGGCGCGCCGATCGAGCGCGCCGCTTCGATCGCCGCCGCCTCTGGCTCGATGAACAGGGAAACGACGATCCCGGCACGGGTCAATTCGCTGGTGAAGGAGCGCAGATGATTGTGGCCGCCGATAACATCGAGACCACCCTCGGTGGTGCGCTCCTCGCGCCGCTCGGGCACGAGGCAGGCGGCGTGCGGCTGCATCGCCAAAGCCATATTGAGCATCTCGACCGTGGCTGCCATCTCGAAATTCAACGGTTTTGAGATGTTGGCCTTGAGGCGCTCCATATCGTCGTCGCGGATATGGCGGCGGTCTTCGCGCAGATGCGCGGTAATGCCGTCAGCGCCGGCTTCGATCGCAACAAGGGCCGCGCGCAACGGGTCCGGAACCGCGCCGCCGCGCGCATTCCGCAACGTCGCCACATGATCGATATTGACGCCAAGCCGCAGATGCGAAGCGCTCATCCATTCACCCGCTCAACCTTGCTCACGACCGGCTTGGTGCGCAATTCCGTGATGAGGCCATTCAAATGTTTCAGGTCGGGAACTTCAACGTCGATGATGATCTCGCGAAAGTCAGGCGAGATCGCGCTGAAGGAAATCGTGTCGATATTGGCCCCTGTGTCGCCGATCGCCATCGCGATGATGCCGAGGGTTCCCGGCTCGTTGATGGCGGTGACGAGAATGCGCGCCGGAAACAGATTGCGCTTGCCGGCTTCGAGGTCCCAGCGCACGTCGAGCCAACGTTCCGGCTGATCATCGAACGCGGTCAGGTCCGGCGACTGGATCGGATAGATGGTGATGTGCTCGCCCGGCGTCAGGATCGCGACGATGCGGTCTCCTGGCACGGCGCCGCCATTGGGCGCGAAGCGCACCGGCAGATCGCCGCGAAGGCCATAGATCGGCAGCGGCCGGCCCTCGGCTTCGCCGCGCTCGGGAAATTTGAAGACAAGGCTCGACGCCTTCGGCAGGCCGAACCAGCCGGACTCGCTCGGCGGCGGCAGAGGCGGCTGCGGCCCCAATTTCCGCTCTTCCGAAAAGTCGGGATAGACCGCCTTCACCACATCGCCGGAAAAGATCTCGCCGCGCCCGACGGCCGCCAGGACATCATCGATGCTGGCACGCGCCAGTCGCGGCAAAGCGGCTTTCAATTTGTCCTCGGTGAAGGGCTTGCCGGCGCGCTCGAAGGCCCGCACCACGATCTGCCGGCCGAGTCCGGTATATTGGGCGCGCACGGCATCGCGGGTGGCGCGGCGGATCGCGGCGCGCGCTTTGCCGGTCATCACCAGGCTCTCCCAGACCGGCGGCGGCACCTGCCCCTCGGCCCGGATGATCTCGACCTCGTCGCCATTCACGAGCGGCGCGGCGAGCGGCGCCGCGCGGCCGTTGATCTTGGCGCCGACGCAGGAATTGCCGACCTTGGTGTGAACCGCATAGGCGAAATCGATGGGCGTTGCGCCGCGCGGCAGCGCAATGAGCTGTCCCTTCGGGGTGAAGCAGAAAACCTGATCGTGGAACAGCTCGAGCTTGGTGTGCTCAAGAAACTCTTCCGGCGAATCGCCTTCCGCCAGCATATCGATCGTGCGCTGCAGCCATTGATAGGCACGGCTCTCGCGCGCCAGCACCTCACGGTCGTCGACCTTGCCGTCTTTATAAAGCGCATGCGCGGCGATGCCGTAGCGCGCGATGTCGTGCATGTCGTGCGTGCGCACTTGCAGTTCGACGCGCTGGCGCCCCGGCCCGACGACGGTCGTATGGATAGAGCGATAATCGTTTTCCTTCGGCGTCGAAATGTAATCCTTGAAGCGGCCCGGCACGGCCGGCCACTTCGTATGGATAACGCCAACGGCGCGATAGCATTCCTCGACCGTATTCACATAGACGCGGAAGCCGAAGATGTCGGACAATTGTTCGAAAGCGACGGATTTGCGCTCCATCTTCCGCCACACGGAATAAGGCTGCTTCTGGCGGCCCTCGACGGCTGCTTCGATGCCTTGCGCCGACAAGAGGTCGCTCAGTTCCTGCTCGACCTTGGCGATGATCTTGCCGTTCTTGCGCTTGAGGTCGTTGAGCCTCTTACCTATCGAGGCGCTAGCCTCCGGCATCAGATGGCGGAACGCCAAATCCTCCAGCTCATTGCGCATGCTCTGCATACCCATGCGCCCAGCCAGCGGGGCATAGATGTCGAGCGTCTCCTGCGCGATCCGCTCGCGCTTATCCGGCGGCACGAAATGCAGGGTGCGCATATTGTGCAGCCTGTCGGCGAGCTTGACGAGAAGAACGCGCACATCGTCGGCGACGGCGAGCAGCAGCTTGCGGAAATTCTCCGCCTGCACCGCGCGCTTTGAGACGAGATCGAGCCGTTTGAGCTTGGTGAGGCCCTCGACCAGCCGGCCAATCTCCGGCCCGAACAGTTTATCGATTTCTTCTTGGGTGGAATCGGTATCTTCTATGGTGTCGTGCAGGACAGCAGCCACGATTGTCGCATCATCAAGCTTAAGCTCGGTGAGGATGGCGGCGACTTCGAGCGGATGCGAAAAATACGGATCCCCGGAGGCGCGCTTCTGGATCCCATGCGCCTTCATCGCATAAACATAGGCGCGGTCCAGCAACTCCTCGTCGGCGTGCGGATTGTAGCGCCGGACGCGATCGACGAGCTCATATTGCCGCATCATGGTTCGGGTCGATCCCATGAAGTCACGCGCGGCGGCTACGTCATTCGCGGCGCCGCGCTCCTTGCAAAAGCCGGCTGTAGCGCCTCACGGCTCAGCACGGCGATCCTCTCAGGCTTCTAGGGGCGGCATAGGCCTGCCCCGTCAATTCTGCCGCCGAAGCGACTCAGTCGCCGTCGTCCTCGGTCTCGGCCGGAGGCACAAGGCCTTCCAGGCCGCGCAGAAGATCCTCTTCGGTCATGCGGTCGAATTGCACATCGCCGGGCGCATCGGATTGGACCTTGTCGACGGCCGGAGTAAGCGCGGGAACCGCCTCGGCTTCGGGCTCGTCAACCTCCACGTGCTTCTGGAGCGAGTGGATAAAATCCTCCTTAAGATCCTCCGGCGTAAGCGTCGCGTCGGCAATTTCGCGCAGCGAGACAACCGCGTTCTTGTCGTTATCGCGATCGACCGTGATAGCCGAACCAGAAGCAATCATTCTGGCGCGATGCGCCGCAATCAACACGAGATCAAATCGGTTTTCGACCTTATCAATGCAATCTTCAACTGTGACGCGAGCCATAGATCAACTCTCCTTGAATGGCGTTCGTAAGGGTTCAGCTTTTTTACAAAAGACGTAAAATTGCATCAACCAGCGGTGCGGGTTGGGTTTTTTGCTCTTTGTTACGTTACTTTGCGGAAGGTTGCTAGGTACCGTTTATATTGTAATTCCAATGGAAATATCAATGGGATGGGGTTGACGCCGAGAATCCAGGGAACCACATCTGGGAATTATATGCCTAACGTAGGCTAACCGTACTGAACACTCACAACTTCTATGTCGCTTGGCGCGCTTTTCGAAGACCGCAGCCAGGGCCAACAGAACCAAGATACAAGAGATAGATTAAATGGCAGACCAGGAACGCATTGCGTTATTCATCGACGGAGCAAACCTCTACGCGACCGCCAAATCCCTCGGCTTCGACATCGACTATAAGCGGCTGTTGAAAGAATTCCAGAGCCGGGGAAAGCTCGTCCGCGCCTTCTATTATACGGCGCTGGTCGAGGATCAGGAATATTCCTCCATCCGGCCGTTAATCGATTGGCTTGATTACAATGGCTATTCCGTCGTCACAAAGCCGACGAAGGAATTCGTCGATTCGCTCGGCCGCCGCAAGGTAAAAGGCAATATGGACATCGAGCTCGCGGTCGATGCCATGGAGATGGCCGAACATCTCGACCACATCGTGCTCTTTTCCGGCGACGGCGATTTCCGTTCGCTGGTCGAAGCGGTGCAGCGCAAGGGCGTCCGCGTCTCCGTGGTTTCGACCAATGCGACGCAGCCGGCCATGGTCGCCGACGAGTTGCGCCGCCAGGCCGACGAGTTTATCGATCTCATGCAATTATCCGCGAAGATCGGCCGGGATCCCAATGAGCGCCAAGAGCGCACGCAGAAATTCCATCCGGACCGCCGACCGGCGAACGCCGTTCCCTCGGGCTACGACGAGGATATGCTCGACGATTAAGCAGCGGACGTGAACGGCGCCGGGCCTGACATCCTTGTGGCAGGGCCGCCGGCCGCGCCGCAGCGCGATTGCCCACGTTGCCCGCGCCTCGCGGCATTCCGCGAGGCGAATCGGCAGGAACACCCCGACTGGTTCAATGCCCCCGTCCCTACCTTCGGCAGGCACGATGCGCGCCTCTTGATCGTCGGACTGGCGCCGGGCCTGCGCGGCGCCAACCGAACCGGACGCCCGTTCACGGGGGATTATGCCGGCGATCTGCTCTATGCGACCTTGCTGAACCTCGGCCTCGCCGAAGGCACCTATGCGCAGCGTCACGACGACGGGCTAAGGCTTGTCGATTGCGCCATTGCCAATGCCGTGCGCTGCGTGCCGCCGCAAAACAAGCCGCTGCCGGAAGAAATCACCCATTGCCGCGGCTTTCTAACGGCGACGATCGCCGCCATGCCCAATCTCGTCGCTCTCCTTGCACTTGGCCGCATCGCGCATGATTCGGTCGTGCGCGCGCTCGGCGGCAAGCTTTCCGCCCATGCTTTCGCGCATGGGCGCCAACATCGGCTCATTGCGGGGGCCCGCAGCCTCGCCCTTTTCGACAGCTACCATTGCTCGCGCTACAATACGAACACCGGCGTCCTGACGACGGAGATGTTCACGACGCTCTTGCAGGAGCTCCGCGCCTATCTCGACGCGGCGCCGCCAGCCTCGGCGCGCAACCAGGCCACCACCTCCGCGGCGCTCTTGTCCGGCGGAAACACCGGGTAGAACACTTTTCGGATCGTGCCGGCATCGGCGACGAGCGCCAGGCGCTTCAATAAAGTCAGGCCCGCAACGACCAAGGTCGGAAGCCGCAGGGCTTGAGAAAAGTGACGCCCTTCGTCCGACAGAAGCGCGAACGGCAAATGCAGCCTTTGCGCGGCCTCCCGTTGATAGGCCGTGTCTTGCACCGACACGCCGAAGAGCTGCGACACGCCGAGCCCTTTGAGTTCGGCGAAATGATCGCGGAAAGCGCACGATTGCGGTGTGCAGCCGCGCGCGCCGGGGATCAGATCCCACCCCTCGGGCAGCGCGACGCCCGGCACGCCGGTCATCGGATAAATATAAAGAACGGTGCGGCCAGGAAGGTTCGACAAATTGACCACACACCCCTCCGTCGCCGGCAGCGCGAGATCGGGAAATCGCAAGCCGACGAGATGCGCGGCGCCGCCGTCGTCTTCAGGAATGGGAAGATCAGCCGGCAAAGCGCTCAGGTTCGGCGGCGGTGCGTGGCTCATCGCAGGCTCCTGAAATTGAATATCAGTTTCGCTCGCGCAGCAGGCGGCTCTTCTCGCGGTTCCAGTCGCGCTGCTTCTCGCTCTCGCGCTTATCGTGCAATTGCTTGCCCCGCGCCAGCGCCAGCTCGAGTTTGGCGCGACCGCGCGCGTTAAAGTAGATCTTTAACGGCACGAGGGTCATGCCCTCACGTTCAAGCCCTTTCGCAACGCGGACAATTTCGCGAGCGTTCAGAAGCAGTTTGCGCTGACGCTTGGGTTCGTGGTTGAAGCGGTTGGCCTGCAGATATTCCGGAATCGTCGCATTGACGAGATAGAGTTCGCCCGCCCTGTCGAGGCTCGCATAGCTCTCGCCGATCGAGGCCTTGCCGGTGCGCAGCGACTTGACCTCCGTCCCGGTCAAGACCATGCCGGCCTCAAAAGTCTCGCCGATCTCGTAATCGAAACGGGCGCGGCGGTTGTCCGCCACGACTTTGAAATTCGTCTCTTTTTCTCAGCCAATGCGGCCGCCCGTCATTGCGGCAGCAGGCCGGCGTGCTGCATCGCCGCCCGCACCGCTATCTGCGCCGGTGGCGAAGCTGACACCATCGGCAGGCGCAATTCGTCGGCGATCTTGCCGAACAGCGAGAGCGCATATTTCGGCCCCGCCGGGTTGGGATCGACGAACAGAGCCGCATGCAGAGGCGTCAGCCGGTCCTGAATCGCCAGAGCGGTTTTGAAGTCGCCACTGAGGGCGGCGTCCTGAAAATCGGCGCAGAGCCGCGGCGCGACATTCGAAGTGACCGAAATGCAGCCATCGCCGCCATGCGCCACGACGGCGAGCGCCGTCATGTCCTCGCCCGAAAGCTGGATGAAATCCGGCCCCAGAGCATCGCGTTGCAGCGCCGTGCGCGCCAGATTGCCCGTGGCATCCTTCACGCCTGCGACGTTCTTCAACTCGAACAGCCGCTTCATCGTGTCGATCGAAATATCCACCACCGAGCGCGGCGGGATATTGTAAAGGATGATCGGAATGCCGATGGCGTCGTTGATCGCCTTGAAATGGCGGTAAAGCCCTTCCTGCGACGGCTTATTGTAATACGGCGAGACGACGAGGACGCCGTCCGCACCCGTCTTTTCGGCGTGGCGGGCGAGATCGATCGCCTCTTGCGTATTATTGGAGCCCGCGCCAGCGAGGATCGGCACCCGGCCGCGCGCTTCCGCGACGCAGACCTCGACCACCCGCTTGTGCTCGTCATGAGAGAGCGTCGGGCTTTCGCCCGTCGTGCCGACCGGCGAGAGACCATGCGTGCCGCTGGTGATCTGCCAGTCCACCAGGGCGCGATAGGCCCCCTCGTCGAATTGCCCCGCGGCGAACGGTGTCACCAATGCCGTGATCGAGCCCTTGAAAGCGGCCTTCTTGGCCATTTTGGCCATTCCTTCTGTCTTGACTGCCTTAGTTTTGCACCTGTCTCTACCGACAATTACGTCGTCAAGTCCATGTGCGTGTTGCTGCCGCTGCGCGCAAGGGCCGGAACGGCCTTGGCGAAAGTTGGCAAGTTATTGATTTGAAATGCGCTAAGACTTAGGGGTCGGGGGGCGCATCGATTTTCCGCCAAGGCGGAAAGGTTGACGTTTGTTAACGAATTGACCGGCAGAATGGAAGAATCGCTATGATTTTTCTGTCTCCGGGATTCAGCAAACGCAAGGTTCGAGAGGCTTACATGGCTGCTCGGCGCCAAGCGCTTCGTTTTCCATGGGTGGTATGCGGACTGGGCCTTGGCCTTACCGCTATCAGCCTAACCTGGATTGTTCTGCCGGAGCCCGATTTCGACGGCACCGCGCCGGCCCGCGCCCGTATGGTCTCCTCGTTCGGCACCTTGCTGAACGAGGCCATGGCGGGGCTCGAGCAATTTGTCGAATCCGGCCGTGCGCATGGGCCGGAAACAGCTCGGCCAGAAAGCCCTCCGCTACCGCCAATCGATATCGGCCAGCAGCTTGGCCTCGACCTCACCGGCCTGCGGGAGGCGCTTCCCTATTATAAGGCCGGCGATCTGACGCAGGGCGACGCCCAGGCGGCGCGCGTGACTGATCCGATCGTCCGCACCGCGCTCGAATGGGTCGCACTGCGCAATTCGCGCGATGCGGGGCAAGACCGCTTCCACGCCTTTCTCACTGCGCATCCCGATTGGCCGGCGCGCGATTTCCTTGTGCGGCGGATCGAGACCGGCTTTTACCAGAACCATTCCGACCCGGTCCTGATCGACAATTTCTTCGCCACGCGCCAACCGCAGACTGCGCTCGGCAAACTGGCGGAAGCGCGCGCCCTGCGCGGGCAGGGCAAGGACGCCGAAGCGCAGGCGCTGGTGCGCGATGTCTGGCGGCACTCCGATCTTCTGGCCTCGCTCGAAGCGCATGTACGCAGCGAATTCGGCGCCTATCTCAGCGCGGCGGATTATAAGGCGCGCGCGGACCGCCTGCTCTATGAGGAAGACAATGCCGGCGGCCTGCGCAATGCCGTGCTCGCAGGACCGGACGAAGTCGTGCTGGCGCGCCTGCTCGCTGCCACGAACGACGATGCGACAACCGACGCGATGTTCGACGCCGTGCCGCCGGACCTGCGGCACGATCCGGCTTTCCTCTACGCCCGAATCCACAAGCTGCGGCATGAGGACAAGATCGTTCAGGCGGCGGCGCTGATGCTCGCCGCGCCGCGCGACCCCGCCGTGCTGATCGACGGCGATGCCTGGTGGATCGAGCGGCGGCTTTTGGCCCGCAAGCTGCTCGATGCCGGCGATCCGGCGACAGCTTATGAAATCTGCAACGAACAGGCGGCGGAATTGAACGAAACCCGCATCGACGCCGAATTCCATACCGGCTGGATCGCCTTGCGTTTCCTCAACGATCCGGTGCGGGCCGCGCATCACTTCGGCATTGCCGCCGCTCTTGCGCAAACGCCGATGTCGGTCGCCCGCATCGCTTATTGGCAGGGCCGCGCCGCCGAAATCTCCCAGACCGACGATGCCGATTTGCGCGCCAACGCCTTCTACGAAAAGGCCGCGGGAAAGGCCGCGACCTATTATGGCCAATTGGCCAGGGCGAGACTCGGCCTGCGCACGATCGCGCTGCGCAATCTCGCGACGCCAGCGCCGCCACGGCTGCAGCGCGACGAAGCGGTGCGCATCGTCGAGCTATTCTTCGCGATCGGCGAGAAGGATCTCGCCATGGCGCTTGCGAGCAGCGCCGCCGACCATCTGACGAGCGAGGCGCAGATCGCCGCGCTCGCCGAGGTCGTCGCGGCCCGGCACGATGCGCATGATTCGCTCATCATCGGCAAAGTGCTGGCGCAGCGCGGCATACCGATCGACACCCTGGCCTTCCCAACCTATGGCATCCCCGCCTATACGCCGATCGAGAATTCCGCGCCGCCGGCGATCGTCTATGCCATCGCCCGGCAGGAAAGCGCCTTCGACGCGCATGCCGTCTCTTCCGCGGGCGCGCGCGGGCTGATGCAGATGATCCTCTCGACCGCGAAACGAACGGCCGAGCGGGTGAAGATGGATTTCGATGCCGGGCGGCTGCTGAGCGATGCGGCCTTCAGCGCCAAACTCGGCGCGGCGCATCTCGGCCAGCTCTTTACCGAGCAGCGTGGCTCGCCGATTCTCGTCTTCGCCTCCTATAACGCCGGCGGCCGGCATGTGAAGGAATGGATCGATGCCTATGGCGACCCCCGGACGCCGGGCGTCGATCCGATCGATTGGGTCGAGCGCATCCCCTTCACCGAAACGCGCAATTACGTGCAGCGCGTGATGGAGAATTGGGCGATGTATCGGGCGAGCTTCGCCGCGCTCGATTCGGCCAAAGCCGAGACGACGAAGAGCGCCATAGCGAAGGCCGATGCCACGAAGATCGCGCCCAAGACCGATGTCGCCCTCGACGATGCGGCGAAGCCGTAGATCGCGCGGCCAGCCAGAAACCGCGCTTAAGTTCCTTACAGCGAAGACTATGGTAGAAGAGGCCATTCGCCTCGGCTCACTTGGCTTCCCTGGCTTCGCCGTCCCATGACCCGCACCCAACCCGCCTATGTCGATTGGTTCGTCAGCGCTCCGGACGGGCTGCGGCTGCATTTGCGCGATTACGGCAGCCCCCTCGACCCCGGCCTGCCTATCGTCTGTCTGCCGGGCCTTGCCCGCAATGCCGCCGATTTCGGCCCGCTAGCGGAAGCGCTGGCCGCCGGCGGCGCGGGACAAAGGCGCCGCGTCGTCGCCGTCGATTATCGCGGCCGCGGCGAATCCGATTACGACCCCGATTGGCGCCATTACGATCTCGCCGTCGAGAACGCCGACATTCAGGCGCAGCTCACGGCGGTCGAGATTCACACGGCGATCTTCATCGGCACATCGCGCGGCGGCCTGCATGCGATGCTGCTTGCCGCTGCGCGGCCCGCCCTGGTGCGCGGCGCCGTGCTCAACGATGTCGGCCCGGTGATCGAACTGCAGGGCCTCTCGCGCGTCCGCCAATATCTGCGCCATCCCGCCGCGCCGAATTCGCTCGCCGACGCGATGGACTATATCCGCAAGACGATGAGCGCGCATTTCCCTGCGCTGAGCGAAGCCGAGATCGAGGCCTATGCCCGCGCCTCGTTCCAGAAACCGGACGGCAGGTTCGGCGCGAGCTTCGATCCCAAGCTTGTGAAGCCGCTCGAAGCCTTGCGCCTCGATGAGCCCTTGCCCGAGTTCTGGAATCTTTACGAGGCATTGGCGGAAGTGCCCCTGCTCGCCATCCGCGGCGGCAATTCCGACCTTCTCTCGCCGCAGACTGTCGTCGAAATGGCCCGGCGTCACAGGAACTGCGCGACCTATGTGGTTGAGGGACAAGGCCACCCGCCGCTGCTGATGGACGATGCGGCGATCGCCCGCATCTGCGCCTTCGTAGCCAAGACGGAAATGGGCTAGACGCCTTGCCATCTGGCCGGGCCTCGGGCATATGGTCCCACTCGCTGGAGACGTGGCCGAGAGGCTGAAGGCGGCGGTTTGCTAAACCGTTATAGGGTTGTAAAGCCCTATCGAGGGTTCGAATCCCTCCGTCTCCGCCACGATACGAGCAAAATCAATAATCTGGCTGCAATTTTCGGCCCTGCCATAACGGTCGGCCTAATCGCTGCCCGAGTATTGAAAGACTTGGACATAGGCCAAGCCTCGATAAAGGACGTGAGATCGACAGATTGGAGGCCGACTCTTGCTTGCGCAGAAGGCGCTAGCAATGGGTGAGGAACTGCTCACTAATTTTGACCGGTTGAATGCCGAGTTCGAGCAACGACGCAAAACCAAGAGCAACGCCCCTCAATCGCCGCAACAAGCCCATTTTCGCTTCTACTCAGAGAAAGATGTAGAGGCCACGACGAGAGCGCGCGCCCACCGGGACATGCGCGGAAGAGGCCAAACGTTCCGACGCCTAAGCCTATGTGCCTTTGTCATTTGAGCCGGGCGAGGAAGCCCGCTGCCGCCTTCATCGTTTCCCCTTGGTCGCAACGCCCGGCGGTTTAGGCTCGATACTATGCCGTTTCTATTTTCCCGCCCCCCGATATCAATCGAATTTTTATGTCTCAGTCTCCACGTCTGGGCGGTCATTCCACAGATGGAGGCAAAAATGAAATCGGTTCTGACTATGTCTGGAAGCCCCTCTCATGAGGTTTCTAACCAGACGCTCTTCGCCGCAGCTTCGGCGGGCCTTATTGTATTAATCGCGCTCGCCAGCCTGACGGCGCCGATCGTAGACCGCTCCTGCACTTCAACGCTCGCAAACCGGGCGGTCGTGCAATGCGTGATCCATGCGAAATAGGTCGTCCTTGACGGTGGCATCGGCAATTTTGTCGATGCCACCGATTGGCTTCAAATTCTTCGAGCCGAACGCCCTGATCCGCGTTTTCTTAGTCTACATCGAACGCGCGGGGCGAACCTGCTTTTCTGTTCCTCTTATCGCCTGTCCAGCCCGAGGGGCCACCCTCTACATTGACCCTGAAATTGGTGCGCTTAAATTCAAGCCACGTGCGGCCGCTTCACGCAAAAATATAGCTGGTCAGAGATCCACGCCTTCCTGAGCGTGATCGGCGCGCCGCGCAATCTGCAGCCTCGATATAACGTCTCTCCGACAACTAACATTGATGTCATTAGGCTGAATGCCGAAGGGCAGCGCGAGGCCATGGCCTCAAAGATTCGCGCTCTTCCGCGTCGTAATCGTTCTGAGCGCGATAACCCTTACGCGACCCAGTTGTATTTGCCTTCCAAGCGTAAGCGGTGCTTTACTGCCCTGTCGAGGCGCTGCGAAAAAGGATGCTTTAGCCATGGCACCCATCTCTTTCATTGCCGCCAATTGGCAAAAGGCCCTGCCGCTGCTCGCGGCCATAGGCGCCGTGGAGTGGATCGCGCTTTTTCGCGACGATCCCTTGAGCGAGCGGGCCTTGTTCGCGGCACTGCTTGTGATCTATTTCGTTCATCAAATCGAGGAGCACTTGTGGCCGGGCGGCTTTCGCCAGTTCGCCGACGCCCATGTCTTCCACAGTGGCAACGACGATTGGCCAGTCGATATGGGCGGCGTCGCGCTGATCAATATCGGCTATGTGTGGCTACCTATCGCACTCGCCGCCTTGTTTCCGGAAACATTGCGCTGGCTCGGCCTCGGCTGGATTGGCCTGACCTTGATCAACGGCATTATTCATGTCGTCACAACGATCAGACTGCGTATCTACAATCCCGGCCTCATCACCGGTCTGCTGCTGTTCATACCCTTCACGGTCTTTGTGCTTGTACACGAAGTGGCGCGCGGCGCGCTGTCTGGCACAGAAGTCGGCCTGATCGTTTTGCTCGGCGTTGTGCTCCACGTGCCTGCCGGGGCGCTGTTCGTGGTGCCGTTTCTACGCCGCCGCTGGACCAAGGCTTAAGCGCAGGTCACCTCGTGCATCGCGACAAAATCGATCAGGTTTTGCTGACCCGTTTGGCCTTGAGTTTAGCGAAGTCCTCGGCGGCGTGATAGGACGAGCGGGTGAGCGGCGAGGCTGAGGCGAGAGGGTAATCGTCGCGCAGCCTTTATTGGATAAATTCTGATGGTGGAGGCGATGGCTTTACAATTTGGTGCGAGCCGCCAATGGGCATGTCCCTCATAAACCGCGGCCACCCCGCAACCGAAAAACGTGGTGCCGCGCGTTTCCTCGGAGTGACGCTTCTGTGTGATATCCTTCCACCAGCGACCGCTATCCGCTGGTGCTCAATACCGGCCGCGTGCGCGACCACTGGCACACGATGACGCGCACCGGCAAAAGCCCGCGGCTGTCGCAACATCTCGCCGAACCTTTCGCGGAGATTCATCCAAAGGATGCGCGGCGCCTCGGCATCGCGGACGCCGACATCGTCCGCCTTTCGACCGGGGCAAATTTCGTTTTGGTGCGGGCCTTTCTGTCGCCAGGCCAGGCGCGGGGCAGCGTCTTTGTTCCGATTCACTGGAACGACCAGTTCGCCGCAACGGCTCGGATCGACCGGCTTGTCCCGGCCATGACTGATGCGCACTCCGGCCAGCCGGCTTTCAAACATGTTCCGGTACGCCTCGAACGCTTCGACGCCGCGCTTTATGGCTTCGCCGTTCTGCGCGAAAAACCTTCCGGGATCGACGCGGATTATTGGGCACTGGCCAAATGCCGCGAAGGATGGCGCGTCGAATTTGGCTTCGCCGACGCTGCGCGCGACTGGCGCGCCTTCGCCACCGGCCTGTTCGGTTGCGCGGCGGAGGCGGACGTCCTGATTTATCTCGACGCGACGACCGGCCAGCGCCGCTTCGCTGTCTTCGACGATGACAGGCTTGCCGGCGCCTTGTTCCTTGCCGCCGAGCCGGCGCGCGTCTCGCGCGATTGGGCCGTCGATCAGTTACGGGTGAACTTCGCCGATCCGCGCGGCCGGCTCGCGATTGTCGCCGGGCGCCCCGGCGCCGGCGGTGCAGACCGCGGGGCAACCGTCTGTTCCTGCTTCGGCGTCGGTGCAAACCAGATCGCGTCCGCGATCGCCGCAGGCTGTGCGAGCGTCGAAGCCGTGGGGCAAGCGAGCCAGGCCGGCACGAATTGCGGCTCCTGCCGTGCGGAGATCAGGAAAATCATCGATGCGCATCGCCACCCGGCTGAAGACAGCGCTCTGCTTAGCGCTGTTGCCAAGTGAACTAAAGTCCGCATCTGAGACGCAATTGCGTTTCCGCCAAATGGAGAAGGCAATCGCATTGCGATTCTTTTGCTGCGCCGCTATTTACACGAGGGCATTAAGCCAATCGCCTTGGTGGGATACCGCGATTTCCTTGCGGGCGTGAACGGAGAGCAATGGTCGACCCTTCTAGCAACCGCTTTGTCTGGTACGAGTTGCTGACGACAGACGTAAGCGGCGCCAAGGCTTTCTATGCCGATGTCGTGGGCTGGGGCACGCGGGATGTCTCGATTCCAGGCTCGGCCTATAATCTCTTCACATTAGGAGACGCCCCCGTCACCGCGGTGATGAACTTGCCGGAGGACATGCGGAGAGCCGGCGCGATGCCGTGCTGGATGGGATATATCGGCGTCGACGACGTGGACGCTGCCGTCGACCGTATCAAGCGCCTTGGTGGCGCGGTACGCGTCCCACCGACGACCATTCCCAACGTCAGCCGTTTTTCAGTGGTCGCGGATCCGCAAATGGCAACATTCGTGCTGGTGAAGGGACTGAGACCCAGCCAGGCGCCGTTCCCTGAGCCGAGCGCGTTGGGACGGGTGGGCTGGCACGAGTTGTTCGCCGCAGACTGGGAGACGGCGTTCGTTTTCTATAATGAGCTTTTCGGCTGGAAAAAAAAAGACACCGACGACGGCCCGACGGGCGCATATCAGCGGTTCTCCGCCGCAGGGGAAACGATCGGCGCCATTTCCAACAAGCCTCCCGCAATGCCTCTTCCCTTCTGGCTTTACTATTTCAACGTCGACGATATCGAAGCCGCGGTGAAGCGCGTGAGCGCGCGCGGCGGCGAAGTCCTCTATGGGCCTATTGAAGTGCCGGGCGGTGCTTGGATTGTCCATTGCAAGGACCCGCAAGGCGCCATATTCGGGCTGCTGCATCGGCCGTGGCGCAAACCTATCGGATATTTCATCCCGCCGGCCGAACCATCCGGCGCTTAGGCGCTGCGACCGAGAGCAAATTGGCCGACCGGGCCCTCGACGTGGAATTCGATTCCCGTCATCTTTGCGAACAGATCGATATTGGCGATCCCAATCGCGCATCCGCCAAGCCGCAGTTCCGCTGCCGCCAGGTACAGCGTTTGGGTCAGAACACCGGCGTCCTTGAGGATCAGCGCATAGGCGATCGAACTGTACTTCCATGAAACCCGGCCGAACCGTGCAGCGATCGTGATCAGGATCTGAGGCGCGGCGCGGACGCCCATCGCCTGTGCGGCCCCCGCCAGCAGCGCGTCGAACGCGTCCGCGGGAGCGCCGATCGGCACCAGCGCATGCGCGCCGGCGTCATAATGATAGAAGCCTCGCGCCAATCCTTCGCATGTGTTGACGGCCAGATAGAGCTCGAGCTCGTAGCTCGCGCCCGCCGAAGGATATGGCCGGACCGTCGTCGTCTCGGAATCGCCAGTGCCGGGCGCGTTCGACCTCGACAGGACACGCGCGGTAAGGTCGAGAAATTGCGAAAGCTCGGCAAGCGTGATCGGCCGCCGGTCATCGAAGCTCCGCGTCGAATGAGGTGCCCGCAGCAGCTTTGCGACCGGTGACAACCTTGCCGCCTGCGCGGCTTCGCTTTTGAGAAACGCGTCGAGGGGGATTTGCTTTCCGGGCCACGCAGGCCGTATCGCCGGCAGGGGCGGAATCACTCCGGTATGCGGGTAGAGACCGCCCACGGCGTTGGCGTGGCGCCCTTGCGTGCTGCGTGCATGGAACAACAGATCGTGGAATTCCCAAACGGCGAGGTCGTAACCGTCCTCGCGAACGTCGCTTTCGCCGGCCGCATCTGCGTTGACGACCATCTGGCAATCCACCAGCAGTGCCAGGAACGCGATCCCCGGAGAGCCGTCCTGCAGCCGCAACTCTTTGACTTGCTGCGGGGTCGAGAGCGTGGCGACAAGGGTTACGAGTTTCGGATCGCCGATCCTGAACAATGCCCCGGCGCGCGGCGATTCCAGCACCATCGCGTCGCCGCGCCTTCGCATGTAGGCGAACCGTGACAGGACGAGTTTATCGGCATTGCCGAGTTGCGGCATGCGCGGCCAATAATCGGAGACCTGCGGTTCGATCACCACCAGGTCCTCGGCGCGGCGCGAGCGCGCGAGACGGTATTCCAAGAGACCATGCGCGGCCAATCGATGGACCAGCAATTCAATCTCTTTATCGATGTTCCGATTGTTGGATGACAGCGAGTTGAGCGGCAGCCCTGTGCGCAGTTCTTGCAGGCGGTTGGCGACACCCGCGCCGAACGCGCCGAGGCCGACCGAATAGCCGTCGAACCTGACGATGATTTCGCCGTTTGCGCGCGCTTCGATCGCAGCGCGCGCGACAAGCCGGGCGGAAATGGCCGGTGCGGCGACCCGAGCGACCGACCGTGTCCCGGGAGCGCGCAAGCCTGAACCCTCAGTTATGGGGATGAATCGGATTGAGCTCGTTTTCCTCAAGCGGCCGGTCGATCAAGCCGAGCTTTACCGGAACGTCGTAGAGGCGGCCGGGCCCAAAACGGCGATAGAAATGCCGCAATCCCGGAACGATGACCCGAACGACCGGGGTCTCAACGTCAGCCCGTGTCTGGTCGAGAACGAGGAAATCGAGGCCTTGGCGCTCGACAAGGCGAACGCAGGCGTTCACTTGCTCGTTGGTGGGGAGATGGCCGAATTTTGTATCGAAATCCGGTTGGACCGCCGGAGCATCGCTCGGCGTCAGAAACGGATGATCCGCCAGACACAAGGGAGTCACCCCGTCGAGGCTCGATTTCTCGCCCGTCCCGCCGCCCATCAGGCCGAGTGAAAGGAACTGATTCAGCTCCGTGAGTGTCCGCAACATGGCGATGCGGGCATCGAAGTGCGAGCCGGAACCGAATTCGATATTTTCCTTCCCGTCCTGTATCCAGTGCGTCACCGCCACAAAGCTCGGAATGCCGAGATCGCTGGTGATGTCGAGCACCCACAGCCGGCGTCCTTGCTCGGTCAGGCGGCTATGCAGCTCGCGAACGTAAGCGTCGTCGAACTGGCTCAGATCTACTGCCGGACGCCGTAGCCGGTTATACCACCAGATCGCGTAGGCATCGCGCTCAACGAGCTCAAGAAAGCCCTGCACGATGGCTTCTTCGCGCGTATTGCCGGCGGCACAACCATTGGAATCCGCCAGGAAAGCGACGGAGCCCTGGTAGAAGAAATACAGGATGCTCGTCGGCAGATATTTGAAACGTTTGTCGCGCAGCGACCAGACCGGCGACCACTCGATTTCAGCCGATCCGTCGAACAGAGTCGGGGTCAGCGGTATGTCGTTCGCACCAACCACGGGCGCCACGCCGCGCTGATATTGCGCGTCGCTGTACAGCAGGACGTCGTTGGGCGGAATCGCATCGCCTGCGGGGAAATCGGTGAACCGCTTTGTGGTTCTGATCTCGTCACCCTGGAAAACGCCGGAATAGCGCTCGATCAATTCCATGAGCGCGCTGGCTTCGCCTTGCTCGGCTGTGCTGCCTTTGCCGAAACTGGCGCCGCCTACTCCGCCTCTCAGCTCATAAATCGACTTCGCGGGCGCCGAAAAATTGTGCTTGGCAACGAAATTGGTATTCAGCGGCAGATCGGCTTGGATGCGCTCAAGCCGCGAGACGACGCCGGTGAGAGGGCTCACGTGTTTGCGGAAACGCGCGACCGTTTCGCGTGACGACACGCTCCTGTAGCCGCCGCTCGTCATGACGAGCTTGCCGCTGCCATCCAATTCGACGGGTGCCGGCGAACGGCCGGGGTCGCGCGACATCTCGTTGCCGCAGGCCGGACATTGCGGGCGATGCGATACGTAATGCTTCGCGATGGTCGCCCCCAATAGGTCGAGGCTCACAATGTGCTGACGCAGTTCCGTATGAAAATCGGTGGCGATCGCTTTCGCGATTTCGACGGCCGCCAGCTGAATGGCGCTCTGCCCAAGCGTGTGCCGGGCCAAAGGCGACACGGTGAGCCGCCGCGCCTCGCTGCGGTCGAGCATCGCCTTGATTTCCCGATTCCGGATCATCCGGTCGGCGAGACATCTCCAGCAGGCGCTCTTGCCCGGGCTGAACACCGGCCCCACCAGGGGAAAGACGCCAGATGGCTGCATAAGCACCCACGGCGTACCGTCCGCCAAATGCGACTGATTCAATTTCAGCAGTCGCGCGTCGAGGTAGTCGCTGACAAGCGTGATGGTCAGGTCGGGGGAACGCTTGACGACGCGCACACCCAGTTCGCTCAGCGCCGCGGCGAGTTCCGATTCCCCGTCTACGTCGATTGCCTGTATCCGTGTACGGCATTTCTGGAGATTTTTCGCCGCGGCCTCGGGCTGCAGGCCCAAGCTCGCCCAATAGGCGGCGACGGTCCCGTGCGAAGAGGGTGTCGCCGCGATCGCATAGCCGCGGTCGACGAGGCGCTGCAGGGCTTCGCGGATTTGGTCGGACGGAAAATCCTGCTCCAGCCCGCGAACAAGCTCCCGGACGGTTCTTCCGCCCTCTGTTATCGCGGCGGCGAGCGCACAATAGAGTTCGCCATAGAGAAGGAACTTCCGGTCCTCGGAATACAGGCACACGGTGTCGGATGAGAGCAAATAGACAGAGAAATGCGGCGCGAATTGCAGAACCGCCCTGTCTCGCAGCGCAAGGCCGCCTTCATCACCGCTGGTCATGGGTCAGTACGCGCACCGGAGGCTCAACTCGCAACGCCGCAGCAAGCAGGGTTCTCCCCTCGTTTAGAGCGCCACGATCCAGGGCACAAGCAAACGGTTCTGCGCCCGGCGACGGCTCGGTAATACTGGCGATCCTAGCCGAATTGCCACCCTGAGAATCGCATCCGAATGTTCCGCAAGCTGGCACGCAAGAGCCGGATCCAACATCATCAGATCCGGCCCGGCGATATTGCGTCCGCCAACCTGGTTTCAAACTGCTGAAGCCTAACAGGTCGGCCAGCAACCGCCCCATGACAAGCAGCAGCCGCCGCCGCCGTAGCAGCCGCACCCGCCGATGCCGCAACCGCAGCCACCGCAGCCGCCATGCCAGCCGCCGCCGCAGCCACCGCAGCCGCCGTGGCAACCGCCGTGGCAGCCACCATGTCCACAACCACCGTGTCCGCAGCCGCCATGTCCACCGCAGCCGCCATGTCCACCGCAGCCGCCATGTCCACCGCAGCCGCCATGTCCACCGCAGCCGCCGCCACCACCATGTCCGCAGCCGCAACCGCCATGGGCAAGTTGTATGCCCAATTGCCGCGTCCCGAGGGTTCTCTGATCGAAGGGATGGAACGTCGCCAAGCTGACGTCGGAGATTTCTTCGTCGAAGATTGTGGAATTAAACGATCCCATAAACTGCGACGGCGGAGCCGCTGCCGAGCCGCCGGCCGATGCCGCCAAAGACACCCCGGCGATTCCCAACACGGAGGCAGTTTTATTCGGCCGTTTCGCTTTGAAAATTGGCTTTGTGTGCGGCACAGCAGAGTTCCTTTCCGCTTTCGCATCGCAAAAGAAAATGCGCGACAACCGCCCCATCGGTAGCAGTTTTCGTTCGCTTTTGATAGCCGTGACAGGGAAATTTATTCCGCAGGAAGCAAATCCACATCTGAGGTACCGAGGATCAAGCCGCGCGCACAACCGGTGTCCGCTTATGGTCAACAGCGAAAGTTCCGCCCTCGTCCGGCATGGGCGCGAAGCGGTCCTTTGATGACGGCATGAGGATGGCAACAGCCGGGTAACTCATTGGGGACGACAGTGGAAATCACACAACATGGATCGCGAGCCCTCACGAAGGGTTCGGCCGACTATTTCATCGGCTCTGTGAGCATTGAACCGCTCGTTCAGGCGCCGGCTCCGGCAACCGTCCGCGCCGCAAGCGTGACGTTCGAGCCAGGCGCCCGCACCGCTTGGCACACACACCCGCTAGGTCAGACGTTAATCATTACGGCCGGGCGGGGATGGACGCAGCGCGAGGGCGGTCCAATCGAGGAGATTCGTCCCGGCGATGTCGTGTGGTTTGCACCCGGCGAGAAGCACTGGCACGGCGCGACGTCAACGAGCGCGATGACCCACATCGCAATTCAAGAAGCGCTGAACGGTGAAGTCGTGACCTGGATGGAACAGGTCAGCGAAGAGCAATACGGAAAGTGAATCGCTAGCGTCTCCCGTCGCGATTTTTAGCCGGCATGGCAGGATTAGTGGGCTCGGCACCTGACCCCCTCTGCCCAGCGGAAGCTTGTGCCGCGGCAAGCATCTTTGCCGGCCTTCATCAAAAACGCAGATGGCGCCCGAGCCGAGAGACCCGGACGCTATCCTTGTTTATGGCCTAACCGCTCTTACTCGTAGAGGCGGAAGGTCGAGAGCATGCCACCCTGCGGGATCATGCTGAGGCCAGTGGCCTTGGTCATCGCCGTCGCGCCGATCGCACCGAACTTGTCGCTCAGGTCGAGGCCAGCGGTGACAGGCAGACCAATCCAGCCGCCGATACCGGAGAGCACGGACACATATTGCTTGCCCTTGATCTCATAGGTGATCGGATTGCCGATGATGCCCGAGCCGAGCTTGCGCTGCCACAGGATTTCGCCCGTGCCGCGGTCGACGGCGCGGAAGTCACCGCCGAGGCTGCCATAGAACACGAGACCACCGGCGGTGTTCAGCGAACCGCTCCAGTTCGGATACGGATCCGGGATATCCCAATCGGCCTTGCCCGTCAGAACGTCGAACTTCTTGAGACGGCCGGTCACGCCGGGCTTCTCAGGATACATATAGACGTTGGAGAACACGTAGACCGTGCCCTGCTGCTGGTAGGCCCGGTTCTGCGGGTTGTCTTCCATGCACCAATTGTTGGTCGGCACATAGAACTTGGTCGGATCGTTCGGATCGACGGAAGCCGGCTGCTGGTCCTTGCCGCCCATCGCCGACGGGCAAGCCTGGGTATTGCGGCCGACTTCGAGCGGCGAATGCTCCGGAATCTTGATCGGGCGACCCGTTTTCATGTCGTACTTCTCGGCCCAGTTCGCCGTCACATACTTGTGGACGCGCAGCAGCGTGCCATCGGTACGGTCGAGGACGAACGCGAAGCCGTTACGGTCGAAGTGGACGAGGGCCTTGCGCGGCTTGCCGTCGACGTTCGGCATGTCGACGAGAATCATCTCGTTGATGCCGTCATAGTCCCACTGGTCGAAGGGGGTCATCTGGTAGGCCCAGACCGCTTCGCCGGTGTCCGCCTTGCGGGCAAAAATGGTCAGCGACCACTTGTTGTCCCACTTGCCGGAGTTGCAGCCCGCTTGAGTCAGAGGCTTCTCGCCGCAGCGATAGCCAGGGCTCCACAGGCCGGGATTGCCGGTGCCGTAATAGACGTAGTGCAGTTCCGGATCGTAGCTGTACCAGCCCCAGGCCGCACCGCCGCCGATCTTATAATTATTGTCCTCGGGGAAGGTGTGAACGCCGAGATCGCCGGTCCGGCCGTATTCCGGATGCGCCTTGTTGGTGTTGGCGGTGATGCCGACATCGGAATCGGGGCCAGTCGAGTACTTCTTCCACAGCAGCTTGCCCGTCTTCAGATCATAGGCCGCAAAAGCGCCACGCGCGGCGAATTCGTCGCCGCCGAAGCCGACGAACACCTTGCCCTCGGCAATGAGCGGAGCCGGCGTGCCGTCTTCACCCTTGTCCGGATAATTGTTCTTGACGACCCAATCCTCTTTGCCGGTCTTCGCGTCGAGGGCGATCAGCCAGCCGTCGAGGGTGAGGTAGACGATCTTGCCGTCGGCATAGGAGCCACCGCGGTTGACGGTGTCGCAGCAGGCGCGCGGAACGGCCGATTCGTCGCGATCGGTCTTCTTGACGTAGTTCCAGATCTCCTTCGGATGGTCCGGATCGGAGAGATCGAGCGCCTGAACGATGTTCGGCCACGCGCTGAAGAGATACAGGACCGGCGTGCCATCGACGTCGACGACAATCGGCTGGCCTTCGTGACCGCGCAGAGTGCCGGTCGATTGATCCCAGGCGAACTGCAGATTCTTAATGGTGTGGGTGTTGATTTGCTTCAGTTCGCTGTGACGGGTGAGCGCCAGATCGCGACCAGGCGCCGGCCAGAGTTGGGGATTATTGGCCAGCGTCAGCGCGTCTTCTGCATAGCCCGTCCCGGCAGATAACCATACACCGAATATTCCGGCGCAAATGGATAACGCCCTTCGACATTTCATTCCAATTCTCCATACGAACGATATGCGCCTTGGCAGCAAACAACGCCTCGTATTCGCGGCACCCTGTGGGATGCGCGAGGAAGCATGGCCAAGAATAGGAGGAGTTGAGCTGCGAAAGCCGGCTGGCTTTCTGGGCCCTCTTGCGAAAGCTAATTTTGTCAGTCGACCTGAGCCCCTTGGGCTAGCCCAGATCGAAGCGGCATCGCTTTTTCCTTGTCCCGGAATATGATCGAGACGCGCCGGAAATCTACCGGAATAATTCCCGATCGACTCGGGATAACCCGGGAGGAAAGGTCATTAACCGTACCCCGTCGATGCCGCCCCCCGCCCGTGAACGGCGCCTCAGGCCTCGATGATAACTTTCAGCGCCTGGGTCCTCGCAGCGTTACCGAAGGTCTCGTAGGCATCGAGCATATGATCGAGCTTGAACCGATGCGTGATGAGCTTCTTCGGATCGAGCTTCCCGGAGGCCACGGTTTTCAACAACATGGGCGTCGTCACGGTATCGACGAGCCGCGTCGTGATGCTGATGTTCTGCGACCAGAGCCGCTCGAGATGCAGGTCGACCTTGACGCCATGCACGCCGATATTCGCGATGACGCCCCCCGGCGCGATGATGTTCTCGCAAGTGATGAACGAGGCCGGTACGCCCACCGCCTCAATCGCCGTATCGACACCCCGGTTTCCGGTGATCTTCATCACCGCTGCGACCGCATCGGTCTCCGAAGCATTGATGGTCGCGGTCGCACCAAATTGCCTGGCCACACCCAAGCGATTGTCATCGAGGTCAATCATGATGATGTCGGCGGGAGAATAAAATTGCGCCGTCAAGAGCGCCGCGAGCCCGATCGGCCCCGCGCCGACAATCGCCACCGAGCTTCCGGGTGCGACTTTTCCATTCAGGATACCGCATTCGAATCCTGTCGGAAGAATATCGCTCAACATCACGAGCGCGTCTTCGTCGAGATTCTCCGGCAGGCGATAGAGGCTCGTATCGGCATACGGGATGCGCACATATTCCGCCTGCGTTCCATCGATGACATTGCCGAGTATCCAGCCGCCGGTCGTGCAATGCGAATACATTCCCCTGCGGCAATATTCGCAGCGCCCGCAGGCTGTAATACACGAAATCAAGACGCGATCGCCCTTCTGGAACGTTGTCACGCCGCTGCCGACCTCGACGACGACGCCCGTTCCTTCATGGCCGAGAATTCGCCCCGGCGTGCAGGTCGGCACATCGCCTTTGAGAATATGCAGATCCGTCCCGCAAATCGTTGTCTTCACGATCTTTACAATCGCGTCGGTGGGTGACTTTATCTCCGGCTTCGGCCGGTCTTCCAGCGCCTTACGACCTGGACCTTGATAGACGAGCGCCTTCACGGGACCTCCTGAAAGGGAATATTCTCGATCGCCTTTGACCGATATCCGCGAGCGGATTGTCACGCCTTGATTTGAGTCACACCGCGCGGGCCGGGGTTTCGATGGTGTGATCTAGATCAATGAAAGTCGCGGTTCGGGCGGTAACTTCGCGCTTAAACTGAAGTTTGCTTTTGCGATTTTATCGCGGCAATTTCGAAGCTTAAGCTTGGGAGGTATCGCTCAATGAAAGTTCGCGATCTCCAACTTCCGAATTTGGAACTCGGCGCCACCTTGCGGCTGCCCGACTCGCCAAAGGGAATTGTCGTTTTCGCGCATGGCAGCGGCTCAAGCCGGTTCAGCCCGCGCAATGCCGCTGTGGCGGAAAGTTTGAACCAAGCTGGCTTCGGCACGCTTCTGCTCGATCTGCTGACACCGGCGGAAGAGGCGGACCGCAGTAACGTCTTCGATATTTCGCTGCTCGCCGATCGGCTGATTTTCGCGGTCGCGTGGGTCGACCGGCAGCCGGAGCTTTCCTATCTGCCGCTCGGCTTCTTCGGCGCGAGTACGGGCGCCGCGGCGGCGATTGTCGCAGCAGCAAAGCTCGGTGTGCGTGTCAGCGCGGTCGTTTCACGGGGCGGCCGGCCGGATCTCGCCGGTCAAGCGCTTGACTTGGTCACCGCGCCGACGCTGCTGATTGTCGGCGGCGACGATTATGCCGTTCTCGGCCTCAACGAACGCGCCTTTGCGCAGCTGCGCACGCAAAAGGCGTTGCGTATCGTTCCGGGCGCGACGCATCTTTTCGAGGAGCCCGGAGCGCTCGAAGAGGTGGGCAGATACGCTATCGATTGGTTTACACTTTATCTCGCTGCACACAGCAACAAGGTTGCTGCAAACAACCGTTAGAGGAACCGGCCATGCCATTTCGCGATCGCACAGAAGCCGGCCGGCGCTTGGCTGAGGCGCTATTGATCCACAAGAGCGAAGAGCCCGTCGTGCTCGCCTTGCCGCGCGGCGGCGTTCCCGTCGCGGCCGAGGTCGCGCGCATACTGAAAGCGCCGCTCGATCTCATCCTCGTCCGCAAGATCGGCGTGCCGCAGCATTCCGAACTTGCGATGGGCGCAGTCGTTGACGGCGCCGATCCGCTGGTCGTCCGCAACGAAGACATCATCGCCGCTGCGCAAGTTCCCGACAGCGCGTTTAATGCGGTATGCAAGCAGGAACTTGCCGAGATCAAGCGGCGGCGCACGCGCTATGTCGGCAGCCGCGCACATCCGAAATTGCAAGACCGAACCGTTATCGTGGTCGATGACGGTATCGCGACCGGCGCGACCACGCGCGCCGCTTTGCGTTCCGTTCGCAAGCAGAAGCCGCGTCGATTGATCCTCGCCGTGCCTGTCGCGCCGACCAGTTCGCTTGAGGATCTTCGTGACGAGGCAGACGAGATCGTCTGCCTTGAGAATTACGGATCCTTTGGCGCGGTCGGATTTTACTATTCCGATTTCCGCCAGGTTTCGGACGAAGAGGTCCGCAGCCTGCTCGCCGCCGTGGACGCGCAGGCGCCGAAGGCCGCCGGCGCCCTGCAAAACGGCTGACCTAGCCGATGTCTTGTCGATGGAGTGATCATGCAAGTGCCAATCCAAATCAGCTTCCGCAATTGTGAGCCTTCGGAGCAAATCCGCTCGGAGATCGAGAAAGAGGCGCAACGCCTGGAGAAATTCTACGACCGGATCACCGCCTGTACCGTCGCTGTGACCGCGCCGAATCTTCTGCATCATCGTCAGGGCGGCCTGTTCAAGATCGATCTGCGCATCGCGCTGCCTGAGCACAAGGACGTCATCGTCAACAAGACGCATGGCGATGTTCACCAACACGAGCATATTTCTGTTGCCATTCGCGACGCCTTCGCCGCGGCGCAGCGGCAGGTCGAGGATGCGGTGCGGCGCATGCGCGGCGATGTGAAACAGGATTTGGAGCCGGATCGCGGCCGCGTGAGCAAGCTGATCGCCGGCGAGGATTATGGATTCATCGAAACGTCCGATGGTCGTGAAATCTATTTTCATCGCAACAGCGTTCTCGACGGCGCCTTCGATCGCTTGAAGGTCGGCGCGGAGGTTCGTTTCGCCGAGGAAGCTGGCGAAAAGGGTTCGCAGGCGAGTACCGTGCGTCTCGCGGCGTGAGGCAACGGTGGAGAGTGGAAGATGGCCAGTGTTATCCCGGCGGAAAGATTTCGGGCTGATGATATCGAAGCGGCCGCGGCGATCGTCCGTCGTTTCTGCGAGCCGCTGCCGCCGCCCGAGCGATCGGAAGAATTTGGCCCGTTCTTCGACCGTTTCGGTGACGCCACTGTGGTCCTCCTCGGCGAGGCGAGCCACGGGACGTCGGAATTCTATCGCGCCCGCGCGGCGATCACGCGCCGTCTGATCGAGAACCACGGCTTCAACATTGTCGCTGTGGAAGCCGATTGGCCGGATGCCGCGCGCATTGATCGCTATGTGCGCTATCACGCGCACGAGCCCTCGGCCGAAGCGGCTTTCTCCCGTTTCCCGACCTGGATGTGGCGCAATGTCGAGGTGCATGACTTTATAACTTGGTTGCGCGCGCATAACGCGCGCGTTTCGGCCGACGCGTGCGTCGAGTTTCGCGGCCTCGACATTTATAGCCTCGACCGCTCGATCGGCGCCGTGCTCGCCTATCTCGACCGTGTCGATCCCGAAGAGGCGCAAGTCGCACGCCGGCGTTACGGCTGCCTCACGCCCTGGCAGGATGACCCCGCCGGCTATGGCGAGGCGGCGCAGCATCTGCGCAAATCGCCTTGCGAAGACGCGGTCGTCGCCGAATTGCGCGCCGTGCTGGACAAGCGCCTCGCTTATATCCAGCAGGACGGGCAATCCTTTCTCGACGCCGCGCAGAACGCCCGCGTCGTGCAGGCAGCGGAGCATTATTACCGGCTGATGTATCGCAGCTCGCGCGAGTCCTGGAATCTGCGCGACCGCCACATGTTCGATACGCTCGTCCGGTTGCTCGAGGCGCGCGGAAAGGGCGCGAAAGCCGTCGTCTGGGCGCATAATTCGCATATTGGCAATGCCGCCGCGACGGCGATGGGCTGGCAGGGCGAGTTCAACATCGGCGAATCCTGCCGCGCCGCCTTTGGCGACGAGGCTGTGCTGATCGGTTTCGGAACGGATCGGGGAACCGTCGCGGCCGCCAGCGCCTGGGACAGCCCTATGGAGGTGAAGAAGGTCCTGCCCGCGCGCCGCGACAGCCATGAGCATGTGTTTCTGCAAGCTGCCGGTGCGCGCGCACTGACGGATTGGCGGCGGAACGACCGGCCGGACCTGCGCGCCACCTTGTCGAAGCCGCGGCTTGAACGGGCAATCGGCGTCGTCTACCGCCCCGACACCGAGTTTCTGAGCCATTATTTCCAGGCCGTTCTCGCGGACCAGTTCGACGCTTATGTCTGGTTTGAGGAGACGCATGCGGTGACGCCGCTGCCTAGCGCGCGACCGCGTGGCCTGCCCGAGACCTATCCCTTCGGTCTCTGACGCGTGGCTGTCAGAAGCGCAGGTATTCTGATGTACCAGGGCACGGGCGAAAATCGTCGCGTTCTGCTGGTTCATCCGGGCGGTCCCTTTTGGCGGCGCCGGGACGTGGGTGCTTGGTCGATCCCTAAGGGCCTCGTGGGCGACGGAGAAGATGCCGAAGCCGCGGCGCGGCGCGAATTCGCCGAGGAATTAGGAACAATGCCGCAAGGATCGCTCGCACCGCTCGGCGCGATCCGCCAGGCCGGCGGAAAATGGGTCGAGGCTTTCGCTGTCGAGGGTGATTTCGATGCCGATGCGATCAAAAGCAATTATTTCGAGATCGAATGGCCACCGCGCAGCAGCCAGGTGCAAGCCTTTCCGGAGGTCGACCGAGCGGCGTGGTTCGCTCTGTCCGAAGCACGACGGAAGATTCTTCTCAGCCAACGCCCGCTTCTCGATCGGCTCGAAGAGCATTGCCGTGGCCAAAACGCCGTCGGCTAGCCTGACCGCAGCCGCGCGAAATGGCGGAATTGATCGATTTCAATTCTCCAAAGACGTGTCAGGTTTAAACAAGCGTATTCAACGTGAGGATCGTCCATGATCAGGGAAGAACAGGAACCGGTCGAGCTGGAAATCAATGTCGACACGGTGCGCTGGCTCATCGAAAAGGCGCGCGAGTTCGACGAGAAGGTCGCGCCCGCCGCGCCGCATTCCGGCTCCAACGCCTCCGACGACAACGGAAGCGAAATCCTCGAAGACTACCCGGACGATGCGACGGGGCAGGAATTGCGCGCCGGGATCGACCGGCTCGACGAAGACGAAATTGTCGATCTGATCGCCTTGACCTGGGTCGGGCGCGGCGATTTCGACCGCACGACTTGGCAGGAGGCGCGCGCCCTGGCCCGCGAACGTCACCGGCCGCGATCCGCGCGCTATCTGATGGGCATTCCGAACCTCGGCGATTGTATCGAGGAAGGCTTGGCCGAACTCGGCTATACGGCCGAAGATTAGAGCGCACGGCAGTTGAGAAGGATCAATGCACCGGCGTCCGAACCGGCTTCCTCTTTCATGCGCTAAGGCCGAGGAGAGAGAAATGCTCAAGGACATTATGGTGCATCTCGATGGAGGCACAGAAGACGACATAAGGCTTGCGCACGCCGCGAAGCTCGCATTCTCCCTTTGCAGCCCTCACCTCATCGGCCTCTATACCAATCCGCTTCCCGAATATGCTTATGTACTGGCCGTGCAGTCCGGCCTCGCGCCCATGGAGCCCATTATCGAGGCGGAGGAACAATTGCGGAAAGCGGGCGATGTCACCGTCGCCGAGCTCACGCAAAAACTGGCGAAGATAGCGATTCCAGGCACTATCCGACGCCTCGACGTGGGCGCGAGCCAGGTGGTTGGACTGGGTGTCGCCGAGGCGCATTGGGCGGATCTCTTCGTCGCCAGCGTGCCCTATCAATGCGAGCCGATCCTTTATTGGGATCAGCTCGTCGAAGCCGTTATGTTCGAGTCCGGGCACGGGATTTACCTTATCCCCGCCGCAAGCAAGGCGCCGCCGGAGCTCAACAGCATTTTGATCGCCTGGAAGCCGACGCGCGAAGCCGCGCATGCGATCGCCGAAGCGTTGCCGCTGCTGAAGGCGGCCAAGAATATCCGGCTGGTCACGATCGACTCCGAAGAGGATGCGGTGCCGGAAACTTCGCGCATCGTCGATTATTTCAAGCATCACGGTATAGATGTTGAAGTCCGGACGCTCGCTTCGGAGCGAAAATCCGTCCCGGAAATTCTGCTGCGCGAAGCGCATAGCATCAACGCGGGGCTCATCGTGATGGGCGCCTATGGTCACTCGCGCCTGCGCGAATGGATCTTGGGCGGCGCGACGCGGGAAATTATCGAAAAGTCAGATATTCCGGTGCTTTTGGCCCATTAGCAGCAGCCGGAGTTACGTGACTTAGATCAATGACCACGTCGGGTGCTGGGGCATGATGGCGGCTTGTTGGCTGGTGTAGGAGGAAGAGATGAAAGTGAAAGATCTGATGCACAAGGGCGCGTTTTGCATCGAGCCGAGCACGACCATCAAGGATGTCGCCAAGCGCATGCGCGACGATGATGTCGGCGCGCTAGCGGTCAAGGCGAACGGTCACCTCGTCGGCATCGTCACCGATCGCGATATTACCTGTCGGGCCTTCACGCACGGGGATAATCTGGGCAAACTCACCGCCGAGAGCGTCATGACCTCGGATGTCGTATGCTGCTCTCCCGAAGATGAAGTCGAGGCGGCGATCCATGTGATGGAATCGAAGAAAATCCGTCGCCTGCCCGTGACCGACGGCCACAAGAACATGATCGGCATGCTCAGCCTTGGCGATATATCGCATAAGGTGAACAAGGAAACCTCCGGCGAGGTCTTGCGCGCGGTCTCGGCGCATCACTGATTCCATTTCGTTTCTGGGCCGGCGCTATTCATGGCGCGAAAAAATGCGGGCGCGATTTTGAAAATCGCGCCCGCATTTCGTTGAGTTGCTAGGCCAGATAACCGAAATAGCTTAGGATCGCGCCGATCAGAAGATCAGCGACAGCGGCGACAGTCAGCCACGACCTGCTATCGATAATCCTTTCGCCGAGCGCGGCGATCCACTGGGGCTGGAAAATCGTCACCAAGGCGCGGATGATCGCGAGCCACCCGATCAGGGTAATGATGATCCGCCAATCGCGCACCCAGAGATTATGCGTCAGGACTGTCGCGAAGCCGCCGAGAAGGCCGAGAACTCCCGCAAGATAAAGCAGCGCCCGGCTCTGATTGAATTCTCGCAGGATGGCGCGGAACATTTGTGTTTTCAGTGGGACGGCGACCCCGACCACGACGAACAGCGGCCCCAAAAGCCTGGCAATGAAGATCGAAGTCGACATTTCTCCCTCCCCGGCCTGCGCGAACCGAAGGCGCTGAGGCTCAGCTCACATGCGCGCGAATATCCCGCGCCAGTGCATCGAGCTTATCGCTGGTTGCGCCGTCGAGAACCTCCCGCCGGCCGAAGCTCGTTGTAGCGAGCGGTACATGGCCCGTGATATCCTCGATCTCGCGTGCGAGCGCCGGATAAGCGCGACCGCTGCCCGAGACCCAAAACGCCGCGATCGGGCCTATATGGCCGTCGAAGCGCGTGAGATAAGCCCGGACCGGCGCCGACAGGCTGCCAGCCCACACTGGCGATCCGACAACCAAAAGCGCATATCCGGCGGGGTCTCGTTGCCAGGCAATATCGGGCAAACGGTGACGCAAAGCGTGCCAGATGCCACGCCAATATCCCACAATACCCGCGTAAGGCGACGACGGCAGACGGATTGTATCGATCTCCGCGCCAAGCCGCGCGGCGAGTTGATGCGCCAGCTCCTCCGTCGTGCCCAACCGCGAAAAATAGGCCACGAGAATTTTCGTCACGAATTCCTCCGACCCGCCTTAACGTGCCGACTTTGTATCTTCGATGGCGTCCGAGCCTTGATCCTGCGCAAACGGCTTGTGTCGCCGGCTCTAAGGCTGCCACCCCTCCGGCGCCATTTCAAAGCCGCGGAATTCGAACCCAGGCGCGACGGTACAGCCGACAAGCGTCCAGGGACCGGTAAATTCGGCGCTCTGCCATATATGCGCGGGCACGATGAGTTGCGGCACCTCGCCAGCCAAAAGATCGGCACCGAGCCGATGCACCGACACAGCCGCGAGGGTCTTGATCGAGAGAACGAGCGGCGCGCCGGCATAGAAGTGCCAGATCTCCGCGGCATCGACGCGATGCCAATGCGAGCGCTGGCCCGCCTTGAGCAGATAATAGATCGCCGTCGAGGCGGCGCGGCCATCGGCGCCGTGCAGATCGCGAAAGGTCTCGCGAAAATAGCCGCCTTCCGGATGCGGCTTCAGCGCCAAGGCTTCGATAATATCGTCTGCGGATCGCATCGGGGCGCCTGCCGCCATGAGAGGAGTATCGCAGCTAAATTAACCGCGATCCGGCCCGCGCCGAAAGTGAGATATGCCGCTATTGCTGCCCAACCGGCACAAAGGCGCCGCGCGGCAGGCCGCTCGAAGCAAGGACCGGCAGCAGCCCCGTATCCCAGCCACCGCCGAGCGCCTTGACGAGCCGCACATTCGCCTCAAGACGCCGGCGCTCGATATCGACCTGGTTGACCTCGTTGGACAGAGCCGCCGTCTGCGCCGTGATGACCTGGAGATAGGCCACCTCGCCGCCTGTATAGGCCGTGGTGAACGTATTGAGCGCCTTGTTGGCCGCGATCACGGCATCGCGCTGTTGCTTCGCTTCCTTGCCGAGGATGCGCAGCGACGACAGATTGTCTTCGACGTCCTGGAAGGCGGAAAGCGTCGTCTGCCGATAGGTGGCGACAGTGCCGGCATAAGCGGCGCGGACCGCATCCGATTGCGCACGGATGGCGCCGCCATCGAAGATCGGCTGCGACAGAGTCGTGCCGACCGACCAGAGCAGGCTCGGCCACAGGAACCAGTTTGCCGGTGTCGTGCCCTGGAAGCCGGTAAGCGCGCCAAGGTTCACGTTCGGATAGAAGGCCGCATCCGCGATGCCGATCTGCTGATTGGCCTCGGCCACACGCCGCTCCGCCGCGGCAATGTCCGGCCGCCGCTGCAAAAGCTCGGATGGCAGAACGGCGGGGATCGACCGCGGCTTGAGCTGACCGAAAGCGGCCGGGGGAATCGAGAGCGCCGCTGGCGGCTCGCCGATCAGCACGGCAATGGCATGCTCATATTGCGCGCGTGCGACGCCGATATCGGTGTCCTGCACCTTAGTCGTGTCGAGCTGGGTTTGCGCCTGCTCGACATCGGATTCCGGCGCGAGTCCGCCGACGTGCCGGTTGATCGTCAGCTGAAGCGCATGCGCATAGGCCTTCACCGTCTCGTTCAGGAGCCGCTGCTGCGCGTCCTGGCCACGCAGAGCGATATAGTCGAGCGCAAGCTCGGCGTGGAGGCTCAAACTCGCCGTCGAAAGATCGGCCGCCGTCGCCTGAGCTTCTTCCCGCGCCGCCTCGACCGAACGGCGCACACTCCCCCAGAAATCGATCTCGTAATTGAGATCAACGGGCGTTTGGAAGTCGCCGAGGGGCGGCGGATTGGGGAGCGAGACATAGGGCTCATGGGCGGATTCGCGCAGCGAGGCGGCGCCAACTCCGGCCGAGACGCTCGGGAATTCGGCGGCGCGCGCCACGCGGATTAAGGCGCGCGACTGCGCGAACCGGGCTTCGGCCTCCTTCAGATTCTGGTTGGCGTCGCCCAATTGCTCTTCGAGCCGGTTAAGCTCGGGATCGCCGAATATCTCCCACCATTTGCCGCGGTCGAGCGCATCGCTTGGTGTCGCGCGCACCCATAGGCCCGCCGTCTTGGGATCGACAGGCGCCTTCGCCTCCTTGAATTTCGGCGTGACCGGAACCGCCGGCGTTATGTAATCCGGCCCGACCATGCAGCCTGTCAGCAATAGCCCGAACGATGCGACGGCCCCCCAAGCATAGCGCATCAGCTGGCTCCGGCCGGCTTGCTGACGTTGACCCGTACCGTCACACCGCTGATCAGGGAGTCCGACGGATTGATGATGACCTGATCCGTGCTTTTAAGCCCGGAGACGACTTCGACGCGGTCGCCATAGTCGCGCCCGATGGCGACCGGAACCAATTCGACCTTGCCGTTGCGGACGACACCGACACGCAGGCCCTCGCTGCGGAACAGAAGCGTGTTGGAAGGAATGGTGACGCTGCCGGGGTGCGGGCGCAGCGCAAAATGCACGAACGTGTAGGCGCCGGGTAGGATCTTGCCCGCGGCATTGTCGACATCGACCTCGGCCAGGAGCGTCCGCGATAATTGGTTGATGGCCTTGTCGGTGCGCACCAGCGTCCCCTCGAAGGACTGGCCCGGATATTCATCCAACGTGACGCTCGGCTTGGCGCCGACATGAATCTGCGGCGCATAGACCTCGGGGACCGCCACATAGATGCGCAGCGTGCCCGTCGCCTGAACGCGGAAAAGCTCGCTGTTGCGCGTCCCCGCTCCGGCGCTGATGAGATCGCCGATGTCGGTATTGCGCGCGGTGATCACGCCATCGAAGGGCGCATAGATTTTCTCGTAGCTTTGCAGCTCTTCGAGCCGCGCCACGTCCGCCTGCCAGGACGTGACGATCGCCCGGTCGGCGGCGTCTGCGCCCGCGGCATTGTCGCGTTCCTGGGTCGAGACGGATTGCGATTTCAGGAGGTCCTCGGTGCGGTGCGCGGTGATGCCGGCCAATTTGGCGTTGGCCTCAGCCGTCACCAAATCGGCGCGCGCTTGGCGCAGCTGCGCGTCGAGCTCCGGCGTCTCGATCTCGGCAAGCAATTCGCCCTTTTTCACCTGCGCGCCGATATCGACATACCATTTCTTCAGATAGCCGCTTGAGCGAGCATAGATCGGCGTATCGGTAAAGGCTGTCGTCTGCCCCGGCAGCACCAGCGCCTGATCCGGTGCGTCGGCTTTCGGCAAGACGACATCGACACTCGGCACGGCCGACTCGACCGTCTCCTTGGAAAGCGCGGCCTCGGCGGAGGTGCGCACCCGGATACCGTAATAAATTCCGCCGAGCAGCACTGCCAAGACCAAAAGCAGCAGCAGTTTGCCGCCTATGCCGCGCTTTGCCGGCGCCGGCGGCGCGGCCTGCGTCGTCACGGGATCTGCTGCGTGCGTCTTCGCGCTGTCGGTTTTCTCAAGCATCACGCCACCAAGCTCCCATGCCCCGCCAATGTATCCGCTGGCGGTTGCGGCATCGCCGCACCGCCCTTACGGGAATGCAGCAGGGAAAAAACAGTCGGAACGAAAACCAATGTGGCGACGGTCGCCAGCATCAGGCCGCCGATGACGGCACGGCCGAGCGGCGCATTCTGTTCGCCGCCATCGCCCGCGCCAAGCGCCATGGGCACCATGCCGATGATCATCGCCAGCGCCGTCATCAGCACCGGCCGAAACCGGGTGAAGCCAGCGTCGATCGCGGCGCGAACCGCATCACCATGCTCCGCCAGCTTCTCGCGGGCAAAGGAAATGACGAGAATGCTGTTGGCGGTGGCGACGCCCATGCACATGATGGCTCCCATCAGTGCCGGCACGCTCAGCGTCGTCCCAGTAAAGAACAGGAAGAGCACAATACCCGCCAGCGCCGCCGGCAAAGCGGTGATGATAATGAAAGCGTCCGACCAAGACTGAAAATTCACGACGATCAGCAGGTAGACGAACAGGATCGAGAAGGCGAGCCCTTCGAAGAGATCGGCATAGGCGCCCTTCATCGTCTCCAACTGTCCACGAACGTTGACGAAGCTTCCGCGCGGCAGGAGGTGCTTGTCCGCGTTCACGATCTTCTCGATGTCGCGCCCGACCGCGCCGAGATCGCGGCCGCGGACATTGGCATAGATGTCGACAACGCGAGCGATATTATAATGATCGACCGCCGCCATCTCCTGCGAGCGGGAGATGGTCGCGACATCGGCGAGGATGGCTGGCGCCCGCTGGCCGGTGCCGGTTACCGGCAAGTTTTGCAGGTCTTGCAAGGATTGGATGGAATATTGCGGCGCCATGGTGGCAAGGTTGTAGTTGACCCCGTTGTTGCGGTTCAGGAAGAACATCGGCGAGGTCTGGAAGCTGCCGCTCAGCGTGTCGAGCACGCTGCTCGCCACGTCTTCTTCGGTCAGCCCGTTCTGCTGCGCCTTGGTCCGGTCGACCGCGATCTGGAAGGTCGGATAGTCGAACTTCTGCTGGATGCGTGCATCGACGATGCCGGGAATCTTCCGCACCTTCTGCAGCATATCGTCGGCCACGCCACGGTTGGCATTGATGTCCTTGCCGCTGATCTGGATGTCGATCGGCGACGGCAGACCAAAATTGAGGATCTGGGTGATCATGTCTGCCGGCAGCGTATAAAACGTGACGGCGGGAAAGTCGCGCGCCAGCGCCAGCCTGATCTTTTGCACATAGCCATCGGTCGGATGATGGTTTTCCTTGAGCTGGACCATGATGTCGGCGTCGGCGGCACCGATCACGCCCGTCGTCGTATGGGTAAGGTTCATGCCGCTGTAAGGCAGGCCGATATTGTCGATGATCGCGCCCATTTCGTCGGCTGGAATGATTTCACGGATTTTGTCTTCGACGAGGTCCGCGATCCGCGCCGTCTCCTCGATGCGGGTGCCGGTCTTGGCCCGCATATGGAAGGTGAACTGCCCGCTGTCCGTGTTCGGAAAGAAATCCTGGCCGAGCCAGGGGGCCAGCGCGAAAACCGCCAGGACGCAGCCGAGAAACACTGGCAGAAAGATTTTTCGGTTATGGACGAACGAGGTGAGGAGATCCCGGTAGCCGAGGCGTAGCCTTTCGAACCGGGCTTCAAACCCCTGCTGGAACAGCTTCAGCGGATTGCGTGACGGGGCGCCGCCGCCTTCGTGCTTCTCGGTCGTCAGCAGATACATGGCCAGCGTCGGCACCAAGGTGCGCGACAATATATAAGAGGCGAGCATGGCGAAGACGACGGCTTCCGCCAAGGGAATGAATAGGTAACGCGCGACGCCGTTGAGCAGGAACATCGGCACGAAGACGATGCAGATGGAAAGGGTCGAAACGAGCGCCGGGACTGCGATCTGGGCGGCGCCGTTAAGGATGGCATCGCGCTTTGGCGACCCTTCCTCCATGTAACGCTCGATATTCTCGATCGTGACGGTCGCATCGTCGACCAGGATGCCGACCGCCAGCGCCAGTCCGCCCAAGGTCATGATGTTGATCGTCTGGCCAATGAAGCTCAGCACCATCACCGAGGTCAGGATCGACAGCGGGATCGACACGGCAATGATGAGGGTCGAGCGCCATCATCGAGGAATATGTTACCGATCCCGGGTCGAACCGATCCGGACAGTCTGGTGGTCAATGTGTTCGTCCCAGTGAAGTGATGGTGAGATGACGATGACAATTCGCGTGTTCTGATCTGCGCTTTCGTGATCGCCACCGCGGGCCTCTCGCCGTTTTCGGCGCAGGCCGCCGAACGGATCGACAAGCTGGTGACGGCAGCGGCGAGGGATCGGCCTCGGCGGTGCCCGATAACGCGGTGATCCGCCTTGGCGTTTCCAGCCAGGGCAAGACGGCGCGGGCGGCGAGCGACGCCAACGCCAAGGAAATGACCGTCGTGCTGGCGGCGATCAAGGACAGCGGCGTCGCCGACCGCGATATCCAGACCACCTCGCTGTCGCTGCAGCCGCAATACGAATCGAACAAGACCGGCGCCCCGCGCCTGATTGGCTTCCAGGCCAACAATCAGGTCACGGTCAAGATCCGCGACATCGCCAATCTGCCCACCGTGCTCGACCGCGCCATCGCGGCCGGCGCCAACGAGATGTCGGGGATCGAATTCGTCGTGTCGGAGCAGACCAAGCTGCTTGACAAGGCGCGCGCCGCGGCGATCGCCGACGCCCACCGCAAGGCCGAACTCTATGCCAATGCCGCCGGCATGAAAGTCGGCCGCGTCATGTCTATCTCGGAAGAGGGCGCGGCGCCCCAGCCCCGTCCCTATCAAGCCATGCGCGCGGGCGCGGCGGCCCCCATTGCTCCGGGCGAGCAAATGCTGCGCGCCGTGGTCACGGTGAGCTACGAATTGACCTCGTAGACGGGCCGGCGCGACTGACCCGATTTGGCTCTTATGCGTTTGTCGATTTGGATCGGAATACTGATTGGCTCGACCGTCGGCGGCATGATCCCCTGGCTTTGGGGCGACGGCATGCTGTCCTATTCGTCGGTACTGCTGGGTGGCGTGGGGGCTTTGGTCGGCTTGTGGGTCGGCTTCAAAATCGCGACTTGAAGGCCAAATTCGCCCAGACTTGGCGCGCCTTGACTTGAGGGCGGCCCAACCCTAGGTTCCGCCCGCTCTTACTTGAGACTTGAAATGCCCGCTTTGCCGCCCGGTCCTTGAGAGGCCGGAGGCCACCGCCCGACAGCGCAATGCGCCCTCGGGCGTAAACGGCGTTTAGATGCTTGTAGGAAACTAGGACTTTTGATGTTCGACTCCCTGTCGGAAAAACTTGGCGGCATTCTCGACCGCCTCACCCGCCGCGGCGCGCTCAGCGAAGCCGACGTCGACGCGGCGTTGCGCGAAGTGCGCCGCGCGCTGCTCGAGGCCGACGTCGCGCTCGACGTGGCGCGCGCCTTCACCGACAACATCAAGAAGCAGGCGGTCGGCGTCGAGGTGATGAAGTCGGTCACGCCCGGCCAGTTGGTCGTCAAGATCGTGCACGACCAGTTGGTCGCGACGCTCGGCGCCGACAGCCAGGGCATTGATCTTGCCGCCGCGCCTTCGGTCGCCATCATGATGGTCGGCCTGCAGGGCTCCGGCAAACCACCACCACCGCCAAGCTCGCCCGCCGCCTCACCGACGGCAGAAGCGCAAAGTGCTGATGGCCTCGCTCGACGTGCGCCGCCCGGCGGCGATGGAGCAGCTGGCGATGCTCGGCCGCGAGGCGCAGGTCGAGACCCTGCCGGTGGTCGCGGCCAGCGCCGCCGGATATGCCGGCGCGCTGGGCCGCCGCGGCTCGGCGGCTACGACGTGGTGCTGCTCGACACCGCCGGCCGCACCACCCTCGACGAAGAGATGATGAGCGAGGCGGCCGAGATCAAGCCCGCGCCAGCCCGCATGAGATCCTGCTGGTCGCCGACGCGCTGACCGGCCAGGACGCGGTGCGCACCGCCGCGGCCTTCGACCAGCGCCTGCCGCCTCACCGGCATCGTCTGACCCGCGTCGACGGCGACGCCCGCGGCGGCGCGGCGCTGTCGATCGCGCGGTCACCGGCAAGCCGATCAAGTTCATCGGCACCGGCGAGAAGATGGACGCGCTGGAGGTGTTCGACGCCCGCCGCGTCGCCGGCCGCATCCTCGGCCTGGGCGACATGGTCGCGCTGGTCGAGAAGGCCGCCGCCGAGCTCGACGCCGAAAAGGCCAAGAAGATGGCCGAGAAGATGCGCAAGGGCAACTTCGACCTCGACGACCTGGCCGACAGCTGGCGATGGAGGGGATGGGCAATATGGGCGGCGTGCTCGGCATGATGCCCGGCGTCGCAAAGATGAAAGAAGATCGCCGAGGCCGGCATCAGCGACAAACTGGTGAAGCGCCAGCTGGCGATCATCGGCTCGATGACGCCGCAGACGCAGGCAACCCCGACATCCTGCAGGCCTCCCGCAAGAGGCGCATCGCCGCCGGCTCGGCCCGACGCCCGAGTGCATCAACAAGCTTTTGAAAATGCGTCGCGGCATGGCCGACATGATGAAGGCCATGGGCGGCGCCAAGCGCGGCCCGCTCGCCGGCCTCGGACAGATCATGGGCTTCGGCTTGCGGCGTGCCGACGCCCGGAGCGGATCGCCGAAATCGCGAAAGATATGCCGGGCGGCGCGT
>CAVRQD010000001.1:0-439770 GCA_963723285.1 uncultured Alphaproteobacteria bacterium | reverse complement strand
ATCCACTTTTTCGCGTCCGGCTCTGGCGAGAAGGCAATGAATCTTGCCGTTTCAGCATCCGACGAAAAAGCCGGGCCGGCCAACGCGGTCGCGCGCGGGCGCGCCCTGGTGCGGCGAAGTGAGCTGGCGCTCATCATTCTGGCGGTCGCCGCTGGCGTGGCCGCGGCCGTGTTCGTTGCGCTCACGTCCGACGCCGTCCAGCTGATCCATCATTATTGTTTCGCTCTTCCCGGCGATTCGCGCCTCAGCGGTGCTGAGGAATTGCGCTCGCCCTATCTTGCCCTGGTGCCGGCGTTGGGCGGCGCGCTCCTCGGCGTCACCGGCATTTTCATCAAGCGCCGGCGGCCGCGCCGGCCGGTCGATGCGATCGAGGCCAATGCGCTGCGCGGCGGCCGCATGTCGCTCATCGATAGCATTCTCATCGCCCTGCAAACGGTCGTCTCCTGCGGCTTCGGCGCCTCGGTCGGCCTCGAGGCCGGCTATACGCAGATCGGCGCGGGTTTCGGCTCGACGCTGGGCGGCCTGTTCAAAATGCGGCGCGCCGACATGCGCACGCTGGTCGGCTGTGGCGCGGCCGGGGCCATTGCCGCCGCGTTCCAGGCGCCGCTGACAGGCGCCTTCTACGCTTTCGAGCTCATCATCGGCACCTACACGTCCTTCGGCCTAGCGCCGGTCATCGTCGCCGCGATCAGCGCCGTCATCGCCTCGCGCGCGCTCGGGATCGACGCCAATTTCGTCGGCCATTTCACGCTGGCGCGGCAGATCGCGCCGCTCGATTTCGCTGCGCTCTTCGTGCTGGCGCTCGCCTGCGCCGCCGTCGGCATCGCCATCATGCGCGGCGTCACCTTTGTGGAAGCTTTGTTCAAGCGCAGCCGTCTGCCGGTCGTGCTGCAACCCATTATTGGCGGCCTTCTCGTCGGCGGTCTGGCGCTGCTGACACCGCACGTGCTGGCCTCGGGCCACGGCGGTCTGGCGGCGCTGTTTCGCGGCGCTGGCGCCGGTGTCGCGGTCTTCGCCGCGATCGTGGCACTGAAATCGATTGCTTCGGCGATTTCGATCGGCTCGGGCTTTCGCGGCGGTCTTTTCTTCGCCTCGCTTTATCTCGGCGGCCTTATGGGCAAGGTCGCGTGCGGGATTCTGCCGCTGCTGGCGCAGGGCGCGGCGCCGGACGCGACCCTCTACATTCTCGTCGGCATGGCGGCGCTCGCCGTCGCGATCATCGGCGCGCCGCTCACCATGAGCTTTCTGGCGCTGGAGACGACCGGCGATTTTCCGCTCTCACTCGTCATTCTGATGGCCGCGACACTCGTCTCGGTCGTCGTGCGCCGGACTTTCGGCTATTCCTTCGCCACCTGGCGGCTGCATCTGCGTGGCGAATCGATCCGCAGCGCGCAGGATATCGGCTGGATGCGGTCGCTGACCGTCGGCCGGCTGATGCGCACTGATCTGCATTTGACGCCGGCCGGCCGGAGCCTTGCCGACTTCAAGGCGGAATTTCCGCTCGGCGCGACGAGCTGGGTCGCCGCCGTCGATGCCGAGGGCCGTTATGCCGGGCTGATTTCCGTCGCCGACGCACAGCTCGCCGCCGCCGCGACCGCCGCCGGCCCGGTGCCGCTCGCGCAGCTCTTCCGGGCGCCGAAAGCGGTGTTGCGGCGGGAGTTGAATATCAAGGAAGCGGCCGATCTTTTCGAGCGGACGCAGAGCGAGGCCCTTGTCGTCGTCGACGATCTCGCGAGTCTGAAACCCATCGGCCTTTTGACCGAGGCGCATGTGCTGCGCCGCTACACCGAGGAGCTGGAGCGCGCGCGCAGCGATCTTGCCGGCGAGCGCTGGCAGGGCGAGGGCTGAGCTTCCGTCAAACCCTCGTCAGGTGGCTTGTGGAATGTGTCTCTCCGAGGACATACCATCAACTCCGAGTGCTGCCAGCAACGGACCGATGAACTCCTCATAGTCGTGCCAGCGACCGACAGCACTGCTATAAATCGGTCGGCGCACCTGAGCCAGGCTTGCGGTCCGCACCGGCCGATTCGATTCATAGAAAGACAGGCAGCGATCATCCCATGGAAGTTCGCAATAGGAGAGGATTCGCCGTGCTTGCTCTCCTATATCTGCGACGACGTCTTCGTATTTGACATCGAGGATCCGACCCGGCGGAAGCACGTCATGCCAGTGTGCCATCAGCCGCTCATAACGTTTGTAATAGCGCCCAAGCTCGCCCAGATCGTAAGTAAAATTCTGTCCCTTCGTGAAGAGTATCGAAAAACATGAAACGCAATTATCAATCGGGTCGCGGGTCGTGTGAATGATCTTGGCATTGGGAAGTATCAGATGAATCAAGCCGACGAACATGGAGTTCGCCAACATTTTGTCGGTTACGTGCTCGTTCTTCGGTCCGCCCTCGTTTATGGCAGCAAGATACCGTGCGCCAAGACCCGCGAGCGCAAATAAATCCAGAGCCGGCACGAAGTAAGGATAGGGGACAGTCGTCCCGCCCGCTCGGTACATCACCTGCGCAGTGCGCCGAAGCGCCTCCAATTCGCCGGCACCATAAACTTCAGGGTGGCTCGCAAGAATTTGTTCGACAAGCGTCGTCCCCGAGCGAGGCATCCCAACGATGAATATTGGCTGTCTCGACGAATCTCCGTAACCCGATTTGCTTTTGATCAAGTCGCGACTAAAAGTTCTTTCGAGCAAATCGAAGGCCGACAAGGCCGCCTGCTCGTCATAAGGGAAGATCGCGCGCTTGGCCTGGTTTGCTACCAACAGGTGCTCGAACGAGCGGCGATGATCTTTCAGGTCTGCATAGGCTTTGCCGAGAGCGAAATTGAGCTCAATCCGCTCGCTGTCCGACAGCAATTCCGGGTTGGCCAATAGCTCCTGCATAACATCGAGATTTGGATCCCCGGCTTCGACTTTCTTTGCATGCGACAAATTGGAAAGTGCACTTGCATTTCGCGGTTCTATGTCGAGTACTTTTCGAAAAGCGTCTCGCGCTTTCTCGAATTGCCCCAGCTCTAGCAGACATAGGCCTATATTGTTGTATATGGCTGCGTTTCTTGGATCTATATCGAGCGCTTTTCGAAAGGCGTCTTGTGCTTTGTCCAATTGCCCCAACTCTTGCAGGCATAGGCCCATGCTGTTGTAGGCGCCGATAAAGTCCGGTTGGAGCGCGCTGGCTTGCCTAAAGCTGTCGCAGGCTTCTTCGAGGCGGCCGAGTTCCCGGAGAATATTCCCCCGATTATAGCAAACCTCGGCAAGATCAGGTCTCAGTGCGATGGCCTTGTCGTAACTATCAAGTGCCTGATTTAGCCGCCGGAGTTTCTGAAGAACAACGGCTTGATCAGAATAACACTCTGCGTCGTTCGGCCGTAAAGCAATGGCTCTTTCGTAGCTCGCGAGGAACTCATCAAGCTGGTCTAGTTCATTGAGAACGACCGCTCGATTATGGTGAACTTCGGCAAAATCGGGTTTCAGCGCGATCGCTCGTTCATAACTGACCAATGCTTCCTGCGGTCGGCTCAATTCCCTCAGCGCGTTGCCTCGATTGAAATGCGCCTCAGCAAAATTTGGATTTAGTACGATCGCTTTTTCGTAACTCCAGAGCGCGTCTTCGAAGCGATTGAGTTCTCTGAGTGCATTGCCGCGGCTGTAGTGAGCCTCAGGGTCAGGCTTGATGCTTAGGGCTTTGTCAAAGCTGGAAAGCGCATTTTCAATGCGTCCTAGTTCTTTGAGGATCAGCCCGCGACTATAATAGGCTTCAACATAATCGGATTTTAAGGCGATGGCTCTGTCGCAGCTGATGAGGGCTTCCTTAAAGCGCTTTAGCTCTCTCAGCGCGACGGCAAGATTGGAATGTGCCGGCGCGACATTGGGATTTATTGAAATTGCTTTTGAGAGCAAAGTTACAGCGCGCTCGTAGGCTCCGCTTTGGCAAGCAATCGCGCCAAGCAGGCTGAGCGCTCCAAAATGATTTGGCACCCTTTGAAGTATTTCTGTGTAGATCCTTTCCGCGTCCGCGAGCTTTCCCTGTTGATGCAGTGTAAATGCGCGCCGGATTTGCACGTCAACGTCGGGAGACTGTTGCCTTGACGTCTGATTCTTGCTCACACGAGAACCCTTCGTTCGAAGCGTCTAGGCGATTTGGCGATCCACGCTGCGCGATTTTATAACAATCGTTTTCGTCGTCACGTCGGGATTTGCGATCGCTGGCTTGTTACCGGTCGGACGGTTGTACGCCTAAGCTATTATTTCTTGCGGAGAAAATTCTAGCCTCACGCGGGCTCTGCCAGATCGGCGAGCGGGATCGGCGCGCCCCGGTTCTGCGCCACGCTTATATTGTCGAAGAACTGCCGCGCGCTCTCCTTCCAAGTGAACTTCGCCGCATATTTGCGGCAATGCTCACGGGAAATGTCGAGCGCCCGCAATGCCGCCTCGCGCAGATCGTGGCTCAGGACGCCGGTGCCGGAATCGCCGATCACGTCGAGCGGCCCGGTGACTGGGAAGGCGGCGACCGGCACGCCCGAAGCCAAAGCTTCCAAGAGGACGATGCCGAACGTATCCGTCCGGCTCGGGAAGACGAAGACATCGGAGGAAGAATAGATCTCCGCCAGCGCCTCGCCGCTGCGGGTGCCGAGGAAATGCGCCTTGGGATAGTTTGCCGCGAGCCGTGCCTGCAAAGGCCCGTCGCCGACGATGACCTTGGAGCCGGGCAGGTCGAGCTTCAGGAAGGCCTCGATGTTCTTCTCGACCGCGAGCCGCCCGACGAAAAGGAAGATGGGGCGCGGCAGGCCGGCCAGCGCATTCTCCGCCCGGGGCCGGAACAGATTGCCGTCGACGCCGCGCGACCAGCGCATCAGATTGCGGAAGCCATGCCCGGCGAGGACATGCTCGAGGCTCGGGGAACTCACCATCGTGCCCGCGGCGGCGCTATGGAAGCGGCGCAGCGCGGCATAACTTATCCGCATCGGCACCGGCAGGCGCGCGGCGACATATTCGGGAAAGCGGGTGTGGTAGCTCGTCGTGAAGGTGCGCTTGCCGGCGAGGCAGGCGCGGCGGGTGGCGAGGCCGATCGGCCCCTCGGTCGCGATATGGATGAAGTCCGGGTTGAAATCGGCGATGAACCCCGCGATCTTGCGCGGGTTCGCCAGCGCCAGGCGGATTTCGCGATAGCCGGGCAGAGGCAAGGTCCAGAAATCGGTCGGAGTCAGAAAGCGGACATCGACACCGAAGCCCGCCGCATGGGCGGCGATGTTTTCAAGGGAGCGGACGACGCCATTGATCTGCGGTCCCCAGGCATCGGTGGCAATGAGAAGCTTGGTCACGCCGCGGTTGCCTCGACCTCTGGCTGCTGCTGGGCGGCCGCCGCCAGACCTTCCTTCGCCTCGCGCACGCGGTCGGCCCAGCGGATGATCTCGAAACGGCCATCGAAATGCTCGACGAGCGCGGTGCAGCTCTCGACCCAATCGCCGGTGTTCATATAGCGCACGCCGAAATCGTCATGGATCACGGCATGGTGGATATGGCCGCAGATGACGCCGAAGGCGTCGCGCCGGCGCGCCTCGCCCGCCAGCGCGGATTCGAACCGGCCGATATGGTTCACGGCGCTCTTCACCTTCAGCTTCGCCCAGGACGACAACGACCAATAATCGAGGCCGAGCCGGCGGCGGACCATGTTGAGATAGGTGTTGATCCCCAGCGCCAATTCGTAAGCTCCATCGCCGAGCATGGCGAGCCAAGGCGCATGGCGGACGACGAGATCGAACTGGTCGCCATGCATGACAAGATAGCGTTTGCCGTCGGCAGCCTCGTGGATCGCGGTATTCATTACGTCGATACCGCCGAAATTGTGCCCGACGTAATCACGCATGAATTCGTCGTGATTGCCAGGAATATAGATGATCTTGACGCCTTTATGGACGCGTTTCAACAGCTTGCGGACGACGTTGTTATGCTGTTCCGGCCAATACCAGCCGGATTTCAGCCGCCAGCCGTCGACGATGTCGCCGACGAGATAGATCGTATCGACCTCGCAATGCTTGAGAAAATCGAGCAGGAGGCCCGCCTGACAACCCTTTGTTCCCAAATGTAGATCGGACAGAAAAAGTGTCCGGACCGCGATGCCGTCGAGGTGCTTTTTCGCCACGGTTCCGACTCCAGTTAAGAAGTCCTGTCCTTGGCCGAGTCGAGTTGCACTTTGATGACGGTTTTCCCTCTCTCCTCATGAACTTAGGTGGGTTTTGGGCGCGCCTGCCTAGTTCCCTCTCCCCGTTAAACGGGGAGAGGGTCAGGGTGAGGGGCCGGGGCTTTGGCTACCATGTCCCGCGTCGCTTGAGCGCTGCGAGGATCGTTTCCAGGACAAACTCAATGCTGTCGAAAACCTCGGCGTTCGTGACACGCAGAACGCGGAAGCCTGCATCTGCAAGAAAGTCGGAGCGTCGCGCATCCGCGGCAATTTCGTCGGACGTGCCATGTGTGGCCCCGTCCACCTCGACGATAAGCTTTTCCTCCCGGCAAAGGACATCGGCGAAATAGGGTCCGATCGGCGCTTGCCGGACGAATTTGAACCCGTTCAGGCGGCGTGCGCGCAGGCGCGCCCAAAGTTTGGCTTCGGCCGAGGTTTCGGCACGGCGCAATTCACGCCCGCGTTTAACCTCATGCATTCGCAGGCCACGCATGCGGGTCTCCTGCTGTCCGGCTCGTGTTCCCTAAGCGACCAAGCCCCTCACCCCAACCCTCTCCCCGCAAGCGGGGCGAGGGGATGGCGCGCTCCCTCTCCCCATGAGCGGCAGCGAAATGGGGAGAGGGCCGGGGTGAGGGGCGAGGGCTTTGGCCACCATGTTGCGTTAGGCCCAAGCCCCTCACCCTAACCCTCTCCCCGTAAACGGGGAGAGGGAATGTTGCCTGCGGAGAGAGGGAATTACCCGAGAGCGGACGCGCAAAAGAAAAGCGCCGGAGGGTTGCCCCTCCGGCGCTCTGATTTCAGGCTCTTGTGAGCGGCTTAGAAGAACCAAGCCGTGCCGAGCCAGATGTCGTCTTCGTTGTACTGGTAGCCCGACCAGTCGGTCTGCCAGCTGTGGCCGAATTCAGCCTGCAGGGCCATCCAAGGCGTCAACTGATAGCGGGCGAAGCCGATGATGCTCTCGTTGTCCTTGACCAAGCCATCTGCCACTCCGATGCTCCATTCGGCGGAGGTCGGATTCAGCTGGCTGACACCCCAGCTGGCGCCGAAGGTGAACTTATCCCAGGTGTAAGAACCTTGGACATAGCCGCCCTCGCTCACGCGTGCATTGCCGAAGCTGTCGAAGGCGCTCAGGAAGAGACCGGTCGTGCCGAGGCCATCGCCATAATAGCCATAGGCCACGAAGCTGAAGCCGGAGATGTCCAACTTGCCGAAGCCGTCGACGCCCCAGCTGTTGACGCTCGTGCCCGACGCCGCGAAGAGGTTCGAGCCGGTGGCAGGATCGTTCTTATGCTCCTGCCAGAGGCCGTCAACCGACACGGTCAAGCCCGCGCCAGGCGCGATATTGCCCTTCCACTTCAACTGACCCTGCACCATCGGCAGCTCGTTGCCAGTCATGTAGGTGGTGGTGTAGATGCCACCCGTCGAATCAAGCGGCGTGAAAGCGCCGATCGACGCCGTGAAGCCGTTGAAGTCCGGCGTCGTATAGGTCACCTGCGGGATCCAGTCCGCATAGACATAGCCGATACCGATGCGGCCGAGTGTCGTGTTACGCGGCGCATTGGTCGTGAGCGGGGTGCCCATGCCGAGCAGGGTCGCGTCGTTCAGGATCGCGTCCGAGCCGAAGAGGCCGAGGTCGCGGCCGATCTTGACCGAACCGAAGGTGGGCGTGCCGACCGTGCCGAACACCTGGCGGAGGTCGATGCCCGGCGTGCCGAGAGCGTACGGATAACCCCCGCAATTGGCGTTTGCGCCGCAGCTTGTGTCGGTGTTGGTGCCGCCGGTATAGGCGCCGATGGTGAAGCCGAGGTCATAGCCCATCTGGTTGGTCGCGATCGAGAGCACGATGGCGCTCGGCAGCAGGCCCGCCTGGATCGAGTTGTAGGGCTGGTTAGGGCTGGCCGTTATAAGGCCACCACGACCATTAGAATTTCCACCGGTATTGCCGCTGGCATATCCCTGGAAGGTCTCGTCGGCGCCGAAAATGAGGTCGCCGGAGATCTTCACATCGATCGCGCCGACTTCACCTTCCTTGGTGACGAGGCCCGGGATGTGGAAGCCGATGCCCTTGTCGAGACGGGTGAGATAGCGGTCGTCCGGAACGACGACGACGCCGTCCTTCGAATAATGATGCGGACGGCCCATCTCGGCCTTCTCGGCCGCGTGGCGGGTTTTCAGCTTGCTATATTCGCCATGGGTAAGAACGCCCTTGGCGCGCAATTGATCAAGCAATTGATCGGTGACGTCCGCGCGAGCCTGGCCGATCGCGGTCATGCTCATCGCCGCCGCCGCCGCAAACACGACCATCCGCGCAAGGCGGCCGTTGCGGCGTGACTCGGATGGAGTTTTTACCATTAATGTCCCCCTGAGAACTATTATTGAGTTCGAGATATTCCGGGAGTTGATCCTAGAGATTTTCCCAAATCGGTCGATAGGCTATGCGGCCTTCGAGCGCATTTCGCCGGGCTATGTGATAAATCCGCGACAGAAAGGCGGGGCTGTGATGCAAAAATCGAAGGGCCCGTCTATGTATCGGGCGCGAAAGGCCTAAATCTAAAGAAGGGGTTAAGGTTCGGGCGTGCGCACAGCGCCTAGAAGCTGCCCGCGGGGCGCGGCCCCACCGCCGGGGCCGGCCGCGCCGGGGCCGAATCATGTGAGTAGCTGCTCGGTGCGCCGATGGCGGCGCCCCCGCCCTGGTAGGGCACCAGCGTGTTTTGATCCATCTCCAGACAGGTCAGCATTTCGACATAGCTCGGGATGGGATGCGGCGGGACGCAGCCACGCCGGCTCGTGGCCTTGAACTTCGACCATTTCTGGCCGAGCTGCGTGCGCGCTTCCTTCTCGTCCAGCATGCAATTGCGATAGGTGTCCTTGGGATCGTTCATGCCGTAAGCCTCCGCGGCGCGGCAGGTTCTCTCGATATCGAGGACCGGAACCTGATTGGGCGACGCCCGGCTCGCGAGGGACGGGCCGAGCAAGCCGAGGAGGGCAAGAAAAGCAAAAGCAAAGGAAAGGATGCGCAAGGTCAGAACTCCAGCCGCCTTCTTAACCTAATTCAGCGCTGCGGAACTGCAACAGTGCGCCGAAAAAGAGTTGAGCAACCACAATCCGGCGCCTGCATTTAAAAGCCCTCCGATATGTCCTAATGACGCAGACGCGGCAACAAGGGATTCGATCATGCGCGGCGGCAAGCCAGGAATGTCACTCTTCTTCGCTTTCGCCCTCTGTCTCGCTCCACTGTTCGGCGCGCAAGGTGTCGCGCAAGCCGCGACCTGCCGCGATCCGCGCGGGTTCGATGCCTGGCTGCAGGATATCAGGAAAGAAGCCGCCGCCCAGGACATTCCCCAATCGGTGATCGACGCCAGCCTCGATGGAGTCGAATACGCTCCCGACATCATCTCGCATGACCACGGTCAGCGCGTCTTCCACCAAACCTTCGCGCAATTCTCCGGCCGGATGGTGAACGCCTACCGGCTGCGCCGCGGCGCCGCGCTGCTGCGCCAATATGCCGGAACCTTCGAGCGGATCGAGCAGCAATATGGCGTACCGGGCCCGGTGATCGTCGCGATCTGGGGCCTCGAAACCGATTTCGGCGCCGTGATCGGCAATTTCCCGACCATCCGCGCCCTGGCGACGCTCGCCTATGATTGCCGGCGCTCGGACATGTTCACCATGCAGCTCTTCTATGCCCTTCGCCTCGTCGCGCGCGGAGATTTGACGCCGGACGCCATGCACGGCGCCTGGGCGGGCGAGCTTGGCCAGACGCAGTTCATGCCTGACGCCTATTATAAATATGGCGTCGATTTCAACGGCGATGGCCGCATCGATCTCCTGCACGACGTGCCGGATGTGCTGGCCTCTACCGCCAAATATCTGCAGAGCTACGGTTGGAAGGTCGGCGCCGGCTGGCAGCCTGGCGAGCCGAATTTCGCCGTCATCCAGCAATGGAACAAAGCCGATGTCTATGCGCGCACGGTCGCGCTTCTCGCTCAAAAGCTTGCCGACGGCCAGTAAGGCCCGCATTAGATCACGATGATTTTGGATCGATCGGTCCAAAATCATGAACGTGATCGATTCTAAATACTTAGAGCGGGATTTGCGCGAAAAACCGGTGTCCACTTTTTCGCATCCCGCTCTAGCTCCTGACTTAAATTCACCATCCGCGTCGGGAACGCCGGCGCCCCGCCGACGTTCTCCCTTTCTCGGGGGGGCGCGTTAACGTTTTGTTATCGCGAAGCGGACCATCCTGGGGTCGGAGGCTCCGATGGTTGCGCTTGGGCTTATCTCCTTTGCTTTTGGTGTCGCGCTCGCAGGGCGCTACCAGTTTCTGATCCTGGGCGTCGTCACCTTCGCCGGCCTCGTCGCGATCGCGGCCTTCGCCCATGCGGCGGCGCTTTCCGGGATAAGCGGCCTGCTCGCCGGGCTTTTGTTCGCCATCTGCCTGCAGTCCGGCTATCTCGCCGGCACGCCGGCCTTCGATCTCTGCGCGCCGCTGGTCAGGGCACCCGCGCCGGTCCGCGCCCAGCGCCGCTTGCGCTAGACTGACCGACGCATCGGATTTATCCGAAAACCGCTGCGCACTTTTCGGTCCGATGCTCTAAAGTTCACGCCTGGCGGTTCTGTAGCGAAAAGCGGATGAGGTCCGTTGTGCGCTCGAGGCCGAGCTTTTCCTTGAGACGCGAGCAGGAATTCGCCACCGTCTTGTAGGCGATGCCGAAGGTATTGGCGATTTCGAGCAGGCTCTTGCCCTCGCCGAGCAGGCGCAAAATCTCCATTTCGCGATTGCTGAGCTTTTGTAGCGGGTCTTCCTCGTTCGAAGCGGAGAAGACAAGCTCGTTGGCGGCTTCGCGGTCGACATAGCGCTGCCCGGCGGCGACGCGCTTGACGGCGGTCACCAATTCGTCGGCCGGCGCGCTCTTGCTGACATAGCCCGAGGCGCCGCCGCGCAACGCGCGGGAAACGTAGCCCGCTTCCGAATACATGGTGAACATGACGATGCGCGTCGTCTTGTTCTCGCTCTTCAACCGCTGCAGCAGCTCGAGCCCGCTGCTGCCGTTGAGATTGATATCGAGCACGACAATGTCGGGCGAACTCGCTGCGCAGTTTCGACAAGCCCTGTTGCGCGGTGCCGGCCTCGACGACCTCGGAGCCGGGAATGGTGCCGAGCAGCCGGCGCACGCCTTCGCGCACGATCCCATGATCGTCGATCACAAGAATCTTCATTGCGCGGCGATCCCTTGCGCGAATTCGACTTCTTCGTCCTCACCCGGCAACGGCAGCCGGGCGGTCACGACGACGCCGGGCCGGTCGCGGCGGTTTTCAACCGTCAACGTGCCACCGAGGAGGACGGCGCGCTCCTTCATTCCGATCAACCCAAATCCCCCCGAAGCATCATTGGCGTCGAAACCGCCGCCGTCATCCGCGACGCGGGCGACGAGAAAGCTGCTCGCGTGAAGCTCCTCGATGGAAACCTCGATCCGCGAAGGCCGCGAATGTTTCATCGCATTGTTCAGGCTCTCGCGGACGATGCTGTAGAGCGCGCCGTCGACGCGCGGCCCCCAGGTCCGGTCGGGCGTATTGACCTTGTAGGCGATCTCCGGCCGCCGCGTCTTCCAATAGGAGACGAGATTGTCGATGGCGCTGGCGAGGCCGAGCGCATGCAGGCCCGAGGGGCGCAACTGCCCGAGAATGGCCTTGACGTTGCGTTTCATCTCGGCAACGGCGCTGCGGATGGCGTGCGCGCGCTCGACGATCGCGGAATAATCCTTCGTCTGCGCCAGCTCGCGGATCGTCATCGCATCGACATCGACGGAAAACAGCAAGGGGCTCACGTCGTCGTGCAGATTGCGCGCGAGCTCGATGCGCTCTTCTTCCTGCACGGTTTCGAGCTGTTCGTGCAGGCGGTGATTGCGGTGCTCCATTTCGGTCAGCCGCACCGCCATATCGTTGAAGCCGGCGCTGAGCTTGGCCAATTCGCGCGGCGTGAAGATTGGAACGCGCGCCCGGTAATCGCCGTTGCCGATGCGCGCGAACGCATGCGTCAGGTCCTCCAGCGGGCGCAGCGCACGGCCGAGCATAAAATAAAGGACAAGCAAGCAGGTGCTGGCGAAGATCGCGAGCAGGAACAAGAGATTCTTGGCGTCGTCCCAAAGCCCGGCGACGTCATTGCGCGCGTCGGTCTCGAGCCGCAGCGTGCCGGCACTTTTCAAGGCGGGCGGCAGATCGACGATCGTGGAATGCGGCGGCCCAGCGAGAATCCTGAGGAGGAAGGGCGGGACGCGATGCGCAGGCGGCAGCAGGATCGAATGCAGCAGGCTGTCGTCGGCGCGCTGCAAGGTGGCGCGGACATTCCGATCGCCGTTGAAATTGGCGACAATATGCTCGAGCCGCCAGCTCGGCTGGGTGATGCCGTCCGACTCGTCGGCGGCATTGGCGACGGCCCGCTGTCCGCCGGCGAGCGCGGCGGCCATATCCGTCTCGACCTTTTCGTAGGTGCGCCAGAAGACCAGAAGCGTGCTTAGCGCTAGGGTCGCCAGAAAAATGGCGGCGATAGAGCGTACGAGCAGGAGACGCAGCGGCAACGAACGAGCCCTCGCAAGCAACCGCCGGGAAATTCTCTGCCAAGCGGTTCCATTATGCCTTATAGCAGGTCGGGGCTGCGGGTCTTCCCCAATTTTACCGGAAGGTGAAGGCCGCGGCCGTTACTCGCCGATGATGTAGGCAATGCTATTGGCGAGATCGTCGAGACCGTCGAGCTGGTCGCTGTTGCTGAGAATCGAGACGGAGAACCATCTGCCGTCCTTCTGGCGGACGATCTCATTGTAGGACGTATAGCCGGGAACGGAGCCGGAATGGCTGAAGACGGTGCTATCGTCCTTCTCCTCGTAGAACCAGCCCATGCCGTAATAGAGGGTGGGCGAGACCCGCGCCTGGCCAGAGAGCATGGCGTCGCGTACGCCCGCCGGCACAATCTTCGGGTCCATTAACGCCTTGTCCCAGGCGAAGAGGTCGAGCGCTGTGCTCACTGCGTCGGCGCTGCCCTTCAGCCAGTCCGGGTGGGTGAAGGCCGGCCGCTGGCGGCGGCCATAATCCGGCAGAGCCCATGTCGCCGATTGCACCTTCAGCGCCGCCGAGATCGGCGCCGGCAAGGTCGAGGCGTCGGGGTCGAAATGGACCTGCTGATCGTCGATGAACTGTGTATTGACCATGCCGGCTGGCTCGAAGATCCGCTTACGCAGCAATTCTTGATAGGTCTGCGGACGGGTCTCGCCAGGCAGCTGGCTTTGCTCCATCAACTCGGCGAGCAGAAAGTAATTGGTGTTGCTGTAGTCGAAATCATCCGATTGCGGGGATGGCGGCTGCGCCTCGATGTCGTGGAACAGGACGGCGGCGCTGATCGGCTGCCAGGGGTTGGCGCCGTCCGGCGGCCGGCGGGTGAAATTCGGCAGATTGGACCGCATGGTCAGCAGCCGGCCGACGGTCAGCCAGGGCTGCGCCTTCCAATAGGGACTGTCGCCGAAAACCGCGGAAAGCGGGGTTGTGAGCGAAAGCTTCGCCCCGGAGCGCTCGGCAACGGCGCCGCTCTTGATCATCTCCAAGGCCGCCGCGGCGGTGAACTGCTTGGTGATCGAGCCGATTTCATAGAGCGTACCGCCAGTGACTGGCTTGCCATCGCTGGTGCCATAGCCTTTCGCCGCCGCAAGCCGGCCACCGAGCCCGATTGACAGACTTAAGCTCGGCAGAGTCGCCTCGTCGGCGCCGTTCAACTCGCGGAAATGGGCGACGATCTGGTCGACCTGCGCGGATTTGGCGGTGGACCAGGATTGCGCGCAGGCGGGCGCCGCGGCCGCGGCGAGAGCCAGAACGCAGCCGCCGAGCCGGCGCAAAAAGCCGAGGGGTATGCGGGCGCGAGGCCGCGCCCGAAATTCCTGCCGCTGGTCCATAGCGCTCCAGAAGCAAACGTCAGGCCTTGCACCGCCTCTTGCCCGAAAAAGGCTCGCTGCAGTGCGCAAGACAAAAACATGAGCGAATGCGCAAGCTTGTGCAAGGCATGGCTGCTATGCGGACCGGACTTTTCCGCCATAAATCAAGGTGGGGAGGAGGATCTCTGCGTGAGCCCGGCGTTCTGAGGATATTTCGCCAGATGCGCCCGCGGGCCTGGAAAATTATCCAAGCTTGGCTGTAAGAAACTCCCGATATTTCTGCCCGAAATTCCTCAAACCATTGACGTAAATAAGAACTTTCCCTCAATCACGGAAAAGTTAACGTCCGCCCGGGGCAAGTAACAAAATCGGGGGGACGTTATGAGGCTTTCTAGAATCTCGTTTGCCGCCATGCCGCTGTGCGTGGGCGGCTTCTTCGTTTCTGTGCAACCGGCTGCGGCAGCCTGCACGTCTTCCGCAGATTCGCTGACGCTGAATTGCAGCGGAACCTTGAGCTCGGCCATCACGCTTTATGATCCTGCGGCCGCCTATCAGCCGACCGCCGGCAGCAACAGCTATACGCCCGCCAATCCCGCCTTCCCGGCGGCGACCAATCCGGACAATCCGGGCTATGATCCGAACCCGCCGACGCTCACCGTCAATATCGACAACACGACCGTTTTCAACGTCACGACGAACAGCACGACGCCGTTGGCCGACAAGGGTCTCATCGTCGCGAATTACTCGAACGACGAGAATCCGGCCGTCAACAATGTGATCCTCGACAACGCGGGCTCGCTCAGCCTCACCACCTCGCAGATCGCGACGAGCCGCATGGAGGTGATTGTCGCCGACAGTCAGGTGAACAGTTTCACAGTCAACAATTCCAACACGATTGCGATTACGCAGAACTATTTCTCCAGCTTCAGCAAAGCCAATCTGTCATTGACGTCGAGCGGCACGCCGGCGACTTACACCGCCAAATATAGCGGCGCCACTTTGAACGACATGGCGGCGCTCTACAGCGACGACAATACGAACGAATTCATCCTCAACAACGAGGCCTCTGGCCAAATTCTCGCGACCGGCAATTATGCGACGGGCTATTACGGCCGCGCCGATACGACCATCACCAATTCGGGCACGATCGCGAATACCACCTGGACAGCTTCGGACACGATCGCCAACGGCGATTGGGCGATCGCCGCCTATGCAGGCACGGATTACGACACCGTGCCGAACACCAATCCCGACAGCAATATCGTCTTCGTCAATCCCGATGGATCAGTGACGGTCGATGACACCTCCGCCCTGACGCTGACCAACAACGCGAACGGCACCATCAAGGGCGATATTTTGGCGCTCGACTTCACGCCGCTCGTCTATGCCGCGGCGGTCGGCTCGAGCACAAATCCATTCCCGGACGCCAGCAGCCTGCTCGTTTTGCCGCTCGCCGTCAGCAGCACAAGCGCTGGCCCGCGCGACAGCAATATCGAGAACTACGGCACGATTGACGGCAATTTCTATCTCGGCTCCGGCACGCATGTCATCGACAATGCCGCCGACGCGACGATCAACGGCAATATCGACGTCGATCAGCGTGCCGCGCAGGTCAGCTTCTCAACGCCTGTGGCGGGCTCAGTCTCTGGCACTTACCTCAGCGCCGGCGGCACGGATTTCAACGGCAACACCTGCCCGGCCTCCGGCCAGAATACCACCAATGCCGGCTGCGCGCAGACCCAGAAAGTGCTCGCTAACGTCGTCGGCGGTCAATCGCTGACCCTGACCAATGAGGGCACCTGGAACGGCGACATCAATATCTTCGATACGCCGACATCGACGAACACGATTACCCTCACGGGCAGCGGCTTCACCGGCAATATTAACGCCGTGAACGGCACGGGCGCGAATTCGCTCACCCTGGACGGCGTGACGCAGATTGCCAGCATCAACAATTTTGGCTCTCTCGATCTGAAATCGTCGAATGTCCTCGTCCAAGCGAATGGCACGACGACAACGACCGGCGTCAACCTCGTCGCCAATGCGACTTTGGCGACGACGATCTACGGCGCCGGCGGCCAGACCGAGGCGACGGCGACGAGCAACCTCGGCTCGTTCACCTTCGCGAGCGGCTCCGGCGCGCTCAACCTCGCGGGCCCGACGACGATCGACCCGACCCTCACAGGGGTCGCGCGCAACGGCGACTATTACGTGCTGGCGAGTTCCGTCACCGGCGACACCAGCGACATTACGATAGCGAGCAATAGCGCGCTGGTGACCTGGACGGCGACGACCTATGACGACCCCGAGCTTTTGCTCGAGGCGCATGTCGCCAATGCCAGCACCATCCCCGGCATTTCGCAGGCGGGCGCCGCCACGGTGAACGCGCTCCTCAATTATGGCGGCGACAATCCCGCGACGCAGGCGCTGGGCGGTGCGGTCGAGAGCCTCACCGATCCGGGTGCCGTGCGCAGCGCGGCGGAGCAATTGCGTCCGGAGGTCAACGGCGCCTCGATCCAGGTTCCGCTCGAAATCGCCGATGAGTTCGAGAGCCAGATCAGCAACCGGATCGAGACGTTCTTCTATGGCGCGCTGCCGCAGCCTGAGGCCGCCCCTGCCGGCTTGCCGAACAAAAAGGGTGGCTATGCGCCGACCCCGGCCGCGCCGGAGAATGGCATCTGGTTCAACGCCATCGGCGACAACATCCGGCAGCAGGAAGTCGCGGATGTCAGCGGCTACAACGCCGATACCGGCGGTTTCATCGTCGGTTACGATCACCTCATCACCGATAACTTCCGCCTCGGCGGCGCGGTCGGCTATGGCGTCAGCTCGATCAGCGACCTGGTGCTGACCGATCATACCGCCTTCGATTCGGTCAACGGCCTTCTTTATGGCGCGTTCACCGGAACGAATTGGTATGCCAATGTGGTCGGTGACTACGGCGCCCTGCACTACGACCAAACGCGCGACATCAACTTCGATGGCTTCTCCGACACGACCGCCGCGAGCCGGAGCGGCTCGCTCTATTCGGGCCATGTCGACGGCGGTTATGCCTTCGTGACGCCCGTGGCCGTCTTTGTCCCGGTCGCCTCGCTGACCTACGCGCATATCACCCAGGCCGCCTATTCCGAGTCGAGCGACAATGGCGCCGGGCTCGACGTCGCGCAGCAGCAGACGGATTCCTTGCGTTCGGGCCTCGGCGGCAAGGTGATCGTACCGTTGACGCTCAGCCCGGCCTTTGGCGCGGCCCTCGAGGGCCATGCCATCTGGCTGCATGAATTCGACAATACCGCGGAGGATGTGTTGGCGAGTTTTGTCGGCAGCGATGCGAGTTTCCAGGCAATTGGACCCGGCCAGTCGCGCGACATGGCCGATGTCGGCGCCGACTTCCGCATCTCGCTGCCCGTCGTCGGCGACACGTTCTCGGTCGGCTACAACGCGATCGTGCGCAACCAATATGTTGAGCAGGCGGGCGTCGTCCGCGCCCGGTTCGACTTCTGAGTGGCCGGCCCGTGGCGCTTACAGGACTTCGGGGCGGCGACGACAGCGCCGTCTTGAAGGGCCCGGATCTCAGATCCGGATGCCCCCTACTTTGGGTGTTTCCCGCATGGCGGGAAACACCCACTTTCTTTTTCCGGATCGACCGCTCTACATGCGTTGAGGTTGAGAGAACCTCGACGCATCGCAATCTAGGCCGAACGCGGCGCGACGCGGCTCGCCTCGGCCAGGAACCAGGTCCGCCGTTCGGTCTCGTCGATATAGATCTCAAGCTGGCTCGTCGTCGCCACGTCACCATGCTCCTCGGCGACCTCATGCGCCCCGCGCAGGCTCTTGGCGAGCGAGGCATTGTCCTCGCGCAGCTCGGCCAGCATGTCCTGCGGGGTGACGAAGGGCGCATCATTGTCGAGGATGCGCTGGGTGCGGGCAATCTCGCCGATCGAATGCAGCGTCAGGCCGCCGACCTTGCGGACCCGCTCGGCGATCACGTCCGTCATCGCGAAAATCTGGTCGGATTGCTCGTCGAGGAGCAGGTGATAATCGCGGAAATGCGGCCCGCTCATATGCCAATGGAAGTTCTTGGTCTTGAGATAGAGCGCGAACACATCGGCAAGGGCAAGGTTGAGCGCGGCGGCGATGTCGCGCACCGCGTTGGAGCCGAAGCCGGATGGCGTCGACAAAGCCGGGGGGACTGCGGACGCGCCGCTTTTACCTTGCGAGCTGGATTTACTGGACATTCCCATCTCCTCTTTCGCCACAAACGGCAAAAACACAAAGATCGGCCGCTGTGGCACGGGGCGCGGCCGCTTGACGTAAACTCATATGATGCGACCGCGCAGCCGGTTCTATGCGATTTCACCAATTTTCGCGTCGGAATTTTTTGTCTCATCCTTTTGGGGGAGCCGCGTCGCCTTGCAGATATAGTTGGAGAGCGTCGCAAAATCCGCGCGCATCTGCTCGAAGGAAAAGGCCAGCGCGAAGGCGCGCTCGACCGTGTCGATTGGCAGATTTCGCAGTAAGCCGTCGCGGCGGATGCCGGTAAAAGCCTCCGAATAGGCGGCCAAAGCCGCCTCGATCCCGGCGAGCGGCGGCGGCGCGACGCGTGCCGTCAGCGCGGCCGCGCAGCCCAGCAAGAAGTCCCGCGCGGCAGTGCCGAATTGTTCGATCGGGTCGTCGAGCCGCTGCAATATGTCGGCTGGCAAAGGCTCAGCTGCGGCGCGGCCCATCATGACGATATCGTGACGCGGGCGCAGAACGAGATTGATCAGCGGCTGCGCATCCGGATCCGCATTGAAATAGGCAGACCTCTCCCGCGCCGCCTCGGCGCTGACCGTAGCCAATTGCCGGAACGCAACGCCAATATCGCCTTGCAGCCCTCGTGCCGGCGTGTCCGGCCGGCGGGCGCGCAGATCTGCGACCAGCACCGGCAGCAGATCGGCCATCTTGGCGAGAATCCGCGCCACGGCCTCATAGAGAAGGCTATGCGCGCGTTGCGGCAGCACGAGAAAGGAAACGGCGAGCGCCGTCATGCAGCCGACCGCCACTTCGATGACCCGGAAGAAGGCCGATTGCGCCGCGCTCGCATGTGTGATGGTCGGCAGAAGCAGCACCATCACGGCGGTGAAGGGCGCGGCCGCGAAGCGCGAATTGGAGCTTGCAAGCAGCGACAGAGGCGCGATCGCGATCGCCAAGGTGACTGCGATTTCGAGATTGGTGGCATGCGGCATGATCATGCCGACGATGCCACTATAAATGCCGCCGCCAAGCGTTCCGATCATGTAATCGACCGTCGCGATCAGCGATTTGCCGACGCTCAACTGCGTCACGATCACCGAAGTGAGCACGGCCCATAGAGCCCAGGGCAAGTGCAGCAATTGCGAGAGGCCGTAGGCGAGGACGGCGGCGAGAGTCATGCGCAGACTAAGGCGCAATTGCACCCGCCGCCCTGCCAACTGCGCCGACGCCCAAGCCTGCGCGCGCGCTAAATAAACGTGCGCCCGCGTCAAAAACGCCATTCGCTTCCTTTGTCTGGTCAGGTGGGCGGTAAGAGCTTTTTGGCGTCGAGGGCGATGACGATCAAACTCGCGCCGCCGAACACCAGATTGATGCCGAGCAGCAGACCGATCGCCCAGAAGGCCGAACTCGGCAATTGCAGGAAGATCAGCGCCGCCAGGATGATGTCGACCACGCCGCTCGTCACCAGCCAGCCCCAGCGGCCGGGCAGGGTCTGCCGGTTTTCGCTGGCGAAGACGATTGAGGCAAAACCCTCGATGATAAAGAACACGATGAGCAGCAGCGTCAGAGAGACGGCGCCGTTGCCGGGTTTGGCGATCAGCAGGAAGCCGACCGCGAGGGCCAGGATTGCCGAGAGCAGCGACCACCAGAAGCCGGGGGCCGGGCGCACCGAAAAGGTCGAAACGAGGCCGACGAAGCCGCTGATCAGCAACAGCCAGCCGAAGAAGATCGTAAACGCCAGGGTCGCGATCAGCGGCACCGCGATCGCCGCCGCCCCGAGAATGATCAGGACGATCCCTTCGATAAGAAAATAAGTCGAATGGCGCTTGAGTGTCGTCTCGACGCGCTGCTCGACTCCGTCGAGCGCTGAGTTAAGGCTCATGATGCATCTCCCCTGAAATGACGGCCAAGCTATCACTTTAGCCTAATAACAATCCTTCCGCCTGTGAGGCAGGTCAAATGGGAAACCCCAGGCCCGGTTTACCGCTGTTTTCGTAATCCCGGACTTTAGGCCCCTTGACGGCGCCGCGCCGATCGCAATGAATGATCGGCATGAAAAACGATTAACAGGGGAGGTTCCATGGCCAGCCAGCACACTGCCGTAGTGTCCGATGACGTTGATTTTTCCCAACATCTCCAGACCTATCGTCTCTTTACCAATGGCATGAAATACGGCGCCATCGGCGTGGCCACGATCCTCGTCATCCTCGCCATCCTAACCCTATAGAATCAGAGCGGTTTCAGCCTTGCCGGGTTGTCTCGGCCGGTGGCCGCGCGGCTTTTGGCGGACGGTCCTTGGCGTCGGCAGGGGGTAGTGCGTGCCTCGCTGGATCGCCGGTAAGGGCCCTGTCGAAAGTTCACGTTTTGCCTATTTGATTTTACCCATGTGATCGGAAGCCCATCCCATGCGTATAGCCGTGCCTGCCGAAACCGACCCCGGCGAAGCGAGGGTCGCCGCGACGCCGGAGACCGTTAAGAAGTTCATCGGACTGGGCGCCAGCGTCACAGTCGAATCGGGGGCGGGGCTCAAATCTTCGTTTCTCGACAGCGATTACAGCGCCGCGGGCGCTAGCATCGCCCAAGGCCCGGCGGCGACCCTCGCCGATGCCGACGTCATCCTGCGCGTGCGGCGTCCGGCCGGTTCCGAACTCGCCGGCGCCAAGAAGGGCGTGTTGCTGCTCGCCATCCTCGATCCTTACGGCCATACCGGCGCGCTGCAGCAATTGGCTGACGCGGGCGTCGATGCCTTCTCTATGGAACTGATGCCGCGCATCACCCGCGCGCAGGTGATGGATGTGCTCTCGAGCCAGGCCAATCTCGCCGGTTACCGCGCCGTCATCGATGCCGCCGCCGAATATGGCCGCGCCGTGCCGATGATGATGACGGCGGCGGGCACGGTGCCGGCGGCCAAGGCCTTTATCATGGGCGTCGGCGTCGCCGGGCTGCAGGCGATCGCGACCGCCCGGCGGGTGGGCGCCATCGTCACCGCGACGGACGTGCGGCCCGCGACCAAAGAGCAGGTCGAGTCGCTCGGGGCCAAATTCATCGCCGTCGAGGACGAGGAATTCAAACAGGCCGAGACGGCCGGCGGCTACGCCAAGGAAATGTCGGCCGCCTATCAGGAAAAGCAGAAGGCGCTGACCGCCGCGCATATCGCCAAGCAGGATATCGTCATCACCACGGCCCTGATTCCCGGCCGCCCGGCGCCACGGCTCATCACCGAAGAGATGATCGCGGCGATGCGGGCGGGCTCGATCATCGTCGATCTCGCCGCCGAGCGCGGCGGCAACACGGCGCTGACGAAGCCCGGCGAGAAATTCGTGACCGGGAACGGCGTCACGATCCTCGGCTATCTCAATGTCGCCGGCCGCCTCGCGGCAACCGCCTCCTCGCTCTACGCGCGCAATCTGCTCGCCTTTGCTGAAACTTTCATCGATAAGGCCAACAAGGCGCTCGCCGTCAATTGGGACGACGAGATCGTCAAGGCGACCTTGCTGACCAAGGACGGCGCGCTCGTCCATCCTAATTTCCAAAAGCCGGCCTGACCGCGTTCGGGAGTAGACATATGGCGAATGAAACTCTGCAGCAGCTTCTCGACAATGCGAAGGCCGCGGCGGCGGCCGCGCAGCACGCGGCGGATGCCGCCCAAGGCTATGCCGATCAGCTCTCGCATCTCGCCGGCGCGACGGCGCATGCGGCAAGCGGCGGGGCGATCGATCCCTTCGTCTTTCGCTTCGCGATTTTCGTGCTTGCGGTCTTCGTCGGCTATTTCGTCGTCTGGGCGGTGACGCCGGCTTTGCATACGCCGCTGATGTCGGTGACGAACGCCATCTCCTCGGTCATCGTCGTCGGCGCGCTGCTCTCGGTTGGCGTCGATGTCTCGACGCCGGGCGACGACGGCTCGATCCTCGCGCGCATCTTCGGCTTCATCGCGCTCATCCTTGCCTCGGTGAACATATTCGGCGGCTTCCTCGTCACCGAGCGGATGCTGTCCATGTATAAGAAGAAGGGCTGATCGAGATGTCTGGCAATCTTGCCGCCCTGCTTTATCTCGCTTCGGGCGTTCTCTTCATCTTCGCGCTGCGGGGCCTCTCCTCGCCCTCGACGTCGCGCCGCGGCAATCTCGCCGGCATCATCGGCATGGCGATCGCCATCGCCACCACGCTGCTTTACCGGCTGCCGTCCGGCCTCTCGGCCTGGATTTTCGTTGTCGTCGGCATTGCCATCGGCGGCGGCATCGGCGCCTGGCGGGCCCGCACCGTGGCGATGACCGCCATGCCGCAGCTCGTCGCCTCGTTCCATGCGCTGGTCGGCCTCGCCGCGGTTTTCGTCGCGGCGGGCGCGCTCTACGCGCCGCAGGCTTTCGGCATCGGCACGCCGGGCGACATCCATACCCAGAGCCTCGTCGAAATGTCGATCGGCGTCGCCATCGGCGCCGTCACCTTTACCGGCTCGGTCATCGCCTTCCTCAAGCTCGACGGGCGCATGTCCGGCGCGCCGATCCTGCTGCCGCAGCGCCATGTGATCAACATCGCGCTGGTGGCGCTGCTCGTCGCACTGATCGTGCTCTTCGTCTTGAGTCAGAACCCGCTGCTCTTCTGGCTGATCGCGATCGTCTCTTTCGTCATCGGCCTTTTGATCATCATCCCGATCGGCGGCGCCGACATGCCGGTCGTCGTCTCGATGCTCAACTCCTATTCCGGTTGGGCGGCGGCGGGCATCGGCTTCACCCTCGGCAATCTGGCGCTGATCATCACCGGCGCGCTGGTTGGCTCGTCGGGCGCCATCCTCTCCTACATCATGTGCAAGGGGATGAACCGCTCCTTCATCTCGGTGATCCTCGGCGGCTTCGGCGGCGAGACGGCGGGTCCCGCCGGCGGCCATGTCGAGACGCGGCCGGTGAAGCAGGGCTCGGCGGAGGATGCTGCCTTCATCCTGGAGAATGCCGGCAAGGTGATCATCGTGCCGGGCTACGGCATGGCCGTCGCGCAGGCCCAGCACGCTTTGCGCGAGATGGCCGACCGGCTGAAGAAGGAAGGCGTCGACGTCAAATATGCGATCCATCCGGTCGCTGGTCGCATGCCCGGCCATATGAATGTGCTGCTCGCCGAAGCCAATGTGCCTTACGACGAAGTCTTCGAACTCGAGGACATCAACGCCGAATTTGCTCAGGCCGATGTCGCTTTCGTCATCGGCGCGAACGACGTGACGAATCCGGCCGCCAAGACGGATAAAACCTCGCCGATCTACGGCATGCCGATCCTCGATGTCGAAAAGGCGAAGACGGTGCTGTTCGTCAAGCGCGGCATGGGCTCGGGCTATGCCGGCGTCGAGAACGAACTCTTCTTCAAGCCGAATACGATGATGCTCTTTGGCGACGCCAAGAAGATGGTCGAGAGTATTTTGAAGTCGCTGAGCTAGCGCCCGTCAGATTTACGCCCGCCCGACCCGCGCCTGGCCGTCGCGGGCGACCTTGTTGTTGGGGTCGAAGGCGAGGGCGTGGTCGTAGGATTCGGCCGCCTTGGCGCGATTGCCGAGCTTCTCATAGGCGAGGCCGAGGCCCGCCCAGGCATTGGCGTCCTTGTTGTTGACGTTCAGCGCGGCGTTGAAGTCCTCGACCGCCTTGGCCGGCTGGCCGATGGCGATCAGGCTTTCACCGCGTGCCTCATAGGGCGCGCCGACGAAGGGGTCGCGGTCGATCGCATTGTCGAAATCGGTGATCGCCGCCTGATTGTTGCCCTCGCGCTGAAAGATCAGGCCGCGCGCGTGATAGGCCTGCGCGCTCTCGGGGTTGAGGCGGATCGCAACATCGAGGTCGGCGCGGGCGTCTTCGAGCTTGCCCTGTGTGCGCAGCAGATTGGCGCGGCCGATATAGGCGGGGGCGTGGTTCGCGTTGGCCGCGATCGCCTGGTTGAAGTCGGCGAGGGCGAGATCGTCGTGATCGGTCTGCCGGTAGGCGAGCGCGCGATTGGTCAGCGCCGGCGCATCGTTGGGATCGAGATGGATCGCCTGGGTGAAATCGGCGATCGCGGCGTCATATTGGCCGATGCGCGCATAGGCGACACCGCGAGTATTATAGGCCTCGGCGCTGTTTGGATTGCGCTGGATGACGTCGGTCAACGAGGCGATATTGGCCTGCGCCGCTTCCGGCGACACCTGCGACACCTCGGCGATGCCGGCGCCGGCGGGGCCAAGAGAAGTGCCGCTTTCACACCCCGCGAGGCACAAAGTCGCCAGCAAAAATGCGGGAAGGACGGGGCGTCGAAACATTGTCATCGAAATGCAAGTCCTAGATCAGTCCGTTTGAGCCTCAATCTCGAAAAACGGTACGATCAGACGCTCTTCAGAACGTCTTTAGGCCCCGGCAATCCGGCAAGATTGCGACGAAGCACAATCCCGCCCGCGATTGGCATAACACAAGTCTTTACAGAAAAACGAAAGCCGCCGAAGCACAGTGCGCAAGAGCACCGGCAAGATCAGCGCGCGCCGACCACCGGCTTCGCCTTCACGGGCAGAAGCCCTTCACGCTGCAACTTCTTCCGCGCCAGCTTGCGCGCCCGGCGCACCGCCTCGGCCTTTTCGCGAGCCCGCTTCTCGGAGGGCTTCTCGTAATGGCCGCGGAGCTTCATCTCGCGGAAAATGCCCTCGCGCTGCATCTTCTTTTTCAGCGCCTTGAGGGCCTGGTCAACATTGTTGTCACGAACCAGAACTTGCACGCGGCGATCCTTGTCTTGCGCCGAACGGCTTTAGCCTCGGCAGTGATTGAGCGTAAACTTTCGGGAATAGGCCCGCGGGCGCTGAAGCGCCTCGACCCTTGAGGTTCGGATAGCAGAGTCGCCTATTCTTGTCCAGCCGAAGCGGGGTGGTTAGACATCCCGGTCCAGAATTCGTGTCACATGGCCCATTTTGCGGCCCGGCCGGGCTTCGGCCTTGCCGTAGAGGTGCAGGCAGGCGCCCGGCTCGCGCAGGATTTCGGCATAGGAATTGGCCTCCTCGCCGATCAGGTTGTGCATCTCGACGGCGGCCCCGTGCCGCCGGGCCGAGCCCAGCGGCCAGCCCGCAACGGCGCGGATATGCTGCTCGAATTGCGAGCAGACGGCGCCGTCCAGCGTCCAATGGCCGGAATTGTGGACGCGGGGGGCGATTTCGTTGACGCGGATCTTCTGGCTGGGCCGGCCGTCGGCGTCCTGCTCCTCCGTCACGAAAAGCTCGACCCCGAGCACGCCGACATAATCCAGCGCATCGGCGATTTTCTGCGCGGTGGCAATCGCCGCCGCCGCCGCTTCGGCATCGATCTTCGCCGGGGCGCGGCTGACGCTCAGAATATGGTTGGCATGGACATTCTCGGTCACGTCATAGGCGACGAATTGGCCGTCGAGGCCGCGCGCCGCGATGACCGAGACTTCCTTGATGAAGGGCACGACGCCTTCGAGGATGGCCGGCGTGCCGCCGAGGCTGCGGAAGATGGCGCCGAGGTCGGAGCCCTCGCGGATCATCACCTGGCCCTTGCCGTCGTAGCCGAAGCGCCGGGTCTTGAGGATCGCCGGCCGGCCGAGCTTGCCGATGGCGCGGATCAAAGCGCCGGCATCCTCGACCGGCAGATAAGGCGCCGTCTCGATGCCGAGGCCGGTCAAAAAATCTTTTTCCGTCAGCCGGTCCTGGCTCGCCGCCAGCGCCGCTGGGCCGGGACGGACAGGGCGGAGCGCGGCGAGCAGTTCGGCCGTCGCAGCGGGGACATTCTCGAATTCATAGGTGACGACATCGACCGCCGCGGCGAAAGCCTTTAGCGCCGTTTCGTCCTCATAAGCGGCGATAGTGCGCGCAGCAGAAACATCGAAGGCGGGGCTGTCCGCCTCCGGCGCGAAAATATGCGTCTTGAGCCCGAGCCGCGCGGCGGCCATCGCCAGCATCCGGCCTAATTGGCCGCCGCCGAGAATTCCGATCGTATCGCCCGGCGCGAGGCTTTCAGCCATCAGCTCACTCGGGATGTCTGGCGACGGCGGCGGTCTGCGCCGCGCGCCAGTCGGCGAGCCGTGTGGCGAGCGCCTTATCCTCAAGGGCGAGGATGGCGGCGGCGAGCAACGCCGCATTGACGGCGCCTGCCTCGCCGATGGCGAGGCAGCCGACCGGCACGCCGGCTGGCATCTGGACGATGGAATAAAGCGAATCCTGGCCGGAGAGCGCCTTGGTCTCGACCGGCACGCCGAGGACCGGCAGCGGCGTCATGGCGGCGGTCATGCCCGGCAGATGCGCGGCGCCGCCAGCGCCCGCGATGATCACCTTGAAGCCCGCCGCCTCCGCCCCCTTGGCGAATTTGACGAGCCGGTCGGGGGTGCGATGGGCGGAGACGATCTCGGCGGAATAGCCGACGCCGAGCTTCTCCAGCGTTTCGGCGGCATGGTGCATCGTCTTCCAATCGGACTGGCTGCCCATGACGATGGCGACGAACTTGGGAGGGGTGGACATAAAAACCTTGCGGCGGCGGCCGAAAAACGAAGGCAGCGTCCTAGACGAAGGGGCAGGGCGGCGCAAGCGTGGCCCGCCCTCTCCCCTCTATCTTTTCTTAGAGATGAGCGATCCAGCGCAGAATATAATTCGCGACATCTTCCCAGCCGGGCTCGGCAATCAGAAAATGTGAGTGGCCGGGAAAATATTTGAAGTCGGTCTCGGCGGCCGATTGCTTTTGCAGGTTGAAGGCCCCCATCGCGGTGAAGGGCGTGACCGTCCGGTCTTCCCCGCCGACCGTGATCAGCAGCGGCTGCGCCCGCTGCTTGGGATGCACGCCGGTGCCGATCCAGAACGCATCCTCGAAGAAGATCCGGCCCGGGGCCGGCACCACGAGCTTGTCATAGGCTTCGTTCTGCATGGCTGGCGGCGCCGCATTGGCGAAGTAGCTGGCGAAAGCCTCGCGCGATAGCGTGAACGGCAATTCCCAGCCGCGCCAGCGCAATAGCACCGGGGCGGCAGCCAGGAGAGAAGTGGCGCCTGGGGGAACCAACGCGATTGGTGCGGGATCGATCGCGACACCGGCCCAGCCGAAGCCGCGGTCGAGCAGAAGCTGAGTGAAGAGACCGCCGAAGGAATGGCCGACGATGAGCGGCTTTTCCGGCAGGTTCGTAATGAAGGCCTGATAATGATCGACGATGTCGCTGACGCTCAAGGCGCCGAGGCCGGCCGGCGGATTGCGCCGCAATTCCTCGGGCGGCGCGCTGTCGAGATAGGGCCACGCCGGCGCGTGGGTTGTGAAGCCGGCGGCTTCGAAAGATCTGCGAAAATTGTCCCATGACGCGGGAACCATCCACGCGCCATGGATGAAGACGACGGTTTTGCTCGCGTTCTCGGCCATTGCTGAACCTTTCCGTTCGCAGCGCTACAGGCGCCGTCACACCACCGCAAAGAGAAGCTGCGCTTATGCCCCCGCTAAGGCAAGCCGTCCCGCGCTGCACCGTTGCGGCACCGTTTCTAAAATTCGCAGAATTCACTATGAAGACATTGCTGGCGGCGCCACGATAAGCAGCATGGCGATCGAGGACCGGGATTGAAGATGTCGGCAACGCTGTCCGCCGAGAGAGCGGGCCAATTCAAGGTCGGCGGCGATTTCACCATCAACCGCTTCGGCTTCGGTGCGATGCGGCTGACCGGCAAGAGTATCTGGGGCGATCCGCAAGATCCCGCCGCGGCGCGGGCGACTCTGGCCCGCTTGCCGGAGCTTGGCATCAATTTCATCGACACGGCGGATTCCTACGGTCCCTTCGTCAGCGAGGACCTGATCCGCGAGGTTCTCCACCCCTACGACCGCATCCTCGTCGCGACCAAGGGCGGGTTGACGCGGCCGGGGCCGGAGACCTGGCGCCCGCTCGGGCGGCCGGAATATCTGCGCCAATGCGTGATGATGAGCCTGCGGCGCCTTGGCCTTCAGCAAATCGATCTATGGCAATTGCACCGCATCGATCCGGCGGTGCCGCGCGACGAGCAGTTTTCGGTCATCGCGCAAATGCGCAAGGAGGGGCTGATCCGCCATGTCGGCCTTTGCGATGTCGGCGTCGACGACATCGAGGCAGCGCGAAAATATTTTCCCGTCGCGACCGTGCAGAACCGGTTCAATCTCGTCAACCGCTCGAGCGAAGATGTGTTGACCTATTGCGAGCGGCACAGCATCGGCTTCATCCCCTGGGCGCCGCTGGCGGCGGGCGCGTTGGCGCATCCGGGTTCGGCCCTGCTGCAGACGGCGAAGGAGCTGAAGGCGACGCCGAGCCAGGTGGCGCTCGCCTGGTTGCTCAAGCGCTCGAAAATCATGCTGCCGATTCCCGGCACGGCCAATCCCGAACATCTTGCCGAGAATGTCGCCGCCGTCGATTTCGAGTTAAGCGATGCGGCCTTCGCGGCGCTCGACACGCAGGGCCGCAACGCGCTCTAGCTGTGTGGCTCAGCCGGCGCGCCGCGCGATGACGTCCATGCCGATACGCAATTGCGCGTTCACCTGATATTCGAGTGGCTGAAAGCCTCGCTCGCGCAGCAGCGCGTAGAGCCGCGCCCGGCCAAACATATGGTAGTGCGTGATCTCGCTCCAATGCGGATTGGCGCCCTGCGCGTGCAGCAGGTTGAACGCCATCGCGTCCATGTTCGGCAGGCTGAGAAGGAGCAGCCCGTCCGGCTGCAACAGCCGGTGCGCCGCGGCGAGAGCGCGCGCGGGATCGACCATGCGCGGCAATTGATCGTCGAGGCTCACGACGCCAAAACGCCCCGGCGTGTCGAGACTCTCGATCGTGCCTTGGTGCGCCTCAAGGCCGAGCTGGTGTAGGCCGGCGACGTGGTCGGCGCGCGCGTCGAGGCCGACAGGTTCGAAGCCCCATTCGGCCGCGGTGAAAAGCAGCGCTCCGTTGCCGAAGCCGGCATCGAGCCAGGCCGTGTCGCAATTCAGCACGCCGATGTGACGCGCGACGGCGGCGACGCGGGGTGCAGACGCATGGCGTCCAGCCTCCATCGCATGGCCGAGCGCTTCGCCCGCAACGGGCGCGAAAATATCCGCGCCCTCGAAATAGCCTTCGGTGAAGAAATGGTCGCAGTCTTTGCAGAGGTGCCAGCGCACCTGCGGCGCCAGCGTGCTGCGATAGGCCGGGTCTTTGCTGCAATCGGCGCCGAGGAAAGGTTTGTGGGCGTGGCTGCCGCAGAGCGGGCACACTTCATAAGTGCGCCGCGCGATCTGCGGCGCTGCAGGCGCTGCAGGCGCAGCTTGGTGCGCCGTCGATAGGGGCGGCACCGCGAAAGGCTCGGGCGCGCCGCCTTCGGTCCAGATTTCCCACATGTGCGCGTAAGCCGCTTCGAGATGGCGGGCATAGCGGCTCGTGTCGAAGGCCGGCGCGGTGCGGCGTGTCGCGAGAAGCCTTTGCCGGATCGCCGCGAGCCGCTCGGGGGCGCGGGCGAGTTCGAGTGCCAGCGTCTCATAATCCACAAGCGAGTGCGTGACGAGTTCGGGCAGGCCGACGGCGTGAAGCAGGCTCGCCGCGACCCGGCCGGCGAATGTATCGCCCAGCAAGGTAATGACCGGCAGGCCCGCCCAGAGCGCGTCGCTCGTCGTCGTATGCGCATTGTAGGGCAAGGTGTCGAGAAAGAGATCGGCCAGCCGCTGGCGAGCGAGATGGTCGGCGGTCATCCTATGTGGCGCGAAGACGAGGCGGTCAGGATCGATGCCGCGCGCCTCAGCCTCGCGGCGCAGATTGTCCTTCACCCGCCGATTGGCGTCGTAGAGCCAGAGCACGCTGCCGGGCACGGCCGCGAGCAGCCGCATCCACACATCGAAGAATTTCGGCGTCAGCTTGTAGCTGTTGTTGAAGCAGCAGAAGACGAAGCCCGCTTCCGGCAGGCCGCATTCGGCACGCGTCGGCGTGCGCTCGGCGATACGGCGGCGGCCGTCGTTGGGCTGATAGCAATCGGGCAGCTGGACGATCTTCTCGGCATAGAAAGGCTGCTGATCCATCGGCAGGGTGACCGGATCGGCGATCACGTAATCGATGAAATCGGCGCCCATCGCCCCGGGATAGCCGACGAAATTCACCTGGATTGGCGCCGGGCGATGCGCGGGAATCTCGCTGCGCGCAAACATCGTATAGCCCTTGAGGTCGACGAGAATGTCGATCTTGTCGTCGTGGATGCGCTGCGCCGCGGCGCTGTCGCCGATGCCGTTGAGATCGACAAAGCGGTCGAAGGCATTGCCGAGCCGCTGCCGCAATTCGCTGTGGTCGTCCGCGCCATAGGAATAGGCGATGATCTCGAAGCGGGAATGGTCGTGCTGTTCGAACAGCCCCGCCATCAGAACCGCGGTCGCGTGGCGGAAGAAATCCGCCGAGAGATAGCCGATCCGCAATTTACGGCCGGCCTCGGCCGCTGCCGGTGGCTGGTGCGTAAAGCAGGGTCTGGCGTGCAGGGCGCCGGCCCAGCGCCGCGCCACCTGCAATTGCAGGGCGTGGCCCGAGTCTATGCTCAGCAGGCCGAAGGGCGGAATAGTGCCGTCGTGCGCGGCGACGGCGGCCAGAGCCGCGCTTTCCTCGGCCTCGATATCCGCCCAGTCGCAAATCGCGCGGCGCAGATGCAGCATCTGCGTGCGCACGCCGACGAGATTCGGGTTGAGCGCGACGGCCCGGCGATAGGCGTTGAGCGCCTCGTCGAGGCGGCGCTGCGTCTCATAGGCCGCGCCGAGATTGCAATGCGCCTCGGCCATGTCGGGCTTGAGCGCCAGCGCGTTTTCATAGGCGGCGATGGCGCCCGGCAGATCGCCGCGGTGCTGCAGGATGTTGCCGAGGTTGCAATAGGCTTCGGGATAGTCGGGCCGCAAGGCGATGGCCTGGCGAAAGGCTTCGCCCGCTTCTTCGAGGCGTAGAAGCCCGCGCAGGATATTGCCCATGGCAAAATAGGGCTCCGCCGCGTCAGCACGCTTGGCGGCGATCGCGCGGCAGACGTTCACAGCCTCTTCCGGGCGGCCGGTCCGGCGCAGAATTTCGGCGGCGTTGGTATGGGCCTCGATGAAGAAAGGGTCGATCCGGCACGCCTCGAGATAGGCGGCGGCGGCGCCTTCGAGATCGCCCATATCTTCGAGGATATTGCCAAGATTGCACTGCGCCGGCGCGAAGCCGGGATCGAGACGGACGGCGCGCAGCGCGGTTTCCCGCGCCGCCTCGAGCTGGCGCGTCTCGCGCAGAACCGCGGCGAGGTTGGCATAGGCGCGGACATAATCGGGCTTCAAGCCGATGGCCTTGCCGATATATTCCGCCGCCTGGGCGTGGCGCCCGGTCATATGTTCGACGAGGCCGAGATTATGCCAGGCGACCTCGAGATCGGGATTTTGATTGAGAACTTGCAGATAAAGCTGGCGGGCGAGGCCATATTGCTTGCCGCCGTGGAATTCGAGCGCGCTTTGCAGCAATTCGGCCGCGGAGGGTTGCGCGGCGGCTTCGGATGGAATCATCGGCGGGCCCTGGAGCAGCGGCGACGCCGGGCGCAATTCCCAGAGCGTAGCCCTCGCGCTCTACACGTCCGGGCTTGCGCGAGGCTGCCGAGAGCAGGCGGAAGAACAGGCAGATGAGATCAGGCGATGATGTCGGGGGTCAGCAAATCCTCGATACGGTCGATCTTGTCGCGCAGGATCAGCTTGCGCTTTTTCAACCGCTGGATTTGCAACTGGTCGGTGGCGGAAATCTCGATCAGCGCCACGATCGCCGCATCGAGGTCGCGGTGCTCCTGACGCAGGCGTTCGAGTTCGGCGCGCAGGGCTGCGCGCTCCTCGTCGCTCGACTTGTCGGCCATCTGCTGCCCACCCGAAACGTTACGACCGGCAGAGCTTGTGCCCTGCCGATCGCCACCGGGATAATGCATATTGGGGCCCGCCTGCAAATCCTCAGAAGGTCGAGGCGGCAACCCGGATCAGATGACGTTGACCTGCGTACCGACCTTGACGCGGTTGTAGAGGTCTTCAACGTCGACATTCAGCATCCGGATGCAGCCGGAGGAAACCGCCTGGCCGATTGTGTCGGGCTCGTTCGTCCCGTGAATGCGGAAGCCGGTATCGCCGTGCGCATTGAAGAGATAAAGCGCACGCGCGCCGAGCGGATTGTCGATGCCGCCTGCCATGTAATGCGGCAGGTCGGGCCGGCGTTTCAGCATCACCTCGGGCGGCGTCCAATCCGGCCATTCGGCGCGCCGGGCGATATGGACGTGGCCGCTCCAGCCGAAGCCCTCGCGGCCGACGCCGACGCCATAGCGTAGGGCCTTGCCGTCGCCGAGCGAGAGATAGAGGTACTTGGTTTTGGTATCGATGGTAATCGAGCCCTTAGGCGTGGCTGTGGGGTCATCGACCAGGGTCCGCGTCGGTTCCACAGCCACCGCAACATTGCCGGTACTCGCCGGTTGAGCCTGGGTCGCCTGCGGGCCGGCAAAGAGATTGAACGGAAAAGGCAGATCTTGAGCAAAAGCGCCGGTGGCGCCGAATGATAAAATCAGTGCAGAAACCGCAATAGTGCGAAGTGCCAGCATGACACATCCCCCCACGTAAGAACGCCGCGGAGAAATAAAGCCACAGGTCAGCTTCAGCCGATGTGCGATTTGTTCCGCGGTGAACGTATGTTCATCGGACGGTGCTGGTCGGGGAGGCGGCCGGGCTCTGCGCGGGCGTAGCGGGCGGCGTGGCTTTGGCCGGTATGACGAGCGTCGGCGGCGGGGCGGGCTTCGGGAGCGGCTCCTCGCTGGCAAGTTCCTGCCGCGGCCAGATGAAATCGTCGGCGCGGCCCGCCATGGATAGATGCCGCCGCCCGTCGACGAAGGTCTGTTCGACGAGGCTCGCGGTGTTTGCCCCGGCGCTGGCGGGAGTCAGTGTCGCAAGCTGGCCGCCGGCCGACAGAACCGGCCCGGTCAGGGGAAGCACCGGGCCGATCGGCGGCTTGACGGGGGCGACCGCCGCATTGGCCGCCGGCAGATTGGTGCCGGCCGGCGCCGTCGTCTCGATCTTCGCGAGCGCGGCGTCATCCTGCGGCGTCTCGCCTTCGAGAATTTGACGGATCTGCGGCTCGACGAAGCTTGCGAGTTCGAGCGCGCCGGCCTTGGTGAAATGGACGCCATCGAGCGCGCGCAGCCGCACGACCTGGCCATCGACATCCGGCCCGTAGGCGCTGAACTGGCCGTTGTCGTCGACGAAATCTTCCCAAATGTCGATGTAGGTCGCGCCGTCCTTGCTCGCATATTGACGGTACATGTCGTTCAGCGAAGCCATCGCCTTCGAATAGCGGTCGCTCTTCATGATCGGCAGACCGACCCAGATCAGCGGAATTTTCGCATCATGAAAGGCTTTGGCGACGGCCTCGATCCGCGCGGCATAGATTTGCTCGTACTGCTCCGAGCCGGGGTCGTAGCTGCCGGTCGAATCGTGCAAGGTCTGATGGTCGTTGCTGCCGATCATCATGACGGCGATATTGATTTTCTGGGCGCCCGTCACGAGGTCGTGCGCCGCTTTCGGCCAATCGTAATAATCGTCGCGGATGAGGCCGGAATCTTCCTTCGCCTCGTGCAGGACCTCGACCTCAGGCCGGTTGCTCAACGAGGTCGTCAGCGCCTGGGCGAGCATCTGGCCGAGCGAGTCGCCGAGCACGGCGACGAAGAAGCTCGGCGGCACCGCGGGGGCTTTCTGCACCTTGGCCATCGGATGCGGATGATAGGTGTAATGCGGATGCGCCCGAGGCGGCCGGTATTCGTCATAGCCGCGCTGCGGCCGGAACACCTGCTGGAACCAGCCGAACGGGTTGAAGCTCTGGGCATTCGCGACCGGAATGTCGAGCGTGCCGAGGCAGAGAACAAGCGCCGCCACCCCTAGCGCCGGGCGGCGGATTATGTCCGGAAGCTTGTACGTGTGCGTCAATCGAAAGGCCATCGCTTCGCCTCGACCCTATTATCTACGCGCTTTCCCGGCGAAGTTAAGGGGAAAAGCTTTTGGTTCTCGGAACATGCTCTAGGCAACGCTCAGGCCGGAAAAGCTCGCAAGCAGGAGCAGGCTGCCGAAAACAAACACACAGAGCGCCGCGCCGACCTCGATCAGCCGGCCGATTATTTCCGCGCGGGGCGAACTGCGGCCCGAGAAGCGGACGGCAAGCTTCTTGGCATAGACGGCCATGCTCGCCAGCGCGCCGGTTGTGATCGCGGTGCCGAGCGACATGGCGAAGACGGAAAAGATTCCGGCGCTGAAAATATCCTGAGCCGACGAGAAGACCAGGATCAGAATCGCTCCGGAACAGGGCCGCGCGCCTGCGGTCGCGACGGTGACGGCGGCCGACTTCCACGAGAAGTTCGCGCCGAGCTGGCTCGGGTCCGGCGCGTGAAAATGGCCGCAATCCGGCCCATGCGTGTGGTCGTTTCCGTCGTCAGCGAGAAAATTTCCGTTGCTGCCGGCCTGTGCGTAGGCGAGCTTCGGCGATGCGCCGGCGAAGACCGGCAGCGCCCGCGCCGCCAGGGCTTGGCGGATGCTCGCCACCAGCGCCGTGGTCTTGTTGATGAGCAGGACGATGCCGAGCAGGATGATGCCGGCATAGGCGGCATATTCGAGATAACGCGCCGCCGCGTTCATGCGCTGCGCCGTGGCGTTGAAGATCAGCACCGCGCTGCCGACGAGCGCGATCGCGACGATTCCCTGCAGGACAGCCGCTAGGAAGGAGATGATCAGACCGCGCTTCAACGCGCGCTCGTTGGAGATCATGTAGGAGGTGATCACCGCCTTGCCGTGGCCGGGGCCGGCGGCGTGAAAGACGCCGTAGAGAAAGCTCAGCCCCGCGAGCGCGAAAAACCCGTAATCGCTCTGCTTGACGGCGCGCATGGCGCCAACGAGAGCAAGCGAAAACCGGCTCTCCTGTTCGATGATCCAGGCGGTGACGCCGGAGGCGTTGCCGACTGCGCCTTCATCGGCGCCGACGGCGAAAGGATGATGAAAGCCTTGCGCTGCGGCCGCGGCCGTCCCGGCGAGAAGCACCAGGATGGCGAGAACGGCGACATCGGGCTTTTGGTTTCGGCGCATCGCGATCCTTCTGCTCCGCATCCTGCTTTATGGACAGGCGACGATGACCCGGTCAGCCAGCTTCATGCCGAAGTTCGTGCCGGGAGAGAGATTTTGGTAGAAGGCTTCCGACAATTTTTTGGCATCGTTGACATCGAGCGGATTGGCGCCGAGGACGCCGATGGAACAGCCCTTCGGCGCGCTGACCAGCCCCACCGGATTGGTCTTTGCCAGGCTGAAGTCGACGAAGAAGGTCGGGTCGTAAACCGAAAAGGTGAAAGCCTTGCCGGGCTCGAGCGGCTCCTTCAGCGGCACGGTGAAGGTCAGCACCACGAGCTTGTCCGGCCGCTCCTCAAGCGAATAATCGCGCGGCGGCCCGAAAACGACGTTCTGGTCGGCGTTCTTGGCGAAGGTGAAATAGCCGAACTCGGCCAAGGATTCGACATTGGTCTTGGCCAGGGGCGCGAGCTGCTCCTTGGTCGCGAGCTGGCCGTCCTTGGCGAGGCCCTGAACCGCGAAGGCCGAATACATATCGTCGAATATCCAGGAATTGCGGATCGCCGCGATCTTGCCGTCGGGCTGAAAGATCACGTCTTCGTGGGCCGAGACCCAGACATGCGGGTGGGCCAGCGCCGGCGTCGCGCCGGCAAGCGTGATGGCGATCAGTCCGAATAGGCGGCCGCGCGCGGCGCGGATGTGTATCGTCAAGGGCTTAGCCACGGAATCGCCACAGCGGATATGAAACTGTACTTTGCCAGCCAAACTCTGGCCAAAGCGAGGCGCGGGCAAGTAAAGGCACGCCGATGGCGGCCAGTCGCGGTTCGCAAAACTGCGTTACAATCATTTACTTAGCGAAATGTGCGGGATGCCGGGCGAAAGCCGGAAAGGGTTTGGAGGATCGGTATGGCTGTTCTATACCGATAAATCCTGTGGGGTGGCCAGGATTCCTCGCCTGGGGGCAAAGGCACAGATGGCGGACGCCGGCAAAACGCTTGAAACGACGGCTCCGCTCTCACTCGCGGACAGATACGATCTCGCGCAAAGCCGCATTTTCGTCTCCGGGCCACAAGCGATCGTCCGTCTGCTGCTGATGCAGGCGGAACTCGATCGCCGCGCCGGGCTGAAGACCGCCGGTTTCGTCTCCGGCTATCGTGGCTCGCCGCTCGGCGGTGTCGATCTCAATCTGGCCCGCGCCGAGAAACAACTCCAAGCACGCGACATTCTCTTTGAGCCGGGCCTCAATGAAGACCTCGCCGCCACCGCCGTCTGGGGGTCGCAACAGGCGGAGATGCGCGGGGAAGGGCGTTTCGCCGGCGTCTTCGGCCTCTGGTATGGCAAGGGCCCGGGCGTCGACCGCTCCGGCGACGTGTTGCGTCACGTCAATCTGGCCGGCACCTCGCGCTTCGGCGGCGTCCTCGCGCTGATGGGCGACGATCACACGGCCGAATCCTCGACCACGGCGCATCAGTCGGAATTCGCCTTCGTCGATGTGATGATTCCTATCCTCGCCCCTGCCGGGGTGCAGGAGCTGATCGATTACGGCCTCTATGGCTATGCCCTGAGCCGCTATTCGGGCTGCTGGGTCGGCCTCAAATGTTTGAAGGACACGGTCGAATCGACGGCCTCGGTTGACGCATCGCTGGATCGCGTGCGCCCCGTCGTGCCGGCGGATTTCATCCTGCCGCCGGACGGGCTCAATATCCGCGCCAGCGATCCGGTGCTTGAGCAGGAAAAGCGGCTGCAGAATTACAAGCGCGACGCCGTGCTGGCCTGGCTGCGCGCGAACCGGCTCAATCGCATCGTCATTTCGGGCGGCGCCAAAGCGCGGCTCGGCATCATTGCCGCCGGCAAATCCTATCTCGACGTGCGCCAGGCGCTCGACGAACTTGGCATCGACGAACTGCGCGCCAATGCGCTGGGCCTGCGGCTCTACAAGATCGCCTGCCCCTGGCCGCTCGAGCCCCAAGGACTGCGCGAATTCGCGCAGGGCCTCGACAAGATCATCGTCGTCGAGGAAAAGCGCTCGCTGATCGAGAACCAATTGCGCGACGAGCTTTATGGCAGCGCGCAGCAGCCGGTCTGCGTCGGGAAGAAGGATGAGAAGGGCCGTCAGCTTTTCCCTGTCGCCGGTGCGCTCGACGTCAATCACATCGCCATGGCCATCGGCCGCCGCCTGCTCGAATTTAATGCGAGCCCCGAGCTTGAAGCGCGCGTCGCCCATCTCGAAACCTTGCAGCGCGGCCTCGCGTCGATGAAGGACGCGGCGGTGCGCACGCCCTATTTCTGCTCCGGCTGCCCGCACAATACCTCGACCAAAGTGCCGGACGGGATGCGCGCCTATGCCGGCATCGGCTGCCATTACATGGTCCAGCGCATGGACCGCGCCACCGAGGGCTATACCCATATGGGCGGCGAGGGCGCCAATTGGATCGGTGAGGCGCCGTTCTCGACGCGCGATCACATCATCCAGAATCTCGGCGACGGCACCTATAATCATTCCGGCGTTCTGGCGATCCGCTGGGCGATCGCTGCCGGCACCAACATTACTTTTAAAATCCTCTTCAACGATGCCGTCGCGATGACCGGCGGCCAGCAGCTCGAAGGCGGGCTGACAGTCGATAAGATCGTCCGCCAGGTCGCCGCCGAAGGCGCGCATAAAATCGTGGTCGTTACCGACGATCTGCGGAAATATCAGGATCTCGCGAATTGGCCGCAGGATGTCGAGGTTCGGCTGCGCGACGAGCTCGATGCCGTGCAGCGCGAGCTTGCGGTGGTCGCAGGCACGACAATCCTCGTCTACGATCAGACCTGCGCGGCGGAGAAGCGCCGCCGCCGCAAGCGCGGCCAATTCCCCGATCCCGACAAGCGCGTCTTCATCAACGATCTCGTCTGCGAGGGCTGCGGCGATTGCGGCAAGGTCTCCAATTGCGTCTCGCTGCAACCGCTGGAAACCGAGTTTGGCCGCAAGCGGACCATCGACCAGTCGAGCTGCAACAAGGATTTCTCCTGCCTCGAAGGCTTCTGCCCGGCGATGGTGACAGTGCATGGCGCCAAGCTGAAAGTCGCCGGCATGAAATCGAAGGAGGCGGATGATTTTCCGCCGCTGCCGCCGCCGCAAATCCCGCAGCTCAGCGACAAGCCCTTCGCCATTCTCATCACCGGCGTCGGCGGCACGGGGGTCGTGACCATCGGCGCCTTCCTCGCCATGGCGGCGCATCTCGAGGGCAAGAGCTGCGGCTCGACGGACATGGCGGGGCTGGCGCAGAAGGGCGGCGCGGTCCACAGCCATATCAAGATCGCCGCGCGGCCCGAGCAGATCCATGCGATCGGTATCGGCGCGGGCGGCGCCGATCTTATCATCGGCTGCGATCTCGTCGTCTCAGGCACCGCCAAGGTTCTCGCCGCCGTCCGGCCGGGCGAAACCGGCGTCGTCATCAATACGGCTGAAACCTATCCGGGCGATTTCACCCGCGATGCCGATTTCACGCTGCCGGTCGCGACGATTAAACAGGCGATCCAGAAGGCGGCGGCCAATCGCGCTGCGTTCTGCGATGCGACGAGTCTTGCGACGGCGCTTGTCGGCACTTCGGTGGCGGCGAATATCTTCCTCGTCGGCTTTGCCTGGCAGCGCGGGCTTCTGCCTCTGTCGGAAGACGCCTTGATGCGGGCGATCGAGATCGTCGGCGAATCTGTCGAGATGAACAAGCGCGCCTTTCTTTGGGGCCGCCGCGAGGCCTGCGCGCCGGAGCGCGTCGCCGCCTTGCTGGCGCCGGCGCGCGATCCAGCCTCGTCGCGCTTCATCTCAGAGACATTCGACGAGAAATTCGCGCGGCGCCGGGCTTTTCTCACCGTTTATCAGAGCCGCGCCTATGCCGAAGATTACGCGGCGCGAGTGCGGTGCATCGCCGACGTTGAGCGGCGCATGGTGCCGGGGCAGCCCCGTCTCGCGGCGGCGGTCGCCTATAGCCTTTTCAAGTTGATGGCCGTGAAGGACGAATATGAGGTCGCGCGGCTCTACAGCGATGGCAAGTTCACGCGCGACATCGCCGCCGCCTTCGAGGGTGATATACGCATCACCTTTCATCTCGCGCCGCCGATTTTCGCCCGCAAGCCGGGCACGGTGCGTAAATGGTCCTTCGGTCCCGCGATGATGCGGCTGTTCAAGATTTCTCAGGCCGATGAAAATTTTGCGCGGCACGCCGCTCGATTTCTTCGGCTGGTCAAGCGAGCGGCGGCTCGAACGCCAGTTGCGCGCCGATTACGAGAAGCTGCTCGACGAAATTGCTGCGGGTCTGACGGCGGAAAATTATGAGAGCGCCGTCGCTTTGGCAGCATTGCCGGAAAAGATTCGCGGCTTCGGCCATGTGAAGCTGGCCAGCGTCGAGGCTGCCAAAGTTGAAGAAGCGCGCTTGCTCGCGCGGTTCCGCGCCGAGAGCCTGTCGCAGCCCGTCAGGCTGGCGGCCGAATAAAGCCGCCGCGCCTGTTCAATCCGCATTTTTTCTTTAGCGCACGATCACATTGGCGAACTGCCAGGGATCGTCCTTGTCGATCTCTTCGGCGAAAAACCGGGCGCGGCCGGTCAGCGGCGTCCAGTCGGTATAGGTGCCGATCACCGGCTGGAGATAGGGCATCTGCACTTCGAGGCAGCGGCGGAAATCTACTTCATCCGCTTCGACAATGCCGGCGCGCGGATTTTCCAGCGCCCAGACCATGCCGGCGAGAACGGCCGAGCTCACCTGCAAGCCGGTTGCGTTCTGATAGGGCGCGACGCGGCGCGTCTCTTCGATCGAAAGCTGCGAGCCGTACCAATAGGCGTTTTTGGCATGCCCGTAGAGCAGCACGCCGAGTTCGTCGATGCCATCGACGATCTCGTTCTCGCCGAGAATGTGCCAATCGTCCTGTTGCTGCCATTGCGCGCCGGCCATTTCGTCGAGCGAGAGAACGGCGTCGTCGGCGGGCCGATAGGCATAATGCACCGTCGGCCGATAGACGACCTCGCCATCCTCGCGCACCGTCAGATAATCGGCGATCGAGATCGACTCATTGTGGGTGACGAGGAAGCCGTGCTGCGGCCCCGGCGTCGGCGTCCAGGAGCGCACGCGCGTGCCCGCGCCCGGCCGCAGCAGATAGATGGCGCAGTCGGGGCCGTATTCATGGCGGCGGCCTTCGGGCGGCAGGTGCTTTTCATGCGTGCCCCAGCCGAGTTCGGCGGGTTGCAGGCCCTCCGAGACGAAGCCTTCGACCGACCAGGTATTGACGAAGACGCCCATTGGCTTCGGCGTCTTGGCGCGCTGGGTGTCGCGCTCGGCGATATGGATGCCCTTGACGCCGACGCCCTTCGCCAGCCGCGCCCAATCCTCGCGCGTCTTCGGCTCGGGCGCCGTGATGCCGAGATCCTTGGCGACATTCAGCAGGGCCTGTTTGACAAACCAGGAGACCATGCCCGGATTGGCGCCGCAGCAAGAGATCGCCGTCGGGCCGGAGCCGAGCGCATCGCGCTGGTCGAGCACTTCCTGGCGCAGCGCGTAGTTCGAGCGCTGCGATTGGGTAAGACGCGGGTCGTCGTAGAAGCCGGGCCACGGCTCGCAGACCGTATCGATGTAAAGTGCCCCAACCTCGTGCGCGAGGCGCATGATGGCGGCGGAGGAGACTTCGACCGACAGGTTGACGATGAAGGGCTGGCCCGGCCCATTGGTCAGCAGCGGCTTCAGCAGATCGACGAAATTTTCGCGCGTCACGGCCTTCTGGATGAAGGCGATGCCACGCTCGTCGAGCAGATGCCGGTCCGTGTCGACGGGGTCGATGACGGTGAAGCGCGACTTGTCGAAATGAAAGTGGCGTTCGATCAGGGGCAGGGTGCCGCGCCCGATCGAACCGAAGCCGATCATGACAATAGGCCCGGTAATCGTGCCGTGGATCGGCCAATTCTGCATCGTCAATCTCCAAGGGAAGAGCTTGCTCCAAGGAAGAGCGGACGCGGAAACGCGTCGCGCGCCTTAAATGCGAGATGGCGAGGAAGGTCAAGAACGTGCTGCGACGCAGCGCAAGAAAATGGCCCTTCGCGCGCGGAAAGAGCGAAGGGCCCGTGCCGTTTATTACAGTACGACGACTTTGGTGCCGACCGAGACGCGAGTGTAGAGGTCCATCACGTCGCCGTTCATCATCCGGATGCAGCCGGAGGAGACCGCGTGGCCGATCGTGTCCGGCTCGTTGGTGCCGTGGATGCGGAACAGCGTGTCCTTGCCATTCTCCCAGAGATACATCGCGCGCGCACCCAGGGGGTTGCCGAGGCCGCCGTCCATTTCCTGCGGTAAGTCGGGCCGCCGCTGCAGCATGTCCGGTGGCGGGAACCACTTCGGCCATTCCTGCTTGCTGTGGACCTCGGCGACGCCCTTCCAGGAGAAGCCGTCGCGGCCGACGCCGATGCCATATTGCAGCGCCCGGCCATGGCCCTCGACAAGATAGAGGTGCCGCGAGGCGGTATCGACGATGATCGTGCCCGGCTTCTCGCTGCTCGGGAAATCGACCTCCTCGCGCGTCCGCTTGCCGGCAGAGGCAAGGTCGTCGTCCGGCGGCGGATTATAGGGGGCGCTGTCCGGGCTCACTCGTTGCGGCGGGCTGGCATAGGCGCGTTGGTCCGGCGGCACATAGCCGCTCGGCGGCTCGGCCTGCGGCTCGCCATAGTTCTGATTCGGCTGGCTGCCCCCCGGATAGGGCGGGTAGGTATAGCCCGGCGGATTGGCCTGATAGCCATTGTAATAATGCCATTGCGCCAGGGCCGGCGCGCAGAGCAAGCCCACGGCAGCAATCGCGGAAAGCGCCAGGATGCCTAATCTCGTCTTGGAATGCATGGATCGACCCCCCAAGCTCCATCAATCGGAGCAAAGCGTAAAAAAGTGGCGAAATGCGGAATGTGCCGGACCGCACATGGCGTTTCTAACCCGCGCTATCATCAACAAAATAGCGCTGAGCTTGGCTTGCGCCGCCCCGTTCACGCGGCTTTGAATCGAGCCGCGCTCAAGCTGGCGACGCAAGAATTAACAAAGGTTTAGCATCTGCGTCGCTGTGCGCACGCGGCGGCACGAATTTTTGCGATGCGCCGCGGGCAAAGCCCTTGTCGCCTGCGAATCCTGTGTCACACTATCGTTGTGGACGCCTCTCCGAAGGAGCCAAGCATGTCTTTGGAAAGCCATCTCGTTGAGCTTGAACGCCGTCACGAAGCCCTCGATCGCGACATTGCGCGCGAATGGTGCCATCCCTCGGTCGACGAGGTGAAACTGGCGGAGCTCAAGCGGCGAAAGCTTCAACTCAAGGACGAGATCACCAAGCTGCGAAGCGTCGAAACCGTCGAGACGCTGCATTAAAGCCCATTCGGTCGGCAAGCTGCGGCTGCGGGTTGCCGGCTGCACTTTCGGCTCGCCCGGCATGGCCCGGCGCGAACGAATTGGTGCATTGTGGCGGCGCGGCGGATCAGCTAGAAGTTCGCCGCGCCGCTTCGCGCCATAGGCACCCGTAGCTCAGCTGGATAGAGCGCTGCCCTCCGAAGGCAGAGGCCAGAGGTTCGAATCCTCTCGGGTGCGCCAATAATTTCAATGGCTTCAGGGTTCAGGGTTCAGGTCATTATCAGTTTATGCGTGGTTAGAGCGATCATAGATCGCGACTGCGCAGCGGCGTAGCATCCGTCACATTCCTCCCGGCGCTCGCCGTTAACTTGGCTGAGACATCGGACCGACGAGCGTAGAAGCTCGTTTGCGGGTCGCAATACGCACCAAAAATTATGAAACCCAGTTGGAGCTAGGGTGGACGTCTCAAGCCTCATCATTGGGAATGCCCGACCATGTAGTCGACGGCCGATTTGATCTCGTTGTCCGTGCAGGTCGCGCAGGTGCCCTTCGGCGGCATGCCTTTGAAGCCATGTAGAGCGTGATCGTGCAATGTCTCTATGCCCTGCGCGATCCGCGGCTTCCACGCATTCTTGTCGCCGAATTTGGGCGCGCCCGCGAGGCCGGTTCCGTGGCACATCGTGCAGACGGTCGAAAATATTTGCTGACCGTTGCGGGCCGGCGCGGGCGGTTGCGCCTGTGCGACCGCGGCCGCGGCTACAGGCGGTTGGGTGTCAGCCGCGGCCGGCTGCGCTTTCAGTTCCGTTTCGAAGCTCTTGAGTTCTTGAACTTCGGTGCGTCCATCGCTCATTGACGGCAGCAAACTGAAGTAAGCGGCGATATTGACGATGTCGCGATCCGAGAGTGGCTTGGCCATCGCGGTCATTGTAGGATCTTGGCGCAGCTGCGCGTCGTGATATTCGTGTAGCGCGCGCTCTATATAGATATGCGCTTGCCCGGCAAGATTCGGCACGCCGGGAATTTGCGAAATTCCGTTCTCGCCATGGCAGGCGAAACAGACTTCAGCACGGGTTTTCCCGGCGTCGATATCCGGCGCGAGGCCGTTATCGGATTGGGCGAAAGCGACTTGGCCCGCGAAGAGCGCACTCGCGCAAGCGAGAGCGAATGTAAGGTTTTTCATCGATCGGTCTCCGGATCAAGGCATGAAGCTGTTGCGCAACCAGATCGCTACGCCATAGGCGAAGAAGATAGCGATCCACAGAGCGAGTATCGCGACCGCGGCGACGCCGAGCCGCGCGACTTTTGGGCCGGCGGTGTAGAGTCCGTCGACGCGGCCTGCGCGGTAGAGCAGGGTAAGGTAATAACCTCCGACGAGTCCCCCGACGCCGGTAATGGTCGAGAAAAAGAGAATCGTTGTCGGCCAATCCACATGCATGGGATAGTCGGTGATCGTGTAATGAAACGGCGTCAGATAGTGGATGCGGATGACCTCGCGCCACCAGGCGAGAAGCGCCAGTACCGCGACGCCCCCGAGGATCGGTCGGTAGCCATGGGTCTGCGCCGAAAAGCGGCTCGACCAAAGCATCATCAGTGCGACGGCGGCGACGAGCACCCAGCCAAGCGGATGCATGACAAGGCCAGTCTGCGGCGGGAAATCAAATTGCCAAGCCAGCAGCAAGATAAGCGATATGCCGAAGCCGACGGTGGCAATCCTCTTGCCGAGATGTTGCGTGAACGCGCGATATTGAGCGCTGCGATTGCTGCGTGCCTTGAAATATTCGCCGTAAGCCTGAAGAAAAATGCCGACTGCCGGCGCGGACAGACTCATGATGAAGAGATAGCGGGGCCACTGGATGGCATGTAGAGCCGCCCCACGCGTATCGACATGGCCGCCCGGAGCATACCAGTCCATCCACCTGTCCGGCAGAAGCGCCTGATAGGCGAGCGTGTGCATGATCAGCCCGTCCATGCAGAAGAGCGCAAACGCGATCCATGCATAAATGCCGACATAGTGTTTGGCGCCCGCATGGTTGGTGTAATAGAAGGCGAACCACAGACAATAGGCGACGATCAGGCTCAGGATAAAGCCGATGACCCAGCGCGCGGAAAGCACGTTGGACGCATACCACTGTGGATCGTAGATGACCTGTGTGAAGAGAAGCGGCGCTACGCCGAGCACGATCAGTAGCGATACGCTGACCTTCGCCACTTTGGTCATGGCGATGGAAAGCGTCTCGTAGTAAGGCCCGCTTCCGCGGCGATGAAAACTGTAGATGGCGAGCACCGATGCGCCGAGAGCGAGTTGAACGAAGGCGATGTGAAAAATCCAGGTCAGGACCATCAAAACCTGGAAGAGTTCAGGCACGGCTGGAACGCCTGCGGAATCTCGCATCGCATGCATTGCGGTACCGATATCCATTTTCTACTCCTTCGCTGCCAAATGGGCGGCGGTTGTTTGTTGCCGTGCGGCGTTCACGCTAGCGAGGTAATTGGCGATTGCCGTGATCTCGTCTTCAGGAAGGTCGATGCGTGGCATGTAAGGCTGGGCGCCGTGCTTCAGGGGTCCGCGCAAGAACGCCGCGATCAGGTCGGCGTCGGACGAGCCGAAGAATTTGTCGGGCAAGTTTCGCAGCGGCGCGCCGGGCTCGAGCGAGTGGCAGTTCGAACAAGCGATCTTTGCCAAAAGCCGTCCGGCCTCGAGCCGGTTGGCATCCGTGATCGTGCGCAGCGACTCGGGCACGAATGGATCGAGTTTCAACAGGCCGTATTGCGCGACCTTGTCAACTTCGGCCTTGATCCCCTTGCCGGGGACATCGCGCGCGATGATCTGATTTCCGTAGATGTACTGTCCGGCGACGAACGGCTTGCGCATGGATTCGCGCATGCGTTCCTCCGGCCATACGCCGAGAATGGCGACCGTCAGAAACATGACGATCGCCAACGGCGGCACGACAAAAGTCGGCTTCCACCATGCGAGCAGCAGATAGAGCGTCGTCGCCCCAAACACGAAGATCATTTCACGCGCATAGACCGGCAGCAGATGCGCGCTGAGCATGACCTGCGCATTGTAAGGTAGAGTGCGCAGGTAATAGAGAAACATCATCACGGTGAAGAGCCCGCTCACCAGCCCTATCGGGGCGAGCATGCGCGCGACCGCTACTTTGAGCGCCAGATCTTTCTCCCGGCTCACAATGATCAGCCCGACTACAGCGGCCATCACCAACATGGCGCCTGTCCGCACAGCAAGATGCGCGAAGAAGTTGACGTTGTAGAAAGCGTCACTGGCGGAGCCGGTGTCGTACCAGCGTATGGAGCCCGGCCACATCATGAACGAGAGGATGCCGACGATGAGCAGCATCGTCGCCCAGGAGGCCAGCGCGAACGACCATGTCAATTTGAGGTGGCTGAGTGGGTCAATCTTGCCGAGCAGATAGACCAGGGCGTAAACCCCGATAACCTCGACGGTGAAATACACCCATTCCGCGGCCCAGACCCAGACAAAATTATGGATGAGGCCGCCGACGCCGCGTGGGCTCGTCACGGTGATGGCGTACCAGATGCCAGGGCCAGTGATCGATCCGATGATATAGGAAAACACCAACAAGAACATGCCGTAGCGCTTGATGAAACCCAGAAGCTGCGGCTTGTTTTCGCGATAGGCGATCGTCTCGAAGAAGGCGAAGAGAAACGATGCGCCAACCGACGTGTGCGAAGCGACCACGTGCGTTACGCCGATAATACCCATGACCCACGCCGTGCCGATCCAAGGCACGTAGAACGTGGGATACAATCCCAATATGTTCATGCTGATTTTTCCCGCACTTTTCCTGCCGGTTGCGTCGATGCTTCCAAGTCCCGCTTTTGCCGGGCGGATAGGCGAAACGAACGCATGGGCAAGCGCCAAGGCCACGCGTTTCAACGATCGCCGTTGCGCGAAGCGAGTCTTCGGCAGTTATCCTGCGCGAGATCGCGGCTGATGAGCGAAGTTGAAACGCGCATGAGTTCACGCGCTCTCTGCCATCGGCAGCGATGCGCGAGAACGTCGATCAGGCGTTCAGTGGGGGCGCGCGCGGTGAGCGGCTATGAGATCGGCCGACTTCCTTCAGCGGCGGATCGGCGGCCAGCCAAGCCGGTTTCGTCTGGCAGTCAAGAAAATTATGGTTCGCGAAGCAAGCGACCGTGCGCTCGAGGTTGGGGAGCGTCAGCCCCGTGCCCAGAACGCAATGATTGTGCTTGCAGCAAGCGGGTAATCCCGGCGTTTGATCGCCAGGGGTATCTTGCTGCTGGCTCGGGGAGCCGGCGTGACAGATGATCTGAAACGGAAGTCCGCTCGCCTCGGCGGCTGCCGCCGCACCGGTCGCTATTCCGAAAATGAAAGTGTGGAAGACCAGGACGTAGGGAAGCAGAAGGCAGATTATTGTCTGCCAGCGCAATGATGTCGTGGTGTGTCCCCTTCCCATAAAGCCGCGCTATAGCAGCGAAGCCCAAGATATTCAAGAAGACCGATTGAAGCCATCGGATGCGCGCTCACGGGAAAATGTGGAAAATGCCTCAGGCAAAAGGCATGGAATTCTCAAAAATATTGACGCAGCAGATTTGCGGCCGCTTCGGGAGGAAGATCAACGTCGAACGGCCCGACGAATTGGCCTCTCTTGTCCATCAGAAAGACCATGGCCGTGTGATCAATTGTGTAGCCCCCTCCGGGCTCGGGCGCACGAAGTGCGGTGACGTGGAAGGTTTTCTCGATTCGGGCGGTTTCCGCAGGCGTGCCCCATAGGCCGACGATTTGCGGGTCGAAACTGGTCAGATAGTCCTTCAACATCGCCAGCGTGTCGCGCTCGGGATCGACTGTGACAAAGATGGCTCCCACGCGCCCCGGCTTGCCAAGCGCCTTGAGAACCAAGGACAAATGCGCGAGCGTCGTCGGACATATGTCCGGGCAATGCGTATAGCCGAAATAGAGTAACAAGGGATGGCCCTTGAAGTCCGCATCGGTTAGTTCACGGCCGGTCGTCGACATCAGGCGGAAAGGGCCGCCGATCAAGCTCTTTTGCGGGGCGATCGAAACGAAGAAATGCGCGAGCGTGCCTATTCCCAGAAGGCAGAGGAGAAAGACGATTGGATGGAGAAAGCGCTGCGACATGGAGTAGAGCCAATGCCATGATTCTGTGCGATCGTCACTACGGATTGCCGAGATTATGTCGGCAATTCCGCTCGTCAGCCTTGGCCTTAAGCAATTAACGCCCGATTTCAACGAGCGCGAAACACAACTGCAGGTCTTTGCTGAGATAATACGGCTGGGGCTCTGAGTAATCGCAACCCTCGGCGCCAAGGATGTCGCTTCTAAGCTCATCCGAGATTCTGCAACTCTCTTCGGCGCCGATGACCGCCCTCGATCAGGGCAACCACGCGCCGACGCCTACTTCTGGCGTGGCGACACCATCATCCTCGAACGGGAAAAGATCAAACGCCAGAGGTGAACTTTAGATTCACATGACTAGTCTAGTTCCGCCGCGTCAGGGAGCGCAGGAAACCCTCATATTCCTCGGTAAGTTCCATGTCGACCGTGGGGGCGAGCCGTAGCAACGTATTGGCAATGAAGGGCTGATCATTGCGCGGGTCTTCTAGCACCTCGCGCAGAACGGGCACGCTATCCTCAATATGGGCCAGGAAGGCGACACCGTTTTCCAAAGTCTCGTTCCAGCGCGCGCGGGTCCATTTTGCGAGCGGATACATGATCTCGTGAATGAAATTGGACTTGCGCGCCTTTTCGAAGAAACGCAAGCCGTTGCTCCAGTTCTCCTTGGCGCGCAGAGGCGGCGGGGGAATGTCGCCGATGAGCATTTTCTTGCCCGCCTGGCCGACGAAATCCTCAAGCGTCACCGGCGCATCGATCTGGCCGCGAAAATACCAAAGGCCCGACGAGCCTGGAAAATCCTTGCCCATGCTTTCGAGAAGTGCGGATTCGACTTTGTCGACCGCTGCCTTGTCGCCCTTGAGCGCTGCCGTCATGCAAAACGCGAAGATGGCATCATTGCCGATCTCACGCACATCGCCCTTGCGGAATTCTTCAGGTGTCAGCTTTGGCGTGACCCCATTGAGCGGTACTTGCGCCTCGCCGAGCCGCCGCGCCGAGATGAAGGCGGTGATCTCCAGCCAGCCCATGATGTTGGCGACGAAGGCGTCGGGATCGACATAGACGATCGCCAGATTAAGCGGCTCCTTGCGCTTTTTCAGTTCCGCCATATCCGTCATCGGCCCGACGCGCTCCTTTGTTACCTTTCGCGCAAATCATGACGCATCTCCGACACGATAAAGTGTCGGAGATGGTTCAATCTTCGATCATCAAAAGTTCAGCAATATGGGTGCCAGCCCACCCCTATGGCGCACTCATTCTTCCAGCGTCTCAACTCCGAGTGCGCGTTCGAGCACGCCAGCGGGGTCGGGGTCTTTCATCAGCTTGATACCCATGAGCACCGCCTTGGCGCCGGCCGCGCCCATTGCGGCTATATCCTCCGCCGTACTGAGATCGCCTTCCGCGACAGTGAGCGCCTTGCCGGTCGGGATTCTCGGCAGCAATTCCGCACAGGTGCCAGGCTTGAGTTCAAATGTGTGAATGTCGCGGTTCGTCACAGCGATGAGATCGGCGCCCGCGGCAAGGGCGCGGGCGAGTTCCTCCGCCGTATGAACTTCGACGAAAGCGTCGAGCGCCACCGCTGTTGCGCGCTGGATGAATTCCGGCAAATTCTCGCCGAGCAGCGCGACGGAAAGCGCGATCGCGTCGGCGCCGGCGTGACGCGCCTCGAGCACCTGATAAAGGTCGATGACGATGTCCCGCGCCAGGATCGGGATATGCACTGCCTGGTTGACCGTCGCGAGATCGGCGACGGAGCCGGCAAATGCCTTCCGCTCGATCGCAACAGAGAGGCAGACCGCGCCGACGGCTTCGAAATCTTCAGCGAAATCGCGGTAATTGACCGGGCGGCGGAAATTCTTCTCGAAGGGTGAAGCGCCCTTGATCTCGACGATCACGCCGGGCTCGCCCTTCGTCGCAAAATGCGCCGCCAAAGCGCCGGCAAAGCCGCGCGTCATCGGCATTTCGCCGATCTTGCCTTGCAATTGGCCGATTGAGCGCTTGGCTTTCGCCTTTTTCAAGTCTCCGAGGCGTTGCGCGACGAAGGGTTTCAGGAGACTCCCTTCGGTAAGGTTCATGATCGCGCTCCGGGTTTCGGCGATGTGTCGACGGCATTATTTTTGCTCAAGTGGATGTGCAGAATTCGGGCCAGGAGCGGAAATGTTTACGCGCGTATGCAAAGCGGGGACGATTCCCGAGGGCGGGATGCGGCTCGTCATTGCCGATGCGCATCTCATTGTTGTCGCCTGGTCAGAGGGCGGAGAATTGAAAGCCTTCCAGGGCGTCTGTCCGCATACCAATACACCGCTCAACGATGCCGAATTCGACGGGCGCGTGCTAACCTGCCCCACCCATCATTGGACATGGAACATGGCGAACGGCGCGCCGGTCGAGCCGCGGGAAAGCGCACTCGCGGAATATCCGCTGAAGGTCGAGGACGGCGTCGTCTACATCGATACGGAAGGCGTCGCGCCGCTCTTCGCACCGCCCTAATATGCATCAGGCGCTGAGAGCGCTTCATAAACCACCTTGAAGCCCGCGCGCTCGATGATTTTTCCGCCGAGCGGATCGTGGCGATTCCGCTTCGATATCTGGTCCCTAGTGCAATACTACCGGTTGCGCTTCCTCTCAATTCACGGCGACGATTAAGTTTGCGCTATCGCCCAAAAGGCGGCGCCTTGGCGTGAACCGGGCGCAGGGCGAGGGAGATGTAATAGCGATGAACAATGCCGGTCGATGACATACCAACGTGACCTGCCGCCTGCCGAAGTTCGGCTGCTCGATACCGGTCACTTTATGCTCGAGACGCACCTTGACGCTATCACCGAGAGCATCCAGGCGTCCGATTTCGGTTTCTAGAGCGTTCCCATTATGCTGTTGTGCGGTATTGCGCATCTCTTCATGAGCCACCGGAGGGTTTGTGGTCGCTACTTGAAAGTGGGCCCGTGTGAATCTCATCGACCGATGCGAATTGTTCGAACGTGTGTCAAATCTTGCTTTTAAGTACTTCCGTCCTAAATTGCGGATGCAAAGCCTAGGGAGGGTTACGGATGGCTACCGCTTTATTCCGCTCCAGTTTGCAAGCACCTCAGCTTTTGTCCTTTTATCGTTCCGTTCGCGAGATGAGCCAAAGTCTCAGCGCAAGATTGTCGGATGCTGACGCGACGGTGCAATCGATGCAGGATGCAAGTCCTGCAAAATGGCATTTGGCCCACACGACATGGTTTTTCGAGACCATCGTTCTGGTGCCCTATCTCACGGGTTATCGATGTTTTGATGCGACGTTCAATTTTCTGTTCAATTCCTATTACAATTCAATCGGCGCGCGTCTTCCGAGGCCGAAACGCGGTTTGATTACCCGCCCGAGCCTGGATGAAGTTTATAATTATCGCGAGCACGTCGATGCTGGCATGATGCAGCTTCTTGCAGCTGATGCCCTGCCGGAAGCGGCGGCTCAGCTTGTCGAACTAGGTTGCCATCACGAGCAGCAGCATCAAGAACTTCTGCTCACGGACATTTTGCACCTCTTCGCGCAGAATCCCTCGCATCCGGCCTACAAAAACGCGGAGCCACTTCCCGTTAAAGCCGACGCGTCGGATCTTGTTGGATTCGAAACTATGCTGGGCGGCATTTCGCAAGTCGGCTACGAGGGCGAAGAGTTTTCGTTCGATTGCGAAGGGCCATCGCACAACGTCGTTATCGAACCATTCCGATTGGCGGATCGGCTTGTCACGAATAGAGAATGGGTGGAATTCATCGCTGATGGCGGGTATCGGAACCCGTTGCTTTGGCTATCCGATGGCTGGACGAAGGCTCAATCCGAAGGATGGGCGGCGCCGCTTTATTGGCAAGAGCGTGACAATCAATATTGGACAATGACGTTGCGCGGCGCCCAGCCGGTCGATCCCGGCGCGCCCGTCTGCCACGTCAGCTATTTCGAAGCTGATGCTTTTGCGACCTGGGCTGGGCGGCGACTGCCGACTGAATTTGAATGGGAATATGCTGCACGTAACGTTCCGGAGGCTGGGAACTTCCTCGATTCGGGACGCTTGCGGCCTCGAGCGGCGGCGGCGACAGGTGGCCTGCGCCAGATGTATGGCGATGTCTGGGAATGGACCCGCAGCGCCTTCTTACCCTATCCACGCTTCCGGCCGAGCGAAGGCGCGGTCGGCGAATACAATGGCAAATTCATGTGTGGCCAGTTTGTGCTGCGCGGGGGCTCTTGTGTTACGCCGCCGGGTCACATCCGCCCGACCTATCGCAATTTCTTTCCGCCAGACGCGCGCTGGCAGTTTTCTGGCCTGCGGCTGGCGGAGGATACGTGATGCTTGACGTCGTCGATATAGAAACGCGCTACGTCGATTCCTTCCGTGCCGAAGTATTAGCGGGGCTTGGCCGCTCGCAGAAGACTCTGCCAAGCCGTTGGTTCTACGATGATCGCGGCTGCGCACTCTTTGAAACTATCACCCAGCTCGAGGAATATTATCCGACGCGGACCGAAACGGCAATTTTGAGAGAGTGCGAATCCGAAATTGCTTCGTTTTGCGGGAAAAATGCCGTGCTCATCGAATATGGCGCCGGTGCCGGGGTGAAGACTGAAATCCTGCTCAGCGCGCTTGAGACACCGCGACTGTATGTTCCAATCGACATTGCAGCCGGCTTCTTGGAGCAGACCGCGGCACGGATGCGGGCCAGGTTTCCGCATCTGCGCGTATATCCCATCGCGACGGATTTTACGTCCGACTTTGAAGTTCCTATGCACGTTCCTTCAAAACGTCGTGTCGCATTTTTCCCCGGCTCCACGATCGGAAACCTCGATACGGATGAAACGCTCGCGTTTCTTCAGCGTATGCGCCGTCACGTCGGATCGGGGGGCGTCGCGATCATCGGCGCCGATCTCAGAAAGGATATCCGGACGCTCATCTCCGCCTACGATGATCGGGACGGCGTGACGGCGGCCTTCAACCTCAATCTCCTCGCGCGGATCAATCGGGAATTATCGGGCGACTTTGCGCTCGATCTATTCGCGCACGAGGCGCGCTGGAACGATACGGATTCTGCGGTCGAAATGCATCTGGTTAGCCGCAAGCGGCAGACTGTAACCGTTGCAGGCCACTCCTTTGTCTTTCTTGAGGGCGAGACGGTCCATACCGAAAGCTCCAGAAAATACAGCTTCGAGAGCTTTTCAAATCTCGCGATGAACAGCGGCTGGCACGTCAGCGCGACGTGGACCGATCCGCAGCAACATTTCGCGCTATTTGGATTAAGCGTTGCGTGAACGGTGCTTTCAATAGGGCGGCGCCCGGCGCGCGCGTTGTTCGCGCGCAGCCTCCGTCCACCAGGCGAGATCGTCGGCAAAGCGGCCGAAGCTCTGTTCGAGAGCCTTGCCGCCATCGTTAATCGGCTGGGAATTGGTGTCGAGCGTCTGTGCGATTGGCCCCACAGCGAGCGTACTCGAGACGACAATCATGCCCATCTCAGAAAGGATGCCGTGCCAGGTCATCCCCGAGCGCACGCCGGAGAATCGTCCGGCGGAATAACTCGCGATCGCGGCGGGTCGCCAGAACCATTCGTCGAGGAAGTGATCGGTCAGGTTTTTAAGCCCGGGCTGCGGCCCCCAATTGTATTCGCCTGTGACAAAGATGAAAGCATCAGCGCGGCGAATTTTTTCGGCCAGCGCTTCTAGCTTCGCCGGCGCATCGCCCTTCGGATATTCCTTGTACATCCGATCGAGGATAGGCAGGCCGATTTCTTTAGCATCGATGAGCTCGGGTACAGCTCCACGTTGGGCGAGGTTGCGCACGATATAATTTGCAAGCCTTATTCCCAAGCGATCGCTACGGTAGGAGCCGTAGAATACAGGGATGTAATCTGGCATAGTTCGCCTCACTCTAGGGCTTAGCGGCCATGACGCGATGTCCATTACCGAAGGACTCGATGCTGGTCATGGCGTCCGTAATACGTCTTCGCAATCTCATCAGCCGAGAATAACAGTTTGTCCGTCTCCCCACACGTGCCTTTTGCCTATTCGGCGATCACGCGACGTCTGCGGACTGTCGCTGTGATCCTGCTCGTTGGCGCTGGCTGCGTGAATTATCTGGATCGCGCCGCGGTCGCTGTGGCTGAGCCGCAAATCCACCAAGAGCTGAAGTTTTCTTACGATGAACTTGGCATTCTGCTCTCGGCTTTTGCTTGGAGCTACGGTCTAGCGCAAATCCCTGCTGGGACGCTAATTGATCGGTTCGGGCCGCGCCGAACCTTGGGGCTGGGGTTGATTCTGTGGTCCCTCGCGCAAATCGCCGCGACGTTCGTGCGCTCGCTTGGACAATTCATCACCGCACGTGTGGCGCTGGGCCTGGGGGAGTCGCCGATGTATATTGGCGGATCCCGTGTTTGCACCGATTGGTTTGCGCGCGATCAGCGCGCCCTTCCGATCGCGATATTCAATTCGTCATCCGGCCTTGCGCCGGCGCTGGCACCGCCGTTGCTGACGTGGCTCATGCTTGGCTTTGGCTGGCGCGTAATGTTCTTGATCGCCGGTCTTGCCGGGTTCGTGATTGCCATACTCTGGGCAGTGTTTTATCGCGGCCCGAAGTTGGCACATATACCGGCTGCCGACCTGACGGAGATCCACCGGGGCGATGTCGCAAACGTTCCCCATGTCGGCTTTCGGCAAGCTCTATGGCTGCTGCGCTTCCCGACATCCCGGGGCATGTTCGTTGGCTTCTTCGGCGTCGTCTATATCTCTTGGCTCTACGCCACATGGCTGCCCGCCTATCTCGAGAACGCTCGACACCAGAGTATTGCCTCCGCGGGCATTTGGTCGGCGGTGCCGTTGAGCGCCGGCTTCCTCGGCGCCCTCGGTGGGGGATTTATAGCGCGTTGGCTCGGAGAGCGCGGATTCGAGGCGACCGCAGCCTGCAGAATTCCGACCATAGCCGGTCTGCTTGCAGCGGGAGTGTTTACAATAGCAGGTGCCTTCACCGGCAATGTTTATGTCGCGATCCTGCTGATCGCCTGCGGCCTATTTGCCGCCAATGTCTCGTCGAGCTGTGGATGGGCTTTGGCTGCGGTGATCGCACCGCCCAACGCTGTCGCGACTCTCGAAGCCATCCAGAACGTCGGCGGATCAGTCGGCGGCGCGCTCGCGCCGTTTCCCACCGGCGCTTTGTTGCAATCCAGTAATTCGTTTGTACCGGCCTTCGTTCTTGGAGGTGTGATCTCCGTCGCTTGCGCGTTCGTCTATCACTTTGCGACCCAAAATGAGATCTCACCGTTGGAATAATAGAGGCCCGATCAAGTATCCGAGTTGAGCTGTCTATGGATCCCGCGGCTTGGCATAAGCGCTACCTACACGACGCTCTTCTGGCTGGGGATCAGCTTCAGCCGGCGGTCTTCATCAGCAAGGGTCTCCTTCCAGCGATGTGATCGAGGAGGGCTTGAAGTCTGTCGGTATCCTTACCTGACAAGATGCGAAGGCGCGTTTGTAAGGGGTATCTTGGCATAAGATATATCGCGATTTATATCGACTTCATGAGAAACAGACATATCGGCGGCTTAAACCGCTATCATTCACCGCCGGACGATTTCCCCGGTCATCCTCATCCCCACCATCACGGCAAGCACGCGCATCATGGCGGCCGTCATCGCGGCAGCCGGATCTTCGATTATGGGGAGCTGCGACTGCTGATCCTGGCGATGATCGCCGAACAGCCGCGGCACGGCTACGAGCTCATCAAGGCGATCGAGGAGCGCTTCGGCGGCAGCTATTCGCCGAGCCCTGGCGTCATCTATCCAACGCTCTCCTGGCTGGACGATATGGGTTATGCCACGGCTACGGCCGAGGAATCCGGCCGCAAGCGCTATCACATCACTTCCGAGGGCGACGCTTTTCTTGCGAGCAATCGCGCGGCCGCGGACGAGTTGCTGTCGCGATTGACGAGCAACGGGGGCGAGGGCCCCGGAGCCATTCCGGCCGGGGTGGTGCGCGCCATGGAGAACTTGAAAGTCGCCCTGCGGCTGCGGCTGCGGCATGGTCCGCTCGATCAGGCCGCCGGCGAAGACATCGCCGCGGCGCTGGATGCGGCGGCGCAAATCGTGGAGCGAAGCTGATGACTTGCGACGCTCCTGCGGGCCTGCGCAGCCGCGCCGAGGTCGAGACAGCGAATGCCTCGCGCTATCTCCAGCAACTCTGCAAGCACTTCGCGCACAAGCGCCCGGTGACTTTCGACGAAGACGCCGGACAGATCGAATTCACGATCGGCTCGTGTCATCTGGAGGCCGCCCCTAGCGTCCTTCGGATTTCTCTCGCAGCGCCGGATGCGGAACAGTTGACAGAACTTCAGGAGGTCGTTGCGCGTCATCTGACGCGCTTTGCGTTCCGCGAAGAAATTCGAGTCGATTGGCGTCCCGCCTAAGGCGGCCTGGTCAATAATCGGCCGCCTCCTTCTGGATGGCAGCGGATTTACGAAAAGAATTCGGGGTGATTACATGTCGAAGTCGGGAATATCGGGCGCAGCGAAAATTCCGCCAGCGCCGCGGCAGGAGACTTTTTTCAGCCGCCTCATCAACCAATTCGCGACGCCGCTGACGGCCGGTCTATTCGTGGTTTCCGCAATATCCGGCGTCGCCCTTTTCTTTCACTGGGCTCCGCCCGCTTTCCACGGGATGCACGAATGGCTCAGCCTTGTCCTGCTCGCGCCTTTCGCGCTCCATGTTTACAAGAACTGGAGACCGCTCCTCGGCTATCTCGAGCGTGGTACGCTTGTCTTGCCGCTTGCCATCGCGCTGGTCGCGGCGCTGCCCTTCATCGCTTCCGGCGTGACGGGCCATAATCGTGGGAACCTCGCGTTCAGGCTTATCCCGCTGCTCACGCACGCTCGCCTGTCCGATCTCGCGCCCGTGCTGAAGACGACGCCCGACGCCTTGATGACGGCGCTGAAGAAACGCGGCCTGACGGTGAGGGCCTCAAACGAGACAATCGAGGCGGTTGCCATCGATTCCGGCAAGCAAGTGCCCGAAGTCTTGTTCTCTGTCATCCCGCCGCGCTGAGCATCACAGCGGCGCTTCCCCGAATTATAAAAGAACGCGGCGGTATAGCGTCCGCGCCGCAACCCATGCTGCCGCCTATGCTATAAGAAGCTTCACGCCTCTGCGCCGCCGCTTCGCATGCGCTTCTGTCTTTCGGCATGGACGTGAGGGAGAATGAAAGCGGCGCCGGGCGGTGCCGGCTCACCAATCCGGCTGTCGAGGCCAAAAACCTCAGCAATGAGAGCCGTGGTCAGAACCTCGTGCGGTTCGCCTTGCGCCACAGCGCGGCCGCCGCGCATCACGACGAGACGGTCGGCATAAGCCGCCGCGAGGTTAAGATCGTGCATAGTCACGAAGGTCGCGACCCCGCTTGCGGTCAGGTCTCGCACCTCGTCCATCAATTGCAATTGATGGCTCATGTCGAGATGTGATGTCGGCTCGTCCAGAAAGAGAACTTGATCGGCGTTCGCCTGCCGGCCGGCCGAGAGTTGGACCAGCGCCCGCGCGAATTGAACGCGCTGCTGCTCGCCGCCGGAAAGCGTCTGGTATATCCGATCCGCAAGGTGAGCGACCTCGGCCTTTTCGAGCGCCGTCGCGACCACGGCCTTGCGTCTTTCCCGCGTCAAGCCGCGGCCGATGCCGTCGATGCCAAGCGCGGCGACCTCATGGGCGGAGAAGGGAAAGGCGAGCCGCGTCGTCTGCGCCATTACTGCCCGCCGCGCCGCGAGCCGCCACGGCCGCATAGTCCGCGCGTCCTTTTCGTCGTAGAGAACGGTGCCGGTGCTACAGGCGAGTTCGCCGGCGAGGACACGCAGGAGCGTCGACTTTCCGGCGCCGTTCGGTCCGATCACCGCGGTGAGTTGTCCTCCTGCCAGCGTCAGCGAAACGTCGTCGAGAAGCACTTTGCCGCGTATGGCGTAGCCTATCTTTTGCGCGCTGACGACCGGCGCGCTCATGCGCCGAAGCCGTGCCGGCGGCGCAGCAGCAGCCACAGGAAGAACGGGGCGCCGATACCCGCCGTAAGAATCCCGATGGGCAATTCCGCCGGCGCGACGAGTGCGCGCGCGCAAGTGTCTGCGCCGAGGAGAAGCGCGGCGCCAAGCAGCACACAGGCGGGCAACAACAAACGGTGGTCGGGCCCCTGTACGAGCCGCAGAAATTGCGGAACGACGATTCCGACAAAGCCGATAACGCCTGCAGCGGCGACACTGATGCCGGTCGCCAGCGCTGCCAGCACGATAATGGCGATCTTCAACCGTTGCACCGAAATGCCGAGATAAAAGGCCTCGGCCTCACCGATCGACAATGCGTTCAGACCGCGCGCTAAAAACGGTAAAGCGACGAGCAAAAGCAGAGTCGGCAGGCTCAACACCGCGACCTTGTCCCAGGTGGCGCCGCCGAGGCTGCCGAGCGACCAGAATGTCAGGTCGCGCAATTGGCGATCGTCGCCGATGAAGGTCAGAAGGCCGGTGGCGGCCCCAGCCAGCGCGCCGAGCGCGATGCCGGCGAGGAGAAGCATGGCGACCGAGGTTTCGCGCTCGCGTGTGGCGATGAGATAGAGGAGCAGCGTCGTCAGCAGCGCCCCGGCGAAGGCGGCGACGGGAAGGCCGCCGAACGGTAGGCCGGCGGGAATATATTTGTCGCCGAGGACGATGACGCTTGCCGCCGCCAGCGCGGCACCGGCCGAGACGCCGATGATTCCCGGATCGGCGAGCGGATTGCGAAACAGGCTTTGCATCAGCGCGCCGGAGACGGCGAGATTGGCGCCGATGATAATCGCCAACAGGACGCGCGGCAGGCGTATGTCGAGAACGACCAGCGCCTCGCGCGAAGAAGACTGATCGACGCCATGCAGGGCGGCGCCGATAATATCGACGATATGGCCTGGCGCGATTGGCAGCGGCCCCTCGCCGGCCGCGAAGATCGCCAGCCCTGCCAGCAGGAGCGCCAGAGCGGGCAGGAGGATAATGGCGTGCTGGCGCCGCGCGATGCGGCCATGCGGAGAGGGAGTTAAGCCCGCCACGGCGGATCGCTCACTCATCTCAGGCCCGGATAAAAGGCGGCGAACAGATCTTTGGCCGCCTGGGGCGTGCGCGGGCCGAAGCCGAGGAGATAAAGGCCATCCAGGGCGACGAGCCGGCCGTGCGCGGCGGCGGGCGTCGTCTTGAACGCGGGCAGGGCGAAAATCTCATCGCGCGCGGGCGGTTTGCCATTGGCCATCATCACCACGACATCGGGCTGCGCGGCGACGATGGATTCGTCGCTCATCTGCTTGTAGCCGGCAAAGCCACGCGCGACATTGAGGCCGCCGGCAAGCGCGATCATCGCGTCGGCCGCCGTACCGCTGCCGGCCGCGAGCGGACGGCCGCCCTGCATTGCGATGATGAAGAGGACGCGAGCCGGCTCATGTACCTTGGCGCGAAGCGCGGTCAGTTGCGCGAAACCGAGGGTGACGGTCTTGGAGAGCGCGGCGGCCTTTTCATCGGTTTGCGTGAGATGGCCGATGGTCGTGATCTTTGCCTCCACCCCTGCCGCCGTGAAATCGTCCGGCAGGCGAACGACGGGAATCCTCGCCTCATTCAACAGCTTGATGGAATCCTCCGGTCCCGCGGCCGCCGCGGCGATCACCAGTGTCGGCTTCAGCGACAGCACGCCCTCCGCGGAAAAGGCGCGGAAATAGCCGACATTCGGTTTGGCGTGCAGCGCTTGCGGGGGATAAAGGCTCGTGGTGTCGACGCCAACGATCTTCTGCTCCTCGCCAAGCGCATAAAGCGTCTCAGTGATCGCGCCGCCGATTGCGACGATGCGCTGCGAGGGCGCTGGCGCGGAAGCGGTCGCGAGTCGCGTTGTCGCAAGTGACAATATCAAAAATGCAAATATCCAGCGCCGGAATGATGCGCGAGGGAATGATGCGCTCGCCTTGCCTGTGCGGTCCATGTTCTTTCGCCGCTGCCTATTTCGTCAGGATGAGTTTGTCGTTGGCGGTGATGCGCAGGCGATAGCGTTCGCCAGCATGAAGCAGGATCACTTCCTTTGTTTCGCCGATCAGTTCGCGCACGTCGATTTCACGCGTTTCCGACTTTTGTCCGCCGGACGGCGATGACGCGTTTCTTTCGTCAGCCATACTCAACCCCCATGCCTCTCCTTTCAACGCCCTCTACTAGTTTAGAATAAGAATAAATCCATTTATTGTTCTCTATAACAATAATAATGTAATATATCTCCGCGTTGCTTGACATCTATCCATCCGATTTATTACAGGTAGTCAAGTCGCCGTTAAACAACGGCGAGAAGATCAGCAAGCCAGCCAGAGCGCACAGCGCGCAGAGCCAGCCAGCACATCGCAAACGGGCGGGGGCTCTATGGCTAATTCATTCTTGCGTGCGCTATTGGCAGGCGCGTCTCTTCTGGCGGTTTCCACGGCTCACGCGCAGAGCGCACCGCCGGCGCAATCGTCGAGCACAACGTCGCAATCGACGAATACCAACACGCAGACGAATGCGGACGGGAGCGTTCCGCTCGATACGATCTCCGTCACTGCGACGATGACCGACGAAGCCGTTATCGACGCCATGGGCGGCGTCAGCACGGTTACGGAAGATCAGATCAAGACGTTCCAGGCGCAGAATTTCAATGAAGTGCTGCAGGACGTTCCGGGCGTGACGATGCAGAGCTCGCCGAATGATCCAGGCCAGTCTATCAATATCCGTGGCATGCAGGATTTCGGCCGCGTCAATGTCCTGGTCGATGGCGCGCGGCAGGACTATCAAATCTCCGGTCACAACGCGAACGGCACGTTCTATCTCGATCCGATGTTCGTGAGCGGCATCGACATTGTGCGCGGGCCGATTTCGAACATTTACGGTTCCGGCGCCATCGGCGGTGTCGCCTCATTCACCACCCGCGGCGTTGACGACGTGCTGCTGCCGAATGAATCCTATGGGGCGGTGGATACGGTCGGCTATGGGTCGAACGGCGCCGGCGTCGTGAACAGCATTTCTGGCGCGGCGCGGATGGGGACCACGGCCGATGTCTACGGCCAGTTCCTCTATCGCAACACGACCTCCTACAATGATGGCTCGGGGACTCTCGTGCCCGACACTGGCAGCGGCCTGCTGGGCGGCCTGTTCAAGATGAACATCCGTCCAGCCGAGGGCCAGCAGGTTTCCGGCTCTGTTCTGGTGCAGAACTATACGTTCGACAATCTCAGCACCGCTAACGCCGGGCCGCTCTGGCACAACGACGTCAACACCAATCAATTCACGCTTGGTTATACGGTGCAGCGCCCGGACATTCCCTGGCTCGACTTCTCGATCAAGACCTATGCGCAGATGACGCGGAACGATCAGACGGTCCGGAGCTTCGCGCAGGACCCCGAGGATTCGGCTGTCTATGAGGCGCTTGGCGTCATGCCGGGCGACGGCCTCTATGACATGATCCACACCTACGGTTTCGACGTGCATGACACTGCGCGCTTCAGCACCGCTATGCTGGACCATGCGGTGACCTTCGGCGGCGACGGTGTTTGGGATTTCGTCAATACGCAGGACAATGCTGGCGGCTATATCTCGGCGACGACGCCGAGCGGCCAGCGTGCACTGAGCGGTGCTTTCGTGCAGGACGAGATTCGTTATTCAACGTGGTTGGACGTGCTGGGCGCTCTGCGCTACGATCACTATAATTTGAATGGCGGCGGCTCCAGCTCGGGCGGCTCGCATCTGTCGCCGAAGATCACCGTGGGTATTACCCCTATTCGCGGAATCCAGTTCTACGGAACCTATGCTGAAGGGTATCGCGCGCCGTCGGTGACCGAGACGCTGATCGACGGTCAGCACCCGTACCCGGCTTTCGACATTCTGCCCAACCCCAATCTGAGGCCCGAGGTCGCAAACGATGTCGAGGGCGGCGTCAATCTGAAATACGACAATGTCATCGTTCCTGGCGACCAGATCCGCGTGAAGGCGGATGCCTATCTCAACAAGGTCCACGATTATATCGACTTCGAGCCGGTCGGTGCACCCTATTATGTGTCTGCTATCCCCGGTGTGCCTTCCTCGTCCTGTACGCCGGAAGCGATCGAGGAGGGGCTGTGCTTCCCGATCACCTCCTATCAATATGTCAACGTCGGCGAGGCGCAGATTTCCGGCGTCGAACTTGAAGGCACCTACGATTGGGGCGGCGGCTATTTCACGCTGGCCGGCACGCATACGAACGGCAAGGATCTTTCCGACCCGTCGGTGCCGCTCTATACAGTTGCGCCGGATCGCCTGAGCGGCACGCTCGGACTCCGCTTCCTCGATCAGAAATTGATTGTTGGCACGCGCCTCACGCTCGTCGAAGCCAGCCAATGGTTCCCGTCAGGCGACGATAGCGGCCCAACTTTCGCGCCGACCTCGGGTTATGCGCTTGTCGATCTTTTCGCGTCCTATAAATATAACGATGATATCAGCGCGAGCCTCACGGTGAAGAATTTGCTGAACAAGGATTACACGCAATATCTGGATACGCTCGCCAGCCCCGGCCTGCAGGTGCTGGGTTCGGTGACCGTCCGGTTCGCCTCGAAATAAGCCGGGGGCGTTCGCGTCGCCTCATGATGTCCGCAACGCGCTGACCGCTCAGGAAGGAACATCCATGTCGACTTATATTGCTATGAACCGCTTCAAGGTGCTGAAAGATCAGGCCCATGCCTTCGAGCAGGTCTGGCTCACGCGCACCTCCCGGCTCGACGAGGTACCGGGCTTTGTCGAGTTCCATTTGCTGAAGGGGCCGGAGCACGAGGATTACGTCCTCTATGCTTCGCACACGATCTGGGCGAGCAAGGAGGCGTTTACGGCCTGGACGAATTCCGAGCAGTTTCGCGCCGCCCATGCCCGTGCTGGCGATGAAAAGCCGAAGACGCTCGGCCATCCCGAATTCGAAGGTTTCAAAGTGATCCAGACGCAGGGCAATCCAAAGCGCCACGCCGCAGAATGATCCGGGCCTAGCTGTTCAGATCGTTTCAGCCGCCGCAATTTGCCGAGGATTAATGAGGCCGCCTATTGCGGCCAGCGCCGGCGCCGAGGGCTCTGCCTTCGGCGCCATTGCGCTGCGAAAGCCCGTGCAAGCCGAGAAAAAATCTCACCATTTTCGGGAAATTTCAGACAAGAAAAATCAGCGCATTTCCTTCGTCTGTCGAGCTAAAGCGACCTATATCGTTATCGCCGCGTCATGGTTCTTGGAGCCATGGCAATTGAGGTGAGGTTTGGTTTTGTCGCTCCGGCTGCGCCTGATTGCTTCCATTGCCGGCGTACTCGCGTTCACGCTGATTGTCGGCTGCCTTCTGATCTATTTTGATGCGGTGAAGAAGGTCGACACGGAGATGCAAGCCGCGGTCGGCGTTGGCATCCGCACTGTCCAGAATGCAACGGATGACGCCGAGGAAGCCGTAAATCCGCTCCGTCAGCTCGGTCTCCTCATCCAGGATTTCGATGGCAACCGGCACCTTCAAGCCTTTCTGATGGACGAGCGCGGATTACCAATCGCCAGATCGACATTGCTGATTCCCACCGAGCCGTCGCCATCCTGGTTCAATCATCTGCTTGCGCGTGATCCTTATATCGTTCGCCTCGCGTTGCCGGCACCCTTCGCGCGATACGGCACAATTCTGCTGGTGAGTGATTCGCACAACGAGATCGATGAAGTTTGGAGCGATTTTCAGCTGACGCTCGGCATGCTGGCTCTGTTCTGCATTCTCGTCCTGCTGCTCGTCTATTTCACGCTCGGCCGGCCGCTGGCGCTTCTGCAAAGGATGACGGTGGCCTTTCGTCAGATTGGCCAAGGCGATTACAGCCCGCGCATCGAAGAGCGCGGCGCGCCGGAGATTGTCGATCTTTCGCGCTGCTTCAACGAGATGGTCGTCCGGCTTGACGACACCGAACAGCAGAACGCCAAATTGCAGCAGCAGCTCGCAAATGTTCAGGAAGAAGAGCGGGCAGATCTTGCGCGCGATCTGCACGACGAAATTGGCCCGCTGCTCTTCGCGCTCAACATTGACATTTCGACTTTGCAGCGCCGCGGCGATACAGGCGCGGCGCAGGCCAGCGCGCGTCTCGACGCGATCGCAGGCACAGTCTCGGAAATCCAGGGTCACGTGCGATCGATGCTGGGCAAATTGCGTCCTGCAGTGCTGCTCGACCTCGGGCTGGATCAAGCTGTCGAAAACCTGGTGCAGTTCTGGAGCCGCAGGCGCCCGGGCGTGGATATCACGGTCGATCTCGACTGCGAGAGCTTCGGCGAGAGGCTCGATGCGACGGTCTATCGGGTGTTTCAGGAAGGACTGAACAACGCTTTGCGCCACGGCAATCCGACGTCGATCGAATTGCGAGCCAATGTCAGAGATGAAAATCATCTTGTCGTGGGCGTAAGCGACAATGGTGGCGGGTTTCCTGCGGAGCATCACCGTGCCGGTTACGGCCTGATCGGCATGCGAGAGCGTATCGACGCGCTTGGCGGATCGTTGGAAGTCTCCAATCACCCCGACGGCGAAGGCGCCCAAGTCGTCGCAAAATTGCCTCTCGATGCTCAGGAATTGGCAGCTTCGGAGACAGTGCCATGAGAATTTTGATTATCGACGATCATGTCGTGGTGCGCGAGGGCGTGCGCCGGCTTCTGGCCGCGCTGCCGGAGACTGAGGTGTTTGAGGCTGCGTCGGCGCGTGAAGCACTTTCCTTGTATCGCTCCAAAATGCCCGACGTCTTGCTGCTCGATCTCAATTTGCCAAATTCCAGCGGCTTCGAACTCCTGCGGCGGCTTCTCCTTGAAAACCGCCAGGTCAAGGTCGTCGTTCTCAGCATGCATGCCGAGCCGATCTACGTGTCACGCACGTTGAACGCGGGCGCGCGCGGCTATGTCAGCAAAATGGCCTCGGCCGATGAACTCATCGCCGCCGTGCGCGAGGTCGCCGCCGGGGGGCGTTATGTCGAGCGCGAGATCGCAGCGCAATTGGTCATCTCGCAATATGGCGGCGCAAATCCGCTGGAAAAGCTGACGACGCGCGAGATCGACATTGTGCGCCTGCTGGGAGAAGGAAAGAATTTTGCCGCCATCGCCGGGGCGCTGGGCATCACCTATAAGACGGTCGCCAATGCTTGCAGCATCATCAAAGGCAAACTTGGCGTCGAGCGTACCTCCGACCTCATCCGGCTGACCTACCAGATGCGGGATCAATAAAGATCTGCCTATGGCATCGCGACGACGCCCCAAGGCAGATGGCCGACGTTGACGGACCGTGTAGCCTTCAGAGTCGCGACATCGATCACGGTTAGGTCATTGGTATTGCCGTTGGCGACATAAAGCGTCGAGCCGTCCGGGTCGAGCGCCATGTGCCATGGCCGTTCGCCGACAAGGATATAGGACACCACGGCGAGCGTTGCGGTGTCGACCACCGCGATGCGGTTGGCATGGCTTAGCGCGACGAAGGCGAGTTTGCCGTCTTTCGAGAATACGATGCCGACCGGCTGGATAAGCTCTGGCTGGACACCCGGAATATCGAAGTTGATCTTGCCGATGATCGTGCGCTTCTGCGCGTCGATCACCGAGACAGTGCCGCCGACTTCGGCGGAAACCCAGACCTGCTTGCCGTCATGTGTATATTGTGCCTCGCGCGGGCGCTGATCGACGAGGATATTGTCCTCGATCGTGAGAGTCTTCGTGTTGATAAAATGCGCCATGCTCGTAAGCTCGGACGTATTGACCACGGTGGAAAGATCGGGGCTGATGCTCAAGCCTTCCGGTTCCGCGCCGACGCCGACCGCGCCAACGATCTTGCCGCTGGCGCGATCGATGACCGTAACCTGCGAGTCCTCTTCATTGGCCGCGTAGACGCGTTTTCCGACCGGATCGATCGCAACGAGTTCGGGATCGAGGACGTTGGGAATGCTCCGCGAGACCTCTCGCGTTTTCGTGTCGATGACATCGAGCCGGTCATCATCGCCGATACAGACAAAAATCTCGCGATAATCCGGCGTGATTGCTATGCCGCGCGGCCGCGTGCCGACGGCGATGACCTTTTCGATGGCCATCGTCTTGCTGTCGAGCACCGTCACGGTGTTGTCGCGCTCGCTCGTGACGAACAGCGTCGAAGCGGAGGCCGGTGCTGAAGCCGGCATGAGCAGGACGGCGAGAAGCGCGGCGGGACCACAGCGCCTGATTCGATAGTTATTTGAGCGCATGGCATTTTGTCTCCGGCTCGTCATAGCCAAGCGTGTCCGTATTGAAGCGCGGATGAAGGAAGCCCTCGATGGGCGCGATCGAGACGAGCGCGCGCGGACCGACAAGAAGAATCGGCTGACGCAATTGCAGATCCCAGTGCCGGAAGGAGAGGCCCTGGCCTTTGAAGGCGGCAATGATGAATTTATCGGAGAGGATGTAATTCCGCAGCGCCTTGGCATCGGTCGCGCCGGTGCGGAGCATAGCTTCACCGAAGATGCGTACGCCGAGCCAGGCCTCGTAATCGCGTTCAGTCATTGTGCGATGGGCAAGACGCAGAAAACGCCGCTGCATTTCCTTGCCCGAAAATTCGGTGAAAGCCGGATGCCAGGCGGCCGCGACGAGGCCCTGGGTCCCGACAACCGGCCGCGGGTCGGTGCTGTTGAAGAGCAGATAGTCACCGAAGGCTTCGTCCTCGTCGACGACGAAAATCACGTCATAGTCAGGCGAGCTCTGGGTCAGAAGCGCCATCTGCTGCTCGGTCTGCTGATGGCCGGTATCGGTATCCCGAGTGCGGGCGTCGTAGGTGTAGTTGCGTTCGGCAACGATTCGCGCCCCGAAGTGTGACGCCGCGCGCCGGACTGCCGCGACATAATCGAGATCGTCGGGTTTGACACCGTGAACAAAGAACCAATGCGTCCACTTCTTGTAGAGGAGGAATTGTCCCAAAGCGTCAGCGCGCATCGCATTGCTCGGCGCAAGGTGGAACACATTGCGACGGCATTGCTCTTCACGCAGCGTGTCGTCGCTCGTGCGGACGTCGAGGATAATGGCGTCTTTTGCTTCAGGGAGATCGGCGACGGCGAGCAGATCTTTCGCCGCGAGATCGGCGACGATAAGCCGGTTGCCGGCGCCTAGCACTTTCTTGGCTTCGGCGACAATGTCGGCCTGCTCGGGAACGATATCTTCCACAAGGTCGGTTTCCTGACCGATGAATTTGCCGGTGATATTGTTGTCGGCGGCCCCGACCCGCGCGCCAGCGATTCCTTTATCGCCGACAACCTGGTCAAGAAATGAGAGCGGCGTCGGATCGCGGTAATCTTTGCCGAGATAGATAAGCCGTAAATGGATCGGCGGTTTGCCTGCTGAAGTTTGTGCTTTGAGAGGTGCTGCACTTGCTAGAAGGCCCGCACAGCACCCGGCCAGCATGAAAGTGCATGTGGCTTTTGACATCAAGGCTCCAGATCAATCCGACGGCCGAACAGGCCTATGGGCACGCGAAAGGGAATTCAACCCTTGGGTTCAGAGAGTTTTTCCCTCGCTGTCATTGCCCGGATCGATATGCTTCGGCTTGGGTGTCGTCACCGCGAGCACGTTTAGAATTTGAACTGCAGCTTCATTGCCATTGAGAAGCGCGAGTTCGCGCGCCGTGCGGCCGCCCGCTTCCTTGGCCGAGAGGTCGGCGCCCAATTGCGCGAGGATACCGATCATCGCGGGATTATTGTGGACTGCCGCCACCATCAGCGCCGTCATGCCGGCCGTTGACTTGGCATTCACGCTTGCGCCACGCGCACGAAGCAATCGTGCCATATCAAGCGGGCTAACGCCCTCGACGAGTGCCATTTGGCGATTCTCTGCCGGGAGTTGGCTCGCGGTAATCATCAATGGGGTCAATTTTTCAGATCCCACCGGCCTGGATGCCGAGGCGCCGGCATCAATGAGCGCCTGCGCCGCAGCGAACTTTCCGTCCGCCAGAGCATAGGCGAGCGCCGTATAGCCGCCGGGCGTCGTGGCATCGACCTGGGCCTTGTGCGCAATAAGCAATTGGATCGCGGGGACGTTGTCACGCGCGGCGGCGCGCATCAGCGGCGTCCAGCCATCATTGTCGCGTGCCTCGATTTTTGCACCGTCGTCCAGCAATTCCGAGATGACATCCATGTCCCGCTGTTCCGCAGCGATGTGAAGCTGATATTGCCCCAGTCCGTCGCGGGAATTGACGTCGGCACCTTTGCTGACCAGGAAACGAATCCGGTCGAGATCGCCAGAAAGCACGGCGCCGTTGAGCGCCGCATTCACGTCAAGGCCGTCCTTCAGCCATTGGCGCACCTCGGCGTCGGGCACATGCGGGGCCTCGCCTGTCGTCGTGTCCGTCGGCTTGGTCAAATGAATCGTCGGCGTGAAATAGGTGCCATGCGCCGGGATGTCGCCGGAGACGATGCAAGAGCCGCATTGCACGAGCGGAACGCCATATTCGGTCAAAATTTCTTTGATCTCGTCACGATGCTTCTGCAGGGCGTTGTCGATCATATATTTCAAAACCGCATCCGTGCGGCGTACGCCGAGCGCCAGCTCGAATTCGAGCGGGATCGTATTTTCCATGCGGTTGACCGGCTGAATCGTCAGTGGCGCGCCCTTCTTGGCTTTGACATAGCCGGCGAACGGCCCCCACACGCCGGCGACATCGAGATCGCCCGTCGCGACTTGCTCAACCTGCCACCAGGGCTGGTCCTGGACGACGAGGTCGCCATCGTAGGTGACGGGATGGACGTCGACGTTCGTGACGCCGCGGTTGGCAAGCGCCTCGCGTAGCGCGGAGGTTTCATAGACGCCGACACGCAGCTTCTTCAGGCGAGGATCGTCGAGCGATTTAAACGGTGCGATGCCTTTGTCGCTTCGATAAGCAAGAACGTAGGTCGTGCTGTAGAGCGGCAGCGTCGAGAGCACGGCTTCCCAATTTACGGGAATGTCCATCAAGACATCGCAGTCGCTATTGTCGAAGACTGCGCGGGTCGCGCCGCGTTCGAGCGACGGACGCCAGTAATAAGTGAGCTCCGCGCCCATCGAATCAGCGATGATCTGCGCGATCTTGTTCTCGAATCCTGCGCTCTTGAGATTCGAGAAGGGCAAATTGCCGCCATCGGCGCAGACCTTCAGCGATTCGAGGTGCATTTTCGCCGCTTCGTTTCGCGCCGCGAGTTTTTCCGCTGGCGTCATGTCGTTGAAATCAGTCTGGGCGAAGGCATGTGGAAGAAGCACAAGATTTGCGATCAGCGCGATCGCGATCGAAACGCCACGGGTGTTCATCGCTAAACCCTTGAACCTTGATACCAAAATAAAAGCCCCTGACGCATACATGATGCGCCAGGGGTCTGCAGTTGGGAGACGTTAATCAGTAGACACGGAACGTGAAGAGCGTGCCGCCCTGCGGGATCATGGGAAGGCCGGTCGCCTTCGCCATGGCCGTCGCACCGATGGCGCCGAACTTGTCGCTCATGTCGAGGCCAGCGGTAACGGGCAGGCCGATCCACCCGCCGATGCCGCTCCACACCGACACATATTGTTTGCCGTCGATTTTATAAGTGATCGGGTTACCGATGATGCCCGAGGCAAGCTTGCGGTGCCAAAGGATATTGCCGGTATCGCGATCGACGGCGCGGAAGTCGCCACCAAGGCTGCCGTAGAACACCAGGCCGCCGTCCGTCACGAGAGCACCGCTCCAGTTCGGGTACGGATCCGGGATGTCCCAGTCTTCCTTACCGGTCAACACGTCGAATTTCTTGAAGCGGCCGGCGACGCCGGGCTTCTCTTCATACATGTAGACGTTGGCGAAGACGTAGACGGTACCCTGCTGGAAGCTCACGCGCTGCTGCGGCTCGTCTTCCATGCACCAGTTGTTGGTCGAGCAATAGAACTTGCTCGGATCCTTGGGATCGACGGCGCAGGGCTGCTGATCCTTGCCGCCCATCGCGGAAGGGCAGGCCTGCGTGTTTACGCCGATCTTGAGCGGCGAGTGCTCGTAGACCTTGACCGGACGGCCGGTTTTCAGGTCGATCCGCTCGGCCCAGTTGACCGCGACAAACTTGCTCGCGCGCAACAGCTCGCCAGTTTCGCGGTCGATCACATAGGCAAATCCATTGCGATCGAAGTGAACGAGCGCCTTGTGTGGCTTTCCATCCACGTTCGGCATGTCTACCAGGATGTTCTCGTTGACGCCGTCATAGTCCCACTGATCAAAGGGCGTCATCTGGTAGTTCCAGACCACGCTTCCGTCGGACACTTTGCGCGCGAAGATGGTCATCGACCATTTGTTGTCCCATTTGCCGGAATTGCAGCCTTCCTGGGTCGGCGGGTTCTCGCCACAACGCGTCGTCGGGCTCCAGTTGCCGGGATTGCCGTTCGATTCATAGATGAGCTTCAGCTCAGGATCGTAGCTGTACCAGGCCCAAGGCGAACCGCCGCCACGTTTCCATTCGTCACCCGGGTAGGTAAAGCCCTGATGCTGGGTCATATCATGTCGATTGTTGTCCTTGTTGGAGTCTGGCGTGATGCCGATTTCCTCGTCGGTCCCGTTGCTCTCCTTGCTCCACACCAGCTTGCCGGTGTTGAGGTCATAGGCATCGAGGCGGCCGCGGGCCGCGAATTCGTCGCCGCCGAAGCCGGCGATGACGAGGTTCTCGGCGATCATCGGCGCGTTGGTCTGCGTCTCGCCGTGTTCCGGATAGGCGTGCTTGACGACCCAGATCTCCTTGCCGGTCTTGGCGTCAAGGGCGATCACGAAGCCGTCGAGGGTTCCGAAGACGACCTTGCCTTCGGCGTAGGAGAGACCGCGGTTGACGGTGTCGCAGCAAGCGCGTGGCACAGCCGAAATATCGCGATCGGTCTTCTTCTCGTAGTTCCAGATCTCCTTCGGATTGTCGGGATCTGTCAGGTCGAGCGCCTGCACGATGTTGGGCCAGGCGCTCACGAGATACATCATCGGCTTGCCGTCGACCTCGACCACAAGGGGCTGGCCCTCGTGGCCGCGCAGGGCGCCGCTCGATTGCGACCAAGCCATCTGCAGCTTGTCGACATTGTCCTTGTTGATGTCGCTTAGCGTGCTGTGGCGCTTAAGACCATAATCGCCGCCCGTCACCGGCCACAGATTGGGATTTTTCTCCCGTTGAACGATATCTTCATTGGCAAAGCTGGGGCCCGTCAAAGCGACAAGCCCAACCACAGCTCCTGCCAATAGCAAAAGCTTCCCTCTACATGTCATGACGTTTCCTCTTTCAATAAGGATTGTCCGGCCTAGCCCTCGCCGGCCGAGCGCAGACAGTTACGGCGCGTGAAGCCTTTTATGTCAGGGCAAACGCCCGCTGGTCGCGGACGCCTCTTTCTGCGGCGCGTTCTTGATGCGCGTCCTGCTCTTACGTGCCATGTTCCAATGCTAGGCGGGACTAAAGGAATCAATCTATGGAAGGGTTACCTAAAGTGCTCGGGAGTTTCTCCCGAAGCGACAGTCATTGGCGCGCGCGACGATGATATTTGACAATGGCGATTCCTATTGAAGCAGCCGCATCAATGCCTGTGCCGCACGGCTTCTGAGTTCCTTGGCATCGAGCACGCCATCATTGTTACTGTCGGCGGCGTTGAATAGCTTTTCCGCCATCTCGACATATTCCTGTTTGCTCAACGTCTTATCCGCATCAGGATCGGCCGCGAGAAACGTATTCTTGCTGAGCCGGCCTTTGGCTTCGTCGTAATCAAGCGTCGTATCGCTATCTGTGTTGAGCTTGTCGAAGGCCGCCGCAGCCGCAGCCTCCATTTCGGCAAGATCGAGCGTGCCGTCTTCGGCGATCGTCTGCGCAACGGGCGCGGCCAGCGTCGTATCGGCGGCGGCGGCGAAAAGAATCATCGACGCGACTATTATTCCCAGGCGCATTCGCAGGTTGCTCCGTCCGACGAGCGATTTCCGAGGAGATTATCCTTCAAATCGCTCAAGGGCTTGAAGCAAATGTTTTGAAAGAAGTCCGGGATATTTTGACACGCGGATTGTCAATATCGCCCAAGCTGGGGTGATATTTCAGCGCTTGCGAGAGGAGGCCGCGCGCGGGTCGGCGAGCGCCGTCTAGAGCAGGCCGAGGTGGAGCCGGGCCTCGTCTGACATTTTTGACTGGTCCCAAGGCGGGTCGAACACCAGCATGACCTCAACTGTATCGACCCCGGGAACGGCGCGGACCGCCTCCTCGACAGAGCACACGATCTCGCTTGCCACCGGGCAGCCCGGCGCCGTCAAGGTCATGTCGATCTCGATGTTCGGCCCCTTTCCGGCGACACGGTAAATGAGCCCAAGATCGTAAACGTTCAGCGGAATTTCCGGATCATGCACTGTCCGCAAGGCCGCGATCACTGCTTCCAGCAAGGGATGCAACGTTTCGGAGGCCGCCGGGGTTTCGATTCCGGCGTCCGTATCTAAAGACGCGGATTCCATCACGCCAGGAACTCCAGCGCTTTGCGGATTGCGGCGACCAGCGCCTCCACCTCTTGATGCGTGTTGTAAAGCGCGAAGGAGGCGCGGCAGGAGGATGTGACGCCGTAGCGCTTCATCAGCGGCTGCGCGCAATGGGTGCCAGCCCGGACCGCGACGCCTGCATGATCCAGCAGCGTCGCCACGTCATGGGCGTGAGCGCCAGCGATGTTGAAGGTGATGATCGCGCCTTTATCCGGTGCGCGGCCGAGGATCACCACTTTATCGATTCGGGTCATTTCCTCGGTTGCGTGCGCCAGAAGATCAGCCTCGTGCGCCGTGATCGCGGTGCGATCGAGGCCTGACAGCCAATCGAGCGCAACGCCGAGTCCGATCGCCTGGACGATCGGCGGCGTGCCAGCCTCGAAGCGATGCGGCGAGGGTGCATAGGTCACATTGTCTTCGCTCACGATGTCGATCATGTCGCCGCCGCCCTGATAGGGCCGCATGGCGTTGAGGAGCGCGAGCTTGCCATACAGGAAGCCGACCCCGGTTGGGCCATAGAGCTTGTGCCCGGTGCCGACATAGAAATCGCAATCGAGCGCCTGCACGTCGACCGGTACATGCACCGCACCTTGGCAGCCATCGATCAGAATCTTGGCGCCCGCCGCATGGGCCAGCTGAATGATCTCGCGCAACGGCGTCACGGTGCCGAGGACGTTTGACATATGCGTGATGGCGACGATCTTGGTCCGCGGCGTCAGCAGCTTGGCAAAGTCTTCGAGATCGAGACGATCGTCCTCCGTCAGCCGCGCCCACCGCAGCACGGCGCCTTTGCGCTCGCGCAGAAAGTGCCAGGGGACGATATTGGCGTGATGCTCCATCTCGGTGATGATGATTTCATCACCCGGCGCGATCTCGCTGCCCAGACTGTCCGCAACGAGGTTGATGGATTCTGTACCGCCTTTGGTGAAGATGATCTCATCCGCCGAGGCGGCGTTGAGGAAGCGCCGGACCAACTCACGCGCCTCCTCGTAAAGCGCTGTCGATTCCGCCGAGAGGAAATGCGCGCCGCGATGGACGTTGGCATAAGTCGAGGCATAGGCGTTGTGTATAGCGTCGAGCACGACGCGCGGCTTCTGCGCCGAGGCGCCGTTGTCGAGATAGACGAGCGGCTTGCCGTTCACCTCGCGCGACAGGATCGGGAATTCCGCTCGTAGCGCGGCGACATCGAAGCCCGGTGGACAATCGACGCGGGGCGCTGTGACGCTAGCCGACATGATTGACCTCTTTCGCATGGCGCTCCAGCCACGCGTCGGTGCGGCCGGAGACAAGGTCACGCAAATCGGTGCTCTCGATCGCGTCGAACGCTTCGAACAAGAAAGCGCGAACGAGCAGGGCGCGGGCTTCGGCTTCCGGAATGCCGCGAGCACGCAGGAAAAACAGTGCGGCGTGATCGAGTTCGCCGGCCGTCGCGCCGTGGCTGCACTTCACGTCGTCGGCGAAAATCTCAAGTTCCGGCTTCGTTGCGATCTCTGCCTCCCGCGACAAGAGCAGGGCGCGGCTTATCTGATAGGCGTCGGTGCGCTGCGCCTCCGGCGCAACCTGAACGCAGCCTTGAAAGACGCCGCGCGAGCGCCCGGTGAGAACGCCGCGAAAACTCTGCCGGCTCGATGTGTTCGGCGCGGCATGTGTCATGACCGTGGTATTGTCGCAATGGCGGCCGTTGCCGACGAGATAGGCGCCATCGATATTCGCCTGCGCCTGCTCGCCGATGAGCTTCAGCAGCGCCTCGTGGCGCGCGAAATGGCCGCCCTCCGAGAGATAGAAAGCGCGATAAGACGCGGCCGTGCCGATTTCGGCGAGCGTCACCGCCGATTGGCGCGCCGCTTGGCCGAGCCGGTCGATCCGCAGGTGGTTAAGTCGCGCGCCTTCGGCGAGCCGGAACTCGCAGACGATGGTCGCAAAGGACGGAGCGCCGTCATGCAACTCGATCAACGTGAATTCGGCATCTTTCTCAAGCTGGATCAGAAGGCGCAGGTGGCCGCCCTCCGGTGCGCGTGCCCCTTCCTCGGGTTGCCAGGTGAAGTTGACGTGCAGCAGGCCGGGAACGCCCTTGCTCGCGTTGAGCACCAGGCCGTCGCTCATCACCGCCGTGTTGAGATTGACGATCGGGTGGTCCCGCTGCGGATTGACCGTGCCGATTTGCGCCGCAAGGCCGGGCGCCGCGCCGGCAAGCACGGGCATGAGCGACAGAGCGCCGGTCTGCTGAAAGTCTGAATTGGCATCGAGCACACTGTTCTCGAAGCGCGCCAGCGCCGCCCCAGGAACGGTGAAGGGCTCGCGCGAGGCCTCCTCCGCCGGCCGTGTCGGCTCGTTCATGGCCTGGGAGAGGTCCGAATATCGCCAGGTTTCCTGCCGCCGGGTCGGTAGGCCGTGCGCGACGAATTCGGCGCGGGCCAGGTCGCGCAGGGCGCCGAGCCCCTGCTTGCCGCCGTCGAATTTGGGCACGGCGGATAACAGGCTCGCGAGTGAGACGATGTCGCTCATAACGCCCTCACGCGGCTTTGCCGATCAGGCCCTCGTAGCCCTCGGCCTCGAGCTGATGCGCGAGCGTCTTGTCGCCGGAGCGCACGATGCGCCCGTTGGCGAAAATATGCACGCGATCCGGAACGATGAAATCCAGCAGCCGCTGGTAATGCGTGATGACAAGGAAACTGCGATCTGGCGCGCGTAGGGCGTTGACCCCCTCCGCGACCAGCTTCAACGCGTCGATGTCGAGGCCGGAATCGGTCTCGTCCAAGATAGCGAGTTTCGGTTTCAGTAGCGCCATCTGCAAAATCTCGTTGCGCTTCTTCTCGCCGCCGGAAAAGCCGACGTTAAGCGGACGCTTCAGCATCTCTTCCGTGACGTTGAGCTTCTTGGCCGTCTCACGCACGAGCTTCAAAAATTGCACGGCGTCGAGCTCCGGCTCGCCGCGTGTCTGGCGCTGCGCGTTCAGCGCCGTCTTGAGGAAATTCAGCGTCGAGACGCCGGGTATCTCCAACGGATATTGAAAGGCGAGGAAAATGCCCTTGGCCGCGCGCTCTTCCGGCGACAGCGGCAGAATGTCTTCGTTGTCGAGCGTGACGGAGCCGCTCGTGACATTATAGCCCTCGCGCCCAGCGAGCGTGTAGGATGTCGTCGACTTGCCGGCGCCATTGGGCCCCATGAGGGCATGCACTTCCCCGGCCGGAATATTGAGCGTGACACCCTTCAGAATGTCCTTGCCATTGATATTGGCGTAGAGATCCTTGATTTCGAGCATTATCCCACGCTCCCTTCAAGACTGATGCCGACAAGCTTCTGCGCCTCGACGGCGAATTCCATCGGCAATTGCTGCAAAACCTCGCGGCAGAAGCCGTTGACGATGAGCGCCACCGCCTGCTCGGCGGGAATGCCGCGCGAGAGGCAATAGAACAGCTGGTCGTCGCTGATCTTCGAGGTGGTCGCCTCGTGCTCGAGTATGGCGGTCGGATTGCGCGAGACGATATAGGGCACGGTATGTGCGCCGCATTTCGCGCCGATGAGCAGCGAGTCGCATTGCGTGAAATTCCGCGCGCCGTCGGCCTTCGAATTGACGCTGACCAGTCCGCGATAGGTGTTCTGCGCATAGCCGGCCGAGATGCCCTTCGAGATGATGCGGCTCTTGGTGTTCTTGCCAAGATGGATCATTTTCGTGCCGGTATCGGCCTGCTGATAATTGTTGGTGATGGCGATCGAATAGAATTCACCGACGGAATTCTCGCCACGCAGGATGCAGGACGGATATTTCCAGGTGACGGCCGAACCCGTCTCGACCTGCGTCCAGGAAATCTTCGAATTGGCGCCGCGGCAATCGCCGCGCTTGGTGACGAAATTATAGATGCCGCCCTTGCCGTTCTCGTCGCCGGGATACCAATTCTGGACGGTCGAATATTTGATCTCGGCGCTTTCGAGCGCGACAAGCTCGACGACCGCGGCATGAAGCTGGTTCTCATCGCGCTGCGGCGCCGTGCAGCCTTCGAGATAAGAGACATAGGCGCCCTTCTCGGCGATGATCAGCGTGCGCTCGAACTGTCCCGTCTTCGACGCGTTGATACGGAAATAGGTCGAGAGTTCCATCGGGCAGCGCACGCCTTCGGGGACGTAGACGAAAGACCCGTCCGAGAAGACCGCGCAATTCAGCGTCGCGTAATAATTATCAGTCGGCGGCACGACCGAGCCGAGATATTTGCGCACGAGCTCCGGATGTTTCTGCAAAGCTTCCGAGATCGGGCAGAAAATCACGCCGGCTTCTTCGAGCGTCGCTTTGAAGGTCGTGGCGACCGAAACCGAGTCGAACACCGCATCGACAGCGACGCCGGAGAGCATCTTCTGCTCCGAGAGCGGAATGCCGAGCTTCTCATAAGTCCGCAAAAGCTCTGGATCAATCTCGTCGAGGCTTTTCGGCTTCTCGCCATCGCCCTTAGGCGCGGCGTAGTAATAGGAGTCCTGGAAGTCGATCTTCGGATAGTTCACGCGCGCCCAGGTTGGCTCTTCCATCTTGAGCCAGCGCCGATAGGCGTCGAGCCGCCATTGCAGCATCCAGTCCGGTTCGTTCTTCTTCGCCGAAATGAACCGGACGATTTCTTCATTTAGGCCCTTCGGCGCGAACTCGCTTTCGATATCGGAGACAAATCCGTATTTGTATTTCTGATCAGCGATTTCTTGTAGGGTTTCCGCCTCTTGGGTCATGTCAGAGTCCTAACTTAAGATTACGCATCAAAAGCGAGGACTGCCGGACGCTCCCGCGCGAGGCCGCCTGCGGTAGAGCGTCTTTCATGACCGGCGCGGCGACCTGCGAGATATTTTCGATTGTCATAATCCCTACGCGATCTCGTCTGACATGCGGCGCTCTGGCGCCACTTTGGAGTTACTGCAAACTGGGTGCCACGAATTTTCTGCAAGGTGCAGATGCGCTCTGCCGCGTGCGCGTTAAGCGCTGCCGTCAGCGATGGCTGCTACGACTGGCCAGCCAACGGCACCGGCCGGATCGAATCTTTCGAGCGCATCGAGAATTTCGCGCGCGCGGGCGCGCTCGTTCTGACGCAGGCTGATGAAGGCAAGCGCTTTCAGCGTGTAGAGCGCGAAGCGGCCGGGTCCGTCGAGGGCGCATGGCGCCTGCCATTCATGCCAGTCGCGCGGCCATCCGGCCTGCCGTGCCGCCTCTTCAAGGCCGCTTTGCGCGGCTTCCTCCGCGGCTTCGAGATTGCCGCCGTAGGTGTGAATTTTGTAGAGGCAGAAATAGGTCGCGAGTTCGGCCGGCGCCACGGCGCGCGCCTCGCGAAAGAAGCGGTCGGCTTCCACCGGATCGGTGCGATAGGCGCGCACGCCGTTCTGGAGCAGAGCATTTATCGCCGGCGGCAGATCGCCGAAATTGACGGCGTCGGGGTCGCGTCGCGGACGAAATGCGGTGACCGTACCCATCAGCGAACGAGATAGAGCCGTCGCCCCCGCTTGCTCGTCGGCGGCTCGGCCCCGCTTTCAATGAAGCTGAGAGCATTGCAGGCGGCTTTTGCAATCGCGTGGCCGCGGCTGTCGATGCCGGTGAATTTGGCTTTGCGGCCGCGTGGATCAATCTCCAACAGCTTCACATCGGCTGGCACTTCGGTGCCGTCGCGAACGACGCCGCGCAAGATGCCGTCGAAAGGCGCCCGCACCGGCTCGCCGCCGAGATGGCCCACGACGAAGTCCTTGAAAATCCGCGTGCCGATCTCGAGGGGCGAATGCCAGCGTCCGGCGAAGGTCGATCGCACGAAGCGTTCCGCCCCGCGCGTGCCGAGCATATTCGGCGTGCCGTCCGCGGCATCGGTCGCGCCGTCCTGAATGATGCGTCCGGCCTTCCCTGGTCGCGTTTCGATGGCGATATCGCAATTTTCGCCCGCCGTGAAACCGGGCCCGAGCCCGATCGTCACGCGCGCAAGGCGTCGCAGATCTGGCGTCACTTGATACTTCTGCATCCGCGCATCTATCAGGATATTGAGCGTGCGCAGGACCATCAGATCCAGGATGCCGAGTTCGGTGATGATGACACCGTTCCTTCGCGCAAGTCCCGCTTGGACTTCGAGCCCGCGATCGGCACGCGTGGCGATGACGCCCTCGATATCGATGACCTCTTCGAACAAGGCATCGTGGAAAGCCATTTTGCGGCGGATGACCGGCGGGCTCGGATCGTGCGAAAGGACGACGCCGTAACCGCGATGATACAGATAGACCGCGATCGCCGAAGCGATCTCGTTGGTGCCGAGAATCAAAGCGACGGGGTAGGGTGGCTGCCCCCAGCCGGAATTTTCTGAAGTGCTCAACGGCCGTCCTCTGCGATCGCCCTAGCCAAAGCAAGACCGGGGCCGGAGCGGCCGATGCCCGATTATATGTTGAAAATCAGCACGATACTCTTTGGTGAGCCCGCCGTGCCGGTACTGTCGTAATATTCGCGACAGCGGCCAATGTCCGAAACGCGACGCGGCATTATTTGGGCGTGGGTAAGCAGTGGGAACTGGCTTGCGGAAGCCTAGCCGGCGAAAGTCTCGGCGCGATTGATCCACGCTTCGTAGCCGCCGTTGAGGCTGTAGACTTTCGTATAGCGAAAATCCGACAGCAGCTGGCCGAACTCTTGGCTGGCATAGCCGTGATAGCAATAGATCAAAATGTGGCTCTCCGTCGCCACGCCGTCGAGAACGTTGAACAGGTTCGTGATGGTGACGTTCTTCGCCTCGGAGATATGGCCACGTTCGAATAACTCGGCGTCACGGACGTCCAGGATGATGACGTTGCCGCCGTGGATCAATGTCTCGGCCTCGGCGGTGTCGATGTGCTTGAAGGGGACGCGCGCGCTCACTTTGTTATCCTTGGAATAGCCAAGCTCTATATTCGAGGCCAAGTTGCTCGAGGCGTGACGGGTCACGGCCCGGCGCCGGTTGCCGTCGCGGGGCTGGGGCAGGGCGTCTGGTTTGGACGCGAACAATTTTCTCCGACGCCGGCGTTTCCGTCGCCAAGGAGCCCGGCGACGACATCATTGTCGAAGCCGGCGCAGCGTTTGTCGCCCGCCTCAATCAGCGGGCGCCGGATGAGCAGCGGCTCGGCGACCAGCAGGCCGAGCGCCGTCGCCGCGTCAAGCTGGGCGGGATCGATCTCGCCGGATTTGATCTTCAGCGCAGCCGGGTTGAACCAGCTGGTGACCGGCAGGTCGCCGAAAAAGCCGCGTAGCCTTTCCGTTGTCCAGCCCTCGCGCAGCAGGTCGCGCGCCTCGATCGAATGGCCTGCCTGTTCAAGCGCGAGCTTCTGACGAGCATTCGTCCCGCAGCCGGGCTTTTGGAAGAAGATAATGTCGGTCATCTGAGCCCGCTTACAGCGTTCCGATCTGGATCAACGGCGCCGCGCCGCCGCGCCCAAGGACGGTATCGACCTTCTTGCGGACGGCTTCGAGCGTCAGCGGCTTGACGACCGCGCCATGCGCACCCGCCTTGAGCGCCTCGACCGCTGTGGCTTCCTGGCTCTTGTCGCAGGTGATGAGAATGCGCACGCCCGGAAATTTTTCCGCCATCTCGGGGATCAGGGCGGCGCCGCGTTCCTTGACGAAGCTGACGCCGAGCAGAACAAGGTGCGGCGCCAGCCAGCCGGTGCCTTTTGTATAAGCGTCCTCCGGGCTCGTGAGCTCATGCGTCTCGATCTCGTCATGCAACATGAATTGCAGCGCCGCGCGGGTGATTTCGTCCTCGTCTATGACGAACACCCGTCGCTGATCGACGGCCTTGGAGGTCTCGACACCTATCTGCATATGTTGCCTCGTCAGCAAAACCACGACCGGATCCGGTCGGCCGCACGCTGCTGCAAGTTCTGTTCCTGGCACGGATGCAGCCGCAACATTCCGCGCAAGAGGACTCCATTCCGGAGCGGCCGGCGCGGGCTCCGGTCTTGTCTTGTTTCCGACAGGAGACGGCGCGGCTGTCGTGTTCGACACAGCTTGCGAGCTTCCCCGACAAATTGAATTTTTCATTTAAAGACAACAACTTGCAAATTTATTTCCCGCTGGCATACGCGTTGCAAACCCAATGCGTGCGGAACGGTGAGTGAGGGCTGAGTGCACGCTGACGCGCTGGCGAGCGATGCATTCCTTCCCGTAAACAACGCGCCAGTTTCTGACTGAGCAGACGCGCCGGACGGGCGCGGTCGTCATTGGCATTGGTTTATGGAGAACCTACATGTCGGCACTTCGACAAATCGCGTTTTACGGTAAAGGGGGCATCGGCAAGTCCACAACCTCTCAGAATACGCTCGCCGCTCTCGCGGAGCTGGGGCACAGGATTCTGATCGTGGGCTGTGACCCGAAGGCGGATTCGACCCGCCTCATTCTGCACGCCAAGGCGCAGGACACGATTCTGAGCCTCGCCGCTGCCGCGGGCAGCGTCGAAGACCTCGAGCTCGAAGAGGTCATGAAGATCGGCTATCGCGACATCAAGTGCGTCGAGTTCGGGCGGTCCGGAGCCGGGCGTCGGCTGCGCCGGCCGCGGCGTCATCACCTCGATCAACTTCCTCGAGGAGAACGGCGCTTATGAAGACATCGATTATGTCTCCTATGACGTTCTCGGCGACGTCGTCTGCGGCGGTTTCGCCATGCCAATCCGTGAAAACAAGGCGCAGGAAATTTACATCGTCATGTCCGGCGAGATGATGGCCATGTATGCGGCCAACAACATTTCTAAGGGCATTCTCAAATACGCCAATTCCGGCGGCGTGCGCCTGGGCGGGCTGGTCTGCAACGAGCGCCAGACCGACAAGGAACTCGAACTGGCGGAGAGCCTTGCGGCCAAGCTTGGCACGCAGCTCATCTACTTCGTGCCGCGCGACAACATCGTTCAGCACGCCGAGCTGCGCCGTATGACGGTTCTGGAATATGCGCCGGAATCGGGGCAGGCCCAGCACTACCGTAACCTCGCCAACAAGGTCCACGCCAATCGCGGCAATGGCATCATCCCGACGCCGATCACGATGGACGAGCTCGAAGACATGCTCATGGAGCACGGCATCATGAAGCAGGTCGACGAGACCCAGGTCGGCAAGACGGCTGCGGAACTGGCGGTCGTCTAAATAAACGCTCCGAACATGCTGGCCCCTCCTCGCGAGGGGCCGGTCTCCGGTGCAATCCGATAGGCGAACGAGGTGCTAAAATGAGCCTGGGAAAACCCGAAACCGTTGCGGAGATCAAGGCCCGCAATAAGGAATTGATACAAGAGGTCCTGTCCGTTTATCCGGAGAAGACCGCCAAGCGCCGCGCCAAGCACCTGAACGTGCAAGAGGGCGGCAAATCGGATTGCGGCGTCAAATCCAATCTTAAGTCCATCCCGGGTGTCATGACGATCCGCGGCTGCGCCTATGCCGGTTCGAAGGGTGTCGTCTGGGGTCCGATCAAGGACATGATCCACATCAGCCACGGCCCGGTGGGCTGCGGCCAATATTCCTGGGCGGCGCGCCGCAATTATTACATCGGCACGACCGGCATCGATACCTTCGTGACGATGCAATTCACGTCGGACTTCCAGGAGAAGGACATCGTCTTCGGCGGCGATAAAAAGCTCGCCAAGATCATCGACGAGATTCAGGTGCTCTTCCCGCTGAACCACGGCATCTCGATCCAGTCGGAATGTCCGATCGGCCTCATCGGTGACGACATCGAGGCCGTCTCGAAGGTCAAGTCGAAGGAATACGAGAACAAGACGATCGTTCCGGTGCGTTGCGAGGGCTTCCGCGGCGTCTCCCAGTCGCTCGGCCATCACATCGCCAACGACGCGATCCGCGATTGGATATTCGACAAGCTCGACCCGAACGCGCCGCCGAAGTTTAAATCGACGCCTTATGACGTTGCGATCATCGGCGATTACAACATCGGCGGTGACGCTTGGTCGTCGCGCATCCTCCTTGAGGAGATGGGCCTGCGGGTTATCGCGCAATGGTCCGGCGACGGCACCTTGGCGGAGCTCGAGGCGACGCCGAAGGCCAAGCTCAACGTGCTGCATTGCTACCGTTCGATGAACTACATCTCGCGCCATATGGAAGAGAAGTACGGTATTCCGTGGTGCGAATATAACTTCTTCGGGCCGTCCAAGATCGCCGAGTCGCTGCGCAAGATCGCGAGCTTCTTCGACGACAAGATCAAGGAAGGCGCCGAGCGGGTGATCGCGAAATATCAACCGTTGATGGATGCGGTCATCGCCAAATATCGTCCGCGTCTCGAAGGCAAAACGGTCATGCTTTTTGTCGGCGGCCTGCGTCCGCGCCACGTGATCGGCGCTTACGAAGACCTCGGCATGGAGGTCGTCGGCACGGGTTATGAGTTCGGCCACAACGACGATTATCAGCGCACCGCCCAGCATTATGTGAAAGACGGCACGCTGATCTATGACGATGTGACGGGCTACGAGTTCGAGAAGTTCGTCGAGAGGATCCAGCCGGATCTGGTCGGCTCCGGGATCAAGGAAAAATACGTCTTCCAGAAGATGGGCGTACCGTTCCGCCAGATGCATTCCTGGGATTATTCCGGCCCCTATCACGGCTATGACGGCTTCGCCATTTTCGCTCGTGACATGGACATGGCGATCAATGCGCCGATTTGGAAGATGGCGAAGGCCCCGTGGAAGACCGAGCGGCGTCCGGTGCTGATCGCCGCCGAATAAACGATCGTCTCCCGGCTCGCTGCGCGGCGGGCCGGAAGGCCAACTCAAAAGGTTTCAGAGGGCCTATTCATGACTCAGAATGCCGACAACGTTCTCGACCATTTCGAGCTTTTTCGCGGTCCGGAATACCAGCAAATGCTGGCGAACAAGAAGCGGATGTTCGAGAATCCGCAGGATCCCGCCGAGGTCGAGCGCATTCGCGAATGGGCCAAGACGCCGGAATACCGCGAGAAGAATTTCGCGCGTGAGGCGTTGGTGGTCAATCCCGCCAAGGCTTGCCAGCCGCTTGGCGCGGTCTTCGCCGCTGTCGGCTTCGAGAACACGATCCCCTTCGTTCACGGCTCGCAAGGCTGTGTTGCCTATTATCGTTCGCACTTCTCACGTCACTTCAAGGAGCCGACCTCTTGCGTCTCCTCCTCGATGACGGAGGACGCCGCGGTGTTCGGTGGCCTCAACAACATGATTGACGGCCTTGCCAACACCTATGCGATGTACAAGCCGAAGATGATCGCCGTCTCGACGACCTGCATGGCGGAAGTCATCGGCGACGACCTCAACGCCTTCATCAAAACGTCGAAGGAAAAGGGTTCGGTCCCGCAAGAGTTCGATGTTCCATTCGCGCATACGCCGGCCTTCGTCGGCAGCCATATCACCGGCTATGACAATGTGATGAAGGGCATCGTCGAGCATTTCTGGAACGGCAAGGCCGGCACGGCGCCGAAGCTTGAGCGGCAGGCGAACGAGACGATCAACTTCCTCGGCGGTTTCGACGGCTATACGGTTGGTAACCTGCGCGAGGTCAAGCGCATCTTCGGTCTGATGGGTGTCGGCTACACGATTTTCGGCGACAACAGCGATGTGTGGGATACGCCCACCGACGGCGAATTCCGCATGTATGACGGCGGCACGACGCTCGAAGAGGCCGCCAACGCCATCCACGCCAAGGCGACGCTCTCGATGCAGGAGTTCTGCACCGAGAAGACCCTCCCGGTCATCGCTGCGCATGGGCAGGAGACGGTCGCGTTCAATCATCCCATCGGGGTTAGCGCCACCGATCATTTCCTGCAGGAAATCTCGCGGATCAGCGGCAAAGAGATTCCGGAAGAGCTTGCAAGAGAGCGCGGCCGGCTGGTCGATGCCGTCGGCGAATTCGAGCGCCCATATTCACGGCAAGAAGTTCGCAATCTATGGCGATCCGGACCTCTGCCTCGGTCTCGCGGGCTTTCTGCTCGAGCTCGGTGCCGAGCCGACCCATGTGCTTGCCACCAACGGCAACGCGCGCTGGGCGGGCAAGGTGCAGAAGCTGTTCGACAGCTCGCCGTTCGGCAAGGATTGCCACGTCTATGCTGGCAAGGATCTTTGGCACATGCGTTCGCTGCTGTTTACCGAGCCGGTCGATTTTCTCATCGGCAACACCTACGGCAAATATCTTGAGCGCGACACCGGCACACCGCTGATCCGCATCGGCTTCCCGATCTTCGATCGCCACCATCACCATCGCTACCCGGTGTGGGGTTATCAGGGCGGCCTCAATGTCTTGGTTTGGATCCTCGACCGCATTTTCGAAACGATCGACTCCAACACCAATGTGCCCTCGAAGTCGGACTACAGCTTCGACATCATTCGCTAGAAATGAAGATGCGCGCTGCCATCGCGGCAGCGCGCAGGCCGGAGATAATCGCGCCGCGGTCTGGAATTGGAATTTAGGAGAAACCAATGAGTTCTCTCTCGGCCACGATCCAGGATGTCTTCAGCGAACCTGGCTGCGGGAAGAACGCGAACAAATCCGAGGCGGAACGCAAGAAGGGCTGCACCAAGCAATTGCAGCCGGGCGGCGCGGCCGGCGGCTGCGCCTTCGATGGCGCCAAGATCGCCCTGCAACCTCTGACCGATGTGGCGCACCTCGTCCACGGCCCGATCGCCTGCGAGGGCAATTCCTGGGACAATCGCGGCGCGAAATCCTCCGGCTCGAATATCTGGCGGACCGGTTTCACAACCGATATGAACGAGACGGACGTTATTTTCGGCGGCGAGAAGCGGCTTTTCAAAGCGGTGCGCGAGATCATCGAGCGCTATGATCCGCCGGCGATCTTCGTCTATCAAACCTGCGTGCCGGCAATGATCGGCGATGACATCGACACCGTCTGCAAAGCCGCGCGGGAGAAGTTCGGCAAGCCGGTCATCCCCATCAATGCGCCGGGTTTTGTCGGCTCGAAGAACCTTGGCAACAAGCTCGCGGGCGAGGCGCTGCTTGAGCACGTGATCGGCACGCAAGAGCCGGAATATACGACCCCTTACGACATCAATATCATCGGCGAATACAATCTTTCGGGTGAGCTTTGGCAGATTAAGCCGCTCTTCGATGAGCTTGGCATCCGCATCCTCGCCTGCATTTCGGGTGATGGGAAATACAAGGACGTCGCCTCCTCGCATCGTGCCAAAGCGGCGATGATGGTTTGCTCCAAGGCGATGATCAATGTCGCCCGCAAAATGGAAGAACGCTACGCCATTCCTTTCTTCGAGGGCTCGTTCTACGGGATTGAGGATACGAGTGACTTGCTGCGCGAGATCGGCAAGCTACTCGTCGCGCGCGGCGCGCCGGCGGAGCTTCTGGACCGCATCGAGGTCGTCATCGCACGCGAGGAGGCGAAGGCCTGGGCGGCGATCGCCAAGTACAAGCCGCGCTTCAGCGGCAAGCGGGTTCTGCTCATCACCGGCGGGGTGAAGTCGTGGTCCGTGGTGGCCGCGCTGCAGGAGGCGGGCCTCGATCTCGTCGGCACCAGCGTCAAGAAATCGACCAAGGAAGACAAGGAGCGCATCAAGGAATTGATGGGGCAGGACGCCCATATGATCGACGACATGACGCCGCGCGAAATGTACAAAATGCTGAAAGAGGCCAAGGCGGACATCATGCTCTCGGGCGGCCGTTCGCAATTCATCGCGCTGAAAGCCATGATGCCTTGGCTCGACATCAACCAGGAGCGCCACCACGCCTATATGGGTTACGTCGGCATGGTGAAGCTGGTCGCGGAGATCGACAAGGCGCTGTACAATCCCGTGTGGGAGCAGGTCCGCCGGCCGGCGCCGTGGGAAAAGGCCGGTGAGAATTGGCGCGAGCGCGCCATGCGGCAGATCGAAGCCGAGGCTGCGGCCCTTGCCGCCGATCCAATCGCGGCGGAAGCCGCGCGGCGCGCGAAGAAAATCTGCAATTGCAAGAGCGTCGATCTCGGTACGATCGAGGACGCGATCAGGACGTACAATCTTGCGGACGTCGAGGGCGTCCGGGAGCATACTCATGCCTCGGGTGGCTGTGGCGCATGCAGCCTGCGCATCGAGGAAATTCTCACGGATATGGCGGCTGTGCCGCTCGCCGTTGCGGCGGAGTGACGGGCCGATGGCGAAGGTCACGCTCGGAAAAAAGGCTTGTTCCGTCAATCCGCTGAAGATGAGCCAGCCGATCGGCGGGGCGCTGGCTTTCATGGGGCTGCGCGGCGCGATGCCATTGCTGCACGGTTCGCAGGGCTGCACGTCGTTCGGCCTTGTGCTGTTTGTGCGGCATTTCAAGGAGGCGATCCCGCTCCAAACCACCGCCATGAGCGAGGTCGCGACGGTCCTTGGCGGCTACGAGAACGTCGAGCAGGCGATCCTCAACATTCACAAGCGCGCAAAGCCGGAGATCATCGGCATCTGCTCGACCGGCGTCACCGAAACGAAGGGCGACGATGTCGAGGCCTATATCAAGCTCGTGCGGCAGAAACATTCGGAGGTCAGAGACCTGCCGATGGTCTATGTCTCCACGCCCGATTTCAAGGATGCCTTCCAGGACGGTTGGGAAAAGACCGTCGCGCGGATGGTTGAGGTTCTGGTCGAGGCGCCGAAAACGCACGCGCGGCGCGATCCCGCTCGCGTCAATGTGCTGCCCGGCTGCCATATGACGCCCGGCGATCTCGATGAATTGCGTACGATCATCGAGGATTTCGGCCTTGAGCCCTCGTTCCTGCCCGATCTCGCCGGGTCGCTGGACGGCCATATCCCGGACGAATTCACGCCGACGACCATCGGCGGTATCGGCGTCGAGGAAGTGGCGACGATGGGCTATGCCTCCTGGACGATCGCCATCGGCGCACAGATGCGCCGCGCGGCAGAGGCGATGCAGCAGAAGACCGGCGTGCCGTTCCGCGTCTTCGAACGGTTTTGCGGCCTCGCGCCGAACGACGCGTTCATGGCCTTTTTGAGCGAAATCAGCGGCCGCCCGGTGCCGCTGAAATATCGCCGCCAGCGCGGCCAGCTTGTCGATGCCATGCTGGATGGGCATTTCCACATCGGCGGGCGCAAGCTCGCGATCGGCGCCGAGCCGGATTTGCTCTACGATGTCGGCGGTCTGCTGCACGAAATGGGCGCGCATATCGAAGCCGCGGTGACGACGACGCAGTCGCCGGTTCTGGAACGGCTGCCGGCGGAAGACGTTCTGATCGGCGATCTCGAAGATCTTGAAAAGCTGGCTAAAGAGAAAGGCTGCGACCTTCTCGTTACCCATTCGCATGGGCGTCAGGCGGCCAAGCGCCTCAACATCCCGTTCTATCGTGTCGGCATTCCGATGTTCGACCGGCTCGGCGCCGGGCATCAGACGACGGTCGGCTACCGCGGCACGCGCACGCTCATCTTCTCGGTCGGCAATCTTATCATTGCAGACCATGAGGACAACCACGAGCCGACGCCGGATAGCTGGCGCGATGGCGGACATGCCGCAAATTCCGTCATCGCCCACTAGGCGGAAAGACAGGGGAACTTGATGAAGATTGCCTTTGCGACCCAGGACCTAAAACGCGTCGATGCGCATTTCGGCTGGGCCAAGAATATCGCGATCTACGAGATCGGGCCGGAAGGGCACGAGTTCGTTGAAGCGATCGAATTCGATGGCGATTTGAGGGAAGACGGCAATGAGGACAAGCTTGCGCCGAAGATCGATGCGATCAGGGATTGCGCGATCCTCTATGTCGCGGCAATCGGCGGGTCCGGCGCCGCGCGCGTCGTCGCCGCCAATATTCATCCCATGAAAGTGTCGCAGCCCGAGCCGATCGACGATCTCCTGCTGAAGCTGGAGGAGGTTCTGAGAGGCACGCCGCCGCCGTGGCTGCGCAAGGCGCTTTCGAAGGATAAGGAACGCAGTTTCGATTTTGAAGATTGAGTGAGAAAAAATGGCAGAAGCAGTTCTGGAAACCCCCGCCGGCCTTGATGCCCCCTTCGTGCGCGAGCTTATCAAAGTCTGGCGGGCGCAGGACACGCACGGCACGTGGGACACTAGGAGCGATGCGGATTTGCTCGAACCCTATATCGTCAACAAGGAGATGCGCCGGGCCTTGCCGATCGTCGGCGACCCAGATCCGGATATGATCTGGCGGCTTGAGCTCTTCTTCAACGCTATTTGTCTGGCGATCGAGAAGGCCACCGGCGTCATGATCTCGCCGATGCTGAAGATGCATCACGAAGGTTTCGGGCGGATGGTGCTGATCGGCGGCCGGCTGATCGTCGTCAATAAGCAACTCCGCGATGTACATCGCTTCGGCTTCGACAATTTCGGCAAGCTGGCCGAAGAGGGCGATAAATACGTCAAATCAGGAATCGAGATGATTGAGAAATTCCCTGACGTAGCGAAATATTGAGGGCAGAGATGAGCGACGTGGAAGCATTGAAGACCGAGATCAAGAAACTTTCGGCGCGTGCGATGCAAGCGAAGATGGATCTTCACGACCTGTCGGAAGAATTGCCGGTGAACTCGCATTTGATTCTCGAGACCGCGCAGAAGGCGCACAACGCCTTCATCGATCTCGAAGCCAAGCGCAGCGAGCTAAAGGTCGCCGAAGCGGTGTGATCTGAATGTCGCGATAAAATCGCTGGAACGGGCTGCGAGCGGAGGTCGTTTCAAAAGCGTGGTGGTGCCGCTCCAGACCAACGGACCGATCCCAATGTCACAAGAAACACGCGACGGCCGCGCTTGGCAGCCCGATTTTCTCATCGCGATCAATGCCAAGACCTGCATCGGTTGCGGCCGCTGCTACAAAGTATGCGGCCGCGAGGTCATGATCCTCAAGGGTCTCAACGACGAAGGCGAGCTTGTCGATCTCTCCGGCGACGACGATGAAGACGATGAGATCGAAAAGAAGATCATGGTGATGAACGACGAAGGCGCGTGCATCGGCTGTGGCGCTTGCGCGCGCGTCTGCCCGACAAAATGCCAGACGCACAGCAAAGCGCCGGCCGAAGCGGCAGGTGTGTGATGAACACCGGCGACGCGTATCAATGGCTGATTCAGGCGTCTGCCGCGTCGCGCGCGGATTCGTTTGACATCCATGTCGTCGCCTCGATCTTTGCCATCGCGATCGACGAGGCCGAGACGGAGAACAGGACGCTTTGCGACGGTGTCGGCCTCGATGGAGGCGAGTTCGCCGATGTCGCTGACGCACTGTTTCCCGCTGCGGCACCGACCCTGCATAAATTGGGGCGGCACATCGCGCTTGAAATCGGGGAAGAGGAGAAAAGCCTGCGCGATCTGCTGCTCATGTATACGACGCGCGGAGCGCCGCTGGCGGCCGCCTATGCGGCGATGGTCGCGCGGCGCTGCGCTAGGCCGCATCACTTGTGGCAGGATCTGGGACTGCGTAACCGCACTGAGCTTTCGCAATTCATGCGCCGCAAGTTTCCCCCGCTTGCGGAGAAGAATCAGCAGGACATGAAGTGGAAGAAATTCCTCTATCGGCTGATCTGCCAATCCGAGGGCTTTAGCTTCTGCACCGCGCCCGTCTGCTCCGAGTGCGACGACTTCCTCAATTGCTTCGGTCTCGAGAATGGCGAGGGCCTGTTGGCACGCGTCCGCAACGGGCAGCCGCTCGCTTCGATTTCCGTTTGAAACGGAACGAGCCGGCTGGAGGTCGGTCACTCGATGCCTTCGGTCCGCGCGCGATGGATCGCGGCGATCCGGAATCTTTCCTGAATGGCAATCGGATTGGCGAGAATCTCGGCCTCGGTTTCCTTGATGGTGTCGAGAATGATCTGCGCTTCTTCACGGGTCAAAGCGACGCGGCCGGCGATATGCGTCGCTTCCGGCATCACCGCGACGATCGCGCTTCGGTTCGGATGCATCTTCACTTCCATCAGCTCGACGGCTTCGAGCTTGCCGTCGAGCGTAATAGCGAGCCCGTTGACTTCGAGCTTGCGGCCATCTTGCGTTACTTTCACGAGCGCGTGTGCCATGCCCATCATCCCTCTTGTGACGCAAGCCAGCTATAGCCGCCTTGATCCCAAAGTTGTGCCAAGGTTTGGTCCGCCTTCCAAGCGGGAAATTGCTGGCGGATTGCCGCGTAATCTTCGTTGAAGCGCGTCGCGTTGTCGCCTTCGAGAAGCGCCGTCAAATTCTCGGGCTTGAACCGCAGAATGAAGACCGACAAATCCGTCGATGACAGCAGCTCGTATTCGCCGCCTTCCTCAACCATACGAAACTGCGCGGGCGCATCGCTCATACTAGCATCTTTCAGGCCGCGACGGCCGGCGTCGATGGCGCTGATCCCCATTCCGCCCATGCGCCGTCGTAAATAGCAGCGGTTTCGCTACCGAGCTGATAGAGCGCGAGGGCCAAGATCCCCGAGACGATGCCGGAGCCGCAGGTCGCCACGACCGGCTTGTTGAGATCGACGCCTGCCGCTGCAAACCGCGCCGCCAGCGCTTCGTTCGGCAGAAGTGTGCCGCTGGGATCAAGCAGCTCTTTCCATGGGATATTCATCGAGCCGGGGATATGCCCGCGGCGTCCGCTCGCGAACAGATCCTCCTTCACGCCGGCGAATTGTGCCGTCTCGCGCGCGTCGATGACCTGGTCGGCATGAGCCGCAAGGTTGGCGCTCATTTCGCTGAGGCCGCGGACGAGGGCCGGGTTATAGGACGCCTCAAAAGTCTTCGGTTCGGGGCGCACCGCGGTCATTTCCGCCGGCAATTTTTCCTTCGACCATTTGGTGAGGCCACCGTCGAGCGCGGCGACGTTTTTGTGGCCGAAGACGCGGAACATCCACCAGACCCGCGCCGCGGCTGAGCCGCTGGAGGCGCGATCGTAGACGACCACGCGATCCTCATTGCCGATGCCGAGAAGCCCGACTTTTTTGGCGAAATCCTCGGCGCTCGGCAACATATGCGGCAGCGGGTTGGCGGGATCGCTGATATGGTCGATGTCGAAGTGCATTGCGCCGGGCAGGTGGCGGCCGCGATATTGCGTGCGGCCGTCAAGATTGGTGCTGACGTGGTGCCACGTGCAGTCGAGGATACGCAGATCGGGGTCTGCGAGATGCTCCGCGAGCCAATCGGTTTGCACCAACGCTCTGTTGTCGGCAAAGCTCATGGACACCAATCTCCCTGTCAAAAATCGGACAAATGTTGAGATTTGGACATCGATACGATGGTTTCAGGGGACCGCCGGCATCGGGAAGCCGGCGCGCGGATGCGTGTCGTAATAGTCCGGCCTCTCTGGCCAGCTGCCGTCCGGCAAAATCTGGAAGCGGGCGATTTTCACCGGCGCGCCGGGCGTAATCGAAACCTCGGCGAATTTGATTTCGCGAGCGCCGGGGCCGGCGGAAAAATCGGCGACGACCGTGCCATCGGGCTTTGTTGCGCGAGCGAATCCGGGCGTGCCGTCATGCGTGCCCGGAACAGAAGGTTCAACGAAAACAGGTGTTTCAAGGCCATCTTGCGGTTCGCCAAAGGCTGGAGAGGCGAAGGTGAAGGTGGCAAGCACGCCGCTGCGATCAACAGCGTGATCGGCCGTCAACGGCCGCGCCACTGTATAAATCGTCAAAGTGCCGCCATCGAGCGCCGCTTTGATCTCGTCGAGGCTTTGGCCAGCAAAAGCTGATGAAATGTTCATACCAATCTCCGTGAATGGGCTTTTCCTGCTAACTTCAAGTTTTGTGCCATCCCCGCATGCGAAGATGCGCGAATTTTGCAAGGTCGGATTACCAGTTGGATCAGAAAGCCTGGCGCGTCGGCTTCGCATAGGAAGTTCGAGGCGCTGGACAAGAAGTGAGTGTTTCCGGAATGAGCGCAACGCAGACCGAACCCGACATCGCTTATGCGATCTGCGGCTTCAACGACATCCCAAGCCAAAAGGCGCGGAGCTTCCATCTTCTCCGCGTAGATGAGGCCGGCGCCGCCAAGCCGTTTGACATTGTCGTTGTGCGTTGGGGCCGGCAAGTCTTCGGCTATGTCAATCGATGCCCGCATAATGGGGTCAACCTCGATTGGGAGCCCAATCATTTTTTCGATCCGAACGGCATCAGGTTGATGTGCGGCAAGCACGGCGCCTTATTCGAGCTCGGAACCGGCACATGCCTGGAAGGTCCATGCAAGGGGCAGGCGCTGACGCCTGTCGCCCTGCAAATCCTGGACAACGATATTTGCGTGACCGGTGTGACGCTGGCCGAAGAGGAAGACGAACCCTCCGTCTGTGACTCGGACGAAAACGAAACCTGAGCGAACGGTCAGACGGGACGATTTTCGTTGCGGTTCTTGATAGGCCCCGCCGTGGCGAGAACTTCCTCGAACGTCGTCTTGGTGAAGTCCGGCTTATATTCGGCGAGCGCATCGAGGACGTAATCAAGCTTAGCGGCGGTATCGAGCTTCTTGATGTCGTTTTTGTCGATACTCAGCAGGTCCGTCGTCTCCTTCCAGACGGTGGATTCGTCGCAAGGCAGGACAAAGAAGGGAATGCCCCTGTAGATAAGCCGATATTTCGCCAGCAGATCGATGTTGTTGGCGTAAATCAGATAGATTCCGTCGGGACTCAGCAGGTTGCCGATCACGTCCACAACATTTTCCAAATAGGCAAAGGAATGAATGTAACCGACGAGAATCGGGAGGGTCGGCTCGCCTTGGCGCGCGATCGTCAGCACACCTTCGAGAGAAAAATCGGGCGGCCGCTTTTCATCGGCAACCTGTTCTTGCCACTTCAAGGCGATATCGCCGCGAAAGCCAAAGCGGCCCGGCTTTTTCGTCTCGCCTTTCAACACGGCGTTCAATAACCGCCCTTCCTTTTCCATTGGCCCGAGAGCGGTCTCACTAATCGTCGTCAAGGAAATTTCTCCTGAATTGGCGTCGTCGGCCAGCATGGCCCAGCAATACCTTATGCAAATGACCTGCCGCGCCAATGGCGCGAATGATGCTAGCCCGTCGCACTGATGTAGCGCGCGAGCAAAGCAAATGAGCATCAGACTTCAGATCGAGCGGCCCTATATCGAGGTCATGATCGCCAATTTTCCTGTGCTGACGCCCTACGCCGAACAATTGCGTTTCAGCGACAGGGTTGAGCTGTCCTTCGATCAGCTCGAACCCGAGGCCCGCGCTTTCTTGCATGACCTCTACGTCAAGGCCGGCCCCGCGATGGAAGCGCGCGCGGCGCATCTCGCGACGCTGCGGCGCGCCTTCGACAATTCAGCGGTCCGCTTCGGGGAAGGGGATCTCGAATCCGTCCTGCCGGCGATCGTCCGCTATCTCGCGAGCGATGCCATTCGTGGCTGGATGTTCACTGCGACGGCGGCGGGACGTTCGCTGCCATATGTCGTCAGCCGGCTCGATTATACGCCGCCGGCGAACGACGAGGCGGGCCGCGTCTTTGTCGAGCTGAAGGCCAATGCCAAGGGCGCGATCGCCACGACGACGATCCGGATTTCAGCCGGTGATGTCGTCGGGAAGACGGTTGCCGAGCTTTTTGCGGCCAAAGGATTTCTCAAGGAAACGCAGGAGCTTATCACCGCTTATGACGATGCGATCGAGCGCTATTTCGCTTGGCGGGGCAAATATGGCGACCAGTTCTCCGGCAAGGGAACGGGCTTTTTCGCCGAAGATCCGAATGCCTCGCATCGCGACACCGATTGGTCTCGCAAGGATCTCATCGTGCTCTCTTCGCGTGGCGGCGCGGGGCGTCTCGTCAATGACGAAAGCATCCTCACGGCTCGGGCGCCGACGCTCGAACTTACCGGCGATATCCTCGGGCAATATCTGCGCAAAGCGGCCAAGAGCAATCTCTACGATGCCGAGGAGGAAGTGACGGAATCCCAGGCCGCCATCGGCAAGGGCATATTCGGCAAGATTCCGATCCACGCCTATATCTTGATGTTCCACCTCGAATTGCACCATCACGTCTGGGTACATGTCGACGACATCATGCCCTACGCCTATCAGCCGGACCTCAAGAGCAAGCTTGTCCTGCCGGAGGAGCAGACCGACCTCATCGACATATTGACCGCCGAGATGGACGTGCTGATGGACGATATCGTCGCCGGCAAGTCGGGCGGAACGACGGTGCTCTGCGCGGGGCCGCCCGGCGTCGGCAAGACTTTGACGGCGGAGGTCTATGCCGAGATTATCCGACGGCCGCTCTATCGCGTCCATTCCGGCCAGCTTGGCCTCAATGTCGCAGCGATGGAAAATGCGCTGAAGGACGCGCTGACCCGCGCGCAGCGCTGGGGCGCGGTGATGCTGATCGACGAGGCGGATGTCTATATCAAGCGGCGCGACAACGACATCACCATGAACGCCGTCGTTGGCGTTTTTCTCCGTGTGCTCGAATATTTCAACGGGCTGCTCTTCCTGACGACGAACCGGATCGACGATATCGACGAGGCGATCGTCTCGCGCTGCATCGCGCTCATCAAATTCTATCCGCCGGATGCCGCGGCGCGCGGCAAGATCTGGCGGGTGATGAGCGAGCAATTCGGGCTCACCGTTGCGCCGACGCTGCTCGATGATCTGGTCGAGCTTTTTCCCGCCGCGAGTGGCCGGGATATCAAGGGCTTGGCCAAGCTCGTGGCGAAATATTGCTATCATCGCAAAGTCGCGCCGGATCTCGCCGTCTTCAAGCGCTGCGCGATCTTCCGCGGCCTTGATGTGGAATAGATGTCCGGAGCTGGCGCTGGCGCGGAAAAGAAACATTACGCCAGCCTTCGGCATTGCGAATTATTTTAACTGAAAACAAGACCGCCAATCGCCGTGGGAAAGCCTCCTGTCGGAAACCCGACACACGTCGTATATCGGACAGCACATGACGTTAAAACGTCATAAAATCAAAAGCTTATTGCATGGCACAGGTCTTGCGAATTTGATCAGCAAATGTTCCCGGACAGTAAAGGGACAGGCGATGATCAACTTGACGGACAGTGCATTGAACGCGGTTCGCAACGCCATTTCTGGAGCGGGTCGGCCTGTCGGCGGTCTGCGCATCATGGTCGAGGCGGGCGGCTGCGCCGGCTACAAATACATGATGGGTCTGGTCGACCAGGCCGATAGCGACGACACCGTCATCGAAAATGAGGGCGTGCGGGTTTTCGTGGACAACAAGAGCCACGATCTTCTTGCCGGCACGACCATCGACTTTGTCGTCGCGCTCGAAGGCTCTGGCTTCACCTTCGAGAATCCGAACGCAACGTCGAGTTGCTCCTGCGGAAAGTCGTTTAACTGATGCGACGGCTACGGCCGCCGCCACGTCTCTTCAAAACTGGATCATAAATCATGCTGGCCGAGCCGGACCAAACGATACCGCCCGTTGCACGCGAGACAGACACGAGCGCCGAGCGGATCGCCATCATCAAAGAGGTTTTGGAGGAGATTCGTCCGAACCTGAAGCGCGACGGCGGCGATTGCGAATTCATCTGTATCGACGGCAACAAGATCATCGTGCGGATGACCGGCGCCTGCGTGTTCTGCAAGCTGGCGAGTATGACGATCGAGGGGATTCAGTCCAAGATTGTTGAGCGGCTTGGCGTTCTCGTACGAGTTGTGCCGGCGCCTCCCGGCTACAAGGCCCCGCATTGAGGACGCCAGGCATGCGACCGATCTATCTCGACAACAATGCGACAACGCGAACCGACCCGAGCGTGGTCGCGGAAATGTTGCCGTATTTTTCCGAGTTTTTCGGCAATGCCTCCTCGCAGCATGGCTTCGGCACGCCGGTTGCGGCGGCGGTGCGGGCGGCGCGGCAATCGCTGCAAAATCTGCTCGGCGCGGCGGTGGAGTTGGAGATCGTATTCACCTCCGGCGGAACGGAATCCGACAACGCTGCGATTCTCTCGGCGCTTGAGACGCAAGAGGGCCGCGACGAAATCATCACGACGACGGTCGAGCATGCGGCCATTCTCACGCTGGTCGGCCATCTCGAAAAAACGCGTGGCATCAAGGTGCATTATATCGAAGTCGACGCGCGTGGGCGCCTCGATATCGAGGCCTATAAGCGTCTCTTGGGGCCGCGTACCGCCATCGTTTCGATTATGTGGGCGAACAATGAGACCGGGACGATCTTCCCGGTCACCGAGCTCGCCGAAATGGCGCATGCGGCGGGCGCCTTGTTCCATACCGATGCAGTGCAGGCGATCGGGAAACTGCCGATCGATTTGAAAACGACACAGATCGATATGTTGTCGCTCTCCGGTCACAAGCTGCATGGGCCGAAAGGAATTGGCGCGCTCTATGTGCGCAAGGGCGTCAAGTTCAAGCCGCTCATCCGCGGCGGCCATCAGGAGCGCGGCCGCCGTGGCGGTACGGAGAATGTGCCGGGCATCATCGGTCTTGGCAAAGCCGCGGCATTGGCGGCGGAACATTTTCAAGACGAACTGAGCCGCGTGCGCAAGCTGCGCGACCGGCTCGAGCAGGGCGTCGTGCAGCAGATCGGTCATTGCCTCGTCAATGGCGATCTCGACAACCGGCTGCCGAACACCTCCAACATCGCGTTCGAACATCTCGATGGCGAAGCGATCCTGACCAATATGGACCGCGCCGGCATTGCGGCTTCGTCGGGCTCCGCCTGCACGGCGGGTTCGACCATGCCATCGCATGTTCTCAAAGCTATGCACGTTCCCGCGAGCGCCTTGCAAGGCGTTGTCCGCTTCTCTTTGTCGCGTGAGACAACGAGCGAAGAAATTGATCGTGTCTTGGAAACGATGCCGCAGATCATTCTAAAGCTGCGCGGCATGTCTCCTCATTGGGCGCAGGAGCCGTCGCGGGCGAACGAACTCGCAGCAAGTTTGGTGTAAAATATCATGGTCGCGGTTTCACAAATTCTTCCCTCGGTTTTCGTCAACGACACGACCCTGCGTGACGGTGAGCAGGCGCCGGGCGTGTCCTTCACGGTCGAGGAGAAGGTCGCAATCGCGACGCTGCTCGATGCCTGCGGAGTCGATGAGATCGAGGCCGGGACGCCCGCCATGGGCGAGGCTGAGATCGCGTCGATCGCGGCGGTCGGCAGCGCGGTGCGCAAAGCGGCGGTGACCGCCTGGTGCCGGATGTCGGAAGCCGATATCGATGCGGCGCTGAAAAGCGGTGTCACCCGCGTCAATCTTTCGACGCCCGTGTCGGACCGGCAAATCCGCGCGAAGTTCAAATGCAGCCGCCAGGACGTCCTGGCGCGCCTGCGCCGTGTCGTGGTCTATGCACGCGAGCACGGCCTTGCCGTGTCGGTCGGCGGCGAGGATTCGAGCCGCGCCGATTTCGATTTTCTTCGCCAAGTCGTCGCGACCGTCGCCGAAGCCGGGGCCTACCGCTTTCGCTTTGCCGATACGCTCGGCGTGCTCGATCCGTTCCGAACGCATGAGATGTTTTGCCAGTTGCGCGGCGAAACCGATCTGGCGCTCGAATTCCATGGCCATGACGATCTCGGCCTGGCGACAGCGAATACGCTCGCGGCCATGCGCGGCGGTGCGACGCACGCCAGCGTGACCATGCTCGGCCTTGGCGAACGCGCTGGCAATGCGGCGCTGGAAGAGGTCGCAGCGGCGCTACGCGCTGGGGCGACGTTCAAGACGCGGATCGATCTGACGCGGCTGACAGAGCTCGCCGCGCTCGTCTCGTCGGCGTCGCGGCGCCCGGTCCCGGCGGCGAAGGCGATCGTGGGGTCCGCCGTGTTCGCCCATGAATCGGGCATCCATGTTTCGGGCCTTCTACGCGATCCCGGCGCCTATGAGGCGCTCGATCCTGGCTGGTTTGCGCGTGAGCGCCGCATCGTTCTCGGGAAGCATTCCGGCATGGCGGCGGTGACCAATGCGCTCGCCTCTCTGGGGCTCGCGGTGGACGAGAGCAGGGCGCGCCGGGTGCTTGAAGACATTCGCGCGCGCGCCGGGGCGCAGAAGCGTGCGGTCACCGATATCGAGCTGCTCGAATTCTATGCCGCCACAGTGCCGACCGAGGCGAGCCAGGAGCATCGGCCATGAGCAAATGGCCGGGCAATGAGATCGCCGTGGAGGAGGGTTTCGTCCAATGAGCGTGCTTGAGGATCTTGAACGTCTCTCCGCGGCGGAAGATTTCTTCGTCTATCTCGACGTGCCGTTCGAGCCAGCGATCGTGCAGGTCGCGCGGCTGCATATCCTGCGGCGCATGGGCCAGTACATCAAGGGCAGCCAAATCGATGGCGTTTTCGACACGCTTGATGACGCGGCAATCAAAGCGCTTTGCAAGGAACATCTCGAACAGGCCTATCAGGACTTTGTCGAATCCTCGCCGATCAAGGAGCGGCTGTTCAAAGTGCACAAGGAGGCGGTCGCGCCGAAGCCCGCCAAGCCCCTCGTGCAGATGACGACGCTCACGGCGGTCGAAAAAGGGGCATGACGAAGATGCATATCGTCGTTTGTATCAAGCAGGTTCCGGACAGCGCGCAAATTCGCGTGCATCCGGTCACCAATACGATCATGCGCCAGGGCGTGCCGACGATCATCAATCCCTATGACCTCTTCGCGCTCGAAGAGGCGCTACGGATGCGCGACAAGGTTGGCGGCACGGTCACGGTGCTCACCATGGGGCCGCAAGCAGCGGAGGACGCGCTGCGCCGGGCGCTGACCTTTGGTGTCGACCGGGCTGTTCTGCTGACCGACCGCGCCTTTGCTGGCTCCGACACGCTGGCGACGAGTTTCGCGCTTGCCTCCGCGTTGAGCAAGATCGGGCGTGAATTCGGCGAGCCACGCGTGGTCTTCACCGGCAAGCAGACGATTGACGGCGACACGGCGCAAGTCGGCCCCGGCATCGCCAAAAGGCTGAAGCTCAATCAGCTCACCTATGTGGCGAAGATCGTTGCGGTCAAACCGGCCGAGGGTGAGATCGTGGTCGAGCGCCGCGCCGAAGGCGGGATGCAGACGCTGTCGACCAAGCTGCCCGTCCTGATCACCATGCTCGAAGGCACCAACGAGATCAGGCGCGGAACCATCGACGACGCCTTGAGGGCGTCGCGCCAGGAAATTGTGACGTGGAGTGCGGCGGACGCCGGGATCACCGAAGTCGCGAAATGCGGCCTCAAGGGGTCGCCGACGATCGTCAAGAAAGTGTTCGCCCCGCCACCGCGCGCCGAAAAGGCGCTGCAGATTGCGACAGCGGATCAGTCCATGGAAGAGCTCGCAGAGGCAACGATGAAGGCAATTTTCAAGCGCCGGCCCAAGCTTGAAGAAGATCTAATTCGTTTCTCTGCGGGACCCTAACTTTCGGTGAAAGAGCGAGACATGACAGAGGCAGAGAAAAAGCCCCCAGCGCCCTCCGGCCGTGCCGGCACTAGGAAAGAGCTGCCGGAGCACTTCAAGGCCTATAGGCACGTCTGGGTCGTCATCGAGAGCGAGATGGGCGCCGTTCATCCCGTTTCCCTTGAGCTTCTCGGCGAGGGCCGCAAGCTCGCCGACAAGCGTGGCGTCGAGCTTGCCGGCATTGTCCTGGGCAGCGATCGGGCAACGAATGCCGCCGTCGCGGCGGCGGTTTTCGAGCATGGCGCCGACCGCGCCTATATCGTGACCGATCCGACGCTCGAGCACTACCGCAACGAAGCCTACACCAAGGCGGTCACGGATCTCGTGAACGCCTATAAGCCGGAGATTTTGCTTCTCGGCGCGACGAACCTCGGACGCGATCTTGCCGGTTCGGTGGCGACGACGCTGCTCACCGGGCTTACGGCCGATTGCACCGAGCTTGCCATTGACGAGGAAGGCTCGCTAGCGGCGACGCGCCCGACCTTCGGCGGCTCCCTGCTATGCACGATCCTGACGCTGAACTATCGCCCGCAGATGGCGACGGTGCGGCCGCGCGTCTTCGCGTTGCCGGCGTGCGAGCCGGGGCGGACCGGACAGATCGTCGAGCATCCACTGAACCTTGCCGAAGACGACATCGTCACCAAGGTGGTGCAATTCGTCGCCGATCGCCATTCCGACCAGGCGCAGCTTGCCTATGCGGATATCGTGGTCGCCGGCGGCCTCGGGCTACGCTCGATGGAGAATTTCCAGCTCGTCAAAAATCTCGCCGCGGTGCTCGGCGCCGAATATGGCGGCTCGCGGCCGCTTGTGCAGAAGGGCTGGATTCCGTCTGATCGGCAGATCGGACAGACCGGTAAGACGATTCGGCCGAAGCTCTATATTGCCGCCGGCATCTCGGGTGCGATCCAGCATCGCGTCGGCGTCGAGGGCGCCGACACGATCCTGGCGATCAACACCGATCCCAATGCGCCGATTTTCCAATTTGCGCATCTCGGCGTCATCGCCGACGCCATTGAATTGCTGCCAGTGCTGACGGAGGCGTTTCGCGCCCGTCTCGCCGTCAATCGGCTTGCGAGTTGAGGAGAAGCAGATGGCACAGGAACGTTTCGATGCAATCGTTGTCGGCGCCGGCCCTTCCGGCAATGCGGCCGCCTATACGATGGCCAAGCGCGGGCTGAAGGTGCTCCAGCTGGAGCGCGGGGAATATCCCGGCTCGAAGAACGTGCAGGGTGCGATCCTTTACGCCAATGCGCTCGAAAAACTCATCCCGGATTTCCGCGAGGATGCACCGCTCGAGCGCCACATCATCGAGCAACGGCTGTGGACGATGGATGAGACCTCCCATACCGGTCTCCACCATCGCTCCGACGACTTCAACGAGGAGCGGCCAAACCGTTACACCATCATCCGCGCGCAATTCGATAAATGGTTCAGCCGCAAAGTGCGCGACGCCGGTGTTCTGCTTCTCTGCGAGACGACTGTCACCGAGCTTCTGCGCGATGAAAAGGGCAAGGTCATCGGCGTCCGGACGGATCGCGATGGCGGCGCGGTCTATGCGGATATCGTCGTTCTCGCCGAGGGCGTGAATGGGCTTGTCGGTCAGCGCTCAGGCCTGCGTCCGGAGCTCAAGCCAGACACTGTGGCGCTCGCCGTCAAGGAAATGCACTTTCTGCCCCCGGAAGTGATCCAGTCGCGCTTCAATCTCAAAGGCAATGAAGGCGTGGTGATCGAGGCGATGGGGACGATCACCGCCGGCATGACCGGGACCGGTTTCCTCTATACGAACCAGGAATCGATTTCGATCGGTATTGGCTGCATCGTTTCGGATTTTGCCGAGAGCGAGGTCACGCCCTATGGCCTGCTCGAAGCCTTCAAGGCGCATCCCAGCATCAAGCCGCTCCTGGAAAATTCCGAGTGCAAGGAATATGCGGCGCATCTTATTCCGGAAGGCGGCTACAAGGCGATGCCCGAACTCTGCGGCGACGGTTGGATCGTCGTCGGCGACGCCGGCCAATTCGTCAATGCGGTGCATCGCGAAGGCTCCAATCTGGCTATGACGACGGGGCGTATCGCCGGCGATTTGGTTGCGGACCTGAAGGAGCGGCAGGCGGTGTGCTCGAAGGCGGAGCTCGCCCAATATCGGCGGCGGCTCGAGGAAACCTTCGTGATGAAGGATCTGAAGAAATACCGGGGCATCCCGGACTTCCTGCATGGCAATAAGCAGGTCTTCGGGCTCTATCCGCGCCTCTTCAATGCGGCCGCCCGCAACTGGTTCCGCGTCGACGGAATCGACAAGCGGACCAAGGAAAAGGAAATCCTCACCGCGTTTCGCAAGGGACGGACCTTACCCGGTCTCATCAACGATGGACTCAAACTGGCGAGGGCGTGGCGATGACAATCGTGCTGGAAGCTGCTGCCGCGGTGAAAGTTGAAGAGAAGCTCTATCAGAACCGCTATCTCGTCGATGCGGGGCGCCCACACATCAAAGTGCGGCCGCATACCGTTCCTTCCAAGGCGCTCTTGGCGCTCACTCATGCCTGTCCGGCCGGCTGCTACAGCCGGAACGATCAGGGCCAGGTCGAGGCCAGTGTGGACGGCTGTGTCGAATGCGGCACCTGCCGCGTGCTCACGGCAAAAACCGGCGAGATCGAGTGGAATTATCCGCGCGGCGGCTTCGGCGTACTGTACAAATTCGGTTAGTAGTACCCTTGAGTGCAGGCAGATTTGAAAGTTGGGGCGGCCGTTGCGTGGTGGGCGGCGCGCCGGCGATTTGGGGCTGGTTTCGCTCCGGAAGCGGCTGGGCGGCCGGCCTCGGCGCGTGCGGAATAATGAATCCTGCTTCGTGCGGGACTCCGCGGCCCGGCCCGGCTGTGGCGATTTTGTGCATGTGCACAAAATTATCTTGCCTCTATATCTCGCATCTGCGAGAACTCCGTATTGGTGAGTGTGTCAGTTCCGCATTCGCTCTCGGGGGCACATCAGACTGGCAAGGATCTATGCTATGTCGATGACCAACCAGACGCGTGACATCGCGCGATTTTCGGCTCAGACGAAAGGTCTGGTGGACGCGGCTGCGGCATTTTCGAGCCGGGCCGAGTTGGCCTTACACGGCGTCTACGAAATTTCCAAAATTCTGGCTGTGCCTGCGCGGCTGGAGACGACGCTCTCCAATGTTCTGACGCTACTTTCGAGCTTTCTTGAAATGCGGCATGGGATGATCGCCTTGCTTGCAGACGACGGCTCGCCGCGGGCGGTGGTCGGCGTCGGCTGGAGCGAGGATCACGCCAAAGCCTATTTCGAGCGGCTGCCCGAGCGCGCGATCGGCCAGATCGTGGCCACCAAAATGCCGGTCGTGATCGAGGATGTCGCCAAGAACGTGATGTTTTCGGAGTGGTACGCGGCTGAGCGCGATCCGAGCGATTGTCGCATCTCCTTCATCGGCGTGCCGATCAAGGAGCGCGATAAAGTTATCGGTACGCTGACGATCGATCGTATTTGGGATAATCGCGCTAATTTCCGCCTTGATGAAGATGTGCGTTTTCTGGTGATGATCGCCAATCTCGTCGGTCAGACGGTGCGCCTGCATAGTGTCATCGGCCGCGATCGCGAACGCCTGATGGATGAGCAGCGTCGTCTCGAAAAGGAATTGTCCGGGACGACCGTGGCCGACCGCGACGCCAAGATGCGTGGCGTGGTCGGCCAGAGCGAAGCCATCCGCAATGTGATGGACAAAATCAAGATCGTCGCTCGCAGCAATACGACGGTGCTGCTCCGTGGCGAGTCCGGCACCGGCAAGGAGCTCTTCGCTCACGCGCTACATGAACTCTCGCCGCGAAAGAAGGGCCCCTTCATCAAGCTCAACTGCGCCGCGCTGCCGGAATCCATGCTTCGAGTTCGAATTGTTCGGCCATGAGAAAGGCTCGTTCACCGGCGCGGTCAGCCAGCGCAAGGGCCGTTTCGAGCTCGCTGACAAGGGCACGTTGTTCCTTGATGAGATTGGCGAGATCTCCCCGGCTTTCCAGGCCAAGCTTCTCCGCGTATTGCAGGAGGGGGAGTTTGAACGCGTCGGCGGCACGCGAACGCTCAAGGTGGATGTGCGTTTCGTGTTCGCTACGAACAAGAACCTGGAGGAGGCGGTCACACGGGGCGAGTTCCGTGCGGATCTTTATTACCGCATCAATGTCGTCTCGATCCTGCTGCCGCCTTTGCGCGAGCGGGCCGACGACATCAATCTGCTGGCGCGTGAATTTTTGCACCGCTTCAACGATGAGCATGGCACGCATATGTCGCTCACCGCGTCAGCACAGAAAGTTCTCGAGAGCTGCTATTTCCCCGGCAATGTCCGCGAACTCGAAAATTGTGTGCGGCGGACGGCGACTCTGGCACGCGAGTTGACCATCGTCGCCGACGACTTCGCCTGTCGCAACGACACATGTCTCTCGGCCACTTTGTGGAAGGGATTGATTTCCACACGCGAGCCGCTGCGGATTTTGAAGGCGCCGGCATCGGATGCCGAAGCCGCTCATGCGCCTCAGCCGCCGAGCCTGCCTTCCGTGAGCGAAGCGCCGGCGCCGGTTCGTCCTGCTGTGAAACCCGATCTGCCCGAAGACGCAACGGAGCTCGACCGTCTCATGCATGCAATGGAGACGGCGGGCTGGGTTCAAGCCAAGGCTGCGCGCCTCTTGAACATGACGCCGCGCCAGATCGGTTATGCGCTGCGAAAGCACAATATTCCGATCAAGCGCTTTTAGGGCCTGCTAGCGCCGGCGTTTGTCGTGTTGACCGATTGTGCCGCCAACGCGATGTAAGCTTCCCGACAATTCCGAGGCTGCCGGAGGTATTCCACACGGCCCCAGGATCCCGAATCCAAGAGAATCTCGCCGGCTTCAATGGCACAGCGCTTGCTGCCATCCGATAGAGCATGTTGGGCCATCTTCGTCGCAACGAAGAATTGTCGGTTACCGAACCCCGGGATGAGGTTTTGTTTCCGAGAAATTTGCGGTGTGTCGCAAATAGCTTGGAACAGGCAGCTCACCATTTAGGCCCTCGCTTAGGGAACCGATTTTATGAAAGTGATGATCCGCCGTTCTCCAGAGACCGGCCTGTCGATTTATGTGCCCAAGAAAGATTTGGAGGAGCCGATCGTCGAGTTGCAATATGAATCGCTCTGGGGCGGATGGATTCGTATCGCCAACGGCTGGATTCTCGATCTGCCGGAGATGGCGGCCGAGACGCAGCTCCCGATTACCGTCAATGCCCGCAAGCGCGGCGACGAGGAGGCGTGAGCCATGAACGCACCAATACCGCCGCTTGAGATTTTGAGGCTCGCGGATGCTGAAGCGGTGCTCACCAATATTGCGAGCCAATTACGAATTGGCCGCGTCATCCCCTATCTCGGGCCCAAGCTCGCCGAGCTTTCGGCGCCCAGCGTGCCGACGAGCTATGAGACACTGGCGGAATTCCTCGGAACCAAGGTCGCCTTGCCGAAGCGGGCGAAGGGCAACCCCTGGGCGTCGGCGCAACATATCGAGAGCACCAGACATCGCGCGACGGTGACAGCGCTGTTGCGCGAGGCTTTCGCGGCGCCGGTCGTGCCGGGTCCGCTGCATCTTCATCTTGCCTCGCTCGATTTACCGATGATCGTCGATAGCTGGTACGACGGTGCCATGCGTAGCGCTCTGGCGGGTGCGGCGAATTGGGGGGAGGTGCAGGGCATCACCCGTGCAGGCATCGGCGAAGACCGCTGGTACCGCTTTTATGGCGCCGACGGGGTCGAGACTGACAAAGGCGGCGCTGAACGCTGGACGACGCTTCTCTATAAGCCGCATGGCGGCATCGTGCCGGCCGGAAATTTCCTCCTCACAGATGCCGATTATGTTGAAGTGCTGACGGAGATCGACATTCAAACTCCGATTCCGGATGTCGTCAAAGATCGGCGCACCGAGCGCAGCTTCTTCTTCATCGGATGCCGCTTCCACGATCAGCTGCTGCGCACCTATGCGCGGCAGATCATCAAGCGTTCGTCACGCCCGCATTACGCCGTCGTCGAGCCGGAGACGCTGACCAAGAATGAATATCGCTTCCTCGCAAGCGAGGAGATCATCCCCATCGCGCTGCCATTGCCCCGCGCGATCGAGGTCTTGACGTCGGCATAGGATCCCCTGGACGCCCAGCGAGGGGCGGGCCGGACTCATCCGGCCCGATCTCATCGTTCCGGAACGCGCCTGAATCCCACCGAAAGTCGCGCGATCTTCCGTGTAATGTTTCTAACATAGCGTCGATGTCGCTTCGCCATGTCGTCAAGACGACACCTAGTGTCGACATCATAAGCTACTGATTTTAAATAAGAATTAGAATTTATTTTCATGGCACATCGGTTGCAATCCCTATTGCGGGCCCAATTTCAGCTCTATTGAGGAGCAAGCCATGGACGCAGCAACAGGACGCGAAGAGTTGGGCGGCGGCGGTGGCGCCGTAAATCTCGATGCGGTGATGCAGCAGATCGCCGATCATAAGGGCTGCGGTACGCATGGCGATAGCGGTAAGGCAAGTTGTGGTTCGGGAGCGGGCCAGGGCGACCTGCCGACCGAAATTTGGGAGAAGGTGAAGAACCATCCCTGCTACAGCGAAGAAGCTCATCATCATTATGCGCGCATGCATGTCGCCGTCGCGCCGGCGTGTAACATTCAATGCAATTACTGTAATCGCAAATACGATTGCGCGAACGAGTCGCGCCCCGGCGTCGTCAGCGAGAAGCTGACCCCCGAGCAAGCGGCGAAGAAGGTGCTCGCCGTCGCCTCTACAATTCCGCAGATGACGGTTCTCGGCATCGCCGGTCCCGGCGATCCGCTGGCCAATCCGGAAAAGACCTTCAAGACTTTCGAACTGATCGCGAAGTCCGCGCCGGACATCAAGCTCTGCCTGTCGACGAATGGGCTGGCTTTGCCGGATCATGTCGACACGATCGCGGGCTTCAACGTCGATCACGTCACGATCACGATCAATATGGTCGATCCGGAGATCGGCGCGAAAATCTATCCCTGGGTCTATTGGAAGCATAAGCGCTACACCGGTGTTGAAGCGGCCAAGCTCCTCACCGACCGGCAGCTTCAAGGCCTCGAGATGCTGACCGAGCGGGGCATCCTCTGCAAAGTCAACTCGGTGATGATCCCCGGCGTCAACGATCAGCACCTCGTCGAGGTCAACAAGGCGGTCAAGTCGCGTGGGGCGTTCCTGCACAACATCATGCCGCTGATCTCCGCGCCGGAGCACGGCACCGTGTTCGGCCTTACCGGCCAGCGTGGCCCCACCGCGCAGGAGCTGAAGGCGCTGCAGGATTCCTGCGAAGGCGAAATGAACATGATGCGCCATTGCCGCCAGTGCCGCGCCGATGCGGTCGGCCTGCTCGGCGAGGACCGCAGCGCCGAGTTCACGACCGACAAGATCATGGAAATGGAGGTCAATTACGACCTTGAGACGCGCAAGGCCTATCAGGAATTGGTCGAGAAGGAGCGTCAGGACAAGGTCGCGGCGAAGCAGGAAGAACTTGTCACGCTGGCGGATATCGCGAGCGACATCAAGCTGCTTGTCGCGGTCGCGACCAAGGGTTCGGGCCTCATCAATGAGCACTTCGGCCACGCCAAGGAGTTCCAGGTCTACGAACTCTCGACATCCGGCGCGAAATTCGTCGGCCACCGGCGCGTTGATCTCTACTGCCAGGGCGGCTACGGCGACGAGGACAGCCTTGAGACTGTGATCCGCGCCATCAACGATTGTCATGCGGTCTTCGTCGCGAAGATCGGCGGCTGCCCGAAAAATGATCTTCAGAAGGCGGGTATCGATCCCGTCGATCAGTTCGCGCATGAGTTCATCGAGAAATCCGCGATCGCGTGGTTCAAGACCTATCTCGAAAAGGTCGGCAGCGGCGAGATCGAGCATCAGCAGCGCGGTGACGCAGAAATCCGTCAAGGCGCATTGATCGCGGCGCAATGAGACCAGGAACATCTGACTAGGGGAAGCATCATGGCTTTGAAAATTGTCGCCTCGCAGTGCACGAGCTGTTCGGCTTGCGAGGCCGAGTGTCCCAATGTGGCGATTTATGAAAAGAACGGGACTTTCGTGATTAATCCGAAGAAATGCACGGAATGCCTCGGTCATTTCGATAAGCCCCAATGCGCTGAAGTGTGCCCCGTCGATGATACCTGCATCATCGACGAGTCCTATCCCCGTTACCAAGCCGCTGTGTGAGGGCTCATGTCATTCGAAATCACCTCTGCCGCAGAAAAATTCATTCGCCTGATGCTGCGCGTCGATGGCGCCCCTGGCGCCGGCTTTCGGCTCGCTGTCGCGCCGGGCGGCTGCTCTGGCCTCTCGTCGGAGATCAGCGTGGCGTCGCTGCCGGCTGGTGGCGAGTTCATCACCGAATACAACGGCATCAAGCTCTACATGACCGCGGAAAGCCGGATCCTGTTGCACGGGGTGACGATCGACTTCGTCGATTCGGCGTCGCAGACCGGTCTCGTCTTTCGTCAGCCGCCCGGAACGAGCACGTGTTCGAAGAACTGATGCGAAACCCGTCTGAAGGCCGAGGACGCGAGTGATGATGGGATCGGCGCAGCAGCGCGCATCGGAAAGACCAATGCCGGAAGACGCGCTGCTGGCCAACGCGCTTCTCGGCGGTGGGCTTCCGTCCGAGGCCGAGGAGCAGTTGATCGCGGCGAGTCTTTCCTATCACCACGATGAAGCTGCCGAGGCGCATTTGCGCCGAGCGGAAGCTTTGGCGCCGGACCACGCTGCGGTCCTGATCGGCCTCTATCGCTTCTATTTCTACAAGGGTCGTTTGCACGAAACGCTCGACATTGCCCGCCAATGCCTCGCCAAGGCGCAGCGCGAACTGAACCTTCCGGCGGCGTGGCGCGATGTCTCGCCACGCGATGCGATCTTCGACCGCTTTGACGAGATGATGCCGCGCTTTTTTCTCTTCACGCTCAAAGGCTACGCCTATCTGCAAATGCGCATCGGCAATTTGAGCGAAGGCCGCGCCGCAGTTGACAAGCTGCTGGAGCTTGATCCTTCCGACCGGATCGGCGCCAAAGTCTTGAAGGATATCCTCATTGGCGCGGAGCGTAGCGACGATGAGCTATGATATCATCGAGGCCGTCGATTGGCGCGGCAACGCAGTCGACTGCCAAGTCTGCTCGCATCGGGACTTGAAGGAGCGTGGCACGTGCCGGCCTGGGCATGCCTGCGTCAACGATCGCTATGCCCGTCGGATCGATCGGTTCTTCAACTGGAACCCCGCGCTGGCAGACAGCTATGTGAAGCACGACCATTTTGAGGTTCGCGCGATCGCCGCCAAACACGCGACCGTTTTCCTCTTGCCGCCGCTACTCGATGATCCGGATGAAGCGGTCCGCTGGAACGCCGCGCGGCGCCTGCCTAAGCGGTTGATCACGAAGCTGCGTCACGATCCGCATCGGGAGGTACGCATCCGCGTCGTGACGCTGCTTGAGGACGGTGAACTCATCGCGATGATGGATGACCCCGACTATTATGTGCGCCTCGTCATCTGCCGGCGGATCGATTGCAATCTGCTCCTAAGAATGGTGCATGACGACGAGACCGAGGTGCGGCGTGTGGTCGCCGCGCGTCTGCCGCAGCAATGGCTGACGCGCATGGTTGACGATTGCGAAGCGGTTGTGCGTCTCGAAGTCGCGCGCCGTCTGGCGCCCGATGTTCTGCATCTCATGAAGAACGATTCGGATTGGCGTGTGCGCTACGAGGTCGCGAGCCGGATGGATGTCGCCGAAATCGTCGGGCTCAGCGGCGATGAAGATTCCCTGGTGCGCGAGGTCGTTCAGGCGCGTCTTGCCGATCAATCCGTCCGGGTAACGGATATTTCGAGATGAGCAATATCTCCCGCGACAGCGATGTCGTCGAGCTCAACGAACCGCCGTTTTTCTCCTATGGCGAGAAGGTGAAGTCGAGGCGGATGGTCCGCAACGATGGAACTTACGCCGGCAAAGAAATCGGCGAAGTTCTCGCGAAGAAGGGTGAGGTCGGCTATGTGGTCTCGATCGGAACTTTCCTGCAACAATTTTACATCTATGGCATCGAATTCATCGAGAGCGGAAACCGCGTCGGCATGAAGCGGAAGGAGCTCGAATCACTGCGTTCGACGGGTGACGAAGATTTGCCGTTGCCCGGAGTAGCCACATGAGCCTGTTCGATCCGAGGCTTCCGAAACACCAATGGGGCCAGCGCGTGCGCGCCGCCGTTGATCTTTACAATGACGGCTCGTTTCCGAGCGCTGAGGAGGGGGCCTTGCTGGTGAGCACCGGGGCGACCGGCGAGATCGTGCAGGTCGGCACCCATACGGAATCCGACACGCCGATTTATCTCGTCGAATTCGGCGAGAAGCTCGTCGTCGGCTGCCTGGAAGAAGAGATTGTCCCGGTGGAATGAGCGCGTGGGGCGCGTCGCAAGGAGCGTATGGAAAGCCGTGGCCTTAAGCAAGGAAGACATAGCGGAGATTGAGCGCCTGCTCGTAGACGCGGGCGACGCCGATCTGTTCGGCGCGCTTCGGCAGCGATTCCCCAAGCTTTTCTTCACGCGATGCGACGCCTCGGATGTCACGGAGGCGCCGTTCGCCAGTAGCGCGGGATTCGATGTTCATCTCATCGACAGCGCCGATCATTGCGTACAGATCACTGCGGATCCAGCGCGCGCGACAGGACTCGTTCTGGCGCGGCGGAGCATCGGACAATGATCGGCCCGATGGCAGGCGAAGCATATCCCGGTTCCGCTGACGTGGGGGATGAAGCGGCCGGGAGTACCTTCATTCCACTGTCCGATCCCGATATTACGATCGCGGAGCTGGAGGCGATTGATCAGGTCATGCGATCGCCGCGGCTTTCAAGTGGGCCGACGGGCGAAGCCTTCGAGTCGGCCTTCGCCAATTATCTCGGCCGCAATTACGCGGTCGCCGTGCCCAGCGGCACTTTGGGGCTTTTGATAGCGCTAGCGGCTCTGGAAATCGGCAAAGAGCATGAGGTGATCGCGCCGTCTTATTCTTTTCGCGAGACGGCGCATGCGATCGTTCTCGCCGGTGCGCGGCCGGTGTTGGTTGATATCGACTATTGGTCAGGGACCGTCGTGCCGGAAAAGGTCGAGGCGGCGATTTCCGACAAGACGCGCGCGATTGTTGCCGGGAACAGCAACGGCCACCCAGCGCAATGGGATGAGCTGCGCGCCATCGCTAAGAAGCACAACATTCTGCTCATTGAGGATTCAACTGAAGCGATCGGGTCAAGGTACAAGGACGCGCTCGTCGGCACGTTCGGCGACGTGTCGATCTTCGATTTTTCGCAGCCTTCTCCGTTGACTACGGGTGAAGGCGGCATGATTACGACAGATGATATCGACATAGCGGTCGCGCTGCGACGGCATCGCTCGCACCGGTTGCAGGAGCGTTCCTCTGTCGTCGTCGGTTCCGCGGCGCCCTATCAGGCGGGGATGAGCGAGATTTCGGCGGCGCTTGGCCTCACCCAACTCAGCCGGCTTGAGGAAATTCTCGAGCGCCGTCGCCTGATCGAGCATTTTTACTACAAGCACGTCGCCTCCTTCGAGGGCATCAAGGATCCCTACAAGGCGCCGGAAGCGACCGAGGTGAATTGGTTTCTCTATCTCGTCCATCTCGGCACACGCTTCTCGAAGTCCAGCCGCGATGCCATCGTCGACGATCTTATCGTCGAAAAGGTCGAGGCGGCGGCTTATTGCAACCCGTTGCATCTGCAACGCCGCTATTTCGAGCTTGGCTATCGGCGCGGCGCGCTTCCGGTGACGGAAAAGATCGCCGACCGCGCCGTGGCGCTGCCATTTCACGGGCATCTGACCGATGACCAAATCGAATTCATCGTCGCGACGATGAAAGACGCGTCGATCAACGTTGGCGCGGGCGCGGCAATTTACTAGCGCGCACAACATGCGAGGAAAGTGAGGAGAGTTCCTATGTCACTTGTGACGATTATGCCATCCGGGAAGTCGATTGAGGTTGGGGAGGGAACCAGCCTGCTTGCGGCGATCCTCACGGCCGACGAAAGCATCAACCACAAATGTGACGGCAACGCGTCTTGCGGCACGTGTCATATCTTCGTGCACGAAGGTCGAAAAGGGCTGTCGAGGATTGCGCGCGAGGAAAATGAAAAGCTCGATTCCATCGTCGGGGTCGGCTCGAAATCCCGTCTCGCCTGCCAGGCCAAGGTCCTCGGCACGGAGAACATCAAGGTGGAATTGCTGGGCTTCGGCTCGGGCTTTTGACAGCGGAGGAAAAGATGGAAGCGGATAAAGTCATCATCCACGTCCGGTTCATGCCAAATGGTTCCGTTTCCGAGATCGGTGAGCGGCCGACTGACAGCACGCCACAGCAATGGTTCGACTTTCTCAGCCTCAAGGCGGGGGATCACTACCAGGCTTTGGCGGGCGGGCGCGGCGTTTTCCGGTTGATTCAAAACCAGATCGAAAACCTCAAGACAGAAGCCTTGTCGACTGCGTCGTGAGGGGCTTGTGACTGTCGCGCAATTGATCGAAGAATTGACAAAACTGCCGAGAGAGGCGGTTGTTCTCGTTGACAGCGGGGACGGCCTATCGCTTGTCAGTGGTTTCGATTTCGTCTCGGCAGAGGCCCCCGGCGCCCGGGCGGAAGTCATTTTGCTGCCGAACATGGAGGAGTGAGCCGAGTGCTAGAATCGATAGTCCGGGCGGCGAGCCCGCGTGCGGCGCGGAGTTATCGATGAGCGAGGCGGAAGTGCTCCGTGCGACGATGTTCGAGAGGCTGGGCGGCGCCGATACCATCGATCGCCTGGTCGAGGCCTTCTATCATCGCATGGACGCGCTGCCGGAGGCGCGAGGGATTTGGGCGATGCATAGTCGCGACCTCGGGCCGACCAAGCAGGTGCTTAAGCGCTATTTGTCGGAATGGACCGGGGGTCCGAAGCTTTATACCCCGGAAAAAGGCCACCCGCGGCTCCGCCAGCGGCACCTGCACGTTCCGATCGATATCGCCGAGCGGGACGCCTGGCTGCTTTGCATGCGCGGCGCGCTCGAGGAGACGGTCGCGGACGCCGCCGCACGGCAGGAGATCGACGAAGCCCTCACCAAGCTCGCGGATTGGATGCGCAACCAGGCGGGAAATCCACATGACACGCGCGGGCATATGTAGTCCCGTCGCGCGTGGAGAGAAATTTTGGCCGCGCTAAATTGGTATGCCGAAGAAATTCTCTTCGTCACCGCCCCACGCGCGATGCAAGGCTAGCGCGCTACGCCATTTCGCCAGCTCGATCTCGTCGGCATTGCGGTGGGCGATGCGGCCATCGGGGTTCTCCGCGAGCAAATAGGCGCGGCCGCTGCGGAGGAATTGGTTGAGGTCTTTGGTGTCTATCGGCCGGATGACGCAGCGTGGCGTGTCGTCGATGAGGATCGTGGTCGGCAGCATATCACCTCTCAACATTTACCCCGATCAATGAGCAAGGCTTCCGGAGCAAAGGCCTTGCCAAGCCAGATGAACGATGCGGCCCTGTAATGCCTCCCTGGCACGGTCCTTGCGCAACGATCTGTAATCGCGGTGGCTTTGTCGCAATGTAGACAATGCCCAAGCGACAAAAATCGAAAGGCGCGGACAAAGCGCCGTTTGCCAAGGACGCGAAAGGATTTTTGCGATGGCAGGATTGCCGCTGGAAAATGTCGCTGGTCATCCCTTTTTGTCCGAGCGGCGGATGCAATCGATCCTGGCTGGCTACGGCCTGCGTGCCACGCGGCAGCGGATCGGCTTGATCAAGCTTCTGTTCGGGGGTGGCAATCGGCACGTGACCGCCGATGTCCTGGCGGCGGAAGCGCAGGCGGTGCGCATGCCCATGTCCTTGGCGACAGTCTATAACGTTCTCAATCTTTTCGCCGAAGTCGGGCTTGTGCGCGGCTTACCGATCGAAGCGGGGCGAATGGTGTTCGACACCAACACCTCGAATCATAGTCATTTCTTTTTCGAAGATACGGGCAGGATTTTCGACATCCCCTTTGACAATGTACGTCTGACCGAACAGGTCACGCCGCCGGAGGGTTACGAAATCGCGAAGGTCGACGTGGTGGTGCGGCTTCGACCGATCGGATCTCGCTCGGCTGCCGCTGGGCGCCGGGACGAATTTGCGACGAATTAACCTATATCGCGTTGCGAGCGCGCTTTTGCGCAAGGATCGCCAAGAATAGGCCTTCGCAAACCCCTTAAAGAGAAGTATTTTTCACATTGCTGCGCTTCTTCTTGTCGGAAAAGTCACGCAGCTTTTCCGCAATAAGCTCTAAAGGAGCAATGTGATGAAAATTTCCGGACGTAATTTTATTCCCGGCCAGGTGGTTGAAATCAAAGAAGGGGCGACGACCGCGCATGTGCGCGTCGAGATCGCGGGCGGCACGATATTGACCGCTTCGATCACAAATGAGGCCGTCACTGATCTCGGCTTGAAGAAGGGCGATAAGGTCCATGCGCTCGTCAAGGCATCCGATGTGATGATCGCGGTTGGGGACTAGCGCGCTTTGCGGCCGGATGGAATCATCTGGCCGTAAGAAATCGCGCTGATTCAAAACCTTGGGGCGGCCGTCGCGACCGCGAGGACGGCTGTCAGGTATGACTGCGAAGAGCGTCCGCGCCGGTAGCGAGCTCGACGATCTCTGTCGTGATTTCCTCCTGTCGCACCTGTTGCTCTTGGCGTGACAATTCGGAGAGCTTTTGCGCGATATTGGTTTTGGCCGCGGACATGGTCATCATCCGCGCTTCATTTTCCGCGACGAAGGCCTGCATCGCGGCATCGCAAAGTTCGGCGAAGACATATTCCACGGCCAGATTTGAAATGAGTTCGCGGGGCGCGAGCGTCGTCAGCGGCGGCAGATTGTTATTCGCCGGCCGTTGGAAACGCGTAAGATCGAGCGGGAGCAGCGACCGTCTTTTAATTTCGATACCCTTCTCCGCAATAGAAAACGGAAAGAAGAGCTCGATCTTGGTCATTCGCCCGCTGGCGATCGCATCGTAGAGCGCATCGGCGATCTGTCTGGCGACATCGGCGATAGCGCCGGCATGCGACGCCATAGGCGCAGACCATCCAAAGGATATTCCGCGCTCTGTCGCGATCGTCGCGCCCCGTGTTCCGAGGATGAAGACGGATATCTCCTGAAGGCCGGCCGCCTTATCCGCAAATGCAGCATCGAGAATGCGTTCGCTGAAGGCGCCAGCGAATCCTTGCTCCGCACAAAACAGAATTCTGCCTTCGTGCAAAGGCGCGTCGCCGGCTGGCAAGGCCTCATCATCGGGGGCAAGGGAAAGAGCTTCGCCCATCGCCTGCGCAATGGCGGCGCTATAAGCTCTGACGCCCGGAGCCAGGCTTCGCGCCTGCTGTGCGCGGGCAGCGGCAATGCCGCGCATTGCCGTCACAACCTGGTCAAGCTGATGGACGCTTGCGATCTTGGCGACGATATCGGCAAGCCGCTCCGCCATCAGCTCGCTTCCGTGTGGCTGCGCCGCGCCAATTGTGCCGCGAGCGCAGCGAGGCAGGTTTTAAGCGTCGCGCGGCCGGCCTCGTCGAGCTCGCGGCCGGACTGAAGCGCCGCGCCAAGCGGCCCGGCGGTGCGATCAAGCCAGTCGGGAAGCTCGGTCCGGAAGGTCTCGACGCTTTCGAGAGGCAGCGCGTCCAAGACGCCGCTTTGCAACGCGATCAGAAGCGCGACCTCGTCGCAGAGCCGCAATGGCGCAAATTGCGGCTGGGTCAGCAAAGCGCGAATGCGTTCCCCACGTGCGATCTTGTCTTTCACTTGCTGATCGGTAATGCCGCCGAAACGCGTGAACATCTCAAGTTCGAGAAATTGCGCATAGTCCAGCCGCAGGCTTTCCGCCGCTGCGCGCAAAGATGGTGCCTGCGTCTTGCCGCCAACGCGGCTGACGCTGGTGCCTACATCGATGGCGGGCTTTTGCCCTTCGTAGAAAAGCCGGCTGTCGAGCACGATCTGTCCGTCTGTGATGGAGATCAGATTGGTCGGGATATAGGCGGCAAGATTGCCAGCATCGAGCTCCGCGATCGGCAGCGCCGTGAGCGAGCCGCCGCCGATTTCCTTACGAAGCTTGGCCGCCCGCTCCAGCAGGCGCGCGTGGAGGTAGAATATGTCGCCTGGATAGGCCTCACGGCCGGGCGGCTGGCGCGTGAGAAGGGCGATTTCGCGATGCGTCGCGGCATGTTTCGAGAGGTCATCGATCACGAGGAGAGCATGGCCGCTGCGATCGCGGAAATATTCGGCCATGGTGACGCCGGTGAAGGGTGCGATCCATTGCAATCCCGGTGCCGAAGCGGCTTCAGCGATGACGAAGATGCAGCGTTCTGGGGCGCCGTAAGTCGTGATGGCATCGATGACACGTTTGACTGTTGAGGACTTTTGTCCGATCGCGACATAGATGCAAATGATATCGCTGCGCTTCTGGCTGATGATCGTGTCGACCGCCAGCGCCGTCTTGCCAATAGCCCGGTCGCCGATGATCAATTCGCGCTGGCCGCGACCGAGCGCGAACATCGCGTCTATGACGAGCACGCCGGTCTGAACCGGCTCGGTGACGAAATCGCGATCAATAATAGCCGGCGCAGCGCGTTCTATGGGCTCGAGCCCTTCGGCGTCGATCGGCCCTTTTTCATCGAGCGGTCGCCCCAGGGGGTCGACGACGCGGCCGAGGAGCGCCTTGCCGACCGGGATGCGCACCACCTCGCCCGTGCCGTAGACCTTATCTCCGGCCTCGACGCCTTCGGCATCGTCAAGCAGAACACAGCCGACCAAATCGCGGTCGAGTGTCGTGGCGAAACCCACCTGGCCGCGCGCAAAGTGGACAAGTTCATCGAGCCGCACGTCGGGTAGGCCTGCCACATGCGCGATCCCGTCGCCAATGGCGCGAACACGCCCGAATTGCGCAAGGGTCGGTGCAAACTCGGCAGTGCGCACCTTGCTTGTCGCGTCGCGCAGCCAGTTTTCGATATTGCCGGGAATGGCTGTCGTCAAAATCAGGCTCCCAAGCTCAGATCTTTGACGATTTGGTCGAGATCCTGGTGAAGGCTGTTGTTCAGTGATACCGTAGCGCCGTGCAGCTCTATCCCCGCCAGCACAGCCGGATCGATGCTGAATTGCAACGTAACGTTGGCACCCAGAACAGCCTGCAGCTTTTTCCGCAGGCGCGCGGTCGCCTCCGGCGTCAAGGCGGTGGCGGTCACGACCTCGACCGCCGACCCGTCATCGCCCGAGCATAAAGCCGCAAATGTCTCTGGTGGCAACGTTTTCGTCTTCTCGCAAAGTCCGTCGACAAAGCCATCAAGGCCGGCGTCGGGCGGAATCCGTGTGAGAAGCCGCCGCGTGATGTCGATGACAAGCGCTTTGATTTGCGCGAGCAGAGCTTCTTCCATCTCTGATCGTTCACGCGCCGCCGCGGTAGCGGCCGCCGCCTTCATCCTCGTAACCTCGTTCCCTGCCGCTTCAAGGAGACGTGCTTTCTCTGTCGCGGCCTCTTTCTGGGCTTCGGTGAGGAGCTGCTGCCTTTGTGCATCGATTTCGGCGCGCGCATGATCTGCCGCAGCTTTGCTTTCAGCGGCCTGCTGCTTCAAAGCTGTCGCGTCCGCGAGCACCGCATCGGCCTGCGCCTGCCGCTTGGCGATGATGTCGCGCACCGGCCGAAAGAGAAATTTCGCGAGAATCCACACGAGGATCAGGACATTGATCGTCTGGAGGGCAAGTGTCGACCAGTCGATATGCATGGGCTCAGTGGATGAAAGGGTTGGCGAAGAGCACGAGCAACGCGACGACGAGGCAATAGATCGCCATGGTCTCGATCATTGCAAGGCCGACGAACAGAGTTCGCGAGATCGTGCCCGCAGCCTCCGGTTGCCGGGCGATGGCTTCCATCGCAGCGGCAACGGCGCGGCCTTCGGCCAGCGCCGGACCGATGGCGCCGAAGGAGACGGCGACGGCTGCCGCCCCGATACTGACGATTTCAATGACATTCATGCCTGGTTTGTCTCCGCTTTGGTGAGTTGATTAGGACGTGTGCTTTCGTCTTCGCTCACCACGCCGCCGATAAAGACCATGGCGAGCACGGTGAATATGTAGGCCTGCACCGCCCCGGTCAGTATATCGAGTGCCATCAGCGGGATCGGGACGATCAGCCCGGCGAGCGAAAGAACAATCGCGATGATGAATACGCCGCTCATGATATTGCCGAAGAGACGCACGAGAAGCGAGAAGATTTGCGTGAACGTCTCGACGATGTTGAGCGGGATCATCACGACGCTGGGTTCGGCGAAAGTCTTGAGAAAGCCAAGAAGCCCGCGTGCGCGGATGCCAAAATAAAAGACGGCGCAGAACACCAGAAGGGCGAGCGCTGCATCGGTCTCGAGATGCGCGGTCGGCGGCTCGACCCCCGGAATCAGCGAAGACCAGTTCGCAACGAGGATGAAAATGAACAGCGTGCCCAGGAAGGGCAGATACGGCTGCGGCGAAACCCGAATTGTCTCCCGGATCTGCTGCTCCATCGCGCCGATAAAGAGCTCCACACCCGCTTGCCAGGCCGATGGCCGCAATGCGAGCGAGCGTGTCGTGAAGAAGCTCGCGCCGCCGATGACAATCATCAGTCCCCATGTCACGACCACCGGCGTCGTGATCGCGACGGGGCCGAGCGAAAACACCTTCGTTGTCGTCAGCGGCGAGCCGATCATCATGCGCCCCCGATTTGTCGAAGCATGAGCTGGCGCGCGGACAAGAACCCGGCCAGGGCTGCCAGCAACACCAACACGCCGCCGAAGCGCACGGCGACGTAGAGCGTCAGACCTGTCACGGCGAGGCGTCCGATCTGCAAGACGACAGCGCGCATGGCCGAACCACCCGAGAGAAAGAGATCGACATTCTTCCGCAGCAGGCCAAAATGCGCGATGCCTGCGCCTGCGCCGGCCACGAAAGCCGCGACCGCCTCAATAACGAGTAAAGCTGAGATGCCTGCCGGCGCGAGAGCGTTCATTGCCGATGCATCCATCTCCAGGCCGACCAGCAGCCTATGACCACGCCGATCAACATCAGAGGGGCGCTCCAGAAGATGCCGCTGTTCAAGCGCGCGTCGATCCAGCGGCCGATGAAAAGCCCCGTGAGCATGGGCGTTACGATAATCCAGCCGAGGACGCCAATTTGGCCGACGAAGCGCACCACGGAGGGTTCTCCCTGCGCCTCCCAAAGGCTATGCCGGCGTGCGCGGCGCACTGAGGTGAGCATATCGCCATCCTCGCCCGGTTGCTTCTGCGTGTCATCGTTCACGGACCGCCTCCCAGCAATCCCTGTTTCTGCGGCCGCAGATAGCGGATGATCTGGCGCACAACGGCCATTTGCATTTGCAGGTTCGCGGCGCGCGAGGCGATCTCGGCTTCGGCGGCTTGACGGAATTCGTGAAGAACAACGCCTTCGAGACGTTCCAGATCGTCGCCAACGAGGGCCTCGCGCGTCGCGATGGAGACTTCACTGCCGTTGCGAACGGCAAGCGTCCCGCGACGCACGGCGCAGAAGCGTTGCGCGCCATTTTTCTCCCGCCAGCTGACGACGCAGACGGACAATGCCGTCAGAAAATCTGCATGACCGTCAAGGATGCCGAAGCTCCCGCTCGCGTCTTCGGCGCGCGTGGAAGCGACGTCGCGATTGTCGATCACAATTCCCGTTGGCGTGGCGATAACCAGCCTCATGCCGGCTTTGCTCCCTGCCGCGAAAGAGATTGCTTCTTTCGTGCATCTTCGATCGTCCCGATCATATAGAACGCGCTCTCGTCGAGATCGTCACAGGCGCCGGAGAGAATCTCGTGGCAGCCTGCGAGGGTCTGTGCCAGGGGGACCGAACGCCCGGGGATGCCCGTAAAGGCTTGCGTCACCGCAAAAGGCTGGGTCAGAAAGCGTTGAAGTTTTCTCGCCCGCTTGACGATCACCCGGTCTTCCGCGCGCAGTTCTTCCATACCCAGGAGCGAAATGATGTCTTGCAGGCTCTTATAGTGGGCGATTGTTTCGCGCACGCGCTCGGCTAACCGATAATGGTCCGCGCCTATCACGGTTGGGTCGAGGAGGATGGAGGACGAGGCGAGCGGATCGACTGCTGGATACATGCCTTCGGCCGCCATTGCGCGCGACAGAATGAGCATGCTGTCGAGGTGAGCGGCAATGGCCGTAACAGCGGGATCGGTGAAATCGTCCGCCGGAACGTAAACGGCCTCGATCGCGGTGATTGAGGCGCTGGCCATTGAAGCTATGCGCTCCTGCAGCGCCGCGACCTCGGTGGCCAAAGTCGGCTGATAGCCGACGCGCGATGGCAGCCGGCCGAGAAGTCCGGATACCTCGCTTCCGGCCTGAACGAAGCGGAAGACATTGTCCATGAGCAGGAGAACGTTCTGTTGTTTCGTATCGCGGAAATATTCGGCAATGGTCAAAGCCGTGAGCCCAACCCGCCAACGCGCGCCAGGCGGCTCGTTCATCTGCCCGTAGACGAGCACGCTTTGGTCGATAACGCCGGATCGGCGCATCTCCATCAGCAGCTCATGACCTTCGCGCGAACGCTCGCCAATGCCGGCAAATACCGAAATACCATTATAGCTCTTCACCATGGCGTGGATGAGTTCCATCACGACCACGGTTTTGCCCACCCCGGCGCCGCCGAACATCGCCGCTTTCCCGCCCTGTGCGAGAGGCGCCAAAAGGTCGATAACCTTGATTCCCGTCTCGAAAACGCCGGTTGCACGGTCGCGAGCGGCAAGGGGGGGAGCGCTGCGATGAATTGGCAGGCGTGCCATCGTTTTTGGCAACGGTGGCCCGTCGTCGCGGGCCTGGCCGGTCACATCGAGCAGCCGCCCCAGGACATCATCTCCCACCGAGACCTCGATCGGGCCGCTCGTGCTAACGACCGGGGTTCCACGGCGCAAACCGTTCGTCGCTTGAAGCGCGACGCTGCGAATTGTGCTTGGATCGAGATGCGCCTGAACCTCTACGAGCAGAGGTTCCGGGCGATCCCATTCGATTGTCAGCGCATCGTCGACCGGCGGCAAATCTCCTTCGAAAGAGATGTCAACAACCGCGCCGCGAACGGCGACAACTTGGCCTTTCAAAGACCGGCCCATCGTTCACCCGGCTAACAATAACAATTGGGATAATTTGACCCTGCAATGGGAACGTGACCTCGGCAAACAAACTTTCCGTCATCGCAGCCAAAGCGGGAATGACTTAGATCAAGGCCCGACGGATGAGGTGCGACGTGATGTGGCGATCCGGCAATGCTTGCGAACCGGGAAACCAGGCAAGTATCGTTCATCTGTGCATCTATATTATATGCTTAGGCTTTGTGATCGCATCCGAGACGAAGCCTTTCAGCCTCCCGAGCAGACTTTCAGCATGCACGACACGCAAGAAGCGAGTTTGCAAGTTGCGCGTGACAAGCCGTGCGGCAACGCCGCATTGCACCTCACGTCACGGCGTCTATCAGCTAGCGCCGGCCGCCGCCAGGGCCACCAGGGCCGCCGGGCCCAAACGGGCCGGGCCCTCCGGGGGGGCCTGAAAAGCCGGGCGGGAGACCGGGGCCGCCGGGCGCACCCGTTTCGCCGGCCTTATCCGGGGCGCTGGGCAAGGAACTCATTGTCCCCATGACCCGCGCCACCGGGCGCGGACAAATCTCCGCGGTCGCGCGGATTTGCGGGCCGCTCGGGCATATCGTCATCGCGATCGTTGTTGGACGGCTCGATGCGCAGTGAGTTCGAGGTGCAACGTGCCGTCGTTTTTGAAGGTCGCCGAAATTACCGCGCGCACCGCCTTGTGCGGCGACGGTTGCGTGCTGCTAAGACCGGCGATCGCAAATCCCGAGCCCGTATAGAGGCCACCGTCATTGTATTCGATGTAGGATTCGACAAGGAGCTTGCTCACTTGCGAACGCAGGATGCCAAGTTCGGCGCGACTCTCGGTGACCGCGAAGGCACCGCCGGCAAGCTTGCCGGTCAGCAGCGCGCGTTGTCCGATCATCGCCGCGTCGACGCCCATAAGCTTGAGATCGCCGACCCTCAGGCTGCCGTCAGACGCCTGGGCGACGGGCCCCGCAACCTGCTCGGTGGCGCCGGACCGCCGCTCGATAAGGCTCGCGATGATCACGCCATCCGGGCGGCGCAGACCGCTGACGGCGACATGATCTCCCGCCGTCCAGCGGTGGCTTCTTGAGAGATTCGCGGTCGAGACGGTCTGGCCGAGGACGACCAGATGATTGCCGGAGATGCTGTCGATAGTGCCGACCACTTCGCTGACGATATCTATGGCATGCGTTGAATAAACACCGCTGCGTTGATTGGCGACCACGCGGACCACTTGGCCGATCCGCAATTGTGAGGCTGAGGCTTCGCGGCCGTCGATCCGGACGGGGATATTCTTCGCATAAGTGATCCGCAATCCGTTGACCACGATGCTTCCGAATTTGCGGATGGTGCCGATAACGCCGGTGCCCCCGATGCCACGATCATGATTTTCTTGTTCAGCGACACCGGGCGCGCCAGTTCCACCGATGCCGCGGTCGCTGGCTTGGCCGAGCGCGCCGCGTCCGGACAAGGCGAAAGCGCTTACGCTGGCTGCGAGCAATCGCAGGAAGGTCCGGCGGACTATAGGCAGCGGACTGCTCACGGGCCGGTCTCCGGCGCGTCGTCATCGGCCGGGGCGGGCGGTGCGGTCTCGTCCGCCGCTGCTTCGCGATAAATGTAAATGCCGAAGGTCCAGCGCCATGTGCCGCTGGGGTCGGCTTCGCACGCGGCGTGTGCCTCGCGATTGGCTTCCCGAAGAACTTCTCCGCCGAGTTCGCGTGAGCGTTGCTCAAGCGTCTTTGCCAATTCTTCGGAAAGCCCGTCGTAGTGGACGGCGCGCTCCATGAATTGCGGTTCGGCGTTGAGGATGTTCGCGACGGCCGCTGCAGCGTGATCGTGAAGGTTGCGGCCAAAATAATAGAGCTGCTGCTCGCTCCCACCCCGCGGGATGACGGCCGTTTCCGCCAGCACGATGCGATCCTCTGCGTCGATTGTCACAATCCGGCGATCAAGCCATTCGTCGAGAACCGCGCGCGGGCGAACATCGCGCGTGACCGAGACGACGAGAGATTCAAACGACGGCGTCGACGGCCGATCTGCCGTGCGTGGCAAGGGGATCGGGCGGCCGTGCGTGTCCGTGAATTCAGGCGCCGCGAGCCATTGCGATAAAATGCGGCTAGTGCGTGACAGAGAGGCGGGCACGGTGCTGACCGGCGCGCCCGCGCCGCGCAGACGACGGACTTCCTTACGGTGAATGCCGGTGAGGAGGCTGACCCGACTGTCCGTCTGCTCTTTGCCTGGAAGCGCGAAATCATATTCCGCCACGTTCACATAAAGCTCGCGCAACATATTCGTGAGCGCGGGAAACGTGATTCCACTCCGGATCAGCAGCCGTACGAGCGGGCGCAAAAGCCGTGCGACCGGCGCCTGAAGCCGTTCGGGATTTGGTGGTGTGTGCTCGCGCGGGCTTGGCATTTTTCAGCACCATATCCGAGTTATCGTGGGAAACAATCCCACTTGACCTGGCAGTGAGACTCGCTTAATAAAAATGCGTGGGTAAAATACCCACGTGATAAAAATCAAACGGTTAACCGCATATCTCCGAGCGTTTGGGGCCGCCCGAATGTGGACAGGGCCGGCGCTTGATCTCCCAGAAGGGCTTCTGCGTAGGGCTGGCGCGGAGGGTTCGGGGCGTCGACCGGGCACGTCATGAGGGATGTTCAAGATGTCTTCTATCGACCTGAAGTTTCGGTCAGCCTCCGCCTCGGGTTCTGCATCATCCAAAATCTATGTCGATTTGTCCGATATTGTCTCGCATTCCATCTGGCACACCTCCTGTTCGGGAATTCCCCGCGTGCAGCTTGAAGTTGCCACGATGCTTACACGTTCCAGCGCCGATGTCGTGCCGTTCAGTCTCTATGGCGGCAGATGGTGCAATCTGCGCTCGCTGATAGAAGAAGCGGATGGAGATTGGGATTTAATTTTCCGCCGGCTTCGGGCGAAATTTCCCTACGCTGGCGTATATCCATCATGGCGGAGGCCGATCCAGACCGCGCGGCTCGCAAAGGCGCGATTCGTTGCGTTGATCGAACGGTTTTGTTCACGAGCACCCAGGCTAACCGCGCAAAGCACGCTCTTTATCGGTGGGGCCTTTTGGACAAGCCCGCCGGTCACGCGCCTCTGCGCGCAAGCGGTCAGCGCTGGCGCGAATGTTATTGTTCTCGTTCATGATCTCATCCCGATTGTGCATCCCGAGTTCACTGGGCACGACTTCGTAAACCAATTTCGAGAAATCTTGAGTTTGCCGGCACATTTTATCGTCACCACTGAATATAACGCCGAGTCACTCAAACGAGTGAGGACGGAACTCGGCGTCGGCGAGACCGAAGCGTCTGTCGTGCCTTTGGCCCACGAATTTCCCGGCGCCGAACGCAACGCTCTGCCGGGCCGGCCGAGCGCACGTGTTCGGCCCCTCCAGAATCAGGATTTCGTCCTGTGCGTCGGGACCGTGGAGATCCGCAAGAACCATATGATGCTATTTTCCGTATGGGACGAACTCGCAGCCCAATATGGAGAGGATCTGCCCCTGCTCGTCGTCGCCGGCAGCAGGGGATGGAAAGCCGATGCAGCTTTGAACAGGCTCGACGAATTTTTCGACTCTGGACGAATTGTCTTTGTCGAGGCACCGAGCGACGAAGAGCTACGCTGGCTTTATGCCACCTGCTCATTCACGGTTTTCCCAAGCCAATTCGAAGGATGGGGCTTGCCGGTCGGCGAAAGCCTCTGGTTCGGCAAGCCGTGTGCGGCGTCCGACACGAGTTCCATTCCTTACGTTGGCGGTAATCTCTGCGCCTACTTCTCCCCATTTCACGCGACCACCATGAGGGACGCAATTCGCTCGTTGCTGGATACAAATACCCGAAATGCCTATCGCGGGAGAATTGCACGCGCACCATTGCGAGCCTGGACGGATGTTGTCGCCGATATGGGAAGCGTCATCCTTCGGCAGAGATGCGAAAATCGTCAGGCACCCGGCCGCGGCACATGCCTTGACCGTGCCCGACATGGATTTCGCGGAAAATCCGCGCCGATAAACAGCTATCCGCTGCTCTGAACGCTCGCGTCGTATTTATCCGGAAACTGCTACGCGCTTTTTGGTCCGATGCTCTTGCTTGCACGTTCCGTGTTCCAGGCCGCGATGCTGCGCACCAGCGGCTTCATGTGGAAGGCGGCTGCCGGCTGCAGGATATTGGTGATGCCGAGGCGCTGTAGCGTCTCTTCCACAACCGGGCCGACCGATGCGACGGCAACCCGCGCGAAAGCGTCTTTGAGAGGCTGTTCCAGCCCCGCCTCGCGCGCCACCGCGAAAAGCCGATCGACTTGGGGCGAGCTGGTGAAGGCGACGACGTCGACGCGGCCTTCGATCAAATTCTTGATCGATGCGACGACTTGGGCTGTCTCGGTCTGCGTGGCATAGCGATAGGGCGTCACCGGGGTCAGCACAGCGCCGCGTGCGCCCAGGCCGGCAAGCAGTGCGGCCGCGCCATCTCCCGGATAAAGCTGGACGCCGACTCGTCGCCCGGCGATATTTTCCGGCGCAAGCGCTGCGAGCACTCCCTCTGAAGTCGGGGTCGTCGCGGAAAGACCCGGCGCGAGGCCGATCTCGCGCAAGGCACGCGCCGGTTTCGGCCCACGCGTGATTGAGCGAATCTTGCCCAAGGCCGTGACGAATGCGTCGCCGCGCTGCGTGCGCCGGGCGAGCGCGAGGAGCCGTCGCAGCCCCTCGCCGGTGAGCCAGATGACATCCTCAAAGGCGCCGCCGATCAGGGCGTCGAGCCAGGCTTCGGCCTCGCGGCTGTCATCGAGATCGAGGATCTGCACCAGCGGACAACGGATCACGCGGGCACCCTCTTCTTCCATCATGGTCGCGAAAAGGTTGAGCTCGCGGCTTTCGGGGACGAGGATTGTCAAATTATCGAGACTGCCCATATCACTTCCCCGGCATCGGCCGCTCGCGGCACTAATTTTCGATTCAGGATTAAGAGAGGCGCAATTTGTACTGCGGCGCAAGCGTTATAAATTAGCAAGCGCAAGGCTTGTGAGGACGCAATGGATTATCCCGACGTTCAGCTACTGATTGACGGCAAATGGCGCGCGGGCGCTGCCGGGCGGACGATCCCGATCGTCAATCCCGCGACGGAGGAGGTGATCGGTCACGTCGCCCGCGCCGAGATTGCCGATCTCGATGCGGCGTTAGCGGCGGCCGAAGTTGGCTTCGCACTTTGGCGCAACATATCCGCCTTCGAGCGGGCGAAAGTCCTGCGCCGCGCCGGCGATCTGTTGCGCGAGCGCCTCGAGCGCATCGCGAGCTTGATGACGCTTGAGCAGGGCAAGCCGCTGAGCGAAGCGCGGATCGAAGTCCTCGCGGCCGCAGACACGCTGGATTGGTTCGCCGAGGAGAGCCGCCGCGCTTATGGCCGGGTTGTGCCGGCGAGGGCATCCAATATCACCAATCTGGTGCTCAAGGAGCCCGTTGGTCCCGTCGCAGCGTTCTCGCCGTGGAATTTCCCGCTCAATCAGATCGTCCGCAAGCTGGGCGCGGCGCTGGCGGCCGGTTGCTCGATCATCGTCAAGGCGCCGGAAGAGACGCCGGCCTCACCGGCTGAACTGATCCGCGCCGTGGTCGACGCCGGCGTTCCGGCAGGCGTCGTCAATCTTGTTTATGGCGTGCCAGCGGAAATTTCCGAATATCTCATTCCGCACAATGTTATCCGCAAAATTTCCTTCACCGGCTCGACCGCGGTCGGCAAGCAGCTCGCGGCGCTCGCCGGCAAGCATATGAAACGGATCACGATGGAGCTCGGCGGCCATGCGCCGGCCATCATTTTCGACGACGCGGATGTCGAAACTGCGGTGAAGCTTCTCGCCGCGGCGAAATTCCGTAATGCCGGTCAGGTCTGCACGGCGCCGACACGGTTCGTTGTTCATAAGAGCGTCTACGACGCTTTTCTCGATAAGTTTGTCGCGGCGGCGCAGGCCTTGAAGATCGGCGATGGCCTGTTGCCGGAGACGCAGCTTGGCCCGCTCGCCAATTCGCGCCGCATCGAGGCGATGGAAGTTTTCATAGCGGATGCCATCGGGCACGGTGCCGAGCTGCGCGCTGGCGGCACGCGGGTCGGCAACAAAGGCTATTTCTTCGCGCCGACCGTGCTGGCCAACGTGCCGCTTTCGGCCCGCGCCATGAATGAGGAGCCATTCGGCCCGCTCGCGCTTGTCAATTCTTTTGGCGATCTCGACGAGGCTCTGTCTGAAGCCAACAGGTTGCCCTATGGGCTTGCGTCTTACGCCTTCACGCGGTCAGCGGCGACCAGTTCGGCGCTCGCGGCGCGGCTCGAAGCCGGCATGCTCGGCATCAACCAGACGCAAATTGCCTGGGCGGAGCTGCCGTTCGGCGGCGTGAAGGAGAGCGGCTACGGCCGCGAAGGCGGCAGCGAGGCGATTCAGGATTATCTCGTCACCAAGCTGGTGACACAGGCGGCGGGTTAATTCGTAGCTTCCGCCGGCGCGGCAAGTTTGTTCACGAGCGACGTGATTGTCGTGACCGAGCGGAAATTCTCCGGCGTTATGCCCGACTGCGGAATGGTGATGTCGAAGGCGGCCTCGATCGCCAGCATCAACTGCACCATGTCGACAGACGTGACACCCTGGCTGACGAGATCGGCATTGCCGTCGACCGGCCGATCGATGCCGTTTCTTTTTAAAATGTCCGCGATCAAATCCGTCAGTTTGTCCCGCACCAGGGTCCGCTCTGTCATCAAAAACTCCATCAGAATGAAATGCCTTCTAGCAAAATGAGATGCCAATACAAATAAAATTGTAGCTATTAACTATAGATGGTCACTATTTGTCGCGTACCGGCAATATGGTTAGTTAACTAAGGGCAGAATATTCAAGGGCGGCGCGAAGCGTAGTCATAGACTAAGCAGACAGTTTGCTTAAATTCTTCGCGATAGAAAGCTCTCAAATCGCGCGAAGCTCCAACCAAAATGGATCAGTGATGACAGGTCGCAACGCCCAGGCGCGCCACGATCCGCTCCATGCCGCGACGCCGGCTGCTGACCTTAAAATACGGGTTGAGGCCGTTGCCGAAGCCGCCGCTGCCGATGCCAATGCGGTCGATGCCGAGGCACGTTTCCCTACCGCTGCGATCGAAGCCATCCGTAAAAATCGTCTGTTGGGTCTTTTGGTGCCGGTCGAGTTCGGTGGCGAGGGCGCGAGCTTTGGCGATGTCGCCGACGCCTGCTACCGGCTTGGTCAGGCTTGTTCTGCAACAGCGATGATCTTCGCCATGCATCACAGTGCCGCCGCCTGCGTGATCCGCCACGGGAAAGCCAGCGCCTGGCACAAAGACTTGCTGCGACGGATTGCGGACGAGCAATTGCTGGTCGCCTCGTCCACGACGGAAGGGCAGAACGGCGGCAATGTCCGCGCCAGCGCCGCGCCGATCGAACAAGATGGCGAAGCGATCAGGCTCGCGCGCGCGGCGACTGTCATCTCTTATGGTGTCGAGGCCGACGTGATCGCGACCACCGCGCGCCGGGCCGAAGATGCGGCGGCCTCGGATCAAGTGCTCGCGATCTTCTGCAAATCCGATTACGTCCTTGAGCCGCTTTCCGGCTGGAACGCGCTCGGCATGCGCGGCACTACCAGCGCCGGCTTCAAACTCGTTGCGCGCGGCGCGCACGCGCAGATCGTGCCCGAACCTTACGAGCGCATCCATGCGCAGACGATGCAGCCCGTTTCCCATCTGCTTTGGGCGAGCGTCTGGGCCGGCATCGCGGCCGACGCTGTCACGCGGGCGCAAGCCTTCATTCGCAAGGCGGCGCGCCAATCGGGTGGCTTGCTGCCTCCCGGCGCGGCGCATTTCACCAAGGCGCGCTCCTCTCTGCAAATGCTGCGTTCGCTGGTCGCCGCGGGCCTCGCGCGTTTCGAGGCCGCGGCCGATGATCCTCAGGCGCTCGCGACGCTCGATTTCCAGTCCGCGACAGCACTGACCAAGGTCGAGGCGTCGGAGCTCGCTGTCGCGACTGTCTTGAGCGCCATGCGCGCTGCCGGTCTTGCGGCCTATCGCAACGACGGCGAATTCACACTCGGCCGGCATCTGCGCGATGTCCTCTCTGCGCCGATCATGATCAACAACGATCGCATTCTCGCGAACGTCGCCAACACGACTTTGATGAGCGGCCTGCCGGCCTCGCTGCGGAGCTGAACGAATGAGCGCCCCTCTCAAGAATTTGAAGCCCGAACCGGCGTCGAGCGATCCGCTTGGCGCGCTCGCCGAGACTCTGTGGCGTCCCCTGGGCGTGGACGGCGTCTATGGGCGTACGGGTGGTTACGAAACAGTCGTCGGCAAGCTCGACGCCTACATTTCACAAGCCCGTGACCCGCGTGCCGAGGTGCTGCGTTTTCCTCCGGTGATGAGCCGCCGCGATCTTGAAAAGAATGGCTATCTGAAAAGCTTCCCGAACCTGCTCGGCTGCGTTTGCGCGCTGCATGGATCGGAAACGGATATCCGTGCCGCGGCGGAGCGACCCGATGGCAATTGGACGAGTGCTCTGTCGCCTGCCGATCTTGTCCTGACGCCGGCTGCCTGTTACCCGCTCTATCCGATTGCGGCAGAGCGCGGGCCGGCATCGCGCGGCGGCTCTTATTTCGATGTCGCCGCGGATTGCTTCCGGCACGAGCCATCGCGCGACCTTGATCGCCTGCAGTCCTTCCGGATGCGCGAATATGTCTGCATCGGTAATGCGGATGAGGCGAATGCGTTCCGCGAAGACTGGATCGCGCGCGCCAAGGGTTTCATCGCGGCGCTTGGACTTTCCTACTCGGTCGCGCCGGCGAGCGATCCGTTTTTCGGCCGCACCGGCCAGATGATGGCGGTGAGTCAGCTCCAGCAGGCGCTGAAATTCGAGCTGCTCATTCCCGTCCGTTCCGGCGATTTACCGACGGCCTGTGTGAGCTTCAATTATCATCGCGATCATTTCGGTCTGACATGGAGGCTGCGCGATCACGCCGGCGATGTGGCGCATACATGCTGCGTCGCCTTCGGCATGGACCGCTTGGCGCTGGCGCTCTTCCGCGCGCATGGCGTCGATGTCGCGCAATGGCCGGCGAAGGTGCGGGAAGCTCTCGTTCTCTAGGCGGTGCCACCGGCATCTATGGTCATGACGGTGCCGGAAATGTTGCGGCCGCCGTCGCCGAGTAGAAACTCCACCGCGTTCGCCACATCCTCGACCTCCGCCAGCCGTTGCAGGGCACTGCGGCGCGCGATCTTGGCGCGGTCGTCTTCGCTGAGCGCGTGCGTCATCTCGGTCGCGATGAAGCCCGGTGCGATAGCGTTGACGGTGATCCCGATCCGGCCGAGTTCCCGCGCCAGCGAACGGGTGAAGCCGACGAGCGAAGCCTTGGTCCCGGCATAGACCGAAAGGCCGCTGAATCCCGTGTCGGCGACGATGGAGGCGATATTGATGATGCGCCCGCGGCCATCGGCCAACATCGCGCGCGAGATATATTTGGTCAGCAAGACCGGCGATAGGGTGTTGAGCCGGATCAATTTCTCGATGTCGTCGTCCGGCATCGTCGCGAGAATGCCGGCCGTGCCGATCCCGGCATTGTTGACGAGCGCGTAGATTGATCCGAATTCTTTGCGCAGGCGCGCCGCAAGCGCGGGAAACGCGCCGGTCTCACTCAGATCGAAGGATACGAAAGCGATTCTTCCGGTCGCCGCGGCATCGGCTTCGGTTATCGCCCGCTTGAGCGCGTCGCTTTCGCGCCGGGCAATGACGATGACGCGATAGCCCGCCCGCGCGAGCCGCCGCGATATGCCGAGACCGAGACCGCGGCTGCCGCCGGTGACGAGAACGTTAAGCATTTTGGCGCACGAGCTTTCCCGCCGGCGTCACCGCAAGCGATGAGACGAATTTGATCGCGGCGGGGACCTTGTGCGCGGGCAGGGCAGCGCGGCAAAAGGCGAGGATATCCTGCTTCAGCGCATCGCCGGGCGCGACCGAATCGTTCAACACAATGTCCGCGACGACAATTGCGCCGATGATCGGATTGCGCCGCGCGCTGACGAGCGACATTTTGACCTGCGCATGTTTGTTGAGGGTTTGCTCGACTTCCTCGGGATGCACCTTCAGGCCGCCGACATTGATGATGCCGCCGCGCCGGCCGATGAAATAATAGCGGCCGCCGCGCTCGGTCACGAAGTCGCCGCTATCGATAAAGCCGTCTTCGTCCATCAGCGTTTGGGAAGCGCCGAGGTAGCGGCTCGCGGTGCGCCGCGAGCGGATGTGCAGCGAGCCTTCGACGATTTTGAAACTCGGGTCGCGATCGGCGTCGAGGATTTTAGCGGGAAAACCTTCCAGGCCATCGTTGACCTCGAAGCCGACCCCAGCCTCTGTCGAGGCATAGGCATGCCCGACGGTGGCTTCCGGATATTGCCGCTTCAATACATCGAGAATGGCCTGATCGGCGATTTCGCCTGAAAGGCGCACATATCGGGGCGCGATCAGGTTGCAATCCGAGCTCATGAGTGCGCGGCGCCAATGCGATGGCGTTCCGGAAATATGCGTCACGCCATGCGCCGCGAGCCGGCGCAAATGTTCGGGAACGGGTTCGTGGGCGTCCGACAAGACCATGGAGCCATTGCCGAGCAGCGTGCGTAACAGGATTTGCAAACCGCCATAACGGCGGATGTCGTAGAACGTTGCCCAGACAGGCGGCGGGGCGCCCGGCTGCGGCGGCTTGATCGCGCCTGTCAAAGCCGCAAGCGAATGGACGACCATCTTCGGTACGCCCGTCGTGCCCGAGGTCAATAAAACCCACTCGGTCGCGACCGGTTTGGAGATGGAATTATACGGGCGCAGCGGCAGATTGCAGGCGATCAAGGGGGGCAGACCGACGCCGTCAAATTCCGCCGCGTCGCGATCGGTGACAATCGCCTGCGCTTCGGCCGTCGCCGCGATTGCGGCGAGATGGGCTGGCGGCAAGTCCGGCGGGCAGATGACGAGGCGGCGTACGGTGCCGTCGAGCGCGACGAGCGCCTGGGCTGCCGCGAGCTGATCCCGTGTCGCAAGCACCACCGAGCCGCCCGCGAGCGGGCCTGCGTCTTCAAGCACCGTACCCTGCGCCAAGGCGGCTAGCGCGACGGCGCCATGCGCGCCCCACAGCATGCGCTCTGACCCGGCCGCATTGGCGGCGAGAACCTCGCGCAATGTGCCTGGTTCAGGCAGCGCCATTCTCGTAGAACCTGACGAAGTCGCCTAACGTGACCGGGAAATCGAGATCGCCCGAGGTCGCGAAAGGGTCATACCCCAGCTTGTCCTCGAGCCGCGCGACAAGGGTGGCGAAGCCGAGCGAATCGAGCCCGGATTCGGATAAAAGCAGATCGTCGCGTAAGGGCTGAATTTTGAGCTTTTGTTCAGCCGCAATCTGCTCCAACTCGGAGAATATCGTTAACCTAACAGACACGGATGCTGCGCTTTCACTTGGCATCCTTGCCGGATACATTAAATTCAAAGGCAATACAATTAGCTAGGGCCTTCATGGTGAATGCGTTATCGCCGGCGCGCCCGACAACTCTGCGCTGCCGGGAAATCGGGGAAGCCGATCTCGGCGCGGTTGTCGATTTTCTGACGCGCGGCTTTCCCGGCCGCGGGGCCCCATACTGGACGCGAGGGCTCGCACGCATGGCGATGCTGGATGTTCCTGCCGGCTATCCGCGCTTCGGCTTCATGATGGAGAGCGCGAACGCGCCGATCGGCGTCATCCTCACCCTCTACCGTCGGCCCGGCGATGCGGCGGAGCCTCTCCGCTGCAATCTTTCGAGCTGGTATGTTGCGCCGGAATTTCGGGCTTACGCCTCGCTTTTGATTTCTTTTGCGCTCAAGCGTCGCGACGTCGATTACATCAACATTTCGCCGGCGCCGCAAACATGGCCGATTGTGGAAGCGCAGGGATTCAAGCGCTATGTCACGGGTCAGTTCGTGGCTCTTCCGGCGCTCGCACTGAACAGTTTCGGTTTCGCCGTCGAGCAATTTTCTTCGGGCACGACCCGCGCAGAATTGCCAGACGAGGAACGCCAGTGCCTGGTCGATCACGCTGCTTTCGGTTGCCTCAGTCTCGTCTGCCATACCCCCCGCGGCGATCTGCCCTTCGTCTTCACGCGCTTCAGCATCCGCGCAGGCCGTATCCGGCTTCCTTGCGTGCGGCTCATCTATTGCCGCGACTTGGCAGATTTTACCGCTTGCGCCGGCGCGCTCGGCCGGTTTCTGCTGCGGCGGGGCAACGTTGCCGTTCTGCTCGATGCCAATGGCGCGGTTCCGGGATTGCCTGGCTTCTATACCGAAAGGCTGGGCCGCAAATATTTCAAGGGCGCGAAGCCGCCACGGCTTGGCGATCTCGCCTATAGCGAACTCGCAGTGTTCGGGCCATGACTTCACGTAGCGCCGCGCAGGTTCTGGTCGATCAATTGGTCGGCAATGGTGTCACGCATGCGTTTTGCGTGCCCGGCGAAAGCTTTCTGCCCGTGCTCGACGCTTTGCGCGACAGCCCGATCAAAGTCATCGTCTGCCGGCAGGAGGGCGGTGCGGCGATGATGGCGGAAGCCGTCGGCAAGGCGACGGGGCGTCCGGGCGTCTGTTTCGTCACCCGCGGGCCCGGTGCCACCAATGCCGCGCACGGCATCCACATCGCGCAGCAGGATTCGACGCCGCTGCTCATGTTCGTCGGCCAGGTCGAGCGGGGGATGCGCGAGCGCGAGGCGTTTCAGGAACTCGATTTGCGTGCTGTCTTCGGCAGCATGACCAAATGGACGAGCGAGATCGATGATGCGCGACGCGTGCCGGAGTTCGTCTCGCGCGCGTTTTATGCGACGACGGCGGGCCGGCCCGGGCCAGTCGTCCTCGGCCTGCCGCGCGACATGCTCGACGAAGAGGTCGAGGTCGTGGACGCGCCGCCCTTCACGCCTGTCGAGATTGCGCCCGGCGATGCGGAGATCGCCCAATTTCACGATCTCCTGCTTCGCGCCGAGCGGCCGCTCTTCATCCTCGGCGGCAGCCGGTGGAATGAAGCGGCCTATCACACCATCCATGATTTTGCGGCGCGTTTCGCCGTCCCCGTCGTGACGAGCTATCGCCGCCTGCCGCTCTTCGATCCGCTGCACCAGAGCTATGCCGGCGATCTCGGCATCGGGCCAAATCCGAAATTGGTCACTGCGGTCAAATCGGCCGATCTCGTTGTCGCGCTCGGCGGGCGGCTCGGCGACATTCCGAGCCAGGGCTATCGGCTCTTCGACATTCCCGCGCCGAAAATGCTCATCCATGTGCATCCGGGCGTGGAAGAACTGGGCCGCGTCTATCGCCCGTATCTTGCCATCAATGCCACACCGGCGCGGTTTTGTGCGGAGCTCACCACGCTTTCGACACCGAAGCAGGTCGCCTGGCGCGGCTTCACCGAAGCTCTGCACCGCGATTATCTCGCCTGGACGGATGTGGCGACCCCGCAGCCGGGCGGCGTCAATCTCGGCGCGATCATGGTCTGGTTGCGCGAGGCGCTGCCGCCCGAGACGATCCTGTGCAACGGCGCAGGCAATTACGCGGCATGGATTCACAGATTCTATCGCTTCCGTCGCTTCGGCACGCATGTCGCGCCGGCGTCCGGATCGATGGGCTATGGCGTGCCGGCGGCCGTGGCGATCAAGCTTCTGAGGCCGGAACGTCTCGTCCTTTCGCTCGCCGGCGACGGCGATTTTCTGATGAACGGACAGGAATTCGCGACGGCCGTGCAATACGATCTGCCGATCATCTTCATCGTCTGCGACAATGGCAGCTACGGCACCATCCGCATGCACCAGGAGCGCGAATTTCCCGGACGCGTCGTTGGCACCGACCTCCGCAATCCGGATTTTTCCGCCTATGCGCGCGCCTTCGGCGGCTTCGGCGTGACGGTGGAACGGACGGAGGATTTTTCGGCGGCGTTCGAGGCCGCGCGTGAAGCGGGCGTGCCGGCTATCATCCATCTTAAGATCGATGTCGATGCCGTGACACCGGCGACGACGTTGACGCGCATTCGTCAGCGGGCGCAGTCCTAGCCGTTGTGCGCGAACGCCCAATAAAGTTTGCGCGCTATTTGGAAGAAGGGACCGGGTTGTAGCAGGCGATCGTCTATCCGGGTCGCGGGCAAGACCTTCGAGAAATTGCCGGTCGAGAAAATCTCGTCGGCCTGTTCGAAATCGGCGTAGCTCAGCGTCTTCTCGACCACCGATACGCCGTTGGCGCGTAAGAGTGCAATGACCCGTTGGCGCGTGATGCCATTAAGGAACGTGCCGTTCGGCGCCGGTGTGTAGACGGTGCCATCCTTCGCCAGAAAGACATTGGCGTTGCCGAGTTCGGCGATGGCGCCCAGCATGTCGCGCATCAGGCAATTATCGAAGCCGCGCTGATGCGCCTCGATCAAGGCGCGGGCATTGTTGGGATAGTTGCAACTGGCCTTGGCATCGACGGGCGCGCTTTCGATGGTCGGACGACGAAACGGCGAGAGCGTGACGGAGAAGCCGTTTGATGACGGCATTGGCGCTTCATAGATGCAGAGGCACCAGCGGGTCGACTCGGGATCGAAGCGCACGCCGCCGCCGGTGGTGCCGAGTTCGGCCCAATACATGGGGCGGATGTAGAGCGCGGCGTCGGGGTCGAAGCGTTTGAGGCCTTCGCGCGCGAGACCGAGCCAGGTTTCGACCGGCACGACCGGCTTCAGCAAGAGGCGCCGGGCCGAGTCATTGACACGGACAAAATGCAGGTCGAGATCGGGCGTCGTGCCCTCGAAGGCGCGGGCGCCGTCGAAGACGACCGAGCCGAGCCACGCGCCATGCGTACGCGGCCCCATGATGGCGACATTGCCCTCATGCCAATCGTCTTCAAAGAATGTCCACGTCTTGGTCGGGGCCGAGCCAACTTGGTTACGCACTGCAAAAACCTTCAAATTGTTTGCCGGGCAGGCTTATGACTATTCCGCCGCGATTTTTAAGGCAATACTCATTTTGCCACCTTATCGTCGCCTGCGGAAAGATTGTCTGCTGGCAGGGATAACAGTTTGTGACGGTTTTGCTTGATCCGCATGCTAGGCGTCTGATCGATATGCTCGCGTTGCAGGGTGGCGGCGCGGCTTCGCTCTCGATCACGCAACGTCGCGCCGCCTTCGCTGGCTTGATGCGCTTTGGCGGCCCGGGGCCGCACATCCACAAGGTTGAGACCGCCGCGGCCAGCCCGGCGATTCGCATCTATTGGCCGCAGTCCGAGACTGACGTGGCGCTCGTCTTCTTCCACGGCGGCGGCTTGGTCGCCGGCGGCCTTGATACGCATGACGCCTTATGCCGGACGCTTGCTGCCGTAAGCGGCTGTGCCATCTTCGCCGTGGATTATCGGCTCGCGCCGGAAAATCCGTTTCCGGCGGCGATCGAGGATGCGCGCACGGCGCTGCAATGGACATTCGACAATGCCGATCGATATGGCATTGCCAGGGTCGGCATTGGCGGTGATTCCGCCGGTGGGACGCTCGCGGCTGTCACGGCGTCGCAATGGGACGGGGGGGCGGCGCAGAAGCTTGCGTTTCAACTTCTGCTGTGCCCGATCCTTGATTTTTCCGGGCAAACAGCATCGCGCCAGGCGTTTGCATCGCCGATCCTCGATCAGGCGACGCTTGACCATGATGCCGCGCTCTATACGGTGGGCCGCGTGGCGGCCGCGGACCCGCGCGTCTCGCCGCTTCGCGCGACGGAATTCGCGCATTTGCCGCCAACCTTTCTGCACACGGCGCAATGTGATCCACTATGCGACGAGGGCGCGGCCTATGCGGAGAAATTGAAGGCAGCGGGCGTTGACGTGCATCACACCTGCCACGCCGCCATGCCGCATCTCTTCTACGCGCTGGGCGGCGTTATTTCTTATGCCAAGAAAGCAGTGCCGGACATAGGTGCAGAGCTTGCGGCTTGGCTCGCGCGCTCATAGCCGCATTTGGCCGGTAGCGATGCGCGCAAACAGAGCGGCATCAAGCGGCACAAAGGCCTCCCCCGTGTCGAAATAAAGCGCGTCGGTGGTTGCGCCGGGGTCGAAGCCCTCTCGCGAGAGCTCAGTCCGCTTCTGCTTGAACGTGTCCGTCGTCTCGATCGTCTTGCAGATGCGCAGAAAAAGCGGCCGTGCATAAGGTGGCAGATGCGCTCGCACATGCGCGTGCAGGGCGACGAAATTGAAGCCGGCGTCAATGACAAGCGCCGCCATGCCGGCGCGGCCTTCCGCGTCCGGCACCAGGACGCCATAGGCCGTCGCCTCGGCGACGCCCGGGTCGGCGGCAATCGCTTCCGCGACCTCGAAGGTCGAGACATTCTCGCCTTTCCAGCGGAACGTGTCGCCGATGCGATCGACGAAATAATAGAAGCCCCGCGCATCCTTGCGCATCAGATCGCCGGTGCGGAACCATGCGTCGCCCTCGGCGAACACATTGCGGAGCACTTTCGTCTCGCTGTCGGCGGCGCTCGTATAGCCTTCGAAACGCGCCCCCGCCGTGCCTTTCGCAGCGATCTGGCCGATGGCCTCGCCGGGCTCGTCCGGCGCACAGGGGATGCAGAAGCCGTTTTCATCGCGCAAAGGCTCGCCGCGCACGACATCGAACTTCACGATTGCAGATGGAAAACGATGCGCGAGAAAGGGCGGCACGCGGCCGATGGCGCCGGGCTCGCCCTCGACATTGATGAGCGAGAACGTCCCCTCCGTCGCGGCGTAGAATTCGATGATGTGGGGAATACGAAAGCGCTCCTGGAACGGCCGCCAGATATCGGCGCGGAGGCCATTGCCACAGGCAAGGCGCAAGCGGTGGGCGCGCTCGTTGGGATTCTCGGGCGCCTTGAAAAGATAGCGGCAGAGTTCGCCGATATATTGGAAGAGCGTGCAGTCCCAGCGTAGAACATCGTCCCAGAAGCGATGCGCCGAGAACTTCTCCTGCAAGACGACCGAGCCGCCGCTGACGAGCACGCTGCCGATTGCGACGATGCCGCCGACGCTGTGATACATCGGCAGGCAATTCATCATTCTATCGGCGGCCGATGTGTTCATAATCCCGGCGAACCAATAGCTCCAGGTCATGATGCGGCGATGGCTGATGTTGGCGGCCTTCGGCAGCCCGGTCGTGCCGGAGGTGTAGATGCAAAGCGCGCGGTCCGAGAGGCGTGGGCCAGCGTGCTCTTCGGCAAGCAACGGTGTTGTCGCGAAGCCCTTCATCTCGCGATCGAGGTCCGCATCATGGATCCAAACTTGCGCTTCGATCTTCGCCCCGGCAAGTGCGGCGTCGAGGCCTTCGCGCAGCGAGGCGGCAACGATGATATGCCGCGATTCGGCGACGGTGATGCAATGCGCCAGTGCGGTGCCGCGCAGATTAGTATTGAGGAGCGCGACGCTGCCGCCGACGCGCGTGATGCCGAGCCAGATCGCCAAATAATCCGGCTCGTTGGGCATCAGCAGGCCGACGATCTTGCCGCTGAGATTTTGCGCCAGTGCCCAACGTGCGACTGTGTTCATGCGCGCGGCGAGAGCCGCAAAGCTGAGCGCGCCGCGATCCGAGAGGAGGGCCGGCGTTTCACCAAATTGTATGGCCAATTCGTCGATGACGATAGGCAAGGTGCGCTGCGGCTCGCGCTCGATCCGCGCGGTCATCTCAAGCGCGCGCAGCCAAGCTTTTGACGCCGAAAAGGTATCGCGCGAGACCGGATCAGCCACCCAAAAAGTCCTCGGCCATGAAGGTTAAGACGCGCTTGGAATATAGCGTAGAAGTTGCGCCAAAGGCTAAGCAGTTCTTAGTGTCCCTGCTTCTATGGTTGACCGGCACGGTTCATGCGCGCGGGGCCTTGTGCGCCCGGTGCGTGAACGCGCCGGTGTCATTTCAAGACGGCCGCCGTCCCAGATTGAAACGGAAGCTTTGAGTTGAGCGCGCAAATGCGGAAAACTACGACATTACGGCCGGAAACCATCGCCATCCACACCGGCTACACCTCCGAGCCGACGACAAAGGCGGTCGCGGTTCCGATCTACCAGACGGTTTCCTATGAGTTCGACAGTGCCGATCACGGCGCGGCGCTGTTCAATCTCGAAGTCGATGGGTTCCGCTACAGCCGTATCAACAATCCGACGGTCGATGTGCTGGAGAAGCGGGTTGCCGCGCTTGAGGGCGGCATTGCCGCGCTCGCCGTGGCGAGCGGACAGGCGGCGCTGCATTTCGCCATCGTCAACCTCGCCGATTGCGGCGGCAATATCGTCTCCGTGCCGCAACTCTATGGCACGTCGCATACGCTGCTGTCGCATGTGCTGCCGCGCCAAGGCATCCACATCCGTTTCGCTGAAAACGATTCCGTCGATGCGATCGAGCGGCTGATTGATGACGAGACCCGCGCCGTTTTCTGCGAGACGATCGGCAATCCCGCCGGCAATATCTGCGATATCGAGGCCTTGGCGAAGGCGGCGCATCGGCATGGGGTGCCGCTTATCGTCGATAATACGGTAGCGACGCCCATCCTGTGGCGCCCGATCGAATATGGCGCGGATATCGTCATCCATTCGCTGACGAAGTTCATGGGCGGCCACGGCACCACGCTCGGCGGCGCTGTTGTCGATTCGGGCAATTTCCCGTGGCGGGAGGCGGCGCGGCGCTTTCCGATGTTCAATACGCCGGACGTGTCCTATCACGGCCTCGTCTATACGGAGCATTTCGGCCCGCGCGCCTATATCGAGCGCTGCCGCAGCGTTTATCAGCGCACGACCGGCGCGGTGCTCTCGCCGCACAGCGCTTTCCTGCTGTTGCAGGGCATCGAGACCGTGGCCTTGCGCGTCGAACGCCATGTCGAGAATGCGAGTAAGGTCGCGCAATTCCTGCGCGATGATCCGCGCGTCGCCTGGGTCAATTATGCCGGGTTCGCTGACAGTCCCTATCACGCTCTCGCGCAGAAATATCTCGGCGGCCAGGGCTCATCGCTGCTGACCTTTGGCGTGAAGGGCGGTTTTGAGGCGGGCAAGCGGTTCTACGACGCGCTCGGGCTCATCAAGCGGCTGGTTAATATCGGCGATACGAAATCGCTCGCCTGCCATCCGGCCTCGACGACGCATCGTCAGATGACGGCCGAAGAGCAGATCAAGGCCGGCGTCAGGCCGGAGATGATCCGCATCAGCGTCGGCATCGAGCACGCGAGCGATATTATCGAAGACCTCGACCAAGCCTTGGCGGTCGCCGCGGCCGCGCCGGAAGACAGCGAGGCGGCGGAGTGACGGATCGCGGGCACGAGGCGGCGCTGGCGGCCCCCCAGTCTATTGCTGGCGCGACGGAATCACGATCCCGTGACACCGGAGGTTCAGCAGCGGCGAAATGCCTCGAGATCGGCATCGTCAACAACATGCCCGACGCTTCGCTCCTGGCGACGGAACGGCAGTTCAAGGAGCTGATCGGCCACGCCCAGAGTACGCTGCCCGTGCGCCTGCGCTTTTATGCGCTGGGAGGAATTGCGCGCGGCGAAAGCGCGGCGCAGCATATCGGCGCACACTATAGCGATATCGAAACGCTCACGCGCGAAAAGCTTGATGGGCTCATCATCACCGGCTGCGAACCGAAGGCCGCCTCGCTCGCCGACGAGCCCTATTGGCCGGGCCTCACGCGGGTCATCGATTGGGCCGTGGAAAATACCCGTTCGACGATCTTCTCCTGCCTCGCCGCGCACGCCGCCGTCCTGCATCTCGACGGCATCCGGCGCGTACCTCTCGGACAGAAGCTGTCCGGCGTCTTCGACTGCGCGGTCGTTGCGGACGATCCGCTGCTGAAAGGTCTCGGGCCGGAGCTGCGCGTCCCGCATTCGCGCCTCAACGATCTCGCGGCCGGGGAACTCTCCGCGCACGGCTACCGGATTTTGACGTCATCGTCCCGCGTCGGCGTCGATTTGTTCGTCAGGCAGCAGGAAAGCCTGTTCGTCTTTCTGCAGGGCCATCCCGAATACGATGCGGATTCGCTTCTGCGCGAATATCGCCGCGACGTGGTGCGCTACCTGCGTGGCGAACGGCCGGACTTTCCGCAGGCGCCGGAAGATTATTTCGATCCGCTCACGGAAAAGCATCTCTCGGCCTTTGCCGAGCGCGTGGCCGCGCAGCAGAGCCGCCATCCGAATCGGGAATTGGCTAGCCTGCTCAACGATGTGCATCCGGCCAAGACCTGGCGCGCATCGGCCGCCGGCCTTTATCGCAACTGGCTGGCGTATCTCGCGACCCGTTAAGCACGGCCTTAACCCGTGATCGCGCGCACGCCATCAATGACGAATTGCGCAGCGAGTGCCGCGAGCACGACGCCGAGCATGCGGCCCAGCACCAAAGTGCCGGTAGTGCCAAACAGGCGCGCGACCCGCTCGGAGAGCAGAAACGTCAAATAGCACAGCAAGATCACGAGAAGAATGACCAGCACGAGGCCGGCTTGCGCCTGCCAATTGCCGCTGGCGCGGCCAGCGAGAAGGATGACCGCGGTGATCGAGCCCGGCCCGCTCATGAGCGGGATCGCCAGCGGGAAGGCGGCGAGATTGTCGATATGATCGATGGTCACGGCGTCGGTTGCGAGTTCCTTCTTGCCCTGTCCCCGCTCGGCGAAGACCATCTGGAACGCCGTATAGAAAAGCAAAAGACCGCCGGCGATGCGGAAGGCGGGCAGGGAAATGCCCAGCGCCTTCATCAGCGCGGCGCCCCCGAGCGCAAAAACCAGAAGGACGGTAAAGGCAATGATCGTTGCGCGGACCGCGACCGCACGCTTGTCCTTAGGGGTCATCCCCAAGGTCAGCGCGATGAAGATCGGCGCCAGCCCAGGTGGGTCCAGCGTGACGAGAAGCGTGACGAAGGCGGTTTGCAAAAAATCCGACAACATCGCTTCGTCTCTCCGCGCCCTATTTTGATTTGCCCTTTGAAAGTTAAAGGCCGCGGCGCCTTTGCGTCGCGGCCTGGGGCCGGCTTGCAGGGATTAAATCACAGCCGTCGTCGGAACAAGCCCAAGATCAGCAGCAGGATAATCGCGCCCGCCGTCGCCGAGATGATCTGCTCAAGCAAATGCGCGCTGAGATGAATTCCGAGCTTTGGCAAAAGCCAGTTGCCGATGAAGGCGCCGATGACGCCGATGCAGAGGTCGGCGACGAGACCGAAGCCGGTGCCGCGCAAAATCTGGCCGGCGAGCCAGCCCGCGACAACGCCGACAACGAGGATGACCAAGAGACTATCACCCGACAAGGCGAATCCTTTCTTATGTATGAGAACGGCCATTTCATATTTCCGCATTTTACCGCAGGAAGTGCCTTGCCGCACCGAAATCGCGCACTACCTGCGAATCCCGGCGGCAATTGAAATTCGCATGGCTTTGCTTGAGCTTATGTGATGTAATTATGTGAGTTCAGCGTCGCCGGGGGCGGCTTTTCGCCTCTCGGTCAGTAGAGGGTTGAGCCGTGGCACCGCGCGCGAATTGGAAGGGCTATCTCAAGCTTTCGCTGGTTTCTTGCCCCGTCGCACTTTTCCCCGCCGTCAGCAGGACGGAGCGGATTTCCTTCCACCTCATCAATCGCGATACCGGCCATCGGCTGCGCCAGCAATATGTCAATTCCGTCACCGGCGACATTGTCGAGCGCGACGAGCAGGTGCGCGGCTATGAGATCGGCAAGAACGATTACATCACGCTCGAAGAGAGCGAGATCGCCGAGCAGGCGTTCGAAAGCACGCATACGATCGATATCGAAACATTCGTGCCACGCGATGAGATCGATGAGGTCTATCTCGACGGCAGCTATTATCTGGCGCCGGACGATAAAGTGGCTGACGAGCCTTTCGTCGTGATCCGCGATGCCATGCGCAAGAGCGACATGGTGGGGCTGGCGCGCGTCGTGCTCGCGGGGCGCGAGCGCATCCTCATGATCGAGCCGCGCGACAAGGGCCTGCTCGCCACGACCTTGCACTACAAATACGAAGTGCGTGACGAGAAGCCCTATTTCGAATCGATTCCCGATCTCAAGCTTTCGAAGGACGTGCTCGATCTCGCCGCGCATATCATCGAGACCAAGCGCGGCAAGTTCGATCCAGCGAAATTCGAGGATCGCTATCAGGACGCGCTTGTCGGCCTGATTCGCGCCAAGCGCGCCGGCAAGCCTCTGCCCGCGGCGCCGCAGCCCAAGACACCGAGCAATGTCATCAATCTCATGGACGCTTTGCGCCGCAGCGTCGCGGCTGAGTCGGGGCGAGGCGGAGGCGGGAGCGCAACGACGCCGCGCAAGCCGACGGCGAAGGCGCATGGCGCGGCGAAAAAGGTCGCTGCCGCAGGCAAGTCCTCCGCCAAAAGGCGGGTGAAGAAGGCAAGCTAGAGCGAGGCTCCATTGGCCCTCGAAGCCTATCGCAAGAAGCGCGATTTTGCCGTGACGACAGAGCCGCGCGGCGTCAAGGGCGGCCAGTCCGGCAATGCCTTCGTCGTGCAGAAACATGCCGCGACGCGGCTGCATTACGATTTCCGGCTTGAACTCGATGGCGTCCTCAAGAGCTGGGCGGTGACGCGCGGGCCGAGTCTTGTGCCGGGCGAGAAGCGCCTTGCCGTCCATGTCGAGGATCACCCGCTCGATTACGGCTCCTTCGAAGGAACGATTCCCGAAGGACAATATGGCGCCGGCGCCGTCCTGGTCTGGGATCGCGGCACCTGGACGCCGGAGGGCGATCCCCATGCCGGCTATGCCAAGGGCCATCTTGATTTCATCCTGCATGGCGAGAAGCTGAAGGGTCGATGGTACCTCGTGCGGATGCGCGCGCGCGCCGATGAAAAACGCGACAATTGGCTGCTCATCAAAGGCGATGATGCGGAGGCGCGCGGGCCGCGCGACCCGGATATTCTGGAAGAAGAGCCGAATTCCGTTCTGACGGGGCGCTCGATCGAAGAGATCGCGGGCGACAATAAGAGCCGGCATTGGACGTCTGACAGAGCCGCAAGTCAGCGGATCGAAACACCCGGTTCGCCACGGGCGCGCGCCATGGCGCCGGTCGAGAGCGTCAAATCGGATCCGCCGACGAAGAAAAAGCGCGCATCGCCATCGACCAAGCGACCGCCGTTCACCTTCTCGCCGCCAAAGGGAGCGAAGCGAAAGGCCCTGCCGGATTTCATTCCGCCCATGCTGCCGACGCTCGTCGCCGTGCCGCCCTCCGGCGCACAATGGGTTCATGAGGTCAAGTTCGACGGCTATCGTATCGAAGCTGTGGCGAAGGGCGGCAAGGTGAAGTTGCGCACGCGCAGGGGGCTCGATTGGACCGATCGCTTCCCGACCGTTGCCGTCGCTTTCGCGCAATTACCGGTCAAGGATTGCATCATCGATGGCGAAATCGTCGTCGAGGAGGCGAACGGCATTTCGGATTTCTCGGCTCTGCAAAATGCGCTCAGCCAGGGCGAGACCGGCGGCATGGTCTATTATGCCTTCGATCTGATGCATATCGATGGCTACGATCTGACGGGTCTACCACTTGTCGCGCGGAAAGAAGCGTTGCAGTCGCTACTCAAGGCCACGCCGGGCGTAACTCTCCGCTACAGCGAACATTTCGACGAGAACGGCGGGCTCATGCTGCAGCATGTCTGCCGCCTCGGCGCCGAAGGCGTCGTCTCGAAGAAGCGCGAGAGTCATTATCTTTCCAAGCGGAGCACCGACTGGCTAAAGATCAAATGCGCCAACCGGCAGGAATTCGTGATCGCGGGCTATGTGCCCTCGACGACGACGCGGAAGGCGATCGGCTCGCTCGTGCTTGGCTATTACGAGAAGGGCAAGCTCCGCCATGCCGGCCGCGTCGGCACGGGCTTTTCCAGCAAAATGGCACTCGATCTCTTTGCGCAGCTCTCGCGTGAGCGGATCGAAACGCCGGTATTCGAACTCGCCGCTGAGCAGCGAGGCGCGGCGCAATGCCGTTTGGGTGAGGCCCGAGAGAGTCGCGGAGGTCGAGTTCCGCGGCTGGACGGCGGACGCCAATCTGCGGCAGGCGGCTTTCAAGGGCCTACGCGAGGACAAAAATCCCAAGGACATCGTCCGCGAAAGGGTCGCCCCCATGGCCAGCGAAGCCAAGCTTCCCGCGACATCCGTGACGTTCACGCATCGTGATCGCGTTTATTGGCCCGAGGCCGGCGTCACCAAGCAGGGGCTCGCCGATTATTACACGATGGTTTGGCCGTGGATCGAAAAATACATCCTCGGCCGGCCGCTCGTCCTGCTGCGCTGTCCGAACGGCATCGCGCAAGGCGGCTTCTTTCAGAAGCATCCTTGGGCGGGCCTCGATCCGCACATTCTGCAAATACACGATCCACACGAAAAGCAGCCGATCCTCGGCATCGATTCGTTCGACGGGCTGATGGCATTGGTGCAATCGGCGGCGCTTGAGATCCACCCCTGGGGCGCGCGCAGCGACGACCTCGACCGTCCCGATCGCGTGATCTTCGATCTCGATCCGGGCGAGGGCGTCGCTTTCGAGCAGATCATCGCCGCCGCGCGCGAAGTGCGCCGGCGCCTAGCCAAGGCGAAACTCAAGAGCTTCGTCAAGACGACCGGCGGCAAGGGCCTTCATGTCGTCGCGCCGCTGATACCCGGCGCGACGTGGACAGCGGCGAAGGACTTCTGCCGCGCTTTGGCCGAGGCTATGGCGGAGGACGCGCCGCAGCTCTACACCGCGACCGCGACGAAGACGCAGAGGCCCGGACATATCTATATTGATTATCTGCGCAACGCCCGCGGGGCGACGGCCGTCGCGCCCTATTCGCCGCGGGCGCGGCCGCAGGCTGGCATTTCCGCACCGCTGACTTGGGACGAACTCGACGGCGTAGTGAGTGGCAGCCAGTTCACGATCGGCAATTTCAGCAACCGCCTGCAACATCTCGCCGCCGATCCGTGGGACGGATTTTTCCGGCTGCGGCAACGCCTGCCCAAATAGGTCCGCGGTCATTGAGTGCGTGATAAATGGGTGACACGCCTGACAAATGCGGTGCGGCAGGTGCGGCGTGATTTACCGAACATTTGCCAAAATTCGCATTCCATGCGCGGCGTCAGCGCACGGATGGCAGGAATCCAGCTAAAATCATATAGTTATGATTTTGGTGTGAGTGTTGGTCAGACGGCGGCGCGAGAGATCATTCACTAATTGCGGTCAGGCTTTCCTGCGCGCCAGCCTCTCACGAGCTAGGCAGAGCTGCGCGAAGGCTGATAGAAATTCGTCTAATACGACCGGTGTGGCCATTCGGGGGGCTCGTTGTTCTCAAGACCCACAATCGATGTGCTGCAACGATCTCTTCTGATCGCTCTCGTCCTGGCTGCCTCGAGCCTGATGATGGGGTGTGCTTCGCGGCCCGAGAGCGGTTTTCTCGCCGAGGCCGCCTACGATCCTCCGCAGGCAACAGACCATACGATTCTCGTTGCGACCACGCGGCAGCGTGATGCCCGGCCGGGGACACTGTACAATGGGCTGCGCGCGGATTGGCTCGATTTTGCTTCGGTGACGGTCTCGGTGCCGCCAACGCATGCCGTCGGCAAGATCGAATGGCCGCAGACCCCGCCTGGCGATCCGCGGAAAGATTTTGCCGTCGATCAGGCGCATTACATCGATGGCGACAAGGCCTTCCTGCAGGCGCTCAACGCGCAATTGGCGCAACGCCCGCGCGGCCATCGCCAAGTTTTTCTTTTCGTCCACGGCTTCAACACGATGTTCGCCGAGGGGCTCTACGGCTTCACCCAGGTCGTCCATGATTCACATACGCAGGCGGTGCCGGTGCTGTTCTCCTGGGCTTCGCGCGGCAGTGTGACGGATTATCTCTACGATCAAAACAGTGCCACCGCGGCGCGCGATGAGCTCGCCCATACGATCCGCCTGCTTGCCGCGAGCAATGCGGAGAAGGTTAATATCCTCGCCCATTCGATGGGCAATTGGGTCTTCGTCGAGGCGATGCGGCAGATCAAAATGGAAGGCGGCTTGAAGCGTCCGGACAAGATCGGCGTTGTGGTCCTCGCCGCTCCGGATATCGATATCGATGTCTTCAAGTCGGAACTGCGCGCCTTCGGCAAGCCGAAAAGACCCTATTACGTTGTGCTCTCTCGCGACGACAAAGCGTTGGCGCTGTCAAAATTCCTTAGCGGCGGCCGCAGCCGGGTCGGCGCGCTCAAACACGACGGTGAGCTGGCGCAATTGGGCGCCGTCGTCATCGATCTGACAAACGTTAAAGGCGACGATCCGACCGGTCACAACAAATATGCGCAGCTTGCGGAAATTTCGCCGCAGCTTCGGCAGGTGCTCGAGGATGGCATCGGTAAAACCCGCGTGGCCTCCGGCGAAGAGACCGAGCAGCTCAAAAACTCATTCACGTCGATCGTCACCGTTCCGGTGAATATCCTTGGCAATTCGATCGCGATTGTCGCGGGCCGGTGAGCTGGCCCGGGGCATGCAGGCGATTTGAGATCGCTTCTCGCAGTAGAGGGGTCCGCGTTGCTCTCGCGCGCCGCGCTCCTTGACGCCCTCGGCGTATAGAACTGTCTTCGACAGATCTGCCGACAAAAGGGAGCGGGCTGCGAAAATCCTTCTAGTCAGCTAGCGAGAGGCGCTCCTCATTCGGAGCATAGGACGAGACCGTTTTTCATCAATATGGCTCTCAGATCATTGATCGGCGGAAAGACTTCCTGATTCCAATCGGCGCCCTGCTTGTCGTGCGCTATCTGCTCCATCTCGACGATATCGCAATCCTCGCGAAAGACGCGATTGGTGAACCAAGCGAGTACCGGCCAGATGACATCGAGCAATTTCGGGATTTTCGGTCGCCGGACGGATAGTGCAATGAATGTCCGGTTGAGCCGTTGCGCCTCGTCGACTGGCGTGTAGCCGAGCCAGACGTTGAGGACGGGCTCTCCATCCGATGTCCAGAATTTGAGAGTCTGGTGCGGATATTCCGTTCGGACTGTCATTAAATCCTGTGCGACCTCCGATCGTCCGCGCAAGCTGCCGACAATGACCGACTCGCCGATCGGCGGTTTTTGGTCCGGCCGCATGAAACTATAATCGACTTCCATCCAATCATCACCGACACGGCGATCAAGGTAGCGTGGGAAGACCTTGCCTGTCGTGCTCCGATGGAGGAACTGATGGTTCATATCCATCAGGTTTTCATGCATGAATGTGTAATGGCAGGCGACCACTTTGCCGAAGCGACGCGTTTTGTAGGATTTGTCACCGGCTGCGCCGATCGCGGCGGGCGCCGGATCGGGAGTTTCCGCGCCCGGCCAGACGAGGACTAAACCATCCGTTTCGTGGCAGGGGTACGCCCGCACGCCGTTGGGCAATTTCCCTTTTCCCAGATAAGGGACGTCAACACAGCGTCCCGTGGCATCATAGCTCCAGCCATGATAACAGCAACGCACGACATCGCCATTCACGACGCCCTTCGACAAGGGCACTTGCCTATGTGCGCAGCGATCCTCGAGCGCGAAGATCGGGCCGCTCTTGGGACGAATCAGCACGATCGGCTCGCCGGCGAAACTCGTCGCGAAAGCCTTGCCGGCTTGAACCTCACGCGACCAAGCGACCGGATACCAATGGTTGGGATGCGCACCAATTTTGCGAAGATCGGGCTTACGGTCCGCCAGCGCGGCGGCTGCTTCATCAAGCATGAGTATGCGCCCGCTTGGATCGATTTACTGGAACGGACTTGCATAGTGAAGAGAAATTGCGCAACTTGAATTCACCCTAGATGAGGGCGAGCGTGCAATAGCGGGGAGCGTTTGCGGCCTCGAGGAGAAGCAAAGCCGAAGCGCACCGCCGGGACACCCCGCCCGAGGACGATATGTTGCCGTGGCAGGTCTCCTGGCTCGCGGGTCGTTGCTCGGTCCCGTCTTCCCAGGATGAATCCCAGTGACGAATATTGGACCTTTGCTCGCCGCTCACAGTTGCGGGGGCAGCGTCGGTATCAGTCGGACCAAAGCTGTCCGATTGCGCACCGAACTTCCCTCTTAGCTCCGAAATCAGATGACTCGAAGACCACGACCTCGCCAATATGGGCGATCATAATGGCGAGTTAAGAACGCTGAAGATGTGGCGTGCCGCGCACGTCCCCGATATTCGATCTCGTTCGTCGCAGGTTGAGCAAGGCAGGGCAAAAGAAATTGATCGAGAAGAAGGCGTGTTCCTATTCCGATTTGATCACATGAAGGAGAAAGCGGTTAGGCGGCTAGCGAAAAGGCCAGCATCACGCATCGATACAATTTGGAAGCCCCGCTCGCGTCTAGGGCAGTTGATCGTTAGCTAGGAATAACGATGCGCGAGCGCCCGGCGCAAGGAGATGGCAGACTGGGGCGCGCAGAGGCTTGAATGATCTTGGAACGCGCAGCGAATATTTCGCACGCGTTTTGCGCGTCGCACGCGCGCACGTTCCTGCGCTGAGCTGCGCATTTCGCCAAAACCGATTCCGTCAAGTCCCGGCCTTGGCTGCCTAACTAATTGATTTCGCGTGGTAGCGGAGGAGGGACTCGAACCCCCGACACAAGGATTATGATTCCTCTGCTCTAGCCGGCTGAGCTACTCCGCCCCTGTCGCCTGGGCGATATCGTACGGACGCCCGGAAAGGAAAGACAGGGCGCCGCAGCGGCCTGCCGTATAGGCCGCCGCTCTCGGCAAAGTCAAGCCGCGCCACACGCCGGGATTGTTGCGCGTTAATGTCCAGCTCCGGCCACTGGGATGATCCAGGGGATGACGAACTGCTGGATCGCGACCAGCAGGCCGAGCACGATCGTCAAGACGATGCTGTGCCAGAAGGTGCGGGCGAAGACCACACCCTCTTGGCCCTTCAGCTTCGTGACGGCGACGCCGGTCGCGATATTCTGCGGCGAAACCATCTTGCCGATCACGCCACCGGACGAATTGGTCGCCGCGAACAGGATCGGGTTGAGGTTGAGTTGCCGCGCCGCGACCACCTGAAGATTGCCGAAGAGCGCGTTTCCCGACGTGTCGCTGCCGGAGAGCAGCACGGCGACCCAGCCGAGGAATGGCGAGAGCAGCACGAAGAGTTCCGCCGGTCGAGGCGACGGCCTTGCCGAGCGTGTAAGCCATGCCGGAATAATTCATCAGATAGGCGAGGCCGAGGATGAGCATCACCGTGACGACGGCGATCCAGGCTTGGCGGATCGTATGTCCGATGCAGGCGAAGAAATTCCTGACCGGCAGGCCGATGACGAGAGCCGTGATGATCGCCGCGACGAGGATCGCCGTGCCGGTCGCGAGCGGCTGGAAGGCCCAGATCGCCGCGTAGGGCTTGTTGTTATAGAGCGTGATCGAGATCGCCTTGTCGAGGCCCGGCCAATGGATCGCGTGCTGCCCGATCGTCGCGACGGCGCAACGCGTCCAGACGATCACCACCGCCGAGACGATGATCCAGGGAATCCAGCCCTGCCAGGGGGCGACGGGCTTTGCCGTGGTCGCTTCCTTCTCGGCAGCGTCTGAAATCGCGAATTCCGGGTCTTTCGCAGGGTGCCAGACCTGCAGGAAGAGCAGGGTGCAGGCCAGCGAGCCGAGCGCCGAAAAGACGTCCGTCAGCGCATAATCGAGATAGTTGGAGGAAATGAATTGCGAGACCGCGAAGCTCGCGCCCGCGACCAGCAGCAGAGGCCACAGAGCTTTCAAGGAGCGCAAGCCGCCATAGAGCGCGATGACATAGAACGGCAGCAGCAGCGCGATCACCGGCAATTGCCGTCCGACCATTGCGCCGAGTGTATGGGCGGGCAGGCCGGTAACCGCACCAAGCACGGTGATCGGCACGCCGAGTGCGCCGAAAGCAACCGGCGCGGTATTGAAGATCAAAACGAAGACCAGCGCCTCCAGCGCCGGAAACCCGACGAGGATCAGTAGGGAGCTGGTGATCGCGACCGGCGTGCCGAAGCCGGAAATGCCTTCAAGCAGGGCGCCGAAGCAGAAACCGATCACGAGGAGCACAACGCGCCGGTCGTTCGGAACGTGATTGATGAGCCAAGCGCGGAAGGCGTCGAAGCGGCCGGATTCGACAGCGATGTTGTAGAGCAGCAGCGCGTTGAGCACGATCCACATCACCGGCCACAGGGCGAAGACAGCGCCGGCGAGGACTGAATTGAAGGCGAGCCCTACGGGCATCTTCCAAATCGCGATCGCGATAATCAGGCCGACGGCAAGACCGGCCAAGGCCGCCTGCCATCCCGGCCGCCGCAATACGCCGAGCAGCAGAAGGACCGCCAGAACGGGCAGGATCGCCGCCACGAACGACAGGCCGAGATTGCCCGCGACGGGGGCGAGTAGTTGATGGAACAAGCTTTCTCCCCCGATAGAACAATTTTTTATTCTATACTTTACTTTCGACAGTAAGCACCTTTGGCGATACTTCTCAAGTATTCAGGACATGTCTTATGGGAAAAGCGCGCGGCGCGGTGCGCGCGTTCAACGTTTGGTGATGCGCACCAAAGTGAAAAAGCCGAAGGGCGGCAGCGCGCGGCGCTCAATGAGGCGCAGGTCGGCATGCCCGGCGAGCCAGTCGGCCAAGATGCGCCAGGGAAACTCCGGCCGCCAGCCGAGCGCGGCGCTGCGTTCGGCGAGCTTGGATTCGAACCAGGCGAGCGGGCCGCTTGTCGCGCCGATATGATTGACGAGGACGATCTCGCCTCCCGGCTTCAGCACGCGCACCCATTCATCGAGACTGGCCTCGGGCCGCGGCAGCACGGTCAGCACATAGGGCGCGACAATGACATCGAAGGTCGCATCGGCGAAGGCGAGACGGCAGGCGTCCATTGCCGAGAGGCCGGCAACGTGGTGAAGCGCGCCTGTTGCGGTGCGGCGCGCCGCGCGCCGCAACATCGGCTCGGAAAGGTCGATGCCGACGACCCGGCATGACGGATCGAACATGGGCAATTCGAGGCCGGTTCCGACGCCCACATCGAGCACCAATGCGCCCTTATGCCGGCTTGCCACGGCGGCAGCGACTTTGCGGCCGGGCCGCATGGCCTCGGAAAAGGCGAGGTCGTAAACCGGCGCCCAGCGCGCATAGGCTTGGGCGACGGCGGAATTGTCGAGCGCCTGGACACGCTTGGGGTGCCGCGCCGCAGCCTTAAGCAGCCGCCCGGGAAATTCGGACGCTCTGCGCTCGGACAAGTGGTGACTTCCCCCGTGCTCGCTCATCATCCGCCAGCGGCGGCGAGCGTCGCGCCGTGTGGGATCCGCGCGTCGCTCGCGGCATCAGAATGGGTCGCGCAGATGAAGCCGCCGCCGAGGACGCGCGCATCGGGGCGATCACTGTCATAAAGCACGCAGGCCTGGCCTGGGGAGACTCCGTCCTCGCTGCTGGCGAAAGCAACGTTCGCCTCGCCATCTTCGACGTTGAGGAAGCCTGCGACAGGCGCCTTGGTCGAGCGCACGCGCACGAAAACATCCCGGCGGGCGGCCCCGATATCGGCGAGTGCGCCGTCGCCGATCCAGTTGAGCTCGCGCAATTGCACGCGCCGCGTCGCCAGCGCTTCTCGCGGTCCGACAATCACCTGCGCCTGAACGGCGTCGATCCGCACGACATAAAGCGGCTGGGCGCTGCCCGCCTCGTTGTAGCTGATGCCCAGACCGCGCCGCTGACCGACGGTATAATTGATGATACCGGCATGACGCCCGAGCACCCGCCCGTCGACATGGACGATCTCGCCCGGCCGCGCCGCGTCGGGCCGCATCTGCTCGATGAAGCTGCTGTATTTGCCCGAATGGACGAAGCAGATGTCCTGGCTGTCGGGTTTGTCGGCGACCAGCAGCCCGTGCCGGCGCGCGATGGCGCGCACCTCCGATTTCTGCATGTCGCCGAGCGGGAAGCGCAGGCGTTCGATCTGTTCGCGCGTCGTCGCGAACAGAAAATAGCTCTGGTCGCGGCTCGTGTCCGTCGCCCGGAAAAGCGCCCGGCCTCCTGCGCCGTCCGGCCGTGAGGCGATATAATGGCCGGTCGCGAGAATATCGGCGCCAAGATCCTTCGCAGTGTCGAGAAAATCGGCGAATTTGATGTCGCTGTTGCAGGCGATGCAGGGAACGGGCGTCTCGCCCTCGGCATAGCTCTGGGCAAAGCGGTCGATCACCTTTTCCCGGAACCGCTGCTCATAATCGAGCACATAGTGCGGAATATCGAGCTGCGCGGCCACCTGGCGCGCGTCATAAATGTCCTGTCCAGCGCAGCAGGCACCCTTGCGATGCTCGGCGGCGCCGTGATCGTAAAGCTGCAAGGTGATGCCGATGACATCGTAGCCCTGCTCCTTGAGCAGCGCCGCGACGACGGAGGAATCGACGCCACCCGACATCGCCACGACGACCCGCGTGTCGGCGGGGGCCTTGGGCAAATCGAGGCTATTTCGATTCTCTAGGCTCATCGAACGGAGACCGATGGTTCAGCAAAGCTTGGGCGGCGTCGGCCGACCCGATTGTTCATATATAGGCGCCGGCCGGCCTCCCGGCACTCTATTGTTTTGCCCCAAAGAGGGCATTGGCGACGCTCCGCATCTAAACCATCCCGCTCACGGCTTTGCAATGCAAGTTTGGGCGGCGTCTGGCTTGACCGCGGCCAGTGCCGGATGCGGGCGCCAGTTAAGAATTCGAAAAGAATTCGTTTCAAGAAGATACAGCTTAGTGAAGCGTTGGTGACTGCATTCATACAAATTATACTAATTTATATCGCGACCATTAGGCTAAACATATGGAGGGCGCTTAGCCGAATCTTAAGTTCGATTTTCTATCTGTCGTAATGTTCAGTTCAGTGTGTGAGTTTTCAATATGGTCGAGTTGAGCCGCCCGAGGGTCAAATATGTCATCGGGCCAGACGGGAGCCCCCTCACTGTGGCAGATCTTCCGCCGGTCACGACCAAGCGCTGGGTTATCCGGCGCAAGGCTGAAGTTGTCGCCGCCGTGCGCGGCGGCCTCATTTCGCTCGAAGAGGCGTGCAACCGCTATACGTTGACGGTCGACGAATTTCTGTCCTGGCAGATGTCGATCGACCAATATGGTCTGGCGGGGCTGCGCACCACCCGCATCCAGCAATATCGCATGTAATCCGCGCGCCGGGCTCGCCCGGCGCTGCGCTCAGCAAATCGGCGGGGCTCGTTGGCAGTCCGGCGACCTTGGGCGCGTTGTCCTTCCGCGGCTCGATTTCCGTTCCCGAATCGAGAATTGCCATCGGCCGGGTGGGGGTGCAGCGCCTGTTCGAGCCGCCGGCGCTCGAAGAAGATGACGACGAAAGTCGCAAAGACCAGCGGCAGGACCAGGTAAAGCAGCCGGAAGACGAGCAGGGCGGTGAGTACCTTGTCATGCGGCACGGCCGGCATGGCCTTGATGAACAGAAGCTCGAAAACGCCGAGGCCGCCCGGCGATTCCGACGCGAGGGCGACGGAAAACGAGGCGATGAAGACGCCCAGAACGACGAGATAGCCGGGATTGGCCTGCGCCGGCAGGGCGAAATAGATGATGCCCGCGCAGCCGAGCAGCTCGGTCGACGAGGCAGCGAGCTGCCGCAGGGCAATGCCCAGATGCGGATATTCGATTCGCAGCCGGCCGATCACCAGGGGTTTGAGCCGCAGCGCCGAACCCGCGACATAGGCGGCGACCAGCCCGAGGCAGACAAATCCAATCACGCGCGCCGTTGCCGGGTCGGTGAAGACGTGTGGCAGGAACCGGCCGAGCCGACGCAACAGCGCCGGGTCCAACACCAGCACGATCCCGCCGAGCAAGAGCACACCAAGGCCGAAGGTCAGCGAGCAGATGCCGACGAGAAGGGCGACCTGTGCCGCCGAAAGCCCTTTGGTCGAATAGGCGCGGTAACGCACCATGGCGCCCGAAAAGACCGACGCGCCAACGTTATGGGCGAGCGCATAGGTCGTGAAGGAGCACAGGCCGATGAAAAGCCAGGAAATATGCTTCACACGGAGATGCAGCAACGCAATCTGATCATACCAGGCGAGCGCGGCATAGGCGACGAGGGTCGCAATTATCGCCAGGCAATATCGCTGCGGTGGAATCGTCCTGAGGTCGGCGAGCACTTTCGGGCCGACGGCTTCGCCGCGAAGCTGCTGATGCAGAAGCCATACGGAGGCGGCCAAGGCGATCAGGCCGAGCGCCGGCCAGACGAATTCCATGAACCGCTTCATGTTTCTCCCGCGATGCCGCCGTGCCAGGGATCGATCGGTCACGGCGATGTCGCCTCTGCCGGGTCTCGCTCCTGCCGGTGCAGACCCGAAAGCGCCGCGCAATGCAAGCGCTCAATTCACCGCAGAAGCGGCGATTTGACGGCAAAACCCTCGCCACGCCGCTTTCGCGACCGGCGCCGGGTGTGGTGGCCGACAATCCGCTGGGGGAGATTTAGGCGCGCGCGGCGCGCAGGTCAAAATCGCTGATCGCCGCCTCGCGCTCCGCCGTCTCGTGGCCGCGCTCCGCGGCCTTTTCCCGCCCTTCCAGGCTGGTCATCTTGCTTAGATCGGCGATGGCCTCGTCGAGGAGGGCCTTGGCCTCCTCCAGCTGGTCGCGCAGTTCGCCGCTCGAACGCAGGAGATTATCGCGCCGCGTCCGTGCGGCCCGGGCATAGGTCGGATAAGCGAAGTGGGACGTGTCGGAAATGCCAGCCCGTTGTTCCTCCAACGCGATTTCGCGATCGAGGTCGGCGGCCATGCGGGCGAATTCGCCGATCATGGCCTCGATTTGCGCCAGCCGGCGGCGGCGTTCTTCAACGTGGAAGCGTTTTAGACGGATAAGTGTATCCCGCGACTTCATAACTTGCTGACTCCGAAACGCAGGCAGGTCCGTGTTTAGTCAATTTTTCTTCGAGACGATGGTGAACATGACCCATTAAAGTTGCTGCTTTCTTACCCAGGCCGGTCGGCGCTGGCGGTTGGCCGATGATCGGGTATATTTTCTGGAGTGCCTGATTCGAAACGGGCCAGGGGCGGCGTCTGGAATGATTTTGTTAACCAATGCCCGTTAACTTTAAGAAAGTGGTTCGGCCGGGTCATTTCTTCTGACCGCTGCTTCGCGGGCGGCTGCAAAAGTACCCGCTCTGCGCTCCGACCGACGAGGGAAGGCTGAGGGCTCCAAATGCGCGTGCTCCTGATTGAAGATGATAGCGCCACCGCGCAAAGCATCGAGCTGATGCTCAAATCCGAGAATTTTAACGTCTATACGACGGACCTCGGCGAAGAAGGCATCGATCTCGGTAAGCTCTACGACTACGACATCATCCTTCTCGACATTAATCTTCCCGATATGTCCGGCTATGAAGTGCTGCGGACGCTGCGGGTCGCCAAGGTCAAGACGCCCATTCTGATTCTCTCCGGCCTCGCCGGCATTGAGGATAAGGTGAAGGGCCTCGGCTTCGGTGCTGACGATTATCTGACCAAGCCCTTCCACAAGGATGAACTGGTCGCGCGCATTCATGCGATCGTCCGCCGTTCCAAGGGTCACGCGCAATCGGTGATCACGACTGGCGATCTGATCGTCAATCTCGATCAGAAGACGGTGGAAGTGGCGGGCAACCGGGTTCACCTCACCGGCAAAGAATATCAGATGCTGGAACTGCTTTCTCTGCGCAAGGGAACGACGCTGACGAAGGAAATGTTCCTCAATCACCTTTATGGCGGCATGGATGAGCCGGAATTGAAAATCATCGACGTCTTCATCTGTAAGCTGCGCAAGAAGCTCGCCAATGCGAGCCACGGCCGCAACTATATCGAGACGGTTTGGGGCCGCGGCTATGTCCTGCGCGAGCCGTCCGAGGATGAAGAGCTGATCCCCGCGTAATCGATCGCGCCATTCGTACTTACCAAAAACCCCGCTTAATGAGCGGGGTTTTTTATTTTCAACCTGCGACGAGGGCGAGGCGTTGCGGCGGCTTCGGCATCGCCGCCCGCAAGATGCTGATCGATCTGTGCTCGGGGTGGGGCACCATGGCATCGGTCAAGCCGATCACGGTCTCCGCCGCGCCCATGATGAAAAAACCATCCGGAGCGAGGGCTTTGGCCATCCGGTCCAAGACGTCTTTCTTGGCCGGCACGTCGAAATAGATCAGCACGTTGCGGCAGAAAATGACGTCGAAGCGGCCAAGCGGGGCATAGTCGGAAAGCAGATTGAAATCCGTGAAACGGATTCGCGATTGCAGATGTTCATTGATGCGCCAGCGCTCTCCCTCTTGGCGGAAATAGCGCAGGAGTTGCGCGATCGGCAGGCCGCGCTGGACTTCGAATTGCGTGTAGACGCCTTGCCGCGCCGTGTTGACAACGCTGCGGGAGAGATCGGTGGCGAGGATTTCGACGCTCCAGCCCGCCAGGCGATGCGCCTCTTCGTCGAGCATCATGGCGAGCGAATAGGGTTCCTGGCCTGACGAGCAGGCGGCGCACCAGATCCGGATTTTCCGGCTGTCCTGCCGCGCCTGCAAAAGATGCGGGAGGATGACTTTGCGAAAATTGTCGAACGGCACGCGATCGCGAAAGAAGAAGGTTTCGTTGGTCGTCATGGCTTCGACGACCTCCCGCTCCAGATCTTCGTGCGAGCCGGAGATCAACAGCTTGACGAGTCCGCCGAGGCCGGCAACGCCGAGTTGCTGAACCAGGGGCTGTAAACGGCTTTCAGCGAGATAAGCCTTCTCGGCATCGAGGGCGAGGCCGGAGCGCCGGTTGAGCAATTGGCGAAGCACGTCGAAGTCTGAATTCATGGTCGTCTTTCCCGAACCTGCGACAGGCGCACCAAGCGGCAGACCCAAGCGCCGATTTCTTTCAATGGAAGAACTGCCAGGGCGAGCCCTTCGCTCGCGACCAGGCGCGGCATGCCCCACACGGCCGAGGAGGCCGCATCCTGCGCGACGACCGTGCCTTTGGCGGCGACGATTTCGCGTGTGCCGGTGAGGCCGTCGCTGCCCATGCCGGTCAGAACGATAGCCAGGACGCCGGCGCCGAAAGTTTTTGCCGCCGAGCGGAAGAGAACGTCGATAGACGGACGGCAGAAATTCTCCGGCGGAGTGTCGAGGAGCCGGATAATGGACGTCTCATCCTTGCGGCCGAGGCTGATGTGGCGGTCGCCGGGCGAAAGATAGACGTGGCCGGGCAGAATTTCTTCGCCATCGCGCGCGAGCCGCGTCGGAAGACCGGTGGCGGTTTCGATCCAGGCGGCGACCGTGTGGGTGAATTCGGCCGGAATGTGCAATGCTATGAGAACGGGAAGCTGCGCCAAGATCGGTGCGAGATCGTTGAGCACGACCGGCAAAGCTTGCGGGCCGCCTGTCGAGGCGCCGATGACGATGATTGCGGGCCGCGGCGCTTGCTCGGGTTCGGAGCGCTCGCGCAGGGACACCGGCGCCGCCGACGCGCTGCCTCGTCCGAGATTTAAATTATCGCTCCGTTGACCCATACGAACACGCCGTTCCAAAGCGATGCAAGATCAGGCAGCAGAATCGAGCAGGCCTATCTCTTCCAGTTTCGATTGCAGAATCTGCTTGTCGAAAGGCTTCATGATGTATTCGTCGGCGCCGGCATGGATGGCGCGCGCGATATGTGCGACGTCGTTCTCCGTCGTGCAGAAGACGACCTTCGGCTTCAGCCCCTCGGGCATCTTGCGCAACTCGTGTAGGAACTCGAAGCCGTCCATGACCGGCATGTTCCAGTCGAGCAAGATCGCGTCAGGCATAAAGAAGGTGCAGGCGTTGAGCGCCTTGCGGCCGTCTTCGGCCTCCACGGTTTGAAAGTTCATTCCTTCAAGTATGCGTCGTGCAACTTTCCGGATGACGGTCGAATCATCGACCACCAAGATCTGTTTCATGCTGTCTTCCTCACATGCCGCCCCGTCGTTTGGTGGCCCCGCTGCGTCACAAGTGACGCGGGAAATCGAAAATGGCGCCCACGTCGAGCAGGGAGAGAATCCCGGTTTCCAGACGATAGGCCGCTTTGGTAAACTTTGCCCTGCGTTCCCCAAGGTGAGGCGGCAGTAAAATTTGCATTTCGGGGTCGAGATGGATGACATCGCCGACCTCGTCGACGACAAGCGCAAAGTTCTCGCCGCGATGATCCATGCCCACGGCCAAGCCTGAACGCGTCTCTGGAGGCTCGGGCAAATTCAGCCGCCGGCGCAGGCTGACGGCGGTCACGATCTTGCCGCGCAGATTGACGAGCCCGATGATCTCTCGCGGTCCGAGCGGCACCGGGGTGACGGCCTCGATCCCGAAGATCGTTTGGACACTGTCGACCGGCAAGCCAAAGGACTCCCCGCCGACGAAGACGATGAAGCATTGCGTATGCGCCTTCTCGCCGACGGCGTTCGCAGCCGAACCGGGGTGCTGGGTCGAAATCTGTGTCATGCTGCGGCCGATCCAATAACGGATTTTTCGAGGTCGTTCTTGTGGAGGTGGCGCACTTCCAGAACATCGCCCAGCATCTTGATGAGCGCGGGGCGGTCGAATTTGCCGACAGCGCTATACATGCCGCTTTCCTGCGCCGCTTGCAGAACGGCCGGCGCGGCATGTGCCGCTAGGGCGATGATGGGCAGGTCGCGATGGCGCGGCTCGCGCGTCAGCCGGCGTGCCAGCTCGTAGCCGCTCATCTGCGGCATGTCGGTATCGGTCACTACGGCGTCGAAATGCGCGCCTTTTTCAAACATCGCTAGAGCTTCCGCGGCTGAAGCGGCGGTATTGACGCGGTAACCGGCGGCGATGATCAGCGGCGCCAGCATGTCGCGGAAGAACGGTTTGTCGTCGACGAGGAGGACGCGGAACTGATTGGCGACGCCGCGCGAATAGGCGTTCGGCCGGCCGAGCTGCATGAAATAGGTGGCATCGAGCACTTCGGCGATCTCGCCGCGAATCTCGGCCGTGCCGATGACGCTTGGCGAGGCGCTCGCGATCTCGATGGTGAGGCGCGCCTCGACGACATCGACGATCTGCTCGATCAGCAGACCCAAGCTTTCGCCGCCGATACCGAGCACGAGAACCGGGTTGGTCGCCTGAAGCGGGGTTTCGGCCGTGGAATAGAGCGGCACGAGCGGCATCAAGCGCGACTGGTGCTGGACGACCATGTGACCGTCCGAGATGCGGATATCCGCCGCCGGGATCGATTCGATCCGTACGATCAGCGACAGCGGCAGCGCTTTCAGGGCGCCAGCCCCGGCGCGGAAAAGAACGAAGCGCGTCGTCTCGTCCGTCGGGGTGAAAATCTCGACGGCGCGGCCGACCGTGTAGTCGTTGGCGCGCTCGAAACCCATGCGGCCGGCGATGCCTGTCGGATCCAGGATCAGCACGACGGAGCCGTCGCCGAGAATCGTGTGGCCGGAAAAAACCTCGAGCTCCGATAGCGAGCTGCCGAGCGGCTTGACGACGATTTCCTGCACGTCGGTCACGGCATCGACCAGAACGCCAAAGGCGCGGTTGTTGACACGCATGACGATGACGAGATCGCCGGATGCCGCGCGGGAGCCGGAGTCGATCTCAAGGATGGAGCTCAGCGCTACGACGGGCAGGATGTCTTCGCGCAGCCGCAGCACGAGGCTGCCTTGGAGGTCTTCGAGCGTATGGGCGCCGGCCTCACCGAGACCGACAGCCTCGACGACCGAATGTTGCGGCAAGGCGAAGCGATGACCGCAAGCCTCGACGATGAGCGCCGGAGTGATCGCCAGCGTGAGCGGAATCTTGAGCGTGAAGCGGGTGCCCTTGCCCGGCACCGTCGTCAGCGAGATCGCGCCGCCGATCGATTCGATATTGTCGCGCACGATATCCATGCCGACACCGCGGCCCGAAATGCTGGTGACCGCGGCGGCCGTCGAGAAATCTGGCGCGAAGATGAAACGGCCGACGTCTTCGTCGGAAAGTTCCTTGGCCTCGTTCGCGGACACCAGCCCCTTTGCGATCGCCTTGTCACGAATTTTCTGCAGGTCCAGGCCGCGGCCGTCGTCGGAGACATCGATGGTGATGTAGCCCGCTTCGTGTGTTGCGGTTACGCGGATGGTGCCTTCTTCCGGCTTGCCGAGCGCAAGCCGCTCCGCCGGGATTTCGATACCGTGGTCGGCGCAATTGCGCAGCAAGTGCGTCAGCGGATCGCGAATGAGTTCGATAAGCTGGCGGTCGAGTTCGGTGTCGGCGCCTTCGGTGATGAGATGCAGCTTCTTCTTCAGCTCGACCGCAAGTTCGCGCACGAGCCGGGGCAGGCTGGCGAAGAGCCGTCCGACGGATTGCATCCGCGCGCGCATCACGGCGTCCTGCAAATCCGTCGTCAGACTGGAGAGGCGCTGCAGCGGTGTCTTGATGACCGCATCGTCCTGGTGGCGGGTGATCTCGAGGAGTTGATTGCGGGTCAGCACGAGTTCGGAGACGAGGAGCATGATCCGCTCCAGCGCGCCGACGGAGACGCGGATGGTCTCCGGCCGCGCTTGTTGCGCGGGCGCATGAACGGCCGGCGCCCGGCTTCCCCTGTGTGCGGGGCCGGCCTCGTCGCGCTCTGCTTTGGCAGGCGCGATAGCAGCCGGTGCAGGCGCGGCTTCCTCCGGCTCCTGCGGCGAAATCGAGGCATCGGCATGGGCCTGCAAAGCGGCGATCAGATCGTCGTCGTCGCCCGCGGGTTCCTTTCCCGTTTCGGCGAGGCCGGCGAGAATATTCTTTACGCGGTCGACCGCCGCCAAAGTCAGCGACACCGTTTCGGCGGTTGCTGGCGCGCCGTCGCGTAATTTGCTGATCAGCGATTCGGTGACGTGCGTCAGGTGTTCGAGGCGCGGCAGGCCGAGAAAGCCGCATGTTCCCTTGATCGTGTGGAACAGGCGGAAAATCCGGATGATCGCCTCGCGATCCGTCGGATCCCGCTCGAACAGTACCAATTGCTCGCCAGCGGCCTCGATATGCTCGCTCGTCTCGACGAGAAAATCGTTGAGCAGGTCGTCCATAGCTGCGCCAAATCTCCGGCCGAGGACAGGCCCGGCGCAGAATTATCGCGCAGAATGGGTTAAGGAGCGTTGAAAAAGGCTCTCAAATCGGCGCGCTGAAGAAAGCGAACCGATTGATATTCAAATTTTATTTAGTTCTTGCGTCAGGCTGTGACATTGGCGAGCGCGGCGGTCGCCGCGGGGCAGGCTTCGATCCGAACTTTTTCGCTTGTCGCCTCGACCGTCAGCGTCAGTTGCGCCGCTCGGGCAATGAGCCCCGCATAAAAGGCCTGAATGCCGTGCGCGTCGACCTGGTTGTTCTCCGGCGTCCCGGCCAGGAGATGCGGAACATGGCTTGCGAGGCGTGCATTGGTGCCGCTGGCTTCGACATCGATGCGCGGGGTCGGCTCGCTTGTATCGACATTCACCGTAATCACGCCGCCGCGTGGGATCGCTGCGGCGGCAATCAAGCAAAGATTCAAGATCAGCTTGACTTTATCTTTCGCCATCAACACGCGCGGCACGTTCCAGGTGAGCTTGGTGCGATCGTCCTCCAGGAGGCCGCGGGTCACCTTCTCTGCATCGCCCGTGTCGATGGCCGCGCCGGCTGAGCCCGCCGCGCCGAACGCCAAACGGCAGAATTGCAGCCGCGCCGAAGCCGTGTGGGCGCTCTTCTTGACGAGGTCGAGCGCGAAGCCGCGCATCTCCGGATCCTTCTCCTCGTCGAGCATCTCGAGCCCGTTGACGATGGCGCCGACCGGGCTGATCACATCGTGGCAGACACGCGAGCAGAGCAACGCAGCGAGGTCGAGAGGGCCGAGCGCGAATTCCGTCATGTTGCGTCCCTTGGATGATCCAACACGAGTCTTCGGCCGTGCCGCGGTAGACCCATTTTCTGGCGATGCCGGCGTCTAGTCATGAACGCTGACGGCCCGAATCGATTCTGTTGCACCGCAGTAAATCGGCGGAAATTCTTCGCGGTGCAAGATAAATCTCTAACCTCTAACAGGGCAGCCCATTGCGAATCGACTTGCACGCCAATGGCATTTTGTTACACCCCGTGACAGTGTTTGCAAACACTGCGGCGTTGGGTCTTCAATAGGACTCCGCAAGCTAATATATCATTCGCTAGCGGCCCTAGGCCGGCGTCGCCGGCGCGGAATCAGATGTCTGTTCAAATTACCTCAAAGCCGCTGAGCTTAAATTATCAGGCGATTGCGGAAGATTTTGCGGAGCTCGCCGTGGCGGCGGGTGCCGCTGTTATGCTGTTTTACAACGGCGATAGCCATGCCCGCGAGAAGGGCGATACGAGCCCCGTCTGCGATGCCGATTTGGCTGGCGAGGCGGTTATTCTCGCCGGGCTCGCGGCGCGGCTGCCGGATCTGCCGGTGATTTCGGAGGAGGCGGCGGCAGCGGGTGCCAAAGCGACCTGCGGCGATGCCTTCATCCTTGTCGATCCGGTTGATGGCACGCGCGAGTTTCTCGCCGGCAAAGGCGAGTTCACGGTCAATATCGGGCTCATCGTGCACGGTGTGCCGAGGGTCGGGGCCGTCTATGCGCCGGCTTTGGGGCAGATGTGGCTCGCTGGCGATCATGCCGTGACTTTTCCCGTCGCGCCGGGCGGACAATTGCCACCGCCGGAGCAGCGCCAGCGCATCCATGTGCGCAAACAGGATCAGGACGGGCTCATCGCGCTCACAAGCTGGTCCCATACCGACCCGCGCACATCGGCGTTTCTAGAAAATCTCAACGTCAAAGAGCGGCGCATGATCGGCTCGTCGCTCAAATTCTGCTCCCTGGCGGATGGGTCGGCTGACATCTATCCGCGCTTCGGCGCGACGATGGAGTGGGATACGGCGGCGGGCGACGCAGTCCTGCGGGCTGCGGGCGGCATCGTGCTCGACCGCGAAGGGCAGCCGCTGCACTATGGCAAGGCGGCGACCAAGTTCATGAACAGCTCCTTTATCGCTTGGGCCGATCCCGCTGCGATTCAGGCCACGCTTGGCGCAAGAAGGGCGTAATTTCCCGTTAACGATACTCGCGGAGAGTCGGCCGGTGATTCGTCGATCTTCGAGTCAGCGCGCCCCTCAATCGGGAGATGTCCATGCGCCCCACCTCGCGCCGGGAATTTGCAGCGAAACTGGCGTTGATCGCAGCCTCGAGCTTAGCTTGTGGGCTGCCAAAGCCCGCGTTTGCCATCGACGAGGAGGACAAGCCCGGCGAGTTTACCGGCGATGAGCTCGTCCACGCGGGGCATCATTTTTTCGGCACGCTTTCGCGCGGCTTGGCCGAAGTCGTCGAAGAGGCGACCCGGCGCTGGGGCCGGCCGAACGGCTATATTCTCGGCCAAGAGGCGGGCGGCGCCTTCATCGGCGGCCTGCGCTACGGCGAGGGTTATATGTACACCCGCAACGCGGGCGATCTGAAAGTCTTCTGGCAAGGGCCCTCGCTCGGCTTCGATGCCGGCGCTGACGGCGACCGCACGATGATGCTGGTCTACGGACTGCCGGCCGTGCAGGCCCTGTTCCAGCGCTTTGCCGGCGTCGACGGTTCGGCCTATTTCGTCGGCGGCTTCGGTATGACGGCGCTCACGGCCAATAATGTCGTGGTCGTGCCGGTTCGCACCGGCCTCGGCGCCAGGCTCGGCGTCAACGTCGGCTATCTCAAATTCACGTCGCGTCCGACCTGGAATCCGTTCTAGCCGAGGGCGCCGCGACGCTCAGTGCAGGCGGCGGCCCGACTTACGCCTCACTCAGGATTTTTGATCTCTTTCGGCAGAGGTGCCATAGTCCGGCGCGAGTCCTACCCGCGGGCGAAACGGCGTGATCGAACAGGCTATGATTTTTGCGCTTGGGTTCCTGGTCGCAGGGCTTATGGCGCTCGCCTTCGCGCCCGCGTTCTGGCGCCGCGCCCTGCGCCTCTCGCGCCGCCGGCTTGAGACGCAAGTCCCTCTATCTGTTGAAGAAATCCTTGCGGATCGGGATCATTTACGGGCCGAATTCGCGGTCGAGCGACGGCGCCTGGAAATTCGCACGGAAGAGGTCGTGCAGGCCCATGCTGCCGAAAGCGGTGAATTGGGCCGCCGCGCGGCCGAGCTTTTGACGCTCCAGCAGACGGTCGAAGCCCAGCGCGAGGAAATCCGCACGCATGCGGAGGCTCTGGCGAAAGCGGAGCAGGAGGTTGCCGCTCTTTCCAGCGAGCACGGCGCCTTGACCAACGCGCTTTATGACGCCGACGGCCTTTACCAGAAGAAGCAGGAAGAGCTCGCCAAGCTCAATCAGGCGCATCAGGCCGTATCCGCGCTCGCCGATGAGCGGCTTGCGAGCCATGCTTCCGCCGATGCGCGCGCCGCAGGGCTGGAATTGCGGCTCGGCGATGTAAGCCGGACCTTGGTCGAGGCGGAAAAGCGCTTCTCCGAGCGCACCGCGCATGCGGCCAGGCTCAACGATGCCTTGGTCGTTGCTCGCAGCAATCTGGAGGTTCTCGAAGGCAATTACGCCGTCCTGCAGAGGAAGTTCGACGCCGAGACCGGGCGCGTCGCGCAGCTCGGCAAGGAGCTCGACGAGTTGCGCCAGCAGCGCGACAGCGATCAGGGCAAGCTGCGCGCGCTCAACATCAAGATCGGCGTGCAGGAAGCCGCACTCGAAGACGCCAAGTCGCGCGAGACGCATATTTCCGGGCAGCGGGACCAGCAGGTGCAAAAGCTGCGGGAATCGGAACGCGCACTCGGCGAGAAATATGAGAATCTCTGCGCGGAATTCTCGGCGCTGCAGGGCGCGCTTGATGTCGCGCGGCGGCGCTGCGAGACCCTCGAGGCCGAATTGTCGCGGGCGGGCGGGCGCGGCAAGCCCGCGCATGCGCCCGAGGCCGGGGAGACCGGCGCGGCGATCGTGCGGCTGGCACCGGGCAACGGCGAGGCATCTTCGGCGCGTGCGCCGGCGGAAGGGGAGCCGCGCGAGGCCTCCAATCTCGAGATGACAAATCAGACCGGAACCTGAGAATGCTTGAAGCGCGCTCTTGCGGGCGCAAGGATCGCGCGATAGAAGCCTGCGTTCCGCTCCCTTCGTCTAGCGGTCTAGGACGTCGCCCTCTCACGGCGAAAACAGGGGTTCGAGTCCCCTAGGGAGCGCCAGTTAAAAGCAAATATAAGCGGATGGAACCCGGTTAATGGCGTCGCTTGACGCGCCGATTTATGGGCCACTCGCGCAAGGCCGGCTCCGAAGCCGGGTGAAGCCCCTTGGCAGACATTTCGCGGTATCCCGCACCCATTCCGTTATCCCGCACTATTCCCGATCCCGGCTCTTCTCAAGAGCGACTCCCAAGACGTTTCGACATCGACTAAGTAGACGCGGCCGTCATCAAACGCTTGCGTCGTTCGCAAGCGTGCGCCCAGTTTTCCGGTCGGTTCAATCTTAAGTGGCGCGATTTGGATGACATGATCCAAGTTAACAGCGAGGTCGTGGCCATCTGTCGTTTTGACTAAGACCCAACTCATGTTTTCCTCCCTCTCGGGACACACATCGCCGCGCCTTGCGGTCTCTGGCTAATTCGGCGCCAATGCGCGGTCGTTTCACCCAGCATATACCTGGCAGCAGATACACGAATTCCAGAGCGTGATTTATGCTTGCCGGACCCGTCTCACTGAACAGGTCCGGCGTTGTCAGAGAGCTGGTGGGCTCCGCTAGCCGCCTGAACAATCAATCACGAACACAACGGCCATCGAACCAATGAGCCCAAGTCGGACAGGCATGAGGGGTGCCGCGCATCGTGCCGTAGCCATTCCTGAACCAATGGCAATGTCCGTACTCGTCACGCCACCGATTCTCGCCGCAGTCTTCTGCAACGCGCACGATTTGGCCCGCTCCGGGATCTACGGGCGGCGCGACAAACGCTGCATTGCTAGCCGTTGTGACTCCAAATATTAAACCAGCGCTAAGCAAAAGTGATTTGGTCATCTCGACCTCCAAACACTTGGACGAACCTGGGCAGGTTAGCGCCGGGCGCCGGAAAGAATGTGATAAATGTTCCCCCGAAGAGATCGACCGGCAGCCGTTTGTTGCTTTTCCAGCTACGGCGCAGCTTGCCGTCACTGGGCGAAGTCTGGTGAATACATAATATGGCCGCATCGGGCCGCTCGGTCTCGAATATTTGGACCGCGCAGACGATCCTCGCTCCTAAATCCAGCGAAAGACACTTTGCTTGTACCGGGAGATTCCGGCGATGATCTACGAACTACGCGTGTATCAACCCGTTCCAGGCCGGATGGCTAAGCTTCAGGCCCGCTTCAGGGATAAGCTTGTACCGCTCTGGCAGGAGTCGGGCATCCGCCCCCTAGGATTCTGGACGACGCTGATTGGCGATTCCAGCAACGAGCTAAGCTATATTTTGCAGTGGGACTTGCTTGCGGATCGCGAGAGGAAGTGGACGGCGTTTCAAAACGATCCTGCCTGGCACAAAATTCGTGACGACAGTGAACGCGATGGACCCCTCGTGGCGAGCATCCACAATCAGATACTCACGCCAACCGATTTCTCTGCATTGAAGTGAAATTGAAACGCGTAGCGGCGCGGCTCTCAGCGGCATTGGCTGACACAAGGCTCCGGCGCAATCAGAGGCGCCGAACGGCACCCTCGGAAGCGCTGGTTGTCGTCGCTGCATAAGCTCGCAAGGCCCGCGAGATCGCCCGCTTGCGCGGCTCGGCCGGTTGCCAGCCTTGCTCATCCTGAACCGCGCGCCGCGCCGCGAGCTCCTCGTCGCTCACCACGAGATGAATGCGGCGATTGGGAATGTCGAATTCGATAAGATCGCCATCGCGGACGAGGCCGATGGTGCCGCCCTCCGCCGCTTCGGGCGAGACGTGACCCACGGACAGCCCGCTGGATCCCCCCGAGAACCGGCCATCGGTGACGAGCGCGCAGAGCTTTCCAAGGCCCTTGGATTTCAGATAGCTCGTCGGATACAGCATCTCCTGCATTCCGGGACCGCCACGCGGTCCTTCGTAGCGGATGACCACGACGTCGCCGGACTTGACCGTCCCGCCAAGGATGCCGTCGACGGCCGCGTCCTGGCTCTCGAAAACGCGCGCCGTGCCGGCGAATTTGAGAAGCGCGTCGTCGACGCCCGCCGTCTTCACGATGCAGCCGTCCGCTGCAAGGTTGCCGTAAAGCACCGCCAGGCCGCCGTCTTGCGAGAAGGCGTGTTCCTTGTCGCGGATCGCGCCGTGCTGCCGGTCGAGGTCGAGAGCGTCGTAATAGCGATCTTGCGAGAACGCCGTTTGCGTCGGAACACCGCCGGGCGCGGCGCGATAGAAGGTCCGCACGGAATTGCTCTTGCTGCGTCGAACGTCCCAACGCTCCAGGGCTTCGGCGAGCGTCGAAGAATGGACGGTGCGCACATCCGCCTGGATCAATCCGGCGCGGTCGAGCTCGCCCAATATCGCCATGATGCCGCCGGCGCGATGAACGTCCTCCATATGCACGTCGGACTTCGCCGGGGCCACTTTGCAGAGGCAGGGCACACGCCGCGAAAGGCGATCGATGTCCGTCATGGAAAACGGCACTTCCGCTTCGCGCGCGGCAGCCAGCAGATGGAGCACCGTATTTGTCGAGCCGCCCATGGCAATGTCGACCGTCATCGCATTTTCGAAAGCGGTGAAATTGGCGATCGCGCGGGGCAGCACACCGGCGTCGTCCTGTTCGTAATGACGGCGGGTCAAATCCACGATGAGATGCGCCGCCTCGACGAAGAGGGCCTTGCGCGCTGCGTGCGTGGCGAGCGTCGAGCCATTGCCCGGCAGGGAAAGGCCGAGCGCCTCGGTAAGGCAGTTCATGGAATTGGCCGTGAACATGCCCGAACACGATCCGCAGGTCGGGCAGGCCGAGCGCTCGATGATTTTGACGTCTTCGTCGCTCACCCGGTCGTCAGCGGCCGCGACCATGGCGTCGATGAGGTCCATTGCGGCCTGCTTGCCATGCAGGACGACTTTGCCCGCTTCCATCGGGCCGCCCGAGACGAAAATCGCCGGGACGTTGAGCCGCAGCGCCGCCATCAGCATGCCGGGTGTGATCTTGTCGCAATTGGAGATGCAGACCATCGCGTCGGCGCAATGCGCGTTGACCATGTATTCGACGCTGTCGGCGATTAGCTCGCGCGACGGGAGCGAATACAGCATCCCGTCATGCCCCATCGCGATTTCGTCGTCGATGGCGATCGTGTTGAATTCCTTCGCGACGCCGCCGGCTTTTTGAATTTCGCCGGCAACGAGTTGCCCCAGATCCTTCAGGTGCACATGCCCGGGGACGAATTGGGTAAAGGAATTGACCACGGCAATGATCGGCTTGCCGAAGTCCTCATCCTTCATGCCGGTCGCCCGCCAGAGACCGCGAGCGCCGGCCATGTTGCGGCCGTGGGTCGTCGTGCGCGAGCGATAAGGGGGCATGTCGGCTCTCCGGACAAGCGGGTGAATTCGGGAAAAGTGCTGTTAGCACAGCCGGGCCGGAAAATGACAATATCTTTGCACCCTGCCAGCCGAGCCCATGCCCGCCTGTCAGGCCGGAGGAGGGGGATCGCGCCGCACAAAGGGGCGTAGCGCGGGAACGGCGCTGCAGCCACGGAGGGCCGTCGGCGGCGATGCGCTCAAAAGAATTTGTTTGTTGGATGGATCGGAAAGGTGGGCCGCGTCTTAAGACGGCGGCCCCGGATATCGCCTGCGGGCGAGGGTCGCGGCGTGGAGACCACGCCGCGACAAGTGCATTAGGCGGCGGCCGAAACGCTGCTTCCCGTCGGGACGGAAGCGATCGTCTTCAGAACCCGCGAAGCGATCTGGTAGGGGTCGCCCTGGGAGTTCGGGCGGCGATCCTCGAGATAGCCCTTGTAGTCGTTCTTGATGAAGCTGTGAGGCACGCGGATGGACGCGCCGCGGTCCGCAATGCCGTAGCTGAACTCGTGGATCGAGGCCGTCTCATGCTTGCCGGTCAGGCGCATGTGGTTGTCCGGGCCGTAGACAGCGATGTGCTCTTCCCGGTTATCCTCGAACGCCTTCATCAGCTTCTCGAAATAGTCCTTGCCGCCGGTCTCGCGCAGATAGGTCGTCGAGAAGTTGCAATGCATGCCCGAGCCGTTCCAGTCGGTGTCGCCGAGCGGCTTGCAATGGTACTCGATATCCACGCCATACTTTTCGGTCAGGCGCTGCAGCAGATAGCGGGCAACCCACATTTCGTCAGCGGCCTTCTTGGAGCCTTTGCCGAAAATCTGGAACTCCCACTGGCCCTTCGCCACTTCGGCATTGATGCCCTCGTGGTTGATGCCGGCGTAGAGGCAGAGATCGAGATGCTCCTCGACCATCTTGCGGGCGATGTCGCCGACGTTCTTGAAGCCGACGCCGGTGTAATAGGGGCCTTGCGGCCCGGGATAGCCGGCTTCCGGGAAGCCGAGCGGACGGCCGTCCTTGTAGAAGAAATATTCCTGCTCGAAGCCGAACCACGCGCCGGGATCATCGAGAATCGTGGCGCGGCCGTTCGACGGATGCGGGCTGCCGTCGGGCAACATAACCTCGCACATGACAATCGCGCCATCGGTGCGCGCGCCGTCCGGATAGACCGCGACCGGCTTGAGCACGCAGTCCGAACTGTGACCTTCGGCCTGCTTCGTCGAAGAGCCGTCGAAACCCCAGAGCGGCAGCTGGTCGAGCGCCGGGAATACGTCGAATTCCTTGATCTGGGTCTTGCCGCGCAAGTTCGGCACGGGCGTATAGCCGTCGAGCCATATGTACTCGAGCTTGTACTTCGTCATCACAAAGTTTCCTCTTTACGGCGAAGGTTGGAGGGCCGTTATTTTTACCGGCAGGGGGAGTGCTTGTTCTTTAAGCACGAACACCTTTTTTAAGCATTTTTGATGCCAGCGAACCTGATGCTTCTCCCGGTCTGGACTGCATAAGATGCATTTTAGAAATTCCGCAAGATGTGAGAGCGGTATCGGCCATTGAAGGGCTGCAACCGGGCGGGGGTTGCGGCGTTGACCCAGGGCACGAAGGGCATTGAAAATGCCTTCGATCGTGCCGATTTGACTCCAAAATCTGCATTTCGCCTAAAAGGTGGTAGTCTCGGCTGTGGGAATCGCTGGTAGAGTGTCGATCCGCTCACGTCGAACGCGATGAAGAGATACGCGATGGAACCGAACTCATTTTTTGGCTCCGCCAAGATTTTCGCCTTCCCGTCGGGTGGGCGTGGTGGGGAGAACACGCGGCGCGAAGAGGCTGCTCTGAAAGAGCAGGGGGTCCTCACGGCGCCCAGCGGCAGCGGGTGGTATCACGAATCCGCGATGCAGGCGGAAGAGGCACCCGTCTACAGCTCGCACTGCACGCCTTGGTGGGCCGAGGCGGAGCATGAATCGCAGGCCAAAGGCTTCGCGAGCCGCGCCTATTAAGGCGACGCGATTTCTTGTCTGCCAGATGATTTTATCCGGCCGGGAAGCGCATTAGCCGCTGAAGATGGACCAACCCATCCTTCGGGTGAGCGCCTCGAGCGCAATTCGCCCGAGGTGCGAATTACCTGAGGCGTCGAGCGCTGGCGACCAGACGGCGACTGAGGCCTTGCCCGGCGCAATCGCCAAAATGCCGCCGCCGACACCGCTCTTGCCCGGCAGGCCGACGCGATAGGCGAATTCGCCAGAACCGTCGTAATGGCCGCATGTCAGCATGATCGCATTGATGCGCCGCGCGCGCTCGGGCTGGACGACCGAAAGGCCGGTCGAGGGATTGCGGCCCTGATGCGCCAGAAAGCGCCCGGCCAAAGCGAGCTGGCGGCACGACATCGCAATCGCGCAATGATGGAAATAGACGCCCAGGGTGAAATCCACCGGGTTTTCGAGCACGCCGAAGGATTTCATGTAATTGGCCAGCGCCCGGTTGCGAAAGCCGGTGCGATCCTCGGAGGCCGCCACGCTCCTGTCGATTGTGATCGATGGATCATCGGCGAGAAATTGCATGAACCGCAGGATTTCGCCCAGCGCCTCGCGCGGCTGATGGCCAGAGAGAATCACGTCCGTTACCGCGATCGCGCCGGCGTTGATGAACGGGTTGCGCGGTATGCCGCGCTCGCGCTCCAGTTGGACGATCGAGTTGAACGGACTGCCGGAAGGTTCCCGGCCAACGCGTTGCCACAGCCTGTCGCCGACCTTGCCCAGAGCGAGCGTCAGCGTAAAGACCTTGGAGATGCTTTGAATGGAGAAGGGCGTATCGCTATCGCCGCCGCACGCCAGCTCGCCATCCGCGTCGATCACGGCGATGCCGAAAGCGTTCGGATCGACATGGGCGAGCTCGGGAATATAATCCGCGACCGCGCCGCGATCCGGTCTCTGCCGCATCTCTTCGGCGATTTCCTTTACGACGCAATCAAGCTTCGACATAAGGTTGAGGCTCTACTCGGGGCGGCGCGTAGAGGCAATTCCTATGCCGTCATGGCTTCGCGCTCTTGATCGAAATCAAGAGAGTTTCTATCGAATGTGATTAATTTGCTGCAACGCATTATATGTGGTTCGAGGCGTCCATTTTTGTCGGCGCGCGGCGCAAGTGCATGGGTTACGCGATGCCGAAAGATATCGGTACGACGGCGACGCCGTCGAGTTCGTCCAATAGCCAGGCTCAACCGATCGAAGGCGAAGTCCTTCCGGCGGCGAAGGAGCTGGCGCCTCTTTCCGATCATCTTCCCGCGAATATCCGCGGCCGGCGGTCTCGCCGTTGGCGCTGGATCGCTGTTGCCGTGCTGATTGGCGCCGGCGCGGTGGGTGGCGGAATTTATTGGAAATATTTCCGCCCGCCACCCTGGCCCGCCGGCATCGCCTTCAGTAACGGGCGCGTCGAGGCTGAAGAGATCGACATCGATGCGAAGTTCGCCGAGCGGGTTGCGCAACTTCTCGTCGACGAAGGCGATGTCGTCTCGCCCGGCCAGGTCGTGGCGCGGATGGATATTCGCGATGTCCAGGCCTCGCTCAATAGGGCCGAGTCGCAGGTGCAAGAGGCGCAGGAAACATTCGACGAAGCCAAGGCTAATGTCGGGGACGAGACAGCGCAGCTGAAACTCGCCAAGCAGGAGTTCGATCGCACGAATGCGCTCGTCGCGCGCGGCTTCGCGACCTACGAGCTTCTCGATCAGCGCGAGCAGGCGCTCATCAGTACGACCGCGGCGCTCGCGGCGGCAAACAATCGCGCCGGGGAGGCGGCCCGCGCACTCGATGCAGCCAAATTCGAGGTCGAGCTCTATAAGGTGAACATTGCTGACGACACGCTCGTGTCGCCGACGGTCGGCCGCATCCAATATCGCATTTCGAATGTCGGCGAGGTTCTTCCCGCGGGCGGCAAAGTGTTTACGATGCTCGACTTCACCAATGTCTACATGGACATCTATCTGCCGACCGCGGATGCTGGCCGCGCGCGCGTCGGCGACGATGCGCGGATCGTGCTCGATGCCTTTCCGAATTTTGTCATCCCCGCGCATGTCTCCTTCATCGCAACGCAGGCCCAGTTCACGCCCAAGGCTGTGGAAACGAAGGACGAGCGCGACAAGCTGATGTTTCGCGTGAAAGTGCGTATCGACAAATCATTCCTGGCGCCGCGCATTGCACATATCCGGACAGGCTTGCCGGGCGTTGCTTATGTGCGGGTCGATCGCAACACCGAATGGCCGGCATCGCTGCGGTTGACGGAAACGCGATGATAGAGCGCCAGCCAATAGGCACGTTCGAGGATGTCTCTCTCGTCTATGGCAAAGTCGTCGCGCTGGACGGCGTGACGCTCAGCATTCCAAGCGGCTGCATTGTCGGCCTGATCGGCCCGGACGGTGTCGGTAAGTCCTCGCTTCTCGCGCTCCTCGCCGGCGTCCGGAAGATGCAGACCGGCACGGTGAATGTCCTCGACGGAAATATTGGCGATCGGCGCCACCGCGAGGCTATCTGCGCGCGCATCGCCTATATGCCGCAGGGCTTGGGCAGAAATCTCTATCCGGATTTGAGCGTCTACGAGAACATCGCCTTCTTCAGCCGGCTTTTTGGCCAGTCGAATGAGGAGCGCGAAGCGCGGATCTCTGCGTTGCTGAAGGCGACAGGGCTCGAAAATTTCCGCGACCGGCCTGCTGGAAAACTCTCCGGCGGTATGCGGCAGAAGCTAGGGCTCTGTTGCGCGCTCATTCATGATCCGGACCTGCTCGTCCTCGACGAGCCGACGACCGGCGTCGATCCGCTCTCGCGCCGGCAGTTCTGGACGCTGATTTCGGGGATGCGCGCCGGCCGGCCGGGAATGAGCGTCGTCATCGCCACGGCCTATATGGACGAGGCCGAGCAATTCGATTGGCTGATCGCCATGGATGCGGGCCGGCCGCTGGCCGAGGGAACGCCGGCCGACTTCAAGAAGCGCACTGGCTCGGCGACGCTGGAGGAAAGCTTTATCGCGCTCCTGCCCGAGGCCCGCCGCCGCGGCCATGCGGCCTTCACGATTCCTCCGCGCCCGCCGGATAACGACGAGGCCGTCATCGTCGCCCGGGGTCTGACGCGGCAATTCGGCAGTTTCACCGCCGTCGATCATGTCGATTTCACGATCGAACGCGGCGAGATTTTCGGCTTTGTCGGGTCGAACGGGTGCGGCAAGACCACGACGATGAAAATGCTGACCGGTCTGCTGCCCGCGAGCGAGGGCACAGCGCTGCTGTTTGGACGCGAGATCAATGCATCCGATATCGCCGCGCGCTATCAAGTCGGCTACATGTCGCAATCGTTCTCGCTCTACAGCGAGCTTACTGTTTCGCAAAATCTGGTCCTGCACGCGCGCCTCTTTCACCTGCGGCACGCGCAGAGCCGTATTGACGAACTCGTCTCGCAATTCGGGCTTACGAATTATCTCGATCAGCGCGCAAGCGATTTGCCGCTTGGCATCCGCCAGCGTTTGTCGCTCGCCGTCTCGATCGTGCATCGGCCGAAGCTGCTCATCCTCGATGAGCCGACCTCCGGCGTCGACCCCCTGGCGCGCGACGAATTCTGGCAGAGGCTGAGCGATTTGTCCCGCAAGCACGGCGTGACGATCTTCGTTTCCACGCATTTCATGAACGAGGCCGCGCGCTGCGACCGGATCGCGCTGATGAATGCCGGCAAAGTCCTCGCCATGGGCGCCCCGGCGGATCTGGTGAAGGCGCGCGGCTTCACCACGCTGGAAGAAACCTTCATCGATTACCTCGAAAAAGCCCAGCAGGAACGGACCACATCCACCTCTCTCACCGGCGTCGTGACGCAGGCGCGGCCGGCAGAGGCTGCTGCTAGCGCGAGCTGGTTCAGCCCTCGCCGCCTCTATGCTTATGCGATCCGCGAGGCGCTGGAGCTCGTTCGCGATCCGATCCGCATGGGCTTCGCGCTGCTCGGCACCGTCTTCCTCATGGCGATCTTCGGCACCGGCATTTCGACCGATGTGGATAATCTGTCATTTGCGGTGCTCGACCGCGACAATTCGCACGAAAGCCGGAGCTATCTCGAAGAGCTGCGCGGTTCGCGCTATTTCACCGAAAAGCCGGCGATCGTGAACGAGGCCGATCTTGAGCGGCGGATGCAGACCGGCGACATATCCGCCGCCATCGAGCTCCCGCCGGACTTCGGCCGCTTGCTCAGGAAAGGCGCGCCGACGGAGGTTGGTGCCTGGGTCGACGGGGCGATGCCGTTTCGAGCCGAGACGATCCGCGGCTATTTGATCGCCGTCCAGGCGCAATTTCTCTCGGATTATGCGATTCGCAACGGCCTTTCGCCCGACGTCACGCCCGACGATTTTTATGACGCACGCCGCAGCAACAATTTCACGATGTTCGTGCCGAGTGATCCTTTCGCGGCTGCACCCGCGCGGATCGAGGCGCGGTTTCGCTACAATCAGAATTTCGATAGCATCTATGCCCAGGTTCCCGGCACATTGGCGCTGATGCTCGTCCAGATTCCGGCAATCTTGATGGCGCTCGCGGTCGTCCGCGAGAAAGAGCTTGGCTCGATCGTCAATCTTTATGTCACGCCGGTCAAGCGCATCGAATTTTTGCTCGGAAAGCAGCTTCCCTATATCGCCATCGCGATGGTGAATTTCGGCCTCATGTGCCTGATGGCCATCTATATGTTCGATGTGCCGCTGAAGGGGAGCTTTTTGACGCTGGCCTTTGCTGCATTGCTCTATGTGACGGCGACGACCGGAATCGGAATGTTGATCTCGGCGTTCTGCAGCACGCAGATCGCCGCCCTTTTTGGGGCCGCCATTCTCACGATACTGCCAGCGACACAATTCTGCGGAATGTTGGTGCCGGTTTCTTCGCTGGAAGGCTTCGCCGCAATCATGGGCCGCGGCTTTCCGATGACCTATTTCCTTCGGGTCAGCGTCGGGACGTTCACGAAGTCGCTTGGTTTCGGCGATCTTTATCAAAACATTTTCGCCATCGCCGTCTTCATCCCCATTCTGACCATCGCAAGCATCCTGCTGCTGCCTAAGCAGGAATCCTGAAGAGGTCTAAATGGGTCTATCGCTCAGCAACATCTTCTGGCTTGGGACGAAAGAGCTGCGCAGCTTCTTCAGCGACGCGGTATTGCTGGGTCTCGTCATCTACGCATTTTCGCTCGCTGTCTACGTGCAGGCGCGCAGCAATGCACAAGAGGTTCATAACGCCTCGATCGGTGTCGTGGACCAGGACAATTCATATTTGTCGCGACAAATGATCTCGGCTTTCCTGCCGCCCTATTTCAAGAAGCCGGTGATGGTTTCCTACAGCGACGTCGATCATCTTCTCGATGTCGCTGCATATACTTTCGTCATCGTCATTCCACCGCATTTCGAGACCGACGTGCTCGCCGGCAGAAGCCCGGAAGTCCAGCTTAATATCGACGCGACGGCGATGGTTCAGGCCGGTCTCGGCTCAGGCTACATCGAACAGATTCTGACGACGGAGATCCAGAAATTCGTGAATCGCAACGAGGGGACGTATCTCTCGCGATCCCAGAATATCTCTGACACGCCGGTCACCCTTTCCGTCCGGGTGATGTATAATCCCAATATTAACACCGCTTGGTTTACAAGCGTCATGGGCATCGTCAACAATGTCACAATGCTTGCGATCATTCTTGCCGGTGCCGCCGTGGTGCGTGAGCGCGAGCATGGGACGATGGATCATCTTCTCGTCATGCCGGTGACGCCGTTCGAGATCGCGATGTCGAAGATTTGGGCAAACGGCCTTGTGATTACCATCGCGGTCGCGTTGGCGCTCGAACTTATCGTCAAGCGGCTGCTGCATATTCCGGTCGTCGGCTCCGTGCCGCTCTTCGTTGTCGGCGCGGCGACCTATCTTTTCTTTTCAACGTCCGTCGGCATTTTCCTGGCAACCATCGCGCGGACCATGCCGCAGCTTGGGCTCCTCTATATTCTTGTCGCCTTTCCGATGAACATCCTCTCCGGCAGCAATACGCCGCTTGAATCGATGCCCTATTTGCTGCGGACGATCATGCAATTCTCGCCCTCGACGCATTTCGTCTCGTTCGCACAGTCCATCCTGTTCCGAGGCGCCAGCTTCTCGGTCGTCTGGCCGGATTATCTCTATGTCGCCTTCACGGGTGGGCTTTTCCTGCTTCTCGCCCTGTTGCGCTTCAGAACCTCCGCCGCTCAATCCTCATGAACCTTTGAACCGTGCCATGCCGCTTTCAACAACCATATCGATCAATCGCGTGAACGTCGCCGCTGATGGCGCCTGGACGTCGGACGAAGCCGCGGCGCTCGAGCCGCAAATCGAAACATTGCTCGCCTCGCGCGGCACCCATGCGCTATCGCTCGATCTGCACGGGCTAAGCGAGATCGACACTTTTGGCGCCTGCCTGCTCGAAAGGCTGGCGCTCAAATGGGGCGAAGCCGGGCGGGTCGAGGTCAGTGGCCTGCCGCCACGCTTTCGCGGGCTGATGGCGGAAGTCGAGCGGGTTGAGACGAGCCCTGATGCCCCGGTCCGGCGGCGGGTCCAATTCCCGGTTCTCGAGCCGCTCGGCCGCGGCATCTTCGCGGCCTTCGCCTATATTGCGACATTCACGAATATGCTCGGCGCGGTTGCCACCGCGCTCTTGCGGGTTATCGCGAATCCGCGGCGGATGCGTTTCACCTCGCTCGTCTCGCAACTGGATCGCGTCGGTTTGCAGGCCGTCCCAATCGTTCTGCTCATCACCCTTCTGATCGGCGGGATCATCGAACAGCAGGGCATATTCCATTTCCGCAAATTCGGAGCCGAGAGCTACGCCGTCGATCTCGTCGGCATATTGGTGCTGCGCGAGATCGGTGTTCTGCTCGTCGCCATCATGGTCGCCGGCCGCTCCGGCAGCGCCTATACGGCGGAGCTCGGCTCGATGAAAATGCGTGAGGAGATCGACGCCCTGCGCACGATGGGTCTCGATCCGGCCGAGGTGCTTATCCTGCCGCGCGTGCTGGCGCTCGTCATCTCTTTGCCAATCCTGACTTTCATTGGGGGCGTCGCGGCGCTCTTCGGCGGCGGGCTGGTCGCTTGGATCTATGGCGGCATGAGCCCGACGATTTTCATTTCGCGCCTGCACGACGCCGTCTCGGTCACGCATTTCGAGGTTGGCATGTACAAGGCGCCCTTCATGGCGCTCGTCATCGGAATCGTGTCCTCGGTCGAGGGTCTGGCCGTCAAGGGCAGCGCCGAATTGCTCGGCGCGCAGACGACGACTTCCGTCGTCAAGTCGATCTTCCTCGTCATTCTGCTTGACGGATTCTTCGCAATATTCTTCGCATCCATGGGGATGTGAGACATGACCGCGGCGACGACAACTCCGGCTATTCGCGTGCACGATCTCACGGTCGGCTTCGGCGATCAGATCGTGCTCGACCATCTGTCGCTCGATGTCCGGCGCGGCGAGGTTCTCGGAGTCGTGGGCGCGTCCGGCGGCGGCAAGACCGTGCTCATGCGGACGATCATCGGCCTCTTGCCGAAACGTGGCGGAAGCATCACCATTCTGGATGTCGATCGCGATCGCGTGCAACCGGACGCGATGCGCTTGATCGAGCGGCGCTGGGGCATCTTGTTTCAGCAGGGGGCGCTGTTCTCATCGCTCACGGTGCGCCAGAATGTCGAATTTCCGATGCGGGAATATCTCAACATTTCCGATGGGTTGCGCCGGGAGGTGGCGGTCGCCAAGCTCAAAATGGTCGGCCTCACCGCCAGTGACGCGGAGAAATTTCCCTCCGAGCTTTCCGGCGGCATGACCAAGCGCGTGGCGCTGGCGCGCGCCCTGGCGCTCGATCCGGAGATCGTCTTTCTCGACGAGCCGACTTCGGGGCTCGATCCGATCGCGGCCGGCGATTTTGATACCTTGATCAAGACATTGCAGCAGACGCTGGGCCTGACCGTGTTCATGGTCACGCACGATCTCGACAGCCTCAATACTGTCTGCGATCGGATCGCTGCGCTCGCCGATGGCAAGGTCGTCGCCGAAGGGCCGATGTCGGCCATGCTGGCCTGCGAACATCCCTGGGTGAAAGCCTATTTCCAAGGCAAACGCGCACGCGACGCGGAAGCCTCCGCATCACGAGGACATTGAGACGGCACATGGAAACGAGCGCACGCTATATTCTCGTCGGGCTCTTTGCCCTTATTGCGATCGTGGCAGGCTTCGGCTTCGTCTATTGGCTCAACAATAACGGCACGGTCGGAGAGCGCGAAACCTACCAAATTCACTTTCTGGGGCCCGTCTCCGGTTTGCAGAACGGCGCGGCGGTGCAGCTTAATGGCATTCACGTCGGCGAAGTGACGAGCCTGCGGCTCGACGACAATAATCAGGTCGTCGCGACGATCGCCATCCTCAAGGGCATGACGTTGCGCGCCGATACCGGCGTGAGCATTGATTTCCAGGGGCTGATGGGTACGGCGCTGATCTCGCTGAAAGGCGGCAGCGCCAAGGAGCCCCTCCTTGTTCCCAATCCGCAAAACCCACCCGTTTTGCAGGCCGACGTCGGCGCCGGGCAGGATTTGACGCAGACGGCGCGCGGCACGCTGAACCGCATCGACAAGATCCTTGAGGACAATGCGGCGCCGATCAAGGATACGATCGGCAGTCTCAAGACCTTCTCGGCGGCGCTGGCGCGCAATTCAAATCGCGTCGATACGATTCTGGCGGGCCTTGAAAAGATGACAGGTGGCAGCCCAGCGGAGCAGCCGAAGCCGATCTACGATCTCGCCATCGATGCTGCGGCGATTCCGCACGTGCATGTAAAGGATCAATATTCGGTGCCGGAGCCGACTGCGGTGCTCGCGCTCGATACGCAACGGATGTTGACCCGCTCGGACAGCGGCCAGATCGCGCAGTTCGGCAATGCGCAATGGAGCGACAACATTCCGAAATTGCTGCAAGCGAAGCTGGTGCAGGCGCTCGAGCAGGCCGGCGTCGAGGCGCAGGCGACGACGCCGGACCAAGCCGCCGCCGCGTCAGGGCCTCAACTTGTCATAGACTTGCAAAATTTTGCGCTCACGACTGGTCCCCAGCCAAATGCAGAGATCGCCTTCTCGGCGAAGATCATTTCGGGAGCAGGCAAGATTGTCGCGACCCAGAACTTTCATGCTGCCGCGCCAGCCGCCGGCGCGGATGTCGCGGCGAGCGTTGCCGCTTTCAACAAGGCCTTATCGAATGTTGCCGGCAGTCTCATTACCTGGGTAGGGGCGGCAATCTGAAGGCCGACAGAGGGTAGAGTCCGGTATTGAGGTCCGAGGATGTCGCGTCCGATTTGGCTCAAGCCTCCGTTGCTTTTGCACGCGCAGCCTCATCAAGTCGCGCCGCGTGTCTCCGAGCGTGGCAGGCCCCGGCTGGCGCTGCCTGCCGATTCTCTCGAACTGACGGTCGCGGCGATCATTCTCGCCTTGGCTGCAATCCTGGCTTATGGGACCGTCGAGGTTTTCGCGCCCGTTTCGAGTCTTAAGGCGATCTCGCTCGATCCCTTGCGTCTGCCGGAATATGCCGTGCGCACGGTGCTGCGCATGCTCGCGGCCATGGGCGCTTCGCTCCTGTTCACGCTGGTTTATGGAACGCTCGCCGCCAAGAGCCGGCGGGCCGAGGTCGTGCTCATTCCGCTGCTCGACATTCTGCAGTCGGTGCCGGTGCTCGGCTATCTTTCCTTCACCGTGGCCTTCTTCATCCGGCTCGCGCCGCATTGGGTGCTGGGGCTCGAACTGGCATCGATCTTTGCGATCTTCACCAGTCAGGCGTGGAACATGGCGTTCAGCTTCTACCAGGCGCTGCGCACCATCCCGCTCGATCTCGACGAGGCGAGCCGCGCCTTCAGGCTCTCAACTTGGCAAAGATTCTGGCGTCTCGAATTCCCGTTCGCCGTGCCCGGCCTCGTCTGGAACATGATGATGAGCATGTCCGGCGGCTGGTTCTTCGTCGTCGCTTCGGAGGCGATTACCGCGGACCAGCGCCAGATCGCGCTACCCGGCATCGGCTCCTATGTGGCGCTGGCGATCGCGCATCGCAATCTGGCTGCCATCGGCTTCGCGATTGCGGCGATGACGATTGTGATCGTGATCTACGATCAATTGCTGTTCCGGCCGCTCGTCGTTTGGGCTGACAAATTCCGTGTCGAACAGACCGCTTCGCAAAGCGCGCCGCATTCCTGGTTTCTGGAATTGCTGCGGCGTTCGCATCTGGCGCAGGCTGCCGCTGTGCCAGCGAACTTCTGCTTCCGATGGCTGTTCCGGGCGCGGATATTCAATATCATTCAAGAGTTGCGCCCGCTGGCGGTGCGCTCCCGCGCGTCAAGAATAGTCGACATAATCTGGTACATGCTCGTCGCCGGGGCGGCTCTCTGGCTTGCCGCCCTCATCGTCCGCTTCGTCGCGCGGGAAGCAGGGTGGGGCGATGTCCTCACGGTCTTGCGGCTCGGCTCATATACGCTGCTGCGCGTCATAGTCCTGATCGTTCTGGCGTCGCTGATCTGGGTGCCGGTCGGCGTGGCGATCGGCCTGCGGCCGAAGCTTGCCGAAAGAATTCAGCCGCTGGCGCAATTCCTTGCCGCTTTCCCCGCCAATCTGCTCTTCCCGCTGTTCGTCATTCCCATCGTCAGGTTCAAGCTCAACACCGATATTTGGCTGACGCCGCTGATGATCCTCGGGACGCAATGGTACATTCTCTTCAACGTCATCGCCGGCACGACGGCCTTGCCGACGGACCTTCTGGAGGCGGCCGACAACTTCCGTTTTCACGGCTGGCAATGGTGGCGCATCGTCATTCTGCCGGGGATCTTTCCTTATTACATCACCGGCGCGATCACGGCCTCGGGCGGTGCCTGGAATGCGAGCATCGTGGCCGAGGTCGTTTCCTGGGGACACCACCAGCTCTTCGCGCATGGCCTTGGGGCGTACATCAGCCAGATGACGGCGCAGGGCGATTATCCGCGCATCGTTCTCGGCATCGCGGCGATGTCCGCCTTTGTCGTTCTGTTCAATCGTCTGCTGTGGCGTCCGCTTTATGCCTTCGGCGAACGCCGGTTCCGATTGGATTGAGGAAGCGCCATGAAAAAGACGGATGAAAAAAGCTCCGCAACCGGCGATGTCGAACTCGAGGTTCGCCACGTCCGGCAGACTTATGCGCGCGCGTCCGGGTCACCGCTCCTTGTGCTGGATGATATCAACCTGACGCTTCGGGAAGGCGAGATCGTCGGGATGCTCGGCCGCTCGGGGTGTGGAAAGTCGACCCTGCTGCGTATCGTCTCGGGGCTGGCGGCTCCGGCTTCTGGCGAGGTGCTTTATGGGGGCTTAGTCGTGGATGGTCCCGTCGACGGCATCGCGATGGTCTTTCAGACCTTCGCCTTGTTCCCCTGGCTGACGGTGCTTCAAAACGTGCAGGCGGGACTTGACGCGAAGGGCGTACCGGAAGAGGAGGCACGCAGGCGGGCTCTCGCGGCCATCGAGCTCATCGGCCTCGATGGATTTGAAAGCGCCTATCCGCGCGAACTTTCCGGCGGCATGCGCCAGCGCGTCGGTTTCGCGCGCGCGCTCGTCGTCGATCCGACCGTTCTCTTGATGGATGAGCCGTTTTCCGCGCTCGACGTACTCACCGGCGAGACTTTGCGGGGCGACTTCATGGATCTGTGGACGGCCGGACGCCTGTCGATCAAATCGATCCTGCTGGTGACGCATAATATCGAGGAGGCGGTCTTCATGAGCGATCGCATCCTCATCCTCGCGCCAAATCCCGGCCGGGTTGCTGCCGAGATCGCGGTTTCCCTACCACGCCCGCGGCAGCGGCTGAGCAACGAGTTCCGCGATATCGTCGACGATATCTACAGCCGCATGACGGCAGGGCCCGCGCCGGATGGCGGCGGCAAGGCGCGGCCGCCGCTCGCGAGCATCGGGACGCGCCTGCCAGTGATATCAGCGGCGCGGATCGCCGCGATGCCGGAGATCCTGGCGTCCCCGCCCTTCCGCGGTCAGGCCGATCTGCCCGCCCTGGCGGCGCGGCTGCATCTTCCGACCGCCGATCTTTTCCACCTGGTCGAAATAACGCAGATGCTCGGCCTTACCGAATTGCGCGACGGACATCTGCATTTGACAGCGGCGGGACACGCGCTCGCCGAAGCCGATATGGGCGATCGCAAACGCATATTCGCGGAACATTTGCTGCGCACGGTTCCGCTGGCGGCGCATATCCGCCACGTTCTCGACGAGCGGCCGAATCACATCGCCCCGCGCAGCCGGTTCCTGGCCGAACTCGAAGATCACCTGGGCCGGGAGGATGCCGAATGCACCCTCAACACCGTCATAGATTGGGGCCGTTACGCGGACTGCTTCGCTTATGACAGGCCGCACCGGATGTTCAGCCTGTCAAATCCCGAGCCGGACGTGGCGACGGCGGCCGCGCCCGAACCATGATAACTCGCCGTAAGTATCATGATTTGGACCGCGCGGATTAGCCGGCCGCCAATTACTCAGCCGCCAAGTGTGTCTCGATCGTGCCGATCGGTAGATGCGTCAGATCCTTGTGGATCTCTGCCGAGATGATCGCCCGCGTGGCCGGCGCAAGCGCCTCGCGGACGATCCCGAGAGCCTTCGGCGGTGCGACCAAAACGAGATGCTTGGTCTTTCCCTGGCTCGCGGCAGTGTCGATAATTCCCGCGACGTTGCGGAGAAAATTCACCTCCGCCTCGGTGTGGTAATCGGGGGCTTCGACCGAACTGCGGCCATGCCCGTGCGATTGAAACGTCCGGCCCGGCTTATCGGTCCCGAGTTCGGTCGTCGAAGCGTGGGCCTCGGCAAGAACCTCGACCGGCTTGAGATTGAGCAATTCGGCGTCGCCGTCGTTTTTCAGGAAGAGGGCCTTTTGCCCATCGCAGACCACGACCCAACCTCCCCAGGGGATTCTGACGTTTTTCAATTTTGCCTCCGTTAAAAGTGGACATGGACTCGTGCGCGAGAGCGTTACCGCAGCAATTTTCAAGAACTAGAGGTGCTAGCCTTGTCCTATGTCAAAGAAATGTAATGAAAGCGCGAAAAATGTAGCGGCGATATCTATTTCGCGAAATCCAACCCAGGGCTGAACGGCGGGCAGTATGAAAACCGGGATTGTCGAATGGCTGGGCCAGTCCGATTTGCTTTTGCCGCAATTGATCGCGGAGGGGCTTGCGGCAAATGACCGGGTGAAAGCCCGCTTGAGCGTCTTGCAGGCGGCGGCGCAGCACGCCCATGACCCGCATGGCACGCGGATTGATCTGACGGAAGAATGCCGCGCTGCCGGGCTCGATCCAATCCCCCTGCAGGCCCTGGCCAATTCCGCGACTCTGGCGGACGGCGCGAAGATCATGGCGACCGGGCTTGCAGCGCTTGGCGGCGCGATCTGGGAGGATATGGCAGCGATGCTCCGCGCGGTTCAGGCGGGTGATCCTGATCGAGCCGGGGCATATTCGGCGCGGCTTGCCGCGATCACGGCCGCAAGTCCGCTCGGCGCGGAAGATAATCTCGCGACGGCCGAGATCGCCAGGCTTACGGCGATTTCCGAGGCCGGCGGCCTGCACCGCCTGATTATGGATTTGCACCGGGCGCTCAATGCGCTCGCCGCCGCGCACGCACAGGAATTGGTGGCCGGTGCGCATAGCTATGGTCTGACAGCGGAGGACAAACGCGCACTCGAAGCGTTCATGCAGGGCGTCGAGTCGACGCGCGCCTTGAAATTCGATCATCCGGGGTTGGGCACGACCGCGATGCGTGCTGGCGCGCGCTTCACGATTCAGAACGACATCGGCGAGACCGACGCGCATGTCGTCGTGATCGGGGTGGAGCCCGCCGCCGTGACGATCACCTATACGGATGTTCACCACGCCCGGGCAAAATTCTTCACCCGTTTGTTCCGCAATTTCTCGGTCCAATGGAGCGGGCTCGACAACAAGGCGGCCGCGGCGCTCAATAGCGACGAGGCCTTTTATCTCATCACCGGCCGCTATCTCTATGCTGACGCCGAGGCGCGCGACGCCTTCCTGCATGAGCTTGGTGCGTCGCTGGTTTTCCAGATCGATTGGAACAAGGCGCGCAAAGTCCTGCGCGAATTCGTCGGCAATCCCGATGCAGTCCGGCTTCTCGAATGGGCGGCGGCACAGCGGGTGGGGCATCGCGGCTTTCTGCAACTCGGCGGCGCCGATCTCGTCAACGCCGCCGTGCGCCATGCGGCGCCGGCGCGTATCGGCTTCGGCGAGCGTCTCGATCAGGCGCTGGGGCGTGAGGCGGCGGTCGATTTCCTGAAAGCTGTCTTGCGGATTTCCGTCGAGGCGCTGGGCCAAGGGAGTTCGCTGCGCTCGGCAAAGGCGCGCGTCGAGGAGGCGCTCGTCACGCATTTGCAGCGCGCCGACACCAGCCTCCTGGCTGTGGTTATTCGCCAGGCGGGTCTCGCCCGCGAGATCGCTGTCGCCATCGCGCAATTCATCGACGCTCGGCGCCGCAATCTGCCCACGGATGCCGAGGCGCTCGCCCGGCATGCCGGGCATATCGAGGAAAAGGCAGATCGGATCGTCTTCGAGGCGCGCGGTGAGATCGCCCGTTTCGGGGTCGATCGCGGCCTTGAGCGTCTCATCGATCTGATCGAGCAGACGATCGACGAATTGGAGGAGGCCGCTTTCATCGCCTCGCTCGCACCGACCGATACGGCGCCGGAGCTTCTCGACAGTCTCGCCCAACTCTGCGCCGTAACTGTCGCCGGAACGGAAGCCGCTGTCGTCGGCGCGGCCGCGACCGCCGAAATCCCCGAGGGGCAGCGTGTCGATTATGAGGATGCACTCGCCGCCGCGATGCGTCTCGTCGAAGATGAACACAAAGGCGATACGGCCGAGCGGGCGGTGACGACGAAAATTCTCGGGGGCACCTATGACCTCAGGGCAAGCCTTGCGGCCCTGAGCCTGGCGCATCCGCTTGAACGCGCGACGGATCAGTTGGCGCGTTTCGGCCATTCCTTGCGCGACTACGTGCTGTCCGACATCTCAACCTAAGGGCGCGGCGATGAAAGTTCTCTTTATTGGTGACGGCGCGGCCAAGCTCTATCCGGGGGACGTCGTCGGCGCCAAGGCGGCCAATCTGGCGCATATGGCGGCGCTCGGGCTGCCCGTACCGCCGGCCTTTGTTCTGCCCATCGAACTATGCGCCGCGATTGCCAATGGCGAGCCTGGCGCCAAGAAGAAGCTGGCGGACGGACTTGACGAAGGCCTCACCTTTCTCGAGCGCGTGACGGGCAAGGCGTTCGGCGACCGCCGCCGCCCGCTGCTGGTCTCGGTGCGCTCGGGCGCGGCGCGCTCCATGCCCGGAATGCTCGATACGGTGCTTGATGTCGGCTGCACGCCGGGCGCTGTCCGCGGCCTGATCCGCGCGACGGCCAATCCGCATTTCGCACATGATTGCCGCCGGCGCTTTCTCGAAAGCTATGGCAGCGTCGTTCTCGGCATCGCGCCGGAGGCTTTTGCCGCGCCGCTCAAGGCCCTGCTCGCCGACGAAGGCGTGACGCAGGAACAGGATTTGGATTGCGAGGCTCTGGAACGGCTCGCTGCGACTCATCAGCAGACGGTCGAGGAAGCGCGGGGGCTTCCCGCCGACGATCCGCGCCAAGATCTCCGGGCCGCGGCCGAGGCGGTCTATCTGTCCTGGATGAGCGAGCGGGCGCGCACCTATCGCAAGATCGAGCATCTCGAAGATTTACAAGGCACCGCGGTCACAGTTCAGGCCATGGTCTTCGGCAATCACAATGCGCGCTCGGGCGCAGGCGTCGCCTTTTCGCGCGATCCGTCGACGGGGCGCCCTGAGCCTGTCATCGACGTGCTTTTCGCCTCGCAGGGCGAGGATGTCGTCTCCGGGCGGCGCAATCCCGACACAGAGGAGGCGATTGCCCGACAGCTTCCTGAGGTAGACAGCGCCTTGCGCGCGGCGCTGCTGACTTTGGAGCGCGAGTTCCGCGACGTTCAGGATGTCGAGTTCACCATCGAAGACGGCAAGCTTTGGCTGTTGCAGACCCGCGCCGCCAAACGGACGCCGGATGCAGCGGCGCGGCTCGCGATCGACTTCGTCAAGGAAGGGCTCATCACCCCCGCCGAAGCTTTGCAGCGGATCGCTGGCATCGATCTACAAAATCTTGCGCGCAAAACGCTGGCGGGTGTCGGCGCCCCCGCAGGGCAGGGCAAGGGCGCGTCAACCGGCATTGCGGTGGGCCGGGTGGCTTTCGATTCGGCCAACGCGGCGCGGCTCGCGGAGAGCGGCGAGCCGGTGATCCTCGTGCGGCCCAATATCAACACGGCGGATGTCGGCGGCTTTGCTGTCTGCGCCGGTATTCTGGCGGCCGTCGGCGGTCGCACCGCCCATGCGGCACTTGTAGCCCGGCAATTGGGGAAACCCTGCATTGTCGGCTGCGCGGCGCTTGAGGTCGATCCGGCCCAGCAAAAGGCGCGGCTCGCCGGGCATGATCTTCACGAAGGCGATTGGCTTTCCCTCGACGGCGAATCGGGCCAGGTCTTCCTGGGCCGGGGCGAGGTCGCGGTCGAGGCGCCGCAGGCCGAGCTCGCGGAAATTAGCCGGTGGAAAGAAGCTGAGATGCCGGCCCAGCCCGCGGCCTGATATACGCCGTTTGGGTTCGCGGAAATGTCCCGCCTTGCGGCGGTTGCACTCGCCGGTTAAGCCGGGTGCGCAAATGTGGCGCGGCCTTTGGTACGCGGCCAAGACGCCGCCACCCGCATGCGAGGGAATCATGATCATTTTCGTAACCGGCGCGACCGCTGGTTTTGGCGCCGCGATTGCGCGGCGCTTCGCCAAGGATGGCCACAAGATCGTCGCGACAGGACGGCGTGCGGACCGGCTCGCGGCGCTGGCCGACGAACTCGGCCACGATCGCGTTTATCCGATCGTCTTCGATGTACGCGATCGCGCGGCGGTGGAGCGGGCATTCGCGGATCTTCCCGCGGCCTTTGCCGAGATCGACGTGCTCGTGAACAATGCCGGCCTCGCGCTCGGCCTCGAACCGGCGCACAAGGCCAATCTCGAAGATTGGGAGGTCATGGTCGACACGAATGTGAAAGGGCTGCTCTATGCAACCCGCGCCGCCCTGCCGGGCATGGTCGCGCGCAACCGTGGCCATGTCATCAATCTCGGTTCGATTGCGGCGACCTATCCCTATCCTGGCGGCAACGCCTATGGCGCGACCAAGGCCTTCGTGCGCCAGTTCTCGCTGAATTTGCGCGCCGATCTCTTCGGCACGCGGGTTCGCGTCACCGACATCGAGCCGGGGCTTGTCGGCGGCACGGAATTCTCGACGCGGCGCTTTCACGGCGACGCCGGTCGGGCGGAGAAACTTTACGAGGGCGCCGACGCACTCACGCCGGAGGATATCGCAGAGGCGGTCCATTGGGTCGCCACCCTGCCGGCGCGCGTCAACATCAACGCGATCGAAATGATGCCGGTCACCCAGGCTTTCGGGCCGCTTCCCGTGCATCGCGAGCCGGGCACGACCTAGCGGTCATAAGTGCGCCGTCGGAACGGGGTCCGCCCTGCAGTTAAAAGCCCGATTTCTCAATGCCTTTGCCTGCGCTATAAGCCAGCACAGCCGGAAAAGGGTTGAAGGAGCGGTAATGGCGCAGGACGGCGCGACGGGGGCGATGTCGAGCGAGGATCGCCTCAACGCGCTCGAAGCCGGGGCCGTCGGCACTTGGCGGTGGGATGCGGCGGCGAGCGGCGTCCATCTGTCGCCGCGTGCCTGCGAGCTTGTCGGCGCGCGGCAAGCCTTCGTTCCCTATCCCGAATTCCTGGCCTTGCTCCACCCGGAGGATCGCCAAGCCTTTGACCGCTCCTTCCGCGGCATCCATGTGCCGGGGGCAGGGTGGGAAGCCGACTTCCGCCTCGTGCCGCAGGCCTCTGTGCGCTGGCGGCGGATGCGCGGCCGCGCCGACGCGGCCGGCGCGGCTTTTACCGGCGTTATCATCGACATCCGCGCCCCGACCGACGAGACGATCGTGCGGCTCGCCGCGATCGCGGCTGCGTCCGACGATGCCATCATTGGCACCACCCTCGATGGGATCATCACCGAGTGGAATCGCGGCGCCGAGACAATTTTCGGTTACCCGCAGAGCGAGATCATCGGCAAGCCGATTTCCATTCTTCTGTCGCCCGGCACGCAGGAGGAGCATCGCGCCCTTTTCGCCCAAGTGAAAAATGGCGAGAAAATCGAGCATTTCGAAACGCGGCAGCAGCGCAAGGACGGCACGCTCATCGACATCTCATTGACCCTGTCGCCGCTTCGCGATGCCGAGGGAGGACTCGTCGGCGTCTCCAAGCTCGCTCGTGACATTACCGAGATCAAACATTCGCAGAGCGCACTCGCCGAGCGCGAGGCGCATTTGCAATCGGTTCTGGACACGGTTCCCGATGCGATGATCGTCATCGACGCGCGAGGCACCATCCAATCCTTCAGCGTCGCCGCCGAGCGGCTTTTTGGCTACAAGGCGGCGGAGACGATCGGCAAAAATGTGAATATCCTGATGCCGGCGCCGTACCACGATCAGCACGACGACCATCTCAAGCGCTATTTGCACACCGGCGAGCGTCATATCATCGGGATTCGCCGCATCGTCGTCGGACGTCGCAAGGACGGGGCGACCTTTCCGATCGAGCTTTCTGTCGGCGAGGTCAGTTCCGGCGCCCGCCGCTTCTTCACCGGCTTCATTCGTGATCTGACCGAGCGTCAGCAGGCAGAGCGGCGGCTGCAAGAGCTTCAGTCCGAGCTCATCCACATGTCGCGCTTTACGGCGCTCGGCGAAATGGCCTCGACTCTGGCGCATGAACTGAACCAGCCGCTGACGGCGATCGCCAATTACCTCAAGGGCAGCCGCCGGCTGCTGGATTCCGGCCAGAGCGACACCGTTCCCAAAATAAGCGAGGCGCTGGAACGCGCCGCCGAGCAGGCCCTGCGTGCCGGCCAGATCATCCGCCAGCTGCGCGAATTCGTTGCCCGCGGCGAGAGCGACCGTCAAATCGAAAATCTGCCGCGCCTGGTCGAGGAGGCGAGCGCGCTGGCGCTCGTCGGGGTGCGTGAGCTGGGGGTGCATGTCGCCTTCGATCTTGACCCTGGGGCGACATTCGTTCTCGTGTCGAAAATTCAGGTCGAACAGGTGCTGTTGAATTTGATGCGCAATGCCGTCGAAGCCATGCATGAAACCGATCAGCGTATATTGACAGTCTCCACGCGTAGACTTGACAATGAGACGGTGAGGATCGATGTGGCTGACACCGGACCGGGTATTGCACCCGAGATCGCGGCCCAGTTATTTCAGCCTTTTGTCACCACCAAACGGCACGGCATGGGGGTAGGGCTTTCCATTTCACGGACCATCATTGAAGCGCATGGCGGGCGGCTCTGGGCGGAGCCAAATCCCGGCGGCGGAACGATCTTCCGGCTGACGCTCAAGATCTTCGACGAGGACACCGATGCCGGCTAGCGCGGTGATGCATCTCATCGATGATGACGAGGCGGTGCGTCACTCCCTCGCTTTTGTCCTGACGACGGCGGGCCACGCCGTGCGCGTCTACGAGTCGGGCAGCGCCTTCCTCGCCGCCCTCCAAACGCTGCAGCCGGGTTGTATCATCAGCGATGTTCGCATGCCGGGGATCGACGGGCTGGAGCTGCTGCGCAAATTGCGCGAGCTCGGGATCAATATGCCCGTCATCATCATCACCGGCCACGCCGACGTGCCCTTGGCTGTCGAGGCGATGAAGGCTGGGGCGAGCGATTTCATCGAGAAGCCGTTTGACGACGAGACGCTTCTACGCGCTATCCACACCGCGCTCGAATCCTATGAGGCGAGCAGCGATCGCGATGCCGAGCGGACGGAGATCCGCAGCAGGCTCAATTCCCTCACCTCGCGCGAGCGCGAGGTTCTCGACGGGCTGCTCGCGGGTTATCCCAACAAGACCATCGCCTACGACCTGAAGCTCAGCCCCCGCACCGTTGAGGTGCATCGCGGCAATGTCATGGCCAAGATGGGCGCGACGAGTCTTTCGGGTCTCGTGCGAATGGCCCTCATGGCGAAAGTGCTGCCGACCGATTAAATCGCGCTCAGCCCGGCGATCAAGGGCGAATGCGGTTCTCCTCACGATTTTTGCGCTACATCAAGGCGTAAGCCAGTCCCGCTTCCGAAGGTGCGCAATTCGTGCCGGGCGGAGGCCAGAGAATGAGCACTGAGGAGAAGGACATTATCTTCGTCCTCGACGATGACGAGGCCGTGCGCGAATCGCTCAAGTTTTCCTTGGAGCTTGAGGGATATACGGTGCGGACCTGTGCGGAAGGCTATGAATTGTTGAAGCATCCGGATCTTGCACACGCGCGCTGCCTGATCGTCGATTATAAGATGCCGCAGATGGACGGGTTCGAAGTTCTCGATCGGCTCGCGGCGCAGCGTGTCAACGTGCCTGTTATCCTCATAACGAGCAATGCCAGCGATGCCCTGCGCCGCCGCGCCGCGCGCGTCGGCGTCCATCAGGTGCTCGAGAAGCCGCTGTCCGACGGCGCGCTGATCGAAAACATCCAGAGCCTTTAGGGCAACAAAGATTTTAGCGAAATTTGCACGATTCTTCAGTAGATTACGTATAACCCCGTAGGGAGCTAACACAATATCCGGCCGCTGCCGCGCTCACTAGCTTGGTCCTCGTTCCGTTTGAGGGAGGATCGAATGGCTACTCAGTTCGCTTATCAGTTGGATCGCAAGCCCGTCGCGGCAGTACCGGTGAAATTCGCTGATCCGCGTGAGAATGGGGTTCTTGGTCTGGCCGGCTCGGTTCAAAATTTCACTCAGGATCGCGAAATTTATACCGAGGGCGCCCCGGTCGAGACATTCTATAAGGTCGTGTCGGGCGTCGTGCGCACGTGCAAGTTCCTCAGCGACGGGCGTCGCCAGATCGACGCCTTTTATCAAGCGGGCGACATCTTCGGTATTGAAGGCGAGGCGTTGCACAGCCTTTCGGCGGAAGCGGTCTCCGATTGCACCTTGATTTCCTACCGCCGCCGCGGTGCCGATGTGACTACCGCGGGCGGGCAGATCGCCGACCAGCTGTTCAATCATCTCATGCAGCGACTGGCGCGGGCGCAAGAGCATGCGCTTTTGCTCGGACGGCGCAGCGCGGTCGAAAAGGTTGCGGCTTTCCTTGTCGATTGGGCCGATTACTCGGCAGATCATCGTTCGGTCAGTTTGGCGATGACGCGGCAGGACATAGCGGATTATCTTGGCCTGACCATTGAGACCGTATCGCGCACACTGTCACACCTGGAGCGCGAAAATCTGATCGAAATGCCGACAGCGCGCCAGATTCGTCTGACCAATCTTGAAGCGCTGCGGGATTTTAACGTCTAGGCGGTGGAGTTCTGCGTTCGACCACTCCGATCGTTGGCGGTCGTCAATCGCGCCCGCTATCTCTCGCGAGACGCAGGTCATCAAACGGGTCGACTAGAGTATAAGAAAGACTGCACCGAAACTGGCCGGCCAGTTTCGGCACGTCAGGGCCTTAACGCGCATCAAGCGGCGCGTTCTGCGTTACGTTGGCAACGCCCTTGCGGTAATTGCAGGCGCAAAGCGAAAGCAGGCCCCAGCTGTAATTGCGCCAGATGTCGGTCAATTGCCGTGTCTGGCTGACCACCCGGTCGGTCTGCGCATGAAGGTCATCGAAATAGCCGGACAAGGCTGTCGCCGGATCTTCGCTCGCCTTCGGCACAAGAAACGCCTTCGATGCCTGATTGGCCTCGAGCCGCAGCAGTTCGGTCTGGCTCTCCAAAATGCCGCGCAAGGCCTTGCCGGTCAGCTCGTTAAAGTCCGAGAAGAATTTCGCGGCTTGCTTCTGTGCGTCGATGACATGAAGCGGCAGATCAGTTCGAAGGGTCGAAAGCTCAGCCGTAATTTTTGTCGGGTCAACCATGGAATCCTCCTCACGCAAACTCTTATTCGTGAGAAAGACACGAAGGGGTGATACGGTGTTTGATATTTATCAATTATTCTTACGTTTTGGGACTTATTCATCTTCTTGAGCACTGCTGGAGTTTGCCGATGTCGGAAGTCCTAAATTTGGCGCAGAAGAGAAACCCGGTAGCGGATGTTGATGCGCCAAGTGTGCCGGCCCCCGCCGCTGCGCCCGCGCATGACACCGGCGCTGCTGCGCCTGAAACCGTTCCGGAAGATCGTCTCGATCGGCTCCTGCATGCGCGTGAGGCGCCGCTTACGTCGTCGCTGTCCTATATCTCCTTGCTGCTTGCCTATCTCGATTGGTCTTTGCACTTGGCCAACTCTCCCGGCCGGCGGGTGACTTTGGCACAGGATGCCGCGCATAAGTGGATGCAGCTTTTTACGCCATCGAAATGGGAGGCCCCTTCGGCAGACGATCGCCGCTTCAGCAATGACGGCTGGAACCAGCTGCCGTTCAATTTCTTTGCGCAAGCGGCCGTGCTTGGCGAGGAATGGTGGCGCGAGGCCACCGCCGCCTTGCCGGGCGTCGCCAAGCAACACAGCGATATCGTGGCCTTCGGAGCCCGTCAGGTGCTCGATCTTCTGTCGCCGTCGAATTCGCCGCTGACGAATCCCGAGGTCATCAACGCGACCGCAGGGGAATTGGGGTGGAATTTCATCCGTGGCGGCCGCAATTTGCTCGAGGATTTTCGCAAGCTCGCCGAGCACAAGCCGCTTGAGGATATGGATGGCTTCGAGGTCGGCAAAAATCTCGCCGTCACGCCTGGAAAGGTCGTTTTGCGCACCGAGCTGATGGAATTGATCCAATATGCGCCGACGACACCGTCGGTGCGGCCGGAGCCGATCCTCGTCATTCCGGCGTGGATCATGAAATATTACATTCTCGATCTGTCGCCGAACAATTCCTTCATCCGTTATCTCGTCTCGCAGGGGTTCACCGTCTTTTGCATCTCCTGGCGCAATCCGGGGCCGGAGCTGCGCAATATTTCGCTCGAGGATTATCGCCGTCTCGGGGTGGCGGCGGCGCTCGATGCGGTCACGGCGATATGCGATGCGAAGAAAATCCACGGCGTTGGCTATTGCCTGGGCGGCACATTGCTCTCGATCGCCGCCGCGGCGATGGCGCGCGATGGCGACGAGCGGCTCGCGACCGTCACGATGCTGGCGGCCCAAACCGATTTCACCGAGGCGGGCGAGCTGCAGCTTTTCACCGATGACAGCCAGCTTGCGCTTCTTGATGATGTGATGTGGCAGCAAGGCTTTCTCGACAGCACGCAGATGGCCGGCGCCTTTCAGATCTTGCGTTCGAACGAATTGATCTGGTCGCGGCTCATCAAGACCTATCTGCTTGGCGAACGCGAAAAGCCCTTCGATCTCATGGCTTGGAACGCGGATGCGACACGCATGCCTTTCCGCATGCATTCTGAATATTTGCATGCGATGTTCCTCCACAACGATCTCGCCGAAGGGCGCTATAGGGTCGGCGGCGAGCCGATTGCGATCTCCGCGATCAATGCGCCGATTTTCGCGGTGACGACCGAAACGGATCACGTCGCGCCCTGGCGCTCGGTCTATAAAATCAATCTCCTCAATCAGGGCGACATCACTTTCGTGCTGACCTCGGGCGGGCATAATGCCGGCATCGTGAGCGAGCCCGGCCATCCGCGCCGGCGCTTCCGCCTCGGGCATCGCCCGGCGCACGGCCATTTCGTCTCACCGGAGGAATGGAAAGCGACGGCAACGCAATGCGAGGGTTCCTGGTGGCCCAATCTTGTCGAATGGCTCGCCAAATATTCGAGCCAGCCTGTCGCGCCGCCCAGCTTGGCCGCGCCAGGCAAGGGCTACCCGGCGATCTGCGATGCGCCGGGCACCTATGTGCGGGAAATGTGAGCGGGAACGGCAGGTATGAATTTCAATGCACCGCCTGCGTCCGGGCAGATCGAGAATCGCACGTTTGACGAAATCGCGGTCGGCGATCAGGCAAGCGTTTCCAAAACGGTTTCGCAGCAGGATATCGACTTGTTTGCCGTCGTCTCGGGCGACGTCAATCCGGCGCACCTCGATCCCGTTTATGCGAAGACGGACATGTTCCATCGCGTCATCGCGCATGGCATGTTGAGCGCCGGCCTCATCTCCAATGTGCTCGGCACCAAATTGCCCGGGCCGGGGACGATCTATCTCGGCCAAGACCTCCGATTCACGGCGCCGGTCGATATCGGCGACACGATCACCGCGACTTTGACGGTCACCGAGAAGCATCCCGAGAAGGGCGATGTCGTCCTCGATTGCTCATGCACGAACCAGAAGGGTCATGTCGTCATCAGCGGCAAGGCCTTCGTACGCGCGCCGAAGGAAAAGGTGCGCCGCCCGCGCGTCGAATTGCCGGAGGTGCAGATTTCCCGGCATGAGCGTTTCCGGGCCTTGCTGGCTGCGGCCGCCGGTCATGAGCCGGCAACGACGGCTGTCGCCTATCCCTGCGATGCCAGTGCGATCGGCGCTGTGGCCGAGGCCGCCGAGGCGGGCCTGATCGCGCCGATCCTGGTCGGGCCGAAGGACAAGATCCTCGCCGCCGCGACCGAGGCGAAAGTGGATGTTTCGGCGTTCCGTCTCATCGATGTGGCACGCAGCACCGAAGCCGCCGCGGCCGCCGTGGCGCTGGTCAAGAATGGCGAGGCGCAGCTTTTGATGAAGGGCTCCCTGCATACCGAGGAGCTATTGCACGCGGTGCTGGCGCCGGGCACCACGTTGCGTACCGGCAGGCGGCTGAGCCATGTCTATCTGCTGGACGTCCCGACCTATCCGCGCCCGCTGCTGGTGACGGATGCGGCGGTCAATATCGCGCCCACTCTCGAAGAGAAGGCCGACATCGTCCAGAATGCGGTCGATCTCGCTCATGTCATGGGTGTGGCAGAGCCGAAGGTCGCGGTGCTTTCGGCGGTCGAGACGGTCAATCCCAAGCTGCAATCCTCGCTCGATGCGGCGGCGCTGAGCAAAATGGCGGAGCGCGGTCAGATCAAGGGCGCGATCGTCGACGGCCCGCTCGCTTTCGACAATGCGGTGAGCGCCACCGCGGCGGCGGAGAAGGGCATCGTCTCCAAGGTTGCGGGGCAGGCCGACATTCTCGTCGTGCCCGATCTCGAGTCCGGCAACATTCTCGCCAAGCAATTGATCTATCTTGCCCATGCCGATGCCGCGGGCATCGTGCTTGGCGCCAGCGTGCCGATCATCCTGACCAGCCGGGCGGATGCCGAGCGTACGCGCATGGCCTCCTGTGCCGTCGCGGTTCTCATCGCGCATGGCAGCGTTGCCGCGGTGCCACCGCCAATAGGTACCTGAGCGTGGCAGACGCGGTCCTCACGTTCAATGCCGGCTCGTCGAGTATCAAATTCTCCTTGTTCGAACTCGACAGCATAGAGAGCTTCCGGCTCGCCGCCAAGGGCGAGGTCGAGGAGATCGAGGCGACGCCGCATTTCTTCGCAACCGACAGCAAGGGCGTACAACTCGCGGAGCGCACGTGGAGCGGGCCAGCGGATTTCCGGGATTTGCTCGGCACCGTGATTCAATGGGCCGAGGATCATCTTGGCGACGACAAGCTGATCGCGGCCGGCCACCGTATCGTCCACGGCGGCCCAGACCATGCCCGGCCTGAATGGGTGACGCCCGAGCTGCTGGCGGAACTCGACAAGCTGACCCCGCTCGCTCCGCTGCACGAGCCGCATAATCTCGCCCCCATCCGCGCCATTCTCGCCGCGCGGCCGGAATTGCCGCAGGTCGCCTGTTTCGACACGGCCTTTCATCATTCCATGCCGCCGGTCGCGACCCGCTTCGCCTTGCCGCGCGCCTATGAGGCGGAGGGCGTGCGCCGCTATGGTTTTCACGGCCTTTCTTATGAATATATCGCGCTGCGCTTGCGCGCCCTGGCGCCACATCTGGCCAATGGCCGCGTCATCGCCGCCCATCTTGGAAACGGCGCGAGCCTTTGTGCGATGCTCGCGGGCCGCAGCATTGATACGACAATGGGCTTCACCGCGCTCGACGGGCTCATGATGGGCACGCGGTGCGGCAATCTCGATCCCGGCGTCGTCCTTTATCTCGAACAGCAGCACGGGCTCGGCGCCAAGCAGGTCGAGGATATCCTCTATCGCCGTTCCGGTCTTCTCGGCGTCTCGGGCATCGCGAGCGACATGCGTACGCTCGAAGCCAGCAACGAGCCGCACGCGAAAGAGGCTATCGATCTCTTCGTCTATCGGATCGTGCGCGAAATCGGCGCACTGACGAGTTCGCTAGGCGGTCTCGACGCCCTTGTCTTCACGGCGGGCATTGGCGAACATTCGCCGGAGATTCGCGACCGCGTCTGCGCCGGATTGGGCTGGCTCGGCGTCAAACTCGATCTTGAGGCCAATCATAGGAACGCAATAAATATCGGCGATAAGCAAAGCCGCGTCGCAGTCTGGGCGATCCCGACCGACGAAGAAGCGATGATCGCGCGGCATACGCGCGACACGGTTGGCGCTCCCGCGCCCGCTTTTTAAGGGAGGAAAAATGCAGGAGAAAAGCTCCGGTTTGCGCCGGAGCGTTTAGCTTGCATGCGCAGGAGGCGAAGCGCGAAGGATTGAACATGACCCATTCGACCTCACTTGCGCAGCCCGCGCCTCTCGTCGATTTGCGTGGCAAGCACGGCCTTGTCATCGGCATCGCCAATGAGTACAGCATCGCCGCCGGTTGTGCCGAGGCCTTTGCGCGGACAGGTGCGCGGCTCGCCGCGACCTATCTCAACGCCAAGGCCGAACCTTTCGTCCGCGCCGTGACCGACAAGCTGGACTGCGACCTGGTGTTGCCTTGCGATGTTCGTGAGCCGGGCCAGCTCGAAGCCGTGTTCGAGGCCGTGAAGGAAAAATGGGGCCGGCTCGATTTTTTGCTTCACTCCATCGCTTTCGCGCCGGAAGCGGATTTGCACAGCCGGGTGACCGATTGTTCCGAGGCGGGTTTCGATGTCGCGATGAACATTTCCTGCTATTCCTTCATCCGCATGGCTCATCTGGCCGAGCCTTTGATGCAGGATGGCGGCTGCCTGCTCGCCGTTACGTTCTATGGCTCAGAGCACGTCGTCGAGCATTACAATTTGATGGGGCCGGTCAAGGCCGCGCTTGAAAGTTCGATGCGCTATGTCGCGGCCGAACTCGGCCCCAAGGGCATTCGCGCGCACGCCATTTCGCCGGGGCCCATCCGCACGCGTGCGGCGAGCGGAATCGAGCAATTTGATGAACTTCTCGAGGAGGCGGCCGCCCGCGCGCCGGAGCATCATCTCGTCGATATCGAAGATGTCGGAAACCTGGCCGCCTTCCTCGTCAGCGATGCGGCGGAGCGTATCACCGGGACGATCATCCCGGTCGATGGCGGCGCGCATCTGACCGCGTGAGGGGCGGACACGGGGCAGGCCGGCCTCTGCTCCGGGCCGCTCGCGCCGGGCGGCCTCCGTTAATGCTTGCGTTTCCCATCGTATAGGTTGCAAACGCGCAACAGTGCGCGGCAAAATGCACCTGTTCGCCGCCGGAACCGCATTTGCGCGTTTTCTGTGCATGATATTTGTGCCTATCGTTTTCATGCGGCACCCGCACCACCAACCAAATGGAGGTGGAGCATGATCGATCCGAAAACAAATTCGCCCGTTCTCCTGGCTCTGCAAGAGGTTGCGACCTCTGCGACGGAGATGGCCGAAACGCAGCGGCGGCGTTTTTCGCATCTTCTCGGCGTTTGGAAAGAACCACGGGATCTGCGTGTGCAGGTCGCCCTGGTGGCGCTCGAAGATCGGCGTATGGCGGCGCGCAGGAAAATTCTTGCCGAGCTTTATCGGCTGGACCGGCTTCACTGAGCCTCAGCCAAGCGGCAAGGCTCTTTGATATGAGCGTAGTAGATGCGCGGTGGGCACCGCGCAGGAATGTGTGCAGACTCCTCTCTTCCTCACTCGCTCTCGGTCGTCTTTGGCGGCCGAGAGTTTTTTCATTGCAACGCGCGAGTGTGCGCACGCCTTCGAGCGCCAAATCGCGCTTTACGACACCTCCCCATCCCGAAGAGCTTGAGTTTTGCCGTGGCCATGCTCTAGACGGGTCTTGGCGTTCCCCTGACCGGCGAGACCGATGAGCCCGCAAGAAAAATCCTTGTTCATGACTTTTCTGATGACGCCCGACATGGCCAATTTCTCCGGCCATGTGCATGGCGGCGCTATCCTGAAGATTCTCGATCAGGTCGCTTACGCCTGCGCCGCGCGCTATTGCAAAAGCTACGTCGTTACCGCGTCGCTGGATCAGGTGATCTTCCGCGAGCCGATCGAGGTTGGGGAACTCGTCACCTTCAAGGCAAACGTCAATTACGTCGGCCGCACGTCGATGGAGATCGGCATCAAGGTTATCTCCGAGAATCTGACGACCAAGGCGTCGCGCCATGCGATCTCCTGCTATTTCACCATGGTCGCTAAGGGGCCGGACGGCAAAGCCATCGACGTGCCGCCGCTCGTGATCGAGACCGATCTCGATCGCCGTCTCTCCGAGGCCGGCAAAATGCGCAAGGAAATGCGTGAGGAAATCGTCGAGCGGAACCGCAAGCTCCACGTCGGCATACCGGATTAGCTAGGCGCCCGCTTAGCGTCGCTCGTTGTCCCGCAGCCGATGTACGTCGTGGACGACGATGCCGCTCTCCGGCATTTGCAGCCAGGCGTGATGCATCAGCGTACGCTTGGTGTCCTCGTAGCCGCTCTGCCAATGCTCGCGCATCGACGTGCCCGAGAAGTCGTAATCCTTGGCGTGGCCTTCGTAGGCCTTCTGCTGGTAGATAAGATGCAGGATGGTGATTTCGGGCATTTCGGCGAGTTCGTCGCGCAGCTTGCGGTCGTTGTCGCTCAGCAGATGGTCCGGCATTTTCGCCAGCGCTTCATAGGTATGGTTCTTCCACGCCCGCAGCCGCTGATACATGTCGGTGTTGTAGCGGGTGCGCGAGGAGAACATGATGTCCTTGTGGCGGCCGAGGACGTCAGCCATGTCGCGCGGCAATTCGCCTTGCGATGAGAAGAGATCGACCTGGAAGACAAGCGAGTTGCGAAGATCGTCCTGATCGAGCAGATGCTGCAGCGGCGTGTTCGAGACGATGCCGCCGTCCCAATAATAATCGGTGCCGATCTTCACCATCGGCAAGGCCGGCGGCAGCGCGCCCGAGGCCATGATGTGTTCCGGCCCGATGGTCTCATTGCGATTGTCGAAATAGATGAAATTGCCGGACTGCACATTCACCGCGCCGACGGCAAAGCGTGTATTGCCGTCGCTGATCAGCGAGAAATCGACGAACTCTCGCAGCGTGTCGGCCAGCGGCATTGAATTGTAGAAGCTCGTCGCCGCTTTCGCGCCCGAGGCGCTAAGCCAGGGATTGACGTCGTGCGGCTTGAAGAAGCCCGGCTGGCCGAGCGTCATGGTCATCATCGCGCTCGTCGCATTGCGGGCCTGGCGGTAGATGTCGCCATCGGGCGTATAGGCCCAGACGTGACGGTCGGTGATCTTCTGCCAGAAGGCGCGCAGTTTATCGAGGCGTTCCTCGCGCGGGTTGCCGGCGATGATCGCGGCATTGATCGCGCCGATGGAGACGCCCGTCACCCAGTCCGGCTCAACATTAGCTTCGTGCAGCGCCTCGTAGACGCCGGCTTGATAGGCCCCGAGCGCGCCGCCGCCCTGAAAAATCAGCGCGATCTGGTCGCAGCGTTCGGGCCGCCACCCGGGGCTCCTGGCTGGCGCCGCGGAAGGGCGGCCAGGTTCGATAGGATTGAAAGGGGCTTTGGCGTCCACGTTTCTGTCTCCGCGCGCAGGCTAGGCAGGCGCGATTGCAGGAATGTGACGGCGCGCCGTCACACCGTTTTCAAGGTAAATCGGCAGAAGCGGTGCCGTGCCGCATTATGCGGCATCAGCCCCGCTACCTCTTGCAATCCGAGGAACGATCCATGCGCGCCGAGGAAATCCTTCAATTGCCGTCCATGCCGCTCGCCGGGCCGAGCTATCCCAAGGGTCCGTATCGGTTCATCGATCGCGAATACATGGTCATCACTTATGAGACCGACCCCGAAATCGTCCGTCAGCAATTGCCGGAACCGCTCGAACCGCTCGACACGCCGCTGGTCTCCTATGAATGGATCAACATGCCGGATTCCTCGGGCTTCGGCAGCTATACGGAGAGCGGCCTTGTGATCCCCTGCAAGTTTCAGGGGGAGGACGTCAATTTCGTCAGCCAGATGTATCTCGACGACGATCCGCCGATCGCCGGCGGGCGCGAGATCTGGGGCTTTCCGAAAAAATATGCGCATCCGAAGCTGAGAGTCATCAAGGACACGCTGACCGGCACGCTGCACTATGGCGAGCAGCTCGTCGCGCTCGGGACGATGGGCTACAAGCACGAGGCGATGGCCGGCAACGGCGTCGGCACGACGGCGATCCTGTCCAAAACGCAGGTCAATCTCAAGATCATCCCTGGCGTCGACGGCGGCCACGGCATCTGCCAGCTTGTCGCCTATAATCTCACTGAGATCACGGTGAAGGGCTCTTGGCTTGGCCCGGCGCGGCTGCATCTCGTGCCGCATGTTAATGCGCCGGTGGGGGACTTTCCGGTGCGCCGCATCGCCGGCGCGCATCACTTCATCGCCGACCTGAGCCTGCCTTATGGCCGCGTCATCCACGACTATCTGAAGCCATAAATTAGCTTTTTTCAATCATTTACCTGCATCGGCCGGGGGCAGGGCGGGCCCGCGGCCGGCGCGTACGTAGTCAGGGAAATGAATCCGCGCTAGAGCAGTCCCCCGCGCTGGCATGGGCCAGGGCGCTCTTGAATTTTCGCGGAACCCTCGATGTCAGAACCCAAAGTCGCGCTCATCACCGGCGTCACCGGCCAGGATGGGGCGCTTCTCGCCGAACTCCTGCTCAGCAAGGGCTATATCGTTCACGGCATCAAGCGCCGTTCCTCGCTCATCAATACGGACCGGGTCGATCATCTTTATCAGGACCCGCACGAGGCCAACGTCCGCTTCTTCATGTATTACGGCGATCTGACCGACGCGACGAACCTGATCCGCATCGTCCAGGAGGTCCGGCCCGACGAGATTTACAATCTCGCTGCCCAAAGCCACGTGCAGGTGAGCTTCGAGACGCCGGAATATACCGCCAATTCCGACGCGCTCGGCACGCTGCGCCTGCTCGAAGCCATCCGCATCCTCAATCTCAGCGAGAAGACGCGCTTCTACCAGGCTTCGACCTCGGAGCTTTACGGTAAGGTCCAGGCGGTGCCGCAGGACGAGAGAACGCCCTTCTATCCGCGCTCGCCCTATGCCGCGGCAAAGCTCTACGCCTACTGGATCACGGTCAATTACCGCGAAGCCTATGGCATGCACGCCTCGAACGGCATTCTCTTCAATCATGAAGGGCCGACGCGAGCGGAGACTTTCGTCACCCGCAAGATCACCCGCGCGGTCGCGGCGATCGAACTCGGCCTGCAGAACAAGCTCTATCTCGGCAATCTCGACGCCAAACGCGACTGGGGCCATGCGCGCGATTATGTCGAGGGCATGTGGCGCATCCTCCAGCAGCCGGAGCCCGACGATTATGTGCTGGCGACCGGCGAAGCGCATTCGGTGCGCGAATTCGTCGAGCGCGCCTTTGCCGAGATCGGTATCGAGATCGCCTGGCGCGGCAGTGGCGTCGAGGAGCAGGGCTTCGACGCCAAGACGGGTCGGGTACTGGTCGAGATCGATCCGGAATATTTCCGCCCGACCGAGGTCGATTTCCTGCTCGGCGATGCCTCGAAGGCGCGCGCCAAGCTCGGCTGGGTCCACAAGACGACCTTCGCCGATCTGGTGAAGGAAATGGTCGCCAGCGACCTCGTCTTGATGAAGAAGCGTGGCCATATATAGGGCGCGTCGGTCACAGGGACGGGAGTCAGTTCACGCATGAAGCCATCGCGCATTTTCGTCGCCGGTCATCGCGGCATGGTCGGCTCGGCGCTGGTCCGCCGGCTCGCGCGGGAGAATGTCGAGATCCTGACCGCCTCGCGCAGCGAGGTCGACCTGCGCGATGCCGAGAAGGTCAGCGCCTTTCTGCAACGGGAAAAGCCCGACGCGATCATCCTCGCGGCGGCGAAGGTCGGCGGCATATTGGCCAACGATACCTATCCGGCGGAATTTCTGCGCGACAATCTCGTCATCGAGGCGAATGTCATCCACGAGGCGCATCGCGCTGGGGTCGACCGCCTCGTCTTTCTCGGCTCGTCCTGCATCTATCCGAAATTCGCGCCGCAGCCGATCAGCGAGGACGCGCTGCTGACCGGCCCGCTGGAGCCGACCAACGAATGGTATGCGATCGCCAAGATCGCCGGCATCAAGCTCTGCCAGGCCTATCGCCGGCAATATGGCCGTCATTATATTTCGGTCATGCCGTGCAATCTCTATGGGCCGAACGACAATTTTGATCTCGCGACGAGCCATGTGCTGCCGGCACTGATCCGCAAGTTTCACGAGGCGAAGATTTCCGGCCACGACGAGGTGGTGATCTGGGGGACGGGCACGCCGCTGCGCGAATTTCTGCACGTCGACGATCTCGCCGACGGCACGGTTTTTCTGCTCAACACTTACGATAGCGCCGAGCCGGTGAATTGCGGCGCGGGCAGCGATCTCTCGATCCGCGAGCTTGCGGAAAAAATCGGCCGCGCCGTCGGCTTCGAAGGCCGCCTCGTCTTCGATGCGTCGAAGCCGGACGGGACGCCGCGCAAGCTCATCGAATTCGAGCCGCCTCCAGGCGCTCGGCTGGAAGCCGCGCATCGGCCTCGATGAAGGCATCGCCAGCACCTACCAATGGTTCCTGCAAGCGCAGGCCAGCGAACTGGCGCCGGGCTGAGCTATTCGGCTGGGCTGGGCGCGGGCTGCGGCGGCAGGCTGCGCCGTGACCGTCCGGTGAACGCCTCCTGCACCCGGTCGAGGAGCAGGTAGAGCACCGGCGTCGTGTAGAGCGTCAGCATCTGGCTCACGATCAGGCCGCCGACGATCGAAATGCCGAGCGGCCGGCGGATTTCGCCGCCTTCGCCAAAGCTCAGCGCCAGCGGTACCGCGCCGAGAATAGCGGCCGCCGTCGTCATCATGATCGGCCGGAAGCGCAGGACGCAGGCCTGAAAGATCGCGTCGCGCGCGTTCATTCCCTCGTCGCGCCGCGCTACGATGGCGAAATCGACCATCATGATCGCATTCTTCTTGACGATGCCGATGAGCAGGATGACGCCGATCAGCGCGATGAGGCTGAAATCCGTCTTGAACAGCAGCAGCGCTAGCAGCGCGCCGACGCCGGCGGAAGGCAGGGTCGAGAGAATCGTGATCGGATGGATATAGCTCTCGTAGAGCACACCGAGCACGATATAGACCGCCGCCAGCGCCGCGAGGATCAGCAGCGGCTCGTTGGCGAGCGAGGCCTGGAAGATCGCCGCCGAGCCCTGGGCGCTCCCGTGGATGTCGGCGGGAAGACCGATTTCGCGGACGGCTCTTTCGATTTCGGTCGTCGCATTGCCGAGCGAAGCGCCGGGCTTGAGATTGAAGGAGATGGTCGAGGCGACGAAGAGGCCGGAGTGATTGACAGAAAGCGGCGTGTGGCCGTGCTTGAAGTGGGCGAAGGCGACGAGCGGCACCATGGTCTCGACCCGGGTGGCGACAGCGGAACCGGCGGAGGTTCCTCCATGGCCCGTCGCCGCGATGGCGTTGATTGAGGCGTCGCGCGCGGTGTTGATTTCCGAAGACGCGCTCGTCGTTGTCGTGGCCGAGCTGGTTGCCGATGCGGTCTCTGCGACAGTTCCAGATGGCAAGGCACTCGTCTGCGTGCCACTCGGATTGCCGCCGGAGGTGCTGACGAAAATCCCTTTGAGCGACGATGGGTCTTGCCAATAGCGCGGCGCGACTTCCATGACGACATGATATTGATTGATCGCGCTATAGATCGTCGAAACCTGCCGCTGGCCGAAGGCGTCGTAAAGCGTGTTGTCGATCTGGTAGGGCGTGATGCCGAGGCGCGAGGCCGTATCGCGATCAATCTGCACGAAGGTTTCAAGCCCAGCTTGCTGCAAATCAGAGTTCACATCGGTCAGAATATTACTCTTTTGCAGCGCCGCGACGAGCTTCGGCGTCCATTCGTTCAATTCTTCGGGCGAGTCGCCTTGCAGGGTATATTGATATTGCGCGGCGCTCGACCGGCCGCCGGCGTGAATGTCCTGCACCGACTGTAGGAAGAGGTGCGCTCCGGGAATGGCAACCAGTTTGCGGCGCAGCCTGTCGATCACCTGATCCGCCGAAACATTGCGGTGCGCAAGCGGCGTGAGGGCGACAAAGACCGAACCGCTGTTCGTGCTTGAAGAGGGGCCGCCGCCGCTGCCGCTGCCGATAAAACCGACGACACTTTCGACAGCCGGGTCGGCCTGAACGATGGCCATCAATTGCGCTTCCTTCTTCTCCATTGCTTGGAAGGAAATGCTTTGATCGGCCTCGATGGAGCCGACCAGACGGCCGGTATCCTGCTGCGGGAAGAAACCTTTCGGAACGATGGCGAAGAGAATGACGGTAAGGCCGATCGCGCCGGCGAGTGCGAGCATGACGATTGCGCTGTGCTGCAGCGCCCAGCCGAGTGTGCGTTCGTAAAATTCCAGAAACAAAGTGAACGGGTGCCAGCGGCGGCGCCGTTCCGTCCGTCGTGCCGGCACTTTCAGGATCAGCGAACACAGCATCGGCGTCGTGGTGAGGGAAATTACCAAAGACACCAGAACGGCGATCGACAAAGTGAGTGCGAATTCGCGGAACAAGCGGCCGAGGAGACCACCCATCAGCAAGATAGGCAGAAAGACGGCGATGAGCGAAATGCTGATCGAGAGGACGGTGAAACCGACCTCGCTGGCGCCGCGCAAGGCGGCCTGGAAGCGCGGCACACCTGCCTCGAGATAGCGGGTAATGTTCTCCAGGACCACTATGGCATCGTCGACGACGAAGCCCGTCGCGATCGTCAGCGCCATCAGCGAGAGAGTGTCGAGGCTGAAACCGAGGAGATACATGACGCCGAACGTGCCGACGATCGAGACCGGCACGGCCACGGCAGGAATGAGCGCGGCGCGCGGATTGCCCAGAAAGATGAAGACAATGAGCGTGACAAGCAAGACGGAGATGACCAGCGTGCGCTCGGTGTCGTGCAGCGAGGCGCGGATGGTCAGGCTGCGGTCGGAGGCGAGCGTGACCTTGACGTCCCTCGGCAAAGCGGCTTCGAGTGCGGGCAGCTCGGCTTTCACGCGATCCACGGTTTCGATGATATTCGCGCCCGGCTGACGGAAGATGATGACGAGCACGGCGGGCTGGCCGTTCGCCAGCCCCTCGTTCCGCAAATCCTCGACGGAATCGACAATTTCTCCGAGATCGGAGAGATGGACGGCATTGCCGTTGCGATAGCCGACGATCAAGGGTTGGTAATCGGCGGCCTTGGTGGCCTGGTCGTTGGTATAGACTTGATAGTGGACGCCGCTGTCCTCGATCGCGCCCTTCGGGCTGTTGGCATTGGCGGACGCGAGGGCGGCGCGAATATCCTCAAGGCCGATGCCATAGTTGAAGAGAGCCGTCGGGTTCAGTTCGACGCGCACCGCCGGCAGGGCCGCGCCGCCGATCAGCACCTGGCCGATACCCGAGAGCTGCGAGAGCCTCTGCTGAAACACGTTGCTGGCGACATCGTAGAGCCGCCCGCGCGACAGAGTCTTCGAGCTCAGCGCCAAGATCAGGACCGGCGCGTCGGAGGGGTTGAGCTTGCGATAGATGGGATTGCTACGCAGAGCGGACGGCAGATCGGCGCGCGCGGCATTGATCGCCGCCTGCACATCGCGCGCCGCGCCGTCGATATTCCGGCTCAAGTCGAATTGCAGGACGATCCGCGTCTGGCCCAGGCTGCTGGTCGAGGACATTTCCGTCACGTCGGCGATCTGACCGAGGTGGCGCTCCAGCGGTTCGGCGACGCTTGTCGCGACCGTGTCCGGGCTCGCGCCGGGCAGTTGGGCTTGCACCATAATGGTCGGAAAGTCGATCTGCGGCAGCGGCGAGACTGGCAGTTTCATGAACCCGAGGGCACCGGCAATGAAAATGCCGACGGTCAGCAGCGTCGTTGCGACCGGGCGGCGGATGAAGGGTGAAGAAAGGTTCATTCACCGGCCTCGCGCGGCGTCAGCCGGGCGCCGCCGCGGGACGGCGAAAACCGCTGCGCCAGCCGGTCGAAATAGAGATAGATCACCGGCGTCGAGAAAAGCGTGAGAACCTGGCTGACGATGAGGCCGCCGACGATAGCGACACCCAGCGGCCGCCGCAGTTCGGAGCCGGTGCCCGTGCCGAGCATCAAGGGCAACGCGCCGAGAATGGCGGCCATCGTCGTCATCAGGATCGGCCGGAAGCGCAGGAGACAGGCCTGATAGATCGCCTCCCTGGGCGGCAGACCGTGGTTGCGCTCGGCGTCGATCGCGAAATCGACCATCATAATCGCGTTCTTCTTGACGATGCCGATGAGCAGAATGATGCCGATGATCGCGATGACATCGAGATCGTCGCCGGCAATGATCAGGGACAGAAGCGCGCCGACGCCCGCGGAAGGCAAGGTGGAGAGAATCGTGATCGGATGGATGAAGCTCTCGTAGAGCACGCCGAGCACGATATACATCGTCACGATGGCGGCGATGATGAGCAGAACCTCGTTGCTTAGCGAGGCGGTGAAGGCCGCGGCGCTGCCTTGCATGATCGAGACGAAGCTCGGCGGCAGATCGAGATCCTTCTCGGCCTTGTTGATCGCATCGACGGCGGTGCCGAGCGAGTAGCCGGGCGCCGTGTCGAAAGAAATGTCCGTGGCGGGAAACTGGCCGAAATGGGTGATCTGCAACGGCCCCGGCCGTTCGCTGACATGGACGATGGCCGAGAGCGGCACCTGGCCGTTGGTCGTCGAGGTCGATGAAGGCAGATAGAAGGTTTTGAGCGCCGCCAGCGTGCGCTGCAAATCTGGCTCAGCCTCCAGGATGACGCGATATTGGTTCGATTGCGTATAGATCGTCGAGACGATGCGCTGGCCAAAGGCGTCGTAAAGGACGTTGTCGACAGTCGCCGGCGTGATGCCGAACCGGCTCGCGGTCTGCCGGTCGATGGTGATGTCGAGCGCGCGTCCTTGCTGCGCGAGATCGCTCGCGACGTTGGTGATTTCCGGCAGGGCGGCAAGCTTGGCGATGAGCTTCGGTATCCAGGTGCGCAACAGGTCGCCGTCGGCGTTCTCGACAAGGAAATGATATTGCGCGCGGCTGACCGAGGAATTGATCGTCAGGTCCTGCACCGGCTGCATGTAGATGTTGATGCCTGCCACGGCGCGGGCCTCGCGGCGCAGTCGGCGCATGATGTCGGTGACCGTCGCCGAGCGCTCGTCACGCGGCTTCAGGTTGATGAGGAAGCGGCCGCTATTCAGCGTCATGTTGGTGCCGTCGACGCCGATGAAGGAACTGAGGCTGACGACATCCTGATCCTTGAGCAGAACGTCGGCGAGCGCCTGCTGGCGCGTAGCCACGGCGTCGAAGGAGGCGGTCTGGCTTGTTTCGGTGATCGCTTGAATCATCCCAGTGTCTTGGACCGGGAAAAACCCCTTCGGGATCGCGATATAGAGCAGCACCGTCACGACGAGCGTGGCGATGGCGATCAACAGCGTCAGCGGCTGGTGATCGAGCACGACACGCAAAGCCCGGCCATATTGATTGACGATCCACTGAAATCCGTGATCGGCCGCCACGGCCCAGCGGTTGCGCTGCGACTCCGGCTGATGATGCAGCAGATTGGCGCAGAGCATCGGCACGAGGGTCAGCGAAACGAAGGCGGAGATGACGATCGTGGCCGTCAGCGTAATGGCGAATTCGTGGAACAGCCGGCCGACGACCTCGCCCATGAAGAGGAGCGGGATAAGCACGGCGATCAGCGAGACGGTAAGCGAAATGATGGTGAAGCCGATCTGCGCCGAGCCCTCAAGCGCCGCCTGCAGCGGTGCCTCGCCGCCTTCGACATAGCGCGCGATGTTCTCGATCATCACGATGGCATCGTCGACGACGAAGCCGGTCGAGATCGTCAACGCCATCAGCGAGAGATTGTCGAGGCTGAAGCCGAGCAGATACATGACGATGAGCGTGCCGACGAGCGACAGCGGCACCGAAAGGCTCGGGATGATCGTCGCCGGCAGATTGCGCAGAAAGACGAAGATGACGAGCACGACCAGCACGACGGCGAGCCCGAGCTCGAAGGCAACGTCGGCGACGGAGGCGCGGATCGTCGTGGTGCGGTCGCTCAGGATCGAGATATTGAGGGCCGAGGGCAGGCTCGCCTCGATCCGGGGCAGCAGCGCCTTGATCCCGTCCGTGACCTCGATGACATTGGCGCCTGGCTGGCGCTGGATGTTGAGCAGGATCGCGGGCGTGCGATTTGCCCAGGCGGCGATCTTGGCATTTTCCGGGCCGCGCACGACCGTCGCGACGTCCGATAGCCGGACGGGATTGCCATTGCGATAGGCAATGATCACGTCGTTGAACTGGCTGGCGTCGGTGATCTGATCGTTGGCGTCGATGGTCGAGGATTGCGCCGGCCCGTCGAAACCACCTTTCGGCGTATTGACGTTCACATTGCCGATCGTCGTGCGGACGTCGTCGATATTGAGGCCATAGGCGGCAAGCGCGCGCGGATTGAAGCGCACGCGGATCGCCGGCCTATTGCCGCCGGAGATGCTGACGAGGCCGACGCCCGGCTGTTGGGAGATTTTTTGCGCGAGCCGCGTCTCGGCCAGATCTTCGATGGAGGTGAGCGGCAGAGTGCTCGATGTGATGGCGATGGTCAGGATCGGCGCGTCGGCGGGGTTTACCTTCGCGTAGACCGGCGGCGTCGGCAGATCGGAGGGCAGAAGGTTCGAGCCGGCGTTAATCGCGGCCTGAACTTCCTGTTCGGCGACGTCGAGCGTGAGGCTGAGATCGAATTGCAGCGTGATGATGGAGGCACCGGCTGAGCTCGCCGAGGTCATCTGGTTGAGGCCCGGCATTTCGCCGAGCTGGCGCTCGAGCGGCGCGGTGACGGACGAGGTCATCACCTCCGGGCTCGCGCCGGGATAGAAAGTCTGCACCTGGATCGTCGGATAATCGACTTCGGGCAAAGCGGAGAGCGGCAGGAACTTATAGGCGAAGGCGCCGGCGAGCAGGATCGCCACCATCAGAAGCGAGGTGGCGACTGGCCGCAGAATGAAGAGCTGCGACGGATTCATGCCAGCCGCTCCGCTGCGCGATCAGAGATCACTCGGGGTTCCGTTGGTGGTGATGATGGTGTTGGCCAGCCGCGCCGGCCGGTGCCGCCGCCGATTCCGCGCCCGGCACGAAGACTTTGGCGCCGTCGGTCAGGCGATCGGTGCCGTCCGTGACGACGCGGTCGCCCTGCTTGAGGCCGGAGAGGATCTGCACCATGTTGCCTTCGCTCGGGCCGAGCGTCACCTTGCGCACCGAGACGGTATTGTTGGCGTTGACGAGATAGACGAAAGTGCCCGGCGCGCCGCGCTGGATCGCCGGGACAGGCGCGGTAACCACGCTCTTCAGCGTCCGCACGAGCACCTGCACATTGACGAATTGGTTGGGAAAGAGCGACTCGTCCGCGTTGGGGAATTCGGCGCGGAATTTCACCATGCCGGTCGTCGTATCGATCTGGTTATCGAGCACCGTGACGCTGCCCGTGCCCAGGTCTTGCACGTTGGCGCGGTCGTAGACGGTGGCGGTGAGCGGCGTCGGGTTTTTCATCTGCGCCACGACCTCGGGAATCTCATCCTCCGGCAGCGAGAAGATGACCGAGATCGGTTGCAATTGCGTCACGACCGCGATGCCGGTCGTATCCGAGGTCTGCACGTAATTGCCGGGGTCGACGAGCCGCAGGCCCACCCGCCCGGTGACCGGGGCGGTGATGTGGCAATAGGCGATGTTGAGCGATTCCGTATCGATCTGCGCCTGATCGGTCTGCACCGAGCCTTGGTATTGCTTCACGATATAGACTTGATCCTCGGCCTGCTGCCGGGCGATCGAATTCTGCGCGACGAGGGTTTGGTAACGCACGAGATCGGTCTGCGCTTGCTCCAGCAGGCCTTGATCATGCGCCAACTGGCCTTCGTATTGCGCCTTGAGCAATTTGTAGGGGCGGTCGTCGATCTGCGCGAGCAGATCGCCCTTCTTGACGTATTGGCCCTCCTTGAAGGGCACATCCACCAAGATGCCGTTGATCTGCGTGCGCACAGTGATGGTCGCGAGCGGCGTAACCGTACCGAGGCCGCCGTAAACGATCTTGATATCGCCGGTGCCGACACTGGCGACGCCGACCGATTGCGCCGCGCCGCCTAATCTTTGGCCATGCGTGCGCGGCGCGGGGGCTGGCGCGAAGACGCGATAGCCATAATAGCCAAGGCCGCCGATGACGATGAGGCCGATGAGAAAGCCGACGAACGAACGGCGCGGCTTGGCCCTAGGCGCGCCTTCCTCCGGCGGCGCAGGCGACTCGACCGGCGCCGGGATTTCCGGCTGCGTTCGGCGCGCCCGCGGCTCGGCCTGAGCCGGCTCCGGATCGCGCGGCTCGCCGGGCAACGGGGGTCGACGTGTCGGGTCGACTTTTTCGTCCATTGGCTTTTCGTCCATCCTATATGTCCGAGCGATGGGCAACCCGCACGGCGCAGATCGTTAGGTCGAATTAATCAAAGCAGAGTGCGGTTCAATTTCTGAGCCCGAAGCTCAAGTCCAATAAATCTATAACCTTTCTGCATTCCCTTCGCATCGGGAACGAAAAAAGCAAATTACTTCTTAGTGAGATTTGTCTGCCTTTGCGGCATTTCCTAGAGCGGCGGGGTGATCGTCGGCACTTTCGAAAGACGATCGAGGCCCGGCAGGAGCGAGCTATCCCAGCCGCCGCCGAGGGCTTCGATCAAGGCGACACTGGCGATGAAGAGATTTTGCCGCGTCGTCAGCAAACTCTCCTCATCCTGAAGCTGCGTCGCTTCGGCTGTCACCACGGTGGTGAAGGAAACGGTGCCCGCCTGATATTGATTTAGGTAAATCTGCACGGCTTCCTTGGCCGCCTCGACGGCCTCCACCTCTTTGGCCGCCTGTTTCGCCTGGATGCGCAGTGCGGCGAGTTCGTCTTCGACCTGCTCGAAGGCCGTCAGAACCGTTTGCCGATAGCTGGCAACATTTTGCGCATAGGTCGCGCGCGCAGCGGCAAGATCGGCGGCGAGCAGGCCGCCGTCGAAGATTGTTTGCGTCGCGCTGCCGGCGATCGACCAAGCCTCCGCCGCGGCGGAAATCGGCAGCGGCGTCGCCCCGGCGAAGCCGAAGGCCCCGGTGAGGCTGATACTAGGGTAGAAATTGGCGACCGCGACGCCGATCAGGGCGTTCTCCTCCTGCAGCTGGCGTTCGGCGGCCGCGATGTCGGGCCGCCGCTCGAGAAGCTGCGAGGGCACTGTTACCGGAATCCGCGGCGGATATTTGGCGAGTTCGGCTTGGCCGAGCGAAAGGTCAGCCGGCGGGCGGCCGATCAAGACGGCGATTGAGTGTTCGTATTGCGCCCGTTCGACGCCGACATTGATGGCTTGCGCCTCGGTCCCCAAAACTTGCGTCTCGGCAGTGATGACATCGGCCTTGGAGACGACGCCGGCCTTGTATTGATTCTGCGTGATCGTCAGCGTCTTCTTGTAGGCAGCGACCGTCCGGTCGAGCAGCGCCTTGAGCGAATCCGCCGCGCGCAAATCGAAATAGGCGGTGGCGAGCGCCGCCTGCTCGGAGAGCTTGGCGTTCTGCAGATCGGCCGCGCTCACCTGAGCCGCCGCGGCCTGGCTTTCGACCTGACGGCGGATGCGGCCCCAGACATCGAGATCCCAAGTCATGTTGGCGACCGGATTGTAGGTGGTGAAAGTTTCTGAACGCGCGGCGACAGCTGAACCCGTCAAGTTTCCGCTGCCTTCGTGCTGGTAGGTTGCGCTGTAACTATTGGTGACCGTCGGGAAATAATTGGCTTGCGCCTCGCGGATCAAGGCGACCGCGTTATGATAGGATTCGAGCGCCTCCTTCACCGTCTGGTTGGAAATCTCGACTTGGCCGAGCAGGGACGAAAGGCGCGGATCGCGATAGACCGCCCACCACGCACCGCGATCGAGCGCATCGCGCGGATCGACGATCTTCCAGCCCTTTTTGGCCTCTTTGAAATGGGGCGCGATCGGCGCTGCGGGGCGGACGTAATCGGGCCCCATCGTACAGGCGTTGAGAGTCGTGCCTGCGACGAGGCAGATGATCGCCCGCAGTCTCGCGCCGCTTCGCGGCAGGGAATGAAGCGAAGGCAAATTCAATGGCAGAAACTCATCGCCGTGGTGTGGACCACCTAAACGCCTCGCTGCGGGCACTCGCGGCAAGGCTTTTCCTTCGCATTCCACACAAGAGATTGGCAAGATTGGTTCCGGATTTCTCAGGTGCCCGAGACGGCGTGGCCAAACTAGCAGACGAAATCTCTTTATTTTTCAAAAGCCTGTGATTGTTCTGTTTTTGCCACTCGCCGAGAAGATGTGTGGACGCGCGGGTCACGCTTTCGCGACGGCTTGCGCGCTGCGCGCGATCATTGGCAGGGGCGCTTGACCGGCGCAAGCCGGCGCCCCAGTGTTGGCGAGAAGGGAAGAATGATTTGCGCCGCAGGCTGGAATGGATCGCGCCGGTCTTTTTGATCGCGCTCTTGGGGCAATTTTTTGCGCCAGTCGCGGCCGGGTTCGCCATGGCCCGCGCGCCGCTCGCGGATTGGCCAATCTGTTCGCAGAGCTCCGGCGTGCCGCAAGCTCCGGCCGATCGCAGCCATCATTCTGACGATTGTTGCGCCTTTTGCACTCAGGCGCACGCGACCTTTGTGTCGTCCGATCCGCCGCAGGCGCTGGCAGCCGCGGCATCGCCCGCGGACATGCGCGCGCCGCTTTGGGTCTGCGGCGCGGCACCGCGCGTGCGCCCTGCCGGGACCGCACAGGCCCGCGCACCGCCCTGCTTCTCCTAAGCCGGATCTATATCGCTCAGTCGGCCTTCGCGCCTGCTTTAGGAGAACATCTATGAAGTCTTATCTCTATGGCTGCGCTGTCGCAGCTTTGTGCGCCATGCCTGCCTTCGCTCATCCTATTCTGGAGATGCCGTTCGCCGCGCCAATAGTTCTTGCCGCCGAACAAAGTGTGACGACGGGCCAGCTCACGATCAAGGATGCCTTCACCCGCCCGACGCCCGGTGGCGCCACGGTGGCGGTCGGCTATCTGACCATCGTCAATGCGGGCAAAACCGACGACCGGCTGGTCGCGGTGACATCCGACATATCCGCGAGCGCACAGATTCATGAAACCAAGATGGAAAACGGTGTCATGGAGATGAAGGAGCTGCCGGACGGGCTCGCCATCCCCGCCAGCGCGACCGTCACTTTCAAGCCAGGCGCCTATCACATCATGTTCATGGATCTGAAACAGGCGGTGAAGCCGGGGGATGCGATTCACGCGGTGCTTGAATTCGCCAAGGCCGGCAAGGTCGCCGTCACCTTCATCGCGGCCAACAGCATGGGCGCCATGGCGCCGGGCGGGATGAAGATGGACGGGATGAAGATGCAGTGAAGGGCGCGTCATCCCGGCCGGGAAAACTGCGGGCGGTTTTCGTTGCCAAAAGCGCGGCGCTTGCGCCCCTGAGTGGGGCGCGCCGGGCGTTTGCCGGCAGGATGATGGCCGTCAAGATGGGCGCCTTCGCGGGGCGGACGCTGCGGAGCACCGCGGCCGCCGGCCCCATTCTTTGAAGCGCCCGGCCTCGGCTTCTGGCGCGCGGGCTCAGCCTCAACGTTGCGGGCGGAGTCGGCGCTGCGGCGATCGGTGAAGGCGAGCGTCTGACGCGTCGCCTTCTCGATCTGGCGCAGCAAGGAGCGTTCGCCATTATCGCAGAGCGAGATCGCGCGGCCCGTGGCGCCGGCGCGCGCCGTGCGGCCGATGCGATGGACGTAAGCCTCGGGCGTCTCCGGCAGTTCGTAATTCACGACATGCGTCACGCCGTCGACGTCGATGCCGCGCGCGGCGATGTCGGTCGCGACCAGGACGCGCGTGCGGCCCCGGCGGAAATCGTCGAGCGCGCGAACGCGTTGGTTCTGGCTTTTGTTGCCGTGGATCGCCTCGGCGTCGACGCCGGCGGCGTCAAGGTGCTGCGCCACGCGATCGGCGCCGCGCTTGGTGCGGGTGAAGACGATAGCGCGCGACACGTCGACGCCGTTCATCAGTTCGACGAGCATGTCGCGCTTGGCCGCGCCATCGACCAGGAACACATGCTGATCCACGCGGTCGACGGTCGAGGCGGCGGGCGTGACGGAGACCTCGGCCGGATCGACGAGCATGTCCTGCGCGAGACCCGCGATCTCCTTCGGCATAGTGGCGGAGAAAAGCAGTGTCTGGCGCTGCTTCGGCAGCTTGGCGACGATCTGCCGAATCGGGATGATAAAACCGAGGTCGAGCATGTGATCGGCCTCGTCGAGCACGAGAACCTCGGTCGTGGTGAGCTTGAAGCGACCCGAGGCGAGATGATCGAGCAGGCGACCGGGCGTCGCGACCAACACGTCGAGGCCGCGCGCCAGCATATCGGACTGGGGGCGGTGCGAGACGCCGCCGACGATGACACCGACGCTCGGACGGATGAATTGGCCATAGACGCGGAAGCTGTCAGCGATCTGCGCAGCCAACTCGCGTGTCGGCGCCAATACCAGCGCGCGGGCCGTGAACGGCACCGGGCGCCGCTGATCGGCCAGCAGCCGGCTAAGGATGGGAAGCGCGAAAGCGGCCGTCTTGCCGGTGCCGGTCTGAGCGATGCCGAGAAGGTCGCGGCCCTGCAAGAGAAGCGGGATGGCCTGGGCCTGGATGGAGGTAGGCGTTTCATATCCTTCGCGGTCTAGGGCGCGGAGGAGCGGTTCGGCGAGGCCGAGATCGGAGAATTTGGTCACGTAAGGTCTTTCAGAGGCGATCGCCCGCGGCGGCCTCGAACAAGGCGCGGTCAGTCGATCCGGAAAAAGGGAGACTTGCCCCGCGTATAAGGCCGTCGGCTCAAGATCGGGGAGGCTCGACAGCAGATCGCTCATCCGAAAGGACGAAGTCCTGATCTACGCGGCTGGAGCGCCTCATGCTGCGACGCAGCGTGTTCGGAATAGGGTAAGCGCGCGGGCAAGTCAATTAGAGATTACGCGCCGCACTCGGGCTGAGTCGCAGAGATGGCAGGCATGGGATCGAATGGCGCGCCCGGAGAGATTCGAACTCCCGACCCCTAAATTCGTAGTCTAGTGCTCTATCCAGCTGAGCTACGGGCGCGCAGGTTCTCAAGGGAAGCCGAAAGCTTGCCGATGAGCGGAAGGTGGCCGATCCCAAGGATCGAACGGCTTCCCTTTAGCGGCTCGGGCAGGGCATGGCAACTGTCGGAAGGGGCCGAGGGCGGTGCCTAACGTTCTCAGGCCGTGCCGGCGCGGCGTTGCGGCAAAGTGATCCGGAACCGCGCCCCGCTGTTCTCATCCTCCTCGGGCACCAGCTCGATGCTGCCGCCATGGGCGCGGACGAGATCGGCCGCGATGGCGAGGCCCAGTCCCGATCCGCCCGGTCGCGACGAACTCGAAAAAGGCGTGAATAATTGCGCCCGCACGCTCGGCGGCACACCGGGCCCGGTATCGGCGATTTCGAGAATGGCCAGCTCCTCGTGCGCGAAGGCGCAGACGATGATCTGCGCCGGCCGGCCGCCGGACGGGCCGGCCCGGTCGAGCGCCTCGACACCGTTGCGCAGCAAATTCATCAAGACTCGAAAAAGATGTTCGGGGTCGGCCCAAAGCATGAAGCCGTCGGAAACCTTGTTGACGATCGTCACACGGCCGCCACCGAGCCAAACGGCTTCGGCGGCCTCCGCGACGGTCGCGTGCAGATCGACCAGCCGCGGCTTCGGCGCCTCATCCGTCGCCCGCCCATAGGTCAAAGTGGCCTGGCAGAAGCGGATCGCCCGATCGAGCGTGGCGACCAGTTTCGGCGCCAGCCTTTGCGCCAAAGGGTCTGTGACATTGGCGAGGCGGTCGGACAGGAGCTGCGCCGAAGCCAGCATATTGCGTAGATCGTGATTGATCTTGGCGACGGCGAGGCCGAGTGCGGCGAGATGCTTCTTTTGCGTCAATTCGCGGACGAGCGTGTCCTGCATCGTCGCCAGTGCCTCTTCGGCGCGGCCGATCTCATGCGGATTGCCGGAGGGCACGATAATGCGGCTGGCGTTCTCCGGGTCGGCACCGAACTCGGTAATATTGTTGGTCAGCCGGCGCATCGGCCGCAGCACCATGAAATTGAGGATGGCGACGGCGAGGGCGGCGACGAGCGCCGATATCGTCAGCGAGATCGTCAAGACACGCGCGGCGACGATATGCAGCGCCGCTTTGACCGGCCCTTCGTCCATCGTGACTTCGATCGCTTCCCCGCCCATGGGCGCTGCATCAAGGACGGTGATGACGCGATCGTCGTTTGAGAAATAGGTTCGCCATGTCGAAGCCAGAGCTTGCAGGAATGTCGGATGGCGCAGGTCGTAGAATTCGTCGACCGCCGGCGGCAGGCTCGTCGCCGCGAGAATCCGCCGTGTGCCGTGCGTCTGCAGGACGATGATGCGAGCGCCGACGCTGTCCAGCAGCTCGCGCGACAATTGCGGCGACACCATCGCGCGCGGTCCGGCCTCGAGAACGAGCGTAGCGGTATAGGCGGCGGCCAGGCGGTTGCGCAGCCAATTGTCGCGATAATTGACGACGATGGGCACATAGATGATGAATTCCGCCGCCATCATGAAAGCGGCGACGACGAGCACCACCCGCGTCGCCAAGCCGAAGCGCGGCCGGTGCCCGTGCAAGCTTTGGCGTCCGTCCCTTGTGTCGTCCGGGTCGGACTGCTGCTTGATCGTGATGAAATCGCGCATTGGGCCTATCTCGCCCGGCGCGGCAAAAATGCCCGCCAGCGCAGAGCTTTGCCGAGTTGCGGCGGCGATGCAAGCGCGGCTTTCGAGACTACTTCGGCCAGGATTGGCGCGTTCGCGATGACGTCGAGATCCGTCACTTTTATGTCTTTGCCGATTGCGAGGCTCAAAACCCCAATAATCTCACGTGCCTGAGCCCCCGTTATGCCTGCGCCGAGGATATAACCCACTGAATTCGTCACGATCTTGACGTGTCCCTCCGGCGCGCCGGTCAGCCGGGCGCGGGCCGTATCGCAGAGGGGCGCGCGCAAAACCCGCACGTTGCGGTGTTTTTCCCGCGCCTGGGCCTCGGTGAGGCCGACGACGGCCATTTCCGGATTGGTGCCGAGAATGCGCGCGGGCGGCGCCGCGTTGCCCATCTGGCCGAACAGGCGGCGGGCGACGCGCTCCGCTTGGCCCAGCGCCGAGAGCGCCGATTCGGGGCCGCCCGCGGCGCTGCCGACCGCGTAGATTTGGCGGTTGCTCGTACGGCCGTGGGCATCGATCAGAACCCCCGAATTAGCATAGGTGACCCCCGCATTTTTCAATCCGAGGCCTTCGACAAGCGGCGGCGCCACGCCGGCGAAAAGGATATGCGCGGCTTCGAGGGGAGCAGGGAGACCCTTCAGATGAACCCGCACCCCGCCGGGGAGCGGTTCGACATGGGTGATTTCCGCGTGCGGATGAAGCGTCAGCCCGTCGTGGGCGAGCCGCGTCAGCACGGGGGCGATGAGTTCCGGGTCTTCATTGCGCAGGATGGCGCCGCTTTCGATCAGGCTCACCCTCGTCCCGAGCCGCAGGAAGGCCTGCGCCAGGGTCAGGCCGCGGAAGCTCGCGCCGACGATGATGAGGTCTTCCGGCGGCCGGTCGAGCGTCAGCAGATCCTCCAGAGCCAGCGGGCGGATCAGCTCCTGACCCGGCAAAGAAGCCGACGCCGCCTGCGCGCCGGTCGCCAAAATAAAATGTTTGGCTTCGATCGCGCGGCCGCCGGTTTCGAGCCGCGCCGCGCGGCTGAAACTGCCGACGCCGCGTATCAGCTCGATATTCGCAGCCGTCAGCAGACCGGGCGCGAAGTCTCGCGCAAAAGCTTTTATGGCGGCGAGCACGTGGGCGCGGAAACCGGCAAAATCGATCTTGCGCGCGGCCGAAGCGCCGGATTCGCCGCCGTGCGTCCCGTTAGTGGCTTGCAGGGCGGCGGTGCAGAAAGCTTGCAGCGGAACGGCCTGCGTCAGATAGGCGCCGCCGAGAGCCCGCTTCTCGACGACGACGACCTTGGCGCCCAGCGCCGCCGCCGTCCGCGCCGCGGCTATGCCCGCACCGCCGCCGCCGAGCACGCAAAGATCGCAGTGTAATATGTCTGTCATGCGGCTTTCTCGTAATGGGAGACCTTTAAAGCTGCCTCAAGGGACCGCTCGCGACGCCATTCCCTAATCTCGACAAAGACTTGGCGGAAGCGAGGGGTGGGGTTGGAAGCATGTCGCGCCCGGCTCGTCATTTCGGTGCTTCGGCTTGGTTGCCTCCCGGTCGTGAAAATGGCACTGGCAGCGTTTCGGTCGCAAGCCCCTCGGGGCGAAGGCGACGCTTTAGGAGCGAAAAATGCAAATCGCTATGGTCGGCTCGGGTTATGTGGGTCTGGTTTCGGGCGCCTGTTTCGCGGATTTCGGCCACAAAGTCTGCTGCATCGACAAGGATGCCGGGAAGATCGAGGCGCTGAAGGCTGGCAAAATGCCGATCTACGAGCCGGGCCTCGCCGAACTGGTGATGACCAATGTCCGCCAGAACCGGCTGACCTTTGCCGACGATCTCTCGGCCGTGCGCGACGCGGAAGCCGTTTTCATCGCCGTCGGCACCCCGTCCCGGCGCGGCGACGGCCATGCCGACCTCACCTATGTCTATCAGGCGGCGCGCGAAATCGCCGCGGCGATCGAGGGGTTTACGGTCATTGTCACCAAGTCGACCGTGCCGGTCGGAACTGGCGATGATGTCGAGCGCATCATCCGCGAAACCCGCCCCGATGCCGAGTTCGCCGTCGTCTCGAACCCCGAATTCCTGCGTGAGGGCGCGGCGATCTCCGACTTCAAGCGGCCGGACCGCATCCTGATCGGCGTCGAGGACCAGCGGGCCGAGAGCGTGATGCGCGAGATCTACCGGCCGCTCTATCTCAACCAGGCCCCCATCCTCGTCACCAACCGGCGCACCTCGGAACTCACCAAATACGCGGCGAACGCCTTTCTCGCCACCAAGATCACGTTCATCAACGAGATCGCGAGCCTGTGCGAAGAAGTCGGCGCCAATGTGCAGGACGTTGCCCGCGGCATTGGTTTCGACAATCGCATCGGCTCGAAATTCCTGCATGCCGGCCCCGGCTATGGCGGTTCGTGCTTCCCCAAGGATACCCAAGCGCTGATCAAGACGGCGCAGGATTATGGCACGCCGATCCGCATCGTCGAGACGGTCGCCGCTGTCAACGATCAGCGCAAGCGCGCCATGGCGCGCAAGGTGCTCGCCGCTTGCGGCGGCTCGGTGCGCAACAAGACGATCGCGGTGTTGGGGCTCACCTTCAAGCCGAACACCGACGACATGCGCGATTCGCCGGCGATCTCGGTCATCACCGCGCTGCAGGATGCTGGTGCCAAGGTCAACGCCTTCGATCCCGAGGGCATGGAGCAGGCGCGCCACTATCTTGAAAATCTCAATTACTGTAGCGACCCCTATGCCTGCTGCAAGGATGCCGCGGCGCTCGTCATCGTCACCGAATGGGATGCTTTCCGCGCGCTCGACCTTGGCCGCGTCAAGTCGCTGCTGGCTGAGCCGATCCTCGTCGACCTGCGCAATATCTACGAGCCGGCGGAAGTCCGCCGCCAGGGCTTCAAATATTTGTCTATCGGCCGCGCCTAGAGCGGGATGCGGAAAAGTGGATACCGGTTTTTCGCGTAAATCCCGCTCTAAACATTTAGAATCGATCACGATGATTTTGGATCGATTCGATCCAAAATCATCGTGATCAATCTAGGAAACAAAACCGTCATTGCGAGGCGCGAAAGCGGCGACGCAATCCAGAGATGATTCCTGGATTGCTTCGCGCGGCTCGCAATGACGCGGACTATTCCGCCGCTTCGGCCAGCGCGCGGCGCGGCGCATATTCGCGCACATTGCCGATGAGCACATTGCGCTGCGCCAGCTCCGGCGCCTCAAGCACCTTGAGGAAGTCTTCGTAGTCCGGATGATCCGGGCTGCCGATGAAGGCTTCGACATATTCGTCTTTGGCGAAAATATCGCGCTGGCGGATCATATTGAAGATGATCAGATCGGCGGCGTGCTCCTCGCACAGGCGTACGAAGGCTGGCATTTCCCTGTAGTTCAGCGACTGGACGACCATCGAACAATGCAGGGATGCGATTTCGCCGGTCCGCCGCATGTCGCGCAGGAAGGCGAGGTTCTTCAGCAGCCGCTCGAACGTGCCGCCGCGGCGCACGATCGCATAGGTCTCGGGCTTTGCCGCATCGACCGAAATCTCAACGTCTCTGACGCGGCCCTTCAGTCCCAGCTCGTTCCAGGCGCGCGGGTCGAGCAATTGGCCGTTGCTGATGAGGTCGATCTTCAGATCGGGAAAATCGCCGCCGTTCAGCCGCTTGAGCAGATTGCGGAAGTGTTTGCTGCCGAAGGGGTCGCCCGAGCCGGTGACGAGGACGGATTTCGCCTCGCGCAGCAGCGGCACCAACGTCGCCTCGGTGAGCTGATCGAGCTTCGCCTGCTTAGCGGAATTGGCGAGATAGGTGCTCGACCGGCAGGACGGGCAGGAGAGATTGCAGGATTTGTCGTGCGACAGCTTCACATGCTCCGGCAATGTCTCGACGCCGGATTTGTAGCGCGCGATGATTTCCTTGGCGTGCGTGGAATCGCGGGAGATCAGCGTGCGGCCGGAGATCGCCGAGCAATGCACGTGGTTGCAATAGCGGAACGAGCCGTCGATGATCGAATCGCGGATGTTCCGCGCGGCTTGGCTGTTCCAAAGCTCGTGCGCCGGCGTGTCGAGCCGCCCGATCGGCGTCGGCAGCCAGACCGGGCAGCAGGCATAGGCGAGGCCGGTCGGCGCCGTTTCGAGCTGTTCGAAGGGCGCGGCGCAGAAATGCGTCTTCAGATAATCCTGCGTGCTGACAGTGATGCGCTGCTCGGCGGTCCGCTTCTGCCGCCGCTTGAGCATGAAATTGTTGTCGATCCAATTGCCGACCGCATCGATCCGATCGAGGCCGATAAATTCATGGAGCTTGGGGTGTGCCAGCAGCCGCAGCGCCGGCTTGGGGACGAGCACATCCACCAGCTCGACCAGCGTGCCGCGCAGCCAAATGAGAGATTTCGCCAAAGCCATCCACCAGCCTCACGGACCCTGCCGTCATTCTAGCAGGAATTCCCGCACCTTCCCAACCGGAGGCGGCGAGCTTCCCGGCGGACCGCAGCATCTGCGCGTAAATTGCGGGCTTTACAAGGCGATAGCCCGATAGGCGGTTCTGCCTTCCGCCGCACCCCGACTAAAAGCCAAGGTTGCATCCGCTGAAAGTCCAATTGTTCCGCAGGCCGATTGCGGTGATGACCGGCCTGTGACCTGCGCGTGACTTGCGCGCGACGCGGGCAAGGAAGCCATAGTCGGAGGCCGCTTTGATGAACGCAATTGCGCGAACCTGGGAGCTTGGCGGGACGGCGCTGAGCGGGACGGGACTTTTCGGCGCGCCCGCCGTGCACGCCAATCTTCAGACCGCGCCGCTCGTGGCACTGGCGCTTCAGCGCGGCGAGGGCAAGCTCTCGGCCGACGGCGCGCTGGTCGTGCGCACGGGCACGCACACCGGCCGCTCCGCGCAAGACAAGTTCGTCGTCGATGAGCCAGGCGTGAGCGATGAGGTCTGGTGGGGCAGCGTCAATCAAAAGCTCTCGCCCGCCGGGTTCGCCGCACTCACGGAGAATGTGCGCGGTTATCTGCAAGGCCAAACCCTTTTCGTCGAAGATCTCTATGCCGGCGCATCGCCCGCGCATCGCATCCGCGTCCGCCTCGTCACGACCAATGCCTGGCATGCGCTTTTTGCCCGCAACATGTTCATCCGGCCGGCGGCGGCGGAGCTTCGGGGCTTTGCCCCGGATTATGTGATCCTCCATGCGCCCGATCTTTCGGTCGATCCGGGCCGCTATGGTGTGCGCTCGTCCACGGCCATCGCTTTGTCCTTTGCCCAAAAGCTGATCGTTATTTCCGGCACTCAATATGCAGGGGAGATCAAGAAGGCGATCTTCACCGTGATGAATTGGCTGCTGCCGGCGAAAGGCGTGTTGCCGATGCATTGTTCCGCCAATATCGGCCGGGCCGGCGATACGGCCCTGTTTTTCGGCCTCTCGGGCACGGGCAAGACGACTTTGTCGTCCGATCCCGAGCGGGAACTCATCGGCGACGATGAGCACGCCTGGTCGCCGGACGGCGTCTTCAACTTCGAGGGCGGCTGCTACGCCAAAGTCATCAATCTGCGGCGCGAGGCGGAGCCTGAAATTTGGGCAGCCTCGCATCGTTTCGGCACGGTGCTGGAGAATGTGCCTGTCGATGCGAATGGCGGTCTCGACCTCGACGACGATTCGCTGACGCCCAACACCCGCGCCTGCTACCCGCTGCATTTCATCGGCAACGCCAAGCCGAACGGCCTCGGCGGGACGCCGCGCAATGTGGTGATGCTGACGGCCGATGCGTTCGGCGTGATGCCACCGCTCGCCCGGCTCGCTCCCGCGCAGGCGATGTATCATTTTCTGTCCGGCTACACCGCCCGTGTCGCCGGCACTGAAAAAGGGCTCGGCAAGGAGCCGTCGGCGACCTTCAGCGCCTGCTTCGGCGCGCCCTTCCTGCCGCGGCCGCCGCGGGTCTATGGCGAATTGCTGCGGCGCTATCTCTCCGAGAGCAACGCGGCGACTTGGCTCGTCAACACCGGCTGGACCGGCGGCGCCTATGGCGTGGGCAAGCGCATTTCGATCGCGCATACGCGGGCGCTGCTGCGTGCGGCGCTCAGCGGTGCGCTCGATGGCGCTGAATTCCGCCAGGAGCCCTATTTCGGCCTGAGCGTGCCGTTGCATGTGCCGGGCGTGCCGGACGAGATTCTCGATCCCGCGCGTGCCTGGCCAGATCCCAAAGCCTATGCCGCACAGGCGCGTCGGCTTGCTGGTTTGTTCGAGGAAAATTTTGCCAAATTCGCGGGCTCGCGTTCTGTCTGAATTTGGCGCGCCGGAGAGATTTGCCCATGCGTGATTATCAAGAGGTCGGCGGCCTCAAGGTCGCGAAAGTCCTGTACGACTTCATCGAGGGCGAGGTGCTGCCGGGCACCGGCGTGGCCGCCAGCGCCTTTTGGGATGGGTTCGAGCGGCTTATCGGCGAATATGCGCCGCAGATCGCCGCGCAATTGAAAATCCGCGACGAATTGCAGGCACGGATCGATGCCTATCACGTGGGCCATCGCGGCCGGCCGTTCGAGCCAGTGGATTACGAGCGATTTTTGCGCGACATCGGCTATCTCGTGCCCGAGCCCGCCGACTTCACCATTTCGACTGAGAATGTCGATGAGGAGATCGCGCTCGTGCCCGGCCCGCAATTGGTCGTTCCGGTGTCGAATGCCCGCTATGTGCTCAACGCCGCCAATGCGCGCTGGGGCTCGCTCTATGAGGCGCTCTACGGCACCGACGCGATTTCCTCGGCTGATGGCGGGGAGCGCGGCAAGGGCTACAACAAAATCCGCGGCGCGCGCGTCATCGCCTGGGGGCGTGAATTTCTCGATGCGGCGGCGCCGCTCGCCGGGGCGCACCATAGCGAGGTGACAGCCTATCGCATCGTCGGCAGCGAGCTTGTCGCCACGCTCGCCGATGGCCGTGAAACGGGATTGCAAAATCCTGCGCAATTTCGCGCCTATCGCGGCGAGGCCGGCGCGCCGCGCGCTGTGCTCCTGCGCAACAACGGCCTGCATGTCGAAATCGTCATCGATCGGGAGAGCCGCATCGGCGCGGACGATCTTGCCGGCGTCGCCGATATTATCGCCGAGGCGGCGTTGACCGCGATCATGGACCTTGAGGACAGCGTCGCTGCCGTCGATGCCGCCGACAAGGTCGCGCTCTATCGCAATTTTCTCGGCCTGATGCAGGGCACGATCTCGACACAAGTCGAGAAGAACGGCCGGCTGGTCGAGCGCAGTCTTGCCGACGACCGCCTCTATGTTCAGCCCGATGGTACATCGCTCGCGCTCTCCGGCCGCAGCTTGCTGCTGGTGCGCAACGTCGGCCATCACATGATGACGGATGCCGTGCTCGACGCGGACGGCGCGCAAATCCCCGAGACCTTGCTCGATGCCGTGGTGACCTCGCTGGCCGCGATCCACGATCTGCATCGGGAGGGGCGGCGCAACAGCACCAAAGGCTCCGTCTATATCGTGAAACCGAAGATGCATGGGCCGGCCGAGGTGGCGCTGGCAGACCGTTTCTTCGCCACGGTCGAGGATTTTCTCGGCCTGCCGCGCCATACGCTCAAAATGGGCATCATGGACGAGGAGCGGCGCACGACCGTGAATCTCAAGGCAGTGATCGCGGCGGCGAAGCATCGCGTCGTCTTCATCAACACTGGCTTCCTCGATCGCACCGGCGACGAAATCCATACCTCGATCGAGGCCGGGCCGATGGTCCGAAAAGAGGATATGAAGAAGACCAAATGGCTCGCCGCCTATGAGGACTGGAACGTCGATGTCGGTTTGCGCTGTGGGCTGCCGGGGCGCGCGCAGATCGGCAAGGGCATGTGGGCGATGCCGGACAGTATGGCCGATATGCTGCTCGACAAGATTCCGCATCTGACGTCAGGCGCCAACACGGCCTGGGTGCCGTCGCCGACCGCGGCGGTGCTGCACGCGACGCATTATCATCGCGTCGATGTCGTCAAGCGGCAGAAGGAGTTGCGCGCCCGCCCGCATGCAAAATTGTCCGATCTGCTGACCATTCCAGTCTCGCGCGGCAATTTTGCGCCGGACGAGGTGCGGGAAGAACTCGACAACAATTGCCAGGGTATTCTCGGCTATGTCGTGCGCTGGGTGGACCAGGGCATCGGCTGTTCCAAAGTGCTCGATATTCACGATGTCGGGCGGATGGAGGATCGCGCCACTTTGCGCATTTCGAGCCAGCACATCGCCAATTGGCTGCTGCATGGCATCGTCAGCGAATCGCAGGTCTCGGATACGCTCAAGCGGATGGCGCAAGTCGTCGACCGGCAGAATGACGGCGACAAATCCTATCAGCCGATGGCGCCCGCCTTCGACGGGCCAGCCTTCAAGGCGGCGGAGGATCTGATCTTCAAGGGCCGGGTTCAGCCGAATGGCTATACGGAGTGGATTCTCCACGATCGCCGCCGCGAGGCGAAGGGGCAGGCAGCGTAGAATTCCCTCTCCCCGCTTGCGGAGAGAGGGGATATAGCCTACTCGGCTGCGTCTTCCACAAGCTTTGGCTCGCCCTCGATGCGACTATCGATGACGACCGAGAGAAACCAGATGAGAAGCCCGCCGAAGGCGAGCGCGAAGCCGACCCAGCCGGTTGATGTCCAGCCGAAGCCGGCGCCGATCGTTAAGCCGCCGAGCCAGGGACCGATTGCATTGGCGGTGTTGGAGGCGGAATGGTTGAGCGCCGCGGGCAGCGCCTGCGCCTCGCCGGACACATCCATGAGCCGCGTCTGCAGGACCGTGCCGAGTGCGCCGCCGCGGCCGATGAGGAAGACATCGAGGGTGATGGCCCAGATGTTGTGCGCCGCCAGCGCATAGAGTGCGAGCGTCGCCGCGCTCCAGATCAGCAGCACGCCGGCGGTCGGCATCAGGGCGCGGTCGGCGAAGCGCGGCACGATGAGCATGACTGGCAACGGATCGCCACGGCGTTTTTGGGATCGCTTTAAGGCAGCGGCCGCCATTTTTCGACGAGTTCTTTTGCCTGCTTGATTTGGGCCTCGGTCAATTTGTCGGCCATGATGTCGCGGTTGCTTTGCGCGGTTTCGCGATTGGTTGCGGGTCCGTGCGCCGCCGCGAGCGTGAACCATTTGTAGGCTTCGATATAATTCTGCTTCAGGCCCTGGCCGTCGGCATAGAGCAGGCCGAGGTTGCTTTGCGCGAAGGCATCGCCGCGCTCCGCCGCCTTGGCGTACCATTTCGCCGCTTCGGCATAGTCCTGCTTCACACCTTGGCCGCGCTGATAGATGAGGGCGAGGCCGGTCTGAGCAAAGAGATCGCCCTTGTCGGCGGCCTTGCGATACCAATTCGCGGCCTCGGCATAATCCTGCTTCACGCCCTGGCCCTTGGCATAGAAGAGGCCGAGCGTGCTCTGCGCAAACACATTGCCCTGATCGGCCGCCTTGCGATACCAGCCGGCCGCCTCTGCATAATCCTGCTTGACGCCTTGACCCTTTTCATAAAGTTGCCCGAGAGCGACCTGCGCCCCGACAAGGCCGTGCTCCGCCGCCTTGCGGTAATAGGTCGCCGCGGCGGCATAGTCCTGCCTGCCGCCCGCGCCCTTGGCGTAGAGCAAAGCGAGATCAAGCGCCGCCGCCGGATCGCCCGCGTCCGCCGCTTTGCGATACCAGCTGGCCGCCTGCGTTGCATTCTGGGTGACGCCCTCGCCGTGCTGATAGAGCAGGCCGAGACTTGCGGCGGCGAAGATGTCGCCCTTGTCCGCCGCCGCGCGATACCATTTGGCGGCGGTGGCGTAATCCTGCTTGACGCCTCGGCCTTTCGCGTAGAGCAGTCCGAGATTGGCCGCGGCGGCGGCATCGCCCTGCATGGCGGCCTTCTCGAACCAGGCCGCGGCCTGCTGATCGTCCTGCGGCACGCCGGTACCCGCGAGGCATAGCGCGCCGAGCTTTGCTTCAGCCCCGGCAAAGCCTTTGTCGGCCGCCTTGCGATAGAGGCCCGCCGCTTGCGTCAGATCCTTGGTGACGCCGTCGCCCGTCTCATAGGCCTTGGCGAGGCCGAGCGTCGCGGCGAGATCGCCCTGATCGGCCGCCTTGCGATACCAGGCCGCCGCCTGCGCCGGATCCTTCGCAACGCCGAGGCCGGCGGCGTAAAGATGCGCGAGATTACTCTCAGCGATCACATCGCCGCGCTCTGCCGCCGTGCTGAAGAGGCGCGCGGCTTGCGCATAATCCGGTGCGACTCCCGGGGTGCCCTTGGCAAGAAGAGGGGCGAGATTGATCTCGCTCGCAAGATCGCCCTTGGCGGCGGCCTTGCGGTAGAGATCGAGGGCCTTGGCATAATCCTTGGTCACGCCGCGACCTTCGGCATAGAGCTGCGCCAGATTGGCTTCAGCCGCCACATTGCCTTCCGCTGCGGCTTTTTCGAACCAGGACGCAGCCTGCGCCGGGTCCTGCGCGACACCCGATCCCTGGAGATAGAGCAGGCCGAGATGCACCTCGGCCGCGACATCGCCCTTTTCCGCCGCCTTGCGATACCAGGCGGCGGCCTGCGCATAATCCTGCTTGGTGCCGCGGCCTTGCGCATAGAACGTGCCGAGCACGCTCTGCGCATAGAGGCTGCCTTGCGCCGCCGCCTTTTGATAAAGGGCAAGCGCAGCGGCTTCGTCCTTTGCGACGCCCGTGCCGCTCGCCAGAAGATCGGCAAGATGCGTCTCGGCCGCGACATCGCCCCGCGCGGCCGCCTTGCGATAGAGCGCGACGGCCTCCGCCGCATCCGGCCTCACCCCATGTCCGGCGCTGAGCAGAGAGGCGAGGGCGGATTGCGCATAAAGATTGCCTTTGTCGGCAGCTTTGCGCAGCCAGATGGCGGCCTCGCGTTCGTCCTTGGCGACGCCTTCGCCGCGCAGATAGAGCGAGGCGAGATTGACCTCTGCGGCTACATCGCCCTTTTCCGCCGCCTTGCGATACCAGATCGCGGCCTCGGCATAGTCCTGCTTGACGCCCTGGCCGTTGGCATAGAGCCGGGCGAGGCTGCCGGCGGCGAAAGTGACACCCTGATCGGCGGCCTTGCGATACCACTTGGCCGCCTCAGTATAATCCTGGGTCACGCCGCGGCCTTCGGCATAGAAGAGGCCGAGATTGGTCTGGGCGAAGACATTCCCCTTGTCCGCAGCCTTGCGGTACCAGGATGCAGCCTGCGCATAATCCTGCGGCACGCCCTGGCCCTTGGCGTAGATCAGGCCGAGCGTCATCTGCGCATAGGCGTCGCCATGCTCGGCCAGCGGCTTCAAGAGCTCGAGCGCCTTGTCGAAATCGCCATGGCTATAGGCCGCCGCGCCCCTTTGCAGCGCATCGCCACCCGCCGTCAGCCCCGCCGGAACTGACGCCAAAAGCCAAAAACCCGCAAAACCGAATCTCACTAAAGACCGCACCGCAGGACTCCTCTTTCATTGCTCGAAACACCGAGTGGCCCCTAGCAGCAGATAGCTCCTGCTTGGCCCCGCATTTTTGCGCCATTTTGCTTCGCGAGCGTCCGGCTTATATTGCGCAGGCGGCTGCGATTGTCGTCTATGCCTTGGCGCTTGTGGGCCTGTGCTATCTGGCGAAGCCGAAACCTGCGCCGCAGGACGAGCCGATCGAGCTGACCATGGTAGCGCACGATAATCCGGCGCCCCTCGATACGCCAGATATGACGCCGACCCCGCCGGATGTCGTCGAGCAACGCCGGACACGCTGCCGCCACCGGTGGCCGTCCAACATCGCTCAAAGCCCTAGGCGCTCGGCCGCTGTCTCATCTTCAACGGCGTGGCTGCGAGTGTTGGCTACGCGGTCTGCGGCTTCTTTCGACCCTACTGGCCGATTCCCCTCATCTTTGGCGTTCTATTCGCCAGCGGTACTTTCATGTCGTTTCAATTTACCGCGCTGAACACAATCGCCTATGCCGAGATTTCGAAATCGCGAATGAGCGCTGCCACGAGCTTTTATGCGACGTTTGAGCAGCTGACTCTGTCATTCGGTGTCTGTGTCGGCTCGGCTTCTCTGCAATTTGCGATGCTGATAAGCGGAAGCCCGATACCGCTGCAATGGCATTTCACGCTGGCTTTCCTCATCGTGACCGCAATCTCGCCGCTGGCAAATTATTGGAACATCAAATTTGCTGACGAGGCCGGGATGGAACTCAGCGTTTATGTGCCGCGAACGGATCGGAAAACTTGGTCTGGATGTCGGCCGGAGCAAGCCGCCGATAATTTGCAGCACCGTGGACTTGCTGCAGCCGCTGCGTCCGAGCCGCGCGACGCGTGAAGCTGAGCGGCTATGGCGCGGGCCAAAGGCCTCGGACTTATAAGGTATTGAATTTATTGGTGGAGCTGATGAGATTCGAACTCACGACCTCTGCAGTGCGATTGCAGCGCTCTCCCATCTGAGCTACAGCCCCGGCCAGCGGGCTGTTTACGTCCCTCATGCCGCGACTGTCAATGCGCAGAAGAGGGGGCGCCGGCCAGTGCGCCGGAGCTTGGCTTGCCCCTTGGGCCGCTCCCGGCTAAACGGAAGTTCCCTGCCGGGTTCCGGAGCCGTTATGCGCGCGATTCTCGACGTACTTTTGCTGATTCTGCAGCTCTACACCTATGTCATCATCATCGTGGCAATCATGTCATGGCTGATCGCCTTCAACGTCATCAATGTGCACAATAATTTCGTGCGCTCAATCTGGAATGCGCTGAATGCGGTGACGGAGCCGCTGCTGAAGCCCATCCGCAATCTCCTGCCGACGATGGGCGGGCTCGATATTTCGCCGGTCATCCTGCTGCTGCTGATCTTCCTCGTCGAGGATCTGATCGAGCGCTACGTCTATCCCAACGTCTTCTAGTCGACGCAGTGGATCGGGGACGGCCCTGGACGGCGCGGAAGGACGGCATCGCGCTTGCCGTGCGGCTGACACCGAAATCCTCGCGTGATGAGATCGTCGGGGTGGAGGCCCTGGCCGACGGCCGCGCCGTTCTCAAAGTGCGGGTGCGCGCTTTGCCGGAGGCGGGCGCCGCGAACGAGGCGCTGATCCGCCTGCTGGCCAAGTCCCTGGGTATCGCGCCAAGCAGCCTGCACCTCGAATTGGGCGGCACGAGCCGGGTCAAATCCGTCCATCTCGCCGGCGAACCAGCCACGCTCGAGGCCAAATTGACGGGGCTTGCGGGGCGGGATTAGGGCTGAAGCGCCGGTGCGGCGGCGAGCTTGTTGTGAAGGCGCACCATCAGCGAGGCGCCGAAGAGCGGTGTCAGCAGATTGGCGAATGGCACGGCGGCGAGCACCGCGATGAGAAGCCCGGCGAGGAAAATCTGCAATTCATTCGCACGGCGGATGCGCCCGACATCCTCGATCCGGCTGTAGCGCAGCGCCGCGAGCTCGAAATAGCCGCGGCCGAGCAGATAGGCGTTGATGAGGAGAAAAATCACCGCGTTCACGCCGGGCACCAGAAGCAGCAGCAGCGCGACGATATTAAGCACGAGCGACAGGGTCGCGAAGACGGCGGCGACCCGGATCTGGGCGCCGAGCGGCGGCGTCGCGCCGGGATGCTTCGGGTCGATATCTGCTTCGACCATGGCCGCAAGCTCGTCGAAGAAGAAACCGGCGACAACGAAGGAGACCGGCGTGATCGCGAAAGCGAAGCCGATCAGGAGCGCGAAAGCGGCGATAAGTGTGAGGCCCGTGGTAAGCCAGTGGTAGGGCAGCACAAGGACATGCGCCAGCGTGGTTTCCGCCGCGACGAAGACGAAAACGAGCAGCAGCGCCGTCAAAGCGAGCGTCTTGTAGAGGACGCGCCGGAACGGCGGCGTGAAGATTTCGGCGAAGGCGTCGAGCGCCAGGGAAAGAAGCATGGGCCTTAGATAGGATGGCGCGGGAGGCGCGACAATTTCTATCGCACAATCGGGGTCATATATATGTTTTTGCTGCGTTCTTGTGTTTGCCGCGGTTTCCCCTTAGACCTGCGCCGATGGACGCTTCTTCCCAGGCTATCCGCCACGATTGGACGGTCGACGAGATCCTCGCCGTTCATGACCGCCCTTTGCTCGAATTGATCGGCGAGGCGAACCGCCTGCACCGAGCCTATCAGCCGCCGAATTATGTGCAGAAGGCGAGCCTGCTTAGCGTCAAGACCGGCGGCTGCCCGGAAGATTGCGGTTATTGCGCCCAATCGGCGCACCATCGCGAGGTCAAGCTTTCCCGCTCGACGCTGATGCCGGTCGCCGAGGTTTTGACGCTCGCCAAACGCGCGCGGGATGCGGGGGCCGATCGCTTCTGCATGGGCGCCGCTTGGCGCGAGGTGCGCGATGGGGCCGAATTCGATTCGGTGCTGGAAATGGTGCGCGGCGTCCGTGAATTAGGCATGGAAGCCTGCGTGACGCTCGGCATGTTGAGCGAGCACCAGGCCGAGCGGCTCAAAGAGGCTGGCCTCACGGCCTATAACCACAACCTCGATACCGGCCCGGATTATTATTCGCAGATCGTCTCGACCCGCACTTATGACGACCGGCTCGCGACTTTGCGGGCGGTGCGGGGCGCCGGTATCGAAATGTGCTGTGGCGGCATCATCGGCATGGGTGAGAGCGTGCGCGATCGCGCCGCCATGCTGGCTGTGCTCGCGGCGTTCGATCCGCATCCCGAAAGCGTGCCGATCAATGCGCTGGCAGCCGTCGCGGGCACGCCGCTCGCTGGCCGCGAGAAAGTCGATCCGCTCGAATTCGTGCGGATGATCGCGACCGCGCGGATCGTCATGCCGGGCAGCGTCGTCCGGCTTTCGGCCGGGCGCGGAAGCCTCACCCGCGAGGCGCAAATCCTTTGCTTGGTGGCCGGCGCCAATTCGCTCTTCTATGGCGAAACCTTGCTGACGACACCGAATGCGGCCGTGCCGGAAGACGAGGCGCTTTTCGCAGCGCTTGAGCCGATCGTGCGCGAGGCGGCCGATGAGGTTCAGGCGACGCTTACGCTCGCGTGAAATCTTCGTAACCTTTGATCGGCGCCGGCGAATATTCGGAACTCTTCTTGTCCTGAGCCGTTTCTCCCTCCCCAACTCTGCAAGGAGTGCGAGACTATGAGCAGCTCTACGGACAAGATCAAAGGCCTTGCCAACGAAACCGCGGGCCACGTCAAGCGCAGCGTCGGCAAAGCCGTCGGTTCCGAGCGGCTTCAGGCCGAAGGCGTGGCGCAGGAACTCAAGGGCCATGTGCAAAAGGCCGTTGGTGACGCCAAATCCGCGCTGAAGGGTGCAGCCGACAAAGCGGCGCATCATATCAATAAAAACGCCTAAAATTTTCCGTGTCAGGCAAGGCAAGGGGCGCCCGCTTGGGCGCCCTGTTGCGTTTTAGACCGAGATCGGCGCGCGCGCGATTTGCAGTTCGACGCTCACGATGCGCGTCATGATATCGACCGCGTGAATGATCTCGCGCTGCCTGAGTGCGGCATAGCCGAGCAGAATGGCGCGGTCGCGATAAAGCCCCGAGGCGCAATAGGCGCCGCCGGATTCGAGTGTGTGAACGCTGACACCATGTGCGGCGAGCCGCGCCTTGAGGTCTTCCGGTGCGGGCATCCAGTCCGGCAGAAGCCACATGACGTGCATGCCGCTGTTCAACCCCCAGATTTCGAGCGGGCCGAAGGCCGTTTGCAGCCGTGATGTCAGGCAGTTGAGCGTCTCGGAGCAGGCTTTGCGAATGGTGCGCAAATGGCGCTGATAGCCGCCGCTGTTGATGAAGCTCTCCAGAATGGCCTGCTCGAGCCAAGGATGTCCGTAATTGCCCATCGTCTTGACCTTGCGCGCCACGGAGATGAGTTGCGGCGGGACGATGAGATAACCTGTCCGCACGCCGGCGCCCAGCGATTTGGAGAAGGTGCCGACATAGATGACGCAGTTTCCGCCGTCCGTGCCCGCGATCGAGAGCGCCGGCGGCCCATCGAAAATATAGTCGCTGTCGTAATCGTCTTCGACGATATAAGCGCCGCTGCGATAGGCCCAGTCGAGGAGCGCGCGCCGCCGCGCGGACGTGAGCGTTGCGCCGGTTGGGAACTGATGCGATGGCGTCACATAAGCGAAACTCACGCCCCGTTCTGGCAACAGATCCGTTATTAGCCCGTCGCGATCGACGGGAACGGGGCAAAGACGCGCGCCATAGCTGCGAAACGTGTGCGCTGGGCTCCCGTAGCAGGGATCTTCGACCACAACGCCAGTGCCGCTCGCGATCAACATGCGCGCGATGAGGTTGATAGCCTCTTGTGTGCCGGCGGTGACGATCACGGACTCGGCCGAGCATATGACGCCGCGCGAGAGCGCGACATGATGAGCGATGGCTTCGCGCAAGGCGGGCAAGCCGGCCGGGTCGCCATAGTCGGTGAGCTCGGTGGCCAGTGAACTCAGCGCGTCATCGGCCAGTTTGCGCCATGTGGTGATCGGAAAAAGCGCCCGGTTCACGCGGCCGGGCCAAAAGTCGACGACAGGCTTGACGTTCGGAGCCTGAGGGGTCGCCATAAGCGCTTCGCCATTGAAGACCACCGACGCGCGCGGTGTCGGGTGTGTCCGCTTCGGGTTGGTTTCCGCCGTCTTGCCGACCAAAAGGCATGCCTCGGGGATCGTATCCGCGACGGCGGTTCTCACGCCCTTGATGGCGGAAAGGTAGCCTTCGCTGACCAGGCATTCGTAGGCGTGAACGACGGTGTTTCGTGAAACATTATATTGCCGCGCGAGCTCGCGTGATGGCGGGAATTTGAAGCCGGGGCGCAAGCGTCCGCTGACGATCTGTTCGCGCAACTGCTCGACGATCTGCGCCTGGAGGCTCGCGCCGGTCTCGCGCGCCAATCGAAGCTCAATGAGCACGGTCAGCTCTCCAAATCCGGCCGCTCAAGAAGGCTTCCTGGCCAGATTGGCGCCTGCTCGAGCCCGGCTACTTTTTCGTATATCTAAATAACCTCGCAAAATCCGGCATGGCAATGTCCGCCGCCAATCTTGGGTCGGGAATGATATCCCTCTGCCCAACGTAGAGCGGAACCGCGCCCGACCAGCGGTCGGTGGCCAGATCCTCCTCCTCGTCCCCGGCGAAGAGGTCGTTGACCTTCGCGGAGGCTTCATCGAGGCGCAGGCGGATGACCTTCGTCGCCAGCCATTCCTGCTCGTTCGGCTCGCGGGCATAATCCCAAAGCCCCGGCGCCAGTTTGTCGGTGAAGGCGGCGAGCGCCTCGCGCTTCTTGTCCTCCTCGACAAATTCGGCATTGCCGAAGGCCATGACCGAGCGGAATTGCACATTGTGGTTCATCGCCGCGCGCGCGAAGACGATGCCGTCGAGATGGGTGACGGTGAAGCAGACCGGGATGCCCGTCTGCTGCGCTTTGAGCATCCGGCTCGCGGACGATCCGTGCCAGTAGACATAATCATCGATGCGCCAATGGCTCGTCGGCGTCACATAGGGCTGGCCGTCGAAAACATAGCCGATCTGACAGATGATGCCGGCATCGATGATATCGTAGACGGTCTGGCGATCGTATTTGCCGAGCCAATGATAGCGGCGCAGGCGCGTGCGGTCGGAGGGGGGAGATGAAGCCTCGGACATTCTCGGTAACCTCGTTGCCGCAGCTGTAAATCTCGCGCCAGGCGTCCTCACTGGCGGGGCGACGCTTCGCCCGGCACAGCGCGCGTCGATGGCGCGATCGTGTAGGGATGAGAGGCCCCTGGAAAGAACCGGGGCGGGAGAAACTCATGGGTCCAGAGCGGTATCCCGTGACGGCGGAACCGATCCGCACGCCATCTCCGTTAGGGTTTTGCGCCGCTGCGCGCCCAGGCGATAACGAAAAGGCAAAGCGCGATGATCGCCCCGAACTCCGCCCAGAAAAAGATGAGAGCGTCGGCCCGCACGCCAAGCGGCGGCGCGCCGGGCAGGGCATTGCGCAGGACCGGCAGCGCAAAAATCATTGCGCCCAGCGCACCGACAAATGGCACTTCGATCTTGCGCAAGCCGATGAAAATGAGGCTGCCGATGACCAGCGCACAGATCGCAACGACAAACATTGCGGCATAGATCGCGAGGCTGAAGAAGGCGACGGCGCCGGTGCGGCTAAAGCTGGATTCGAGCGCTAGTTCGTTCCGGTGCAATGTGGGGCGTGCCTGAACCTCCACGGTGAATCCGAACAACCCCTCCCATGCTTTGGCGCGGACCGCCAGGGGGTGATCCGTGCCGTCCGCCGTCAGCGCGCTTGCAGAGAGGATCGTCGAGGAAACATAACGGTCGAACGGATAATCGCGGACATTTCCGCGTTCAAGATCGAATTCGAAAGTGGCTTCCGGCAATGGTTGGCCGGCCTTGACTACGATCTGTTCGACCTGCTCGCTGCGCTGGATCCGCAAAATATAGCTTCGATCCGCGATCGTTGCGGCGTCAGCTGCCTGAGAACTCGGCAAAATATTGATCCGCAGCTGGATCGCATGGTTGACCGGGTCGATGTGCGTGGGTTGCAGATAGAGCCGCACGCCCGCTTCGCCGGAGGGCGCGCCAAGTTCGACTTCAGTAGGCCCTTTAGCCATATTGAACCGCGCTAGCATCACGCCATAGGCGGTCAGGCAGAAGGCGACGACGGCGGCCAGGGCGATCGCGCGACGCAGGACGGGCGAGATATGCCTCTCGGGGCTTTCGGTATCGGACACGCTGACCATCGGGCTCGCCGAGATTTATCTGTGGCGCCGAGCTTTACAGGCGGGGTGCCCGGTTGACAATCCGGGCCCATAAAGCGCCGGAGCGAGGCGATGATCTCCTGACGGCACGAGTCCTGCGCTATTCGTCGATGAATTTCATCGCGGCGGAGAATTCATACCCGGATATTGGCACATAGAAGCTCGCGGCAAAGCCGGTCTCGAACGAGCGTATGACCTTCGCCAGGCGATGCGGGCGACCTGAGAATATGATCTTGCTGTCGCGCGCCGGGATGATCGCCGTTCGTATTAAAATGTCGATTGGCGAAAGGTTGACGATCTTGCCTTTCCGCTTCGTGCCCGCGCCGTCGCTGAAAATGCAATTCTTCGTTTCGGGCTCGATTCTTTTAACGCTCAACTTCGTCGGAGTGTCATTGAACGGGATGTCGGCATCCTTGGCGATGCGCGATAGGCGCCGGCGCAGAGGCTCTCTATGGGTTTCGTCGATCGCGACCGAGAATTCAGCCGCATCGTGGGATGTCACAAGACCATCGACGGAGCCGATTTGCTCAAGGTGAAATTGTGCTTTGAGCCCGGTTATGTCCCGCTCGATGGGTCTGGCCGATGCGTTCGCCTTGCCCGGATCATACGTGAAAGTCGCGGCTGCCGGGCTGATGCTTTTGCTCTTGCATTCGAGGCGATCCATTTCTGGAAGATCGCATGTGCCTACGACTTGCAAATCGAGCGGCACCCAGACGTCATAGGAAGACGCAAATGCCGCCGCTGTCTGGCTTCGCCTGCCCTGCCGAACGTAAGGCGAAGCCTGGCCGGGGCCTTCGCGGCCGTCGGCGTGCCCAGATTGGGCGACACCCGGTTTTTCCATGCCGGGCTGGTCGTCGGCGACATCCCAAATTCTTAAACGGCGTTCCGGTCGCTTCTCCACCGACGTCTCTCCGGAATTCTTGTTTCCTGAGCGTCACCGGAAAATGTGACAGAAGCCTTAACGGCGCCGTCCGCGCGACGCGCCAGCGTCTTGGAGGCGATACCAAGTCTCGACGAGCGGCACCGCCGGCTTCGCTACAAAATGCAAAGGATGGCTCGGAAACGAGAGGTCGCTAAAGGCGCTTTTGCCTTCGGGCTTCCCGAGGAGCTGGAGCGCGATCTTGCGGCCGAAGTGGGTGGATCGCGAGACCCCCGTGCCGCAATAGCCCATAGCGTAATGGATGCCATCGACCGTGCGTCCGAGATGCGGAAATTCGTCGAACGTATATCCTATCGTACCGTCCCACGCGTGGCGGACCCTTACCTCGCCGAGTTCTGGAAAAGTGCGGAGCAGATCGCGTGCGAGATGCGCGTAGGCCGCCGCTGAACCGCGGCTGGCGATATGATTCGAGCGGCCTCCCCAGATCAGCCGGTATTCACGCGGCGCGGGACGAAAATAGAAGAAAACGCGATTTGAGTTTCCGAAGACGCGCCGTTTCGGGAGCGCGGCGTCGAACAGGTCGGGCGGGATATCGCCTGTCGCTATCTGCGAGGATACGACCGGAACGATGCGCTTTGCGAAGAAGGAACCGACATTTTTCGTGTAGCCGTTCGTCGCGACGATGACGTCTCGCGCCTCGATATCAAATCCGTCAAAACGGACGAGGTGCCGGTTTCTTTCGGAAACAATGTCTTTCACCGCCGCATGCCCGCAGACAAGGCCGCCGGCCTCCCGCACACGCGCCAGAAGCCCCGCATGATAGCGCCCCGGATGCAGGGACGCGTCATGCGGCAGCAATGACCCGCCGTAAAATAGATCGGTGCCGATCTCTTTTCGCTGCTCGGCACGCGGGATCATTTCAGATTCGACATTCGCGCAACGGCGCAAATCCTCCATGTCCCGCGCCATGGTTTCATAGTGCTCGGGCCGCATCGCACCGCGAAACCGGCCAGACCGCTCGAAGTCGCAGTCGATCTGTTCACGCTGAATGAGAGCTTCGATGCCGTCGAGCATTTCGATGCCCTCGCGAAGCAGCTCGACCGCGTTGCGCTCACCTTTCATTGCGATGAGCGTTTTGATCCGGAATTTCTGATTGCCGCTGCCGACTTGGCCGCCATTTCGCGTGCTCGCCCCAAAGCCCGGCACTCCGGCATCCACCACGACAAGGTGACGTCCTTCGCGAACGAGCGTGAGAGCCGCGGCGAGGCCCGTGAAGCCGGAACCGATGATTACGACGTCGGCTTTCCGCGGAAGCGGTATGTCCGGCCCGTCCCCGGGCGGAGCGGCTTCCCACCAATATGGAATCGTTGCGAGGGCATTTCCCGAGCGACCGCGTGCGAGTTCGCGCAAGGTCGGGAAATCGGCTGGGTTGGGCTTCACGTTACAATTCTAGATGAAATCACGCTCGCTTTTAAGGCCAAGAGACAGGCCTGTAAATTCGTTAGGCACAATCGAATAAGGACGCCCCGAGACTATTCGTCCCGGGGCGTATCGGCGGGAAGCGAGTGAGCGCGTGCGCTTCGACCGCCGAACCAATCGCTCCGAGCCAAGCATGAGCCGGGGAGCGGATATTGGATCAATTAACGGCCAGATAAGCACCGACCGCGACGATGAGCACCCCCAAGCCCGTGGCCAAATAGGGAAGCCATTTTGCCTGGCCGACGTGCAAGTTGCTGGCGCCGGCGCCGTCCGCCGCAATTTCAGTCAGCGCCTTGGGGAATACGCCCTTGTCGGTCACATGATGGCGATAGAGAAAAATTGGCACGACGAGAAACACCGTGATCAAGCCCCATTTCAGAACACCGGCGCCGCGCCTCAGCCGCCCGTCATGGGGCCCGTGCGGCGCAACGAGGGGCAGCGGCTCACCAATCTCGGCGAAGGAATTGTCGTCCGCGCGATCGCGACCGGCGACCGGATGATGGATTGCAAGGAGTGGCACTTGGAGCCTGGCGCGCAGAGCAGCGGCTCCTACAATCACGCCGGGGAAGAATTCGTATTTGTGCTGTCTGGATGCCTTGAACTGTCGGTCGATGGCATTGGCAGCGTCCGTCTCTTCGCCGGCGACAGCCTCTATTTCGAGAGCGTGCGGAAACATTCGTGGATCAATTCCGGGCTCGAAGTCTGCCGCGTCCTCTGGGTCAACACGCCAGCCTCGTTCTAATCGACATCGCTGCGTGATTCTCATGCAGGAGTTCGCGGTGCTGCTCCTTTGATAGGCTCCTCAGTCGTCCGTCGGCTGTTTCAATTGATCCAGGATCTGATCGAGATTGAAACTCTGCGGCTTTTGATGCGGCGGATATTCCTTCAAAGATTCAACGAAAGCGCCTGCGATGGCTTGTGCGCCATACAGCAAATAAACCTTGTGCATCGTCCACGCGAAATAGGAATTGGACGTAATCTGCGCGCGTTCGTAAGGGTCCATTCTGAGATTGAAATACAACGGCAGCCGGCGCTCCGTGAACGGCTCGCCCCAAACGTCCAGCGTGCCCGGCGTCTTCTGCTCGGAAAAGACAAGCTTCCAATTGTTGAAGCGGATGGCGACGAGTTGGCCGTCATCATTGAAATAGATGAACGCTTTGCGGGCCGAATTTGGCACTTCGCCAGTGAGATAGGGAAGCTGATTGTAGCCGTCGAGATGGACTTTGTAAGTGCGATCTCCAATTGCCCACCCCTTCAGCAGCCGGTCTTGTACGCCGGTGTCGCCTGCAGCAGCCAGCAGCGTGGGAAACCAGTCATGGCTGCCAAAAATATCATTGGCGATGCTGCCTGGCTTTATGTGGCCCGGCCAACGCACCATCGCTGGCACGCGAAACGCACCTTCCCAATTGGTGTTTTTCTCGCTCCGGAATGGCGTCATCGCGCCGTCAGGCCACGAATTCATATGCGGGCCATTGTCGGTGGTGTAGAGCACGATCGTGTCGTTGGTGATGCCCAGATCGTCTAACGTCTTAAGCAATTTGCCGACATCGCCGTCGTGCTCGATCATGCCATCGGCATATTCGTTATCGGGCATGCCGCTCTGCCCGCGCATCGAAGCACGCACATGCGTATAAAGATGCATACGCGTGGTGTTCATCCAACAAAAGAACGGCTTGCCAGCCTTAACCTGTCGCTGGATAAAATCGATCGCGGCACCCGTGGTCTCGTCGTCGATAGTCTCCATGCGCTTCTTTGTCAGCGCGCCGGTGTCTTCGATCGTCTGCCTGCCGACACGGCCGAAGCGCGGATCGACCGTCGGATCGTCGATCTCACTTGCTTTACATTTGAGCACGCCGCGCGGTCCGAATTTGGCGCGGAACGCCGGATCTTTTGGATAATCGGGATCCTCGGGCTCTTCTTCGGCGTTCAAATGATAGAGATTGCCGAAAAACTCGTCGAACCCATGTAGGGTCGGCAGATATTCGTTGCGGTCACCCAGATGGTTTTTGCCGAACTGGCCGGTTGCATACCCGAGCGGTTTCAAGGCCTCCGCGATGGTGATGTCCCGGGCCTGAAGGCCGACGGTCGCCGCGGGGACGCCAACCTTTGAAAGCCCGGTGCGGATCACCGATTGTCCAGTGATGAAAGAGGACCGGCCGGCCGTGCAGCTCTGCTCGGCATAATAGTCGGTGAACATCATACCTTCTTTGGCGATGCGGTCGATGTTGGGTGTACGGTAGCCCATCAGGCCGAACGTATAAGCGCTGAGGTCGGACTGGCCGATATCGTCCCCGAAGATGATAAGGATGTTCGTTTTGTTGGTGGCCGCTGGCGCCGCCGGAGACGATTGCTGCTCTTGCGCCTGCGCAAGTGACGGACTCCCCGAGGTGATGGCCGAAGCGGCGGCGAGTGCTGTACCGGATAAAAGAATGGCGCGACGGTTTAATCCATCGCTTGGCTTCTGCGCTCGGTCGCCTGCATCATCGCTGGAACTCATGGCTCTGCTCCCCTTCGAACAACGCAACGAAACCCAAGATGGCTGGTTGACGTGTCCACCGCTTCTGCGTGCCGCGCCGCCGGCCGATATCGGCGGCAGTAATTCGGCGCGCAGAGATGTGAGCCGCCCTTGATCACCTTGCGCGGGATTTTGATGGCGGGCTGGCAGGGATCGTAGCTTTCGTCGGCCCGGGCGCCACGCGGGTTTTGCGGAATGCAGCAAGCCTTCTGCGCGTCCGGCCTATGCTTTTGAGAAAACCAATCGTTGGTCCACTCCCACACATTCCCGATCATGTCGTAGAGTCCGTAGCCATTCGGCGGGAAGGCACCGACAGGCGATGTACGTTCATAGCCGTCGGGCTTCAGGTTTTCGCGCGGGAATTCGCCATGCCAGGTGTTCGCCATGAGCTTTCCGCCGGGCGTGAACTCGTCGCCCCATGCGTACTCCGCTCCGTCGAGCCCCCCGCGTGCGGCGAACTCCCATTCGGCCTCCGTCGGCAATTCCTTACCCACCCATTTGGCGTAGGCGGCCGCATCCACATGTGCGACATGCACGACAGGGTGGTCGTCCAGTCCGTCGATATTGCTTTCCGGTCCGTAAGGGTGGCGCCAATCGGCGCTTTTCAGAAACCGCCACCATTCTCCCCAATTGCGCAGATCGACGGGCCGCGATGGCGGCGTGAATACGAGTGAGCCCGCATAAAGCATGTGCGGCAGGGCGCCGGGATAATCCTTGGGGTCCGGCGCGATTTCGGCAAAGGTTACGTGCCCCGTCGCGCGGACGAACTCGCTGAACCGGCGGTTGGTGACCGGGGCTTTGTCGATCCAGAACCCGTCAATCGTGACGCGATGGACCGGTGCTTCCTCAAGGTAGTGCTTATCAGACCCCATGCGGAACGTGTCGCCGGGAATCCAGATCATATCCTGTAGAACAGTGCTGGAATTTGCGCTGATGGAGTTTGCAGTCGGGTCGAACATCCGAAATCGTCCCCATAAGCGCGAGGAAACCTTCAGAACGCCTTAGCTTCCCATCACCCCCTCAGGCTTTAGCAAATCGCAGGGGCGGAATGTGCGTTGACGCACAGCCGACCGAAATGCGCGGCCTGCCTTGAGCCTCGCATTCGCCGGCCTTCGCGAAGCGAAGCAGCATGCGGCATGGCCTGTGCTGAAACAACAATCGGTTGCTATACAGATTAGGGCTCGAACGCGAAGATACGTCTCCAATCACGTTTCATGTCCACGATTGTCCAATGTTTGGCTACCGCCTCATCGAGGGCTTTATCGAGCTTTCCAATTTTTGAGTTTCGATCATAGGCATATTCGCGCTGGGCGTCGGTATGGTGCACAAGGCCCATGAAACGCGGTCCGCTGCCGGCGGCCGTCCATTCCAGCATTTCCTTGTCCCCGTCGGAATTCCCGAAGGCGAAGATGGGCCGCAGCCCGATAAAGCGGTTAATCCCAACGGGCTTGCCTGGACCGTCGTCGATAAATTCGATCCGGGGCAGCTTTACAAGGACCGGCCTTCCTTGCGGGTCGATCTCAAATTTCGTTTTGCCGGATGATCCGATCACCTGCTCGGGCGGGATGTCATAGACTTTCTCGGTCCACGGCCGCATGAAGTCGATTCCGCCGCCGGAAACGATATAGGTTTTAAAGCCGTTGGCGCGCAGATAGGCCAGTAGTTCGATCATCGGCTGATAAGTCAGATCTATGTAAGGGCGGTTGAAGCGCGGATGACGGGCCGTATCGATCCAATTTAATACGATTTTCGCAAACGTATCCGTTGTCATGCCCGAGTGGGTCGTTTCGACAATTTGGAGAAGCCCTTTTTCGCCTGTCGCGGTCAGCGCTTTCATATCCCGGTCAAGCAGAGCCTTGAAGGGCTGCCTCGTCTTCCAGTCGGGATGCTGCGGTGCCATCGCCGCAATTCGATCAAAAGCGAACGCAAGCTGAAAATAATAGGGCTGCTCGCACCACAAGGTGCCATCGTTATCGAATACGGCTATCCGAGCCGGCACAGGAACAAAATCGGCATCATCTCTATTCGTCACACGTCCGACGAAATTGATAATGCGTTGCTTGACCGGGCCGTCGTTCCACGCGGGCAAGGGATCGCCCGCGCCCTGCGCAATAGCAGCGCCAGCCAAAAAAGCGGCCAGGAGCGCAAGCGCGAGAAAGGTTCGCGTCGCTAGCGTGCAAGATGATGAACGCATGGGCAGGCTCCATACGACCACTTACAAACGCGAACTTGTTAAGATGCCAGCATAGAGCATCAGGTTGTCGCTGGCATCGCGCATCTAACCTTGAGCAATGGCGCGGCGTAAGTTGCGATCCGACGTGCGGACGGAATTGCGTCGGTCTTTGATTGATCGCGGTTGGACTATCGCCGCGGCACTCTATCCAAGCGGCGCGGGCGGCACGAAGCCGAACCGTAATATTTTCCTAAGCCATTGATTTAAATGGTGGAGCCAGGCGGAATCGAACCGCCGACCTCTTCAATGCCATTGAAGCGCTCTCCCAACTGAGCTATGACCCCACGCTTTCGCGCCATGCAAATCTTTGGGGGATTTGCGGCCGGAACCGGCCGTCGCGGAGCGGCTATATAGACACAATAGGCCGCCGCCACAAGCCGCCATTCCCGCAGTGGAATGGCTCTGTCTTTGCCGCGATCTACGGCTCCTCGTCCGGCGCGATATCGCCGTCGATCAAGCCGGAAACGTCGTTGCCGTCTTCCTCTTCCTCTTCGAGGAAGGTGTCGTCCTCGCCGCCCTCGTCCTCGATCTCGACATCGTCTTCCGCCACCGTTTCGAGAGCGGCTTCCCCCGCCTCGACCTCGTCAAGCGAGACGATCTCGACGCCTGTATCGGCCTCTTCCTCGTCCTTCTGGACCGCTGCCGCGCGGGTCGTGCGGGTGGCGACCTGCTGAACGGCGCCGCACTTCGGGCAGACGACGGGGGTCTTGCTCAAATCAAAGAACTTCGTGCCGCATTGCTGGCAGGTATGCTTGTTACCGAGCTCGGGTTTCGCCACGGTTTGGCCTCTAAGGATCGTTGAACACCCCGGCAGCGACGCGGTCTATCTTCGCCCGCGCCCTGGTTAAGCCCGGCAAGCGAATATCGCGTCCCCGCCACATTGGCGCGCTTAAGGCTCCCGTTAGTAAGCCCCAAGGCGCGTGTCAATTGGAACTTCACGGGTCTATCCGCAAGAGATCGTGGGGGCCGCACTGCGAGAAATCGCTCGGCGGCGGGGCTGATTGACCCATGACTTTTCCCCAACTCACATGCTACGAGCAACGCAGTGAATTCGCCGGGCGTGGAGGGATTTTGGCTGTTTCGATAAGCGTTTCGCCGCCGGCCGCGGCCTTGAGCACGGCGCCGGGCGGGCCGCTGAAAGGCCGGCTACGGCCGCCTGGGGACAAATCCATCTCGCATCGCGCCTTCATCCTCGGGCTGCTGACGGTCGGCCGGACGGAGATCCGCGGCCTGCTGGAGGGGGAGGATGTGCTCCACAGCGGTGCGGCCTGCCGGGCGCTGGGCGCGCGAATTGAACGGCGGGGCGAGGGCTTCTGGCAGGTCGATGGTGTCGGTATCGGCACGCTGCTGGAGCCGCGCGAGACGCTTGATTTCGGCAATGCCGGCACCGGGGCGAGGCTGATGATGGGCGTCGTCGGCGGCCATGGAATCATCGCCACGTTCGACGGCGATGCCTCACTGCGCAAGCGGCCGATGCGCCGCGTGCTCGATCCGCTCACCCTGATGGGGGCGGAAGTTTTGTCGCAGGAGGAGGGCGGGCGCTGTCCGATTCGGCTGAAGGGCACGCCGGAGCCCTTGCCGATCGAATATCGCACCAAGGTCGCCTCGGCGCAGATCAAATCGGCCGTGCTGCTCGCCGGGCTCAATTCGCCGGGCCGCACGGTGCTGATCGAGCCGCAGGCGAGCCGCGACCATACCGAAAAGATGCTGGCCCATTTCGGCGCCACGGTCCGCAGCGAGCCCTTCGAGACATATGGCCGCAAGATCACGCTCGAAGGCCGGCCGGCGCTGCATCCGGCGCAGATTAAGGTGCCGGCCGATCCGTCCTCGGCGGCTTTTCCTCTGGTCGCCGCGCTCATCGTGCCGGGTTCGGACGTCATTATCGAGGGCATGATGATGAATCCGCTGCGCATCGGCCTGCTGCAGACGCTTCTCGATATGGGCGCGCGAATCGAGGTGCTCGATCGGCGCGATGAAGGCGGCGAAAGCGTCGCCGACCTGCGCGTTCGCGCCTCGGATCTGCACGGCGTCGATGTTCCGGCCGAGCGGGCGCCGGCGATGATCGACGAATATCCGATCCTCGCCGTCGCCGCGGCCTTCGCTACGGGCGAGATGCGGATGCGCGGCCTCTCGGAGCTGCGGGTCAAGGAATCCGACCGGCTGGCCGCCATCGCCGCCGGCCTCGCCGCCGCCGGGGCCGAAAGCGCGATCGAGGGCGATGATTTGATCGTCGCCGGCCGCGCCGGCGCGGTGCCGGGCGGCGGCGTCGCGGTGACGCATCTCGACCATCGCATTGCCATGAGCTTCCTCTGCCTCGGCCTCGCGGCCCGGCGCGGCATGGCGATCGACGATGCGGCGATGATCGCGACGAGCTTCCCGGCTTTTCAGGCTTCGCTCGCCGGGCTTGGAGCGCACTTCTCATGATCGTGGCGATCGACGGGCCGGCGGCTTCCGGCAAAGGCACTTTGGCGCGCCGCCTCGCGGAATATCTGAACTTGCCGCATCTCGATACCGGCCTGCTATATCGCGCCACCGCCCGCACGCTGATCGAGCATGGCCAGAATTTTTCGGATATCCGCGCCGCGGTCGCGGCCGCGCGGGGGCTGTCACTCACCGACTTTGATCCCAAGGTCTTGCGCGGCCGCGACATGGGCGAGGCGGCCTCGATCGTCGCCGCCATTCCGGAGGTGCGCCAAGCCCTCGTCGACATGCAGCGCAGCTTCGCGGCGCGGCCGGGCGGCGCCGTGCTCGACGGGCGCGATATCGGCACCGTGATCTGCCCGCAGGCCGAGGTGAAGATTTTCGTGACCGCGAGCCCCGAAACCCGCGCCAGCCGCCGCGCGCTGGAGTTGAAAGGCCAGGGCGAGGCCGTCGATTATCAGGTGGTCCTGGAGGAAATCCGCCGCCGCGATGCCCGCGACGCTTCGCGCAGCCTCGCCCCGCTCCGGCCGGCCGAGGATGCGGTCGAACTCGATACCACGGATCTCGATGTTGATGCCGCCTTCGCGCGGGCGCTGGCAATCGTGAGAGGCTGCGCCGCATGATTTGGTGGGGCTTGCCCTTGCCGGGCGTGCGCGCTCCTGCTACATAGCCGCCCGAACCTGGCTTTTTGTCCCGTCCGACGCCGGCCCGCCTTTTTGATGCGGGTGATCCTGCCTTTGGCAGGCCGCGGTGGCAAAAAGCTCCGTCAACCCTTAACCGCCGGCGTTCGCCCTTCTGGGCATTTCAGGAGAACTTATGACATCTACCACCACCTACGCGCCCTCGCGCGAGGATTTTGCCGCGCTTCTCGATGAAAGCTATGGCCAGAACGAAGCTCTCGAAGGCGCGGTGATCAAGGGCATAGTCGTCGCCATCGAAAAGGATGTCGCCGTCATCGACGTCGGCCTCAAGACCGAAGGCCGCGTCGCCCTCAAGGAATTCCAGGGCCCGGGCCGCGAAGGCGCGCCGAAGGTCGGCGATGAAGTCGAAGTCTATCTCGAGCGGATCGAGAACGCGCTCGGCGAGGCGGTGATCTCGCGCGACAAGGCGCGCCGCGAAGAAAGCTGGGTGCGGCTCGAAAAAGCCTTCGAGAAGCAGGAAAAGGTCGAAGGCGTCATCTTCAATCAGGTCAAGGGCGGCTTCACCGTCGATCTCGACGGCGCCGTGGCCTTCCTGCCGCGCAGCCAGGTCGATATCCGTCCGATCCGCGATGTCGCGCCGCTGATGCATGTGACGCAGCCGTTCCAGATCCTCAAGATGGATCGCCGCCGCGGCAATATCGTCGTCTCCCGCCGCACCGTGCTCGAAGAGAGCCGCGCCGAGCAGCGCCATGAGATCGTCGCCAACCTCGAAGAGGGGCAGGTCATCGACGGCGTCGTCAAGAACATCACCGATTACGGTGCGTTCGTCGATCTCGGCGGCATCGACGGCCTTCTGCATGTCACCGATATCGCCTGGCGCCGCGTCAATCATCCGAGCGAGGTTCTGACCATCGGCCAGACGGTGAAGGTCAAGATCATCAAGATCAACCACGAGACCCACCGCATTTCGCTCGGCATGAAGCAATTGCTCGAGGATCCGTGGCAGGGCATCGAAGCCAAATATCCGGTCAACGCCCGTATCCACGGCCGTGTGACGAACATCACGGATTACGGCGCGTTCGTCGAACTGGAGCCGGGCATCGAAGGCCTGATCCATGTCTCGGAAATGTCGTGGACCAAGAAGAACGTCCATCCCGGCAAGATCGTCGCGACGAGCCAGGAAGTCGACGTTCAGGTGCTCGAAGTCGATCCGGTCAAGCGCCGCATTTCGCTCGGCCTCAAGCAGACGCTCACCAATCCTTGGGAAGATTTCGCCGCCAAGCATCCGATCGGCAGCGAGGTCGAAGGTGAGGTCAAGAACAAGACCGAGTTCGGCCTGTTCATCGGCCTCGATGGCGATGTGGACGGCATGGTCCACCTCTCCGATCTCGACTGGAACAAGCCGGGCGAGCAGGTGATCGACGAATATAAGAAGGGCGACATCGTCAAGGCGAAGGTGCTCGACGTCGATCAGGAGAAGGAGCGGATTTCGCTCGGCATCAAGCAGCTCGCGACCGATCCGTTCGCCGCGGCCGCGACCGCGACCGAGGAGGGCGGTCCCGACTTCAAGAAGGGCGCGATCGTCACCTGCGAGGTGATCGACGTGAAAGAAGGCGGTATCGACGTCAAGATCACCGGGACCGACCTCGTTGCCTTCATCAAGCGCGCCGAACTCGCCCGCGACCGCGCCGATCAGCGCCCCGACCGTTTCGCCGTCGGCGAAAAGGTCGATGCGCGCATCACCCAGTTCGACCGTCGCGCCCGCAAGGTCGCGGTTTCGATCAAGGCGCTCGAAGTTGCCGAGGAAAAGGAAGCCATCGCTCAGTTTGGCTCGGCCGATTTGGGCGCGGTGCTCGGCGACATTCTCGGTGCGGCGCTCAAGGCGCGTGACACCGAAGCCAAGAAGGGCGCCAAGAAGAAGAAGGACGACGAGGAATAAAAGTTTCCTCGAAATTTAGCAGTCCGAAGCCCGCGCGGTGCGATCCGCGCGGGCTTTTTCATGCGCGGGACGAATGGCTTGCGCTACCCCGCCACGCGGCTTAGGTTCGACGCGGCTTGCGGCCAGAACGCTCCAATATTTTGATTTGGCGCGATTTCCTATTGGCCGACGATTCCATCTGGCCGGAAAGCGCCCAAGGAACGAAACATGTCGAATACATCGCCCGCCGATTACATCGTCGATCGGCGGCAGTTGCAGCGGAAATTGTCGTTCTGGCGGGTCGCTTCGATCCTGCTGCTCATCATCGGGCTTTCGCTCGCCGGCTTGAAGATCACGGGCCGGAGCGGGCTTGGCTTCGGTGGCGGCTCGCCGCAGATCGCGCGGATCACTATCAGCGGCATTATCACCGGCGACCGCGCGACGCTGAAGCTCATCCACGAAGTCGCCAATGCGCCGAATGCCAAGGCGGTGATTCTGGCGATCGACAGCCCCGGCGGCACGACGACGGGCGCGGAAAAGCTCTACATCGCCTTGCGGCAGCTCGCGGCGAAAAAGCCGACCGTCGCGGTCGTCGGCACCTTGGCCGCCTCAGGCGCCTATATTGCCGCGATCGGCGCGGATCACATTGTTACGCCCGGTAACGCGCTGGTCGGTTCTATCGGTGTGCTGTTTCAATATCCCGATGTCTCTGGCCTTCTCGATAAGGTCGGGGTGAAGATGGATACGGTGAAATCCTCGCCGCTCAAGGCGGAGCCGAGCGGCTTCGAGCCGACGACGCCCGAGGTTCGCGCCGCCCTGGCGTCACTCGTTGCCGACAGCTACGGCTGGTTCAAAGGCCTAGTCAAAGACCGCCGCGGGCTCACCGACACCCAATTGGCGGCGGTTGACGACGGGCGCGTGTTCACCGGCCGGCAGGCCATCGGGCTGAAGCTCGCGGACGAGGTCGGCGACGAGCCGGAGGCGGTCACCTGGCTCGAACGGGTCAAAAAAGTCCCGCACGGGCTGCCGGTGCGCGATTGGAGCACGAAGAGCAGCCTGCAGCGCCTTGGCATATTGAGCAGCGCGGCGAAAATTGCCGGCGTTTTAGGCTTTTCTTCGTTCGCACATGTGCTCGAGCGTACAGAGACTTATGCGCAAGGACAATTACTTGACGGTCTTGTAGCGATTTGGCAGGTTGATCCAACCAATTAGTAGCCAAGCATCTTTCGGCTTGGCGGTCAGCTTTGAGCATGGACGAGGGTTGGCGCGAACGGGCGTGCTCCAGGGGGTTGGGCGCGCGCCGGCTGCGGCTTCAACGGGGTCGGAGCGCGGTTCAGTGACGAGCGGCAAGGGGCGGAATATGATCAAATCGGAACTCGTGCAGCGGATTGCTGATCGCAATCCGCATCTCTATTTGCGCGATGTGGAAAAGATCGTGAATGCTATCCTCGACGAGGTCGTCAATGCTCTGGCGCGTGGCGACCGGGTGGAACTGCGCGGCTTCGGCGCCTTTTCGGTCAAACACCGCGATGCGCGCCTCGGCCGCAACCCGCGCACCGGCGCGCATGTTTCCGTCGACGAAAAGGCCGTGCCGTTCTTCAAGACCGGCAAGGAAATGCGGGAACGGCTCAATGACGGCTATAGAGGCTGATCAGCCGCGAGATTGCGGATGAAACGCTTATTGGAAGTGCTCATTCTGTTGCCGCTCGCGGTCATCGGCCTCGCTTTGGCTGTCGCGAATTGGCATGCCGTCACGGTTTCCTTCGATCCTTTCGCTGCGACCGCCGCCGGCGCGATCGAGGCGCCGCTCTTTGTCGTCCTGATTGTGGCGCTCATCGTCGGCGTCCTCCTCGGCGGCTTCTTCACCTGGCTGTCGCAGGGTAAGCACCGCCGGGCCTTGCGCGATGTCCGGGCCGAAGCCGCCCGGCTGCGCAGCCAGGCGGGCCATTCTTGACCCTCGTTTTGTCGCGCGGGCGCATATATAACCTCGCCGCATGAGCGTGATCGTCAAAATCTGCGGGCTTTCGACCCCGGAGACGCTTGTCGCCGCCTTGGCGGCGGGCGCCGATATGGTCGGCTTCGTGCATTTTCCGAAGAGTCCGCGGCATGTGCCTCTGGCGGCTGCGGCGGCGCTCGCCGGGCAGGTCGCAGGCCGGGCGAAAAAGGTGCTGCTCACGGTCGATGCCGGCGACGATTTGCTCGCCGAGGCTATTGCCGCCTTTCAGCCGGATATTCTGCAATTACACGGGCAGGAGCCGCCGGCCCGGGTCGCGGCCCTACAGGCGAAGTTTGGCCGTCCGGTGATGAAGGCGATCGGGCTCGCCTACGCCGCCGATCTCGACCGCATCGCGGATTATGAGGCGGTGGCGGACCTGCTGCTGTTCGATGCCTTGCCAGCGGATACCGCGGCGCTGCCGGGCGGCAACGGCCGCGCCTTCGACTGGGCGTTGCTGCGCGGGCGCCGTTTTGCCAAGCCCTGGCTGATCGGCGGCGGCCTGAGCCCGGAGAATGTCGGGCAGGCGATCGCCGCGACCGGCGCCCCTGGCGTCGATGTCTCCTCCGGCGTCGAAAGCGCGCGCGGCGTCAAGGATATTGGCAAAATTGCCAGTTTCGTTGCCGTGGCTCGGGCGGCAGAAAAGCTTGGTTCCCTGGCCGAGAGCGGCTAAAGCATCGGACCGAAAAGTGCGAAGCGGTTTTCGGATAAATCCGATGCGACGAAAAGACTTAAAGCAGGGGCCTGATCGAGGCGCGAGACGATATTGAAACTGGAAAATCCCAATTCCTTCCGCATTGGCCCGGACGAGCGCGGGCATTTCGGTATTTTCGGCGGCCGCTTCGTCGCCGAGACGCTGATGCCGCTCATCCTCGATCTGGAGCGCCATTACGAGGCGGCGAAGAAAGACCCGGCTTTTCATGCCGAACTCAACGGCCTGCTCACCCATTATGTCGGCCGGCCGAGCCCGCTCTATTTCGCCGAGCGGCTGACGGCATATCTCGGCGGCGCCAAAATCTATTTCAAGCGCGAAGAGCTGAACCACACCGGCGCGCATAAGATCAACAATGTGCTCGGCCAGATCCTGCTGGCGCGGCGCATGGGCAAGACGCGCATCATCGCCGAGACCGGCGCCGGCCAGCATGGCGTTGCGACGGCGACGGCCTGCGCGCGCTTCGGCCTCGAATGTATCGTCTATATGGGCGCCGTCGATGTCGAGCGGCAGAAGCCGAATGTCTTCCGCATGAACATGCTCGGCGCGAAAGTGGTGCCGGTGCAGTCCGGCGCGCGCACGCTGAAAGATGCGATGAACGAGGCGCTGCGCGACTGGGTCACCAATGTCGAGAACACATTCTATTGCATCGGCACGGCCGCCGGGCCACATCCCTATCCGGCTATGGTGCGCGATTTCCAATGCATCATCGGTGAGGAGACGCGCAAGCAGATGCTGGCGGCGGAAGGCCGACTGCCGGATTCGCTCTTCGCCTGCATTGGTGGCGGCTCGAATGCGATCGGCCTGTTCCATCCCTTCCTCGATGACCGGCAGATCGAAATCTATGGCGTCGAAGCCGCGGGCTATGGGCTTGACAAGGCCCATGCCGCCTCGCTCGCCGGCGGACGGCCCGGCGTGCTGCATGGCAATCGCACCTATCTGCTGATGGATGCCGATGGGCAGATCGAGGAGGGCCATTCGATCTCGGCCGGGCTCGACTATCCGGGCATCGGACCGGAACATGCGTGGCTCAAGGAGAGCGGCCGCGTGACTTATCTTTCCGCGACGGATGACGAGGCGCTCGCAGCCTTCCAGCTCTGCGCCCGGCAGGAGGGCATCATCCCGGCGCTGGAGCCGGCGCATGCGCTCGCCAGGGTCATCGAGATCGCGCCGCAGAAGCCGCGCGATCATCTTCTGGTCGTCAATATCTCCGGCCGTGGCGACAAGGACATTTTCACCGTCGCCGATCATCTGGGCGGGATGTCATGACGCGCCGTATCGAAAACCGTTTCGCCGAAACTGCCCGTGAAGGCCGCGCCGCGCTGGTAACCTTCATCATGGGCGGCGATCCCGATCTTGAGACGACGCTGGCTTTGCTGAAGGCGCTGCCGGCGGCGGGCGCCGATGTCATCGAGCTTGGCATGCCCTTCACCGATCCAATGGCCGATGGTCCGGCGATCCAGGCGGCGGGCCTGCGCGCGCTCACGGCGCATACGACGCTCGCCAAGGTTTTGAAGCTCGCCGCCGAATTCCGCAAAGCCGATGCGGCGACGCCGCTCATTCTGATGGGCTATTACAATCCGATCTATGTCTATGGCGTGCCGCGCTTCCTTGCCGATGCCAAGGCGGCGGGTGTCGATGGCGTCATCGTCGTCGATCTGCCGCCAGAGGAAGATGTCGAGCTTTGCCTGCCGGCGCTCGATGCGGGGCTTGCTTTCATCCGGCTCGCGACGCCGACGACGGACGATCAGCGCCTGCCGGCCGTTCTCGCCCATACGGCGGGCTTCGTCTATTACGTCTCGATCACCGGCATCACCGGGGCCGCGACGCCGGATTACGGCAAGGTTGCCGCCGCCGTCGCCCGGCTCAAGCGGCACACGGCCTTACCCGTCGCGGTGGGGTTCGGCGTCAAGAATGCCGAAAGCGCGGCGGCTATCGCAAAAGTTGCGGATGGTGTCGTCGTTGGTTCGGCGCTGGTCGATGCGCTGCGCAAATCGCTCGACGCGAACGGCCATGCGACGGCGGACAGCGTCAAGGCAGTGACCGACCTCGTGCGCGAGATTGCCGCGGGCGTGCGCTCGGCGGCGCGGCAGCCAGCCTGAGTCTTTGCGTCCGGAAAATCAAACGGATAGACTGCTCAGTCTGTCGCGCCCCCGCGCGCTCCTGGTGAAAGACTGGCATGAACTGGATCTCCAACGTCGTCCCTCCGAAAATCCGCTCCTTCCTGCGCCGCGAGACGCCGGAAAACCTCTGGGTCAAATGCCCTGACAGCGGCGAGTTGATCTTTCACAAGGACCTTGAGTCCAATCTCTATGTCGTGCCTGGCTCCGGCTATCACATGAAGATGCCGGTCAAGGCGCGGCTCGATTCCCTGTTCGACAATGCCGTCTACGAGACTCTGCCGACGCCGGACGTGCCGCTCGATCCGCTTAAGTTCCGCGATGTGAAGCGCTATGTCGACCGGTTGAAGGAAAACCGGCTGAAGACTGGCACGGCCGACGCGGTGAAAATCTGCGCGGGCCAGATCGAAGGCATCGATGTCACCGTCGCGGTGCAGGACTTTGAATTTCTCGGCGGCTCGCTCGGCATGGCGGCGGGCGAGGCGATCGTCACCGGCATTCTGCACGCGGTCGCGACGCGCACGCCCTTTATCATCTTCACCGCCTCCGGGGGCGCGCGCATGCAGGAGGGCATGTTCTCGCTGATGCAGATGCCGCGCACGACGGTCGCCGTGCAGCGCCTGCGCGCGGCGAAGCTGCCCTATATCGTCGTGCTCACCAACCCGACAACCGGCGGCGTCACTGCGTCTTATGCGATGCTGGGCGATATTCAGATCGCCGAACCCGGCGCCGTCATCGGCTTCGCTGGCGCGCGGGTGATCGAGCAGACAATCCGCGAGCGTCTGCCGGAAGGCTTTCAGCGCGCCGAATATCTCCAAATGCATGGCATGGTGGATATGGTCGTGCGCCGCCAGGATATGCGCGCCACCTTGGCGCGGCTCTGCGCCTTGCTGACCCATCGTTCCGTGCTTGAGCAGGAAGCAGCATGAGCGTGGTTCCCTTTGAGCGTGCGAGCGAGCAATCGGACCCGATCCTTCAGCGCCTGCTCGACCTGCATCCCAAAAAAATCGATCTCTCACTGGGCCGCATCGAGCGGCTCTTACGGGATTTGGGCGCGCCGCAGGAGCATCTGCCGCCGGTGATCCATGTCGCCGGCACCAACGGCAAGGGTTCGAGCATCGCCATCATGCGTGCGATCCTGGAGGCGGCGGGCAAAAGCGTGCATGTCTACACTTCGCCGCATCTCGTGCGCTTTCACGAGCGTATCCGGCTCGGTCAAAAGGGCGGCGGCCGGCTTGTCGATGACGCCGATCTCGCCGCGACGCTGGGCCTCTGCGAGAAGGTCAATGCCGGGGCGCCGATCACCTTCTTCGAGATCACGACGGCGGCGGCCTTCGTGCTCTTTTCGCGCCATCCGGCGGATTATCTTTTGCTCGAAGTCGGCCTCGGCGGCCGCGTCGATGCCACCAATGTCGTCGATCGCCCCGCGGCGAGCCTCATTACGCCGGTGTCGATGGATCACCCGGAATTTCTCGGCGCGACGATCCCGGAGATCGCCCGCGAGAAGGCGGGGATTCTGAAGCGCGGCGTCCCCGCCGTGCTCGGCTTCCAGCAGCCGGACGCGCTCGAGGTTCTGGAGGCGCAGGCAGCGGAAGTCGGCGCACCGCTGCAGATCGCCGGACAGGATTTTTTCGTCCGCGAGGAGCATGGCCGCCTGATCTACGAAGACGAGCGCGGGCTTATCGACCTGCCGCTGCCGCGCCTTGCGGGCCGGCATCAGCATCAGAACGCCGCCGGAGCGATCGCCACCTTGCGCCTCGTCGTGCCGGACTTGGCGGTGAGCGCGCTGGAAACCGGGCTGGCCACGACGGATTGGCCGGCACGCCTGCAACGCCTGAGCAAGGGCAATCTCGTCGCTCTGGCGCCGGCGGGGACGGAAATCTGGCTCGACGGCGCGCATAACGAAGACGGCGCCCGCGTTCTCGCGCAGGCTATGGCCGACCGTGAAGAGAAGGCGCCGCGTCCGCTGGTCCTCGTCACCGGCACGCTGGCAACGAAGGATACGGGCGCCGTTCTGCGCGCCTTCAAAGGCTTGGCGCAGGAGGTGCTCGCGGTGCCCGTGCATGGCGAACACGCGGCCCGCACGCCGGCCGATGTCGCCGCGCTCGCCAATGCCGAAGGCGTACCGGCCGTCGCCTGCGAAAGCGTCGAATCGGCGCTGCGTTTTCTGACGGCGCGCAAATGGGCGCTGCCGCCGCGTGTGCTGATCGCGGGCTCGCTCTATCTCGCGGGCGAGGTGTTGCGGCTCAACGGAACGCCGCCGCAATAGCTTCGGCGACGCAGCGCACGCGCCATTCGATGTAAGGAAAGTCTAAGAAACCAGCGGCGCAAAAGCGTCGTAAAGGCTTGATTGTAATACATCTGTAAGAAAGAAAGTGCGGCCCTAACTTCCCGTGGCGTGGCGCATTATTTTATGTCACATCCGCCTTGGACAGGTACGCCTGCCCAAACGGAAAAACCCAATGGAGGAAATCATGGCCTGGACCGCTCCGGTCGCCGTCGAAGTTTGCGTCGGCATGGAAATCACCAGCTACGAGTTCGGCCGAGATCTAATCGGCCCGAAACCTATGCTGGTTTCCCAACAATAGACTGAGGGCCTGATTTGCAGATCATTGTCCTCGGCTCGGCAGCCGGGGGAGGCTTTCCGCAATGGAACTGCCTTTGCCCCGTCTGCCAACTCGCCTGGAAAGGCGATAAGCGCGTCAAACCGCGGACCCAATCGAGTCTGGCGGTGAGCGCGGATGGCGAGCGCTGGCTTTTGCTCAACGCGTCGCCCGATCTGCGTCAGCAGATCATCGCAACGCGGCAATTGCATCCGCACGGTGCTAGCCGCCAATCGCCGATCAATGCCGTCTTCGTCACCAATGGCGATGTCGATCATCTGACCGGATTGCTGACGTTGCGCGAGCAGCAGAGGTTCGCGATCTACGGCAGCAAGGCGACTTTGGCGGAAGTGACCGGCGCCAATATTTTCGGCGTGCTTAACCGCGAGCTCGTGACATTCAACGAGGTCGATCTCGGCCAAGAGGTCGATACAGGCTTCGGCTTGCGCGTCACGCCCTTCGCCGTGCCGGGCAAGGTGCCGCTTTATCTTGAGACCGCATCGCTCGCTATCGGCGCCGAGAGCGAGACGACCGTGGGGCTCGAGATCACCGACGGCAGCAAGACGCTCTTCTATATTCCCGGCTGCGCCGATGTGACACCGAAGCTGCGGGAGCGGCTGCGCAATGCCGATCTGCTCTTCTTCGACGGCACGACCTTCACCGACGACGAGATGGTCGCGCTGGGTCTTTCCAACAAGACGGCGTGGCGCATGGGCCATGTCGCGATGACGGGCGAGAAGGGCTCGCTGCTGCGGCTGTCAGACATCGGCATTCGCCGCAAGATTTTCGTTCATATCAATAACACCAATCCCATCCTGATCGAGGATTTGCCGGAGCGCGCCAAGGCCGAGACGGCGGGATGGGAGATCTCTTACGATGGAATGGAGGTCGGGTTATGAGCCAGACGCTTTTGAGCCCCGAGGAATTGGAGGCCGCGCTGCGCAATGTCGGCGCCGAGCGCTATCACAACAAGCATCGTTTCCACGCCCGCCAATATGGCGGCAAGTGCAGCTACGAGGAAATCCAGGCCTGGGCGCTCAACCGCTATTATTATCAGTCGATGATCCCGATCAAGGACGCGATCGTGCTGACGCGGCTGACCGATGCGGAGGATCGCCGCCAGTGGCGCAAGCGCATCGAGGACCATGACGGGGTGAAGCCCGGCGACGGTGGCATCGAACGCTGGCTGAAACTCACCGACAGCCTCGGCTTTCCGCGCGACTATGTGGAATCGGCGGCCGGCATCCTGCCGGCGACGCGCTTCGCGGTCGATGCCTATGTCGGCCTTGTCCGCGATCGCAGCCCGGTTGAGGCGGTCGCCTCGTCGCTCACCGAATTGTTCTCGCCGAACATCATCGGCGAACGTATGTCCGGCATGCTGGCGAATTACGATTACGTCAGCAAGGACACGCTGGCCTATTTCTCCTATCGGCCGACGCAGGCCAAGCGTGACGCCGATTGGGCGCTCGAATATGTCAAGACGCACGCCAAGACTGTCGAGCAGCAGCAGGCGGTCATCAACGCGCTCAAGTTCAAGTGCAATGTGCTCTGGGCGCAGCTCGATGCGTTATGGAGCGCTTATGTCGATCATTACCTGCCGCCGGACGCCTGGGTTCCGGGTACGATTGCGGCGCCGCGCAGCCGGGCGGCATAGCGAGACAATATGAGCGAAGCGGTCACCATCAGCGCAGAGTTGAAGCCGCATTTACCGCGGGGCATGCATCTGAAACATGATGCGACGCGCGGCGAGTGGCTGCTGATGGCGCCCGAGCGTGTGTTGAAGCTCAATGGCGTCGCGGTGGAAATCTTGAAGCGCTGCGACGGCGAGGCCACATTGGGGGAAATCGTCGATCAGCTCGCCGCCGCTTTTGCGGCGGAACGAGAGTTGATCGAAACCGATGTGCGGGCTCTGCTCGCAGAACTCGCCGCCAAACGAATGGTGGACCTATGAACGCGCCGCAGAAGGTTCCCGAGGCCATCGCCGCGCCGGTCGGCATTCTGGCCGAGCTGACGCATCGCTGTCCGCTTGCCTGTCCCTATTGCTCGAACCCGATCGAGCTCGACACGCGCGAGGGCGAACTCGACACCGAGACGTGGAAGCGTGTCTTCACGGAATCGGCCGAGGTCGGCATTCTGCACGCGCATCTTTCGGGCGGCGAGCCGGCCTCGCGCCGCGATCTCACCGAAATCGTGAAACATTGCCGCGATGTCGGCCTCTATACGAACCTCATCACCTCCGGCGTCGGCCTTAGCGAGGCGCGGATGCGGGAGCTTGCCGACGCCGGGCTCGATCATGTGCAGCTTTCGGTCCAGGACGCGGAGGCCGAGTTGGCGGACAGGATCGGCGGCTACAAGGGCGGCTTCGCCCGCAAGATGGATGTCGCCAAATGGGTGAAAGAGGTCGGCCTGCCGCTGACCGTCAACGCCGTCATCCATCGCGCCAATATCGCGCGCGCCGGCCGCATGGTCGAATTCGCCTATGAGCTTGGCGCCCGCCGCGTCGAGATCGCGCATACGCAATATTACGCCTGGGCCTATCTCAACCGGCAGGCGCTGATGCCATCGCGCGCCCAGACCGAGAAGGCCGTGGCCGAGGTCGAGGCTCTGCGGAAGGTCTATGCCGGCAAGATCGTCATCGATCATGTCGTGCCGGATTATTATGCCAAATATCCCAAGGCCTGCATGGGCGGCTGGGCGAAGCGGACGCTGAACGTCACCCCGCATGGCAAGGCTTTGCCTTGCCACGCCGCCGAGACCATTCCGGGTCTTGAATTCTGGAACGTGCGCGATCATTCGATCGGCGACATCTGGTACAACGCCCCGGCCTTCAATGCCTTCCGCGGCGAGGACTGGATGGTCGAGCCGTGCCGTTCCTGCCCGCGCAAGAGCCAGGATCACGGCGGCTGCCGCTGCCAGGCGATGGCGCTGACGGGCGATGCGCGCAATGCCGACCCGATCTGCCATCTGTCGCCCTTCCATGACAAAGTGGCCGCAATTGCCGCGACTTTCGAGGAAGTCGATGCAAATGTGCCCGCCGGGGATTATGTCTATCGCACCCTGAAGACGCCGGCCCCCGCGGCGTGACCGCCGGGCCGCATCACGAGGTGCGATCATGCAAGGTAAAACTGTTGTCATCACTGGCGCGACCTCCGGCATCGGCGAGGTCGCGGCGCTTGAGCTTGCCGGCAAGGGGGCGCGGATTGTTTTCGTCGCCCGCGACCGTGACCGGGGCGAGGCGACACTCGCCAAGCTTAATGCCAAGGCGCCAGGGCTTTCACATAAGGTTCATTATGCCGATCTCTCGCTGCTGGCCGAGATGAAGCGCGCCGCAGCCGAGATCGCCGCGAGCGAGCCGCGTATCGATGTGCTGATCAACAATGCCGGGGCTGCCTTCGCACAGCGGCAGGTTACGGCGGATGGGTTCGAACTCACCTTCGCGCTCAACCATCTTTCCTATTTCGTCATCACGGCAGGCTTGCGCGAGCGGCTGCTCGGCTCCACGCCAGCGCGGATCGTCAGCACCTCGTCGGATGCGCATCGCGGCATGACGCTCGATCTCGACGATCTGCAATCGGCGAAGCGCTTTACGGGCATCATGGCCTATGGCCGCTCGAAGCTCGAAAATATCCTCTTCACGCGCGAGCTCGCGCGGCGGCTCCGCGGCACGGGTGTCACCGCCAATTGCCTGCATCCCGGCGTCGTCGCGACGCGTTTCGGCCACGAGAGCGGCGGCGTTCTTCAGCCGCTTCTCAAAGCCGTACAGATTTTCGCGATCTCGCCGGAGAAGGGTGCCGAGACGATCGTCTATCTCGCCTCATCGCCGGAGGTCGCGAACGTCAGCGGCGAATATTTCTACAAGAACAAGATCGGCAAAACTTCTGGCGCCGCGCGCGATACGGCGGCCGCGGCGGGGCTTTGGAAGAAGACGGTCGAGCTCACGGGCGTCGATTGGCCGGAGCCGTCGGCGTTGCGCGCAGCCTCTTAGCTGCGGCGCGCGACGCGGCCGCCATTATCGAAGATCGCTATGGCACCATCGCCGGGGCTGGGTGCGGCCGCCGGCGATGCCCATTTGTGCCGACAAGTGCCGGACGGCTGGCGCGCAGGATATTCACGCGCCGCGGCAGTTGCATAGGCAGGTTGAAGCGCCTAAGCAGGGGGCCATTTTGTATCAAGCTTGGGTTGAAAAATTTGACACGTCCTTCCAAACGCGCGCCGGATGAAATGCGGCAGGTGGTGATCGAGCGCAATGTGGCGCGTTATGCTGAAGGCTCCTGCCTCGTCAAATTCGGCGAGACGCATGTGCTCTGTACGGCTTCGCTCGAAGACAAGCCGCCGCAATGGCTGCGCGGGCAGGGCCGCGGTTGGGTAACGGCCGAATATGCGATGCTGCCGCGCGCCACCCAAACGCGCACGCGGCGCGAGATCGCCTCGGGGCGTCCATCAGGCCGCACGCAGGAAATCCAGCGCCTGATCGGCCGCAGTCTGCGCGCCGTCACCGATCTTCAGGCGCTCGGCGAGCGGCAGATCACGATCGATTGCGATGTGCTGCAGGCGGACGGCGGCACGCGTACCGCCGCGATCACCGGCGGCTGGGTCGCTTTGCGCGAATGTCTCAAATGGATGCATTCCCGCTCCATCCTCAGGGATGTTCCTCTACGCGATCATGTCGCCGCTATCTCCTGCGGTATTTCCAATGGCGAGGCGGTGCTCGACCTCGATTATGCGGAAGACAGCGCAGCACAGACGGACGCGAATTTCGTCATCACCGGCGCCGGCGCGCTGGTTGAAATCCAGGCGACGGCCGAGGCGGCGGTCTTCAGCGAGACCGAGTTCAACGCCATGCTGGCGCTGGCGCGCAAAGGCATTGCCGAACTCGTCGCGCTCCAGAAGCAGGCTCTCGCCTGATATGTCGAAATGCCTGACAGGCCGCCTCGTCATCGCCACGCACAACCGCGGCAAGCTGTGGGAAATGCAGGCGCTGCTGAAGCCCTATGGACTCGAGGCGGTCTCCGCCGGCGAGCTCGGCCTGCCCGAGCCCGAGGAGACCGGCGCGACTTTCAGCGCCAACGCGGAATTGAAGGCGCGCGCCGCAGCGCAGGCGGCGCAGCTTCCGGCGCTCGCCGACGATTCCGGTCTCTGCGTCGATGCGCTCGACGGCGCGCCGGGGCTGCACTCGGCGCGCTGGGCGGAGCTTGCGCCTGGCGGGGCGCGCGATTTCACCGCCGCGATCAAGAAGGTCGAGCTGGCCTTGCAGGAAGCGGGGGCTGCGCCGCCCTATCGCGCGCATTTCGTCTCTGCCATCGCGCTCGCCTGGCCGAACCGCTCAACGGAGGTTTTCGAAGGCAAGGTTCACGGCACGCTCGTCTTTCCGCCGCGCGGCACGAAGGGCTTCGGCTACGATCCGATCTTTCTGCCGGAGGGGCTTTCGCGCACCTTCGGCGAGATGATGATGGATGAAAAACAAGCCATCCCGCCTGACGGATCGCCGGCGCTTTCGCATCGCGCGCGCGCCTTTCAGGCCTTCGCCCGCGCCCGTCTTTAAAAACTTTCAAATTTCGGTCTGTGCGCAGTGTCACCCCTGCTCGCGACACAATGTCTTGTTGCTCTGGGGCAAACCGGCGATAATACGGAGCAGTAAGAGGCTTGGAATCCATGTCCGAGATTTGGGAAACGAAATTCGGCTTGCGGCGCGTGCGGCACGACCCGCCGACGCTCGAGGAAGCGATCGCCGCGGCGCAAGGCCTGTCGGATGAGATCGAGGAGCAGATCGAGATCGCGGCGGGCTTCATGTCCATGCCGGTCGATCTCGTGCGGGTGGAAGTGCTGAAAGCCGCGAAGGTCGTCAAGCCCGCACGTGTTGTCGTCGCCCCGAGCCGGGAGGGAGTCCCGCGCACCGTTATCGTCGAGCGCAAGCCCTCGCGCCGGCTGCGTCCCACCAGCGTCTGACACACTCCGTCACAATCTTATAGCTCGCTATCCGGTGCGCTCGCACCGGGGATGATTTCCACTTTGCAGCCGGCGGCCTGAAAGGCGGCTGCGTCGAAGCGCGAGAGGTCGCCCGCGACGAGCCAGACGATGCGCGCGCCCTCCTGTGCGCGTGCTATCATCCGCGCCGGAATGTCGTCCGCCGCGTTAACGATGATCTTGGCGGATTCGCGCCGCGCGATTTCGACGATCGAGGGGGCCACGGCTTTGTCGTGGAAGATCACATCCGCGGCTTGCAGGAGACGCAGGGCCTTGAGCGTCAGCAGCTCCGGGTCGGCGCTGGTGATGCCGATCAGCGCGATCATGCCACGCCGCGAATTCCGCCGTTTCGCGTCGCGCGGTGGCGATAAGGTCATCCAGGTCGCCTGCGTCAGGCGCATGTGACGTCAGCGCCCGCGCCGTGAACAATTCCCAGAAACGACGCCGTGATGGTGCGTCCGTCAGCTTGGGCCGCCAGGCCTTGGCGGCTTCCGCCCAAAGTTTGAGGCTGGCGGGCAGCAGCGCCTCCAGTCTCCCGCGCAAGGCGAGGGCGAAGACGGGCGCCGCGCCGGAAGTCGAGATGGCGACGATCAGCGGCGAGCGATCGACGATCGTGCCGAACTGGAAGTCGCAATAATCCGGCTTGTCGATGACATTGACCGGCACGCCCGCACGCCGCGCCGCCGCGAAAAAGCGGGCGGCTTCGTCCTCCGTCGCGCAATCGTCGACCGCCAGCGCCGCGCCCGCGAAATCCGTCTCGGTCCAATCACGTCTGATCAGCGTGACCGTGGTGACCTGCGCCGCCAACGCCCGCATCGCATCGCCCGGCGCGGCGCTGAAGACAGCGACGTTCGCGCCCGCCGCTTGCAGCAATTCGGCTTTCCACGCAGCCTCCGGCGTGCCGCCGGCGAGCAGCACGCGCTTGTCCGCGAGGTCGAAGAATATGGGCAGGCTGGCCAGCCCCTGCATCGGTTGGCGCGGCTCAGGTTTGTCGGTCATGTGGCCCCTTGCAGCAGCCCGTGGAACACGTTTGCGTCAGCCACTATAGCGCGCCGGACGGGCGAGGGATAAATCCGCAGCGGGTGCCCAGCGGGCCAAGGAATGGAGAAGCACATGTTGATTGATCTTTCCGGCAAGAGCGTGGTCGTGACCGGCTCGACGCGCGGCATCGGCTTTGCCGTTGCCAAGGGTTTGACGGAATCTGGCGCGAAGGTGGTCGTCAATGGCCGCGAGCGTCGAGGAAGTCGCCAATCTCGTCGTCTATGTCGCCTCACCGCAAGCCTCGGCGACAACCGGCGCGGCGCTGCGCGTTGACGGCGGCGTGGTCGACGCGATCGTGTAGCGCCGGGTCATTGCGAGGGGCGCAAGCGACGAAGCAATCCAGATATTACAAGCCGGAGTGCGTCATTGCTTCGCTTCGCAATGACGCGGGAATCGCAGTCACCGTCCCTCGTATTCCGCGTAGCAGTCGTGTGTTTCAAACACCGTGATGGCGGCGAGCTGCGGCAGCGCGGGCTTGATCTTCTCGTAGATCCAAACGGCGATATTTTCCGCCGTCGGATTTTCGAGGCCGGCGATCTCGTTGAGGCAATGGTGATCGAGCTGCGCGTGCAGCGGCGCGAAGGTTTTCTCGATGTCGAAGAAATCGATGACGAAGCCCGTCTCGGGATCGATCGGGCCTTCGAGCGTGAGTTCGACGCGGTAGGAATGGCCGTGCAGATTGCGGCAGCGATGGGTCAGTGCGACCTTTGGCAGAAAATGCGCCGCCTCGAACGTGAAAGCCTGGGTGATCTTCATCTGGTTCAATCTTCAAGTCGCGCAGATGCGAAACATCGCATCTGCTTTTATGGCAAGCCGATCAGCTTGTGGGTTTGCAGGCTCAGCCGCCAGCGCGGATGCGCCAGGCAATAGGCCGCCGCCTCAGCGGTGTTGGCATCCTGCGCCGGGCCGTCCATCGGTTGCAGGAAGAAATGCCGGAAGGCAAGCCCCGAAAAGCTTTCCGGGTCCAGCCCCGCCTGCGGGTAGACGAGTTTCAATTCGTCCCCGGCGGTGAGAGCCAGCGGCGTCCCGGCCTTGGGGCTAACGCAAATCCAGTCGAGCCCCTCGGGCGGCGCCAGTGTGCCGTTGGTCTCGACGGCGCAGGAAAAGCCGCGCGCATGGAGTGCGGCGATCAAAGGGGCGTCGAGCTGCAGCAGCGGCTCGCCACCGGTGAAGACGACAAGCGCCTGCGCCGGCTCGCCCCGCCATTGCGCCGCGATGGCAACGGCAAGCTCCTCCGGGCCCGCGAACTTGCCGCCGCCGGGGCCGTCGGTGCCGACGAAATCCGTATCGCAGAAATTGCATTGCGCCGCAGTGCGATCGGCCTCGCGGCCCGACCACAGATTGCAGCCGGCGAAGCGGCAAAAGACGGCGGCGCGGCCGGCCTGCGCGCCTTCGCCTTGCAGCGTGTGATAGATTTCATTGATCGAATAGGTCATCGGTGCCGTCCGAGCGGCCAGAAAGCAAAAAGGACCTCTCGCGAGGTCCTTTGCCAGATTCGGCGTGCGCCGTAAGGCCTCAGAGCGCGGCCGAAATCCATTTCTTCAATTCGCCCTTGGGCGCGGCGCCGACTTTCTGCTGGGCGAGCTTGCCGTCCTTGAACAGAAGCAGGGTCGGGATGCTGCGAATGCCGAAGGCGCCGGCGACGCCAGGGTTCTCGTCGACATTCAGCTTGACGATCTTGACCTGACCTTTCAACTCCTCGGCGATCTCTTCGAGCGAGGGGCCGATCATCCGGCAGGGGCCGCACCATTCCGCCCAGAAATCGACAACGACGGGCTCTTTGGCACCCTCGACCTCGGTCTTGAAAGTGGCATCGGTAACTTTAAGTGTGGCCATGGGCGCCTCTTAAGCTCTTGCTCGGGGGTCAGTTTTCCGAAGATTTGTCGTCCCAACGTAGGAAGCGGGGTCCTTACCGTCAAGCCGACGCGCCCTTTTGTCAGGCAAGCCGCGCCAGCACCGCATCGAGCTGCGCCGCGGAAAGTTCAACGGTTTCCGGTCCCGATGTCCAAATCAGCAGGCAGCGCAGGCTTTTGCCGGGCCAAAGGGGGGCGAGCAGGGCGCGGTAGAGCGCCATTTGGGCGAGATAGGAGTTGGGCGTCGCGGCGGCGGCCATAGGCGCGCCGGTCTTATAGTCGGCGAGGATCACTTCATCCTCCGATTCGGCGATGCGGTCGATCTGGCCGAGGACGTCGCGGGTTGCCCCATTCGGCAAGGTCACGGTCCCGGCCACCGCCACCTCGGCACGGGCGCGCGGGCCGAAGAGCGCGGCGAGGGCCGGGGCTTCGATCACGCCCAGCACTGTGTCGATCAGTTCCTTAGCGCCCGGAAAGTCTGGCGCGCGCAAATGCAAAAAAGCTTCGGCCGCCGCGCGGCGCTGCCCGGCTTCGACCTCCGGCAGATATTGCAGCAGAATATGCACCAGCCGGCCGCGCTGGAGCGCGGCGCGGCGCTGCGCGTTCGGCGGCGGTACTTCAGGCTCGCCGGCGGCGAGCGCGTTCGAGGGCCGTAGCGGCGGCAAAGGCGCGGCTTCGCGCGGCGCGGGCTTCGTAAGCCAATCGGGCAGAGCGATTTCGGCGGCGGCGGCCGGGCTCGCTTCCGCGACAATGCGCTCGATCGTGCCGGGCGCCGCATAGCGCCAGATCGTCTCGTTCTTGTTCCAATCAGCTGGGACTTCGACAAATTTGTCGTCCCGCACGGCGGCGATCATCCGGCCCCAGGCGCGCTCGTTCGGCTCGGTTTTATTGTAGAAGCCGCTGATATAGAGCCGCTCCTCGGCGCGGGTCATGGCCACATAGAGCAGGCGGCGATGCTCGTCCTCAGCCGCATCGCGCGCCGCCTGACGGGCCCGGCCCACGGCCTCGGGATCGTCGCCCTGGCGCGGCGACCAGGCCAGCACTTTGGTATTCGGTTTGCCGCCATCGAGGACATGCAGCTTGGCATCGTGCCGGCCGCTCGGCGCGCCGCAGGTGTCGGGCAGGAAGACGACCTTCGCTTCAAGCCCCTTGGCGGCATGGATTGTCATCACGCGGACGGCGTTGGCGGCGGATTCCATATCGCGCTTGATCGAGAGTTCGAGGCTTTCGATCTCGGCGAGGAAGCTGGGCAGCGCACGCGTGCCCTCCTTCTCGGCGCGCAATGCAAGGCGCAGGAATTCGTCCATCGCGTCGCAGGCCTCGGGGCCGAGCCGTGCTTCCATCGCGCGGCGGCCGCCATCCTCGCTCAGCAGCCGCGCGTAAAATTCGAAGGCGGAGCCCGCCGCCCGCGCCCGCCAGCGCAAAATGATTTCGTAAGCTGCTTTATCCTTGGCTTCGCCGGAATGGCCGAGCGCGGCGAAGAGCGAGCCTTTGCGGCCCGGCGCCAGCCGTAGCAGATCATCGTCGTCGAAGCCGATGAGCGGCGATTTCAACACGCTCGCGAGAGTCAGATCGTCTTGCGGCAGCAGCGCCGCGCGGCCGGCGGCGATGAGGTCCATCACCGCGATATGGGCGAGGAGGTCGAGCCGATCGGCGCCCGCGACGGGCACGCGCGCCTGCTTTAGCGCGCGAATGACGGAGTTGAAAAAGGCGTTGCGCGCCCGCACGAGGATCAGAATGTCCGCGGCGCGGATCGGGCGGAAGCTTTCGGCCTTGCTATCGTAAACAAGTTCGCCGGACGCGGGCGCGATGAGTGCGGCGATCTTCTTGGCGACGCGCTGTGCGAGGATGCTCGCGGGGTCGCTCTCGTCGATGAGGTCGAGCGGCAATCTCCAACTGTCGTCGTCCACCTCCGGCGCTTCGGCCGCCGACACCGGCGCCCAAATCTCGATCAGACCCGGCAGGTTCTGCTTCAGCGCCTCGTGGCCCATCCACAGGTCGTCGGAGACGAGGCCGCGCTGATGCGCCGGTGTCAGGAAGACCTGATCGACCGTTCCGAGCACGGCGGGCACGGAGCGGAATGAGGTCTTCAAGGGCACATGGTCGAAAGTCTGTCCCGCTTGCGAGAATTTCTGCGCAAAACGGTGGCGCATTTCGTGGAACATGTCAGGCGCCGCGCCCTGAAAGGAAAAGATCGACTGCTTCTCATCGCCGACGGCGAAGAAAGTTCGCACCTTGCTGCTGCTGCCGGCGCCGGCGTAAAATTCGCTCGCGAGATGTTCGAGGATGCGCCATTGCGCCGGGCTCGTGTCCTGCGCCTCGTCGACGAGAATATGGTCGATGCCGGAATTGAGCTTGTAAAGCACCCAGCGCGCGTCGGAACGCTCGAAGAGCGCCCGGGTGCGCTCGATCAGATCGTCGAAGTCGAGCTTTCCCCGCATCGCCTTCAGCGCATCGTAGCGGGCGAAGATCGCCGCGACGAGCGTTGTCAGCGCGAGCGATTTGTCGAGACAAGCAGCGGCCTTGCGCTGCGCGCGCAGCCGGTCGAGGCGCTCCTGCTCTTGATAAAGTTCGCCGACGAACTCCGGCCGAGTTTTGGCGAGTTTGTCGGTTGCAAGCTTGTCTCGCACCTTGCCAGCGCCATGTTCGGTAAAGAACACCTCGCAATACAACTCGAGGCTCGTCCCACGATCACCGTGCACTCTTGCTTCGGAGGCCGCGCGGAAAAAATTCGCGAGCTTGAGATCGCTTTTTGACCCCGTCTCCAGGAAGGCCGCGAATTCGCTCCAGCGCGCCGGGCCGATGCCGCCCTCGACCATCTCTATTTCGAGCGCCGCGACGCTCACGCCCTCTGGCAGTTCAAGCGCGCAGGCAAGATCGCGCGCGGCCTCCGCGACATCGTAATATTGCAGCAACGCGCGATGTTTCGTGGCCTCCTTCAGCAGCGCGGAGAAATCATCCTGCGAAGTTTCGGCGGCGAGCGTGCGCAGTGCCTCGCCCAAAGCCCCTTCGTCACGCTCGGCCGCAGCCAAGGCCTCGCGCCGCGCGAGGGCAAGCAATTCCGCCTGGCCGAGATCGTCCAGCACTTCGAAACGGCCCGGCACATTGGCCTCGAAAGGAAAGATATGCAGCAGCCGTTCGCAGAAGCCGTGGATCGTGTGGATCTTGAGACCGCCCGGCGTCTCGACCGTGCGGGCGAAGAGGCGGCGGGCGAAGGTGAGGGTTTTCGCATCCGCCTTCGGCGCGCCGATCTCGATGAGCTCTACGGCGAGCGCGGCATCGTCGAGCGCCGTCCATTCCGAAAGCCTCTTGAAGACGCGCTCGGCCATATTGGCCGCTGCCGCCTTGGTGAAGGTGAGGCAGAGGATTTTCGCCGGCGGCACGCCCGCAAGCAGAAGCCGCAGCACGCGCTGCGCCAGCACATGCGTCTTGCCCGAGCCGGCATTGGCCGAGACCCAGACGGATTTCGCCGGATCGGAGGCTTTGCGCTGCTGGTCGGTGACATGTTTCGGGATGGGGCTCATGCGCCATCCTCGCGGTCGGCCGCCCATTCCTTGACGCGGGCGAGGTGATCATAGGCGCTGTAGCGTGCGGCAAATTTGGGATAGGGCCGCGCCGGATAGCCTTCGCTCGCGTCGCGGAACTGGTTGAGCAGCGCGAGAAGTTCGGCGAAATGCTTTTCCGCGACTTCGGTCAACGTCTCGTTGGTCTTCTTGAAGACGAGCGGGCGTTCGTCGCCGCCGTCTTTGGCGAAGAGCTTCACATAGATCGCCTCGGCGACATTCGTGCCCGCCGGCAGGCCGAAGGCGCCGCGCGCCGCCATCGCTGCCTCGAGCGTCAATTGCGGCGCGAAACCGGCGCGCACTTCGTTCACTCCCGGCGGCGTGCCGGTCTTGTAGTCGACGAGGCTCACGCTGCCGTCGGCATGATGCTCGATCCGGTCGGCCGTGGCGGACAAAGTGAACGCGCTGCCGTCTTCCAAGACGAAGACGAACTCGCCTTTGCTCTCGACATCGAGCGTGGCGAGGTCCGCGCGGCGGCGGTGCTCGAAGTCGAGATAGAAACGTGCCGCCTCCTTGAGGCGCGGCCAGGCGAAGGCGTTGAAATCGGGATCGGCGCGCTCGCTCGCGAAATTTTCATCGAGCAGGGCGGAGAAAACCGCCGCGGCCTCCGGCGGCAACGCCCCGCTCGGGAAGCGCGCGCCGAATTTCTCTAAAACTTCGTGCAGCAATGAGCCGATGTTACGCCGCTCGCCGATCTCGGCGGGCTCGGGCAGTTCCTTCAAGTTCAGGCAATATTCGGCATAGATCGAATAAGGATCGCGCCGCAGGGTTTCGATCCGCGTCACGCTGAGGCGTTGCGGCCGCAGCGCCAGCGGCGGCTTCGGCTCGGGCCGACCGATGGGCGGGCGCTCCTCGCCTGGCCGGTCGATGGCGCGGGCAAGCGCGACATAGCGCGCGCCGCGCGTGCGGCAGGCGACGAAGGCTTCGCCCGCCAGCGCGGCAAGGCGTTGCACGAAGCGCGATTCGACCATCGGCGTGCCGTCGCGTTTTCGCGCGCGGCTCAGGATCGCGCGTCTATGGCCGAGGGCCATGACGAAATCATGCGCCGTCTGGCCAATGCGGCGCTCGGGCGGCGTCAGGCCCAGCGCATGGCGCATCGGCCGGTTGAGAAAGGCGTCGCTCTGCGCCTGCGGCGGCCAGACTGCTTCATCGAGGCCGCCGAGCAGCATTACATCGGCGGACATGAGCCGGGCTTCGAGCAGACCGAAAATCTTGAGGCGCGGATGCGTCCGCCGTGCCCGCCGCAGTACTCGCTCGCCCATCACCTCGGCGAGGAAGATCGCATAGCCTTCGGCGTCGAAGAGAAGGTCCGGGTGGCTGGCTTGCAGAAGCTCGTCGAAAAGATCATCGAGCGCCACCGCATCCTCGCCGAGCGCGGCGTCTTCGCCGCGCGTGATCTCGGCAAGCGCAGCCCGATGCGCCGCGATCCAAGGCGGCAAGTCGCGGGCGTTTTCGATCGCCTTGAGCGGTGCGAGCGCGGCGTCGAGCCGGGCAAGCAGATCGGCGATCTTGGCCCAATCGTCATCGCCGAGCGCCTTTTGCGCGGGGTGGGCGAAAGGGCTCTTCGCGGCCTCGCGTGCGGCGGCGATGGCGGCGGCCCGCGTTGGATAGCCCGATAAAGGTGCCTCCTGCCGCAGTAGGCCAATCTCGAAGAGCGGCGTGCGCGCCAAAACCGCCGCGCGCGAGAGGCCGAAGCGCGCGGCCGGATGCGTCAACAACGCGACAAGGCTCGCGGCATTTTCTGCAGCTGCGGCTTCGACGGCGCGCAGCGCCAGCGTGCCGGCCGCGGTAGCGCTCAAAGGCTCACCGGCGGAATCATCGATCTCGATGCCGAAGCGGGTCAGTTCCGCGCCGACGCGGCGGGCGAGGTCGCGGTCGGGCGTCACCAGTGCCGCTGTCGCGCCGGGCGTCTCCAGAACCTCGCGCAGGGCGATGGCCAGCGCGAGCGCTTCCTCGCGCTCGTCCGCCGCCTCGATCAGACTAACATCTGCGAGCGCCGGGCCGATCTCGGCGAAGGCGGGGTCATCGCGAAAGGCGCGCCATTCCTCCGTCGTATCGGCGGGGCGCAGGGCCTCGGAAAGCACGCGCGTGCGTCGCTTGATATCTGCTGATGGCGCCGCAAGCTCCGTCACCTCGGCGCGTGAGATGCCGAGGATCGGCAGCAGCCGGTGCAGCGCCGCCTGCGGATGACTGAAGCCGGGATCGCCCGCATCCTCGGCATTGATCCGCGCCCAGGCCCTTTCATCGAGGTCGAGATCGAGCCCGGGCAGGACGACGGCGCCCTGCGGTGCGGCGGCGAGCGCCGCAAGCAGCTTGGCGGTCGCCCGATTGGTGCCGGTCGAGCCAATGGCGATCACCGGGCCTTTGCCGCGCCCGGCTTCGGTCTCCGCGATCTGCGCCTCGATGAGCAGAACATGCCGCCGCGCGGCATCGACGAAATTATGCAAGGCGAGGATCGACGGCCATTGGGCGATGGCGATATTGAGGAAGTCGAGTGTGACGCGCCAATATCGGTCGAACTCCGGCAGGACGAGCGGATCGAGCTTTTCCCAGGCGACATCCTCGATGATCAATTCGTCGATCAGGCCGACAAGTTCGCCCGCGAGGTGCCAGGCATCCGTCGTCGATGTGCCGACGAGGCAGGGCTCGCGTGGGTCGGTGATATGGGCGCCGTCGCCGCCGATCGAGACGATGGCGCCGCGCAGCGCCTTCGCCCAGATATGGACGAGGCGGGCAAGCTGCATTCGCCGCCAGATATCGCCCGCCGCCTGCGCCAGCGCGGCGCTTGGTGCGTCGAAGCCGGGTGCGGCGAAGAGCAGATCCGTATCCGTTGCCTCGAGCCCGCCGAGCGGCAGGATGCGGGGCAGGAGCGTCGCCGGCCGGTCGAGGGCGCGGGCGAATTCCTCGGCGAGCGCGCGGGCCGCGCGCTGCGTTGGCACGTAGATCGTCGCCTCCGCCATGTCCAAGGGGCTGCGCGCGCGCGAAAAGCCCCGCACGATGCGGCCGTCGAGCAGTGCGGCGGCGAAACATTCGAGGAATGGCGCGCCTGGCGCGATGGTGAAGACGTTTTTTCTGGGCATGGGTCACGGTGATGCGGCGACTTGGGCCGCGCGGCGCATTCTGCCTGAAATCCGGCCTATCCGCGACTGGCGCCGTTGAGATTCTGCGCGATGCGCTCGATTCGTACCGCCGCCTCGCCGAGCGTATCGGCCAGCTTATCGGCCCATTCGTCGTGCTGGCTCGCCAGATTGGTCTCTTTGGAGTTGAGGTTGATGATTTCGACCTCAAGTTCGGCGTTGCGCCGCCGCGCCTCGGCCAATTCATCGGCGACCGTGATGGCCGCCATGATGGTCAGCCGCTGGTCGCCGATCTCGCCGAAGTCCTTTTTGAGCTTTTCGATCCGCTGATCGATCTGCCGGGCAAGACCCTGAAGATGCGCTTCTTCTCCGTCGCCGCAGGCGACGCGATAGACGTGGTTTGCAATTGTGACTGTCACTTGCGCCATGGCGCAACCCCCCCACGCTACATCACAACATGCGACATCATCTCTTCGATCGCCTCCCGCGCCTTGGCGAGGCGGCGGGCAACTTCATTGTTCGCCAATTCCAGCGATTGGGAGCGGGCGACGGCGCCGTCGAGCTCGACCGCAAGGCGCGCCCGATCGTCCTGCAACACCGCGAACTCTTCCTCCACGTCGCCGCGTCGCTCGGCCACTTTGAGGCGGCGCTCGGAAGCCGCCTCAAGTTGATCGAGCGCAACCGCGAGACGTTTTAGCGCGTTGTCCAATCGATTGGCGGTTGTCATTTCGGTCGTAACTCAAAGACTTGTTGATTAGGCGCCGCTTCGGCCGGGGCGTCAACGCCGTGACTGGCCTCTATTCACAGTCAATTCATGTGGCGGGCCCGATACTTAATCGTAGCAGTTGAAGATTTTTGCCGGTTCCGTGGCGTCAGGTTTTGGTTAGCGTGCGGCGCAATAAAGGCGGCGGCAATTCTTGCCGGATTGCGCGAGTTGTATTTTTGGACGGGAAATTATGCGATCCGCCTCTTGGCGCAGCGAATTAAGGACTTCACCAAAACCGCGATTGCCGATAAGCCTCGGCCGGATCGGGCCGAAGGCCCGGCGGCGCTTCGAAGAGGACGGATTTGGGGCTGGAGCAGAAATCGGGGGCAGCACGGTTGCTCCATCTAACATTCTGAAACAATTAGCATATCTAGGGCGTGTGCCATTAGGTATCACGGCGGCGCGGGACTTGTGCATGAAGACGCCGCGAGCCGTTGGTCAAATTGACTTCCGAAAGGGCGGATGCCTAACAGGGGCGCGTTAATCCGGGCCTGCGGTTTACGCATTCGAGAGGAGCAGAGGTTTATGGCGGTGAATGTTGCGATCAACGGTTTCGGGCGCATCGGGCGTAATGTATTGCGCGCCATCGTCGAGTCCGGCCGTCGGGATATTAACGTTGTCGCCATCAACGATCTCGGGCCCGTCGAAACCAATGCCCACCTCTTGCGTTTCGATTCGGTGCATGGCCGCTTCCCCGGCGAAGTGAAGGTCGATGGCGACACGATCGATGTCGGCTACGGCCCGATCAAGGTGACGGCCTTGCGCGACCCCGCGGAACTGCCGCACGCGGCGCTTGGCGTCGAGATCGCGCTCGAATGTTCGGGCGTGTTCACCTCGAAGGCGAAAGCTTCCGCGCATCTCAAGGCCGGAGCGAAGCGGGTGCTCGTTTCAGCGCCGGCGGATGAGGCGGATTTGACCGTGGTCTATGGCGTCAATCACGACAAGCTCTTGCCGGAGCATCGTGTCGTTTCGAACGCCTCCTGCACCACCAATTGCCTGGCGCCGGTCGCCAAGGTGTTGAACGATGCGATCGGTATCGAGCATGGCTTCATGACGACGATCCATTCCTATACCGGCGACCAGCCGACGCTCGACACGATGCACAAGGATCTTTATCGCGCCCGCGCCGCGGCGCTCTCACTCATCCCGACGACGACCGGCGCGGCCAAGGCCGTCGGCCTCGTTTTGCCGGAGCTGAAGGGCAAACTCGACGGCTCTGCGATTCGCGTGCCGACGCCCAACGTCTCGCTCGTCGATTTCAAATTCGTGGCCAAGCGCCCGACCGATGCGGGCGAGATCACCGACGCGATCAAGCGCGCCGCCGCGCAAGAGCTCAAGGGCATCCTGAGCTACACCGACGCGCCGAATGTCTCGATCGATTTCAATCATGATCCGCATTCATCCATTTTCCATGTCGACCAGACCCGGGTCATCGACGGCACCCTCGTGCGCGTCGTATCCTGGTACGATAACGAATGGGGCTTCTCCAACAGGATGGCGGATACGGCAGTTGCGATGGGGAAACTTGGATGACACGGACAGCGCCGCTCGCACCCTTTCCGATTTTGGATGATGCCGAGCTTGCCGGCAAAAGGGTTTTGATTCGCGTCGATCTCAACGTGCCGATGGATGGCGCGAAAGTGACGGACGCGACGCGCATCGATCGCATCCTGCCCAATCTGCAGGAGATCGCCGCCAAAGGCGCGAAAGTTATCATCCTCTCGCATCTCGGCCGCCCCAAGGGCCGGGAGGAGAAATACTCCTTGCGCCCGGTCGTCGCCGAATTGTCCGCGCGGCTCGGCAAGCCGGTGGCCTTCGCCGCGGATTGTATCGGCGAAAAGGCGCGCCAAGCGGTCGCGGCGATGCGCGACGGCGATTTCCTCTTGCTCGAAAACACCCGCTTCCATGCCGCGGAAGAGAGGAACGGGGAAGCTTTCATCGATGCGCTTGCCGCGCTCGGCGATGTCTACGTCAACGACGCCTTTTCCTGCGCGCATCGCGCCCATGCCTCGACCGAGGGATTGGCGCACCGGCTGCCGTCCTTCGCCGGCCGCTCGATGCAGGTCGAGCTTGAGATTTTGACCAATCTTCTCTCGCATCCGGTGCGGCCGGTCATGGCCGTCGTCGGCGGCGCGAAAGTCTCGACCAAGCTCGAACTGCTCGGCAATCTGATGCGCCGTGTCGATATTCTCGTCATCGGCGGCGGCATGGCCAACACCTTCCTCGCCGCGCAGGGCAAGAAGATCGGCAAGTCGATCTGCGAGATGGAGCTTGCTAATGTCGCGCGCCAGATCGTGGCTGACGCGGCGGCCGAGAATTGCGAGGTCGTTCTGCCCGTCGATGTCGTCGTCGCGCAGAAATTCGCTGCCGGCACACCCTCGCGCGTCATTTCGGTGGACGAGGTCGGCGACGAGGACATGATTCTCGACATCGGCCCGCAGTCGGTGGCGCGGGTCGAGGCGCTGCTGGAAAAGGCCCGCACGCTTGTCTGGAATGGTCCTTTCGGCGCCTTCGAGATTGCGCCCTTCGACAAGGGTACGACGGAGATCGCGACGGTCGCGGCGCGTCTCACCAAGTCCGGCCAGCTTGAGAGCATTGCCGGCGGCGGCGACACGATCGCGGCCTTGAACAAGGCCGACGCCGCGAAGGAGTTCACCTATATTTCGACGGCCGGCGGCGCGTTCCTCGAATGGCTCGAAGGCAAGAAGCTGCCGGGTGTCGAGGCGCTGCGGCTCAACGCGCGGCGGGCCTGATCCGTCGCTTGATTTGCAACACAAGGAATAGGGAAGAGCGGTGAGCAAAGATCAACTCGCGCAGGTCGCGCAAGCCTTGGTAGCCCCCGGCCGGGGTATTTTGGCGGCGGATGAGAGTTCCTCCACCATTGCCAAGAGGTTTGCTGCCATCGGCGTCGAGTTCGACCACGGATGCGCGGCGCGATTATCGCGAATTGCTGTTCCGCACCGGGCCGGCGATGCAGAAATATATCTCCGGCGTCATCCTCTATGACGAGACCATCCGCCAGAAGGCGGCCGACGGTACGCAGCTCGCGAGCCTGATCGAAAAGGCGGGCTCGATCCCCGGCATCAAGGTCGATACCGGCGCCAAGCCTCTGCCGGGCTTTCCCGGCGAGACGATCACCGAGGGGCTGGACGGCCTCGCTGGCCGCTTGAAGGACTATTATGAACTCGGGGCGCGGTTCGCGAAATGGCGCGCGGTCATCGATATTGCCGACGGCATTCCAACGCGCGGCGCGATCCTCGCCAATGCCGACGCCCTGGCGCGCTATGCGGCGCTCTGCCAGGAGGCCAATATCGTGCCGATCGTCGAGCCGGAAGTGCTGATGGACGGCAATCACTCGCTCCAGCGCTGCTATGAAGTGAGCGAGGCCGTGCTGCGCGCGGTCTTCACCGCGCTTTACGAGCAGCGCATCTTCCTCGAAGGCATTGTGCTGAAGCCCAATATGGCGGTTCCGGGCAAGAAGGCGCCGCAGCAGGCGCGTCCGGAGCAAGTCGCGGCGGCCTCGGTCCGGCTGTTCAAGAACACCGTACCGGTCGCGGTGCCGGGCATCGCCTTCCTTTCCGGCGGCCAGTCGGATTTCGAGGCCACAGCTAATCTCGATGCCATTGCCCGGCTGTCGCCGCCTTGGGCGGTTACCTTCTCCTATGGCCGCGCCTTGCAGGCAGCGCCGCAGAAGGCCTGGTCCGGCAAGGCGGCAAATGTCGCCGCGGCGCAGGCGGCTTTCGCCCACCGCGCCCATATGAACAGTCTGGCTTCGCTCGGCCAATGGTCCGAGTCGCTGGAAAAGGCGGCGGCCTGAAGGCGCGCATCGCGCTTTCGCCCCAATTTTTGGCGAGGAGTTTTCGTGCGCCGCGGGCTTTCGTGGTGTGCGCTTTGAAGGCTAGACTCCTGCCATGTCCGAGGACGATCCGCGCCTCTATCTGATCACGCCGCTGCTCGTCGACGCGGAAGCCTTTGCCGCGGCCTTCGTCGCGGCGCTGGAGGCGGGCGACGTCGCCTGCGTCCTGCTGCGCTTCGCCGCCACGGCGGATGCCAAGGCCATCGCCAAACATCTGCTGTCGCTCGCCCAAGAGCGCGGTGTCGCTTGTCTTGTCGAGGATGCGCAATTGGCGGCGCGGACGGGCGCCGACGGCATTCATGTCGCGGCGCCGGGCGAGGCGCTCGATGCCGCCCTCAAGGCGATGAAGCCCAAGCATATCGTCGGCACCGGCGGCGGGGTGAGTTGCGACGACGCCATGCAAGCCGGCGAGAACGGTGTCGATTATCTGTCGTTCGGCGGCCCGGACGAGACGCTGACCTTTCCGCAGATTCGCGAGCGCGTTGCCTGGTGGGCGGAGGTTTTCAATCTCGCCTGCGTCGCCTATGCGCATCGGCTGGAGGAGGTCGCCCCGCTCGTCGAGGTCGGCGCCGATTTCGTCGCGCTTGAAAGCGCGGTCTGGGATGATCCGCGCGGGGCGGCGGCTGCCGTCGCCGAGGCCGACCGCGCCCTCGCGCCGAGGCGCATCGGCGCATGAAGCCCGTCTCCTGGCTCTGCTGCGTGCTGCTGGCGCTGCGGGCCATCCCGGCTCTGGCGGGCGAGCCGGCCGCCGCCGTGGCTAACGCCGTGAAACCCGTCGCGAATACCGATCTCGCCTATGGCGCCTATCAGCGCGGCCTCTATCTGACGGCGTTGAACGAGGCAAAGAAGCGCCTCGCCGCCAACCCGAACGATGGCGTCGCGATGACGCTGATCGGACAGCTCTACGATCAAGGTCTCGGCGTCGGGCAGGACTTCGCCGCGGCGGCGCGCTGGTACAAGGACGCGGCGGGGCACGGCGACGAGCAGGGGACGTTTCTTTATGCGCTCGCCGAGCTGCAGGGCAAAGGCGTGCCGAAGGATCGCGATGGCGCCGCCGCTCTCTTCGCCAAGGCCGCGGCGATGAACAATTCCGGCGCGCTTTACAATCTCGGTGTGCTCGCCGTCGAGAACAATGGCGTTGCGCCGGACTTTGCCAAGGCCGTGGGCTATTTTCGCCGCGCCGCCGAACTCGGCTATCCCGATGCCGCCTATGCGCTGGCGCTCTGCTATCGTCAGGGCAGGGGCGTGCCTCAGGATGACGTTACCGCGGCCCGGTGGATGAAACGCGCCGTGGACGCGGATCAGGTCTCGGCCGAGGTCGAATATGCGATCATGCTCTTTAATGGCATCGGCGTCGCCAAGGATGAGACCGCGGCGGCGAAGCTCTTCTTGAAAGCGGCGCAAGAGCAGAATGCCGTCGCCCAGGACCGCGCGGCGCGGCTCCTGGTACTCGGCCGCGGCGTGCCGAAGAATATGATCGAAGCGATGAAGTGGCATGTGCTCGCGAGCGCCGCGGGCGAAAACGACCCCTGGCTTGAGAGCCTCCTCAATCAGCTTACGCCGGCGCAAAGGGTCGAGGTCGACGCGGCCGTGCGCCGCGCGCTCGGGCGCTAAAGCATCGGGCCGAAAAGTGCGCAGCGGTTTTCGGATCAATCCGATGCGAATAAACCCGCCAGCGTATCAGGCGCGCGCGCGGGGATGGGCGCCGCGATAAGCTTCGAGCAGCCGCGCCGAATTGACCGCTGTGTAGATCTGCGTCGTCGAGAGCGACGCATGGCCGAGCAATTCCTGGATCGTGCGCAGATCGCCACCCTTGCCGAGAAGGTGCGTGGCGAAGGAATGGCGCAACGCATGCGGCGTCGCCGTTTCCGGCAGGCCGAGCGCGCCGCGCAATTCGGCAACCGCAAGCTGGATCACCCGCGCCGATAAGGGACCGCCCTTGGCGCCGATAAACAGCGGGCCATCTGCCGGCAGCGCGTAGGGGCAGAGTTCGAGATAGGTCGCGACAGCGCGCTGCACCGGCGCGATCACCGGGACGCTGCGGGTCTTGCGGCCCTTGCCGACGACTGTCAGCGTATCGTCGCTGCCGACAGGCGCGTCTTGGCGCTTGATCGACAAAGCCTCGGAAATGCGCAGGCCGGCGCCATAGAGCAGGCTGAGCACGGCGGCGTCGCGCGCCAGGATCCAATCCGGCCGCGAATCGCCGGCGCGCGATTCGACATCGACCAAGGCCCGCGCCGCCTGCGCCGGCAAAGCTTTTGGCAGGCTGCGGGCGACCTTGGGGCTGCGCAAGGCCGAAAAGGCCGCGACATTGCCGAGGCCGTGGCGTTCGAGATGCTTGGCGAAGGAGCGCAGGCCCGAGAGCTGGCGCATCAGCGAGCGGCTGCCGACGCCGGTACCGCGGCGGCTCGCCAGAAAGCTGCGCAAGTCGGCCGGCTTGATGTCGCGCAGCATCGCGACTTGCGGCGGCGCGCCGAAATGCGTGCGCAAAAAGTCGAAGAATTGCGTCAGGTCGCGGCGATAGGCGTCGAGCGTATGAACAGAGACGCGCCGTTCACCGGTAAGCTCGGCAAGCCAGTCGCGCGCCGCCGCGGCAAGCGGCGCCGCAGCCCCGCCAAAGGGGAGGGCAGAATGATCGGCTTGGGAGGCACGGGCCATGTGGCACTATAGGCCAGCGCCGCTAAAGGAAGCGTTGCGCTCGCGCCTTCGGGGCAGGTTTTAGTGCGTCCCGCCCGCCCCGCCGGTGACGTCGCGCGTCGCCTGGGCGAGAAGCTCGGCCATCTCCTGGCGGATTTGATGTTCCGAATCACTGAGGCCCGCCGCGGCAAAGTCGGCGCGCAGCTTGGTGAAGACGGTTTCCTCGCCACTGCCCTCGATTTGGGCGTTGATCAGCGCGTTGGCGTAATCCTCGGCCGCTTGGGCGGATTTGCCCAGTTTTCCGGCAGCCCAAAGCCCAAGCACTTTGTTGCGACGTACGTAAGCCCGGAATTTCAGCTCTTCGTCATGCGCGAGCTTGGCCTCATAGCCCTTTTCGCGCTCGTCGAACGTGGTCATTCTCGTCGCCTCTCCAGAAATGTATGCCGCAGAAACGGGCGGAACCTAGCCCGGAATAACGCGGCTGACCATAGCCATCTCGGCTGGGAATTTGCGCCACGGCGCCCCCTTCAATCCCGCTGCAGGAATAACCATATAAACGGTTGACAGGACCTTTGCCGCGCCGGCGCCTACTTGGGTCGCCAGCGGCAAGGTGTTGTTTTCGAGGCTGGAATGGCAATAGTTAAGCTAAAGCTTCGGCGCCTCCACCGGCCTCTATCGCGATGCAACATGCTTGTATTGGGCGGCCGAAAAAGCTAGGACCGTTCCGGACCCGCGGCGCCGCCACGCCTGAACATGCCTGCCCCGGCTTTGTTGCCACAAAGCCAAGCCGGGACATTCCTGAAAGGAGCCAGGGCCATCCCATGGACCACCTCAAGCCACGGTTAATCCCCATAAATCGCCGCCGCCGCATTTACGAGGGCAAGGCAAAGGTTCTCTATGAAGGACCCGAACCGGGCACGCTTATTCAACATTTCAAGGACGACGCGACCGCCTTCAATGCCAAGAAGCACGAGGTGATCGACGGCAAGGGCGTGCTCAACAACCGCATTTCCGAATTCGTCTTCCAGAATCTCAACGACATCGGCGTTCCGACGCATTTCATCCGCCGGCTCAACATGCGCGAGCAGTTGATCCGCGAGGTGGAGATCGTGCCGCTCGAAGTCGTCGTGCGCAATGTCGCGGCGGGCTCGCTCTCGACCCGCCTCGGGCTCGAGGAAGGCACGCAATTGCCGCGCTCGATCATCGAGTTCTATTACAAGAATGACGAGCTCAACGATCCGATGGTTTCGGAAGAGCATATCACCGCCTTCGGCTGGGCGACGCCGCAGGAGATCGACGACATCATGGCGCTCGCCATCCGCGTCAACGATTTCCTCACCGGGCTTTTCCTCGGCGTCGGCATTCGCCTCGTCGATTTCAAGATGGAATGCGGGCGACTGTGGGAAGGCGATACGATGCGCATCGTCGTCGCCGACGAAATCTCCCCCGATTCGTGCCGGCTATGGGACATCAAGTCGAACGATAAGCTCGACAAGGACAGGTTCCGCCGCGACATGGGCGGGCTCGTCGAAGCTTATACGGAAGTGGCGCGCCGGCTCGGCATCCTGCAGGAGAATGAGCAGCCGCGCGCGAGCGGGCCGAAACTCGTCCAATCGTAAAGGCCGCGCTCGGCTGAAGAATTGACCCCGTCGCTCTCGCGGCGGGGTTTTGTTTTGCGCGGGCCTGCCGGTATAATGCCCGCGAGCACGAGAATTCGCGACGGGGATCGAGACTTGAAAGCCAATATCATCGTCACTTTGAAGAACGGCCTGCTCGATCCGCAAGGCAAGGCGATCGAAGGCGCGCTGAAATCGCTCGACATCGCCGGCGTCGAAAGCGTCCGCCAGGGCAAGATTTTCGAGGTCGAACTCGCCGAGCAGGATGCCGCCAAGGCGCAGGCTTTGTTGAAGACGGCTTGCGAGAAGCTGCTCGCCAATACGATCGTCGAGAATTATCGCATCGAGATTGCCTGAGGTCTCATGCGCGCGGCGATCATTCTTTTCCCCGGCTCCAATCGCGAAGGCGACGTGCATCGCGCGCTCGCCAGCGTCACCGGCCAGAGCCCGGCGATCGTCTGGCATGGCGAGCACGATTTGCCCGCCGGCACCGATCTCGTCGTGCTGCCCGGCGGCTTCTCCTATGGTGATTATCTGCGCTGCGGCGCCATCGCGGCGCGCTCGCCGGTGATGGATGCGGTGCACGCCCATGCGCAGCGCGGCGGCCGCGTGCTCGGCATCTGCAACGGTTTCCAGATCGCCTGCGAAGCGGGGCTGCTCCCCGGCGTGCTGATGCGCAACAAGAACCTGCGCTTTGCCTGCCACATGCAGCATTTGCGCGTCGAGCGCGCCGACACGGCCTACACGTCGCATTATCAGAAGTTTCAGGTGATCAAGGTGGCGATCGCGCATGGCGAGGGCAATTACACCGCCGATGCCGAGACGCTGGCGCGGCTCGAGGGCGAAGGCCGCGTCGCCTTCCGTTATTGCGATGCTGGGGGACGCGTCGGCGGCGGCGCCAATCCCAATGGCTCGGCCAATGATATCGCCGGTATCTATTCCGACAATCTCAAGGTTCTCGGCCTGATGCCGCATCCTGAAAATCTGATTGATCCGCTCGTCGGCGGTACCGACGGGCGGGCGCTGTTCGAAAGCCTTCTCGCGGCTTGAGCAAATTCCGAAAAAGTTGCTAGACTTTTTCGGTCGGAATTTGCTCCAGCTTTATGATTTGGTGCGTGTTCTCAATCGGAAAAGTCTTTCAACTTTTCCGAAACACGCTAAGCGCCAATCTTTTCTCGAACCTCGGGTGCCCATGACAACGCATGAGCGCAAAATTGCCGCCGTCCTCGATGCGGCGAAGCTCGACAGGCTCGCCGAGGTCGCTGTCCGGGTCGGGCTCAATCTTCAGCCGGGGCAAGACCTTTTCCTCACCGCGCCGGTCGCGGCTTTACCGCTGGTGCGGCGGATCGCCGAACATGCCTATAAGGCCGGTGCTGGGCTCGTGACGCCGATCCTCTCCGACGAGGAGATCACGCTGGCGCGCTTCCGTTTCGGTTCGGATGCAAGCTTCGACCGCGCGCCGGGCTGGCTCTATGAAGGTGTCGCCAAGGCTTTCACCGCGAACACCGCGCGCCTTGCCATTGTCGGCGACAATCCGATGCTGCTCTCGGGCGAGGACACGGCCAAGATCGCGCGCGCCAACCGCGCCAATTCGATCGCCTACAAGCCGGCGCTGGAGAAGATCGCGGGCTTCGACATCAATTGGAACATCATCGCTTATCCGGGCGCCGCCTGGGCGCATCAGGTCTTTCCACATGACGAACCGGATGTCGCCGTGGCGAAACTGGGCGATGCGATTTTTGCCGCTTCGCGTGTCGACACCGCCGATCCGATCGCGGCCTGGGCTGCGCATAATGCGGCGCTCCGCAGCCGCACCCAATGGCTGAACGGCCATCGCTTCGCCGCTTTGCATTACACCGGGCCGGGCACTGATCTCACGATCGGCCTCGCCGACGAACACGAATGGGAGGGCGGTGCCGCGACCGCCAAGAACGGCGTCACCTGCAACGCCAATATTCCGACGGAAGAAGTCTTTACCACGCCGCACGCGCATCGTGTCGAGGGCCATGTCATCAGCACCAAGCCGCTCTCCTATCAGGGCACGCTGATCGATCGCATCGCCGTGCGCTTCGAGGCGGGGCGCATCGTCGAGGCGACGGCGGCGCATGGCCAGGATGTTCTGCGCAAGGTGCTGGAGACGGACGAGGGCGCGCGCCGCCTCGGCGAAGTCGCGCTCGTGCCACATTCCTCGCCGATCTCGGCAAGCGGGCTGCTCTTCTTCAACACTTTGTTCGACGAGAACGCCGCCAGCCATATCGCGCTGGGCCAGTGTTATGCGAAATGCTTCATCAACGGCGACAAGCTGACGCCCGCGGAAATCGAGGCACGCGGCGGCAACAAGAGCCTGATCCATATCGACTGGATGATCGGCTCGGACAAGATCGACATCGACGGCATCAAACCCGACGGCACGCGCGTGCCGGTCTTCCGCAAGGGCGAATGGGCGTAAGCGCACATTGACGTACCCGCCCGCGGGGCTTATTTAACTCTTATGCCTAGGGGATCCCCGTCAGGGGGCTGAGAGGCTGGCAGCGCTTCAATGGAAGCGGCCCGGCGACCCTTCGAACCTGATCCAGTTTGTACTGGCGTAGGGATGGTCATGAGCGCGTCTCCGCAAAAAATCCGCATCCTTGGTGCTGGCGTCCTCGGGCTGACGGCGGCCTATGAATTCGCCGTGGCCGGCCAGTCGGTCGAGATCATCGAGCGCAAATCCGGGCCGGGGCTCGGCTGTTCCTATTTTGCTGGCGGGATGCTCGCGCCCTGGTGCGAGGGTGAGAGCGCGCCGCCGCTGGTCATCGAATGGGGGCGTGAGGGCCTCGCCTTCTGGAGCGAGACGCTCAAGCTCGCGAGGGTCAATGGCAGCCTTCTCGTCGCACCGGCGCGGGATAGGGCCGATCTCGTCCGCTTCTCCCGCCGCACCTCCGGTTTCGAATGGCTCGATGCCGCCGAGATCGCTATGAGCGAGCCGCATCTTGGCGGGCGTTTCGATCGCGGGCTCTTCTTTCCGGGCGAGGCGCATCTCGATCCGCGCGCGGCAATGGCGGCGCTTGCGGCGCGGCTGCGCGAATTTCCGAATGTCAGCTTCTGCTTCAACACCTCGGCTGAGGATGTGAGCGCGCCAGCCGATTGGACGATCGATTGCCGCGGTTTTGCCGCGCGGGATAAGTTGCCGGATCTGCGCGGCGTCAAAGGCGAAATGCTGGTCGTCAAGACCGACGAGATTTCCTTCCAGCGGCCGGTGCAATTGCTGCATCCGCGCCATCCCGTCTATGTCGTGCCGCGCGGCGATGGCCGCTTCATGGTCGGCGCGACGGCGGTCGAGAACGAGGAGAGCCCGCGCATCACGGCGCGTTCGATGCTCGAACTTTTGAGCGCCGTCTACGCCCTGCACCCCGCCTTCGGCGAGGCGGAGATCATCGAGACCGGCGCCGATCTGCGCCCGACATTTCCCGACAATCTGCCGCGCATCCGCTGCGAGGGGCGCACGATCTATATTAATGGGCTTTATCGCCACGGCTATCTTCTTGCGCCGCCGCTGGCGCGGCGCGCCGTGGCGGTTGCGCTTAGGGACGAAATTTTTCCGGAGGTGATGGATGCAAATCCGCGTCAACGGCAAAGCGCATGAGGTCGCGGCGACGACGCTCGCCGCGCTGCTTGCCGAACTCGATTATCAGGACCAACTCGTCGCGACCGCGGTAAACCAGAGCTTCGTCCGCGTCACGGACCGGCCGACGACGCCGCTCAATCCCGGCGATGCGGTCGAGATTCTCGTGCCGCGGCAGGGAGGCTGATAAGCGCACGCCATGCAGGACACGCCCTTTCAGGTTTACGGCACGACGCTCGCCTCGCGGCTCTTGATCGGCACGGCGCAATATCCCTCGCCTGCTATTCTCGCCGAAGCGGTCAAGGCCTCGGGCGCCGAACTCGTCACGGTCTCGCTGCGGCGCGAGGCGGGCAAGAGCCGTGCGGGCGAAAGCTTCTGGGACCTGGTTCGCGATCTCGGCGTCAAGGTGCTGCCCAATACCGCGGGCTGCCACAGCGTCAAAGAGGCGGTCACCACGGCCGAGATGGCGCGCGAGGTTTTCGCGACCGATTGGATCAAGCTCGAAGTCATCGGTGACGACGATTTGTTGCAGCCGGATGTGTTCGGCCTCGTCGAGGCGGCGGGGATTCTCTCGCGCGCGGGCTTCAAGGTCTTTCCCTATACGACCGAGGATTTGCTGGTCGCCGAGAAGCTGATTGGCGCCGGCTGCGAAGTGCTGATGCCCTGGGGGGCGCCGATCGGCTCCGGGCGCGGGCTCAACAATGTCTTTGGTCTGCAAGCCCTGCGCAAACATTTCCCCTCCGTGCCGCTGATCGTCGATGCCGGCATCGGCACGCCGGCGCATGCGGCGGCGGCGATGGAGCTTGGCTACGATGCAGTGCTGCTCAACACGGCGATCGCCAAGGCGGGCGATCCGGTAATGATGGCGCGCGCCTTCGCCCGCGCCGTCGAGGCGGGGCGGCTTGGCTATTGCGCCGATCCGATCCCGCCGCGCGACATGGCTGAGCCATCGACGCCGCAGATCGGCCGCGCCTTTTCGGACTTGTCGAAACGTGCTTGATCCGTTTTATCCGATTGTCGACAGCGCCGCTTGGCTCGCGCGGCTGCTGCCCTGCGGCGTCAAGCTCGTGCAATTGCGCGTCAAGGACCGGCCGGCGGAGGATATTCGGCGCGAGATCAGAACGGCGCGGACGCTCTGCGACGCCGCCGGCACGCAACTCATCGTCAACGATTATTGGCGCGAGGCGATTGAGCTCGGCTGCAACTTCGTCCATCTCGGGCAAGGCGATCTCGACACGGCCGATATCGTGGCCATTCGCGGCGCCGGGATCAAGATCGGCATTTCAACGCATGACGAGGCCGAGCTTTCCCGCGCGCTCGCGCTCGCGCCGGATTATGTCGCGCTAGGTCCGATCTATCCCACTATTCTGAAAGCCATGGCTTTCGCGCCGCAGGGCCTCGATCGCATCGGCGAATGGAAAAAGAAGATCGGCGCGATTCCGCTGGTCGCGATCGGCGGCATCACGCTCGAGCGCGCCCCGGGCGTCTTTGCGGCGGGCGCCGACATTGTCTCCGCCGTCACCGACATCAGCCTGAATGCCGATTCCGAGGCGCGTGCGCGCGCCTGGGTTGCGGCGACGCGTCTGGCCGCCATTTAGTCTTCTGCTTCTGCCCTGTCTTCGCGGCCTTCTTGGCCCGTGAGCGCACGTAGCGTCCAGGCGACATGAGGCGGCTCCGCGGCGCTTCGATAGATGACCAGCTGCTGGGTGGCGCGCGGACCATCGGGCGCGGCGAAAAAAATGCTCTCCTCGATCTCGATCGGCGCATCTTGCGTGCTTAGAATCCAGCGCGTGCCGTTCGGCAGATCGAGAAGCGCGGCATCGCCGTCGAGCACGCTTTGCAATTGCACGCTCGGATGGACGTGGAAGCGGATCGCGAAAGGATAGGTTCGCGGTTTCGCGGCGACGGATTTGAGCCGGTCCTCGCCGTCGAGGCGCAGGCCATCGGCGCTGAGAGTCAGCCGTCGCTCGTGAATCAAGTCGAAGCGCGCCCGATAGCCGTCATGCGCCATGACGAGGCGTGTCCCGCCGGGCTGATTGAGACGCTCGACCGTCACCTGCCGCGGACCGGAGATGATCTCCTCGCCAAGCCATTTCTCCAGCCCCTTGCCGGAGGCGAAGTGGCTCGACGACGTATCGTCGACGACGAGCGTGGAATGCGCGGCAGTGGCGCGCGCCGCGCCGCGCGCGGGCGAGAGCTCGCTGTCGGGCGCGCCGCAATTGACGATGAGCCTCTGCGTCCCGATTGAGAGTTCAAACGAGAGCGTGCCGGCATGGGCGCGGGTCGAGAATTCCGGCGGCGGCGGACGGCCAGTGTCGACGATCAGGACGCTGTCGCCCGCTTCGACCCGCTGGTAGCCGGTGTAAGGCGCGTTGACCATCGGCTTGGCGCGCGGATCTTCGTAAGCGAGAACGGTCGTGAGAACATCGACCGGCGTCACGCCCATGCCGTTGAACAAAGCGAGCGAGCCGTCGCCGTGACGCAGCAGGCGCAACATGGGCAACATGCGGTCGATCGCATTGAGCAATTCCGGCGGCGCCGGCAGCGCGCGCGCGGCATAAGCCTGACGCAACGGCAGAAGATCGAGCAGCAGCCGGATCAGCGTATCGGCGCTGCGGCTGGCATGGCCGCCGTCGGGACGAATTTGGCGGCTCAGCTCTTCGGCGAGCAGCCGCGTGCTGCGGCGCTGAAAATTGCTGCTGACCTTGGCGCAGAGGCCGAGCTCGGCGAGACTGGTCGCGGCGAAGAGACGCTCCTCGCCGCGGACGGCGCCGATAGCGATCTGGCGTTCCAGAAAATATTGCAGACGCATCAGCGCGCGCATGAAGCGGCGGTAGAAGGCGCGATCGGCATTTTCGAGAATGATCGGCGATTGCGACAGAAACGATTGCATGCGCCGCACGGCGACGCGCGCCTCCCAGGCAGCGGAGTGATCCGGTTTGTCGCTGCGGCTGAGAAAATCATCGACCAAGGCGTGTGCGTTGGCGCGCGCGAGTGCGGTGTCGGCGGCACGCAAATGCCGCAGCCAGCCAAAGCTCGCGAGCGCGCGTGCCCAGCCGGGAGACGGCGCGACGGCCTCGAAGGGTGAAGTGCCGCGCAGGTTCACGACCTTGCCGGCCAGCGCGAAATAGCCGGAATAGATTTCGCTGGCGATGGACGCATCGGTGGTGCGCAAATCCTGCGGCGCGATCAGCAGCCGTTCGGGGGCATTGGCGCGCAAAGAGGCGAGCGCGGCGCCGGGCGCGGTCACGATTCGCCGTGCGAGGCGGCCCGCGCGTTTGGCAACCCGGCGGCCGATATGCAGATGCTCTCTGAATTTCACGCGCTTCGGAGTCCCTGATCCGGCTTTTGCACCGCCGGCAGTCCTTCAATTTCAGCCAAAATGCCTTGCGGGTCCAGAGATAGAGGGCTCGGCACTAGGCGTGACGCACAAGTCTTGCAGCAAAGAATCCGTCGATGCCGCTCAGCCGCGGGTCTTCGGCTGGCAGATAAGGCGGGAGCGTGCGCAGTTCACCTTGCGCGTTGATAAAATCGGAAAGGCCGCCGATTTCCGCCGCGGCGATCGGCACGCGGCTCACATCCGGGTTGCGGCGCAAGAAATTGGCGATCTGCTGCTCGCCTTCCTCCGGTTCGATCGAGCAGACGCAATAGACGATCACTCCGCCCGGTTTGACGAGTTCGAAGGCCTTGTCGAGCATCCGCGTTTGCAACGTGGCGAGCTTGGCGATATCGCCCGTCTTCTTGATCCAGGCAATATCGGGATGACGGCGGATCGTGCCGGTGCCCGTGCAAGGCGCATCGAGCAGGACCGCATCGAAAGCGTAGCCGCTAAGCGACGTCACATCGGCGACGACGACTTCGGCTTCGAGCCGCAGACGCTGAAAATTGGCGGCGAGAATTTTGAGACGCTCGGCGGAGCGGTCAACGGCGATAACGCGCGCGCCGCGCACCGCGAGCTGCGCCGCCTTGCCGCCGGGCGCGGAGCACAGATCGCCGACATACATGCCGGGCGTGATCTTGAGCAATTGCGCCGGCAATGCTGCGGCGGCGTCCTGCACCCACCAGGCGCCATCGGCATAGCCCGGCAGATCTTGAATGCTCGCATGAGTCCTGAGCCGCAAAGAGCCCGTGGGCAGCACAAGCGCATCGAGCTTCTCCGCCCAGAGCGCGGCGTCGGCCTTGACGCTGAGATCCAACGTCGGCTCGAGGCGGTTGGTGGCGGCGATCTCTTGCGCCAAGGTCTCGCCATAGGCCTTGCGCCAGCGCGCGGCAAGCCAGGCGGGCGTGTCGCCATCGAGCAGCGCGGCCGTGGCGAGCAGTTCCTCGCGCTGGCGGATGAGATTGCGCGAAACGCCGTTGACGAGCGCGGCATAGGGCGCGCTTTTCGGATCAATCCGCGCCATGCGCACGGCAAGATCGACCGCGGCATGATCGGGCACGTCGAGAAACAAGATTTGCGCGGCAGCGACCGTCAGGCACCATTCGAGCTGCGGGGCGGTGCGCGGAAAACCGTTTTCAAGCAGCGCGGCCAAGGCTTGGCGAATGGTGCCGAGCCGGCGCAAGGCGACGGTGACGATCGAACGCGCGAGGGCGATGTCGCGTGGCGCGAGGCCCGCAAGCCGCGACAGGCCCGAGGGCGCGGAGAAGAGTTCGTCGAGCGTATGGCCGTTGATGAGAACGTCGCGCAGAACGGCGGCCGCGGCGAGCCGGGTGGCCAGGCCCGGCACTTTCAACGCTTCCTGCTTGGCAAGTTCGGCAGCGGCCGTACGCGGCGGCTTTCTCATCAAGGGCGCCCTTGGCTTGCCGTTACGCCGGCACAATGCCCGACCTTGCTATGGGCCGGCGCAGGTGATTTGTTGCATCGTACCATTATGAGGACTTGTGACGGAAATCGGACTTCGGACGGGTCACGGTTTTGCCGTTGCAATGCGCTAAAGCCTCGGACTTAATGGGTCGTAAGGAGATGCGCGTGCAAGACGACGAGCCGAAATCAGCCGAGCCCGACGCCCGCCCACTGAGCGCGGCGGCGAAACGCGCGCTCGCGGAGGCCGAGGCGCGCCGCAAGGCTGAGGCGGACGCGAAGGCCCAGCCCCGCGAAGTCGGCGGCCGCGACGGGCCCGATCCCATCCGCTACGGCGATTGGGAGGTAAAGGGCATCGCCAGCGATTTTTGACGTCTAGCCGCTCAGGCCCGCGAGTAGCGAGGGAATATCGAGCGGCCGGAAGCCGTAGTGCTGCAGCCAGCGCACGTCGGCGTCGAAGAAGGCGCGCAAGTCCGGCATGCCATATTTGAGCATGGCGATGCGATCAATGCCGATACCCCAGGCGAAGCCCTGGTAGACTTCGGGATCGAGGCCGCAATTGCGCAGCACATTCGGATGCACCATGCCGCAGCCGAGAATTTCGAGCCAATCCTCGCCCTCGCCGAAGCGAATCTCGCCAGCCTTGCGGGCGCATTGGATGTCGACTTCCATCGACGGCTCGGTGAAGGGGAAATAGCTCGGCCGGAAACGCATCTTCACATTCGGCACTTCGAAGAAGGCCTTGCAGAATTCGCTCAGCACCCATTTCAGATTGCCGAGATTGGCCTGCTTGTCGATGACGAGGCCCTCGACCTGATGAAACATCGGCGTGTGCGTCTGGTCGGAGTCGCAGCGATAGGTGCGGCCGGGGCAGATGACGCGGATCGGCGGCCGTTGCGTGAGCATCGTGCGAACCTGCACCGGGCTCGTATGCGTGCGCAGCAATTTGCGTTCGCCCGTCGCATCCGGCTTCAGGAAGAACGTGTCGTGCATCTCGCGTGCCGGGTGATCCGGCTGAAAATTGAGCTTGGTGAAATTATAATTATCCGTCTCAATATCCGGCCCTTCGGCGATGGCGAAGCCAAGATCGGCGAAGATCGCGGCAAGCTCGTCCATGACCTGCGAGATCGGGTGAAGACGGCCGAGGTCGAGCGGGCTCGTATGCGCCGGCAACGTCACGTCAAGCGTCTCGCGGGCGAGGCGGGCTTCGAGCGCGGCCTCCTTGAGCACGGCGCGGCGCTCGGCGAGCGCGGCGCTCACTTGGTCCTTCGCGGCGTTGATGACGGCGCCCTGCGCCTTGCGCTCGTCCGGCGCTATTTTGCCGAGTCCGGCCAAGAGGGCCGAGATCGAGCCCTTCTTGCCGAGGGCGGCGACGCGTACGGCTTCGAGCGCGGGCTCATCGGCGGCGGCGGCGACGGCGGCGAGAATTTCCTGTTCCAGCGCAGAAATATCGGACATGGCACATCATTGGTTGCGGACGCGGCGCTTTTGCCATGCGGGCGCGGCGAAGTCTAGGAAGGCGGCTTTGCCCCAAGCCCTTGTCAGAGCCGGGGTTTATGCCAACTATCTCTTCATGAGCAAAGCTTTCACCAAGGAAGATGACGCCGCCGAGACGGAATTCGAGGACGAAGGCCTCGACGTCGCCAGCGGCGTGACGAACTACATCACACCGGACGGTCTGCAGCGGCTGCGGGACGAATTCCGCCAATTGCAGCAGGAGGAGCGGCCGAAAGTGGTCGAGACCGTCTCCTGGGCGGCCGGCAATGGCGATCGCTCGGAGAACGGCGATTACATTTACGGCAAGCGCCGCCTGCGGGAGATCGACCGGCGGATGCGCTTCCTCTTGAAGCGCATCGAGAGTGCCGAGGTGGTCGATCCCGCCAAGCAAAAGGACAAGAGCCGCGTCTATTTCGGCGCCACTGTCAGCTATGTGAACAGCGAGGGCGAGGACAAGACCGTCCGCATCGTCGGCATCGACGAGGCCCGTTCGGAACGCAATGAAATCTCCTGGATTTCACCCGTCGCCAAGGCGCTGCTCAAGGCCGAGGAGGGCGACGAGGTCGAGGTGCGCACGCCGAAGGGCACCGACCGGCTGGAAATCACGAAAATCGCCTATTAAACGCAAAGCGGCCGGGAGAATCCCGGCCGCGAATTTCCCGATTGGTGACAGGGTTAGTGGCCGCCGCCGCCCCCACCGTGGCCGCCCCCGCCACCATGACCACCACCACCGCCATGTCCACCGCCGCCATGGCCTCCGGCACCGCCACCGCCGCCGGGACGACCGCCGCCACCCGGGCGTCCGCCGCCGTGACCACCATGGCCGCCTTGCCAACCGGGGCGATAGCCCGGCGGACGGCCACCGTGCCAGCGCCAGTTGTGCCAGCCATAGCCGCCGCCCCAGCCATAACCATCGTTGTAGCCATAACCGCACCAATACCAGCCGGGGCCGTTCCAGCCATTGTCGTACCAGCAATAATTGCGGCCGCCGAACGCGAAAGCGCCGGCGATTCCGGCGACGATTCCGGCGGCGACATCACCGGCATCCTGGGCTTGTACGGGCTGCGAAACCGCGAGCGTGCTGGCAACAAAAGGCACGACCGCGATAAGTGAAAGCTTTGAACGAAGCATTGTCCCACCATGTTGGAGGAGGCTGAATCGAAACACGCCGTTCCGGACGGATCGATCCAGCCCAAGGGCTAGGGAATCATCCCGCCGCCGAATCACGGCGTTGGATGCGGGATAGATTATCCTTGAAAGAATACGGCATCTTTGCCGTGTATCATCACACATGTCTTGAGTGGACTGGCAATGCTTTAGCCGAGGTTGAGTTCCTTGAAAAAATCGTTCCCCTTGTCATCGATGACGATGAAGGCAGGAAAATCTTTCACCTCGATGCGCCAGATCGCTTCCATGCCGAGTTCCGGATAGGCGAGAACCTCGACCTTAGTGATGCAATCCTGCGCGAGTTGCGCGGCGGTGCCGCCGATCGAGCCGAGATAGAAGCCGCCGTGTTTGCCGCAGGCATCGCGCACTTGTGACGAGCGATTGCCTTTGGCGAGCATCACCATCGAGCCGCCCGCTGCCTGGAACTGATCGACATAGGAATCCATTCGCCCCGCCGTTGTCGGTCCGAAGGCGCCGGAGGCATAGCCCGCTGGCGTCTTCGCTGGACCGGCATAATAGACGGGGTGATTCCTGAAATAATCGGGCAGCGCCTCGCCCAGTTCGAGCCGTTCACGCAGCTTCGCATGGGCGAGATCGCGGGCGACGATCATCGGCCCGTTGAGCGAGAGCCGTGTCTTGATCGGATATTGCCGGAGCGTCGCGAGAATTTCCGGCATTGGCCGCGTCAGGTCGATCTTCACGACATCGCCGCTGAGTTCATGCTCGCTGACGCGCGGCAGATATTTGGCCGGATCGTGCTCCAACTCTTCGAGGAAGACGCCATCCTTGGTGATCTTGCCGAGTGCCTGGCGGTCCGCCGAGCAGGAGACGCCGAGGCCGATCGGCAGCGAGGCGCCGTGGCGGGGCAGGCGAATCACCCGCACGTCATGGCAGAAATATTTGCCGCCGAATTGCGCGCCGACGCCAAGCTGCTGGGTCAGCGCGAAAATCTCGGCTTCAAGTTCGAGATCGCGGAAGGCCTGTGCCTCGGCGCTGCCGGCGACCGGCAACGTGTCGTAATAGCGCGTCGAAGCAAGCTTCACTGTTTTGAGATTCAGCTCCGCCGACGTGCCGCCGATGACGATGGCGAGATGGTAGGGCGGGCAGGCGGCGGTGCCGAGCGTCAGGATTTTTTCTTTGAGGAAGGCGATCAGCCGGTCGTGCGTCAGCAGCGAGGGCGTGCCCTGAAAGAGAAAGGTCTTGTTGGCCGAGCCGCCGCCCTTGGCCATGAACAGGAATTTGTAGGCGTCCTCACCGTCGCTGAAAATATCGATCTGCGCCGGCAGATTGGTCTTCGTATTCGTCTCCTCGAACATCGATAGCGGCGCGAGCTGCGAATAGCGCAGGTTTTTTTTCTCGTAGGCATTCCAGATGCCTTCGGCGAGCGCGGCCTCGTCGCCGCCCTCGGTGAAGACGAGTCTGCCCTTCTTGCCCATGACGATCGCGGTGCCGGTGTCCTGGCACATGGGCAGGATGCCGCCGGCGGCGATATTGGCGTTCTTCAACAAATCGTAGGCGACGAATTTGTCGTTGGCCGTCGCTTCGGGATCGTCGAGGATTTTGGCGAGTTGCGCCAGATGGCCGGGCCGCAGCAGATGGTTGATGTCGATCATCGCCGCCTCGGCAAGCAGGCGCAGCGCCTCCGGCTCGACGACGAGCAGGTCGCGCGCGCCGAATTTTTCGATGCGCACGCCGTTGCCGGTCAATTTGCGGTAGGGCGTCTCGTCCTTGGTCGCGGGAAAGATCGGGGCGTAGTGGAAGGTCATTGCTTTCGTTCTCTCGCGGCGCCAGCCGGCGCCTCGCTTCGGGCTGCTATAGCAACCCACGGACGTGGCGTCGATTCCGCCGAATTTACGAGAACTTCTAAGGCACGAAAGCGAAGCTGCGCTTGTCCAAGCCGAGCTGGGCTTTGATGTGGGCCGGTGTCATGCCTTCCTGGCGCAGGGTACGCAGCGATTTCGCCCGCAGGCTCTTCGAGAGTTTGCGGCCGGCGGCGTCGCGCAGGAGTTCGTGGTGGTGATAGTCCGGTCCTGGCAGATCGAGCAGGATTTGCAACAGCCGGTGCAGGCCCGTCGCCATGAACAAATCTTCGCCGCGCACGACATCGGTCACGCCCTGCAGCGCGTCATCGACGACGACGGCGATGTGATAGCTCGCGGGCACATCCTTACGAGAAAGAATGACGTCGCCCCAGAGTGCCGGTTGCGCCGTGGCGAGGCGCGGCTCGCTGCCGCCGCCATATTCGCGCCAGTCGATCGGTTGGCGCAGTTCCTTTAGCGCGCGCGCCATGTCGAGCCGCCAGGCGGCCGGCTGGCCGGCTTCGAGCCGGCGCTGGCGCTCCGCGGCGGACAGATGGCGGCAGGTGCCGGGGTAGAGCGGCGAATCGTCGGGGTCGCGTGGCCAGTCCACCCGCTCCGAGGTCGCCGTGACGACATCGGAGCGGGAGCAGAAACAGGGGTAGACGAGACCGCGCTTTTCAAGGCTCGCTAAGGCTTCGCGATAGGCGTCGAAATGTTCCGACTGCCGGCGTGCCGGCTGTTGCCATTTGAGGCCAAGCCAGGCGAGATCCTCGTAGATCGCCTGTTCGAATTCCGGCCGGCAGCGTTCGAGATCGATATCCTCGACCCGTAGCAAGAGCTTGCCGCCCGTCGCCAGCGCCATCTCGTGGTTCAGCAGCGCCGAGAAGCCGTGGCCGAGATGCAGATAGCCATTCGGCGACGGGGCGAAGCGGAAGACGCGCGAGATATAGGATCGTGTCATCGGCCGGCGGGACTCATCGCTGCGGCGGCATCGGAGTGCTCGTCAAACTGGTACACCACCAGCATGACATCCTCTAGAACAAAAATGGGGTCATAACATGCCCGCGCAAGACTTGCCGTCGGCGGCGCTTTTCTGCAGAAAAGCCGGGCCTCGCGTCGCCTCACTTGGAATTTCGGATGGCTTCCACTCTCGATGGTCCTCGCCTCGCGCCCGACGGCCGGGCAAAACAGCTTGTCGTCTTCCTGCATGGCTATGGCGCCGACGGCGGCGATCTGATCGCCATCGGCCAGCAATGGCAAAGCTTTTTGCCGGATACGGCCTTTGTCGCGCCGAACGCGCCCGAGCCCTGCGCCCAGGCGCCGGTCGGGCGGCAATGGTTTGCGCTCACCATGCACGACGAGAAGGAGCTGTGGCCCGGCGTCAATCGCGCCCAGCCGGCTCTTGATGCCTTTCTGGACGCGGAATTGGCGCGCTATGGGCTCGGCGAGGATCGGCTGGCGCTGGTCGGCTTCAGCCAGGGCACCATGCTGGCGCTGCACGCCGGTCTGCGGCGCAAGCGGGCGCCAGCGGCGATCCTTGGCTATTCGGGCCTGCTTGTTGGGCCCGAGCATCTGGCTTCGGCGCAAGCCAAGGATGCGAAGGGGAGGCCGCCGCCGATCCTGCTCGTGCATGGCGATCAGGACGAGGTGATCCCGGTCGACGCCATGTTCGTCGCAGCCGAGCAATTGGCCGAAGCGGGCATTCCGGTCCAATGGCATCTGGCGCCGGGGGGCGGCCACGGGATCGATGGCGGCGGCCTGCTGCACGGCGGCTTGTTTCTGGCGAAATCCTTCGGCCTCAAACTGCCGCAGATGCCGGGCTCACGGCGCTAGCCAGGAGCAATGCCGGCAGGCCGCGTGCCGAGCACCCGCGGCAGCGGCTGTAAAGCCGGGCTGGCGCGGCGCAGGCCGACCGGCCGGTAGAGCTGCTTTTCGGCTTCGACGAAGAGGATGCCAGCGCCGGGCAAAGCGAGCTTGGCGCCGATCTTCTCGAACAGGGGCGCCGAGCGCAGAACAAACTTGCCCTCGAAGGGCGCGAAATAGAGCGCCTCGCCCCAATGCGTCGGCGAGAACAGCGCATCGCGCATCAGATCGCGCAACTGGCTGCGCGAATAGGGCTGGCCATTGCCGAAGGGGGTCGTATCGAGCTGCGCCCACAGGCCCGCGCGGCGCGGCGCGATGGCCAGCATCCGCCCGCCCGGCGTCAGAATGCGCCAGATCTCGGCGAGCAGGTCGCGCGGATGCTCGGCGATTTCCAGCGCATGGACAACAAGCACCCGGTCGATGCAGGAATCCGGCAGCGGCATCATGCCGGTTTCGATCAGCGCCGAGGCCGAGGGGCCTGGCACCGGCCAGTTCACCACGCCTTGTTCCGCCGGCATAAAGGCGAGCAGCCTTAGGGCGTCGCCGCGGAACATTTCGAGATAGGGCGCGGCATAGCCGACCCCGAGGATCGATTGGCCAACGCAATTTGTGAAATGGGCGCGGATCACCTGGCCGAGAAAGCGCTCTGTCGCTTTTCCCAGGGGAGAATCGTAGAAACTTCGCAGATCGACGACATCGAGCGTCATGGCGCCTTCCTCGCACGCTGGCGCGGCTCGCGGAAAGTCCTTTTCGCGCTATAAATCAGGTCAGGTCTGCCGGCGCGGCAGGGCGTCGTTAAAAAGCGGGTTCCATGGCTCTCGAAATCGAACAATTTCTCTGCCTCGGCGACAATCTGGGCGTTCTGGTGCACGATCCGGCGACCGGCGCCACCGCAGCAGTCGATGCCCCAGATGCGGCGCCGATCCTCGCCGCCCTCGAAGCGCGGGGCTGGGCGCTCTCCGATATTCTGCTGACCCATCACCATGCCGATCACGTTCAGGGCGTCCCCGCCCTCAAGGCCGCGTTTCCCGATGTGCGGGTCAGCGGCCCGGCGCTCGAAGCCGAGAAGATCGGCACGCTCAACCGAGAATTGTCCGACGGCGATAGTGTGATGATCGGAACGCATGAGGCCAAGGTGTTGGCCGTTCCGGGCCATACGCTCGGCCATATCGCCTATTGGTTTCCTCTGGATAAGCTCCTGTTCACCGGCGACACCCTGTTCGCGATGGGATGCGGGCGCGCCTTTGAGGCCCCGCCTGCGGTGCTCTATCAATCGCTGTCGAAGCTCGCGTCCCTGCCGGACGACACGCAGATCTATTGCGGGCACGAATATACCCTCGCCAATGCTCGCTTCGCCCTCAGCGTCGATCCGGACAACGCGGCCTTGCGCCGTCGTGCCGAAGCCGTGGCGGCGCAACGGGCCGAAGGCCGGCTGACCCTGCCGACCCAGCTCGGCCTAGAGCGGGCGACCAATCCCTTCCTGCGAGTCGGGGAGCCCGCCATACAGCAAAGCCTTGGGTTGAGGGATGCGCCGCCCGCCGAAGCCTTCGCGGCGCTGCGGGAAACCAAAAATCGCGCCTGAAGAGCTTGTATTCCCCTCACTCTATGCGATCGGCTGCACCTCTCGTTAACGCCGCGCGAATAGGTTGTCCCGACGCTTACCGCGCAACGTCGTCGCGCTGGCGCGGAGCAGGGGGGCGTTTGCATGGAGGACAGAATTGAGCCGGAGACGCAGGCGGCGCCAGAAGCCGACCCGCGGGCGATTCTGACGCGTATCGGCAAGGCCGTTTACGATTGGGACATCGTCTCCGACAGCCTCGTCTTCGGGCCGAACACGACGGATATCGCCGAATTTGCCGAATTCGCGAAAGCGCAGACCGGCCAAGCCTATGCCGAATTTCTCTCGCCGGAGAGCGGCGGCTCGCGCTTTGCCGCAATCATGGGATCGGCGGAGCGTGACGCTGGCCGGGGTGTCGCCTTTCACGTCATTTATGGCCTGAAGGGCAAGGCGCCGGGCCGGGGCCAGACGCCGACCGTATGGATTGAAGACGTTGGCCGCTGGTTCGCTGGCGCGGACGGCCGCCCCGCCCATGCGCATGGCCTCGTGCGCGTCATGGCCGACCGTGACGAGATCGAGGGCAAGGCGCTGGTTCAATCGCGCTGGGATACCTTGACCGGGGCGGTGAGCCGCAGCCATTTCGTCGCCCGGCTTTCGGATATTTTGGCTGAGCGCGGGCAGGATGTCCGCGCCCGCGCGATCTTGCTCGTCGCCATCGACGAACTCGCCCGCCTCAACGAGATCCACGGCTATGATCTCGGGGACGAATTCATTGCCGCTGCGGCCGCGCAGCTGCGCCGCAACTTGCGCGGCAAGGAGCTTTTCGCCCGCTATTCCGGCAATATTTTCGCCGTCCTGCTCGAGGCTTGCAATGCCGAGCAGATGAAGATCGCGGCGGCGCGAATCGAGGCGGCGTTCGACTCGGCGCCTTTCGAGACCTCCAAAGGGCCGATCAAGGCCGCGATCCGGGTCAGCGGGATCGAAATTTTACCGGACGAAAGCTCCGGCGGCGGCCGTACTGCGGAAGGCCGAGCAGGCGCTGGAAGCGGCGCGGCGTCGCCGATGCGCCGCGGCTTGCGCCGGCGCCGCGTGTCCCGGAGACGGCGCCGCGGAGCCAGGGCATGTCGCAACAGATCGTCGACGCGCTCAACCAATCGCGGCTTCTGCTTGCGCTGCAGCCGATCGTCGACGCCAAGACAGGCGGGGTGAGATTTTACGAGGTTCTGGCGCGGCTTGATGGCGCGGATGGCAATCTCATTCCGCCTGAGGCGATCATTCCGACGGCGGAAGAGGCGGGCCTCGTCCATCTCATCGATCAGCGCATGCTCGATCTTACCTTCGCCGAACTGGAGAGCGTTCCGGCGTTGCGTCTCGCGGTCAATGTCTCGGGCCAGAGCCTGGACGGCAAGGATTGGATGGAGCGGCTGTTGGCGCTCAGCACCCGCCATAAATCAGCCGCGTCGCGACTGATCGTCGAAATCACCGAGACCTGCGCGGTGCGCGACCTCGATGCGACGCGCGAGATCGTCGGCATGATCAAGGCTTGCGGCGCACAAGTCGCGATGGACGATTTCGGCTCGGGCCACACCTCGTTCCGCAATTTGCGGCAATTGCCGCTCGACTTTCTGAAGATCGACGGCGCCTTCGTGCAGAATTTGGCGACAGTCGGAGGACGATCGCTTTTTCGTCCGCACGCTGATCGATCTCGCCCGCCACTTGGAAATTCCGACAGTCGCGGAATGGGTGGAAGATGCAGCAATCGGCCGCGCTGCTGGCCGACTGGGGCATCGATTACCTGCAGGGCTTTTTCCTGGGCGCGCCGCAAGTCGCGCTCCACCCGTTCTCGAAGCTCGCCGCGGCGATCTGAGCCTTACGCCGCGTCACTCCTTCGGCGTCAGTTTCTCCAGCCGCTTCTGCAACTCGTCGAGCTGGCGCTTCATCTCGTCGAGATCGGGCTTGGCGCCGCTTTCGGCCGCAGGCGGCTCCGCGCCGGTTGCGGGCTTTGCGCCGCCGAACGGCGAGAACATCGTCAACGCCTGGCTGAAGAGCGCCATGTTCTTGCGCGTCTGCTCTTCGAGCGAACCGAACATCTGGCGGGTCGGCGCGGTGAGCGGCGAGACTGCCAAGCGCGGTACCGAATTGCTCGCGGAACTTGTGCTGGTCGCTCGTCAGCTTGTCGATCGTGAATTCGAGATAGCTCGGCACCAGCATCTGGATGCTGTCGCCATAGAAGCGGATGAGCTGGCGCAGGAAGGCGATCGGCAGCAGGCTTTGGCCGTTCTTGCCCTCTTGCTCGAAGATGATCTGGGTCAGGACCGAGCGGGTAATCTCTTCGCCGGTCTTGGCGTCGTAGACCACGAAATCCTCGCCCCGCTTGACCATCTCGGCGAGGTCTTCGAGCGTCACATAGGCGCTGGTGCCCGTGTTGTAGAGGCGACGATTGGCATATTTCTTAATCGTGGTGGGCTGCTTGTCGTTAGCCATGTCGGATAACCACCCTCAATAAAGAGATCAGCGTCAAACAAGTCCGCAACCGCTGGCCTTTGCAACCATAAGCGCTTTATCGCCTTGCGAAAACGAAATTCTCATTGGCCGAAAGGATGATCGGAGATTTTCTTGACGGCTCCAACCCGGAAATGCACAGAATGGTTTACAAGAGGAAAGCCCGGCGCGTCAGCGGGGGCGGAGCATTGCCCGAGGAGAGTTAGTCATGTCGCGCGAGATCGTTATCGTCGGGGCGGCGCGGACCGCCGTCGGAGCTTTTAACGGCGCTTTTGCAAATATTCCGGCGCATGAGCTTGGCGCAGCCGTGATTACTGCTGCGCTGCAGCGCGCCAAAGTCGAGCCGGGTGAGGTCGATGAAGTGATCCTCGGGCAAGTGCTGGCGGCAGGCGAGGGGCAGAACCCGGCGCGGCAGGCGGCGATCAAGGCCGGCGTGCCGAAGGAGAAGACCGCCTGGGGTCTCAATCAGGTCTGCGGCTCGGGCCTGCGCGCGGTTGCGCTCGGCTTGCAGCAGATCGCCAACGAGGACGCCAAGATCATTGTCGCCGGCGGCCAGGAGAGCATGTCGCTGTCGCCGCATGTCGCGCATCTGCGCGCCGGCACGAAGATGGGCGACGTCAAGTTCATCAATTCGATGATCAAGGACGGGCTGACCGACGTCTTCAATAATTACCACATGGGCATCACCGCCGAAAACGTCGCGGCCAAATGGCAGATCAGCCGCGAGGAGCAGGACAAGTTCGCGCTCGGCTCGCAGAACAAGGCCGAGGCGGCGCAGAAGGCCGGAAAATTCGCCGACGAGATCACGCCCTTCACCGTCTCGACGCGCAAGGGCGACATCGTCGTCGACAGCGACGAATATATCCGCGCCGGAACGACGCTCGAGGGCCTCGCGAAATTGAAGCCGGCCTTCCAGAAGGACGGCACGGTGACGGCCGGCAATGCCTCGGGCATCAACGATGGCGCGGCGGCGCTGGTCATCATGACGGCCGGACGAGGCGCGCGCGCGCGGCTTAACGCCGCTGGCGCGTATCGCCTCCTGGGCGACGGCCGGGGTCGATCCGGCGCTCATGGGCTCGGGCCCAATTCCCGCGACCCGCAAGGCGCTCGAAAAAGCCGGCTGGAAGGTGAAGGATCTCGACCTCGTCGAGGCCAACGAGGCCTTCGCCGCGCAGGCTCTCGCGGTCAACAAGGATCTCGGCTGGGATCCGGCCATCGTCAACGTCAATGGCGGCGCCATCGCCATCGGCCATCCGATCGGCGCTTCGGGCGCGCGCATTCTCGTCACCTTGCTGCATGAGATGCAGCGGCGCGGTGCGCACAAGGGTCTCGCGACCCTGTGCATCGGCGGCGGCATGGGGATTGCTCTCGCCGTCGAACGCTGAGCGGGCGAGCAATCTTGCTTTCGATCAATGTCACGTGTGGCCTAAAGCAGAATATTCAGGCGTGCGACGAGCAGCTAAAAAATTCTCACAAAACGGCTTCATAAGAGCGCCCGGCTCAGTGGCGTCGATCAGGGAAGGAAGCACATGGCACGCGTGGCGGTGGTGAGTGGTGGCACGCGCGGAATCGGCGCGGCCATCAGCAGGGCGCTGGCGAAGGCGGGCTATCGCGTCGCCGCCGTTTATGCGGGCAATGACGAGGCGGCGGCCAAGTTCAAAAGCGAAACCGGCATCCCCGTCTATAAATGGGATGTGTCGGATTATGAGGCCTGCGCCGCCGGCCTCGCCAAAGTGAGCGGCGATCTCGGGCCCGTCGAAATTCTCGTCAACAATGCCGGCATCACGCGCGACGCCATGCTTCACAAGATGAAGCCCGAGCAATGGTATGGCGTCATCAACACCAATCTCAATTCGCTGTTCAACATGACCCGGCCGGTGATCGAGGGCATGCGCGAGCGCGGTTTCGGCCGCATCGTCAATATTTCGTCGATCAACGGGCAGAAGGGCCAGATGGGGCAGACGAATTACGCGGCCTCGAAAGCTGGCGATATCGGCTTCACCAAATCTCTGGCGCAGGAAAATGCCAAGAAGGGCATCACCGTGAACGTCATCGCGCCGGGCTATATCGCGACGGAAATGGTTCAGGCGGTGCCGAAGGAAGTTCTGGAAAAGACCATCCTGCCGCAGATCCCGGTCGGCCGGCTGGGCGAGGTCGAGGAGATCGCGCGCTGCGTGCTTTTCCTCGTCGCGGACGAGGCCGGCTTCATCACCGGCGCGACGCTGACCGTCAACGGCGGTCAGATCATGGTCTGACCGCGGCGGCGTTATCCGCAGCTTATTCTTCGGACGACTTCGGCTGTCAGAACCTGACGGCCGCGATACATGCCGCTCTTGAGGTCGATGTGGTGCGGGCGGCGCAGCTCGCCCGAATCCTTGTCCTCGACATAGGTCGGCGCCTTGAGGGCATCCGCCGAGCGGCGGAAGCCGCGCTTCATCGGGGAGGTTTTCCGCTTCGGAACGGCCATTGTCAGCTCCAGAAATAATAAGGCCGGCAAGCTGCCGGCGAATGGGTTGAAGGGCTGATACACGCAATCTAGCGTTCTGGCTATCCCCAAAATCGCCGGTGTTGCGGCCCGATCCCCAAACTCTACATATATTCCAACATACTCAAATATTTAAGGCAATGTTTCGTCACCGGACGCAGGCGAGATTGGTCTCGCCGGCCCGCACACGAGCCTCGACGATCCGGGCATGGATCGTGACATGCCGGTTCGGCTTCAGCACCTTGCGGTGATACGGATCGGGCAGGACGGCGGCCAGGAGCGCCGCCTGATGCAGGGTGAGCGCCGCCGCGGGCTCGTGGAAATAGAAATTGGCCGCCGCTTCCGCGCCGAAGAGGCCGTCGTCGCCCCATTCGGCGATATTGAGGTAGATCTCCAGGATGCGGCGCTTCGGCCAGACGAAATCGAGGACAAGGGCGAGCGGGATTTCCAGCGCCTTGCGGATGTAGGAGCGGCCAGGCCAGAGGAAGAGGTTCTTGGCGACCTGCATGGTGATCGTCGAGGCGCCGCGCGCCGGGCCGCCGATGCCGCTATCGTCGATGACCTCGCGCATGGCGCCCCAATCGACGCCATGATGACGGCAGAAATGCGCGTCCTCGGACGTGATTACGGCCGCGCGCAAAGCTTCCGATATGTCCGCGAGAGGCACCCATTTCCGCTCGACCTTCTCATGGAGGAGCATCCGCCCCAGCATCAGGGTCGAAACCGGGTTGACGAACCGAAAGGCGATGACGAGGCCCGCAAAGGCCAGAAGGAGCAGCAAAATCAGCCGCGTGCCCCAGCGCACGACCGCGCCAGCGACCTGCAAGAGCCAGAAATTTCTCGCCATCCGCGAGCCTTGACCGATCTTCGACAATGGGGCAAGCGGAACGACGAATTTGGTTTCGGAGCATGTTCCGAAAAAGTTGCAGACTTTTTCGATCAGAACACGCTCCTTCATTTTGAAAGGCGCGATTTCTTATCGGCCAGATGTTCCATCTGGCCGGAAAGCGCGCTAGGCAGGGACGATATGACGGAAGCGGTGGCACAGGAATTTCAAGCGCGATTGTCTTATGTTGCCGATGCCACCGAGCGGACGCTGGACCAACTCTTGTCCAACAAGGTTCTGCCCGGGGAGACTTTCCGTCCGGCGACTTTCGTCGGCGCCATGCGCTATGCGAGCCTGGCCGGCGGCAAGAGGCTGCGGCCGTTTCTGCTGGTCGAGACGGCGCGGCTCTTCGGGGTCGAAAACGAGGGTGTCCTGCGCGCCGGCGCGGCGCTCGAAATGATCCATTGTTATTCGCTGGTGCATGACGATCTGCCGGCGCTCGACAATGACGACCTGCGCCGCGGCCGCCCGACGACACACAAGGCCTATGACGAGGCGACCGCGATCCTCGTCGGCGACGCTTTGCTGACCTATGCCTTCGATGTCACCGCCGATCCGGCGACGGATGCCGATCCCGCGATCCGCGCCGCGCTCGTGCTCGCTTTGGCGCGCGCGGCAGGCGTCGGCAACATGGTCGGCGGCCAGGTCATGGACCTTGAAGCCGAGACTTCGACCGAACCGCATTCGCCGGAAGAGGTCATCCGGCTGCAATCGATGAAGACGGGGGCCTTGCTGCATTATGCGGTCGAGGCCGGAGCGATCTTGGCGCGCGCCGACGCCAAGGCAAAGGCGGCGCTGTCGCATTATGGCAAGGCACTCGGCGCCGCGTTCCAGGTCGCCGACGATATTCTCGATGTCGAAGCCGACGAAGAGGCCCTCGGCAAGCGTGCCGGCAAGGATGCCGCCCGCAATAAGGCGACGCTCGTCGCCGCGCTCGGCCTCAAGGCTGCCCGCAAGCGCCGCGATGCGCTGGCGCAGGAGGCCATCGCCGCGCTCAGTTCTTTCCCGGATGAGAAGGCAGCCATCCTGAAAGAGGCGGCGCATTTCGCCGTCGCGCGCAAAAATTGACGTCCGCGCCAACCTCCCGCCGCCGCATCACATGGCCCGTCCGCGTGGTGCGGGCGCGGCCGCGCCTGTTCATCTGCCTCGCGCTCGGGATCTTGGCCGGGTTCCTGTTGCCGAGCGACTGGCGCGTCATAACCCGCATTCTGATCGGCTGGAATTTTGGGATATTTCTCTATTTCATCGCCGTCGCGGCAATGGTCGTTTCGTCCGACCAAAGCGCGATGTCCCGCCGCGCCGCGGAGCAAGACGACGGCCGCGTCACCATGTTGGCTCTCACAATCGTTGCCGCCACGGCGGCCTTCGGCGCCATTTTCTATCAATTGCTACTGGTGAAGGACGTGCATGGTTTGCAGCGCGCATTCCATCTCGTGCTTGCCGCCGCGACCGTGACCAGCGCCTGGACCTTCATCCATGTGATGTTCGCGCTGCATTATGCCAGCGAATGCTTTTCCGAGCGCGAGCTGAAAACCTCGCCGGCGGCCAAGGCGCACGGCGGGCTGCGTTTTCCGGGGGATGAGACGCCGGACTATTTCGACTTTTTCTACTTTTCCTTCGTGATCGGCGTTGCCTGCGCGACGGCGGACGTTAACATCACATCGCGGATAATCAGACGCACGGCGACGCTCCACAGCGTCGTCGCCTTTTTCTTCAACAGCGCGGTTCTGGCGCTGACGGTCAATATCGCCGCTGGCCTCGTCTGAGGTGCGTTAACTCGTCTGAGGTGCGTTAGCCGACTTGCGCTTTAGCGCGGCGGGTAGGGATGGCCGAAGGGGAAGCCGGAATCGTTATCATCCTCGTCGCTATCGCCGGCCGGGCCATAATAGCCGGCGAAGAACGGCGTGCCGACGCCGTCGACCGGGTTATAGACGCCGTAGTTGTAAGCATTGTCCGGCGCGGCGAGCACCCAGCCATAGGTGCGGGCCGCCTGGTCACGCGCCGCGGCAACCACCGGTGGCACAGCCCACGGCGGCGGCGCATTGCGCATGTGATAACGCCAGGCACCGACGCGATATTGGTAGGGCAACGGATAGAAGCCGAGGCCGCCATGCGGATCGCCGACGAGCTCCTGATAATGCCCGGTCTTGGAATAGACCCTGCCAGGCTCGATGACGCCGACCGACATGCCACCGACATTGCGATAGCTGCTGTAATGCTGGCTGTGATGGTGATGCTTGCTCGCCGCTTCGGCGCCGGCCGGGGCGAAGGCAAGCGCCACAACGCCCGCGAAAATCAGAGAAACCAGGCCCTTGCGCATCGGCGAAACTCCATGCGGCCGGTTCGGCCGCTTCAGGCGGCACTGTCCCCGCCGCCTCTTAATATAGTCTTCCGTCACGCGGTTGCCGCCCATGCGCTGGATCAAAACCCCGCCAGAACAGCGTGGCCTGGGCAAAAGTGCGCAAATTTTTTTGATCACATTTTAGACAACGCGGGCGGCAGCTCACTCCGCCGCGTCTTTGGCGTTGCCGAAACGGCGCTCGATATAATCCTGCACCATGACCTTGAATTCGGCGGCGATGCCTTCGCCTCGCAAGGTCACCGCCTTCTTGCCGTCGATGAAGACAGGGGCAGAGGGTGTCTCGCCGGTGCCGGGCAGGGAAATGCCGATGTCGGCGTGCTTGGATTCGCCCGGCCCGTTGACGATGCAGCCCATCACCGCGACGTTGAGCGTCTCGACGCCGGGATAGCGGGTCTTCCAGTTGGGCATTTCCTCGCGGATATAGGCCTGGATGTCGCGGGCGAGCTCCTGGAACACTGTCGAGGTCGTGCGGCCGCAGCCGGGGCAGGCGGCGACGAGCGGCACGAAAGTACGGAAGCCCATCGTCTGCAGGATTTCCTGCGCCACTTTGACTTCGATCGTGCGGTCGCCGCCCGGCTCGGGCGTCAGCGAGATGCGGATCGTGTCACCGATGCCCTGCTGGAGCAGGACGCCCAAGGCGGCGGAGGAAGCGACAATGCCCTTCGAGCCCATGCCGGCCTCGGTGAGGCCGAGATGGATCGCATAATCGCTGCGCGCCGCGACCATCCGGTAGACCGTGATCAGGTCTTGCACATTGGAGACTTTGGCCGAGAGGATGATGCGGTCGCGGCCGAGGCCGAGTTCCTCCGCCCGCGCCGCCGAGAGCAGCGCCGATTGCACCATGGCCTCGCGTGTCACCGCGCCGGCATCGAGCGGCTTGGCCGACTTGGCGTTCCCGTCCATCAGCCGCGTCAGCAGCTCCTGATCGAGCGAGCCCCAATTGGCGCCGATGCGAACGGCCTTGCCGTTCTTGATCGCGCATTCGATCATCGAGGCGAACTGGGTGTCGCGCTTGTCCTTGAAGCCGACATTGCCGGGATTGATGCGATATTTGGCGAGCGCCTCGGCGCAGGCGGGGTGATCGGCAAGTAGCTTGTGGCCGATGTAATGAAAGTCGCCGATGAGCGGCACGTCGACGCCCATCCGGTCGAGCTTCTCGCGGATGTAAGGCACGGCCGCCGCGGCCTCGTCGCGATCGACGGTGATGCGGACGAGCTCCGAGCCGGCGCGGGCGAGATCGGCGACCTGCTTCGTCGTCGCCTCGATATCGGCCGTGTCGGTATTGGTCATCGACTGGACGATGACCGGAGCGCCGCCACCGACTGTGATCGCGCCCTTGCCCGAGCCGATCCTGACGCCCACCGAATGGCGGTGCGGCGCCGGGCCGCTGGCGAGGACGGTGGCGGGATCGATCGCGGTCAGTGTGTCGGACATGAAAACCTTCTTCATTTGCTGCCGGCGGCGCGATTATCTACCCAGCGCCTTAACGTGACCTCGTCATGACGGCAGATGACGGGAGTGGTGCTTAAAATTGCCGCAGCCGTCAAGCGGCACATGGTGATGTCTTTTTGCTCAGACGTTGGCGGCCCGTTCCCCACAAGAGCGGCAAAGTCCAGTTATTTCCAATATTTGACTATGCGGCACGAAGCCAGATTCGGCTCCGAGCATGGCAATTTCACGATGCAGAGCCTTGGATGTCGCCTCGGTCACGGCGCCGCAAGCCTCGCAGATGAGGAAAACGACCGGCTCCTCGTGCTTGTGGCCATGAGCGCAGGCGAGAAAGGCATTGCGCGAGGCCAGCCGATGCACGAGGCCGTTCTCGAGCAGAAAGTCGAGCGCCCGGTAGATGGAAATCGGGGCCGGGTGCTTGCCGGTCGCTACAGCGATCTTTTCGATCATGTCATAGGCGCCGAGCGGGCGGCCTTCCTCGGCGAGGATTTCCAGCACCCGGCGGCGCGCGGGCGTGAGCTTTGCCCCCTCGCGGCGGCAAAGATCCTCGGCACTGGCCATGGTGCTGCGGAACGCGGCGGCGGCCTGGGCTTTTTTCGGCCGCGGCGGCGGCACGCGCTGTGCAGTCATCTTTCCATTATATCCGCCTGCGATCACAAAGGCGACAGTCGCCACCCTTTTGGCCAGCTTTGGGCTAGCCTAATGTGTCGGCTGGGATCAAGGCGCCGATCGCGCCCGACCTCATGGAGTTATGCATGACGCTCAAGACACGCAATGCCATCGTGACCGGCTCGACGAGTGGTATCGGCCTCGCCATCGCGCGGGCTTTTGCTGAACAAGGCGCCAATGTCGTCATCAACGGCTTCGGCGAGGCCGACGCGATCGAGGCAGAGCGCAGCAAGATCGAGAAGGATTTCGGCGTCAAAAGCGTCTACTCCCCCGCCGACCTGACCAAGCCGGAGGAAATCCGTGGCATGGTGAGCGAGGCAGAATCCGCCTTCGGCGGCGTCGACATCCTCGTCAACAATGCCGGCATCCAGCATGTCGATCCGATCGAGAAGTTTCCGCCGGAGATGTGGGACAAGATCATTGCGCTCAATCTCTCGGCCGCCTTCCACGCGATCGCCGCGGTCATTCCGGGCATGAAGGCGCGCAAATGGGGCCGCATTATCTCGACGGCCTCGGCGCATTCCAAAGTCGCTTCGCCGTTCAAATCGGCCTATGTCTCGGCCAAGCATGGCATCGACGGGCTCACCAAGACGGCGGCGCTGGAACTCGCCACTTTCGGCGTCACCGTCAATTGCATATCGCCCGGCTATGTCTGGACACCGCTCGTCGAAAAGCAGATCCCCGATACGATGAAGGCGCGCAACCTGACCCGCGACCAGGTGATCCACGATGTGCTGCTCGCGGCGCAGCCGACGAAGGAATTCGTCACCGTCGATCAGGTGGCGGCGCTCGCCGTCTTTCTTTGCACGGACGCGGCGAGCCAGATCACCGGCGCCAATCTCTCGATCGACGGCGGCTGGACCGCCGAGTAGCAACGGAGCCGCCGCGCATGACGAACCGCAAGAGCGTCAATCTCGCGCTGCAGGGCGGCGGCTCGCACGGCGCCTTCACCTGGGGTGTGCTCGACTATCTGCTTGAGGACGGCCGTCTTGACATCGCGGCGGTCAGTGGCACCAGCGCGGGGGCGATGAACGCGGTCGTCCTCGCCCAAGGCTGGCTGGAGAATGGCCGCGACGGCGCCCGCGAGAAGCTCGCGCAATTCTGGCGCTCGATCTCCACCGAGAATGCCCTGTCACCGACGCAGAGCCGGTTCTTCGATCTCTTCTTCGGTCCGCAGACGGTCGGCGGCCAATTTTCGTCCCTTTGGGGAGATTTCCTCACCCATTTCGCCAGCCCTTATCAGTTCAATCCCCTCGATCTCAATCCGTTGTGCGATTACCTCGAAAACGCCATCGACTTCGAGAAGGTCCGCGCCATCAAAGATTTCAAGCTGTTCATCGCCGCGACCAATGTAAGGACCGGCAAGATCAAGGTCTTCAAGGAGGGAGAGCTGACGGCCGATCATGTCATGGCATCGGCGTGCCTGCCGGCGCTGTTCCGCGCCGTCGAGATCGACGGCGAGCGCTATTGGGACGGCGGCTACATGGGCAATCCGGCGATCTTTCCTTTTTTCTACGGGAGCCGATGCGCCGACATCGTCATCGTCCAGATTAATCCGATCGAGCGCCAGGCCGTTCCGCGCAGCGCGCGCGACATTCAAAACCGGCTCGATGAGATCACGTTCAACGGGGCGTTGATGGGCGAATTGCGCGCCATCGATTTCGTCGTGCACCTGATCGATGCCGGCAAGCTCTCCATGGACGATTATATGCGCCCGCTCGTCCATCGTATCGCGGGCGATGATCTGCTGCGCCCTTACGACGCCGCGACGAAGCTCGACGCGAGCTGGCCGCTGGTCAGCAATTTCTTCGAATTTGGTCGCAAGGCGGCCAAGCATTGGCTCGATGAAACCTATGATTTCATCGGCCGGGAGAGCACGCTGAACCTGCGCATGGCTTATTCGTGAGCGTGCAAGGGCAGGCGGGTGATTATGCCGTCGTGTTGACGGCTTGCGGCGCCGCGACGGCGGCCAAGATCGCCGAAACGCTGGTCCGCGACCAGCTCGCGGCCTGTGTGCAGAAGCTGCCGGTCGAAAGCACCTATCGCTGGAAGGGCGAGATCGAGACCGCGCAGGAGGTGCTTCTGCTCATCAAGATCAAAAGCGCCGATTATGCCGCCGTCGAGCGGGCAATCCGCGCGCTGCACGATTACGAGATTCCGGAGATCGTCGCGTTGTCGGTGGCGCAAGGCTTTGCCGGCTATCTGTCCTGGATCGACGAGGTGACGCGAAGGTGAGGGGCTCTCTCGCAAACGAGCATACGGCGGCGCTATCCCTTGACGCTAAGTAGCGGTTGTGCCCCTCTTCTCGTCTCAACATGCAAAATGAAGGCGCGTCAGTACGCGCAGCACATTCTTTTAAATCTCGGAGCCTCCTGTGCCCCGCATACGAGACGCTTTTCTAGATTGCGTGATCTATCTCTATCCGGATGAGAAATCGGCGGATGAGGGAGAAAAAATTGGCGGCAGTGGATTTTTGGTTGGCGTCCCTTCAAAAGGATTGCCGCAGAACTTTTGGTTTCTTTACGCCGTTACCAACAAACACGTTATTGAAGATGGTGCTACGACAATTCGCTTTACGACACCCGATGGCAAAAAGGAAATTCTCACCACCGACGAAAGGTCATGGGTCCATCATCCGGCTGGTGATGACCTTTCCGCATGCCTGATCTCTTTCGATCCTAAAACCATCAAGTTTAACTTTGTTCCAAGGGGAGACTTTGTGTCCGATTACGACATTAAGAATCTTGATATTGGCGTAGGAGACGAAATTTTTGTGGTCGGTCGCTTCATCAGTCACGAAGGGAAGCAGCACAACAATCCAACGGCGAGATTTGGTTGTATTGCGCAAATGCCCCTGGAGCCGATTGTACAGGATCACGGCTTTCCACAGGAAAGCTACCTCATTGAGGTAAGATCAATTGGTGGTTTTAGTGGTTCGCCAGTGTTCCTGCATATCATGGCGACGAACGATAAGTTCGCCACGATGAAACGTGTAGAGTGGCATCAAAATCGCGAACGACTTTTAGGTATTGAATGGGGCTTACTTCAAACTTGGGACCCTGTTTGCAATGAGCTACGGAAACCTGTGAATCCTAATCCTCGATGCTTACAGGTGGCAAGAAATACCGGAATGACTGCGGTAGTTCCGGCGCAGAAATTGGCTGAAATGTTAGACAATGGTTCGCTTGCTGAATATCGGCTCGAGCAGGAACGCATCGCCATGGAAGGTATGAATAAACCCCGGGCTGTCACTCGATCTCCTTAGCGGCGACGTGCGTGACCTTCTCCCTGCGGGAGAAAGTGCTGAGCAAAGCGAGGCGGATGAGGGGTTGCGATCCTTCAAACCTGCAAAGCCTGTAACCCTCACCCGGCTGCTACGCAGCCACCATCTCCCACTGGGGGAGGGTTCCGTCGCCCTGAATGAATTGAGCGCGGTCTTAAAGCACCGAGCGCGCGATCAGCCGTTCGGCGTCGTCAATCGCCTGCGGCGTGCCGACATGCAGCCAGATGCCGTCGAGCCGCAGGCCATGCAGGCGGCCCGTCTCGGCGGCCTTGATGAAATAGGGCAGCAGGCGAAACGGCCCGTCCGGCGCATCGGCGAAAAGCTCGGGCTTGATGATGCCGATGCCGCTGTAGACGAAGGGCGCGACGCGCCGCTCCTCGCGCTTGGTCAGGCGGCCGAACCCGTCCATGGTGAAATCGCCGGGCCAATCGATACCGGAGCTTGTCGGCGTCGCGGCGACGAGCAGAAGCACGTCCATTTCGTCGGGGTTCCAAGCCGCCGCGAGGCGGTTGAGATTGGGCTTGGCGCCTTCGACCCAGAAGGCATCCGTATTGCAGAGAAAGAACGGCGCGCCGCCGAGAACGGGCAGCGCCTTTTTGATCGCGCCGCCTTGATCGAGCAGTAGATCACGCTCGTCGGAGATGACGATCTTCGGGGCGGTGCGGGTGGCAAGGTGCGCCTCGATCTGATCGGCCAGATGATGCACGTTGACGACCGCGGTGCCGACGCCGGCGAGCGCGAAGCGGTCGAGCAGATGGTCGATCATCGGCCTGCCGCCGACCTTGATGAGCGGCTTCGGGACCGTCTGCGTCAGCGGCCGCATCCGCATGCCGCGGCCCGCCGCGAAGACCATGGCTTTATCCGGCATCGAAGACTTCGTGGGCAAGGGGACGGACCCGCACAACGTGATTTTACGCCCGGCCGATGCGAGCGACGTGTAACCTGCTACGCGCCCCGGTTGAAGAGACGCGGCAAGTGCGTCTCATACCAGCCCTTGAGACCGGACAACAAGGGATGCGCGAGATCCTTGGCTAAATTTTCCTCTACGCGTGGCAGATGTGCCAGATATTGGGGTTTGTGGTCGCGCTTGTCGAGGCGCGCGAAAATACCGAGGATTTTTGTCGCCCGCTGGGCGCCGAGCACCGCATAGGCGCGGGCAAACCCTGCCATGTCGAAACCGGCGTCGGCGATGCGGCGTAATTGCGCATAATGGCCGAGGAGTTTCAGTTCCACCTCCGGCGGGACGCTCGCCCGCGCATCCTGAAGCAGCGAAACGACGTCATAGGCCGGGTGGCCCAGCACGCAGTCCTGAAAATCGATCAGGCCAACCCTGGCGCTGCCCTGGCGCTCGCCGAGCCAAAGGATGTTGGGCGAGTGGAAATCGCGCAGGGTCCAGGTCTGCGGCGCGGAAACGATATCGCGCAGCGCATGCCGCCACAGATTGACGAAGCTGGCCTTGGCGCCGGAGGTGAGCGAGGCTTTGGCGATATGCGGCGCATACCAATCGAGGAGCAGCTCGATTTCGACCGACAGCGCGTCGAGATCATAAGGCGGAATACGATATTCGCTCGAACCGTCGACCGGCAGGCTCCCCGGCAGGTTCATCTGATGCAGCCGTGCCAGAAGCGCGACGGATTCGGCATAGCGCTCGGTGACGATCGCACCGTCGCTGACGACGCTATCGCTGCCGAAGTCTTCGAGGACCGCGACGCCGACATCGAGATCGGCGGCGTAAATCTCTGGCGCCGAGAAACCTTCGGTGCGCAGGCCTTTATCGATCGCGACAAAGGGGCGGATGTTCTCGGCAAGATGCGCCAGCGTGCCATAGGATTTGCCGAAGCGGATCGGCGGCCCGTCCGGACGCGGTGGCGAAATCATCAGAACGGCGGTGGAGCCGTCGGGCCGTACGAGCCGTTCATACGCGCGTGTCGAGGCATCGCCCTGCATGAACTGCCGTTCGGCATCGTCGAAGCCGGATTCGGCGAGCACGTTGTGGACGGCGCGGGCGATGTCGAGCCGCACTGCGAATGTGCCGTAGCCGGTCAGGGTCGCGGTGCGGAAGCCTAAGTCCTGCGTTGCGTCGAGAGCAAGGGCGATATCCAGCCGGTCCGGCGGCAGGCGCTCGCCGGCGCGGTCCGGCCATTCGACCAGAACAAGCGCGCCCTCCGCCGCCTCGTCCCAGCCAAGCTCCTCCAATTCGTCGGGGTGGCGGATGCGATAGAGATCGGCATGGACGATCGGAAAATCGAGCCCATCGTAAATCTGCATCAAGGTGAAGGTCGGGCTCGGCACTTCGATATCCGCGTCGCCCGTCAGGCCGCGGATCAACGCGCGGGCGAAGGCCGTCTTGCCGGCGCCGAGTTCACCACTGAGCGTCACGATATCGCCTGGCTTCAGCCAATGGGCGATCTGGACAGCGAGCGTTGCGGTCTGCGCCTCGTCGGGAAGCGCGATCCGCCATGTCGCACGAGACTTTTTCTGCGACAGGCTCGACGCCATCGGTACGATACTCCTGATCTCGATTGGTGCATCAACGCGAAACTTAATCGCAAATGCAACCCTGGCCAGCCGCGGTGGGCGCAATACCCCCCGCTTTGTCTATCCCGCTGCTTTTTGGCTAGAGCGTGTTCGGAAAGGTTGCACGACTTTTCCGGTCAGCGCGCGCTCCAACCTACCGGGCGCCCTGGCCGGGGAATATGCAGCTCACCGTCGTGCCCCGATTGGGCGTGGACTCGATCTCGACCCGGCCGCCGTGCAATTCGACCAGAGAGCGTACGATCGACAGGCCGAGGCCGACGCCGCGATGATTCGAGCCAAGGCTGTCCGTCTTGAAGCGCTTGAACACGTCATCGATCACCTCCGGCGGAATGCCGCGGCCCTGGTCGCTGACCTTGAGGATGATTTCGTCGCCACGCCGCAGCGCCGACAAGACGACCGTCTGGCCCGGCTGCGAGAAGCCGATCGCGTTCGAGAGCAGGTTGAACAGGATTTGCCGGATGCGCTGGCCGTCGGCAACGAATGTGCCGACTCCGTCCGAGGCTTCGACCTTGAGATGGATCGAGGATTCAGAGAGCCGGTCCTGCACGCCTTCCGCAGCGAGATTGATGGTTTCGCGGATGTCGACCTTCTCAGGCTTCAGCTCAAGTGCATCGGCGTCGATCGAAGCGAGGTCGAGAATATTGTCGATGATCGCCAACAGCGCCGAGGACGAACTCGTGACATAGCCGGCATATTGCTTCTGCTTTGCATTGAGCGGGCCGGTGGCGGGATCGCCCAGCAATTCGATGAAGCCGATGATATTGGTCAGCGGCGAGCGCAGCTCATACGAAACATGATGGACGAAATCGTTGCGCAATCTTTCCGCGTCGATCAGCGCCTTGTTGCGGTCGGTCAGCGCCCGCTCGACGTTCACGCTGGCCGTCACGTCGATGAAGGTCAGCAGGGTTGCCCCATCGGGCAGCGGCTGCGCCGTGCAGTCGAGCACGGTGCCGTCCTGGCAGGCGATCTGCCCCTGATAGCCCGTGCGCTGATCGTCGAGCCCAGTGACGACACTGCGGATCGCGGCGAAGACGACATCATCCCTGGCGAAGATCGTGCAGGATGTGCTGATCCGGTCGATATGCGGTTTGTCGCCGAGTTGTGCCGGATCGAGCTTGAGAAGCTGCGCGAAGGCCGGATTGAAGAAATTGAGCCGCCCGTCCGTGCCGAAGACGGCGACGCCTTCCTTCAACGTATCGAGCGTCTCGCTTTGCACGCGGGTCAGCGCGTTGAAGCGCGATTCGAGATGGAAGCTCTCGGTGACGTCATCGAAGAGATAAGTGACGCCGCCCTGTGGATTTGGGTTGATGACGACGCGCAGCGTCCGCCCGTCGGGCAGATACCAAACGTGCCCGGTCGTCTCCATCGCCTGATAGGCGGAGAGGATGCTGTCTTTCCAGGCGCGGAAATCGGCCTGCTCGGGCAAAAGCCGGGCGGCGCGCAGCCGGTCGAGGATCTCGGAATCCGACGGAAATTCGTCGAGGAAGGCGGGCGGAAGCGACCAGAGCTGGCGATAGGCGGAATTGTGGAAGACGAGACGCTTGCGGCGGTCGAATATGGCGACTGCGGTCGAAAGCTGGTCGAGCGTCGCGGCATGCGCCTTCGTCTGCCGCTCCATATCGGCGCGCAGCGCTTCGAGCTGCGAGACATCGGTGGCAAGGCCGGCCGCGCCCAGCGTCACCGGCACTTCGACGATATCGAGAAGGCGGCGCTGTCCGGCCGCGACGGCGGCGGCGCGGCCACGCCAGATGGTACCGGCCTTGCGCGCCTCAATCGCGGCATCGCGCGTCGTGCGTTCGAGCAATTCCGTCCCGCGCAAGAGTGCGTCGGCGGCATCCTTGGCCTCGACGGCGCGGACATAGGCGGCGTTGACCCAGGCGAGCTTTTCGTCACGGTCGCGCAGCCAGACCGGATAGCTCGTCGAATCGAGCAGCGCGTGAAGTGCGTCGAGTTCGCTGTAGGAGCGCAACAGCCGCTCGCGCAGACGCGCGGCTTCGAGCCGGTCGCCGGAGACATCGCGGATACGCAGGACGGCGCGCCCGCTCACTGCGCGGCCATCGAGTTCGAGCGTCCGGCCGGCGAGGCTTTCGACATTGAAATGAAAGGCCTCGCCGCGCGCCCGCAAGCTCTCGACGCAGGTTTCGAGCCGCTGGGCCGAATCCGGCAGCAGCCAGGAGCCGAAGCCGAGAATGCGCCGCGCGATCGGCTGGTCGGTGACGAGACTCAGATCGCCTTCAATCTCGGCTTCATTGCCCGGGCCGTCCCAGGCGATGATGATCTGCGGCTCGGCCGCGAGAAAGACCTGCGCGCGATCGAATTTGGCGCGCATATTGTTGAGCTCGAGCGCATAGGCCGCATCCTGCTTCTCCCATTTGCGCGATTCGCGCAGGTGCAGCAGCGCGGTGACCGCGGAGAACATGACAAGGCCGACGAGCAGCGAGAGGCCCAGAATGTCCTGATTGGCCTGTATATGTTCGAACATGAGCGCGACATATCCGGGTTGGGCGAATGCCGGTGTGGCAATGCAGACCCACACGCACGCCAACGAAAGCTTGAAGGGCGGCGTAAGGGGCAAACGGCCCGCAACTTGCCTGTTTTGCACGCCTGGGCTGTTGTGCCGCCGTGCTCGTCCGCCCATCGCGACCTCATCGTGACGCAGAGCGCCGCGTCGAATCGCTCACGCCCCGTCCGAATCACCTATTTACAGCATGTCGCGGCGATCTGGTGCAGCCGCCAAGCTTTATCGGTTTTGTACACGGTTGAGTGGGAATGCGAGCATCCCTCCGGCTTAGCTCGGGGGGGCGCGCTGGAACGCGCAAGCGCCTTGCGCCAAGCGGCGAGGGGCCCTTTTGCCGAAGCTATCCCGGGAGAAGTACGCCGCTCGACGCGATCTGGTGGAAATTCGCCGCGAAGTCGCCGCTGGCGAGGAAAATCGAAAGCGATTATCTCGCCGAACGGCGCGTGGCCGGCATCCGCCGCAACAAGATTCCGCGCCACCTCCGGTAGTCTGCCTCAATAACGATACTGGTCGGGCTTGAAGGGGCCGGACTGCGGGACGCCGATGTACGTCGCTTGATCCGGCGTCAGTTTCGTCAGATGCGCGCCGACCTTGGCGAGGTGCAGGGCGGCGACCTTCTCGTCGAGACGCTTCGGCAGCGTATAGACCTCGCGCTCATATTGGCCCTGCTTGGTCCAGAGCTCGATCTGCGCCAGCGTCTGATTGGTGAACGAGGCCGACATGACGAAGGAGGGATGGCCCATCGCATTGCCAAGGTTGACGAGGCGGCCTTCCGACAGAAGGATGATGCGCTTGCCGTCGGGGAACTCGATCTCGTCCACCTGCGGCTTGACGTTGTTCCAGCGGAAATTGCGCAGCGCGGCGACCTGAATCTCGGAATCGAAATGGCCGATGTTGCAGACGATGGCGCGATCCTTCATCGCGCGCATGTGCTCGATCCGAATGACGTCGATATTGCCGGTGCAGGTGACGAAAATGTCGGCGCGCGGCGCGGCTTCCTCCATCGTCGTGACCTCATAGCCCTCCATCGCCGCCTGCAAGGCGCAGATCGGATCGACCTCCGAGACGATGACGCGGCAGCCGGCATTGCGCAGCGAGGCGGCCGAGCCCTTGCCGACATCGCCGAAGCCCGCGACCATGGCGATCTTGCCGGCCATCATCACATCGGTGCCGCGGCGGATGCCATCGACGAGCGACTCGCGGCAGCCGTAGAGGTTGTCGAACTTCGATTTCGTCACCGAGTCGTTGACGTTGATCGCCGGCCAGAACAGCCGGCCTTCCTTCTGCATGACATAGAGCCGATGGACGCCCGTCGTCGTCTCTTCGCTGACGCCTTTGATGCCGGCGGCGATGCGGCCATACCAGCCGGGGTTTTCCTTCAAGCGCTTCTTGATCGCGGCGAAGAGGACTTCCTCTTCCTCGTTGGTCGCTTTCTCGAGGAAGGCGGTGTCGCCCTGTTCGGCGCGCACGCCGAAATGGATGAGCAGGGTGGCGTCGCCGCCGTCGTCGAGGAGGAGATTCGGGCCGCCGCCGTCACCCCATTCGAAGATGCGGTGGGTATAATCCCAATAATCGACCAGGCTCTCGCCCTTGCGCGCGAAGACCGGAATGCCGGCGGCGGCGATTGCGGCGGCGGCGTGGTCCTGCGTCGAATAGATATTGCAGGAGGCCCAGCGCAGGTCGGCACCTAGAGCCCGCAGCGTCTCGATCAGCACGGCGGTCTGCACCGTCATATGCAGCGAGCCGGCGATGCGCGCCCCGGCGAGCGGCTGGGAGGGGCCATATTCGGCCCGCGTCGCCATCAGCCCCGGCATTTCCGTCTCGGCGATGTCGATCTCCTTGCGGCCCCAGGCAGCAAGCCCCAAATCAGTAATGGCGGAATCGGTGATCGAATGGGTCATCAGGCGCTCCTTGAATTCCGCGCCGGTCTAGCCGATCGCTGCGATCAAGGCAATAAGGATATAAACAAGTCTTTATGTGATTTTTGAAAGTTGATGGTGCTATGCGGAATCGCGGCTTGATCGTTTGGCGCGATTTCTGCTAGGAATAAAAGCTTGAGAAGGATTGTATCTGCGATGATGTTTCAAGCACGTGAACAGGTTGCGCCCTCCAGCAACGGCCAAATCCGCCCGCTGCTGGAAAAATATGGGCTGCGTGCCACGCGCCAGCGCCTGGGCTTGGCCAAGCTTCTGTTCGGCAAGGGCAATCGCCACATCACGGCGGACGTTCTGGCGGCCGAGGCGCAGGAAGCGCGGATGTTCGCCTCGCTGGCCACTGTCTATAACGTCCTCAATCTTTTCGCTGAAGTGGGTCTCGTTCGCAGCTTCACCGTCGAGGGCGGCAAGACGATCTTCGATACGAATACGACCGATCATTGCCATTATTATTACGAAGACAGCGGCCGCGTGACGGATATTGCGACCAAGAACCTCGACCTCGCTGGCCGGTTCGAGGCTCCCGAGGGTTATGAGGTCGTCAAGGTCGATGTCGTCGTGCGCTTGCGGCCGAAGAATGGCCAGGGGTCCGTCGAGACGCTCGTTATCTCGGACGATTCAGCACACTGACATTCTGTCCGCGGCGCCGACGCGCCGTAGCGTGCGGCCGAGCAGCAGCGCTGCCCTGGCATTCAGCGCATTGATCTCGCCACCAAAGCCGAACCAGCGCCGCGGGCTTTGCTGTTCCCGCCGCAGCAGGTGCTCGGCGACGGCGATGAGAACCGCTGGATCGGCGGTAGCGAGTCCCGGATATAGAATTTCCATCAGCATCGGTCGACGCGCGTAATCGCGGGCGCGGGCTTTCATCAGATAGGCGGCGGTGCGCCGGGCTTGCGCGCGCAAAGCCTCGGCGGGGTCGTGTGGGTTAAGCATAGCGTCCTCCAGTAAGAAGACGCATTATATTTGGTAATAATACCTTATACAGGTATAGTTACCTTACTCATTGCCGCTATTGCTTGATGCGATCCGTTGCCATTGGCCGGCCCGGACCACCGCCTGGATGGCCGCCGCCCAGACGATCTCGACGCCACGGATCGGCGCGGCGTTATGGCTTTCGAGGTCATAGGTGCCCGGGACGGCGCCGCGCCGCACGCGCTTGAGATAGCGCCGGCCGTCGCGCGTGCGCACCGCCGCCTCGCGCCCGACGACGTTTTCCGCATCCTCGCTCTGCCGCCAGCAGATGACGACATCGCCGGAATCATAGCGCGGCCACATGCTATCGCCTTCGACCTCGAAGGCGATCGTATCCGCCGGCGTGGCGAAGGGCACGTTGATTTCGAACAGGCCATCCTCCAGAATTTGCTCATATTCCGGCAGGATCTCGGCACCGGCGCCGATCCGCCCGACGACTTTCACCTCGGTGGCGGCGTTGGGGTCGCCGACGCCTTCGAGCAGCCAGGAGGCGCTCGTCTTCAGCACCGGGGCGAGAGCGGCGAGCGTCTCGGTGGTGATGCCGCGGCGGTCGCCGTTCTTCACCGCGCGCTTCAGATTGCGGATCGCGTCCGGCTTCTTGGCCGCGAGCGAGGCCGCATGGGCGGACAGCCCCAGGGCCTGCAAGCGGCTCTCGACGCGGGCCAAAATATCTTCGAGTTCCATAACGGTAGATTGACCGATTTCTGGCGATCTGTATTATGTAATTTTACCGTTAACATGAAGGTATAATTACCTAATAGTCGCCTCTCGCAACGAGGGAGACGATTATGCCGTCTGAAAAAACGTCATGGACCAGTGGGCGCGTCGCGCGGCTCGGCTTTCTGGTGGGGCAGGGGTTCGGCGCCAAGCGTATCGCCGAGGATCCGCTGATCGCCTCGACGCCCAACAATGTGCATCGCCAGGCGCAGCGCTTCGGCCTCGCCTTCCGCGACGCGACGGCGACGAGCCTGCGCCTGACGCCGGAAGCCGCCTCCCGCTACGACGCGGCCGCGACCAAGCGCGGGCTTACGCGCGAGGCTTTGATCCGGCTGCTGCTCCTCGTTGCCGCCGACGAGCCGAACCTCCTCGACAACATCCTCGACGATGAGGCGTGATGCCATGGAGGACGATCTCAAGATCAACGCACTCGAAAAGCCCTACGACGAAGAGAGCTTCGGCATCCCGCCGCGCTGGGAGCCGGAGCATGTCGGCCGCCGGCTGGTGAAGGCCTTCGTCACTCTCGATCGTCTGCCCCGGACGCGCGGCCCGCGCGAGCCGGGCGGACATTGGCCGCAACATGCCGTCGAATGGGCCGATCGCCTGGCGCGGGCCGAACTTTCCGAGGCCGAAAGACGCGCGCGCGAGGCGGCGCAGAATTTCACCATGCTGAGGCCGACCTCGGCCGAGATCGCCGAGATGGAAGCAGCCTTCGATTGGCTGCGCGAATTGCGCGCCGTCGATTCCGGCATGGCGCTGGTCACGAGCCTCTGGGCGCTGCGCACGGCACGGCGCAAATCGGTGCGCCGGCTGTGCATCGAAAAGAAATGGGCGCCGCACACGTTCTATCGCAAGCGCGCCAAGGCGCTCGCCTTTCTCGCCGAGCTTTTGAATTCGCGCAACGTGCCGGTGTTTTGAATGCGAGCGTTTAAGCGATCAGCGTCACTCCCGACGTCGTCGGGATGCTTTGCTCCGCGCTCGCTCCTGTGCCCTCCTTTGTTGCCGAGAAAGCTTTTCTGCTGGCATCGGTCCGTTGACCTCAGGATATTCCTGCACAGAAATTGCACTCTGCTCCATACGATGCGGGCTAAATATCTCAAATATCGCTTTTGTCTCTTTTGCTTGCCGCACTAACTCTTCAGTCCAATTTGATATCTCCATCGATAAAACATCTTCCGAACCTCCGGCTTTTCCGGTGATGTCCGGAGCTGCATCGATCGCGATACCTATCGCTTTAGTTAAGGCGCGATTTTCTGCCAAGGCGTTTAGGCAATAGGCCCACAACGTAGTTGTTCGTTCTCTACGATAGTCATCATAAGTGTCGAAGCGGTCTTTGTAAGCGAATATCAAGAAAACATAAATAACATCCCCTTCAGATGGGTTTTTACCGGGAACGATTAATCGGCAGAATTCTATCGACCCGCCGTTCTCGTGCCGTCTCCATAGCCGAAATTACGGCACCTCCTAGCATCCGGTGTAGCACGCGATTTTCTAGGGCCATAATCCGTAAGCCTGTCTCCGCCTCAGAGATATTCGGAGCCTCGCCAATTGTGGTGACCGAAGTGCCCTCTAGAATATGTGTTGTGAATTTCTCGATTAAGCGATCCCAGACATAAGACACCTCGTCGGCACGCTTCTTTTCGCGGTACTCTGGCCTATGAACTAAACTTTCGTACATTCCGGTTGGAACAACAAATTTATGGTTCTCGTCAATTATGCCACCGTCAGGCTTTACAAAATCATGTTCTCCATCCTTGTTCGCTAATTGAAGATATAAACCAAGCAAATCCTCCTCCCCTGACGCCCACAACAATTGCTCCGACCGGATAATTCTTTCTCGACAAATCAAATAGCGTGCGAAGTCCGAAATCGTATCTAGCTCCCTCATCACGAGATCGAGCGCGTAATTATCAAAGACATGGATAAACGATCCGTTTGGCGCAATATCGCCAATCGCAAATGGGGTGTAGCCATCGGCTTTTACGGTGATGTGGTCGTCACCTTTCAAGATAGGCTGGATAGGAAAGGTGCCTGTGTCACCGTTAAAATAGTTCGAGCAGGCATCGTGAGCACCTAAAGCCACAATGACGCCATGCACTCTACGTGCTTCCGGCATCGGCAACTCAATCGGTAAACGTTGTAAGCAAGCAGCGTCTAAAAATATCCGAGTTGGAAATTGCGTAAGCCAGCGCTCAGCACCGCGTATTTGTTTTGCCGAACTTTCAATCGCGCGCCTGTACCACCGCGTCCAAGCAAGGTTCAAATCTTCGACCGCTGGCCATTGAATGCTTTTGTCGCTGAAAATAATGATATCGTCCCCGCAAACGACCAGTAGATCGCAAAGTTCTTTCCCAGAGCCATTCGGAGCGTCTTTCCTATCTATAAAAAGATTCGGATACGACCAGAGATTCAAAAATGTTTGCTCCGCGAGCTTTGCGAGATAACGCTCCGACGGTGTCGTCCCGGGACTTCGGACTATTTTCTCCATGGCAAACCTACACCGATAGAATCACATCTAGACGGCTCGTATAATGATACGACGATATCATCAGAGTCTTACTTTCTGCATCTAATAATCTGACGTGTAGAGTCGCAAAGCTCTATAGACGTTCGAGCTAACCGCGCGACATTTTTCGAGCGATGACGCGCTGCATTGCGACGCCCGATCTGCGCGCTGATTTATTTCCCTCAATGCTCCCCGTCACTACGTGGAAGTACAAACCCGCAAAACAGTGCTTCGCCGGTCCGTTGACGGCGCGACAGTTTGCGAGGCATAACACGCGCATTGCAGCGCCCGACCTATGCCCGCTGCGATGCCGTTTCATTCGAGGCCATCGTTCACGCGATGGCCTTTTGTTTTGGCCGCCAAATCAAAACGTGGAAGCGTGTTCCGATCGGAAAAGTCATGCAACTTTTCCGGAACGCGCTTGATCGCGCGCCCCGAAAGAAGTTTCCAAAGGAATCCCGATGGTGTCATTCAGCCCGGGGCAGGAGGCGGCGCGCCGTCTCCTCGAAGGGCCGCAACGCTACACGTGTCTGGCCGGCGGCACGCGCTCGGGCAAGACTTTTCTCATCACCCGCGCCATCCTTGCCCGCGCGCTGAAGGCGCCGGGCTCGCGCCACGCCATTCTGCGCTTCCATGCCAATGCCGCACGCGCCTCTATCGCGCTCGACACGCTGCCGAATGTCGCGCGGCACTACTTTCCAAAGCTCAAGTTGCGGCACGCGCGGCAGGACGGATTCTTCGAGCTGCCGAACAAATCGCGCATCTGGATCGGCGGGCTCGACGACAAGGAGCGCGTCGAGAAAATTCTCGGCCTCGAATATGCCAGCATCTTTCTCAATGAGGCTTCGCAAATTCCCTATGCTTCGGCGCTCGTTGCCTTCACCCGGCTGGCACAGAAGGTCGAAGGCTTGAAGCAGCGCGCTTATGTCGATCTGAACCCGGTTGCCAAATCGCATTGGACCAATCGGCTCTTCGGCGAGAAGCGCGATCCGGTATCGATGCAGAAGCTCAAAGACCCGAAGAATTACGCGCGCGGCTTTCTCAACCCCGTCGACAACACCGGGAACCTCGCGCCGGAATTTCTGGAGAGCCTCGCCAATCTGCCGGAACGCCAGCGCAAGCGCTTCTACGAAGGCGTCTATGTCGATGAGGTCGAGGCGGCGCTGTGGACCTACGAGATCATCGAGACGGCGCGTTGCGATCCGGCAATCATCCCCGAATCGGGCCGCGCCAGCGTCGTCGTCGCGCTCGATCCCTCGGGCGCCGCGGGGCGCGACGATCTCGGCGCTGATGAGATCGGCCTTATCGTCGCCGCGCGCGGGACGGACGGCGATTGCTACGTTCTCGCCGACCGCTCGTGCCGCGAGGCACCTGCCGTCTGGGGCCGCCGCGCCGTGACGGCCTTCCACGAATTCCGTGCCGATTGCATCGTCGCCGAATCGAATTTCGGCGGCGAGATGGTGCGCGCGACGATCCAGGCGGCCGATCCATCCCGATCTGGCCGACACCTTATCCGTCAATCTGGCCGAAAGCGGTGGCGCGCTCGCCAGCACGACGGCGGCGGCCGCGGCGCAGGCCGTGACGCTCATGATCGTCGATAGCGAATTCATGGCCTATGAAACGGCGACGTTGACGGGCGTGAACGCCTACCAGCTGACGGGCCTTTATCGCGGGCTTTATGGCTCCGGCGCGGTTGGGCATGCGGCGGGCGCGTCCATAGCCAGGCTGGACGGCGCGGTCTTCAAATATGTTTTGCCGAATTCCTACATCGGCCAGCCGCTTTATCTGAAGTTTCAGAGCTTCAACATTTTCGGCGGCGGCTTGCAGGATCTCTCTGACTGCGCCGCCTACACGTTTTCGCCCGCCGGTGCCGGATCGGCCGATCCGATCGCTGCGCAGCTTGCCTCCGGCCTGCCGACGGATCTGGGGTAGGCGGGCAACGCGGTGGCGATTGCCGATGATTTCGGCACGGTCGGCGCGGGCGCCATCATAGATGCAATCGATCTGGGGACAGTGTGATGAGCGAACAATTGCAGCTTCGGCGCGGAACCGCCGCGCAGGTCGCGGCCTTCACCGGTGCGCAGGGCGAGGTCGTTGTCGATACGACGAACAATCGCCTCGTCGTTCAGGACGGCACGACGGCAGGCGGCTTTGCGGCGGCGAAGCTCGCGGAGGTCGTACCTGCTGGCGGCAGCGGCCAGGTCGCCGCGCTGGGCATCGGCACTGCCGCCGATCCGGGCAATCCGCTGAGTGTCACGGCTGACAATGTTCTCTTCAACGAGCTCTCGACAAGCTTGGGTGGCACGGGCGATGTGCGGGTGAAGCTCAACAAAGCGGCTGCGACGAATACCGCATCCTTTCTCTATCAGGATAGCTTTTCGGGGCGCGCCGAGATCGGACTCTGTGGCGACGACAATTTCCACTTCAAGGTCTCGCCGGACGGGAGCACTTGGTACGACGCGCTCGATATCGCCAGTTCCTCAGGCGTCGTCACGGCCAGCTTCGGGCTTGTCGCGGCCTCTGCCATATTCAACGCGACCGGCACATCATTGGCGCTGCCAAGCGGCTGTCTGCTCTATTCAACCGCATCTGGGGCCAACCTCCTCATCGTCGAAAGCTACGGTGGCGCCAGCGCGCCAACCCCCGCCTATGTCGGCCGTGGGGCGCGCGGAACCGCAGCCTCGCCCTCGGCCACTCAGGCAGGCGACACATTGCTTGCCTTTGGCGGCCGGGGCTATGGCGCGACGGGCTTCAGCGCTTCGAATCGCATGAAAATCAATTTCATTGCGTCGCAGAACTGGACGGACAGCGCGCAAGGTTCGTACATCAACTTTCAGGTCACGGCCAATGGCGGAACGACGCTGACGGAATGTGCACGCTTCGACCAATCCGGCTATCTCGGGGTCGGAACGACGGCACCACAATGCGCGGTCGATGTGAACGGCCTCGTCAGAACTGCCAGCTATACGGTCGCGACCTTGCCTGCGGCCTCGGCATCTTTGGCCGGGGCGCAGGCCTATGTGACGGATGCATCGTCGCCGACTTATCTAGGGACATTGACCGGCGGCGGCACGACGAAATGCCCGGTGTTCTGCGACGGGAGCGCTTGGCGCGCGGGCTGACGGCGTAGAAGAGCGCAGGCTCCAATCAAATCGCATATTGATTTGCGCGAAGGGTGTCTTCAAAGACAGTTCAGCGAGACAGCGCTTAAGCGTTCGCCGATTCCGCGGATATTCATGTCAAACATTGTCCTGACGATAGCAACCCCAGACTATGCTCAACATTGGCGCTTTTGCATCGACAGCCAAAGCTCCTATTGCCGGCGCGAGGGATATGAGCATCAGCTGATCGATCCTACGGGATGGTCCCTAAATCCGAAATGGACCAAACTTGAAGCCGCGCTGAGATTTCTCGATGCCAACCACGATGTCTTGCTGCTTGATGCAGATGCCGAAATAACTTCTAGATGCCCGCCATTCGCAAGCGTTCTGAACGGCAATCCGTCTCACGATATTCTGTTCGTGAAGGGCATATCCGGGCGACCGAATTCCGGCGTTTTGCTGTTGCGCGGTGGACGTTCAAGTATTGCGAGCTCGTTCCTTCAGGAATGCCTCTCCAAGAGAGAGCAGCCCGTTCCGTCAGAAGACTTTGTGACCGTGGAGGGAGAGAATGGGCGCGTTATCTCGTCGCTGAAGTTGCCAATATATATGGAGCGCTCCAGCCAATTGCCGATTTTGTGGAATTGCTCCGATCCGGCGTTCGCTGAGGAAGCCTATATCAGGCATTATACGAATCGATTGCGGGAGTGGCGTGCGTCTATGGGTAGAGAGTGACGACCTGGGTGCCGAAATTGGGCGAGATGCGCATGTCGGAGCGGCCACGCGCCTGTTCCGCGAAGGCTTTGAAATATGCGGCGTGCCAGCCATAACCGACAAAAAAAAACAGCTTATGGCAGGCATAGAGGAACGGCTTAACGCGCGGCGCGGTTTTCCCGTAGAAATTATGGACCGCTTCGGTGACGCCCGGCCAATGCGGCTGCATGAAGTCATCCAGGATGAGGACGCCGCCTGGCGATAAGAAGTCCTGCGCGGTGAGAAGATCGTTGAACGTATGTTCTGCCGTGTGGCAGCCATCGACGGAAAATAGCCGGAAGGGGCCACGGCTCTCCATAATCTTGGCTTTTTCCACCGGCGTCAGCGCGATGCTGTCGGCCTTTATGAACTCGTAGTCGAGCGCCGGCGGGGCGTAGGCCTTTATGTTTCCCCGCAAGCGCTCGAGACTTCCGACACCGGCGCCGTCGAGATTCTTGTCCTGATCGTCGAATACGTCGAGAGCCGTCACCTTTTCCCCCGGCCGGGACAGGTGCGCGAGGGCGATCAGGAATTTGCCGTGATAGACGCCGATCTCGCCGATATTACCGCTGATGTTCTGATCGCGCTGGATGGAGCCGATCAATTGAACCCAAGGCGCAAGTCGTGCATCGACCCAGCCTTCGACCTTTGGGAAGGCGTTTGACCAATAGGCTTCAAACGCGCTTGCGGGGTGGGTTGGCGCAGTGCTTTTTGCTGGAAAGGCAGGCACAGGGGCATCTCTCTCTACGCGGCGTGCGCGCAACGTCTCAATCTCCAATCAGACCGTCAAGGGATGATCTCGCGTACGCGCAAAGTTGATCGCGTCGCGTTTTAATCGGCCGCCGCTGCGGCGCTCAACCCAAGGTGAATGATGATCAGACCGCTCTCCAGCGGAGCGTTCGCGCGCGCCGCGCTCGTCGCTCTATGCCTGTTTCTCGTTCAGGCTTTTGCTGTCGCGCCGCATGCGTGTGCTGCGACGCTCACGCCGATCTGGGCCGCTGTTCCGGGCGATGACTATCGCGCCAAGGTTGATTCCTTTTTGACGCCGTCGCGCGCGCCGCGCGAGGCGGCCGATGGGAATCTGCAATTGGCCGCAGGCGCTTTGGCGCGCGGCGCGGTCGCGGCGCTTGTGCGCACAAAGGCTGAGGCGCTGGGCGTTCCGGTCAAGCTCGCGCTGGCGATCGCCCGTTTCGAATCGGGTTTGCGTATGTCGATGCACGGTGCGACCGGCGAGCGCGGTGCGATGCAGGTTCTGCCGCAAACGGCGCGGCAGATCGGCGTCACCGGCAACCTTTATGGACCGGCGGGGATCGAGGCCGGCGTGCGTTACCTCAAGCTTGCCCTGGCTTTGCACAGCCAGGCTGGCTGGTGCGCCGTCGCAAGCGCCTATAATTCGGGCGTCTGGCGCGGCTCGCGCTGCACCCGCTACGGACGGACGGTCGTCGCTATGGCGGCACGGCCATGACATTCTTGGCCGAGCCGAAGGGCTATACGCCGGCGGAATTTTCGACCTTCGTCGCGGGGCTGACATGGGATGCATGGCGGCCGCGCTTCATCACGCTGCACAATACCGGCGTGCCCACCCTCGCGACCTGGCTCAGCCCGGAGCATCCCGCCAAGCAGCGCATTGTGGCTCAGAAGCACTATGAGCGCGACATTTTGCACTGGCATTCCGGTGTCCACCTGTTCGTGGCACAGGACTTGATTTGGAATCTCTGCGACCTGACGCAGGTCGGTGTCTCCGTCTCGTGCTGGAATCATGTGACGCTCGGGGTGGAAATGGTCGGCGATTACGCGTCGGAAAGTTTCGATACGGGTCCCGGAGCCGAGGTCCGCGATAATGCGGTGGCAGCTCTGGCAGTATTGCATAGCAAGCTTGGATTGCGACCGGATGGCTTCAAGCTTGGCGTACGCGGGTTGCACTCCCACAAGGAATGCACTCGCGATCATCACGATTGTCCGGGGAGGAATGTGGTCAAGGCCGACGTCGTCGCACGCGTTCTCTCGCAAATGGCCGCGCTAAGTCACGCAGCCCTTTCGGAGGATGCAGGATCATTCCACCGACGGAGCTAAAAATGACAAGAACGATAATGATCGCTGGACTGCTGATCAGCAGTTTGCCGTTCGCCGCGCAGGCCGCGAGCTTTGGTTGCCGCGGCGCCGGCCAATGCGTCTGCACCGAGACGCTCAATCCGAAATCCGTGATCGGCTATAATGCGACTGTCGATCAGGAGAGCGTCAACGTCAACGTCACCTGCATCAACATGAGCACGATGGCCGTCGCTTATTACACGGTGCGCAAGGAAGACAGCATGGGCTCTTACAATGGCGAGGCGCCGGACCACTGATCCGCACCTTATAAGCAACGCGGGGCGCCGCCCTTGGCGCTCCGCTTGACGTCGCCAACGACGCTTCCCGTATATGTCATTCCCACGGGATGCAGCCGCGATGCATCCGCGTGCATACAGTTTTGCAGCATCGCGCCTCGACGAGCGATGCGAGCATCGCGGCTTAAGTGACCATGCCCTAAGGCCGCCAAAACTCATTTAGACCGCGCCGCGCGGCTCGCGGCACATCCCCAAAAAGGCAGTTCCATGCGCGCGCGCATTTTTTGTGCGGCGGCGATGACGCTTGCCGCCTCGTACGCATTTGCGGACGCGGGCGGTACGACGGTCTCGCTTTCGCCGCTTATGACCTATTTCGGCCCGCTGATCGGCGCGGCCCTCGCCGCCCTCGCCGCCGCTCTCTTGAGGACCATCTTCGCGATCCTGAACGTCTATCTGAAGAAGCTCGGCTTCGCTTTTACGACGGATCAATATGCGGCCGTCGCCCGTTCGGCGGAGAAGATCGTTGCCGGCTGGTGGAGCAGTGTCGAGCCGGCCGTGGCCGCGGCGAAATATGACGTCAGGAGCGAAATCGTGGCGCATCTGGCGCAGGCGGTGCTCGACGACATCGGCCCGATCGCTAAAGATCTTGGCCTGACGCCGCAAGGCGCGGCGCAGTTCGTCGTCGCGCGGATCGGCGATCTGCAGAAGGATCTGCTCAAGGCGCTCGGCGCAACGCCGAACCCTCCGCAGGCCGCGGTGAAAACGCAATGACCGCAGCGGCCAATTCCCTTTCGACGATCCTCGGCGAAATTCTTGACGATGTGAAAGCCGCGTCGGTCTCGAACCTCGTCGCGTCGTTTCAGAAGTCACAATCTCACATCCGAGATTTAATCTTCGGCCAATTTCCTCGTCGCCGCGGAGAAAATCGCGGCGATCTTCGAACCTGCCGTCGCCTTCGCGGAATTGCCGACATCGCTGATCGCGACGGCGCTGATCCTCGCGGTGCAATTCGGCGGCGGCAAGATTGCGCTGCCGCCGCTCTCGCTGGGCACGCTGACCGACAATGCCGGCGAACGGCAAGGCGAGATCGTCGCCGAGCGCTTCGGCCACTGAGCCCAGCTTTCACGAAAGGATTGATAATGATGAAGCCTCTTCACATGGGCGCGCTGGCGCTCGCCTTTTGCCTCGCGGCTTGCGCCGGATTCGATCGGACGATCAACAATGCCGTCGCCTGGATCGATGCGCCGGCGACGCAGCAGGCGATAGGCTCGCTGAAATCCGGCGTGACGGCGTTTTCCTGCGCCGTTGCCGATGCCAGCGAAGTCGCGAAGGCGATTGAGTCGGGCGTTGGTGCCGGACAATCGCTGATCGGAACCGACGGCAAGGTCTATGTCGCTTCGGCGGCGACTTGCACCGCGCTCGGCGGAACCTTGGGTCCGCAGGCGGTCGTCCCATGAGCGCGGTTTCCGTCTCGGCGAGGCGGAGGGCGGCTGTCCCCGATGCCTAACGGAATTTGGCTGCCCCTCATCGCCGGCCTGTTCGGCACGCTGGCCGGTTCCATCGCCACGATCCTGTCGGCGCTCATCAACCGGCAGCCGACGCTCGCCTCGATTCTCGATTCGCGCATCGCGACCGTGATGCAGATCTATGAGCGGACGATCGGCGAATTACGGACGGAAATCTGCCGCCTGCAGGAGAAAATCGACATCTACGAAAAGACGATCATGGACTTGCGCGACCATATCGCTCAGCTCGAAGCCAAGATCGACATCCTGAAGGTCCGCCTCAACACGGTGCCCTCGGGTGCCGGATCGCATGCCGCCGGCGAATAGCTAAGTTTCCTCCCGGCCCTCCACCTTGCCCCTGTCCCGGTTTGCCGGGGCAGGGGCTTTCTTGATTCCGGCCCGCGCGGGCAACCGGCTTGCGGAGACGATGATTTTCGCATTACAGCAAGGCGACCGGCACCCGCCGCGGCAGGAAGGTTGAGTAGCATGGCCTCGATCTACGATTTTTCAGCCAAAGCATTGGATGGAAAAGAGAAACCTCTTGCCGACTTCCGTGGCCAGGTCTTGCTCGTGGTCAATACGGCGAGCAAATGCGGGTTCACGCCCCAATATGAGGGGCTTGAGGCGCTTTATGAGAAATATCACGCCAAGGGCTTCGAGGTTCTGGGCTTCCCCTGCAATCAGTTCGGCGCTCAGGAACCGGGCGACGAGGCGGCGATTGGCCAGTTCTGCACGTTGAACTTCGGCGTGACCTTCCCGATGTTCGCCAAGATCGAAGTGAACGGTGAAGAGGCCGATCCCCTCTACAAATTCCTCAAAAGCGCGCAGAAGGGCCTCGCCGGGACCGAGGCGATCAAGTGGAACTTCACCAAATTCCTGATTGACCGGCAGGGCAATGTCGTCGCGCGGTTCGCCCCCATTACCAAGCCCGCCGAGCTCGATCCGGAGGTCGCCCGCCTCCTCTAAGGCGCGGCGAGGGCGCCAATAGCGCAATTGCCAGGCGGCGCGCGCGTGGCTAACAGGGAATTCCCATTGAAAGGAAGAGATCATGCCGCAACGGCTTGACATGCGCAGCCCCGATTTCGGGACGGCCTTTGCCGCCTTGCTGGCCTCCAAGCGCGAGGCCGCGGCCGATGTCGATCAGGCCGTGCAGAAGATCATCGCCGATGTCGTCGCGGGGGGCGATGCGGCGCTCGTTGCCTATTCGCAGAAATTCGACCGTGTCGATCTCGGCGCTCTGGGCTTCGCCGTGTCGGCGGCAGAGGTCGCCGCCGCCGAACGCGCTTCCGCGCCGGAGGCGGTCGCGGCTTTGCGCCTGGCGCATGAGCGGATTACCGCCTTCCACGAGCGGCAGCGGCCGCAGGATCTTGTCTTCACCGACGCGCTCGGCGTCGAACTCGGCTGGCGCTGGCACGCGATCGAGGCGGTCGGGCTTTATGTGCCGGGCGGCACCGCGAGCTATCCCTCCTCAGTGCTGATGAATGCGATCCCGGCGAAAGTCGCGGGCGTCGCCCGTCTCGTCATGGTCGTCCCGGCGCCGGACGGCGAGATCGCACCGCTCGTCCTGGCGGCGGCGAAGCTCGCGGGCGTCGATGAGATTTATCGCGTTGGCGGCGCCCAGGCGATTGCGGCGCTGGCCTATGGCACCGAGACCATTGCGCCGGTGGCGAAGATCGTCGGTCCGGGCAATGCCTATGTCGCGGCGGCGAAGCGGCGCGTCTTCGGCACCGTCGGTATCGACATGATTGCCGGACCGTCCGAAGTCCTCATTATCGCCGACGATAGCGGCAATCCGGATTGGATCGCCGCCGATCTGCTCGCCCAGGCGGAGCATGACACCGCGGCGCAATCGATCCTCATCACCGATAGCGCCGCGCTCGCGGCGGCGGTCGCGGTGGCGGTCGAGCGCCAGCTCGCGAGTCTGCCGCGCGTGGCGATCGCCACCGCGAGTTGGCGCGATCATGGCGCCATCATCGAGGTCGCCGAGATCGCGGCGGCTCTGCCGCTGGCGGAGCGCATCGCGCCGGAACACCTCGAAATCATCACCCGCGACGCCGACGCGCTCGCCAGCCGCGTGAATAACGCGGGGGCGATTTTCATCGGCGCCCATACGCCGGAAGCGATCGGCGATTATGTCGGCGGCTCGAATCATGTTCTGCCGACGGCCCGCTCGGCGCGGTTCTCGTCGGGACTCAATGTGCTCGATTTCATGAAGCGCACGTCGATCTTGAAGTGCAGCGCCGAGAGCCTCAAGGCGCTTGGCCCGGCCGCCGTGACGCTCGGCAAGGCCGAGGGGCTCGACGCCCATGCGCGCTCCGTCGCCTTTCGACTCGGCTTGACGAACTCATGAACGCGAACGAGCCTCGGCGCAATCGTCTCGCATCGGTGACGCTCGACGAGGCTTCGATCGGCCGTGGCACGTCGGATCAAGAGCACGAGCGCCAGATCGCGATCTACGATCTCATCGAGGAGAACGATTTCGGCTTGCCGGATCGTGACGACGGCCCTTACGCGCTCAAAATATCGCTGCACGACGCCAAGCTCGCCTTCGAAATCTCGAACGAGGTGGGGAAGGTTATGGCCGCGCATATTCTTTCGCTGACGCCGTTTCGCCGCCTGCTCAAGGATTATTTCCTGATCTGCGAGAGCTATTACGATGCGATCCGCTCGGCGACGCGGGCACAGATCGAGGCGATTGACATGGGCCGCCGTGCTTTGCACGACGAGGCAGCAACGCTTTTGCAGGAGCGACTCAAGGGTAAGATTGTCTGCGATATCGATACGGCGCGGCGCATCTTCACCCTGGTCACGGCTTTGCATTGGAAGGGTTGAGCGGCGAAAGTGTCTGACGTCTCTGCTCCTGCGGCGCTCAAACGGTGGCCGCAGTCGATTCTCTTCGTCTGTTCGGAGAACAGCGTCCGCTCGCCGATGGCGGAGGCGCTCACGCGCAAAATCTCGGACAATAAGGTCTATGTCGCTTCCGTGGGCCTGCGGCGAGGCAAAATCGACAGCTTTGCCGCGGAAGTTTTAAGGGAAATCGGGATCGAGGGCGGCCTGCGCGTTCCGCGCGCGCTCGAAGATTTCGAGGACGAAGCTTTCGATCTCGTCGTCAGCCTGACCTCTGAAGCGCGCGACCGGATCGCGGAACTCGCACGCGGCGTGCCGACAGAGCTTGCCTATTGGCCGACGCCCGACCCGACGCTGGCAGAAGGCACGCGCGAAACCGTACTCAATGCTTACCGGGCCGCGCGCGACGAATTGGCTCGGCGAATCCGCGAATTGTTTGCGGCGAGCGGCGCGCCGTAGGCGCTGCCCCGATATCCGAACGCGACTTGGCTGCCGGGGTTTGACATCGCATTCGATGAGGCCGTTCTTCGAGAATGCCTTTCGGAATCCAACGCGGTAGGCTCTTTCGGCCGAGGTGAGCGCCGGGTTCGTTTGTTACCTTGCGGTTGGTGGCGGCTGGGCTACACTCGCGCGCTTTATTTTATAAGTGCTCGGTCTTCCGCATGTCGTCAGATTGCAAAAACCGACCACGATAATAAGTGTATTTTGCGCCTCGGCTGACGCCGCGTGGCGGATGGTGATGGAGGGATTTTCATGCCGGTGAAGTTAAGCAAATGCTTTCCGCTGGCCGCGGCGTTTTTCGCGGCTGTATCCTTGCAGACAGCCTATGCGGGCAGCGCGTTGCGGCCATTGGCCGGCTATTGGCTCGGCGGCGGCACGATTTCCTTGAAGAATGGCACAAGCGAGCGCATCCGCTGTCGCGGTTCCTACGCGATATCGCCTGCCGGCAACGCGCTGAACCAAAGCCTTCTTTGCGCCAGCGACAGCTACAAGTTTAACGTGAAGAGCGATGTGTTCGAAACGTCGCCTGGCGTGCTCAGCGGCTCCTGGGCCGAGACGACCCGCAACGCCAACGGCCAACTCTCGGGCCAAGTGGCGGGCTCACATATATTGGCCAATGTCGCTGGAGTTGGCTTCACTGCCGCGATTTTGATCACGACGCACGGCCGTCAGCAATCGGTCACCATCTCGCCCACCGGTGGCACCGATGTCATCCGCGTCGCTGTCTCCATGCGCAAAGAATAGGATGCGGCGCGCCCGCGCCAACAGCGCGCGGGCTTAAGCGCCTTTCAGCTCCAGCGCTGGTTCCGCGTCCAGCGCAAAAGCAGCATGATCGTCGGCCGCAGGATGAAGAGGTCGGCGGTGAGCGCCGTCAGCATCGCGAATGAGCTCAGCCAGCCGAACAGCCGCAGCGATGGCAGTTGCGAGAAGATCGTCATCGCCAGGCCGCAGGCCAGCACGATCGAGGTCAGGATCAGCGCCGGGCCGACAAGAATGGTCGCGCGTTCGACGCCGATGGCCGGATCTACGCCGGGCTTGTCCTCGAGCCGCAATCGGTTGAGGAAATGGATCGTCGCGCTGAGGCCGAGGCCGAAGGAGACGGTCAGTGCCACGACGCTCGCGAATTGCAGGCCCTGGCCCAGCACCCAGAGCGCCGCGCCGGCGGTGAAGACCGGGAAGACGGCGGGCATGATCGAGGCGAGCATCACCGAGAACGAGCGGAAGGCGAGCCCGATGAAGGCGGCAACGAAGACGATCTCGATGGTGAGACCGCGGTTCAGCTTCTCGATCATATTGGCGCTGTTGCGCGCGGCGATGACGGCAAGGCCGGTGACGGCGATCTCATAGCCCGGATGCTCGGCGCGCACGGCATCGAGCCTTTTGTCGAGCGAATTGACCACGGGCAGGAGCCGGCTCGAATCGATATCGGGCAGGCGGCCCTCGACAATGACGGCATCCTGCTTGTCCGAGATGAACCGCTCGACGAGATATTTCGGCAGATAGCCAACATATTGCTTCAGCGTCGAGACATCCGACTTGCCGACCTTTTGCGCCAGCCAGCGGCGCAGCGTTTCAAGCGACCAGACATTGCCGACGCCGGCCTGCTTTTCGACGATCGAATGGACTTCCGCGATGATCGCCAGGGTCTGCGGCGAATAGAGCGACTGGCTCTTGGGGAATTCGATAAGCACGTCGACCGGCTGGGCGCCGGTCAATTTGGCGTCGAGTTCGCGGTTGGCCTGCACCGCCTTCTGCTTGTCAGGGACTTGATCGGCCAGATGGTAGCGCGGCTCGAGGTTCGCGTAGATCGTGCCGAGGCCGATGACGACAATGAGGCCGAGGAGGCTATAGAGGCCGGGCCGGCTCACCATCCGCGCGGCGATCCAACCGCAGAAGCGGCGCAGCGCGTCGACGGCCATGTCTGCGCCCTTGATCCGGGCGACGAAGGCCGCCTCGCGCCGAAGCAGAAACATGCCGAGCAGCGGGATAACCGTGAGCACGGAGACGAGGGCGATCAGCGTCGCGATGATACCAGCCTCGCCGAAGCTGCGGATGAGGTCCGAATTCGAGAAGGTCAGCGCGACGAAGGAAAGGCCCGCCGTCGCATGGGTCAGCACGCAGGCGGGGCCGACAATGTGGATCGCCGAGCGCAGCGCGTCGGCTTTGCTCTCGCCGGCGAGGATTCGGTCGCGCGTCGCGAAGGTCAGCTGCATCGAATCGGAGAAGCTGATCACCATGATGAGCGGCGTCATCACGTTGAGAAACATGTTGAGCCGGAAATCGAGCCAGCCGAGCATGCCGAGTGCCAGCAGGATGGCGAGCAGCGGCGGCGCGGCCGCGATGATCATGAAGGAGATGCGGCGGAAGAACAGGATGGCGATGAAACAGCCGCCAAGAAAGCCGAGCGCGTTGTAGACGATGCGGTCGCGCTCGACGGCGTTGCGGATTTCGAGCTGCATGACCGGCACGCCGGAAAGCTCGGCCGAGAGGCCGGAGCCGGCGAGATCCTCGGCCATCGTCTTGCGGATTTCGCCGACGACCTCGCCCAGCTTGTTGCTCTGGACGACCTCGGGGTCGAGCGCCAGCACCGCCAGGGTGAGCTTGCCGTCGAGCGAGAGAAGCTTGCCGCGCAGGATCTCGTTGCTCATCACCTTTTTGATGAGCTGGTCGTAGGCCGCGCCCTCGGGCAGCGGGTCGGGGAAGAGCGGCGCGGGCAGGTGATCGCCTTCCGGCGGCTGACGCGCCGAATAGAGCGAGATGATGCCGCGCGTCCCATCGATCAATTGCAGGTCGGTGGCGAGGTCGCGAAGCTTACCGAGATTGTCCCGCGACAGCAGGTTGTCGCCTTCGATGACGACCAGCACATCGTATTCGCTCGAGGGAAACCGCTTCGTTACATCCTCGTATTGCCGGAACTCCTGCGTGTTGGAGCGGAAGAGCTGGCTGAGCGAATCATCGATCTGGATGCGGCCGATGCCGAAGGCCGCGAGAACGGCGGCGACCGTCAGAACGGCGGCGACGAGATAGGGGAAGCGCAGAGAGACGAGGCCGATGCGCTCGATCCCATAGGCGAGCGGATGCAGCTTGCGCCCCGCGCCCGTCGCCGGCGGCTGTTTCAGGAGCGCGTCCAAATCTTCGTCCGACAGGATATTTCTCCGCGATCAGGCAAGAATATCGTAGAGGCGCCGCTTGCCGCCGGCCAGAGGGGCAAAGACGGACGCGATTGTGGCTTAGGTGTGGAGTTTGTGGACGGACTTGTAAAGAGCGCCGGGCTTTTGCGGCGATGGGCGGCGGTACGGATAGTGCCTCGGCCAAAAGCTCGTCCAAGCGCAGGTGCCGCCGGTACGTATGGGGCAAGCAACTTCCAGTTGGCGGGGCGGCGCATCGCTCTTGCTTCGGAAGCCGGAAGGCTTAAATTGGAACGTAAGCGTTTTCCCGACGGATTTTCCATGACTTTTGTCGATGCTTTGGAGGTGCCTGGCCGCAAGACGGGGCAGATCAAGCTGCATGGCCCCGAGGCCTTTGAAGGCATGCGCAAGGCCGGGCGGCTGACGGCCGAGGCGCTCGATATGCTGGTGCCCCACGTGAGGCCCGGCGTGACGACTGAATTTCTCGACAACCTCGTCTTCGATTTCGCCATCGCCCACAATGCCTATCCGGCGCCGCTCGACTATCGCGGCTACCGCAAATCGATCTGCACCTCGATCAATCACGTCGTCTGCCACGGCATCCCGGACCGCAAGCCTTTGCGCGAGGGCGACATCGTCAATATCGACGTGACCCTGATCGTCGACGGCTGGCACGGTGATTCGAGCCGGATGTATCTCGTCGGCGAAGTCTCGCGGCGGGCGCAGCGGCTGGTCGAGGTCACCTACGAGTTGATGATGCGCGGCATCGCCGTCGTCAAGCCCGGCGCGACGACAGGCGACATCGGCGCGGCGATCCAGGATTTCGCCGAGGCGGAGCGCTGCTCCGTGGTGCGGGATTTCTGCGGCCACGGGCTCGGGCGTCTCTTCCATGACGAGCCGAATGTCCTGCATTACGGCCGGCGCGGCGAGGGCATCGTGCTGAAACCCGGCATGTTCTTCACCATCGAGCCGATGATCAACCTTGGCCGACCGCATGTGAAAATCCTTTCGGACGGCTGGACGGCGGTGACGCGCGACCGCTCGATGTCGGCGCAGTTCGAGCACACGATCGGCGTCACCGAGACCGGCTACGAGAATTTCACGCTGTCACCGAAGGGGCTGCACCATCCGCCCTATGATGTGGCGGCGGCCGCGGCGTGAAGAAGGCGCCGGCCTCGGCTGAAGCGGCGGAGGATGCGCAGCATTACCTCGGCCATAGGTCACGGCTGCGCGGACGGTTTCTGAAGGCTGGCGGCGAGGCGCTGGCGGATTACGAACTTCTCGAACTCGTCCTGTTTCGCGCCATCCCGCGCCGTGACGTCAAACCGCTTGCCAAGGCGCTGCTCGCGCGTTTCGGCTCGTTCGCCGGCGTCGTTTCGGCCCGGCCGGAGCGCCTGCGCGAGGTCGATGGCTTGGGCGAAGCGGCGATCGTCGAATTGAAAATCGTCGCCGAGGCCGCCAAGCGCTTCACGAAGGTGAATATCCAGAACCGCCCGGCGATGGGCAGTTTTTCCGCCGTGATCGAATATTGCCGCACGGCAATGGCCTATCTGGACCGGGAAGAATTCCGGATTCTGTTTCTCGATAAGAAAAATATTTTGATCGCCGACGAGGTGCAGAGCACCGGCACGATCGATCATGCGCCGGTCTACCCGCGTGAGATCATGCGCCGGGCCTTCGAATTGAACGCGACGGCGATTATCCTGATCCACAACCACCCCTCGGGGGATCCGTCGCCCTCGCAGGCGGACATCCAAATGACCAAGCAGATCGTCACCCTGGGCAAATCGCTGAATGTCGCCGTCCACGATCACCTGATCATCGGCCGGGAGGGCTTCGCCAGCTTCCGCGGACTGCAACTTATTTGAATCAAAACTTGGATTAGCATGCGAGAGTTGTGGATAGGCGCGAGAAAGCAAGTCTTTACGGCTGTTCCCTAAATAGTCTCCAATACTAAGTTAACCCACGCGGTCTAGAATACTTCGACTGGCAATTGGTAGGGTCGGGTTCCGCTTACGGGCGTCCCGCTTGCAGCCGTGCGGAAGCGAATTATGCAGGTTGGAGCCTCGAAGCGTTTCAGCTTTGTGACCAAGCTGAAGGTCACGGTGGGGGAGATCGACCTGCCGGCGCTTCAGATTTGGGTCATCGCCAATTTTTTATCGATGGCCTTGATCCTGATCCTCGGCATCCGGCTCGGCATTCAACTTGTCAGCAGTCACGCCAATTTCTTCTCGTGGAAGTTTTTGAGCGCGGCACTCGTGGCCAATGCCTGGCTGCTGATCGCGGCCGTGCTGGCTCGGTTCCTGATGGTCGGGATGGCCTATCGTGTTCTCGATGCGCTGCGCAGCAGCGAGGCGCGGGCGCGGCAGGTCGCCGGGCGCGATGTTCTCTCCGGCTTGCCCAACCGGTTTTTGTTCAATGAACTGGTCGACGCCGAGATCGCCCGCTGCCGCCGCGGCCGGCACCAATTCGCCTTGTTCTATCTCGATCTCGATCATTTCAAGCAGGCCAACGATACGTTCGGCCATGATGTCGGCGACCGGCTGATCGTGGCGTTCACCCGGCGGCTGGCGCAGGTGCTGCGCGCCTGCGATCATTTTGCCAGACTCGGCGGCGACGAATTCGCTGTCATGCAGGCGGATGTCCTCGAGCCGCGCGATTGCGCGCGCTTGGCGCAACGCATTCTCGATGCGATGAGCGTGCCGTTCGAGATCAACAATCAGCAGATTTTCATTGGCGTTTCCATCGGCATCGCACTCTGCCCGCAGAATGCGAATGACCGGCAGGAGTTGATGCGCCTCGCCGATCTCGCGCTCTATCGTTCGAAGCAGGCCGGCCGCAACCGCTTTGCCTTCTTCGAAGCCAAGATGGGCGAAGAATTGCGGATGCGCCAGAGCGCCGAGGACGAATTGCGCGCGGCGATCGAGAACGACGAATTGCAGCTTCTGTATCAGCCGATCCTCTCCGCCGAGGAAGGCAGGATCGTCGGCGTGGAGGCGCTGGCGCGCTGGCAGCATAAGGCCTATGGCCTGCTTTCGGCGGATAGTTTCATCCCGCTTGCGGAGGAACGCGGGCTCATCGTCGCGCTCGGCGAATGGGCGCTGCGCCGTGCCTGCGCCGAGGCAAAGCTCTGGAGCGACGTCAAAATCGCCATCAATGTTTCGCCGATTCAGTTTCGGCAGAAGGATTTCGTTGCGATGGTCAATCGCATCCTGACCGAGACCGGCATGGATGCGCAACGCGTCGAGCTTGAGCTGACCGAGGGTGTCGTCATCGCCGATGCCGATCTCGCCGAACATGCGATGATCGATCTTCGCGCGCTCGGGGTGCGCATGGCGCTCGATGATTTCGGCACCGGCTATTCGAGCCTGATCTATCTGCGCCGTTTCGCGTTCGACAAGATCAAGATCGATCGTTCGTTCATGGAATCGATGGAGTTCTCGGGCGAAAGCGCGATCATCATTCGCTCCATCGTCGATCTTGGCCGCTCGCTCGGGCTGACGGTGACGGCCGAGGGCGTCGAGACCGAGGAGCAGGCGCGTTTCCTGAGGACGCTCGGCTGCGACGAGTTGCAGGGCTATCTTTTCGGCCGCCCCATGCCGGCGGCGGAAATCGAGCAGCGGCTCGCCGAGCAGCGCGCGCAGCAGACGCGCCCACAGGCGCTACGCTCCATCGCTTGAATCTTCAGTGCAGCGGAAATTCCGCGCTGAGTGTCCGCACCTCGGCCGGCTTGATGAGGCGCGAATGGCCGATGCGGACGCTGTGGATCGGACCGTCGAGCTTTTCTCTCCAGAAGGTGAGAAATTTGATCAGCGTGGGAAATTCCGGGGCGATGTCGTAGTCCTGCCAAAGAAAGCTCTGCAGGACCAGCGGGTGGTCCGGCATCCGGTAAAGGATCTCGGCCGTCGTCAGGCCGTAGCCCGAGAGCTGCTTGACGAACCCGCTTGAAACTTCAGTCCGCTCGAACGCGCCCCATTTCGCCATGTGTTGCCCTCCGTTGAAGGCTGATGCGGCGAATTGGCCTTGCGCCATCGCCGTAAGAACAAATTCCGCTCCGAAAAGGTTAATGAAAATTTGAGGTCGCGGTTGCGCCCCAAAGGCAACACCGCGCAAAAAAAATCGGCGGCTTGTCACCGCCGATTTCCATCCCTGTGTTATTTGCCGGTCGATTAACGATGGCCGCCGTGGCCACCACCGCCGTGGCCACCACCGCCGTGGCCGCCGCCACCATGACCGCCGCCACCATGACCACCACCGCCACCATGACCACCACCGCCACCGTGCCAGCCACCACCGCCATGGCCGCCGCCACCGTGCCAGCCGCCATGGCCTCCATGCCAGCCACCACCGCCACCGTGCCAGCCGTGCCAGCCATAGCCGCCGCCCCAGCCGAGGCCGTTGCGCCATGCATAGCCGCACCAGTACCAGCCCGGCCCGCGCCAGCCGTCGGGATACCAGCAATAATTCTGGCCGCCCCAGAAGAACTGGGTCTTCTCGATGGCGGCGAGGCCGTCGGCAGATTGCTGCACGGCCGATTGATCGGCGAAAGGCGCGGCCTGCGCGACGGGAACCATCGCGCTCGCCGCCAAAGTTGCCGCTGTTAGGCTTGAAAGAAGTAAACGCACTCCGGTCTCCCTTAGGCTAGATTATGTACAAGCCAAAACGTGCAAGCCGCACGCAGATTTTCGTGTTGCTTGAAGTGCGGTCGAATCCGCGATTGATTTGCAATGTGAAAACTCCCGCATACTCCTAAAACTACGACTTGCCGACTGAACGTGAGATGAATTCATCTTCGGTACTGTGTGCGGACACACGATGACAATTAACTTCGTTTGCCTAAGCGCATCGCGGCGCGTTTAAATAGTTGCGTTCCTGCCTAAATAGTAGTGGTTCACGTAAGAATGATTTGATTTGCCATAACGGCTTGCGCGGTTCGCCCCGGCGCCCTCGTGAAAGATGAATGACGCTGATGGACTTTCGTTCGATCTATGGCCAGGGCTTCGCGCGCGTCGCGGCTTGCGCGACGACCTGCCGTCTCGCTGACCCGGCCGCCAATGCCGAGGCGATCCTCGAGGTTCTGACGGAATTGGACGCCAAAGGCGCCGCGCTTGCGGTGTTCCCTGAGCTTTCGCTTTCCGGCTATGCGATCGACGATCTTCTGCTGCAGGACGCCCTCCATGCCGCGATCGCACACGCCGTGGATCGCCTCGTCGCCGCCTCGGCCGGCCTCATGCCGCTAATCCTCGTCGGCGCGCCGCTGCGTCATCAGGGCCGACTCTATAATTGCGCGCTCGCGATTTATCGCGGGCACTTGCTGGGCGTCGTCCCGAAAATCCATCTGCCGAATTATCGCGAGTTCTACGAGCGGCGGCATTTCGCCTCCGGCGATGCGACGGAGGGCGGCGAAATTACGATCGGCGCACACACCGCGCCGTTCGGCCCGGATCTCGTCTTCGCTGCCGAGGATGTCGCGGGCTTCGTCGTCCATGCCGAAATCTGCGAGGACGTCTGGGTGCCGGTGCCGCAATCCTCGCTGGCCGCGCTGGCCGGCGCGACGGTTCTCGCCAATCTTTCGGCCAGCAACATCACGATCGGCAAAGCCGAGACACGCCGGCTCCTGGTGCAATCGCAATCGCAGCGCTGCCTCGCGGCTTATCTTTATTCCGCGGCGGGAAAAGGCGAATCGACGACCGATCTTGCCTGGGACGGGCAGACGACGATCGCCGAGAACGGGTTGATCCTTGCCGAATCGCCGCGCTTTGCCGAATCGGCGCAATTCGTCGTCGCCGACATCGATCTCGAGCTTCTGGCGCAGGAGCGCTTGCGGCAAGGCACGTTCGATGACAACCGCCGTCATATCGGCGTCACGGCCGAGGATTTCCGGCACATCTCTTTCCGGCTGGCGCCGCCTAAGGGCGACATCGGGCTCTTGCGCGACGTGGCGCGCTTTCCCTTCGTTCCGGCCGATCCCGCGCGCCTGGAGCAAGATTGCTATGAGGCCTATAATATCCAGGTGACGGCGCTGGAGCAGCGGCTTGCCGCGACGAAGGTCGACAAGCTCGTCATCGGCATTTCCGGCGGCCTCGATTCGACGCACGCCCTCATCGTCGCCGCCAAGGCGATGGACCGGCTCGGCAAGCCGCGCGGCAATATTCTCGCCTATACGATGCCGGGCTTCGCCACGAGCGCGACGACGAAGAGCAACGCCATCGCGCTGATGGAGGCGCTCGGCGTGACGGCCAAAGAGCTCGACATCACCGAAACCGCGCGGCTGATGCTGGCCGAGATCGGCCATCCGTACAGTGCGGGCAAGAAGGTCTATGACGTGACCTTTGAGAATGTACAGGCGGGGCTACGCACCGACTATCTGTTCCGGCTCGCCAATTTTCATGGCGGCCTGGTGCTCGGCACGGGCGATCTGTCGGAGCTCGCGCTCGGCTGGTGTACCTATGGCGTCGGCGATCAGATGTCGCATTACGCGGTCAATGCCGGCGTGCCGAAGACGCTCATCCAATATCTGATCCGCTGGTGCATCACGACGAAGCAATATGCGCCGCCGGTGCTCACGACGCTCGATTCGATCCTGCATACGGAGATTACGCCGGAGTTGGTCCCCGCAGGCGCGGGCGGCGAAGTGCAAAGCACCGAGGCGGTGATCGGCCCTTACGAATTGCAGGATTTCAACCTCTTCTATGTCCTGCGCTACGGGTTCCGTCCGGCGAAGATCGCTTTTCTCGCTGAGGCCGCTTGGCGAGAAGTCGCGAAGGGCGAATGGCCGCAGGATTTTCCGCAAGACCGCCGCCACGCCTACGATCTGGCGCAGATCCGGCATTGGCTTGAGGTTTTCATCCAGCGCTTCTTTGGCTTCAGCCAATTCAAACGCTCGGCGCTGCCGAATGGGCCGAAGGTCGTCGCCGGCGGATCGCTGTCGCCACGCAGCGATTGGCGCGCACCGTCCGATGGCAATGCGCAAGCCTGGCTCGACGATCTCGCCAAGCACGTGCCGAAGGCCTAGCCGCGGTTCGCCTATAACCTCATGATTCTAATGACGATAATGCGTCTTTCTAACGGTAGATGCGATATCCTGTCGTTCTGGCAAGACTCCGGGCGCGCGTAAAAATTTCGCGCGAGGGCATTACGCCGATCATGTCTTTCTCTTGCGGCGTTTCGCGAGGGGGCTAGTGTAGATGCGCGCCGCCGATCATCCGGGCTGAACGCGGCGACCCTTCGGGAGAGCGGGCATGACCGAGACCATCATCGATGGCGAAGCCTTCAACATTATTGTCGAAGGCAGGCCAGAGGCCCCGGCGATTCTACTGGCGCACTCGCTGGGCACCAATCTTCATCTCTTCGACCAGCAAGTCGCGGCCTTGAGGCCGCATTTCCGCCTGGTGCGTTATGATTTGCGCGGCCACGGCGGCAGCGGGACGAGCGCCGCGCCTTATTCGCTCGCGCACCTTGGCCGGGATGCCTTGGCCGTTCTTGACGCGCTCAGGATCGACAAGGCCGATTTCATCGGCGCGTCGGCGGGCGGCCTTATCGGGCTCTGGCTGCTGCGCCACGCGCCGGAGCGGATCGGCCGCGCCGTGCTCGCCAATACCGCCGCGCAGATCGGCACGCCGGAGAATTGGAACGAGCGCATACGGATCGTGACGGAAAATGGCGTCGGCGCGCTGGCGCCGAGCCTGATCGAGAATTGGTTCACCCGGTCCTATCGCGAACAGCATCCCGCCGAAGTCCGCCGCTTCGAGGAGACGGCTGCGGCGACGAGCGCGGCAGGCTATGCCGGCGTCTCCGCCGCCGTTCGTGACGCGGACCTGCGCGAAGGCCTCCATGCGATCACCCATCCGGTCCATGTCATCGTCGGCCGCCACGATCCGGTGACGCCACCGGGCGTCGGCGCCTTGCTCGCGAGTTCGATCCCCAACGCCAAATTGGTGACGCTGGAGGCGGCACATCTCTCGGCGGTCGAAGCCGCCGAGGCGTTCAACGATGCGGTGCTGGAATTCCTTCTCGCCGCCGGGGAGAAGCCTGCAGGCGTGGAAACGCCCGCGCCTGCCGCGCCGAAAAAGCCGCGCAAGCCGCGCGCGCCCAAGCCAAAGCCCGTCCCGGTCGCGGCGCATGAGGAGCCAGCGCCGGAGTTCGTGCCGGTTGCCGTCATAGAGATCGCCAAGTCCGAGCCCCGTCCGCGTGTTGTGCCGAAGCCAAAGGCCCCAGCGAAAAAATCTCCCGCGAAGAAATCGCCGGCGCGCAAGGCGGCTGTGAAAAAGCGGGCGGCGAAAAAAGCCGCGCCTAGGAAGGCAGTCGTCAAGAAGGCAGCGGCCAAGAAGCCGGTACGCAAGCTTGCTGCAAAGAAACGCGTTACGCGCAAGGTCGCGGTCAAGAAGAGTCCTGTCCGCAAAGCCGCCGTGAAGAAGCGTCCGGTGAAGAAGGTGGCGCGCAAGGCCGTGCCCAAAAAGTCCGTCCGCAAGGTGGCGGCGAAGCGCCCAGTGAAGAAACAGGTCAAGAAGCCGGTGCGGAAGACGGCGGCGAAGAAATCGCCGCGCAAAGCCGCGCGACGAAAAGCAGGGCGGCGGCGCTAAAAGGCTGCTGGCCGCGAGCTTACGAGGAAGCCTGGAGCCGCGCCAGGATCGGGCGCAGCCGCGCGATGATGATCTCGCGTAGACCGGCAATATCGAAATAGTAGACGAAGAGCGCGTAGATCAGCGCCCCGGCGAGAATCTGGCCTGCAAGGGTCAGGAAGCCGGGGTTATGCTCGCGCAGCGGCAGCAGCGCCGCGGCCATTGCGGCGGTGGCGAGCGCCGTCAAGGCGAGATCGCGCAGGCGCGGCCATTGCGGTTTGGTGAAGCTCGCCATCACGATCAGCGCAGCGAGCGCGGCGATAAAGGCGCCACTCTGCGCGATGGCGAGGCTCGAAGCGTCCGGGTTCTTCGGCAGGACGAGGACGAGCAGCGGATCGACGATGCAGGCGATGACCGCGGCGGCGATGAGCGGCGCGGTGCGCTTGGCAATCTGGAATATCGGGCTGATGCCGAAGAGGATGATCGCCGAGCTGAACAGACCCGCCATCATCAGGGTCAGCAGTTTGGCGAAGGGTCCACGATAGGCGACCGGCACGATCACGTGTTCGATCGAGGGCAGGGTCAGCCAGATGCCGGTGCAGGCCGGAAGCACGACGGCAATGACGATCGCCATGTTGCGCGCCACCTGATCATTGGCATGGCTTGGCCCATGCTCGTCATGCAGCGCGACGGCGATCTGGAACAGCACAACATCGAGGGCCGAGCCGATGGCCTGGATCGCCTTGCTGCCGAGATCGTAGGCGAGGGAGAATTGTCCCGTTTCCGAGAAGCCATAGAGCGCCGCGATGATCGCGCGGTTGGCGAGCGGAATGGCGAGATAGAGCACATTGGCCAGGACGATCGGCAGCGAATAGGCGAGGATCGATTTGGCGATCGCGAAGTTCGCATGCTCGCGCTTGGCGTCATGATCGCGCAGCGCCGTGCGAGCGGTGATGACGGCGCCCGACATGCTGATGATCGTGCCGACAAGCGCCATTTTGGCCGAGCCGAACAAAAAGGCGCCGCCGCCGGTCAGCAGCAGTGCCAGGGCGTTCTTGACGAGGACCAGCCTTGTATAGAGCCGGTCGTGGAAGCGGGCACGGACGAGGGCGGTGTTATAGTCGAAGACGCCGTTCGAGACCGCGCAAATGAGGGCAAGCGCGATCAGGCCGTTCGACAGGGTGAAATGGGCACCGGAAAGAAACAGCAGGCTCGCCGCGACGCCCATCGAAAGGGCGATGATGACGAAGGTGACGTCGAGCGTCGCCCGCAGGGTCGGATCTTCTTTGCGTACGCGCTCGGAGTAGAACCGCGTCGCGCCGAGGCGCAGACAATCGAAAAAGGCCGATTGCACGGCGAGCGTGACTGCGAAAGCGAGTGCGAAACGGCCATATTCGGCCGGCCCCAGAAACTTCGCGACCAGAAGCCCGATCGCGAAATTGCAGAGCACGTTGAAAAGAAAGGCGGCAAGAACCCTCATCCCTGTGGCTCAAGGGTTGGGATAGAGGGCAGGCGCGGATACGCGCCGGGGGAGGCTTTGGCTCGGCATGGTCTTCTTTGGCTCGCCTTCCATAACGATTCCCGAGGGGAATGTCTTGCCGGAAAGCTGCTGCCCCGGCGCTGAACGGGGGGTTAACCTTGATTCTCGCCGGGAAAAGCGTCACGCCAGTGTGATGCATCCGGCTTTCCCTCGCCGCTTTTTTCAGTCTAAGAGACTTGCCAATGGCAAATGATGTTACGCTTTCCGCCGCCGCGGCGGCCGGGCTTCTCTCTTTCCTCAGCCCCTGCGTCCTGCCGCTGGTCCCGCCCTATCTCACCTTCATCGCGGGCACGACGATCGAAGACGTCGCAACGCAGAAGATCGCCCGCGCCCGGCGCGACATTTTTCTTGCCGCCATACTCTTCGTTGCCGGCTTTTCGACTGTTTTCGTGGCGCTTGGCGCGACGGCCTCGTTCTTTGGCCAGATATTGCGCGCGCATATCGCCACGCTGTCGCTTCTCGCGGGCCTGGCGATCATTGCCATGGGCCTGCATTTTCTCGGGCTTTTCCGGATCGGTATGCTCTATCGCGAAAAGCGGATCGAGGTGCAGAAGCCGTTCGGCCTCTGGGGCGCCTATGTCATGGGGCTTGCCTTCGCCTTCGGCTGGACACCCTGCATCGGGCCGATCCTCGCCGCCATTCTGGCGATCGCCGCCTCGGAGGGGACGGCGCTGCGCGGCGCAGGCCTGCTTGCGGTCTATTCCTTCGGCCTTGGCATCCCCTTCCTGCTGGCAGCGGTGGCGCTGGAGCCCTTCCTCGGCTTCCTGAAAAAATTCCGCACGCATTTCGGCACGGTCGAGCGCGTCGTCGGTGTCCTGCTCGTCGCGACAGGCATCGCCTTCCTCACCGGCACGATGCAGAACTTCTCCTTCTGGCTGCTGCAGGCCTTTCCCGGCCTCGCCCACCTGGGGTGAACTACCGGATCGGGCTCTCATCATATTCGAGCTGATCCTCGTAGCCGCGCTTCCAGACATAGATCGCATAATCCGGCGTCGTGACGTCGCCCTTGGCGTCATAGGTGAGCGTGCCAAGCACGGTCTTGAACGGACGGCCGGAATGGATCGCCTTGGCCATGGCGACGGGATCGAATGTTCCCGCCGCCTCCGCCGCCTCCGCCAGCACTTGCACGGCGGCATAAGCGTAAAGCGTGAAAACCTCCGGATCGATATGACGCGCCTTGAATTCCCTCACCACGGCCGCCGCTTGCGGCCGCCGGCGTGGATCGGGCGGGAGGGTCATTAGCGCGCCCTCGACTGCGCCGCCGCCCGCCAGCGCGAATTCGTCCGATGCAAGGGAATCGCTGCCCATGAACAGCGCCCGCACGCCCTCGGCGCGCATCTCCTTGACGAGTTGGCCCGCCTCGCTGCCGTCGCCGCTCCAATAAACGATGTCGGCCGCCGCGTCCTTGATCCGGCTGACGAGCTTGGAATCGTCCGCGTCCTTGTCGGTCCCGGCGTAAAGCACATCGGCAATTCCGGCTTTGGCCAAGCGGGCGCGCAGGTCGTCGGCGCGCTTTTTCCCGGATGCCGTGTTGTCGTAGACGATTGCGATCCGCTTTTCCTTCCGACCCGCCAGGAATGCGGCGGCGACGGCGCTCTGCTGGTCGTCGCGCCCGCAGGTCCGGAACATCAGATCGAGTCCCCGCTCGGTAATCTGCGGATTGGTCGCCGAGGGGGTGATATCCAGGATCGAATGGTTGTCGTAGATTTCCGAGGCGGCCAACGTCAGGCTCGATTGGAAATGCCCGACGACAAGAGGAATTTTCTCCGTGACGAAACGATTGGCGACGCCGAGCGCCTGTTTCAACTCGCCGCGGTCGTCGGCGGCGATGATCACGAGCTTCTGCCCGCGTACGCCGCCTGCGGCATTGATGTCGGTTGCCGCCTGTTCGGCGCCGTTACGCAATTCGACGCCGAAGACGGCGTCCGGCCCGCTGAGCGGCGCCCCTAGCCCGATGCGCACCTCCGCAAAGGCGGGCGGTATGAGCAGAAGCAGGCTAAAAAGGCCATGGACAAGGGCTTTCATCGGCTTTCCCTGGACGTTCCCCGCATAGGCCTTGGCCTTTGTTTATTGATTTGGTGTAGTTATCTATCTGATTGACTGCCGCCCGATCCGGGGCGGCTTGACCCGGGAGGGGCGGAAGCAAGCCTATGGACGCGGTTATTCATGACAGGTTTTCCATTGAGCCGGAACATTTCCGCGAGGCGATGAGCCGCGTGGGCTCCGCGGTCCATATCGTGACGACGGGCGGGCCAGCAGGCACGGCCGGCATCACCGCCAATGCCGTCACCTCGGTAACGGCTGAGCCGCCGACAATGCTGTTTTGTCTCAACAAGTCATCGCGGGCCGCGCCGCTGCTGCTGAAAAATGGCGTCTTCTGCGTCAACACGCTGGCGAGCGCCGATCAGGAGCTGTCCGATATTTTTGCCGGCCGGACTGAGCATAGTTTGGAAGAGCGCTTCGCCGCCGCGACGTGGCGGACGCTCACCACGGGCGCGCCGGTGCTAGGCTCGGCGCTGGCCGCGTTCGACTGCCGGCTCATCGAGAGCCGGGAATTGTCGACGCATCTGATCCTGATCGGGCAGGTGGAAGCGGTGGAGATCGCGCCGCAGAGCGAAGCTCTGCTCTACATGCACCGCAGCTACCGGCAGATCTGATCAGATATTGTCGAGCCTATTGTTGTCGCAAAACCGGAGTCCACTTTTGCGCAACATGCTCTATTCCCTGGAAAACAATTCGCGTTCGGTCGAGATGATTTTCGGGGCACCGGCGAGGCCCGCGGCGCGGTTGCGCGTGCGGGCGCGTGGGTGCTTGCCGCGAACGAGGACGCGGCGCCGGCTCGGGCGGCGTGTCGCGCGCCGCGCGGGCGGCGTGCCGATATTCTCGTCGAGCAGCGCCGGCATGGCGAAGAACCGCGCCCAATTGCTCCATTGATCGACGAGGACGGCAATGTCGTTCGCGCGAGCCAGCGTTACCGAAAGATCGGCGTCGCTGTGGGCCAGGCTGAGGCGATAGAATTGCCGCTCAAGCTTGTCCTCGCGGCTCAGGATGACGCCGCGATAAGCCTCGATCGGGATCGCGAGTCGCATCTTGACCCCGGCGAGCGCGCGCTCGATGCGCACGCCGCGCGGGTTCAGCCGGACCGTCCGCGTGCCGCCGTCGGCGCGCCGATCGCGCTCACAATAGGCCAGGCTTTCGGGGTTGCGGTCGAGTTTCGGCATGGCGTCCTCCGCTGGGGCTCGATGAGCGTTGGCGACAACCTGCCGTAAAATCCGCGAAACGAGTATTAAGCAGCTGATTTAAATACAATTTTCTGACTTGATGCTTGCTTGGAGGTTGGCGGAAAGCGCGTAATTTTAATGAAAAGCTCACCTCCGCTTCTTATCTTTAGTCATGGTGGAGACCGCCGTGGCAACGTGCCGATCCGGCCTGAATTTTGCTCCGTTTGAGATAGAGGTTGCGACATTACAACATTGATCGAAGGCGCGCAGTCATCCCAATTCGGCGGGCGCGCCGCTGGCGCTCTAGTGCGCCATGCTCCAGACCAGGGCCCGACCGGCATGAACGCGCCCCTTCCGAGCCGGCCTATCGAGGGTGAGCCGCATAGCGGCGCGGCGGAGCGTGCGCCTGAAAGGCGGAATTCGGACGTGGAGCCGCTCTCGCACGATCATGCGCTTGTCGCGGCGCTGACCGATGCCACCAAGGCCGCGGGCACGCTCGCGCAGGAATATTTCCGTCCGGGCGAAAAGACTTCGGCGCCGATCCACCGGAAGGCGGACGGCTCCCCCGTGACGGAGGCCGATCTCGCCGTCAATCGCTTTCTCGAGCAGCACCTGCGGCGGCTTTTGCCGGCGGCAGGCTGGCTATCGGAAGAATCGGCCGACGCGCCGGGGCGGCGCGACAATGACCTTGTGCTGGTCGTCGATCCGATCGATGGAACCCGGGCTTTCGCGACAGGCAATCCGGTTTGGGCGGTTTCGGTCGCGCTCGTCGATCGCCATCGCCCGATCATCGGCGTCGTTCATGCGCCCGCCCTTGCTGAAACCTATGTGGCGGTCAAGGATGCCGGCGCCCGGCTCAATGGGCGGACGATCGAGGTTTCGCGCCGCAAGAGTTTCGATGCCGAGGCGATGGTTGGCGGCCCGTTCGGCTTTGCGCAGCGGCTGCGCAGCGCCGGGGTTGAATTCGAGCTGCTGCCGAAAATTCCGTCGCTCGCGGTCCGCGTTTCGAAGGTCGCGGCGGGCGCGCTCGATGCCGCGCTCATCTCCGCCAATGCGCATGATTGGGATATTGCCGCCTGTGATCTGATCGTCACCGAAGCCGGCGGCGCGTTGCGGAGCCTGCGCGGCCGCCAGCCGCTCTATAACCGCGTCCACACGCTGCACGGCGAATTGGCGGCGGGGCCTGAGGCCTTGTTGGAACAATTCGCCGCCGCAATCGGCCACGCCGCGGCACCCGAGCTTTAGTTCTTGCCCGTTTTTTGCTAAATGACGCTCGCCATTCAGGTTTCCAATTCGACAGGTTTTTTCATGGCGGCGGACGAACACAAACAGCGTCTTCATCTCGTCTTTGGCGGCGAACTCGTCGACCTTGACGGCACCGAATTCCGCGATCTCGATGCCATCGACATCGTTGGCATATTCCCGGATTATCAATCGGCCTACAAAGCCTGGCGGACGCGGGCGCAAGCGACGGTCGACAACGCCCATATGCGCTATTTCGTGGCGCATTTGCACCGCCTGCTTGAGCCGACGGAGCCTCCGAAAGACTGAACGCTTGCCTGAATTGACATTAAATATTCGTGTTTCTTGAGCAAATTGCGCCTCAAAGCCTGTCCCGACAGGCTTTGGCCAAACTTCCTTCAAATACGCTCCGTACAACCTTCAGGCGCTTGATCGCGACGCCGTCTGCCTATTGACTATTTCCGGCTGGCTTCGTCGCTTGTGCCCTTTCCACAGCGTCTCATAACTTGCTCAAAGCTCTTCCCATTCTGCCCATTTATCAGGCTGCCAGCGCGGCCTTCGCACCGCTCAGCCCGGTCGTGCTCTATGTGCGGCGCAAATGGCGGCGCGACGAGCTCGACCGCGACGGCGAGAGGCTCGGCCGGCCGACGCAGCCGCGGCCCGATGGACCTTTGGCTTGGCTGCATGGCGCGAGCGTGGGCGAGAGCCTGGCGCTTCTGCCGCTGGTCGAGCGGCTCTCCGCGCGCGGCTTCAGCATCCTGGTTTCGACCGGGACAAGCTCGGCCGCCGCGGTGATCGCGCCACGGTTGCCGGCCGGCGCGCTGCATCAATTCCTGCCGCTCGACGTGCCGCAATTCCTGGCGCGCTTTCTTGCCTATTGGCGGCCAAATCTGGCCCTCATCGCCGAATCCGAAATCTGGCCTAATCTCTTTCTTGCTGTCAGGCGCCACAACATTCCGCTCCTTCTGGTCAATGCGCGGATATCGGAAGCCTCGTTCCAGCGTTGGCGCTGGTTCCCGAGTTTCATCGGGACTTTGCTCGGCGCCGTCGATTTGTGCCTGGCCCAAAGCGAGGTGGACGCGGAGCGCTTCGCGCTGCTTGGCGCGCGCCATGTCAAAATCGCCGGCAATCTCAAATACGACGTCAGCGCACCTCCGGCGGACCGGCAAGCCTTCGCCGCACTCGCGGTGCGCGTCGGGGCGCGGCCGGTTTGGGTTGCCGCCTCGACCCATCGCGGCGAGGAGGAGATTATTCTCTCCGCGCATCAGATCGCGGCGCAATTCGTGCCCGGTCTTTTGACTATCATCGTGCCGCGCCACGCCAAGCGCGGCGGCGAAATTGCCAACCTCGCCCGTGCGCGCGGCCTCGCGGCCGCGCAGCGCTCGACAGAGGCCTATGAAAATGACGCTTTGCCGGAGGTCTATGTCGCCGACACGACCGGCGAATTGGGGCTCTTCTATCGCCTCGCGAGCATCGCGTTCCTGGGCAAATCGCTGCTCCCGGCGACGAACGGCGGCCAAAACCCGGTCGAGCCGGCCAAGCTCGGCTGCGCGATCTTGCACGGGCCGCATGTCGCGAATTTCAGCGAAGCCTATCAGGTGCTCGACGAGGCGCACGGCGCTGTTACCGTTGCCGACGCGGACACGATGGCCCGCGTCGTCGCCATTCTGCTCGCCGATGCCGGCAAACTGCGGGTGATGGCGCGCGCGGCGAGCGAGACGGTCAAAGAGCTCGGCGGCGCCTGCGAGCGGATCATGAGCGCGATCGAGCCGCATCTCGCCCAGCTTTCTTTCGAAAGCCGCCAGTGGCGCCATTAGCCAATGCTGGCTCAGCGCTTGGATGCTAGGCGGCGATGATGCGGATCACGCGCCGCTGCGCGCGTTCCACAGCCAGACCGCTGCCAGCACGACCAGCGAACCGATAAAGGCTGCCACGACGTCCCGGAGCGATATCACGATGGCATCGAGGCCGGGGAGGAGCTTGAATGCCGTGAACAATGCGCCACCGACGACAGCGCCGGCGCAGCCCAGCCCGATATTGGTGAGAAGACCGAATCCCGATCGCCGGCGTTTGACCAGGATACCGGCGAGGCTGCCGCCGATCAGGCCGATCACAAGCCAGGTCATAGCGTGGGCGAAGGTGAACATCGCTGATATCCGTCGGTATGATTTTCTTTCAAAAAATAAATAGGGCGCCCAAACGCGAAATCAATTTGCAAGCCGGTCACGCGCGCGGGCGCTTCTCACTGATGCTATTTGCCGAGCTTGATGCCCATACGCTGCAATTTGGCTTGGTAACTGGCGTAAGGCTCTTGCAGATCGACGTTCCAGTAGCGCAGATCTTCCAGCGGGATCGGAACGCCGGTCGCAGCGCAGCGGACGAAGGCGCCCGGCCTTAAAACACGAATATCGCCGTCGAGATATTCGATTTCGGCTTCACCGGCGGAAAGGGGTTGGCGTTCGTAGCGGTTCATTCTCGGATGCTGTTTCACAAGGACGTTCCAACAAAAATAGCCTAGCCGCCCCGGAATTTCCACCCGAACTGAGGCTCTGAGCGCAAAAACGCGCGTTATCGGCCGACGAAAAGCCGTGCGGCGAGGATTTCCGGCAGGCCGCCGGCGCGGATTTTCCCGGCGGCCTTGGCGATGTCGTAGGGGAGGCGCCGGAAGGTCAGCTGCCGCGCCGCCACGTCATAGAGCGCGTAGGCGGCGGCCGGATTGCCGTCGCGCGGCTGGCCGACCGAGCCGAGAACGGCGAGCCATTGGCGCGGTCCCTCGATCCGGATCGCAACGTCCGTGGCTGGCGCTTGCGCGCTAGGCGGCCCGAACGTGCTCGAACGGTAGAGTTGCGGGCGGTGGACATGGCCGCAGAGCGTGAGGCGCTTCGGCGTGGCGCGCATCGAACGCTGCGCTTCGAAGGCGCCGTTAATATAGATCCAGCGCGCCGGCGCTGCCGCATCGGCATGGACGAAAAGAACGTCACCCTCTTCTGCCGTGAGCGGCAAAGCGGTGAGAAAAGCCCGCTGGCCTTTATCGAGTTGCGTCCGCGTCCAGTCGATCGCGGCGCGCGCCGTTTCGTTCATGCTGCCGCCGGCAACACCGACGACAGCGGCGTCGTGGTTGCCCTGGACGATAATCGCGCCCTCGCTTTGCTTTCGCGCGGCGAAATCGACGACATAGGCCGGATCGGCGCCATAGCCGACAAGATCGCCGAGAAAGACGAGCCGTGTCGCACCGCGGGCCTCGGCATCCGCCAGACAGGCGTCGAGTGCCTCGCGATTCCCGTGGATGTCAGCGAAGAGCGCGAGCAGGCTCAAAACAGCGAGCCCTGCGTCGGCTTGGCCCGCGGGTGCAAGGCCTTGGCCGGGGCGGCTTTCGTCGCCGCCTCGTCCGCGGTCGCGCTGCGATGGCCATCGGCGAATTCGATATCGAGCCGCGCGCCTTCGGTTACATCGGCCGCGCGGTGCAGCGGCCGTCCATCGACATCGCGCACCAGAGCGAAGCCGCGTGTGAGCACCTGCCGGTAGCCAAGCGTGCCAAGAAGCTGGGCCTGCGTCGCCAGCCTCCGGCCCTGCCGGTCGAGTCCGGTGGTGGCGCCGCGGCGCAGGCGCGCATTCAATCCCTCCAGACGCTGGCGCGCTGCCGCGGTCTTCTGCGCTTCGAGCCGCGCCCGCCCGGCGAGCGCCGTGCCGAGGCGCAAATGAGCCTGGGCGAGCCGCTGGTGGCGGCGCTCCGCCGTCAGGGCAAGCGCCTGGCGCAGACGATGCTCCAGAGCTTCGAGCTTTTGTGCGGCGCGGCCCATTTTCGCTTGCGGCGATTGGCTGGCGAGACGATGCGCCAGTCGTCCCAAAGCGATATGCCGCCGGTCGAGCGCGCCGGCCATGACATTGGCGAGCCGCGCGCTGGCTTGGTCATGGTCCTGACGCGGAACGGCGAGAAGGGCATCGCCGTGGGGCAGGGCGCGGGCGAGGGCGCGCCAGTCGGCGCGCCGCTGGGTGAGAAAACGCAATGCCGCATTCTCATGGCGGCGGGAGAGATCGGCGAGCGTGGCGAGCAATTCGTTGCGCACCGGCACGGCCTTTTCGGCGGCGCCGGTTGGCGTCGGGGCGCGCAGGTCCGCGACATGATCGAGCAGCGTCCAATCGGTTTCATGGCCGATGGCCGAGATCACTGGGATGAGGCTCGCCGCCGCCGCCCGCACTACGATCTCCTCGTTGAAACCCCAGAGGTCTTCGAGCGAGCCGCCGCCACGCGCGACGATGAGAACGTCCGGGCGCGGCTCGGGCATGGCGTTGAAACCCTCGATCGCGGCGGCGATTTCGGCGGCGCTGGTCTCGCCCTGCACGCGCACCGGCCAGACGAGCACCGGACGGGGGAAGCGATCGGCGATGCGGTGGAGGATGTCGCGGATCACCGCGCCGGTCGGCGAGGTGACGACGCCGATCATCGCGGGCAGGAATGGAATGAGCTGCTTGCGCGCTTCATCGAAGAGGCCTTCGGCCGCGAGCTTGCGGCGGCGCTCTTCGAGCAGCGCCATCAGCGCGCCGAGGCCTGCCGGCTCCAGACTTTCGATGACGATCTGATAGGACGACTTGCTTGGATAGGCGGTCACCTTGCCCGAGGCGATGACTTCCAGCCCTTCCTCGGGCTTGACCTTCAGCCGCGCGAGCGTGCCCTTCCAGATCACAGCATCGATCCGCGCCGTCTCGTCCTTGAGGCTGAAATAGGCATGGCCGGAGGAATGCGGCCCGCGATAATTCGAAATCTCGCCGCGCAGGCGCACGAAGCCGAAGCTCTCCTCGATCGTGCGCTTCAACGCGCCGGCAAGCTCGCCGACGGTAAATTCGGGCGCATTGGTGGTCGGCTTGGCCATGGCGCAAAGATGGCGGCTCCGGAGGCGAAAGAAAAGGGCGTCTGGCCCCCGTCTCCCCAGCAAGCTGCGGGTAATCTTGACGTTCCGCGCCCGCAGCGTCATGTCCGGTGGGCGAAACGGGGCCGCGTCATGCAAAATCCGATCCCTCTTTGCAGCGGCGTTCTGCTCGCCTTCGTCGCCGGTTATATCGATACGGCGACCTTTCTGCGTGTCTCAGAACTCTTCTCGGCGCATATCACCGGCAATTTCGTCGTCTTCGCCATCGCACTCGTGCATGGCGTCCGCGAAGTCGATTGGTTGAAATTGATCGCATTGCCAGTCTTTTTTCTTGGCGTGCTGCTGGCGACTTTTCTTTACGATCGGACAGCCGCGCGCATCCGCACGGTTCTTATTTGCGAGCTGGTGTTGCTCGGCGGCGTGGGCTTGCTCGCGCTCTTCCCGCAGACGCAGCCGCATATCGCTTGGTTGGCGATCGCGCTGGTGCTTGCCATGGCCTTTCAAAATGCCGCCCACCAATTGGATGTTACGCTTGGCCCGACAAGCGTGGCGATGACGACCAATGCGGCCAAACTTTTTGTCGCTTTGTGGCGCAAATTGATGCCGCCGCCCGCAGATACGCCGCCGGTCAAGGCCGAGGGCATTGGTGCGCGCGTGTTCTGTTTCGCGGCCGGTTGCGCGGTTTCGGCTTTCGCCACGCATCGCTTCGGCTTGGCTGCGGTGCTGCTGCCTGCGGCATTGGTGGGGCTAGTCGTAGCGGCGCGCAGGCCATAGGCACTACGGACGAGGATTTTGCATGACGCCTTCGCCCGATCATTACAAAAGTATTCTGCTCTTTCTCGGCACGGCCGCCGTTGTCGCACCTTTATTCCGGCGGCTGAAGGTCAGCCCGATTTTCGGCTTTCTTGCCGCCGGCTTCTGCCTTGGGCCTTATGGCCTTGGCGCGCTTGTCGCCGGCGGCGCGGCCCCCGCCTGGCTCTCGCACATCACGCTCGACAATCTCGACGAGATCACCCCGCTGGCCGAATTCGGCGTCGCCTTTCTCCTCTTCATGATCGGGCTCGAATTGAGCTTCGAGCGCCTCGTGCATCTGCGTCGCCTCATCTTCGGCTTCGGCGCCGCGCAGGTTTTCAGCTCGGCGCTAGCGCTTGGCGGCCTCGCGCTGGCGCTGCATCATGCGCCGGCCTCGGCGCTCATCCTCGGCCTCGCGCTCGCGATGTCGTCGACGGCGATCGTCATCCCCGTGCTCGCTGACCGCAAGCGTCTCGCGACAACCGCGGGCCGGACCATCTTTTCGGTGCTGCTGTTCCAGGATTTGATGGTCGCGCCGCTGTTGTTCCTGGTGACGGTTCTCGGCGCGCACCACAATCAATTCGATGCGGTGCTGCTCTACACCGTCTTGCCGGCGTGCCTCGGCATCGCGGCGGTCGTACTCATCGGCCGTCTTGTCCTGCGGCCCTTGTTCCACCTCGTCGCCGCGGCCGGCTCGCCCGAGTTCTTCATGGCCGCCTGTCTTTTCGTCGTCATCGGCACCGGCGTCGTTTCGGCGGCCAGCGGGCTTTCGATGGGGCTTGGCGCGCTGATCGCCGGTCTGCTCCTCGCCGAGACGGAATATCGCCGCCAGATCGAGGTGACGATCGAGCCCTTCCAAGGGCTGTTGCTTGGCCTGTTCTTTCTCTCTGTCGGCGCCAGCCTCGATCTTTCGCTCATTTTTTCTTCACCGGCACGCACGCTCGGCCTGGCCGCCGCTTTCATCGCGATCAAGGCAGTCGTGACCTATGCCGCGGGACGCCTGTTCCGCTTCGGTCCGGCCGTCGCGCTCGAAACGGCGCTGATGCTCGCGCCGGGCGGCGAATTCGCGCTGGTCGTGATTTCGAGCGCTATCGCCAGCCGCGCTCTGGGGGCACAGATCGGCAACGATGCCCTCGTCGCGGTGACGCTCTCGATGTTCGTCGTGCCCTTGATGGGGATTCTCGTCAGCCGGCTGCCGCAGGCGAAACCGGAGAAGGACCCTGAATTGGCCAAGCTTCCTTCGGCGCAGGATGAGGGCGGGGCGGGCAAGGCGATTATCGTCGGCTATGGCCGTGTCGGCCAACTGGTGGGCGAGATGTTGAAAGCCCATGCGATCGATTTCATCGCGGTCGAAACCGGCGCCAGCCTCGTCAAGCAATTGCGTCAACAAGGCGTGGAAATCTATTGGGGCGATGCAGCCCGGCCCGAATTCCTCGCACGCTGCGGCATTGCCAAGGCGCGCGCCTTGATCGTCACGGTCGGCGGCGCGCGGGCCTCAGAGGAGATCGTCGCGGCGGCACGTCAGCTCAGCGCGGATGTGACAATTGTCGCGCGCGCCCGGGATGCAAGCCATGCGCACATGCTTTATGAGCTCGGCGTTACCGACGCGGTTCCCGAGACGGTCGAGGCCAGCCTGCAATTGTCGGAGGCCGCGCTCGTCGATATGGGCATACCGATGGGTCTCGTCATCGCCTCGATCCACGCCAAGCGCGACGAATATCGCAAGGCGCTGCAGCTTGCCGATGGCACGGCGAGGCGCGAATTCCGCGCGCGGCGTCATCGATGATTATATTTGCCGTTTGTGAGTGAGAATTCTCCCGATGTCCCGCAATCCTTTGCCAGAGTCGATCCAGCCGCCGCGTTTCATCGGCGGCCTGCGCGATCTTGCCGCCGATTACGATGTGATCCTCTGCGATGTCTGGGGCGTTGTTCACAATGGCGTCATCCAATATGAAAAAGCCACCGACGCCTTGCGACGATTTCGCGATAGGGGCGGCAGCGTCGTCCTCATCACCAACGCGCCACGTCCGCGCTGGCGGGTCGTCTCGCTTCTCGACAGGTTGAAGGTGCCGCACGAGGCCTACGACGGCGCCGTGAGTTCCGGCGACGTGACGATTTCGTTGATTCGCGAGCGCGGCAACCTGCCGCTCGCCTATATCGGCCCCCAGGAGGATGTGGAGATATTCACCGAGGCGGAAGCGCAGCTCGGTCATAAGCTCGAATTCGTCCGCCTTGAGGCGGCGGCTTATGTCGTCTGCATCGGCCTGGAGCAGGCGGAGCGCGAAACCCCGGCGGATTACGACGCACGGCTGCGGCTGCTGCACAGCCACGACGCCGAATTCATCTGCGCCAATCCCGATATCGTCGTGGAACACGGCGACAGGCTCGTCTATTGCGCCGGGGCTTTGGCCGAAGCCTATGAGGCTCTCGGCGGCCGCGTCGTCCAAGCCGGCAAGCCACATGCCGAGATTTATCGCCGGGCGCTGGCGCTTGCCGCGACGATGCGGGGCGCGGCCGTGGATCCGGGCCGGGTTCTGGCGATTGGTGATTCGGCGCATACCGACATCAAGGGCGCGCAAGCGCAAGGCTTGGCCACGCTATTCGTGACAAGCGGCATCCATCGCGCGGAGCTGCATGACGAGGCCGGGAACGGCGCGCTCAACGCCGCGGCGTTTCACCAGTTTGTCGAGAATCTCGGCTTCAGGCCGATGGCGGTGGCCACCGAATTGATGTGGTGAAGGGGGAGCTTACGCGACCGCGGAGGTGGTGAAGACGGAGTTGATTTTGGCCTTCAGCGTCATCGCGTTGAAGGGCTTGACGATATAATGATTAACGCCCGCCCTACGGGCGGCGATCACATTGTCGGTTTTGGATTCCGCCGTGATCATGATGAAGGGAACTTTGGTGAGATCCTTGCTCTCTCGGACCTTCTGGAGGAGTTGGAAGCCGGTCATCGGCTCCATGTTCCAGTCCGAGATGATCAGCCCGTAGGGCTTTTGCTGGATCTTTTCCAGCGCTTCGGCACCACTCGACGCCTCGTCGATATTGGTGAAGCCGATCTGCGCCAGCAGATTACGAATGATTCTCACCATCGTCTTGTAATCGTCGACGACGAGAATCGGGAGTGATGGTTCCACAATCATTAAGTGCCTCCGGCCGAACGCGACGGTCGGTTAATAATAAGCTATCGCGCGGCGCCCGGAGAAAAGCCTCCGTTGGCGTCGCGACAATTAAACTTAGCGGCACTTGCCATTCCGTTAATTTGATGCCGGGAAAAACGATCCGCGTGCGCGAACCCCTTGAGAAAAAGCAAAACAATTTTCGCGCGCCTTGCGGCGGCTTGCCGCCCGCGCTTGACGCACGCGGCTGTGCGCGGCAGGGTCGCGCCCGTTCGGCGGCAGGCGCCGCCTCTTCCGGTTCCCATGGCTGATTCCCCCGCTGCGCCTTCCTCGCCTCGCTTCGTCGTTGCGGTCGATCCCGAGGCGCCGCCGCCGGGCTTTGAGGGCGCGGTCGTCGCCATCGGCAATTTTGACGGCGTCCATCGCGGCCATGTCGCGGTGCTCAAGCGCGCCGAGGCGCTCGCCCGGCGGCTCGGCCGGCCTTGCGCCGTGCTCACCTTCGAGCCGCATCCGGCGGATTTCTTCTTTAGAACGGACACGATTTTCCGGCTCACCCCGCAGGAGACCAAGGCGGTCGCGCTGGCGCGGGCGGGCGTCGAGGGGATGATCGTGCTGACGTTCGACGCCGCGCTCGCGGCCATGCCGGCGGAGGATTTCGTCCGCGAGATTCTTGTCAGGCGGCTCAAAGTCGGCGGGGTCGTCGCCGGCTATGATTTTCACTTTGGCAAGGGGCGGCTCGGGACGCCGGCTTTTTTGATCGAGGCCGGGCAGCGCTACGGTTTCACGGTCGAGATCGTCGAGCGGATCGCCGCCGATTCCGGCGGCTCGATCGCGCCGGCCTCCTCGACCGAGACGCGCAAGGCGCTTGAGACCGGCGATGTCGCACGCGCGCAGACCTTGCTCGGCCATCCCTATTTCGTCATCGCCGAGGTCGTCCACGGCGACAAGCGGGGCCGCGATCTCGGTTTTCCCACCGCCAATCTGCGCCTGCATCACTCGGTGCGGCTGCGGCGCGGCATCTATGCCGTGCGCGTGCGAATCGACGAGAGCTGGTATGGGGGCGTCGCGAGCTTCGGCACGCGCCCGACATTCGACAATGGCGCACCGCTGCTCGAAGTCTATATCTTCGATTTCTCCGGCAATCTTTACGGCAAGGTGATCGAAGTCGCCTTCGTTCACTTCCTGCGCGACGAATTGAAATTCGAGTCCGTCGAGGCGCTCGTCGCGCAGATTAAGGACGATGCCGCCAAGGCCCGGGCGTTATTGGCTCAGTGAGCCTTACACGCTTTCCATCGGGATCGGATTTTCGGCGATTTTGGCGATGCCGCGCTCGATCAGGGCGGCGGCGAGGGCGGGACTTGGCGCCGCGCCGCTGGTGAAAAGCGCGGTATGGCCAGCGACAGCGCCTGCGGTGGGCGCCAGGCCGATATCCTCGCGCAACACATGGTCGAGCCGCCGGGCGATCGCCTCGGCCGGATCAATCCAGGCGACGGGCCAGGGCGCGAGCCGCTCGAATTGCGCGAGAAGCAGCGGATAATGCGTGCAAGCGAGCACGATGCAATCGGTTCGCAGGCCATCTTTTTCCACAAAGCTCGGGGCGATTTCATCGACGAGCGACAGGTCGGAGACAGGTTCGCCTTTCATGAAGGCTTCGGCGAGGCTGGCAAGCTTGGTCGAGCCGACGAGCGTCACGTCGCAATGGGCGGCATAGGTGCGCACGAGATCGTGCGTATAGTCGCGTGCGACCGTGCCCGGTGTCGCCAGCACGGAAATCAGCTTGGAGGCCGATTGCGCCGCCGCCGGCTTGATCGCCGGCACCGTGCCGATGAAGGGAATGCGGGGATAGGCGGCGCGCAGATGCGGCAGCACCAGGGTCGAGGCCGTGTTGCAGGCGATGACGACGGCATCCGGCGCGTAATTCGCGACGAGCCGCGACATGACCGCGCCGACGCGCCCGATCAAGTCCGGTTCGCTGAGCCGGCCATAGGGAAAACCCGCGTCGTCGGCGACATAGAGGCATTGCGCGTCCGGCCGCTGGCGCATCACTTGCGCGAGGACGGTAAGGCCGCCCAGCCCGGAATTGAAGACGAGAACGTTTGGCGGTTTCGGCATTGGGCCTTTGGATAGAGCCTTGCGGCGCAGCGGCCGATCCTTAGCGCGTTCCTGCGTCAAGATCGACCCATTTCGCGCCGCGCGCCGTCGCGCTGGCTTAGTCTTTGTCGTCGGTCGGCGGCTGAGGCTTTTTCTTCGGCTTCTCCGCCCGCGGCCCTTCGACGAGCCGCACGATCATGCCGCGAAAGCTGCGCACATCCTGCTCGGACATGTTCATGCGGTGGAACATATTGCGCAGATTGTTCTGCATCACCGGCCGCTTCGCCAGCGGGCGGAAGAAGCCGACGCGCTCCAGCTCGCCTTCGAGGTAGCCGAAAAAGGAGAGAATCATCTCGCGCGGCGCGGCGGGCGAGCGTTCCGGCGGCTGGAACGGCGGCGCGCCGCTATGCGCCGCCTTCATCCACTCATAGCCGACGAGAAGCACGGCCTGAGCGAGATTGAGCGAGGCATAGGCCGGATTGACCGGAAAGCTGATGATTTTGTCGGCCAGCGCGATTTCCTCATTATCGAGGCCGGTGCGTTCTGGCCCGAACAGAAGGCCGAGCTTTTCGCCGGCCGAGACGCGCGTCGCCGCCTCGGTCATCGCGGCATTGGCCGCCAGTACCGGCTTCAACTGGCCGCGCTCCCGCGCCGTCGTCGCGAAGGTTCCGTTGAGATCGGCGACCGCCTCTTCGAGGCTCGAAAAAAGCTTCGCTGCTTCGAGCAGATGCACGGCGCCCGCGGCGGCGGCATAGGCGCCCTTGCGCAGCGCGCCGGTGCGCGGCCAGCCCTCGCGCGGATTGACGAGGCGCAGATCGCTGAGGCCGAAATTCGCCATGGCCCGCGCGCACATGCCGATGTTTACGGCAAGCTGCGGCCGCACCAGAATCACGGCGGGGCCGCCCGCAAGGCTTGGGATGGTATGATTTGTGCCAGCGCCAGTCATCGCCTCTCTATAGGCGAAGTTTCATCGGAGAGGCGATATTTCCGTAGCCGGAGCTGGCGTAAAGATATGTCCCGCAGAGTCCCGATCCCTGGCCGTTATGCCACTATTATGGAACGGCGCAAAGTCCATGTCTGCGCCGCTTTTCGACCCCAGATGCCGGTGCTATAGGGGCGCTAGCCCGTACGCAATACTGAAGGTTTTGCCATGAACAAGATCAAGGTCGCAAATCCCGTCGTTGAACTCGATGGCGACGAGATGACCCGGATCATCTGGCATCTCATCCGCGACAAGCTGGTCCATCCCTATGTCGACCTCCGTCTCGACTATTACGATCTCTCGATGGAGAACCGCGACGCGACCAACGATCAGGTCACGGTCGACGCCGCCAACGCGATCAAAAAATACAACGTCGGCGTCAAATGCGCCACGATCACGCCGGACGAGGCGCGCGTCAAAGAATTCAATTTGAAGGAAATGTGGAAGTCGCCGAACGGCACGATCCGCAACATCCTGGGCGGCGTCATTTTCCGTGAGCCGATCATCTGCAAAAACGTGCCGCGCCTCGTGCCGGGGTGGACGGCGCCGATCGTCGTCGGCCGCCACGCCTTCGGCGATCAGTACCGCGCCACCGACTTCAAAGTGCCGGGTAAGGGCCGGCTCACGATCAAATTCGAGGGTGAGGATGGCGCCGTCATCGAGAAGGAGGTGTTCAACTTCCCCAGCGCCGGCGTCGCGATGGCGATGTACAATCTCGACGATTCGATCCGCGATTTCGCCCGCGCCTCGCTGAACTACGGCCTGTTGCGCAAGTTCCCCGTCTATCTCTCGACCAAGAACACGATTCTCAAGGCCTATGACGGCCGCTTCAAGGACATCTTCCAGGAAGTCTACGAGAACGAGTTCAAACAGCTATATCTGGCGGCGCGGCTGACTTATGAGCACCGGCTGATCGACGACATGGTCGCCTCTGCGCTCAAATGGTCGGGCGGCTACGTCTGGGCCTGCAAGAATTACGATGGCGACGTGCAGTCCGATACCGTCGCCCAGGGCTTCGGCTCGCTCGGGCTGATGACTTCGGTGCTACTGACGCCGGACGGGCTGACCGTCGAGGCCGAGGCCGCGCACGGCACCGTGACGCGGCACTATCGCGAATATCAGAAGGGCCGCGAGACCTCGACCAATTCGATCGCTTCGATTTTCGCCTGGACGCGCGCGCTTTCCCACCGCGCCAAGCTCGACGATAACCCCGAACTCGCCCGTTTCGCTGCCACTTTAGAAAAGGTCTGCGTTGATACCGTCGAATCAGGGTTCATGACCAAGGACCTCGCGCTGCTCGTCGGCGCCGACCAGAGATGGCTCTCGACCACCGGTTTTCTCGATAAGATCAGCGGAAATCTGCGAAACGCGCTCGAAGCGCCGGTGGCGGCGTGATGCGCTGCGTCAACACCTTCGCAGCTTCGGCGTTGAAAACGGGGTGCAATACAACGAACTTAGTTGTCTCGCCCGAAGCATCTCGTTATAAGGCCATCGATTTCGTTTGAGGTCCGGAGATTCTGGACGTGCCGAATGATGCAATCGATGTCGACTACCGACCGTCGGAAGACGAGCCTTTCATGAATGAGAGGCAGCGCGAGTATTTTCGTCGCAAATTGCTCGCGTGGAAGGAAGACATTTTGCGGGAAAGCCGCGAAACCCTCGTCGTTCTGCAGAACGATAACGAGAACCTTCCCGATCTCGCCGATCGCGCCTCCTCCGAAACAGACCGCTCCATCGAGCTTCGCGCGCGCGACCGGCAACGCAAACTGATCTCCAAGATCGATGCGGCGCTCGCCCGTATCGAGGACGGCAGCTACGGTTTTTGCGAAGAGACGGGCGAGCCGATCTCCCTCAAGCGCCTCGATGCGCGGCCGATCGCGACCTTCTCGATCGAGGCGCAAGAGCGCCACGAGCGCCGCGAAAAGGTCTACCGCGACGGCTGATTCGTCAGCGCGCGCCTTGGAGCGGCGCTTTCTCTTCGACATGCTGCCGATCCGCAGAGGCGCCCCTGCCGCCAGGCGCGATTGCGTCCTATATGTTACCCAGTCTAGCCTAGCCGGCAGGATTGGCTTCGGCTTCGTCGTCGCCCGCACCTCCAGCCCCTCCGGAAAAAGACATGCCCAAATCCGGTATTGCCCAGCTTACGCCAGCTTCATCGCCACCCGCCCAGCCCGCGGGCCCCAAGGTGACCAGCGCGAAACTCGCCAACGGCCTTGAAATCGTGGTGATTCCCGACCATCGCGCGCCGGTCGTCACGCATATGGTCTGGTATCGCAACGGCTCGGCCGACGATCCGGTGGGCAAATCCGGCATCGCGCATTTTCTCGAGCATTTGATGTTCAAGGGCACCAAGGATCATCCGGTGGGCGAATTCTCCGAACTCATCGCCGATGTCGGCGGCCAGGAGAATGCGTTCACATCGAACGATTACACCGCCTATTTCCAGCGCGTGCCGAACGAGCATTTGCGCACCTGCATGGATTATGAAGCCGACCGGATGCAGAACCTCGTCCTGACCGACGAGGTCGTGGCTCCCGAGCGCGACGTGGTGCTGGAAGAGCGGCGGATGCACACCGATTCCGATCCGGCTGATCTCTTGAATGAGGCGGTTCAGTCGGCGCTGTTCACCCGCCATCCTTATGGTCTGCCGGTCATCGGCTGGGCCGACGATATCGCCGGGCTCGGCCGCACCGATGCGCTCGCCTATTACCAGCGCTTCTACACGCCGGAGAATGCCATCCTGATCGTCGCCGGCGATGTCGAGCCGCAAGAGGTCGTCGCGCTCGCGGGGGAAGTCTATGGCAAGATCCCGCCGCGCGGCGAGGCGCCGAAGCGCTGGCGCGTGCGTGAGCCGCAGCCGCATGCGCACCGGCTCGTGACCCTCGCCGATGAGAAAGTGGAGCAGCCCTCCTATCAGACCTGTTTCCTGGTGCCGTCCTACAAGACAGCACCGCGCGAGGCGGATGCGCTGGAGGTGCTCGCGCATTATCTCGGCGGTGGCCAGGCGAGCCTGCTGTTCAAGACGCTTGTCGTCGAAAGGAAGCTCGCCGTCTCGGTCGGCGTCTATTACGGCGGCACGGCGCTCGACGAAACCCGTTTCTATATCTACGGCATGCCGGCGCCGGGCGTCTCGCTCGAGACGTTGGACGAAGAGATCGCCGCCATTGTCGCCAGCGTTGCCGAAAAGGGCGCCGACGAGGCCGATATCGCGCGGGCCAAGTCGCGCCTCGTCGCCGACACGATCTATGCGCAGGACAATCAGGCCACGATGGCGCAATGGTATGGCGCCTCGCTCGCCACCGGTCTGTCGCTCGATGATATCCAGAGCTGGCCGGAGCGGATCGAGGCCGTCAGCGCGGCCGATGTCGTCAAGGCGGCACGCTGGCTCGACCATCAGCGCGGCGTCACCGGCTTTCTGCTGCCGGCCGGCCGCGTCGCGTAGAGCCTTTTCGGTTCTGATGGAATCAGAACCGAGGCCGTTCTGTTTCGACGTGTTTTCTTCACGCGAACCGGTGTCTACGTCGCTCGAAAGCGCTCTAATTTCAGGATTTCCGATGACCGACACTTTGAAGACCGAGCCGAAACCCGCGGGGTCCCGCGCCGCGCGCGTGCAGCAGATCGTCTCGCCCGGCGGCATCGCGGCCTGGCTGGTCGAGGACTACACGGTACCGCTCGTCGCGGTCGAATTCGCCTTCCACGGCGGTGCGTCGCAAGACCCTTCGGCGGCGCCCGGCGTCGCGACGCTGCTCGCCGGCTTGCTGGACGAAGGCGCGGGGCCCTACGATTCCGAAGCCTTCCACCGTATTCTTGAGGAATATGCGATCGAGATCAGCTTCTCGGCCGAGCGCGATCTCGTCGTCGGCCGGATGCAGACCTTGGCGCGCAACAAGGCCAAGGCGTTCGAACTGCTCGCCCTCGCCGTCGCCGAGGCGCGGCTCGATCTCGAACCCTTGGAGCGGGTGAAGAGCCAGATCGCCGCCGGCCTCAAGCGCGAGATCAACGATCCCGATTCGGTTGCCAGCCGCGCCTTCCGCCGCACCGCCTATGCCGGCCATCCCTATGGCGCGCCGATACGCGGCGATCTTGCGACCATCGACTCGCTGTCGCGCTCGCATATCGCGGATTTCCGCGCCGCCAATCTCGCACGCGACAATCTCAAGATCGCGGTCGTCGGCGCGATCGATGCGCAGGCGCTCGGCACCTATCTCGACGATGTTTTCGGCAAACTGCCGGCAAATTCCTCGCTGCTGCCGGTGCCCGATATCGCCTTCGCCGGGGCAGGGACGCAGGAGATCGTCGATATCGATCTGCCGCAATCGACGATCCGCTTCGGCCGCCAGGGCATTGGGCGCGACGACAAGGATTATATCCCCGCGACCGTGGTCAATCATGTGCTCGGCGGCGGCGTCTTCTCGGCGCGGCTCTTCCGCGAAGTGCGGGAAAAGCGGGGGCTCGCCTATTCGGTCTATTCGCAGCTCGCGACGCATGACCATGCGGCGATGCTCTACGGCGGCACCTCGACCAAAAACGAGCGCGCGGCGGAATCCCTGCAAGTGATCCAGGGCGAAATCCGCAGCCTTTCTGAGGCCGGACCGACCCCCGAGGAACTCGACAAGGCGAAGAAATATCTCGTCGGCTCCTATGCGCTGCGCTTCGATTCCTCGACCAAGATCGCCGCGCATCTCGTGCGCCTGCAGGCTGACGGCTATGGGGTCGATTATCTCGACGCCCGCAACGGCCTGATCGATGCGGTGACGCTGGAAGATGCCCAGCGTGCCGCCAAGCGGCTCTTCGGCGACGGCGCCTTGCTCGTCGGGGTCGCCGGGCGGCCGGTTGGGTTCTGATCGCGCCAAAGTTTCGGTGCATATCTTTCCCCCGGAAGGGGAAGGTGGCTTGCGGAGCAAGCCGGATGGGGTTTCGAGCAAGGATGTAGAAGCGAGCCAGCCCGGCCCGCTTGGGGGAGGACAATGCCCGTCCGCCGTCTCGATCCTGTGCTTGTCGATCGCATCGCCGCGGGCGAGGTGATCGAGCGCCCGGCCGCCGCCGTGAAGGAGCTGGTCGAGAACGCGCTCGATGCCGGCGCGACCAGGATCGAAGTCGCGATCGAATCCGGCGGGCGCCAGCTCATCCGCATCATCGACAATGGCCAGGGCATGAGCGCGGCCGATCTCGATCTCGCGGTCGAGCGCCATGCCACATCGAAACTGCCGGACGGCGATCTCTCGCACATCGGCACGCTCGGCTTTCGCGGCGAGGCGCTGCCATCGATCGGCTCGGTCGCGACGCTCGATATTTTCTCGCGCAGCGAAGCGGCGCGCGAGGGCAGCCATATCCGCGTCGATCAAGGCTTGAAGCGTAAGCTTGTGCCCGCCGCGCAGCCGCAAGGCACGCGAGTCGAGGTGCGCGAACTTTTCGCCGCGACGCCGGCGCGGCTCAAATTCTTAAAGAGCGACCGCAGCGAGGCGCAGGCCGTCGCCGATGTTGTCCAGCGGCTGGCGATGGCACATCCGCAGGTGCGCTTTGCGCTCTCCGGCCCGGACATCTCCGGCTTCGACTACGCGCCCTGCGCGGCCGATAGCGAAGGCCTGCTGCGACGGTTGACGCAAATCCTCGGCAAGGATTTTCAGCCCAATGCCCTGCCGCTTCTGGCCGAGCGGGAAGGCGTCAGGCTCTGCGGCTTCGCCGGCCTACCGACGTGGCATCGCGCCAATGCCAACGGCCAATATTTCTTCGTCAACGGCCGCCCGGTGCGCGACAAGCTTTTCGCCGGGGCGGCGCGCGGCGCCTATGTCGATTATCTGCCTGCCGGGCGTTATCCGGCGCTCGTGCTCTTTCTCGCCTGCGACCCGCGTGAGGTGGATGTCAACGTGCATCCGGCAAAAGCGGAGGTGCGGTTCCGCGATCCGGGCCTCGTCCGTGGCCTCGTCGTTGGCGCGGTGAAACAAACCTTGGAAGGCGCGCGGCATCGCGCGACGCCCAGCAATGGCGCGGCGGCGCTCGATATGTTGGCGCGCCCGAGAGGCAACGGCTTTGCCGGCTGGCAGCGTCCGCGGCCGGCCGATTGGACACCTGAAACGTCCGTCGCCTATCCCGGCGTCGCCGAGCCGCAGACGAGTTTCACCGGCCTTGCGCCCAGCGCCGATCTGCGTGCCGCGGCGCCTGCGCCCGAGGCGGTGGAAGCGCCGCTTGGCGCGGCACGGGCGCAGATCCACGAGACCTATATCATCGCCCAGACGCGCGACGGCATTGTCGTCGTCGATCAGCACGCGGCGCATGAGCGCCTCGTCTATGAGAAGATGAAGGCCGCGCGCGCGGCGGGCGGGATCGAGCGGCAGGTTCTGCTCATCCCTGCCGTGGTCGAAATGGAAGAGGCGGCGGTGCGGCGGCTCGCCGATGCGGCGCCGCTGCTGGCCGATTTCGGCCTCGTGGTCGAGCCCTTCGGCCCCGGCGCTCTGTTGCTGCGGGAACATCCGAGTTTGTTGAAAAACCTCGATGCCGAAAGGCTGTTGCGCGATCTCGCGGACGTTCTTGCGGAAGATGAAGGCGTTGCCACGCCGCTTGAACGCAAGCTCGATCACGTGCTGGCGACGCTCGCCTGTCATAATTCGGTGCGCGCCGGACGCCGGCTTCTGCCGGAGGAGATGAATGCGCTGCTGCGCGAGATGGAGCGCACGCCCGGCTCCGGCCAGTGCAACCACGGCCGGCCGACCTATGTCGAACTGAAGCTCGCGGATATCGAGCGGCTGTTCGGGCGGCGATAGCCGCCACGGCAATGCGGATCGTTTGCGCTGACCTTCTCCCTGTGGGAGAAGGTTTGGAAATCTGGAGAGCAGTGCGCATCCCCTCTCCCCGCGTGCGGGGAGAGGGTTAGGGTGAGGGGCCAGGTCATGTCATGCCAATAGTGGCCAAAGCCCTCGCCCCTCACCCCAGCCCTCTCCCCATTTCGCTACGGCTTATGGGGAGAGGGGGCGCCGCTCCCCGGCCAGTCGATGTGCAAGTCAGGCAGCGATAGCAAAACGTGAACGTCCTTCTCATCGGCTCCGGCGGGCGCGAACATGCGCTCGCCAATCAGATCGCCAAAAGTCCACTCCTGGGCCAGCTCTATGCCGCGCCGGGCAATCCCGGCATTGGCACGGTCGCACGCTGCGTTTCCCTCGATCCTGCGGATGCGCAGGCGGTGATCGATTTCTGCCGGGTGATGGACGTGGGCTTCGTCGTCATTGGGCCAGAGGTGCCGCTCGTCGCCGGGCTGGTCGATGCTCTGGCCGAAGCCGGCATCAAGGCTTTCGGGCCGAGCCAGGCCGCCGCGCAGCTCGAAGGCTCGAAGGGCTTCACCAAGGATCTCTGTGCCGCCTATGCGATCCCCACCGCGGCGGCGGCGCAATTCAGCGATGCCGACACCGCGAAGGAATATATCCATGCGCGCGGCGCGCCCATCGTCGTCAAGGCCGATGGGCTGGCCGCCGGCAAAGGCGTCGTCGTGGCGCAAACCGTCGCGGAGGCCGAGGCCGCCGTCGATCAGATGCTTGGCGGTCTGTTCGGCGTAGCCGGACATTCGCTCGTCATCGAGGATTTTCTGGAAGGCGAGGAGGTTTCCTTCTTCGCCCTTTGCGACGGCAGAAATGCGCGCGCCTTCGCCTCGGCGCAGGACCATAAGCGTGTTGGCGAGGGCGATACGGGGCCGAACACCGGCGGCATGGGCGCCTATTCGCCAGCGCCCGCGTTCAGCGCTGCGCTGGCGGATCGTGTGATGGCGGAGATCGTCAATCCTGCGCTGCATGGCATGGCGGCGATGGGGATGCCGTTCAAGGGCGTCCTCTTCGCCGGGCTGATGCTGACACGGGATGGGCCGAAGCTGATCGAATTCAACGTCCGCTTCGGCGATCCGGAAACACAGGCGATCCTGCCGCGGCTCGAAGGCGATCTGCTCGCCTTGATGCTCGCCTGCGCCGAGGGGCGGCTCGCGCAGCAGAGCTTTTCCTTCTCGGGACAGTACGCGCTGACGGTCGTGCTTGCTGCCGAGGGCTATCCCGGCACGCCGAAGAAGGGCACCGAAATCCGCGGCCTCGACAGAGCCGCGGCGCTGCCCGGCGTCATCATCACCCATGCCGGGACGAAGCGCGACGGGACGCGGCTGCTCGCCGACGGTGGACGGGTGCTGAACGTCACGGGGTTCGGCGCAACCCTGGCCGAGGCGCAGGCGCGGGCTTACGCCGCTGTCGATGCCGTGGATTGGCCGGGCGGCTTCTGCCGTCGCGACATCGGCTGGCGGGCGCTCAAGGGGAAGTAGCCGTCCTCAATGTCCTGCGCGCGCGACGATGATCTTCGTCGTGCCGTAGCCGCGCGTTTCCAAGAGCCGGAAACCTGTCGGGATCTCGATATCCGCGTCGAGGCTTTCCTCGATCACGACAAGCGCCTCCGGCGTCAGCCATTGGCCTTCACGCAGCGCGATCAGCGTCTGCTCGGCGAGATGCTGGCCATAGGGCGGGTCGAGAAAGGCGAGGCTGAATTTTTCACCGGGCGGCGCCTCGCCCAGCTTGCGCGCATCGCGGCGGAAAATGCGCGTCTCGCCGCCGACGCCGAGCGCATCGACATTGGCGCGGATGAGGGCGCGGGCCTTGGCCGCTTCTTCGACGAACAGCACTTTGCGCGCGCCGCGCGACAGAGCCTCCAGTCCCATGGCGCCCGTGCCGGCGAAAAGATCGATGACGGCGGCGTCCGCAATCGGATCGTCATAGGCATGGATGAGGATGTTGAACGCGGTTTCGCGCAGCCGGTCCGACGTTGGCCGGATCGCATCGTCCGATGGGCCGAGGATGGCACGGCCCCCCAATCTGCCGGCGACAATGCGCATAGTTTAGCGCGCGCCCGGCCGCCGTGGGCCGCCGCCGGGGCGGCCAGGTTTATGCGGCCGCTTCGCGCCGGATCGATTGCTGGGGCGTGCATCAGGCCGCGCGTTTGGACGTGCCTTTGGGCCTCCATCATGCCGTGCGCCGGGGCGCGCATTTGGCCGTGCATCAGGCCGTGCGTCGGGCCGCGCCTTTGGGCCTGCATCCGGCCGTGCGCCGGGGCGCGCCTTTGGGCGTGCATCGGGCCGTGCATTTGTTCGTGAATCTGGGCGCGGCGGTTTGCCGGGTCTTTTTGGCTGCACGGCGGCGACATGCCGTTCGACCGCGACCGCTCGGCCCTTGCGGTCCGCCGTCGTCGCGCGTTCGATGCGTTGGCGCTTGCCGCGACTGCCTTCGTCCTGCTCTGCACGCAGGGCGGAGACGTGTTTGCGCGGGCCGGGCAGGGGGCGATGACGCGGCTTGTCCGGCTCGGCTTCGGTGGCCGCCGGCCGGCGGGCGCGGATTTTTCCGCGCGGTGCCGGTCCGCGTGACGTTGGCGCGGCCGCTCCGCGCGGCGCCGGGCGCTTCTCCTCGCGCGGCGGTTCGACCTCGATCGGTGCGTCGAGATCGGCGCCGGATTCTTTCAGCAGCGTCTCGCCCAATTGGTCGCGCAGCACGCGGCCGCGCACTTCCTCCAGCCCGCCTTTCGCCAATTCGCCAAGCTGGAATGGCCCGTAGGAGAGGCGGATGAGCCGGTTCACGAAGAGGCCGAGATGTTCCAGCACGCGCTTGATCTCACAATTCTTGCCCTCGCGCAGGCCCATCGTGATCCAGACGTTGGCGCCTTGCGCGCGGTCGTGTGTCGCCTCGATCCCGGCATAATGGATGCCGTCGAGCGTCAGACCCTGCTTCAACGTGTCGAGTTGCGCCTGGTCGGTCGCGCCATTGGCGCGGACGCGATAGCGGCGCAGCCAGCCGGTCGACGGCAGTTCGAGCACGCGCGCGAGGCCGCCGTCGTTGCTCAACAGCAGCAGGCCTTCGGTGTTGATGTCCAGCCGGCCGATGCTGACGAGCCGCGGCGCTTGCGCGTGATGCTCGGCGAGATAGTCGAAAATCGTCGGCCGGCCTTCCGGGTCCTTGTTGGTGGTGACGAGGCCACGCGGCTTATGAAACAGAAACAGCCGGGTGCGCTGGCGCTGCGCCAACGGCTTGCCATCGACTTCGATCTTGTCGTCCGGGCCGACATTCGTCGCGGGCGAGGTCAGCACCGCGCCGTTGACGGCGACGCGGCCTTGCGCGATCCAGGCTTCGGCATCGCGGCGCGAGCAGAGGCCGGCGCGGGCGATGACCTTGGCGATGCGATCGCCCTTGTTTTCGGACGGCGCGGCGTCGCGTGAAAAGGCGCGCTTTTGTCTGTGAAGCTTGGGTTTGCCGGGGCGGCCGTGTTCTTGACGCATGGCGCTTGATAGCAGAACCAGGGGGAAGGGAAAGCTCAGTAAGGTTCGTGATGGAGCAGATCGCCACCCGCACCGACGCCATGGCCGCGGCTTTGGATGAAGCCCGCGAAGCGGCTGCGCGCGGCGAGGTGCCGGTCGGCGCAGTGATTGTGCGCGCCGGCCAGATTCTCGCCCGGGCCGGCAACCGCACGCTGGAACTGAAGGATCCGACGGCCCATGCCGAGATTCTGGCGATCCGCGCCGCCAGCCAGGCCCTCGGCTCGGAGCGGCTCATCGGCTGCGACCTTTATGTGACGCTCGAGCCCTGCGCCATGTGCGCGGCGGCGATTTCTTTCGCCCGTCTGCGCCGGCTCTATTGGGGCGCGCCGGACCCTAAGGGCGGGGCGGTCGAGCACGGGCCGCGCTTCTTCGCCCAGCCGACTTGCCACCACGCGCCGGAATGTTACGGGAACATCCGCGAGGGCGAGGCGGCGGCCCTGTTGCGCGGCTTTTTCGCCGAGCGGCGCTGACAAGGGCGCCGACGGGCTTGGGTTGAAGCGCCGCGGGGCCTATCTCTTGACAGGGCGGCGCGCCCAGCCCACAAGCTGGTGTGGAAGCCCGTGATGCGGCCTGCCTGCCTTGTGCTGGCGCGGATTGATCTGCAATCCCAATCACTTGATGGAAATCACCGATGCCCGAGACCTTGTCCGCCGATCTTGAGGTGACGAGCAAGCCCAAGCTGCAGATTTTCCTCTGCGCGCCGCGCGGTTTCTGTGCCGGTGTCGTGCGCGCCATCGACGCGGTCGAGCAGGCTCTGCGCATCTATGGCGCGCCGGTCTATGTCCGCCATGAGATCGTGCACAACAAATATGTCGTCGAGGGGCTGAAGGCGAAGGGCGCCATTTTCGTCGAGGAGCTCGACGAAATCCCGGACACGAAACAGCCGGTCATCTTCTCCGCGCATGGCGTGCCGAAGTCGGTCCATGCGGACGCCGATACGCGCAAGATTTTCGCCCTCGACGCGACCTGCCCGCTGGTGACCAAGGTGCACCGCGAGGCGGAGGCGCATTTCCGCCGGGGACATCAGGTGATTCTTGTCGGCCATGCCGGCCATCCCGAAGTCGTCGGCACGCTCGGTCAATTGCCCAAGGGCTCGATCATCCTGGTGCAGACGCCGGAGGATGTCGAGAAGCTGACCGGAGTTGACGAGAGCAATCTCGCCTATGTCACGCAGACGACGCTTTCGATCGACGACACGCGCCAGATGGTTGACGCCCTGACGCGGCGTTTCCCGCAGATCATCGGCCCCTATAAGGAAGACATCTGCTATGCGACGACCAATCGCCAGGAGGCCGTGAAGCGCATTGCGCCGACCGTCGATGCGATGATCGTCGTCGGCTCGTCGAACTCGTCGAATTCGCAGCGCCTGCGTGAAGTGGCGGAGCGCTCCGGCTGCAAGCTCGCGCGCCTTGTCCTGCGTGCCGACGATGTCGATTGGGATTCGTTCAAGAACGTGAAATCGGTCGGCATCACCGCTGGCGCCTCGGCGCCGGAAGTGCTGGTCGAGGAGATCATGGACGCCTTCGCGGCGCGTTTCGAACTCGATGTCGAGATCGTCTCCACGGCTGACGAGAGCGTCTTCTTCCCGCTGCCGCGCGAGCTGCGGCCCTTGAACGGCGCCAGCCGCCGCGGGCGTCAGAGCGAAGAGCAGACGGACGTCGAAGTCGAAGAAGAGCTGCGCGAGCATTAAAATTATTGGCGCATGATCTTTTCGGAAAACCGGCGTCCACTTTTCCGGATCAAGCGCTAATCCTCGCGCGTTCCCCGCATCTCCACGCCGTCACGGATGAAGATCATGCTCGCCGCCTGTTCAACGCCGTCGGCCGCGAAGCGTAACTCCCAATCGATCAGGCGGCCGATAAAGGTCTGATCGTCCACCGCGCGCAATTCCTGCGGTGCGTGATCGCCGGTTTCGGCAAAGAGCCGCGCCCCTTCCTGCGTGATGTTGAGCGCGCGGCCGGAAGCGAGCCGGTAGGTGCCGACATAATCGGCGAGCAATGCGGCGTCGAGCACGAGCGCGGGCTTCTTCTCCGTAATAGCGAAAGTGAGCGCCGCGAGATCGCTGGCGATTTTCTGCACCGGTGCGGCCTGGATATTGGCGAGCACAGCGATGAAGAGATCATCGTCGGGATAAAGGCTGACGACGACGCTGAAGCCGTTGATGCCACCGGCATGGACGAATTGCCGCCGTCCGAATTGCGTCTGGATTCCCCAGCCGAGGCCATAGCCGTGGCCGTGATCCTGAAACATCAGCGCGGCCGAGGCGGGGCTGAAAGGCTTGGCCGCGACAAGTGCGCGCTGCCAGGCGAGGAGATCGTCCAACGTCGAAGTGATTGCGCCGGCGGCATGTGGCACGCTCATCGCGAGAAAGCCGGCGTTCTCGATCTTGCCGTTCTTGAAGCGATAGCCATGCACGCGCTCGGGCACGATCGCCTCGATATGCTCATAGCCCGTGTCGCGCAAACCCAGCGGATCGAGAATGTTCTGCCGCACATAAGTTTCGTAGCTTTGCCCGGTCAGAAGCTCGATCACGTGGCCGAGGATTACGTAAGCGCCGTTGTTGTATTTGAAGGCGCTGCCGGGCGGAAAATCGAGCGGCATATTTTCGGTGAGCGCGATGATCTCGCGCGGCGTGCGGTCGCGCCGCGCCTCCTGCGCAAAGAAATGCGGCAGCGACGTATAGCTCGGTATCCCCGACGTATGCGTCAGCAGATGGAACAGGGTGACATCGGCCCAGGCGGCCGGCGCCTCCGGAAAATGTTGCGCGATCTTGTCATCGATTGCAAGACGTCCGCGCTCAGCCAATTGCAGGATCGCCGTGGCGGTGAATTGCTTGGTCAGCGAGCCGAGGCGGAATTTGCCGCTCGGGCGATGCGCGATGGTCCATTCGCGGTCGGCGAGGCCGAAACCCTGCCGCAGCAGTGGCACGCCGTTCTGCGAGACGAGGATGCAACCGGCGAAGAGATCGGCCGCGACGAAGGGCGCGACGAGGCCTGCGGCGGCTTCGGCGTAAGGGACGGATTTCGGCATTACCCCGCCTGCAGCAGTTTCACCGCCGCCTCGCGCTCGAAGAGATGCAGCAGGACAAGCAGAGCCTTGCCGTGCGCGCCTTCGAGATGCGGATTGGTGGTCAGGATGTTCTGCGCCTCGGCGCGCGCGAGCTTCAACAGGTCGGCATGGACATCGAGCTGCGCCAGCTTGAAGCCGGGCAGACCGGACTGCTGCGTGCCGAGCACATCGCCGCCGCCGCGCAGGCGCAAATCCTCCTCCGCGATGCGGAAGCCGTCGTCGCTCTCGCGCATCATCTCGATCCGTGCCTTGGCGGTTTCGCCGAGCGGCGGCTTGTAGAGCAGGAGACAGGTCGATTGCGCTTGCCCGCGCCCGACGCGACCGCGCAATTGATGCAATTGCGCGAGGCCGAAGCGCTCGGCGTGTTCGATGACGATGATCGTAGCTTCGGGCACATCGACGCCGACTTCGATCACCGTCGTCGCCACAAGCACCTGCGTCTCGCCCTTGGCGAAGGCGGCCATGGCCTTGTCGCGGTCGGTCGGCTTCATCTTGCCGTGGACGAGGCCGACGCGTGGGCCGAAAATCTCTTTCAACGCGGCAAAGCGCTCCTCGACGGCGGCGACATCGAGCGCCTCGCTCTCGGCGACGAGCGGACAGATCCAATAGGCGCGGGTGCCGCTCGCCACCGCGCTTTGCAGCCGCGCGACGACATCGCCGATGCGATCGAGCGGCAGTGCGCGGGTCTCGATCCGCTGGCGGCCCGGCGGCTTCTCGCGCAAGGTCGAGACATCCATGTCGCCGAAATAGGTGAGGACAAGCGTGCGGGGAATGGGCGTCGCGGTCATGATGAGAATATCGGCGCCAGCCCCTTTGGCGCCGAGCGCGAGGCGCTGATGCACGCCGAAGCGATGCTGCTCATCGACGACGGCGAGGCCGAGGTCGGCAAAGGCGACGCTCTCCTGAAACAGCGCGTGCGTGCCGATGACGATATCGATCGCGCCCGCGGCCAGCGCGGCGAGCGTCCGGGCGCGCTCCGCGCTCTTGTCGCGACCGGTGAGCAGGGCAATGCGCAGGCCGGCGGGTTCGGCATATTTGGCGATGGTGTCGAAGTGCTGGCGGGCGAGCACTTCGGTCGGCGCCATCAAAGCCGCTTGGCGGCCAGCCTCGACGACCTCGGCCATGGCGAGCAGCGCGACGATCGTTTTGCCCGAGCCGACATCGCCTTGCAGCAGCCGCAACATGCGTTCCGGCGCGGCGAGATCGGCGCGGATTTCGGCGAGCGCCGCCTCCTGTGCGCCGGTCAGGGCGAAGGGCAGGGCGACGCGGATCGCCGCGCTGCGCGTGCCGTCACCCTTGTGGCTGCGGCCGGCCGTGCGGCGCAGATGCGCGCGCGTGAGCGCGAGCGCCAACTGATGTGCGAGCAGTTCATCATAGGCGAGGCGCAGCCGCGCCGGTGCCGTCGGCGCGATGGCTTCCGGCTCAGGCGGGTGATGCAGAATTGCGAGCGCCTCGGCGAAGCCCGGCAGGTTCGGCGGCTTGGCACGGCTCCCGGCCAGCCAATCCGGCAGTTTGGGCACGCGCGCCAGAGCCGCGCCGATGATCTTTGCCAGCACGCGCGGCGCGAGCCCTTCGGTCAGCCCATAGACCGGCTCGACGAGCGGCATTTGTGCGAGGCCCTCGGCATCCACCACGCGGTCGGGATGCACCATCTGGAGGTGTCCGTCCCAGAGTTCCAGCTTGCCGGAGATGAAGCGCCGCGTACCGACCGGCAGGGCCTTTTCGATCCAGGCGGGATTGGCGAGGAAGAAGACGAGCAGAACATCACCGGTCTCGTCCTCGACCAGCACTTTGTACGGCGCGCGCGAGCGCGGCGGCGGCGCGCGATGCTCGACCACTTTCGCTTCGATCAGCACGATCTGATCGCGCGGGGCGTCGGCGATCTTGGCGCGATGGCGGCGGTCGATCGTGTTCGTCGGCAGGTGAAACACGAGGTCGATGACGCGCGCACCCTCGGCCGCACCGAGCAATTCGTCGAGCAGCTTGGCGATCTTCGGCCCGACCCCGGCGAGGCCAGCCGCCGGCGCGAAGAGGGGGTCGAGGATCGAGGGGCGCATTCCGCCGTCATATACGATTGGGATGGCGGACAGAAATGGGCGCTGCTACAGGCGGTGTATGGACCAAGCCCTGCGCCAGAAGCCCAAGGCGCCGCGCCGCAGCCGCGGCCCGGCTGCGGCGCTGCTCGCCTGGTATGATCGCCAGCGCCGCGATCTACCCTGGCGCGCCAAGCCGGGCGAGACGGCCGATCCCTATCTCGTCTGGCTCTCCGAGATCATGCTGCAGCAGACGACGGTCGCGGCGGTGAAGCCCTATTTCGACGCCTTCCGGCACCGCTGGCCGGATGTCGCGGCTCTGGCCGCTGCGCCGGTCGAAGCGGTAATGCAGCAATGGGCAGGGCTCGGCTATTACGCGCGAGCGCGCAATCTCCACGCCTGCGCCCAGGCGGTCGTCGCACGGCATGGCGCGTGTTTCCCGTCGACGGAAGCGGAGCTGCGACAATTGCCGGGCATCGGGCCCTATACGGCAGGGGCGATCGCCGCCATCGCCTTCGGACAGAAGGCCGTCGCGGTCGATGGCAATGTCGAACGCGTCATCGCGCGGCTCTATGCGATCGAGACGCCGCTGCCGGCGGCAAAGCCGCTCATCAAGGAGTACGCAGAGGCGCTGCTCGATCCCGCCCGGCCCGGCGATTTCGCTCAGGCCATGATGGATCTCGGCGCGACAATCTGCACGCCGCGCCGGCCGTTCTGCGACCGTTGCCCGCTCAAAGCCTTCTGCCTGGCGGCGGCGCGGTCCTCACCGGAGAATTGGCCGCGCAAGGCGGCGAAGCCCGTGCGGCCGCAGCGGCGCGGCGCCGTGTTTTTTCTGCGCTGCGGCGAGGCACTTTTGCTGCGCACGCGTCCGGCGCAGGGCCTGCTCGGCGGCATGAGCGAATTTCCGGGGACGCTCTGGAGCGCCGATTACAACCCGACGAATACCTTGCGTGACGCCCCGCTGATCGCCGATTATCATTGCCTCGATGTCACGGTCATGCATCAGTTCACGCATTTTATTTTAACTCTCGATATTTTCGTCGCGGATATCCGGCACGGCGCAAAGGCACCGCAAGGCTGCCGCTGGGTTGGCGATATCGAGGCCGAGGCTTTGCCGAGCGTGATGCGCAAAGTTATCGCCGCAGTGAGGAACAGCGGATGGTGAGAGCAAGCAACACCGCAAGCGTCGAGGCATGTCGTTGAGCGGCCGGACGCGACTGACTGTCGAACTCACCGAGGGCGCGTTTCGCGTGTCGAGCGGCGAGAAGCGCCTCACGATCTATGCTGTGAAGGACTTGCCGGATATCGAGGCGCCGGCGGATTTCGTCATCCGGCTCGATGAGCTTCTCACCTGGGATCCGCCGCACGAGGACGAGGAGATCGCGGTCGAGGATTTGCAGAGGATCGCCGCCGGGATCACCGCGGAATGCGAGCGGCGCGGGCTTTCCGTGGCGTTCGAATAGTTACAATCCCGGCAGCGCCGCCGTGAGCGGCGCATGCGGCTGCGGCGGGAAGTCGCGCTCCCAGCCACCGCCGAGCGCCTTGTAGAGCGAAACGATATAGATCGAGACATTGGTCGCGCTCTGTGCCGCGCCCTGTTGCGCCGAAAGAAGAGTGCGCTCGGCGTCGAGTACGGTGACGAATTGCTCGACGCCGTCGCGATAGCGGCTGCGGGCGAGATCGAGCGCCTTGCCGGCGTGATCGACCTGCTGCAGAAGCTCGCGATGCCGCGCGGCCTCGGTGCGGTAGGCGACGAGGGCGTTCACCACGTCATGCCAGGCTTTCAGCACCGTCTCGTGGAAATTGATCCAGGCTTCCTGCTGCTGGGCGGTGCGCAGATCGAGTGTGGAGGTCAGCTTGCCGCCTTCGAACAGCGGCATGCTCACGCTCGGTCCAAAATTGTATTCGAGCGACGCGCCTTTCCAGAGGCTCTTCAGATCGAGGGCCTGAAAGCCGACGGTGCCATTGAACGAGACGGTCGGATAGAAGGCCGCGACTGCGACGCCGACATCGGCGGTGGCTTCGTGCAATTGCGCCTCCGCCTGGCGCACATCCGGACGCCGGCGCGCCAGGTCGGAGGGAATGCCGACGGGAATGCGCGGCGGCGGCGGCGGGATCGCGCCCGGCGATACGAGGTCGGCGGCAAGGCCGCCAGGCGGCTCGTCAAGCAGTAGGCTCAGGGCGTTGATCGCCTCGGATTCCTGACGCTCAAGATCGGGGATGGTCGCGCGCAGTGAGTCGACCTGCGCCGCGGCATTTTCGACATCGAGTCCAGTGACGACGCCGGTCTTCTGGCGATCCTTGGTGATATCGAGAATGTCGGTCTCGGTCTTCACATTGTTGCGGGCGATCCGCAGCTGCTCCTGAATGCCGCGCAGCTGAATGTAGTCGCGCGCGACTTCCGCGAGCGCCGAGACGAGCGCGCCGCGGCGCTGGTCGGCCGCAACATCGATATCTGCGTCGGCCGCCTCGACCTGGCGGCGGACATGGCCCCAGATATCGAGTTCCCACGATGCATCGAAGCCCTGCTGAAACAGGTTGAAGGGCGCGAGCGCACTGGGTGGGACTTGATCGCCGGCAACGCCCTCGATGACGCTGTTGCTGATCTGGTAGCGCTTATAGGAGCCGTTGTCGTCGAGCGTGGGAAACAGCGACGAGGCCGTGGCGCCGCGCTGATAACGGCTTTCGGCAAGGCGGATCGTGGCCGTGCGCACGTCGAGATTGGCGGTGGCGACGCGCTGCTCGAGCGCGGTCAACTTGCGGTCATGGAACAAAGCCCACCAATCGGGATCGACCGGCGCCTCATCGGCGCGGGTGGAAACGACCGGCTTGCGCGTGGCGGCGGCAAAAAAAGACTGCTGCGGCAGCGATGGATCGGGCGGCACGAAATTCGGCCCAACCGCGCAGCCGGCCAAGAGCGATGCCAGCGAAACACCGGCTATCAACCGTGAACTTTTCACGAAACTACCCCCGCACAACCCTTATTTAAACGAATCGACGCCAAGCCAAATGGCGTTTTGCGCGATCCGCAGACTTTGTCGTTCTGTGTGTCTCCCGCGCCGCAGACGCGCTCAATGGCCGCCGCCTCCGCCGCCGCGGCCGCCCTTGATCGGCGAAAGCATGAAACAGAGCGGCACCAATGCGAAGGCGACGATGGCGCAGCCCTTGAACACGTCGGAATAGGCCATCACCGCCACCTGCTTCAGGAAGTCCTGATAGGCATGTCCGAGCGCCATCTGGTACGCCTGCGCCGCTGGATGGCCCAAGGCTTCGAGAGAGGCCTGATAACGGGCGATCAGATCCTTGAAAGGCTGCCAGTACGGGTTTGCCCATTGCGAGAGATAAGTCTGGTGCAATTGCGAGCGCTGCTGGATCATCGCGGTCGATGTCGCAATGCCGATCGAGCCCGCGACATTGCGGAACATCGAGAACAGCGCCGTCGCGTCGCCGTTCAATTCACGCGGCAGAGTCGAATAGGTGATGGTGCTGATCGGCACGAAGAGAAACGCAAGGCCGACGGTTTGCGACGAGCGGATCATGACGAGCCGCAGATAAGTGATGTCGAGCACAAGCTTGGAGGAGAAGATGAAGGCGACGCCGAGCAGGAAGAAGCCGATCGCCACGATATAGCGCGTCTGCATCACCGTCATGAGTCGTCCGACGAGCGGGATGAGCATGATGATGATGAGGCCGCCGGGGGACAGGATCATCCCCGCCCAGGTCGCCGTATAGCCGAGCACCTGCTGCGCGAATTGCGGGATGATGACCGACGAGGCGTACAGGATGGCGCCGACGCAACCGATCATGACGCAGCCGCCAGCAAAATTCTTGTCCTTGAAGATGGCGAGATTGATGATCGGCTTCTTGGCGACGGAGAGCCAAACCGCTGAGCCGACGAGGCCGGTGACCGACAGCATCGCCATAATGACAATGAAGCTCGAGTTGAACCAGTCCGCGTCCTCGCCGCGATCCATCATCACTTCGAGACAGCCGAGACCGAGCGCGATGAGACCGAGGCCGATGCCGTCGATCGGCCGCGGCTCGCGCTTCACCCAGGGCGGATCCTGCACCAGGATGTAGACGAGGATCACGGCGCCGATGCCGACCGGCACGTTGACAAAGAAAATCCAGCGCCAGGACGTCGAATTGGTGATGAGACCGCCAAGCGTCGGGCCGATGACCGGGCCGACGATGGTCGCGATCGCCGTGAGGCCGAAGGCGGCGCTGCGTTTGGCCGGCGGAAAATAATCGAGAATGATCGATTGCTGGTTCGGCTGCAGTCCACCGCCGAAGAAGCCTTGCAGCAGCCGGAACAGAATGAGCTGCGGCAGGCTCGTCGCGATGCCACACAGAAACGAGCAGACGGTGAACATCGCCAGGCAGATAATGAAATAGCGCTTGCGGCCGAGCAGGCTACCGAGCCAGCCCGAGATCGTCAGCACGATGCCATTGGCGACGAGATAAGAGGTCAGCGCCCAGGTCGCTTCGTCGTTGCTCGACGACAGACTGCCGGCGATGTGCGGCAGCGCGACATTGACGATCGTCGTATCGAGAATCTCCATGAAGGCCGCGAGCGTGACGACGACCGCGACCGCCCAGGGATTGTGCCGCGGTTCCCATCCTAGGCTGAACGGGTCCTGCGGCGCGCGGGGGGTGGGCTTCGGCGGCAATGCCTGCGGCGCGGCGGGCGCCGCCGGCGGGACCGAGCCCCCACCGGCGCCAGGCAACCTGAGCGTACGCTCCGCGCTCATTGCACCTTCACGCTCGGGACCACGGAGAAACCGAGCGATAAGGGCCGCTTCCGATCGAGACCGGAATCGATGTCGATCTTTACCGGAATGCGCTGGACGATCTTGACGAAATTGCCCGTCGCGTTTTCCGGCGGAAAAGCGCTGAAGCGCGATCCCGTGCCGAGCTGAATCGAATCGACATGGCCCTTGAGCTTGAGATCGGGATAAGCGTCGACGGAGATCGTCGCCGGCTGGCCAGGGCGCATTTCGGCGAGCTGGCTTTCCTTGTAATTCGCCGTCACCCAAACCTGCGGCGAGACCAGCGAGAAAATCTGCTGTCCCGGTGTCACATAGGTGCCGACCTCGACATTGCGCTTGGTGATCCAGCCATCCTGCGGCGCTGTGACGATGGCATAAGAAAGATTGAGGAGAGCCTGATCGAGCCTGGCTTTCGCCTGGTCGATTGCGCCGTGGAACTGGGCGACCTGCGAAACGGCCTGGCCGATGCGCTGCGGCACGGGCTCAGCCTGCTCGACCTGCGCCTGCGCGGAAGCGACCTGCGCCTGCGCCTGCCGCAGGGCCGCCGTGGCGGCGTCGACCTCCTGTTGCGTCGTCGCGCGCGACGGCAGCGCCTTCTGCCGATCATAATCGGCCTGTGCGCGCACGAGCAGCGCCTGGGCGGAGGCGAGTTGCGCCTTGGCCGCGTCGAGCTGCGCCGGGAAATTCCGCTTCGCCACTTCGGCGGCATATTGGAAGCCGCCATATTCGCCTTCCGCCGTCGCCAGATTGGCCTTGGCGTTCTCGACATCGATCACATACTGACGATTGTCGATGTGAATCAGCGGCTGGCCCTTCTTGACGAACTCGTTGTCGGTCACGTCCAGCGAGACGACATTGCCCGAGACCTGCGGCGCGATCGCGACCGCGCGGCCGTCGATGAAGGCATCGTCCGTCAATTCATAATCGCGGTTGGCCAGCCAATATTCATAGGCCGTAAAACCGAGGCCGCCGAACAGCAGAATGAGAATAATCCAGACCAGCGGGCGGCGCTTCTTGGCCGGCGGCGCGAGCTTCGTCTCGGGAAGAGGCGCGGCTTGCGGCAGCGCGCCCTGAGCGGAGCCGTCCTCAGCGACGGGGAGATCGGTGTCGGAGCGCGATTTGGCCATGACGATGCACCGGAGCTTTTGGGCAGAAAATATCCAATTCCGCACGGATTTGCCGCAGCGCATCCGGCGAAGATTTGTTGAAATTCGGGCTTAACCGAACTGAAGAGTTCGTATATGGTGGGTGTTATGCAATGTCAACCGAAGGGCTCCGAAGAATCATGTTGAGGATGAGGCGAGTTCCACGCGGCGAGAAGCGGCGTGACGAAATTGCAGCAGTTGCCGAACGCGTTTTTCTGGAGCTTGGCTTCAACGATGCCACCATGCAGATCGTCGCCTCGCGGGCCGGCGCCTCGAAGGAGACGCTTTATCGTCACTTCGGCAGCAAGGAGGGGCTGTTCTCGGAAGTCGTGCGCGGCAGGAGCGAACGCATCTACCGCAGCGTAGAACGCGAGATCGGCCAGCGCAACGATCCGCGGGAGGTTTTGCGGCAGCTTGGGTTCAATTTGCTGAATATGCTGCTCAATGAAGACCCGCTGTGCTTTTTTCGCATTGTCATCTCCGAAGTTCAGCGCACGCCGGAACTTGGTCGCATTTTCTTCGAACAGGGTCCCCACCAACTCATGAAGGATGTGGCCGCCTATCTCGAATATGCGACCGGGCAGGGCTTGCTGAATTGTTCCGAACCGGCTCTCGCTGCCAGACTGTTCCTCGGGTCTGTTGTCGCCAATCGGCACATCATCAAGCTGCTGGTGCCGGATTTCGAGGAGATCACCGAGGAGGTGATCCGTCATCATGTCGAAGCGGCGGTGTCGATGTTCATCGCCGCCTATGGGCCTAAGGCCGGGCAGCACGCTACCGCCCGGGCGGCGCCTGAGCACAGCCATGCCTGACGCGGCATCACCGGCGGCGCTGGCGCAGCTTTTGCGCTGGTACGCGGATATGGGCGTCGATCTCGCCGTCGACGCGGCGCCACACGATCGCTTCGCCGAGTCACAAAATCTTGAACGGGCGCCAGCCGCTCAGCCCGCGCCACGCCGCGCGGCGCCGGTGCCAACGCGGGCCCCTGCGAGCACACCGCCGCCGCTGCCGCTCGCCAGCGTCGCGGAAGCGTCGAGGGCACAGACGCTGGAGGAATTGCGGGCGGAGCTTCTGGCCTTCGAGGGCTGCGGCCTGAAGGCGACCGCGACCCAACTCGTCTTCGCCGACGGCAATCCGCAAGCCGACATCATGTTCGTCGGCGAGGCGCCGGGCGCGGACGAGGACCGCATCGGCCGGCCCTTCGTCGGCCGTGCCGGGCAATTGCTCGACAAGATGCTGGCCGCGATCGGCCTCGACCGCACGCAGGTTTATATCGCCAATGTCGTGCCCTGGCGGCCGCCGGGCAACCGTACGCCGACGCCGCTGGAAACGGGCGCCTGCCTGCCGTTCACCCGCCGCCAGATCGAGCTTGTGGCGCCGAAAATCCTCATCTGCCTCGGCGCGCCCTCGATGCAGACGCTGCTCGGCATCAAAGAGGGGATCATGCGCAGCCGCGGCCGGTGGATGGACTATGACCGCGGCGGCACGACGATTCCGGCGATGGCGATGCTGCATCCCGCCTATCTGCTGCGACAGCCTTCGCACAAGAAATACGCTTGGCAGGATTTGCGCGAATTGGCCAAGAAAATGCGCACCCTCTGACGCGCCATTATCGGAAAATCGTCAAAAGCTTGGGCTAAACGCTGCTCCGTTTCCTAGCGCACAGCGAAGGTTCGCACGCCTATGGAACGTGCTAGATTGTCGCGAAAACGAGGGAGCCGCGTGCATGGAATGGCAGAATTTTCGCCGGTCGGACAATGTCGAGGACCGGCGCGGTGATGATTCCAGCGACCCGTCTGGCGGTGGCGGTCTCAGCCTGCCGGGCGGCCTTGGCGCGGGCCATTTGGGGCTCGGCGCGATTATCGTGCTCGGCCTGATCGGCTGGGCGCTCGGCATCGATCCGCGCGTGCTGATCGGCGGCGCCGAGATGATCCAGGGCGGCGGTCAAAGCACGCAATCTTCGTCGGCGCCGCAGCCGCAGCGGACCTCGGCAGAGACCGGCGTGCCGAAGGATCAGATCGGCCAGTTCGTCGCCGCCATTCTGGCGCAGACCGAGGATGTCTGGTCGCAAGTTCTGCCGGCGCAGAAGGGCATCCAATACGAGCCGCCGAAGCTCGTCATGTACAACGGCTTCACGCGCTCTGGCTGTGGCGGGGCCGCGGCCTCGATGGGGCCGTTCTATTGTCCTGTCGACAAGAAGGTCTACCTCGACACCTCCTTCTTCCGCGACATGCAGACGAAATATGGCGGCGGCGGCGACTTCGCCTATGCCTATGTGATCGCGCATGAGATCGGCCATCATATCCAGGACCAGCTCGGTATCCTGACGAAGGTGCGGGCGGCGGAGCAGAACGCCGACAGCCAGGAGCAGGCCAACGCGCTTTCGGTGCGCATCGAATTGATGGCCGATTGCCTCGCCGGCGTGTGGGCCAATAACGCCCAGACGAAATATCACGTCATCGACCAGGGCGATGTCGAGAAGGCGATCGCGACGGCGCAGGCGATCGGCGACGACCGCTTGCAGAAGGCGGTGCAAGGCTATGCGGTGCCGGATTCCTTCACGCACGGCACGGCGGCGCAGCGTGTGCAATGGCTTGAGACCGGACTCAAATCCGGCCAGATTGATTCCTGCAATACATTCGCACAATAGCGCATGAGCCCCGAAAAGTTGCAGACTTTTCGGTCGGGCTCATGCGCCGCTTTAAGAAATACGAGCCCCGGAAAGTTGCGACTTTTCGGGTGGCGCGTGCGGCTCAGATCACCGCCCGCAGCCTTATCTGGCTCGCCGGCCGCGCCCGCGTCGCTTTGACGAGTCCGGCGAAGTCCGGCGCTTTCACGCTGAGGCAGAGCCGCCGCGGCGCAAGCAGGGCCGCGGGCCGCACGAGATGCGTCAGGATTTTCTCGATCGGCCGTGCCGCGGCGCCGCGCATCAGCCAGCCTTGGTTTTCGGCCTTGCCGAACCGCAATAGATCCTCGATCGCCTCGGCAAATCCGGTTTCGGGTACGTAGCCGGCGCGGACGATAAAGACATGCGCCGCGCGGCTGGCGGCGAGGGCATGGGCGATGCCGTCGGCCTCGGATTTGGCCTCGAAAACCGCGCAGCCGGCGTGGTCGGCGATATAGCCGAGCTTCATTTGCGGGGGGCCGACGAGAATGGCTTCGCGCACCAAGCCGCGCACGGCGGCGCCGACGAAGGCCGAGAGTGTCCGCACCACGCCTTCCGCGGTTTGCGCCTCCGTTGCGCCGCCGGTGGCGGGCATCGGGCAAAGAACGATCAGGGAAATCATCGCCGGAGCTCAAGCCTCAACAGGATTTGGGGCGCATTCAATTGACAGCCCTCTGTTTGTCCTATTATTGTTCCCATCATGTTCCTTTATTGAGCCGGTGACGTTACACTTCCCATACCAAGGCACTAATGCTAGAAAGGACGAGGCGCCGCTATGGCCCTCCTTTGCTGGCGAACTTTGGTCTGGAGAAGCGATGTTACGAGTTGATGGGAATTATCTGTATCAGGTCGGGGCGCAGATTTATCCACTTGCTGAGATCAAGGTAGTTCCGGGAACCGGGGCCGGACCGAGTTTTTCAGACATTTTCTTCAGTTTGATCATGGCCGAAGGGGCGTTAGAGCCCCTCCTGGCGCGAAGTGTTTTTCAATTGACGACTTCGCAGAACGCGGGCCAAGAGCTTCTCGCAATTGTCCGGGCAATTAAGACGAAAGCTCAAACGAGCGACGATTGGCAGAAGCCCGTCGAGGCTTTTGACGTATTTTCCTTATCAAGCGCCATTACTAGGTTCGAGGCGGTTTTCGGTGCAGAAATGGCTCTTGCGCCTTTGTATGTGGTGACCAGAAAAGGTGGCTTCGACACGCGCATACTAATTGAGCGCGGGATTAGCTGTTTTCCGTCTGATTTAGCGCTCAAGGTCCCTGACGCTGTTGAAGATGTTAATCAGGCGATGAAATGCATTGCATTTGAGTTGCCGACCGCTGCGGGATTCCATTTACATCGTGCGAATGAATTGGTGCTTCATAGGTATTGGGATTGTATTACCAATAATGCGCCGCGCCCCGGATCAAAAAATATTGGCGACTACCTGCGCGAGATGCGCTCCAAAGGAGTCGGTGAAGAAAAGGTCCTCTCGTCTTTGCGAGATCTCAAGGACCTTCACAGAAATCCTCTAATTCACCCAGAGCACACCTTAGAAACTGCCGATCAAGCTATCGCGCTAATGAATGGCGTTTATAATGTGATGGTCCACATGCTGGCGGTAATTCCTTTAGAAATCCCGCTTGCGCCCGTGGGCAGCGGTCCCCCTATCGGGGGGCCTTCAGGGCCCTGCGGCCCGGCTCTGGCGTGACTTTCTTCGTCACTCTTTCAAACGCTTCATCAAACGCGCTTCTATCATCCGTCGCTTCTACTTCCTTCGCCATATCGACAAAGCGTTTGTGACGCTCGGCGTCGGTTAGCTTTGGTTTAGTTTTCGTCTTCGCGGTCATCTCAACAAGTCCCCTTGGCTGGAATCTCTCCATTGTATCTGTCGCAAATTGGAAGATGTAGACCGGCATTGCGTTTGTAAATGAAGCAAAACGCAACGCTGTGCGGCTCACCGAAAATATCGCAATAATCCACATGCCCATAGAGGAACATGGTAATTTGTCCGTCTCCGGCTGCTTTAAACATCGCGATATCCTTTTGGTCTGTTATTTCTTCTGCGCTATCTTTGTGTTTGTCGCGGCCAATGTCGGATTTGCTAACAAATCCCGTGCGCTTGTGATCGGCGAAAGCGAAGTCCTTCGGGAGCGATGCGTTAGCCTTAGGCTCAGGCAACCAGTTTGTGATTCCTTCAACTTGGAAAGCCGGGGTCTGCCCGTTATTTTCAAATCTTGTCAGGATTGCATTGCGCATTCCATACGTGTCAGCGGACAATGCTATATCGCCACAATCTGGGCAGGCGACGCCGAAATCAGTGATGATCATATAGGCTCGCAAGCTCCTGTGTTCCGTGTCTTTGCTGATCGCCAATTGGCGATTGCTATTGCACCACATGAAAAAAGTTATGACGGTGTAGGCGCCTACGGCGAGCAGCGTAAGCAAACCCACCCAGTTTTCAGGTTTGCTGAAATATCCCTTTTTATGTGGGCAGCCGCAGGCGTTCTTTTCTATAGGGGACTGCCCCGCCGCGATGCGTGCGGCTTCGTTCTCACGATTTGCGGTCTCGCTTTCTGGATGGTCGGCGTCGGGCTCGTTTTGCATGATGTCCAGATTTATTTGATGGAGAGAATGATTTAAGCAACTGTTTGATAAGTTAGGCGCTTGCCCTTCGCGCCTTTGATTGCAAGATCGGCGCGAGCCACATCGTCAATTCCGAGCTTGATGCGATAGCTATAACGGAAATCGAACTCGGCAAGATAACGGTGCAAATGCTTCTCCGAGCAATGCTGGTAAGTGCCGATCATTCCGCGTTTGAAAATCGAATAATAGCCTTCAACGGTATTGGTCGAAATCAGCTTATCGCCTTCGCGGCGAACATACTCTTCGCGAGCGTGGTTCACTACATCATGGCTGGCAAACGGCTCGCAGATAACCGGATATGATGCGCCCTGATCGGTCATCATCGCGGTTTCTTTGGCCACGTTAGCGTGAACAATCGGCATCATGTCGGCAATCGAAACACTTTCGACATGAAATGAACGAGCAGCGCCGCCGCGCTCCACAAGAGTTAGAACGACGTTCTTGTGAGAAGAGCCGCCACGCGGCTTCGGAACGCCCTGCAAGCGGCCAATGTAGGTTTCGTCAACTTCGACAATGCCGCCGTCGCCACCCATTGGCGGGAGAGTGCCGCCGCGCATTGCTTCGCGGATGCGATGGGTGAGGAACCAAGCGGTTTTCATGCTGCAAGAAAGCATCCGCTGAATTTGGCGAGTCGAAATGCCTTTCTTGCTGGCGCACATCAAATGGATGACTTGAAGCCACAGATGCAGCGGCAGATGCGACGACTCAAAGATCGAGTTCTGGCGCACGGTGAAGGGCTTCTTGCACTCGTAGCACTTGCGAAGGCCAAGGCGGGTGGTCTTACCAGAGAGCTTGCCAATGCGCGCGCTATCAGCGTTTCCGCAATGAGGACAGGTCGGCCCATGCGGCCACAGCTTCGCCTCGACGTAGGCGAAGGCGGCTTCCTCATTCTGGAAGTGCGGGGCGTTGAGAACTGAATTGGCCATCGGTCTAGCTCCTATGACCAAAACACTAGATCAGGTGGATAGGTATGTCAAGTGTAACGTCGCCATTGAGCCGTCGCAAATGGCAGCTAAAGTCCATCCGCAGCCGAGGTCCCGTACCGAGGTCCAGAGCAAGGTTTCCACTCCTGGCGAAGCAGGCCGCCGTGTAGCCCAAGCGGCGCCGTCTTCGCTTCGGCCGCCGCGCGTCTTCGATCCCGCCCCTAGGGTCGAAGATGCGCGGCCTCTTATGCCGCGACGTGGGCGTGGCGCGCAATCCAATGTCGGCGGCCGTTTCGAGCCGCTTGCCTATGCCCCCGTCGATGACGGCTGGGCGGCCGATGACGAGCCGCCGCCGCTCAAGACAATGGTGACGCTCGAGCGGGCGAAGACGATCATCACCCGTAACGAATCGCCGGATATCTCCTTCGACCGTTCGATCAATCCCTATCGCGGCTGCGAGCACGGCTGCGTTTATTGCTTCGCCCGGCCCACCCACGCCTATATGGGCCTGTCGCCGGGGCTCGATTTCGAGACGCGCCTCTTCGCCAAGGCCGATGCGGCGGCACTGCTCGAACGCGAGCTGGCGGCGAAGAATTATCAGCCGCGGACGATCGCCATCGGCACCAATACGGACCCCTATCAGCCGATTGAGCGCGAATATCGGGTGATGCGGCAGGTGCTGGAAGTTCTGGCGCGCACCAATCATCCGGTCGGCATCGTCACCAAATCCGCGCTCGTGCTGCGCGATCTCGATCTGCTGGTGCCGATGGCGCAAAAGGGCCTCGTCAAGGTCGCGATCTCGGTGACGAGCCTCGATCCCGTCCTCGCCCGGCGGATGGAGCCGCGCGCCGCCGCGCCGGAGAAGCGGCTCGCGACGCTGAAGGCGCTGGCCGAGGCGGGGGTGCCCGCCTGCGTGATGGTCGCGCCGATCATTCCGGCGCTGAACGATGCGGAGATCGAGACCATCCTCGAACGCGCCCAGGCCGCCGGAGCGCGCGAGGCAGGCTATGTGATGCTGCGCCTGCCGCTCGAATTGAGCGATCTCTTCAGCGAATGGCTGCTCGCCCATTATCCGGGCAAGGCGCGCCACATCCTTTCCCTCATTAAGTCGACGCGCGACGGCAAGATCTACGATTCGCAATTCGGCAAGCGGATGGTCGGCTCTGGGCCCTATGCCTGGATGGTCGGCCGCCGGTTCGAGGCGGCGGTGGCCAAGCTCGGCTTTGCCAAGACGAAGGTCAAGCTGCGGCACGATCTCTTCGTGCCGCCGCGACGCAAGGACGAGCAATTACAGCTCGAATTGCTGTGAGCGCCGGTCTCGCGCCGATTGCGCGGCGTGTCACCCGGGGTCTAAGAGCTTGGCTCGGGCGGCAAGACCGCTTTCAGGAAAAGTGGAAACCGGTTTTCCGTCCGGAAGCGGTCTAATTATTTGAATTAGAGCGTTTTCATAACGCGAACCGGTATCCACTTCGCTTGAAAACGCTCCAGGCTGCCTTAAAGGCTCGGGGATGGCGAAAAAACCTTCTGTGCCGCATTTCCGCTACGAGCGGCTTTTGGTCAAGGAGTCCGTCTGGCCGGTGGCGGGGATGGACGAGGTGGGGCGCGGGCCGCTTGCTGGCCCCGTTGCGGCGGCGGCCGTCGTTCTCGATCCCAAGCGGCTGCCGAAGGGCGTCAACGATTCCAAGGCGCTGACGGCGGAAGAGCGCGTTGTGGCCTATGACGAGATCATGCGCCATGCTTTGGCCGTTTCGGTCGCCTTCGCGAGCGCGGCGGAGATCGATGCGATCAACATCCGGCAGGCGAGCCTGACGGCCATGCGGCGGGCGCTCGGCGCGCTTGCGCTCGCGCCGCGCTATGTCCTCGTCGACGGCAACGATCTGCCGCCGGCGCTGCGCTGCACGGGTGAGACGATCGTCGGGGGTGATGCGCGCTCGCTCTCCATTGCCGCGGCCTCGATCGTCGCCAAGGTGACGCGCGACAGGCTGATGACACGGCTCTGCAGGCTCTACCCGGTTTACGGCTTCAGCCGCCATGTCGGCTACGCCACGCCCGAGCATCTCGCCGCCATTGCCGAGTATGGGCCCTCGCCTTTTCATCGGCTGAGTTTCTCGCCCTTTACCGTGGCTTAAGCGGCCGTACGGAAAGCAAGTTTCTTTTAATCAAATCGTTCAGAAAAGGGACAGGCTGGCGGCATCAACCTAAACGCGGATTTTACCGGCTTCGCGCAAATTGACTCGTGTTCATCGCGTATCCGGTGAGTGTTCATGCGTATTGCACGTGCCGGGACTGCCGCCACGAAGTCTCAGCTAAAGGTCTTGCGTACTGAGCATTCGCGCAGGCTTGTCCCGGCCGTTGCTTCTCCGGCAGTCCGAAGCGTTCTTCCTGTCAACGAGATTCTCGTCGGCGATTGCCTCGAGAAGCTCGCGAATCTGCCGTCGTCGAGCGTTGATCTCGTCTTCGCCGATCCGCCCTATAACCTGCAGCTTGAGCAGGCCCTGTCGCGGCCTGACCAGAGCCTTGTCGATGCCGTCGATGACGACTGGGACAAGTTCGCGAGCTTTGCCGATTATGATGAATTCACCCGCGCCTGGCTCTCCGGTGTGCGGCGGGTGATGAAGGACAATGCGACGATCTTCGTCATCGGCTCCTATCACAACATCTTCCGCGTCGGCACGATCCTGCAGGATCTCGGCTTCTGGATTTTGAACGACATTGTCTGGCGCAAGGCCAATCCGATGCCGAATTTTCGCGGCCGGCGCTTCACCAATGCACATGAGACGCTCATCTGGGCGGCGAAGAGCGCGGCGGCCAAAAACTACACGTTCAATTACGAGGCGCTGAAGGCGGCCAATGAGGATTGCCAGGCGCGTTCGGACTGGTTTCTGCCGATCTGCACGGGCGCCGAGCGCCTGAAGAACGCGGCGGGGTCCAAGACGCATCCGACGCAGAAGCCCGAGGCGCTTCTGGCGCGCGTGCTGCATGCGGCCTCGCAGGCTGATGATCTGATACTCGATCCGTTTTTCGGTACCGGCACGACGGGCGCCGTCGCCAAGAAGCTCGGCCGCTCCTTTATCGGCATCGAGCGCGACGAGACCTATGCCGCGGCGGCGCGGGCGCGCATCGCCGCTGTCGAGCCCTATCCGGATGAGGCAATCAGCGTCGCGCCGAGCAAGCGCGCGCAGCCGCGCGTCGCCTTCGCCTCCGTTGTCGAGGCGGGCTTGATCGCGCCGGGCGCGATGCTCTGCGACGAGAAAAGACGTCACCGCGCTCTGGTGCGCGCCGACGGAACTCTGGCGCTGGCCGGCGCAGGCACGGAGCTTTCGATTGTCGGCTCGATCCATAAGGTCGGCGCTTTGGCGCAAGGTCTTCCGGCCTGCAATGGCTGGACCTTCTGGCATGTCGAGCGCGACGGCAGGCTCGCGCCGCTCGACGATTTGCGCGCGACGATCCGGGGCGCCTTGAAAATCGCGGCGGAATAGGCTGTTTGTAACGCAGCCTGTTCGGATATTGCCATGCCTGATGACGCCAATCTCGAAGCCTGGCGCGATGCCGCCGCGGCGCTGCGCGACCTGCCGATCGATAAGGGCGATCCAGCCGAGATCATCGCCAATCTGAGCGTCATCGCACGGCAGATCGCGCTGATCGAGGCCGTCGCGCTTGACGATTTCGCCGAGCCCGCGCCGGTCTTCCGGGCCTGAGGCGCGAAAATGACACGAGAGATTTTGCGCGCGACTGCGGGAGAGATCGCCGCTGCGGTTTCTGGCGGCAAGCTGTCCGCGCGGGCCGTGACCGAGGCGGCGCTTGCCGAGATCGCCGCGCGCAACCCGCAGCTCAATGCGTTCACTGATCTCACGCATGACCGGGCGATTGCGAGAGCTGCGGCACTTGACGCGGGCCGTGTGGCGCCGGGGCCGCTCGCGGGCGTGCCCTATGCGGTGAAGAACCTTTACGACATTGCCGGCCTCGTCACCCGCGCGGGCTCAAAAATCAATCGTGATAATCCGCCGGCGATGGCCGATGCCTTCGTTGTTGAAAAACTCGACGCCGCGGGCGCCGTGCTGCTCGGCGCGCTCGACATGGATGAATATGCCTATGGCTTCACTGGTGAGAATGTTCACGACGGCAATTCGCTGAATCCGCATGATCCGCGCCATATGACCGGTGGCTCCTCCGGCGGCTCGGCGGCGGCGGTCGCTTCCGGCATGGCGGCTTTCGCGCTCGGCTCCGATACAAATGGCTCGATCCGCGTCCCGGCCTCGCTCTGCGGCCTGTTCGGCTTGAAGCCGACCTATGGCGGGCTGTCGCGGCGCGGCGTCTTTCCCTTCGTCGCCAGCCTTGATCATGTCGGCGTTTTGGCGCGCTCGGCGCGCGATCTCGCACTCGTCTATGACGCGATGCAGGGGCACGACGCGGCCGATCCGGCGCAGGCGCCGCGCGCGCTCGGGCCGGTTCTGCCTTTGATCGAAGAAGGCAGCGCCGGTCTGCGTGTCGCGATCGCGGGCGATTATTTCCGTCGCGGCGGACGGCCCGAATGTTTCGCCGCCGTCGATCGCGTCGCCGCGGCGCTCGGCGCAAAGTGCGAGGTGATATTGCCCGAAGCCGGTGCGGCGCGTGCCGCGGCCTTCGTCATTACGGCAGTGGAAGGCGCCGCCTTTCATCTCGCGCGCTTGCGGCAGCGGCCGCAGGATTTCGACGCGGCGGTGCGCGACCGCCTGTTCGCCGGCGCGATGATCCCCGCCGAAAGCTATTTACGCGCGCAGAAATTGCGGGCCTGGTTTCAGGGCCGCATCGCCGCGCTGTTCAAAGAAATCGACATTATCCTCACCCCGGCGACGCCCTGCCGGGCGCCGCTCTCAGGCCAGAAGACGATTGAGATCGAGGGGAGCGAAGTGCCGGTGCGCGCCAATCTCGGCATCTATACGCAGCCGATTTCCTTCATCGGCCTGCCGGCATTGACGGTGCCGCTCTGGACCGAGGGCGAAGCTTTGCCGATCGGCGTCCAGGTAATCGGCGCGCCCTGGCGCGAAGACCTCGTTCTGCGCGTCGCGCAGGATCTTGAACGAAAGGGAATTGCCCGCGCGCCTGTCGCTTAGAGCGTGTTCCGGAAAAGTTGCCCGACTTTTCCGGCAAGAACACGCTCTAATTTTTATGTGGGCGCTCGCGCCTACCAAATGGCGAGGACGAGGATCGACAGCGGATAGGCGAGCACGATGCCGAGAATGGCACCGCCGAAAATATCGCTCGGATAATGATGCGCCGTGGCAATACGCGACCAGGCCATCAGCAGCAGCAGCGCGAGCGCCGAAAGGATCGCGCCGGGCCAGACCAGCACGACCGGCGTCAGCACGCCGGACAAGGTCATCGTATGGCCGCTGGGGAAGGAATGTTCGTCGAGAACAGCGAGCAGCGAGCGTAAGCGCGGATCGGCCTGGAACGGCCGCGGCCGGCCGATCTTGCGCTTAATGAGCGGAAACATCAGGTGCAGCAGCGCCGCATTTAGTGCGCCAAGAAAGACGACGCGAAATCCCTCGCGGCCGAGGCCGCTGAAGATGATCGGGACGATGATGAGGTAAAGCCAGCTATTGCCAAGCTTGCTGATGGCGATGGCCGAAATGCGCGCGACTCGCGGTCGTGCCGAGCGGGAGATCAGGTGGACGGCGGCGAGATCGGCGTGGCGCAACCGCTCGGCCCACATCATGCGAAGTGGCATGTGCGTCATCGGATGCTGATCGCTCGGCTCAGGTGTCCGAAGATCCATATTCCACTCCGACGAGTCCAATCAACGCGATCAGCCTTTAGGCACCAAAGAGTAAGACAATGACCGCTATGTGACATTGGCGACCGCGCTGCGGTCGAACTCACAACCTGTGGCACGAATCGCGCCCGCGCTTTGATCTAAAAGGTCGCAGGCGGCGAAATTCTGTTCAGCCGCGGCGGCGTCCCAACGTCGCATGCGATTCGCGGGCCGTATCCGGCCTCGCAAGAAAAATCTCGCGATCACGTCGCTGGCGCATGATTTCTCCGAGCAGATCGGAGATGACATCGGCTTCCGGGTCGTCGCCGTGCGCCCTGCGGCTCCTGATCGCCTGATCCCAGGATTTGTCGGCGATATCGAGGGCGAAAGCGAGTAGGGCTTGCGCGATGAAATTTTCGGCGCTCAGCCCGCGATGCGCGACATAGGCATGGATTTCATCCGTAAAAGCCGGATCGAGCCGGTCAAGAACGGAAGCCGCCGAAATATTCCCGGACAAGAGGCCGAGCATAAGCTCACGCAAGCGCGGCGCCTCGCCGTTGGTGGAGTCGGATTCGGCGTGAACGAACAAAGTCGCAAGGAGTGGCATTTTCATGCAGCTCTCCGGGGCCATTGCCTTGTTCCGGAGTATAGCTGAATTTTTGACGCCTGTACGAACCCATTCGGTCGATTTTCCCTTCCGAACGGAAAAGTCGCGTCAGCCGAAGAGTTTCGTCGCGATTTCCGCGACATGCCGGCCTTGGAAGCGCGCGCCGGCGAGTTCGTTCTCGCTTGGCTGGCGAGAGCCATCGCCGCCCGCGATGGTCGTTGCGCCATAGGGCGCGCCGCCGGTCACTTCGTCGAGTCTCAACTGGCCCTGGAAGCTGTAGGGCAAGCCGACGATGACGAGACCGAAATGCAGAAGATTGGTGATGATGGAAAACAGCGTCGTTTCCTGGCCGCCATGCTGGCTGGCGCTTGAAGTGAAGGCGGCGCCGACCTTGCCGTTCAGCGCGCCGCGCGCCCACAGGCCGCCCGCCTGATCGAGGAAGCTTGCCATCTGCGACGAGATACGGCCGAAGCGCGTGCCGGTGCCGACGATGATGGCATCGTAATCGGCAAGTTCGGCGACGGAAGCGACGGGCGCAACCTGGTCGAGCTTCAAGTGTGAAGCCTTGGCGACCTCGGGCGGCACAAGCTCGGGCACGCGCCTGATATCGACCTTGGCGCCGGCTTCGCGGGCGCCTTCGGCGACGGCCTCGGCCATTTTCTCGATATGACCATAGGCGGAATAATAGAGCACCAGAACCTTTGCCATGTCTGCCTCGCTGATTGGCTTTACTGAAAGAGAAGGCGGCGACGCCTTGTTTGGCATCGCCGCCGGTTTTTCCGCTTACGCTGCGTCGACGAGCACGACTTCGGCATCCTCCAGCGCTTTGACGCGCAGGACTTTCTCGCCAAAGATCGCGGCGCCGTCGCGGGTGTCGAGCTTGACGTCGTTCACCTCGATCGCGCCCTTGGCGGGAACGAGATAGGCGTGTCGCGTTTCGCCGAGCGGATAGTCGGCCGTCTGTCCGGCTTTGAGCGTCGCGCCGACAACGCGCGCATCGGCGCGGATCGGCAGCGCCTCCTTGTCCTCGTCATAGCCGCTGGCCAAAGCCACGAAGCGGCCGGAGCGGTCGCCCTTGGGGAAGGGCTTGGCGCCCCAGGACGGGCCGAGGCCCTGTTCACGCGGTAAAATCCATATCTGGAAGAGACGCGTGGTGCCGGATTCGAGATTGTATTCGGCGTGGCGGATGCCGGTGCCGGCGCTCATCACCTGGACATCGCCCGCTTCGGTGCGGCCCTTGTTGCCAAGGTTGTCCTGATGCGTGATCGCGCCTTCGCGGACATAGGTGATGATCTCCATGTCGCGATGGGGATGCGGCGGAAAGCCCGACTGCGGCGCGATCGCGTCGTCGTTCCAGACGCGCAAAGCGCCCCAGCCCATCCGTTTGGCATCGTCATAGTCGGCAAAGGAGAAATGATGCTTGGCATCGAGCCAGCCGTGGTTGGCGGCGCCAAGCGATTCGAAAGGTCTGCGTTCGATCATGGTTCGATCCTCCTGCAGTCTTGACCGCTCTGTTGCGAAGAATATTGATCGCGCCGATCAAATCTGAAATAGAAATGATAGAAACAAACTGTTTCCGAAACTGATATGTCAAAGCTTCCAGATTTTGAGGCCTGGGCCGTCTTCGCCAAAGTCGCGGAGATGGGCTCCTTCGCCCGCGCCGCGGCCGAGCTCGGCCTCTCCAAAGCGACCGTCTCGAAGGCGGTGGGCAGGCTCGAACAGCGCCTCGGCACCGCCTTGTTTCACCGCACTTCGCGGCGCATGTCGCTGAGCGAGGCGGGGCGGGCGACACTCGAGCGGGCCAGCCGCATCCTCGCGGAGGGCGAGGCTGTCGAGGCCGAGGCAACGGCGCAATCGGCCGCGCCGCGCGGGCTGGTGCGGGTCGCCGCGCCGATGACGTTCGGCATTGTTCATCTCGCGCCGCTGTTGCCCGACTTTCTCAAACTCTATCCGGAAGTCTCGATCGAACTCAGTCTCGATGACCGCATTATCGATCTCGTCAGTGAAGGCTTCGATCTGGCGCTGCGCATTTCCAGCCTGCCGGATTCGAGCCTGCTGGCGCGTCGGCTGTGCCGTGTCCGCATCGTGCTCGTCGGCGCGCCCGCCTATTTCGCCAAACACGGGCGTCCGGCGCATCCCAAGGATCTCGCCGCGCATACGGCGCTTCTCTACACCTATCAGCGCAGTCGCGACGTCTGGCATTTCAGCCATCCTAAACAGGGCGAATATAGCGTCGCGGTCTCCGGGCCGATCCGCGCCAATAATGCCGACGTGCTTCAGCCGGCGCTCCTCGGCGGCCTTGGCATCGCCTTGCAGCCGGAATTTCTGGTCTGGCGCGATATCGCCGAGGGGCGGCTCGAAGCCGTGCTACAAGATTGGGCGTCGGCGCCCGCGGCGCTTCACCTCGTCACCCCGCCGAGCGCGATGCGTCCCGCGCGCGTCGCGGTTCTGATGGACTTTCTGGCCAAGCATTTCGCCCAGGCGCCCTGGGCCCAGCCGTGAGATTCGCCATGCCAGACTTTGAAATGCCAGATGACGGCTTGATCACGATCCCCAGCAATTATTCCGCCCAGCAGACGCTCGACAGGCTGGAGGCGGCGTTGCGCGCCGCTGGCGTCACGATCTTCGCGCGCATTGATCACGGAGCCGGGGCGGCCTCTGTGGGGCTAGCTCTGCGGCCGACGCAAGTGCTGATCTTCGGCAATCCGAAAGGTGGGACGCCGTTGATGCAGGCCGACCAGAGGATCGGCCTCGATCTGCCGTTACGAGTCTTGGCGTGGGAGGACGAGGCCGGCAATGCCAGCCTCACTTATACCGACATCAATTGGCTCGCCGGGCGTTATGGCCTTGGCCCCCTGACAGCGCCCGCCCGCGAGGCTTTGGCGAAACTTCTCGCCAAGTTTGCGGCTGAAGCGGCAAGCTGAGCTATTCGTCGTTGCTCGAATTGAGCTTTTCGAGCGGCACGACTTCCGGCGGCGGCAGAAGGCTTACCCCTGTCTCGTCCGCCGCGAAAACGACGCCCGCTTGTTCCAATATATATTTGAGACGGGTTGCCGTCTCCAGCGGCACCTGCCGTGCGCCGCATTCGTAATCGAGAAGACTTGCGAACGGAATGTGCGCCTTCTCGGCCAATTTTTGCTGCGACCAGCCAAGCAGGCCGCGCGCGGCGCGCAATTGCGCGATTGATATATCGGTCAAGCCATTCTCCTGCGGATTAAAAAAGTTTCGCGCAAAGCAGGTTAACTTTCAACTCCGCTAAAGCTTCCCTCGAGCGTGCTCCGTTGTCGCATGCCCTTCGGGAAGGCGTCCCTTTCTTGCCCGCTAGCGCTGTTGAGCCGCCCAGGAGACGATGTGGCCCGCAGGCAGGAGGCCGTTCAAGACATTGATCGCCGCCTCGGCCCGCTCCGGCGTGTCGAAAAATTCGATGACGAGCGGCAGACTTGTCAAAATGTGCAGCAAATCCGCGCCGTAGACTTCATCCGTCTCGCCGAATCCGGCGACGCCGCGAAAAACGGTGACGCCCTTCACGCGATGCTGATCGTGCAGAATCTTCATGATTTCCCGCATCAAGGTTTCGTGGCGGCCCTTGTCGGCCTCGCGCAGATAGATGCGCACGACAGTGATTTCTTGTGCCATGACCTTGCCTCTAGATTGCACGCGCGGCGAAGACACCCGCAACGGTCGCCGCGAGTCCGAGCAGCACGGAAATAAAGATATAGAGCGCGCCTTTGCCCCATTCACCCTGTTCGGCGAGCAGAAATGTTTCCATCGCAAAGGTGGAGAAAGTCGAAAAGCCGCCAAGAAAGCCGGTGAGGATGCCGAGCCGGATGGCCGGCGCGACGACCACGCGCTCCACGGTCGCCGTAAAGAAGAAGCCGATCAGCAGGCAGGCGAGGACGTTGATCGATAGGGTCGCATAGGGGAAGGCACGCCCGAGCAGTCCCTGCACCGTATTCGTCATCGCGTAGCGCGCCCAGCAGCCGAAAATGCCGCCGATGGCGATCGTCACATAAGCCCACATGCGCGGCCTGCCTTTGTGTCGGGAGAAGGAGCGCGGCAAAGGGCTGCGCCTGGAAAGAAGCAGAAAAGGAAACGGGAAGCGGGGCTTGGCACACAAATCTCCTGCCGTCGCACGGGACGTTAATTCGCAGGAGTCATCAGCCCCGAGGGCGGTTACACGGTGGAACCCCATCACCGTCCTGCAAAATGAAAAGCCGCGCGCCGCTTGTCAACCGCGCCCGCTTGACCGACCGCCGCCAAATCGCTCCAATTGTCCTCCGTGGATCGCAGATTCTGGAGAGCGAAATGCGGGCTTGGCGGATGGCGTGCGCGGCACTGGTAGCTCTGGGCGGTGCCAACGGGTTTCATCCCGCGATGGCCCAGGGGGTCTGCACGGCGCGGCTCGATCACTATCAAGCGGTCGTCAATGCGGACCATCGCACCGGCAATGTGAACGATTCGGTCTACGGGCAGATTGAGCGCGAATTATCGCGCGCGGCGGAGGCCTGTGCCGCGGGCCACGTCGGCGAGGCGCTGAGCCTCATCCGCCAATCGGAGGAGCGGCACGGCTATCATACTTAAATGTTCTTTCTCCTCATTCATGGGGAGAGGGTTAGGGTGAGGGGCTTGGGCGTTTGGAAACGCTAAATCACTCGGCCCCTCACCCCAGCTCTCTCCTCGCAAGCGGGGAGAGGGAGACAGAGCAGCATCTCAATTTAAGATGTGTGCCATCACCTTAGATCCTGCCGAACGCGTGCTTGAGATAGGCCTGCATGAAATCCGGGACGCCTGCGCCGATATCGGCGGGGGCGAAGACCGGGACGAGGCGCGTCAGTTCCGGGTTTTTCTCGCGTGCCAGAAAGGCGCTCGCGCGGGCCAGAAGATCGGCAGCGGGCAGGGGCGATTGCAGCCGTTTCATGCAGGCGATGAGTGCGCCGTCGAAGACGACGCTCCAGCCTTGCGCCGCGGCAAAATCCGCATCGGTGAAGCCCGTTTCCTCACGCAGCTCGCGCCACACGCTGGCTTCGAGATCGAGCCTCTCGCCGGCGAGATCGTCGAGGTCGGGCGTGCCGGAGGGAAAATAGATTTGTCCGGCGTTGGCGGTCCAGGGCGCCATTTCGCCGAGCAGATAAGCGCCGTCGGCCGAGCGCAGCGCCGCCATCGCGAAGAGATTTCTGGCTTCGCCCGGCCAGCCGAGATCGCGCCAGGCTTGGAAGGCCTTGTATTCGGCGATGAAGCAGGTGCCCGCGAGCCGCGCGCCCTCCGGTGCGGCATCGAGCGCGGCCTTGCTCATCAACAGCACCTTGCCATTGTAGAGCGCGGGATTACCGCGTAGCCGCCTTTGCCAATTGGCCTCGATCTCCGCCACGCGCGCGGTGGCAAAATCCCACGGCTGGGCGCTGAGGCGAATGTCGATCGCGGCGATCGCGGCGATGCGCGCCGCGCTCACAGATCGAGCTTTCCTTCGGCGATGATCACGGCCGAGCCGCCGACCGAGGCGTCGACGAGCGCGCCGTCCTCGACATCGAGCGAGAGCACGATCCGGCTCGGCCGGCCGAGCGCCGCGCCCTGCGCGAGGGTCAGCGCGTGATGGCCGTCGGGCACATTCTCGAATTGCATCAGGGCGCCGGCGAAGGCAGCGGCCGCCGCGCCGGTCGCGGCATCTTCGAAGACTCCGAGCGTCGGCGCGAACATGCGCACCTCGAAATCATGCGAAGCCTCGTCGTCGGCCGCCGCATAAAGATAGGCATGTGCCGGCCCCGGCGGCGTGAAGGCATCGTCGAAGAGATCGAGCCGCGGCCGCGCCGCTGCGAGCGCCGCGAGACTTGCGACGGGCACGCAGGTGAAGGGCGTCCCGGCGGAGAAGACGGCGGGCTGATGCCGCGCGAAGCCGATGTCGGAGGGCGCGAGGCCAAGCGCGGCGGCGATCTTTTCGCGCGGTTGCGCTTCGGCGACGTAAGCCGGCAGTCTCGGCAGCGCGAATTCCGCCTGGCGTGCCTGGTTAGCGCGATGGCGCGCGAGGCAGATGACATTGCCGACCGGCTCCTCCAGTACGAGGCGCACATCCTGGCTGCGCATCAGGCTCGCGGCGCGCAGTTCGGCGATGAGCACGGCGGTACCGATCGTCGGATGTCCGGCGAAAGGCAGTTCCGCTTTCGGCGTGAAGATGCGCAGGCGCGCGGTGTTGATCGGATCGTGCGGCGGAAGGACGAAGACCGTTTCCGAGAGATTGAATTCGGCGGCGATCTTCTGCATCACCGTGGCGTCAAGCCCGTCGCTCTCGATCACAACGGCGAGCGGGTTGCCGGCGAGCGGCCGGTCGGTGAAGACATCGAGCAGGTAATATTGGCGGCGCACGTTTGGCTCCTCGATCGCTCCCCGCTCGGCGCGGCGTTCATGCGGGGCGCTCCCCCGCGCGTCAAGCCGTTGAAATTCAGGCGGCCGGTCACAAATTGATCATGCCGCTTGCTTGCGCGGACTGAGGAGCATATTATTATCGCTTCAGATACGTAGATTAAAATAATATACGTCATTATAACGTATATATACAAGGCAACGCGCCGGACGCGTTCGGAGACTGGAGGGATACTCACTATGGCTGGGACGCTGACCAAACCGATCGTCGAGGATGTGAGCCTCAAGGATTTGAAAGAGGGGCTCGCTGACGGCTCCATCGTTCTCGTCGATGTGCGCGAGCCGCATGAATATGCCGCCGGCCATATCCCGGGTTCGACGCTGAACCCGCTGCAGAGCTTCAACACGGATGCGCTGCCGGCGCAGGAGCCGGGCAAGCGCATCGTCTTCTCCTGCCGCTCCGGCCGCCGCTCGATCACCGCGCTTGGCTTGGCGCAGGCAGCGGGCCGCAACGACATCCGCGCGCATTATCCCGGCGGCATCCTCGGCTGGGAAGGGGCCGGCGAGCCGGTAGAAAATGTCGAGGATGAATTTCGCAGGTAATTAAAAAGGGGCGCTGCAGCGCCCCTTTTTCTTATCTCGCCTTCAGCACCGCCCAATAGCGCTTTTTGTCCGAGCGGCGCGGCACATCGAGCAGCCGCACTGTCCCTCAGCCGAGATAAGCGCGATGATCAAACGTGCGCGGCCAAGGGGTGAAGCTAAGCATCTTCCTTGGAAATGACGTCGTCTATCGATGGTTCGCCTTTGACGGCGCGTTCGATCGCGAGCTTTGTCGCCTGGTAATTCCAGTCCTGAATTTTGGCATCGTCCTTCGCCTCCCAATGAATAAAGACGCCGACGCAAATAAAAATATCGGCGGCTTCGTCTTTAGGAATGACACCGGATTTCACGGAATCAATGACGGCCTTGCCAACCCCCATTTGTGCGGGGCCGAACATTTTACCAGCCTGATCTCCGTTCTTGATGTCGACTTTGTTGAACATCACGGTCGCCGGCTTCGTCATCAGATTCGGCCTGACAAGCGCGAGAAGAGCGTTATCGCCGACCTTTTGGTTGGTGAGGGTGGTGCAAAATGCAGTTTCCGCGGCGCTTCCGCGCGGTCCCATGATCAGATCGATGTGCGCCACTTCGTTGCCATCGCCGACGAGAGCTTCGCCGACAAGCACGCGGTCAATTTTCAGTGTGCTCATTTGCTCCTCCTCTTTCCTTCCGAGACAGCTCGTCACTCGGCGTCTTCTTGGGCTTTCTGAAGTGACAGCCTTTCTAGGAGATATGGCGCGAACGCGCGCACATCCAGACCTGTTCGCGCCGGGGCAGCAATTAACGCCGCACGGGCCGCCATCGTTGCGTGCGGCTTCGATGGCAAATTGGTGCGGTTCGCAGATGACCGGAACAATTGAAAAGGGGCGCCGAAGCGCCCCTTTTGCTTATCTTTCCTTCAGCGCCACCCAATAGCGGCGTTTATCCGAGCGGCGCAGCACGTCGAGCGGTACGGTCGAGCCGATCTTGTCGGCGTCGAGCAGCCGCACGAGATCGTCGACGCCGGTCACCGGCTGGCCGGAGACAGCGAGCACGATATCGCCCGTCAGCAGGCCGGCGTGGTCGGCCGGCCCGCCCTGTTCGACGGCGGTGATGACGGCGCCGGTTGTCTGTTCGAGGCCGAGGCGCAGCGCGATCCGGCGCGGCAGCGGGATCGTGCCGCCGCCGATGCCGAGCGCGGCGCGGCGGACGCGGCCGTGGCGGATGATCTCGCCGAGCACGAAGCGCGCCGTATTCGCCGCGACGGCGAAACAGATGCCCTGCGCGCCGGCGATCATCGCCGTATTGATGCCGATCACCTCGCCATTCGAGGAGACGAGCGGGCCGCCGGAATTGCCGGGATTCAGCGCCGCGTCGGTTTGGATTACATCGTCGATCAGCCGGCCGGATTTCGACCGCAGCGAGCGGCCGAGCGCCGAGACGATACCGGCTGTCACCGTGGCGTCGAAGCCAAGCGGATTGCCGATGGCGACGGCGATCTCGCCGCGCTTCAGCGTCTTTGAATCGCCGAGCGCCGCGAAGGGCAGAGTTGTATCGGCGTCGATCCGCACGAGGGCCAGATCGGAGTCCGGGTCGTCACCGAGCACACGGGCGGAAAAATTGCGGCCGTCGAGCGTGGTGATCTCGGCGCGCTTGCCGCCTTGCACGACATGGCTGTTGGTCAGGATCAACCCGTCGGGCGAGACGATGACGCCGGAGCCCGAGCCGCCATGTTTGCCGTCGCCCCGGCGGATGTCGATCCGCACGACGGCGGGGCCGACGCGCTCGACGACGCCCGCGACCGTGCGCGAGTAGGCGTCGAGAAGCTGCGCGTCGTCATGCTGCGCCGCCGCTGGGGCGCTTGCAGGCGCGTCCGCATTTTCGTGCGTTTCGTCCAGCAGAAATGTGGGATGGGAGTCGAACATTGAAGTCCTTTCGTTGAACATAGATGTAGGTACGCCTTTGTCCGATAAAAGGTCTGCGAACTCGCCTTCCGCGCGGTTGGCTTCTGCCCCCGCCGGGCGCAGACTTCGCCGCAGCGATTCGCGGAAGGAGCAGGCGATGGCGATGATCCCGCCGCCCGAGGGTTTGAGTGCGGAGGATTACGATGCCATCGAGGCCGCGGTAGTCGAGACCGTGCGCGGGCGCTGGTTTCTCGCCGAATATGCGCGCCGCAGCCGCGTCGAAGAGGTGCGCCAGATGCTCGACGGGCTTGCCCGGCTTGAGCTGACGGTGCGCGAGCAGCAGCAGCTCCCGGCCGACCCGTCGATCCGCCTTCTGGTCCAGCGGCTGAAAGATGTTTCGCAAAAGCTCGAGACTATCGCCGGTGGGATGCGCGCCGACGGCGTCGAGGCGCATTATTGCGCCGATGTCGAAACGCAGGCGCGTGCCGTTTCCGGGCTCTTGCGCAGCGCGCCGCAGGTCAAGCTCGATACGCCTAGAGTAGCGGATGTCCGCCCTGCGATGCGGCCGGAGCCTTTGCCGCCGGCCGCCGCTGCGCCTCTCGCGCCCGTCGAGCGCGCGATGCCGGAGCCGCCGCCAGCGCCGCCGCGTCCTTTAGTGCCACCTCTGTCCACGCCGTTCCCGGCCCGCGCTGACCAAGGCGCGGCGCTGACCCGGCTCGATCGGCTTTCGACCGCCGAGAAGGTTGCGCTCTTCAGCTAGCGCGGACTTTAAACGGGAACACGGGCGGCCGCGGAATGGTTCTGCCGGGGCGTTTAGGCGGGTTGGCTTGTCGGAGAGGAGAGAGCCATGGTGCAATTCATTATGGGTGTCCTCATCGGAATCTCAGTGACCGTCGGCGCGGCGCTTTGGGCCGACGCCGGTCGCGCCCCGGTCTGTCCGGCAGGGGCTGGCTGTCCGATCGTCAATTGGGACGAGGCGCGCGATCGCTACGAGCATTTCAGAGAGGGAATTGGCTTGGGCGAGCGTCACTAGTCGCGGCCGTGACCCGACGCTTTCGTTCGATATTTCAAACGGAATCGTCTAGCATCCGGGATAGCAGAGTTTCCGGAGGCGGACGTGGGTATCGAGGGTCGCGATAAGGCGAAGGCGCTGGAGGCGGGCGCGCTTGTGGTCTCCGGCCAGCTCGGCAAGACTGTCCAGCGGCTGCGCAAGTCGTATAGCCTGTCGCTCTCCGAGCTTTCCGAACAATCCGGCGTCGCCAAGTCGATCATCAGTCAGATCGAGCGCAACGAGACCAATCCGACGCTCGCCACGATCTGGCGGCTGGCGCAGGCGCTCGATGTGTCGATCGAGGGCATGCTGCAGGTCAGCGAGGATGAGCCCTTTCTCGAAAAATCGACCAAGGGCGACACGCCGATCCTCGTCTCCGACGACGGCAAGTGCCGATTGGAAATCTTCGGCTGGATCAAGACCGTCGAATGGCTGCAATGGTACGGCTTTCACGCCGAGCCGGGCGGGGTGCTCTCGTCGGATCCGCACCAGCGCGGTTCGGTCGAATGTCTCTCGGTGACGGAGGGCGAGCTGGAGGTCGAGGTCGCGGGCAATATCGAGCACGCCAAGGCGGGCGAGACTTTACGCTACAGATGCGACCGGCCGCATGTCATCCGCAACCGCGCCGAAAGGCCAGCCGCGGCGATGATGGTCTGCATCCTGAAAGCGGCGGCGATGGAATAGCATGATCCCGAAAAGTTGCAGACTTTTCGGATGAGATCATGCGGCTGAGAAAAGCTGATCCCGAAAAGTCGCCGACTTTTCGGATAAGAACATGCGACGGAGCGATCTTTAGCTTTTGACGTGTGGCCGGCGCAGCGCGCCGCCGCAATGCGGGCAAATGAGTTCATCGTCCTGATGTTGCGGAGCGCGCCGCAGCCGGAGCTGGTTCAGATAGCCCGCGGTGATGAGGCCAGAGAACAAAGCCAGCGTGCCGATGCCGATGATCGAGACGAGGCCGCCAAGGATGCGGCCCACCGTCGTCACCGGCACCATGTCGCCGTAGCCGACGGTGGTGACGGTCTCGATCGCCCACCACATCGCCGCCGGGATCGAGGAAAAAACCGCCGGCTGCACGTCGCCTTCGATCATGTACATCAGCGCGCCGCTGATCGTCAGCGTGAGGAAGAGAATGAATATGAGAGCGGCAATGGCGCGCGCCTCCTCGCGCAGCACCGCCCAGAGCAGGCTGAAGACATGCGAGTGGCGGGTTAGCTTGATCATCCGCAGCAGGCGCAGCAGCCTCAGCACACGCAGATCGACGGCGCCGAAGAAGCCGAGAAGAGCCGGCAGAACCGCGACGAGGTCGATGAGCGGAAAGAAGCCGTGCATATATTTCAGCCGGCCCCAGAGCGGGTCGCGGAATTTGCCGCCGCGATAATCGACCGCCGTCCAGACCCGCAAAACATATTCGAGCGCGAAGATCGCGGTCGCGATACGCTCGATCGTCGTGAAGGTGGTGGCGTAGCGCTGGTTGAGCCAGCCGACGGATTCGAGCACCACCGCGACGACATTGACGATGATGAGGGCCGCCAGCGCGATGTTGAAGGCGCGGACGGCCAGCGTGCGCGGCGCGTCATCGTCAAACAGCCCGCTCAGGCGGTAGCGCAGGGATTGTTTGTCGCTCTTCAACATCTCAGCCTGTTCTACCGGCGATGGGACAATTTTGACCGGGCCGGATCAAGCATTTTTGACACCGGGCGTCATCCCCACAGCGCAGGTGCGGGCGGAAAGACGCGGCCCCCCTCGTAGAGAAGGCCCTCGGGCCGGTCCCGCGCCAGCAGCAGCGGCCCGTCGAGATCGACATATCGCGCTCGGCCGGCGAGGAGCAGGGCGGGCGCCATGGCGAGCGAGCTTGCCACCATGCAACCGATCATGAGCTGAAAGCCGAGTGCCTCGGCGGCGGTCGCCAGCGCCAGCGCCTCGGTGAGCCCGCCGGCCTTGTCGAGCTTGATGTTGATCGCCTCATAGCGCGCGCGAAGACCGGCGAGATCGCCGCGATCGTGCAGGCTTTCGTCGGCGCAGAGCGGGACGGGGTGTGCGACCTCGGCGAGGATCGCATCCTGACCCGCAGGCAAGGGCTGTTCGATCAGCGCCACGCCTTGCGCCGCGCAGAAAGCGAGATTGGCGGCGAGGTTTTGCGCCGACCAGCCCTCGTTGGCATCGACGATCAGCTTGGCATCGGGCGCGGCGGCGCGCACGGCGGCGAGCCGTTCGGCATCGCCATCGCCGCCCAATTTGAGCTTGAGCAGGGGCCGCGGCGCCGCTCTGGCAGCCGCCGCCATGGCCTCCGGCGTAGCGAGCGAAAGCGTATAGGCGGTGATGACCGGCGCCGGCGGCGCGAGCCCGGCGAGTTCGAACGCGGGCACGCCGTGCGTCTTGGCTTCGAGATCCCAGAGCGCACAATCGAGCGCGTTGCGGGCGGCGCCATGCGGCAGAAGATCCTGCAAGGCGTCGCGGCCTATCCCCGCTTCGATGTATTCCCGCAGGTTCTCGATCTGCGCGACGACGCTCTCGACGCTCTCGCCATAGCGCGAATAGGGCACGCATTCGCCGCGGCCGCGGTGGCCGCCGGCCTCGATCGTCGCGACGACGGTGACGGCCTCGGTCTTGGCGCCGCGCGAAATGACGAAAGCGCCAGCGATGGGAAAACGCTCGACCGCGATATGCAGGCGTCGCGCGGTCACAGCGCCATCAGTCGGTCCCGGCCGCGGCGGCGGGGTGGTGGCGATGTCGCGCCGGCCGGCCGGCGGTCTTGCCGTTGGCTTCCGAATCGAAGCCGATTTTGATCACGTAGTCCTGGTCGGGAAATTTGCTCGTCACCGGCACGCTGAGCGGTTCCGTCACGATTGTAAACGGTCCTTCCGTCTGTCCGGCGGCGATGCCAGCGGGAACTTGATAGAGCTTGCTGACGGTGGCCGATCCATCGGCGCGGTTGATGATGACGATGCGGACAGGTGCGGGATACGTGCCGGGCGTGCCGGCCGGCCCGAGCAGGACGCGGCCTTCAACGCCGACCTTCATCTGATATTGATTGTTGAGAACCTGGCAGTCGCGGGCGAAATTGGTGATCGAGAATTGATAGCGCACGTTCACGTTGGAGCGATCGTCGCCCGGCCCATAGACGCGGTCATCGGCCGTGCCATCCTGGATGCCGATTTCCGGACATTTGATCGGCGCGAAAGGCTCAGGCTGCTGCGGCAGCGGCTTGAATTGGACCATCGACCACAGATTGCTGAATTTGGTGTTGCCGTTGTCATCGACATCGAAACTGCCGGGGGTCCGGCCGCAGCCGCCGAGCGCCGCCGCGCCGGCAAAAAGAACCGCCATCGCCGAACTTATCTGCACACGCCTCTGCATGTCCCCCTCGCTCCATTCTTACGCAACGCCAGCCTATTTACGTATAATCTGTTTTGAAAAGTCAGCAATTTTTCGGTGGACCGGCCTTACGGCAGCGCATCAAACCCTTCGCCGAAGCCATTGAGCGCGAGCGGAATGCCGATCCCTTCTTCCGGGGTCTGGAAGATGATGAAGGTGGCATTATGGCCGTTGCGCAGCTCGCCGACCAGTTTGTCGTCCATGACGACTTCCGCCACGCAACCGGTCGGCAGGCAGCGCACGAAGCCGGCGCGGCCGACATCGGTGCTGTCGATCTTCAGCCCCAGCCCCGAGGGCAACAGCACGCCGAGCGGCGCGATGACGCGCAAAAGCTTGCTCTTGCCGTCCGCCGTCTTGAGGACGATGACGACGAGATTGATGTTCGGCCGGTCCTCGGCGGCAACGCTTTGCAGCAAAGCGCATTGCTCGTGCTGGGCGCCCGGCGGCGTCTCGCAGCGGATTTCCCAATCGCCATGCTTGGATTTGACGACGCCTTGAGCCAGAGCTGTTTGCGGCGCAGCATCGACGAAGAGGGAAAGGACGATAAAGAGAAAGGGCAGCCCGGGGATGAAACGATGTAGTCCGGTCAAATCGGTCATGCTCTGTTCTCGTGCGGTTTGCGGCCTCCGAGCCGCTTTCCAGCGAAACCGGAAAACGTGCCGCTTGCCCGGCGCGCGAATTGTAGCCGCGGCGCAAACCGAAGCATTTTCATTAACCGATCATGAGGGGAAGGCAAATCTAGGACGCGATTCCCGCCCGCTGAACGGTGCTGGCGGAGATCGAATGTGGCCGCGTTCACGCAAATTTTGCGCCATCGCGACGCCAACAAATGACCGCGCGCCCGCGACATCTCGGCATCCCCAATCGCGGCGCCGACATCACGTCAGAGCTTGCGTTTTAACTTGCGAAATGTCTAGTTGATATGAATAAGCTCATGTGGTTGGAACCAACCGGCCACGCGTTCGTGCCGCATCGGACCGGCAGCGAAACGGGACTAAGCGCTAAAGGGGAGCGACGAAAGTTCATGAAATCTCCGCACATTCCTGGCCGCTGGCTGATGCACGGTGGCGCATTGGCTTTGCCGGCGTTGCTTCTGTGTGCCGTCGCGGCAACACCGGCCCTGGCCCAGCTCGGCCATGCCGCACCGGGGCAAATCGGGCTCCAGACTCCGGTGACCCCGATAGCTGATGAAATCCACACCTTCTATAACGACATCCTGACTCCGATCATCATCGCGGTCAGTGTCTTCGTCGGCGCCCTGCTGCTGATCGTGGTTTTCCGCTTCAACGAAAAAGCCAATCCGACCCCCTCGACGCTCACCCACAACACCACGCTGGAAGTCGCCTGGACCATCCTGCCGGTGCTGATTCTCGTCTTCATCGCCATTCCGTCATTCCGGCTGCTCGATCATGAATTGGTGATTCCCAAGACGGATCTGACGGTTAAGGTCACCGGCCATCAATGGTACTGGACCTATGCCTATCCGGCGGACCAGGGTGGCGGCTTCGATTTCGATTCCTACATCGTGGCGGACAAGGATCTGAAGCCGGGTCAGTTGCGTCAGCTCGCCGTTGACAATGAGGCGGTTGTCCCGGTCAACAAGACGGTGCTGGTTCAGGTGACGGCGACGGACGTCATCCATTCCTTCACCGTGCCGTCCTTCGGCGTTCGCATCGACGCGGTGCCGGGCCGGCTCAACCAGACGTGGTTCCGCGCCACCAAGGAAGGCACGTATTACGGGCAATGCTCGAAGCTCTGCGGGGAGGATCACGCCTACATGCCGATCGCCTTCCGCGTCGTGAGCGACGCCGAATATGCCGCGTGGCTGATGGACGCGAAAAAGAAGTTCTCGGCCAACCCCTTGCCGCATTATGCGGAGGCTGGGCCGGCGGCGGTCAGGAATTAGGCTTTGGCGTCGAACCAGCGATAATATAAAGGAATTCCGGGGAAGAGATGAGATGAGCACGACCGCGACCACACACGACGATGCGCATGGCCATCCGACCGGATGGAGGCGCTATCTCTATTCGACGAACCACAAAGACATCGGCACGCTCTATATTATCTTCGCGATCTTCGCTGGCGTCTTTGGCGCGGCTTTGTCGGTCGCGATGCGGGCCGAGTTGCAGGAACCGGGGCTGCAGGTCTTCCCCTTCCTTGCGCGGATCCTCGACGGCGCCCCGCCGGATCTGGCGGCGGACTACGCCAAGAATCTCTATAACGTGGTCATCACCGCGCACGGCTTGACGATGATCTTCTTCGTCGTGATGCCGGCGCTGATCGGCGGCTTCGGCAATTGGTTCGTGCCGCTGATGATCGGCGCGCCGGACATGGCGTTCCCGCGCATGAACAATATTTCGTTCTGGCTGCTGCCGGCCTCGTTCGCGCTCTTTTTCATTTCGTTTTTCATGGACGGTGCGCCGGGCATGAAAGGCTTCGGCGGCGGCTGGGTTCTTTACCCGCCGCTCTCGGAGCAGGGGCATCCCGGCCCGGCGATGGATTTCATCATCCTCTCGATCCACCTCGCCGGCGCCTCGTCGATCCTCGGCGCGATCAATTTCATCACCACGATCTTCAATATGCGCGCGCCGGGCATGACGCTGCACCGGATGCCGCTTTTCGCCTGGTCGGTTCTGGTCACGGCCTTTCTTCTCGTGCTTTCGCTTCCGGTTCTCGCCGGTGCGATCACGATGCTGCTGACCGACCGCAACTTCGGCACGACCTTCTTCAAGCCGGAGGGCGGCGGCGACCCGCTGCTGTTCCAGCACCTGTTCTGGTTCTTCGGCCACCCCGAGGTCTACATTCTGATTCTGCCGGGCTTCGGCATCGTCAGCCATGTGATCTCGACCTTCTCGAAGAAGCCCATCTTCGGCTATCTCGGCATGGCTTACGCCATGGTCGCGATCGGCGTCGTCGGCTTCCTCGTCTGGGCGCACCATATGTATACGGTCGGCCTGTCGCTCGACACGCAGCGCTATTTCGTCTTCGCGACGATGGTGATCGCGGTGCCGACCGGCATCAAGGTCTTCTCCTGGATCGCGACCATGTGGGGCGGCTCGATCTCGTTCCGCGTGCCGATGCTCTGGGCGACAGGCTTCATCTTCCTGTTCACCGTCGGCGGCGTGACCGGCGTCGTGCTGGCCAATGCCGGCGTCGATCGCTATCTGCACGAAACCTATTACGTCGTCGCGCACTTCCATTATGTGCTGTCGCTCGGCGCGATCTTTGCGATCTTCGCGGGCTTCTATTATTGGTTCCCGAAGATGAGCGGCTACATGTACAACGAGTCGCTGGGGAAGATTTACTTCTGGATGATGTTCATCGGTGTGAACGTCACCTTCTTCCCCCAGCATTTCCTCGGCCTTGCCGGTATGCCGCGCCGCTACATCGACTATCCGGATGCTTATCGGCTGTGGAACGAGGTTTCGTCCTACGGCGCCTATCTGTCGGGCATCAGCGTCATCCTCTTCCTCTACATCCTCTTCGAGGCTTTTGCGAAGAAGCGCATTGCCGGCAACAACCCGTGGGGCGTGGGCGCGACGACGCTCGAATGGACGGTCAGCTCGCCGCCGCCGTTCCATTCCTATGAGGTCTTGCCGCGGATCGTCGGCACGGATCATTGAGATTGAGCGGCGCGCCGCGCCGCTCTTTTCCAAGAAGGCGATGTTGAACTGAAATGAGCGTGATCGACGATAGCAGCGCCGGCGGTTCCGGATTGACGGCGATCTCGACGGCGGAGCCGCGCGATTATCTTGCGCTGGTCAAGCCGCGGGTGATGCAGCTTGTCGTCGTCACCGCGCTCGCGGGTATTCTGCTTGCGCCGCATCCGGTGAATTTCGTCATTGGGCTCAGCGCGCTGCTCTGCATCGCCGTCGGCGCCGGCGCCTCGGGCGCGCTCAATATGTGGTACGATTTCGATATTGATGCCGTGATGCGGCGTACCGCCAAGCGGCCGATCCCGACCGGGCGCGTCACGCGGCCGGAGGTTCTGGCTTTCGGCATCATCCTGTCCGGCTTCGCGGTGCTGACGCTTTATCTCGTCACCAATGCGCTGGCGGCGGCGCTGCTCGCCTTCACCATCTTCTTTTATGTCGTGATCTATACGATGTGGCTGAAGCGCGCGACGCCGCAGAACATCGTCATCGGCGGCGCGGCCGGGGCGCTGCCGCCGATCGTCGGCTACGCGGCCGCGACGGGGCATATCGATGTCGCGCCGCTCGTTCTCTTCGGTCTGATCTTCGCCTGGACGCCGCCGCATTTCTGGGCGCTCGCGCTCGCGCGCACCACCGACTACGGCAATGCCGGCGTGCCGATGATGCCAAACGTCAAGGGCGCCGATCACACGCGGGTCGAGATTCTCATCTACAGCCTGATTCTCGCCGTCATCGGCCTGCTGCCCACGGCGCTCGGCTTCGCTTCCTATGTCTATGGCGCTTTCGCTCTGGTGCTGGGCGTGGAATTTGTCCGCCGCGCCATTCTCGTCTTCCGCGTGCGCGAGGGCGAGGCCGCCAACAAGACAGCAATGAGTCTCTTCTGGTTCTCGATCGTCTATCTCTACGTGCTCTTCGCCGAATTGCTGGTCGAGCGGGTCATCTACGTCATTGGGGCTTGGCGATGATGTCCTATGAGATTGATCCGAAAGGTGTGACGCTGACGCCGGAGCAGGTGCGCAGCCGGCGCCTGCGCAATATCGCGATCGGTCTGGTTATCGGCGCTCTTGTCGTCCTGTTCTATGCGGTGACGATGGTGAAGCTAGGTCCCGGCGTCCTCAAGCCACCGATATAGAGGCACAAGCGATGACGGCTCCCGGACAACGCCCAGACCCGCGCCGCGTGAAAGGTTCGCGCCAGGGGCTGGTTGCTTTCTCCGTCCTCGCCGCCGCGATCGGAATGCTCGGCATGTCTTTTGCCGCGATTCCGCTTTATCGCGCCTTCTGCTCCGCGACGGGCTTTGCCGGCACGACCCAGGTGCGCCGCGTCGCGCCCAAGGAGGAGGGCAAGCGCATCATCACGGTTCATCTCGACACCAATGTCACGCCTGGCCTCGCACTCGCCTTCGCGCCGGAAGTGCCGGAGGTTTCGGTGCGCACCGGGCAGACGGCGACGGTCTTCTTCAAAGTCACCAATCTCTCCGATCACGAGCAGGCCGCGCGCGCCGTCTATAACGTGACGCCCGGGCAGACCGGCGCCTATTTCGACAAGATCGCCTGCTTCTGCTTCAGCGAGCAGCATTTCGGCCCGCATCAGACGGTCGAAATGCCGGTTGTCTTCTTTCTCGATCCGGCGCTTGAGAAGGATGAGACGATGAGCGGCATCGACGAGGTTTCACTCTCTTACACTTTCTATCCGGCGCAAGATGCGCGGCCGGTGACGGCGGCTCAGGCAAATGGCAAGGAGCCGCCGCGACTTTGAACCATAAGTTGGGAATGACTCGAGAGTAGGACGCAGCGGCGCGGATGAAAACCGCCGTGGGGGGCAGAAGCTCCGAAGAGACGAGAGGGAACGAAATGTCTGACGTGCATGCCAAGCCCAATCATTCATATCATCTCGTCGATCCGAGCCCGTGGCCGATTCTCGGCGCCATCGGCGTCTTCCTGATGGCGCTTGGCGCCATCATGTGGATGAAGGCGATCCCCGTCGGCACGCTCAAGCCCGGCAGCTATATTTTCGGCGTTGGCCTCATCGCTGTCCTCTTCGTCATGGCCAATTGGTGGTTCGACGTGATCAAGGAGGCGCAGACCCCCGGCGTTCATTCGCCGGTCGTCTCGCTCGGCCTGCGCTATGGCATGATTCTCTTCATCGCTTCGGAAGTGATGTTCTTCGTCGCGTGGTTCTGGGCCTTTTTCAATGTGGCTCTGTTCCCCGGCGACGCGATCGAATATTCCCGCACGACGTTCACTGGCGGTCACTGGCCGCCGAAGGGCATCGAGTTGATCGACCCGTGGCATTTTCCGCTGCTCAACACGCTCATTTTGTTGACCTCGGGCACGACGGTGACCTGGGCGCATCACGCGCTGCTCAACAACGACCGCAAGAGCCTCGTCAACGGCCTCATCTTGACGATCCTGCTCGGCATCTCCTTTACCTGCGTGCAGGCCTATGAATATGCCCACGCGCCCTTCGCCTTTAAGGGTTCGATCTATGGCTCGACCTTCTTCATGGCGACGGGCTTCCACGGCTTCCATGTCATCATCGGCACGATCTTCCTGACCGTCTGCCTCCTGCGTGCGCTCGCCGGGCAATTCACGCCGCAGCGCCACCTCGGCTTCGAATTCGCGGCCTGGTATTGGCATTTCGTCGACGTCGTCTGGCTGTTCCTCTTCTCCTGCATCTATGTCTGGGGATCGTGGGGCGGACCGTTCGAGCACTGAGCCGGTGGTTAAGGCTTGCGTCCGGCGGCCGACGGACGCAAGAAAGCCGCCATCGAGCGAAATTGAAAGCAGCGGCGCCGCCAAGTCCCCGACCTTATCTTCGGCGATTTGGCGCGGCGCCGTCGGCCGTTGCCCGCGCTGCGGTCACGGGAAATTATTCTCCAGATTGCTGACAGTCGCGCCGGGCTGCTCGGCCTGCGGGCTGAGCTACGGTTTCGCCGACCCTGGTGATGGGCCGGCCGTCTTCGTCATGCTCTTCGCCGGCTTTTTGATTGTCGGTCTGGCGCTTTTTATCGAAGTCGCCTACGAGCCGCCCTATTGGGTCTATTTCGTCGTTTTTCCGCCGCTGACCATCCTCGTCTGCCTCGGGCTTCTGCGGCCGCTGAAAGGCATCCTCCTCACGCTGCAATATCGCAACAAGGCCGAGCAGGGCCGCATCGAGAACCAGAAGACAGATGGCTGATACGCCGGCGCGCAAAGGGCTTCTTGTGCCTTTGCTCTTCGTTCTCGCCGGGACGGGCGTCCTCGTCTGGCTCGGCGTCTGGCAATTGCACCGCCTTGCCTGGAAAGATGCGCTGATCGCCAGGATCGCGGCGCGCAGCACCGCTGCGCCGCAGCCGCTGCCGGCGGCCGCTGCCTGGCCGGGGCTCAAACCCGACGATTACGAATATGCGCACGTCTCGGCGCGCGGCCATTTCTACAATGCCAAGGAAGTGCTGGTCTTCCGCACGCAGGGCCCGCGCGATCTCGGCGCCGGCTATCTGGTGCTGACGCCGCTGATCTTGGCCTCGGGGGATGAGGTCATCGTCGATCGCGGCTTCATCCCGACCGATCTCGCGGCCAAATCCTCCCGTCCGCAAAGCGAGATCGAGGGCGACGTAACGGTGACTGGGCTGATGCGGTCGCCGCAGGACCGCAATTTCTTCACGCCAGCGGACGATCCCGCCCACGGCCTCTATTTCACCCGCGATCCGGCGGCGATCGCGGCGCATTTCGGGCTCACCCGAGCGGCGCCCTTCGTCATCGATCAGGACAAGATCGCGATCCCCGGCGGCTGGCCGGAGGGCGGCGCGACCGTTGGCAACATCCCCAACAATCACATGGAATATGCGCTGACCTGGTTCGGCGGCGCGATCGGCCTATGGGTCGTTTTCGGCACCCATCTTTTCCGCGTCTGGCAGGAGAGGCGGGCGGCGAAGCCTCAAGCGTAGCCGTGGTGACCGGCGGGCAGGGCGGGCAAAAGTCCCCGCCGCTGCGGTTTTGTGCTAAACCAGCGCGGAATCGATTAAAACCCAGGCATTGAGTGTGAAATATATTTCGACCCGTGGCACCGCGCCCTCACTCTCCTTCACGGATGCGATGATCGCGGGCCTCGCCGAGGACGGCGGCCTTTATCTGCCGCATTCCTATCCGCGGCTGACGCCGGCCGAGATCGCCGGTTTCGCCGGCCAGCCCTATGCGGCGGTGGCGGAGGCCGTCATCTGGCCCTTCGTCGCGGGGGCGATTGATCGCGTGGCTTTGCGGGGGATGATCGAGGCCGCCTATGCTCCGTTCGATCATGTCGCCGTCGCGCCGCTTTCACAGCTTGGCGATAATCTGTTTCTGCTTGAGCTGTTTCATGGGCCGACCCTTGCCTTCAAGGATCTGGCCATGCAGCTGCTCGGCCGGCTGATGCAGCATGTGCTCGTGGCGCGGGGGCAGCACGCAACCATTGTCGGCGCCACGTCTGGCGACACGGGCGCCGCTGCCATCGCCGCCTTCCAAGGACTGCCGGAAGTCGATGTTTTCATCCTTTATCCGCATGGCCGCGTCTCCGACGTGCAGCGCCGGCAGATGACGACGGTCGCCGCTGACAATGTCCATACGATCGCGCTCGAAGGCACGTTCGACGACGCGCAGAACATGGTGAAGGGCCTGTTCGCCGACAAAAAGTTCCGTGACGAATTCTCGCTCGCCGGCGTCAATTCGATCAATTGGGCGCGCGTGGCGGCGCAGGTCATCTATTATTTCACCAGCGCGGTGGCGCTCGGCGCGCCGCACCGGCGCGTCTCCTTCGCCGTGCCGACGGGCAATTTCGGCGATGTTCTCGCCGGCTGGGTGGCGAAGAAAATGGGCCTGCCGATCGAGCGGCTCGTCATTGCCACCAATGCTAACGACATCCTCGTGCGCACCCTCGAAACCGGCCGCTACGAGACCGGCCGGGTCGAGGCCACACAATCGCCCTCAATGGACATACAAGTGTCCTCGAATTTCGAGCGGCTTTTGTTCGAAGCCTATGGGCGGGATGCCGCTGCCGTGCGCCGGCTGATGAATTCCCTGCAGCAATCGGGCGGTTTTTCGCTCGAGGCCGGACCGCTGGCGGCGATCCGCGACGAATTCGACGCCGTGCGCGTCGGCGAAACCGAAACAACCGAGGAGATCGCACGTGTGTGGCGCGAGACGCAGAGATTGATCGATCCGCACACCGCCGTCGGCGTCGGCGCGGCACGGGCCACTTTGGCGGCGCGGCAAAGCGTTCCGACAATCGTGCTCGGCACGGCGCATCCGGCCAAATTCCCCGCCGCGATCGAGCGCGCGACCGGCCAGCATCCGCCGCTCCCGGCGCATCTTGCCGATCTTGCGACGCGGCCGGAATATTTCGACATCCTGCCCAACGACCAGAACAGGGTCGCCGCCTATATCCGCCAGACTTTGCAATCGCCGCGCGCGGTCGCCAAGCGGGTGGCTTCATGAGCGTCGAGATCACGACCTTGCCGTCCGGCCTGCGTGTCGTCACCGACCGCATGCCGCATCTCGAAACCGTTTCGCTCGGTGTCTGGGTCGCGGCGGGCTCCCGGCACGAGCGTCCGCGCGAGCGCGGCTTGTCGCATCTCCTCGAACATATGGCCTTCAAGGGCACGCGACGCCGCTCGGCGCGCGACATCGCCGAGGAGATCGAAAACGCCGGCGGCGATCTCAATGCCGCGACGGGCGTCGAGCAGACGGCCTATTATGCGCATGTACTCGCGGGCGATGCCGCCCTCGCCATCGACATTCTCTCCGACATCCTGACCGACAGCGTCTTCGACAAGGAAGAGCTCGAGCGCGAGAAGGAAGTCATCATCCAGGAGATCGGCGCGGCGGAGGATACGCCCGACGATCTCGTCTTCGATCTCTTCAACGCTGCGGCCTTTCCGGAGCAGCCGATCGGCTCGCCGATCCTCGGCACGCGCGAGCATGTGCGCGCCTTCGACCGCGCGATGATCGCGGCCTATCTCGCCAATCGCTATCGCAGCGGCGTGACGATCGTCGGTGCCGCCGGCGCGCTGGAACATGCGCGGATCGTCGATGCCGCCGCGGCGCGTTTCGCCGCGCTGCCGGCGCAGGCCGTCGCGGCCGCGCCTGCGGCGCGCTATGCCGGTGGTGAGTTGCGCGTCAGCCGCCGGCTCGAACAGGCACATGTCGTCATCGGCTTCGAGAGCCTGTCCTATGCGACGCCCGCCTATTACGCGGCGCAGGTCTTCGCCAATGCGGTCGGCGGCGGCATGTCCTCGCGGCTCTTCCAAGAGGTGCGCGAAAAGCGCGGCCTCGCTTATTCCGTCTATTCCTTCCATTGGGGCTATGCCGATACCGGCCTCTTCGGCTTCTATGCCGCCACCAGCAAGGAGCAGGTGCGTGAGCTCGTGCCGGTCGCGCTGGAGTGCATCGCCAATGCGGCCGCGGATCTGAGCGAGACCGAGGTCGAGCGCGCCAAGGCCCAGATGAAGGTCTCGCTGCTGACGGCGCTCGAATCGCCGACCGCCCGCTCGGAGCAGATCGCCCGGCAGATTCTCGCCTATGGCCGCGTTCTGACGCGTGACGAAATCCTGCAAAAGGTCGATAATCTGACGGTCGCCGGAAGTTCGCGACGCGGGTGCCGCGGCCTTGCGCTCGGCGCCGACCGTTGCCGCGGTCGGGCCGGTCAGCAAGGTTCCTACGCCCGATCGCGTGCGCGCGTTCCTCGGACGGACCTAAGGGGAGGCATCGGCTTGGCTCTGTTTCGGCTCGGCATGCCGAGTGAGATCAGCAATCTGGTCCGCGGCGAGGGCGTCTATCTGCGTCCGCCTGAGGTGCGCGATTATGAAGCCTGGGCGGATCTGCGCGACAAGAGCCGTGCCTTTCTCACGCCTTGGGAGCCGACATGGCCGGGCGATGACTTGACCCGTACCTCGTTCCGCCGCAGGCTGCGCCGCAATCTGCAGGAAATGACGAATGATGAGGCCTATCCCTTTCTCATTTTTCGCGATGCGGACGACAGGCTCGTCGGCGGCCTGACGCTTGGACAAGTCAAGCGCGGCGTCGCCCAATCGGCGACGCTCGGCTATTGGATGGGCGTGCCTTACGCAGGCCAGGGATTGATGTCGCGGGCGGTCAGGGCGATGACGGGCTATGCCTTCACCTCCCTGCGCCTGCATCGAATCGAGGCGGCCTGTCTGCCGCATAATGCGGCGTCGATCCGGCTGCTGGAACGTGTCGGCTTCAAGACGGAGGGGCTTGCGCGGGCCTATTTGCGGATCAATGGGCTCTGGCAGGACCATCTCCTCTATGCGCTTTTGGAAACTGACCCGCTGCCCTTGCGGGTCGCGCGGCGCGATCGCGGCTGAGTGGAGAAAAATGTCGTCGGCATCACGCGTATGGAATGGGCTGCGTCAGTGCCAGATATGGCTCGTCCTCGCGCTTCTGCTGCTCGCGATGGCGCCGGCACAGGCCATTCAATCCGTCCGCATTCCGCTCGACGCGACCGCGATCGATCTTACCAAGGCGGTGGAGAGCTATGGCGCGCAGGGCGACCGGCTGCTTGTCTCGACCGCGCCGGGGTCTGACGGCATCGTCCGCCGCATCGAGGTCCGCGCGCTCGAACCCGGCTCGCACCCGAACTGGATCGTCTTCGCGCTCACCAACGACACCGACGAGCAGATCGAGCGGCTTGTCGTCGCGCCGCACTTCCGTCTGGTCGGTTCGGGCGTCATCTGGCCCGATCTTGGCGCTTCGCGCATTTCGGCGATCACCGCGAGCCAGAGCTTTCCGCCCGAGCGCGTCGACAGCCCCGATGCCGATGTCTTCCGCCTGACCATCGACCCCGGCACGACGGTGACCTATGTCGCCGAATTGCGCAGCGCGACCCTGCCGCAGCTCTATCTCTGGCAACCCGACGCCTATAAGGACAAGCTCATCAGCCTGTCGCTCTACAAGGGCATCGTCATCGGCGTTGCGGGCCTGCTCGCGCTCTTCCTCACCATCGTCTTTGTCGTCAAAGGCGCGGTGATCTTTCCCGCCGCTGCGGCGCTGGCCTGGGCCGTTCTCGCCTATGTCTGCATCGACTTCGGTTTCTGGGACAAGATTTTCGATACCGTCGGCGCAAGCCGACCGCGTTTGGCGCGCAGGTGCGGAAACCTCGCTCGCCGCGACGCTGCTCGTCTTCCTCTTCGCCTATCTCAATCTCAATCGCTGGCATGTGCGCGCCTCGCGCGTCGCCATCGGCTGGCTGGTTTTCCTCGTCGCGCTGATCGGGCTTGCGGTCTTCGACGCGCCGATCGCCGCCGGCGTCGCGCGGATTTCGCTCGCCACCGTTGCCGCCGTCGGCTTCATCCTTGTGCTTTATCTCTCGACCCACGGCTATGACCGCGCGGTCATGCTGATCCCGACATGGTTCCTGCTGCTGGTCTGGGTCATCGCCGCGGGCTTCACCGTCACGGGCGCGCTCACCAACGATCTCGTTTCGCCGGCGCTGATCGGCGGTCTGGTGCTGATCGTCATGCTGATCGGCTTCACGGTGATGCAGAACGCCTTCGCCGGCGGCGGCCTCGGCTCCGGCGCGATCAACGATTCCGAGCGCAAGGCCCTGGCGCTGACGGGCTGCGGCGACATCATCTTCGATTGGGATGTCGAGTCCGACCGCGTCTATGTCAGCCCCGAGGTCGAGACCCAGCTTGGTCTCTTCCGCGGCGAGCTCGAAGGGCCGGCCTCGAAATGGCTCGATATCTTGCATCCGTTCGAGCGCGACCGCTATCGCGCTAGCCTCGACACGATGCTTGAGCAAAGGCGCGGACGCATCAATCAGGAATTCCGTCTGCGCGCCGCTGACGGGCATTATTTCTGGTTCCTGCTCAAAGCCCGCCCGGTGATCGGCCCTGAGGGCGAGGTGATCCGAGTCATCGGCACGCTCGCCGACGTGACCGAGCAGAAGACGGCGCAGACGCGCCTGCTGCACGACGCGGTCCACGACAATCTCACCGGCCTGCCGAACCGCGAATTGTTCTTCGACCGGCTCGGTGCGGCGCTCAAACTCTCGCAGAGCGATGCGCAAATCCGCCCGACCGTCATCTGCATCGACATCGACCGCTTCAAACATATCAACGAGTTCGATCGGCTTTTCCGCCGGGGATTCGATCCTGCTGACCATCGCGCGCCGTCTCGGCCGCATCCTCAAGCCGCAGGATACGCTGGCGAGGCTCTCGAGCGACCAGTTCGCGGCCGTGGTGATCTCCGAAAGCGAGACGGATCACATCATCGCCATCGCCAATGTCATCCGCCGTGCCGTCTCGACGCCGGTCACCTTCGGCGAGAAGGAGGTGCCGCTCACGGCCTCGATCGGCCTCGCGCTTTTCGATCCGCAATTGCACGCCAATCGCGAGGATATGCTGAACGATGCCGAGATCGCGGTGCGGCACGGCAAACGTATTGGCGGCAACCGTATCGAAGTCTTCCGGCCGTCGATGCGCACCATGCGCTCCGACCGGCTGACGCTTGAAGCGGATCTGCGCCGGGCGCTCGATCGCGGCGAGATGCACATTCTGTTTCAGCCGATCATCCGGCTCGAGGATCGCACCGTCGCCGGCTTTGAGGCGCTGCTGCGCTGGGATCATCCACGCCTCGGCCGCCTGAGCCCGGCGGAATTCATCCCCGTCGCGGAGGAGACCGGCAGCATCGTCGATCTCGGCCTTTTCGCCATGGAGCGCACGGCGCGCGAGCTTTCGGCTTGGCAGGCGGCGCTCGATCTCGACCCGCCACTCTTTGCCAGCGTCAACATCTCATCCCGGCAATTGCTGCGTCACGATCTGTTGCAGGATGTGCGCGCGGTTCTCTCGCGCTGGAAGATCGCCCGCGGCACGCTGAAGCTGGAATTGACCGAAGGCCTGGTCATGGAAAACCCGGAATATGCGGCGCAGATTTTGACCCGCATCCACGAATTCGGCGCCGGTCTCTGCCTCGACGATTTCGGCACCGGCTATTCCTCGCTTGCCTATCTGCAGCGCTTCCCCTTCGATACGATCAAGATCGATCGTTCCTTCGTGCATCACAACGGCAAGGGCGCGCGGCCGATCATTCTGCGCTCCATCGTGACCTTGGCGCATGATCTCGGCATGGATATCGTCGCGGAAGGCGCGGAGACCGAGTCCGACGCGATCGAATTGTCCCAGCTCGGCTGCGAATTCGCGCAGGGCTATGTTTTCGGCCATCCGATGAGCGCGGGCGAAGCGCGCAAGCTTGTCGGCGCGGCGCAAGCCGCGGCGTAGAATCTCTTATATTCGACGCATTTTCTTTACGCCCGGCCGGACTGGGCGGAGAGGAAGCCGGGATCAATGCCGATCTTGCGCATCGCCATGTCGTAGCGCGCTTCGAGCGGCGTATCGAAGATAAGGGCCGCATCGGCCGGGCAGGTGAGCCAGCCGTTGTTTTGCACCTCGTCTTCGAGCTGGCCGGGCGACCAGCCAGCGTAGCCGAGCGCGAGAATGGCGCGATCCGGGCCCGAGCCCTTGGCGATGGCGCGCAGAATGTCGATGGTCGCGGTCAGCGACACGCCGCCGTCGATTGGCAGAGTTGAATTGTCGATGTAGAAATCGTTCGAATGCAGCACGAAGCCGCGGCCGGTCTCGACCGGGCCGCCGCGCAGAACCGGCACGGTGCCGGCGTGCGCTGGCAGGCGGATCGCCTCATCTGGCGCAATCACTTCGAGTTGAATGAGCAATTCGGAGAAATTCAGGCTCGGTGCGCGGCGGTTGATGACGATGCCCATCGCGCCCTCGTCGGAATGGGCGCACAGATAGACGACGCTGCGGGCAAAGCGGTCATCCGTCATGCCGGGCATGGCCAGAAGGAACTGCCCGTCGAAATATTCGCTGTTTTTGTCCTTCCGCACGACCGATGCCATCACCAGACCCTTAACCGACTGGGTAACAAATGGGTTCCGAAGGCCACAATTTCATCCCGCGCTGGTGAGAAAACCAACCAAAAGGAAGGCGCGTAAATGCCCGCCGTGATCATACGCAATCTTCGTTCCCGTTTTTCCGCGTCCATGTTGGCGCAGGCGGGCGGCTTTGACCATCTTCTTTTTGGGCGGCGCCTCGGTTTGGAACTGGTCTTCTGCCTTGCAGCGCTAGGCGCCGCGTCCAGTCCGCTCAAGGCCGATCCCTTCGCGAGCGCATGGTCAGGATCGGCGAATGATAAGGCACAAATGCGGCTCATCGCGGGCACGCCGCATGGGCAGGGCAGCTATGTGACCGCTGCGCAGATAAAGCTTGCCGGACAGGCGATCACTTATTGGCGCGTGCCCGGCGATGCCGGCGTGCCGCCGACATTCTCGTTCCGCGGATCGGAAAATCTTGATTCAGCGCGGGTTGCCTATCCGGCGCCGCAGCGGATCGATGAACAGGGGCTGCAAGCTTTCGGCTATCGCGACGGCGTCACCTTTCCCGTCGCGGTGACGGCGCACGATCCGGCAAAGCCCGTACATCTGCGGCTCACGCTCGATTATGCGGTCTGCGACAATATTTGTCTGCCGGCCCGGAGCGCGGCAGATCTTATTTTGCCGCAAAGCGGCGCGAGCACGAAAGAAGATATTATCGCGGAGGCGGAGGCGCGCGTGCCGGTTCCGCTCGCGAAGGATGAGGTTGCGAAAGAAATTGTAATCACGGCCGATCCAGGTGCCACGCCACCGCGTTGGATTTTGACTTGGAAGGGAGCTGGACCGGCGGGCGACCTCTTCGCCGAGGCCCCGGACGGTTGGGACATCGAAACGCATCGTTTGGCCGATGGCCGATTTGCATTGGTGGCCGCGCAGAAGCCGTTGAAAGGTTTGCCAACCCGCGTGCCGGTGCAACTCACGCTGACCGGCCCGCGACAGTCATATGTGTTCACGCGCGACCTTGACTTGCCGAAGCAAGCGTCGACGCTCGAAAGCAAATAGGCCGCGCTTTCCGTTCTTCACCGGAACGCGGTCGCGTCCGTGAGGGAAGCATGGCGGCGCAAAAGGCTGAGATCAGGATCGGCATATCCGGCTGGACCTACGCGCCATGGCGCGGGCAGTTTTTTCCGAAAGGTCTGCCGCGAAGCCGCGAACTCGCCTATGCGAGCACTTTCTTCCGCACGATTGAGATCAACGGAACATTCTACGGCCTGCAGACGCCGTCGGCCTTCCGCTTCTGGGCTGAGCAAGTGCCGGAGGATTTCGTCTTCGCCGTCAAGGCGCCGCGCTTCATCACCCATATCAAGCGGGCGCGAGATGTTGCGATTCCGGTCGCCAATTTCTTCGCCTCCGGCGTGCTGGCTCTGGGTGCGAAGCTCGGCCCGGTGCTTTGGCAGTTTCCGCCGAATTTTCGTTTCGAGCGAAGCCGGATGGAGGAATTCCTCGCCCTTCTGCCGCATGATACAGGCGCTGCCTCGGCCCTGGCGCGCCGGCACGATCATCACCTGAAGGCGCGGGGCTGCCTTAAGACCGACGCCGTGCGGCCAGTCCGGCACGCGGTGGAAATCCGGCACGAGAGCTTCGTCGATCCCGCTTTCGTCGATCTGTTGCGGGCACACGACGTCGCGCTGGTCTGCGCCGACACTGTCGAATGGCCTCAGCTCATGGATCTGACCTCTGACTTCGTCTATTGCCGCCTGCATGGTTCGACGGAACTCTATCGCAGCGGCTATGACGCGGCGGCGCTCGACAGATGGGCGGGGCGAATCCGCGCCTGGGCCAGCGGAAAGCCCATGCGCGACGGCGATTTCGCCGCGGCGTCCGCCGGGCCGTTGAAGCGCCGCGATGTCTTCGTCTTCTTCGACAATACAGACAAGTTGCGCGCCCCACAGGATGCGCTTGCCTTGATGAAGAAGCTCGGGCTCGCGCCGGAGCGGCGGGAGCGCGCGGCATGACACGCGCGGAACTGGCGCGTCACGCCCAAGAGCTGCAGGAAGCGGCGGCGGAGGCCGCACATTGCACCCGCTGCACGCTCTATCGCGATGCGACGCAAGTCGTGTTTGGCGAAGGGCCCGTTGGGGCGCCGCTGATGCTGGTCGGCGAGCAACCCGGCGACAAGGAAGACCGCACCGGCAAACCCTTCGTCGGCCCGGCCGGCCGGGTTCTCGATGCGGCCCTGGCGGATGCCGGTCTTGATCGCGCTTCGGCCTATATCACGAACGCGGTCAAACATTTCAAACATGAGCAGCGCGGCAAGCTGCGGCTGCATAAGCAGCCGACGCGCGGTGAGGTGCAGGCCTGCCGCTGGTGGCTGGAGCGCGAGCTGGCGCTCGTGCAACCGAAACTCGTCGTCGCTCTTGGCGTTACGGCGGCGCGCGCGTTGCTCGAAAAGCCGGTCGTTCTCTCGCGCTTGCGCGGCCAGATTTTGGAATTCGAAGGACATCGCGCGATTGTCACGATCCATCCTTCCGCGATTTTGCGGATGCAAGACGAGGTGGAAAAGGATGCGGCCTTCCGCGGATTAGCCGATGATCTGCGGTTTGCCGCCAAGATCGCAGGCGGCGCCTAAAGCGCCTGACTTGAGATTGGCGCGAGAGTCGCTAATTTCGTCCGCGACAAATATGAGGGGCCGACATGACGATCAAAATTGGTGATCCGCTGCCGCAGGTGACGTTCACGGTGATGACGGACGATGGTCCGCAGCCGCAAACGACCGATGAAATTTTCAAGGGGCGCCGCGTCGCGCTCGTCGGCGTGCCGGGCGCCTTCACGCCCACGTGCTCGCTCAATCACGTGCCCGGCTATATCGAGAAAGAGGCGGAGCTGCGCGGTAAGGGCGTCGAGTTGATCGCCGTGACCGCCGTCAACGATGTCTTCGTGATGGCCGCTTGGGCCAAGTCGCTTGGCGTCGACGAGGGGTTTGTCTTCCTGGCTGATGGTAGCGCCGCTTTTGCCAAAGCCACGGGCCTGACGCTCGACCTGACCGAGCGTGGTCTCGGCTTGCGCTCCCAGCGCTACGCCGCGCTTGTCGATGACGGTATCGTGACGCAGCTCAATATCGAGCCCTCGTCGGGCAAGGCGGAGGTCTCCAGCGCCGCCACTCTGCTCGAGCAATTCTGATCTAAAGCTAAAGTGAAGCAGCAGCCTTGGCGCGTCGGCCGCGTTTGGGCTGCATGGGTATCCGTTCAATTCTCCTATTCGGGCTGCTCTTGCTCGGGTCGCCTTGCATTGCAGCAAAGCACTTGCCTCCGGCGCCGCTGCCGCCTCGTCGGCCCGCAGACCTGTCGCCGCAGACGGCAGTGAAACCGCTGGCGCCACCCGAGCCCGTGGTCGCCGCCCCCGATCCGGCCTGTGCCCGCGTTCTCGCCAGCAAGCGGCTTATCGTCGCCGCCGCCGCGCCCGTCAGTGGGCCGAACGGCTGCGGCATCGCCGAGCCGGTCACCTTGAAAGCCGTTGTGCTTGCCGATGGAACGACAGTTCCGTTCGAGCCGCCGTCGCTCATTCGCTGCGATCTCGCCGAAGCGCTTGGCGACTGGGTCCATGACGACGTGGCGCCGGCCGTCCAGCCAGAGGGCGGCCTCGCCAAAATTCTCGGCTCGGTCGGCTATGAGTGCCGCAACCGCAATCACCTCGCGACGGAGAAGCTCAGCGAGCACGCCAAGGGCAATGCCGTCGATCTGCGCGGCCTCGTGTTGCGCGATGGGCGGCAGATTCTCATCCAGCAGCAGGCGGAAAGGCCGGCGTTTCTGGCGCGGCTAAAAGCGAGCGCCTGTGCGCGTTTCAGGACAGTCCTGGGGCCGGGCGCGGATTCCGCCCATGCTCTTCACCTCCATGTCGATCTGGAACAGCGCCGCAATAATTTTCGCATCTGCGAATGGAATGTGAACTAGCGCGTCCTTGGGCGTACCCCGGGCCGTGCTGCTTTTCCTGCCCGATTGACGTTCCAGGCCCGCCCCCATAAGGAAAGGGCGAAAAAGGAGAGGCGCCCGTGGCTGAGACCCCGCATTACAATATCGTTTTCCTGGACCGCGCGACGATTGGCGTCCCAGTGCGGCAGCCGAATTTCCCGCATAGCTATAAGGAATATCAGGAGACGGTCGCCGATCAGGTGGTCGAGCGCCTCGCCGATGCCGATATCGCCATCATCAATAAGGTGCAGCTGCGCGCGCCGAGCCTTGAAAAGCTGCCGAAGCTGAAATTAATCGCCGTCGCCGCGACGGGCACCGACTGCGTCGACAAGGCCTATTGCAAGGCGCATGGCATCCCGGTCTCGAACATCCGCAATTACGCGGACAATACCGTGCCGGAACATACGCTGGCGCTGATCTTCGCGCTGCGCCGCAGCCTCGTCCCCTATGTGCTCGACGTGCGGCGCGGCAAGTGGCAGACGATCAACCAATTCTGCTATTTCGACCATCCGATCCGCGACATTGCCGGTTCGACGCTGGGCCTCATCGGCTATGGCGCGCTCGGCAAATCGGTCGGCGCCCGCGCCGAGGCGCTCGGCATGAAGGTGATCGCGACGGACCTCTATGATTTTCCCGGCAAGGTCGATCTGGATACCGTCCTGAAAGAGAGCGACATCATCTCGCTGCATTGCCCGCTGACCGAACAGACACGCAATGTTATCGGCGCCGCCGAGCTCAAGAAGATGAAAAACGATGCCATTCTGATCAACACCGCGCGTGGCGGCCTTGTCGATGAAAAGGCGCTGGTCGAGGCGCTGAAGGCGGGTGAGATCGGCGGCGCGGGCTTCGATGTGCTGACGGTCGAGCCGCCCAAGAACGGCAATGTCCTGCTCGAAGCCGATCTGCCCAATCTGCTAATCACACCGCATGTGGCCTGGGCAAGCATCGAGGCGATGACGGGGCTGTCTAACCAACTCGTCGACAATATCGAGGCTTGGGTCGCCGGCAAGCCGCGCAACCTCGTGCTTGAATAGGGCTGCCCATCGCGCCAGCCTGTACCGGCGCGGGCGCCGATATTCCGGCTGTTATGCGAGCTTGTTTTCGACGGCGATGCGGACGAGGTCGAGCGGCGTGCGCGCACCGAGCTTGCGCTTGAGCACGGCGCAGGAATTGGCGACCGTCTTGTAAGACACGTTGATGATGCCGGCGATCTCGGCCATGCTCTTGCCGGCGCGCAAGAGCCGCAAAATCTCCAATTCGCGCGCGTTCAGCCCGGTCAGAAAATCGCGTCGGCCGGGATCGAGGAAGGCGAGCTTCTGCGCCATCTCCGGCAGCAGGAAGGTCTGGCCTGCCGCGACAGCGCGGATCGCGGCGACGAAACGCGCCGGATCTTCGCACTTGCCGATATAGCCCTTCGCGCCGTTCTCGATCGCACGCGCCGCGAAGATCGGATCGTCGTTCATGGTGAAGATGATGATCTTCGCCTGGGGATCGTATTCGAGAATCTGCCGCGTTAGCGCGAAACCGGACATGCCCGGCAGGTTGATGTCGATCACCACGACATCCGGCCGTGCTTCGACGTATTTGTCGTAGGCTTGCGCCGAGTTCAGCGCATCGATAACCGTGATATCGTCATAAGGGGAAAGCATCGCCCGGCACCCAGAAATAATGACCGGGTGGTCATCGACGATCAGAACTTGCATCTTCTCCAACCCGCCAGCGGAATACCTTGGCGATGTTTCGGCCGGCGGCGCGCTTGTGTCAACAATTTCCCTTAAATCCTAGATGCTTAACAGCGAATATGGGTATAAGGACTTGGTGCTGTAGAAAAAATCACGGCTGGTATAGATAACATCCCGATGGCGCGAGATTCTTTGAACTTGTCCATCGGACTTGGCGCAAGCTTGCGCCGCGCAGCTTATGAGGCGTGATGATGCGAAGTCTGTCTTTGCGCTGGCGCTTGAATCTTCTCCTCGGCGCGCTGCTCTTTCTCTCCCTGCTGGTCAATTTCGCCTTGATCGGCTGGAACGCCGGCCCGCGCGTGCAGGCCGAAGGAGAGAGCGACCAGACGTTGGCGCGCGAGATGATCGAGACCGTCCTGGCAAGCTTGCAAGATGCGCCGGATCCGGAACCGCTGTTGCAGCGTCTTCTTGCCGAACTCAAGAATTTGCGGCACGTGCGCATCTCTATCGCGCGGGATATCGCGGAGGCGCAGAACCTGCCGCTGATCTCCACGACGAGCCCCGCGGGCAGCGCGCCCTACTGGTTCATCCGCCTCTTTCAGCCACGCCCGAACGTCACTGTCGTTCCGGCAACGATCCACGGCCGCAATTATGGCGACATCGTCATCGTTGCCAATCCGACCAGTGAGGTCGCCGAAATCTGGACCGAAGTCTGCACGATCGCGGCGACGACCCTCGCCTTCGGCATCTGTCTCTTCGCACTGATTCTCGTCCTCGTCGGACGCGCCATCGCGCCCATCGCCGATGTCAGCAGCGCGATCGGGAAGCTGGCCCGCGGCGATACGGACATCAAGCTGGCGCCGCGCGGGCCGCCGGAATTCGTCGATATCGGTGCCAAGATCAATGGGCTCGCCGCCAATCTCGCCAAGATCAACGCCGAAAATCATCGGCTCATGCATCAGATGATGCGGGTGCAGGAGGAGGAGCGCGGCCAGATCGCGCGCGATCTGCACGACGAGATGGGGCCGCCGCTTTTCTGCATTCGCGCCAATGTCAGCGCGCTGAGCGAGGGCGCGCCTGCGGCCGCCGTCATCAAGCAGAATGTCGCGTCTATCGGCGAACAGGCCGAAGCCATCCAGACCTTGCTGCGCCGCCTATTGCAGCGGCTGCGCCCGCCCGGGCTTGATGAATTGGGTCTGGCCGAAGCTTTGCGCACGCTCGTCGGCTCATGGCGTGCCGCGCATCCGGAACTCGAAATCTCGCTCAAGCTCAGCGATGATTTCGGCCTCGTCGGCGAAGCCGTCGAACTTGCCGCCTATCGCGTGGTGCAGGAGAGCCTGACCAATATTTTCCGTCATGCGCGGGCGCGCAAGGCGCGCGTCAGCGTCGATTATGTCGCCCTCGACGAAAGTGGCACGCCGGAAGCTCTGCGTGCCGTGGTGGAAGACGATGGAATCGGAATCAGCGAAGCGACCGTGCGCGGGCTCGGGCTCACCGGGATGAACGAGCGCGTCCAGGCCTGCGGCGGCACGCTGCGGATCACGCCGCTTCCAGGCGGCGGCACGCGCGTCGAAGCGATCTTCCCTCTGACGCAGATGAGCGATCTGGCTTTGGGCGTAGCCTAGATCGTGGCGCTATTTGAGCGCCAAGGCGTTCAGCCGGTCGAGCGCGCCTTGCAGGATATAGGCGGCCGCCATCCTGTCGACGACGGCGGCCCGCTTGGCCCGCGAGGCATCTTGTTCGATCAAGGCGCGGGTGACGGCGGCGGTCGAAAGGCGTTCGTCCCAGAAGGCGATGGGCGCTGGCGTCAGCCGGGCGAGATTGCGGACGAAGGCACGGGTCGCCTGGACGCGCGGTCCCTCGCTGCCGTCCATGTTGAGCGGCAGGCCGATGACGAAGCCGGCGACGCCGAATTTTTCCGCCCGCGCCAGTAAAGCGGCGGCATCGGCGGAAAATTTGCCGCGCTTCAAGGTTTCAAGCGGGCTCGCGAGCCTTCGCTCAACGTCCGAGAGGGCGAGGCCGATGGTCTTGGTGCCAAGGTCGAGGCCCATCAGGCGCTGGCCGCGGCCGAGGTGCGCAGCCAAGTCCGCGATTGGGATATCCGGTCCGCTCATGCCTGAAATGCGCGTTTCTGTGGCGGAGAAAGTGGCTGCGCGGCCGGGATTGGGCTATGTCCCGCGCTCCATGCCGTGGCACCGCGCGGCGTTCGTCTGGTTCTGGAGCAATCCATGAAAATCACTTGGCTTGGCCATTCCGCTTTCCGGATCGAAACCCGATCCTCGGTCATTCTCATTGATCCGTTTCTGCGCGGCAATCCGAAATTCCAGCTCGATTTTGACGCTGTCACTGCCGGGACAACCCATATTCTTTTGACGCATGGCCACGATGACCATGTCGGCGACAGTGTCGAGATCGCCAAGGCGAGCGGTGCGCAGATAGTTTCGAATTTCGAGATCTGCGTCTATCTCGCGGGCCAGGGCGCGCCGAACATCAACCCCGGCAATACCGGCGGTACGATCGCGCTCGAGGATTTCAAGGTGAGCTTCACGCCCGCCTTCCATTCCTCCAGCACGATCGTCGACGGCAAGCCGATCTATCTCGGCAATCCGATGGGCATTGTCGTCACCCCCGCCAGCGGCCCCACCATTTACCACATGGGTGATACGGCGATCTTTCCGGATATGGCGCTGATTAGCGAGATTTATCGGCCGAAAATCGGCATCGTCCCGGTCGGCGACCGCTTCACCATGGGCGGCAAGATCGCGGCCGAGGCCGTGCACCGCTATTTCGACTTCGAATCCGTCATTCCTTGCCATTACGGGACGTTCGATCTCCTGGCGCGGACGCCGGATGAATTCGTTTCAGCGCTCGGCGGCAGGCCCAAGGTGCATGTGCCGGCCATCGGCGAGGCGCTCCAGGTTTGACTTTGATTGCCCGCCGTGGCGCGCGGGTGCTATAGGCTCGGCCCTTGCTTCGGGCTGGAGCAGAGGAGACATTATGGCTGTTGATCAGGCGACAGTCCGCCGCATCGCCCATCTGGCGCGGATCAAGCTCGCCGAGGCGGATGTGCCGCATCTGGCGCAAGAGCTCAATTCGATCCTCGCCTTTGTTGAGGAACTGAATAGCGTCGATGTCAGCGGCGTCGAACCGATGACCTCGGTGATGCCCATGCATCTCTACGAGCGAGCCGATGTCGTCAATGACGGCAATATCGCCGACGCGATCGTCGCCAACGCCCCGGCGACCGAGGATCATTTCTTCGTCGTGCCGAAGGTCGTGGAATAGGCTGGCGCGGGGTCAACTTTACATATTCAAGAGAGCAGCATTTGACCGATTTGACCGAATTGAGCCTTGCCGCGGCGCGCGATGCGCTGGTGAAGAAAGAGGTTTCCGCCGTCGAACTCGCCAAGGCGCAGATCGCGGCCGTCGAGCAGGGCCGGGCGCTCAATTGCTTCATCGTCGAGACGCCCGAGAAGGCGTTGGCAATGGCGGCCCAATCCGACAAGCTGCTCGCGGCTGGCGAGGCCCGGCCGCTCGAAGGCATCCCGCTCGGCATCAAGGATCTTTATTGCACCGAGGGCGTGCAGACGACGGCGGCGAGCCACATCCTCGAAGGCTTCGTGCCGGCCTATGAATCGACCGTCTCGGCCAATCTTTGGCGCGACGGCGCGGTAATGCTCGGCAAGCTCAACCTCGACGAATTCGCCATGGGCTCGTCGAACGAGACATCCTATTTCGGTTCCGTGACCTCGCCGTGGCGGCGGCCCGGCTCGAATGTGAAGATCGTGCCCGGCGGCTCTTCCGGCGGCTCGGCGGCAGCGGTCGCAGCGCGGCTCTGTTATGGCGCGACGGCGACGGACACGGGCGGCTCGATCCGCCAGCCTGCGGCCTTCACCGGCACGGTCGGCATCAAGCCGACTTATGGCCGCTGCTCGCGCTGGGGCATTGTCGCTTTCGCCTCGTCGCTCGATCAGGCTGGTCCGATCACCCGCAACGTTCGCGACGCGGCGATCATGCTGCGCTCGATGGCGGGCTATGATGCGAAGGATTCGACCTCCGTGAACCGGCCGGTGCCGGATTACGAGGCGGCTGTCGGCACGTCGATCCGCGGCAAGGTGATCGGCATTCCGAAAGAATATCGGCTCGACGGCATGCCGGCCGAGATCGCCAAATTGTGGGACGATGGTGTTGCCTGGCTCAAAGCGGCGGGCGCCAAGATCGTCGAGATTTCGCTGCCGCATACGCGCTATGCGCTGCCGGCTTATTATATCGTCGCCCCGGCCGAGGCGTCGTCCAATCTCGCCCGTTACGACGGCGTGCGCTACGGGCTGCGCGTGCCCGGCAAGGATATTATCGAGCTTTACGAGAACACCCGCGCCGCCGGCTTCGGCAAGGAAGTGCGCCGGCGCATCATGATCGGCACCTATGTGCTCTCGGCCGGCTATTATGACGCTTATTATGTGCGGGCGCAGAAGATCCGCACACTCATCAAGCGCGATTTCGAGACGGCTTTTGCCGAGGGCGTCGATGCGATCCTGACCCCGGCGACGCCGTCCGCCGCCTTCGGCATCGGCGAGAAAGGCAGCGCCGATCCGGTCGAAATGTATCTCAACGACGTTTTCACGGTGACGGTGAACATGGCCGGTCTGCCGGGCATCGCCGTGCCCGCGGGCCTTTCGTCCGAAGGGCTGCCGCTCGCGCTGCAATTGATCGGCCGGGCCTTCGAGGAGGAGACTCTGTTCGCGGTTGCCTCGGCCATCGAGCAGGCCGCGCCGAAGATCGAACTGCCGCCGAAATGGTGGGCGTAACCATGCAGTTTGGCGCATTCCTGTTTGGCAGTTTGATCCTCGCTGGCCTTACCGGAGGCATCGCCTCAGCGCAGGAGCGCCCCACCGACCAAGACCGCGCGACGCTTACGCAATGTCTGGCGAAGGCCAAAACGACGAAGGCCACGCCCGAAAGCTGTATTGGCGTGGTGCAAGAGCCCTGCCTCGATAAGCCCGATGGCCAATCGACTTACGGCATGAGGGATTGCGCAAATCGCGAAGCTGCGCTTTGGGACGAGCAATTGAATAAGGGCTATAAAGCTGTCCTCAAAGAATACGGCGATACCGACGTTGACGGCGATACCGGCAAAAAGCTCAAGGGCGCCGACCTGATCCGCGATGCGGAGCGCGCGTGGCTGACGGCCCGCGAGAAGAAATGCCGGATCGCAGGTTTGCAGATGGCGGGCGGCACTGGCGAGAGCGTCCTCATCGATGATTGCTATCTTTACGAAACGGCGCACCAGGCCATCTGGCTTAATTCGCTGGCGGATACGCCCTAAGGATTGTCTCGACGGCAGACGAAAGAGCAGGCCATGAACACCCACACATCCCCGTCCAAACTCATCAAGGGCGCCACCGGCGATTGGGAAGTCGTGATCGGCTTGGAGGTCCACGCCCAGGTCGTCTCCAAGTCCAAACTCTTTTCCGGGGCCTCGACCGAATTCGGCGGCGAGCCCAACAGCCATGTCTCGCTGGTCGATGCGGCCATGCCGGGCATGTTGCCGGTCATCAATTCGGAGTGCGTCGCCCAGGCGATCCGCAGCGGGCTCGGCCTCAAGGCCAAGATCAACCTGCGTTCGAGCTTCGACCGGAAGAATTATTTTTATCCCGACCTGCCGCAGGGCTATCAGATTTCCCAGTACAAGAGCCCGATCGTCGGCGAGGGTGTCGTCGCCGTCGATGTGACGCCGGCGGAGCGGATCGAGGTCGGCATCGAGCGGCTGCATCTGGAGCAGGACGCCGGCAAGTCTCTGCATGACCAGTCGCCGACGGACTCCTTCGTTGATCTCAACCGCTCGGGCGTCGCGCTGATGGAGATCGTCTCCAAGCCCGACATGCGCTCGGCCGACGAGGCCAAGGCCTATATCACCAAGCTCCGCACGATCCTGCGCTATCTCGGCACCTGCGACGGCAACATGGAACAAGGCTCGCTTCGCGCCGATGTCAACGTCTCCGTGCGCCGGCCCGGCGAGGGCCTCGGCACGCGCTGCGAGATCAAGAACGTCAATTCGATCCGCTTCATCGGCCAGGCGATCGAGACTGAGGCGCGGCGGCAGATCGGCATTCTCGAAGACGGCGGCAAGATCGACCAGGAGACGCGGCTTTTCGATCCGGGCAAGGGCGAGACGCGCTCCATGCGCTCGAAGGAAGAGGCGCACGACTATCGTTATTTCCCCGATCCCGACCTTCTGCCGCTCGAATTCGATCAGGCCTATGTCGATGGGCTGGCCGCGCATCTGCCGGAACTGCCGGACGCCAAGCGCGCCCGCTTCATCGCCGAATATGGACTGCCGCCTTATGATGCCGGCGTGCTCGTCGCCGACAAGGAGACGGCGGATTATTACGAGGCCGCGGTCGCCTATGGCGGCGCCGAGCGCGATCCCAAGGCGGTCGCCAATTGGATCATGGGCGACGTGTCGGCCTATGCGAATTCGGTCGGCCTCACCTTGCCGCAGACGCATCTGAAGCCGGCGCAGATCGCCGGGCTCATCGATCTCATCGCCGACGGAACGATCTCCGGCAAGATCGGCAAGGATCTGCTCCTGATCCTCATCGAAGAGGAGAAAGACGGCGATCCGCGCGCCATCGTCGAGGCGCGGGGCATGAAGCAGGTGACCGATCTCGGCGCCATTGAGGCTGCGGTCGATCAGATCATCGCCGCAAATCCGGATAAGGTGGCGCAGGCTCTGGCCAAGCCTTCGATGCTCGGATGGTTTGTCGGGCAAGTGATGAAACAGACCGGCGGCAAGGCCAATCCGCAGGCTGTTAACACGCTGCTGAAGGCGAAACTCGGCATTTGAAGCGCGCTCCGAATCAGCCGGCGAATCGCGAGAGTCGCGTTTTGAGGCGTTGCAAAGCGGCGCGCGAAGCGTCTGGACGCATTTTTTTTAGAGTCCCACAAAAAAATTTTTGAGGTGTGCTTGGCCGTCCTCGCGGGATGTGAAGACCTTCCCCGCCGGGCGCTTGAACGCGCGCGTTCGCAGCCGTGAATGTACCTCTCGCATGTATGCGCGGCGCTTCATCGCCCTTGAGTAAACGCATGCGACGCCGCGCGTGCGCGTTGTTGCGTGAACTCGGGCTTAGAGTCGCGAAATGCAAATTGAATCAGGAAAAACAACAACTTTGCGCGCGTGTGTGCGCACGTGTGAGCGCGCGAACGCGGGCTGAGTGTGTATGTTGCGTCCGTGCTGACAGATGTTTCGCACGAGGATTCAGCCAAGCGATACGATGCGCGCGAAACCCGTTCGTCGATGGATGCAAAGGCTTCACGCATGTCCCGCGCAGCAACGTCTTGCTAAGAGTTGGAGCGCAGAATCGATGCTCGATTCGGCCTTTGGCATGCAAGCCCCTCTTGCACCACTGATTAACCGCGCTACGCTATTCATGCCTCCTGTCGGCAAAGAAACGCATGCCGGCAGATTAGCAGAGGGAACTTGATCATGGTGAAGGCTACCACCAAGCGTAAACCCGCGAAGAAGACCGCGGCCAAGAAGAAGACCGTCAAGAAGGCCGTACGGAAAACGGCCACGAAGAAGAGCGTGAAGAAGGCCACCAAGAAGGTTGCCAAGCGCGCTACGAAGACCGCGGCGAAGAAGGCCCGTACGTCGGCCCGCAAGTCGCCGAGCAAGAAGAGCGCCCCGAAAAAGGCGCGCAAGTCTTCCCCCCGCAAGCCAAAGGCCCCTGCGCCAGCGGCTCCGGAGCCGGTCTAAACTCGTCAAAGCAAGAAGACGGAGACGGCCAGATTTCCCTCGGACCGCGGTTACGCGCGAGGGTGCGCATGGAGCTCCGAAGCTGGCGCTTGTGCGCTGCTGGCCGTTCCGTCTTCGTCAGTCTGTGTGAATGAGACCTCGCGTCCCGGCCGTCTCTGGCTCGTGGGCGCTATTTTTTTGGTTCAACGCGTCAGGCATTTGCGGGCGAAGTCGAACCAAATCTTCTCCACCGCCGTGCCGGCCATCTTCCTGTTTTGCCATTCCACCGCGCATTGATGCATGCGGGCGTGGGAGGCCGGCGGCAATTTCAGCATCGTCCCAGGACCGCCATTGAACCTGGTGTTGTCGATCGGCTCGTCCGACGCTTTTTGCGGTGCCGCAGTGTTGGCCTGCGTATCGCCGGGTTGCGGTGCGATATGAGCGGGCGCAGCGGGGGCCGGCTGTGTTGTTGGCGCCAGTGCTGCGGGTCGCTCAGGCGGCAAAGGGGCCGATACGCCGCTGGAATCCTGTGCCATCTTCTGCGCCAGTTGGAGCCGATCCGCCGGGACGGCGATTGTTGTTGTCCCGCTCAGGGCCAGCACGATCCCCAAGCCGCGGGTGAGTCTCGCTCCCAGCGGAGACAGCCGGAAACGCGCCGCGCGATCTGCTGGGCAGGAAAGGGTGGAGCGGGATTGAATAAGGTTCATTCCTTGTCGGCGCCAATGGTCATCGAAAGCATTGCGGCGGCTCGGTTCCAAAAGCGTAAAACTCTGGGGCGGGATCATGGCCCTGATAGGAAAGTCCTGTGGCGGCGGCTCGTATGCGTGGGCGCCGGGGCAATATGGACCGCCAAACTGGTGGCGATCACGAATCTTTAGAGTTCGATCACGCGCTTGCGAAGGACTTTGCGGCCTATCTGCCTTGAATGACCCTTAAACTACGCGATAAGACCGGCCCGGGTTGGTAAACCGGTCGGAAGACGTCGTTAAGGCGCGCCAGCCCGCATTGCAACCCGGGAGGGCGAGGTTCGCGCGATATCCTATCGCGCTTCTTGGTTTTGCAAATTGCGTCGTCTCGCGCCCGCTGGAGAATCGGGCGGCCGTGCCCGAAAGGAGTGCCATTGAATGTGGATCGTCCGCCTCGCGCTCGATCGGCCCTATACGTTCATCGTGCTGGCGCTGCTGATCCTTGTTCTGAGTCCGGTGGTGATCCTCAGGACGCCGACCGATATTTTTCCCAATATCGATATTCCCGTCGTCGCCGTGGTGTGGACCTACACCGGCTTGAACCCGGAGGAGATGGAAGGCCGGCTGACCACGTCCTACGAACGCTCGCTGACGACCCTCGTCGACAATATTCAGCATATTGAATCGACGACCTACAATGGCCAGGCGTTGGTCAAAATCTACCTTCAGCCGAATGCCAGCCTCGACACCGCCAATGCCCAGGTCACCGCCGACGCGCAGTTGATGCTGCGGCAGATGCCGCCTGGCACGCAGCCGCCGGAAGTTCTCAATTTCAGCGCCTCCAGCGTGCCGATCCTGCAACTCGGGCTTTCCGGTCCGGGCTTGTCGGAGCAGGAACTCAACGATCTGTCCATGAACTTCCTGCGCACCCAGCTCGTCACCGTGCCGGGCGCCGTCGTTCCCTATCCCTATGGCGGCAAGCAGCGCGAGATGCTTATCAGCCTCAATCCGCAGCAGCTCCAGGCCAAGGGGCTCTCGCCGGCCGACGTGCTCAACGCGGTCGAGAAGGAATATCTGGTCCTGCCTTCGGGCACGGCAAAAATCTCCCAGTTCGAATATGACGTCCACATCAATGGCACGACGCGGACAGCCGAGGAGCTGAACGACGTGCCGATCAAGACCATCGGCAACGCGACGATCTATCTGCGCGACGTGGCGACCGTCAGCATCGCCTTTGCCCCGCAGACCAATATCGTGCGCCAGAACGGCCGGCGCGGCGTGCTGGTCAGCATCATCAAGGCTGGCGACGCTTCGACGATCAGCGTCGTCAACGGCATTCGCGCCATCCTGCCACGGGTCGAACAGACCTTGCCGCCGCAATTGCGGATCGAGGCGCTCGCCGACCAGTCGATTTTCGTCAAGGGTGCGGTCGTCAGCGTCATCCGCGAGGCGGTCATCGCCGCCGGCCTGACCGCGCTGATGATCCTGCTGTTTCTCGGCAGT